>NZ_FNBT01000002.1 GCF_900102425.1 Blastococcus aurantiacus
CGGAACCGGTTGGACGCGGTGCTGGCGCGCACGGTGCGCGAGGGCGAGCTGACCCAGGCCTCGGAGCATGACGGCAAGGCATCGATGTCCTCCTGGCTGCGGGGCCACCACCGCCTGTCCCAGGGCGAGGCGAGCCGGCTGGTGCGCAACGGGCGCGCCCTGGAGCAGCTACCGGCCCTCGCAGCAGCGGCTACGGCTGGTGCGGTGACCGCGGAAGCCGTGTCCGTGGTCGCGCCGGTCGCCTCGGCCGAGAACCTCGCCCGCGCCGAGGCGCAGGACGTCGACGTCCCGGCGATCGACGCCGCACTCACGACGGTGGCATCGACCCGGCCGCATGCCGAACTGCGGCAGGTGGTCGGCCACTACCTGGCCCGCCTCGACCCCGACGGCACCGAACCCGACCCCACCGAGAAGCGGTCGCTGTCGCTGAGCAAGCGCACCGACGGGTCGCTGTCCTTCCACGGCACCCTCGACGCCATCGGCGGGGAGAAGCTCCAGGCCGCGGTCGAGTCGATCCTGCAGGCATCCCGCCCCGCGGGGGACACCCGCACCCGCGCCCAGCAGGCCGCTGACGCCTTGGTCCAACTGTGCGACAACGCCTTGGCCTCGGGCAGCCTGCCCACCCTGCGCGGGCACAACCCGCACGTGGTGGCCACCCTCGACCTCGCGGACCTGATGGACACCTCGACCGGGGCAGGCGCCGGCCGCACGGGCTTCGGCGGCATCATCTCCGCGGCCAAGGCGCGCTGGCTCGCCTGCGGCGGCAACGTCACCCGCATCGTCATCAGCCCCGAAGGCCAGCCCCTGGACCTCGGTCGCTCCAAGCGCCTGGTTCCCCCGCACCTGCGCCGAGCAGTCGAGACCCGCGACCGCCACTGCGTGTTCGCCGGCTGCGACGCCCCCACCCACTGGTGCGACGTCCACCACCTGGTGCACTGGATCGACGACGGGGACACGTCGCTGGAGAACTCGGCACTCCTGTGCGAACGGCACCACACCAAGGTCCACCACGGCTTCCGGGTGGAACGACAACCCGACGGGCGATGGCGCACCTGGCGCCCGGACGGCACGGAGATCGTCGTCCACCAACCCTTCCTCGTCGCCGCCTGAGGTTTCGGGCGTGCCGCTGGCGGCTGAGGTGACCGCGGCGAGGCCTAGAGGCACGGGGACGTAGCCTCGCCCCGCACGAGCGCTCACCCGCGCCGGCACCGAGTGCGATGGAGAACCCGCAGCGCATGTACGAGTACGAGAAGGACGGCGCCGAGATCTACCGGCAGTCGTTCGCCACCATCCGCGCCGAGGCGGACCTGAGCGGCATGCCCGAGGACGTCGCGCGAGTGGCGGTCCGCATGATCCACGCCTGCGGGCAGGTGGACCTGGTCGAGGACGTGGCCTACTCCCCCGCCGTGGTCGAGCGCGCCCGGGCCGCCCTGGACGCCGGCGCGCCCGTGCTCTGCGACGTCCAGATGGTCGCCTCCGGCGTCACCCGCCGCCGGCTGCCCAAGGACAACGACGTCGTCTGCACGCTCAACGACCCGCGCACGCCCGCACTCGCCGCGGAGCTGGGCACCACCCGCACCGCCGCCGCGCTCGAGCTGTGGCGCGACCGCCTGGACGGCGCCGTGGTGGCCATCGGCAACGCGCCGACCGCGCTGTTCCACCTGCTCGAGATGGTCGCCGCCGGGGCTCCCCGACCGGCCGCCGTCCTCGGCATCCCCGTCGGCTTCATCGGCGCGGCCGAGTCCAAGGACGCCCTGGCCGCCTCGGACCTGGACTTTCTCGTCGTCCGCGGCCGGCGCGGGGGCAGCGCCATCACCGCCGCCGCCGTCAACGCGATCGCGACGGACGTCGAATGAGCGGACAGGGGCGTGAGCATCGCAGCGAGGAACGAGCGAGGAGCGGAGGGCCACGCGGGAGCGAATCGGGAGCGCAGAGCACCGGACGTCTCTACGGCGTGGGGCTCGGTCCCGGTGACCCCGAACTGCTCACCGTCAAGGCGGCCCGGCTGATCGGCGCCGCCGACGTCGTCGCCTTCCACGCCGCGCGGCACGGCAGGTCGGTGGCCCGCGGGATCGCCGCGCCCTACCTGCGCGAGGGCCAGATCGAGGAGCTGCTGGTCTACCCGGTCACCACCGAGACCACCGATCACCCCGGCGGCTACCAGGGCGCGATCGACGAGTTCTACGAGGCAGCGGCCGCCCGGCTCGCCGCGCACCTGGAAGCCGGCCGCGACGTCGTCGTGCTGGCCGAGGGCGACCCGTTCTTCTACGGCTCGTACATGCACATGCACAAGCGGCTGGCGCACCGGTTCCCGACCGAGGTCGTCCCCGGCGTCACCAGCGTCAGCGGCGCGGCCGCGGCCGTCGGGCGACCGCTGGTCGAGCGGGACGAGGTGCTCACCGTCCTGCCCGGCACGCTGGGCGCCGAGGAGCTGGCCGAGTGGTTGTCGACCACCGACTCGGCCGCCGTGATGAAGCTCGGCCGCACCTTCCCGCAGGTCCGCGAGGCCTTCGAGCAGGCGGGCGTCCTCGACCGCGCGCTCTACGTCGAGCGCGCCACGACCGACGGCCAGCGCACGATGCCGCTGGCCGACGTCGACCCGGCGAGCGTCCCCTACTTCTCCCTCGCCCTGCTGCCGAGCCCGCTCACCGGCGAGCTGCCCGTCGAGGAGCGCACCGCCCACGAGGACGCGACCGCCGGCGAGGTCGTCGTCGTCGGGCTGGGCCCCGGCGCCCGGTACTGGACCACGCCCGAGGCCGCCGACGCGCTCGCCGGCGCCGACGTCCTCATCGGCTACGGCCCGTACCTGGACCGGGTGCCGGCCAATCCGCGCCAGCAGCGGTACCCGAGCGACAACCGGGTGGAGGCAGAGCGCGCCGCCCACGCCCTGGAGCTGGCCGGCTCCGGACGGCGCGTGGCGGTCGTCTCCAGCGGCGACCCGGGCGTCTTCGCGATGGCGGCGGCGGTGCTCGAGGTAGCGGGGCGACCGGAGTTCGTCGACGTGCCGGTGCGCATCGTCCCCGGCCTGACCGCGGCTCAGGCGGTGGCGTCGAAGGTCGGTGCCCCGCTCGGGCACGACTTCTGCGTGATGTCGCTGTCCGACGTGCTCAAGCCCTGGGACGTCGTCGTCGACCGGCTGCGCCACGCGGCGGCCGCCGACCTGGTGATCGCCCTCTACAACCCGCGGTCCAAGCACCGCCCACACCAGCTCGGTGAGGCGCAGAAGGTGCTGCTGGAGAACCGCTCGCCCGACACCGTCGTGGTGGTCGGCCGGGATGTCGGCGGACCCGAGGAGCGGCTGACCGTGACCACGCTCGGCGAGCTGGACCCGGAGACCGTCGACATGCGGTGCCTGCTGATCATCGGGTCCTCGCAGACCCGGGTGGGCCCGTCCGGTCAGGTCTGGACGTCGCGGACCTACCCCGGCTGAGGCCGGTCAGGCGACGACGGTGAACCACCCGTGCACCACGTCGCCGACCCGGACCCCCGCCGGCCCCGGCACCGCGTCCTCCGGCACGACGACGGTCACCGAGCCGTCGTAGGTCGTCCCCGTGCCGCGCACGTCACGGGCCGGCTCGAGGACGTCGCCCTGGTGGAACTCGACCAGGATGTCGAGCACCGGGCGCTCCTCGTCGACGACAGCGGGGCCGCCGCTGTCCCGGCACTCCCAGGGACCGGTCACCGGCACGGTCACCTCGTCGCCGGGGCGCACCTCCTCGGGGGTCGCCATCACGATCGGCACCGCGCACGCGCCGGCGCTGTCGCCCTCGTCCTCGTCCTCGGCCGCATCGGCGCACCCGGTCGCCGCGGCGAGGAGCAGAGCACCGATGACCGCCGTCCGCCGTCGCATGCGGGCGACCGTCCTCGTGGCACCCCCGTCAGTCAACGGATGACGCCCGATCGAGACCGGCTCGTACCCAGGTCAGCGCCTCGTCGACGGTCGCGACCACCGGCACCCCCTCCGGCAACGGCGGTCGACGCACCAGCACCACCGGCAGCCCGAGCTCGCGGGCGGCGGTCAGCTTGGCCGCCGTCATGGACCCGCCGCTGTCCTTGGTGACGACGACTTCGACGGCGTGCTCGCGCAGCAGGGCCAGTTCGTCGTCGAGGCTGAACGGGCCACGTTCGAGCACGACGGTGGTGCGCGCCGGCAGCGGCGGCTCCGGCGGGTCCACCGACCGCACGAGGCAGTGCGCCGTCAGCCCGGCGAACGCAGCCAACCCCTGCCGGCCGGTGGTGAGGAAGACGCGATCGAAGCCGGCGACGGCTGCGGCGGCGCCCTCCAGCGAGTCGACCCACCGCCAGTCGTCGCCCGGCTGCGCGGTCCAGCCCGGGCGCTGCAGGCGCAGCAGGGGCACGCCCGCGAGGTCGGCGGCGGCCGCCGCGGAGGCGGTCATCGTCGTGGCGAAGGGGTGCGTCGCGTCGACGACGGCGTCCACCGGATTCTCGGCCAGCCAGGCGGTCAGCCCCTCTATCCCGCCGAAGCCACCGATGCGCACCTCCCCCGGCGGCAGCACCGGATCGGCGACCCGCCCGGCCAGCGAGCTCAGGACGTCGACGCCGTCGGCGACCAGCGCCGTCGCCAGCCGACGCGCCTCGCCCGTCCCCCCGAGCACGAGCACCCGGCCGGTCCCGCTCACCACCGGTGCATCCTGATCACGTGACGACCGCGGGCAGGGAGGGCAGCAGCGGGCTGCGCTACGGCTGGACGACCGGCGCCTGCGCGACCGCGGCGACCACGGCCGCGTACACCGCACTGCTCACCGGCGACTTCCCCGACCCGGTGTCGATCGACCTCCCCAAGGACAACCACCCGTCGTTCGCGCTGGCGAAGGAACTGCTCAGCGACGGCGCCGCCACCGCGGGCGTCGTCAAGGACGCCGGGGACGACCCCGACGTCACGCACGGCGCGCTGGTGTCGGCGCGGGTGACCCACGGCGAGCCGGGCACCGGCGTGACCTTCCGCGCCGGCGAGGGCGTCGGCACGGTCACCAAGCCCGGCCTGCCCCTGGCGGTCGGCGAGCCGGCGATCAACCCGATGCCCCGGCAGTTCATCCGCGAGCACGTCGCCGCGGTCGCCGCCCGTCACGGGGGCACCGGCGACGTCGTCGTCGAGATCTCGGTCGAGCACGGCGAGGAGCTGGCCCGGAAGACCTGGAACCCCCGGCTGGGCATCCTGGGCGGGCTGTCGATCCTCGGCACCACCGGCGTCGTCGTGCCCTACTCGTGCTCGGCGTGGATCGACTCGATCCGCCGCGGCATCGATGTCGCCCGGGCCGCCGGTCATCAGCACGTGGCCGGGTGCACCGGGTCGACCAGCGAGCGGGTCGCCGCCGAGCTGCACGGCCTGCCCGAGGACGCGCTGCTCGACATGGGCGACTTCGCCGGCGCCGTCCTGAAGTACCTGCGCCGCCACCCGGTCCCGCGGCTGACGGTTGCGGGCGGCATCGGCAAGCTGGCGAAGCTCGCCGACGGCCACCTCGACCTCCACTCCGGCCGCTCCCAGGTGTCCACGGAGTCGCTGGCGGCCCGGGTCCGCGACGCCGGCGGCCCACCGGAGCTGGTCGCCGGCGTGCGCGCCGCCAACACCGCGCTCGACGCGCTCCAGCAGTGCTCGGCCGCTGGCGTCCCGCTCGGCGACCTGGTCGCGGCCGGCGCCCGCGACACCGCGCTCGGGGTCCTCCGCGGCGCGCCGGTCGAGGTCGACGTCGTGGTCATCGACCGCGGCGGGACCGTCGTCGGCCGCGCCTAGGAGCGGCATCGCGTCGTCGAGTACAGGTGGCTGTCGGGGAACTCCCCCGCGGTCAGCACCGCACCGACGATCACCACCGCGGTCCGCTTCACCCCGGCGGCCTCGACCTGCTCCGCGATGTCGTCGAGCGTGCCGCGCAGGATCAGCTCGTCGTCCCGGCTGGCGCGGGCCACCACCGCCACCGGGCAGTCCGCGCCGTAGTGCGGCACCAGCTCGGGGACGAGTTCGGCGATCCGCTGCACGGCCAGGTGCAGGACCAGCGTCGCCCGCGAGGCCCCGAGCGTGGCGAGGTCCTCTCCCTCCGGCATCGGCGTGGAGCGGGCCGACGTGCGCGTGAGGATGACCGTCTGCCCCACGCCCGGCACGGTCAGCTCCCGCTTGAGCGAGGCGGCGGCCGCGGCGAACGCCGGCACACCGGGGACGACGTCGTAGGGGACGCCGGCCGCGTCCAGGCGGCGCATCTGCTCGGCCATCGCGCTGTAGACCGACGGGTCGCCGGAGTGCAGCCGGGCGACGTCGTGAGCCGCCTCGTGCGCGGCGACCAGCTCGGCGGTGATCTCGTCGAGGTCCAGGTCGGCGGTGTCGACGAGCCGGGCCCCGGGGGGTGCGGTGTCCAGCAGCTCGCGCGGCACGAGGGCGCCGGCGTAGAGGCAGACGGGGGCAGCGGCGATGATTCGCGCCGCCCGCAGCGTGATCAGATCGGCGGCGCCGGGGCCCGCTCCGATGAAGTGCACGGTCATCTCGTCACGCTCCAGATCGTCACCGGCAGCGCGGGCCGGAGCGCGGTGAAGCCGCCCACCGGGCTCGCGTGCGACACCTGCAGGCGAGTGAGATCGCCGCCGACCTCCGCCTGCCAGCGGGCCACCCACGCCTCGCTCTCCAGCGTGACGGCGTTGACCACCAGCCGGCCACCGGGCCCGAGTGCCTCCCAGCACGCGGCCAGCAGTCCGGGCACGGTCACCCCTCCCCCGACGAAGACGGCGTCCGGGGTGGGCAGCCCGGTCAGGGCCTCGGGGGCGCGGCCCTCGACCACCTGGAGGTCGGGCACGCCCAGCCGTCCGGCGTTGCGCAGGATCCGCTCGGCCCGGTCCGGCGCGCTCTCCACGGCGACCGCGCGGCAGGACGGGTGGGTGCGCATCCACTCGATGCCGATCGAGCCCGAGCCCGCGCCGACGTCCCACAGCAGCTGACCGGGCAGCGGGCAGAGCCGGGCGAGGGTCACCGCACGGACGTCGCGCTTGGTGAGCTGGCCGTCGTGCTCGTAGGCGTCGTCGGGCAGCCCCGGCGTCGCCGGCAGCGGCACGGTGCCCGGGTCGGCGACCACGTCCACGGCAGTGACCACCAGCGGGTCGGTCTCGGCGTGCGGCCACGCGGCGGCGCTGCCGGTGAACCGGCGCTCGCCCGGCCCGCCCAGCTGGGCCAGCGCCGTGATCCGGCTGGCGCCGTAGCCCCAGACCGCGAGACGGTTCGCGACCGCTGCCGGGGACCCCGTGTCGGACCCGAGCACCAGCAGCCGCCGACCCGGCGTGACGTGCGGGGCGAGCAGCTCCACCGGCCGGCCCACCACGGGGACGACGGTGGTCTCCTCCACCGACCAGCCCATCCGCGCGCAGGCCAGCGTCACCGAGGAGGGGTGCGGGACGACCTCCACGGCCTGCGGCCCCAGCACGCGGACCAGCGACGTCCCGATGCCGGAGAACATCGGGTCACCGCTGGCCAGGACGACGACGCGGCGGCCGGGGTGCGCCTCGCGCAGGCCGGTGAGCGCCGGCGCCAGCGGCCGGGGCCAGGGCACCCGCTCGGCGCCCACGTCCGGCGGCACGAGGGCCAGCTGCCGCTCGCTGCCGCGCAGCACGTCGGCGGCCTCGATCGACCGGCGGGCAGCCGGTGAGAGACCGTCCCAGCCGTCGGCGCCGATGCCGACGACCACGACCGGGTTGTCGGCGGAGGAATCGGGCGCTGGCACGGGCGCCGATCCTAGGGAGGCACCCACCCCGCGTGACGGCTGCGGGGTGGCCGTGGTCTGATGACGCCGCCACACGCGACGGCAGTGGAGGAAGCCCGGTGAGATTCCGGCGCGGTCCCGCCACTGTGAGCCGGCCCCCGGGTCGGTGAGTCAGGAACTCCCGCCGTCGCGCTCCTGCCACCTCCGGGCGTGGACACCCGGGGAGAGGACGCGTGTTCCGTGCGCCGTACCCGCGCATGACCTATCCCTTCAGCGCCGTCGTCGGCATGGACGACATGCGGCTGGCCCTGCTGCTCAACGCCGTCTCCCCCGCGGTCGGCGGCGTGCTGGTGCGCGGCGAGAAGGGCACGGCCAAGTCGACGGCTGTCCGCGCATTGGCCGCCGTCCTGCCGCCGGTCGCGGTCGTGGCCGGCTGCCGGTTCGCCTGCGACCCCGCCGCTCCTGACCCCGCCTGCCCGGACGGCCCGCACGAGCCGACCACCGGCGGTCCGGTGCGTCCGGCGCGGTTGGTCGAGCTGCCCGTGGGTGCCTCCGAGGACCGCGTGGTCGGCTCGCTGGACCTCGAGCGCGCGCTCACGGAGGGCGTCAAGGCTTTCGAGCCCGGCCTGCTGGCCGCCGCCCACCGGGGCGTGCTCTACGTCGACGAGGTCAACCTGCTGCACGACCACCTGGTCGACCTGCTGCTGGACGCCGCGGCCATGGGCACCGCCTACGTCGAGCGCGAGGGCGTCTCCGTCCGGCACGCCGCCCGCTTCCTGCTCGTCGGGACGATGAACCCCGAGGAGGGCGAACTGCGGCCGCAGCTGCTCGACCGCTTCGGCCTCACCGTCGAGGTGGCCGCGCCACGTGACCCGGCCGCCCGGGCCGAGGTGGTGCGCCGGCGGTTCGCCTCCGACGCCGATCCGGCCGGGTTCGCCGCCGCGTGGTCGGGCGAGGAGACCGGGCTGGCCGCCCGCATCGCCGACGCCCGCGCCCGACTGCCGCACGTCGTCCTCTCCGACGCCGCGCTGCAGCAGGTGACCGCGGTCTGCGCCGCCTTCGACGTCGACGGCCTCCGCGCCGACCTGGTCACCGCCCGCGCCGCGATCGCACACGCCGCCTGGTGCGGCCGCGACGAGGTGACCGAGGACGACGTCCGGGTGGCCGCCCGCCTCGCACTCCCCCACCGCCGCCGTCGCAACCCCTTCGACGCCCCCGGCCTGGACGACGAGACGCTGGAGCAGGCGCTGTCCGACAGCCGCCCGGAGGACGACGGCCCCGACGACGACGGCCCCGACGGCGGCGGCCCCGACGGCGGCGGTGCACCTCCTCCGCCGCCCTCCGGCGCTCCCGACGACACCGGCGCGTCGGCTCCCGAGGGCCAGGATGGCCATCCTGGCCCTGACGACACCGGCGGGCCGACGACGGCGCCGCGCGGCGAGGGCGGCGGCCGCGCCGAGGCCTCCTCCGCACCCGACCGGGCCGCGGTCGCGCCGTCCGAGCCGTTCCGCGCGCGGCGACTGGAGGTGCCCGGCATCGGTGCCGGTGCGTCCGGCCGGCGGTCGCGGGCGCGCTCCGAGCGTGGCCGGGTGGTGGGTTCGACCACGCCGGGCGGCAGCGTCACGAAGCTGCACCTGGTCGACACCGTGCTGGCCGCCGCGCCGCACCAGCGGGCACGCGGCCGCACCGGTCCGGGCCTGCGGATCGCCCGCGAGGACCTGCGCCAGGCCGTGCTCGAGGGCCGCGAGGGCAACCTCGTCCTGTTCGTGGTCGACGCGAGCGGCTCGATGGGCTCGCGGGCGCGGATGGGTGCGGTCAAGGGCGCCGTCCTCTCCCTGCTCCTGGACGCCTACCAGCGCCGCGACAAGGTCGGCCTGGTCACCTTCCGCGGCACCTCGGCCGAGGTCGCGCTGCCGCCCACCTGGTCGGTGGAGGCGGCCGCCACCCGGCTGACCGACCTGCCGACCGGCGGCCGCACCCCGCTGGCCGCGGGGCTGCTCGCGGCGCACGACGTCCTCCGGGTCGAGCGCATCCGCGATCCGCAGCGCCGCCCGCTGCTGGTCGTCGTCACCGACGGCCGGGCCACGGGCGCCCGGGGCAGCAGCTCGCTGGCCGAGGCCCAGGCCGCGGCGCGGCTGCTCGCGTCCACGGGCGCCGCCTCCGTCGTCGTCGACTGCGAGTCCGGCCCGGTCCGGCTCGGCCTGGCCGGGGCACTCGGGACGGCGCTGGGCGCGCAGACCCTGCGCCTGGAGGAGCTGGCCGCCGACGCGCTGGCCGCCACCGTCCGCAGCGCACGACGGGCGGCCTGACATGCCTCAGGGGAAGGTCGCGGTCGACCCGAAGGACGGGCTGACGACGCGGCAGCGGCGCAACCGGCCGCTGCTCGTTGTGCACACCGGCGTGATGAAGGGGAAGTCCACCGCCGCCTTCGGGATGGCGATGCGCGCCTGGAACCAGGGCTGGTCGATCGCGGTCTACCAGTTCGTCAAGAGCGCCAAGTGGAAGGTCGGCGAGGAGAACGCGCTGAGCGCCCTGGGCCGGCTGCACGAGCAGACCGGTGAGGGCGGTCCCGTGGTCTGGCACAAGATGGGCTCCGGCTGGAGCTGGTCGCGCCGCGCCGGCACCGAGACCGACCACGCCGCCGACGCCGCCGAGGGCTGGGCGCAGATCAAGCGCGACCTGGCCGCGGAGGCACACCGCTTCTACGTGCTGGACGAGTTCACCTACCCGATGAAGTGGGGCTGGGTGGACGTCGACGACGTCGTCGAGACCCTCGCGAACCGACCGGGCACCCAGCACGTGGTGATCACCGGGCGGGACGCGCACCCGGCCCTGGTCGAGGCCGCCGACCTGGTGGTGGAGATGACCAAGGTCAAGCACCCCATGGACGCAGGCCAGAAGGGCCAGCGGGGGATCGAGTGGTGACCGTGCCGCGGCTGGTCGTGGCCGCGCCGTCGTCCAACGCGGGCAAGACGTCGGTGGCCACCGGGCTGATCGCCGCGCTCACCGCGCGCGGGCTCACCGTCTCGCCGCACAAGGTCGGCCCCGACTACATCGACCCCGGCTACCACGCCCTCGCGGCCGGCCGCCCCGGCCGCAACCTCGACCCGTGGATGGTGGGCGAGGAGCGGATCGCCCCGCTGTTCCTCCGCGGCGCCCTGCACCCCCGGCCTGCCGACGTCGCCGTCGTCGAGGGCGTGATGGGCCTGTTCGACGGCGCCAGCCACCCCTCGGCCGAGCCGGGCTTCTCCTCGACCGCGCACGTCGCCCGGCTGCTGCAGGCGCCCGTCGTGCTCGTCGTCGACGGCTCCTCGCAGGCGCGGTCGGTGGCGGCCCTCGTGCACGGGTTCGCGACGTTCGACCCCGCGGTCCGGCTCGGCGGCGTCGTCCTCAACCGGGTGGGCAGCGACCGGCACGAGGCGATCCTGCGCGAGGCGCTGGCCGACGCCGGGGTGCCGGTGCTCGGCGCGGTCCGCCGGCTGGAGCAGCTGCACACCCCGTCCCGGCACCTCGGGCTGATCCCGGCGGCCGAGCGGTCCGGCGAGGCGCTGGCGACGGTCCGGGGCCTCGGCGAGGTCGTGGGCGCCGCCGTCGACCTGGACGCCGTGCTCGCCCTCGCGCGGTCGGCTCCCCCGCTGGACGCCGCGCCCTGGGACCCGGCCGCGGAGGTCTCCCCCGTCCCCGGCCGCCCGAGGATCGCCGTCGCGGGCGGTCCGGCCTTCACCTTCGGCTACGCGGAGACCACCGAGCTGCTCGAGGCCGCGGGGGCCGAGGTCGTCGTCGTCGACCCGCTGCGCGACGAGTTGCTGCCGCCCGGCACCGCCGGGCTGGTCGTCGGCGGCGGCTTCCCCGAGGTGCACGCCGCGGAGCTGTCGGCGAACGGGTCGCTGCGCGCCGACGTCGCCGCGCTCGCGGCCCGCGGCGCACCGGTCGCCGCCGAGTGCGCCGGGCTGCTCTACCTCGGCCGCGAGCTGGACGGCCGACCGATGTGCGGCGTCCTCGACGTGGCGACGGCGATGTCGCCCCGGCTGACCCTGGGCTACCGGGCCGCGGTCGCCGTCGCCGACTCGGTGCTCGCGCCGGCCGGCACCCGCGTGCGCGGCCACGAGTTCCACCGCACGCACGCCCACCCGCCGGCCGGCCCCACCGGCGCCTGGGCGTGGTCCGGAGCCGGACCCGAGGGCTTCGTCAGCGGCAGCGTGCACGCCTCCTACCTGCACCTCCACTGGGCCGGCTCCCCGCAGCTCGCCGCCCGCTTCGTCACCGAGTGCGCCCGTCGATCGGAGAACGTCCGTGCACATCGCTGAAGGTTTCCTCCCGGCCGGGCACGCCGCCGGTTGGACGATCGCCGCTGCCCCGTTCGTCGTGCACGGCGCCCGCGCCGTGGTGAAGGAGGTGCGGGAGAACCCCGAGTCCACGTTGCTGCTCGGCGCGGCCGGGGCCTTCACCTTCGTGCTCAGCGCCATCAAGCTGCCGAGCGTCACCGGCAGCTCCAGCCACCCGACCGGCACCGGTCCCGGAGCGATCCTCTTCCGGCCACCGGTGATGGCTCTGCTGGGCACCGTCGTGCTGCTGTTCCAGGCGCTGCTCCTGGCGCACGGCGGGCTGACCACGCTCGGCGCGAACGCCTTCGCCTTCGCCGTCGTCGGGCCGTGGGCCGGGTACGGCGCCTACCGGCTGGCCCGCGCCGCCGGCGCCGGCCTGCTCCCCGCGGTGTTCGCCGCCGTCGCGCTGGCCGACCTGGCCACCTACGTCACCACGTCGTTCCAGCTGGCGCTGGCCTTCCCCGACGCGGAGAGCGGCCTGGCCGGTGCGCTGCTGAAGTTCCTCGGCGTCTTCGCGGTCACCCAGATCCCGCTGGCCGTGGGCGAGGGCCTGCTCGGCGTCCTGCTCTTCCGCGTGCTCACCGTCAACGCCCGCCCCGAGCTCGAGCGGCTCGGGATCCTGACGCCCGCCCCCGTCGCGACAGCTGCCGGAGGTGCCGCATGACCCGCCGCACGCTCGTGAACGCGCTGCTCGTCCTCGCCGTCGTCGCCCTCTTCGCCGTCCCGCTGCTGATCGACGGCGGCAGCTCGGAGTACGGCGGCACCGACGCCGCCGTCACCGAGGAGCTGGAGGCCGACGGCTACACCCCCTGGTTCGACTCGCTGTTCAGCCCGGCCGGCGAGGTCGAGTCCGGGCTGTTCGCGCTGCAGGCCGCCCTCGGCGGTGGGGTGCTCGGCTACGTCCTCGGTCGGCTGCGGGGACGACGCACCCCGACCCCGGCTGCCCCGGGAGCCGGCGAGCAGTGACCGGTCTGGCCGTCGACGACGCGGCGTGGGCCAGCGCCTGGCGCCGGCGCGCGCCGGGCGACAAGGTGCTGCTCTGCGGCGGCCTGGTCGTCACCGCCCTCGTGCTGCCCGCGTGGCCGGGCAGCGCCCTCGTCGCCGTCGTCGCGGTGGCGCTCGCCCTCGGCCCGGCCCGGGTACCGGCCCGCACCTTCGCCCGGGCGGTCCGCTGGCCGCTGGCGTTCGTCGCGGTGGGGGCGGTCACCGCGGTGGTCGAGGTGGGGGGCGACGGGGTCGGCTGGGCGCCGGACGCTGCGGCGCACGCCGGCTCGCTGGTCGGGCACGCGGTGGCCGGGAGCGCCGCGGTGCTGCTCCTGGCCACGACGACGCCGATGTCCGACCTGCTGCCCGCGCTGCGCCGTGCCCGGGTGCCGGCGGCGGTCGTCGAGGTCGCCTCGGTGACGTACCGCCTGCTGTTCGTGCTGCTGGACAGCCTGCGCGCTGTCCGCGAGGCGCAGGCCGCACGGATGGGCTATTCGTCGCTGCGCCGCTCCTACCGCTCGTCGGGCGCGCTGGCCGCGGCGGTGCTCACCCGGTCCTGGGACCGCGCCCGCCGCATGCAGGAGGGGCTGGCCGGCCGCGGCATGGACACGGGTCTGCGGGTGCTGCCCGAGGTGCTGCCCTCGTCCCGCCCGTTCCTGGCCGCCACCGCCGCCGGGCTCACCACCATCGTCGCGACGTCGGCGGTGCTGGCGTGAGCCACCGGACGCTGACCGCGACCGGGTTGGTGGCCGGGTACGAACGTGGCCGCCCCGTGCTGGAGGGCGCTTCGCTGACCGTGCCGGCGGGCCGGCGGCTGGCCGTGCTGGGTGCCAACGGTTCGGGGAAGACGACGCTGCTGCGCTGCCTGTCCGGAGCGCTGGTGCCCTCGGCCGGCGAGGTGAGCGTCGACGGCGCTCGTCTGGGCCACGGCCGCCGGGCGCTGCGGGCGCACCGGCAGGAGGTCCAGCTGGTGCTGCAGGACCCCGACGACCAGCTGTTCAGCGCGTCGGTGGCGCAGGACGTCTCGTTCGGGCCGCTCAACCTCGGCCTGCCCGAGCGGGAGGTGCGCACCCGGGTGGCCGAGGCGCTGGCGCTGCTGGCCGTCGACGACCTCGCGGCGCGTCCGACCCACCAGCTCTCCTACGGCGAGCGCAAGCGGGTGGCGATCGCCGGGGCGGTGGCCATGCGCCCGTGCGTGCTGCTGCTCGACGAGCCGACGGCGGGCCTGGACCCCTCGGCCGTCGCCGAGACGCTGGCCGCGCTCGCCCGCCTGCAGGAGCACGACGCGACCGTGGTCATGAGCACGCACGACGTCGACCTGGCCCTGCGCTGGGCCGACGAGGTGGCGGTGGTGGTCGACCGCCGGGTGGTGCAGGGCGAGCCCCAGACGCTGCTCGGCGACGACGACCTGCTGCGGCGGGCCCGGCTGGACCGCCCCTGGGCGCTGACCGTGGGGGTCCGCCTCCGCGCCCTCGGCCTGCTGCCCGACGGCCCGCTCCCCCGGGACGCCGCCGGGCTGCTCGCCGGCCTCCCCGACCGCCCCCTGTCCGACCGATCCACGGTGCCGACGTGACCACCGTCGGGCTGGGCGCGGTCTCCGGCGTGACCGCGGACGAGGTGCTCGCCGCGGTCGACGCGGTGCTGCCTGCCGCGACGGTCGGCGTGCGCATCGCGACCCTGGACGTCCGGGCCGCGGAGCCAGGCCTCCGGGAAGCGGCCGACCGGCGGGGCTGGGCGCTCGTCGGTCACCCGGCCGCGGAGCTGGCCCGGGTCCCGGTGCCCACGCCGTCCGCCCGGGTGGCGGCCGCCGTCGGGACCGGCTCGGTGGCCGAGGCGGCCGCGCTGCTGCACGGCGGCACGCTCACCGTGCCCAAGACGGTGCACGGCCGGGTGACCGTGGCGGTGGCCGTGGCCGTGGCACCGGCGGATCCGGACCTCTCCCACCACGGCGACGCGGAACTCGCCCCGGGTCTGGTCGACCTGGCCGTCAACGTCCGCGCCGACGCACCGCCGCCGTGGCTGCGCGCCGTCCTGCACGCCTCGATCGACGCCGCGGCCGCCTATCCGGACCCGGCGCCCGCCCGGACCGCGGTCGCCGCCGCGCACGGCCGCCCCGACGACGAGGTGCTGCTCACCGCCGGCGCCGCGGAGGCCTTCGTCCTGGTGGCCCGGGCACTGCGTCCGCGCCTCGCGGCCGTCGTCCACCCCTCCTTCACCGAGCCGGAGGCGGCGCTGCGGGCCGCCGGGCACCCGGTCACCCGGGTCCTCCTGCCCGCCGACGACGGCCGGCGGCTCGACCCGGCCGCCGTGCCCGAGGACGCCGACCTCGTGGTGCTCGGCAACCCGACGAACCCGACCTCGGTGCTCCATCCCGCCGCGACCGTCGCCGCCCTCGCCCGCCCGGGCCGGGTGCTGCTGGTGGACGAGGCGTTCGCCGACACGGTGCCCGGGGAGCCGGAGTCGCTGGCGGACCGGCGCGACCTCCCCGGGCTGCTGGTGGTGCGCAGCCTCACGAAGACCTGGGGGCTGGCCGGGGTGCGCGTCGGCTACGCCGTCGGGCCCGCTCCGCTGATCGCCCGCCTCGCCGCGCAGCAGCCGCAGTGGCCGGTCTCCACCCCCGCGCTCGCCGCACTGGCCGCGTGCACCACGCCGGAGGCGCGCGCCGAGGCCGAGCAGGCCGCCCAGGACCTCACCGGCTGGCGCACGACGCTGCTCGAGTGCCTGCCGCCGTCGGTCGTCGTCGAGGGCGATCCGCGCTCCTCGTTCGTCCTCCTGCGCGTGCCGGACGGGCTCGCCGTGCGCGAGGAGCTGCGCCGCCGCGGCTGGGCGGTGCGCCGCGGGGACACCTTCCCGGGGCTCACCGGCGACCACCTGCGGGTGGCGGTGCGCCGGCCGGAGGTCTCGCGCGCCTTCGCCGCCGTCCTCGCCGACGTCGTCGCCGGCACCACTCCGTACACCTCGGAGGTGCCGTGAGCACCTTTCTCCCCCGCCCGCCCGCGCCCTTGCTGCCGGTCGGCCTGCACCTGCACGACCGGCGGGTCGTCGTCGTCGGTGGCGGGCCGAGCGCCCACCTCGCGGCGGTCGGGCTGCTGGCGGCCGGGGCGCGGGTCACCGTCGTCGGCCCGGAGGTCGTCCCGGCGCTGGAGTCGCTCGCCGGCTCGGGCGCGCTGACCTGGCTGCCGCGCCCCTACGCCGCCGGTGACCTGGCGGCGGCCTGGTACGCCGTCACCGCCACCGGCGACCCCCTGGTGGACGACGCCGTCGCCGCCGACGCCGAGCGCGACCGGATCTTCTGCACCCGCGCCGACGCGCCGGAGGCCTCCAGCGCCACTCCCGCGCCCACCGGCCGCGAGGACCAGGCACCCGTCGGCGGGCCCGGGCGGGTCGTGCTCGTGGGCGGCGGTCCGGGCGACCCGGGGCTGATCACCGTCCGGGGACGGCAGGCGCTGGCGCAGGCCGACGTCGTCGTCGTCGACAACCTCGGCCCGCGCTCGCTGCTGGCCGGGTTGCAGCCCCACGTCGAGATCGTGGACGCCTCGAAGCTGCCCCGCGGGCGCGCCATGCCGCAGGAGGACATCAACGCGGTGCTGGTCTCCCGCGCGCTGGCAGGCAGGCGGGTGGTCCGGCTCAAGGGCGGCGACCCGTTCGTCTTCGGCCGCGGGATGGAGGAGGTGCTCGCCTGCGCGGCCGCGGACGTCCCGGTCGAGGTGGTCCCCGGCGTGACGAGCGCGGTCGGGGTACCCGGCATCGCCGGCATCCCGGTGACCCACCGAGGGCTCACCCACGAGTTCGTCGTCGTCTCGGGGCACCTGCCGCCGGGGCATCCCCAGTCGCTCGTCGACTGGTCGGCGATCGGTCGCCTCCGGGGGACGGTGGTCGTGCTCATGGGTGTGGAGACCGCGCCGGCGATCGCCTCGGCCCTGATCCAGCACGGCCGCGCTCCGGAGACCCCGGTCGCCGTGGTGGTCGAGGGCACGACGGGCCGGGAGCGCACGCTCCGGACGACGCTCGCCGGGGTCGGGACCACGATGGCCGATGAGGACGTCCGGCCGCCCGCGGTGTGGGTGGTCGGCGACGTCGTCGCTCTGGCAGGCGCGGTGCCGGTCCCCGCCTCAGCGGGTAGCCGGGGCTCCCGCGCGTAGGCCAGTCAGGGGGTGACCTCGACCAGGTCCATCACGAAGACCAGGGTGGCGTCGCCGGGGATCACCGGCGGCGAGCCCTCCGGCCCGTAGCCGAGGTCGCTGGGGATGGTGATCATCCGGCGGCCGCCGACCTTCATGCCCTCGATGCCCTGCTCGAAGCCGGGGATGACCCGGCCGGCACCGAGCGGGACCGGGATCGTCTCGTCCGCGCCGCCGCTCCAGGAGGAGTCGAACTCCTCCCCGCTCTCGTAGAACGCGCCCACGTACTTCACGTCGGCGGTGCTGCCCGTGACGGCCTCCGCCCCGTCGCCGACGACGACGTCGTCGATGACCAGCTCGTCCGGCGCCGGATCGTCCGAGGCGGGGACCTCGGGCTTCTCCGACAGGTCCGTGGTGACCTCCGTGGCCGCCGCGCTCGGGCTGCTGTCCGGCGAGTCGGCGCCGTCGTCCGAACCGCAGGCGGCCAGCGAGACGGAGAGGGCGACGGCGATCAGCGCCCGGGAGGCGGTACGGCGGGACATCGGGTCACTCCTGGCGAGCAGCGCTCGGGTCGGGCTCGTGGACGAGCCGGCAGTCGGGGGGCGGTTCCCCCATCGTCCCAGAGAAGCGGTGGCGATCAGTCGCAGTCCTCGCAGCGGACGTCGGGGACGTCCTCCCCGGCGATGAAGTCGCTGATCCAGTCGATGAGCTGCGTGCCCTCGACCTCGCTGCCGTAGAGGACGTCGTCGCCGGCGGTGTTGACGTGCTGCGTGCCCGGGCCGACCCAGGAGCTGACCTCGACGCCGTTGGACTCGATGAACTCCGCGTTGCGGTCGATCAGCTCCGGCAGCGGCGTGCCGGCGAAGCCGATCAGGTCGGTGAACCGGCGCTGCACCTCGTCGTTGGCGGTGTCGACCGTCGCCAGGGCGATGCCCGGCACGTGCCGGCCGGTCTGCACGAACAGGCCGGGCAGCGACCACGCCGTCTGCGGCTGGCCGGCGGCCTCGGGCCACGCCGGGAGCCGGTCGAAGATGCCCCAGAGCCCACCGATGGCGCCGGTGATGAGCTCGTCGCCGGGGTAGGCGCCGGACGCGTCCGCGATCACCTTGATGTCGGCGTCGGGCAGCAGGTCGTGGGCCAGCCCGCCGTACAGCGGGGCACCGGCCGAGCCGGCGCTGAAGCCCAGGACGACCACCTCCTCGGCGTCGGGGAACTCCCGCGCCAGGCCTTCGAGCGCGGTGGTCGCGTTGACCCTGCCCTTGTGCTCGACCACGACGCCACCGCCGTAGTCCTGCGTGTTGTCGCCCAGGTGCAGGTCGCCGGTGCAGTACGGCACGTAGACGACGCTGTAGCCGGCCAGCGGGTTGTCCGGGTTGGCCACGTCGACCAGGCCGTCGGTGGCCGGCGTCGGCGTCCCGTCGCTGTAGACGTACCCGGGTTCGTCGGGCAGGTCGCTCTCGAGGTTGGGCTTCGACGTCCCGTTCTCCGACCCGCAGGTCTCGGCGCTGAAGCAGGCGCCGCCACCCTCGAGGACGAAGACGACCTTCGTCGGGTCGGCCTCGTGCATCCAGTAGTGGAACTCGGTGCCGTCGCTGCACTCGCACTCGTCGGTGCCGGCCACCTTCTCCCAGGTGACCTCCTGGGCCGTCGTCTCCTCGGTCGGCGCCGCGGCGGCAGCGGGGTCGCCTCCGTCGGACGAGGGAGACTCCTCCGAGCACGCGGCGAGACCGGAGAGGGCGAGGACGGCGACGAGTGGCGGCAGCAGCCGGCGGCGGATCACGGGCGGACAGTAATACGGGCGACACGTGACGTTCGCCCCTGGTCCACCCGCCGGTCACCACGAGTTCGCTGGTCGGGCCTGCATCCGGACAGGGGCTCGGAACCGAACACCGTTCGTGGACCCGCGACAGTGGATCCTGCAGCCCCTCGTGGATGCCGGACTGCCCTCAGAGACGATCACCGATCTGCTGTTCCGCCTGAGCTTCGAGGCGGTGGCCCGGGACGGCGACCTCGACGGTGACGCCTGCGCCGTCGTCGACGGTCAGCCGCCCGCCGTCCGGGCGGCCTGGGTGGAGACGCTGAGCCGCATGATCGCAGCTGCGGAGCTCACCTCCTAGCCGGCGGCGTCCGGCACCGGTGACCGGTCGAGGACCCGCCCGGCCACCGTCTCCAGCAGCGGCCGGTCGTGCGAGATCGCGAGCACGCCGATGCCGGCCTCCCGGCAGTGCTCGAGCAGCAGCGTCCAGATGCGGGCCTGGGTGACGGCGTCGAGGCTGGCGCTGATCTCGTCGGCCACGAGGTAACGCGGCCGGACCAGCAGCGCCCGGGCCAGGTTCACCCGCTGCAGCTCCCCGCCGCTGATCTCGTGCGGATAGCGGTCCAGCCAGTCGCGGTGGACGAGCCGCTCGTCCAGCCCGTCGAGTTCCGCTCCGGTGGCCGCGAGCGCCTGCCGCACCGTCCAGCGTGGGTCGATGGCGCGCTCGGGCTGCTGGAGCACCAGCTGCACGGGGTGCGGCGCACGGCGGGGCCGCGGTACGGCGCCGTCGACGGTCACCCGACCGCGGTCGGGTCGCAGGTGCCCGGCCAGCACCCGGCCCAGGGTGCTCTTGCCGCCGCCGCTGGGCCCGCAGAGCCCGAGCACCTCACCTGCCTCGATGCCGAGGTCGTCCCCGGTGAGCACCCACGGGCGGTCGCGCGCGTAGCGGAACCAGACGCCCTCGGCCTGCAGCATCAGACGCCCTCCGCCACGCGGAAGCCGTTGCCGGGCAGCGCCTGCCACAGCGCCCGCGTGAAGGGATGGGTCAGCGCGTCGCCGTCGCCGGTGAAGGCGGCCGGGTCGGCGGTGTCGACGGTGCGGCCCTCGCGGCAGATGACGACGTGGTCGGCCACCTCCAGGGCCGCCCGCAGCTCGTGGGTGATGAGCACGACCGCGCACCCCTCGTCGGCCATCGTCCGGAGCTCACGCAGCGTCGCCCCCACGTCCGCGGGTGGCAGACCCGTCGTCGGCTCGTCGGCGAGCAGCACCCGGGGACTGCTCAGCGTGGCCATGGCCACCAGCACCCGCCGGGCCATGCCGCCGGACAGCTCGTGCGGATAGCGGCGCAGGACCTCGGGTCCGAGCCCCCGGCGCGCGAGGGCCTGGGCTGCCGCGCCCCGGGGGTCGTCGTGCCCGGCCAGCTGCGCGGAGCGGCGCACCTGACGGCCGACGGTGGCCAACGGGTCGAGGAAGCCGGTCGCCTGCGGCAGCAGCGTCATGCCCCTGCCCGCGTGCCGGCGCCGGCCGGCCGCGTCCTGCCGGACGCCGTCGAACAGGACGTTCCCGCGCTCGACGGCATTCGCCGGCAAGAGGCCTAGCACCGCGGAGGCGAGCAGGCTCTTGCCCGCCCCGCTGGCGCCGACCAGGGCGACGACCTCCCCCGCATCGGCGGTGAGGTCCATGCCGGTCAGCGCGTGCACGGTCCGGCGCCGCAGCCCCCGCTCGTACTGGACGAAGTCAACCTCCAGCCCGTGCACCTCCAGCAGGGTGCCCGTCACAGGTGGTGGCTCCGCGGGTCGAGCAGCGCGCGGCTGCTGCTGCCGATCGTGTCGACGAGCGTGACCACCACCAGCAGGCACAGGCCGGGGAGCACGGCCAGCCACCACGCGCCGGCGGTCAGGTGACGCATCGACTCGGCCAGCAGGATGCCGATCGAGGGCTCCCCCGGATCGACGCCGAGGCCGAGGAACGACAGCGCCGCCTCGTGCAGGATCGCGTGCGGGAAGAGCAGCACCGTGCCCACGAGGAAGTGGCCGGTGAGGTGACCCGCCAGGTGCCGGCGGGCGATCCAGCCGCGGCCGTGCCCCTGCTGCCGGGAGATCGCCACGTAGTCCGACGACATGACCTCCCGGGCGCGCCCCCGCAGCACGCGGGTGAGCGTGGGCCAGTGGGTGAGCGCCACGGCGGCGACCACCGCACCGGTGCCCCCGCCCAGGGCGAAGGCCACCAGGATCAGCAGCACGAGGTGCGGCAGCGCCAGGAACAGGTCGACCAGCCAGCCGACCGCCCGGTCGACGACACCGCCGAACACCGCGGCGGAACACGCCAGGGCGAGCGCGATCGCGGCGGAGACCACCGCTGCCGCGACGCCGACGACCAGGCTCAGCCGCAGACCGGCCAGCGTCCGCGCGAGCATGTCGCGGCCCAGCCGGTCGGTGCCGAACCAGTGCGACGCGGAGGGGCCCAGGTTCCGGTCGGTCAGGCTGGTCGTCTGCGCGGCGTCGGCGGCCAGGCCGCCGGCGACGACCACGCCGAGGACGACGAGCACCGACAGCCCGACCCAGGCCAGCGTGCGGCTGCGCCGGTCGGCGAACCGCCGCCCCGGCCGCTCCAGGACGGCGGTCATCGCGCACCTACCCGTTCCGGCGCCAGCGGACCGGGATCGAGCAGCGGTTCCCCCGGCTCGCCCCGGCCCCAGCGGGGACGGCGGGCTCGCCCCAGCTCCTGGGCGACGCGGGGATCCAGGCGGGCGTGCACGAGGTCGCCGAGCTGGTTGCCGACGAAGACGAACACCGTGGTGAACAGGGCGATGCCGAGCAGCAGCGGCACGTCCTGCCCGAGTGCGGCCGTGGTCGTCGCCGCGCCCAGGCCCGGGTAGGAGAAGACCTGCTCGGCCAGCACCGAGCCGCCGAACAGCTCGCCGAGCGAGGCGAACTGCAGCAGGACCGCCGGCGCGGCGGCGTTGCGCAGCACGTGGTGGACGACCACTCCGCGGGTCGACTCCCCCTGCGCCCGGGCGAAGGTGACGTGGTCGCTGGCCATCGCCTCGATCACCGCGTACCGGGTGTGCAGCACCACGGGCGCGACGCCGACGACCGAGAGCGTCAGCGCGGGCAGCAGGAGGTGGTGCAGCCGGTCGAGCAGGGTCACGTCGTCGGCGAGCACCCCGACCGGGACGGCACAGCAGACCGGCGTCCAGCCCAGCGACACGGAGAAGACGTAGAGCAGCAGGAGACCGACCCAGAACGTCGGCGCCGAGGCCAGCGTGTAGGCCCACCAGGTGACCACGCGGTCGGTGAACCGGCCCTGCCGCATGCCGGCGAGCACCCCGAGGGAGAAGCCGAACACCCCGGAGAGCAGCCAGGCGGTCGCCATGAGCGCCAGGCTGGTCAGGAACCGTTCGCCGATGACCTCGGTGACCGGCTGGTTGAACGACAGCGAGCGGCCCAGGTCGCCCTGCGCGACGTTGCCCAGCCAGGTCGCGAACCGTTCGAGCGGCGGGTCGTCCAGACCCCAGCGCTCGGCGATCTGCGCCCGCTGCTCGGGGCCGATGGCCGCGATGTCCCCGCCGACGTAGGCGTCGACCGGGTCCACCGGCGAGTGCACCATCAGCGCGAAGGACGCCGTCGCCACGGCGGCGAGCAGCAGCACCAGCCGGACCAGCCGGCCGGCCAGGGCCTGGCCCGCGCGGGTCAGCAGGTCCATCGCCACCCGGTGATCCCCGCGGTGACCGGCCAGCCGTGGCCGTGGGGTTCGATCCGCGGGGCACCCAGGTCCAGGCACTCGTCGACGACGTAGGTGTGGTCGAGGTTGACCAGCCATGCCCAGGCGGCGTCGCCGGACGGACCGAAGCCGGTGCCCTTGCCGTCGTACTGGGCGGCCCGCCACTCCTCCTCCGCCACCGCGGGCTCCGTGGCGGTCATCGCCGCCTCGAGGTGGGCGTCCACCTCCGGGTTGCCGTAGAAGCCGGGGTTCCAGTACTCCACGCCCGCCTGGGTCGAGGAGTAGAGGTTGTACATCTCGGTCGGGTCGAGGCTGCCCCAGCCGAAGAGCACCGCGTCGGCGTGCAGGCGCTGGTCGATGACGTCCCAGCTCTCCCCCTTGGCCTGGATCTCGATGCCGAGGGGTGCCACCATGTCGGCCACCGAGAGCGCGAGCCCCTGGCGCAGCGAGTCGGCGGCCGGGTAGAGCAGCGAGAAGGCCGCGCGCACGCCGTCCTTCTCGCGGACGCCGTCGCCGTCGGAGTCGGTCCAGCCGGCCTCCTCCAGGAGCTCCTCGGCGCCGTCGAGGTCGGCGTCCTCGATCGCGGAGCCGGGCTCGTACCAGGGCAGGCCGTCGACGGGGCCGGTCGCGGGTGAGCCGTAGCCCTCCAGGACGCCGTCGACGAGCGCCTGCCGGTCGACGGCGAGGTTGATCGCCTGCCGGACTGCGAGGTCGGAGGTGACGTCGTTGCCGATCGGCGCGCCGTCGTCGGTCGTCTCCCCCGTGTCAGGGACGTACGGGAACGTGATGCCGCGGTTGTCGACCGACTCGACCTCTACCAGCCGCATCCCCGGCACCCGGGTGGGCGCCAGCTGGGCGGGCACCGCGGCCACGTCGACCTGGCCGGCCGAGGCCGCGGCGATCGAGGCGTCCTCGCCGGTGAACTGGAAGACGATCCGCTCGAACTCCGGCCGCTGGCCGTAGTAGTCCTCGTTGCGCTCGACGATGAGCTGCTGGCCCCGGTCCCACTGCACGAGCTCGAACGGGCCGGAGCCCACGGGGTTGCGGGCGTAGTCGGGGCCGTGCGCGTGCTCGGGCACGATGCCGAGGCTGATCAGGCGGTTCACGAAGGTGCTCTGCGGGCGCTCCAGCCGGAGTTCGACGGTGTCGTCGTCCACGGCCACCGCCTCGCGCAGCGCGGTCACGTCGGTGAGCCCACCGCTGCGGCTGGCGGTGGTGAACGTGTAGGCGACGTCGTCGGCCGTGACCGGCGCCCCGTCGGTGAAGCGGGCGTCGGTGCGGATGTCCACGGTCCAGACCAGGCCGTTCTCGCTCACCGACCAGTCGGTGGCCAGGTCGGGGACGACGTCGAGGTTCTCGTCCCGGGCGAGCAGCGTGGACTGGAAGAGCGGGGAGCCGTACCGGCCCCAGCCCAGCGTCGGGTCGTAGCCGTCGTCGGACTCGCCGCCGATGGCCAGCACCAGCTCGGCGGGGGCCTCCGCCGCCCTGATGGGGCTGCCGCCGTCGCCGCACGCGGTGAGCGCGGTGGCGAGCACGACCGCGCCCGCGAGCGGAGCGACGGACCTCGGAACTGCGCGCACGGGGGACCCCTTCGTCGACCTGGATCCCGACCTTATTGCAAGGCGCTTGCAACAAGCCCACCCGGTCCGCGGAGGCGCACGCAGGCGCGAGCGCAGGGTTGTGCGCCCTTCCGGTGCCGCCGGAAGGCGGATTCCCCCGCGCTCGCCGCTCGGTGAGGTGGGCCGTCAGCTGCCGGCGCGACGGACGGCGGCGCAGAAGACGCGCGCGTCCTCGACGGTCCCCTCCAGCGGCGCGAGCACCGACGAGCGCGCCACCTCCGCGACGCGCGCGGTGAGCCGCTGCTCCGCCCGGCGTCGTCGCCGGCGGGCACCAGCGCGGACGAAGGGCCGGGCCAGCACCGCCAGCAGCGCGCCGGCGAGCAGCCCGAGCACCAGCAGCAGGGTCGGCAGGGGGATGCCCTCGACCTCCGGCAGCGGCAGGACGTCGTCCAACTGCAGCCAGCCCAGGACGACGAGGCCGAGCAGCCACAGCGCTCCGACGAGAGCGCAGGCCAGCAGCGCCCACTGCAGCCCGCCGACCGCCCGCTGCCACAGCGGCACCCGTGTCGGCCCGAGGTCGGCACCGGTGACGGCGCGGTCGAGCTCGTCGGCCAGCCCGCTGCCCGCCTCGTCGGCGGTCCGCCGCAGCTCGTCCCGCCACCCCTGGGGCAGCCCCTCGCCCGCCGCGGTGCGGACCTGCCGGAGCGCGGCGGTCATCCCCGCCTGCTGCACCGCCCCGGCGGTCGGCAGCGACGACCGCGCCCGCTCGTCACCCAGGTGCAGGCGCTCCAGGGGGTCCGGGCGCAGCTTCCGCACCCAGCGCAGCAGCGGCCACCCGGTGCGCGCCGTTCCCTCCCGGACGGCGGAGCGCTCCACCGCCGCCGTCACCACCGGTACACCGGCCGCGCCGGCCAGCGCCCCGGTCAGCTCCGCCTCGGCCGCGCGCGCGGACCCGGCACCCGGGTCACCGTCCGGGCAGTGCGCGGAGAGCGCCTCGGCGGTGGCCCGGACGTCGGCGGTCAGCCGTTCGGTCGCCGCCCTGCGGGCGCTGACCCGCCGCCCCAGCTCGCCGCGCAGCTCCATCAGGCCCGCGCCCGTGCGCGCCGACGTGGCGACGATCGGCGTGCCCGCGAGCCCCTCGCCGTCCAGGAGCCGGCGCAGGTCGGCCAGGCAGGCGGCCGCCGCCTGCTCGTCGAGCCGGTCGATCTGGTTGAGCACCACGACCAGCACCCCGGCGTGACCGGCCATCGGCGCCAGGTAGCGGCCGTGCACCGCGGCGTCCGCGTACTTCTGGGGGTCGAGCACCCAGACCAGCACGTCGACCAGCTCCACCAGCCGGTCGACCTCCAGCCGGTGCTCCAGCCGGACGCTGTCGTGGTCGGGCAGGTCGAGCAGCACCAGGCCGTCCAGCGCCGGTTCGGCATCGGCCACCCGGTGCCGACGCGGCACCTCCAGCCAGTCGAGCAGGCGGTCCGCGCCGGCCTCGCCCCAGACCGACGCGTGCGCCACGCCGGTCGTCGGCCGCCGCACGCCCGGGGTGCTCACCTCGGCGCCGGAGAGCGCGTTGAACAAGGTGGACTTGCCGCTGCCGGTGGCGCCGGCCAGGGCGACGACGGTGGCGTCGCCGAGGGCCTCGCGCGCCCTGGCCTTGGCCAGGAGCGTGCGGGCGCGGGCGACGTCGGGAACGTCCAGCCGCCCCTCGGCCACCTCGACCGCCTCGCGCAACGCGGCGAGCCGGTCGGTCAGCGGAAGGGCGTCGCGGTCCCTGCGCCTCATCGCTGCGCCTGCCGCGCCGCGGAGAGCTCGGCGGCGGCCGCACGCAGCTCCGCGACGGCGTCGGGCGGCGGTGCGCTCCGGTCGACCAGTTCGTCGAAACGCGCGCGCTCGTCGGTGAGCAAGCTGTTCGCCCGCTGCTCCAGATCCTCCCGGGCCCGGGTGGCCAGCGCCCGCACCGCGGAGTCGCCGAACACCGCCTCCAGCACCCGCTGGCCGACCGCCGTCGTCCCACCGGCGACCGCCACCTCTCCACCGGTGAGCCCACCGGTGGAGGCGAAGACGGCGACCATGACCACGGCGCCCACCCCGTTGACCCCCCACGAGTAGGCCCGCGCGCGGGTGCGCTTGTCCGCACCCTCGTTGCGCACGAGGTCGAGCACGGTGCCCTGCCAGTCGCGCACCTGGGCCGAGGCCGCCGCCGCGTAGTCCGGCGAGGCCGTCTCGAGGTCCGGAGGACCGGCGGCCAGCAGACTCGGTCCACCCGGCGTCCCCCGCCAGGCGTTGACCGTCCGCTCGGCGGCCTCCTCCGCTGCGTCGCGCAGGAGCACCTCCACCCCCGACTCGAGGGCCTGCTGCAGCCCGGCACCGGCCGAGGGACGCCCGGTGAGCGATGCGGTGATCCGGTCGCGCAGCCGGCCGACCTGGCCCTGCAGGGCGCGCATCCACTCCCCCGTGCCGACGAACTCCTGCCAGCGGGCGAGCACCTCGCCGCGCAGCAGCGCCCCGCTGGCGACGCCCTCGGACACCGCGGTGCACGCCCGCGCGTAGGCGGCCTCGGCGGCATCGCGGAGCGCCTCGGCGGCAGCGGCCTGCCGCGCCACGCCCTCGGCGACCAGGTCGACTCGACCGCCCAGGCTCTCCAGCGCCCCGGCCAGGGTCTGGCGGACGACGGCGGCGCGCTGCTCCTGGTCCGCGGCCAGCGAGTGCAGCCAGGAGCGCAGCGGTTCGACCTGGTCCTCGGGCAGGAAGCCGCCGCTGAGCGGGCGCTCCTCGATGACGAACAGCCGCGCGGCGGACAGCCCGGCGGTGCGGAGCATCCCGCCGAGGTCCGCCGCGATCTCGCCCGACGCTTCGGGCGGCACGCGGTCGAGCACCACGGCCAGCGCGGTGCCCCGCTCCTGGGCAGTGCGCAACAGCTCCCACGGGACGGCGTCGGCGTAGCGGGCGGCCGTGGTCACGAACACCCACAGGTCGGCGGCCGCCAGCAGCTGGCCGGCCAGCTCGCGGTTGGTCTCCACCACCGAGTCCACGTCCGGGGCGTCCAGCACCGCGAGCCCCGGCGGGAGCGCGTCGCTGACCACCAGCCGGAGCCCACCGGTGACCTCGCCCTCGCCGGTGCTGCGGGCCAGGCCCGGGAGCACCCGGTCGCCGGCGAAGGCGGCACGGTCGGCCGGCGCGCAGACCAGCACCGGTGCGCGCGTCGTCGGGCGCAGCACACCGGCGGTGGTGACCGGCGTGCCGAGGAGGCTGTTGACCAGCGTGGACTTACCGGCACCGGTGGACCCGCCGACGACGGCCAGCAGCGGGGCGTCGAGGTCGCGCAGCCGGGGCAGCAGGTAGTCGTCGACCTGGTCGACGACGGCGCGGGCCGAGCGGCTCGCCTCGTCGCGGCCGGGCACGTCCAGGTACAGGGGGACCTCGGCCAGGAGGTCGCGGAGCGCCTGCAGGGCGTCGGGGAGGCGCGGCGCAGAGGTGCTCATGACCTGCATACCTGCCCCCGACGGAGCCGGCTCACCCGCGCGCCGCGAACGCGCCGCCGCGACGGCTCTCAGCGGGTCAGCGGGCCGTCCACCGCGGAGGCCGCTTCTCGGCGAACGCCTTCATGCCCTCGGCCGCGTCCGCCGACGCGAACAGGCGGCTCATCTCCTCGCCGGAGCGGTCCCACACGGCGGTCTCCGCGGGCCGGTCGCCGTCGACGATGCCGAGCGCCAGCCGCTTGCTGGCCTGCACCGCGAGCGGGGCGTTCGAGGCGATGACCTCGGCCAGGCGCATCGCCGTCGGCACCACGTCGGCGGCCGGGACGACCTCGTTCACCAGGCCCCAGCGCAGCGCCTCCTCCGCGCTCATCGGCTCCCCCGTGAGCACGAGCCGCATCGCCACCTTGCGCGGCAGCTGCTCGGGGAGCCGGAACACCCCGCCGGCGGCGGCGAGCAGTCCGCGCTTGACCTCCGGCACCCCGAAGGTGGCGTGCTCCGCAGCGACGACGAGGTCGGCGGCGAGCGCCAGCTCCGTGCCGCCGCCCAGCGCCGCACCGTTCACCGCGGCGATCACCGGCGTGCTCATGGGGTGGCGCACGAAGCCGGCGAAGCCGTAGTGCTCGCGGCCCGGCACGATCGCCCGCTCGCCTCGGGCCAACGCCTTCAGGTCGGCCCCGGCGGAGAACGCCTGGTCCCCGGCGCCGGTGAGCACGACGCAGCGGATCTCCGGGTCGGCCTCGGCGGCGTCGAACGCGTCGGCGAGCCGGGTGGCGACGTCGAGGTCGAGGGCGTTGCGCGCCCCCGGCCGGTTGATGGTGATGAGCGAGACGTGGCCGAGGTGCTCGGTCAGGACGGTCGGCTGGTCGGGGGTGCTCACTGCGGGCCTCCGGGACGGTGCGACGAGCGGGCGGAGCGGGAACCGGTCACGGGCTGCTCAGACACCGAGCGAGCGGCCGATGATCTCCTTCATGATCTCGGTCGTCCCGCCGTAGATGGTCTGGATGCGCGAGTCGACGAACGCCTTGGCGACCGGGTACTCGAGCATGTAGCCGTAGCCGCCGTGCAGCTGCAGGCACCGGTCGACGACGCGCTTCTGCAGCTCCGTCGTCCACCACTTCGCCATGGCGGCGTCCTCGGCGGTGAACCGCCGGGCGTTGTGCTCGAGGATCGCCTTCTCCAGGAAGGTCTCGGCGACGGAGACCTCGGTGTGCATCTCGGCGAGCTCGAACCGGGTGTTCTGGAACTTCCCGATCGGCTTGCCGAACGCGGTGCGCTCCTTGCAGTACTCGACGGTCAGGTCCAGCACGTTGCGGGCCGAGGCGACGGCGCCCGCCGCGATGGACAGCCGCTCCTGGGGCAGGTTCTCCATGAGGTGGAAGAAGCCGTGCCCCTCGGTGCCGAGCAGGTTGGCCGCCGGCACGCGCACGTCCTCGAAGAAGAGCTCGGCGGTGTCCTGGGCCTTGAGGCCGACCTTGTCCAGGTTGCGCCCGCGCTCGAAGCCGGGCATGCCGCGCTCGACGACGAGCAGCGAGAAGCCACGGGCGCCGGCCTCGGGGTCGGTGCGGGCGACGACGATCACCAGGTCGGCGTTGATGCCGTTGGTGATGAAGGTCTTGGACCCGTTCAGCACCCACTCGTCGCCGTCCCGGCGGGCCGAGGTCGTGAGGCCCTGGAGGTCGGAGCCGGCACCCGGCTCGGTCATGGCGATCGCGGTGATGATCGCGCCGCTGACGACGCCGGGCAGCCAGCGCTGCTTCTGCTCCTCGGTGGTGAGGCCGGTCAGGTAGGGCGCGACGACGTCGTTCTGCAGCGTGAAGCCCAGACCGCTGGCCCCGACCCGGCTGATCTCGGCGGTGAGGATCGCGTTGTAGCGGAAATCCGTGACCCCGCCCCCGCCGTACTCCTCGGGCACGTCCATGCCGAGCAGCCCCTGCTCGCCCGCCTTGAGCCAGACGGACCGGTCGACGACCCCGGCCTCCTCCCACGTCGCGTGGTGCGGAACGACCTCCTTGGCCAGGAACTCGCGCAGCATGGCGCGGAACGCCTCGTGCTCGGCTTCGTAGAGCGCGGACTGCACGGCCACCTCCGGGTCGGGCGATCGCCTCCGGGGCGGAGGCCCCAGGAACATAACGGGCAGCTACATTGCCCGACCATGCCCGCCCCTTCCCCGGAACGGCCCTTCGGTGCGCTGCTGACGGCCATGGTCACGCCGATGACCGACGACGGCGCCCTCGACCTGGACGCCGCCGAGCGCCTCGCCGTCGACCTGGTCGAAGCCGGGCACGACGGCCTCGTGCTCAACGGCACCACCGGCGAGGCGCCGACGACGTCGGACCGCGAGAAGGCCGACCTGGTGCGCGCCGTGGTCCGGGCCCTGGGTGGGCGCGCCCTCGTCCTCGCCGGCGCCGGCTCCAACGACACGCGGCACGCGGTCGCGATGGCGCGGCACGCGGCCGAGGCCGGCGCCGACGGGCTGCTCGCGGTGACGCCCTACTACTCCCGGCCGTCGCAGGACGGGGTGGTCGCGCACCTGACCGCCGTCGCCGACGCCGGTGACCTGCCGGTGATGCTCTACGACGTCCCCGCCCGCACGGGGCTCCGGTTGAACGCGGACTCGCTGCGCCGGCTCGCCGAGCACCCGCGCATCACCGCGGTGAAGGACGCGACCGAGGACCCGGCCGCCGCGTTCCGGCTGATCCACGAGACGGGGCTGGCCTGGTACTGCGGCGACGACGGCCTGCTGCTGCCGTTCCTGTCGGTCGGCGCGGTGGGGGTGGTGAGCATGGCCGGGCACCTGGTCGGCGAGCAGCTCGCGCACGTCATCGCGCTGGCCGAGGCGGGCGAGCCGGAGAAGGCCCGCGAGGTGTTCCGGTCGGTGCTGCCCGTGATCGACCTGATCGTCGGCTCGGGCAACGGCGCGCTCCGGTCGAAGCTCGCGCTCGCCCTCACCGGCCGCATCCCCGGGCCGGCGATGCGGCTGCCGCAGCTGCCCGCGGGCGAGGACGAGACCGCCGCGGTCCGCGCGGCGCTGACGGCGGCCCTCGGCGCCCCCTAGCCCGGTTCCCGCCCGCGTGCGCGACGGACGGGGTGGGAGTGACGGGTGCGCCGAACACGCACCCGGCGGTGCTGGTCCGGAGGCGCCGCGGCTCGGACCCTGGCTCCATGACCAGCGTCTACGCGTACGGCACAGCACACGCGGTCGTGATGGTCGGCTCCTTCGGCGTGGGCGGTCTCCAGCCGCGCCAGATCGGCCCGGCCCACGCCACCATCGGCCGGGTCAGCGGACAGAGCCGGAAGGCGCTCTGCGGCGCCTACGTCTCCCTCGACGAGCAGCAGCCGTGGCCCCCGGAGGGCTACGACGACCAGCAGCTCTGCGCCTCCTGCGCCGAGCTGGCCGCCCTCTGACCCCCGCCCTCTGATTCGCCGTCACCCGCCGGCGACCGACGGCAGCACCTGCACGACGGCGCCGTCCGTCACCGCCGTGTCCAGCCCGCCCTGCCAGCGCACGTCCTCGCCGTCGACGTAGACGTCCACGAACCGGCGCACCCGCCCCGTCTCGTCGCGGATCCGCCTGCCCAGCGTCGGGTGCCGGGCGGCGAGCGCGTCCAGCAGGTCGGCGAGCGTGTCCCCTGCCGGGTCGACGTCGAGGTGCCTGGTGCCGCCGGCCAGGTCGGCGAGCGCCCCCGGGAGCACCACCTGGACGGTCACGGCAGCCGGACGGCCCGCACCGCGAGGACGTCGGGGAGATGGTCGGCGACGAGCGTGAAGGTGTCCCCCTCGTCCGCGCTGGCGTAGACGCAGCCGTCGCGGGTGCCGAGGTAGAGACCGGTCGGGTCGGCGTCGTCCACGCAGAAGGCGTCCCGCAGCACGGTGGTCCACGCGGCGTCGGGCAGGCCGTCGCCCACCTCGGCCCAGGTCCCGCCGGCGTCGCGGGTGCGGTGCACGCGCAGCCGCCCGTCCGGCGGTACACGCTGCACGTCGGCCACCAGGGGCACGACCCACGCCGTACCGGGGGTCGACGGCGAGGCGGCGATGGGGAAACCGAAGTCGGCGGGCAGCCCCTCGGCGATCGACGTCCAGGAGTCGCCGCCATCGTCGGTGCGGAACACCCCGAAGTGGTTCTGGGCGTACATCCGCGCCGGGTCCCCTGCGTCGACGGCGACCTTGTGCACGCACTGGCCGTACTCCGGCGGTTCGGGGAGGAAGACGGCGCTGATGCCGCGGTTGCGGGGCGCCCAGCCGGTGGCGCCGTCGTCGCTGACGTAGACGCCGCCGGTGCTCATCGCCACCGTGACCCGGTCGGACGCCGGGTCCGGGAGGATCGTGTGCACGGCTCCGCCACCGGCGCCGGGCTCCCAGGTGGGCCGGTGCGGGTGGTCCCACAGACCGCGGACCAGGGAGAAGCTGCAGCCGCCGTCGGTGCTGCGCCACAGCGAGTGCGGCTCGCAGCCGGCCCACACGACGTCGGGGCGCCCGGCCGAGTCGGGGCGCAACTGCCAGACCCGGGCCAGCGCGGCCCCGGTGTCCTCGGGAAAGCGGACGGCGCCATCGTCGGTCTCCTGCCAGGAGGCGCCCAGGTCGTCGGACCGGACCACCGACGGGCCCCAGTGCCCGTACTGGATGCCGGCGAGGACCCGCGGTCGCGGACGCCGCGTGTCGACGCACACCGCGGCCACCTCCTGGGCCAGCAGGTGCGGTTCCCCCACGGTCCAGGTGCGCCGGTCGTCGTCGCTGCGGGCCAGCCACAGCCCCTTGCGTGTGCCGATCGCCAGCAGAACGGTCATGACGCCCCTCCCGGGTGGATGGTCTCGGGAGGAGAGACCGCCGGGAGGTGCGGAACTCAGCGGCGGGTGGCGCCGCCCGTCCCCGGGTCGGTCGGCAGGGTCTGGGTCCGGTCCGGCGCGGCGTCGGCCTGGGCGGCGTGCCGGCCGGTGTGGTCGGTGGTCGTGCCGTTCCCGTGCACCAGATCGGGGGCGGCCTTCTGGGCCCGGGCGCGGAGCTGATCGGCGGCCGTGCGGTCCTCGTCGGCGCGGGCGGACCGCTCCCGGGCCTCCTTCTCGGCGAGCGCGGCGCGCTCCTGCGCCTCGGCCAGGTCGCGGCGCGCCGCGGCGGCCTGCTCCTCGGCCAGCGCCTGTTCCTTCTCGGCGCGGGCCCCGCGGATCTGGGCCTCCTGCAGGTTCTCGCGAGCCTGCTCGCGCTTGCGGGCGCGGGAGATGCGCGAGCGCTTGCTCAGCGCCAGGACGAGCAGCGCGAGCAGAACCACGGCCACGACGACGAGCAGGACGACGAGCCAGGTGTCCATGGTGCCTCCCTCGGTAGACAGGGAGGGTGCCCTCGGGTCAGCGGCAGGAAACGCCCGCGCGGCGCTTGATGATCACCGCGGTCACTTCAGGGCGCTGCCGGCCTGCCACTCGTCCCACGGGACCGTCCAGTCGTCGATGTCGGACGACAGCGTGCCCGCCATGGAGCCACGGACCTCGACGACGTCGCCCGGCACGGAGAAGTCGAAGAACCAGGCGGCCCGCTCGGTCGAGAGGTTGATGCAGCCGTGGGAGACGTTGGTGTTGCCCTGCTGCGCCACCGACCAGGGGGCGGCGTGCACGAACTCGCCGCTGTCGGAGATGCGGACGGCGTACTCGACCGGCGTGCGGTAGCCGCCCGGCGCGTCGACGGGCACCCCGTAGGTGCTGGAGTCCATGACTCGGTTGCGGTTCATCTCGGTGACCACGTGCGCGCCGTTGTAGCTCGGGTTGTCCGGGCTGCCGGCGCTCATCGGGAAGCTCTGCACCAGCCGGTCGCCGTCGTAGACATCCATCGTGTAGGTGGAGGCGTCGGCGATGGAGACGTGCTTGTCGCCGATGGAGAACTCGACGGTGCGGTCCTTCTCCCCCCAGACGCCCTCTCCGAAGTCCACGCCGTAGAGGTTCGCGTCCAGGCGCACATCGATGTTGGCGGGCCAGTACTCCGAAGGCCGGAAGTGCACCTCGTCGTCGTCCACCCAGCTCCACACGCCGTCGGTCGGGGTGGAGCTGGTGACCACGAGGTTGCGCTCGACGGCGGCCTTGTCGGCGACCGGGTCGTCGAAGTAGACGCGGATCGGCATGCCGACGCCGACGGTCTGGCCGCCCAGCGGGCCGACCGAGGGCGTGGACACCGCGGCCGGGGTCACCGTCGTGAAGGTGGAGGTCACCTCTGTCTCGTTGTCGGCGTCGTTGGTCGCCGTGGCGGTGAGCGTGTAGCTGGTGGCGTAGGCCAGAGGCGTCTCCGGGATCCAGACCTCGGTGCCGGCGTCGCCCTCCGCCGGGGCGATCTCGCCCTCGACGGGCGCGCCGGTGCCGTCCACGAGGGTCACCTCGGCGAGCTCGCCGTTCACGACGGAGATCTCCAGCGGGGTGAGGGGCCCGACGTCGACCGCGCCCTCGGACGGCGCGACGGTGACCTTCGCCGGAGGGACCGCGGCGGCGGAGCTGCCCGACCCTTCGCCGTCGTCCCCACTGCACCCTGCCAGGAACACCAGGGTTCCCAGTGCCAGGACCGCCGCTGCTCGCCGCACCTCGCGACTCCTCTCCCCCGCCGGCACCGCTCGGAGGACGCCGGGACACCAGTGTCCACGCCGGAGGGCCACCTGCGCCGCGACGTGCGGCAACGCACGTCCCGATTCGGCGACGGCGGGGTGTGGTGAGGGACTCCCCGCCACCCCCGCACCAGGAGGAACGGGCGCTGGTATCGTTCTCCCTCGTTGCCCGGCCCGCCGGGTGACTCGCGCCATTAGCTCAATTGGCAGAGCAGCTGACTCTTAATCAGCGGGTTCGGGGTTCGAGTCCCTGATGGCGCACCACCCGGAGCGGCCCGGTCCTCGTGGACCGGGCCGCTCCGTCGTTCACCGCCGGCTGGGGGCGTCGGCGACCGGGGTCCGGCTGAGCTTCCGCCAGATCCAGCTCGACGGCACCCGGTGGCCGTGGACGACGTACTCCAGGACCGACGGGACGAAGAGCGTGGTGTCGAGGGCACGCCGCGCCCCGGGCCGGCCGGCCAGCAGCAGTTCGTCCCCGGCCTTCAGGACGAAGTCCTCGTCGGGCGCGAGCGTGGTCCCACTGCCCCGCAGCACCAGCAGCGCCACCGCGTGGAGGCGCTCCTCCCGGTTCTCCGGATTGCGCAGCAGGTCCCCGAGGCGGGCCGATGCGGACGCGAGCCATCCGGCGAGCGCCGGCGCCTCCTGGCCGGTCAGCCGCACCTTCCAGAGCGCCTGGAGGCGGGTGCCGCAGACGCGGGTGAGGGAGTCGATCACCGCGGCCGCCCACGCGTCACCGAGCCCGGGCATCTCCCGCAGGAACCGCCACAGCAACGGGGTGGACAACTGCGCGTAGACCTCGTGGGCGACCACCTCGCTGGGCACGAGCAGGGCATCGATGTCCATCGCGGCGAACAGTGGTGCGCTCGCCGGCCGGTTCTGCCGAGCCACGAGGAACAGCGACGGCTTGCTCCGGCGGGCCGCCGCGACCAGCGACAGGTTGGTCGTGTCGTTGTTCGTGCCGGCGACGAGGCCGACGGCACGGTCGAGGTCCGCCTGCGCCAGGATCCACGGGTCGGACCCGTCGCCCACCAGCAACCCGGGGTCGTCGACGTCCTCCGGGTGATCGTCGATGACCGTCACCTCGAGGCCCTCGGCACGCAGGTCGGCGGCCAGCTCGCGCCCCAACCGGCCGTACCCGCAGATGATCCAGCGGCCCGCCCGCGGGGGTGCGGCGCGATCGGTCAGCTCGCTGCCGGGCCCGCTCTGGAGCCACATGAGGAGCTGGTAGGACGCAGGAGCCCGCAGCGCCAGCCGGAGATGGTCCCCGAACCGGTCGAACGGGTTGACCAGGTTGGGGCTGCCGAATGCCTGCATCCGCTCGGCGAGCGCGCGTGACGTGACCCGGGCGATGACCGGGAGCTCGGGGCGCAGCAGCGCGGCCGACATCACGACCACGAGGTTGGCCTCCTCGTCGTCGGTCAGCGCGACGACCGCCTCGCACGACGGATGGTCGAGCCCGGCGACGGCGAGGTGTCCCGGGTCCCGCGCATCGGCGGCCAACCCGGGGACGTCGCCGCGGTACGAGTCCAGCTCGAGGCCGTCGATCCGTTCGCCGTCCTTGTCCAGGACGACGAATCGCCGCCCCAGGCCGTCGAGGGAGTGGCCCAACAGCTCCCCGGTCCGCCCGTAGCCGGCGATGAGCACGAATGGTTCGCGCAGCCGGGACACCTTCCTGCTGAAGTGCTGCAGCGCCAGCGCCGACCGGAAGGCGCGGTCCTGCAGGAGTGCCAGCAGCGAGCCGATCGCGTAGGCCCAGCCGATCACCGTCAGGTAGATCGAGATCGTGACCCACATCCGCTGGCTGTACGTGAACGGGTACGGGAGCTCCCCGAATCCGATCGTCGACGCGGTGTAGCTCATGAAGTAGAAGGCGTCGAAGAAGCCCATGCGCGACGGCTGGCCGTCGAGGTCCTGACCGGGGATGAGGGTCAGGCCGAGCACGCTCACCGCGAAGATGACGATCAGGACGATCAGCGGCGTCCGCATGCGCCGCAGGATCAGGAAGATCGTGGCCGACGCCTGCGACGCGGAGGCGGCAGCGACCCGCAGCGCGGCCCGGCGGTGGTGATGCTCGTCGTCGCCGTCGAACAGGTGCCGCCAGAAGGTGAGCAGCGGATTGCCCACGACCGCCTCCGATCACCCGCGGTGGAAGGAGACCGTCTCCACGACGAGCAGCACGACCGAGACGATGTTGGCCAGCAGCGCGCCTCCCGACAGGGAGACCACGCTCGCCGTCCACGACTCGTTCATGCCCGCGGTCGACACGTACGTGGCGTAGCCGAACAGCAGGGCGGCGCCGATCAGCTGGAGATCGGCGACCAGGCTCGTGGCCAGGTGGACGGCGCCGATCTGCGTGCGGTCACCGAACTTGAGCACCGTCGCGATCAGGTTGACCACCACCGCCGCGAACAGCTCGTAGGGGTTGTGCAGAGCGGGGTCGTCGATGTCGCCGATGAAGAAGCCGAAGTTCAGCGTCGCGGCCAGCATGACGAAGAAGCCGAAGACCACCTTCTCCAGATTCACCCGAACCACCTGCCCTCGTGATCCCGCACGCGTGGCACCGATCGTGCTGGTCGGCGGCCCAGCGCGCGCGCCGAGCGGTGATCCCGGGATCGCGCGCGGTCGACGACCGCGCCGGCGCCGCCGTCCGTAGGGTCGCCCCGGTGGCGTGGAAGCGGGCGGCGTTCGCCCTGTTCGCAGTGGCCGCGGGCACGAACGTCCCGACGCCGCTGCTGCTCGTCTACCAGGAGCGACTGGGCCTCTCCCCCGAGGTGCTCACCACCCTCTTCGGCGTCTACGCGGCCGGCCTCGTGCCCGCGCTGCTCGTCGCCGGCCCGCTGTCGGACCGCATCGGCCGCCGGCGGGTCGCGCTCCCCGGGATGGTGCTCGCAGCCCTCGCATCCCTGGCCTTCGCCGCCGCGGGTGACGCCCTGGCCCTGCTGTTCCTCGCCCGCTTCGCCCAGGGCGTCGTCAGCGGCATGGTGTTCAGCGTCGGCAGCGCCTGGCTGGGCGAGCTGTCCAGCGCCTCCGGGGACGGCGCCGGCGGTCGGCGCGCGGCGTTCGCCATGACGGCGGGGTTCTCGCTCGGCCCGCTCACCAGCGGGCTGCTCGGCCAGTACGGGCCGGCGCCCACGGTGCTGCCCTACCTGGTCCACGTCGTCCTGGTCGGCGTCGGTCTGGTCCTCGCCCTCCGGCTGCCCGAGACCGTCGACCTGTCCCGCCCCGACCCCCACGGCACCGAGCCGCGGCCTGGCGCACCCCTGATCCGTCCGGGCGACGGGCTCCTGGTGCTCACCGTCCTCGCGCCGGTCGCCGTCTGCGTCTACGCCTTCCCCTCCACCATCATCAGCGCGGTGCCGCTGCTGGTGGACCTGCCGTACGGCGGGGTGGCGGTGACCGGCGTCCTCGCCGGCGTCACCCTCGGCGCCGGCACGCTCGTGGCCGGTCTGCAGCGGCGGTTCCTGGCGTGGACCGCCGTCGCCGGCGCCGGCCTGGGGGCGCTCGGCTTCGGGGCCGCCGTCGTCTTCGCGACGACGGAGGCCGTCGCCTGGCTCGCGCTCGCCGCACCGCTGCTGGGCGCGGGCGGTGGCCTCTGCCTCGCCGCCGGGCTGACGCTCACCGCCCGACTGGCCGCACCGGCACGGCTGGGCGCGCTGACCTCGCTGTTCCTGGCCTGCGCCTACCTCGGCTTCGCCGCCCCCTTCGCGATGGCCGTGGCCGCGCGGGCGTCGTCCGCGCCCGTGCCCCTGGCGGTGGCCGCCGCGCTGAGCGGAGCGCTCGCGCTGCGCCTGCTGCCGGTCGCCCGCGCCGGCCGGCTGTAGCAGCGGACGACGGCGGCGCCCCCTCCGCGAGGAGAAGGCGCCGCCGTCGTGCCTGCCGGGGATCAGCCGGCGATCTGCTCCGCGAACTGGCCCTCGAACGCGTCGGCCAGGACCTTCGCGCCGCCCTCGACATCCGCCGGCTGGAGCACGAAGCTCTGCAGGCTCGGGGACTTGCCGACCTCGAAGCCCTGGATCGGGACGACGAGACCACCGGTCTCGACCTCCTCCAGCTCGCTGAAGGCGTTGAGCACGCCTTCACGGGTGAGGTCGCCGTTCTCGCAGGCCGCGTCGAGCACCTGCTTCATCATCTCGCTCATGCCGAAGCCCACGACCACGCCCAGGCTGACCGTGGCCTCCGGGTAGGCCTCCTTGTACTGCTCGAGGAGCTCCGGGTGCGCGTCGAAAGACGACACCGGCGAGGCCACGTAGAGGTGCGTCTTCAGCCAGTCGGCCGCCGGTCCCTGCAGCAGGCCGGGCGCGAAGACCGGGTTGCTGCCGAGGATCGGCACGTCCAGGCCCTGCGCCTCGGCCACGGTGGCCACCGACGCCGTCTGCCCGGGGGCGACGGTGAGCGCGATGAGGTCGACGCCGGCCGCCGCGAACTGGGTGACCTGCGCGCTCATGTCCTGGTCCGTCGCCTTGATCTGCGCCTCGATCACCTCGAGGCCCATCTCCTCGGCGACGGCCTTCGTGCCGGCCAGGCCGTTGGCGCCGTACTCGCCCTCGAAGTAGATGTGGCCGACCGTGTCGCCCTCGGCGAGGAGACCCTCCTCGAAGAGGTAGTCGTACCCGTTGGCGATCTCCACGTCGTACGTCGCACCGACGACACCGGTCCCGGGGATCTCGGTGAGCGTCTTGGACCAGGCCGACGGGAAGTTGACGATCTGGTCGGACTCGTACTCGGGCGCGAGTGCGGTGTTGATCGGCGAGCCGATCGTCTGCTGCATCGCCAGGATGCTGTCCTTCATCCCGCTGTACAGCTGCACCCCCTGCTGGGGCACGTAGCCGGTGTCCTGCACGTCGAGCTCGACGTCGTAGGTGTCGCAGACCTGGTTGTCCTCCCAGAACAGCTCGTTGGCCTGGGTGATGTCCTTGCCCAGCGCGGCGAAGACACCGGTGAGGTCGGTGAGGACGCCGAGCCGGATGGTCTGGCCCTCGACGCCGATGTCGGTCTGCACGTCGGCGCCGCCTCCCCCGCCGCCTCCCCCGCCGCCGGACTCCGGAGCCTTGGTGCTGCAGCCGGTGGCGGCCAGGACGAGGCCGGCGGCCAGCATCGTGGCGCCGGTCGAACGCTTGCTGAGTCTCACGTGGTGCTCCCTTGGGCTGGCGGGTCGGACGGACTGGGTTCGCTGGAACGGCTGGGTGTGTCGGGTGGGTGCTCGGTGACCCGTCCGCCCGGGCGGCGGGACCGGCCGGCGATGCGGTTGGCGATACCGGCCAGGCCGGCGGGCTCGAAGAGGATCACCAGGACGATGGCCGCGCCGAACAGGAACCGGGCCGCCTCACCGGCCGCCAGTCCGCCGCCGCCCACGAAGGGGATCAGGTCGGCGTAGCGCTGGAAGATCAGTGGCAGCGCACTGACGAAGATCGCCCCCAGCACGGCTCCGTTCACCGAGCCCAGGCCACCGAGGACGATCATGGCGAGGTAGAGGATGGAGAGCTCGAGGCCGAACGACTCCGGGGCGATGCTGCCGATCGACAGCGCGTACATGACCCCGGCCAGCCCGGCGTACATCGAGCTGACGAGGAAGATGCGGGCCTTGTAGCCCTGGACGTTGACGCCCATGACCGACGCCGCGACCTCGCTGTCCCGGAGCGTCTGCAGTGCCCGGCCCGGGCGGCTGCGCAGGATGTTGCGGGCGAAGAGGTAGGCGGCGAGCGCGAGGACGAGCCCGAGGTACCAGAGCCGCTCGGCCTCGCGGAACGGCACCGCGAGCACGTACAGCTCCGGATCGCGGTTGCCGAAGGTGAAGCCGAACAGCGAGAACTCCGGTGCCGACCGCCCGTTGAAGCCGCCGGTCACCTCGGTCCAGCTGTTGAGCACGTGGATGCCGATGAAGACCAGCGCCAGCGACGCCACCCCGAGGTAGATGCCGCGCAGCCGCGCCGCCAGCGGGCTGAAGAGGAGTCCCGCGAGGCCGGCGAGGAGGACACCGACGATCATGCCGATGATCGGTGGGAGGCCCAGGCCGCCGAGCTCGGCGACACCGAGGCCGCCCGGCTCTCCGGAGACGTAGACGTAGCTGACCGCCCCCACGGCCAGGAAGAAGGCGTGGGCGAGGGAGAGCTGGCCGCTGGTTCCCACGAGCAGGTTCAGGCCGATCGCGCCCACGATCGCGCCGGCGGCGGCGAATCCCGTGCGCAGCCAGAACTCCTCCACGTAGAGCGGCAGCGCGAGCATCACCACCAGCGCGAGGACCAGCAGCAGCGGGCGTAGCCAGGACCGGCCACGACCAGCCGGCGCGGGGCGACCGACCCCCGAGGGATGGGCCCCGGGAGCCTCGGTGAGGGTCGACTCAGACACGGGTCAGCTCCTTGGTCCCGAACAGGCCCGACGGGCGGAACATCAGGACCGCGATCATCACGATGAAGGGGACGACGGCACTGAACCCGCGGCCCAGGAAGAGCAGCTGGTCCTGGTAGCCGGCCGCCATCGCCTCGGCGATGCCGATCAGCAGGCCGCCCACGAGCGCTCCTCCCGTGGAGTCCAGGCCGCCGAGGATCGCGGCCGGGAAGGCCCGCAGCGCCACGGCGTAGGTGCTCGGGCTGACCCCCGGGGTGGGCGAGCCGACGAGGAACAGGGCGGCGACCGCGGCGAGCACGCCCGCGACCACCCAGGCCAGTGCGGACACCCGCCCCTGCTTGATGCCCATCAGCGCCGCGGTCTCGCCGTCCTCGGCCGAGGCGCGCATCGCGATGCCCCAGTTGGAGTACTTGAAGGCGGCGAAGAACAGCCCGATCAGGACGGCGGCGACGGCGATCGCGATGAGGCGGTTCTCGGAGATCCCGACGTCACCGACGCGGACCGACCCTCCGGCCCACGGGTGGGGGACGTTGAGGATGTCCGAACCGATCCGCCGGATCAGCTCCGTGAGCAGGATGATGTCCACGCCGATGGTGACGATGGCCAGACTGATCACCGCCGCCCCCCGGAGCCGGTTGATGATCACGCGTTCGATGACGAACGCCGCGACCGCGGTGATCGCGATCCCCACCAGGGCAGCCAGCAGGAAGCCCAGGGGCTCGGACAACCGGGCGATGGAGTAGGCGCCCAGCAGCAGCAGGGAACCGTGCGTGAAGCTGACCACCTCGCTCGCCTTGAAGATGATCACGAAGCCCAGCGCTATGAGGGCGTACATCGCGCCGAGCGAGATGCCGTTCAGCAGGAGCGACAGGAACTGGGTCACGACGGCATCCCTGGGGTCTCGGAGGAGGAGGCGCCGGCCGCGGCCGCCTCGGCCGCCTCCGACGGGTCGATCTCGTCACCGGAGCCGAGGTAGGCCCGGATGACCTCGGGGTCCCGCTGCACCTCGGCCGGAGTGCCGTCGGCGATGCGCCGGCCGAAGTCCAGGACGGTCACGCGGTCGGCCAGCGACATGACCATTCCCATGTCGTGCTCGACCAGGACGACGGAGATGCCGAGCCCGGCGCGGATCTCCAGGATCGCCTCCGCCATGCGGTGGGTCTCCTCGGCGTTCATGCCGGCCACCGGCTCGTCCAGCAGCAGCAGCCGCGGCTCCGTGCACAGCGCCCGCGCGACCTCCACCCGCTTCTGATCGCCGTAGGACAGCACCCCGACGGGCGTGTGCAGCTTGTCGCCGAGCTCCAGGAACTCCGCGATCTCCGCGACCCGGGCGCCGTGGAGCTTCCCCTCCTTGGTGGCCCGCGGCAGCCTCAGCCCCGCCGCGATGAACCCCGCTCTCGTCAGGTGGTGACGCCCGAGCATCAGGTTCTCGGCGACGGTCTGGCCGGCCGACAGCGCGATGTTCTGGAACGCGCGGGCGACACCGACGCCGGCGATCTTGTACGGCCGCATCTGGTCGAGCCGGTGCTCGCCGAACCGGACCTGCCCCTCGGCGGCGCGGTAGACGCCGGACAGGACGTTGAACATCGTCGACTTGCCCGCGCCGTTGGGGCCGATGATCGCGTGGATGGTGCCGGGCTCCACGGTGAAGGACACCTCGGACAGGGCCTTGATCGCCCCGAACCTCACGCTGACGTTCTCCACGAGGACCGGGGGGATGTCCGACCGGACGTCGGTGTCCGGTCCGGGGGCGCTCACTGCGTCCACCGCGAGAGCTTGCGGCCCGACGTCGCCCGCCGGCGCGGTGCGCCGTCGGCGCCGTCGGCGTCGTGCCCCAGGTAGAGCCGCTGCACCTCATCGGTGCGGGCGAGCTCGCGTGCGTCACCCGACAGCGACACCTCGCCGACGTCGAGCACGTAGGCCAGATGCGCGACGCCGAGGGCCATGGTCGCGTTCTGCTCCACCAGCAGCACCGACGTCCCCTGCCGGTTGATCTCGGCGATGACCTCGCCGATCTGGCCGATGATGCGCGGCGCCAGGCCCAGCGACGGCTCGTCGAGCAGCAGCAGCTTGGGGCTGGCCATCAGGGCGCGGCCGATCGCCAGCATCTGCTGCTCCCCGCCGGACAGCAGGGCCCCTCGCTGGGAGCTGCGCTCCCGGAGCACCGGGAACAGGTCGTAGACGCGGTCCTGGGCCCGGGCCTTCGCGGCCTTGTCCCTGCTGCCCATGCCACCGGCCCGGAGGTTCTCCTCCACCGTGAGCCGGCCGAAGATCCGCCGCCCCTCGGGCACCTGGACCAGGCCCATGCGGACCGTCTGCGCGGGATCCCGCGAGCCCAGCTCGGTCTCGCCGAAGCGGACCGACCCCGAGTCGATCCGCCCACGGTGCAGCCGCAGGGTGCCCGAGATGGCGCGCAGCAGGGTCGTCTTCCCGGCACCGTTGCTGCCGAGGACGGCGACGACCTCGCCGTCGGGCACCTCCATCGACACCCCCCGGACCGCCTGCACGGCCCCGCCGTAGGTGACGTGCAGCTTGTCGATGCTCAGCACCGGCTGCCTCCGTACGCCGCGAGGCCCCCGCGGGGCACCCGACAGCTGTGTCGCCGATGGGCCTCGGCAGGCGGGGAAGGATGTGACCTGGACCACATGAGCGGGACTCTAAGGGCACGGCGGCCTTCTTCGGGGATCCACAGTTCACGGTTCGGTCACGTCTGCGGCCCGCCCACTCGGGGGAAGGCCGCGGAGGACCCCGGCGTTCACCCGCCGTGAGGTCTCCCCGGGACAGCGACGCCGACGTCGACGTCGTCGTGATCGGGGCCGGGCAGGCCGGGCTCTCGACCGCCTACGGCCTGCTCCGCCAGGGGTTCGAGCCGCACACCGGGTTCGTCGTGCTGGACGCCGACGATGCACCCGGCGGCGCCTGGCAGCACCGCTGGCCCTCGCTCACCCTGACCACCACCCACCGGGTGCACGACCTGCCCGGCCTGCCCTTCACCCCGGACGACGACACCGCGCCCGCCGTCGAGTCGGTGCCCGCCTACTACGCGGTGTACGAGCGGCACTTCGACCTGCCGGTCATCCGGCCGGTCCGGGTCACCGGCGTCCGCCGCACCGGCGACGACCGCTTCCGCGTCGAGACCGATGCCGGGGCCTGGACCGCCCGCGCGGTGGTCAACGCGACCGGCACCTGGACCCGCCCCTTCGTCCCCCGCTACCCCGGCCAGGAGACCTTCCGCGGGCGGCAGCTGCACACCGTCGACTACCGCGTCCCCGAGGAGTTCCACGGGCAGCACGTCGTCGTCGTGGGGGGCGGAGCCTCGGCCACCCAGCTGCTCGGGGAGATCAGCCGGGTGGCCTCCACCACCTGGGTCACCCGGCGGGAGCCGGTCTGGCGCGACGACCCGTTCGACGAGGACGCCGGCCGCGCGGCCGTCGCGCTGGTCGAGGAGGCGGTGCGCGAAGGGCGTCGACCGGGCAGCGTCGTCGGCGTCACCGGGCTGCTCACCTCCACCCCCTACGTCCGCGACGGCCTCGACCGCGGCGTCCTGGAGCGCCGGCCGATGTTCGACCGCATCACCCCTGACGGCGTCGAGTGGGCGGACGGCACCGTCGTCCGCGCCGACGTCATCCTCTGGGCCACCGGCTTCCGTGCCGCCGTCGGCCACCTGGCTCCGCTGCACCTGCGCGCGCCGGGCGGCGGCATCCGGATGGACGGCACCCACGTCGCCGGCGAGCCCCGGCTCCACCTGGTCGGGTACGGCCCCTCCGCCAGCACCATCGGCGCCAACCGGGCCGGACAGTCGGCCGCACGTCAGCTGCGCCGGCTGCTCCGACCGGACCTCGCCCGCACCGCCTGAACCGGGGCCGCACCCTGGCCCGGGGCGGGGTGTTCGTAGGGGGATGTTCAGGGTTCGTTCAGGGCGCTCCCCGATGTGCCGGGCACCCCCGCGCCGCGAGGCTTCCAGCATGACTTTTCGGATCCCGTCCACGGGCGCGCGGCCATGATCAGCGTCTCGGGCCTCACCAAGAAGTACGGCGACAAGGTCGCCGTCGACGACGTCTCGTTCACCGTCGCCACGGGCCGGGTGACCGGCTTCCTCGGCCCGAACGGCGCCGGCAAGTCGACGACGATGCGCATGGTCCTCGGCCTGGACCGGCCGACCGCGGGCAGCGTCACCGTCAACGGCCGCCGCTACCGCGACTCCCCCGCCCCGCTGCGCGAGGTCGGCGCCCTGCTCGAGGCCAAGGCGCTGCACCCGGGCCGCTCCGCCCGCGACCACCTCCGCTGGCTGGCCGCGAGCAACCGCATCCCGACGAGCCGGGTGGACGAGGTGCTGGAGCTGGTCGGGCTCGAGGCGGTCGCCGGCACCCGGGTCGGCAAGTTCTCCCTCGGCATGGGCCAGCGGCTGGGCATCGCGGTCGCGCTGCTCGGCGACCCGCCCGTCGTCGTCCTCGACGAGCCGGTCAACGGGCTGGACCCCGAGGGCATCCGCTGGGTGCGCACCCTGGCCCGGCAGCTGGCCACGGAGGGCCGCACCGTGTTCATCTCCAGCCACCTCATGTCGGAGATGGCGCTGACCGCCGACCACCTCGTGGTCATCGGCCGGGGCCGGATCCTCGCCGACTGCTCGATGCGCGAGTTCATCGCCGAGCACGCCGCCTCCTACGTGAAGGTCCGCTCGCCTCAGCGCGGGCAGGTCGCCGACCTGCTGCGCGGCGCCGGTGCGGACGTCACGCCGGTCGACGACGAGCTGCACGTGCAGGGGCTGGACGCCGCCGCCGTGGGCGAGCTCGTCGGCGACAAGGGCCTCTACCTGCACGAGCTCACGCTGGTGCGCTCTTCGCTCGAGGACGCCTTCATGACACTGACCTCCGCGAGCGTCGAGTACTCGGCCCGCGCCCGCACCGACCAGGCCGGAGCCCTCCGATGACCGTCACCGCCGAGAGCCGCACCGTCGAGCTCGACCCGCGCCGCAACGTCCCGGGCACCCGCCCGGGCTTCTCCTCGACGCTGCGCGCCGAGTGGATCAAGTTCTGGTCGGTCCGCTCGACGATGTGGTCGACCGTGATGCTCTTCGTCCTGGGCGCCGGCCTCACCGCGCTGATCTGCGCGACGAACGCCGAGTGGCTGGCCAGCAGCGAGGCCGACGAGTCCCCCGGGTCGTTCATCACCTTCGGTCTGACGTTCGCGCAGATCACCGCGATCGTGCTCGGGACGCTGACGGTGACCAGCGAGTACGGCACCGGGATGATCCGGGCCACGCTGGCGGCGACCCCGCGGCGGGGAGCGGTGCTGGCGGCCAAGGCGCTGGTGCTCACCGGCACCCTGTTCGTCGCCGGCACGGTGACGGCGTTCGCCGGCTACTTCGCGGGCAACTTCTTCCTCGACCGCGAGGGCATCGGCCTGGCGCTGAGCGACGACGGCGTGCTGCGCTCGATGTTCGGCAGCGGGCTCTACATGACCGGCCTGGGCCTGCTGGCCGCCGGCGTCGGCATCCTCGTCCGGCACACCGCGGCGGCGCTGTCCATGGTCCTCGCGCTGGTCTTCGTGGCCGGGAACATGGCCTTCCTGCTGCCGGGGACCTGGGGCGAGTGGGTCGCGAAGCTCATGCCGGGCAACGCCGGATCGCCGGTCGCCGTCCCGGTGCCGTTCAACCCCGAGGCGCTGACCCCCTGGACCGGATTCGCCGCCTTCGGGGCCGAGGTCCTGGTGCTGCTGGTCATCGGCTGGATGGTCTTCCAGCGGCGCGACGCCTGAGCACCCGCTCCACCCCTGCATCGGTCACCCACCCACCTACCTGTCGCCCACCCACCCGTCCCTCGGCCGCCCGGCCGGGGGACAGTGGTGCGGTGACATCTGCTGACCCGGCCGCCGAGGGGCGCCGCCGCGCCGACGAGTTCCTGACCCTGCTGACGGCGGAGGACCGCGCCGCCGACACCCTCCTCGAGGGCCTCACCGAGGTCCGCGACCTGGTCTTCCTGGGCGCCGGCCTCACGGCGATCGCCCGCGCCGAGGGCCGGGCGCTCCCGACGGCGCAGCGGGCGCAGGCCAGCACCCGCCAGACGAACCTCGGTCAGCTGCGCGACCGGTCGCGTGGCGACGTGGACGGCCTGCGCGCCTGGCTGCGGAAGTCGGGCGAGGAGATCCTCTTCATCCGCTCGCTGCACGCCACGGCGCAGCAGACCTCCGGCTGACCCCTCAGCCGCGGGTCGGACGGGCGGCCGCGGCCGCCACGGGCAGCAGCGCCGCGAGCGCGGCGGCCACCACGACGTAGGTCCAGTCCAGGCCGATGCCCGCGGCCAGCACGCCGAGGGCGAGCGCGCCGGTCGCGGTGCCGGCGTCGAACGAGGCGTTCCACATCGCGCTCGCCGCCGTCGTCCCGGACTCGCCGGCGCGGGTGAAGGACGACAGCAGCGTCAGGTTCTGCACGGCGCCGAAGCCCGCGCCGAACACCGCCGCGCCGGCCAGCACCCACGCGTCCCCGGCGACCAGCCCCGCGGCGATGGCCACCAGCCCGCCTGCCGCGAGCACGACGGCGAGCGGCAGCAGCAGCCGCACGCCCAGCCGGTCGGCGAGCATCCCTGCGCGCCAGCGGCTCAGCGCGCCGGTCGCCCCGAACAGCAGCAGGGCCGTGGTGGCCAGCACGCCGTCCGGGCGCTCGATGGGCAGGAACGTCACGACGCCGCCGCCGGCCAGCGTCACCGCGAACAGCACCACCGACGGCGCCACGGCCGCCAGCACCGCCGCACGGTTCGTCCCGGCCGCGCCGGGGGCCGGCTGCGGTCCGATCTCGCGCATGAGCAACGGCACCAGCGGGATGCCGAGCAGCGGCGAGGCGCCGAGCCAGGACAGCGTCGCCACCGAGTCCCCGAGCACCAGCGCCACCCCGCCGGGCACCGCGATCATGTTCGGGACGGCGATCGCCAGGCCGTACAGCCCGATGGACTCCCCGCGCCGATCGGGCGGGGCGACCTGCGCCGACAGCGTCGCGCCGAGCACGGTGAGTACGGCGAAGCCCGCGCCGCGCACGGCCGACAGCGCGCTGATCCAGGCGACGCCGTCGTCGAGCACGTAGAGCGGCGACGGGACGCCCATGGCCACCAGCCCCACCACCAGCACCGGGCTGACCCCGAACCGTGCGGTCAACGCCGGGATGGTGGCCTGCACGGCGATGGTGACGACGAGGAAGACCGCGGTGACGACACCCGCCGTGCTCTCCTCCGCGCCGCCCTCGACGGCGTACACGGGCAGCGAGGCCAGCGTCAGGCAGTAGCTGGCGAACCCGAGGAAGGTCACCCCGATCAACGCCTGCATGCCGCGTGACCGCCACAACGACGTCCGCTCCGTGTCCACTGCCCCGCTCACCCGAGAAGCATGACGCGTCCCGCTCCGCGGGCCGCCATCCGGTCGCCTACGCTCGAACCGATGGCTGCGCGGAGGGGAGCTGCGGCGGACGACGGCCGCGGCACCGGTGACGACGTGCTGCGCCTCCTCCGGACCGGCACCGCGGCCGAGCACGAGGACGTCGAGCGCACCCTCGACCTGCTCGACCCGTCGCTGACCCGTCACCGCCTCGCGCAGGTCCTGGACGCGATGCACGGATTCTGGCGCGCCGCCGAGGCGGGCCTGGACGGCTGGGCCGCCCGCTGCCCCGCGGACGCCGAAGGGGTGGACTGGCCGCGCCGTCGCCGCGCGTCCCTCTTCGCGGCCGACCTGCGGAAGCTGGACGCGCCGCCCTCCGACGACGCACCCCTGCTCCCCGACGTCCCGGGCACCGACGAGGCGCTCGGCCGGATGTACGTGCTCGAGGGCTCGACCCTCGGGGGCGTCTTCATCGACCGGCACCTGGCCGCCCTGCCGGAGCTGGCCGGGGTCACGGTCCACTCCTTCTCCCCCTACGGCAGCGAGACCGGCGCCATGTGGGCCGCCTTCCGCCGGACCACCCGCGCACGGATCTCCGAAGGCGGGGACGCCGCGGCCATGCTCGCCTCGGCGCGCACGACCTTCGCCGGGCTGGCCGGCTGGTGCCGGCGCGCCACCGTGCCGGCATGACCGACGCCGCGGAGATCGAGTTCCTGGCGCCGGGGGCGCCGGTCGACCTCGACAACTGCGCGCGCGAGCCGATCCACGTGCCCGGCAGCATCCAGCCCCGAGGGGTGCTCCTCGTGGTCAGCGACCCCGCTCACGTGGTCGAGCAGGCGTCGGAGAACCTCGAGCAGCTGACCGGGGTGCCCTGGGGACAGGCGTTGGGCCGCCCGCTGGCCGACGTCCTCGGCGGGGGTGCCGCGGACGCGGTGATCCGCTCCGCGAGCGCCTTCGGCGACCTGCGCGAACGCAACCCCGTCGAGTTGGTCCTCGACGTGCACGGGGTCCCGGACCCGGTCGACGCCGTGCTGCACCGCGCCGTCGTCGAGGGCCGGCGGGCGGCCGGCCGCGGTGGGGCGACGGAGGGCGCGCCGACCACGAGCCTCGTGGTGGAGCTGGAGCCGGCCCGCGGACCGCGGCCGTTCTCCTTCCCCAACACCTACCAGGCGGTGCGCGGGACGGTGGCCGACCTCAACCGGGCCGCCTCGCTCCAGGAGCTCTACGACATCACCGCGCAGGCGGTGCGCGACCTCACCGGCTTCGACCGCGTGATGGTCTACCGCTACGACGCCGACTACAACGGCGAGGTCGTCGCCGAGGCGAAGCTCGAGGAGCTCAACTCCTTCCTGGGCCAGCACTACCCGGCCTCGGACATCCCGGCCCAGGCGCGGGCCCTGTACGAGAAGAACTGGATCCGGCTCATCTCCGACGTGGACTACGAGCCCTCGCCGGTCCGGCCGACCGACCACCCGGCCAGCGGGCAGCCGCTGGACATGACCTACTCCACGCTGCGCAGCGTCTCGCCGATCCACCTCGAGTACCTGGGCAACATGGGTGTCCGCGCCTCCATGTCGATCTCGCTGCTGCGCGACGACAAGCTGTGGGGCCTCATCGCCTGCCACCACTACAGCGGCCCGCACGCCCCGCCCTACGCCACGCGCGCCGCAGCGGAATTCCTCGGCTCGACGCTGTCCCTGCGCCTGGTCGACCGTGCCGAGGAGGACGAGGTGCGCCGCGCGATGCGGGTGCGAGCGACCCTCACCTCGCTCACCGCGGCAGCCCTGGACGAGGACCGCCGGCTCACCGACACGCTCCTGGGTTCACCCGACCTGCTCGACCTGCTGCCCGCCGACGGCGTCGTCGTCCGGCTCCAGGGGCTGACCGGCAGCAGCGGGGCCGAGGTCCCCCTCGAGGTCGCCGACGCGATCGCCGCCTGGGCGGCCGGCCGGGGGGACGACGTCGTCGCCACCGACTCGCTGGGCCGGGACGCGCCCTCGCTGAGCGCGCCCGAGGACGTCCCCTGCGGGGCGCTCGTGCTGCCGCTGCCCGAGGGCCAGTACGTGCTGTGGCTCCGGGGCGAGGCGGTGCGGCACGTCGACTGGGGCGGCGACCCGCACAACAAGGCGATCGCCGAGCGCCAGGGCGAGGAGATCCGGCTGAGCCCCCGCAAGTCCTTCGAGCGGTGGCGGGAGGTCGTGCGCGGCCGCTCGCAACCGTGGACGACGGAGGAGGTGGCCGAGGCCGCCGAGCTGCGCACCCACCTGCTCGAGGCGCTCTACGCCCGCTCGCGCAGCGTCGTGCGCGCCGCGGAGACCTTGCAGCGCAGCCTGCTCACCGAGCCCGTGCAGCCCGACGGCTTGGAGCTGGCCGTCCGCTACGTGCCCGCCGCGCGCGAGGCGCAGGTGGGGGGCGACTGGTACGACGTGTTCGGCCTGCCCGACGGCTCGACGATCCTGGTCATCGGCGACGTCGTCGGCCACGACAGCCAGGCCGCGGCCACGATGGGCCAGCTGCGCGGACTGCTCCGGGGCATCGCCTACTCGGGGAGCGGCGGGCCGACCGAGGTCCTCACCCAGCTCGACGGGGCGATCCAGGGGCTCGGGCTCGGCGCGCTGGCCACGGTGCTGGTCGGCCGGCTCGAGCGGCCCGAGGGGGCCGACGGCGCCACGCTCCTGCGCTGGGCGAGTGCCGGCCACCTGCCGCCGCTGCTGCGCTCCCCGGACGGCCCGGTCCGGCCGCTCGACGCAGCGCGGGCCGGCCTGCTCCTGGGCGTGGACCCGACCCGGCCGCGGACCGAGCAGCAGGTGCTCCTCGAGCCCGGCAGCACCCTGCTGCTCTACACCGACGGGCTGGTCGAGCGCCGCGACCAGGTGTTCGACGACGGCGTCGACCTGCTCGCCGCAGCGCTGGGCGACCTGCGGGACCTGCCGGTCGACGAGCTCTGCGACGCGCTGCTGGCCCGGCTGCTGCCCGACGGCGCGGAGGACGACGTCGCGCTGGTCGCCGTCTGCCTCCGGCCCTGCGGCGGCTGAGGCTCAGTCGTCCAGTTCGGGCGCCGCGAACAGCGGCGTCAGGCCGTCGTCCGGAGCTCCCGGCGCGTCGGTGCGATGGGTGGGCACGTCGGGGATCGTGTCCCGGACGGGGACCTCGGGGAGCCCGCGGGCGTCGCGTTCCAGCGCCGCCAGCAACCGCTCCTCGTCAGGCGCGAGGTCCCCCGGTCCGAGCCGCCCGCCGTGCCCGTACGCCTCCGACCCGGACGTCGTCCGGTCGTCCGGGTCGCTGCCGAATGGTCCGGCCATGCTCATGCCGCCCACCTCCTGCCGGGGTCAACGAGGGAAGTTGGGCTCGAGACGCGGCACGATCTGCATCTCCGGCACGAAGGCCGACGGGTGCAGCAGGACGAGCGTGCGCACCATCTCGGCCACCGCCGCCGGCGGCATCATCAGGTGGGACGGGATGCCCCACTGCTCCATCATCGGGGTGTCCATGGCGGCGGGGATGACCGACTGCACGCGGCACGGGAAGGGCCGCTCGGTGCCGTCCTCGGCCCGCGTCGCCTTCTCCCGCAGCTCGCGCTGGATGCAGCGGGTGGCGTTGAGGAAGCCGGCCTTGGAGCCGTTGTAGGCGATCGCGCCGCTGCCCGAGGTGATCGCCGAGAGCGACACGATGTGCACCACGTCGGCGGTGCGCCCCTCCGGCAGGTGCTGCACCCGCTTGGTGAACTCGCTGGTCAGGAAGATCGGGCCCTCGAAGTTCACCGCCTGCACCCGCCGGTAGTCGGCGAGGTCGATGTCGGTGACGTACCCCGGCCGGTCGATGCCTGCGACGTTCACCAGGATGTCGAAGCTGTCGCCGTGCGCGTCGAAGAGCCCGCCGACGACGGTGCGCCGGCTCTCGTCGTCGGTGACGTCCAGGGCCACGACCTCGGCGCTGCCACCGCCGTCGGACACCAGGCCCAGGGTCTGCTCGCTCCCGGCGGCGTCGATGTCCGCGATCGCCACGTGCGCCCCGGCCTCGGCCAGGGCCAGCGCCGTGGCGCGCCCGAGCCCGCTCGCCGCACCCGTGACGAGCGCGACGCGCCCCTTGAGCGACTCCTGCATCGTTCCTCCAGTCCCGCGGTCGGTCAGCTCCCGACAGCCTCGCGGAGAACCCGCGCGGTCGCAGGTCGGGGCGTCAGCCCCCGATGGAACCGCTGGCCGACACGCCCTGGAACGCGGGACGCGGCGCGGCCCAGACGTCGGCCATCGTCACCGTGCGGAGCTGCCGGTCCCGGATCAGCTCCAGGAGCTCGCCGTACACCGTGGTGACCGTGCGCTGGTTGGCGTGGCCCACGACGATGGCCTGCGGCACGAACCACTCGCGGGCGTAGCCGACCAGCTCGGCCCCGGTGAGCACCCGGGAGTCGCCCAGCGTGCCGTTCCACATCGCGATGGTCGGGTGCCCGAGGTCGGCGGCGATCCGGTCGGTGCGGTCGTCGTGCGACCCGAACGGTGGCCGGAAGAACGGGGTGTCGACGCCGAACGTGGTCCGGATGAAGTCGCGGTTGCGGGCGATCTCCTCGGCCACCTCGGCATCGCCGAGAGTGGTCACGTCGGGGTGGGACCAGGTGTGGTTGCCCAGGGCGACCTGGCCGGAGTCGACCAGCGGGCGGAGGACGGCGGCGTTCTCCTCCCACGACCGGTAGCAGCCATTGGGGAAGAGGGTGAGCCGGACGTCGGCGTCCTTCGCGAAGGCGGCGAAGGAGGCCACGACCTCGCTGCTGGTGCCGTCGTCGATGGTGAGCGCCAGTCCGTTGCCCGCACCCGGGAGCTCGGTGACCACCCCGGTGGGCGGGAGCAGCGTGCCCGGCGCCGCGGCGACCGCAGCCGCCGGCGACGGCGACGCGGGGGTGGGCGCGGCGACGGGCGCGGCCGCTCCGGCGCGCGTGCCGGTGACCGCGCCGCGCCCGGTGGCGGCCACGGCCAGTCCTGCCGCGAGGGTGAGCAGGAACCGTCGTCGGTCCATGCGCGCGACGCTAGGCAGGGCGACGCGGCTCCCCGGTGGAGGCGGCCGGCGACGCGCCGCAGCCGTTCGGAGCGCATCGGCAGGGCTGCGCTCGGTGACCAGACCCGCTCACCGAGCGTCCCGCGGGAACTACCGCCGGTCAGGCGGTCGGCACCAGCCCGGCGTCCTCGATCATCCGCGCCTGCTCCCGACACCACGGCGACCAGGCGTCGCCCTCGGTCTCCTGACGCCGGCGGAAGGCCGCCCAGTCGAGCACCTCCCACGCCCCCACCTCGGTCGGGTCAGGGGCGGGCGGGCCGGCGTAGCGGCCCAGGTAGACGGGGCAAATCTCGTTCTCCACCACGCCCCGGAACTCGGCCCGGTAGCGGTAGCCGGGCAGCGCGGGGCGGAGCTCGCTGACTTGCAGGCCCAGCTCGAAGGCGGCCCGGCGGGCGATCGCGGCATCGTCGTCCTCGTCCGGCCCGGGGTGACCGCACACGGTGTTCGTCCACATGCCCGGGAAGGTCTGCTTCCCGTCGGCCCGCCGCGTGACCAGCAGCCGGCCGTCGTCGTCGAACAGGTACGCGGAGAAGGCACGGTGCAGCGGCGTCTCCCCGTGGTGCACCAGCGGCTTGGGCATGGTGCCGATGGCGCGGCCGTCGTCGTCGACCAGCACGATCATCTCGGGAGAAGGGGAGGTCACCGCCCCATCGTCCCTGACCACGGCTGCGCGCGCCGGAGCCCTCGCGCGAGCGCATCCGGTGCGGGACCGGCCGTCGAGGGGCACAGTCGTCAGATGGACAGCTTCCGCCGCGACGGCCTGACCTTCGACGTCCGCGACGCCGGCCCCCGGGACGGCGAACCGGTCGTGCTCCTGCACGGCTTCCCGCAGGACTCCGCCGCCTGGGACCTCGTCGCCCCGGCACTGCACCAGCACGGGCTGCGCACCCTGGCACCGGACCAGCGCGGCTACTCCCCCATGGCCCGTCCCCACGGGCGCGCGCACTACCGGCTCCGCGAGACCGTCGGCGACGTGCTCGCCCTGCTGGACGCCGCCGGGCTGGAGAGCGCGCACGTCGTCGGCCACGACTGGGGCGGCATCGTCGCCTGGGCCCTCGGCGCCTGGTACCCCGAGCGGGTCCGCACGCTGACCGCCCTGTCGGTGCCGCATCCGGCGGCGATGGCCAAGGCCATGGTCACCAGTGACCAGGGCCTGCGGTCGTACTACATGGGCGTGTTCCAGCTGCCGGTGCTCCCGGAGCGGCTACTGCTGGCCGGGAACGGCGCGGTCCTGCGCCGCATGCTCCGCTCCGGCGGACTCGACGACGCCCTCGTCGACCACTACGTCCGCCGCATGCAGGAGCCGGGTGCGGTGTCGGCCGCCCTCGGCTGGTACCGCGCCCTGCCCTGGGCCGGCCGCGACCCGGTCGGCAGGGTCCGGGTGCCGACCCTGCACATCTGGAGCACCGGCGACGCCTTCCTCGGCCGGGCCGCGACGGAGGCCACCGAGCGCTTCGTCGAGGCGCCCTACCGGCTGGAGGTGCTCGAGGGTGTGCCGCACTGGATCCCCGAGCTGGCTGCCGACCGCGTCGCCGAGCTGGTGACCGCGCACGTGCGCACCGCGGCCTCCTGACCACTGCGAGCCGACGGGAGCCGTGCTCGGCAGACTGATCGCATGACGGCGACGACGTCCCCGACCACCCGGGCCGAGCGGCTCGACCGGTTGCCCTTCACCCGTGAGCACGGCCGGCTGGTCTTCGGCTCCGGGCTGGGCTGGGCCCTCGACGCCATGGACGTCGGGCTCATCTCGTTCGTGCTGGCCGCCCTCGCCGCACAGCAGCAGTGGGGCGTCACCTCCTCCGAGCTGTCCTGGATCGCCTCGATCGGGTTCATCGGCATGGCGGTGGGCGCCACCGCGGGCGGCCTGCTCGCCGACCGGATCGGTCGACGCCAGGTCTTCGCGCTCACCCTGCTGGTGTTCGGGCTGGCCACCGGCGCCGCTGCCCTGTCGTGGTCGGTCGGCGCATTGATGGTCTTCCGCTTCCTCATCGGTCTGGGCCTGGGCGCCGAACTCCCCGTCGCCTCCACCCTGGTCAGCGAGTTCGCCCCCGCGCGGGTCCGCGGCCGGGTGGTCGTGTGGCTGGAGGCGTTCTGGGCACTCGGCTGGACGCTGGCCGCGCTGATCGGCTTCCTGGTCGTGCCCGGGAGCGACGCGGGATGGCGGTGGGCGCTCGCGCTCGGTGCGCTCCCCGCGCTCTACGCCGCGGTCGTCCGGTGGGGGCTGCCCGAGTCGGTGCGCTTCCTCGAGACCCGCGGGCGGGTCGAGGAGGCCGAGGCCGCGGTACGGCGCTTCGAGCAGTCGGCGGGCGTCGCGCCCGTCGAGTCGCCGTTGCCCACGCCGGTCGCGGCACCCGGTCCCCGGGCACTGTGGGCGACCGGCACCCGGCTCCGGACCGCCGCCCTGTGGACCGTCTGGTTCAGCATCAACTTCGCGTACTACGGCGCGTTCATCTGGCTGCCGTCCCTGCTGGTCGCCAACGGCTTCACGCTGACCAAGTCCTTCGGGTACACCCTGGTGATCACGCTGGCGCAGTTGCCGGGCTACGCCCTGGCCGCCTATCTGATCGAGCGGTGGGGACGCCGGGCCACGCTGGCCACCTTCCTCGCCGGGTCGGCCCTCGGGGCCGGGATGTTCGCCGCCGCGGACAGCGACACCACCGTCCTGGTCACCGGCATGGTTCTGTCGTTCTTCAACCTCGGGGCGTGGGGCGCGCTGTACGCGGTGACGCCGGAGGTCTACCCGACGGTGCTGCGGGCGACGGGGGCCGGCGCAGCCGCGGGATTCGGCAGGCTGGCGTCGATCGCCGCGCCGCTGTGCGTGCCCCCGCTGGTCGACGCAGGGGGCACCGGACTGGTGTTCGGGACCTTCAGCGCGTTCTTCGTGCTCGGCGCCCTGGCCACCTGGGGACTGCCCGAGCGCCGGGGACAGACGCTCGAGGACGACGTCCCGATGCCGTCGTCCGTGGCGGCCTGACCGGGGGCCGGAGCCCCTGGTCCGCCGTCCGCGAGCGGAGCACAGTGACCGGGCATGACCGTCGACCCGGTGCAGACGAACCCCGAGCACTACTCCGTCGTGTTCGAGAACGAGCGGGTGCGGGTGCTGGAGTACACCGACCGGCCCGGCGACCGGACGACCCCGCACGCGCACCCGGACAGCGTCATGCACACGCTCAGCGCGTTCCGCCGGCGACTGCACTCCGGGGACGTCCACCGCGACGTCGACATGCCGGCCGGCCTCACCGCATGGCTGCCCGCCCAGGAGCACTCGGGCGAGAACATCGGTGAGACGGAGACCCACGTGCTCTTCGTCGAGCTCAAGGACGGCGCCGCGCGAGCACCGGGAACCGCAGCCCTCGGCCCGGCGTGACCTGAGCAAAGAAAGCTTTGCAAAGGGACCTTTGCGGTTCTACGGTGCTGGGCATGACCGGCACGCCGCCGCCTTGGAACGCCATCGACGTCCAGGACGTGCGCGCCCTGCGGGCCCTCGCCCACCCGCTGCGCATGAGCCTGCTGGCCGCCCTGCGCAGCGACGGGCCCTCCACCGCCAGCCGGCTCGCCGACCGGCTGGGTGAGAGCAGCGGCGCCACGAGCTACCACCTGCGTCAGCTGGCCGGGTTCGGGTTCGTCGAGGAGGTCCCCGACCAGGGCACCGGGCGCGAGCGCTGGTGGCGCGCGCTGCACCGGAGCACCCGCTGGAACACCGAGGACTTCCTCGACGAGCCCGGCGGGCGTGAGGTCGTCGACGAGCTGACCGACCGGATCGTCGCCCACCAGCGCCGCATGCTCGCCGCGTTCGCCGCCGAGCGCGAGCAGCTGGACGACGAGTGGCGCTCGGCCGCCTCGCTCAACGACTGGGGCGTGCGGGTCTCCCCCGCCCGGGCCCGCGAGCTGATCGGCGAGCTCAACGACGTCGTCCAGCGCTGGCGGGACGAGAACGAGGAGCCGGACCAGCCCCTGGTGCACGTGCTGCTGGACCTCTTCCCGCTGCGGGACTACCCGCTGTGACCGCCGTCCTGGACGCCGACCGGGCGCGCCGGCGCTTCGTCGGGCTCACGGCCCTCCGGTGGCTGCCCGTCGGCGTCGCCGTCCCCGTCTCGGTGCTGCTGGCCACCGCGCGCGGGCTCTCGCCGGCCGACATCGGGGTGACCGTCGCCGTGTACGGCGCCGTCGCCCTGCTGCTCGAGCTGCCCACGGGCGGCCTGGCCGACGCCCTCGGGCACCGGCCGGTCCTCGTGCTCTCCGGGCTGTTCACCGTGGCCGGGCTGCTGACCATGGCCGTGGCCGACAACATGCTGCTGTTCCTCGTCGCCTGGTCGCTCAAGGGCGTGGCCCGGGCCCTGGACTCCGGGCCGCTCGAGGCCTGGTACGTCGACACCGTCCACCGGTCCGAGCCTGGCGCGGACGTGACCTCCGGGCTGTCGCGGGCGGCCGCCGCCGACGCCATCGGGCTGAGCGCGGGTGCGGTGCTGGGCGGGGCGCTCCCGCTGCTGGTCGACCGCGGTGGCGCGTCGGCGCTCGCGGTCCCGCTGCTGGTCGCCGCCGCCTTCGGCGCCGTCCACGTCGTCGCGGTGCTGCTGCTCGTGGTCCCGGTGCGGCCGCCTACGACGTCCGGCGCCGCGGCTCTGCGCAGCGGCGTCCGCGAGGTCCCGCTCGTGATCTCGACGACCGTCCGGCTCGTGCTCACCGACCGGCTGCTGCGCCTGCTGCTGGTCGTCTCCTTCCTCGTCGGCGTCGTGCTGACCGCGTTGGAGCTGCTCGGTCCCCTGCACGTCGCCGAGCTCGCCGGGTCCCCGGAGCGGGGGTCGGCGGTGTTCGGCGTCGTCACCGCGGTCTCCTTCGCCGCGGCAGCGGTCGGCTCGCTGCTGGCACCCGCGCTGGGCCGGGTGACCAGGGGCTCGGTGGCATGGTCCAGCGCGCTCACCTCGGTGCTCGGGGCGGTCGCCGTGGCGCTGTTCGCCCTCGCCCCCGCGCTCGTCGTGGCCGCGGTCGCCTACTCGCTCTTCTACCTGTTCAACGGGGCGGCGTGGCCCCTGCGCCAGCGGCTGATGCACGACCAGACGACGGCCGGTCAGCGCGCGACGACGCTCTCGGCGAAGTCTCTGGCGCTCATGCTCGGCGGGCTGCTCGGCAACCTGATGCTCCCCCGGCTCGCCGACGACGCCGGCTTGCCGGCCGGGCTGCTCGCCGGCGCCGCGGGCATGCTGCTGCTGGCGGTGGTCTCCCTCGGCCTGCGGCCCGGATCCGGGGACGCCGGTTCGCACCGCCCGGACCGGGTAGCGGCAGCTCATGGCTGAGTTCACCCCGGGTCACCTCAAGGGCGCCACCGTCGCGATCACCGGCGCGAGCGGCAACGTCGGGACGGCGCTGCTGCGCCGGCTGACCGCGCCGGGCAGCGGTGTCGCGGAGGTGCGCGGGCTGGCGCGTCGGGTGCCGCCGCAGGTGGCCCCCTACGACGGCGTCCGGTGGTTCTCCGCCGACCTCGGGGACCCGGCCGACGAGACGGCCCTGGCGGAGTTCGTGGACGGCGCCGACGTGGTGATCCACCTCGCCTGGGCGCTGCAGCCCGGACGCGAGCCCGACCGGCTGCACAAGGTGAACGTCGACGGCTCCTGGCGGGTCGCCCGGGCCGCCAGTGCCGCCGGCGTGAAGCACTTCCTGCACATGTCCTCGATCGGCGCCTACGCCGCGGGCGCCGTCGGTCGTCGGGTGACCGAGGACTGGCCGACCACCGGCGTCCCGAGCTCGCAGTACAGCCGGGACAAGAGCGAGGCCGAGCGCGTCGTGCGCCAGGTCCTGGCGCACCGGACGCCCACGGTGCTGTCGGTCGCCCGGCCCACGCTGGTGCTCCAGCCGGAGGCGGGCAGCGAGATCGGCCGCTACTTCCTGGGCCCGCTGGTCTTCGGTCTCGCCCGGCAGATCCCGGGCGCGCTGGCCCGGCTGCTGCCGCTCCCGCTCCCGAAGGTGGCGGTGTCCTTCGTGCACGCCGACGACGTGGCCGACGCGCTCGTGCGGATCGTGGACCGGCAGGTGCCGGGTCCGTTCAACATCGCGAGCGACCCGGTGCTCGACGCCGCCGGCATCGCGGAGGCATTGGGCACCCGCCGGATCCCGGTGCCCGCGATCGCCCTGCGGGTGCCCCTGCAGGCGGCCTTCACCGCCCACCTGGTGCCCACCGAGCCGGGCTGGCTGGACATGGGCACCTCGCTGCCGGCCATGGACACCACCCGCGCCCGCACCCTGCTGGACTGGCAGCCGGTCCACCGCAGCGACGACGTGCTGCGCCAGTTCGTGGCCGCGCTGGGTGCCGGCACCGGCGGACCGGGCGCGCTGCTGCGACCGGCCTCCGGCCCGGCGCTCGACCCGGCCGGTGACCCGGCGAACGTCCCGGGACCGCGGGCCGACTGACTCCGGTTCAGCCGCGGCTGGTCCAGGCCCCCACGTCGCGACCGGTCCGGGCGAAGACCTCCGAGGCGCGGTCGGCGCGCAGGGCGACCAGCGTCGCCTCGCCCTCGGCGAGCGTGATCTCCGGGGCGTCCTCGGCCACCACGCGCGCGGTCGCGGTGGCCCGCCGGCCCTCCACCGAGACCAGCTCGCCGGTGACCACGAGCGGCACGCCCAGGTGCACCGGCCGGCGGTAGGAGACGGTCAGCGAGGCGGTGAGCCCGCCGTGGCCCGCTGCCCGCGCGGACCGGGCGAGCACGTGGTCGAGCAGGGTGGCGACGACGCCGCCGTGCACCAGGCCGGGTGGGCCCTCGTGCTGCTTGCCGACCGTCACCCGGCCGACGCAGCGGCGCTCCTCCGGCCGGTCCTGGACGACCATCGGCGGAGCCACCGGGCTGCCGGGACCGTAGACCGGGCTGTACCAGCGCTCGCCGGTCGCCGGGTCGTCCACCGACGCGATCTCGTGCACCTCGCGGAGATCCTCGGACAGCAGGCCGGTCAGGTCCCGGGCCGCGCGGGTGGCCTCGGCGAGCCGGTCCGGCGGCACCTCGGTGCGGACGGCGGCGTCGACCAGGTCGCGCAGCGCCTGCCCGAGCTCCGCGACGGCGTCCCGGCGGACCCCCCGCTGCTCCGGGGTCAGCTCCCTAGCCACGGGGCATGCCGGCCTCGCGCAGGAGCGCGCCGCCGATGATCACCCGCTGCACCTCGCTGGTGCCCTCGTAGAGCCGGTAGAGCCGGGCGTCGCGGTAGAAGCGCTCGACCGGCGTCGTCCGCAGGTAGCCCAGCCCGCCGTGCACCTGGACGGCCTTGTCGACGGCCCGGCCGACCATCTCGGTGCAGAAGAGCTTCGCCGAGGAGGGACCGACCGAGGTGTCCTCGCCGGTGTCGTAGCGGGCGGCGACGTCGCGGACCATGCTTCGGGCGGCCAGCAGCTCGGCGTGCATGTCGGCCAGCATGGCCTGCACCAGCTGGAACCGGCCGATCGGCGCACCGCCCTGCTTGGCCGTGGCGGCGTAGGCGACGGACTCGTCGAGCACCCGCTGCGCCATGCCGACGCACAGCGCGGCGATGTGCAGCCGGCCGCGGGAGAGCACGGTGAGCGCCTTGGCGTAGCCGCGCCCCTCCTCGCCGACCAGGGCCTCGGCGGGCACCCGCACGTCGTCGAAGAACACCTCGGCCGTCCAGGCGCCGGACTGCCCCATTTTCTTGTCCTTGGGGCCCACGGTCACCCCCGGCGTCGACGTCTCGACGACGAAGCTGGAGATGCCCCGCCCGCCCTTCTCCTCCGGGTTGGTCCGGGCGAAGACGACGAAGAGGTCGGCCAGCGGCGCGTTGGTGATGTAGCGCTTGCTGCCGTTGATGACCCACGAGTCGCCGTCGCGGCGGGCCGAGGTGCGCAGGGCGGAGGGGTCCGAGCCCGCCTCGGCCTCGGTGAGGGCGAAGGAGCCGATGAGCTCGCCGGCCGAGAGCCCGGGCAGGTACTTCTTCTTCTGCGTCTCGTCACCGAAGCGGGCGATCACCTGGCCGGAGATGCCGTTGTTGGTGCCGAACAACGAGCGGAACGCCGGCGTGGTGTAGCCGAACTCGATCGCCAGCTCGACGTCCTCGCTCATGGTGACGCCGAGGCCGCCGTACTCCTCGGGCAGCGCGTAGCCGAAGAGGCCCATCTCGGCGATCTGCGCCCGCAGCTCGTCGGGGATGCGGTCCTCGTCCTCGATCCGCTCCTCGAGGGGCACGACCTCCTCGCGCACGAGCTGACGGACGGCGTGCTTGATCTGACGGAAGTCCTCGGCATCCATGGGACGCATTGTGCCGCGCCGGTCAGCGACCGGCGCGGCACCTGCGCTCAGGCGAGGGCGTCGAGGCGGGCCATGTCCTCGGAGGAGAGGCGCACGCCGGCGGCCCCCAGGTTCTCGGTCAGGTGGTCGACCGACTTCGTGCCCGGGATCGGGAGGATCACCGGCGACTTCTGCAGCAGCCAGGCCAGCGCCACCTGGGACGGCGTGGCGTCCAGCTCGCGGGCGATGTCGGCGACCGGGCTGTCCGGCGCGGCCAGGTTGCCGGTGGCGATCGGGAACCACGGGATGAAGGCGATGCCCTCGGCCGTGGCGTAGTCGAGCACGTCCTGGCTCTGGCGCGTCGTGAGGTTGTACAGGTTCTGCACGCTCACGATCTCGGTCACCTCGCGGGCGGCCTTCAGCTCCTCGACCGACACCTCCGAGACGCCGATGTGCCGGACCTTGCCATCGGCCTTGAGCTCGGCGAAGGCACCGAGCTGGTCGGCCAGGGGCACCTCCGGGTCGATGCGGTGGAGCTGGATGAGGTCGATCCGGTCGACCTTCAGGTGCCGCAGCGAGAGCTCGACCTGCTGCTTGAGGTAGGCAGGGCGCCCGACCGGCGTCCAGATGCCGGGGCCCTGGCGGGTCAGGCCGGCCTTGGTGGCGATGACCAGGCCGTCGGCGTAGGGGTGCAGCGCCTCGGCGATGATCTGCTCACTGATTTCGGGGCCGTAGGAGTCGGCGGTGTCGATGAAGTCGACGCCCTGCTCGACGGCGGCCTGCACGACGCGGACGGCGGCGGCGCGGTCGGCCGGCTCACCCCAGACGCCGGGGCCGGGGAGCTGCATGGCGCCGTAGCCGAGCCTGTGCACGGGGAGGTCCCCGCCGATGGTGAAGGTGTCGCTGAGTTCTGCAGTGGTCATGCCACCGGCCAGCACGCGCGGGCGGGCAGGTGTTCCCGGCACCGTGGACCATGGTCGGCGTGGGCGCAGTCGAGGGTGGCCGGGTCGGGGAGATCGTGGTGCTGCGGCACGGGCAGACGGAATGGAGCAAGGGCGGGCGGCACACCGGCCTGACCGACCTCGCGCTGCTGCCCGAGGGCGAGGAGCAGGCGCGGGCCCTGCGCCCGAAGCTCGGCTCTCGGGGGTTCGCCGAGGTGTGGGTCAGCCCCCTGCAGCGGGCCGGCCGCACCGCCGAGCTCGCGGGTCTGGCCCCCACCGGCGCCGATCCCGACCTGGTGGAGCTGGACTACGGCGGCTACGAGGGCCGGACGACGGCGGAGATCAGCGCGGAGCTCGGGCGCGAGTGGTCGATCTGGGCCGACAGCACCGTGCCCGGTGAGACCCCGGGCGAGTCGCTGGACCAGGTGGCCGAGCGGGTGGACCGGGTGCTCGACCGGGCGCGGGCCCGGCTGTCCGACGGGGACGTCGCACTCGTCGCCCACGGGCACGTGCTGCGGGTGCTCACCGCGCGGTGGCTCGGGCTTCCCCCGCAGGCCGGCGCCCTGTTCGCGCTGCCGGCGGCGGCCTACGGCGTCCTCGGGCACGAGCACTCCCGGCCGGTGCTGACCGGCTGGGCGCTGACCTGAGACGGCGGCTCAGCGGGAGCGGGTGACCCCGACCGCCTGGAAGCCGCCGTCCTGTCGCTCGACCGGCCGCGCGGGCCGGACCGGCCGGCCGAAGAGCCACCCCTGGCCCAGGTCGGCACCGAGGGTGGCGACCTCCTCGGCCAGCTGCTCGGTCTCGATGCCCTCGGCGACGACGACGGCGCCGAGCTGGTGTGCCAGGTCGGTGACCGCCTTGAGCACCGTGCGGGCACCCTCGTCGGGCAGGCCCTGCACGAGCCCCTTGTCCAGCTTGACCACCTCGGGCCGGACGGCGGCCAGCAGCGACAGGCTCGAGTAGCCCGAGCCGACGTCGTCGAGGGCGACGCGCCAGCCCAGCGACCGGTAGTGCTCGAGGACGGTGACCAGGTGCCCGCGGTCGGCGATGGCGTGGGACTCGACGACCTCGAAGACGAACTGGTGCGGCGCCAGGCCGGAGGCGTGGGCTGCCTGCTCGGTGCTGGCCAGGCACACCTGGGCGCGGTAGATCGACGTCGGGTTGAAGTTGATGAACAGGTCGTGGTCGCCGATCCAGGACAGCGCGCCCTCGATCGCCGACTCCCGGCCGATGCGGTCCAGCCGCGCCAGCCAGCCGGCGGACTCGGCCACGAAGAACAGGTCGCCGCCACCCACCTCGCGGCCGTCGACGAGGCCGCGCAGCAGGGCCTCGTGAGCGACGACGGAGCGGTCCGACAGGCGGACGATCGGCTGGTAGGCCGACCAGAACTCGGCCTCGGCCAGGACGCCGACCTCGACGGTCACGCCGCGCCGGGCCAGCTCGACGGCGAGGCTGGGTGCGGTCAGCAGGCGGGCGGTCCGCGCGGTGCCGTCCGTCGGCGGATCGGTGGCCACGCGCACCGCCTCGAGCTCGGCGGCCGTCAGCTCCCGGGCGAGCCGCTGGAAGAGCCGGTCGATCCCTCGGCCGCCCCGGGGGTCGAGCACGTCGACCAGGTGCGGCGAGCTGCTCACGTCGAGGTCCAGGGCAGCCGCGGTGCGCGCGACCGTCGGGAGGACGTGACCGATGGAGGTGGCGAGCAGCACGCGGGTCGCCGCGCCCGGCACGTCCCAGTGCTCGCGGCAGCTGCACCCGATCCCGCAGATCGTTCCCACGCCAGCAGGATGAACCACACCGGGCCATACCGCACGAGGCGCGCGCGGCGCGTCCGCCGAGCCCGACCGGGTGACCGCCGGCGGACTCACAGGCGATCTTGTCGAGTTACGAGACTTGAGTCCCTTAAGGTCGAGACATGCCCGTTCTCTCCGATCCCGACGTCCGCCCGAGTCGCGGGGGCCGGCCGCGCGACCCCAGCCGGGACGGCGTCATCCGTGCCGCGATCCTGCGGCTGCTCGGCGAGGTCGGCTACGGCGCGCTGACCATGGACGCCGTGGCCAGCGAAGCCGGGGTGGGCAAGGCGACGATCTACCGCCGGTGGCGCACCAAGGAGGAGCTGGTCGTCGACACCGTCGCTGAGCTGAACTCCGTGCAGGCCGAGCTCCGCGACACCGGCTCCATCCAGGGCGATCTGCGCGCACTCCTCGGCGCGATGGTGGGCATGGTCAACAGCCCGGCCGGGGCGGCGACGCAGGCCCTGCTGTCCTCCATGCAGCACCAGCCGGCGTTGGCCCAGGCGTTCCGCGAGGGTCCGATGGCAGTGTGGCGGAGCGCGTTCGACCAGGTCTGGGAACGCGGCGAGCAGCGCGGAGAGATCGACCCCGGTTTGTCCGGGTCCCTGATCGCCGAGGCGATCGGCGCCCCGCTCGTGCAGCGCTGGCTGGTCAACGGGCAGCCGGTCGACGAGGCATTCGCGGACGCCGTGGTCGACCAGGTGGCGCTCCCGCTGTTGCGGGCGAACGGCGCGAAGCTCTAGGTCCGGGCCGGCGCCCGGCCCCGGCTCACCAGCCGAGCGTGCCGGGCGCGCCCTTGAACGGTCCGACGACGTCGTCGGTGATCCAGCCGCCGTAGAAGTTCCCCGGCTGCGGGCGGACGACCTCGCCGTCCACCGTGACGCGGTCCACCCGGCCGGGGTAGAAGGCGACCGCGCCGGCGAGGTGCTCGAAGCCCGGGGTCGGCTGCTCGTAGGACCAGCCGGCCGCCGGCACCCGCCGGTCGCCGACGACGACGTCCCAGTAGGTCGCCTGGCCCTTCCACTCGCACCACGACCCGCCCGACGCGCGCTCCAGCAGCCCGTCGGCGAGGTCCTCGCGTGGCACGTAGTAGGTCGGCGGGTGGCTGGTCTCGCAGACCCGGATCGCCCGGGGGGTGTCGCCCAGCACCTGCCCGGCGACCTCCAGCACGACGTGCCGCGGCGTCACCAGGGCAGACGGCGGGCGCGGGTAGTCCCAGACGGACTCCTGGCCCGGTCCGACGGGATCGCGGCGGACGGGCACCCGGTCAGTCGTTGCGGTGCCGGACCCGCTGGACGACGACGAAGGTGACGAGCAGGCCCACGGCACCGGCGGCAGCCATCCCCGCGGGCGTCTGCAGCCAGCGCACGACGGCGTCCTGACCCTTGGCGCGCAGGCGCGTCGGGCTCGTCCGGTAGGTCAGCTGGTCCAGCGTGGCGGCCAGCGACTCGCGGGCGGCGTCGATCTCCAGCTGGATCTGTCGGGGGTCGCGAGGCACCCCGACAGCCTGCCAGACGTCGCCGGAGTCAGCCCCTCCACCGTCCGACCTCCACCCCGGTGGGTGCTCCTAGACTCCGGTGCCACGCGGGAGTGGTGTAACGGCAGCCACGCCAGACTTAGGATCTGGTGCCTTCGGGCGTGGGGGTTCGACTCCCCCCTCCCGCACTCGCCGGCGCCTGTTCTCCGACGGCGCGGCGGAGGGTTGTGGCGGCCGCCGGCTGGGTGCAGCCTGCCCGCATGGGCGCCTACAGCGAGCACCTCCGGCCGCGCCTGCACACCTTCGCGCTGAAGGAGAAGCTCACCGGTGAGGTCCGCGGCCGGGTCTGCGCCGGGCTGTCGGGCGACGTCCTGGAGATCGGCATCGGGTCCGCGCTGAACCAGCCGCACCTGCCGCCGGCGGTCGCCGGCGTGTGGGCCGTCGAGCCGTCGGCGACCGCCATCCGGCTCGGGGCCGAGCGCCGGGCGGCGTCCGCGATCCCGGTCGTCATCGCCGGGGACGACGCGCAGTCGCTGCCCTTCCCCGACGACCGGTTCGACGCAGCGCTGTGCACCTGGGTCCTGTGCGGGATCCCGGACCCCGGCAGGGCGCTGGCCGAGATCGCCCGAGTGCTGAGGCCCGGCGGCACGCTGCACTTCGTGGAGCACGGACTGGCGCCCGACCCCAGGACGGTGACGTGGCAGCGACGCGGCAACCGGATCAACCGGGCGATCGCCGGCTGCGTGCTCGACAACGACGTCGCGTCGCTGCTGGACGCGTCGCCGCTCACGGTCACGCGGATGTCGACCTTCTACGAGAAGGGCGCACCCAAGCCGGCGGGGTACATGTACGAGGGCAGCGCGGTCGCCTGACCGTCGTCCGAGATCACGCGCCGCCGTCCACGCCCCGGTCCGGTTGGCTCATGTCCCCGGTGCCCGGCGTGCCCTCGGCCAGCCCGTAGCGCAGGTAGACCGTGCCCTTCCCGCCGGCCGCGGGCGGTTCGAGCAGCGTGAGGTTGGTCGGCACCTCGCCGCCGGCGAAGACCTTCTTGCCGACGCCCAGCACGACCGGGTGCAGCCACAGGTCGAGCCGGTCGAACAGCTTCTCGCGCAGCAGGGTCTGCACCAGGTCCAGGCTCCCGACGACCTTGATGTCCTCGTGCCGCTCGCGGATCTCGCGCACCGCGGCAGGCAGGTCCGGGCCGAGCTGGGTGGATCCCGCCCAGGAGAGGTCGGGCGTCCCACGCGAGGCGACGTACTTGGGGATCGAGTTGAACAGCTGGGCGATGCCGTCGTCCTGGCCGCCCCCCTGGTGCGGCCAGTGGGCGGCGAAGATGTCGTAGGTCCGCCGGCCGAGCAGCAGCGCGTCGGTGCCCTCGTACGCCTCACCGATCTGCGCCCCGGAGACCTCGTCCATCAGGGGCGCCTGCCAGCCACCGAACGGGAAGCCGCCCTCCGGGTCCTCCTCGGGGCCGCCGGGCGCCTGCCCGACGAGGTCGAGGGTCGCGAACATCTCGATGTGGATGAGGCCCATGGCGAGCTCCTGCAGGTCGGTTCCGTGGCGGTCGCGGGGTAGACCGGCGCCCGGGCGCGAACTCATTGCCCCGGGGGCTCGCCGGCGTCCACCTAGGGTCGACGGGCGATGATCACCGACTTCCTGCTGGACCACTCGGCGCTCGTCCCGGGGGCACTGGGACTCGCCGCGCTGGTCTGCGCCCTCGTCGGCCACGCCGTACTGCGGGTCGCCCGCCCGGGCTCCCCGGTGATCCCCGCACTCGCCGTCGTCGCCGCCGTCGGCGTCCTGGTCCTGACGATGCCACCGACGGGACGCGGCGCCTCGATCCGCGGCTGCACCGTGCAGTTCGCCTGGCCCGGCCCGGGCAGCGTGGAGCTCCTGGCCAACGTCGCACTGCTGATGCCCGTCGTCGTCTTCGCGACGCTGGCCACCCGCCGCCCGTGGGCGGTGCTCGGAGCCGGCTCCGGGGCGTCCGCCGCGATCGAGGCCGTGCAGGCCCTGGTGCCGGCGATCGGTCGCGCCTGCGACACCAACGACTGGGCGATGAACACGCTCGGGGTGGTGGTCGCCACCGGGATCGCCGGGGCGACCCTCGCTCTCGCCGACCGAGCAGCGGCGCGACGGGGCGACGGAACCGCCCGGACTCCGATCGGCACCGCGCGCTGAGCCCCGGGGTCAGAGCTCGACGCGGAGGTCCAGCTCGGCCGACGGGGTCTCCGGGTCGTCGTCGTCCACCACTGCCAGCAGGTGCACCGTGCCGCCCTCGACCGCACGCAGCGCCAGCCCCTCCACCTTGTGCACGTGGCCGTCGATCTCGGGCAGCGGCTCGACGGCGACGACGGTCCCGTCGTCGACCAGCGCGAGCGCGATGGCGACGACCGGGCCGTCGTCGACGGCGTTGGGGGTGTCCTCCGCGGCGGCGCTGAGCAGCATGCGGCCGTCCGGCAGCGCGACGGCGTCGGTCACCGCCAGGCCGACTCCCTCGATCTCGCCGAGGTCGTAGCGCAGCGGACGGCCGACTCGCACCTCCGCCGCGGCGGCCCGGCCGAGCACCGCCGCGACCAGCGCCTCGAGCGACAGCTCCACGCTGGCCGAGGCGATGCCGGCGTGCAGGTTGCCCCGCTGGAACCAGCGCACGCGGTCCTCGTGGCGGGCCGCCCCCTCGAGGTTGAGCTGGTCCACGGGGACGTCCAGCAGCGCGGCGGCGTGCTCGTAGAGGGGTGCCAGGTTGGCAGCGGTGGCCACCGGCTCGCCGTCCACCAGGCGCACCAGGACGCCGCGCATGCGGCGCGGCGAGGACCCGGAGCCCAGCAGCAGCACCGCCGGCTCGCCGTCCACCACGGCCGGGCACGCCACCTCGAGGTCGGGCTTGAGGCGCTTGGTGCCGGCGGCCTCGGAGAACCGGTCCAGCCCGTCGACCGGAGGCAGCAGCCGCACCGGCGTCACCGAGCCGGACCGGCGCCAGGCGGCGAGCGTGGCGTCGTCCTGCGCGATCAGCCACCCGTCGCCCAGCGGCGCGATGGCCGAGGCCGCGGTCACCGGTGCGCCGTCGTCGAAGTGCAGCCGGCGGCCCCCGTCCACGAACACCCGCATGCCCCCACTGTGCCGGGCGCGCCGCTCCCCTGCCCCTCGGACCGGGCTCACCCGTCGGGGTGAGGACGGCGCGGCGCCCGCTCCGGCGCGGCGCCGGGCACGCCGAACGACCGGGTATGAGCAACGCCGCCACCATCGCCGGACGCCACCGCGCCCCGGAAGACGTCGTCGAGACGATCGCCTCCCTGGCCGACGTCGACCGCCCCGGCCGGCACGCGGAGCCGGGCGACGACCTGCCGATCTACGAGTCCCTGCGCGCCGAACTGGCCGCGGTGGACTGGTTCAGCCTCGGCCGCTGACCCTCAGGGCGCGCCGAGCAGCTCGGCGATGACCGGCACCAGGGCGGCGAACGCCTGCCCGCGGTGGCTGCGCGCGTCCTTCTCCCCCGGCGACAGCTGCGCCGAGGTGACCTCGAGGCCCTCGGGCACGAAGACCGGGTCGTAGCCGAACCCGTTGTCCCCCCGCTCCTCGCGGATCACGGTGCCCCGCCACTCCCTCTCGATCACCCGCTCGGTGCCGCCGGGCAGCACCAGGGCCGCCGCGCACACGAACGCCGCGCCCCGCCGTCCGTCGGGCACGTCGGAGAGCTGCCCCAGGAGCAGGGCGGTGTTCGCCGCGTCGTCCCCGTGCCGGCCCGACCAGCGGGCCGAGAGGATGCCCGGCATGCCGTTGAGCGCGTCGACGGTGAGCCCCGAGTCGTCCGCGACGGCCGGCAGGCCGGTGTACCGCACCGCCTCGCGCGCCTTGAGCAGCGCGTTCTCGGTGAAGGTCGCGCCGGTCTCGGGCGCCTCCGGGTACTCCTCGACGTCCGAGAGCCCCACGACCTCCACACCGGGGACGGCGCTGGCCAGCAGCCGGCGCAGCTCGGTGAGCTTGCCCGCGTTGCGGGTGGCCAGCAGCAGCCGGGCGCTCATCGTGCGAGCGCGGCGGCCTGCAGGCGGGTCAGCTCGGCGCAGCCGGCCACGGCGAGGTCGAGCAGCGCGTCGAGGGTCGGCCGGTCGAACACCGCCCCCTCCGCGGTGCCCTGCACCTCGACGAACCCGCCGTCGCCGGTGCACACCACGTTCATGTCGGTGCCGGCGCGGACGTCCTCCTCGTAGGCCAGGTCCAGCCGCGGCTCGCCGTCGATGACACCGACGCTGACGGCGGCGACCGACTGGACCAGCGGCTCCTTCTTGGCCAGCTTCTTGCGGTCACCGAGCCACGAGACGGCGTCGGCCAGGGCCACGTAGGCGCCGGTGATCGCCGCGGTCCGCGTGCCCCCGTCGGCCTGGAGCACGTCGCAGTCGATGGCGATGCTGTTCTCCCCGAGGGCGCCGAGGTCGATCGAGGCGCGCAGCGAGCGGCCGATGAGCCGGCTGATCTCGTGGGTGCGGCCGCCGATCTTGCCCCTGACCGACTCGCGGTCGCTGCGGGTGTGGGTGGCGCGCGGCAGCATCGAGTACTCGGCGGTGACCCACCCGAGGCCCGAGCCCTTGCGCCAGCGCGGCACGCCCTCGGTCACGCTCGCCGCGCACAGCACCCGGGTGCGGCCGAACTCCACCAGCACCGAGCCCTCGGCGTGGTCGAGCCAGTTGCGGGTGATGGTCACGGGGCGGAGCTGGTCGGCGGTACGGCCGTCGGCGCGCGGGGTGGAGGGAGGCTGGCTCACGGGAACCGACACTAGTGCGCGGCCGTCGCGCGGCGCCGGGCCCGTGGGTCGGCCAGGATCGCCGTCATGAGATCGGAGCTGCGTGCCGTCCGCACCGGCGGCGTCCCCGTCGTCGTCGACCTGACCGACGAGTGCGCCGAGTTCGTCAGCACCGAGGGCGACGGGCTGCTGCACGTCTTCGTGCCACACGCCACCGCCGGCATCGCGCTGGTCGAGACCGGTGCGGGCAGCGACGACGACCTGCTCGCCCAGCTCGACGTGCTGCTCCCCCGCGACGACCGCTGGCGGCACCGGCACGGCAGCCCCGGGCACGGCCGCGACCACGTGCTGCCGGCCTTCGTGCCGCCGCACGCCACCGTGCCCGTGCTGGAAGGCCGCATGCAGCTGGGCACCTGGCAGCGGATCTGCCTGGTCGACACCAACACCGACAACCACCAGCGGCACGTGCGCTTCTCCTTCCTGGCCGGCTGACGGCACCAGGGGCACCGACCGGCTGCGTCCGCGTCCCCGGGAGGAGGCAGGATGCGGGCATGACCGACAGCAGCACCGACACGGCACCCGTCCGCCTCACCCCCGGCGAGCCCGCGCCGGAGTTCACGCTGCCCGACGCCGACGGCACCCCGGTGTCGCTGTCGTCCTACCGCGGCCGGCGGGTGATCGTGTACTGCTACCCGGCGGCACTGACCCCGGGCTGCACCACGCAGGCCGTCGACTTCACCGCCGCCGCCGGTGACCTCGCCGAGGCGGGGCTGGACATCATCGGCGTGTCCCCCGATCCCGTCGAGAAGCTGCAGCGCTTCAAGGAGAAGGAGGACATCCGCATCACCCTGGTCTCCGACCCGGACAAGGAGGTGCTCTCCTCCTACGGCGCGTACGGGCCGAAGAAGCTCTACGGCAAGCAGGTCGTCGGGGTCATCCGCTCCACGTTCGTCATCGACGCCGAGGGCCGGGTAGAGAAGGCCGCCTACAACGTCAAGGCCACCGGGCACGTCGCGAAGCTGCGCCGCGACCTCGGCCTCGACTGAGCCGCACCCCGACGTCAGCGCTGGTCGAACCGGAGGACGCTGGTGACGAGTGCGTCCATGACCGTGGTGGCCGTCTTGAGGTCGGGTGTCCGGGCGGCCAGCACGTCGGAGTAGAGGAACGACTCCCCGAGCCGGACGACGGCGAGGGCCAGCAGCGGGACGGGCATCAGCGGCGCGAACGCGTGCTCGTCGACGTCCCGCTGGAACAGCGAGGCATAGGCCTCCACCATCCGCGGGTGCACCAGTCCCTCCGGATCGGTGAGCACCCGGATGGCCATCGCGGGCTCCTCGTCGAGCAGCCGCTGCAGCGCCGGAGCGGTCCCGAGGGCGAAGCGGAACTCCTCGCTCACCGACAGGCAGCGCAGCCGACCGCGCGGCTCCGCACCCGCCGGCCGTTCGTCGTGCTCGCGCTGGATCCTGGCCAGGGTGCGGGCACCGAGGTGGGCCAGGGCGTCGCCGAGGATCGCGTCCCGGTTGCCCGCCCGGCGGAACAGCGTCGCCCGGGAGATCCCCAGCTCGGCGGCCAGCGTTCCGGTGTCCAGCCGCCGGCCCTGCAGGAGCATCCCCGCTGCCGTGCGCACGATCTCCTCGCGAGGCCCCGTCACGCTCGCAGCGTAGGACAGCGGGGGCGGGCTCCGAAGCGCTCGGAGCCCGCCCCCTCAGTCCGACCGGCTCACATGGGGCAGGTGGCCCGGTAGTCCGAGACCGACCCGAAGCTCGAGACCGACGGGCCCGGGCAGAGGAACGGGGTGTACCGGGTGTCGTCGTCCACGAAGCGCTTCAGCCACGCGATGGAGCTCGACGCGATGTCGGTGTTCGGGCTGTTCGGCGCGAAGTGGCTCGCGTTGTTCAGCTCGAGGTAGGCCCGCTCCGGCGCGTTGGTCAGGCTGTTGTAGAACGGGATGGAGTGGCTGCTGACGGAAGCCACGCTGTCGTTCTCCGCACCGATCACGAGGGTGGGCGTGCGGACCTCCGGCCAGGTCTTGTCGGTGTTCCAGCCGGTCAGCGGGATGGCCGCCTGCAGTGAGGGCCGGTCCTTGGCCGCCTCGAGCGCGCCACCGCCGCCCATGGAGTGACCCATCACCGCCAGCCGGCTCGCGTCCACCCGGGAGCGGACCGCGCTGGAGCCGGTGAGGTAGTCCAGCGCGGCCAGCAGCTGGTCACCGCGGGAGGCCGGCTGGTCGTAGCGCGAGTTGGTGTTGAAGGTGATGACGACGAAGCCCTGGGAGGCGATCCGCGGGCCCAGCCAGGCGATGGTCGACTCCGACGCGGTGTAGCCGGGCGAGATCGCCACCCCGCCGAACGTGCCCGCCGTCGTGGTCGTCGGGTAGTAGATGGTCGCCGACCCGAAGCCGGGCGTGGACAGGTTGGAGACCGCCGTCGAGGAGACGGCGAACGGGCCGCGCTCGGCGGAGATGCTGGCCTGGGTCGGTGCGGGGCCCCGCCACCAGGACGGGTCGGCGGAGGCAGGGATCGACAGGGCGACGACCGTCGCCAGTGCGAGGGCGAGAGCCGCGAGGGCGCGCGCCAGCAGGCGTGGAGTGGGCACGGTGGACCTTTCCGGGGAGTGCCGCGACCGACGGGCAGCGGCGACCGAGGGAGGGATGCGCCGACGCACCGGGCCCGGTATGTGATGCACATCACCGTCGACGCCGCGTCAACGTAACGTCACGGATCGCGGCCGCGCAACACTTCCGCCAACTGTTTCAGAACCCGCCGGTCACCGGCCACCCGGCGGCTCCGGGAGCTGCTGGTGCCGCAGGCCGCCGCCCGTCACCGGAACCGCCGGAACACCCTCCGGAGGACACCGCCGCGGCTCCGCTGCTCCTCCTCCGGCCGCCGCTCGACACCTGGCGGCAGGGGGTGCGGGGCCGACCACGTGCGGCGCGGCTGCTCGGTCAGCCAGCTCTCGTCGAGGCGGACGCCGGTCAGCCGCTCGAGGAGGACGAAGGAGTTCGCCGTCGTGTCCTCGTCGACGCCGAAGCCCAGTCCGCCCTCCTCGGGCAGCGGATCCCCGGCGGGTTCGTAGGTGGGGACGACCGGGTCGAACGACCGGACGACGACGCCCTGCCGCGCCACGATGAACCGGAACTTCGCGTTGACGTTGAAGAACACCGACACGGCGACCCCCTCGCGCGACAGCGCGGCGAGCTTCTGCTCATCGGACAGGAACCAGCCGTTGGGTTCCGCGACGACGAGCCAGCCCTCGAGCTCCTCGACCTGGACCGGCCAGTCCCAACCGTCGCCGTCCAGGTCGTCGAAGGCCTGGTCGAACGTCACCAGCCGCTCGCTCTCCCAGTCGAACTCCAGCACGTCCCCGACCTGCTGCAGGTCCGCACCCCGGAGCAGGGTGACGGTGAGGGCGTCGATCTGCTCGGTCCACTCGTAGCCGCTCACGCGTCGCCTGCCGCCTCGGCCGCGCGCTTGCGGCGCTTGCCCTCGTGCATCGCCTGCACCCGGGCGACCGGGATCGTGTGCCCCTGCGCAACCAGATCGGTGGGCAGCGCCTGCGGGTCGGGCAGCGACCCGGACCACGGATCGGTGTCGCCCAGCAGCCCCGGCGCCGTCGTGACGGTGAAGTCCGCGGGCCGCACCTCCCCGAGCCGGTCCCACGGCACGGGGAAGGACACCGGCAGCCCCGGCCGGACGCGCGGGCTGTAGGCGGCGACCACCGTGCCCTGCCCCGACCGCGTGGAGTCGACGAAGACCTTCCCCTCCCGGTCCTCCTTGAGGTAGGCCGTCGTCGCCACCTCCGGGTCCAGCGCGGCGGTCCGAGCGGCCAATGCCCGGGTGGCGGCGGCGACGTCCTCGAAGGACGAACCGGTCAGCGGGACGACGACATGCACGCCCTTCGACCCGCTGGTCTTCACCGCACCGGTGAGGCCCGCGTCCTCCAGCGCACGCCGCACCAACCCGGCCACCGCCACGACCGCCCTGAAGTCCGCCCCCTCCGGCGGGTCGAGGTCGAGCACCAGGCCGGTGGGCTCGGGCTCGCCCACGCGCAGGAACGGGACGTGGAACTCGACGGCGCGCTGGTTGGCCAGCCAGATCAGCGTGCGCCGGTCGTCGCAGAGCACCTGGTGCACCTCGCGGTGGGCGCCGGCTGCCCAGACCGGCACGGTGCGCACCCACTGCGGCGCGCCCTTGCTCACGTTGCGCTGCATGAACGGCGCCTGCCCGGGCCGGACGCGCATGACCGAGAGCGGGCGCCCGGCCAACCCCGGCAGCATGCGGTCGGCCACGGCCGAGAGGTAGGTGACCAGGTCGCCCTTGGTCACGCCCAGCCCGTCGCCCAGCGGCGCGTCCAGGCTGCTCAGGGAGACGCCGTCCAGCTCATCCATGAGCGTCACCGTTCCGCGTCCGCCCCCGTCGAGCAACCGGCCCGCCTGCAGGGGCCCGCCGCGAACGTGCGAGTGGCGGGGGCAGGAGGGTCCTTCGTCAGATCTCGTAGACGCCGGAGGGCTGTACGAGCTCGGTCTCGGAGAACACCGAGCTGGCGGCGAACAGCTGGCCGATGCGGTCGACCCACGCGGGGATGTGGGTGAGCAGGAGCCGGCCCACCCCCGCGGCCGCCGCGTGCTCGGCCGCCTGGCGGCCGGTGAGGTGCAGCCCCGGCGGCTGGTCCGGGTCGTCGTCCGGGTGGGCCGCCTCGGCGAGCAGCACGTCGGCGCCGCGGGCCAGCTCGACGACGCGGTCGCTCGCGCCCGTGTCCCCCGTGTAGACCAGGGACCGCCCGCCGGCGGTCAGCCGGATGGCGTACGTCTCGACGGGGTGCGCGGTGCGGGCCAGCTCGACCTCGAACGGGCCGATCGTCAGGGCGCCGGGGCCCACGGGCACGAAGTCGAAGACGTCGGTGAGCCCGTCGCCGTCCATGTCGTAGGCCATCGCCAGCCGTCGCTCGGCACCCACCGGCGCGTACAGGGGGACCAGCCGGCCCGGCGAGCGCTTGGAGTACCGGTGCCACACCACGAACGGCGCGACGTCCAGGCAGTGGTCGGCGTGCAGGTGGGAGAGGAAGACGGCGTCGACCGAGCCCGGGTCGATGAGCCCCTGCAACGCCCCGAACGCGCCGTTGCCCAGGTCCAGCACCAGCCGGAACCCCTCGTGCTCGACCAGGTAGCTCGACGCCGGCGACCCCGGGCCGGGGCCGCTGCCCGAGCAGCCCACCACGGTCAGCTTCATGCCGCCCCCACCGCGCCGGCGCGCAGCACCGAGCCGATCTCGGGACCGAGGAAGCGGCGGCCCAGCCGCGCAAAGGGCTCCGGATCGCCGGTGGCGAGGAAGGCGTGCTGCGGCGGCGCCGCGTCCTCGCGCAGCATCCCGCTGCTCGTCAGCACCCGGTAGACGTCCTTGGCGGTCTCTTCCGCGCTGGACACCAGGGTGACGTCGTCCCCGAGCACCAGCGAGAGGACGCCGGTCAGCAGCGGGTAGTGCGTGCACCCGAGGACGACGGTGTCGACACCGGCGGCCAGCAGCGGGTCGAGGTACGACTGCGCCAGCCCCAGCAGCTGCCGGCCGCTGGTGACCCCGCGCTCGACGAAGTCGACGAAGCTCGGGCAGGCGGCGCTGGTGACGCTGAGCCCGGGCACCGCGGCGAAGGCGTCCTCGTACGCGCCGCTGGTGATGGTGGCCTGCGTGCCGATGACGCCGATCCGCCCGCTGCGGGTGGCGGCGGTGGCCCGGCGCACGGCGGGGAGCACGACCTCGACGACGGGGACGTCGTACCGCTCCCGGGCGTCGCGCAACGAGGCGGCGCTGGCCGAGTTGCAGGCCACGACCAGCATCTTGACGCCGTCGGCCACCAGGCCGTCCATCACGGCCAGGGAGTGGCGGCGGACCTCGGCGATCGGCAGCGGCCCGTAGGGGCCGTTGGCGGTGTCCCCGATGTAGCGGATCGCCTCGCCCGGCAACTGGTCCAGCACCGCCCGGGCGACGGTGAGCCCACCGACGCCCGAGTCGAAGATGCCGATCGGTGCGTCCGCACCCGGCTGCGTCGTCCCCATGTCGCCGGTCAGGCTAGCCGTCCGTCCCGTCCGCTGCCCGCACGGCGGCGAGGACGGCGGTGGCGGCCCGGACCAACGCGGCGTTGTCCGGGGCCGGCGACCCGTCGGGCAGGTGCAGGACGTCCTCCAGCCCGATGCGGGTGTCCAGCCCGCGGCGGATGGCCAGCGCGAGGGCGGGCCAGCAGCTGGTGCCCTCGCCGTGCAGGAGCACCGGCGGCCCGTCGCCGACGGCGGCCAGCAGCCGCTCGGCCTCCGCCTCCGTGCCGGCCTGGTCCAGGCCGTCGGGCAGCTCCAGCAGCACGCGCAGGCACCGGTCGCGGTGCGGCGACGCCTGCCAGGCGGCCACCCCCGCCAGGTGCCACAGGCCCGCCTCCACCTGGACGCCGCGGTCGAGCAGCGCAGCGGCGACGTCGTCGGCGCCGTCCTCGTGCCAGTTCACCGAGGCGAAGTCCGGCAGGACGGTCCAGGCACCGACGGCGGCGACCCGCTGGGCCGCGTCGGGCAGCGCCCAGGCGCCGGTGGTCACGCCGACCGGCACGCCGGGCACGGCCGCCCGGACCGCGGAGACCACCGCCGCCACGTCGGCGGCCTGCAGGGAGTCGGCTCCGGCGGCGTCCTTGGGATGGAGGTGCAGCGCTCCGGCGCCGGCGGCGGCGACCGCCGCGGCCTCCCGGGCGACCTCCTCGGGAGTGCACGGCAGGGCCGGGTGGTCACCCGGGCGGCGGGGACCGTTGGGGCAGGCCTTGATCAGCACTCCCGCACCCTGTCAGGTCACACCGACAGGATCATGCCCAGAGCTGGCCCTCCAGCGCGGCGGACGCCTCCTCCAGCGTGCCGGCGTAGGCGCCGGTGGAGAGGTACTTCCAGCCGCCGTCGCAGACGATGAAGACGATGTCGGCCCGACGCCCGGCCGCCACCTCCTTGTCGGCGATGCCCAGCGCGGCGTGCAGGATCGCGCCGGTCGAGATGCCGGCGAAGATGCCCTCGCGCTCCACCAGCTGGCGGGTGCGGTGGATCGCGTCGTCCGGGCCCACGGAGAACCGGGAGTCCAGCAGCGAGGCGTCGTAGAGCTCGGGGATGAACCCCTCGTCGATGTTGCGCAGCCCGTAGACGAGCTCGCCGTACCGGGGCTCGGCCGCGATCACCTGGATGCCCGGCTTGTGCTCCCTGAAGTAGCGGGAGCAGCCCATCAGCGTGCCCGTCGTCCCCAGCCCTGCGACGAAGTGGGTGATCGACGGCAGGTCGGCGAGGATCTCCGGGGCCGTGCCCTCGTAGTGCGCCTGGGCGTTGGCCGGGTTGCCGTACTGGTAGAGCATCACCCAGTCGTCGTGCTCGGCGGCGAGCTCCTTGGCCATGGCGACGGCCTGGTTCGAGCCGCCGGCGGCCGGCGACGAGATGATCTGCGCGCCGTACATCTCCAGCAGCTGCCGGCGCTCGATCGAGGTGTTCTCCGGCATCACGCAGATCAGCCGGTAGCCGCGCTGCCGGGCGACCATGGCCAGGGAGATGCCGGTGTTGCCGCTCGTCGGCTCGAGGATGGTCGAGCCGGGCTGCAGCCGCCCCTCCTTCTCGGCCGCCTCGATCATCTTGATCGCCGCGCGGTCCTTGATGGAGCCGGTGGGGTTGTGGTCCTCGAGCTTGGCCCACAGCCGGACGTCGGAGGTCGGCGAGAGGCTGGGCAGCCCGACGAGCGGGGTGCCGCCGAGCGAGTCGACGAGCGAGGCGAAGCGGGCCATGGGAGCTCTTCCGGGAGGGGTGGCGGGGAGGGTGGTGTGGTGCGTCAGCAGCCGCCCGCGACCGCCGGGAGGATGGTCACCGAGTCGCCGTCCTTGACCTGGGTGTCCAAGGCGCCGGTGAAGCGCACGTCCTCGTCGTTGACGTAGACGTTGACGAAGCGGTGCAGCTTGCCCTCCTCGGTGACGAGGCGGTTCTTCAGGCCCGAGTGCTGGGCGTCGAGGTCGTCGATGAGCGCTGCCAGGGTGGCGCCGCTGCCCTCGACGGTCTTGTTGCCGCCGGTGTGGGTGCGCAGGATGGTCGGGATCCGGACCTGGATGGCCATGGCGTGCGTTCTCCTCGGGAGTTCAGCTGTCGTGGGGTCGCTGCCGCGTCGGGCAGCGGGTGGTGCGTCTAGGTGGGCGAACGCCCGGCCGCCGCGCGGGATTCCGGGCAGCGGCGATGGCCCTCCGGCAGGGCCCGCCGCGAGCGTGGGAGCGGCGGGGAGCAGGAGGGGCCGTGTTCAGTCGTAGACGACGGTGGTCGGCGAGTGGCCGAAGAGGTAGGACTCGACGATCTCGACCTCCTCCTCGCTCACCTCGCCGTCGACGATCCGGTAGCTGCGGAACTCGACGTCGTCGCCGGCCAGCCCCGTCCGCTCCGCGTGGTGCCGGGTGGAGACCAGCACGTAGTGGGTGCGGGGGTCGGCGGCCGGACCGGACGCGTAGCCGACGTCGGTGCGCGACGGGTAGGCCTCGGTGGCGGTGTGCGAGTGGTAGACGACGACCGGCCACTCGTCACGGTCGTCCATCTCGCGGTACAGCCGCAGCAGGTCGGCGGAGTCGAACTCGTAGAACGTGGGCGACCGCGCGGCGTTCAGCATCGGGATGAAGCGCTCGGGACGCTCGGTCCCCTCGGGTCCGGCGACGACGCCACAGGCCTCGTCCGGATGGTCCTTCCGGGCGTGGGCCACGATGGCGTCGTAGGTCGCGCGGTCGATGCGCAGCACACCGGCAGTCTAGGCGTCCGCCGTTCCGGTCCCGGGACAGGGCCGGGAAGGGTGGCCTCGGCAACCATCGGCGGGCCAACCGATACGGTCTCGATCCGTGTGGGACGAAGCTCTGCTGATCGCCGGCGTCGTGCTGTTCCCGCTGCCCGCACTCGTCCTCGGCGCCCGGGGCCTGTTCCGGCACCGCGGCTACGTCACCGGCGATCCGAACGACCGCGCCTCCGTCGTCGTCATGGTGACGCTGCGGATGCTCGTCCTGCTGCTCGTCCTGGCGCTGTCGGGCATCACGCTGATCTCGTGCATCGGGGCCTGGATCAAGGACGTCGAGCTGCACGGCCTGGTCTACGTGTTCTTCACCCTCGACCTGCTGCTGACGGCGCTGGTGCTGCTCACCTTCGGCCGGAGCGAGAAGCGACCAGCGCGTCGACGAGCGAGCCCTGCACGGCGGTGAGCCAGTAGTAGACGGCCAGCTGCTGGTCCTCCTCGCCGGCGACCTCCTCCGGCGGCTCGGTCTCCTCGCTGATGTCGAGCCGGGTGCCCAGGGCCAGGCGCAGGTCGTTGCTGGTCCGCAGCCAGGCACCGGCCTGGTCGGCGTCCAGGCGCACCTCACCGCCCTCGGCGGGCAGCGAGGCGCGCACCATGGCCAGGTCGTCGCCCTTCGCGCTGCGCAGCGAGGACTCGGTCAGTTCGCGGTAGTCCGCGGCCAGTTCCGGGTCGGAGCGGTGGCCGTCGGGGAACAGCCGGCCCAGCACCGGGTCGTCGCCGACGTCGTCGAGGTCGGCGGTGAGCAGCTGCTCCAGCTGGTCGAGCAGCAGCCCGAGGATGCCCGCCTCGGCCCGCTCCAGGCGAGCGACCAGCTCGCCGCTGCGCGCGGCCCTGAAGGGCTTCATGTGTCCCTCTGGTAGCTGGCCCACAGGCCGTAGGCGTGCAGCCGGCTGGTGTCGTGCTCCATGCGCTCGCGCGGGCCGGAGCTCACGACCGCCTTGCCGTCGTGGTGCACCTGCAGCATCAGTGCCGTTGCGGTGGCCTCGTCGTAGCCGAACAGCTCCTGCAGCACGAAGGTCACGTAGGTCATGAGGTTGACCGGGTCGTTCCACACGATCGTCACCCACGGACGGTCGAGCTCGCTGCGCTCGTCGCTGGTGGTCTCCGGCGTCCACGTCGGAGCGAGAGGTCCGGCCACGGCTCCACCTTAGGACGCCGATCTGCCCCGGAGCCGGGGCCCGCCTACGCTCCCCGATCATGGCTGTGGACACCGGGCTGACTCCCCCACCGGCTCCCGCACTCTTCACCGACCGGTACGAGCTGACGATGGTCGCCGCCGCACTGGCCGACGGCACCGCCGACCGCCAGTGCGTCTTCGAGGTCTTCGCGCGGCGGCTCCCGCACGGCCGCCGGTACGGCGTGCTCGCCGGCACCGGCCGGCTCCTGGAGGCGCTGCCGTACTTCCGGTTCGGCGACGACGAGATCGCCGCGCTGCGCGAGCAGGGGCTCACCGACGCCCGCCTGCTGGACTGGCTGGCCGACTTCCGCTTCTCCGGCGACATCGACGGCTACGCCGAGGGCGAGCTGTACTTCCCCGGCTCCCCGGTGCTCACCGTGCGCGCCTCCTTCGCCGAGGGGGTGCTGCTGGAGACCCTCGCGCTCTCGGTGCTCAACCACGACAGCGCGATCGCCTCGGCCGCGGCCCGGATGATCTCGGCGGCCTGCGACCGGCCGTGCATCGAGATGGGCTCGCGCCGCACGCACGAGGAGGCCGCCGTCGCCGCCGCCAGGGCCGCGCACCTCGTCGGGTTCGCGACCAGCTCCAACCTGGAGGCCGGCCGGCGGTACGCGGTCCCCACCACGGGCACGAGCGCGCACGCCTTCACGCTGCTGCACGACGACGAGCGGTCCGCGTTCGAGGCCCAGGTCGCGGCCCTGGGCAAGGGCACGACGCTGCTGGTGGACACCTACGACGTCGAGCAGGGCATCCGGACGGCGGTCGAGGTGGCCGGCCCCGAGCTGGGCGGCATCCGGCTCGACTCCGGCGACCTCCCGACGCTGGCCACCCGGGCGCGCGAGCTGCTGGACTCCCTCGGCGCGACCGGGACCCGCATCGTGGTGACCAGCGACCTCGACGAGTACGCCATCGCCGGCCTGGCCGCGGCACCGGTCGACGGCTACGGCGTCGGCACCTCGCTGGTCACCGGGTCGGGCGCACCCACCGTCGGCATGGTCTACAAGCTGGTCGAGCGGGACGGCGTGCCGGTGGCGAAGCGGTCCGAGGGCAAGCGATCGGTGGGCGGGCGCAAGTCCGCCGTCCGGCGGCACGATGCCGACGGCGTGGCGACGGCCGAGCTCGTCACCGCCGAGCCCGTCGCCGCGCGCCCCGGCGACCGCGACCTGCTCGTGCCGCTGGTGCGCGACGGCGACATCTGCGACCCGGTCTCCCCGGCCGAGGCGCTGCACCGGGCCAAGGCGCACCACCTGCAGGTACGCGCGGCGCTGCCGCCGGAGGCGTTCGCCCTCTCGCGCGGCGAGCCCGTGCTCGACACCGTCACCGCCTGAGCCTTCGAGTAAGAGGACCCCGTCCCTCTCACCCCTCGCACGCTCGGAGCGAGCCTCCGGACGGGGCCGAAGATCAACCGGAAGGAACTGCCTTCTCATGACCCGCGCGCTGATCGTCGTCGACGTGCAGAACGACTTCTGCGAGGGCGGCAGCCTCGCCGTGGCCGGCGGCGCCGCGGTGGCCGCCGCGATCACCGAGCACGTGGCCGGTGCCGGCTACGACCACGTCGTCGCCACCCGGGACCACCACATCGACCCGGGCGCCCACTTCTCCGACGCTCCCGACTTCGTCGACTCCTGGCCGCGGCACTGCGTCGTCGGCACCGACGGGGTCCAACTGCACCCGGCGCTGGACCGCGGGCCGATCGAGGCGGTCTTCGACAAGGGCGAGCACGCCGCCGCCTATTCGGGCTTCGAGGGCGCGGCGGACGGCGTGGCGCTGGCGGACTGGCTCCGGCAGCACGACGTGGACGCCGTCGACGTCGTGGGCATCGCCACCGACCACTGCGTGCGGGCCACCGCGCTCGACGCCGTCGCCAACGGCCTGGCGACCCGCGTCCTGCTCCACCTCACCGCCGGGGTCTCGGAGACGACCACCGAGGCCGCCCTCGACCAGCTCCGGACCGCCGGCGTCGGCCTGGAGGGGTCGGTCCACCGCCCCGCCGTGGGACCAGGGACGCCCTAGACGGCGTCGAGGACCTCGTCGCGGGTGAAGCCGAGCACCTGGAGGACGGCGTCCAGGTAGGGCTGGTTGAGCGCGGTGTGCGCCTGCTCGCGCACGAAGGGCTTGGCGTTGAAGGCGATGCCCAGCCCCGCGGTGTTGAGCATGTCGAGGTCGTTGGCGCCGTCGCCGACGGCCACGGTCTGGTCCAGCGGGATCCCGTGCTCCGCGGCGAACCGGGCCAGAGCGCGCGCCTTGCCGGGCCGGTCGACGATCTCCCCCACCAGCCCGCCGGTCAGCCGGCCGTCCACGACCTCGAGGGTGTTGGCCGCCGCGAAGTCCAGCCCGAGGCTCTCGGCCAGCGGATCGGTGATCTGGGTGAAGCCGCCGCTGACGATCCCGCAGCGGAAGCCGAGGCGCTGCAGCGTGCGGATGAGCGTGCGGGCGCCAGGGGTGAGGACGAGGGCCTCGCGGACCTCGTCGAGCACCTCCACCGGCAGCCCGGCCAGGACGGCGACCCGCTTGCGCAGCGACTCGGCGAAGTCGAGCTCCCCGTTCATGGCCGCGGCGGTGATCCGCGCGACCTCGGCCGCACGACCGGCCCGGGCCGCGAGCTCGTCGATCACCTCGCCGCGGACGAGGGTGGAGTCGACGTCGAGCACGATCAGCCGCTTGCTGCGGCGCGTCAGCCCCACCTGCTCGACCGCGATGTCCGTACCGGTGGTCGCGGCGACCGAGGCCAGCTCGGTGCGCAGGGCGGTGGCCTCCGCGCCCGAAACGGTCAGCTCGAAGCTGGTCACGGGATAGTCCGAGAGCCGGCGGATGGCGTCGATGTTGCCGCCGACCGCGGCGATGCCCCGGGCGGCCCCAGCCACCGCCGCCGGTGCGACGGGGCGGCCCAGCAGAATCACGTGGTGGGGGCGGCCGCCCGGAACGGACGCGGGACCGGCGTCGGCCGGCTCGACGTCCACCCGGAGGCCGACGTCGGTGGCGACGGCCGCGGCCAGCGGACGCAGGTGCTCCAGCAGCTCGTCCTGCCCCACCGGCGGGCCGGCGTCCGCGGGCAGTACCCCGACGACGACGCCGAGGACCAGCTGCCCGTGCACCACGACCTGCTCGACGTCGAGGACCTCCACGGCGGGTGCGCCCTCGGCCAGCGCCGCGAACAACCGCGCCGTGACACCGGGCCGGTCGGCGCCGTTCACCGTCAGCAGGGCGCGGGCGGGAGCGGCCTCGGGGACCTCGGTCGGCAAGGGCGTGGGGTCCGGTGGCACCCGGCCATCGTGCCGTACACCCTGGCCGGTGAACCCGAGAGGCCCAGAACCTCGACGGTTCTGGGCCTCTCCGGTTCAGTGCTCGACGCGGATCAGGTGGGGTCGGGGTCGTTCGGCCCCTGGCGAGGACCGGTGCCGGGCACCAGCTCGCTGACCCCGCCGTAGGGCTCGTGCCGCTTGCCGGCGTGCGCCTCGGCCTGGAGCCGGTCGACCAGGTGCGGGTAGTGCGCCTCGAAGGCGGGGCGCTCCGAGCGGATCCGCGGGATCTCCACGAAGTTGTGCCGCGGCGGCGGGGACGACGTCGCCCACTCCAGCGAGTTGCCGTGGCCCCACGGGTCGTCGCGCAGGGCGAGCTTCCCGTACTTCCAGGAGCGGACCACGTTGTAGATGAACGGGATCACCGAGGCGCCCAGCACGAAGCTGAAGATCGTCGAGATCATGTTCAGCGTGGTGAAGGTGTCGGTGGCCGCGTAGTCCACGTAGCGGCGCGGCATGCCCTCGTTGCCCAGCCAGTGCTGCACGAGGAACGTGCCGTGGAAGCCGACGAAGGTCATCCAGAACTGCAGCTTGCTCAGCCGCTCGTCCATCATCCGGCCGCACATCTTGGGGAACCAGAACGCGACGCCGGCGTAGGCGGCGAACACCACGGTGCCGAAGACGACGTAGTGGAAGTGCGCGACGACGAAGTAGCTGTCGGACACGTGCCAGTCCAGCGGCGGGGAGGCCAGCAGCACACCGGTCAGCCCACCGAGCAGGAAGGTGACCAGGAAGCCGACCGACCACAGCATCGGGCTCTCGAAGGTCATCTGGCCGCGCCACATGGTGCCGATCCAGTTGAAGAACTTCAGCCCGGTGGGCACCGCGATCAGGTAGGTCAGGAACGCGAAGAACGGCAGCAGCACCGCGCCGGTGGCGAACATGTGGTGCGCCCACACGGCCAGCGAGAGGAAGCCGATGGCGAGGGTCGCCCCGACCATGCCCTTGTAGCCGAACAGCGGCTTGCGGGCGAAGACCGGGATGATCTCGGTGACGATGCCGAAGAACGGCAGCGCGATGATGTAGACCTCGGGGTGCCCGAAGAACCAGAAGAGGTGCTGCCACAGCATCGGCCCGCCGTTCTCGCGGGAGTAGATGAGGGCGCCCAGGTTCCGGTCGGCCAGCAGCGCGAGCAGCGCGGCGGTCAGGATCGGGAAGGCGAGCAGGATCAGGATCGCCGTCACCAGGGTGTTCCAGGTGAAGATCGGCATCCGGAACATCGTCATCCCCGGCGCGCGCAGGCAGACGATCGTGGCGATGAAGTTGACGCCACCGAGGATCGTGCCCAGACCCGAGACCGCCAGGCCGCTGATCCAGAGGTTCGCGCCCACGCCCGGGCTGTGCACGACGTCGGACAGCGGGACGTAGGCCGTCCATCCGAAGTCCGGCGCACCACCGGGGGTGATGAACGACGACACCACGATCGTGGAGCCGAACAGGAACAGCCAGAACGACAAGGCGTTCAGCCGCGGGAACGCGACGTCGGGCGCGCCGATCTGCAGCGGCATGATCAGGTTGCCGAAGGCGAAGAACAGCGGCGTCGCGAACATCAGCAGCATCAGCGTGCCGTGCATCGTGAACAGCTGGTTGTACTGCTCCGGCGACAGGAACTGCAGCTCCGGCCGACCCAGTTCAGCCCGGATCAGCATGGCCATCAGGCCACCCAGGATGAAGAAGACGAACGACGTCGTCAGGTACATCAGGCCGATGGTCTTGTGGTCGGTGGTCCGCAGCAGGTTGGACAGCCGCGACCCCTTCTCGACCACGTGAGCCGGGCTCGGCCGACTCACGATGGGCGCCGGTGCAATCGTCACGTCCCGCAGCTTAGACGGGCCTCCGGCCGTCCCTGCCGCGGGACGGGACGGGCGCGTCGGACGTCACATCCGGCCTCCCGTCCCGGGCCGCTACGGGCGGCGGTAGACGGCCACCTGCACCGCGACGGTGACCTCCACCGGCTCGGGCAGCACGGCGATCCGATCTGCGCGGATGCCCGCCGGGAGGTGCCGGGCATGCGGGCCCATGCCCACCAGCGTCCCCACGGCGGCGTGGTCGAGCCGCAGGACGTCGCGCCGCTCCGCGTTCGCCACCGGCACCAGGTGGGGCTCCAGCGAACCGGTCAGCCGGGCCGCCTTGTCCGGGTCGACGCGCAGCAGGTTCAGCGGTCCGACCAGCTCCCCCAGGTGGTCGGCGGCGGGCGTCACCACGACCAGCCGCCCCTCCGGGTGCAGGACGCGGGCGATCTCGGGGCCGTTGCGCGGGGCGAAGACGACCAGGACCCGGTCGGCCGCACCGTCCCGGACCGGGAGCCGGGCCCAGGTGTCGGCGACGACCGCCATCGCCCGCGGGTGCGCCCGGGCGGCTCGGCGCGCGGCGAAGGGCGAGGAGTCCAGGACGACGCCGCTCGCACCGGGGGCGCGGTCGAGCACGGCGGCCAGGTGGTGGCCGGTGCCGCCACCCAGGTCCAGCAGCACCCCCGGCTCCGCTCCCCCGTCGAGCACGGCGTCGGCCAGGGCCGCGCTGATGCCGGCGTAGTGACCGGCGGCGAGGAAGGCCACCCGGTCGGCCACCATCTCCGCCGAGTCGCCCGAGGGGGCCCGGTGCCCCGGAGGCAGCAGCGTCACGTGCCCCTGGCGGGCCCGGTCGTGGGAGTGCCCGGCCGGGCAGCGCAGCACGCCGCCGTCCTCACCGACCGCCAGGGGCCCGGCGCAGACCGGGCAGGCAAGCGCCGCCACGGCGGCCTCCGGCAGGTCGGGACGCCGGCTCACGATCGGGGCGGCACCGCGTGGAACACGACGTCGCGCAGCTGCCCGGCGTCGGCCACCGCGGTGACGAAGGTGCCGTGCGGCTGACGCCGCCGGTCGGTGGGCGACCCGGGGTTGAGCAGCCGGAGCCCGGTCGGTGCCGTGGTGTCCCAGGGGATGTGGCTGTGCCCGAACACCAGGACGTCGGTGTCGGGGAAGCGGGCGGCGCACCGGAGCTCGCGGCCCTTCGCGTCGCCCGTCTCGTGGACGACGGCGAAGCGCACGCCCTCGATCTCGGCGCGGGCCACCCCCGGCAGCCGCTCGCGCAGCGCCCCGTGGTCGTTGTTGCCGTACACCGCGACCAGCCGCCGGGACCGCTCCTCGAGGAGGTCCAGCAGCGCCACGTCGACCCAGTCGCCGGCGTGCACGACCACGTCCGAGCTCACGATCGCGTCCCAGAGGGAATGAGGTAGATCACGGGCCCGCTTCGGGACGTGCGTGTCCGAGGTGAACACCAGCGAAACAGGCACGACGACATGGTCGCAGGCCGTTACGTTGCTGCCTCGGCCGGCGATCCCGGCTCACCCGCGCGAACGATGAGGACCCCGTGACCGACCCCGTGCACACCACCGCCGCCGACGGGGCCCAGCCCCCCGCCGACGAGCCCTACGAGCGCCGCTGGCTGGCTCTCGGCATCATCTCCATGACCGTCCTGCTCGTGGTCCTCGACGCCACGATCGTCAACATCGCACTGCCGGCGGTCACCACCGACCTGGACATCAGCACCGCCAGCCAGCAGTGGATCGTCACGGCCTACACCCTCACCTTCGGCGGCTTCCTGCTGCTCGGCGGTCGCATCGCCGACTTCTGGGGCCGCAAGCGCGCCTACCTCGCCGGCGCCGCGGGCTTCGCGCTCGCCTCGGCGCTCGGCGGCGTGGCCCAGAACGAGGCGATGCTCTTCGGCGCCCGGGCCCTGCAGGGTGTCTTCGCCGCCCTGCTCGCCCCGGCGTCCCTCGCGCTGATCACCGTGCTGTTCACCGAGCCGAAGGAGCGGGCCAAGGCCTTCGGCGTCTACGGCGCCCTGGCCGGTGGCGGTGCCGCGATCGGGCTCCTGATGGGCGGCATCCTCACCGAGTACGCCGACTGGCGCTGGTGCTTCTGGGTCAACCTGCCCATCGCCCTGCTCGCCATCGTGCTGGCCATCCGGTTCGTGCCGGAGAGCAAGGCCCCGGGCGACACCAGCTACGACATCCCCGGCGCGGTGCTCATCACCGCCGGGCTGGCCTCGATCGTCTACGGCTTCACCCGCGTCGCCGAGGCCGCGCAAGCCAACTCCGCCGAGGCGAGGGCTGCCAACCAGGCGGCCCAGGCACAGGGCAGCACCACGCTGGTGTCGCCGGAGAGCGGCTGGGCCGACGGCCTCGCCTGGGTCTTCATCGTCGGCGGCGTGGTCCTGGTGGCCCTGTTCGTCGCCACGGAGCTGCGGACCCGCAATCCCCTGCTGCCGATGCGCATCGTCCTGGACCGGAACCGCGGCGGGGCCTACCTGACCTCGACGCTCGTCGGCGCGGGGCTCATCGGGGCGTTCTTCTTCCTGTCGCTGTACTTCCAGCAGGTGCTGGACTACTCGCCGGTGCAGGCGGGCCTCGCGTCGCTGCCGACCACCCTGGGCGTCTTCATCGCGGCCGGTGCGGCCAGCGTCCTGGTGCCGAAGATCGGACCCCGGCCGCTGATGATCGCCGGCGGGCTGTTCGCCGCCGCCGGGCTCTTCACGCTCTCCTTCGTGGGGGTCGACACCGGCTTCTGGCAGCTGCCCTTCCCGGGTGAGCTGCTGCTGGGCCTGGGCCTGGGCTTCACGTTCGTACCCCTGTCGAATCTGGCGCTCATCGGCGCGGGCCCGCGCGACGCCGGCGCGGCCAGCGCGATGCTCAACGCCACCCAGCAGGTGGGTGCCTCCATCGGCACCGCCGTCCTGGCGTCGCTGTCCGTCGCGGCGATCAGCTCCTACACCGCCGACGCCCTGACCTCCGGCGGTGACCCGCGTGATCCGGCCATCGGCCTGGAGGCGCAGGTGGAGGGCTACACCACTGCCTTCACGTGGGCCTCGGTGCTGCTGGTGATCGGGGCGCTGGTCTCGGCGTTCCTGGTCAAGGCGACCAAGGAGGACCTGCCGGCCGACGACGCCGTCGTCCCGGTCGCATAGCTCGTGTGTGGACCCGGCGCGGGGGCCGGAGGCCTCCCGCCGGGTTCACACCGTGGGGCTCAGCGCAGGTGGAACGGCTCCTGGTGGCGGTGTCGTCCGGAGGACGACGGTGTCATCGCTCCGCCATGGCGCGGAGGCGGGCGTTGTAGGCGTTGAGCTCGGCGTCGCCGCTGCGGTCGGCCGCCCGGTCGAGGGCCCGTGCGCGGCGTTCGTCGGAACCCATCCACGAGGCAAGGACGACGACCAGCACGATCACCGTGGGCAGCTCTCCGAAGGACCAGGCGATGCCACCGGCGACGCTCTGGTCGCCGACCGGGTCGACGCCCCAGCTCGCCGGCGGGTTGGCGAAGCTGTCCACGAGCAGCGAACTGGCCATCATCACCGCGACGCCGAAGAAGGCGTGGAACGGCACCGGGATGACCAGCTCGAGGATCCGCGTCGGATGGGCGTGGGTGCTCGGCCACGGGTCCTGGGCGATGATCGGCCCGAAGAACAGCAGCCCGGTGACGACGAAGTGCGCCAGCATGAACTGGTGCCCCGCCGGGTTGCTCATGAGTGCGTCGAAGATCGGCGTGAAGTAGATGCCGTAGAGGCTGGCGATGAACAGCGGCACGGTGAAGCCCGGTGACGCCAGGATCCGGGTGAACCGGCTGTGCAGGAAGTTCAGCAGCAGGGCGCGCGGGGCGGCGGCCGCGCCCTGACCGCGGGGCAGGGTCCGCAGCGCCAGCGTCACGGGAGCGGCCACCAGGAGCAGGATCGGCGTAATCATCGCCAGCACCATGTGCTGGACCATGTGCAGGCTGAACAGCACCATGCTGTAGCCGTTGAGCCAGGTGCCGGTCACGGCGGCGATCGACAGCGTGCCCACGACCCACGCCGCGGTGCGCCACCACGGCCAGGAGACACCGGTCCGCCGCAGCCGGACGACGGCGACCAGGTAGGCCACCAGCCCGACGAGGCTCAGGACGGCGAGCACCGACCAGGGCTCCAGGTGCGGCAGGAACACGCGGCCCCAGGTGGGCGGCTCGCCCGGCACCCACATCCCCGAGTGGTGCCCGTGCCCGTTCCCGTGCTCCACCGACGCCTCCGTCTCTCTGCCGGTCAGTGCTCGCACCACTGTCCCACCCGGGGGCGCTCGCGGGGGCAGCGCCTTCAGTCGTGCACGGGCGCCTCGTGGCCGGCGTGCGAGCGGGCCTCCAGCTGGAAGGTGCAGTGCTCCACGTCGAAGTGCGACCCGAGGCAGGCGCACAGCGCATCGAGCACCCGCCCGCCGTGCCCGGCCCCGAGCGCCTCGTCGGTGACGACGACGTGCGCGGAGAGGACCGGCAGCCCCGAGGTGATCGTCCAGGCGTGCAGGTCGTGCACGCCGACGACGCCGTCCACGCCGAGTATGTGCTCCCGGACGGTGCCGAGGTCGACGCCGCGGGGTGCTGCCTCCAGCAGGATGTCCAAGGCCTCGCGCAGCAGGTGCCAGGCCCGCGGCAGCACGAGGACGCCGATGGCCAGCGACGCCACCGTGTCGGCGTGCGACCAGCCGGTGACGGCCATGACCAGCGCGGCGACGATGACCGCCACCGAGCCGAGGGCGTCGGCCAGCACCTCGAGGTAGGCGCCGCGCAGGTTGAGCGACTCCCCCCTCCCCTGGTGCAGCACGGCGAGCGACACCAGGTTGACCACGAGCCCGACGGCGCCCACGGCGAGCACCAGCCCCGGCGCGATCTCCGGGGGGCTGCCGATCCGGCGGACCCCCTCGACCAGCACGTACCCGGCCACCCCGAGCAGCAGCAGCCCGTTGGCGACGGCGGCGAGGATCTCGGCGCGCTGCCAGCCGAAGGTGCGCCGTCCCCGGGCCGGCCGCTGGGCGAGGGTGACCGCCGTGAGGGCGAGGGCGATCCCGACCGCGTCCGTCGCCATGTGGCCGGCGTCGGCGAGCAGCGCCAGGGAACCGCTGAGGACGGCGGCGACGAGCTCCGTCGCAAGCACCGCGACGGTCAGCCCGAGCACGACCGCGAGCCGACGGCGCCTCCCCCGGGTTGCCGGTGCGGCGGCATGGCCGTGGTCGTGCCCCATGCGTCCTCCCTCCGGCATCCCTCCCGGGGCGGAAGTCTGCCGGATGCACCACGCCCCCGGCCGGAGGAGTCCGGCCGGGGGCGTCGAGGTGCGGGTCCTGGGCGCGAGGTGTCAGATCTGGACGCCGCGCTCCCGCAGCCACGGCAGCGGGTCGACCTTGGTGCCGTTCATCCCGCCGACGTGCACCTCGAAGTGCAGGTGCGGCCCGGTCGACTGACCGCGGTTGCCCAGCAGGGCGATGGTGTCACCGGCGCGGACCACCTGACCGGCCTCGACGAGGATCTCGTCCATGTGGCCGTAGACGGTGACGTCGCCGTTGTCGTGCTGGATGTAGACCACGAGGCCGTACCCGCCGGCCGGTCCTGCCTCGAGGACGACGCCGTCCATGACCGCGTACTCCGGGGTCCGCATCGGCGCCGCCAGGTCGATGCCGGCGTGCACCGTGCCCCAGCGGGCGCCGAAGCCGCTGGTGAGCCGGGCACCGTTCACCGGCGCCACGACCTTCGGGCGGGCCGCCTCGGCAGCCGCCACGACGGCGAAGAAGTCGGCCTTGGCCTGGACGTCGGCGGCCGCGGTCGAGGCCGCGTCGCGCTCATTGCGGCTGACGACCAGTTCCTGGAGCAGGCGGGTGGACTCGGCGTCGGCCAGGGCCGCCGTCGGCTCCGCCTCGATGCCGAGCTGCTCGGCGACGCTGACCGTCTCGGCGACGGCGGGTGCGTCGGCGCGGGCGGAGGGGTCGGTGTCGACGAACGCCCCCACGCTCAGCGCACCCACGATGCCGGCCGCCAGGTAGAAGGCGGGACGGCGGCGCACGACCGGCATGCGGTGGCGACCCGTCCGCCGGGGGCGCCGGTCGGCGGTGGCCAGGGCCACCTCGGCCGGCTCGACCTGCAGCTGGGCCAGGGCCTCGTCCACGAACGCCGGGACGACGGCCGCGGCCGGCGCGGAGTCCTCGGGCCGGTCCGGCGGGAGGACGACGACGTCGGCGACAGTCCCGGGCTCGACGGTCTCCACCGCGATGTCCGCCACGACGAGATCGGTCACCGGGACGACCTCTGCGGGGACGACCACTGCGGGGGCGGAGGGACGGGGCCGCGGGCGGGGCTTCGCCTGCTGCACCGGCGCCGCGGCCTGCTCGACGGCGGCCGGCTCAGCGGGGACGACCCTCCTCGCGGGCGCAGCCTTCGCCCTGGCGGCGGCTGGCGTGGCCGCAGCGCGCTTCGTCGCGGCGGCGTTCCTGGTCGTACCGGCGGCCTTCGTCGGAGCGCCGGCCCCGGCCTTCGGGGACGCCGTGGTCCTGGCGGCAGCCTCGGCCTTCGCCGTCCCCGCGGTCGGGGCCTTCGCGGCCTTCGAGGTCGTGGCCTTCGACGCGGCAGCAGCCCTGGCCGCAGTCGTGGCCCGTGCGGCGGCGGTGCGCGCCGTCGTCGCCCCTGCGCTGGCGGCCTTCGCGGCTGCCGTGCGGGCGGTCGCCGCCGCGGTGCGGGCGGCGGTCGATCCCGCGGCAGCGGTGGTGGCGGCCTTGGCCCGGGCGGCCAGCGAACCGGCAGCGGTCACAGCCTTGGCCGTCGAGCGCCCGCCACCGGGACGGTCAGCGGCGATCCCCGTGCGCGACGCCTTCCCCTGGCGCTGCTGCGGGACCTGCGGGGAGACCTTCCCGTCGACCTCCCCGGCCGGGCGCCGCGAGTTCACGCGGGTCGCCGTGGGGGTCGTGGCCGGCGTCGCGGGAGCGACGTCCCGACCGTCCTCGACGGGTCGATCGTGGTGGAGCGAAGTCATGCACCTGGAGCTTCCGTAGGGGGCATTGCCGTGCCCCCGGGGAGAAGGGCGGGGCCCATGTAAACACGTCGTGATCGGTTCGTGATCTGCGTCGCGGGGTATTGACCTGCAGTTCTGTGGTCTTAGCCACGGAAAACCATGGGTGTGGTTCGGCCGGGTGTAACGCCTTTGTCACAAAGGGTGAGTGGCACGCCGTAGCTGGTTGAAAGTTGCGCCAGGTCGCCCGCACCAGGGCAGAGAGCCGTCGGAACAACCGAACCACGGCCCTAACGAGGAGACGAACCGCATGCGCGCAGTGACCTGGCACGGCCGAGGGGACGTCCGGGTGGAGACCGTCCCGGACCCGACGATCCAGGACCCCACCGACGTGATCGTCGAGATCACCTCGAGCGGCATCTGCGGCTCCGACCTCCACCTCATCGAGGTCATGGCGCCGTTCATGTCGGTGGGCGACATCATGGGTCACGAGCCGATGGGCGTGGTCCGGGAGGTCGGCCGCGAGGTCACCGCGGTCAAGGCCGGCGACCGGGTCGTCGTCCCGTTCAACATCTCGTGCAACACCTGCTGGATGTGCTCGCAGGGGCTGAACTCCCAGTGCGAGACGACCCAGAACCGCGAGCAGGGCATGGGCGCCTCGCTGTTCGGCTACACGAAGCTCTACGGGCAGGTGCCCGGCGGTCAGGCGGAGTACCTGCGCGTGCCCTTCGGCAACACCCTGCCGATCAAGGTGCCCGACGCGCCGCTGGACGACCGGTACGTCTACCTCTCCGACGTCCTCCCGACCGCGTGGCAGGCGGTGCAGTACGCCGGCATCCCGCAGGGCGGCAGCGTGCTGGTCCTCGGCCTCGGGCCGATCGGCGACATGTGCACCCGCATCGCCAAGCACCTGGGCGCCGGTCAGGTCATCGCCTCCGACGTCGTCCCCGAGCGGCTGGCCCGGGCCCGGCGCAACGGCATCACCGTCATCGACACCACCACCCAGGCCGACGTGGTGGCCCAGGTGCGCGACCTGACGGACGGCCGCGGGCCCGACGCGGTCATCGATGCCGTCGGCATGGAGGCGCACGGCTCGCCGGTGGCGACCTTCGCGCAGAAGGCGTCGGCGCTCGTCCCCGACGCGATCATGGAGAAGGTCATGCAGGTGGCCGGCGTCGACCGGCTGGCGGCGCTCAACACCGCCATCGAGGCGGTGCGCCGCGGCGGCACCATCTCCCTCTCCGGCGTCTACGGCGGCGCCACCGACCCCCTGCCCCTCATGCGCATGTTCGACAAGCAGATCCAGTTGCGCATGGGCCAGGCCAACGTCTGGCGCTGGGTGCCCGACATCCTGCCGCTGCTGCTCGAGGGCGACCCGCTGGGCGTCGACGACTTCGCCACGCACCGGGTGCCGCTCGAGCAGGCTCCCGAGGCGTACGCGAACTTCCGCGAGAAGAAGGACGGCGCCGTCAAGGTGCTGCTCCAGCCCTGACCGGCGCACCGGGGGCGAACACCCGCCCCTGGTGTGAGCAGCTCCACCGCCGCCCCGGGCATGCCCCGGGGCGGCGGACCGCTGCAACCGGCAGAGAATGAGGCACCACCGCCTCAGCCCGGCCCTCCAGGACGACGCCGTCCGCCGGCTCCTGCCCGCCCGCGTCCCTGGAGTTCCCCCGTGCCCCGCGCCCTGCTCGCCCTGGCCATCGGCGCCTTCGGGATCGGCACGACCGAGTTCGTCGTCATGGGCATGCTGCCCGAGATCGCCGACGGCCTCGACGTGTCGGTGTCCGCCGTCGGCCTGCTCATCTCCGCCTACGCCATCGGCGTCGTGGTCGGCGCCCCCACGCTCACCGCGCTCGGCCTGCGCTTCACGCCCCGCCAGACGCTCGTCGCGCTGATGGTGGTCTTCGTCGTCGGCAACCTGCTCGCCGCGTGCGCCCCGACCTACGGCACGCTCGCCGCGGCCCGGGTGCTCACCGCCCTCGCACACGGCTCCTTCTTCGGCGTGGGTGCGATCGCGGCCCGCCGGCTCGTCGCCCCCGAGCGCGCCACCCAGGCGATCTCCCTCATGGTCACCGGGCTGACGCTGGCCAACGTCATCGGCGTCCCGGCCGGTACCTGGGTCGCCCAGCAGACCAGCTGGCGGCTGGTGCTGGCCGCCATCGCCGGGATCGGCGTCCTGACCATCGCCGGGCTGCTGGCCTGGCTGCCCTCGGACGGCGGCGAGCCGACGGACCTGCGCACCGAGCTCTCCGCGTTCCGCAGCCGCCAGGTCTGGCTGGTCCTCGCCCTCACGATGGTCGGCTTCGCGGCCACCTTCGCGGTCTACAGCTACGTGGCACCGATCCTCACCGACCTGGCAGGCTTCTCCTCCGGCAGCGTCACGCCGGTGCTCGCGCTGTTCGGCGTCGGCACCACGGTGGGCACGCTGCTGGGCGGCCGACTGGGCAGCCGCTTCGACTTCGGGTTCGTCGCGCTCGGGATGCTCGGGGTCGCCGTCGTGCTCGCGGTGTTCGCCCTCTCCGCCCGCAACGCCGTCGCCGCCGTCGTCCTGCTGGTGCTGTTCGGCACGCTCGGCTTCGCGATGGGGCCGATCGTGCTCAACGGCGTCATCGAGGCCGCGGCCGTGCCCGGCGGCAGCCTGGTGTCGGCCGCCAACCAGGCCGCCTTCAACGTGGCCAACGCCCTGGGTGCGGCGCTCGGCGCGCTGGTCATCTCCCAGGGGTACGGCCTCACCGCGCCGATGTGGGTGGGTGCGGGGCTGGCCGTCGCCGGCGCCGGCATCGCGCTGTGGGTCCGGCAGGGTGCGCGCCGGCCGGTGGGCACACCCCTCTCCTCGTCCGTCCCCGCCGCACCGGAGCCCGCGGGCGCGCGCTGAGCCGCGCATACCCCGCCGCTCGGGGGTAGGGACCGGCCATGACCATCGGCACCGCAGAACCCTCCGGCACCTACCCCCTGGGCGGCCGCGCCGTCTTCCGTCTCGGCTACGGCGCGATGCAGCTCGCCGGCCCGCACGTGATGGGGCCGCCGGCCGACCGGGACGAGGCGATCGCGGTGCTCCGCCGCGCGGTCGAGCTGGGCGTGAACCACATCGACACCAGCGACTACTACGGCCCGCACGTGGTCAACGAGCTCATCCGGGAGGCGCTGCACCCCTACCCCGAGGACCTGGTGATCGTCACCAAGGTCGGTGCCCGGCGGACCCCCGAGGGCGAGTGGCCGGAGGCGCTGTCGGCCGACGAGCTGCGCTCCGCCGTCGAGGACAACCTGCGCAACCTGGGCGTCGAGGCGATGGACGTGGTGAACCTGCGGATGCCCGGCTTCGCCGAGCCGGTCGAGCGCTCGCTGGCCGAGCCGTTCGAGGCGCTCGCCCAGCTGCAGCAGGAGGGGAAGATCAGGCAACTGGGCATCAGCAACGTCACCACGCAGATGGTCGCCGAGGCCCGCGCCATCGCACCGGTGGCATGCGTGCAGAACCACTACAACCTGGTGCACCGGGACGACGACCCGCTGATCGACGCCCTGGCGCGCGAGGACATCGCCTACGTGCCGTTCTTCCCCCTCGGCGGGTTCAGCCCGCTGCAGTCGGCGGCCCTGGAGACGGTGGCCCGGCGGCTGGAGACGACGCCGATGCAGGTGGCCCTGGCCTGGCTGCTTACCCGGTCGCCCAACGTGCTGCTCATCCCCGGGACGTCGTCGGTGGCGCACCTGGAGGAGAACATGCTCGCCTCCGCGCGGGTGCTCGGTCCCCTGGAGCTCCAGGAGCTCGACCGCATCGGCGGCACCGGGGAGCCCGACGTCGACCTGTGAGCGTCAGCCGCCCACCGGGCCGAGCACCCGGTCGAGGTGCGCGTTGCCCAGCACCCCGACCGGGTCCAACCGCGCGCGCAGGGCCGTGAACTCGTCGAACCGTGGATAGCGGGTGCGCAGCGCCGCCGCGTCCAGGCCGTGCAGCTTCCCCCAGTGCGGCCGGCCACCGACGCTGCCGGCCAGCGACTCGAGGGCGGCGAACCAGGAGCCCGGGTCGGTGCGGGCCGGGACGTGCGCAGCGATGTAGGCGGTGTCCCGGCCCGAGGCCGTCGACAGCGGGATGTCGTCGGCGGCCGCCACCCGCACCTCGACGGGGAAGGATGCCTGGAACTCCCCGGCCGCGGCGATCCGGTGCAGCTCGGTCAGGATCGCGGGTGCCTCGTCCCGCGGGACGGCGTACTCCATCTCGACGAAGCGCACCCGGCGCCGGCTGACGAAGACGCGGTGCGAGGCGTCGGTCCACGAGCGCCTGCCCAGCCCCCGGGCGGTGACGGCGGCCAGCTGCGGGATCAGCGCGGGCCGGCGGCGGCCGGCTGCGACCATGCCCGCGAAGACGATGTTGGACAGGACCTCGTCCTCCCACACCGCGCGCCAGCGCGGAAGCGGGGCCAGGCCCGACTCCAGCGGCACGCGGGTGTTGCGCTTGGTCAGGCACCGGTCGGTGTGCGGGAACCAGTAGAACTCGACGTGGTCGGTCGAGGTCATGAACTCCCCGAACCCGTCCAGCAGGTCCCCGAGGCGGGCCGGCCCCTCCTCCGCTCGCAGCGCGAAGGCCGGCTCCGCCTGCAGGGTCACCGTGTCGAGCACACCCAGGGCGCCCAGCCCGATGCGGGCGGCGGCGAAGACGTCGGCGTTCTCGTCGGCGGAGCAGTGCAGGCGCGAGCCGTCGGCCAGCACCAGGTCCAGGGCCCGCAGCTGGGTGGCCAGGCCGCCGAAGCGGGCGCCGGTGCCGTGCGTGCCGGTGGAGAGCGCGCCGGAGACGGTCTGCCGGTCGATGTCGCCGAGGTTGGTCAGGGACCAGCCCCGCGCGGCGAGCTCGGCGTTGAGCCGGTGCAGCGGCATCCCCGCCTGCACCGTGACCAGCCCGGCGCCGTCGACGTCCACCAGGGCGGCGTGCCGGTCGAGCACCAGCTGGACGTCCTCGGGCCGGCCGATGGCGGTGAACGAGTGCCCCGAGCCGATGGGGCGCACCCGGCGGCCCGACTCCCCCGCCCGCACGAGGGCGGCCGCGATCTCGTCGGCACTTGTGGGGTGGACGACGTCGACCCCCGCCACCCGCTGGTTGCCGGCCCAGTTCCGCCAGTTCCCGTCCTCGGTGATCATCGGGCGCGGGCGACCCGGGTCTCGTCGAACACCGGCTCGGCCGACTCGTAGACCCGCCCGTCGGAGCCGAACACGAGGAACCGGTCGAAGGAGCGGGCGAACCACCGGTCGTGGGTCACCGCCAGCACGGTGCCCTCGAAGGCGGCCAGCGCCTCCTCCAGGGCCTCGGCCGAGAGCACGTCGAGGTTGTCGGTGGGCTCGTCGAGCAGCAGCAGCGTGGCGCCGCCCAGCTCGAGCATGAGGATCTGGAAGCGCGCCTGCTGCCCGCCCGAGAGCGTCCGGAAGGGCTGGTCGGCGGCCCCGTTGAGCCCGTAGCGGCGCAGCGCGGCCATGGCGCGGCCCCGGTCCACGCCGGGGCGGCCCGGCTCGCCGTGCCAGAGCAGGTCGACCGGCGTCCGGTCCTGCCACTCGGGGTGGGCGTGCGTCTGGGCGAAGATCCCGGGGACGACGCGCGCGCCCAGCCGCCAGGAGCCGGTGTGCGCGACGTCCTGCCCGGCGAGCAGCCGGAGGAAGTGCGACTTGCCCGCACCGTTGGCACCCAGGACGCCCACGCGGTCGCCGAACCAGAGCTCGGCGTCGAAGGGCTGCATGAGGCCGGTCAGCTCCAGCCCCTCGGCGATCACCGAGCGCACGCCCGTCCGCCCGCCGCGCAGCCGCATCGCCACCTTCTGCTCCGGCGGACGCTCCGGCGGCGGGCCGGCCGCCTCGAACTTGGCCAGCCGGGTCTGCATCGCGTGGTACCGGTTGGCCATGTCCGGGGAGTTCGCGGCCTGCTGCTGCATGGTGCGCACCAGGTCGATCAGCCGCTGGTGCTCCTCGTCCCAGCGGCGCCGCAGCTCGGCCAGCCGCTCGTGCCGCGCGGTGCGGGCCTCGGGGTAGGAGGCGAACCCGCCGCCGTGCACCCACGCGGTCCCGCCCTCGACGGTGATGACCCGGTCGGCCACCCGCGCCAGCAGCTCGCGGTCGTGGCTGACGAACAGGACCGTCTTGCGGGTCTCCAGCAGCCGCTCCTCCAGCCAGCGCTTGCCCGGGACGTCGAGGTAGTTGTCCGGCTCGTCGAGCAGCAGCACCTGGTCGGGGCCGCGCAGCAGCGCCTCGAGCGCCAGCCGCTTCTGCTCCCCGCCCGACAGCGTCGAGAGCTCGCGGTACTTGCACCGGTCGTAGGGCACGCCCAGCGCGGCGACGGTCACGGTGTCCCAGGTGACCTCGATGTCGTAGCCGCCGACGTCGCCCCAGTGCGCCAGCGCGTTCGCGTAGGTCATCTGGGTGGGTTCGTCGTCGCTCTCCATCATGGCGAGCTCGGCGGCCTCGACCGCGTGCCACGCCTCCTGGACGGCGGGCGGCGCGAGGTCCACGAGCAGCCGCTGGACGGTGGTGCCGTCGCGCACCGAGCCGATGAACTGGCGCATCACGCCCAGCCCGCCCGTGCGCGCGATCGCGCCGGCCTCGGGCACCAGGTCACCGGCGATGATCCGCAGCAGCGTCGTCTTGCCGGCCCCGTTCTCGCCGACGAGCGCGGCACGGGCACCCTCGCCGACGCGGAACGAGACGTCGTCCAGCAGCACCCGCCCGTCGGAGAGGGTGTGCCGGACCGCGCTCACGTCGACCGAACCGGAACCGATGCCCACCCGGACATCCTCCCGGCAGGGGCAACCCGATTCCGAGGGGCCCGCCGGTCAGCCGACGTGCATCCCCAGCCGGTAGCGCGCCAGCCGTTCCACGAGCTCGGGCAGTGCGCCGACCGGCGAACCTCCGAGGTCCCGCCGGCTCTCCCGGACGACGCGCACGACGAGCTGCGGCCGCACCCGGCCGGCGTACTCGCCGCGGAGCCGGTCGACGGCCTGCTGGACGGCGGGGTCGGAGCAGGGCAGCTCGGAGGAGGAGTCGGGGCTGCTGGGCGGGACGGTCAGGGTCATCGACGATCTCCCACGGGTGGGCGGGTGCCGGGCTGTCCCGGTTGCTCCACCACCGTGCCGGGACGCCCCCGCCGGCGCCAGGGACCTAGGACTCGCCCTCGGTGAAGTACTCGTTGCGACCGGACGACGTGTTGGCGACGGCATCGCGCAGCAGGGCGCCGAGCTCACCGGTGTCGACGCGGTCCAGCGAGGTGAAGCGGATGCAGCTCTTGCCGCAGGAGACCTTCCCGAGCCGCTCCGCCCGGTCCTCGGCGAGGTAGCCGCCGTCGACCACCGCGCAGACGTAGAGAGACAGGTGCCGCTTCTGGGCGGCCAGTGCGATCAGCGGCCAGCTCGTCGTCTCCCGGGCCGAGCGCGGCCGGTAGGGCATGAGGCCGTACCCCAGCATCTGCCCGGCGCCGGCGGGCGCCAGCCCGCGGTCGATACCGGGCGCGGCCTCCTGCACCAGCGCGTCGACGCGGCGCAACTCGGCCTCGCGCGGGCCCGCAGCGGCGAACCACTCGTCGATGCCGCCGGTCACGACGTCGGCCTCAGCCCAGGGCGAGGGAGAGGACGGTCGCGCCGGCCGCCAGGACCATGGCGAGGACGAGGACGGCGGCCACGATGCGCCGGCGCCGCTCCGCGCGGGAACCCCAGGGACCAGTCATACCGCCACGCTAGCCCCGGGCGGCGGTCACCACGAGACCACACGCGCTGGAGATCGTCGGACCCCGGTGACACGGTGTCCCCGTGACCACGGGGTCCGAGATCGGGTTGCTCCGGCTCGTCGCGCAGCGGGTGGCCGGCCCGCGCGCGGCCACGCCGCTCGACGCCGTGCGCCGGCTGACCGCCGTCCAGGGGCAGGACCACCCCGGCTCCGTCACCTCGGTCGCGCTGCGCACCGCCGGCCGGTCGCGAGCCGAGGTCCTCGCGGCGATGGACCGCGGCGAGATCGTCCGGTCCTGGCCGATGCGCGGCACCCTGCACCTCACCGCCGCCGAGGACCTGCCCTGGATGCTGGATCTGCTGGGCGAGCGCGCGCTGGCCGGCGTCGGCAAGCGCCGCGCCTCCCTGGAGCTGACCGACGAGGACGTGGCGCGGGCCTGCGCGGCGGCCGTGGCCGCCCTCTCCGGCGGCCGGCGGCTGTCCCGGGCCGGGTTGCTGGCCGCGATCGAGGCCGGCGGGGTCGCCGTCACCGGACAGCGCGGCTACCACCTGCTGTGGTTCGCCGCCCAGACCGGCCACACCTGCCTGGGGCCGACCGAGGACGGCGAGCAGCAGTTCGTCCTGCTCGACGAGTGGGTGCCCCGGCCGCGCCGGCTGGAGCGCGAGGAGGCGCTGGGCGAGCTGGCGGCACGCTTCTTCGCCGGGCACGGGCCGGCGCCCGTGCAGGACCTCGCCCGCTGGTCGGGGCTGACCGTCCGCGACTCCCGCGCCGGGCTCGCCACCGCCCGGGAGCAGCTGGAGTCGATGACCGTCGAGGGCGTCGAGCACTTCCTCGACCCGGCCACCCCCGAGCTGCTCGCCGCCTGCCGGGAGGAGGCGCGGGGCACGTTCCTCCTGCCGGGCTTCGACGAGTTCGTGCTCGGCTACGGCGACCGCAGCGCCGTCCTCGATCCCGCCTTCGCCACGCGCATCGTGCCGGGCAGCAACGGGATGTTCCTGTCCACCGTCGTCGTCGACGGCCGGGTCGTGGGCACCTGGCGCCACGAGGGCCGCGGCGCGCGCCGGGCCGCCGTCGGCACCGCCTTCGACCCCGCGGACGCCGACCTGGTGGCCGGCGTTCCCGAGCTCGCCGCCGCGCTGCCCTGACCGGGGCGCGCGACGGCTGCGCGGCGGTCAGGAGGAGGGGCGCTCCACCAGGAAGACCGGGATCTGGCGGTCGGTCTTCTGCTGGTACTCGGCGTAGGGCGGGTAGGCGGCGACGGCGCGCTCCCACCACACCCGCTTCTCGTCGCCGGTGATCTCGCGGGCGACGCCGTCCCACGGCTCCGGGCCGTCCTGCACGGTCACCTGGTCGGGGTGCGCGCGCAGGTTGGCCACCCAGGCGGGGTCCGTCGGCGCGCCGCCCTGCGAGCCCACCATGGCGTAGACGCCGTCGTGCTCGACGCGCATGAGGGCCTGCTTGCGCACCTTCCCGCTCTTGGCACCGCGCGTGCTGAAGATCGCGACCGGCAGGCCGGTGTCCAGCAGCGTGTTCGCCTCCCGGCCCCCGGTCTCCTCGTAGCGGGCGACCTGGTCGCGGACCCACTTCTGCGGACTGGGCTCGTACTCACCTTCCAGCGGCATGACCCGAACCTAAGGCGCTGCGCGCCGGCCGTCCTGCGGAGGGGCGAAGTCGATGGTGTGCGGCACGAAGAAGCTCAGGTTGTCGGTGATCAGGCCGTCGCTCTCCCGGATGCCCAGCCCCGCCGGCTCGCCGTCGACCACCCACGCGCCCAGCACCGGGTGGTGTGGGCCGTCCACGCCGGCGAAGTCTGGCAGCGGCGCGAACTCCTGCACGACGAAGCCCTCGGTGCCGTACCGCCCCGGCAGTTGAGTGGTCACCGCGCCGTCCCGCACGATCGCGACGTTGGCGCCCTCTCGGCCCCACAGCGGCTTGCGGACGTAGGTCTGCCAGGCCGACGGCATCTCGTCGGCGAAGTAGGCGGGCAGGAGGTACTGGCCGAGCACCGGGTCGCTGCCGAACAGCTGCCACAGCACCGGCAGCAGCGCCTTGGTGCTCCACAGCATCTTGTAGGCCGGCTCGACCCACGTCGTCCCGCCGGGACGCATCCCGTCGGCCAGGACGGCGGCGCCGAACTCGTCCTCGATCAGCCACTCCCAGGGATAGAGCTTGAAGACGACGTCGAGATGGCGGCCCTGCGGGTCGTAGAACCGGCCGTCCCCGGAGTCGAGCACGATGTCCTCGACCACGAGCTCGATCGCCTCGTAGCCGGCCTGCACCACGGTGTCCATGAGGTAGGCGACGGTCATCCGGTCCTCGCCGGAGGTCTCCTCGCTGGTCCAGGCCAGGTGCACCCGCGGCCGGACGCCGGTGCGCCGCTCCCACTTGGTGAGGTTGCGCTGCCAGGCCGCCACGAGGGTGTCGTGCAGCGCGTTCCACTGGTCGCGCCCCTGTCCGGTGAACAGGTGCCAGTTCCACTGGGTGACGGCCGACTCGACCAGCCCGGTGGGGGTGTCGGCGTTGAACTCCAACAGCTTGGGCGGGCCGTCGCCGTCGTAGCGCAGGTCGAAGCGGCCGTAGATGCTCGGCGGCTCCTCCGCCCATGTCCGGCGGATCTGCGGTCGGGCCATGGGCGGGATGTTCAGCCGGTCGAACAGCTCGTTGTCGACGACGTGGTCGCCGGCGGCCACGCACATCTGGAACAGCTGGCGGACGGCGCCGTCGAGCTCCTCGACCTCGGCCATGGAGAAGTCGTAGAACGGCCCCTCGCGCCAGTAGCTGCGCACCTCGCCGCCGGGCAGGTGGGTGCGGTTGTAGACCAGCCCCTGGGACTCGATCTCCGCCTCCCAGCCGGGGCGGACGATCCCGCTCTCGATCCGTCGCACGGGAGGCGGCTCAGCTCCCCGCGCCGGAGCCGGCCTTGTTGCCGATCCCGCTGCCGATGCCGCCGCTCACCCGCTGGCCGGCGCTCACCTTGCCCGTGCCGGGCAGGCCGGCGCGCTGCCGCGCGGCGCTGTCACCCGGGTTGATCCGCGTGCCGCCCGAGGGCAGCACCGTGCCGACCGGCAGCCCGGGACGGAAGCCACCGAGGTAGAGGAAGAACAGCCCGCCGCCCAGACCCCCGCCGCGGTCGTCGTCGCAGAGGTCCTCGTCGACGATCTCGCCGTTCTCGTCGGTGCAGTAGGCGACCTGCTCGTCGTCCTCGCCGCCCGCTCCGCACCCGGCCATGAAGCCGGTCGCGGCGGTGGCGAGCACCGTGGTCGTGAGGGCGGCGCGGACGCGGTTGGAGACCGCCATGACGTGGTTCCTCCTCGGGTTCCCCCAGACAGTAGATCGTGGAACCGGACGGCCGCTCGCACCCAGCGCGCCGGTCCCGTCCGCACGCCGCCGGCGGTGCCGCGTGCGCCCCTCGGGTCGCGGAGCCGACCCTCGGAATGGCACCGTCTCAGGCGGCCGGATCCCCCGGACGCACGCCGACCCGCCCTGCCCGGGCCGCAGACCACGGAGGACCGCCGAGCATGAGGTACCGCGAGAGCGGCAGCCTGGACACGTCCGGGGTGCGGGACGCCCGCGGTCGCGGCGGTGGTGGCCGGGGCATCGCCGTGGGCGGTGGCGGGCTGGGCCTGGTGGGGCTGCTCGTCGTCGTCCTGCTGCAGGTGCTCGGCGGTGGGGACGGCGGAGGCGGTGCGGCGGCCGGCGCCTTGTCCGGGCTCGGTCAGGACCAGACCGTCGACAACACGACGCTGGCGCAGAACTGCCGGACCGGCGCCGACGCCAACGAATCGGTCGAGTGCGCGGTCGTCGCCGACGTGGAGTCGATCCAGGACTACTGGTCCGGGGTGCTGCGCGGGCGGTACGAGCCCACGAAGACGACCTTCTTCACCGGCTCGGTGCAGACCGCCTGCGGGGCCGGGTCGAGCGGCTCGGGGCCCTTCTACTGCCCGGCCGACCAGCTGGTCTACATCGACCTGACCTTCTTCGACCAGATGCGCGAGCAGTTCGGCGCCCAGGGCGGTCTGTTCGTCGACGCCTACATCATCGCCCACGAGTACGGCCACCACGTGCAGAACCTGCTCGGCACCAACGCGCGGGTCACGCCCGGGGAGAGCGGCCCGACCAGCGGCTCGGTGCGGCTGGAGCTGCAGGCCGACTGCTACGCGGGCGCCTGGGCGAAGCACGCCGAGACCGTGCCCGATGACTCGGGCGAGCCGCTGATCGCGGACATCACCGACGACGACATCGACCGGGCGCTGGACGCCGCCGCCCGCATCGGCGACGACTACATCCAGGAGAACCTCGGCGGCGGGACGGTGGACCAGGAGGCCTTCACCCACGGCAGCTCCGAGCAGCGGCAGCGGTGGTTCCGCACCGGCTACGAGACCGGCGACCCGAACCGCTGCGACACCTTCGCGACCGACGACCTCGGATGAAGGAGACCCTAGTGCCCCCCACCGCTCGCGAGCTCGCGTCGGGCCCCTACCCGGGGGCCGAGAACCTCAGCCTCGACCGTGACGGGCACACCGCCGTCCTGACCATCGACCGGCCGGCGAAGCGCAACGCGATGACCGCGGAGATGTGGGCCGCGCTCCCCGGCGTGCTGGCCGGCCCGGCCGCCGACCCCGCCGTGCGGGTGCTCGTCGTGACCGGCGCGGGCCCCAGCTTCTGCGCCGGCGCTGACATCGCCGGCCTGCTCGGGGGGCCCGACGCGCAGGACCCGATGGCCGAGGTCCGGGCGCACAACCTCGCGGCGCAGGCGGCGCTCCGGGCCTTCCCCAAGCCGACGGTCGCGATGATCCGCGGGCACTGCATCGGCGGCGGCGTGGAGATCGCCGCCTCCTGCGACCTGCGCTTCGCCGACCGCTCGAGCGTCTTCGGGGTGACGCCGTCGAAGGTGGGCATCGTCTACCCGCCGTCGTCGACCCGGGCACTGGTGGACCTGGTGGGCCCGGCCACGACCAAGTACCTGCTCTTCAGCGGTGAGCTGCTCGACGCGGACGACGCGCTGCGCACGGGCCTGGTCGACCGGCTGGTCGAACCCGCGGACCTCGAGGACGAGGTGCGGCGGTTCGCCGACGTGCTCGCCGCCCGCTCGGCGCTCACCCAGCGGGCCACCAAGGAAATCGTGGCCGCGCTCACCGAAGGCACCGACGCGGAGGCCGTCGCCACCCCGCGGTACCGCGAGACGATCACCGCCGGGGAGCTGCCGGAGGGGGTCGCCGCCTTCGCCGAGCGACGTCCGCCGCGCTTCGGCTGGACAGGCTGACCTGCAGATCCCTGTTTCGCGACCCCTCCGGCAGGGGTACCACAACCTCTGCGGCGCACCCACGGGGGCTGCCCGGCGCGACATCGCTGTCGCACCTCGGCTCCCTCTCCGCCCGCCCGTGACGCATGGAAGCGCCGGGCGGAAGGCCGGTTCCGGCACCGCTTGGATCAAGAAGATCACGCAGCAGGTGTGGCCGAACCACTCCAGGGTAGCGCCACTCCGACCACGAGAACTGCCCATGAACACTGCCGAGGAGGACCGATGACTCACTCCATCGACGCCCCGCTCCCCCCGCCCACCACCACGGCGGGGAGCACGGGCCAGAGCTCGCCCAGCAAGGCCGACGTCGCCAAGGACGAGGCGAAGGCCGTCGGCCAGACCGCGGCCCAGGCCGGTAGCCAGGTCGCCTCGACCGCTGCCGACCAGGCCAAGGAGGTCGCACACGAGACCCAGCGCCAGGCGCAGGACCTGCTCAAGCAGGGCCAGTCGCAGCTCAAGGACCAGACTGTCGCCCAGCAGCAGAAGGCCGCTCAGGGCCTGAGCTCGCTGGCCGGCGAGCTGCGCAGCCTCGCGGACGGCACCAGCCAGGGTGCCCCCGGACCGGCCCGCGACCTGCTCCAGCAGGCCTCCGGCTACATCGAGACGTTCGCCGACAAGCTGCAGAACCGCGAGCCGGCCGAGCTGCTCGAGGAGGTCCGCAGCCTCGCCCGTCGTCGCCCGGGCATGTTCCTGCTCGGTGCCGCTGCTGCCGGAATCGTCGCCGGCCGGCTGACCAGCGGCGTGCGCGCCGCCCACAGCGACTCCGGCCCGTCCGGCAACACCGGTGGCTACCCCACGACCAACTACGTGGACCCGACGCCGACCTACTCGGACACCACGTACACCGACACCACGAGCACCTACACGGGTACCGGCGCCGCCTACTCGACGGCCGGCTCCGCCCCGCTGCCGCCGCCCCCGTACGGCACCGTGCCCCCCGAGGGCAGCGTCGTGCCGCCGGCCACCCCGGCCGGCTGGGACGACCCGGCTCGCCGCCCCGGTGGGGTGGGCTGACGCATGAGCACCCCGTACACCCCGGGCCAGCCCACGGGCGGCCCCGGCTACGCCCCACCGATGGTGGAGCCCGCGACCCAGAATTACGCGGCCGACTACTCCGGTGAGCACAGCGGCAGCCTCGGGACGCCGACGACGGCCGACGGCCGCCCCGACGTCGAGGGCAACTCGGTCGGTGCGCTGATCGGCGAGGTCACCAAGGACCTCTCGACCCTCATGCGCCAGGAGCTCGAGCTGGCCAAGGTCGAGCTCAAGGCCGAGGCAGTGAAGGCGGGCACGGGCGCAGGCCTGTTCGGTGCCGCCGGCTTCGCCGCCTACTTCGCGGTGCTCTTCCTGTCCGTGGCCCTGTGGTGGGCGCTGTCCCACCTCGTCGGCCACAGCTGGTCGGCCCTGATCGTCGCGATCCTCTGGGGGATCGTCGCCGCGGTGGCCGCCCTGATGGGCAAGAAGAAGTTCCAGCAGGTCAACCCCAAGCCCGAGCGCACCGTGGAGACCCTTTCCCAGGTGCCGGGCGCCCTCAAGCCCAACTGACCCCCACGACGAAGGAGTCGCACCAATGACCAGCAGTGACCCGGACGTCATCCGGCGGCAGATCGAGGACACCCGGCGCGAGCTCAGCTACGACGTCGACGCCCTCAACGAGAAGGTCAACCCCGCACGTGTCATGGACCGGCGGGTGACCGCCGCGAAGGGGCGCGTCTCCGGCCTCAAGGACAAGGTGATGGGTACCGCGCACGACACCAAGCAGTCCGCGCACGGGACGGCGTCCAACGCCGTCGGGTCCGTGCAGGGCGCCGCCGGTAACGCCGCCGGCACCGTGCAGGACGCCGCGCACAGTGCGGCCGGTGCCATCCAGGGCGCTCCGGACGCGGCCATCCGGCAGACCCAGGGCAACCCCCTGGCCGCCGGGCTGATCGCCTTCGGTGTCGGCTGGCTGGTGTCGAGCCTGCTCCCGGCCACGCAGAAGGAGCAGCAGCTCGCGCAGCAGGCCGAGACGGCCGTCCGCGACAACAAGGACGCCCTGCTGGCCCCGGCCAAGCAGGCCGCCCAGGAGATCGGCGACCAGCTCAAGCCGGCCGCCCAGGACGCCGTCGAGTCGGTGAAGTCCACCGCCCAGGACGCCGCCGCGACCGTCAAGAGCGAGGGGCAGTCCGCTGCCCAGGACGTGCAGGGCCAGGCCCAGCAGTCCAAGGAGTCGGTGCAGGGCCAGTAGGTCCGGCCCCTGCTCCACCCGGGTCCCTGACCCGATCGCTCAGCACCGCGCCCCGCCGGGTCCGCCCGGCGGGGCGCAGTGCTGTCCGGACCGGCCCGTGCCGGCCTGCCGGGCCTCGCCCCAACGGGTGACGCCGCGGTCGCCAGACCTGCTGCGGCCGCCGCGGGCCGCCGACGTCTGAGGCATGACCGCCGCTGTCCTGGACCGGGGCCGACCGGCCGCCTCCTGGCGGGCGACGCTGCGTGGCCCTGTCCCCGCCACGCTGCTGACCGTCGTCGCGGTGGCGCTGCTCGCCACCGGCGTGCTGCCCGTCGTCCGGACCGGGGCGGTGCTGGCCGGCCTCGTCGCGGCCGCCCTTGCCGTGGGCACCGACTGGCTCACGCGCGCATCGACCTCCACCGTGCGCGCCGTCGTCGTCCCGCTGGCCGGCACCGCGTCCGTCGCGCTGCTGCACGCCGGCACGGAGTCCTCGGCACTGCTCCTCCTGGCCCTGGCTCCGGCGAGCGCCCTGGCCGGCACCGCGCAGCGCCTGGGCCGGCAGGCCCGCGTCATCGACCGGCTGCAGGCGGAGCAGGCCGTCCTGCTGGAGCAGGTCCAGAGCCGCGCCGACGAGCTCGACCAGGCCTCGCGGATCCTGGCCGCCCGCGCGCAGACCATGACCAGCGTCATCGACGCGGTCACCGAGCAGTCGATCATCGGCACCGACCCCGACGGCACGATCCGCGTCTGGAACCCGGGCGCGGAGAAGCTCCTCGGTCTCCCCCGGGCCGACGTCGTCCGGCAGCGCTCGATCCTGGACTTCCACCTGCCCGAGGAGCTCGAGGACGCGGCCGGCAACGGCGGTACGCCCGGCGGTCTCTACGCCCTCGTGCAGACCGCCCAGGAGCACGGCAGCGACGTGCGCGACTGGACCTACGTGGGGGCGGACGGGCGTCAGCGCACCGTCTCCGTCGCCGTCACGCCGCGCACCGACGACCGCGGCGTGCACGCCGGGTGGAACTTCGTCGGCACGGACATGACCGAGATCCGGGCCACGGAGCGGATGAAGGACCAGTTCGTCAGCCTCATCTCCCACGAGCTGCGCACCCCGCTGACCTCGATCTTGGGCTACCTCGAACTGGTCCTCGACGACGACGACCAGACGCTGACCGACGAGCAGCGGCAGTACCTGACGACGGTGGAGCGCAACGCCGACCGCCTGCTGCGCCTCGTGGGCGACCTGCTGTTCACCGCGCGCGTGGAAGCCGGGCAGTTCACGCTGCAGCCCGAGGACGTCGACCTGGTGGGGATCGTGCAGGCCGCCGAGGAGACCGCCCGCGTCGCCGCCACGAACGCCGGCGTGCAGCTCCGCGTGGAGGCACCCGCCGGCGGGCTCGTGGTCGCCGGCGACCCGGTGCGGCTGGGTCAGGCCTGCGACAACCTCGTGTCCAACGCCGTCAAGTTCACGCCCGCGGGCGGGCAGGTGACGCTCACCGTCGCTGCCGGCTGGCAGTCCGAGGACGGCGCGGTGACCCCGGCCGAGCGCCCCGGCACGGTGCCGGTCGCCCAGCTGGCGGTGCGCGACACCGGCATCGGCATCCCCAACGACGAGCAGGGCAAGCTGTTCACCCGGTTCTTCCGCGCCTCGACCGCCCAGCGCAACGCCGTCCCCGGCGTGGGTCTGGGCCTGTCCATCACCAAGGCGATCACCACCGCGCACGGCGGCACGCTGGACCTGGTGAGCGTGGAGGGCGAGGGCACCACGTTCACGCTCACGCTCCCCCGCACCGCCTGATCCCGGCGTCACCAGCGCCCCCGTCCCCTGCCAGGGGCCGGGGGCGCTCCGCTTTTCCGCGGAAAGGCAGCCCGCCTTTCCGCGGAAAAGCGGCCGTGGACGGCGGAAACGGCCCTGACAGCCCCGATCTGCGGGTCACTCGTCGCAGCCTTGCGGATTCCTTGCGGATTCCGGGCGGGTGGCCTGCGGAAGGGCCTCCAGAGTTCTCCTTGTCGCCGGATGAGCCGGTGACACGGACACAGGGAGAACGAAGATGAGCGCCAAGGTCACCAGCTCCACCACCCGCAAGGTCGTCGGCTCGCTCGGCGTCATCGGCGCGGCTGCTGCCGTCGCCGGCATGGGCACCTTCGGTTCCTTCACCGACAGCACCACCCCGGTCGCCACGACCATCAACTCCGGCACCGTCTCGATCGACCTCACCAAGGCGTCGACCCTCGAGTTCTCCGCCGCCGAGCTCATCCCGGGCGACTCGGTCACCCGCACCTTCACGCTGAAGAACGACGGCAGCAGCGACCTCGGCTCGATCATGCTCGCCTCGGCCGCCACCACGAGCAGCATCCTGACGACGGACGCGACCAACGGCCTGCAGCTGTCCGTGAAGTCCTGCCCCGTGGCCTGGACCCAGAGCGGCAACTCCTTCACCTGCGCCAGCGGCGAGAAGACGCTGCTCGCGTCGGGCCCCGCCGTCAACAACAAGGTCCTGGATGCCCCCGCATCGCTGGGCGCCGGCAAGTCCGACAACCTGGCGATCTCCTACGCGCTGCCCGTCTCCGCCGGCAACGAGTTCCAGGGCAAGCAGGCCGCGTTCAGCCTCACCTTCACCGCCACCCAGCGCACCGCGCCGGCTGCGCGCTGACCCGGCTGATCCGACCGGAGATCACACCATGACCGCCGTCCTCCCCGTCCGTCGCCCGGGGGCAGCACAGACGCTGCCCCCGGCCGAGGACAACCGCTCCGCGCACGACCGGTCCGCCGGTCCGGCCCGCACGCTGGGCCTGCTCGCCCCGTGGCTGGTCCGCGCGGTGGTCGGGCTGGCCGTCGCGGTCTTCGCACTCCTCGCCGTGGGACCCCACGTCCTCGGCTACCGCACCATGACGATGCTCACCGGCAGCATGGCCCCGATGATCGAGCCGGGCGACGTCACCGTCGTCACGCCGATCGCCGTCGAGGACGTCACCGAGGGCATGGTCATCACGTACCACCAGCCGATCGGCGACCGCTCGATCGTCACCCACCGGGTGGTCGAGGTCGACCGCAGCGCCGACGGCCGGGTCAGCGTCCGCACCAAGGGCGACGCCAACGAGGCGATCGACCCGTGGACGGCGACCCTCGAGGGCGACACCGCCTACGAGGTCCGGGCCGTGGTGCCCGAGCTCGGCCACCTCATCCAGGCGCTCCGCACCCCCGTCATCACCCAGGTGCTGCTCTACGGCGCCCCGGCCCTGCTGGCCGGCTGGCTGCTGCTCTCCATCTGGCGCCCCACCTCCGAGACCACCGACGACACCGAGACCCGTGAGGAGGACCTGTCGTGAACCGCCTCCGCCGCTCGGCCGTCCTGCTCGGCCTGACCGCCGCCGTGATCGTCGGCAGCAGCATCCCCGCCTCGGCCACCTTCTCCGAGTCCGTCAGCACCAACACCGCCGCGCTGCGCACTCTCACCGTCGCCGCGCCCACCGGGCTGGTCGTCGACGACACTTGCACCACGACGACGACGACCGTGAAGCGCACCGTGTACACGAACCCGGGCACCGGCGCGCAGACCACGAGGTACTACAGCTCCTCGACGACGCAGTCGACCAGCTCCACCAACGAGGACAGCACGACGACACAGACGGTGGCCGGCCCCGGCCCCAACGAGACGACGACCACCACGGTCACCAAGGACACCGACCTGTCCGTGACGCTCCGCTGGACGGCCAGCACGTCCAGCCGCGTGGGCAGCTACCTGGTGTCCGCCCACCTGGGCATCAACGGGTCGGTCAGTCCGCTGATGACCACCACCAGCGCCACGACGTCGGTCACGCAGACGCAGGACGCCGACGCGCTGGCCTACCGGCCGAGCCTGTCGGTCACCACGCAGACCACGTACGGCTGGACCGCCGCCTCCGCGCAGACGCGGGTGCTGTCGTGCTGACCGCCCTCGTCGTCGACGCCGACGCCCTCGCCCGCCGCCGGGTCATCGGGCTCCTCCGCCTCGGCGGGTGGGACGTCCAGGAGGCCTCGGACGTGGCCGCCGCGCTGCACATGGCCGCCTCCACCCCCTACGACCTGGTCGTCACCGACGTCACGGTCGGCGGGGAGGACGGGCTGGAGCTGCTCCGTCAGCTGCGCCGCGACGGTTCGCAGGCCCGCTTCCTGGTCGTGACGGCGGACCCGTCGCCGGCCACGAGCGCCGAGGCAGCCGCCGCCGGTGCGTGGGCCTGCCTGCCCAAGCCGGTCGACCCCGGCGCACTCCTCGACTTCCTGCGCAGCCGGACCACGGGGCCGGCTGCGCAGGGCGACCGCTACGAGATCCACGAGATCGACGACCTGCACGACGACGACCTCGAGGACGAACTGATGGACCGACTCCAGGAGATGTACGTGAGCGCGCTACCGGGCCGGCTGTCGGCCATCGACGTCCACACCCGCCAGGGCAACAGCCCCGCCGTGGCCTCGGCCGCCTACACCCTGGCCGGCACCAGCGGCCAGCTCGGGCACCCCGAGGTCGCCTCGATCTGCCAGGCGATCGCCGCCGATGCCCGGCGCGGCGTCCTGGCCCACTCCCGGGTGCAGCACCTGCACGCACTCGCCGGCGTCTGAGAAAGGACCCCCGTCCTGCCCACCCCTCGCACGCTCGGGGCGGGACCCGGGACGGGGCCGGGTCGGACGCGCACGAACGAAGGGCCCGCAGACGAGGGGGAATCGTCTGCGGGCCCTTCCGTGTGCCCGGCCCCGTGGGGGCCGGGATCAGGCAGCGACGAGGCGGTAGCCGACGCCGCGCACGGTGCGGATCTCCGGAGAGCTCAGCCCGGCGGCGACCAGCTTGCGGCGCAGGTTGGACATGTGCGCCTCGACCAGCCGGAGGTTGCCCTCCCAGTCGGTCTGCCAGACCTCGCGCAGCAGCGTCTCCCGCTGCAGCACCCGTCCCGGGCGGGAGGCGAGCGCGGCGAGCAGGTCGAACTCGGTGCGGGTCAGGTCGACGACGGCGCCGTCGACGCGCACCTCCCGGCTCTCCTCGTCCACCTCGAGCTCGGCGAGCCGGCGGACCGACTCCTCCGCCTCGGGCGCGGGCTGCGGGGCCGGCGCGGTGCGCGGGAAGCGCAGCATGGCCTGCACCCGCGCCACCAGCTCGCGGGGCGAGAACGGCTTGGCCATGTACCCGTCGGCCCCGACGGCCAGACCGATGAGCAGGTCGACCTCCTCGGCGCGCGCGGTGAGCATGAGGACGTAGCAGGCGGTCTCGGCACGGATCTGCCGGCAGAGCTCGGTGCCGTCGGTGTCGGGCAGGCCGAGGTCGAGCACGATGAGGTCCGGCGCCTCGCGCCGCACCTCCTCCATGGCCTCCGCTCCCGTCCCGACGGCGCGCACCCGCATCCCCGCGCGCTCCAGGACCGTGCTGACCAGCGTGCGGATCTCCTCGGTGTCCTCCACGACGAGCACGGATGGCTTCTCCACGTTCCTCCCCCCTCCGATGCGTTCACGAGGCCCGCGACCGATGGGTCGGGGTCACCTGACTGAGTGATCGGCCCGGGTGCCGGGCAGCTTGAGCCGAGCGGGGCCGAGCGGGTCCTCCCCGGTCACCCCTCCGGGTGATGCCGGGGCTCGTCCGGCTCCACAAGTCCCCCGCCGGGGCCGTTGCCGAGTGCGGGGCACGACGTGTCCTCCTCCCCCCGGGGAGGCGCCCACCCGCTGAGGAGCTGGCCATGGACGGCGACGTCCGCGTCCTGGTCGTCGATGACGACCCCGACATCGCACAGTTCGTGCGCACCGTCCTGAGCAAGGCCGGGATGCACGCGGTGGCCTGCTTCGATCCGCTGGAGGCCCTGGCACTTGCGGCCCGCGACTCCTTCGATGCCGTCGTCACCGACATCGAGATGCCCGGCATGAACGGCCTGGAGTTCCTCGGCCGGCTGCGCGAGCTGCAGACCGACCTGCCCGTGGCCGTCATGACCGCGCACGCCTCGGTCGACTACGCGGTCGAGGCGCTGCGCCGCAACGCCGACGAGTTCATGGTCAAGCCGGTGCGCCGCGACGACGTCGTCGCGACCGTGCGCCGGCTGGTCGAGCTCGGCATCGCCCGCCGGGCCACCGCCCGGCACCAGACGGTGCTGGCCATCGGCGCCCACCCCGACGACGTCGAGCTCGGCATCGGCGGCACCCTGGCCGCGCACCGGTCCGCCGGTGACCAGGTCGTGATCCTGACGCTGTCCCGTGGCGCACGCGGCGGCGAGGCCGGCGACCGCATGGGCGAGTCCATGGCCGCCGCGGAGCTCATCGGCGCGCGGCTGTTCATGGAGGACCTCGAGGACACCCGCATCAGCGAGGCCGACCCCACCGTCTCGATCATCGAGCGCGTCGTCGCCCAGGTGCAGCCGACCATCGTCTACACGCACTCCGCGCACGACCGGCACCAGGACCACCGCGCCGTCCACCGCGCGGCCACCGTTGCCACCCGCAACGTGCCCACGTTCGCCTGCTACCAGAGCCCGTCGGCCACGGTCGACTACCGGCCCACCCGGTTCGTGAGCATCGACGGCTTCACCGACACCAAGCTCGCGCTGCTGGCCTGCTTCGGCTCGCAGGCCGGCATCCGCAACTACATGCAGGACGACTTCGTCCTCGCCACCAGCCGCTACTGGTCCCGCTACGGCGGCGGCCAGCACTGCGAGCCGCTCGAGGTGATCCGCGAGGCCAGTGCCGTCGTGGGCGCCCAGAGCGACGCGCCCGCCATCCCCGTCCAGTCCTCGAACCTCACGGAGCGCTCCGGTGTCTGACAACTCCCCCGTCCGCGTGCTAGTGACCGGCGCCGGAGGCCCCGCGGGCGTCGCCGTCCTCCGGTCCCTCGCCCGCCGTCCCGACGTCACGCTGCTGGCCGCGGACATGGACCGCTACGCCAGCGGCCTGTACCTCGTCGACGAGGGCGCCCGCTTCCTCGTCGAGCCGGGCCTGGCCGACACCTTCGTCGACTCCCTCGTCGACCTCTGCGAGCGGGAGCGGGTCGACGTCCTCTTCTCCACGGTCGACGTCGAGCTGCCGCGCATCGCCGCCGAGCGCAAGCGCCTGGACGCCGTCGGCACCGCGCTGGCCGCGCCCAGCCTGGAGACCCTCGAGGTCTGCCTGGACAAGTTCGCGCTCGCCCGGCGCTGCGCCGACGTGCTGCCCACGCCCCGCACCGAGCTGCTGGGCACGACCGACCCGGGATCGTGGGACTACCCGGTGATCGTCAAGCCGCGCCGCGGCGCCGGTTCGCGCGGCGTGCACCAGGTCGACGACGCCGACGCGCTGCGTGCGCTGGGCGCCGACGAGGACATCCTCGTGCAGGCGATGCTCCCCGGCGACGAGTACAGCGTCGACACCCTGGCCGACGCCGACGGGCACGTGGTCGCCGCGGTGCCGCGCTCGCGGCTGCGGGTCGACTCCGGCGTCTCGGTGGCCGGCTGCACCGTCGCCGACCGCGAGCTGGAGCAGACCGCCCGCCAGGTCGCCGAGGCCATCGGCCTGGTCGGGGTCGCCAACGTGCAGCTGCGCCGCGACGCCGAGGGCCGGGCCGCCCTGCTCGAGGTCAACCCGCGCTTCCCAGGCGCGATGCCCCTGACGGTCGCCGCCGGCGTGGACATGCCCTCCCTGGCGCTCGACCTGGCGCTGGGCCGCCCGCTGCCGGACTCGGTGCCCTTCGCCGAGGTGGCCGTCGTGCGGTACCTCGAGGACGTCTTCCTCGACCCGGCCGACGTGCTCGCCGAGCCGTCCGGCGAGGCCGGCCGATGACCGCCGACCTGCTCCGCACCGACCACCACGTGCACTCCACCTGGTCCGACGACGCGGTGAGCACGACGCTGGAGAACCTGGCCGCCGCGCGCGACGCCGGGCTGGCCAGCATCCGCATGGTCGACCACGTCCGCACGACCACGACCTACGTGCCGGAGTTCCTGGCCGAGGTCGCGGCCCTGCCGCCGGTGGAGGGCCTGGAGGTCCTCACCGGGGTCGAGGCCAAGATCCTCGACGCCTCCGGCCGCCTCGACGTGCCCGACGACCTCGTGGTCGGGACCGGCGGCGTCGACCGGATCCTCATCGCCGACCACCAGTTCCCCGGGCTCGACGGCCCGTGGAGCCCCCGGCGGACGCTCGAGGAGATCGAGCGCGGTCTCTCGGCCCAGGACGCCCTCGGCATCCTGGTCGAGGCCACCGTCCGCGCCATGGACCGGGCCGGCCGCGGCCAGCTCGCGCACGTGTTCTCGCTCCTGCCCAAGATCGGGCTCGCCGAGTCCGACCTGACCGATCAGCACGTCGACGCCGTCGCACAGGCCGCCGTCCGCACGGGCACGACGGTCGAGGTCAACGAGAAGTGGCGCTGCCCCGGGCCCCACGTGGTCCTGGCGTTCGCCGCCGCCGGCGTGACGCTCGTCGGCTCCACCGACAGCCACGAGGCGTCGTCGGTCGGCCGCTACTCGTGGGTCGCCGGCAGCGTGCCGGCCGGAGCGCCGGCGGTGACCCGGTGAGCGACGTCCTGGCCGCAGGCCCCGACCTGGCCGGCATCGGCCGCGACGTGCTGGTCGGCGTCTTCCTGATCTTCGTCGCCTTCGGCGCGATCCCCGTGCTCGCCGGCCTGGCGCAGTTCCTCCTCATCCCCGTGCACGCCGTGCGCAACCACTACCGCGAGACCGGGCCCTACCTGCCCAACGTCGCGGTGCTGGTGCCGGCGTGGAACGAGGCGGCCGTGCTGACCACCTCGGTCGAGCGCCTCATGGGGCTGGACTACCCGCCGGACCGGCTGCGCGTGTACGTGGTCGACGACGCCAGCACCGACGACACCCCCGCGGTGATGGCCGGGCTCGGCGCCCGCTTCCCGGGGCGGGTCGTGCACCTGCGCCGCGAGAAGGGCGGCGAGGGCAAGGCGCACACCCTCAACCACGGGCTGCGCGAGATCCTCGCCGACGACTGGATGGAGGCGCTCCTGATCATGGACGCCGACGTCATCTACGCCGCCGACTCGCTGCGCAAGATGACCCGCCACCTGGCCGACCCCACCGTCGGTGCGGTCACCGCCTACATCCGCGAGGGCAGCGAGGACGCCCACGGGATCACCCGCTTCATCGGGTTCGACTACCTGGCGGCCCAGGCGGCCTCCCGGCGCGCGCAGAACGTCGCCGGCGCCATGGCCTGCCTCGCCGGCGGTGCGCAGCTGCACACCCGGGAGAACCTCGAGGCCATCGGCGGCCAGATCGACACCTCCTCGCTGGCCGAGGACACCGTCACCACGTTCCGCACCCAGTTGGCCGGGCGCCGCGTCGTCTTCGAGCCGCACGCCCGCGTGCTGGCCGAGGAGCCGGCCGGCATCGACGCGCTGTGGAAGCAGCGGCTGCGCTGGGCCCGGGGCAACGTGCAGATCACCTCGATGTACCGCCACCTGTGGTTCCGGAAGTCGGTGCACCCCGGTCTGGGCGGCTTCTTCTTCGGGGTCTTCTGGTTCGCGATCCTGCTCCTGCCGGTGGCGATGCTGCTGACCTCGATCGGTCTCATCGGCCTGTACCTGCTGGACAGCGACCTGGCCGCGTCCGTGTTCGGGGCGGCGGTGTTCGTCCCCGTGGCGACCTTCGTCTTCATGATCACCATGACGATCTCGGTCGACCCGCGGGTCGGGCTCAAGGTGTGGAAGGAGGCGCTGCTCTTCCCGGGTGCCATCTCCTTCACCGTGTTGGTCGGGGCCACCTTCCCGACGCTGGTCCCGTGGGGTGCCGGTGACGCCAGCGGCTGGACGCTGTTCGTCTACAGCTGGCTGGTGCTGTGCGTGCCGATGGCCTTCCTGGTCCGGAAGCTCGAGCTCACCCGCTGGGGCCGCCGGTTGGCCCCCATCGGGCTCTATCTCGTCGGGTTCGGCCCGATGATGTGCGCGATCACCGTGGACGCCTACGTCAAGGAGTTCCGCGGGGCCGCGATGACCTGGGACAAGACCGAGAAGACCGGAAGGGTCATGGCATGAGCAGGGGACGCACCACCAGCGACCGGGCAGCAGCCGCGGTCGCAGCGAGCCTCGCCTCGCGCCCGTACCGCATCTCGCCGCCGGTCGTGCTGACCGCCGGAGAGCTGGCCGCCCGCGGCGGGGTGCTCCCCGTCTGGGCCGACCCGATGGCGCTGGCCGACGAGACCGAGGCCGACCGGCTCCGGGAGCGGCGGCTGTACGCCGGCCTCGCGAGCGCGATCGCCGTCGTCGTCCTGCTCTGGACGGTGCGCGCCCTGGTCATGTGACCGCCCCGCCACCGGCCCGCGCGCTCCTCGCAGGAGCGCGCGGGCCGGTGTCACGTCCGCACCCGCCGCAGCTCGACGGCGACGGACCCGTAGGGGGACGTCGCCCCGCGGTGGACGGCGATCGTCGCCAGCCCCCGCTCCCCCGCGAGTCGCCCGATCGCCGCCGTCACCGGCTCCAGCGCGTCGGGCGTCATCAGCGAGAACGCCACGACCACGCGTCCGCCGGGGCGGAGCACCCGGTCGACGACGTCCCACTCCGGTGCGGGCGGCGTCCAGAACGCCCGCACGTCGAAGGCGACGACGACGTCGAAGGGCGCGGCGCCCAGGTCCGCGGTGACCAGCGGCGCCGTGATCAGCCGCACCCGGCCGTGGGAGACCGCGTCGGCGTTCCGGCGGGCCGCGGTGGCGGTCATGGTCGCGGACCGGTCGACGCCCACCACCTCGCCGCGGGCGGCCCGCGCGGCGAGCAGCGAGAGCAGCACTCCGTGGCCGCAGCCGACCTCGAGCACCCGGTCGGACTCCCGGGGAGCAACGACCGCCGCCGCCCAGGCGAGCCGCTCGGAGGCCCGCACCGCGGTCAGTTCAGGGTGCGGGTCGACGGCGGGAGTGCGCCGCCGGCGAGGAGTTCCGCGGTGGCGTCCTGCAGCGCCGTGAGCGCGACCCGCTGGGTGTTGGGGCCGGTCGAGACGCGGGCCACGCCGAGCTCCTCCAGCTCGCGGACCGACGGCGAGCGACCGGGGACGGCGATGACGCTCAGCCGCCCGGGCCCGAATGCCTCGGCCAGCACCGCGATCTCCTCGCGCTCCACCGCCCCGGGGACGAAGACCACCGGCGCCCCCGCCTCCAGGTAGGCCCGGCCGCGCCGGACCGCCTCGGTCAGCACCTCCGTCCGGTCCGCCCCCGCGTCGGCGCGGAGCAGGGCGTCGGTGCGCGCGATGAGCACGAACCCGATCCCGGCGTCCCGACCGGCGGCCAGCACCGCCTCGACCGCCGCGACGGCCTCGTCCAGCGGCCGCATGCCGTCCTCGAGGTTGCCGCCCACGGCACCGGCTCCGATCGCCCGCCGCGCGGTCTCGCCCGGGTCGCCGTAACCGGCCTCCACGTCCATGGACACGGGCAGGTCCACGGCCGCGGCGATGCGGGCCACCATGTCCAGGTGCAGGTCCAGGGGAATCCGCTCGCCGTCCTCGTAGCCGAACGTGGCCGCGATGGAGTGGCTGGCCGTGGCCAGCGCCCGGACGCCGTCCGTACCGGCGACCACCCGCGCGGAGACGACGTCCCACACGTTGGCGAGCACGAGGATCTCCGGTGCGGCGTGCAGGTCCAGCAGGGTTCGGGCGCGGTCGGCGAGGTCGGGCACGGACCGAACCTAGCCCCGGCTCGCGCCGCTGACCAGGAAGGCTGGCGCTCGGCGCACAGGTAAGGCTAACCTGCGTCGCAGTGCTCGACTCCGGTCCGGGCAGCCCACCCCCGCCGTCTCCCGGTTAGGCCGAAGCCGCGCATGTACGTGTGCCACTGCAACGTGGTGAGTGACCGCGACATCCTCGAGTCGATCGCCAACGGCGCGCGCTGCGTGGCCGACGTCGCCCGCGCCACCGGTGCCGGCCGCACGTGCGGTGGCTGCGTGGAGACCATGCGCGAACTCGTGTGCCAGCATTGCCCGGTCATGACCGAGCGACAGCTGGGAGTTGCAGGTGCAGCCCGTTAGTCCCCGAGTGGTCGAACTGCTCAACGATGCGTTGACCTTCGAGCTCACCGTCACCAACACGTACTTCCTCAACGCCCGCATGCTGGACGCCTGGGGACTCCCGAAGCTGGGCAAGGTCTTCTACGACCTGTCCATCGACGAGATGCGCGACGCCGACGCCCTGATCCAGCGCATCCTGCTGTTCGACGGCCACCCCAACCTGCAGCGCCTGGGGTCGATCCGCGTCGGCGAGACCGCCGAGGAGATGCTCGTCCTGGCCCTGGACAGCGAGAAGGCCGCCGTGGCCCAGTTCAACGCCTCGGCCAAGGAGTGCCACGACCTCGGTGACCACGGCACCGCCTCGGTCTTCGAGGAGATGGTGCTCGACGAGGAGAAGCACGCGGACTGGTTCGAGGCCCAGCTCGGTGCCATCGAGCGGGTCGGTGCGGCCCAGTACCTCGCCGCGCAGATCTCCACCGAGACCCCCTGAGCGCGTAGCCGCACGTACCGAGGGCCGCCTCCCGCTCCACCGGGAGGCGGCCCTCGTCGTCCTAGCCGGCGAGCAGCTCGCGGAGTGCGTCGAGCTGCAGGGTCGCGGCCCGCAGCCCGATGCCGGTGTAGAAGACGTCGTCCTCGACGGCGTGCGCCCGGCCCTGCTGCACGCCGGTCAGCAGCGGCCACAGCGGCCCGGCCACGACCGCGGCCTCGCCCGAGTCGTCGGCCGGCCCGTAGGACGAGTACAGGATGACGTCGGCGTCCGCCCGGGTCAGCTCCTCCGCGCTGAGCTCCGCGAACGTCGGGAGGTCGTCGGCGGTCGGCAGCTGCAGGTGGTCCAGCCCGATGTCGGCCATGACCGTGCCGATGAACGACGCGGCGGTGTAGACCCGGATGCCGCCCTCGACGAAGCGCATCGTGCTGACCGTCGTGGCGGCGGGGTCGCCGATCTCCTGCCCCAGCGCGGCGGCGTCGGCCTCGTACGCCTCGATGAGCTCCTCGGCCTCGTCCTCCAGCCCGAGGGCCTCCGCGTCCAGTCGGAGGTTGTCCTTCCAGACCACGCCCACCTGGTCGGCGAAGACCGTCGGGGCGATCTGCGCCAGCTGCTCGTAGAGGTCCTCGTGCCGGGTCTTGCTCGAGAGGATCAGGTCGGGCTCGACGGCCGCGATCGCCTCGAGGTCGGGCTCGCTGATCGTCCCCACGACCTCGACGTCGGCCGCGTCGTCGGCCAGGTAGCTGAGGAAGCCGTCGGACACCGCGGTCGTCACCGCACCGACGGGAGTGACGCCGAGCGAGAGCACGGAGTCCAGCTCCCCGGTGTCCAGGACCACGACCCGCTCCGGGCGCTCGGGGATCTCCGTGCTGCCCATGGCGTGCTCGACCGTGCGCGGGAACCCCCCGTCGCCGGCCGCGGGCGATCCGGTGCCGGCATCCCGCTCGTCGTCGCTCCCGCAGCCGGCGAGGGACAGGGCCGCGGCGAGGGCCACAGCGGTCGCGGACAGGGCAGCACTTCTCATGTCTCTCCTCATGGGTGCGCACGCGCATTCGTCGCACGTGCCTCTGGATCCGTTCGCGACCGTGTGCAAGACTCCGGTGCGAAGCCAGGTGAGGCTAGCCTAAGTTGACTCCGCCTCCGCACCTGCCGGCCACCGGGAGAGAACGCATGACCGTCCAGACAGTGCAGGTCCCGGTCTACCGGCCCTTCGGCGCGCAGGTGCTCCGCCTGCGTCGCCTGAGCCCGAGCTTCCTGCGCGTCACGTTCACCGGCGCCGATCTCGACGAGTTCGGCAGCAACGGCTTCGACCAGCGGATCAAGGTCATGCTGCCGCTGCCCGGTCGCGGCATCGACGACTGCCCGACCGACCCCGACTGGTACGGCGCCTGGCGGGCGCTGCCGGCCGAGCGCCGGATGCCGATTCGCACGTACACGATCCGCGCGGTGCGGTCCGAGCAGCGCGAGGTGGACGTCGACTTCGTGCTCCACGGCGCGACCGGACCGGCGTCGGCGTGGGCGGAGTCCGCCGTGATCGGCGACGAGGTCGTCCTCATCGGCCCGAACGCCCGCTTCCCCGGCCCCACCGGCGGGTTCGAGTGGCACCCGCCGGTCGACGCCTCCTGCCTGCTGATCGCCGGCGACGAGACCGCCGTGCCCGCGATCTGCACCATCGTCGAGTCGCTGCCGGCCGGTCAGCGCGCCCGGGTGCTGCTCGAGATCCCGGAGCCGGGCGACGTGCTCGACGTGGCGGTGCCCCCCGGCGTCGAGGTCACCTGGCTGCCCCGCTCGCGGGGCGCCGGCGTGCCCGCGCCCCGCGGCTCCCTCCTCACCGCCGCGGTCGTCGAGGCCACGGCCGAGCTCGCCGACCTCCTGGCCCCCTCCCCCGTCGCGGCCCTCGAGGACATCGACGTCGACAGCGGCATCCTGTGGGAGGTCCCCGCCGAGGCCGGCTCCGCCCCCGGCTCCTCGGGCGTCTACGCGTGGCTGGCCGGCGAGGCCGGCGTGGTCAAGGGCCTGCGCCGCCACCTGGTCCAGGAGCTGGGCGTCGACCGCCGCTCCGTGGCGTTCATGGGGTACTGGCGCGAGGGCCGCGAGAGCGACTGACCCGCCCGGTCCCACGCCGTGCCGGGGCCGGCCCGGTTTGACCGTTGTCAGCAACCGGTGTCACATGGAGCGATGAGCGCAGCCCCTGACGTCCTGGCCATGGACGGCGTCGCGGTCATCGGCACCCTGGGATTCTTCGTCCCCGCCGCGATCCTCCTCACCGTCGTGGTCCTCGCCGTCGTCCGGGACCGCCGGCTGGCCGCCCAGGAGGAGGCGGACGAGGCCGCCGAGCAGGCCCGTGCGCGCGAGGCGCTGGACGACTACGAGGACATCCAGGGACACCGGCCCGGCGATCGCCCTAGGACTCCCCCAACCGACTGAGCGCGGCCTCCACGGCGTCCTGCACGGTGCCGGCCATCTCGGTGCGGAAGGCCGCCAGCAGCGCCTGAGCGGCGACCGGCTGCAGCCGCGCCACGGTCGCCCGGATCTCCTCGATCTGGTCGGGCGGGGCACCGGCGTCCACCCACGCCTGCCACCGGGTGTCGACGAACATCTGCACGTAGGTGCGCGCGATCTCCCGCACGTGCTCGGTGACCTGCATCTGGGCGGTGACCAGCGCGGTGACCGGGACGCCCAGGGCGAGCACCTGGATGCCGGCGGTGAGCAGAGCGGGGTCCAGCACCCGGAGGTGCGTCTCGTCGACCCGTTCCACCAGGCCGAGCTCGACCAGGCTGTCGACGACGGCCGGGTCCTCGGGCACGCCGGCGCGGGCGGCCAGCTCGGCCCCGGTGGTGAGCTCGGGCTCGGGCGGCAACCAGGGCGCGAGCAGCGCGCGGTGCAGGGCCAGGGTGACCGAGCTGCCCATCGCCGGCGCCGCGGTCAGCGTCCGCTCGATCATGGCGAGCGTGTAGCCCTCGGCCAGCATCTCGCGCACCAGCAGCAGCCGGGCGACGTGCTCGCGTCCGTAGTAGCCGGTGCGGCCGACCATGCGCGGGGGCGGGAGCAGCCCGCGGGCGGAGTAGGCCCGCACGTTGCGCACGGTCACTCCCGCACGGGCGGCGAGCTGGTCGACCGTGAACTCGCGGTCCTCGCCGTCCGGCATCGGTTCTGCTGCCGTGACCACGCACACCTCCTCCCCGCGCATCCCCACGGTAAACGGCTCGTTCTATGTAGCAGTTGTCGATGTCACGGTTGAGGTGTTCCATGGCCTCACACCTACTGAGGGGGTTTGCGTGCTGCTCGCCGCTGAGACACGTCCCGCCGGGGGGGCCGCGCTCGGCGAGGTCGCCCTCGCCACCGGCATCGGAGCCGGCCTGACCGCCGTCCTCCTGGGCCTCGTGTGGGCGCACCGGACCCGCCGCTCCACCGTGCTCACCACGGTCGGCAACAAGTTGGGCTCCGCCACCGGCGTGCCGGCCTGGGTCGCGCTGCCCACCATCCTGACCACGATCTCGCTGCTGGTGGCGCTCCTGGGCATGCTGTGGGACATCGCGCTGCACATCGGCGTGGGCCGAGACGAGGGCCCGCTGGCCAACCCGGCGCACTTCCTCATCCTCTTCGGGCTCTTCGGCGTCTTCGCCGGCGGCATCCTGGCCTGCGCCATGCCGCTGGACGAGAAGCCAGGCCCGGCCGCGGTCCGCTTCGTCCGCGGCTGGGACGTGCCGGTGGGCGGCATCCTGCTCACCGTCGCCGGCTTCTACGCGCTGCTCGGCTTCCCACTGGACGACGTCTGGCACCGCCTGTTCGGCCAGGACGTCACCCTCTGGGGCCCGACGCACCTGATGCTCATCGGTGGCGCCGGCCTGTCGATCGTCGGCCTGCTCGTGCTCGAGCAGGAGGGCCACGGCTCCCTCTCCACCGACGACGGCGACGTGAAGGCCGGGCGCACCGCCCGCTTCGTCCGCCAGGCCGCCGCCACCGGTGGCCTGCTGCTGGGCATGTCGGTGTTCCAGGGCGAGTACGACTTCGACGTCCCGCAGTTCCGGCTGGTCCTCGAGCCGTTCATGATCGCCGCGGCGGCGGGCATCGCGCTGGTCGGCGCCCGCCTGTTCATGGGCCGCGGCGGGGCGCTGGCCGCGGTCGCGTTCTTCCTCGTCATCCGCAGCGGCATCGCGCTCGTCGTGGGCCCGGGCCTCGGCGAGATCACGCCGAGCTTCCCGCTCTACCTGGGCTCCGCGATCGTCGTCGAGGTGCTCGCGCTGTCCGTGGCGCTGCTGCGCCGCCCGGTCCTGTTCGGCGCCGTCGCCGGTGTCGGCATCGGCACGATCGGCCACGCCACCGAGGCGGGCTGGACCCACCTGGTCCAGACGCTGAGCTGGAACAGCGACATCCTGGTCGAGGGCACGCTGATGGCGATCGTCGGCGGCGTCGCCGGTGGCCTGCTGGGTTCGCTCCTGGCCCTCGGTCTGCGGCGCCGGCTGCCCCGGCCGGCCGTGGCGCGCACCGTGCTGCTCGGCAGCCTCGTGGCCCTGGCCGCCTGCCTGGCCAACGGGCTGATCGCGCACGTGCCGGACGACCTCGACGCCACCTTCGCCATCACCGACGTCGAGACCGACCCCCGCACCGCCGACATCACCGTCCAGCTGGACCCCGCGGACTTCGCCGACGACCCCGCCTGGGTGCAGATCACCGCTTGGCAGGGCGACGGCCTGGTCGTGAACGCCCTCGAGCGCGTCGGTGAGGGCGAGTACCGGACCACCGAGCCGGTGCCGCTGCACGGGACCTGGAAGACGCTGCTTCGGGTGCACGACGGTCGCACCCTGACCGCGATCCCGATCTACCTGCCGGCCGACGAGGCGATCGACGAGCCGGAGGTCCCTGCCGAGGACGGGATGACCCGCTCGGCGATCCCCGAGATCGACATCCTGCAGCGCGAGCTCAAGGAGGGCGGCGGCGGCGTGTGGCTGGCCGCCAACCTCGTGGTGCTGGTCTGCACGCTGGCGATCATCGCTGCCCTGGCCTGGGGCGTGGCCCGCTACTCCCGGCGGGCGGCGGCCGCCGAGCCGTTCCCCGACAGCCCGGCGGATGCGCCGGCCGACGAGTCGCGGACGTCCACCGGCGCCGTCTGACCGCCCCGGCCCGCCCCTTCCCTGCGCACACCGGAGACTCACCACGTGACCGCCCGTCCTGTCCGGCTGCCCCGCGCCGTGGCGGCGTCCGCCGTCGCCCTCGTCCTCCCGCTGGCCGCCTGCGCCGGCACCGACGAGCCCCGCCCGTCAGCGGCGAGTTCGTCGTCCAGCAGCACGTCGTCCAGCAGCACCTCGTCCAGCACGTCGAGCAGTGCTGCCGGGGCCGGGGCAGCGAGCAGTTCTCCGGGACAGGGATCGCTGCGCGCCGAGCTGGACGTCGTTGCCGGGCCGGTGGAGCAGGCGGGCCGGATCTCCGTACGGGTGGGCGAGTCGGTCACCCTGGTGCTCAACAGCACGATCGACGACGAACTGCACGTGCACGGCTACGACCTGACCGCCGATCTCCGGGCGGGTCAGACCACCGAGCTGACCTTCGACGCCACCATCCCGGGGGTCTTCGAGATCGAGCTGCACGACGCGGGAACGGTGCTGCTGACCCTGCAGGTCTCGTGACCGCATGACGGTCCTCGCCCACGGGGTGGGGTCGCGCACCGACCTGCCCATCCCCATCGGGTTCGCCCTCTACGGCGCCGGCGCCGCCATCCTCGCCAGCTTCGCCGTCCTGCTGCTGTTCTGGCGCAGCCCGCACCTCGGTGGGCCGGACGCCGGCCGCCCGCTGCCCGCGGGGCTCCAGCGGCTGCTGGACAGCTCCGGGGTGCGCCGCGGACTGCAGGCCGTCGCGCTGCTGATCGCCGCCTTCGTCGTGACGGCCGCCCTGGCCGGGCCGGAGGAGACCTCCCGCAACCTGGGTCCGTGGGTCCTGTTCGTCACCTTCTGGGTGGGGCTCGTCCCGGTCAGCCTGCTGCTCGGACCGGTGTGGCGGGTGGTGAACCCCCTGCGGCTGCTGCATCGACTGCTACGGCCGCTCGGCCCCGATGCGCCCGGCGCGGCCCAGCTGCCGGCGCTCGGGCTGTGGCCCGCGGCCGGTGCGCTCACCGTGTTCGTGTGGCTGGAGCTGGTCCATCCCGACCGCACCGAGCCGGTCACCGTCGCGGTCTTCCTCCTCGGCTACGCCGCCGTCCAGCTGGCGTGCGCGCAGTGGTTCGGCGAGGGCTGGTTCGCCCGCGGCGACGGGTTCGAGGCCTACTCCACGCTGATCGCCCGGCTGTCCCCCTGGGGACGGCGCAGCGACGGGCGGCTCGTCCTGCGCAACCCCCTGGCCAACGCGCTGGCCACGCCGTCCCGGCCCGGGCTGTCGGCGCTGGTGATGGTGCTGCTCGGCTCCACCGCCTTCGACGGGCTGACGCGCACCGTCTGGTGGCAGACCGGCCCCGGCTCGGCGAACGACTGGTTCTCCGGCACCGTCGGGCTGCTGCTGTCCATCGCCCTGGTCTCCGGGCTCTACGTGCTCGGCACTCGGCTCTCCGGCCGGCTCGCCGGGCAGGAGCAGGGCGTCCAGCCGGCGCGGTACGCGGCGACGGTGATCCCGATCGCGCTCGGCTACACGGTGGCGCACTACTTCAGCCTGCTGATGCTGGACGGGCAGACGACCTGGATCCTGATCAGCAACCCGTTCGGCACCGACGGCGTCGACCTGTTCGGCACCTACGGCAACCGGGTCGACCTCACCGCGGTCAGCGCCGACGTCATCGCCCTGGTGCAGGTGGGCGCCATCATCACGGGGCACGTGGTGGGCGTGATCCTGGCCCACGAGCGCGCACTCCTGTCGGCGCGCCGGGCCCGGGCGTCCGACCAGCTGCCCCTGGTGCTGGTCATGGTCGTGTTCACCCTCGGCGGGCTGGGTCTGCTCTTCGGGTTCTGAGCCGGCCGCCCCCCCGGGTGAGGCACACGGGCTGGGCTTCAGCACGGGGCGGCGGATGCCGATGGAGAGAGAGCCGCGTCCGGCGCCACCGGGGTCCACTCCCCGATCCAGCGGAAGGACCGCTCCCGTGATCGCAGTGACCTGTCGCAACGGCGAGCACTTCACCATCGACCCGGCCGAGATCGAGCGCGCGCAGTCCGTGCCCGACACCGTCCTGCACATGGTGGGTGGCCGGACCTACGTGCTCGCCATGAGCCTGGACGAGCTGCTGCGTGCAATCCGCGACTCTCACGCCGAGCGGCTGGTCGTCCAGAAGCGCCTGGCCGGCGGGACGGCCGAGCTCGCCGACTCCGCCTCGACCGTCCGCGCGGCGGCGACCCTGCGGGTGGAGCGGCGCGCACGCAGCCGGGACGGCGACGCCCCCGGCTCCCCCGCCGACCGGCGGACCGACGACGGACCCACTCCCGACGCCTGACCCCTGCCTTTCCGCGGAAGAGCAGACGTCGTCAGACGTCGGTCGAGGGGCGGTACGGGCGGTCCCCGCCCAGGGCGGTGAGCAGGCCGTCGACCACCGCGTCGGGCGACCCGGCACCGGAGATCTCCGCCCCCGCCTCGTCAGGCTGGAGCGGTTCGAGCGTGGCGAGCTGGCTCTCGAGCAGGGATGCGGGCATGTAGTGGCCCTTCCGGCCCTCGAGCCGGGTGCGCAGGACCTCGGCGTCGACGGTCACGTGGGCGAACCACACCGACGGCCGCCCCTCGCGGAGCAGGTCGCGGTAGCTGCGCTTGAGCGCCGAGCAGGTGAGGACGACGGAGCGGCCGGTCGCCTCCCGCTGGTCGATCCAGCCGCCGATGATGCGCAGCCACGGCCAGCGGTCGTCGTCGTCGAGCGGCTGCCCCGCGGCCATCTTCTCGACGTTGGCGCGCGGGTGGAACTCGTCGCCCTCGGCGAACTCCCACTCCAGCCGCTCCGCCAGCCGTTCGGCGACGGTGGTCTTCCCCGAGCCGGACACCCCCATGACGACCACCGTGGTTGCCGTGTTCGTGCCGTCGACCTGCATGGACCGACCGTAGGACCGCGCGCCGCGCACGGCGAGACGGTTCAGCACGCGGCCAGCGCCGCCAGCAGTTCGGGCCAGGCGGCGCTGCGCGGATCGATGACGACGAAGTGGCCACCCTCGACCTCGACGAGGCCGGCCGAGGGGTGCGCCGCCACGTAGGACCGGCCCAGGGAGAGCGGGACGATCTCGTCGGAGGTGCCGTGCACGACCGTGACCGGGGCCGCGGGCGCGGGCTGCCGCACCGGGTCCAGGTCGGGCCGCTCGCCGGCCGGCCGCCCCAGGAACGCGCGGACGGCGTCGCCGTCCAGAGCCAGCTCCTCGCCCAGCCGGAGATCCGCCACCGGCGCCAGCGCCAGCACCCCGGCCAGCGGGGGGGTCCGCAGGTCGGCGGCAGCCTGCAGCACCAGGTGCCCGCCGGCGGAGTGCCCGGCGAGCACGAGCCGCCCGTCGCACCTTCCGGCGACGTCGGGAGCCCCGCTCAGGAAGCCGATGGCCGCGGCGACGTCGTCCACCGTGTCGTCGGGCCGGCCGGGAACCCGCCGGTACTCGATCGCCGCGGTCGTCCACCCGGCCTCCGCGAGTGCCGCCGTCAGCGGCCGGACGTGGACGCGGTCGTAGGCCGGCCGCCAGAAGCCGCCGTGCACGAACACGACGAGCGGCCGCCGCTCGGCGCCGGCACGGCCGAAGCGGACGTCGACGACGGCGTCGGGGTGGTCGCCGTACCGGAGTTCGAGGTCGGGTGCGGGAGCGGGCAGCTGCAGGACCGAGCGGTCCTCGGCGGCAGTCACCCCAGCCGCTGACCGGCGGCCCGCAGGCTGTCCAGGGCAGGGCCGTACATGCGGGTCTTGATGGTGCCGAGCGTCGGACCGGCCTTGCCGGCCAGTGCGTCGGCGAGCTCCACCGCCGTCGCGCGGACGGCGTCCTCGGCCACGGCCTGGTCGACGATCCCGGCGTCGACGGCCTCGACACCTCCGTAGCGGCGGCCGGTGGTCATCGCGATGTGCGCGGTCTGCGGCGCCAGGCGGGACTGGATGAGCGCCGACATCCCCGGGGTGAAGGGGATCTGGATGTCGACCTCGGGCAGGCACCAGAACCCGCGGTCGGCGCGCATGACCCGGACGTCGTGGCTCAAGGTCAGCATGGCTCCGGCCGCGAAAGCGTGCCCCTGGACGGCGGCCACCGTGACCAGCGGGAGAGCGAGCACTCGGGCGAGCAGGTGCTGCACCCCGGACACGTACCCGCCGCGCTCGTCCTCGTGGCCGGCGAGCCACTCGAGGTCCAGACCGTTGGAGAAGAACTTCCCGGTGGCCGTGGTGACGAGGGCGCGGGGGCCCTCGGCCTGCTCCACCTCGTCGAGGGCCGCGTTCACCGCAACCAGCCAGTCGGGGTGGAAGCGGTTCTCGGTGTCGCCGAGGTCGAGCACGAACACGTCGCCGGAGCGGTCCAACGAGGGCATGGCGGGTCCTTCCGCAGGAGTCAGGCGGTGCCGGGCCGGCCCACCGCAGCGGCGGTGCTGGCCCGTGTCGACGCCGATCATGCCGTCCGGCAGTGTTCGACCCGCTCGGGGCGTCGCGAGCGGTCGGTCCACGGGAGGAGCGCGGGTGCGCAGGCTCTACGTCGTCACCCATCCCGAGGCGGCACACCACCTGTCCGGCGAGGTGGGCGGGTGGTCGGACACGGAACTCAGCGAGCGGGGCCTGCGCCAGGCCGACGCCGTCGCGGCGCGCATCCGGGAGCTCGTTCCCGCCGACGCCGCGGTGCAGCTGCACTCCTCCGACCTGACCCGGACGGTGCAGACGGCGGAGGCGATCGGCGCGCGGCTGGATGTGCAACCGGTTCTGCTGCCCGGACTGCGCGAGAAGTCCTACGGCGTCGCCGAGGGGCGGCCGCAGGCGTGGCTGGACGCCCGCTTCGTCCCGCCATCGCCCACCGGGGACCGGATGGACCACTCCGAGGGCATCGAGGGCGCGGAGACCCGGCGCGAGTTCGCCGTCCGCGTGTACGCCGCCGTCGACCGCATCCTGGCCGGCCCGGGTGCGCACCACGTCGTCGTCACCCACGGCTTCGCGCTGACCTTCGTCGTCTGCGCGTGGATCCGCATGCCGCTGGAGGCCACGGGATACGTCAACTTCAGGTCGACGAGCGGCGGGATCACGGTTCTCGAGGAGGACGACTTCTTCGCCAACCGCAGCGTGGTGCGACTGGACGAGACCGCGCACCTCCCCTGACGGGTGGTCAGGCCGGCTTCCGCCAGACCGAGACGGCGCTCTCGCTGTCAGCGGTGAACGGCCGCCCGTGCCAGTCGGCCACCCGGCGGACGTGCTCGAGACCGGCCAGCTGCGCCATGAGGTCCAGCTCGGCGGGCCAGACGTAGCGGTGGTTGCTGGCGGCGTACCGCACGGTGCCGTCGTCCTCCCGCCAGTAGTGGTGGGAGGTGCCCTGCTGGGTGACGAGGTCGAGGGTGTCGAAGCCGACGTGACGCCCGCCGACGTGGAAGGGCACCGCCGTCTGCCCGGGCGGGAACCGGCGGAGCTGCGGGATCCACAGCTCGACGACGAAGTGGCCACCGGGCGCCAGGTGACGGGCGGCGTTCCGGGAGCAGTCGACCTGCCCGGCCTGCGTCCGGACGTTCCCGAGGCTGTTCCACACGACGTAGACCAGGGCGAACGTGCCCGGCGCGGTGGCCGTGGCCATGTCCCCCATCACGACCGGCAGGTCCGGGCGCTTGCGGTGCAGCTGATCGGCCATGGGCTGCGACAACTCGATGCCGGTGACCGGCACGCCCCGGGACGCCAGCGGGATGGCCACCCGGCCCGTGCCGACGGCGAACTCCAGCGCGGGCCCCTCCCCCGCCAGCTCGGCCAGGAAGTCCACGGCGGGGTCGAGGACGTCGGCCGTGAACATGAACGACGACGTCCGGTCGTAGCCGGCCGCCGTCGCCTCGTCCCACACGTCGCTGCTCGTCACGATGCGGAGCCTGGCCCGCCCGGCCCTGTACGGCCAACGAGTTACTTGGGTCACAGCTCGGCCACAGCATCCGTACGGCTAGTGACTCACGTCACTGCGCAAGGTAGAGATCCCGCTTAGCGCCTCGGGCGCCCACCACCGCGGCACCCTGCCCGCGCACCGGTGGCTCTGCACGCGAACGGCTGAGGAGACAACACATGCGAGGACATCGGCGTCCGACAGAGCTCCCCTGGAAGCGGGCTCTCGCTTCCCTGGGACTCGTAGGAGTACTGCTCGGCACCGCCGCCTGCGGGGGGGACGACGGCGGCGGGGGCGGGGGCGGCAACGGAGCGGGCGGTGCGAACCCGGACGACATCTCCGAGCAGGGTGACCCGGTCGAGGGCGGTGAGATCACCGTGGGGCTGGAGGCCGAGACCAACAGCTGGCTGCCCGGAGAGGGCTCCTTCGCCAACTCGGGCACCACGGTCGCCTACGCGATCTACGACCCGCTGATGAAACGGACGGCGGATGGTGAGGTCAGGCCCTACCTCGCCGAGTCGATGGAACCCAATGCGGACCTCACCACCTGGACCCTGAAGCTGCGCCCGGACATCCAGTTCCACGACGGCACGCCGCTGAACGGCGAGGCGCTCAAGACGATCTTCGACACCTACCTCATGGCGCCGACGTCCAACGTGAAGAACACGCTGGCCGATGTCGCCTCGCTGGACGTCGTGGACGACCTGACCGTGGAGTACAAGCTGAAGCAGGCCAACGCCGCGTTCCCGGACGTGCTGACCACCTCCCCCGGCTGGCCCTTCTCGCCCACCGCGGCGGCGAAGTTCGGCCCCGACGCCGGCGCCAATCCGGTCGGGACCGGCCCGTTCAAGTTCGTGTCCTGGCAGCGGGACAGCAACTTCGTGGTCGAGAAGAACGAGGACTACTGGCGGGACGGGCTGCCCTACCTCGACGGGATCACCTTCCGGCCGATCCCCGACGAGGACACCCGCCTGTCCAGCCTGCAGAGCGGTGACATCGACGCCATGCAGACCCTGCGGCAGAGCACCGTCGCCAAGGCCCGCGACCTCGACGGCGTGGACAACTACGAGTACCTGGGCAACAACAGCGGCGGATCGATCATCAACACGAGCATCGCGCCGTTCGACGACCTGCGGGTGCGGCAGGCCCTGGCCTACGGCATCGACCAGCCGGCCCTCATCGACGTCATCGGCGGCACCGGGCTGACCCCCGACGCCACCCAGTACTTCAGCCCGGACAGCCCGTACTACTCCGAAAAGGCGGCGGAGGCCTTCCCGACCTACGACGCCGAGCGCGCCCAGGAGCTGTACGACGAGTACATCAACGACCCGCAGCGCTCCGACGGCCAGCCGGTCGGGACCGACCTCTCGTTCACGTACCGCTGCCCGCCCGACCCCACCCTCAACGAGCTCTCCCAGCTCTACCAGTCCTTCTGGAGCCAGCTGGGCATGGATGTGAAGCTCGAGACCGTCGAGCAGGCCGCCCACGTCCAGAACGGGATCGCGAAGGACTACGAGGTGCAGTGCTGGCGGGTGGGTGCGGAGACCGATCCGTACACCACGCTGAAGAACGCCTTCACCGAGGGCCCGCTCAACTTCACCGGCTACACCAGCCCGGAGATCGACGAGGGCCTGGACACCCTGCGCACCACGACGGACGTGGAGGAGCGCAAGGCGGCCGTGGAGCAGATCAGCATGGACATTTCCGAAAACGTGCCGAACCTGTTCACCGGCTACACCCTCACCGACATCGCGGTGCGGGACGTGGTGAAGAACGTCGACGGCTGGACGTTCCCCGACGGCGATGAAGGTGACGGAGTCCCTGGCGCACAGGCCATGTGGGGCGAGGTCTGGACGACCGAGTAGCACGTCCTCACGCAGGAACACGACGGCCCGGGCGGATCACCGCCCGGGCCGTCGTGCGTCCCATCGCCCCACCCTCGCAGCGAGCGAGGAGGCGGGGCCGCTCGCGATGCCAGACCGTGCCCGGTGGGCGCCGCGGCTGAGGTCGGGAACGAGTCAGGCCGCCCCCCGTATCGGAGAACGGCCTGATCGAAGGGGGTGGGGCTGAGGGGACTCGAGCCCCTGACCCCCACACTGCCAGGCCGTCATGATCACGTTCGAGGCGGTTCACTGCAGTCCCATAAGGCGTGCGACCAGCGGAGAATTACGGCTGCGCACGGCTACGAATGACCGCGAACGACGCCAACTGCAACCACAACTGCAACCACGGCGGGCGGATCTTTAGCAGAGCTGAATAGGCATGCTAACAATGCGGCGAAGTTGGCACGCCACTCGCGCCAGAGACGGCGCAGCTGTAGACGTGCCGGCCGACGAATCTGGCTCACCGCCCATGCTGCGGTTCCCAGCAACGTCATCAGTTCCGTCAGCCGTTGCATGTGTCGGACCGACATCGATTTCACGTCCTTGATCATCGCCTGGTTCCGTGGTCATCCCCCTGAGCTGTGCACGAACATGTCCACCTGTCTGTTTAGGTAAATGTCTAGCGTAACGCGCAGAAGTATGTTAACTTGTCTACGGAGGTGGTCATGGTGGTCCAGCCACGAGTGCTACGCCCAGTGCCCGACCCGCTGGGGAGCTACATCCGTCCGGGGTATAAGGACGGACCCGATGTCCTCCAGCTGCTCGTCGAGGGACGGTCGATCGCATCTGGGCTTGTCGCTAACCCCACCTGGGGGAACCGGCAGGCCGATCTGATGACCGAAGCCGGTCGGCAAGGCCTCGAGACGGTGCTCGACCCGTTGACTGTCGACCTGGGCACCGCGGGTGGCTTCGGTCGAGGGAGGGTCAGGAATCTTCCGTGGGCGGGGAACGCACCCCACTTGCCCGATGACCTGACTGGCCTCGCCGGTGTTCCGCTTGTCCGGGCGATTGCCGAGGAGGTGCAGGCCCGGGGATACAGCGCGGTGCTGGCTCCGACCCACTTCTTGTCTGCGGCTGATGACCCATGGCTGTTGATCGACGCCGACCTGACGCATCGACTCCGAGCCGAACTGGACCGTCTCGGTCTGGGTCACGTGCGGATCTACTACCCCCTGGTGGTCAAGGCCGAGGTGTTCCGGCACGCAGAAGCCCGAGGCCGGCTGGTACAAACGTTGCGCCCACCGCTGCCCATCGACGCCGTGTGGTTGCGGATCCATCCGTTCGGCACCAACAGCAGCGGACCGCTGGCGCTGCGCCGATACCTCGAGGGGTGCCGAGACCTGCACGCCACCGGCGTGCCGCTGGTCGCTGAGCACTCAGGCACGGTCGGCCTGGCACTGATGGCCTTCGGAGCCGTGGGTGGGATCGAATCGGGCATCACCTTCAGCGAGGGAGTCCAGCTAGGCGGCCTATTCAAGGCCCCCGACCCCGACGACCGCGGCTTCTCGCCCGCCCCCCGCATCTACCTACACCAACTGGGAACCTTCCTGCCGCCGGAGCGGGGCGAGGCATTCTTCGGCGCCCGAGGCATGAAGTCCGCCCACGGCTGCACCAACAGCGGCTGCTGCCCCCGAGGCTGGCAGGACATGCAGATGCGGCCCCGTCGACACTTCCTGCTTCAGCGAGCCCATGAGGTAGCCACGCTCAGTGCAACGCCGCCGCCGTTGCGGGCTGGCCTGTACATGGAGAACTTTCTTCGACCGGCGTCCGACCGCGCGGTGCGTGCGGCGGAGATCGAGCCCAGCCTGGAGCCGGCACGAAAGCGCCTGGACTCCTGGCGGGGCACGCTGGGCGCTCAGTTGGAGAAGCACTCGGTGTTCACCGTCAGTGAGCCCGCGGCCGGTAAGCGCCTGCGCCGTCCCGCCTGAAGAAGCAGGGGGCGAGCGGTTCAGTGTCTGTCGGGCAATCCATCGGCTGCTGCAAGGGCTACCTGCTGGCAGCGCGCTCCGCGCTGCCACCACCGCACCAGGGTCCTTGCGGACCAGAGCCGTATACGTCTCCTCGCGTCGGGTCGCACGGGAGACGGTGGCAACCCTCCATTGGATCCTCGCCGCAGACTCGGTGGGCCCCCTCCGGGGGATGTGGCCTCCGGGGATCATGAGAATCCTGATCCAGATACAGATTCGAACCGGCACCCCTGTCCCGGTGCCCGCCGATAGCGACGCCAGGCTGCAACCGCAGTCGACTTTCGCTGATGATCTTCCCCGTATCACCGCTGCCTGCACCTAGACGGCGGTAGGACGCGTTACCCCCACTCACAGGAGGACCTCATGCCAGGTGCAGTCGCTGACCGCCTGGACTCGATCAAGCAGCACGCCGGGATCCGCGGTCGCGAGATCGCTCAACTGCTTGACACCACACCTCAAACCGTGTCTCGGTGGCAGCAGGGCCATGTAGACCCCCAGCCAAGCAAGCTACAGAACCTGCTTACCTTGGAGTGGCTGACAGACCAGCTCGCCGAGTTCTTCCCACCAGATCAAGCGCGCCTTTGGCTATTCGCCCCACACAGACTGTTGGGCGGGGACACGCCAGCCGCACGCATACAGCAGGGCAAACACCAGGACGTGCTAGCTCTCATCGATCAGCTGCGCGACGGGGCCTTCGTCTGAGCATGTCCACGTCAAGCCACGATCCCGAGCTGCTCGACGCCCTCGAAGAACTGGCTACCAATCCCTACGAAGGCACCGCCTGGCGACACATGTTCAACGACTATCCGCCCTCCAAGGTCAACATCTCGGGCGCCCGCTGGAACCCTGCAGGGGTGGGTGCGATTTACCTGGCGGTGGACCGGGACACCGCCGAAGCTGAGGGTCAGCACGCGGTCGACATCCAGCCAGCGCGAATGTTCGCTCGGCGCGTTCTCTACGAGGTCAACATCGATGTGGATGACGTGGTTGACCTCACCGCTGTGGGGGCCTTGCGGTCGGTAGGCCTCTCATCACGTGACATAGAAGCCGACGACTTCACGAACTGTCAGAAGGTCGGAGCCGCGGCGGCCTGGTTAGGTCGTGGAGGTCTCCTGGTCCCCAGTGCCCGAGCCGCTGGCAGCAACTTGGTCGTCTTAGTCGACAGCTCCGCAGCCGCCACCGACGTCACCATCGTCTCCACACAAGTACTCGAGACCCGCTAAGCGGCCTCCGAGTGGCGACGAGCAGGGCTGCTGTACCTGCGGTGAACTGGGTGAGCAGAGCGGGATCGACGGTGGGCGGTCACCAGACATGTCTAGCGTGACGCAGGCGATCACTTACGTTCTCGAGCCGTGCGCACAGCCACCAAGCTCCCCGAACAGGTCGGACAGCTGGACGAGGGCCGGGAAGGTGGGCAGCGCAAGCACCCTTGCACGCCAACTTCCAACAGGGGCGAACACGTCGTCGGCAACGCCGTGTGGCAGCGGTGGCCGAGGTGCCGGCTCTCCCAGACCACCTGTGAAAGGTTTTTTCGTGGCTCCTAAGAGGTGTGAGAGCGATCAGAGCGCTCAGATCGCGACACCAACAGCGATAGCGGCAATCAGGAAGATGATTGAAGCTCTAGTGGCCTTGCCAACGCTACCGCACAGCACCAACTTTTACGCGGACGATCACGCCTGCTGCACTGACGTCCGCCTAGATTACGAGTCGGCCAACACGCGCCGCGAGCGAATGGCGACGCATCTTGAATGCGCCTGGGGCGCGCCATTACTGCTGATTGGCGAGGCCGCAGGGTGGCGCGGCGCCAGACAGACGGGAGTGCCATTTACGGCACCCTTCGACCTTCATGGCAGCGGTATGCGTGAACCCAGCGCGACGATCGTGCGACAGACCATCGCGAATTCCGGAATGCCGGGGCGAGTCATGACCTGGAACGCGTACCCTCTGCACCCCCATCAGGTCGGGCTAGCAGCATCAAATCGATCGCCGACGGCGCGGGAGGTTGCCAGCGGCCTTCCGCTCCTAGATCAGCTGGTTCGTGGGCGCCGCATCATTGCCGTTGGCCGACGTGCCGCCGACTCGTTGGCCCAGATATTCGACGCCCCACCCCCGATAGCATCCGCTGCCAAAGTATCGTCCATGGCCGTCCAGGTGCGACATCCATCCTTCGGCGGGGCGCGCGCTTTCCGGGAGCAGTTTGCCATGGCACTTGTCCACTTTGGCTTCACGAAGCAAAGCGGAGCGCCCATCGATCATCCCTAGGTTACCCAAGACTTGTCGTCGCAGAATCCAAAGCAGCGGCGATGTCCCCGACAAGTCGGTCCCTAGTGTCAGGCTCTCGGACATCGGCTTCCGCCGGCACGATGAATTTTGGACTCGACTTCCATCTATCAACGAACCCGTCGAAACTCTGGCGGATAGCCTCAAGGAGTTCGTCCCCTGCCACTCCCTCGCCAGGACGATCTCGCTCCGCCACCCGAGACCGCGCTTGCGCCGGGGTCAGTTGGCGGAACACGAGTAAGTCAGGCACGAGGTAACTACGCTCCAGAACACGCGTCAGGTCCCGCAACAGTTGCGCCTCCCGCAAAGGGATGCGGCCCAAACTCTCGTTCGCAGCTAGGTACGCTCCTGAGTGCTCGAAGGGTGTACGGTCCTCCACGATAACGTCGGGGAGTGCCGTATCAACTCTTGCCAGCTCCGATCGCAACGCGTCATGCCGATGGACAGATGCAAGAAGAAAGTGAACCTGGCTCGCAAACCCCCAACGAGGGAAGTCGAGGTAGGAGTCGGCGAAGAACGCATTGTCCTCCTCAACATGTCCTTCAAGGTGACCCTGCCAACCCAGCTTGTCGATCAATGCCTGCGCCAAGGTTGAGGCGCCGGCCCCGATCGAGCCAGTCACCACCACATAGCGACGGCGCGCCTGCGGAAATGACTGGTGATCCGGTTGCTTGCCGTTCGGCATGATGCTCATGCGTGCTCGAGGCCCCCGTCCGAAGAGTCGATCCTTCCATCTTAAGTGGTCCACACTCCCGTGAGTAGCCGTAATCTCAACCCACGAGGCGGGAGTGCGATGGAACGACCGATCGGGCGCGCGTGTTCATGAGGTTGCGCGACAACGCGTCCTTCAAATCGGCGATACCGCCAAACTGAACAATCGTTCCCCCAGCATCTTCGATCAAGCCCGCAGCAAATCGGGACACCTTTTCGCCGCTGCGTACGATAGCTACAATTGGGACGCCGGCATGGGCTGCAATAGCGAGCTCGGCACCGACACCGGTACTCGGGGCGCCGACGTGCGCAATGACAAGGTCGCTATTTAGGAGTTCGCGCACATCGCGACGGTATACCTCAGAGGCGCTGACAAACTGCGCGCGTTCCGGATCGGTGTGCATGTGAGGCACGTAAGGGTCAAGATCGAGGGTAGTTACAATTTCAGCAACCGCCTCATATAGCGCTCTGGCGAGGCGGAGGTCCGTCGAGCCTTGGAGCGGTCCAGAAATGTAAACGCGCATCACAAATCTTTCGCTAGGGGGAGCCTTTGCAGATATGAATCGAAGTCGTGTTCGCCCCGTGCGCGCCTATACGGACGGGGGCGACTCAAGACGGTGGTAAGAAGATCACCGTGAAGCACGTACACAGTGTCATCGGCGGTCTCGTCGCGAACAGGGCGGCCTTGGAGAATGGGCAGTTCTCCTTGGTCGCGAAATGCGGGTCGTACCGCCAGCATTTTTCCCGTGTAGTGGCGATCCCCAACCTCGATGGTGGCCTCCGCGGCGTAGGCCGAGCCATGGGTCAGCGCTTGAGTGACCAAGTCCGGGCGCAAGTGACGACGCGAAAGGCCCGGCGGGAGGTAAACCCCATCCACGGTGCGACAGTAGGAGCTTTGGATCCGCCAATTAACCCCACGCCGGTGCTGGAGGTACTGCCATGCCGTCAGGACGGTCCTTGGCAGAAGTGTCGCAACTCGACGCAGAAGCGTCACATGCGAAACCAAGTAGGTGTCGTAAAGACGATTGTAGTCGGCAAGGGTTCTCAACGGATTACTTGTTAGGTAGTCGGACACGTCGCCCACAGGTACGAGCAGCTCGGCGGCACCATAGTCGCAAAGCTCTTCAATCTGCCGGTGCGATTGACGATTCTGGAGATCAGAGAGGGCGCGGCGGTCATCCGCCAGTGTCTCATACAGCAAGATATGGGCGATCTCGTGCGCTTCTGTGAACCTGACTCTCCGCCACGACATGTCCTCGCGGCGGTAGACGGTCCACCCGCGGCTATGAGCATGTAGACGCCCGTGTGCGCCGCTTCCGGGCCGCGCCTTCGCTCGACGAGCCGACAATTCCTCAAGGATGGGGGTGAGGGCATATGGTCCCGATTGCTGCCGAGTACGACGACGAAGATCTGCACATGCTGCGTCCATTGCGGCAGCAGGACTCGACGCGTTCCAAGCGCCTGCGAACGCGACCAGGGAAGGGGCGACGGCACCGCGTCGGACGGGTTGCTCTCGACGTTTCACCTCGGGCGCTCTTGCGGCCACGGGCGTGCCCGCGCCTCCGGTAACGGGGCTGCCCGTTTCAGCTTGTTCGTTGAAAGGGAACGAAAGCTGCGGGTCTTCGGGCGTCACTGTCTCACCGTCCATGGCGCCCGCTGGACAGACTCTCCCAACGGGATCGGACCTCCCATGGTCAGCGCACGGCGTCCAACGCTGCGCGGATGTCGTCGTCCGAGTACTCCCGAACATCTCCATCCCTAGCAGCCAGGGCCACTTCGCTGCGCATCAGCTCCCGGACGGCGGCGGGCAGACGGCTGATGGGAAGGTCGTCCCCTTGACGCTCGGAAAAGCGAGCGATCGCCTGAACAGCATCCTCGTATGCGCTGTCATGTCCGAAGGCGGCGACCTTCGAGGAAGGGCGACTAAGATCCGCGATGTCCTCGCCGATTCCCAGGTTGAAGAGAGTGCCTTGGTCGTCTTGGTCCAGCGGCTCGATTTCCGGGGCAGCGGGCCGCGGGAACGACGCTTCGATCTTGCTTCTCGTCACTCCTCGCAGGTATTCTGGAAGGTCGGCCACGATCGCGTCGGCCTTATCCAGCAGACCACGCTTTGCGGCCACCCATGACGCCAGGACATTGAACAGCGCCAGCCAGTACTTGTTGAGGACGGCGGCAGCCATGCCCCGCAAGGCATCAAACTCTGCTTCAGTCGAGGTGTGCCGCATCTGGGCCTCGAGCCTCGCGAGCTCCGTGGCCTGTCCGATGGGTGTGGCGAGCTCACGCGCGGCCTGGCGCGCGGCGCGCTCCGTTGGGTCTTGATCTGTGAGCTTATCGGCGGCAGCCAGCGCAGCAGCGTCCTCACGGGGCATCTCGGGCATCACGATGGATTCGCCAGGTCCCGCCGCGGCCAGAGCACGGGTCGTTGGCATCTCGAAAGGGGTGTCGTAGACGTGCATCGATGCAGCCCAATGAACGTACTGAGTCATCGGGATGCCGACCGTTGCCGCGACAACTTCTCCCAGCAACGAGAACTCGAAGAAGTTAAAGTGCATCAGCCGGAAGGCGTTGTTTGACCGCATTACGGTCGACATGATCAGGCCCCCGTCACGGACATGGAAGAACATGCCGAACGTGCACGGAATGTCGCTTGAGACCCGGACCGCATCCTCGGGCGACCAGACCACCGCGGCGGCCTGCCGCGTATCTGGGCTGGTCCGCAGCCGTTCGATGACACCGCGGATCTGGTCGAGCCCGGGTGCCGCGTCGAAGAGTCGCTTCCCGTAGCTGGAGCCGGGCACCGTGAGACGGTTGTCGGTGTACGACCGGACCTTTTCCTCGTAGAAGGCGATGTCCTCCAGGCGGTTGGAGCCCGCCACCATCCACACGAACCGCGCGACGGCGCCGACGATGTTCAAGCGACGCTGAGGTGCGTTGGCGATCCGGGCGCACGGGTTCGACATGCCCGTCTGGTAGTGCAGGACCTCGTAGGACTTGTCCTTCTCGGTGTCGATGTACGAGCCGTTGAGCATGTCGGAAACTGTCTGATGCAGTGCCTCGTCCACGGTAGCCGGGATCATCTGGCTGTTCCCTGTGCTCATCGGGTCTCCCCCGCTCGTAGGACCGCCGACGGTACCGGCGTCAGGGCCTTCTGCCCACGGCGCCCGTCCACCCCCAGGCTATCTGAGGGATGCGACAGGTCGGCCGAAGCCGGCCCGCCGAAGTTCCCTCCTCGTCGAGGGGCCTGCCTCCACTCCGGTTGACTCGTCGGCTGGGGTGATCAGGCCCGGGCTGCGGCGTGGGTGAGCGTCTCGTAACAGACCGGGGTGAGCCGGTCGACCGCGGCCGGCCGCGGCACCTTGGTAAAGGCCAGACGCGCCGATGTGGAGGCGGGCGTGCCCAGGACCGACGCCAGCCGCACCGGGGACGACGTGGTGGGCGATCCGGGCGGCGAGATCGCTGCCGTCTGCTCCGCCGAGGTCACTCGGCCACGCGGTGCGGACGCGAGGGCCGTTCAGCCAGCCCGGCCTCGCCCCCGGCGCGGAACCGGCGCACCCCTTGCAGGCGGCACCCAGCGACATCGTCCAGCAACACCGCACAAAGCATCAGCAGCCTTGATCCGGCCCCTCCAACGTCGAAATCATGACCGACACACCTGGTGCATCTGCGGTCCGAAGTCCGTCGTGATACATCGGAGTGGGGTCGCCATCGACGAAGGGCGTTTTGGCGGCGACTTGCCGCGGGTCGGCGGCCGGCGCACTTGCCCCATGGAGTGTCATCACTCAACCGAGCCATCACCGGCAACGCATGGCGGCAAGCTGGCCACATGGACGATCTGCTCGAGGAAGTTGAAAAGTCGATCGATGCGGGCCTCTACTACGTAGGTCTCTTCGCGTGCCTCATGATTCCCGATGTCTGCGCAGCTCTGGGTTCTGCCGACGGCAAGGCGACCCCTGCGGGATACGCCGCCTGGGTGGAGCGACACATGGCGAGATGGTGGGACAGGGGCGACGGCCAGACCCTGTACCAGTTCCGCAACTCCCTGTTACATCAGGCCACCGGTCGTCCGGACGGGAGGTCGTCAAAGCCGCGGCTCCTCTTTGCCGAGCCGGAGCGGAATCAGCGCGTTCACATGACTCTGATAGATCTTGGCGAGGATCGGGCAGTCGTTGTCGACCTGCCGACCTTTTGCTTCGAGGTGCTTGGGGCGGCGAGGTCTTGGCTGGCGTCGGTCCAGGGCACGGAACCGTTCGAGACCAACCTGCAACGGCTTATCCGACGGCACCCGGAGGGACTCCCGCCGTTTGTCGTGGGTCGGCCCGTCATCGGCTAGTTGAAGCAAGACGATGGCCGACACACGTCTTGCATCTCGGGCTGGGAACTCGTGGTGACGGGTTACAGGAGGATCGCCAGCAGACTGAGGACATGGGAACCAGCGGTACACCTGAGTACCGCGCCCGACGGCGGGCGCGCGAGCAACAACGCCGCGAGCGTCAACGTCGCACCCCGGAAGAACGCCCTCGTCCGGACTGGGCCGCCCTCGCGGCGGACGGGCCGGAACGACGCACTGCCGCGACGACCTGCGGGTGGTGCGGTGGACCGATCACCCCGCGCAGCCGCGGTCCGATCCCCAAGTGGTGCTCAGCCACTTGCCGCCACCGGGCCTGGGAGCAGAGCCGCGCGGCGACCTCCGGCAGGGCGGCAGTGCAGATGGTCGAGCGGCGGGTCGAGATTCGTGTCCCCCTCGAGCCGACCCGCAGGGACTGGTCGAGGTTGCTCGGCCAGCTCGCCAGTCAGTTGGATGACGGCCACGTCTATGACCGGGACCTGCACGCCCTTGGCCGGGCGCTGAAGCCCGTCCTGCGGTCCTACCGGCGGCGGGCGCGCTGGACCGGCGCACCTGACCTCACCTGAGCGCCCCGAGGCGGAGCTCCCGTATTGCTCCTGTGAGGCACCGGCGCCGACGGTGACGTCCGGACAGTTCGTCGTGGAGCGGGGGTGACGGGGCGGTGACGACCCGACCGGCCCGACGTCACCCCAACCGGCGCGCCACTGGCCCTCGCTATCGACATGACTCCCGGCCCTGTCGGACGGCAGCGCCCTCAGCCCGCGCGCCACGCCCCGCCGAGAGGCGCACCGATCCGGTTGGAGCGGTAGCGCGCGCCGGTGACGCCCCCGGGCGGCATGCCGTTAGGCAGCTGACCAGACCCTGTCACCCGCGGCGTCGCCAACTCGTCACAACGGATTGCGCAGCCCTGGATGCATGAGGTGTGTCGGCTCGTGATCTTGTCCGGTTCGGCTGTCGAGATGGCCGCGGAGAGCGCCCACGGCAAGGACGCGGACGTAACCGATCGGGTCGACGGTGCGGAGGTCCACTGATGGGGGTGACGTGGCGCCGCACGCGGAGGCGACTGCCGAGGACGTTGGCTTGGATCCTCACTCACGCATTAGCAGCACGATTTCCTCACGGGCCAGCAACGCCCCCGTAGGCGGCGGCTGCCTGCACGCCTTCCGACGTCAGGGTCGGATACTCCGCGACGACCTCTTTGGGGCTTATTCCGGCGGCAAGGCAGTCGAGCACCATGCTGACGGGCACGCGGGTGCCGGCGATCACCGCCTGGTCGCTCAGCAGGCCGGATCGGTGGTGACCAACGCCAGGCGATCGGAACTCATGCGCCAAGGGCGCCCACGATCTACGCCCAGCACGCCGAGCCCCGTCCTGGAGGAAATTCGGAGACGCGCCGGAGCAGGTCAGGAGACCCAGCAAGCCGACGGGCGTCGGCCCCAGGTGATGAAGAGCTCGGACAGCTGGGACTGGAGGAAAACAGGAACTTCGCCGGCCACTGTCACCACGCGGCCGGAAATGGCGCCTTCTCCGGGTGGGCGTGCGGCGCCGGACGCCGGCGCACGAGGCCACGCGACCAGGAGCACGCGACGAGGAGGGCGAGATGGGCGACGCGCAGCGACCTCGGGAGCCGGTCTTGAGCGACCCGCTGCTGCTCACACCCGAGGAGGCCGCCACGGTGCTCCGCCTCGGGCGGACGACGGTCTACGCATTGATGAAGGCCGGCGACCTGCACCCCGTCCACATCGGCCGGAGCTGCCGCCTCTCCCGCAGCGAGCTCGAACGTTACGTTCGCGGGCTGGACGCTCCCCGCACCGCTCCTCGTGCCCTGCGCCCAACCCGAACCACCACGGAGCAGCCCGGACTCTTCAAACTGGGCCCGACGTCGCCCGATGCCGCGTGAGTCCACAACCGCTCCGCCGGTGTCGGACCGCTCGGCCAGACTGACACTCCAGCCCACGACCCAGGGGTGACCAATGGCGGGACGCGCCTCGAACGGCGAGTCGACGATCTACAAGGGCGCCGACGGCCGCTGGCACGGCTACGTCTCCGTCGGGTTCACGCTCGACGGCAAGCTCGATCGCCGGCACGTCAGCAGCAAGAGCCGCGGGGTCGTGGTCGCGAAGGTCCGTGAGCTCGAGCGTAAGCGCGAGTCCGGAACGGTCGGCGAGGCGTCGACCCCGACGGTCGCTGAGTGGCTCGAGCACTGGCTGACGACCATCGCCCCGCGACGGGTGCGACAGCGGACGCTAGAGAGCTACGAGTCGGCCGTCCGCAAGCACCTGATCCCCGGCATCGGCCGGCACCGCCTCGACCGGCTGCGGCCGGAGCACCTCGACCAGCTCTACACCGCCCTGCTGGACGACGGCTACTCCCCCGCCTCCGTGCTGCGCCACCACCGCATCCTGTCCCGGGCCCTCACCGTCGCCGTCCAGCGCGGACACGTCCCGCGCAACGTCGCCGCCCTCGTCGACCCGCCCGCCCAGCGCGCCAGCGACCTCGCCACCGCACTCGACCTCGGTGAGGCCCGCGCCGTGCTGCAGGCCGCAGCCGGCGTCCGCAACTCCGCCCGCTGGACCGTCGCGCTCGCCCTCGGCCTGCGCCAGTCCGAGGCGCTGGCGTTGCAGTGGAAGGACATCGACCCGCTGGCCGGCACCCTCACCGTGCGGCGCAGCATCCACCGTGTCCGCGGCGGCGGGCTGGTGTACGAGGAGCCCAAGACCCGCCGCAGCCAGCGCACGTTGGCGCTGCCGCTGCCCCTGCTCGACGCGCTGCAGGAGCACAAAGCCGCCCAGCTCGGCGAGCGGATGCTGGCCGGCTCCGAGTGGCACGACGAAGACCTGGTCTTCGCCCAGCCCAACGGCCGGCCGATCGACAAGAAGACCGACTACGACGACTGGACACGTCTGCTCCAGGAAGCCGGCGTCCGCCACGTCCGCCTGCACGACGGGCGGCACACCGCCGCCACGCTCCTCCTGAGCGAGAACGTCCACCCGCGGGTCGTCATGGAGCTGCTCGGCCACAGCCAGATGCGCACCACGATGGACATCTACAGCCACGTCATGCCGGCACTGGCCCGCGAGGCTGCCGACCGCATGAGCGCCCTGCTGCTGCCAGGTAAGGGTGGGCAAACTGCAACCACAACTGCAACCAGAGACGACTCAGGCCGCTCCCCAGAAGGGAACGGCCTGGTCATCGGGGTGGAGCTGAGGGGACTCGAACCCCTGACCCCCACACTGCCAGTGTGGTGCGCTACCAGCTGCGCCACAGCCCCGGACCGACCCGGTCTGGTGCGTCCGGGCCGGGAGTAACTGTACAGGGGTGAACGCACGGGAACGCGCAGGGGTGGTGGCGTCGCACCGCGCGGCGCCACCTCCGGCGACTGCGCCTCAGGCGCTCTTCATCTGCGCGATGCGGATGTGGTTGCCGAACGGGTCCCGCAGGCCGAAGTCGATCCCGTAGGGCTGGTCGACCGGCTCCTCGGTGATCTCCACTCCCTTCGCCGTGAGCTCGGCGTGGGTCCGGTAGGCGTCGTCGCAGGCGAAGAAGAGGTGGCCGCCGGCCACGCCCTTGCTGATCGCCACCCGCACCTCGGCTGCGGTCTCCTCGCTCATCGAGGGCGGCCCGGGCTTCTCCAGCAGGACGGCGCGGTTGGGCTGGCCGGGCAGGGTCACGGTGAGCCAGCGCATCGGGCCGAAGGCCATGTCGGCCTGGACCTCGAACCCGAGCTTGCCGACGTAGAAGTCGAGCGCCTGGTCCTGGTCGGGGACGTAGATCTGCGTGATGGTGATCGAGGTCAGCATGGGCAGAACGCTAGGAGCGCTCACTCCCCCGGTGCTTCTCCGAAACTGCTCGGTCGCAGCCAGGCCATGGCGAAGCAGGACGGCGCCGGGGGCAGCGGGCCCCGGCGTCGGTGGACGCTGGGCGGCTCGCCCACGATGTCTCGGAAGACCCGGCTGAAGGTGCCGAGACTGGAGAAGCCCACGTCCATGCAGATGTCGGTGACGCTGCGGTCGGTGGAGCGCAGCAGGAACATGGCCCGCTCGACGCGGCGCCGCTGCAGGTAGCGGTTGGGCGTCTCGCCGAAGGTCGCCCGGAAGCTCCGGATGAAGTGCGCCTCCGACACGTACGCGATGCGCGCCAGCGTCGGGACGTCGAGCGGCTCGGCGTAGCGGCGGTCCATGGCGTCGCGCGCCCGCAGCAACCTGCGGTTCGTCTCCTCGGCCGAGCGGCTCACCCGGCAACTTTATGGAACCGGCCGGCTCTCAGGGGCCCACGCCGAGCCTGCGAGGCGTGGGGGGAGAGCCGGTCCTTCATCAGATGTCGACGCCGCGCTCGCGCAGCCAGGGCACCGGGTTGACCCGCTTCCCGTTCATCCCGCCCTTGTGCACCTCGAAGTGCAGGTGCGGCCCGGTGGACTGCCCACGGTTGCCCAGCAGCGCGATGGTCTCGCCGGCGTCCACGTAGTCGCCGGGCTCGACCAGGATCTTGTCCATGTGGCCGTAGACGGTCACGTCGCCGTTCTCGTGGAGGATGTAGACCGCCAGGCCGAAGCCCGAGGCCGACCCGGCGCGCAGCACGACCCCGTCGGCCGCCGCGTACTCGGGGGTGTGCATGGGAGCGGCCAGGTCGATGCCGTAGTGGAAGGTGCCCCATCGGCCCCCGTAGCCGCTGGTCAGTCGGGCCCCGTCGACCGGCATCACGGTCTTGGGCCGGGCGGCCTCCGCGGCTGCCGCGGCGGCGGCCTCGGCGGCTACGGCGGCCTCGGCGCGGGCCGCCCGCGAGGCGGCGACCTCCCGGAGGCGGGCCTCGGCCTCGGCGACGGTGACCGACGCCTGCGGCAGCACCTCGAGTTGCTCCTCGGCGCTGAGCATCTCCTGCTGTGCGGCGAGGACCGAGGTGCTCTCCGAGGCCGCACCGGCGGGGCCGCTGAAGCCCAGGAAGGCGGCCGCCAGGCCACCGGTGAGCAGGGCACCGAGCAGGACGCCGGGACGGCGGGCCGGCCGGGGGCGGGGCGCACGTCGGGCGCGCCTGCTGGCGGCCCGGTGGCGGGACGGTTCCACCGCGACCAGGAGGTCGGTCGGGGTGTCGGAACCCAAGCCTGCGTGCATGCACCTGCCTGTTTCGCCGGAACGTCGGCCGGGGGAAGTGGCCGGCGCCCATCGAAACATTCCGTGACTTCTTCGTGACCAGCAGTACGGCGCGTCATCGAGGACACGCCGGGTGAGATGTCGCTCACGCCCCGTCAGTCACAGGCGCAACAGACATCCATGTGATTCGCCCGCGATGAGCGGCGTCACACCCGTGCGGGCGACGGGCGGTTTGGCCGGGGCCATGGCTGGCAATGATCCTTCTCCGGGCGTGAAACAACGGCGCCCTCCGTACGCCCTGCTTCCGGTTGCGACCTGATGACATCGGCGCCGGAACCATTGCGCGGCTGGGTGCCGCACCCGTGTACTGCTGGTCTGCACCGGTCCGGAACCGGGTCGGCCGCCGGAGTCGGCAGCACGGACGCGACGAAGGAGGGGTGCGATGACGCAGGTCGAGATCTTCCCGTTCTCCCCGGCGCCCATCTCTGGGTCGTCACTGCCGGAGATCCACCCGCTCACCGAGCGGTCCCTCGGCCACTACAGCGACCAGGTGCTGGTGCCCACCTACGACCGCGCGGCCCTCACGCCCGCCGTCGTCCACTTCAGCGTCGGCGGCTTCCACCGCGCCCACCAGCTGCTCTACTTCGACGAGGTCGCCGAGCGCCGGATCAGCGACGGGTGGGGCGTGGTCGGCGTCGGCCTGCACAGCCGCACCATGAAAGAGGCCCTGGCGCCGCAGGACCACCTGTACACCGTGGTCGAGCGCAGCCCCGACGGCGAGCGCGCCCGCGTCGTCGGCGTGATGGTCGACTACCACTTCGCCCCCGACGACCCGGCCCGCGTGCTGGACCTGCTCACCGACGAGCGCACCCGCATGGTCTCGCTGACCATCACCGGCAGCGGCTACCGGCTGAGCCCCTCGAGCGGGACGTTCGACGCCGACGACGTCGACATCCGCGCCGACCTGCGCTGCCCGGAGCGCCCCCGCACCGTCTTCGGCTACCTCGTCGAGGCGCTCGACCGGCGCCGTCGCGCCGGCCTGCCTCCGTTCACCGTCGTCTCCTGCGACAACATGCATCGCAACGGCGACGCCGCACGGGCGGCCGTGGTCGGCTTCGCCCGCCTCCGGGACGAGGTGCTGGCCCGTTGGATCGCCGACCGGGTGGCCTTCCCCAGCAGCATGGTCGACCGGATCACGCCACACACGCCCCCGGGCGAGCGCGAGGCCGTCGCGCGCCGCTACGGCGTCGACGACCGCTGGCCGGTCATCACCGAGCCGTTCTCGCAGTGGATCATCGAGGACACCTTCAGCAACGGCCGCCCACCGCTGGACCAGGTCGGGGTCCGCTTCGTACCCGACGTCGCCGCCTACGAGCTGATGAAGACCCGGTTGCTCAACGCCAGCCACTGCGCGCTGGGGTACCTGGGCTCGCTGGCCGGTCTGGCCACGCTCGACCAGGTCATGACCGAGCCGGTCTTCGTGCACTACATCGAGCGGCTCATGGACGACGAGGTCACGCCGCTGCTTCCCCAGCCCGAGGGCATCGATCTCGACGAGTACAAGCGCACGCTGCTGCAGCGCTTCGCCAACCCCGCGATCTCCGACGGGCTGCCCCGGCTGTGCCGCCGCGGCTCGGCCAAGATGCCGCACCACCTGCTGCCGTCGCTGGAGGAGGCACTGTCCTCCGGCCGACCGCACCGCCTGCTCACCCTCGCCCTCGCCGGCTGGTTCCGGTACCTGCGCGGCACCGACGAGGCCGGGGAGCCGCTGACGATTGACGACCCGCACGCCGAGCGCCTGCGGATCCTGGCCCGCGCGGGCGGCACCGACCCCCGCCCGCTGCTGGGGCTCCGGCCCCTGTTCGGCACCCTGGGGGACGACGCCGACTTCGTCGACGAGCTGCAGCAGGCCCTGGAACGGCTCGACCGCGACGGCGTCCGCGCCTCGCTGGCCACCGGCACCGCGGTGCCGCTCCGCTAGCCGCTCCACCGCACGGCCCCACCACCCGAGACCGACCGACCGACAGGAGACCACCCGGTGCCGACCGTTCCGCCGACGCTCACCGAGCAGGTGACCCACCTGCTCTGCGACGCCGACGGCAACCTCTTCCCCTCCGAGGAGCCGGCGTTCGATGCCTCCGCCGAGGTGACCAACGCCTTCCTGGCGTCGCTCGGGGTCGACCGGAGCTACACGGCCACCGAGCTGCGGACCGCGGCCACCGGCATGAACTTCCGGTCCACGGCGGCCACCCTCGCCGCGGAGGCCGGACACCCCGACGCCGACGTCGAGCCCTGGGTCGCCGAGGAGCGCCGGGCGGTCACCGCGCACCTGGGCCGCACCCTGCAGCCGCACCCGCCGACGCAGGAGGCGCTGCGCACCCTGGCCGGGCCCCTGACGCTGGCCGTGGTCAGCTCCAGCGCGCTGGCCCGCCTGGCAGTCTGCTTCACCGCGACCGGCCTCGACGACCTCCTCCCGCCGGACCGCCGGTTCAGCGCCGAGGACTCGCTCCCCACGCCGACCAGCAAGCCCGACCCCGCCGTCTACCGGCACGCGTGCGAGCAGCTGGGCATCCGGCCGGAGCAGGGCCTGGCCGTCGAGGACGCCGTCGCCGGTGTCCGGTCCGCCGTCGCCGCGGGCTGCCCCGTCGTCGGCAACCTGCTGTTCGTGCTGCCCGAGGAGCGCGCGGAGCGGTCCGCCGCCCTGATGGCCGCCGGCGCGCTCACCGTCGTCTCCTCCTGGTCGGAGCTCGCCGAGCTGCTGCTGCCCGCCGGCGACGTCCTGCTCGGGACGGGGGCCGGACGGTGAACATCGTCTACGTCGCCTTCCGGGGTCACTTCTCCGACAGCCCCCGCGCGCTCTACCGCGAGATCCGGGCCCGCGGGATCGAGGCCACCCACACGTGGCTGTCCGCGCCGCACACCCAGGAAACCTTCCCTGACGACGTCGCGACCGTGACCTTCGGCAGCCCGGAGTCCATCGCCGCGCTCGAGGGCGCCGACCTGGTCATCTCCAACGACCACATCCCGCTGGACTGGGAAAAGCGGCCGGGCACGACCTACCTGCAGACCTGGCACGGCACGATGCTCAAGCGCGTGCACAACGACGTGCTGTGGGCACCCGAGGGCCGCCTGGCCTACCTCGACCAGGACATCGCCCGCTGGGACCTGCTCCTCTCCCCCAACGCCGTCACCACCGAGCGGCTGCGCAAGGCTTTCGGGTTCACCGGGCCGATCCACGAGACCGGCCTGCCGCGCAACGACCTGCTGCACAGCCCGCAGCGGGACGAGGTGCGCGCCCGCGTGCGGGCCGACCTCGGCATCGGCGAGGACCAGCGGGTCGTCCTCTACACCCCGACGTGGCGCGACGACCTGGTCTTCGCGGGCGCCGAGGGACGGTCCTTCGAGTTCCCGATCGACCTGGACGCGTTCACGCAGCGGCTGGGCGCCGACCACGTGCTCCTGCTCCGGCTGCACAACATGGTGCTCGACCGGCTGAACCCCGCCGAGGGCTCCGTCATCCGCGACGTCAGCGGCTACCCCGACATCCAGGACCTGTACCTGGCCGCCGACGTGATGGTGACCGACTACTCCTCGACGATGTTCGACTTCGCCAACACCGGCCGGCCGATGGTGTTCTTCACCTACGATCTGGACCGGTACCGGGACGAGCTGCGAGGCTTCTACTTCGACCTGGAAGACGTCGCCCCGGGCCCGCTCGTGCACACCAGCGAGGAGCTGGTCGACGCGCTCGCCGACATCGACCGGGTCAGCGAGAAGCACGCCGCGCGCTACGCGCACTTCCAGGAACTGTTCACCCACCTCGAGGACGGCGCCGCGACCCGGCGGGTCCTCGATCTCATCCTCCCGGCCGCAACCGCGTCCGGGCAGACCAGTACGACCGAGGGAGATGATGCTGGTGCGCAACGGTGACCGCGTACTCAACCCCGTACGACGGGGCATGGCACCCCTCGCGACACGGACGACCGGACGGCGGACCGAGGGGCAGTCGGTGCAGGTGATCATCCTGGCCGCCGGCATGGGCACCCGGCTGGGACGCCAGGACCCCAAGCCGCTCACCCAGCTCCGCGACGGCCGCAGCATCCTGCAGCGCCAGCTGGACGGCCTCCGCGCCGTCCTGGGCGAGGACGTCTGCGTCACCGTCGTCGTCGGCTACCGCAGCAAGCGGATCATGAAGGCCGCTCCGGACCTGCTGTTCGCCTACAACCCGGACTTCGCCGAGACCAACACGTCGAAGAGCCTGCTGCGCGGGCTGCGCACCACCCGCGAGGGCGGCGTCCTGTGGCTCAACGGCGACGTCGTCTTCGACCCGGCCGTGATCGAGCTGGCGCTGCCGACGATCGCCGCCGACGAGAGCTTCGTGTGCGTGGACACCAACACCGTCGCCGACGAGGAGGTCAAGTACACCCTCGACGCCGACGGCTACGTGCAGGAGCTGTCCAAGACCGTCGTCGGCGGCCTGGGCGAGGCCGTGGGCATCAACTACGTGTCCTCGGCCGACAAGGCCACGCTGATCGACCACCTGGCCGCCTGCGGCGACCAGGACTACTTCGAGCGCGGCATCGAGACGGCCATCGCGACCGAGGGCCTGAAGGTCCGGGCGGTCGACATCTCGCAGTACAGCGCGGTCGAGGTGGACTTCGAGACCGACCTGGCCCGCGCCAACTCGCTGTTCTCCGTCAAGAAGAACACCGTCGCCGACGTCGGCTGAGCACCGGCCGGCCGGGAGGTGCTCCCGGCCGGCCGGACACGCCGGTCAGCCGACGACCACCTCGAGGTCCGTGGCGATGTCGCGGGAGGTGTTCTCCGAGTCGAACGCGACGTGCGCCGCGTCATCGGAGCCGTACAGCAGCAGCAGCGCGGAGTGGGCCCGGCCGTCGTCCTCGGCCAGCGGCACACCGGCCGCGAGCTGGGCCTGCTCGATGGCGTCCTGGTCGCCGGTCAGCCCGACGAACCCGACGGGCAGGTCGGCATCGAACCGGCCCAGGTACTCCCCCAGCACCTCGGGGGTGTCGGTGTCCGGGTCGGTGGTCACGAAGACCACCTGGACCTGGTCGGCGACCGAGGGGTCCACCGAGCGCAGCGCCACCGCGACGTCGGCCATCGTCGTCGGGCAGATGTCCGGGCAGTTGGTGTAGCCGAAGAACAGCAGCGTCGGCCGCCCGGCCGTCTGCGCCTTGAAGTCGTAGGCCGCGCCGGTGGCGTCGGTCAGCGTGAACGACGGCCGCCGGTAGGGCTCGGCCAGGTCGAATCCCGCGTAGACGTCCTCCGGGCCCTCGACGGTGGCCGGCGGTGCGTCGGCGTGGTCGTGCCCGCTCCCCGAGGTGGGTGACGCCTCCTCGGCCGACGACGTGCCGCCGCAGCCGGACAGGCCCAGCCCGGCCGCGAGGAGGAACGCTGGGAGGGCTCCCCGGGTACGACTGCGCAGTCCTCGGCTCACGGGGCCACGGTACGTCGCCGCGCGGCCAGCCCGAGCGCCAGACCACCCAGTCCGGCCAGCAGGCCGAGCACCGCGAGGACGAGCGCGGTGACGGCGACGCCCGAGGCGCCGTCGTCCTCGACCTCGGCCGAGGTGGAGGTACCGGCGCTGTCGGCGGCGTCCCCGCTCGAGGCCGCACCGCTCAGCGCGAGCACCGGAGCGGGCCGCTCCGGCTCCGGCTGACCGTCGACGGTCGGCTCGATCCACGCCGCCTCGGTGCCGTCGCTGTAGGTCTGCACCGCCGGGAAGGAGAGCTCGTCGACGTCGTCGGGGAACGCGCCGCCGGACAGGGCGAACTCCTGGAACTCACCCGGCGCGATGCCGGCGCCGGCGTCGGCCCGGAACTCCACCACCGACACGTAGCTGGTGATCTCCTGGCCGTGCGCCTCGAGGGGTTCGGGGAGCTCGGAGGTGGTCATGACGACCGTCCAGCCGGGCACCGGCTGGGCGCGCAGCGAGGCCAGGGCCGACTCCTCGGGGACCTGGATCCGCAGCGCGACGGTGCTGGCCGTGTCGCTCTCGTTCGGGACCCGGAAGGTGAGCTTGCCGTAGCCGCCCGGGGCGGCGTCGGTGCTCGACACCGTCACGTGCGCGGACGCCGTCGACGCGACGGCCACCGACGCGGCGAGCGCCGCGGTGGCGGTGGCGAGGACGACGACGGCCCGGGAGCGGGCACGGGGCATGGACATGGAACTCCTCAGGGTCGTGGGTGGGGTCGGTCGTCGGTGCGCCGGTCAGCGCACCGCGAACGTGGTGGAGGCGGTGGTGGCGGTGAACTCGTCGAGGCGCACGGTGACCGTCAGGCGCCACGTGCCGGCTGTGGGGACGGCCATGTCCTGGGCGACGTAGCGGCCCGGTCCGGCGGCCGCGATGTCGACGTCGAGCGGGCCGATCTCCTGCTGCTCCTCGGTCAGCGCGACGCGGATCTGCTCCGGCTGGGTCGCGCGGCCCTCGTCGTCGTACAGGTACAGCTGGAGGACGTTGGACCCCGCCTGCGCGGGCACGACGGTCACCTGGACGCTGCCGGCCTCACCGGAGGAACCCTCCAGCGACATCGTGACGTCGACCGGATCCCCCGCGACGGCCTGCGCCGGCGGCGTGCCGACGAGCACCGCGGAGACCAGGACGATCGCGGCACCGAGCACGGCCTCGACCAGCATCGACCGGCGCAGCGAGGGCAGCTGGTCCCGGGCCCCGTCGGACTGCATCCGGCTGCGCGCGGCCACCGACTCGTCCTCGTCGGAGTCCACCCGTCCCTCCGCCGTGGCGCCGAAGGCGTGGGCCGTGACGCGGGTGCGGCGCCCCGCGGGCGCCCGGCGGACGCCCAGCCGCTGCTGGACCCACACCCGGGAGACCCCGGCCGCCCCGAGGACGACCAGGAAGAAGGTCAGCTTCGCCATGAGCAGCCGGCCGTAGACGGTGTCGACCAGCGCCGTGGGCGAGCCGAGCTCGCGCACGCTCTGCAGGATGCCGGTGACGACGAGGGCCGCCACGGCGGCGAACGCGACCCGGGAGAACCGGCGCATCGCGTCGGCGAAGTCGGCGTCCTCGTCGAACGGCCGCAGCACCACCAGCAGCAGCGCCACCAGTCCGCCGAGCCACACCGACATGGCGACGACGTGCACCGCCGTGACCCCGATGGCGAGGACCGGCCACGAGCCCGCCACCGCGTGGCCCGTCGCCGCGGTCGCCAGGGCGAGGCCCGTGGCGGACAGCGCGGCGGCCGCGAGCTCCGGGACCTCCGGCGGGCCCTCGCGGCGCCAGGCAGGTCGCAGCGCGAACAGCAGGGCGACCGCCAGGACGGCGCGGGCCAGGAGCGCCCAGCCGGCGGTGGAGGCGGCGGTGGCGGACAGCAGCTCCGGGTCCAGCAGCGATCCGAGGCCGGATCCGGCCGCGTACGGGCCCTGCAGGAGGAACAGCAGCACGGCCGTTCCCGCCGCGGTCGCCGCGCCCCACGTGCTCATCAGCCGCAGCCGGCGCGACGACCACCCGCGGGGCAGGCACAGCAGCACCAGCACGGGGACGCCGACGGCGAACGCGATGCCCGCGAACCCGACCGTGCGGACCAGCTGCTGGGCGCCCTCCACCAGCCGGTCGGCGATGGGGCCGTCGGCAGAGGCGGCCACGAGCTCGCCGTCGCCGACGACGAAGGAGAAGGCCCCCTGGATGGGATGGGAGTCGGCGGAGACGATCCGGTAGGTGACCAGGTAGCCGCCGTCACCGAGGTCCGGCTGCAGCGGGATGGTCACCACGTCGCCGTCGACGGAGGCGTCGTCGGTGTCGACGCGCTCCCCCTCAGCCGTCAGGACCCGGGCGTACCCAGCGCCCAGCGACACCCCCTCGTTGAAGGTCAGCGTCACCTCCGTGGGCGCGGTCTCGAGCCGGGCGCTCTCCCCCGGCTCGGTCGCCACGAGCCCGGCGTGCGCGGCAGCAGGGCCGGCGAGGACGACGCCGGCCAGCAGCCAGCCGGTGACGAGCAGCAGCAGGGGCATACGCCGGCGGCTCCGGAGCACGCTCACGCGGCCACCCGCTGGCGGTTCCGGGAGAGCAGGACGCGCGGGCGACGCCGCCGGCTGCGGTTGCGGAAGGCGCCCGCCGACACCAGGACGACGCCCGCGACCAGCAGCAGGTGGGTCAGCGCTCGGTCGGCGTGCACGTGCCCCGCGCCGAGGTCGGCCAGGGTCACCGGCATCAGCAGCGCCGTGAAGGACAGCAGGAAGGGCAGCGCCCCGGCCGCGAGCCGCGGCGCCGCCGCCACCGCCAGGAAGGCCGCGGCTACGGCCAGGTTCCACGCGCCCGTCTCGTGGGTCATGTGGGTCGGCGCGCTCATGGCGCCGGCGCCCGAGACGAGCACCGGCCAGGCGATCCCGGCCTGCGCGACGCCGACGGCGAGCAGCGCCAGCCGCAGGGCGGTGTCCAGCAGCTGCTTCCGGGCCGCCGCGGCGGCCCCCGGCAGCTCCTGGGGCAGCGCCGCCAGGACGGCACCGGTGAGGTCGGGGACCGCCGGCGCCGAGGCCAGCCGGGCCCGGCGCGTGGCCCGGGCGGCCTCGTCCGACCAGCCGGCGCAGGCGGCGCAGGTGTCGAGGTGGCGCTCCAGCTCGCGGTCGGGCATCCCGAGGGGCTCGCCGTCGAGCCGCGCGGAGATCGCCTCGCGGAAGGGGTGGCACGGCATGTGGAGGTAGTCGCCCGGGCGCCCCGCGGAGTTCCCGAGACGTCGATCACACCCCGACAGGTGGCCGCTGAGGGTCCGCGGGCCGGGTCTGCGGGAGGATGGGGACGTGGACGAGCTGGCACCCCTCGCGGCCGACGCCGCGGGCGGCGATCCGCTCGCCGCGGCCGCTCTCGTCCGGGCGACCCAGTCCGACGTCTGGCGGCTGTGCGCCGCACTGGGCGACGCCGGCACGGCCGACGACCTCACGCAGGAGACCTACCTGCGCGCCTTCGGCTCGCTGCACCGCTTCGAGGGCCGTTCGTCGGTGCGCACCTGGCTGCTGGCCATCGCCCGCCGCGTCTGCGCCGACGCCGTCCGCACCCGGCGGCGCCGTCGGCTGACCATGGTCCGCGACGACGCCGGCCTGGCCGAGGTGCCCGCGCGGGGGGGCCCGGACCCGGTCGGCGAGAGCGCCGGCGTGGCCGACCTGCTGGCCCGCATGGACCCCGACCGGCGCGAGGCGTTCGTGCTCACCCAGCTGCTGGGGCTGTCCTACGCCGAGGCCGCGGAGGTCGCCGGCTGCGCCGTCGGCACCATCCGCTCCCGCGTGGCGCGGGGGCGGGCCGACCTGGTCGAGTCACTCGCCGGGGTGGACGTGGACGACGACGAGGGCGACGTCGCTCACAGGTGACGGGCAGGTGACCGGGAGGTGACATCCCGGCCACCTATGCTCCCCGCGTGCCCTTCAGCCTGACGCCCAAGGACTCGAGCTTCTACCCGCTGTTCACCGCATCCGCGGAGAACCTGGTGACGGCGACCGAGGTCCTCGGCGAGTTCGTCCACGACCACGCGCGCCGGGAGGAGCTCGCCGTCCGGCTGCGCGACCTCGAGCACGTCGGCGACCAGGCGACGCACGCGATCTTCCGGGCGCTGAACACCAGCTTCGTCACCCCGTTCGACCGGGAGGACATCTACGCGCTGGCCAGCAACCTCGACGACGTCATGGACTACGTCGAGGCCGCGGCCGACCTGGTGATCCTCACCGGCCTGGGCACGCTGCCGGCCGAGATGAGCCAGCAGGTCGCACTCCTGCAGCGCTGCGCGCAGGTCACCGCCGAGGCGATGCCCCGGCTGAAGACGCTCAAGGACCTCTCCGACTACTGGATCGAGGTCAACCGGATCGAGAACGAGGCCGACAAGCTCTACCGGCGGCTGCTGTCCCGCCTGTACAGCGGCGAGTTCGACGCGCTGGAGATCCTCAAGCTCAAAGAGGTCGCCGACCAGCTGGAAGAGGCCGCCGACGCGTTCGAGCACCTCGCCAACGTGGTCGAGACGATCGCCGTCAAGGAGTCCTGACCCCGATGGACCTCTGCTGATGGGCCTCTGCTGATGGACGCCGCCTTCATCGGCCTGATCGTCATCATCCTGGTGGCGCTGGCGTTCGACTACACCAACGGCTTCCACGACGCGGCCAACGCCATCGCGGTCGCCGTCTCCACCAAGGCGCTGACCCCGCGCGTCGCCCTCGCCCTCGCGGCGGTGATGAACCTGGTCGGGGCGCTGCTGTCGACCGAGGTCGCCAAGACCGTCGGCGCCGGCATCATCGACCCGCCCGAGGGCAACAACGGCCTGGAGATCGTCTTCGCCGCCCTCGTCGGGGCGATCGTCTGGAACCTGATCACCTGGTGGTACGGGCTGCCGTCGTCCTCGTCGCACGCTCTCATCGGCGGGCTCGTCGGAGCCGCGCTGGCCGCCGCCCACTCGGTGCAGTGGATGGGCATCCTCGACAAGGTCGTCATCCCGATGATCGTGTCGCCGCTGGTCGGCTTCGGCCTGGGCTACCTGTTCATGCTGGCGCTGCTGTGGACCTTCCGGCGGGCCCACGTCTCCAAGGCCAACCGCAACTTCCGCTACGCCCAGATCGTCAGCTCCGCGACCATGGCCCTGGGTCACGGCATGCAGGACGCCCAGAAGACGATGGGCATCATCACCCTCGCCCTGTTCACCGCCGGAGAGATCGACAGCTTCGAGGTGCCCTTCTGGGTGGTCCTGTCCGCCGCCGCGGCGATCAGCGCCGGCACCTACGCCGGTGGCTTCCGGATCATGCGGACCATGGGCCGCCGGATCATCCAGCTCACGCCCGCCGGCGGGTTCGCCGCGCAGACGGTGGCCTCCAGCGTCATGGTGACGACGGCGACGGTGTTCGCCGTCCCGGTGTCGACGACGCACATCACGACCACCTCCATCATGGGCGTGGGCTCGACCCGGCGGCTCTCCGCGGTCCGCTGGGGCGTGGCGGGCAACATCCTCGTCGCCTGGATCGTCACGCTGCCGGCTGCCGGATCGGTGGCCGCCGTGGCGTACTTCGTGACCGACCTCGCGGTCGGCTGATACTCCTCGGGTGACCGGCGTCGAGAGTTCCGCTCCCTCCGGCGTCGCCCTCGGCACCGCGCCGGGACGGTGGCTGCTCACGGCGACCGTGCTCGCCTCGGGCATGGCGTTCCTGGACGCGACCGCGGTGCAGGTGGCGCTGCCGACGATCGGCCGCGACCTCGGCGGCTCCCTGTCGGACCTGCAGTGGATCGTCAACGGCTACACGCTGCCGCTGGCCGCGCTGATCCTGCTCGGCGGCTCGCTGGGCGACCGGTACGGCCGGCGGCGGGTCTTCCTCGTGGGCGTGGCCTGGTTCGCCGCTGCGTCGCTGCTGTGCGGGCTCGCCCAGACGCCGGGCCAGCTGATCGCCGCCCGCGCGCTCCAGGGCATCGGCGGCGCCCTCCTGACCCCCGGCAGCCTGGCGCTCATCCAGTCCTCCTTCCGCCCCGCCGACCGGGCGCCGGCGATCGGGGTGTGGTCCTCCCTCTCCGGAGTCGCCGGGCTCGTCGGCCCGTTCCTCGGCGGCGCGCTCATCGACCTGGTCAGCTGGCGGCTGGTGTTCCTCCTCAACGTGCCGCTGGCCGTGCTCGTGGTCGTCGTCGCCGGACGGCACGTGCCCGAGAGCCGCGACCCCGGCCCGCACGGACGATTCGACGTCCCCGGTGCGGTGCTGGGTGCCGTGGCCCTCGGCGCGCTGACCTACGCGCTCATCACCGCCGGGGAGCGCGGCGGTACCGACGTCGTGGTGGCCGCGGTCGCGGCGGTGGTCACCGGGGCGCTGTTCGTCGTCCGCGAGCGGCGGACCCGCTCTCCCATGCTCCCGCCCCGGCTGTTCGCCGACCGGCAGTTCACCGGCGCCAACCTGGCCACCCTCGCCGTCTACGGGGCCCTCGGTGGCAGCTCGCTGTTCCTCGTCCTGCAGCTGCAGGGCGTGCTCGGCTACGGCGCCACGGCCGCGGGCGCCGCGACGCTGCCGACCATCCTGCTGATCACGCTGCTCTCACCGCGCGCCGGCGCACTGGCCACGCGGATCGGGCCGCGGCTGCCCATGAGCCTGGGTCCGCTGGTCGTGGCCGCCGGCACCCTGCTCCTGGTGGGGGTCGACGGCAGCGCCCCCTACTGGCTCGAGATCCTGCCGGGCGCCGTCCTGCAGGGCCTCGGCATGGCGCTCACGGTGGCCCCGCTGACGGCGAGCGTCCTGGGCGCCGCACCGGACGCGCTCGCCGGCGTGGCCAGCGGCGTGAACAACGCCGTGGCGCGCGCCGCCTCCCTGCTGACCGTCGCGGCCCTGCCGGTGGTCGTGGGCCTGTCGGGGAGCGACTACGTGGATCCGGCCGCGCTCACCGACGGCTACCGCGGGGCGATGATCGTGTGCGCCGGGCTCTTCGCCGCCGGGGCCGCGGTGGCGTGGACGACGATCCGGAACGACGTCCTGCGCGCCTGATCCCACTGTCTGGACACCGCATTGCTGCATAAGCGCATCGATCTGGTAGACATAGCGCCGTGACGCGGACGACGACGCTGCTCCTGGTGAGCCGCCTGCACGTCGATCTGCTGCGCGTCTGCACCGCCGCCTGTCCGGGCTGCTGAGCTCCCCGGCGCCGTTTCCGGCGCCCCCTCGTCTCACCCCCTCTCGTTCCCGCGGGCCCCCGTGCGCCTGCGCCTCTCCTGAGACCCGGAGTCAGTCCCCCGTGAAGACCCTCGTCCTGCTCGCCCTCGTCGGCCTGGGCGCCCAGCTCGTCGACGGCAGCCTCGGCATGGCCTACGGCGCCACCTCGACGACGTTGCTGCTCGCCATCGGCACCAACCCCGCGGCCGCCTCGGCGACCATCCACCTGGCCGAGATCGGGACGACGCTGACGTCCGGCCTCTCGCACTGGAAGTTCGGGAACGTCGACTGGAAGGTCGTCGCGAAGATCGGCATCCCCGGCGCGGTCGGCGCCTTCGTCGGCGCGACCGTCCTGTCCAACCTCTCGACCGAGGTCGCCGCCCCGGTCATGTCGCTGATCCTGCTGTCGCTCGGGATCTACCTGCTCGTCCGGTTCACCCTCCGCGGCATCGACCGGCGGAACCTGGGGAAGCCGGTCCGCAAGCGCTTCCTCGGCCCGCTCGGCCTGGTGGCCGGCTTCGTCGACGCCACCGGCGGCGGCGGCTGGGGTCCGGTCGGGACGCCGGCACTGCTGGCCAGCGGCCGGATGGAGCCGCGCAAGGTCATCGGCTCGGTCAGCACCGCGGAGTTCCTCGTGGCCCTCGCCGCGAGCCTCGGCTTCTTCTTCGCACTCGGCTCGCAGGGCATCGACTTCACCTGGGTGGCCGCCCTGCTGATCGGCGGCTCGATCGCCGCGCCGCTCGCGGCCTGGATGGTGCGGCACATCCCGCCGCGGATGCTCGGCTCCCTGGTCGGTGGCCTCATCGTGCTGACCAACACCCGGACGCTGCTCAGGAGCGACTGGATCGACGCCGGCGACGCGACGCGCTACGCCGCCTATGCGGCCATCTCCGTGATCTGGGTGCTGGCGGTCGTGCACTCCTTCCGCCAGCACCGCAAGGACGTCGCGATCGAGTCGGCCGGCGCCGACGCCACCGAGGCGATCCGCACGGCCGGGACGGAGGCCGTGGCCGACCCCAACATCGCCCTCGAGGTGTCCCGGGACGAGCAGCTCGCCGGCCGTCCCAGCGCCCCGCGCGACTGAAAGAGGACCCCCTTCCTCCCCACCCTTCGCAGGCTCAGGGCGGGCCCCTGGAAGGGAGCCGATCCAGTCATCCTGAGCCGAGCAGCCGCGCCTCCAGCTCCGGGGGCAGGCCGGGCTCCGCGAGCTGTGCCATCCGGGCCAGGGGCGGCCGGCCGGAGCGCTGGAGCCACGCCCAGGTATCGGCCACCGTCTCGCGCAGCGGGCGGCTCATCGGCAGGCCGAGCTCCCTGGCCCGGGTGGTGTCGACGTCCCACGCCGTGCGGGCCATGTCCACCGGGAGCCACAGCGGCAGGTGCACCCACGGCTGGACGCCGGCAGCGAGCAGGTCGCCCTCCGGGACCGGCACCCACTCCGCATCGCTGCCGGTCACCTCGCGGCACAGGTCCAGCAGACCGCCCAGCGTGGTCATCCCCGCCGGGCCGGTGGCGTTGACCGCCCCGGAGGCCCCCCGCTCGGCCATCCCGACCAGCCAGGAGGCGAGGTCGCGGGCGTCCACCACCGCGATGGGCTGGTCCAGCGCGTCGGGGACGACGACGCGTCCACCGCGCGCGATGCGCTCCAGCCACCAGCCCAGCCGGTGGACGTCGTCCCAGGGGCCGACGATGAGCCCGGCGCGCGCAGTGAGGAAGCCCCCGCCGACGGCGCCGCCGACCACCCGCTCGGCGTAGGCCTTGTTCGGCCCGTAGTCGTCGTCCTCGCCGTCCCAGGTGGGCTCGTCGTCCTCGCGGCCGACCGGGCCGGGCGGCCAGCCGCGGTAGGCGTTGAGGCTGCTGACCAACGCGTAGCCGGCGACGCCGCCCAGCACCGCCGCGGCGTGGCGGGCGGCGGCACGCGTCTGGCAGGACGTGTCCACGACCAGCTCCGGCGCCCAGCCGGCCAGGGCCCGCGGCAGCGCGTCCGCGTCGTCCCGGTCGCCGTGCAGCGCACGCACGCCGTCGGGCGGCTCGCCGGAGACGCCCCGGGTGAAGGTTGCGACGTCGTGGCCGCGCTCGAGTGCCGCCGTCACCACGTGCCGGCCGAGGAAGTGGGTCCCGCCGAGGACCAGGAGTCGCATGCCCTCAGCCCAGCGGACCGCTCCCCCGGCCGTCCAGCCGGTTCGCGGCGGGCGTAGCCGGACTAGACCGCGCGGCGGTGCACCTGCGGGACCTGGGGCAGCGGCGTCGACCGCGCGGCGGCCAGCACCATCTGCGGCGAGCGCGGCAGCCCGCGGCGGGTGCACAGGCGCAGCGCGCGGGCGCCGGTGAGCACGTCGGTCTCCGGCGGGACGACGAGCAGGTCCGCGCGCTGCGTGCCCCCGTTCCAGGTGAGGCAGACGACCAGCGGGTCCATGCTGCGGAAGCCGCCGGTGCGCACCAGGCGGTCGCGGAGGACCAGCTTGCGAGGTGCCGGCTCCCAGGCCTCCAGCGAGTAGGTGAAGCGCTCGATGCGGACGCCCCGGCGTTCGAGCTCCGCGATCAGCTCGGGCAGCTCCACGCCCAGGTCCCGGCTGCGCGGGAACCAGGCGCCGTCGAAGGCGGAGTTCCCGTCACCGGCGCCGTCCCGCAGGCTCACCCGGACATCGATCCCGCCCCGGAAGTGGTTCTCCGCCGGAGCCGTTCGGGTGATCGTCGTCATGCGGTCGGCCGCCTCTCGTGCACTCGTCCCCCTGGGGTCATGACCCATGACCCCGAGGAGAACGTAGGCCGCGTGTTGCGCGGGTCCCGGTGCACGAGTGACGGGCGTGGCGGCCGCCTGCGGCTCGTCGTCACCACCCGTGCGCGGCTCGCCACACCTTCCCGACCGCCTCCCCCGCTTTTCCGCGGAAAGGCAGGCGGCCTTTCCGCGGAAAAGCGGAAGGGCCCCCGGCGCGGGTGCGCCGGGGGCCCTTCGATGCCGTGGATCAGGCCGGCTTGGGCTTCTTGTTCTTGGCCTTGCCGCGCTCGGTCTGGTCGAGCACCACCTTGCGGATGCGGACGGTGGCCGGGGTGACCTCGACGCACTCGTCCTCGGCGCAGAACTCCAGCGCCTGCTCCAGGTTCAGCACCCGCGGGGGGATCAGCCGCTCGAGCTCCTCGGAGGTGCTCTTGCGCATGTTGGTGAGCTTCTTCTCCTTGGTGATGTTCACGTCCATGTCGTCCGGACGGGAGTTCTCACCGACGATCATGCCCTCGTAGACCTCGGTGCCGGGCTGGACCATCATCTGGCCGCGCTCCTGCAGGGAGAACATCGAGTACGTCGTCGCCACGCCCTGGCGGTCGGCGACCAGCGAGCCGGTCGGGCGGGCGCGCATGTCGCCCAGCCACGGCTCGTAGCCCTCGAGGTTGTGGTTCAGGACGCCGGTGCCGCGGGTCTCGGTGAGGAACTCGGTGCGGAACCCGATCAGGCCACGGGACGGCACGATGTACTCCATCCGCGCCCAGCCGGTGTCGTGGTGCACCAGGTTCTCCAGGCGCGCGCGCCGGACGGCCAGCGCCTGGGTCAGCGTGCCCACGTACTCACCCGGGACGTCGATCGTCACGCGCTCGACCGGCTCGTGGAGCTTGCCGTCGACCATCTTGGTCACGACGGTCGGGCGGCCGACGGTCAGCTCGAACTCCTCGCGGCGCAGCTGCTCCACGAGGATGGCCAGCGCCAGCTCGCCACGGCCCTGCATCTCCCAGGTGTCGGGGCGGTCGGTCGGCAGCATGCGGACCGACACGTTGCCCACGAGCTCCTGGTCGAGGCGGTTCTTGACCAGTCGGGCGGTGAGCTTCTTGCCCGACTTGCCGGCCAGCGGCGAGGTGTTGATGCCGATGGTGATCGAGATCGAGGGCTCGTCGACGGTCAGCGGGGGCAGCGGGCGCGGGTCGTTCGGATCGGCGAGCGTGTCGCCGATCATGACGTCCTCGATACCGGCGATGGCGACGAGCTCACCGGGGCCGGCGCTCGCGGCCGGGGTGCGGGTGAGGCCCTCGGTGACGAGCAGCTCGGTGATCTTGACGTTCTTGATCGTGCCGTCGACCTTGCACCAGGCGACCTGCTGGCCGCTCTTCATCTCACCGGAGTGGATGCGCAGCAGCGCGAGGCGGCCGAGATAAGGCGAGGCGTCGAGGTTGGTGACCTGTGCGCGCAGCGGCTCCTCGGCGTCGTAGACCGGCGCCGGGATGGTGTCCAGCAGCGTCTTGACCAGCGGCGCCAGGTCGTCGCTGTCCGGCTCGGTGCCGTTCTCCGGGCGGGTGAGCGAGGCCTTACCGCTGCGGCCGCTGCAGTAGACGATCGGGAAGTCGAGGTTGTCGGCGGACATGCCGGCGTCCTCCATGAGCTCCATGAACAGCTCGTAGCACTCGTCGACGACCTCGGCGATGCGCGCGTCGGCGCGGTCGGTCTTGTTGACCGCGAGGATGACCGGCATCCCCTTCGCGAGCGCCTTGCGGAGCACGAAGCGGGTCTGCGGGAGCGGACCCTCGGAGGCGTCGACGAGCAGGCAGACGCCGTCGACCATCGACAGGCCGCGCTCCACCTCGCCACCGAAGTCGGCGTGACCCGGGGTGTCGACGATGTTGACGACGACGGGGTTGCCGTTCTCGTCGGCCAGGTGGATCGCGGTGTTCTTGGCCAGGATGGTGATGCCGCGTTCGCGCTCGAGGTCCATCGAGTCCATCACGCGGTCCTGCGTGGAGTCGTTGTCCGTCCCCTCACCCTTGGCGCGCCCGAGGGCGCCTGCCTGGCGGAGGAGGGCGTCGACCAGGGTCGTCTTCCCGTGGTCGACGTGAGCGATGATCGCCACGTTGCGCAGGTCGTCGCGAGTGGGCATGCGGAAGGGCACCTCAGAGGGGGTTCGGGGAGGCCGCAGCGTCAGCGCGCGGCATCTCGTGCAACAGCCGCCCGTGCGGCGACCTTCCCAGGGTAGTCGTTCAGCCGACCGGTTCCTGCTCCCGAGCGGCGTCGGCCACCTGGAAGGTGACCCCTGCGGCGGCGAGAGTGACCAGACTCACGGCCAGCCAGGCGGACATGCCGACCGCGATCGCCAGCACGTGTGCCAGCACGAAGGCCCCGACGTAGAGCGCGGCCAGCGCGACGGCGGTGGCCGGCCCCTTGCGGCGGAGCCACAGGTACCCGGCCGCGAGTCCTGCGGCGGCGAAGACGGCACCGCCGAGCGCGCGGACACCGGTGCCCTGCGCGATGCCGAAGCCGGCGGCCAGGCCGACGGCGACCAGGACGGCCGAGGGGAAGCGGGAGCGGACGAGGCCGACTGTCGACATGCCTCCAGTCTCCCCCGGCGCACGACGCTGGGATCAGGTCACCTGATCCCAGCGCGTCCTCCCTCGCGGTGCGCGGTGGGGGAGGACGCGCTGCGGTGAGGGAGGACGCGCGAGAGGCCCCGGACGGTCATCCGTCCGGGGCCTCTCGGGGCGTGCTGCTCGATCAGGCGGTGCGGAGCACGGCCTCGATCTCGAGCTCGACGTTGATCTTGTCGCCGACGACGACGCCGCCGCCGTCCATCGGCATGGCGATGTCGACGCCGAACTCGGAGCGGGAGATGACGGTCTTGGCGCTGAAGCCGGCGCGCGTGCCGCCGTAGGCGTCCGGGCCGAAGCCGTTGAGCTCGAGCTCCAGGGTGACGGGCTTGGTGATGCCCTTGAGGGTCAGCTCGCCGTCGACGTGCCAGTCCTCGCCCTCGGCGCGCACGCCGGTGGAGCGGAAGGTCATCACGGTGTGGTTGCCCACGTCGAAGAAGTCGGCGGACTTGATGTGGGCGTCACGCTGCTCCTGACGGGTGTCGATGGAGTCCATGTCGATCGTGGCGGTGACCGAGGACTGCGACGGGTCGGCGGCGGTGACGAGCTCGCCGGAGAACTCACGGAAGTAGCCGCGCACCTTGCTGACCATCATGTGGCGGACGGAGAAGCCGACGGTCGAGTGGCTGGCGTCGATGTCCCAGGTGCCGACGACGTATCCGGGGATCTGGACGGTGCTGGTCATGGTGTCTCCAGGTTGTTGAAAGTTTGACCTTCGCGGACCGTAGCGTAGTTGAGAGCTTGACTATTCCGCCAGTACTATCTGCACATGACCGCGCACGTGTCGCACGCCCCCGCCGGTGCCCCCGACCTCACGGCACCGCGCTGGCTGGATGCCGAGGAGCAGCGCGCCTGGCGGGCGTGGCTGTTCAGCGCCCAGCTCCTGATGGACCGCCTCGACCGCGAGCTGACCCATGCCACGGGCATCTCGCACGCCTACTACGAGATCCTCGTCGCCCTCTCGGAGGCGCCCGAGCGGATGATGCGGATGAGCGAGCTGGCCGACCGCTGCCTGTCCTCGCGCAGCCGCCTCTCCCACGCCGTCTCCCGGCTCGAGGAGCGGGGCTGGGTGCGCCGGCAGGTCTGCCCCGAGGACGGCCGCGGGCAGCTCGCCGTCCTCACCGAGGAGGGGTTCGCCGCACTCGACGGCGCCGCCCCGGTGCACGTGGAGAGCGTGCGCACGCACCTGTTCGACCAGCTCACCCCCGACCAGGTCGAGAACATGCGCGACCTCGGCGAGACGCTCCTGGGCCACCTCGACCCCGCCACGGTCCGCACGCTTCCCTGAGGCGGGGCCGAGGCCGAGGACTCAGTCCCGGGACTCGACGTCCGGCGGCGGGGCGGGCCACCGGGGCACCCCGGCGATCGCCCCGTCACCGAGTCCCGTGGTGAACCGCGGCGGCCGCTTCTCCAGGAACGCGGCCACGCCCTCGGCGCTGTCGGGCCCCGCACCGAGCTCGACCACCGCCCGGGACTCCGCGCGGTGCGCGTCCCAGGGCGACGGGGCACCGAGCATCGACCACAGGAGCTGACGGGCGGCGCCCACCGCGATGCCGCTGGTGTTCGCGACGATCTCGCGGGCCAGGGCGTGGGCGGTCGGCAGCAACTGGTCGTCGGGCACCACCCGGGAGACCAGGCCGCCGCGCAGCGCCTCTGCGGCGTCGAAGACCCGTCCCGTGGCGACCCACTCCATCGCCTGGCTGATCCCGACCACCCGGGGCAGGAACCACGACGAGGCGGCCTCCGGCACGATGCCGACCCGGCCGAACACGAAGCCGAAGCGCGCCGACTCGGCGGCGATCCGGACGTCCATGGGCAGGGTCATCGTCGCCCCGACCCCCACCGCGGGGCCGTTGACCGCGGCGATGACCGGCTTGCGCAGCGCGGCGAACGCCAGGCTCACCACTCCCCCGGCGTCCCGGGGGTAGCCGGCGATGTCCTCGCGCAGCTCCGGCGGGCGGTGCCGCGTCAGCCGGTCGGCGAAGGTGTCCGCACCGCCGCCGAGGTCGGCGCCGGCGCAGAACCCGCGGCCCGACCCGGTGACGACGACGACGCGCACCTCGTCGTCCGCATCGGCCGCGGCCGCCACCCGGACGAGCTCGTCGGCCATCGTGGGGGTGAAGGCGTTCAGCCGCTCGGGACGGTGCAGCCGGATCGTGGCGATCCGGTCGGTGACGTCGTAGCGGAGCTCGGTCAGTTCCATGCCGCACCGTGCCAGCCGCCACCTCGGGCAGTCAACGGTGACTGTTCCTCGCGCGGCTGCGGCCCTAGGCTCGCCCGGTGACGTCCGATCCCGTGCCGCTGGAGACCGCGCGGGCACCTCGGTCACGCTCGGCGCGCACCGCCGACAGCCGGCTGCTGATCCTCGACGCCGCCGTCGACTGCCTCGTCGAGGAGGGCTACGCCGGTGCCTCCACGCTCGCCGTCCAGGCGCGGGCCGGCATCTCCCGCGGGCGGCTGCTGCACCACTTCCCGTCCCGGGCGGAACTCCTGGTGGCGGCCTGCGACCACCTGGTGACGACGCAGCTCGAGGAGGTACGGCGGCGGTCGGTGGCCCTCATGGCCGACGGCCCCACCGGGCGCGAGCGGGTCGACCGCGCCATCGACCTGATGTGGGCGACGTTCCAGGAGCCGCCGTTCTGGGCGGCCACCGAGCTGTGGACCGCCGCCCGCACCGACCCCGCCCTGCGCGCCGCGCTCCGGGGTGGCGAGGGGCGGCTGCGCGCGGCGATGGCCGCGGTCGGCGACGGCATCTGGGGCCCGGAGTTCGCCGCCTCGCCGGTCTACGCCGACCTCACCGAGCTGCTGTTCACCAGCATGCGCGGGGTGGCGCTGGTGTACGCCTTCGAGCCCCGGCCGCCCGCCACCGATCCGCACCTCCCGCTGTGGAAGCGGCTGGCGGCCCGGCTGCTCGGCCTCGACGGCCACGCTTGACCCCCCGGGCGGGCACGGCCAGCATGACGCAGATCACATCCGGCCGGCCCGTCGAGGAGTGCCCGTGAGTGTCGAGATCCCCGTCCTGCAGGGCCGGGGCATGACCATGGGCGACCAGCTCGCCCGGCACGCCCGGAAGGCCCCGGACGCGACCGCGCTCCGGTTCGAGGGCACCGGCCGCAGCTACGGCGAGCTCGACGAGCGGGTGACCCGGCTGGCCCGCGCCCTGCAGCAGCGGGGCGTCGGCACCGGCGACCGGATCGCGGTCCTGGCGCTCAACGGGATGGAGACCTGGGAGGCCTACCTCGCCGGCGTGCGGCTGGGCGCGATCGTCGTCCCGGTCAACTTCCGGCTCGTGGCCGACGAGGTCGCCTACGTGCTCACCGACTCGGGCGCTGTCGCGCTCGTCGTCGACACCGCGCTCGCCGAGGTCGCCGCGAAGGCGCGGGAGCTGGCCCCGTCGGTGACCACGACGCTGACGATCGGGCAGGACTACGAGGAGGCCCTGGCCGCAGCGGGCGCCGAGCCCCTCGACGTGACCGTCGACGAAGACGAGCCCGCGTTCCTGATGTACACCTCGGGGACCACCGGCCGACCCAAGGGCGCCGTGCTGACCCACCGCAACCTGCTCATGCACGCCTTCAGCCAGATCACCACCCTCGGCATGGATCCCGACGACCGGGTCGGGGTCCCCGGCGCGCCGCTGTTCCACATCGCCGGCCTGGCCGGGGGCATGCCGCCGCTGCTGCTGGGCGGCACCCACGTGATCATCCGGTCCGGGGCCTTCGACCCCGTCGAGACGCTGGACATGATGGAGCGCGAGCAGGTCTCGAGCATCTTCCTGGTCCCGGCGATGTGGGCCGCCGTCCTCGCCGTCCCGGGCATCGCGGAGCGCGACCTCTCGCACCTGCGCCGCGTCTCCTGGGGTGCGGCACCCGCGTCGACGACCCTGCTGCGCTCGCTGATCGACGCCTTCCCCCACGCCGAGGTCGTCACCGCGTTCGGGCAGACCGAGTGCAGCCCGGTCACCTGCCTGCTGCGCGGCGAGGACTCGCTGCGCAAGATCGGCTCGGTCGGCACGCCGATCCTCAACGTCGAGGTCCGGGTGGTCGACGACGCCATGGACGACGTGCCGCAGGGCGAGGTCGGCGAGATCGTCTACCGCAGCCCGATGGTCATGAAGGAGTACTGGAACAAGCCGGAGGCGACGGCTGAGGCGTTCGCGGGCGGCTGGTTCCACTCCGGGGACCTCGTGCGGCAGGACGAGGACGGCTACTTCTACGTCGTCGACCGCAAGAAGGACATGATCATCTCGGGCGGCGAGAACATCTACTGCGCCGAGGTGGAGGACGTGCTGGCCGCGCACCCCAAGGTCGGCGAGGTCGCGCTGATCGGGGTTCCGGACACGAGGTACGGGGAGGCCCCGCTGGCGGTGGTCGCCCCGCGCGACGCGGACGACCCACCGACGCCGGAGGAGCTCGCGGCGTGGTGCCGGGAGAAGCTGGCCCGCTACAAGAACCCGCGGGAGTACTCCGTCGTCGCCGCGCTGCCCCGCAATCCCAGCGGCAAGGTGCTCAAGACGGCTCTGCGCCAGGAGCACTCCGCCGGCTCCCTGGTGGCCGAACCCGTCGTATAGCGGTCAGCCGGTCCAGGCGTCGGCGACCCGCTCGACGACCTCGGCCGCCTGCGCGCGGCCTGCCCGCGCCGAGGGCGCCCGGGCCGCGGGGTCGAGCACGTTCTTGCCGATCGCCGTGCGCGCGCCCTGGTCCGGGGTGACGACGGCGACGCGCGCCGACACCATGCCGGTCACCTGCGCGTCGACGCTGGCGATCGGCCCGACGCCGCGCGGGATCGGAGCGAGGACGACCAGCCGGTCGTAGCCCTGGGCGAGGTCGGCGTTGGCCGTCGAGCGCATCCCGCCGTCGATGTAGCGCCGGTCGCCGATCGTGACCGGCGGGTAGACGCCGGGGACGGCGCAGCTGGCGGCCACCGCCTGCAGCAGGGGAACCCCGGAGGCGCGGTCGAAGGCGCGGAACTCGCCGGTCTCCGCGTCCACGGCGGTGATGACGAGCTGCCGGTCGGGCCACTCACGGCCGACCAGCCGGGAGCCGATCACGTCCAGGCGCTCCTGCTCGGTCGGCGTCAGCCCGGCCTTCTCGGCGGCGAGCGCGACCGATCCGACCCGGCGGCGGAAGTCCTCGTCCCGGCCGCGGCTGACCAGCATCGCCCAGCCGTAGCGCGCCAGGTTCGAGCGCGACATCCGCGCCACCTTCTCCTGCGCGGGCGGCTCCAGCTGCCGGGCGAACATGGCTTCGAGGTCCGCCCCGGCGGTCACCTGCGCGCCGACGACGGAGCCCGCCGACGTGCCCACGACCAGGTCGGCGGAGGCCAGATCCACCCCCGCGTCGGCGAGGCCGGCCAGCACACCGATCTCCCAGGCGATCCCGGTGATTCCGCCCCCACCGAGGACGAGGGCCGTGCGCTGGTCGCTCATGCCCCCATGGTCACAGACCCTCGACACCGGTTGTGGCGTGGGCCACCCTGGCGGGGATGATCCGACGGACGGACTCCGCGACGAAAGGACGGGCATGACCGCCACGCAGCCGGCACCGGACACCTCGACGAGGAGCTGGCCCCCCGGCCTGCCGCGGTCGCTGGAGTACCCGAACGTGCCGGTCGGCTCGATCCTCCGGGCGGCCGTCCGCCGGTGGGGCGACCGGGACGCGTTCGTCCAGCACGACCTCCCGCTGCCCTACACCGAGCTGGGCGCCCGCGCGCACGCCGTCGCCGGCTGGCTGGGCGACCACGGCATCGGGCGCGGCGACGTCGTCGCCCTGCACATCCCGAACTGCCGCCAGTACCCGGCGCTGTACTTCGGGATCATGCTGTCGGGGGCGACCTTCTCCCCCACCAACCCGCTGCTGCCGGCCGCCGACCTCGCCGCCCAGCTCACCGACGCCGGCGCCACCGCCCTCATCACCTGGGACCTGGTGCTGCCGTTGGTGCGCCCCGCCCTGGCCGCCTCGCCCGTGCGGACCGTGATCGTCACCGGCGAGGCGCACTCCCTCGACTTCGGCGCCCGCCTGGACGTGGCCGAGGGCGACGTCGACGCCGCCGACCTGCTGGGCGGCGACCCCACCGACCGGCACCTCGACGCCGCCGTCGACGTGGACGCCGACCTGGCCCACCTCGCCTACACCGGCGGCACGACCGGGGTGAGCAAGGGCGTGGAGCTCCCGCACAGCAACGTGATCACCAACGCGCTGCAGTCGGTGTGCTGGAGCAACGGCGCGGTGCCGGAGCTCGACGAGCACGGTGACGTCACCGCCCGCCAGGTCGCCGGCACCGACGAGTACCCGGTCCGGATGGGCACCGCCCGGCTCATCAACCTGACGCCCTGGTTCCACGCGATGGGCGCCGTCGGCTTCCTCAACGGCATGGTCATGAGCGGGACGACCGTCGTCATCCACCCGCGCTTCGACCCGGCGAAGTACGTCGAGGACATGGCCCGCTACGACGTGACCTCCATCGGGGGCGCGCCGCCCATCTTCGTGGCGCTGCTGCAGGTGCCGTCGTTCGTCGAGGGCGAGTGGCCGAACGTGCGCGGGGTGTCCAGCGGCGCCGCTCCCCTCCCGGTACCGCTCATCCAGCGACTCCAGGCGCTGCTGCCCAACGCCACGATCGGCGAGGGCTACGGGCTCACCGAGGTCACCATGATGGCCACGGGCAACCCCACCTTCCGGTCCGGCACCCGCAAGCCCGGCACGGTCGGCGTCCCGGTCTTCGACACCGAGATCAGCATCCGGTCGCTCGAGGACGGCGCGGAGGTGCCCCAGGGCGAGCGGGGCGAGGTCTGCATCCGCGGCCCGCAGGTGATGCGCGGGTACGCGCACCGGCCAGAGGCCACCGCCGAGTCGATCGACGCCGACGGCTGGTTCCACACCGGGGACGTCGGAATCCTCGACGAGGACGGCTACCTGTCGATCGTCGACCGCACGAAGGACATGCTGCTCTACAAGGGCTACAACGTCTTCCCGCGCGAGCTCGAGGAGATCCTGTTCGGCACGCCCGGCGTCGCGGGCGCCGCGGTCGTCGGGCGCCCCGACGAGGAGGCCGGCGAGCTGCCGGTCGCCTACGTCGTCCGCAAGGGTGACGACGCCGGCGCGGCACTCACCCGCGAGTCGGTGCTGGAGGCCGTGAACGACAAGGTGACGCACTACAAGCGGCTGCGCGACGTCGTGTTCATCGACGCCATCCCGGTCTCCGCCGCGGGCAAGGTGCTCAAGCGCGAGCTCGCCGCCCTGGAGCGCGAGAAGGTCGGCGGCTGACGCCGTCCGCCCGGACCCCGGCCTGAACCACCCGCCACCGCCCCGATCGGACCTGTGACCCGATCGGGGCGGTGGCGCGCGCGGGAGGCTCCGCCTCACTACTGTCCGCGGCGTGGACAGCGCGTGGGAGGGCACCGAGACCGAGCACACCGGTGTCCGGATCGCGCACGAGGAGGTCTCACCGGTCCGGCAGGTGCTCCGCCGGGTGTGGATCGCCGCGATCGTGCTGGTCGTCGTCGTCCTGGTCGTCTACCTCGACCGGGATGGCTACGAGGACAGCAAGGGCGGCCCGCTCTCCCTGCTGGACGCGGCCTACTACGCCACGGTCACCCTCTCCACGACGGGCTACGGGGACATCACCCCGGTCACGCCCGAGGCACGGCTCATCAACATCCTGCTGATCACGCCCCTGCGGATCATGTTCCTGATCGTCCTCATCGGGACGACCCTCGAGGCGCTCACCGCGCGCTCGCGGGAGGAGTTCCGCATCCGACGCTGGAGGTCCCGCGTGCGTCAGCACGTCATCGTCTGCGGCTACGGCACCAAGGGGCGCAGCGCCATCCGCTCGCTCATCGCCAACGGCACGCCGGCCGACAAGATCGTGGTCGTCGACCCCGAGCCCCGGGCCATCGACGAGGCCAACTCCCTCGGCCTGACCGGCATCATCGGCGACGCCGGCCGCACCGAGGTGCTCCGCCGGGCCTCCGTCGAGCGCGCCCGGGCGGTCATCGTCGCGGCCAACCGGGACGACGCCGCCGTCCTCATCACCCTGACCGTGCGGCAGCTCAACCACAGCGTGCCGATCACGACCAGCGTCCGGGAGGAGGAGAACGCCAACCTCCTCCGCCAGTCCGGCGCCGACACCGTCATCACCACCTCGGCGACGTCCGGGCGGCTGCTCGGCCTGTCCACCGACTCGCCCCGGGTGGTGGCCGTGGTCGAGGACCTGGTCACCGGCGGCCAGGGGCTGGACCTGCACCAGCGCACGGCGACCGCCAGCGAGGTGGGCCTGGGTCCCCGCGACCTGCGCGACATCGTCCTGTCGGTGACCCGCGGCGGCCGCACGCTCCGCTTCGACGACCCGCTGATCGGAACTCTCCAGCCCGAGGACGTGCTCGTCGTGGTGAAGGCGCACGAGCCCAACAAGCCCAACCGACCGCCGACCCAGCCCTCGCCGATCTAGGCCCGGACGAAGGTCTGCGTCTCCTCGTCGCGGCCGCGCAGGGTGACGGTCCGGTCGGGACGCCAGTGGTGGCGCTCGCCGGGCGCGGCCGCTTGCACGGTGGCCTCGCCGGCCACCGCACGGCCGGGGTGGTCCTTGGCGAGCTCGGTGAGCCGCGCCGCCTCGTTCACCGGGTCGCCGATCACCGTGTACTCCAGCCGGCTGGCCGCACCGACCTGACCGGCCCACACCGGCCCGCACGCCACACCCACCCCGACGTCGACCTCACCGGCGTCGGCGACGGCGTCGCAGATGCGGCGGGCCGCCCGCAGCGCAGCACCGGCCGGATCCGGGTGGTCGGTGGGGGCGCCGAAGACGCACAGCGCGGCGTCGCCCTCGAACTTGTTCACCAGCCCGCCCTCGTCCTCCACGGTGTCGACGACGACGGCGAAGAACCGGTTGAGCAGGCCCACCATCTGCTCGGGTCCGGTGCGGCGGACCAGCGAGGTGGACCCGGCGATGTCGACGAACAGGGCGGCGACGGTGCGCTGCTCCCCGCCGAGGCTCACCCCGGTGCGCAGCGCCTGCTGGGCCACCGTCGTCCCGACGTGCCGGCCGAACAGGTCGCGCAGCCGCTCCCGCTCGGCGAGGCCGGCGACCATGGTGTTGACACCCTCCTGCAGCAGCCCGATCTCGCCGGCGTCGTCCACCAGCACGTCGACGTCGTAGTCGCCCCTCCCGACCTGCTGAACCGCGCGGCGCAGGTCGCGCAGCGGCTGACCGACCGCGCGGGCGGTCAGCAACGTGGCCAGCCCGCCGACGAGCAGGGCGACGACGACGAGGAAGACCACGGCTCCCTCCCCCGGCCCGTCGGGGTTGCTCGGGTCGAGGAAGAGCAGCACGACGCCGAGCAGCGGCACCCCGCTGGTCAGCGCCCAGGTGAGCAGGAGCCGGGGCCGCACGCCGAGGATCAGCGCGCCGACCGGCGGGTGGGCCGCCAGGGCCCGGGCGGTCACGGCGCGCGCGGCGCGGGCGGTGAGCAGGTAGGTGACACCGGCGGTCACGACGCCGCCCAGCGTGACCGCGACGCCCACCCGCAGTCCGACCAGCGGATCGGGGAAGACGAACGCGGACACGGTGGCGGTGAGCACCGCCCCGACGAACCAGATCCAGGCCGCGGTGAGCGCGGTGTCCAGCGGCAGGCGGAGGGCCTGGCGGGCCTCCGCGCCGGTCGGCTCGCGGTGATCCATCAGCCAGCGGTTCGTGGACCGCTGCCGGCGCAGCCCGGCCACCGTCCCGACCGGGAAGGCGACGACGAGGTAGGCGGCGGCGGTCCACAGCACCTCGGTCCGGCCGGTGCGGCCGCTGCCGTCGTCGACACCGACGAGGAGCGAGACGACGGTGCCGACACCGATGGCGTTGGCGATCAGCACCAGCAGGACGATGAGGGGGACGGCGGTGCGGCCGCTGGGCGCCCACTCGGCCCACGCACCGTCCCGGGCGACCGTGACCGGCCGCTTGACGTCCTCCGAGGTCATGATCAGCGCAACGAGACCCGGGGGGCCCCGGTTCCGGGGACTCCCCCGATCGTGATCACGCGGCCATGATGACCGACGGCACGCGGCGACGACGAGGAGACCTCCGGTGGACCAGCACGACTACCTGCAGCACGACGGCCTCGCCCTGGGCGAGCTCGTGGCCCGCGGAGAGGTGACGGCCGCGGAGCTGCTCGCCGCCGCCCGGACACGGGCCCGCGAGGTGGAGCCGGCGATCAACGCCATCTGCACCTGGCTGGACGACCACGCCGACGAGCGCGCCGCCCAGCCGCTGTCCGGTCCCTTCGCCGGTGTGCCGTTCCTGCTCAAGGACCTGCACCAGCACCTGGCCGGCCAGCCCACGTCCGACGGCTGCCGCGCCCTGGCCGGGCGGAAGGCGGAGCGGACCAGCACGGTGGTGCAGCGCTGGCTGGACGCCGGGGTCGTCGTCTTCGGCAAGACCAGCACGCCGGAGTTCGGGTCGAAGGGGATCACCGAGCCGACCCTGTTCGGCCCGACGCGCAACCCCTGGGATCTGGAGCGGACCCCCGGTGGCTCCTCCGGCGGTTCGGCCGCCGCGGTCGCCGCCGGCATCGTGCCGGTCGCCGCGGCCAGCGACGGTGGCGGGTCCATCCGCATCCCCGCGGCCTGCACCGGGCTGGTCGGGCTCAAGGCCGGCCGCGGGCTGGTGCCGTTCGGCCCGGACGAGAGCGAGCCGCTCAACGGGCTGGCGACGAGCGGTGTGGTCTCCCGGTCGGTGCGCGACACCGCCGCGATGCTGGACGTGCTGGCCGGGCCCGACGCCATGAGCCCGTTCGCACCGGCCCTGCCGGAGCGGCCGCTGCTGGACCGGCTGGACGAGGCGCCGGGCCGGCTGCGGATCGGCTTCACGACCGACTGCGCGCTGCGCGACCAGCCGCACCCCGAAGCCGTGCGCGCCGTCGAGCACGCGGCCGCGCTGCTCACCGAACTCGGGCACGAGGTGGAGGAGGTGGCCCCGCCGCACGACGACCGGCAGCTGGGCCGTGACTTCCTCACCATCTGGTTCGTCCACCAGGCCAACGAGGTCGCCCGGATCAGGCGAGAGACCGGCGCCGGGGACGACGGGTTCGAGGTCGACACCCGGATCATGGCCGCACTGGGCCGGTCGTACAGCGCCGTCGAGCTGCAGGCGGCCGACGAGCGACGGCGGCTCTACATCTCCGCGCTCGCCGACTTCCACTCCAGGTACGACCTGCTCCTGACCCCGACCCTCGGTGAGCCGCCGATCCGGGTCGGCTCCCTCGACACCCCCGCGCACCTGCAGCGGATCAGCGAGGTGCTGCTGCGCACCCGGACCACCGGGGTGCTGCGGCGGATGGGCATCGTCGAGCAGCTGGTCGAGGCCAACCTCGGCTGGGTTCCCTACACGCAGCTGGCCAACGTGACGGGGCGACCGGCGATCAGCCTGCCGCTGTACCGGACGCCCGACGGCCTGCCGCTCGGGGTCCAGTTCGTCGGCCGGTTGCGCAGCGAGGAGCTGCTCCTGCGCCTGGCCCGCCAGCTGGAGGTGGCCGCACCCTGGGCGCAGCACCTGCCGCGGCCGGTGGTCGCCGCGGCGGCCTGACCCGGCAGCCCGACGGACGCCGGAACCGTCGGTGGCCGGTCCTACGGTGACCGCACGACATCCCGGCACCCGGAGAGGCATCCCGTGACCGCCCTGGAGAACCGCCCGCGCACGGCTCTGCTCGTCATCGACGTCCAGAACGGCGTCGTCGGCGAGGCCTTCGACCGCGATCGCGTGGTCGCGACCATCGGCGGCCTCGTCGACCGGGCCCGCGCCCACGGGGTGCCGGTGGTGTGGGTGCAGCACTCCGACGAGGGTCTTCCCGAGGGCACGCCCGGGTGGCAGATCGTCCCGGAGCTGGCGCCGGGGAACGGCGAGGCGGTCGTGCACAAGAACTACGGCGACTCCTTCGAGGCGACCGACCTCGAGGAGCGGCTGGCCGAGCACGGCGTGGGGCGGCTCGTGGTCACCGGCGCGCAGACCGACGCGTGCATCCGCTCCACGCTGCACGGCGCGCTGGTGCGCGGCTACGACACCACGCTGGTCTCCGACGGGCACACCACCGAGGACATGCGCAGGTTCGGCATGCCCATCGGGCCGGCGGAGGCGATCGCCTACACCAACACCTACTGGGCCTACACCGCTGCGCCCGGTCGCACCGGAGCCGTGACGAGCGCCGCCGAGGTCGACTTCACGACGGCGTGAGCACGGAGCCGGATCCGGCCCGGACGTCAGCCGCGCGCGATCTCCTCGACGATCCGCCGCGCCTCCGCACGGCCCTCCGGAGCCGGCACGAGCGGGTAGACGTGCACCGCACCGGGGCAGACGGTGACGCGCAGCTCGGCGCCCGCAGCCGCGGCGCGCTCCTGCAGCAGCAGGACGTCGGGCAGGCAGAGCTCGCGCGTGCCCACGGTGACGTCCATGGGCGCGAGCCCGGCGAGCTGCCCGTTGATCGGGCTGAGCTTCGGCTGGGTGGGGTCGTCACCGCCGGCCCAGGTCTTGCCCGCCTCCACGGTGCCGTCGATGTTCAGCCAGGGGTCGCGGGGCTCCAGCGCGGGCAGGTCGGGGTGGCTGAGCGTCAGGTCCAGCCACGGCGAGAGAAGCACCAGCCGCCGCGGCTGGGGCAGGCCCTCGGGAGTCAGCGTCTGGGCGAACCCCAGCGCCAGTCCCCCGCCGGCGGAGTCCCCGGCGACGGTGACCGCCGACGCGTCGACCTCGGCGAGCAGGTCGCGGTAGACCTGGGTGACGAAGGGATAGGCCTCGCGGTAGGTGTGCTGCGGCGCGAGCCCGTAGAGCGGCACCTCCACCCGCACGCCGGCGTCGGCCAGCTTCGAGATCAGCGCCCAGTGCTGCTTGGCGATCTCACCGGTGTAGGAGCCGCCGTGCAGGTAGACCACCGCCCGCCCGGTACCGCCGTCCCGCGGGGCGACGGTGGTGCACGGGAAGCCGTGCACCAGGCGGGTGCGCACGTCGTGCCGCGAGCGCAGGGCGGCTGGAGGCTCGTTCGACCCCTTGGGTGCCGCGATGCGCGTGCGTGCGCGCTCCACCGTGGCCGTCCGGGGCTTCCGGGTGAGGCGCAGGACGCCCGAGATCACTCGCATCTGCAGGCTGGCCATGGGGTCGGCGTCCTCTCCGGTTCTCGACGTGCGTGCGCGGCGCACCCTATGCACCGCTGGAGTCGGCGGAGGAGCCGGCGGCGGCGGAGGGGCTCCTGGTGACCGCCACCGGCCCACTGCTCACATGTCGCGGTAGCGGACCGCTGCCTCCAGGCCCTTGCGCAGCCAGTCCTCCTTGACCGGACGCCCGGGCTGCGAGAAGACGGCGTACGCCTTGGTGTCGCGCTGGTAGCGCCAGCCCTCGGCCAGGGAGCCGACGTCGTAGGCGTCGTAGCCGATCGCGTCGAGGAACGCGGTCACCGTCGCCTTGGCGTCGGCGTCGTCCCCGGCGATGGCGAGCACGGACCGGTCGGGGTCACCGGCGGGCTTGGCCAGGCTGACCATCCCGGCCGCTGGCACGTTGTTGAAGCACTTCACGACGTGCGACCCGGGAAGGTGGGCCTGCAGCAGCTCGCTGACCGTCGTCGACTCGTCGTCGAGCTCCGGGATCTGGCCGTCGCGCTGCGGGTAGTAGTTGTTGGTGTCGATGACGACCTTGCCGCGCAGGGGTTCCACCGGGACCTCGCGGTAGGCCTTGAGCGGCACGGAGACGACGACGAGGTCGCCGGCCTCTCCCGCCTCGGCCGGCGTCGCCGCTCGCGCCTTCGGTCCGAGCTCCGCCACGAGGTCGGCAAGTGTGTCGGGGCCGCGGCTGTTGCTGAGCACCACGTCGTAGCCGGCGGAGACCGCGAGCCGGGCGATCCCTCCGCCGATGTGGCCGCTGCCGATGAGTCCGAGAGTCGTCATGCCCGGGGCAAGTCAGGCGTGACCCACGCCATTCCCGCCGCGGTCAGAGGTCCCGGTGCCCCGGTTCCCCGACGCGGTCCTCGACGGCGCCGTGCCGGAGCAGGCTGACGACGGCCAGCGCGAGGCCACCCCAGATCACGAGCATCGACACCACCATCATCACGATCGCGGACGTGCTCATCGGGATCCTCCCTCGGTCGCGTGCAACGGGGCTGCCGGATCGGAGCCGGGTGGTGCCCCGTCCAGGTGGGTGCCGGCACGCCACGGCAGGCGCGCCAGGAGGAAGCCGACCAGCGGAAGGGCCACGACCAGCAGCCACCCGAACACGAGCAGCAGCCAGTCGGGATAGTCCTCGTAGGGCGCCCGGAGGTCGTCCCGCAGGGCGAAGAAGAGGACGACGGCCAGGCCCGCCGGGGCGACGAGGCTCGTCAGGATGCGCCACCCGGCACCGATCCTGGGACGACCGTGGACGTTCAGGTGGTCCCCGAGGCCGGTCAGTGCCCGCAGCACCCAGGCCACGACGAGCATGCTGATCAGCGCCACGACGAGGATGCCGTACTGGTTCACGAAGTGGTCGACGACGTCGAGCACGTAGATGCCGCTGGTCGTGCTGAAGAGCACCAGGCTGAGCACGGCGGCGGGCACCACGACCCCCAGAGTCGCGGTGAGGCGGCCGGTGTCCAGCTTGTCGCGGACGGCGGAGATCACGACCTCAATCACGCTGACCAGCGAGGTGATGCCGGCGATGACGAGCGAACCGAAGAACAGCACGCCGATCAGGGCTCCGGCCGGGGCCTCGCTGATGATCGCGGGGAAGGCCACGAACGCCAGCCCGATCCCGTCACTGGCGACCTCGCTGACCCCGACGCCGCCCGCCTGGGCCATGAAACCCAGGGCGGCGAACACCCCGATCCCGGCCAGCAGCTCGAAGCCCGAGTTCGAGAACCCCACGACGAGGCCGGAGCCGATCATGTCCTCGCGACGGCCCACGTACGAGGCGTACGTGATCATGATCCCGAAGCCGATCGACAGCGAGAAGAAGATCTGCCCGAATGCGGCCGCCCATACCGAGGCCGATCCGAGCGCCGACCAGTCGGGCGTGAACAGCGCGTCGAGGCCCTCGCCGGCGCCAGGCAGGAACAGCGCCCGCACCACGAGAGCGGTGAAGGCGAGCACCAGCACGGGGATGAAGATCAGCGAGGTGGCCCCGATCCCGCGCTGGACGCCGAGCGCCATGATCGCGAGAACTGCCAGCCAGACGATCAGGAGCGGCACGAGCACCCCGGGCACCACGTCGGCGGTCACCCGGATGTCGCCGGCCTGGAGGAACTCCCCGAAGAAGAAGCCCTCGGGGTCGTCGCCCCAGGCCTCGTCGAGGGAGAAGAAGGTGTAGCGCAGGGCCCAGGCGATGACCGCCGCGTAGTAGATGGCGATGAGGAAGCAGATGCCCACCTGCCACCAGCCGAGGCCCTCGGTGCCACGGCGGAGCCGGGCGAAGGAGAGCGGCGCAGAGCCGCGGTGGCGGTGCCCGATCGCGTAGTCCAGCAGCAGGAACGGGATGCCCGCGGTCAGCAGCGCGACCAGGTACGGCACCACGAAGGCACCGCCGCCGTTCTCGTAGGCGACGTACGGGAACCGCCAGATGTTGCCGAGACCGACGGCGGACCCGATCGCCGCCAGGATGAACACCCGTCTGGAGCTGAACGCGCCGCGACGTCCCTGCTCCTCCGACTCCTGCTGCGTCGATCCGCCCGCCGTCGTGCTCATCGGACCTCCTGGTCGTGATCGGCCGAGCTGCGCACACGAGCACCGCTCGGCGTCGCGCCGATGGAAAGAGGATGGCAGGACTCCGGCCACTCGGCTGCCGGAACGGCGTCCCCACTGTTCACCCGGCCTTTGATTACGGGTTCGGCGATCTCGTAATTCCCGGCCACCGGGCTGCCCTTCACTGCTGTCGTCCCCCACCACGGCAGAAAGCGTGCGTACCGATGCGCCCCACCCTCCGTCGCCCCGCGGCCCTCGCGATGGGCCTCGCCCTCGCCGCCACCACCGCGGCCGGCTGCTCCTCCTCGTCGGCCGACGAGCCGGACGAGTCCGACAGCACGATCACCTTCGCGACGACACCGCTCAGCGACGACCCGACCGTCGAGAACCCCGTCGAGGCCTTCACCGAGCTGCTCGAGGAGGAGACCGGCCGGACGGTCGAGGTCATCGACGTGCCCGACTACCTCAGCGTCGTCGAGGCGATCCGCACCGACCACGTCGACATCGGCATCATGAGCGGCTTCCCGTCCGCGCTCGCGGTCAACACCGGCGAAGTCGACGCGCTGGTCGCCTGGCCGGGCAACGGCGAGCCGGTGTCCACCTGCATGGTGCTCGCCGACTCCCCCTACCGGGACGTGGCGGACTTCGAGGGTCAGAAGCTCGCGATGGCCGACCAGGCCTCCAGCAGCGGCTACTTCATGCCCGTCCAGATGCTCGACGCCGCCGGCCTCACCAAGGACGAGGACTACGAGATCGTGTTCGCCGGAGGTCACGACGGCGCGATGCTCGCCCTCAAGAACGGCGACGTCGCAGCCGCCTGCACGTCCACGATGCTCCCGCCGCTGTCCATCGAGTGGGGCATCTTCGCCGAGGGTGACTTCCGCACCGTCGGGGAGAGCGACGGGATGGCCGTCTCGATGAGCGTGCTGGGCAGCCAGGAGCTCGACACCGAGACGCGCGAGCTGCTGGAGAAGGCGATCCCCGAGGTGTTCTCGGCCAAGAACGCCGGCCGTCTCGGCGTCCTCATGCAGGGCATGGAGGGCGCGGCGATGATCGCTCCGGACAACGACATCTTCAGCCCCATCGTCGACGTCGCGCGGCTCGCCGGCGCGGACATCTCGGACCTGAAGTGACCCTGCTCGGCGCTCCGGCGCAGCGCGACCTCGGGGCCGCCGCCCCGCGGCCCGTACCGGGCCCGGCCGTGGTCACCGTGCGGGATCTGTCCGTCGCCTACGGGGAGGACACCGTGCTCACCGGGGTCGACCTCGACCTGTTCGGTGGGGAGGTGGTCGCACTCCTCGGCGCGTCCGGATCGGGCAAGTCGAGCCTGATGAAGAGCCTCACCGGGTTCGCTCCGATCACGGGAGGCTCGGCAGTCGTGGACGGGCACGAGCTCCGCGGGGCCCGGCCGCGCGAACTGCGCACGGTCCGGGCCGGCGTCGGCCAGATCTTCCAGCAGTTCAACCTGATCCCACGGCTCTCGGTGCTCACCAACGTGCTCGCCGGGTGCCTGCACCGCACCGGGCCCGCCTCCGCCCTGGGGCACTTCCCCGCGCACGAACGGCGGCGGGCCCTGGAGCTGCTCGACCGGGTGGGCATCGCGCACAAGGCCAACGAGCCGGCCCGCTCCCTGAGCGGCGGCCAGCAGCAGCGCGTCGCCATCGCCCGGGCGCTGATGCAGCAGCCACGGGTCATCCTGGCCGACGAGCCGGTCGCCTCGCTGGACCCGCGGCTGGCCGACTCGGTGCTGGCCCTGCTGCGCGACATCGCCGTCAGCGACGGCATCCCGGTGCTGGTCAGCCTGCACGTGGTCGACCTCGCGCTGGTCCACAGCGATCGCATCGTCGGCCTGCGCGACGGCCGGGCGCTCCTCTCCGGCCGCGCCGGAGAGCTCGGCTCGGCCACGCTGCACGAGCTCTACGCCGACGAGGAGGACCCCGATGTCGACGACCTCTGAGACCCGGACCGCGGCCCCGCAGGCGCGGAAGCCGCAGCTCGACCCGCTCGAGCGGGCCCGCCTCGAGCGGTCGATCGTGTGGCCGCGGACGCGGACGCTGGCGAGCCTGCCGATCCTGCTGGGCGTCCTCTGGTGGTCCTCCGCGGGCGCCGAGTTCGACCCTTTCGCACTCGGCTCGGGTGCGGTGAACATCGTCGACTACCTGTCGCGGCTCTGGCCGCCGGACTTCTCCGAGTTCGGCACGATCGTCCGCCTGCTGGTGGAGACGCTGCAGATGGCGATCATCGGGACCCTGCTGGGCTCGGTGCTGTCGCTGCTGATGGCGTTCGCCGCCTCGGCGACCATCGCGCCGCCGTGGGTCTACTACCCGGCGCGGTGGACCATGAATGTCATCCGGTCGGTCCCTGAGCTCGTGTTCGCGCTGATGTTCGTCTCGGCCGTGGGTCTCGGGCCGTTCGCCGGCATCCTCGCCATGACGCTGGGCTCGATCGGCTCCATCGGCAAGGTCTACGCCGAGGCCATGGAGTCCGTCGACCAGGGCCCGGTCACCGCCATGCGCTCGGTGGGCGCCTCGCCCCGGCAGGTCGTCCAGTTCGCCGTGCTCCCACAGGCGGCCCCGCTGCTGGTCTCGTACACGCTGCTGCTCTTCGAGGGCAACGTCCGCGGCGCCACGATCCTCGGCCTCGTCGGCGCCGGCGGCATCGGTCTCGAGCTGACCACCGCCATGCGCATGTACGACTACGGCCACCTGGGCGCGATCGTGCTCAGCATCATCGTCGTGGTGACGGTCATCGACCAGTGCAGCGCCCTGATCCGCAAGCGCCTCACCTGACCGGCCACAGTGCCGGACCTCCACCCGTAGAGGACCTCTGCCATGACCATGATCCAGACCTTCCCCCTCGCCAACCTCCGCGACCTCGGCGGCATCCCGGTCCGGGGCGGCCGGGTCCGCCCCGGACTCGTGTTCCGCAGCGACGACGTCGCCCTGGTCGACGAACCCGGCGCCCTCGCGCTCGTCCAGTCGGGGGTGTCCCTCGTCATCGACCTGCGGTCGCCCGGCGAGGCGACCCGCACGGGGCGGGGCGTGCTGAGCGGCCACCCGGTGGACTACCTCCACCTGCCGCTCACCGCCGACGTCTCCGACCCCACCGCTCTGGTGCAGCTGTTCTCCGGGAGCGACCACCCCGAACGGACGATGGGCGCCTGGTACGCCCAGCTGCTCGAGGAACGCTCGGCGGAGATCGTCCGGGGACTGCGCGCCATCGCGGACAACCCCGGCGGCAGCCTGTTCCACTGCGCCGCCGGCAAGGACCGGACGGGCATCTTCGCCGCCGCCCTGCTCACCGTGCTCGGGGCGGACGAGCCCTCGATCGTCGCCGACTACGCCCGCACGGCCGCCGTGATCGAGGCGATCATGGCCCGGTTCGCCGGCCACCAGGCGCCGGGGGCGGCCGAGGAGTGGAAGGAGCTGCCGGCAGCGTTGATGGGCGCCTCGCCGGCGACGATGGCGAGCATGCTCGAGACCACGCGCACCGCGCACGGGTCGGTCGCGGCGCTGCTCGCCGCCGGCGGGTGCGACGCCGCGCTCGCCGCTCGGCTGCGGGACCGGCTGGTGGAGCCTGCATGACGGAGCCTTCTCCGACGCTGGTGCGCTCGCCCGTGGACCGGCGTCCGGGCCGGCCGCGGGACGAGGACATCGAGGAACGGGTGCTGGCGGCGACCCTCGCGCTGGTGGACGCCGGCGCGCCGGTCACCCTCGGCCGGGTGGTCGCGGGGAGCGGTGCCAGCCGGGCCGCGATCTACCGGCGGTGGCCGTCGCTGACCGCGCTGCTGGCGGCCGCCCTCGACCAGGGGCGCGAGGTCCTGCGCGTTCCCGGCGACGGCGACCTGCGCGAACGCCTCTTCGGGCTCTACCTCGACGGACCGGCGCGCGTGGCGGAGAGCTACACCGACGCCCGCTTCCGCCGGCGTCTCCAGCTCACCCTCGCCGACCGTGCGCTGCAGCGCGCCTACTGGGACGCGCACGTCAACCGTCGCCGGCTCCCGGTGACCGAGCTGCTGCAGCAGGGGGTGGCGGCCGGCGAGCTGCGGGCCGACCTGGACATCGAGGCGACGATCGACCTGATCAACGGAGTCTTCTACTACCAGGTGATCGTCCGCGGGGAGAACCCGCTGGAGCCTGCCACGCGAGCCCGGTGCGCTGCCGCGCTGGACCTCGTCTGGCGCGGGATGGCGGCCGAGCCGCGGTAGGCGCTGCCCGCCGGTGAGCCCGGCACGCACCCGCGTGGAACGACGAACGCCCCGGACCGTGAGGTCCGGGGCGTTCGTCGTTCAGGGGTGGAGGTGGCGGGAATCGAACCCGCGTCCTTCGACGCATCACCAGGGCTTCTCCGAGCGCAGTCTGCGTTGCCTCTGCTCGGCCCCGTCGATCATGCAGACATGTCGACGTGACGGGCCCAGTCACTGTTTGATGTCCCACGCGCACCCGCGACCGGTGCGCGCAGTGAGTCATCTAGCTGATGCCAGGAACCGGGTCGATGACGAACCCGGGCTGACAGACTCGCCTAGCTGCTATCAGGCAGCGAGAGCGAAGTCGCGCTGATTGGAATCGGCGCTTGTGTTTTTTGCAACGGATGGTTAACGAGCTCATCGTTGCCTTCCTCGGCTCGCTTCCCCTGGTCACCCGACCGAAGTCGAGACCGTTCACCCCCTGTGTAGTTGTGCAGACAGCTTAACGGCACGCACCAGGAGGTTGTTCCCCCGCGCCGCCGGCGTCGCCCGTCAGCGGAGGACGGATCCCGGGAAGCTGCGGGTGGTGTGCAGCTCGTAGGTGAAGATCCCCGCTCGCACGCCCGGGTCGCCCTCCATCAGCTCGCGCGCCTCGTCCAGGTCCATGTCGAGGACGGCGACGCCGCACAGATCGGTGTCGTCGTCCACGGCGCAGACCACCGGCATCCGCCCCTCGCCCTTGAGGCCGAGGTTCCGGCGGCCGTGCTCCCAGATCAGGCCGGGCGTCTCCGCGGATCCCATGGCCGGCCCGTCGCGCAGCACCATGAGCGTGTAGGTGCGGCTGGCCGCCAGCAGCTGGTTCATCTCGTCATCGGTGACCGACATGTCGACTCCTCGCCTACTCGGCAGGTTCCGTGGTGGCGGCCGCGTCCTGGAGGCGGCCGAGGATGGTGGCCCACCCCTGGGCGAAGCTGCCGCCGAGGTAGCCGCCGGGCAGGGCGCAGTCCTCGCCGAGCTCCCGATCGGTCAGGGCGTCCCAGCCGCGGTGCTCCAGCTGCACCTCGGTCAGCCGGGCGGCGAGCGCCGTGAAGCGGAGCTCCACGCAGGTCGGCGTCCCGGTCGCGTTCCAGGTCATGGTCAGTCCGGACGGCGGCTGCCACTCCAGGATCTGGCCCCACTCGTGCGTCGTGCCGTCGTCCCAGGTCTCGTAGACCCGCCCGCCGGCGCGCGGCTCCAGGGTGACCTCGCGGACCCGCTCCCGGCCGACCGAGAACGGCACCAGCGGCCACCAGTCGGCCAGCCGTCCGGTGAAGACCGCGAACGTGTGCTCCGCGCCGCTGCGCACCAGCGTGGACTGCCGGATCGGTGGCCGCAACGACCGGACGTTGTCCGGGACCGCCTCCGCACTGCTCATCGCGTACTCCCCTCACCGGCGTCCCGCTCGGCCTCCACCAGCCGGCGCCCCAGGTCCAGCGACGAGGCCCACAGCTCGTCGAGCGCCGTGCGGAGGGCGGCGATGCGGTCGGGATTGGCGCGGTACAGCCGTCGCGTCCCGTCGCGCCGCTCGGTGAGCAGGTCGGCCGACCGCAGCACGGTGAGGTGCTGGCTGACCGCGGTCCGGGTCACGTCGAACGCGGCGGCGATCTCCCCGGCGGCCAGCTCCTCCCGCGCGACCAGGCGCAGGATCTGGCGGCGGCGCGGGTCGGCCAGCGCGCGGAAGACGTCATCGGTGTCCGGCTCGCGTGCTGCGGCGGTCATGCCCACAGTCCTACCGGGTTGCCGTCCGGATCGGCCAGGACCGCGAACGTGCCGAAGCCGCCGGGCAGCTCGGTGGGCTCGACGAGGCGCCGACCGCCGAGCCGCTCGGCACGCTCCAGGTAGGTCGGCAGGTCGTCCACGCGGACGTAGATCTTCACGCCCGTGTCGCCGTCCTCCATGGACGGGCCGATCCCACCGGGGATCGTCGGCTCGTCGGCGGCGGTGTCCACGAGGGCGTAGCCGCCCCAGTCCGGGTCCTCGTCCACCGACCACTCGAACAGGCCCGCGTAGAACTCCTTCGCTCGCGCGGGCTGCGCGCTCACGATCTCGAACATCGCCACCGGTCGACCCATGACCCTCTCCTTTGCGTCAGCGTGGTCTAACGTTAGCCACAACTGGCGGAAGAGCGCAAGGGGTGGATCAGATCCAGCCGCGCCGCTTGAACACCAGGTACAGCGCCAGGCTGACGATGCCCATGAGGACGACGGCGAAGGGGTAGCCGTAGTACCAGTCCGTCTCCGGCATGTGGTCGAAGTTCATGCCGTAGACGGTGCCGACGAGCGTGGGCGCGAAGAGGATGGCCGCCCAGGCCGAGATCTTCTTGACCTCCTCGCCCTGCGCGATCGACGCCTCGGTCAGCTCGCGGATCTCCTCGTTCTGCCGCTGCGCCACCAGGGTCGCGTTGACGGTGAGGATGTCGCGCAGCTGCTGCCGGAAGCCCTCGACCCGCTCGATCACCTGCATCACGTGGTCGGCGACGTCGCGGAGGTAGCTGCGCAGCTCCTCGTCGACGCCGTACTTGTCGAACCCCGACGTGATCGCCGCGATGATGCCGGTCAGCGGAGCGGCGGCGCGCTGGAACTCCAGCACCTCCTGCGAGAGCTCGTAGATGCGCCGGGAGACCCCCGGGTCGCCGCGGAAAACCTCCGTCTCGATCTCGTCGATGTCGGTCGCCAGCCCGTCGACGACCGGGCGGTAGCCGTCCACGACGGCGTCCAGGGTCGCGTACAGCACCGCCTCGCTGCCCTTCGCGAGCAGCGCCGGCTCGCTCTCCAGCCGACGGCGCACCCGCGACAGGTCCGGGGACTCGCTGTGCCGGACGGTGATGGCGAAGTCCGCGCCGAGGAACAGGTGCAGCTCCCCGAACTCCACCTCCTCGGCGGCGTCCAGGTACCGGGCCGCCTTGAGGACCACGAACAGGGTGTTGCCGTACCGCTCGAACTTCGGCCGCTGGTGCGCCTTGATCGCGTCCTCGACCGCGAGCTCGGGCAGCTCGAACAGCTCGGCGAGCTCGCCCAGCTCTTGCGGCTCCGGCCGGTACAGACCCAGCCAGGCCAGCCGCTCCTCGCCGAGGTCGAGCTCGGCGCGGCTGTCGGCAGCCGAGTCCGGCGTCGCCACCCGGCGGCCGTCGGAGTAGACGGCGTTGTCGACCACGCGGGAGCGTGCGGGCGGGGCGCCGGCCGGCGCGGGCGGCACCGCACGGACCTCGGGGCGGGGACGGCGGGTCAGCGTGGAGAGGGCGCTCAGCGGCGCGAGACGACGCTCGGTCATGACGGACTCCCGGAGGACGGGGACGACGAGGGACACCGAGAGGTCCTCGCGCGCCGCCGTCGGGCGGTCAGCGCCGGGCGGGGAGGACCTCGGGCGCGGTACTGGGAGGTTCGCTGCGCATGCGCTGGTCCCCCTTCCCGGCCACGGCCTCCTCCGTCAGGAGGCCGTCGTCCATGGTGTCACGCGCCCGGCCGTGCGCGTCGCCCTTCCGGGTGAACGCCGGGCGACGGTCAGCCGACGGAGCCGAGCACCAGGTCCACCATCACCGGCAGCAGGATGACGATCAGCAGCGCCCCGAGGATGTCGAAGGAGAAGCCGCTGCGGATCATCTTGGTGATGGGCACGACGCCCGAGCCGTACGCGATCGCGTTCTGCGGCGTCGACACCGGCAGCATGAACCCGAACGAGGCCGCGAACGTCGCGGCCAGTGCCGGCACGAACGGGTTGACCCCGGCGGCCATGGCCACCGGGATGATGATCGGGACGACGACGGCGGCCGAGGCGGTGTTGCTGGTCGTCTCGCTGATGATGATCGCCAGGACCACGGCGAAGATCGTGATCGCGAAGCTGCTGGTCAGACCCAGCTTGTCGGCCGATGCCTCGCCGATGGTCTCGGCCAGGCCGGTGCTGGCCAGCAGCGAGCCGAAGATGATGCCGGTGCCGAACAGCAGGATCGTGCCCCAGTCGATCTTCGCCGCGTCGCTCCAGTTGAGGGTGAACTCGCGCGACTTCCAGTCCGTGGGCAGCAGGAACAGCAACGAGGCACCGAGGACGGCGATGATGCCTTCGTCCATGCGGTCGCTGATGGTCGTGTAGAGGTCCGACTCGGTGCCGGCGGTCAGCGCGATGACGCCGGGGAAGATCCAGCACGCCACGGTGACCGTGAAGGCGATCAGCGTGTTCTTCTCCGCGCGCGAGAACTTGCCGAGACCGGCCCGCTCGGCCTGCACGTACTCGCTGACCCCTTCGATGCGGCGGATCTCCGGCTTGTTCAGCAGCAGCAGGACGACAGCCAGCGCGACGAACATCAGCGCGCAGATGGGCAGGGCCATCAGCATCCAGTCGAGGAAGCCGATCCGCTCCCCCGTCGCCTCCTCGATCAACCCACGACCGATCAGGTTCGGCGGCGTCCCGACCGGCGTGAGCAGGCCGCCGACGCTGGCCCCGTAGGCGAGCATGAGCATCACCGCGACGCCGACCCGCAGGCGCAGGGGGTCGAAGTCCGGCTTCACCAGCTCCTTGTCCTGCAGCAGCTTGGCGATCACGGAGATGATGCCGAGCGCCGTCGGCAGCAGCATCGCGACGGTGGCGGTGTTGGACACGAACGCCGAGAGCAGCGCCGTGATGGCGCCGAAGGCGATGACCACCCGGTAGGTCGAGGTGCCGACCCATTTCAGGGACAGCACGAACATCGCGAAGCGCCGGGCCAGGCCGTGCTTGAGCATCGCCATCGCGAGGATGAAGGCGCCGATGAAGGTGAAGACCGTCGTCGAGCCGAACGGCGCCAGCGCGTCGTCGGCCGGCACCACGCCCATGGTCACGATCGCGCCGATGCCGATGAGCCCGCCGACCGGGATCGGCACCGGCTCGGTGATCCACAGGACGATGACGCCCAGCAGGATCGCCGCGAGCAGGTGCTGGTCGCGCGGCAGGTCGAACGGGATGAGGGCGAAGACGATCGTCACGACCGGCGCCAGGAAGAGCCCGACGGTGCGCCGGCCCTTCTCGAACCGCTCCTCGGCAGGGCTGAGGGTCTGCTCCCCCAGGCTGCGGTAGGTCGCGCTGCCGCGGAAGGCGGCGTCGACGTCGGTGCGCTGGACTGGGGTCCGCTCCGTTGCGGTCATGACGCCTCCCGGCTCTGGGGTTGAGCCGACCTTAGGGAGTGCGGCGTCGGGGAGCGACCGCTGGCCCGATCAGCCCTTGGCCAGGCCCGATGCGCTGAGGGCACCGTTGGCGACCAGCGTCCGCGAGAGGTCCTTGGCGATCTCGACGACCCGCTCGGTGCGCTCGGGTCCGAGGAACAGCCACGGGTCGGCGGAGAGCGCGTCGGTGTGCACCTCGAGGCGGGCCCGCAGCTCGACGCCCTCCTCGGTGAGGCCGGCGTCGTCCACCAGGCCGCGGTCGGCCAGTGCCTGCACCGCGTCGGCCCACTCCTGCTCGCTCCAGCCGCGGGTGGCCTTGGCCGCCTCCGGGGTGAAGCCGCGACCCATCGCGGTGTGGGTCACGAGCGCCTCGATGCCCGAGAGACCGGAGTGCAGCAGCGCGGCGACGTGCCCGTCGCCGCGGTGCTCGCGCAGCAGCGTGGCCCCGTGCCACAGGACCAGCAGCGGTTCCTCCGGCCACGGCAGGTCCGCGTGCCCGGCGTAGAGCGCGCGGCCCTCCGGCGTCAGCACCGTCGTGGCCTCGCGCAGCAGCTCCCCCAGCTCGGCGACCTCGTCGGAGGACGCCGCCTCGCCGAGCAGCCGGGTGAGGGAGGCGCGGGCGGCGTCGAGCCGGGCGGCCAGCACCTGCTCGGGAGTGGCCAGCGCCCAGGCGGCCGGGATGGTGCGGGCCACCAGGGCCGGCGAGAAGTTGTAGAAGGTCGCCGTCACCGTGCCGGCACCCACCGGACCCATGGCCGCGGACCGGCCGGCGAAGTAGCACATCCGACCGGGCCGCAGCCCTACCGCCGTCAGGTGCTGCTCGGTCTCGGGCGCGAAGTAGACGTGCGAGTGCAGGAGCTCGACGGCGCGGTGCGCACGGGCCACCTGCCGGGGGTCGAGGACGGCAGGGGGCGGATCGGCGCTGACCATGGCCGCACCCTAGCCACCTGCGACCGCCGGGAGGGACGTCGACCAGCTGACCTGCGTGCGGGTGGTCCGGAAGCCCAGCCGCTCGTAGACGCCCGGGGCGCCGGTCACGTTGCCGCTGTCGACGTCCAGCCCCGCCGTCCGGCAGCCGGCCGCCGCGGCCGCGCGCAGCACCGCGGTGATCAAGGCCGAGGCCACGCCCCGGCCGCGTGCGGCGGGCAGCACGCCGATCTGACCGAGGTGGACCTCGTCGTGTCCCCTCGCGCGCGAGTCCGCCTCGTACACGTAGGCGAGCGCGTAGCCGACGACGGCGCCGTCCGCGAGAGCCAGAACCGACAGATCCGGCCGGAACGCGCGCTGGCCGGTGAAGAGCGTGCGCCACGTCGCCGCGTCCCGTTCGGCGGACCCGTGGTGCTCGGTGAACGAGGCGTTGTGCGCCTGCCGGACCTCCTCGTCCCGGTTCCAGCTGAACGGCACCAGCTCCATCCCGTCGACCCCCGGCACCGCGGGCACCCCGGACAGCGGGCGCGCCATCGTGCGGTACCACCGCTCGGGGCGGAAGCCGGCACGGCGGACGACCCCACCCAGCGACGTCATCGCGGCCGGTACCGACACCCCCAGCACGGCGGGCGACGCGGGGTGGCGGTCGGCGTGGATCTCGCCGCCCCGGGCGACCTGCCAGGCGAGGAGGGCGCGACCGATGCCGCGACCCCGCCAGGCGGGGTGGACGCGGGCCTCCAGATCGATCCGGAAGGCGTCCCGGAAGGTGGGGAGAGCCAGGACGGTGGCCCAGGCGACGAGCGCGCCGGCGGGATCCCGTACGGCCACGCCGTCGCGTCCCAGGTCGACGAGGTCGTTGACCCACCACTCGGTCAGGTCCTCGGCGCTCCAGTGCTCGCCGGTGTCGTCGACCTTCTCCGCCTCGGCCAGGAGGGCCGCGGCATCGGCCGCGTCCGCCGGGGTCAGCGGAGCGACGGAGAGGTCCTCGGGGAGGACGGGGAGAGCGACCACGTCATCGGAGGCTAGGCACCCGGGCGCCGGGGGGCGACGGAATTCAGCGCCGCACGAACAGGCAGAACGGGTGCCCGGCGGGGTCGCGGAAGACCCGCACGACCTCGTCCTCGTCCTCGTGGCCGCCGACCGGCTCCGCGCCGGCCTCCTCGGCCAGCGCGCAGGCGGCGTCGAGGTCGTCGACGAGGAAGTCCAGGTGCTGCTGCATCTGCTGGGCCCCCGGCTCGGGCGGCCAGACCGGCGGGACGTGGTCGCGCTCCAGCTGGAAGGACAGCCCGGTGCTGCCGTCGGTCGGCCGCAGCGTCGCCCACTCGTCGGTGTCGTCCCGCATCGGCCAGTCGAGCAGCCGCTGGTAGAACCGCGCCAGACCGCGTGGGTCGGGCGTCCCGAGGACGCTCGCGGTGAAGGTGACGCTCGGCATCAGGTCTCCAGTCCGAACAGTCGGGCGCCGTTCTCCCAGAGGACGGCGCGCAGCCAGTCCTCACCCAGCTCCAGCCGGTGCAGGGCCTCGAGCTGGTGGGCGTAGGCGTAGGGGATCGACGGGAAGTCGCTGCCGAGCAGCACCTTGCCGCGCAGGTCCGACAGTCTCGGCAGCTGGGCCCGGTCGAAGGCGTTCCGCCCGCGCTCGGTGAAGTCGGTGGCGAACATCGTGGTGTCCAGGTGCACGCGCTCGTACCGCTCGGCCAGGTCGAGGAACTCGCCGTACTCGGGCATGCCGAGGTGGGCGATCACCAGTTGCAGCCGCGGGAAGCGTTGCAGGAGCCCGGCCATCGGCTCGGGGCCGGTGTGCTCGCCGGCCAGCGGGCCCGAGCCGCAGTGGATCACCACCGGCGTGCCGGTCTCCTCCAGCCGCGCCCACACGTCGTCGAGCAGCCGGTCCCGCGGGTCGAAGGCGCCCACCTGCACGTGCACCTTGAACACCCGGGCGCCCCGGTCAAGTGCGTCGGCGACGTAGCCGGCCGCCTCCGGCTCCGGGTAGAAGGTGGCCGACTGCAGCACCCGCGGGCGCCCCTGGGCGAAGTCGTGGGACCACTCGTTGAGCCACGCGGCCATGCCCGGCTTGTGCGGGTAGGGCAGCGTCGAGAAGGCCCGCACCCCCAGCCGCTCCAGGACGGCGAGCCGCTCGTCCACCGGCAGCCGGTAGGTGATCGGCCAGGAGGCGGTGCCGTAGTTGTCCCGCGCCCGGCCGAAGTACTCCCACACCTTCTCCTGCACGCGCTCCGGGAGGAAGTGGACGTGCACGTCGACCAGCCCGGGCAGCCCCAGCTCGCGCCAGTACCGCGGGACGTCGGCGTCGTCGACGGGAGCTGCGATCACGCGCCGACCCTAGGGTGACCGGCACCGCTGAAGACAGCCGTCCGGGTGACACGAAAACCTGGTCTCAGTAAAAACTTGTACCGGGTCCACCTTTGTGGCTAAGGTGATCACGTGACCAGGGCAGGGAAGTCGTCGCTCCCCGAGCGCTGCCCCCTGTCCGCAGTCATGGGGCTCCGAGAGCGCAAGAAGCTCGAGGCCTGGCGCACCATCCGCTCCACCGCGCTGGCACTGATCAGCGAGCGCGGCTTCGACGCCGTCAGCGTCGAGGACATCGCCGCCGCGTCCGGCGTCTCCCGCACCACGTTCTTCAGCTACTTCCCCAGCAAGGAAGCGGTCGTCTTCGACCTCGATCCCCTGGAGGTCCAGCACTGGCGGGACCTCCTGGCGGACCCGAGGGCGGACCTGCCGCTGTGGGAGGCGCTGACCGACGTCTCGCTCGGTCTGGCACGACTGCTCGCCGAACGGCTGCCCCTGCAGAAGCGGTTGTTCGAGCAGTCACCGGAACTGTGCACGTCGTCGCGGAACACCTGCGACGCCTTCGGGCCCGACCTCAAGGAATGGATCAGCCGCCGCACTCCGGACGGCGACTCGCTCCGCACCACGCTCGTCTACAACACCGCCTTCGCCGCGTTCACCACGGCGATCGAGGCCTGGGATCCCGACGACTCCTTCGAGCACTTCCTGGAGCTCGTCCGCGACTGCCTGCGCTGGGCCGGCGCAGGACTCGCACATCCCGTGAGCTGACCCGCTCCTCCCCCGGCCGGCCCTGACTCCCGTCGGCCGGAACCCCGCCCGTCCCCGCGACCGCGCACCGCTGCCGGCCGCCCGGACCCGCGCGTCCTCATCCCCTCCACTGCGCACCGCGCAGGAAGGACGGCGCAGCCATGCCCGTCGACAGCCTCCCCGACCTCCGACACTCCCCGTCCGCCGGCGAACCGGCCGGACCGCAACCCGCGCACCCCGATCCCCGGCGATGGCTCGCACTCGCCGTCATCGCGGTCGCCCAGCTGATGATCGTGCTGGACGTCTCGATCGTGAACATCGCGCTGCCCGATGCCGGCGCCGACCTGGGCATCAGCGCGGCCAACATCCAGTGGGTCGTGACCGCGTACACCCTCACCTTCGGCGGGCTGCTGCTGCTCGGCGGCCGGGTCTCCGACATCATCGGCCGCAAGCGCGCCTTCCTCATCGGGCTCATGGGCTTCGCCGCCGCCTCCGGGCTGGGCGGCATCGCACCCAACCAGGAACTGCTCTTCGGCGCCCGCGCGCTCCAGGGCGCGTTCGCCGCACTGCTGGCACCGGCGGCGCTGTCGCTGCTCGCCCTCGCCTTCACCGAGCCCAGGGAGCGGGCCCGCGCCTTCGGCGTCTTCGGCGCCGTCTCCGGTGGCGGCGCGGCGATCGGGCTCATCCTCGGCGGCACCCTGACCGAGTTCGCGTCCTGGCGCTGGACCCTCGGCGTCAACGTGCCGATCGCCGTCGCCACGGCGCTGGCCGCCGTCGTGCTGGTCCGCGAGAGCCGGGCGGAGGGCGACCGCCACTTCGACGTGCCCGGCGTCCTGATGTCCACGGCCGGGCTCGCCAGCCTGGTCTACGGCTTCAGCAAGGCCGCCGAGGCGGGCGTGGGCTGGTCCGACCCGCTCACGCTGACGCTGCTGGGGGCTGCCGCCGTGCTGCTGGTCGGCTTCGTCCTCCACGAGCGCCGGGCCGCCCACCCGCTCCTCCCGCTCCGCATCGTGCTGGAGCGCAACCGCGGTGGGTCCTACGCCGTGTTCCTGCTGGTGGGCGCGGGCCTGTTCTCGATGTTCCTGTTCCTGACGTTCTACTTCCAGGAGACGCTGGGCTACACCCCGCTGGAGTCGGGCTTCGCGTTCCTCCCCTTCAGCGGCGGCATCATCATCGGCGCAGGGCTGGTCTCCCAGGTCCTCCCCCGGGTCGGACCGCGGCCGCTGATCGTCGGCGGGCTGGCGCTGGCCGGTGCCGGGATGCTCTGGCTCACGCAGGTCGGCGTGACCAGCTCCTTCCTCACCAGCGTGCTGCCGGCCGAGCTGGCCATCAGCTTCGGCATGGCGATGGTCTTCGTCTCCGCGTCGAGCACCGCACTGCTGGGAGTCGACGAGCACGACGCCGGGGTGGCCTCCGCGACGCTGACCACCGCCCAGCAGATCGGCGGATCGCTCGGTCTGGCGCTGCTGAACACGTTCTTCGCGTCCGCCGTCGCCGACCGGATGGCCGCCGACCCGGCCGGAGGGCCGGACGCCGCCATGGTCCACGGCTACCACGTGGCCTTCGTGTGGGCCGCGGTCTTCCTCGGCGTCGCCCTGCTCATCGGCGCCGCCCTGATCTCCGCCCGGAAGGACGACCTCCCGGCGCCGGAGATGGCGCTGGCGGCCTGACCGCTCCCGCTCCCGCCGCCGGGTCCGGGCTCGCGCCCCGGGCCCGGCAGCGGGCTGTCCGGCCCCGTCAGAGGGTGACGACGACCTTGCCGCGCACGTGCCCCTGGGCCACCAGCCGGTGGGCGGCGACGAGGTCCTCGAGCGGGAACGCCTTGGCGATCGGCACCCGCAGCTGGCCGGCGTCGGCCATCCGGCCCAGCTCCTCCAGGTCGTGCTGCTCGGGTCGCACGAAGACGTAGCGGCCACCCATGTCGTTGACCGACGGGTCGACGACCGAGGCGATCCGCGACACGTCGCGCACCTGCGCCCGGGCGTCGGCCAGGGTCTCGCCGCCGACCAGGTCCAGGACGGCGTCCACCGGTTCGGACAGCTGCCCGCTGATCGGGCCGGCCGAGTAGTCGAGCACCTCGGCGGCACCGGCGTCCTTGAGGAAGCCGTGGTTGCGCGGGCTCGCCGTCCCGATGACGTGGGCCCCCAGGGCGACGGCGATCTGCACCGCGTTGAACCCCACGCCACCCGCCGCGCGGTGAATCAGCACGCGGTCGCCCTCGCCGACGTCGAGCGCCTCGGTGAGCGCCTGGTAGGCGGTGAGCCCGGCCAGTGGCAGCGCCCCGGCCTCGGCGAAGGAGAGCGACTCCGGCTTGTGCGCGAGGCAGCGCTGCGGTGCCGGCACCAGTTCGGCCGCCGTCCCCCACTGGACGTCGTCGCGGCGGACGTAGCCGAACACCTCGTCGCCGGGGGCGAACGCGACCACCGCCGGTCCGACCGCCTCGACGACGCCGGCGACGTCCCAGCCCGGGACGATCGGGAAGTGGTGCGGATAGAAGCTCGCCAGCCCACCGGCCCGGATCCCCATGTCGACGGGGTTGACGCCCGCGGCCCGCACCCGCACGAGCACGGTGTCCGGTCCGACGGGTGGCTCCGGGAGGTCGTCGCGCAGCGTCAGGACGTCGTCGTCCCCGAACCGGTCGTAGGCCATTCCTCGCATGCCGCTCACCGTAGGCGGGCGCTCCGCGACGGGCCCGCGGTGGCCGTCAGCGCCGCCGGGCCCGGCCCGGGGAGGACGTCGTCCACTCGAGGACCCACTGCTCCCCCACCGGGAGCGCGGCCCACCGCCGCGACGCGTCCTGCACCGCGGCGACGGCGGCCTCGATCCGCTCCCCCGGGACGCCGGAGACAGCGACCGCGCCGGGCAGCACCTGCTCACCGCGCGCCAGCCGGCCGACGACGTCGGCGAGGTGCTCCGCCTGCATGACGGCGTCGCGGCGCTCCTGCTCGAGCCGGTCCGAGCGCTCCGCGGCGACTCGAGGACGGCGTGGACGAGGTCGTGCGGCAGATCGGCCCCACCACCGGCCCCGCGCATGGTGAAGACGACGCCGTCGTCCCGCTCGACGAGGGTCTCGACCGGACGGCGGTCGGCCATCCGCTGGAACGTCATCCGCACGGTTCGCATCGTCCCGGTCGGGTCGAGCGAATCACCGGAGCGTCAGCGGCGGCCCTTCACGTACCGGCCGAACGCCTTCTGGATCTCGCGGCGGGAGTCGCGCTCGGCCATGTCGTGCCGCTTGTCGTAGGACTTCTTGCCCTTGGCGAGCGCGAGGGTCGCCTTGACCTTGCCGTCCTTGAAGTACAGGTCGAGCGGGACGAGCGTGAGCCCGCCCTCCTTGATCTTGCCGATCAGCTTGTCGATCTCGCTGCGGTGCATGAGCACCTTGCGCTTGCGGCGCGGGGCGTGGTTGGTCCACGTCCCCTCCGCGTACTCCGCGATGTGCACGTGCTGCAGCCACACCTCGCCGTCGTCGATCGAGGCGAAGCCGTCGACGAGCGAGGCGCGTCCGGCACGCAGGCTCTTCACCTCGGTGCCGGTGAGCACGAGACCCACCTCGTACTCGTCGAGGATCGAGTAGTCGTGCCGCGCCTTCTTGTTCTGGGCGATGAACTTGCGCCCCTGTTCCCGCGGCATCCCACCAGGTTAGCTGCGTACGACATCTGCGATCTCGTGGCCGTCCCGGCGCCGACCGCCACGACACCGCAGAAGTCAGGAGGCAGCAGCCCCGGCCTGTGGATGACGACGGCGCACCGACCGGCCCAGCGCAACGCTGTCCGGGTGTCCAGTCGCCCCGTCCCGTCCCGCCTGCACCGACCCGCCACCCGGCGCGACACCCGCGCCGCGGGGATCACCGACTGGCAACTGCGCCACGGCGACATCGCCCGGCTGTCCAGGGACACCTACCTGCCGGAGCGCGATGCCGCCGACTGCTGGGGCGACCGCACGAGGTCGTCGCCGCCGTCCGCCTCGCTCTGGCCGGGTGACTGTCGCGATCTCGTGGCCGTCAGGGCGGGACGGCCACGAGATCGCAGATGTCAGAGGGCGGCTACAGGCGGACGTACAGCCGCAGGGTCACGTAGGCGGCGGACGCGGCCAGCGCGACGCCCACCCCCGAGATGATGAGGCTGTTCATGATGACCGCGCTCCACTCGACCTGCGGGATGATGCCCGCCTTGATCGGCCCGGCCAGCGTCCGGTCGACGAACAGCACCTTGGCCACGACCAGCCCGCCCGCGGCCAGCAGGCCACCGATGAGCCCGGCGAAAGCGGCCTCGAGGATGAACGGCAGCTGGGTGTACCAGCGCGAGGCGCCGACCAGCCGCATGATGCTGGTCTCGTTACGGCGGTTGAACGCCGCCAGCTGGATCGTGTTCGCGATCAGCAGCAGCGCCGCGAGAGCCTGGACGACGGCGACGGCGAGCGTGCCGTTGCGGGCACCGTTGAGCAGGCTGAACAGCCGGTCGAGGAAGTCGCCCTCGTCGCGGACCCGGTCGACGCCGTTCTCCCCGTTGGGGAACTGCTCGGCGATGACCGGGTAGCGCTCAGGGTTGACCAGCTCGACGCGGAAGCTCTCCGGGAGGGCGTCGGCGGGCGTGTTCTCGACCAGTTCGGGCTGCTGGCTGAACTGCTCCTGGAAGCGCTCGTAGGCCTCTTCCTTGTTCTCGTAGACGAAGCTCTTCACCTCCGACGAGGAGGACAGCTGGGTCTCGATGGCCGCGCGCTGCTCCTCGGTGACGTCGTCGGCGAGGAAGATGGACACCTGCACCTTGTCGTAGAAGATGTCCTTCATCTTCGGGATCATCCCGCCGGGTCCGCCGATGAGCAGACCGACGCCCATGAGCCCGAGCGAGATGGCCGTCGTCAGGATCATCGCGACCGTCATGGTCAGGTTGCGACGCAGCCCGGTGGCCACCTCGGAGAGCACGAAGTTGACGCGCATGGATTTCCTGTCGTGGAGTTCGGAGAGGCGCGGTCAGCGGGGCGGGGTCAGCGGCCGACGCCGTAGACGCCGCGCGACTGGTCGCGGGTGAGTGCTCCCCCGTTGAGCTCGATCACGCGGCGCCGCATCGAGTCCACGATGTGGTAGTCGTGCGTCGCCATGATCACGGTCGTCCCGGTCCGGTTGATCCGCTCGAGCAGCAGCATGATGCCCTCGCTGGTCTCCGGGTCGAGGTTTCCGGTCGGCTCGTCGGCCAGCAGCACCAGCGGGCGGTTCACGAAGGCGCGGGCGATGGCCACCCGCTGCTGCTCGCCACCGGAGAGCTCACCGGGCAGCCGGTTGGCCTTGCCCTCGAGCCCGACCATCTCCAGCACCTCGGGCACCACCCTGCGGATGGTGCGGTGCGGCTTGTTGATGACCTCGAGGGCGAAGGCGACGTTCTGGGCCACGGTCCGGTTGCGCAGCAGGCGGAAGTCCTGGAAGACGCAGCCGATGGTGCGGCGGAGCTTGGGGACGTTCCACTTGCTCATGGTGTTCAGCGTCTTGCCGTTCACCACGATGGTCCCGGAGGTCGGGTCCTCCTCCTTCAGCAGCAGCCGGAGGAAGGTCGACTTGCCCGATCCGGAGGAACCGATGAGGAAGACGAACTCGCCCTTGTCGATCTCCGTGGTCACGTCGTCCAGTGCCGGCCGGCCGCTCGCCGGGTAGAGCTTGGTGACGTGTTGCATTTCGATCACGAGGCGCCACGGTACTAGCAACAGGGCTCCCTACCCGGCGTTCGCCACGGAACTCGCGGGACTCGTTCTCGCCGTCCGTGACCGCCCGCCGCAAACGCCCAGGACACCCGTCACGCACAGTCGGGATGCGGCCGTCGCGGGTCGCGGGAGTGACCTCGCCTACAGCCGGGCTACGCCGCTTCCTGCTGACGGCGCCACCGGATGCCGGCCTCGATGAACGCGTCGATCCCGCCGTCCAGCACGTCGGAGGGGTTGCCGCTCTCCTGCTCGGTGCGCAAGTCCTTGACCATCTGGTACGGGTGCAGCACGTAGGAGCGCATCTGGTTGCCCCAGCTGCTGCCGCCGTCGCCCTTCAGCGCGTCCATCTCGGCCCGCTGCTCCGCCTGCCGGACGACGAGCAGCCGTGCCTGGAGCACCCGCAGCGCCGCGGCCCGGTTCTGGATCTGGCTCTTCTCGTTCTGGCAGGACACCACGATGCCGGTGGGGATGTGGGTCATGCGGACGGCGGAGTCGGTGGTGTTGACGCTCTGCCCGCCGGGGCCCGAGGAGCGGAAGACGTCGACCCGGATCTCGTTCTCGGGGATGTCGACGTGGTCGGTCTGCTCGACGACCGGCAGGACCTCGACGCCGGCGAACGAGGTCTGCCGCCGGCCCTGGTTGTCGAACGGCGAGATGCGGACCAGCCGGTGGGTGCCCTGCTCGACCGAGAGGGTGCCGTAGGCGTAGGGCACCTTGACCGCGAAGGTGGCCGACTTGATGCCGGCCTCCTCGGCGTAGCTGACGTCGTAGACCTCGGTCGGGTACTTGTGGCGCTCGGCCCAGCGCAGGTACATGCGCATGAGCATCTCGGCGAAGTCGGCGGCGTCCACGCCACCGGCCTCCGACCGGATGGTGACCAGGGCCTCGCGGGAGTCGTACTCGCCGTTGAGCAGCGTGCGCACCTCGAGCTCGTCGATGACCGACCGGATGCTCTCCAGCTCGCGCTCGGTCTCCGCGAGGGTGGCCTCGTCGCCCTCGTCGGCGGCCATCTCGTGCATCAGGCCGACGTCGTCCAGGCGGCTGCGCAGCTCCTCGACCCGCCGCAGCGTGCCCTGCAGGAACGACAGCCGCGAGGTGAGCGCCTGAGCGGCCTCGACGTCGTTCCAGAGGTCCGGCGCGGCGGCCTGCTGCTCGAGCTCGGCGATCTCCTGGCGGAGGTCGTCCACGTCCAGGACGGCCTCGATCGACTCCAGGGTCGTGTTCAGTTCGTCGAGTACGACGGAGAAGTCAGCGGCCACGTCGACCCAGAGTAGTGGGCCCCGCGACCGGCCGAGCCGTCAGACGAGCTCGGCGGGCCTGCGGACGACGCCGGCGGCCACGGCGGCCTCGGTGAGCAGCGGCCGGGGCGGGCGCCCCGCCGCCCGCTCCACCATCCAGGCGGCCAGCTCGTCGGCCGGCATGGGCCGGGCGATGTGGTAGCCCTGGGCGAACGTGCAGCCCAGCTCGGTGGCCGTGGCCAGCTGTTCGGCGGTCTCCACGCCCTCCGCGAGGGTGCGCATGCCGAAGGCCTTGGCGAGGCCGACGACGGCCGCGATCGCCGCGGCCGACTCGCTCCGCCGCCCTTCGGCACCGACGACGAGGCTGCGATCGATCTTCAGCACGCCGACGGGCAGCGAGATCAGCTGGCTGAGGCTTGAGAAGCCGCTGCCGAAGTCGTCGATCGACACCTCGACCCCGGAGATCCTCAGCTGGGCGAACTGGGCAGCGGCCAGCGCCGGGTCCTCGGCCACGCTGGTCTCGGTCAGTTCGAGGACCAGTCGCTCGGGCGGCAGCCCGGACGCCGCGAGCGCGTCCAGGACGTCCTCCACCAGGGTGCCCGCCGTGCAGTGGTGCGCGCTGATGTTGACGCCACCGACCAACGGCAGCCCGTCGGCGTCCCAGGCGGCGAGCTGCCGGGTCGCGGTGGCGAGGACCCACCGGGTCAGCGGCACCACCAGGTCGTGCTGCTCGGCCAGGGCGATGAACTCCGAGGGTGGCAGCAGCCCGCGCTCCGGGTGCTGCCAGCGGACCAGCGCCTCGATGCCGCTGCAGTCACCGCTCGGCAGGTGCATCACCGGCTGGTAGTGCAGGACGAGCTCGTCGCGGTCGATGGCGTCGCGCAGCTCGGCGGCCAGCGTGGCCCGGCGTTCGGCCGCGACCCGGAGGTCGGGGCTGAACACCCGCACCCGGTTGCGGCCCGCGGCCTTGGCCGCGTACATGGCCAGATCGGCGTCGCGGACCAGGTCCGTCGAGCGCAGGTACCGGTGACCCGAGGTGCCGGCGATCCCGATGCTGGCACCGACGCGGACCGCGCGACCGGCGAGTTCGAAGGGACGCGCGACGGTGGCGCGCAGCCGTTCGGCCAGCGCCTCGGCGTCGTCGGGTGAGCACGTGCGGGACAGGACGACGAACTCGTCGCCGCCCAGGCGACCCACCGTGTCGCCCTCGCGCACCGCGGCGGTCAGCCGGGCGGCGACCTCCCGCAGCAGGTCGTCGCCGGTGTCGTGGCCCAGGGAGTCGTTGACCTCCTTGAACCCGTCGAGGTCCAGGAACAGCACGGCCGGGCTCGCGCCGGGCGCCGACAGGTCGGTGTCGAGGAGCTCGTGCAGGTAGGCCCGGTTCGGCAGTCCGGTGAGGGCGTCGTGCCGCGCCTGCCAGGCCGACGCGCGCTGGGCGCGGACGCGGGAGGTGACGTCGGTGTGGGTGACGACGATGTTGCCGGCGCGGTCGACCCGGGACGCCTGGAGGTGGAACCAGCGGGTGCCCGACGGAAGGGTCACCGGGTAGTCGGCGGTGGCGGAGTCGCGCAGACCCATCGAGACCTCGCGGACGCCGGCCACGAGGGCGCGGGTGTGCTCGTCGTCGCGGACCTGGATCGCGAGCGTGAAGTAGTCGTCGCCCACCGCGATGCGGAACCGGTCGTCGTCCAGGATCTCGGCGGCCTCGGTCCACGCCGAGTTGGCGAGCAGCACGGTGCCGCGGGGGTCGACCAGCAGCGTCGGGGAGGGCAGCGCGTCCAGCACGGCCTCGACGAGGAGCGGGGCGCCCGGCCGGTCACCGGCGCGGCGGCGCACGTCGGCGGGCAGTGCCCGGCTCGGTCGTGGTCGCACGTCCCCACCATTCGTCCTGGGCCGCCGTCGGCGTCCACGTCCTGCCCCATCGGCACGCCGAGGGAGCGACGTCAGCCCCGCACGACCTGGGACTCCCCCATGGGGTGAGTCACGGCTCCCGGGTCTCCGCGGCGATCCAGCGAAGGTACGCGGGGTTGCCTGCCACCACCGGCAGGGCCAGCACGCACGGCACGTCGTAGCCGTGCAGCTCGACGACGCGCGCGACGACGGCGTCCACGAGCGACCGGCGGGTGTGCAGGGCGACGCGCGCCTCCATCTCCTCCTGCACAGCGCCGTCCCACCGGAACACCGAGCGGATCGGGGCGACGTGCTGCCCGCAGGCAACCAGCCGTTCCTCGACCAGCGTCCGGGTGAGGGCCGTCAGCCGCTCGGCATCCGCGTCGGTGACCACGATCTCGCAGCACTCCTCGTCCACGCCCCGATCCTGGCGCACGAACGGGCGGGGCGACTTCGGCTCCGGCTGATTGAGGTCGCGGTCGGCGGGGGTAGGAGGCCCTCATGACCGACGAGAAGACGATCGAGATCGACGGCGAGACCTACGTACTGCGCCACGACGGCGAGGGCCTGCAGGTGGGCCGGCGCGTCGACGGCGACGTGACCTGGCTCGACACCGTCGCCGACAGCCTGCTGCCCGAGGCCGCCCGCTCGGCGGTGCAGTCCGGGGACACGTCGAACGAGGCGCTGCAGACGGCTGTCCGCGGCGTGCTCGAGGCCGAGGTGCGGCGCGGCGGCTGATCCGCTGACAGCAGTACGCCGCGGGGCGGTCGCGGAGGCCCCGCGGCCGCCCCGCGGCGCGTTCAGCGGTTGCCGCGCCCTCGGCCCCGGCCGCTGCCCCGGTCGTGGTCCCGCTCCCGCTCCCTGGCCTGCTCCTGGGCCTTCTCCCAGGCGGCGGCGAGCTCGCGGAGCCGCGCCATGTTGCGCTCGTGGATCTCCTGCCCCGAGGGCCGCTCGACGTGCGGCGGGGCCGGTGCGGTCGGCGGGGCAGGCGGGGCCGGCGGCGGGGGAACGACCACCGGCGGCCGGGCGGGAGTCGGCCGGGGCCTCGACGCGGGTGCCGGCGCGGGTGCCGGGGCGGGGACCGGAGCCGGGGTGACGCGTGCGGGAGCCCGGGTCGGCGCGGCAGCGGGAGCCGGCCGGGCGACGGGCGTGCGCGTCGCCGCCGCGGACGGCGCCGTGGGCCGGGCACCGCCGGTCGCTGCGGACGCATGCGGGCGCGACGGTGCAGGCGGGGACGCGTGGACGGCGTGCTGGCGCAGGGTGCCATCGGCGCCCGCCGGCCAGTCGGGGTCGACGAGCGGCCACTCCGCCCAGGCGGCCGGGTCGAGCAGCTGCGGGAGGACTTCTGCCGTCGTCCTCCGGTCCAGGTGGTCCGCGGTGGCCGAGCCGATCTCGGCGGCGGCGGTCACGTCGCACGCCGCGCTGCCCAGGAAGCTCCGACCCTCGGCGCAGTCCGCACGTGCGGCGGCAGCCGCGGCGATCTCGAGCACGAGAGCGCCGACGGAGTCGTGCAGCTCCCGCGTCGCCTCCCGCGTGCCTTCGCCGGCCAGCGCCCGGGTCAGCACCTCCGCGATCTCCGGGGCCGACGGGACGGGCAGCGGTGCGACGGTGAGCAGCGCCGGGCCGGGTCCGACGCTCCAGCGCGCCACCTCTCCGGGCAGCAGCACCATGGCGGCCGGCGCCGTCCGGCGGACGACGTCGGAGCGGGCGTCGTTCTGCGAGCGCAGCAGCACCCGCCCCTGGAGGTCCCCCCGGCCCGAGACGACGACCGGGCGGTCCCGGTCGTTGCGCAGCGTCATGCCGGTCCCGTCCACGCACGCCTCGACCGGGAAAGAGGCGGGCACCGCACCGCGGGTGCCGTCGGCGGCGCAGAGCACCGGCGCGGCGGGAACGGGCGCCGCGGACGCGGCCGGCACGGACAGCACGGGCGCCACCAGCAGCACCGCGGACGCCAGGACGCGACGTCTCACGACGGGAAGCCGCACGTCGGCTGCGCCTGGACGTCCACCTGCTCCAGCCCCGCGGTGACCGCGACGCGCACCCGCTCGGGCAGCGGTCCGTCGCCGACCTGCCCGAGCGCACGGACGAGGCCGTCGAGAGCGGTCACCAGACCGTCGTGCCCGTCCTCGGACCGGACGACGGCGAGGACGCCGCGCAGCTCGGCCACCACACCGGAGACCTGGGTGCGCGACTCGACGTCCTTCCCGGCCGCCAGCGTGCCGATCGAGAGGGGCAGCCGGCGGAGCTCGGACAGGGAGGCGAGCCGGGAGCAGAAGGTGGGGGCGTCGGCGGGCGCCTCGTAGGACGACGCCCGGGCCTCTGTGCCCTCCGCCAACGGTGGCTCGTCGGCGGACGCGCAGGCCGCGACGGCGGCGAGGACGACGGTGGGCACGCCGAGACGGACGGCACCGGCGATTCGCACGCGCAGAAGGTAAGTGGCCCCGAACCCGTTCCTGGCACGCGCGGACCGGCACCACCGGGTCGGGTGACAGGCGTTCGAGGGGTCCGGTCACCCCCCGTGACCGGCCGCGATCGGAACGGAACTCATCCGGAGGGGTGAGATCCGCGTCAACGACCAGGCCCGGCCTCCCGATGGGAGGGCGTGACGCACTCCATGCGCGGCCGCCCCCTGCGGGCCCTCGCCTTCGCCGCCGGCTCCCTCGTGCTGCTGACGGCCGGGTGCGACGCCGGCACGACGCCCGCTCCGGTGGGCAAGGCCGCGCTGGAGAAGCCGGCGACGCCCGCCGTCGCAGCACCGGCTGCCGGAAGCGCCACCACCCCGCTCGACTGGAAGTCACCGGCGTACGCCGCGCTGGGCTGCGCTCCGCGCGCCGAGTGGGTGGCGCAGGGACTGCCCGCCGACGCCTGGGACGCCCGGACCGTGCGCACCACCTTCGCCGACGTGACCGGCGACGGGACCGACGAGGCGCTGGTGCAGGTCACCTGCCCGGCGGCGGTCTCGTCCCACGCCGACCACGTGGTCGTCTTCGACGTCACCACCGCACGACCTCGGCTGCTGGGTGTGCTGGGCGACGACCTGGTGCACCCGCGGGCGGAGGTCGCGACCGAGGGCACGACGGTGACCCTCAGCGGTCCGACCGTCGGCGACGACGACCCGCACTGCTGCCCCGGCCACTGGGGCACCGTCACCTACGCCTGGGACGGCGCGGCGTTCGTCGTCCGGTCCCGGTCCGAGGTGCCCGGCACGCAGCCGGCCGGCGGCGGACGCCTGGCCGACGGCGAGCACGTGGGTGTGCTGCTCTCGGTCGGGGACGACGAGGTATCGGTCCTCGTGCTCGACTGGTTCGAGGGCGCCGACGCCGTGGCGGCCTGCCGCGAGGACGGCGTCGAGAACCACGGCACCGCCTGGTGCAACGAGTACTACGCCCGCGACGGCGGCCGGACGACGACCGTGCCCGTGTCGGCCTCGGCGTCGCTGAGCTACCTCGACCTCGGCACGATGGAGGACGTCGCCGTCGGCCAGGTCGCCGCGCTGGCCGGGACGTACTGGGTCTCCGAGGACCCCGAGGGCGCCGGCTACACCCGCTTCCGCACCGGGGACGGCGAGATCACCGAGCTGGCGAGCATCTACACCCCCTGACGACCGGAGGGGTCCCGGTCCCGACCGGGTGAACCTGCTCGCCCGTCCGGGCGGCTCTCGCCCGCCGTCGTGACGCAGGGTGACCCGGGTCGGCAGGATTCCGCCGGTGACCGTGGTCAGGAAAGTGCTCGCCTCGCTGGCCACCGTCGGTGCCGCCGTCGGCCTCATGGCCTTCGGGACGCTCGGTGAGTTCACGGCCGAGGACGCCGGCTTCCCGCGGACCTCGCTCAGCGACGGGTGACCTCGTACTCCAGGAGCAGCGGGTGCGGCGGGTACGAGGTGCGCCGCTGCCGGCCGGTGGCCGTCCAGCCGAGCTTCTCGTAGAGCCGTCGCGCGCGGCGGTTGTCCCCGAATACCCACAGCCGCAGCCGCCGGACCTCGGGCGGGTACGTGCGCAGCAACGCGTCGTGCAGCCAGGTGGCCAGGCCGCTCCCCCAGGTCTCCGGCGACGTGCCGAAGTGCAGCAGCTCGTCCCCCCGGCGGGCGGCGAATCCCAGCACACCTCCGCCGGCGCGGGTGACCACGTACGCGGCGATCGACCGGTCCTGGAGCTCGGCCACCCACCGGTCGCGGATCTCCTCGAGCGGGAAGGGGTGCGCGGTCTGGTCGAACACGTCCGCCAAGCCGAGCACGGCGCCGCGACGCTGACCGTCGAGCAGCTCGGGCAGGTCGGCCGGCGTCATCCGGCGCAGCGACCACTCGTGGGATTCCGCTCCGGCCTGCCGCTCGGCCTCGTCGTCCTGACGCCCGCGCACGCCGTCCCTCACCTTCTTTGTAGCAGTTCCGGTCAAGCCTCATGAGGCTGATTTTTCGGCTCTATGGTCGCGGATCTCAGATCGGAGTCGATGTCCGTGGACCCCCTCACCACCAGCACGTTCGCCCTCCCCGACGGCCTGTCCGCCAAGGCCGATCCCACCCTGATCGCCGCCGACGAGCAGCACTTCGCGGCGATCTCCGCCAGCCTGTCCTCCTCCATCGCCGAGCTCTCCGGGCGCCTCGACGCCGAGCGCCGCGCTCGCGGTGGCACCGGCCTGGCCGCGCTCGACCGCGACCTGGAGATCCACCGCCTGACCTCCCGCCTGCGCACCCTGCGCCGCTTGAGACTGGACCTCTGCCTCGGGCGCATCGTGGGCACGGACGGGGAACCGGTGTACATCGGCCGGCTCGGCCTCACCGACACCACGGGCGTGCGGCTGCTGGTCGACTGGCGCTCCCCCGCCGCCGAGCCGTTCTTCGGCGCCACCCACGCGCACCCGATGGGCCTGGTCAGCCGCCGCCGGTACCGCTGGACCCGCGGCCGGATCACCGACTACTGGGACGAGGTGTTCACCGCCGAGGGACTCGAGGGGCACGCGGCGCTGGACGACCAGTCCGCCTTCATCGCCACCCTCGGCACCAACCGCTCGGCGCGGATGCGCGACGTGCTGGGCACCATCCAGGCCGACCAGGACGCGATCATCCGGGCCGGTTCCCCCGGTGCGCTCGTCGTGGACGGCGGCCCGGGAACGGGGAAGACCGTCGTCGCCCTGCACCGGACGGCGTACCTGCTCTACGCCGATCCGCGGGTCGGGCACGACCGCGGCGGCGTCCTGTTCGTCGGCCCGCACGAGCCGTACCTGGCCTACGTGTCCGACGTGCTGCCCAGCCTGGGCGAGGAGGGCGTGCGGACGGCCACGCTGCGCGACCTGCTGCCCGAGGGTGCGACGGCGGCGGCCGAGGTGGACCCCGAGGTGGCGCGGCTGAAGGCGACACCGCGGGTGATCGAGGCGATCGAGGCGGCGGTGCGGTTCTACGAGGAGCCACCCTCCACCGGCCTCAGCGTCGAGACGCCGTGGTCGGACCTGCGGCTCGGCCCCGGCGACTGGGCCGAGGCTTTCGAGGCTCCGGATCCCGGCACTCCGCACAACGAGGCCCGCGAGCGGGTCTGGGAGGAGCTGGTCGCGATCCTCGTGGACCGGGCGGAGGACGACGACGTCTCCTCCGACGAGCTGCGCAGGCTCCTCGAGTCGCACCGGGAGCTGCGGGCGACGTTCGACCGTGCGTGGCCGTTGCTCGAGGCGACCGACGTCGTCGCGGACCTGTGGTCGGTCCCGGCCTACCTGCGGCGGTGCGCACCGTGGTCGACGGCGGACGAGGTGCGGGCGCTGCAGCGGCCGGAGGCCTCGGCGTGGACGGTGTCGGACCTGCCGTGGCTCGACGCGGCCCGGCACCGTCTCGGCGATCCGGGAGCCGCGCGGCGGAAGCGACTGCAGGACGCCGTCACCGCCCGCGAGCGCGAGCGCATGGCCGGCGTCATCGACGAGCTCATCCAGGCCGACGACTCCGAGCTGCTGCTGATGACGTCGCTGCGGCACGGCGACCTGCGAGATGCGCTGGTCGACGAGGCCGCGCTGCCCACAGCGGAGCGAGACCCGCTCGCCGGGCCGTTCGCGCACGTGGTGGTGGACGAGGCGCAGGAGCTGACCGACGCGGAGTGGCAGATGCTGCTGCTCCGGTGCCCGTCGGGGAGCTTCACGATCGTCGGCGACCGGGCGCAGGCGCGGCACGGATTCCCCGAGTCGTGGGAGGAGCGGCTGGCGCGGGTGGGGCTCGGCGCGGTGCGGGTGGCCTCGCTGACCGTCAACTACCGGACGCCGGCGGAGGTCATGGCCGAGGCGGAGCCGGTGATCCGGGCGGTGCTGCCGGACGCGAACGTCCCGACGTCGATCCGCAGCAGCGGCGTGCCCGTCCTGCACGGTCCGGTCGCGGAGCGGGACGACGTCGTGGCCGCCTGGCTGGACGAGCACGCGGAAGGCGTCGGCTGCGTCATCGGCGACCCGACCTTCGCCGCCACCGACCGGGTGCGGTCGCTGACCCCGGTGCTCGCGAAGGGGCTGGAGTTCGACCTCGTGGTGCTGGTGCGGCCCGAATCGTTCGGGACGGGTGTCGAGGGTGCGGTGGACCGCTACGTCGCCATGACCCGGGCGACGCAGCGCCTCGCCGTCCTCACCTGACATCCTTGCGGGACCGCCGAAATCTCGACGGCCGTGGGAGGGGTTCGCCCTGGTTGTGGGCCTGGTGGGGCGCCTGGGGACGGAGTCGACGACGGGCCTCCACTCTGCCAATCGCACCGCTGCAGTTCAGCAACCTACGTCGGCGTCGATGTGCCGTCCGGGCACCAGGATTGCGGCCATGTCTGCTCGACGGGTGCGCGCTGCTCTCCTCGCCATGCTGGTCATCGCCTCCGGAACCGCCCTGGCCGCGCCGCCGGGGCTGTCGGTCGCGCGCGCCGCCGCGGACACGGCCCCTCCCGCCCTCGTGGCGTTCGACTTCACGCCGCGGACCGTCGACATCAGCGCAGGACCGGCGTCGGTCACCGTCAGCGCCCGGATCACCGACGCGACCGGCGCTGAGGCGCCGACCATCTCGTTCACCAGCGACACCACGTCCCAGACCGCCGGCTTCGGCTCGATGACCCGGACCTCGGGCACCGCTCAGGACGGCACCTACACCCGCACCATCACCATCCCCAAGGGTGCGGCCCCCGGGACCTGGTCCGCCTCCCTGTTCCCACTGAGCGACACCCTCGGCAACGACGGCACCTTCGGCCCACCTCCCGGCTTCCCGAAGACCCTCACCGTCACCGCCGGCGCTTCTGTGACTGCGCCGGGCCCGCCGAGGATCGGCACGCCGTCGCGGGGTGACGCCTCGGCCACCGCCCGGTGGACCGCACCGGCCAGCACCGGCGGCTCGGCCATCACCGGCTACACCATCCGCACCTACCGCGGCACCACGCTGGTCAAGACGACCTACGCCAGCGCCTCGGCCACCGCCCTGGCCGTGACCGGACTGCGCAACGGCTCCGCCCACACCTTCACCGTCGCAGCCAAGAACGCCCGCGGCACCGGCGCCTTCTCCGCCCGCAGCGCCGCTGTCACCCCGGCCACCGTTCCCGGTCAGCCCAGGATCGGCACACCGTCGCGGGGCAACGCCTCGGCCACCGCCCGGTGGACCGCACCGGCCAGCACCGGCGGCTCGGCCATCACCGGCTACACCATCCGCACCTACCGCGGCACCACGCTGGTCAAGACGACCTACGCCAGCGCCTCGGCCACCGCCCTGGCCGTGACCGGACTGCGCAACGGCTCCGCCCACACCTTCACCGTCGCAGCCAAGAACGCCCGCGGCACCGGCGCCTTCTCCGCCCGCAGCGCCGCCGTCACGCCCATCGCGCCGCCGCCTCTTCCGCCGGCACCGGCGCCGACGTACTACGCGAACTGCGACGCGGTCCGTGCGGCGGGGAAGGCTCCTCTCCTCCGGGGCCAGCCCGGTTACTCGACCAAGCTCGATCGGGACGGCGACGGGGTCGCCTGCGAACCGTGACGTGAAGGGCGGCGGTCACGCTGGTCGATCGGGACGGGTGTCGAGGGTGCGGTGGACCGCTACGTCGCCATGACCCGGGCGACGCAGCGCCTCGCCGTCCTCACCTGACGTCCCCGCGGGAACGCCGGACGGTGCGCACGGCGAGGACGACGCCGCCCACGATGAGCAGGCCGCCGATGCCCTGGAGTCCGGGCGAGTCGTCGGACTCCCCGGCCACCATGCCCAGCACTCCGACGACGATCAGCGCGACGACGGCCACGGCCGCGAGGTAGGGCCTCATCCCCGCATCGTGGCACTCGCACCCAGCGGCGCGTCGCTCCCGCGGTGGAGCTCAGTGCGACGCGGGGTGCCGGAGTGGTTCGCGTGACGACGCGGGACTGGAGTGGGCACGGCGACTCCCCGGTTCCGAAAATGCCGGCGGTCCTTGGCAGTCTCGCTGCGCCACGACACGGCACCGCCTCCTCAGGATCGGGGTCATGTCTTCTCGTCGCGTCCGTGCGGGGCTCGTGGCCGCCTTCTTGCTGGCCTCCGGTCTGGTCCAGGCCCCGCTCACCGGGATGCCCGCGGCATCGGCCGAGAACGAGCTCCCCGGATCCGTCGTCGAACAGGCGTCCGTGACCACTCCGGGTGCGCCGAGGATCGGCGAGCCCGAGCCGGGCAACCGTTCCGCCGTGGCGGTCTGGTCGGCCCCCGCCGGCGACGGCGGATCGAGGATCACCGGCTACGTCGTCCGCGCCTACCGCGATGACACCCTCGTCACGACCGTGTCCGTCGGCCGAGGGGCCCGGACCGCGACGGTGACCGGCCTGACCGGCAGCGCGGCGTACACCCTCGACGTGTCCGCCCGCAGCGCCGCAGGCACCGGCGCCCCGTCGGCGCGCAGCGCTCCGGTCACCCCGATCGGCCCGCCGGCCGCCCCCGGCATCGGTGCGGTCACCAGGGGCGACCGCTCGGCCGTCGTCCGCTGGGCCGGGCCGGCCAGCAACGGCGGTGCGCCGGTCACCGGCTACGTGGTCCGGGTGTACCGCGGCAAGGCGCTCGTGAAGACCCTCAACGCCAACGCGGTGGCCCGGCGGCTGGCCGTGACCGGCCTGACCGACGGCGTCGCGTACACCGTGAGCGTCTCGGCCCGGAACGCCAAGGGCGTCGGCACCGCCTCGGCGCGCAGCGCAGCGGTGACACCGGGTACCAGCACCCGCTAGCCGGCCCCGGGAGCGCCCGCGCGGAAGTCGTGATCGACTGCGCGCGTGGCTCTCGTGGACCGGCTCGACCGTCTGCAGCGCCGCCATCCGGCCGCCGGTTTCCCCATCGCCGTCGTCTACAAGTACGTCGACGACTCCGGCCCGTTCCTGGCCGCGCTGATCACGTACTACGCGTTCGTCTCGATGTTCCCGCTGCTGCTGCTCTCCTCGACGATCCTCGGCGCCGTGCTGGACGGGAACCCGGAGCTGCAGGAGCGGTTGATCGACTCCGCGCTCAGCCAGCTCCCGGTGGTCGGTGAGCAGCTGGGCGAGCCCCAGGGCCTCAGCGGCGGGACGCTCGGGGCCGTGGTCGGCATCCTCGGCGCGCTGTACGGCGGCCTCGGCGTCGCCCAGGCCGTGCAGCACGCGATGAACACCGCGTGGAACGTGCCGCGCAACAACCGCCCCAACCCGTTCCTGGCCCGGGGTCGCAGCCTGCTGCTGCTGGCCACCGCCGGGCTCACGGTCATCGGGACGACGGCGCTGTCCACGCTGGGCTCGGGCGCCGCCGGATCGTTCGGCATGGTGGTGCAGGCGCTGGTGCTGGTGGCCTCCGTGCTGATCAACGCGGTGGTCTTCACCTTCGCGTTCCTGCTGGCCACGACCCGGGAGCTGGGCGTACGCGACGTGCTGCCCGGGTCGCTGCTCGCCGCCGTCCTCTGGCAGCTGCTGCAGACCTTCGGGGTGACCTACGTCAGCCGCGTGATGGAGAGCGCCAGCGCCGTCAACGGGGTGTTTGCCCTCGTGCTCGGGCTCCTGGCCTTCCTCTACCTGGCGGCGGTCGCGGGTGTGCTCTGCATCGAGATCAACGTGGTGCGGGTGGACAAGCTGTACCCGCGCGCGCTGCTCACCCCCTTCACCGACGCCGTCGACCTCACCCCCGGCGACCGGCGCAGCTACACCGGCAAGGCGAAGGCCGAGCGCCTCAAGGGCTTCGAGACCGTGCACGTCACCTTCGACGAGCGCACGCCCCGACCCCAGCCCGAGCGCGACGGCGACTGAGCCGCAGCTACCGGCGGGCGAAGACGTAGGGCCGGAGCGGGGGCTCCTCGGCCACGTCGGGGGCGTTGCCATCTGAGTTGCCGGCGTAGGCCAGCAGCCCCGCGAAGTCGGTGGCGAACGTCGCCGGGTCCACGCCCGGCTGGAACGGCTGCGCGCAGGTGGTGAGCGGAATCCGGGTGCGGACGGCGGGGCCGGGGTGGCCCAGCGCGTCGGCGACGATCGCGAATCCGACGGCGTCGAAGCTGCCGATGGCGAAGTGGTCCGCGGTGTTCGTCGGGCAGACGTCCTGCGTGGCGATATTGGCGATCCGCCCGTGCCCGGTGCGCAGTGCGGAGCTGGGAGCCGGTCCGAAGTTCGGGACGACGACCTCGTCGAGGCGGGTGTAGGCGACCGTGTAGTCGATGCCGCGGAACGTCTCGGCGCCGCTGTTGAGCGCGCGCAGGAACTGCGACCGCGAGGCCTGCTGGTGGAAGGCGGGGTTGCAGCTGCGCTCCCGGCACGTGACGTCGGAGAGCACGGTGCCGTGGTTGGAGGGGCTCAGGCCGACGAGGTCGTCGACGACCTTCCGGGTGTCGGGCCAGAAGCGCAGCGCCCAGCGGGGCACCATGCCGCCCTGGCTCCAGCCGACGACGTCGACCTCGCGGCCGGACTTCCGGCTCATCGTGCGCAGGGAGTGGACGACGTACTCGGCGGCGACCTGGATGTCGCCGGTCGCGTCGAACGGCAGGGTGACGGCGCACCAGCGGATGCCCATGGCGGTGAAGGCGCGCTGGTAGTTCCAGGAGAAGTTCGGCTTCGGCGTCACCGTCGTGCCGGGAACGAGCAGGACCGGGTCCTTCTTCAGGCCGGTGAGCGGTCCGCTGCAGGTGAGGGCCGCGTCGAGCTGCGCCTTCGGGACGCTCAGCGCCGGACCGGGGCGGTCGAGCGGCGCGAACCCGTCGGTGGCGGACGCCGCACCGGGCGTCGCGACGACCATGGCGGCTGCAGCTGCCGCCACCAGCCAGGAACGGATGCCGCGCACGCGCACTCCTCGAGCTCCGGACGCGCCTCGTCGCGCGCCGTCGGGAGGTCAACGAGTGCGGCGACGCGAGGGTGCGCGGGCCGGCCTGCGAGCATCGGTGTTGCCGGACCGGCAACAGGCCTGGCCGGGCCCGCTCGTGACCGGCGAGAGTCTGCGCGTGACCGACTCCGCAGCACGACCCGGATCCGACGTCTCCTTCCCGGCCGGCGGATTCGTCGGCAACCCCGCCGAGCGCGCGCAGTGGGACGACCGCTACAGCTCCCAGTCAGAGCGGCTCTGGAGCGGCCGGCCCAACGGTGCGCTCGTCGCCGAGGTCGCCGATCTGGCGCCGGGGCGCGTGCTCGACGTCGGCTGCGGCGAAGGGGCCGACGCCGTCTGGCTGGCCGGCCGCGGCTGGGACGTCACCGCCCTGGAGGTGTCGGGCGTCGCGCTCGAGCGGGCGGCCCGGCACGCGCAGGACGCCGGCGTCGCCGTCACCTGGGTGCATGCCGGCCTGGTCGAGGCCGCCCTCCCGCCCGCGTCCTTCGACCTCGTCTCCGCGATGTACCCGGCCCTGCTGCGCACCCCGGACGCGGCCGCGGAACGCGCACTGCTCGGGGCGGTCGCCCCCGGCGGGGTGCTGCTGCTGGTGCACCACGCGGGGATGGAGACGCACGTCCCGGAGGAGGGCCGCCCCGATCCGGCCGACTACGTCTGGCCCTCCATGGTCGCCGCGCTGCTCGACGACAACTGGCGGGTGGAGGTCGATGAGGAGCGCCCGCGGATGGTGCCGGAAGGCGGCGCCGGCGCCCACCACGCGAACGACGTCGTGCTGCGAGCCCGCCGCCTGCGCTGATCCGCCTGGACGTTCGGCGGGGACACAGCCCGATTCGGCCTCAGTCCATGTGCGGGTCGGCGTCCTCGTCCGCGGTGAACGCCGCCCACAGCGCGGCGTAGGAGCCACCCGCGGCGAGCAGTTCGGCGTGCGGTCCGATCTCGACCAGCCGGCCGTGGTCGAGCACCGCGACCCGGTCCGCGCGCGCCGCCGTCGTCAGCCGGTGCGCGACCACCAGCGTGGTCCGCCGCCGGGCCACCGCGTCGGCCGCACGGGTGACGGCGGCCTCCGTCGCCAGGTCGAGCGACGCCGTCGCCTCGTCGAACAGCAGCACGTCCGGATCGACCAGCTCCGCACGCGCCAGGGCGAGCAACTGCCGCTGCCCGGCCGACAGCGAGCGGCCACGCTCCCCCACCCGCGTGCGGTAGCCCTTCGGCAGCCCGGCGACCATGTCGTGCGCCCCGACGGCCCGGGCTGCGGCCTCCACCTCGCCGTCGGTCGCGTCGGGCCGGCCGTAGGCGATGGCGTCGCGCACGGTGCCGGAGAAGAGGTACGCCTCCTGCGGGACGACGCCGAGCCGCGCCCGGTACTGCAGCAAGTCCAGCGAGCGCAGGTCGGCGCCGTCCACGCACACCGCCCCGGACGTCGGGTCGTAGAACCGCGCGACCAGCTTCACGACGGTCGACTTGCCGGCCCCGGTCTCTCCGACCAGCGCGAGGGTCTCCCCCGGCGCGACGGTCAGCGTCACGTCTCGCAGCGCCGGAGAAGGGGCGCCGTTGTAGGCGAACGTGACGTCGGCCAGCCGGACCTCGCCGCGCAGCGGACCCACGGGCTTGGCGTCGACGGCGGCCGGGGTCGACGTCGGCGTGCGCAGCAGGTCCCGCACCCGGCGCAGTCCGACGGAGGCCTGCTGGTAGCTGTCGAACACCTGCGAGAGCTGCTGGACGGGGGCGAAGAAGGTGTCCACGTACAGGATGAAGGCGATCAGCACGCCGGCGGTGATGCTGCCGGAGGTGAGCCGGGCGGCGCCGACCGCGAGCACCGCGGCGGCGGCCACCTCGGACAGGAACTCGACGAACGGGAAGTAGGTGGCGATGTACCGCTGGGCCCGCAGCCGGACGTCGCGGTAGGCCTTCGCGTAGCCCTCGAAGACGGCGGTCGAGTGCTCGGTGCGGTCGAACGCCTGGGTGACCCGCACCCCGGCGACGTCCTCCTGCAGCCGGGCGTTGACCGCGCTGACCCGCTCGCGCGCCTCCGTGTAGGCGGGCACGGACCGGGAGCGGAACCAGACGGTCGCGACCACCAGCACCGGCAGCACGGCCACCAGCACGAACGCCAGCTCCACGTCGAAGAGGAACAGCGCGACCAGCACCCCGGTCAGGGTGAGCACGCTGACCACCGCGGTCGTGAGCCCGGTCTGCAGGAACGCCGACAGCGCGTCGACGTCGGTGGTCATCCGCGTCATGATCCGGCCGCCGAGCTCGCGCTCGTAGTAGTCCAGTCCGAGCCGCTGCAGCTGGGCGAAGGTCTTCACCCGCAGCGTGTAGAGCAGCCGCTCGCCGGTGCGCCCGGCCAGCCATGTGGATGCACGGGACAGCGCGAAGTCGACGACCACGACGGCCAGCGCGATGCCGGCGACGGCCAGCAGCAGGGAGAGCGACTGCTGGGATACGCCGTCGTCGATGCCCGTGCGCACGAGCGCCGGGATGGCCAGCTGGGCGGCGGTGTCTCCGGCGACGAGGACGAGTGCTGCGGCCAGCGGCCAGCGGAAGGGCCGGATCAGCCGCCACAGCGAGAAGTCGGGCTCGGCGGCCCGGGCCCGCTCGGCCGGGACGTCGGGAAGCTCGTTGGCCGGGGGCAGCCGGTCGACCAGCCCTCGCAGCATCGGGGTGGGCGCGGCCGCGGCGGCCACCCCGCCCGAGCCCGGCCCGCCGATGGAGCCGGTGGCGGCCCGCGACGGCCCGTCGTCCTCGGCCGGCACCTCCGGCTCGGGCCAGGCCTCAGGCGTGGTGCCACCGGGCGGCAGTTCCTCGACCAGCGGCGGGACGTCTCCCTCGGCACCGGAGAGCAGCAGCCGGTAGAGCGGTGACCGCGCCTCGAGCTCGGCGGCGGTGCCGACGTCGACCACCCGGCCGGCGTCCAGGACGGCGATCCGGTCGGCCAGGGCCAGGGTCGAGCGCCGGTGCGCGACCAGAAGCGTGGTGCGGCCCTGCATCTCCCCGCGCAGCGCCTCGTGGATGCGCGCCTCCACCGCCGCGTCGACGGCGGACGTCGCGTCGTCGAGGACGAGGACGCGCGGGTCGACCAGCAGCGCGCGGGCGAGCGCGACCCGCTGCCGCTGACCGCCGGAGAGGGTGAGCCCCTGCTCGCCGACGACGGTGTCGTAGCCGTTCGGCAGCTCGCTGATGAAGCCGTCGGCTTGCGCGGCGCGGGCGGCGGCACGCACCTCGTCGTCCGTGGCGTCCGGGCGGCCGAAAGCGATGTTGGACCGCACCGAGTCGGAGAACAGGAAGCTGTCCTCGAAGACGACGCCGAGTGAGGACCGGAGCCCTCGGGTGTCCAGGTCGCGGACGTCGACCCCGCCGATCCGCACGGCACCGGTGGACACGTCGTAGAACCGGGGCAGCAGGTTCACCACGCTGGATTTGCCCGACCCGGCGGTGCCGATCAGCGCGAGGGTCTCCCCCGGCTCGATCCGCAGCGACACCCCCGACAGCACCGGCCGGTCGTCGTCGTGGCCGAAGGTGACGTCGTCCAGCTCGACGGTCAACGGGCCGTCGGGCAGTGCGCCGGTGCCGGACACGACCTCGGGCCGGGCGTCGATGATCTCCAGCACCCGCTCGACCCCGGCCCGGGCCTGCGGCCCGATGGTGAGCAGGCCGGCCAGCTGGCGGACCGGGGAGACGAGCGCGGCCAGGTAGGTGGCGAAGGCGAGGAACGTGCCCAGGCTGATGTCGCCGCGCAGCGCGAGCCAGCCGCCCAGCGCGAGCACTCCGACCTGCCCGAGCGCGGGTATCCCCTGCAGCATCGGGTTGTAGCGCGAGGTGTACCGGACCACCCGCATGCGAGCGCCGAAGAGCCGGCGGGCGCCGGCGTCGATCCGGTCCAGCTCCCGGTCCTCCTGGCCGAAGCCCTTGACCACGCGCACGCCGGTGACAGCCGCCTCGACGTCGCCGACAACCGCCCCGGCCTGCTGCTGGGCCGCCCAGTTCGCCGGGAAGAGGTCGCGCCTCGACCGCAGGGCCACCCACCACAGCGCTGGACCGACGGCGAGGGCGACGAGGGTGAGCAGCGGAGACAGATACGCCATCACGCACAGCGAGACGACGAAGAGGAGGGCGTTGCCGGTCAGGTTGGGCAGGAACGCCAGCAGCCCCTGGACCAGCGTCACGTCGCTGATCGCCCGGCTGACCGTCTGGCCGGTCTGCATCCGGTCCTGGCCCGGGCCGTCGAGCCGGGCGAGTGCTGCATGGACGTCGTCGCGCAGGTCCATCTGGACATCGAGCGACAACCGTCCGGCGAGGTAGCGGCGGACGAACCCGGCAGCGAACCGCAGCACTCCGGCGGCGACGAGCGCGATGACGAACGGCGTGACATCCACTGCGACGCCGGACTCGACACCGGCGACCACGCGGTCGACCACCTCGCGGGTCAGCAGCGGTGCGATCCCCGCGACCACGGAGGCCACCAGTGCGGCGGCGAACGCGCCGATCAGGTCACGGCGGTGCCGCAGGCAGTAGCCGATGAGCCGCTTGAGCCAGCCACCCTCCGGCGGCGGGGGCTCGGCAATGCCGCGGGTGCCGGAAAGCTGGAGCTCGGTCGCCGTCACGAGGTGACCGCCGCCCCCGGGAGGACGACGGAGCGGGACGGCACGTCCTCAGTGTGCAACGGCCTGCTCAGCGGTTGCGCTGCACCTTCCCGCCCGGGGCGCCGACCATGAACTCGACGAGGGTTCGGACCACCTGCGGCTCGAGACCTTCGGTGTGCCCCTTGCCCTTCCGCAGCACGTCGGCCACCACCAGGTCTCCCCGCAGCCCCGGGTAGACGTACACCTCCGCCGTGCCCGGTCCGGGCAGCCGGCCCCACGCCAGGGTCGATCCGCCGGGACGGGTGTCGTGGATCCGCCCGGGCTGGTCGTCGACGACGTCGTCGAGCCGGACGCGGTCGCCGCCGCCGAACCGCTCGGCCCAGGGCGAGGTGTCGGGCAGCGAGACGATCTCGTGCTCCCCGGCGGTGTACACGAAGGAGAACTCCGCCGAGGGCAGCCCCTCCGCGACGGAGAACATCCGGGCCCGTACCTCCGGCGGGATCGGCTGCTGGCCCGGCTGGAGGGGCGGACCGAACCCCTCGGCGAGTGGAGCCTGCCCCAGCCGTCCACCGCCGAGGCTCAGCCAGCCGTCGACCCGGTCGGCCCACCAGTCGGTGCGCAGCAGCCGGTTCGAGGTCAGGCTGCCCTGCGAGTGCGCGGCGAGCCAGAACGACCGGACCTGCCCCGGGTACCGGGCGAGGACGTCCTCGACGACGGCCTGCAGGTACGCGTCGTCGGCCTCGGCGACCCACCGGCGGAAGGGCACCTTCGTCTGCGCGGTCGGTGTGGCGACCACCAGCCCGTACTCGTCGACGTGGTCGTGCACCGGGAAGTACTCGCGCTGCCAGGGACCCAGGGAGCCGGCGCCGTGGAGGTTCAGCACGAACACGACGCCGTCCTCCGCCGGGGCATCGGGCCGGTCGAGGGTGAACGGGCGGCCGTCCAGGTCGACCTTCTCGGTGATCACGGCCCGACGCTAGGGGCGGCGGAGCACCAGCGGAAGGTGCCGCACCCGACCGCCTGAGGGCACGAGCGTTCCTCGCTACTCGAAGTAGCGTCGCGGCGCCTCGACCAGCATCTGCCGAATCTGGTCCTCGGTGACGCCCCGGTCCCGCAGCATGGGCAGCACGTCGGTGCTGATGTGGGTGAAGTTCCAGTTCGGCGCGATCTGCTCCTTGGCGGCCTGGGCCTCGACGCCGGGGAAGTAGTCGATGTAACAGCTCGCGTCGTGGGCGAGCACCATCTGGCCCGCGTAGCCACGTTCGGCGAGCGCGACGATGGTGTCCACCCGCGACGTCGTGGGGTTGTAGATGTCGAGCCCGAAGCGGTCCATGCCGAGCAGGCAGCCGGCCTCGGCGAGCTCGCTCAGGTAATCGAGGTCGTTGCTGTCGCCGGCGTGCCCGATGACCACCTTCGTGAGGTCGACGCCCTCGTCACGGAACACCTGGAGTGCCAGCAGCCCCGCCTGGTTGCCCACCGACGTGTGCACCGTGATGGGCGCACCGGTTGCCCGGTGGGTCGCCGAGCAGGCGCGCAGGTTGCGCTCGACGCCAGGGGTCAGGCCCTTGGCCTCCACGACGCATTTGAGGAAGGCGGCCTTCACCCCGGTGCTGGCGATGCCGTCGGTGAGGTCGGAGGTGAAGTCGTCGATCATCGGGTCGGTGGGCAGGTCGAGGAGCAGGCCCGGGCCGCGGTGCTCGTACTGGTGCGGCAGCTCGTCGTAGGTGTAGAGGCCGGTGGCCACGATGATGTTGAGGTCGGTCTGCTCCGCGACCCGCTGCACCCGCGGGATGTAGCGCCCGAGCCCCCACACCGTGGGGTCGAGGATTGTGTCGATGCCCAGCGCCTTCAGCTCGTCGAGCTTGGTGACGGCGTCGGCCACGCGCTCGTCCTCGTCCCACCAGTCGCCGTCGCCGTAGTTCTGCACGTGCTCGGTGGAGAGCACGAAGACGTGCTCGTGCATGAGGGTCGGCCCCATGTCGGCGGTGTCGATCGGGCCACGGACGGTCTCGACGGTGGGCATGACGTCCCTTCGGGTGGGTGGGCGGTGCTCAGCGCACCGGTTGCCAGTCGGTGCCCTCGCGGAGCGACGGCTTGAGCACCTTGCCGCCGGGATTGCGGGGCAGCGGCTCGGACCGGACGACGACGTACTGGGGCACCTTGAAGTCCGCGAGCCGCTCACCAGCGAACGCGATGAGGTCGGGCGCCTCCAGCGTGCGGCCGGGAAGCGGGACCACGACCGCGCCGACCTTCTCGCCCATCATCGAATCCGCAACGCCGATGACGGCGACCTCGCCCACGTCCGGATGCGCGGCGAGGGCGTTCTCCACCTCGACGCAGTACACGTTCTCGCCACCGCGGTTGATCATGTCCTTCTTGCGATCGACGATGTAGACGCGTCCCTCGTCGTCGATGCGGGCCAGGTCGCCGCTGTGCAGCCAGCCGTCGACGAAGGTCTCCGCCGTCTGCTCCGGCTTGGCCCAGTAGCCGGCGACGACGTGCGGCCCCCGGATGAGCAGCTCCCCCACCCCGCTGTCCGGGTCGGGGTCCTCGACCTGCACGTCGACCACGGGAGCCGGGTAACCGACGGAGTCGGCGTGCTCGGCGGCGTCCTCGTGCGGCAGGTAGGTGGAGACCGACGAGGTCTCGGTCAGCCCGAATCCGTTGCCGACCCGGGCCGTCGGGAAGGCCTGCTGGATGCGGTGCACGAGGTCGGGCGCGATTGGCGCGCCGCCGTAGCTGAGCGACATGACCGAGCTGGTGTCGATGTCGCCGAAGTTCGGTTGCTGGAGGGCCAGCCAGTAGATGGCGGGCACCGTGGTGAGGACGTCGACGCGCTCGTCCTGGATTGCGCGCAGGAACGCGTGGACCTCGAACGCGGGCATGATCACGGACGTCCCGGCGACCGCGGTGACCACGAGCAGCTGGGAGTTGCAGCCGGTGACGTGGAACAGCGGGACCGAGATCAGCGTGGTGCGCGGCTCGCGGCCCAGGTTGAGGCAGCGCAGGCAGGTTTCGATGTTGGAGAGGTAGTTCTCGTGGGTGGTCATCGCACCCTTGGGGAAGCCCGTCGTCCCGGACGTGTAGAAGATTCCGGCCAGGTCGGTGTGCTGCTGGTCGGTGGTCTCCAGCGGATTGCCGTCCGGGAGCGGGGCGCCCGGCTCGAACATGAAGGCGGCGCCGGAGTCCTCGACGACGTACCGGACCTCGGGTTCGGCGAAGCGGGTGTTCACCGGTACGACGACGGCGCCGGCGAGCAGCGTGCCCCAGAACGCGTAGACCCAGTCGTTGCCGTTGGGCAGCCGGTTGGCGACCCGGTCCCCCGGCTGCACCCCGGCCGCGCGCAGGCCGCCGGCGACCCGGGCGGCGCGGTCCCACAGCTGCCGGTAGGTCACCCGCTCACCGCCGAGCTCGACCAGCGCCTCGCCGTCCGGACGGCTCTCGACCGCTGATCGCAGGATCTCCGGCAGGTTGCGCGGCAGGTCCCGGTAGCGGCGGATGCCGTCGGGGCCCACCTCGGTGCCACTGCGGTCGAAGGGGTACGGCATGCCGACCTCGCTGACGTCGTCGTCCGGCGCTGGTCAGCGGAGTCTGTTCCCGCGGAGGCCGCGCGTCCAGAGTCGAGCCGCCGGCCGCTGTGGCCCGCATCCCCGGCACTGTCGCTGATTCGAAACCGGCTGGTACAGCCGGAGAGGAACCCTGGGCTCAGCCGCACCTGTTATTGCCGTGCGTCGTAACTCGGTGGAGTCGATTCAGAACGTCAAGGCCCTGACACTTCGATGGGAACGGGCGCGGTCACCGCCATCCATATGACCGCGCTCATGCGGATGTGGGCGGAGGTCAGCCGTCGACGTAGCGGTCGCGCTCGACGACGAACTGGCCGGTGGCGGTGTTGGCGTCGACGACCTCCGGCAGCAGCGGGATCCGGACGGTCACCGTCACGCAGACGGAGAACTCCTCCCCCGGCGTCAGCGTCGGCACGTACGAGCCGGCCGCGTCGCAGTCCGAGCCATCCGGCGCGTACTGCACCCGCACGTCGGTCGCGTCCACCGACTGGTCCTCCACCGCCAGCTGCGCCGCCCGCAGCGCCTGCTCCTGGCCGGTCGCCGGATCAGGTGCGGTGCCCATCGCCCGGCCCGCCTCCCGCGCCGCCGCCGTCGCCGCGAACACGCCGCGCTGCACCGCCGAGAACCCGGCCACGATGTAGACCAGCGGCACGAACACCACCAGCGCGATGAACACGAACTCCACCAGCGCCGAGCCTCGCTCGCCGTCGACCTGCCCGAGCCGGGCGCGCAGCCACCTCACGCGCCCTCCTTCACCGCGCGGCCGGTGACCTCCAGCGGCAGCAGATTGCCCAGTGCCGAGATCAGCGACGGCACCGACCCCGAACAGCGCACGACCACCAGCGTCAGCCCGGTCGGGTCCGTCTCCTCCTCCGAGGTGCACGCCAATCCCTCGGCGGTCCGCTGGTTGGTCGCCCGCTCGACCACCTCCACCGTCCGCGCCGCACCCAGCGACGAGTCGACGTCGGCGTTGGCCGCGAACCGGGCACCCTCCTGCGCGCTCGCCGTCACCACGTTGCGCACGTGCGCGTAGACGGCCACCTGCAGCACCGCCAGCAGCAGCGCCACGATCAGCAGCGAGACCAGCACGAAGTCGACGACGGCACTCCCCCGCTCGCCGTCGTCCTCCGGAACCTGCTGCCTAACCACCGCTCGTGACGCTGGTGAGCGCGTTGCTCACCGCGTCGACGATCGCCGTCCGGAACGGGATGAGGATGGCCAGCACGAGCGCCGCCGTCATCACCGTGATCATGACCCAGCCCGGGACGTCGCCCCGCTCCGGATCGTCGCCCTCGAGCCGGGCGGTCAGGGCGGCGAGAGCCGCCGTCAGGTAGGCGAACGGGCGCATGAGTGCGTCCTTTCCTCGTGTCCCGTGGCTCATTGCGCCAGCGAGACGATGCTGATCAGCCCCGGGAACAGGGCGAAGAGAACGGTGACCGGCAGCACCAGGAACACGACCGGAACCATCATGGCGATCTCCTTGCGACCACCGGCCTCGAGCAGGCGGCGCTTACCGGCCTCCCGCACGTCGGCGGCCTGAGCGCGCAGCACCTCGGCCAGCGGAGTCCCGCGCTCGATGGCCACGAGCAGCCCGTCGATGAAGCGGGCCAGCGCGTCCAGAGACGTCCGGTCGGCCACCTGCTGCAGCGCCTCGGTCAGCGGAACTCCCGCACGCGCCCGCCCCAGCGCGTTGCCCAGTTCGCGGGCCAGCTCGCCGCCGGACAGCCGGGTGACCCGCGCGATCGCGGCGGTCGGGCTCTCCCCCGCCGTCACCGCCAGCGCCAGCAGCTCGGCGACCACCGGGAACTCCGCCAGCAGCAGCTCCTCGCGGCGGTTGACCTGCTGCGTGAGCCACCAGTCGCGTCCCAGCACGCCGCCGACCAGCCCCGCCACCAGCAGGAGTGCGGCCGACAGCACGTTGGTGCTTCCGGCCGCCGCGGAGCCGACGCCCGCCACGGTCACACCGCCCAACAGGCCGAGCGCGCCCCACACCACCTGCTCGACGCGGAAGTCCTCGACGGTCATGTCCCCGCCGAGCGCGTCCAGCCGGCGGCGCACCGCGGCCCGCCCGCCGAGGAAGCGGTCGACCATCCGGGCGCCGTCGCCGATGGCCGGGCCGAAGACCCGCCGGACGGCGACCAGCAGCCCCGGCTCGGTCACGGTGCCCAGCAGCCGGGACGGCGGCGGGGTGTCGTGCACGTAGGGCGCGAGCCGGTCGACCAGCCGCACCGCCCGGAACGGCGGCGCGTACCGGACCGCCAGGATCAGCCCGGACGCCGCGACCAGGCCGAGCAGCATGCCGAGCACGCCCGGGCTCACTGGAGCACCCGCACGTCCTGGGGCAGCCGCCCGATATGCAGCATCAGCCGGTAGGCGACCAGGCACACCGCCCCGCCACCGAGCAGGATCACCGTGCCCACGGGGGTGTCGTAGGCCGACAGCGTCGTGGACTGGGTGGCCAGCAGCAGGAGCACCACCCACGGGGCGGCGACCGCCAGCCGCGCGGCAGACACCACCCAGCCCTGCCGGGTCTCCAGCTCCGCGCGGGCCCGTGCGTCCTCGCGCAGGAAGGTGGCCAGCGTGCGCAGCACCCGGCCGAGGTCGGTGCCGCCCACCTCGCGCGCCACCCGCAGCGTCTCCACGATCCGGTCGCCCACCGGGTCGGCCAGGTCGTCCTTGAGCCGGTCGAGCCCGGCGCTGAACCGGCCGCTGGAGCGGTAGTCGGCGGCGAACCGGGCGAACGGCGGGCGCAGCACCTCCGGTCCCCGCGTGCTCAACGCCGACAGCGCCTCGGGCAGGGACATCCCGGCGCGCACCGCCGAGGAGAGGTTGTCCACGACCTCGGGCCACACCTCGCGCAGGTCGGCCTGCCGCTTCGCCGCCAGCCGGCGCACCTGCGTGTACGGCAGCGCGCAGCCGAACAGCCCGAAGGCCAGGCTGACGGTGACCGTGCCGGTGGTCAGCAGCACGACGACCAGCACGAGCAGCCCCAGTCCGACCTGCAGGGCGATCAGCTGGGCGGCGTTGATGCCGGTCAGCCCCGCCGCACCAAGCAGCTGCTGCACGCGGCCGGGACGCTTCGCCGTCGTCGACCGCTGCGGAGCCCGCGGACCGCTGCGCCAGATCAGCAGCAGCCCCAGACCGAACAGGAAGCCGAGCAGCGCACCGGACTCCGTCATCTCAGGTGCTCCGTCATGCCAGCAGCCCGGCCAGGTCGAAGCCGCGGGCGGCGAAGCGGTCGGGGTGCGGCGGGTAGCCGTCGGCCCGCACCAGCCGCCCGTCGCGGCTGGTGAAGATGTCGGCCGTCTCGATGACACCGCCCTCGGCGCGGCCGGGCAGCGCCACGATCTCGCGCACCCGCCGGAGACCGGAGGGCTCGGTGCCGACGTGCACGACCAGGTCGACGCTGGAGGCCACGGTGGGGACGACGAACGCCGTGCCGATGTTCTCCCCGGCCAGCAGCGGCAGCGTGCACATCTTCACCACGGCCTCGCGGGCGCTGTTCGCGTGCAGCGTGCACATGCCGGGAAGGCCGGAGTTCAGGGCGATCAGCAGGTCCAGGCACTCCTCCTGGCGCACCTCACCGACGACGATCCGCGAGGGCCGCATGCGCAGCGCCTCCTTCACCAGTCGGCGCAGCGGGATCTCCCCGGCGCCCTCGAGGTTCGGCTGGCGGGTCTGCATCGCGACGACGTCGGGCAGCGGGACCCGCAACTCGAAGACCTCCTCGCAGGTGATCACGCGCTCCTGCGCCGGGATCGCCGCGCACAGGCAGTTGAGCAGCGTCGTCTTCCCGGCCTGCGTGCCGCCGGAGACCAGCACGTTGAGCCCCGCCGCGACCGCCGCCTCCAGGAAGCGCGCCGCCTGCACCGTGATGGTGCCCAGCGCGATGAGCTCGTCCAGCGAGTGCGCCTGCAGGACGAATTTCCGGATGTTGACCGCCATGTGCCGGCGGGTGATGTCCGGGATGACGACGTGCAGCCGCGAGCCGTCGGGCATCGTCGCGTCCACGAACGGCGTCGACATGTCGATCCGCCGGCCCGAGGTGCGCAGCATCCGCTCGACCAGATCGGCCAGCTCGCCCGGGGCGAGGATCGTCGTCGTCAGTTCCGACCGGCCGCGGCGGGCGATGAACACCCGGCCCGGCTCGTTGACCCAGATCTCCTCGACCTCGGGGTCGTCGAGGTAGCGCTGCAGCGGCCCGAACCCGGCCACCCGGTCCAGCACGTCGCGGACGACGGACTCGACGTCGTCGATCGGCGGCAGCGCCGAGGTCAGCGACCGCTCGGAGTAGTCGGCGACGACGTCGCGGACCAGCAACCGCACCGGGCCCGGGTCGGTGAAGGGATCCAGGCCGCGGCGGCGGATGAGCTCACGGACCTCCCCGTCCACGACCTCCAGAGCGCTCGCCACGGGCGGACCCTAAGAGAACGGACCGGTCCGAGGAGGTGCCGAACCGGCTGCCTGTGGACGACGGAGCCCAAGGTCCACCCGCGCGGGTGAACGCCCGACCGGCCCGCCTCCACGACCGACCGGCCCGCCGGGGCGGTCGCGAGGCGCAGGATTCTGCTGCGCTGGTCAGCCCCTCGAACGCACGGCCGCGCGCACGCCCCAGCCGGTGACGGCGTCGGCTGCCCGGCGCCACAGCGGCCGTCCGTGGTGCTCCAGCCGCGCCAGCCGGGCCTCGAGGTCCGCGACCCGCCCCGCATCCGGGCTCACGACCTGCGGACGAGCGGCCATCACGGCCAGGCCGTCGGCCATCCCGGCGACCACGCCGGCCGCGTCCTCGGGGGACAGCCGCGCCGTGCCGACGCACATCGCGCCGCGCCACAGACTGAGGACGATCAACCCCTTCTCGACGTGCGTCGAGACCCGGATCGACCGCCCCTCACCGCGGACGTCCTCTGCCCAGTGCCCGTGCACGGGCAGCGCCACGACTGTCATCGACCCAGGTTGGCCGCGGCGCGGTCCAGGGTCAAGCAACCCGGTCCAGGCGCACGCGGGTCAGCCGGTCTCGGCGATCTTCCGGATCGCGTCGAGGGTCTCCGGGATTCCCTCGTGGGCGGCCCGGGTGCGGTCGGCGATCTGTTCCTCGGCGGCCTCGCCGTAGCGCTCGTGGAAGAACTCGATGCCGGCCGGCAGGAACTCCCACGACTCGGTCAGCCGCGTGCCGCCGTCCACCGGCTCCATCGTGAAGGCCCACCGCACGAGACGTCCGCCGACGACCCAGGCGAACTCCCGTCCGCGGTCGGCGGCGACCACCTGGCTGCGGGTCTCCCAGGTGCGCGAGGGCACCTCGTTCCGGCCGGTGAACCAGGCCCCCACCCGGGCGGTGTCGCCCTCGTCCCACCAGCACGCCCGGCACTGCGGGCTCCACTCCCCGGTCCGGGTCACGTCCGACACGAGGTCGTACACCGCCTCCGGCGTGGCACGGACGACGACGGACGACGAGTACGCGAGGTTCTCCACGGCCCCATGGTCGCAACCGGCCGCCGAGCCCGCGTCCCACCGGTCGGCGCCCCGTACGCCGCCGGAGTGTGCGACCAGTGTGCGAGTGCTGGCCGTGGTTGCGGCGCGCCCGGAACGCGAGCCTCGATCCGGCGCCGCACGTCCGTGCGACGCCGGGACCCGCTCCCCCCGCGAGGTCCCCACGCCTCGCACTCCGGAGATCCGAGTGAAACTCCCCCAGTCCGCCCTGGCCGTCGCCGTCACGGCCGGCATCGTCAGCGGCTTGGCGCCGTTCGTGGCGCTCGCCGCACCCCCACCGGGCGCCGCCCCCCCGGCCTTCGCGCTCACCCAGGTGAGCGGCGGCTTCCCCGGCGAGGACGACTACGTCGAGGGCCAGGTGCTCGACACCAGCGCCGACGGCCGGTTCGTCCTCTACAAGGGTCACGTCAACGCCTGGGACCGCGCCTTTCAGCCGGGCCTGTTCGTCGTGGACCGCGGGACCGGTGCCAGCCGGCTGGTGTGGGAGGACCCCGCCCGTCCCGGCAACCCCGGCGGCTTCCTGGGCCCCGACGCCGCCTCGCTGTCCGCCGACGGATCGGTGGTCGTCTGGACCACCCGGGACGACGTCGTGGCGGAGCCCAGCGACGTCTCGCGCGAGGCGTTCCGCACCGTGCTCGCCGACGGGACGACCACCCGCATCCCGCGGTCCCCCGAGGCCGGCATGCGAGAGGTCGAGGCCGTCGACGTCTCCGCCGACGGGACGCGCGCCGCGGTCCTCGTCAGCGACGGCTGGGGCGGCCAGGCCCGCGTCGAGGTGGTCGACCTGCTCACCGGCACGGTCGTCGCCTCCCGCGAGGTCCCCGGCGCGAGCCCCGACCTCGAGCTCAGCGCCGACGGCGGCACGGTCGCGTGGCTCGAGCACGTCGAAGGACCGCTCGACGAGTGGGAGAACCCGACCTGGGACTCGGTCGCGGTCGTCGCGGCCGCCGACACCCTGGAGCCCGTCGCCTCCCTGCCCGACCACGTCGCGTACACGCCCTCCCTCGACGCCGCGGGCGAGCAGGTCGCCTACGTGGGCCCCGAGGGCGCGCTGCTGGTGGCCGATCTGACCGCCGCGGGCACCCCGCGCCGGGCGGTCGAGACCGCCGGCTCCGGCGAGGTGCACCGGCCGCAGCTGTCCGGCGACGGCACGACCGTCGTCTACGACGAGCGCAGGTACGAGGAGGGTTCCGCCGCGAGCGCCGCATGGGCCGTCGACCTGGCCAGCGGCGCCGCCACGCTCGTCGCCGGCACGTCCGAAGGTGCATCGGAGGACGACGGCTCCGGCGACGAGGGCTCCGGCGACGAGGGCGAGGAGCCCGGCTCGGTCCTCGGCACCAGCGCCTTCCGCCCGGTCCCGTCGCACGACGGCACCCATGTCGTCACCTGGCTGGACGGGAAGATCGTCATGGCCGTCGAGACCGGCGACGCGCCCGACACCACGGCACCGACGTGGCCCGCTGACGCCCGGCTGGTCGCCGAGCCGTTCGACCGCCACACCGTTCGGCTCACCTGGCCCGCGGCCACCGACGACCGCCAGGTGCGCGGCTACGAGATCACCGCCGACGGCGCCGTCCTCACCACGGTAGGCGCGGACCGGACCGGCCACGACGTCCCGCTGCACTCCGACGACCGCGCCGAGCGGGTCGTGGAGTACGGCGTCCGCGCACTCGACACCAGCGGCAACGCCTCCCCCGCGCTGACCGCCGCTGCCCGCAACAGCGCCCAGATCAGCGTGCAGCGCGCCGCCCACGACGCCTTGCGGGTCACCTGGGAAGCCAGCGACGACCCCGCCGTCACCGCTTACCGCGTGCTGCGGGCAGCCGGTGGCCAGTCGGCCGACGGCTCGCTCGGCGGCCAGTCGGAGTGGGAGCAGCTCGCCGACCGGCCCACCGGCACGACCGCGCTGCTGGACGAGGCCCTGCCGGCCCTCACCTGGTTCGACTACCGGGTCGACCTGGTCATGGACGACGGCTCGACCCGCCCGTGGGCGACCCGCACCAGCGAGCACACCGACCTCCCGGAGGCGGTGGCGATGACCGTCGACCAGGAGCGGGCGAGTTCCGTGCGGGTGGCCTGGCCGGAGCTGTCGGCCTCGGCCCCCCTGCTCCACTACCGCGTCGAGTACCGGCAGACCTGGCCGGTCCGCGAGACGGAGTGGACGCAGGCCGACCTCGTCGACCGGAGCGAGGAGCGGCTGACCACCATCAGCGGCCTCGCCCCGCGCACCACCTACGCCGTCCGCGCCGTCGCCGTCCTCGACCGCGGCTGGCCCGAGCGGCCCTGGACGCACGAGATCAGCGCCACCACTGTCAGCGAAGGCATCACCAGGCTCGACGTCCAGGCACCGCGCACCGCCGACGGCGCCGCCCTCGTCCTGGGGAGCGACCTGACCGCCACCGCCACCGGCGAGCCGGGCCTGGACGCGGAGCTGCGGCTGTGGCCCACGTCGGCGCACACCGGTGAGCCGACGGCCGTCGTCCCGATGCAGGAACCGACGCCCGGCACCTACGTCAGCGACCCCTACCGGCTCGACGGCACGCTGACCGCCGTCGGCTGGGCCGAGGTCGCGCTGACCGACGGCAGCCGCACCCTGACGCGTGGCACGACCGTCGCCCCGGTCAGCGGGCAGCTCGACCTGGAGATCGCGTCCTCGCCCGACGACCTCGGCGCGCTGAAGGCCGTGCTCAACGGGCCGCGCGGCCGGCAGGAGCTGCCGGTGACCGCACCCGGGCAGGTGAGCGTGCCGCTCTCCCCCGGCACGTGGGGCATCCAGCTGGTGGCCGGCGACGGCGAGATCGTGGCCTCCCGCGGGGTCCTGGCCGTGACCGCCGGCAAGAAGGTGGCCGTCGCGCTCGCCCCCGTCCGGGCCGCGCAGCTCGACGTGGCCCTCACCGCGCCGAACGGCGTGCCGGTGCCCGCGGGCACGCTCAGCGTGCGCGACGACCAAGGCACGCTGCTGGTCCAGCGCCGGATGGGCCCGGCGACGACGGCCACCGTCATCAACGGCCTGCCCGGCCACGTGCAGCTCACGCTGGACTACCGCTTCGACGACCAGTCGGTGCGGATCGTCCAGCCGCGCGTCACCATCGACTCCGGCACGGGCCGCTCCTCGGTGCCACTCGCCCTGGCACCGATCCCGGCCGCCACCACCGACGTCACCGTGACCGGAGCCGGCAAGCCGGTCGGCTCGGCCGCCGTGCAGCTGGTGCAGACCGCCGACGACCGCACCTTCACCACGACGGCGACCACCGGCGGCGACGGACGGGCCGTCCTCACCGGCCTGGCAGGCGCCGGCACCCTGTCGGCGACGGCGGACTTCCACACCGCCGCCGCCAAGCCGGTGGAGCTGACCGCCGACCGCCGGGGGGACCTGACGATCGACCTGCCGCGCACCCCGACCTACCGGGTGCAGCCGCACCTGGTCGTGGTGAGCCCGGACGGGGAGCGGGTCGAGCAGCCGCTCGACTGGCGCACCGCGAGCCACTTCCACGCCACGCTGCGCATGGGGTCGGGGTCGACGATGTCCGGCCGCACCATGGCGCCCTCGGTGCCCTACGAGGGCGTCGCCGGTGACCGGGTCGAGCTCTGCGCCGACGGGCGCCAGGCCCACCTGCCGCAGGGCTGCACCAGCATCGTCCTCGGCGACGACCTCGACGCGGACATCACGCTGGAGCTGGCGCAGGTCGGCTCGGCCCGCGCCGAGCTGGTCGACGAGACCGGCACCCGCGTGGCCAACTGGACGGCGAGCATCTACCGCACGGTGGCCGGTGGCCGCGCCGAGTACGCCGGGGCCCGCACTGGCAACGGTGCCACGCCGGTGCTCGCCTTCGCCTCGGCCGGGCTGTACACGATCACGTGGAGCGACAGCGCCGGGCGCCGCGGCACCAGCGACGTCGTCGTCGACACCGGGACCACGGCGGACCTCGGCCGGGTCACCCTGTCCAAGGCGGCGGCTGCGCCGGCCGACGTGACCGTGCAGTCGCTGCCCGACCCGGTGATGCCGGGTGCGCTGCTCGTCGTCCGGGTCTCGCTCCCGGCCTCGGACACCGTGCGCTCGCAGCTGCGGGTCCGGCTCCCCGGCGGCACCACCGCCCAGGCCGGCACCGCGACCATCGACGGCGCCCGCGCCGCATCGACGGTCACCGACGGCACCGTCGTCGTGCCGCTGTCGGGCCGGGGCGCCACCACGGTGCGCGTCCCGCTGACCGTGGGCTCCGACGTGCTCGACGGCGAGCTGTCCGCACCGATCTCGCTGCGGATGGCCGACGGCGCGGTGCTGGACCTGCCGCCGTCGTCGGCGCAGGTGCGCCGGGTCGAGATGGAGGGCCCGACCGAGACGGCCGGAGCGTTCACCGTTCGCGGCCGGGCTCCGGCCGGAACACCCATCGCCGTGCGGGACGAGGCGGGCCGGGTGCTCGCCGAGACCTCCGCCGGCGCGGGTGGCCGCTGGTCGACGCCGGTGCAGCTGCACGCTCCGCTCGAGGGCGTGACGTACCGGCTGGTCGCCGTCACCACGGCGCCCGGTCCCGACGGCGGCACGGTCGAACTGCTGTCGGAGCCGCTCGACGTCCGGTACAGCGCCTCGGACGTCAAGCCGGTGTCGATCACCGTCGACAACGCGATCGCCGACGCCCGCGGCCGCTCCGTGACCTGGGACCCGCGCACGGGCAACGCCGCGCCGACCCTGGTCTACGTGCCCTCCGTGCCCACGAAGCTCACCGCGCGCTTCGAGGACGCCTCACGGGTGCGTGGCTTCACCGCCTACATCGGCTCCGAGGAGCAGGAGGGCAGCTGCACGGCGACCGAGTGCACCGCCACCTTCCCACCGATGTCGTCCACGGACGTCGGTGAGATCGCCGTCGGCTACACGGTCGACGCCCTCCCGATGGCCAACGGCTCGACCCGCGTGCCGACGCTCGAGGAGATGGTCGCCACCGTGGCCCACCCCTTCAACGCGCCGGAGGACGCGGTGTTCGAGGTGACCGGTCGGGACGAGTACACCGGCCGGTGGTCGGTGCAGGGCATGCCGCTGGTGACTCGCTCCAGCATCGGTGCCGCCACGGAGCTGCCCGCACCGAGCGCGGCGGACCAGGCCCTGGCCGCTGCGGCCGGAGCCCCGATCCGGGGCCTGGAGGTCTCCACCCCGGGCGAGGGCGACGACAAGGAGATCGTCGTGGGCGCGTACGTGGCCACCTCGTGGCTCGACGGCGGGCCCGCCGGCCGGTCGGTGTCCGCGCTCATGGCCGACACCAAGATCACCTGGAAGTGGGTGGAGAAGCGACTGAAGGTCGGCAAGGCGTTCTACGACCTGTACGACATCTCGGCCAACGGCGCGAACAATCAGCAGCTCGACGCGCTGATGGACCACGTCGACCTCAACATCCGGGCATGCCAGCCCGAGATCGCCGAGGAGCTCGAGGGCTACATCGACGACGCCAAGGCCACGTTGGTGCTGCACAGGTACGCGACCAACGCGCTGGACTGGGCGACGCTCGCCGGGGGCAGCTTCGCGACCACGTCGAACGAGAGCCTCGGCGGGCACATCAACACGACGATCAAGACCCTCTTCAAGGGCGGGCTGACCTTCCTGGGCAACGCGTTCATCGAGCGCGCCGTCGAGCGGGTCGAGGCCGTGGGGATGAAGAGCTGCGACCCGCGGGTGAAGTTCGTGCCCAAGGAGTACAAGCCCGGGTCCTGGGGGGTCGGCTCGCCCACCTGGATCTTCGACCCCAGCGGCTACGTCTACGAGGCGCTCGGTACGCAGCGGCTCGAGGGCGTGACGGCCACGGTGCTCAGCGGGCCGTCGCCGCAGGGTCCGTGGACGGCCTGGGACGCCGAGGCCTTCGGCCAGACCAACCCGCAGTCCACCTCGGTCGAGGGGACCTACGGCTGGGACGTGCCGCAGGGGTGGTGGATGGTCCGCTACGAGAAGGAGGGCTACCGGACCGCGCACAGCGAGCCGCTGCAGGTGCTGCCCGAGCACTACGGCGTCGACGTCGACCTGCACCGGCTGGCACCGCCGGCCCTGAGCGGCGTGACCGCGACGGCCGACGGCGCGGTGGAGGTGGTCTTCGACGAGTGGATGAGCAGCGACTCGGTGCGGGCCGGCCTGTCGGTCCGCGCCGGGGCGACGGCGGTGCCCGGCACCGTGACCGCCGTCGGTGAGCAGCGCTCGCCCGGGGACGTCGCGCTGGCCCGCACCTTCCGGTTCGTGCCGGCGACGCCCTTCGGCTCCGGCCAGGTGCTGACCGTGACGGCGCCGGGGACCACGCTCGACCACGGCGGGGTCACCCTCGGGGCGGACGCGACCCGGACCGTGACCGCACCGACCCGGCCGGACGGCCCAGTCTCCTGCGGCGCCCTGGGACTGAGCGTCTCCCCCGGCGGCCAGGTCCGGAAGGGCACGACCCTGACGGTCGGCGTGTCCGGTCTCCCCGGCGCCCAGGTGACGCTGCGGGCGCTCACCTCGGCCAGCGTCATCGACTGGCTCAAGGCGGTGCTGACCGGCCGGCTCGACGGTGCCCGGCCGTGGGTCGTCGTCGGCACCGCGAAGCTGGGGACGGACGGGAAGGCGACCTTCCCCTACCGCGCCGACCGCGACACCCTGTTGCAGGCCGGGCAGCAGAACTGCCTCCTGACCGGCCGGATCGCGGCGGTCGACGTGAAGTGACCCGGTGAGCGCGCGGCCCCCGGCACCCTGCGGTGCCGGGGGTCGCGTGCGTCAGGCCCCGGCGCGTCGCTGCTCGACGACGCGCAGCCGCCCGGAACGGGGGACGACGCGCTCGCGCAGCTCGTGGAGCTCGAGCGCCCGACCCCGGTCGGCGGCGTCGTCGTAGGCGTCCTCGCCGAGCGCCCTGCGGGCCTGCCCGCAGGCCTCGTCCAGGGCCTGCTGGCTGAGCAGCCGGTAGCTGCCGCCCTGCGAGCCGGAGACCTCCAGCAGCGCGTCCGCGGCGCCGGCAAGCGTCGCGGCGCACTCGTGCTCGCCGGCCGCCACCTCGACGACCACCAGGCTCTGCGCGAAGTGCGCGACGTTCAGCACGTCGCCCACCTCGTACGACAGCTCGAAGCCGGCCTCCAGCCGGCGGCGGGCCTCGGGGAGGTCGCCGGCCTGCAGCGCCCCGTGGCCGAGTCCCGCCAGTGCCATCGACAACGCCAGCCGGTCACCGCGCTCGCGGGCGCTGGCCAGGCCGCGCTCGGTGCTGCGGACCGCTCCCGCCTCGTCACCGGCTGCGCGCAGCAGCGTGCCGCGCCAGATCGCGCACATCGAGAGCAGCCACGCGCAGCAGGAGCGGGTACCCCGCGCGGCGCCCTCGTCGGCGACGTCCAGGTGCCCTGCGGCCGCGGCCAGGTCGCCACGGATCATCGCCACCAGCGCGAGACCGGAGGAGGCGTGGGCGACGACGTCGACGTCACCGACGCGTCTGCCGTTGTCGACGGCCACCTCCCAGTGCCCCCCGGCGGCCTCGGGATCGTCGTGCGCCAGCGCCAGGCACCCCGCGGCGTTCGCCGCGACCGCGAGGTCGGCGGCGCCCGCTGCGTCCGGCACGGCCGCGAGCCGGTCGGCGGCAGCGGCGACCACGCGCTCGGTCAGCCGGCGTCCGAACGGCACCCGCTGGCGGAACCACCAGTAGCGCTGCAGCTCCCAGCACAGGCGCGCCGCGGTCCGCAGGTCGCCACGGGCCAGTGACCGCTCGACCGCGAGCGCCGCGTCGTCCTCGTCCAGCTCCACCCGGGCCAGCCAGTGGAGCTGGTCGGCGCAGGCGTAGCCGTCGTGGGCCCGCTCGGCGAGCGCGAGGTAGTGCCGGGCGTGCGCCGCGTGGACGAGGTCGCGCTCCGGGTCGTGCAGCAGCGACCGTGCGTACTGGGCGACCGGTTCGAGCAGGTCGTAGCGCCCACCCGGGTGGACCCGGACCAGCGAGTGCTCGACCAGGACCGCCAGGCACGAGAGCACGTCCCGCTCGCCGTCGCCCGCCACCGCCTCGACCGCGTCGAGGTCGAATCCGCCGGTGAACGCACCCAGCCGCCGCAGCAGCGTCCGCGCGTCGTCGCCGAGCAGCTGGTAGCTCCAGTCCAGGGTCGCGGTCAGGGTGCGCTGGCGGGACGGCAGGTCGCGTTGCCCGCCACCGGCCATCGCGGCGTCCAGCCGGGTGAGCAGCACCGCCGGGCTGAGCAGCCGGACCTTGGCCGCGGCCAGCTCCAGGGCCAGCGGGATGCCCGCGAGCCGCGCGCACACCTGGGCCACGGCCGTGGCATTGCCCTCGTCGACGTCGAAGGCGGGTGCCACCGCGCGAGCCCGCGCGAGGAAGAGCGCGCCGGCCGGCGAGCCGGCCACCTCCTGGGCACGAGCCGACCTCCGCGGTACGGCGAGCGGCTGGACCGGGTGCTCCTGCTCGCCACGCAGCCGGAGCGCCGCGCGGCTCGTCGCGAGCAGCACCACGCCGGGGCACCGCTCCAGCAGCTCCCCCAGGTCGGCCACCGCGTCGAGCAGGTGCTCGCAGTTGTCGACAACCAGGAGCAGACGGGCGTGCCGCAGCGCACCAGCGACCGCGGCGGGGGTGTCCATGCCCTCTCCACCGGCCAGCCCGACGCCCCGGCCGACCGCCGGGATCACCAGCGTCGGGTCGGTCAGCGCAGCGAGGGGCACCCAGGCGACGCCGTCGGGGAACGCCGCTGCCGCCCGGGCCGCCACCTCCACCGCCAGCCGCGACTTGCCCACGCCGCCGATACCGGTGAGCGTGACGACCCGCGCATCCGCCGCGCCGAGCTGGGCGGTCAGCTCGGCCACCTCGACCTCGCGGCCGACCAGCGCCGTGGGCGGCATGGGCAGCGCACTCGGCCGGAGCCCCGCGGGAGCCGACGTGACGACGTCGCCGGCCGGGCCTCGCGATCGCCGCGGAACGGCGGCGCGCAGCGCGGCCTGCTCGGCGTCCGTGAGTCCCAGCCCGTCGCCGAGCGCCCGGACGGTGTGCGGGTACGGGCGCGTGCGCGCGCCACGCTCCAGCGCGCTGATCGCGTGCGGGGTCAGACCCGAGCGCTCGGCCAGCTCCTCCTGGGTGAAACCCGCCCGTTCGCGCAGGGAACGCAGGAGCTCGGCGAACGACGCTCCTGCGGGGCTGGCGGGCACGCGGGCAGCGTAGAGAAACCGGGCGGTCCGCACAGGACCGATGCGCGCGGCCCACGATCGAGTTCGGGCTCCGGCCAGGCGCATCAGCAGGGCCGCGAGGCGCCGTCCTGCGCGTAGCGTCGCCCCACGGAGCCGTCCAGGCTCCCGACGAGCGGAGCGCACGCCATGGGTGACAAGTCCCCGAAACAGTCGTCAGCGAAGAAGCCCGCGGGGAAGTCCATCAAGGAGAAGCGGCAGGACAAGCGGAACGCCGCCGACACGTCCTCGCAGATGGACAACCTGACGCACGGCAGCAAGAAGCACTGAGCCGCTGAGCGACGGGCGGCGCACACGGGTGCGCCGCCCGCCCAGGGCTACCGCAGGGTGGCGACGACGACGTGCGGGCCGGGCTCCGCGAGAGCGTGCCGCACCTGCTCGGCCAGCTCCTCGGCGGTGTTCGCCCGCGACGCCGGCACGCCCATGCCCTGTGCCAGCGAGACGAAGTCCAGCGCCGGCCCGGTGAGGTCGAGCAGCTTGCGCGCCCGCTCGCCGTCGCTGGCCGCGCCCACGCGGGTCAGCTCGTGCTCCAGGATCGCGTACGAGCCGTTGTCGCAGATGATCGTGGTGATGTTCGCCTGCTCGCGGGCGTAGCTCCACAGCGCCGAGATCGTGTACATCGCGCTGCCGTCGGCCTGGATGCCGATCACCGGCCGGTCCGGGCAGGCCACGGCCGCGCCCAGCGCCATGGGCAGCCCGTCACCGATCGCGCCGCCGGTCAGCGACAGCCAGTCGTGCCGCGGGCCGGCCGAGGTCATCTCGGTGAGGCCCGCACCGGAGGTGAGCGCCTCGTCGACGACGATCGCGTTCTCCGGCAGCAGCGCGCCGACGACCGCGGCCATGGCCCGCGGGTTCAGCTTCCCGGTGGGCAGCTCGGGGGTCTCCCGCTCCATCACCTTCGGCTCGGCGCCCGGCGCGGCCAACTCGGCCAGCGCCTCCAGCGCGGCGACGCCGTTCTCCCCGGGGAGGCTCAGCACGTGCACCGTGCAGTCCTCCGGCACCGGGTGCCCGGGCATGCCGGGGTAGGCGAAGAAGTGGACCGGGGCCGTGGCACCGGCCAGCACCAGGTGCTTCGTCCCCTTCAACGCCGCCATCGCCATCTCCGGCGGGTAGGGCAGGCGGTGCAGGTCCGGGAGGCCGGCCCCGCGGGCGGTGCGCGCGGGGAAGGTCTCGGCCACCAGGCGCACGCCGGTGCCGGCGGCGACCCGTGCCGCTGCCAGCTGACCCTCCGGGGAGGCCATCACGTCGCCGCCCAGGAGGATCACCGTCTCCTCGCCCGAGGTCACGACCTTGGCGATGCCCTCGATCAGCGACGGCGCGGCGTGCGGCCGGGGCCGGACGTCCAGCGGCAGGGCGGGCTCGGCGCCCTCCTCCCACGACACGTCGGCCGGGAGGATCAGCGTGGCGATCCCGGTCTTCTTGGCCATCGCCACGGCCTCCGCGGCGTCGCCGGCCACGTCGGCCGGGGACAGCGAACGACGGACCCATCCGGAGACGGTGCCGGCGATGGCGTCGATGTCGGACTCCAGCGGGGCGTCCAGGCGCTTGTGCGAGCGGGCGTGGTCGCCGACGACGTTGACCAGCGGCGTCCTGCCCCGGCGCGCGTTGTGCAGGTTGGCCAGACCGTTGCCCAGGCCGGGGCCCAGGTGCAGCAGCGTGGCCGCCGGCCGACCGGCCATGCGCGCGTAGCCGTCGGCCGCTCCGGTGGCGACGCCCTCGAACAGGGTGAGCACCGCGCGCATGTCGGGCACGTCGTCCAGCGCCGCGACGAAGTGCATCTCGGAGGTACCTGGGTTGGAGAAGCAGACGTCCACGCCCGCGTCGACCAAGGTCCGGATCAGAGCCTGTGCACCGTTCACAGTTCCCGACCCTGGCACGGGCCCCCGCCCACAGCTACCCCAGGGGGTCAGGAGCCACCGGGCTCGAGCACCAGCGACCCGGCGATGACGTCGAACAGGGCGACCAGCTCCTCGGCCACGGGCGCGGTGACCGTGCCGAAGGAGAGCACCAGCGCGCCGCCGCCGTCCGGCAGCGCGACGACCCAGTCCAGGCTCGTCGTGGCCAGGGCCCCGGCGCTCCCCTCGACCGGGCGCCGGCCCACCCGTCGCCGTCGGACCGCGGGTAGACCGGCCACCGGCCGGACGTCGGCCTCGACGACGTCGTCCCCCTCGCCGAACAGGAGGGCCACCTCGGCGATCAGCCCGGGGTCGTCGGCGGCCCCGCGGACCAGCGACACCGCGCAGGTGGCCGACACCGGCACGCCGCGGACGAGACCCAGGTGCGCGTGCAGCGTGGTCGCGCCCGCCTGCCGCGCCTCGGACAGCAGGCTCCGCAGCTCGGCCTGCATCCGCCGGCGCACCGGCGCGACGCGGTCACGAGGCAGGTGCGCCATCTGCCGGTCCAGCAGCCGGCGGATCGCCGTGCGGCCCGCCTCGGCCTCCACCGGCAACGTCACCCAGTTCGGCGGCAGGAGCAGCGACCAACGCCAGTCCGCCGTCGCACCGGCCGCGGTCCGCGACCCACTCACGACAGCGACCACCGCACCGCCGTGGCGAGCTCCTGCAGCGGCTCGCCCGCCGAGGCCCCGTCGACCAGGTCGACGACGTAGAGGGACAGCACGAGCACCACCTCGTGCTCGCGGTCGGGCCACAGCACCGCGCGCTGCTCGTGCACCATGCGGATCCCGTCCTCGCCGCGCACCGCCGGCCGCCAGCGGACCGTCAGCGCGGGGCCGCTCGCGGTGTCCAGCCGGTCGACGTCGATGTCGCCGTGCCGGTCCGCCGAGACGTCCACGACCGTCGTGAGGACGTCGTCGTCGCTCGCGGTCGGCGCCAGCGGGAACAGCCGGAGGAGGGCGACCGGACCTGGCTGCAGGACCCCGGGGGCCGGGAGCAGGCTCCAGGCGAGCGCCGTCACGATGCCGTCCTGCGCCAGCCGGCCCGCCTGCCTGAGCACCGTCCGCGCCGACCCCGCGATGAGCGCGGCGACGTCCTCCATCCGGTCGCCGGACGCCTGCCTGGTCAGGGCACTCGCCGCCGCGGACGCCTGGGCGTCGATGTCGCCCTCGAGGGGCAGCGGCAGCCAGCGGCCGTGGCCGGGGACCGAGATCTGCAGCCCGCTCACCGCAGCGCCGCCTCGGGCGCGGCCGCCACCCGGCGCATCGCGCGCCGGTCGGCGATCCCCCGGCGCAGCGTGTCGGCGAGCCGCAGGCCGAGCAGCCCGAGCGACGCGACCAGCAGGACGACGCCGACCGGGCCGTTCCAGTACATGGTCATGGCCGAGGTTCCGACGGCCAGCGCGACGGCGCAGCCGCTCAGCCAGGCGGTGGTCTGCGTGGCCTCACCCCGCTCGGTCTCGGACAGCAGGTAGCTGGGCTGGATCTTCGCCGACAGCGGGGCGGCCAGGCCGACCGGGGTCCCCCGGCCCACGGGTGCGGGGAGCGCGTCGAGGCCGGCCTCGCGCAGCTCCCGCGCCAGGTCCTCCCGGGCCCTGTCCGTCGGCGCCCACAGCCCCGGGTCCAGCGTCACGTACTCGTTCCCGGCGGCATCGAGCAGCCGGACGGACTGCGGCGCGAGCACCGCCTGCCGGACTCCCCCGCGTGCGGGGCCGGGCAGCCACACCTCCCGGCCACGGTCGGTCAGCACCACCTCGTCGTCGCTGATCTCGACGGTGGCCTCGGCCAGGCCGCGCACCACCCGTCCCTCCGGACGGGGCCGGATGACCGACCGCGAGTCCCGGCCGGGGGTCGGCCCCGGCTCGCGGGCCTCCGCCCGCGCCCGACTGCCGGCCACGATCACCGGTGCGACCACGAGGATCGACAACAGGGTCAGCACGGCGATGACCCACATGCCCTCCCCGAACCCGGCCAGCAGCCCCAGCGCCAACGCGATCGAGCTGACCAACGGACCCCGCCGGCCGGGCCAGGGCGGCGCGGGCTGCGGCCGGAGCAGGACCTCCGACACCCCCTCCAGCGCCTCGAGATCGCGGGCCTCGGCCGGCTCCAGCGGCAGACCCAGGGCCGTCGCGAACGCCGGCGCGCCGGTGATCTCGCGCCACTCCGCACCGGTCGAGTAGGCCGGTGGCGCCCAGTCGATCAGCCCGAGGGCCAGCAACGGAGTGCCGGCGCGGTCGAGCAGGACCAGCAGCTCGTCGCTGCCCGCCCGGCCGGGCAGGAAGCGCCGGGCGTCGTCGTAGCCGATGTGCAGCGCCCGGGCGACCGCACCCGGGGCGAGCAGCTGCCGCTCCTGGCCGGACACGTCGGTGAGCGCGACGGCACCGTCGTCGGTCACGCGGAGGCGCATCGACCGCGCCGCCGGTAGCGCACGTCCACCGAGCAGCTTCGGGCGCAGCTCGGCCACGCGTCGGGGAGCCGCCATCAGTCGGCCAGGTGCCAGTAGGCGTCGGACGTGGCATCCACGAGCGGGTCCTGCCACTCGACCACCAGGTCGTCGGTGCCGTCGGCCAACTGCGCGCCGGTGCTGACCTGGTTGAGGGTGACCGCACGGTGGCCCTGCTGGACGAGGTCGTCCAGGCCCAGGCGCAGCGGAGCCGACAGCTGCATCCCACCGAGGCGCTGCAGCTCGGCCAGTTCCCTGGCCACGTCCGCATCGAGGGCCGTGACCTGGCTCGCACGGGGTGCCTGCGTGACCGCGCCGGCGTGCACGTCGTCGGCGGCCTGCCGGCCGGCCTGGGAGGCCCGCTCGGCGGCGTCGTCGAGGTACTGCTGGCCCCACTGCCGCAGGGGGTTCGCCGGGTCGGCGATGTGGGTGGCGTTCCCGGCGCGGGTGTAGTTCGCCGCACCGGCCTCCAGCACCTCCTGGGCGGCACGGGCCGAGTCGTCGGCGGCCTGCGCGACGTCGCTGCGCAGCAGCGGCACCGCCTTGCCCAGCCCCTTGGCGATCCACTGCCCGGCGCCCGCGGTGACGAGACCGAGGACGTCCATGCCGATGTCCACCCAGGTCACCCCCTCCACGCCGGAGGCCATCATCGCGGCGTGCGCTCCGAACTGGACCGCACCAGCGGCGAAAGCCCCCCAGAACAGCGCACTCATGAGGAGCGCCGCGGGCGCCGCCACGAGGACGAGCACCGCGATCGTGATCACCGCCAGGGCCAGCGCGATCCGGCCGGCCCACGTCGCGATCCGGTCGAGCAGCACCGCGTGGTCGCGCACCCAGCCACCGACGTTGTCCCAGAAGCCGTCGTTGCCGTGCTCGGACGCGTCGCGGATCCGGCCGGCCACGCGCTCCGCGGCGCTGTCGAGGTCGTCGAGCGCCTCGTCGAGCCGCCGCCGGGCCGCCTCGAGCCGCTGCACGGCGTCGTCGCGGGCCGCGGTGTGCTGCCGCTGCGCGGCGAGCTGGTCGGGGGTGGGGTCGACGACGGACTCGTAGGGGTCGTTCGCGTAGCGCCGCCGGTCCTCCTCCGCGGTCTCGGCGTCGCGCAGGGCCCCCGCCGACTCGTCCCGGGCGCGGGTCAGCGGCGCCACCCAGCCGTGCACGGCCTCGGCGAGCTCGCGGTAGCGCCGCTCGGCGTCGCTCAGGTCCTCGGCGAGGTCGCCCGCCGCCTCGGCGAACTTCCGGGCGGCCTCCCCCGTCCAGCCGTCCAGGTCGGACATCCGGCGGAGCTGACCGCTGAGGCGCTCGATGTCGTCGGCCGTCGTCCCGTATCCCTCGGCGAGGCGCTGGGCGTGCGCCGGCTCACCGGGCACGGGGTCGCGCCCGTGGCCCAGGAGCTGCCAGTCGCCTGCCCTCGCCGTCACGCGTCCTCCTCCAGGATCGCCTCGATGTCGGCCGCCAGCTGGTCGTCGACCTCCTGGAAGGTGGAGGCACTGGACGTCGCCATGTCCCCCACCTCGCGCAGCGAGGTCGTCAGCTTGCCCCGCTTGTCGTCCCAGCTGCCGGCGAAGTCGTCGAGCGCGTCAGCCACCCGACGGTGACCGATCTCCTCGTCGTCCCAGCGGGTGCCCGCGGTGTCGCCCTCGAGCCCGTCCGCCAGACCGGACAGCTGCCGGCCCAGCCCGCCGAGCAGCTCCAGGCTGTACTGCAGGTCAGCCACGCGGCGGCTCCTCTCGGGGGGTGCGGTGAGCGGCGGCACGCCGCCACCGGTCGGATCACTGCGGACAATCTGCCCCATCCGGTCCGGATGGTGCACGACGGCTGTGGACACGGTGCGGTGCCGGGGCAGGAAGCACTCGGACCGGTGTCACCCGGACCTGTGGACAACCCCCGAACGGAGCGCGCACCCCGCTGCGGACTGTTACGGTCCGGTCCGTATCCGACCCGTCCCGTCGGTGCCAGAGACGCACCCGGGCCGTCCCGATTGGACTTCAACCATGGCGAACGTCAACGTCACCTACCAGCAGATGGAAGACGCGGCCGGCCGGCTCACGAACGGGCGCACCGAGATCGACGGCATGCTCGGCCAGCTCAAGAGCCTCGTCGACCAGCTCGTCGCCGAGGGCTACGTCACCGACAGCTCCAGCCGCAGCTTCCAGGCCTCGTACGACGAGTTCAACACCGGCGCCCGCAACATGATCGGTGGCCTCGACGGCATGGCGTCCTACCTCAACCAGGCCGCCGCGACCTTCCGCGACGCAGACACCCAGCTGGCCAGCGCCCTCGGTCGCTGACGACTCCCCAGCACTCCTGAGGCCGCCTCGCACCGCGAGGCGGCCTCAGCCGTTCCCGGGGCTGCCGCACGCCGTGGCGGCCGGCCCCGCGGTCACTCCACGCGGACGACGAGGGCCGCGGCCATCCGGTCGGCCTGCTCCACCAGCGCGTCCCCGAGGGCCAGCGCACGCCACGTCGTGGTGACGCGGAGCAGGGCGTCGTCGACCCTCGGCAGCTCCAGCACGAAGGACACCCGCTCGACGACCGATCCGTCGTCGTCCTCGCGCAGCTCGTGCTGCCGGACCGCCGGGCCGGCGACCAGCAGCCGGCGACCGACCTCGGGTGCGCTCAGGTGTTCCGGCCGCTGCACCGCCAGCGCCCGCGCCAGGTCGTCGAGGTCCGGCAGGTCACCCGCCGTGCCGAACACCAGCTCGACGTGGCAGGACGCGACCACCGGGGCCAGGGGCTGGGGCAGGAAGACGAACGCCAGCTCCACCTGTGCCTCGTACGCCGCGCGGGCGTGCGCGAGCACCGACTCCGTCGTCACCAGCACGGCCTGGTCCTCCGCCCCGGGGCCGGCGAGCTCACGGACCAGACCCTCGGCCCACCCGGCCGCCTCCGCCTCGTCCTCCGGCACCGCGTACCAGCCGGGATCGGGCTCCAGCTCCAGCTCCAGCTCCGGGTCCTCGGCGGTCACGCGGGGCCGCCCGGCCGGTCGAGCACGAGGCGCCGCCACAGCAACCGCCCCCACTGGACGCCGGCGGTGAGCACGAGCGTGGCCAGCAGCGCGACCGTGACGGCCGGGCCGTCGTCCACGAGGAAGCCGTACATCAGCAGGAATGCGGCGAATGCAGCCGTCTGCCAGACCGCGGCCTGGCCGGGCAGCCCGGACGGCCAGGTGGCCGCGGCGACGGTCGCCCGCCCGGGCGGTGAGTGGATCCCCCGGGCCAGATGCTCCTCGTCCTGCGGTCGCCGCGCGGGTGCAGCGCTCCGATCCAGCAGCAGGCCGGCGTCCGCGCAGGCCCGCTCCAGTGCGGCGTCCGCACCGTCGGCACCGAACCAGAGCGCCCAGGGCAGGGTCGCCCGCGGCGTCCCGTCAGCGGTGCGCAGCTCCAGCTGGGCGGTCGCGGTGCCGGGCCGCACCACCGCGGCGCTCGTCACCCCACGGGAGCCGCCGCGCGGCAGCCTGCGCTCGCGGCCCAGCCCGTCGACCACGACGACGTCCTCGGGTTCCAGGCGCAGCTGGGCCGTCCGACGGAACCGTCGCGTGCTGGGGACGGCCGGCAGCGGCCGCAGGGCGGGTGCACCGGTTCCCCGATCGCGGCCGGCCAGCAGCCCGAACGCCCACAACCCGGCGGCGGCGAGGGTGCTGAGCAGCAGTCCGGAGGCGGCGGCCGTCCAGAGCGACACGGGCGGCTCGTCGCCCAGGATCGCCCAGAGCAGCGCGACCACCGCCAGCACCGCCGCAGCTGAGCGCAGCACCGTGTAGGCCACCGGCAGCCGCCGCCAGGGGGTCAGGAGCGGCGGCGAGGCGGTGAGCGCCGCAACCAGCTCCGACGGCGGAACGGGTCGCAGCGGGATACCCGCCTGGTCGAGCAGGTCGGGGACCCCGGACCGCTCGAGCGCCTCCCGCGGGCGGGTCAGCTCCTCGGCCTCGGGCACCCAGTCACGCAGATCGATCCGCGCGACGCGGGAGCCGTCGGGAGCCAGCAGGTCCACGGCGCCCAGGGAGTGCGGCGCGACGTCGGCGAGCAACGGGCCGCCGAGGTGCGCGGCGGTCGTGACATCACCCTCCGCGCCCACCGCGAACTCGCGGAGCACCCGGCCGTCGCGCACGAGCGCGAGCCGCTGCGGTCCGGCGACCAGGCGGACCCTGCGGACGACGTCGCGCTGCGGGATGCCGCGGGCGGCCGGGCGGGCCGGTTCCGGGACAAGGGTCACGCGCCCCGGCTCCGCGCGGGAGGAGGTCTCGGTCACCGCGGCTGGAAGGTGGTGCGGTCCTTGAGACCGTCCAGCGCACCGGACTTGTCCGCGGCGTCGGTGCCGATCGGCCCGAACGTCGCGCCGGTGAGCGTGCCCATCTGCCACCGGAGCGAGTTCGTGTAGGCCGCGACGGCGGGGGTCGCGCGGGCAGCATCCGAGAGCTGCCCCAGCCTCGCGAGCTCCAGCCGGGCGGCGTCGTCCAGCATCGGGTTGCCCGCGGCGCCGTTGCGCATCAGCGTGGCGGTGTTCCCCCAGTTCGACGGGGCGGCGTACCGCGCGAGGTCGGCCATGCCCTCGCCCGTCTCGCGGGCGATGGTCACCGGGTTGAACGCCCCGGCGAGGCCGGTCGGTCGCCGGGTGGCCGCGTGCGCCAGACCGTCGGTGACCTGGTCACGGGTCAGCCCCATCCCGGGCTGGGCCTTGGCCTGCGCACGGGCCTGGATGGTCATGCGCCGCAGGGCCTTGCCGCCGACGTGGGCGCCGCCGCGCGCCGCGACCATGCCGGAGACCAGCTCGTCGGTCCGGGACGCCTGCGCGGCGGCGCGGGCTCCCCGGGCGCCCAGCTTGACGCCGGTGAGCGCGGCGCGACCGATGCCGAGGGTGACCAGGGAGAAGGCGTTCAACCCGACCTCCAGCCAGCTCCCCCTTCCCTGGAGGGCGAGCACGATCGAGCCGATCAGGGCGAGCGCGGACGCCAGCGCGGCCAGGCCGGTCAGCACGGCGGCGGCGATCTGCCCGATCACCGGGATCCAGCCGACCAGCAACGCGAGGACGCCGAGGGCGGCGGCGATGTTGGACAGCCACTCGGTGATCTGCTTGAGGTTCCGGTCGAGCCACTCGACGGCGTCGCCCAGCACCTTCCCGACCCCGGCCAACCGGCCGTCGTTCAGCTTGTCGCTGCCGGTGATCTCCTCGATGGCACCGGCCGCCGTCGTGGCCGCCGTGTCCCGGGCGGTCTCGGCCTCCCCCAGCATCCGACGCGCGCGGGCCAGGTCGGCGGCCGCGTTCTCGGCCTGCCGATCGAGGTGCGAGGTGTCCGGTGGCGGCGTCTCCGGCGGGGCCGAGGCGTGCTGCCGGGCCTGCTCCCGTCGTGCGTTGTCGGCCGAGCGGGCCTGCTGCTCGGCCTCCTTCGCCAGCGCCAGGGCACTGTCCGCGCGGTTCTGCGCCGAGCGCAGTTCACCGCTGTAGGTGCGCAGCGCGCCGCCGGCGACCTCGTAGCGGTCGACCACCCTGTCCAGCTTCTCGGCGACCTCGCGCCCCTGGTGGCGCCACTCGTTCCCGGCGTCGCTGTCCCAGCTCTCGTCACGCGCCAGCGCCCGGAGCCGGGCCGCCTGGTCGCGGAGAGCGGTGGCGGTGTCCTCGTAGCGACGGCCGATCCGGTCGACCTCGTCCGGGTCGCCGGGGATCGGGTCGCTGCCGGCCAGGGGGCTCCAGTCGGTGGGTCGGGTCACGAGCCGCTCTCCTCCAAGGCTGCTGCCAGTTCGTCGTCGACCTGCCTGTAGGTGCGAGCGGCCTCGTGCGTCATCTCGGCGAGGTAGGTCATGTCCTCGAGGAAGTCCTCGCGCCGCACCTTCCAGCCGTCGGCGAACTCGCCGATGCGGGACGCCAGGCGCGCGTGGCCCACGGCGGCGCGCGCGTCGTCGGCGATGTCGCCGGCCCGCTGGAACTCGCGGCCGAGGACGTCGAGCTGTCCACCCGCCTCCTCGAGCATGGCCAGGTCGACGCGGAGCGAGTCGGTCATCTCATCCCTCCTGCAGCAGCGGTCGAGGAATCGTAACGACGCCGGCGCCGCCCGGCTCCTCGTCGGCGGGGTCTGTGGACGCCCAGCGCAGTGTGGTGGCGACGGCGTCGAACACCTCCACGAGCGCGGCGGCGAGCGGCTCCATCGGCGTCCGGAACTGGAGCAGGAGCACCCGAGGCTGCTGCGGCACCGGCACGTGCAGGTCCAGGCAGGTGGTCGCCGGCGCATCCTCCTGCTCGGCCTCCTGCCGCCACTGCGCCCGCAGTGCCGGCCCCGCGGGGAGGACCACCTCGGTGACCTCCGCGCCCTCGTCGCGACGACGGCGGGCCAGCGCCTCCAGCTCGGCCGGGTCGGCCAGTGGCACGCCGCTCACCAGCAGCGACGCCGACAGCGGAACGCCGGCCAACGTGCCCACGGACAGGAAGAACTGCAGGCCTCCGGCATCGGCCGCGCGGGAGGCCTGCTCCTCGAGCTCCGCCCGCGCCTGCGCCTTGAGGTGCGGCGCGTCGTCGATGCCCCGCCATTGGCGGTCGACCAGCGCCGCGATCTGCTTCTGCCAGCGGCCCGGCGAGAGGTCGATCGCCCACCAGCCGTCGGGGACGACCAGCTCGTACCGCCCCGGTGCCGTCATGCCGGCAACCCCGGGGCGCTCGGCACGGCCACCGTCAGCAGGGCGCTGTCGCCCAGGTGCAGCAGGCCGCGGCCGGGCTGCACCGGCTGGCCGACGACGCTGCGCGGGATCCGGACGCCGATGAGGTCGCCGTCGGTGGTGCCCTGCGGCGACAGCAGCACCCCCTGCCGCGACTTCTTGGCCTCCACCTGCCAGCCCGACAGGCCGGTGCAGATGCTGTCCGCGTTGCCGGCCAGCACGAGGCTGCGCCCCGGTCCGGCCGCACCCTTGAGCACGTCCCGGAACAGCTCGGAGGCCGGGCAGTCGCGCAGCACGTCGCCGTCGTCGAGCAGGACGACCAGGGGCCGGTCGGGGTCGGCGGTGAGCAGGGCGCGCCACTCGTCGGCCGGCGCCGAGGCGTCGGTGACGACGCCGACCACACCGGGCCGCCCGGCCAGCTGCCGCAACGGCGAGGGCTTGGGCGCACCGACGACGACCGCGGTGCCCTGCCGCAGCAGCGACTCGGCCATCACGGCGAGCAGCGTGCTCTTGCCGGATCGCCCGGGGCCGGCCACGACGAAGGCGGGGCCGCCGCGGCCGAGGTCGGGACCGGCGCCGGTGAGTTCGTCACCGCCCACGCCCACGAGCGCGAACTCCGGACCGCTCGCCGCAGGCCGCAGCTCCCACGCCTGCTCGAAGGTGATGCGCGCGGGCAGCACGTCGACCCGGAACGGGCGCGAGGACCGCGGCACCAGGGCGTCGCGGACGTGCGCGGCCTTCCCGATCTCGGCCAGCGCTGCCGCCTGCCCCTGCCCGGACTCGTCCTCGGCCAGCAGGGCGACCTGCGTCTCGACGCCGCCGTCGACGGTGAGGCCCCGCCCGGGGGGCATGGCGTCGGGCACCTGCTTCGCGCTCACCCCGATCAGCGGGTAGTCGCCCCGGTCGGCCAGCCGCATGACCAGCTTGTTGTCCGTGAGCGAGGCCAGCCGCGAGGTGCCCAGGGACCGGTCACCGGTGATGACCGCGGAGATGCCCACCGAGGCGCCTTCGCGGACGATCGCCATGATGACGTCGGTCAACCGCCCGCCGTCGACCTCGCCCAGCGTCGGCGTGTAGCCCTCCCAGCGGTCGAGCAGCAGCAGGACGTGCGGGAGCCGCTGCTCGGCAGGTGCGGCGCGCCGCTGCTCGGTGATGTCGGCGAAGCCGCCGTCGGCCAGGATCTGCTGCCGCCGCTCGAGCTCGCGGGCCAGCCGGTCCAGCAGCCGGACCGCGCGCTCGGTCTGCGTGCGCGTCACGACCGCTCCGCACTGCGGCAGGTCCGTGAGGGGGAGCAACGCCCCGTTGCCGCAGTCGAGCCCGTAGAGGTGGACGTCGCCGGCCGAGCAGCGGCTGCCGACGGCGCCGGCGAGCGTGCGCAGCACCTGCGAGCGGCCGCTCTTGGGCGAGCCGATGACCAGCAGGTGACCGTCGGTGGAGGGATCGAAGGTGGCCGGCCGCCGCTCCTGCAGCGCCGGCAGGTCCTGCAGCCCGAACGGCAGCCGGGACGCCGCGGCCGCGCCGAGTGCGGGCGTCTCGACGTCGGCGGCCAGCAGGCGCTCGGGCAGCGCCTCCAGCCACGGGCTGCGCTGCGCCGGCACCGACTCCGTGCGGGCCGCCCCGCGGACGGACTCCACCAGCACCGACAGGTCGGTGACCTCGACGTCGGAGGCGGCCACCAGGGACGCCGGGCGCCCGGGTGCGGCGTAGCCGACCTGGTGCCACGACAGCGGGATGACGAACGGGGGGGCGGCGGCCACCGGGCGGGCACCGGGCCGGCGGCCACCGATGCGGCCGGCCTGGAAGGGCACCAGACCGCCATGCCCCAGCCGCGCGTACCCGCGGCCGGGTGCGGACTTGGGGATGCGCGCGGCGTCGGTGGCATCGAGGACGTCGGTGCTGTCGGCGCCGTCGGTGACCCGCAACGCGATGCGCAGGTTGGTGTTGGCGCGGATCTCCGGCGACACCACCCCGCTGGGGCGCTGGGTCGCCAGGATCAGGTGGATGCCCAGCGACCGGCCGCGCTGGGCGATGTTGACCAGACCGGTGACGAAGTCGGGCAGCTCGCGGGCCATCGAGGCGAACTCGTCGATGACGATGAGCAGCCGGGGCAGCGGCGGGCGACCGGGCTCCCGCGCCTGCAGGTCGATGTAGTCGTCGATGTCCTTCACGCCGGCGCCGGCCAGCCAGTGCTCGCGGTACCGCAGCTCCGCACCCAGCGAGGTGAGGGCGCGCTCCACCAGATGGGCGTCGAGGTCGGTGACCATGCCGACGGTGTGCGGTAGGTGCACGCAGTCCTTGAACGCGCTGCCGCCCTTGTAGTCGACCAGCACGAAGTTGAGCACGTCGGGCCGGTTCGCCACCGCCAGCGAGGCGATCATCGTCTGCAGCAGCTCCGACTTGCCCGCACCGGTGGTGCCGGCGACCAGCCCGTGCGGGCCGTCGGTGCGCAGGTCGAGGGTGAACGGCCCGTTGAGCCCGGCGCCCACCACCATCTGCGTGGTGCGGCCCTCCAGCTGCCAGCGGGCGCGGATGCCATCGACGGTGGGCGGCTCGAGCCCGAGCACGTCGAGCAGCCGCACGCTGTCGGGCAGCACGGCGTCGTCGTCCTCGTCGCTCACGTCGCGCAGCGGGGCCAGGGCCCGGGCGGCGGCCTCGGCGAGCTCCGTCGCGACGGGCTCGGCGAGCACGGCGGGCACGGGGTCGTGCCCGCTGCGCCGCACCAGCAGCGCGGAGTCGTCCTCGGCGTCGTACACCGCCGTCGCCCGCGCCGCCTCGGGCAGGAAGCGCTCCTCCTCGTCGGCGCAGACGGCGTAGACGCCCACCTCCGGGCCGTCCTGCAGGACCTGCCCCAGGCCGGGGGTGGCGCGCAGTGCGCGGAACCCGTGCACGACGACGACGTGGGCGGGGAACGACTCGGGGTGCACGCGGCCCCCACCGGTGGCAGCGTGCTCGCGGCGCGCCTTGATCAGCGCGGTCAGCTCGGCCACCCGGGCGGCGACCGTGTCGGCGTCGTTGCCGACGAAGGCAACCGGCCCCTCGCCGTCGGCCGGGCGGGCGTGCGGCAGCCAACGCAGCCAGTTCCACTCGGCGCTGGACCGCGAGGCAAGCAGGGTGAGGGCGAGGTCGCGCGGCGGGTGGTGCACGGCCAGCTGCAGTACCACCCAGCGCAGCAGGCCGGCCAGCCGGTCGGCGGGACCGGCCAGGCCGACGACGCCGGCCTCGCGCAGCGGGACGACGACGGGAACCGCTCGCACCGTGTGCTGCTCGGGCGGCTCGTCGGAAGCGCCCCGGCGCACGACCACCACCTCGGCCGGCAGGTCGGCCGCACCCAGGCGCAGGTCGAGGGCGTCGGGGTCGGTCCGCCGGCGCTCCCACAGCCGGCGGCGCGGGAGGACGGCGGTGAGCAGCAGCTGCGCGGCGTCGGGGTGGTCGGTGCGCCGACGGGTGGTCTCGTCGGCGAGCGCGACCCGGATGCGCTCGCGGGCGCGGGCCAGCTCCTCCTCGTACTCCTCGCGGGCGCGGCGGTCCTCGCGGGCGGTCTGCCGCCGGTCGGAGACGGTGTTGCTGATCATCATCACCGGGCTCGCGATGGCGAACATGAGGTAGAGGGGCGAGCGCAGCACCAGCGCCAGCGTGATGCCGATCGCCAGCGGCGCCAGCACCATCACCAGCGGGAAACGGCGCGGCTCGCGCGCCTTCGGCTCCTGCGGGAGCTGGATCTTCACCTCGCGGCGCGAGGGCAGCAGCCGGGGAGCGCGGACGAAGGCGCGGACGCCGGGGCCGGCCGGCTCCACGGCGGCGTCCGAGGCCGCGGCCGGCACGATGACCAGCTGGGTGTCCCCCAGCCGGAAGACCTGACCGGGAGCGACAGGGATGGGCTCCTCGGGCACCGGCTCGCCCTCGAGCTGCGTGCCGTTGGCCGAGCCGAGGTCGGCCAGGGTGGCGCCCTCGGCGGTCACGGTGAGGACGGCGTGCCGGCGGGACATCGACCGGTCGGCGAATCCGAAGGGGCTGCTGCGGCCCAGCTCGTGGGTGCCGATCGGCAGCTCGGCGACCAGGCCGCTGCCGGGGCCGCTCGCCACGTGCAGCTGCCAGCCACGGGACGGGGGCGGCGGCCGCTCGCCCGCGACGGCGGCCGCGGTGAGCCTGACGACGCTGCCCTCGATCAGGGGCGACTCCCCCACGGGGTGCTCGTCCTCCAGCCGCTGCCCGGCCAGGAACAGCCCCTCCGCGGGCACGCCCGCCGCCCGGCCCAGCGCGGCGGCGACGTCGCCGACAGGGGTGTCGTCGTCGGTGTCGAGGGCGACGTCGAGCAGGTCGCGGTCGGTCTGCCCGACGCTCAGCTGGATGCGCACGAGTGATCCTCCCGCGTCAGCCGGCGCTGTTCTGCAGCACGTCGAAGGTGCGGCTGCGGGACTCGAGGTCCCCGAGCCGCACCGACACGGTGCACCGCGAACCGACGGTGTTGGCGTAGGGCACCCGGTCGACGAAGGCGAGCGACCCGGTGCAGTCGTCGGTGCGCACCTCCAGTTCGCCGCCGAGCTGGCGCAGCAGGACCGTCGGCGCGGGGGTGCGGCTGCTGAAGACGACGGAGATGTTGTCCGCCGCGTCGGTGCCACGCCAGACCGGGAGCACCACCAGGTCGACGGTCCCGGCCACGCGGACCGTGTCGCCGATCTGCACCTCGAGGGCCTCCAGCCGCTGCGCCGGGTACACGGCGGTGGCCACCAGGCCCTCGAGCGCCGCATCGGTCGCCGTGCCCTGCTCGACCAGCCGTTCCCGCAGCGCGGAGGCGTCGACGTCGTCCCCGCCCGGGAAGGCCACGGTGTAGCTGGCGGTCGCGTCACCCCCGGCCGGCACGTCGACCGGCACCTGCCAGCCGCAGGCGGTGGTGGCCACGCCCGGCGTCACGTCGCGGACCGCGAGCACCGACCAGGAGACCTCGGGGCACGGGGCGCCGTCCTCCGGGGCGGGCACCGCCTCGAACAGGGGTCCGGCGATCCCGTTCTCGGCCGACCAGGTGACCGTGGTGGTGAGGCTCCCGGCCTCGGGGTCGTAGGCGGCCTCGCGGACCACGGACAGGCCGGAGGGCAGCTGCCCCGTCGGGCCGATCGCGGTGACCTCCTCGACGGCCGTGTCGGTCGCCGTGCCGCCCCGGGTACCGCGCGCGCCGTCGTCCCCGGAGGTGAGGGCGACCACGCCGATCACGGCACCCACGGCGACCAGCGACCCGCCCACGGTCCACCAGGTGCGGCGGTCGCGCAGCCACCCGGTCCGCGAGTTCTCCTCGTCGGTGGCCGCGGGCGCGGGGGCCACCGGCTGCGGCCGCGGGGCGCGCAGCTGGGTCTGCGCGGAGGCGGTGTCGTCGCCGGGCGCGGCGTGCGGGGCCACCCACGGGCCGTCCTCGGCGGGTGCGGCGACGGGCAGCTCCGCGGGCGCGGCGGCGGAGGCCTTGATGTTCGTGGCACCCGGGTCGAGGTCGGCCGCGGGGCGGTGCCCGAGCACGCCGAAGGCCGGCATCTCCCCCACGCGCGCCGACGCCCAGGCCTGCGGCTCGGGGATGACCGGCAGCCCGCCGACCTCCGCGACGGCGGGCAGCAGGTCACGCAGTGCCGCGGCCGCGGCGGCGGCCGACGGACGGCGGGCCGGGTCCTTGGCGAGCAGCCCCTGCAGCACGGCGTCGACCGGCGCGGGCAGCCCCTCGATCGGCGGGGGCTCGGCGGTGACGTGCCGATTGGCGACGGCGTAGCCGGTGCCGCCCCCGGCGAACGGGGGCCGGCCCGCGAGCAGCTCGTAGAGCACGATGCCCGCGCCGTAGACGTCCGACGCCGCGCTCACCGTCTCGGCGGTGAAGATCTCCGGTGCCATGTAGTCCGGCGTGCCGAGCACGCCGGTCATGCGCACCGTCGTCTCCTGCGCCAGCCGGGCGATGCTGAAGTCGCTGAGCAGCACCGCCGGGGGCTCGGCGTCGGTGAGCAGCACGTTGTCCGGCTTGACGTCGCGGTGCAGGACGCCCCGGGTGTGGGCGGTGGCGAGCGCCTCGAGCACGTCGGCGGCGATGCGCACGGCCTCGCCCACGGGGAGGGTGCCGGCCGCCCGCAGCCGGGCGCGCAGGTCGGCCCCGCGCACCAGGTCCATGACGATGGCGAGGTCGTCGCCCTCGATGACCAGGTCGCGGACCCGGACGACGTTCGGGTGCACGAGGTCCAGGAGGATCGAGCGCTCCTGCACGAACCGGGTCAGGATCTCCGGGTCGCGGGCGAACTCGGGGCGCAGCAGCTTGGCCGCGACCTCCTCGCCCGTGCGCTGGTCGACCGCGGCCCAGACCTGGCCCATCGCGCCGCTGCCGAGCTGCCGCTCGAGGACGTAGCGGCTGCCGAGCGCGCGGGTGGTCTGCATGCCCCTCGTCCTATCAGCCTTCGTCGGCGGGGAGGACGAACCAGGAGAGCGCGGGCGCGCCCTGCTCCACGCCGCGGCCGGGGCCGCGGGTCGTGGCCTGGAGCAAAGCGACGCCGTCGTTCCCGAGGGCCTGCCCTGCACCGAACGTCAGCTCCGGACCGGCGAGGCCGTCGTCGGCGCCCAGCTCGAGCTCCCGCAGGGCGGCGAGGACGTCGGCGGGCTCGGTCGACGCCGCCTGCTCGGCCGCGGTGGACAGGGCCAGCACGGCGTCGTGGCTGCGGACGTCGGCGGTGGCCGCGCCGTCCCGGCCGAAGGTCTCCGGGCCCAGCAGCGCCGGCACGCCCGGGTCCTGAGCCGCCAGCCGCACCGCGGCCAGGAAGTGCACGACGCCGGGCTCGGTCGAGGAGTCGGTGACGGCGGGGCCGACGGTGAAGAACTGCCCTGCCGTGGTCGCGGTGCCGCCGGCACCCAGGTCGGCCAGCCGACCGCCGAACGCCGGGGCGAGTGCGGTCGGGGCGAGCACGACCGGCAGAGTGGGCACGACACCCTGCAGCGCCGCCACCGTCTCGGCCGAGGTCTCGGCGGAGGCGCCCACGACCACGGCGTCGGCGCTCCCGTCGGTCAGCGGCCGGGCGGCCGCGGCGACCTGCCCGGCGAGGGCGTCCCCCGCGGTCAGGGGCACGCGGAGCGCCGGGTCGGCCAGGGCCGCGAGCTCGTCGCCGGCGCCCTCGCCGGTGAGGGCCAGGGGTGCGCGCTGCCCACGCTCGGCCAGCAGGCCGCTGATCCGCTCGCTCACCTGGCTCGCACTCGGCCCGGTGCGCCAGGCCGCCTCGCCGGTCCCGCCGTCGCGGGCGTCGTAGGGCAGCAGGACGGCGGTGTCCGCCGCGGCCGCCAGCGGCAGCGCCGCGTCCAGGTGCGGCCCGGCCGAGGCGTAGACGATGCCGGCCACGCCCGAGTCGAGCAGCTGCTGGGTTGCGGTGACCGCGCCCTCGGCGGTGCCGCGGTCGTCGACGACCTCGAGCTCCACCCGGTCGTCGTCACCCTCGTCCAGCCGGAACTCCGCGACCCGGGCTCCCGCCGCCAGCGCGGCGAACTCGGCACCCTCGCCCCGGGCGCCGCCGCTGGTCACGACCACGCCGACGCGCACGGGCTGCTCGAGGTCGCCGAGCAGCGAGAGCTCGACCGCCGGTGGCGGGGCCGGCGCGAAGTCCTCGCCGCGGCCCTCGTCGTCGGTGTCCCCTCCGGTGCAGCCGGAGACCGCCAGGGCGGCCAGTGCGAGGCCGCCGATGAGTCGACGCACGTCAGCCCTCCGCACCGAGTCGGAAGACGAACACCGTCGAGGACGTCGAGCCGCGCGGCAGGTCGACGCCGAACGGGCCGAAGCCCTGCGCCGCCTGCAGCGAGCGGGCCAGCTGCTGGGACTCCAGCTGCGCGTCGGCCAGCTCGGCGACCCGCACGCCCCGGAAGCTCGCCGCGCTCTGGCTGGTCTCCTGCACCTGCTCGGTGCGGACCCCGGTCTGGCCGGCGCTGTTCTGGATGACCCCGAGCAGCCCGCGCCCCTGCGCGGCAGACCCGAGGTCGAGCAGCACCTTCTGCAGCTGCGCCTGCAGCGCCGCGGCGGCCGCGGACTGCGAGGTGTTCGCGGCCGCGATCTGCTCGGCCAGCCGACCGATCGAGGACTGCGCGGCCTCGCCCAGGTCCTGCTCGGCGGCGGCCTGGACGGCGTCCAGCCGCGCGGTCTGCTCCTTGACGACGGCCCGGCCCTGCTCGAGCTGCTGGGCGGCGGAGGCGTCGAGCTGGCCGGAGAGGTCGTCGCTGAGCCCCTCGAGCGAGGAGTCGGCGTCCTGGCCGGCGGCCGCGGCGTCCTCGGCGGCGTCCTGGACCTCCTCGGCACCGGCGGCGTTCACGCCGGCCGACGCCTCGTCGATCAGCTTCCGCAGGTTCGCCGCGACGGCGGTCTGGTTGCACTGCACCTTCGCGAAGTGCGTGGTGACGGCGTTGAGCGGTGGGCTCGTGACCACCGGCGGCGGGCTCGCGCAGGTGTACGAGCTGCTCGCCGGCGGGGTGTAGAGCTCGCCGATGTCCGCCAGGAGGTCGGTCACGCCGTCCTGCAGGCGGGTGTCGGACACCGGGCCGTTCACCAGGCCGGTGAGCCCTGCGAGCGGACCGGAGATCAGCCCGGCCAGCTGGCCCTTGAGCCCGGTCAGCGCCGGCTGCATGCCGTCGAGGCCGGTGCGGGCGGCGGTGGTGGCGGCAGTGACGTCGGCCCAGGCCGCGGCCTCCTCGGCCACGCGCTCGACCAGCGGGTCCGGAGTACCGGGCAGCGGCAGCGGCAGCGGCTCACCGGCGCAGTCCTTGCCGTCGACCGAGCGGCGCATGGCGTCGTACTCCGGGGAGGTGGCCGGGTCCGTGGCGGCGTCCACGGCGCAGATCGAGGCGGCCAGCGCCTCCAGCTGGGCGGTGATGCTGCCGGTGCCCTGGAGCTCGGTCAGCCGCTCGCCGGCCAGGACGTCGATGGCGTCCAGCTGGTTCTCGACGTCCGCGGCGGCGACGTCGTCCACCGCGTCCGTGGCGGCCTCGATGCCGTCCTCGAGGGTGCCGATCCCGGTCAGCAGATCGGTCACGGTGCTGCCAGGGGTCAGCAGACCCTGCAGCGCATCACCGGCCGTCTTCAGCTCGCCGACCTGGACGACCAGGGCGGCGATCATCGCGTCGACGTCGTCGATGGCGTCCAGGTCCAGGGCGCCGGCGACCTGGCTGCCCTTCGACTGCACCTCTCCGGCGAGCCGGACCAGCTCGGAGCCGGCGCCGACCAGTCGGCAGACCAGCGCCTCGCCGCCGGGCGGGCAGGAACCGGCGTCGCCGATGGCGTCGCGGAGGGTGGTGCGCAGGTCCTCGACGCAGTCGCCGCTGGCCGAGGCCATCTCGCGGAGCTGCTTGCTGACGGTGTCCAGCTGGCCGAGCAGCGTGCCGGCCACCTCGGTGTCGGTGCCGGTGCCGCCGCAGGAGACCGGCGTGGGCGTCGCCTCGCGGCTCGGGGTGCCGAAGTAGTCCTTGACGCTCTGCACGGCGGTGGCCAGCGCGCCGGTGGCCTGGCCGTTGGTCGACCGGACCGTGCCGGCGACGGAGTCGTCGAGGGCGCGGAGGTCGGCGATCACGGCCGCGGCCGCGGCGTCGACGTCGGAGGCGGTGCGGTTGAGCGCGTCGGTCGCCGCGGCGCCGACCTGGCCGGCGTTCACGGTCAGCGTCTGCTGCACCGAGAGCAGGCTGTCGGTCACCTGGGCCAGCGTCGCGTTCACGTTGGCGATGAGGCCGATCGTGTTGTTCTCGGAACCGATCATCGCGGCCTTGCCCCCGAAGGCGTCGCCGACGAGCCGGGCCACGGAGGTGTCGGTGGCCAGCCCCGGCTGGACGGCCAGGCTGAGCTCGGGCAGCTCGAAGTCGGTCGCGTCCTGCACGAGCGTGAAGGTGGTGCTGGGCGACAGCCGCGGCGGCGCGAGCAGCGACGCCCACTGCACCGTCGTCGCGTCCTCGCCGGCGCTGACCACGCCGTTGGTGGTGCCCGGCTCGGTGGCGCCCGGCTGGGAGCGCACCAGGGTGGCGGCGCTGTCCGCGGGCATCGTCGCGCTGGCGACGACGGTGAGCGGTGTGGTGACCAGCTCGTAGCTCTCGCGGGCCACCCCGGCGGCGTCGTACTGGAATCGCTCGGGGCGAACGGTGGTGTTCTGCACCGTCAGGTTGATCTCGACCCGGCCGCTGACCCCCTCGAGGTCGGCGAGGTCGGTGCCCACGCGGCCGTCGTGCCGCCACGAGGTGGTGATCAGGACGGGGAGGTCACCGGCGTGCTGCGCGGGGTCGAGCTTCCGCGTCTTCGTCGTGGTCTCGTCGCCGTCCTCGTCCCGGCTGACCAGCGCCGAGGTGAGCGTGGTGACCCCGCCGTCGGTGCCCAGCTCCACGGTGACCGCCTGCAGCGCGCGCTGCGGGGCCTCCTCGGCGAGCACCACGGGCGCACCCACGGCGGCCACGCCCAGGAGCACCGCTGACGTACCCGCCGTGATGCCCCACCGTCGACGGGACCTCGACCTGATCGACTTGCCCCGCCGTAGGCCGGTTGTGCCCTTCACGACTGTCTCCCCGCGTGTCTTCTCCGCCGCGCTCCCGCGTCCCGGTCGGGGCGAACCCCGGTCCGGCACTGCGGTCGGACACCCCTCGGTCCGGGAACGGCAGCAGATCCCGCCGGAGGGTAGACGGAACCGTCCGTATCGGTCCAACCCTGTCTCCGTCACCACCCGGCGAGGCGACCCTCGCACGCGGCGACAGGCCCGGCGACCGGGGACGCCCGTCCGGGTGACGCCGCGCCCAGGCGGCCGCCAGGGCCTCGACCGGGCCGGTCAGAAGGTCAGGACGATCCGCCCGCGGATGCCGCCGGCCTCGAGCAGCCGGTGCGCGTCGGCGGCCTGCTCGGCGGGGAAGGTGCGCGCGACCCGCAGCGTCAGGACGCCGTCCTCCACCTGCTGGCGCAGCCGGTCCAGCGCGGCCCGGTCCTCGGCTGCCCGCGCGACCTGGTTGGGGAGGGCGCGGAGGCCCCGCTCCCCGTTGCCCTTGTAGCCACGGACGGTCGCCATCGCGCCGCCGTCCTTCACCGCAGCCAGCACGAGCTCGCTCTGCACCGCGCCGTCGGCCAGGCCGTCGACACCGTCCGGGTAGAGCTCCCGGATGCGCGCAGCGACGTCGTCCCCCCGGCGCACGACGACGTCGGCGCCGAGGTCGCGAACCAGCTGCTCGTCGGCCTCGGAGGCGTCGGCGACGACGGTCAGCCCGTCGGCCTTGGCCAGTTGGACGACGAAGCCACCGAAGGCCCCGGCCGATCCGGTGACCGCGAGCACCTGGCCCGGCTGCAGCGCCATGCGGTCCAACGCCATGCGGGCGGTGAGCCCGTTCATCGGCAGCGTGCACGCCTCGATCGCGGTGGCGCCCCGCGGCGCGCGCACCACCGAGTTGCCGGAGAGCACCTTGTCCTCGCGGTAGGCGCCGTGGGGCCCCATCGGGACGACGATGCCCATCGCGAGGTCGCCGACGGCCAGGTGGTCGACGCCCTCGCCCACCTCGGTGACGATGCCGGCGACGTCCATGCCCGGCACCCACGGCGGCGTCTTGAACGGGTCGCGGCCCGCGTACGCCCCCGACCGCGCATGGGTGTCGGTGGGGGCCACCGCGGCCGCCTGCACCTGGAGGCGGACCTGGCCCGGGCCGAGCGGCTCCGGCTCGACGTCGACCATGTGCAGGGCCTCGGGCCCACCGAACTCGGTCACTCCCGCTGCTCGCATGCGTCCTGCATACCGGACGCCCCGTCGGCCGGCGAGCCTTCTCAGCCGGTCCCTAGCGGAACCGGGCGCCGGCTGCGGCCGGCCTGGTCGGGACAGGTCCGATCACGTCCCGGATGCTCTGCACGGTGGTCGCCAGGTCGGCGGCGCCGTCGAGCACGACCTCTCCGGGGACGCCGAGGGTGTCCGACGGCACGTACCACTCCCGGAGCTTGTCGACCGGCAGCTCCGTTCCGAGCGGCCGGGCCATGTGCCTGCGCACCGTCTCCTCGAGCGGCACGTCCAGGTAGAAGACGTGCGTCGGGCCGGGGTGCTCCGCGATGACCTCCCGCAGCATGTCGCGGTAGTGATCCGCCACGAAGATTCCCTCGGCGATGACGTTGTAGCTCCGGCCGGTGCAGTAGCGGATGGTGTGCGCGATCAGGCCGATGTTGTCGGCGCCAGGTGTGTCGTGCTCGCGCAGGACCACCCGCCGGAAGTGGTCCTGGCCGATGTTCGCCGTGCCGCGACCGAGCGCTCTCTGGAGCGCGGCGGCGATCGTCGTCTTGCCGCTGGCGGAGTTGCCGCGCAGCACGATCAGGTGAGGTCGGCCGTCCACCTCACGGACCCTAGCGGCGTGCCCGCCGGGGCGGGCGGCACTCGTGACACCATAGATGGTTGCGCTGACGTCAATATGGTGTCATGGTGACGTCATGGACCTCACCCCCTTCGTCGACCAGCTGCGCCGCGATCTCCTGGCGGCCGCTGACGCCGGTGGCGAGGAGTCCCGCGCACTGGCCGAGCGGCTGACCGCTCCGCTGGAGTCCTCGGTCCGCCTGGCACTGCTGTCCGCGCTGTCCCAGGCCGCCGAGGAGATCACCGCCGAGCTCGCCCCCGGCGCCGTCGACGTGCGGCTCCGCGGCAGCGACCTCGGCTTCGCGGTGACCGCTCCCCCGTCACCCGAGCCGGCACCGGCAGAAGCACCGGCCGCCGAGCCGGCAGCGGACGTCGAGGAGGGCGAGACCGTCCGCATCACGCTCCGCCTGCCCGAGCAGCTCAAGGCCCGCGTCGACGAGGCGGCCACCCGCCTGGGCGTCTCGGTCAACACCTGGCTGGTCCGGGCGGTCGCCAACGCCGTCGATCCCCAGACGCGCCCGTCGTCCGAATCCCGCCGCGGCCGCCGTGCCCACGGCGCCGAGTACACGGGCTGGGCCCGCTAGCCGCCCCGCCCGGCACACGCACCCGCACCGCCGACCCCGACCGACCGGTCCGGGGGCGATCCCGCCTGCCCCGAGGAGGGCACAGCCATGCCCACGTTCGACACCCCCGGCCCCGTCCGGGCCCGCATCGAGGTCGCCTACGGCGCCGTGCAGGTCCGCGCCGACGACCGCCACGACACCACCGTCATCGTCCGGCCGCGCAACGCCGAGAGCTCCGCCGACGTCGCCGCCGCCGAGCAGACCCAGGTCACGTTCCGCGACGGCGAGCTGCTGATCCGGTCGACCAGCCGCCCCCGGCTGCTCTTCTTCGGTTCCGGCCCGGAGATCGACGTCGACGTCGTCCTGCCGGCGGGCTCTTCCCTCGACGTCCGCACCACCGCCGGTGACATCACCTGCCTCGGGCGAATGGGCGCCGCCGACCTGGAGTGCAAGCACGGCGCCGTCCGCATCGACCAGGCCGGCACCCTGCGTGCCCGCAGCTCCAGCGGCAACGTCTCCGCCGACACCGTGGACGGCCGCACCGAGGTCACCACCTCCTACGGGGAGATCCGGGTCGGCGAGACCGCCGGGCCGGCCCGGCTGGAGACCGGCTACGGCAACGTCACCGTCGAGCGGGCGCTCGGCTCGCTGGCCGGCACCACCAAGTACGGCCAGGTGCGCGTCGGCGAGGCCGTCCGCGGCTCGCTGATCCTGGAGACCGCCTACGGCGAGGTCGAGGCCGGCGTGCGCGAGGGGACGGCCGCCTGGCTGGACGTCTCCGCCGGCACCGGGCGCGTCCGCAACCTGCTCACCGAGAGCGAAGGTCCCGAGGGCGCCGACGAGACCGTCGAGATCCACGCCCGTACGTCCTACGGCGACATCACGATCCGCCGGGCCTGAGAGGAGACCGACATGCCCACCGACGCCGCCATCGCCGTCACCGGACTGCGCAAGTCCTTCGGTGCGAAGGTCGTCCTCGACGGCCTCGACCTGACCGTGCCCGAGGGGACGGTCTTCGCCCTGCTCGGCCCCAACGGAGCCGGCAAGACCACCACCGTCGACATCCTGTCCACCCTGCTGCCACCCGACGGTGGGGAGGCCCGCATCGCCGGGCACGACCTGCGCCGCGAGGCCGACGGCGTGCGGTCCTCGATCGCGCTGACCGGCCAGTTCTCCGCCCTCGACGACCTGCTGACCGGGGCCGAGAACCTCCGCCTCGTGGCCGACCTGCTGCACGTCGGCCGCGGCGAGGGCCGGCGCCGGGCAGCCGACCTGCTCGAGCGGTTCGACCTGGTCGACGCCGCCGACCGGGTGCCGAGCACCTACTCCGGCGGCATGCGCCGGCGTCTCGACCTCGCCATGGGGCTCATGGGCGACCCGCGCGTGGTCTTCCTCGACGAGCCGACGACCGGCCTGGACCCGCGCAGCCGCCGGGCCATGTGGGACGTCGTCCGCGGGCTGGTGGCCGACGGCGTGACCATCCTCCTCACCACGCAGTACCTGGAGGAGGCCGACCAGCTGGCCGACCGCATCGGTGTGCTGGACTCCGGCCGGCTGGTCGCCGAGGGCACCGCCGACGAGCTGAAGCGCCTGGTCCCCGGCGGGCACGTGCGCCTGCAGTTCGACGACGCGCCGTCCCTGCACGAGGCCGCGCGCGTGCTCGGCCTCCCCGCGCCCGACGCCGCCGGGCTGGCGCTGGAGGTCCCCGGCGACGGCGGCGTCGCCGAGCTGCGCGCCCTGCTCACCCGGCTGGACGACGCTCGCATCGACGTCGCCGGCCTGACCGTGCACACCCCCGACCTGGACGACGTCTTCCTGGCGCTGACCGGCCGCCCGACCCCCGCAGAGGTGACCGCATGACCACGCTCGCACTCACCGTGACCGACTCCGCGACGATGCTGCGGCGCAACCTCAAGCGGGCCGTCCGCTACCCCGGCCTGACGCTGATCGTCGCCGCCCTGCCGATCGTCTTCCTGCTGCTGTTCGTCTACGTCTTCGGCGGGACGCTCGGCGCCGGGCTGGGCCTGCCGTCCGGCGGCCGGGCAGAGTACCTCGACTACGTCGCCCCCGGGATCCTCGTCCTGGCCATCACCGGCGGGGCGCAGGGAACCGCGATCGGCATCGCCATGGACATGACCGAGGGCATCATCGCCCGGTTCCGCACCATGTCGATCGCCCGCGGGTCGGTGCTCACCGGACACGTCGTCGGCGCGGTGATCCAGACGATGGTGGGGCTGACCCTCGTCGTCGCCGTCGCGCTGCTCATCGGCTTCCGGCCCGGCGCGAACGCCGTGGAGTGGCTCGCGGTCGCCGGCGTCCTGGCCATGACCAGCTTCGCGCTGTCCTGGCTGTCGATCGCCATGGGGCTGCACACGAAGACCGTCGAGGCGGCGAGCAACCTGCCGATGCCGCTGATGCTCCTGCCGTTCTTCGGCAGCGGCTTCGTGCCGGTGGAGTCGATGCCGGCGGCGCTGCGGTGGTTCGCCGAGAACCAGCCGTTCACGCCGATCATCGAGACGGTGCGCGGCCTGCTCACCGGGACGGCCATCGGCTCCAGCGGCCTGGTGGCGACGGCGTGGTGCGTGGGCATCGCGCTGGTCGGCTACCTGTGGGCGCGGCGCAACTACGAGCGCCGTCCCGCCCGCTGAGAGTCTCGGGAGCGTCGAACGCCGGAGGCCCAGGACCGACGCGGTCCTGGGCCTCCTGGGTTCGACGGTCAGGCGGGTCAGCTCTTGATCTTGTACTCCTTGAGCAGACCGCGGCTGATGATCGTCTTCTGGATCTCGCTGGTGCCCTCGCCGATGAGCAGGAAGGGCGCCTCGCGCATGAGCCGCTCGATCTCGTACTCCTTGGAGTACCCGTAGCCGCCGTGGATGCGGAAGGACTGCGTGGTGACCTCGGCGCAGTACTCGCTGGCCAGCGTCTTGGCCATGCCCGACTCCACGTCGCTGCGCTTGCCGGCGTCCTTGAGGCGGGCGGCGTTGACCATCATCAGATGGGCGGCCTCGACCTTGATGGCCATCTCGGCGAGCTGGAAGGCGATCGCCTGGTGGTGGGCGATCGGCTTGCCGAAGGTCTCCCGCTGCTGGGCGTAGGCGATGGCCAGCTCGAAGGCGCGGATCGAGATGCCGCAGGCGCGGGCCGCGACGTTGACCCGGCCGACCTCGACGCCGTCCATCATGTGCGCGAAGCCCTTGCCGGGGACGCCGCCGAGGATGTCGCCGGCCTTGGCCTGGTAGCCGTCGAACACCAGCTCGGTGGTGTCGACGCCCTTGTAGCCCATCTTGTCGATCTTCCCGGGGATCGTGATCCCGGGCTTGACCTCGCCGAAGCCGGCCGGCTTCTCGATCAGGAAGGTCGTGAGGTTCTCGTGGGCGCGCTCGGCGCCCTCGTCGGTGCGCACCAGCGCGGCGACCAGGGTCGAGCTGCCGCCGTTCGTCAGCCACATCTTCTGGCCGTTGATCGTGTAGTCGCCGTCGGCGTTCTTCGTCGCCTTGGTGCGGATGGCGGCGACGTCGGAACCCAGACCGGGCTCCGACATGGAGAAGGCCCCGCGCACCTCGCCGGTGGCCATGCGCGGGAGGTAGTACTCCTTCTGCTCCTGCGTGCCGTGCTGGCGCAGCAGGTAGGCCACGATGAAGTGGGTGTTGATGACGCCGGAGACGCTCATCCAGCCGCGGGCGATCTCCTCGACCACCAGCGCGTAGGTCAGCAGCGACTCGCCGAGGCCGCCGTACTCCTCGGGGATCATCAGGCCGAAGATGCCGAGCTCCTTGAGCCCGTCCACGATCTCCTGCGGGTAGATGTCGCCGTGCTCGAGCTCCTGCGCGTGCGGGATGATCTCGCGGTCGACGAAGCTCCTGACGGTCGACAGGATCTCGCGCTGGATGTCGGTCAGGTCAGCGGTCTGTGCCAAGCGGGTCAACGGTCCACTCCTTCGGGACTTCTGCGTCCGTGTTACCGCCGAGTATGGGCCACGCCCACCGGCGCTCCGCGTGCGCCCGGTCACCTGCGGTATGGACTCCGGGGGCCGTGGGGTGCAGCCTGTGCCGCACCGGACGAGCGGTCCGTCCCGACCGGAGGAGTGCGCCGTGCGCCTCGCCCTCGTCACCTGCGGCACGCGCGGGGACACCCAGCCGATGCTCGTGCTGGCCCTGGAGCTGCAGCGGCGGGGTCACGAGGTCGTCCTCGGGGTGTCGCCCAATCTGGTCGGCTGGTGCCTGGCGGCCGGGGTGACGGCCCTGCCCTTCGGCCCGGACAGCCAGGCCTTCATGACCTCCGCGCGCGGGCAGGAGTGGCTGGCCGCGGGGAACGTGCGGGCGTTCATGGCCGCGCTGTCGGCCGAGTCGACGCAGCACGCCCCGGAGAGTCGCGCACAGCTGCGGGCGGTGACCGCCGGGGCCGACCTCGTGGTGGCCGGGGTGCTCGCCGAGGACGTCGCGCTGGCCGCCGCCGAGGCAGCCGGCGTCCTGCTGGTGACGCTGCACAGCTTCCCGGTGCGCCGCACGTCGGCCTACCCGGCCGCGCTGGTCACCCAGCGCCCGCTGCCCGCGCCGGTCAACCGGATCACGCACCTCCTGTTCGAGCAGGTCTGGTGGCGCGGCGTCCGCACCGAGGTGGCCGACTGCCGCCGCGACCTCGGGCTGCCTGCGAGCCGCCGATCGACGGCCCGGCAGCTCGCGGACAGGGGTTCGACGGAGGTCCAGGCCTACAGCCGGCTGCTGGTGCCGGCTCTGGACGACTACGGCCCGCACCGTCCGCTGGTCGGGTTCCTGGACCCCACCCCCGAGCTGCGGGCGCGGGTCGGCGAGACGGGCATCGACCCCGACCTCGCCGGCTGGCTCGACGAGGGGCCGCCACCGGTGTTCGTGGGGTTCGGCAGCATGCCGGTCACGGATCCGGCCGCGGCGCTCGACCGGGTGCGCGCCGTCTGCACCCGCCTGGGGCTGCGGGCGCTGGTCGGCGCCGGCTGGAGCGCCTTCACGGGCGCCGGCGATGACCGGGTGCGCGTGGCCGGCGTCCTCGACCACGACGCGGTGCTGCCGCGGTGCGCGGCCGCCGTCCACCACGGCGGCGCGGGCACGACGTCCGCCGTCGTCTCCGCCGGCCTGCCGTCGCTGGTCTGCTCGGTCTTCGCCGACCAGCCGTTCTGGGGAGCGCGGCTGCAGGCGCTCGGTGTCGGGACGCACGTCCGGTTCGCCGACCTGGACGAGACCGCGCTCGAGCGCGGCCTCCGGGCGGCGCTGGAGCCGGCCACCGTCGAACGGGCCGGCCGGCTCGGGGCGGCCCTCCGGGAGGAGCGCGGCGCCGAGCTCCGGGTCGCCGACCTGCTCGAGGCGACCGTCGAGCGGACGCCGGTCTGACCGCCCGCGCGGCCGGATCGAGCGAGTGTCTGCTCCCGTGGGCGGCCCGGCCGTGGTGGAGTAGGCCGACCGGCCGGCCCTCGCCGGCGAGCACGAGGAGATTCGATGAGCAGTCCGGACGACGGCAGGCAGACCGCTCCCGACGGGGGCCGCTACCCCGGCGAGCAGCCGCCCGGACAGCCGGGCTACGGCCAGCCGGGGTTCGGGCCGCCCCAGTACGACGAGACCCGGTACGCGCCGGGCCAGGACCAGTACGGGCAGGGCCAGTACGGCCAGCCGCCCTACGGCCAGCCCCCGTACGGCCAGCCCCCCTACGGCCAGCCCCCGTACGGCCAGCCGGCCTACGGCTATCCCTACGGCCGGCCGACCAACTCGCTGGCGATCCTGTCGCTGGTGCTGGCCTTCGTCTTCGCACCGGCCGGGCTGGTCACCGGCATCATCGCCCGCCGGCAGATCCGCCGGACCCACGAGGACGGCGACGGTCTGGCACTCGCCGGCATCATCGTCGGCGGCATCGTGACCGCCTTCTTCGTCCTGCTCATCGTCGTCTGGCTGATCGCCGTCATCGCGCTGGCCAACGAGAGCTACTGAGACGACGACGGCCGCCCGGGTGCACCGGGCGGCCGTCGATCGGGATCGTTCTCAGCTCTCCGGCGGTGTGAAGGACGACGTCCGGGAGAGCCCGGCGGCGCGGCCCTTGCCCGCGATGACCAGCGCCATCTTGCGGCTGGCCTCGTCGATCATCTCGTCGCCGAGCATCGCCGAGCCCTTCTTGCCACCGGCCTCCGACGTCGCCCAGTCGTAGGCGTCGAGGATGAGCTCGGCGTGGTCGTAGTCCTCCTGGGACGGCGCGTAGATCTCGTTCGCGGCGTCGATCTGGCCGGGGTGGAGCACCCACTTGCCGTCGAAGCCGAGCATCGCCGAGCGCTTGGCGACCTCCTCGAACGCGGGCACGTCGCGCACCTGCAGGAAGGGGCCGTCGATGGCCTGCACGCCACGGGCGCGGGCGGCCATGAGGATCTGCATGAGGATGTAGTGGAACGGGTCGCCCGGGTAGTCGGGGTGCAGCGCGCCCACGACCAGGGACTTCATGTTGATCGAGGCCATGAAGTCGGCGGGGCCGAAGATGATCGTCTCGATGCGGTCGCTGGCGAACGCGATGTCGTTGACGTTGATGAGGCCCTGCGCGGTCTCGATCTGCGCCTCGATGCCGATCTTGCCGACCTCGTAGCCGTTGGCCTTCTCGATCTGGGTCAGCAGCATGTCCAGCGCCTTGACCTGAGCGGCGTCCTGGACCTTCGGCAGCATGATCGCGTCGAGGTTCGCGCCGGCGCCCCCGACGACCTCCAGCACGTCCTGGAAGGTCCACTCCGTCGTCCAGTCGTTGACCCGGACGGTGCGGATCTTGTCGCCCCAGCCGCCCTCGTTCAGCGCTGCGACGATGTTCTTGCGGGCACCGGGCTTGGCCAGCGGCGCGCACGCGTCCTCGAGGTCGAGGAACACCTGGTCCGCGGGGAGGCCCTTGGCCTTCTCGAGGAACCGGGGGTTGCTGCCGGGAACGGCCAGGTTGGAACGGCGGGATCGGAGCTCGGCCACAGTGCCTCCGCTGATCTGGAGTCGACGATTCGGTTGCACGGAGCGTAGCGACGGGCCTCGCCGCTCGCGTCATCGCGGTGATCACCGGGCCAGCGCGGCGACCCACCGGGCGAAGGTCTGCACGCCCTGATCGGCGTCCGACCCGGCCGTCAGGCTGCCGTCGCGGAACGCCCTCCCGAGCTTCCCCGGCACCGGGACGGGGAGCACCACCCCTCCCCGGCCGGTGGCCCGGGCGTAGCTCCGGACCATGGAGGTCATGCGCAGGACCTCCGGTCCGGCCAGGTCGGCGACGCGCCCGGCGGGGCCCGCCTCGACCAGGGCGACCAGGCGCTCGGCGACCTCCCGAGCAGCGACCGGCTGCGACGTCATCACCGGTACCGGGTGGAAGGGGCCGAACCGCAGCTGACCGTGGAGCTGCCCGGCGAACTCGTGGAACTGCGTGGCCCGCAGCAGGGTCCAGGGCACCGGCCCGGCCGTCACGAGCTCCTCCTGCGCCACCTTGCCGGCGTAGTGCCCGACCGGTGCGCGGTCGATGCCGACGATGGACAGCGCGACGTGGTGGCCCACACCCACCCGGGCCTCGGCGGCCAGGAGGTTCGTGGTGACGGCCCGGAAGAACCGCACCGCCTCCTCCCCCGACTGCGTCATGACCGACGCCACGTCCACTACGGCGTCGACTCCGTGGAGGACCGCGTCCAGCCCCGTGCCGGCGGCGAGGTCCACCCCGCGGGAGCGCGACAGGACGACGACCTCGTGCCCGTGCTCCTCGGCGACGTCCACGACGTGGTGGCCGACGGTGCCGGTCCCACCGGCGACGGCGACCCTCATCGGGTTCCCGCCACGAACGCGCCGCGGACACCGGTCGGGTCGGCCGACGGGCTCTCCCGGACGGGCAGCAGCAGCGGGACCGCGAGCACGGCGGTGACGCTCAGCGCGATGACCTGCGCGACGGCGTCCACGACCGGCAGTCCGGCGAGGTGGTGCAGGTGGTAACCGAGGTGGGGCACCGAGTAGACGATCCAGGCCATCGCGACGACGAGCCCGGGCCCGCGCTCGCGGTACCGCGACGCGGCCGCGGAGGCCACGGCGAGCCCGAGGTTGAAGGCCCCGACGTCACGGACGAGGTGCTCGTTGTAGGGCCCGTCGGCAGCGACCCAGGCACCGAGAGGGCCGGGGAACGACTCGTAGAACGAGGCGGGGAACAGGAGGGCCCAGAGCCCGACGTAGAGCCCCAGGAGGACGAGGATCCAGAGCGGGATCCGGCGTGCGGTCAGCGTCATGCCCATGGGACGACGCAGTCGCCAGCGATGTGACGTCAGGTGGCGGGTTCGACCAGCGTGGTCGGGCGGCTCCCGCGCACCACGAGGGCGACACCGGCGACGACGGCGAGCATCCCGGGCAGCGCGAGCAGCGGCGGCGCCTGCTGCAGGAGCACCAGCGCGACCAGCGTCGCCCCAGGCACCTCGAGCAGGATCACCAGGCTGACCATCGTCGGCCCCACCGTCGAGAGCACCAGGTTCAGCAGTGTGTGCCCGAGCAGCTGGGCGCAGAAGGTGATCCCCGCGATGAGCAGCCAGTCGCGGCCGCTCATCCCCAGCAGGGGTACGTCGAAGAGCAGCGCGCCGAGGGCCACCACCACCGCGCAGACGGAGTAGGCGACGACGGCGTAGGCCGAGGTGGACAACCGCTCGCGCGCCCTCGCGCCGGCCAGCACGTAGCCGCCCGCGAAGATCGCCCCGAGCAGGGCCAGGCCGTCACCGGCCAGCGCCTCCAGGCTCACCGACACGTCGACGCCGGCGATGAGCCCGGCCCCTGCGACGGCGAGCACGAGCCCCCACCAGACGGTTGCGGGCAGCCGCACGCCCACGAACCGGGCGGCCAGAGCCGTCCAGATCGGGGTGGTGGTGACCAGCGCGGTGGAGGCGGCGACCGTGGTCATGGTCAGGCTCGGCAGCCAGGCGGCGAAGTGCGCGGCCAGGAACAGCCCGGCGACGACCGAGCTCCGCAGGTCGCGCAGCGTCAGGCCTTGCAGGGTCGACCGCTCCCGCGTCAGCAGCACCGGCAGCAGGACGGCGGCGCCGACGGCGTTGCGCCAGAAGGCGACCGCCAGCACCGGGGCCACCACCAGCGCGGTGAGCGGCCCCGACATGGAGACGCCGAGGACGGCCACGCCCATGAGCGCGACGTCGCGGCCCCCTGGTCGCTGGACCGCCCACGAGGACGCGGCACCGCCACGGCCCTCGTGCAGGGTCCCGCCGCGAGCCTGCGAGTGGAGGGGGGCAGGAGGGTCCTCCATCACTCCTGGGGGATCCGGATCCGGCCGCTCGCGATCGGCACGACCGTCCCGCGCACCGTGGCGCCGGTGGCCTTCCCCGCGGCGGCCGTCACCGTGCACTCGAGCAGCGACGGCCGGCCCATCGCCTCGCCCTGCCGGACGGTGAACGACGTCGTCCCGTCGCCGGCGAGCAGGCCGGCCTCCACCAGCCAGACGCCCGTGCCCAGGGCGGCCGAACCGGTGGCCGGGTCCTCGCCCCAGGCGATGTCGCGGGCGAAGACGCGGGCGTCCGCGGTGGCCGTGGTCGCGTCCCAGGACAGCACCGACACGCCTTCTCCCACGGCCAGCTCGCGCAGCGCGGCGGGCCGGGGGACGGCGCGGTCGACGGCGTCGGGCCGCACGGAGAGGTAGGCGAAGGGCAGGCCGCACCCGGCGACCTCGACCGGCACGCCGGTGACGTCGGCCGGCTCCAGCCCCAGGGCCCGGGCCAGCTCCTCGGCCGCGGGGCCGTCCTCGAGGGTCGGCGTCCCACCGGAGAGGGTGGCGCCCTCGTCGTCCACCACCACGTCGAGCACACCGGCGCCGCACTCCTGGCGCACCCTGCCCGCTGCCAGCCGGCCGGCCCGCACCAGCGTGTGCGCGGCGCCGACGCTGGGGTGGCCGGCGAAGGGCAGCTCGGCGTACGGCGTGAAGATGCGCACCCGGTAGTCGGCGCCGGGCTCGGTCGGGGTGCACAGGAACGAGGTCTCGGAGAGGTGGAACTCGTTGGCCAGCGCCTGGCACTGCCCGGTGGTGAGCGCGTCGGCGTCGTGCACGACGGCCAGCGGGTTCCCGGCGAACGCCCGCGGCGCGAACACGTCGACGATCTCGTAGTCCAGCGAGTCCGGGCCGTTCACGGCGCCGACGGTAGCCTCCCCCTCGGCGACCGAGACTGCGAGGGCGCGCACCAGGCAGAGCACCCCCGCCCCGGGGGCCGACGAGCCCCAGCGAGGAGGAGCCCGTGACCACGGTGACCAGGGCGTACGTCTCCCGGCTCGCCGGGCTGACCGTGTTCGACCCCAACGGTGACCGCGTCGGCAAGGTGCGCGACGCCGTCGTCGCGCTGCGGATGGGCACCGCGTGCCCCCGCGTGCTGGGGCTGGTCGTCGAGGTGGTCGCCCGCCGGCGGATCTTCGTGCCGATGGGCCGGGTCACCGCGATCGACCCGGGCGCGGTGATGCTCGCCTCGGGCACCCTGAACCTGAAGCGCTTCGAGCAGCGGGCCGGGGAGACGCTGGTGCTCGGCGAGCTGCTGGACCGCTCGGTGCAGATCCTGGAGAGCGGGAAGCCGGCCCACGTCGTCGACGCCGGCATCGAGCAGACCCGCACCGGCGACTGGCAGCTCTCGAAGCTCGCCGTCCAGGAGCCCGGCCGGCTGGGACGGCGCGGCCAGCTGCACACCGTGGCCTGGGACGAGGTGTCCGGGCTGGCGCTCCCGCAGACCGGGCAGGGCGCCGAGACGCTCATCGCCACCTACCGGGAGCTCAACGCCGCCGACATGGCGCACGCGCTGCAGGAGCTGCCCATCAAGCGCCGGCACGAGGTCGCCGAGGCCATGGACGACGAGCGCCTGGCCGACGTCCTCGGTGAGCTGCCCGAGGCCGACCAGGTGGTCATCCTCGGCACGCTGCAGGAGCGCCGCGCCGCCGACGTCCTCGAGGAGATGGACCCCGACGACGCCGCCGACCTCCTCGCGGAGCTGTCGAACGTCGACCGCAACCGGCTGCTGGAGCTGATGGAGCCGGACGAGGCCGAGCCGGTTCGCCAGCTGCTCAAGTACTCCGAGGACACCGCCGGCGGGATGATGACCAGCGAGCCGGTCATCCTGGCCCCCGACGCGACGATCGCCGAGGCGCTGGCACGGGTGCGGGAGCCGGAGCTGACCCCCTCGCTGGCCAGCCAGGTCTACGTCTGCCGCCCGCCCTCGGCCACCCCCACGGGCCGGTACCTCGGGCTGGCGCACATCCAGCGGCTGCTGCGCGAACCCCCGTCCAGCCTGGTCAGCGGCATCCTCGACGACCTCGAGCCGCTGCGCCCGGAGACCCCGCTGGCGGAGGTGACCCACTACTTCGCCACCTACAACCTCGTGGCCGCCCCGGTCGTCGACGCCCAGGGCCGGCTCGTGGGCGCGGTCAGCGTGGACGACGTCCTCGACCACCTGCTGCCGGACGACTGGCGCGAGCGGGCCCGACGTGGCTGACGGCCCCCGGCTCGACGTCCCCAGCGGTGGGCCCCGTCGGTTCACCGGGTTCCTCCGGCTGAACCCCGACTCGGTCGGCGCGTTCGCCGAGGGGATCGCCCGCTTCCTGGGCACCGGCCGCTTCCTCGCCGTCCAGACGATCATCGTGATCGTCTGGATCACGCTGAACGTGGTCGCCGTCAACCTCCGGTGGGACCCCTACCCGTTCATCCTGCTCAACCTGGCGTTCTCCACCCAGGCCGCCTACGCCGCGCCGCTGATCCTCCTGGCGCAGAACCGGCAGGCCGACCGCGACCGGGTGCAGGCCGAGGAGGACCGCGCCCGCGCCGCCTCGACCCGCGCGGACACCGAGTACCTGGCCCGGGAACTGGCCTCGCTGCGCGTCGCGGTCGGCGAGCTGGCCACCCGTGACTTCATCCGCAGCGAGCTCAACCGGCTGGCCGTGGACGACTCCGGCGACGACGGCGAGCGCCGCGAGAAGAAGCAGAAGAAGAAGCGCGACCCGGTCGCCTGAGCCGCCCGACGCAGCCAGCGCTCAGCCGGCCAGCAGGTGCACGCCCGCGCCGGTCGCCCCGGCGAGCGCGATCACCACGATGAACGGTGCCCGCAACGCCAGTGCCAGGGCCGCCACGGCCAGCCCGGCCAGGCGCCCGTCGACGACGACGCGGTCCTCGCTGGTCAGGCCCTGGACGGCGACCAGCGCGGCCAGCAGCGCGGCCGGCACGAAATCCACGATGCGGGCGATCCACGGCTGCTCGACCCAGGCCGCCGGCACCGACATCCCGGCCAGCTTGAGCAGGTAGCAGCCGATGGAGGCGACGACGACCGCCGTCCACATCGTGTCGCCGCTCATGCCGGCCGCTCCGCTGTCCGGGGCCGCCCGGCCAGCGCGACGGCGACGACCGCGACGATCACCTGCACGCCCGCGGGGACGAACGGGGTCAGCGCCAGCGCGATCACCGCTCCTCCGATCGCGACCCGCCGCTGCGCGCCCGCCTCGGTCGAGCTCGACCGCTGCAGCCGCGGCCACAGCAGGGCGAGGAAGGCCGCCGGGACGACGGAGTCCAGGGCGGCCTGCGCGGTCTCGCCCAGCCCGGAGGCGCCGAGCGCGCCGACCAGGGTCATGGCGTTCCAGCCGAGGTAGATCGTCGCCCCGGTGGCCCAGAAGGCCAGCCGCCCGAGCTCGCGGTCGGGCGCGGCCACGGCCATCGCGGTGGTCTCGTCGATCACCCAGTGGGCGGCGCCGGCCCGGCCCAGCGCGCTCCGGGGCGCCAGGAGCGGCGCCATCCGAACCCCGTACACGGTGTTGCGGACGCCGAGCAGCAGGGCGCTGCCGATGGCGGCCGGCGCGCTCCCCCCGGCACCGAGGACGCCGATCAGGGCGAACTGCGAGGCGCCGGAGAACATCAGCGCCGACAGGGTCATGGCCTGCCAGGCGTCGAGCCCGGCGCCCTCGGCTGCGGCCCCGAAGGCGATGCCGTAGAAACCGACGGCGATGCCGAGCCCGATGGCGTCGCGGAGCGTGCGGGAACGGGCGGGGTCGGACACGTCCGCAGAGGTTAGGCGTCGCCCCGTTCGGCGCCCGACCCGGCGCGCGACCGCCGCCGCACGGTGCGGTCGAGGATGCCCAGCGTTCCCTTGAGTGCGCTCTCCGGGACGATCGGGAGGGTGAGGAAGGGCCGGTAGTCCTCGCGCAGGTTCGACCAGTCGCAGTACGAGGTGACCCGGGTCCCGCCGTCGGCCGGCTCCAGGCGGTAGCCGTACACGTGCTGGAGCGGCGGCCTGATGGTGCCCTCGATGGTCCAGGCGATCTCCCGGTCCGGCTCGAAGGCGGTGATGACCACCTCGACGTCGTACTCGCCCATCGGCAGGTCGCCCAGCGCCTCGCGGTCCATGTGCACGAGGAACCGGTCGCCGACGGCCGCGACCGGCTCGCCCTCGGCGTCCATGAGCATCCCCGAGGCGTCGATGTCCACGTGACCCTGCGGATCGCACAGCACCGCGAAGACCTCGTGCGGGGCGGCCGGGATGACGCGCGTCGCCTCGATGCGCTCGGCGGCGGGGTCCGCGGTGGACGGGGCGTCGTCGGGAACGGTCACGCGCAGGAGCATGGCAGCAGCTGCGCAGCAGATCACCCCCGCGACCGGCGGTCGCCCACCGGGCCCGCCGTACAGTGGCTGCGACCCGTGTGCGCAGGTAGCGCGAAGGCCTGCGGCCGGACGGGTCCCCCGTCGAAGGAGACAGACGCACCGATGTCCGACACCCTGACCGGCACGCCGGCGCTCGACGCCATCACCGCCGCTCTGGCCACCGTCCAGGACCCCGAGATCAACCGTCCGCTCACCGAGCTGGGCATGGTCAAGGACGTCCAGATCGCCGCGGACGGTTCCGTGCGCGTCGAGGTCTACCTCACCGTCGCCGGCTGCCCGATGCGCGAGACGATCACCAACCGCGTGACGCAGGCCGTCGGCGCCGTCGCGGGCGTGACCGGGGTTCAGGTCGTCCTGGACGTGATGGACGACGCGCAGCGCGCCGAGCTGCGCAAGACCGTCCGCGGCACCGACGTCGCCGACCCGGTCATCCCCTTCGCCCAGCCAGGCTCGCTGACCCGTGTCTACGCGGTCGCCTCGGGCAAGGGCGGCGTCGGCAAGTCCTCGGTCACGGTCAACCTGGCCGCCGCGCTGGCCAAGCGCGGCCTGGCCGTCGGCGTCGTGGACGCCGACATCTACGGCCACTCGGTGCCGCGCATGCTGGGCACCGAGGAGAAGCCGACCCAGGTCGACAGCATGATCATGCCGCCGCAGGCCCTCGGGGTGAAGCTCATCTCGATCGGCATGTTCACCCCGGGCAACACCCCGGTCGTGTGGCGCGGGCCGATGCTGCACCGCGCGCTGCAGCAGTTCCTCGCCGACGTGTGGTGGGGCGACCTCGACGTCCTGCTGCTGGACCTGCCCCCGGGCACCGGCGACGTCGCCATCTCGATCGCCCAGCTGCTGCCGAACGCCGAGATCCTCATCGTGACCACGCCGCAGCTGGCCGCCGCCGAGGTGGCCGAGCGGGCCGGTGCGATCGCGACCCAGACCCACCAGCAGGTGGTCGGCGTCATCGAGAACATGTCGTGGCTGGAGCTGCCCGACGGCTCCCGCATGGAGATCTTCGGCTCCGGTGGCGGCGAGGCCGTGTCCGACGCCCTCACCAAGACCCTCGGTGCCCGCGTGCCGGTGCTGGGGCAGATCCCGCTCGACACGCGCCTGCGGGAGTGCGGCGACGCCGGCGCCCCGATCGTGCTGACCGAGCCGGACTCCCCGGCCGCCCAGGCGCTCACCAAGATCGCCGACGGGCTGGCCAGCCGCCAGCGCGGCCTGTCCGGCATGTCGCTCGGCCTCACGCCGGTCAAGCGCTGACACCAGCTCCGCCTCTTCTGGGGTGTTCCTCCCGGTCCCGGGGTCCTGCAGGACCTCCCGAGCACGAGGAACACCCCAGACGTACGTTCGGGGCGTGACCGAGAAGCTGATCTCCGAGAGCATCACCGTCGACGCCCCGCCGGAGGTCGTCTTCGCGATCCTGGCCGACCCCCGCCAGCACTCGCGCATCGACGGGTCCGGTTCGGTCGGCTCGGTGATCAGCGCACCCGAGCGGCTCACCGCGACCGGGCAGACGTTCACCGTGCGGATGAAGCTGTTCGGCGTCCCCTACGTCATCCGCAACCGGGTGGTCGAGTTCGAGCCGGCCCGGCGGATCGCCTGGCGCCACTTCACCGCCAACCGCTGGCGCTACGAGCTCGCGCCCACCGCCGACGGCGGGACGACGGTCACCGAGACCTTCGACGCCTCGCGCGCCGACCGGGTCACCGACACCGTGGTCCGCGCGGCCAAGTTCCCCGAGCGCAACCGCGAGGGCATCGTCGGCACGCTGCAGCGCCTGAAGGCCGCCGCGGAGCAGGACGCCGCCCGAGCCCAGCGCTCGTGAGCACGCCGGAGATCACCACCCCGTGACGGCGGTCGATGCGGTCCTCAGGGCAACCCTGAGCGCGTGCTGATCTCGGGGGCCCGGGCCTAGGTGGCGTCGGGGTCGAACGGGGGCGGGACCGCGCGGTCCCGCGGGCGGGCGGCCATCGGGGCCGCCGCGGCCATCGAGGCTGCCGTGCTCCCGGAGTGGCCGGCGCCCGGCTCGTCGTCCTCGAAGAGCTGGCTGCGGATGAACGTCTTCGGGTGGTACCTGCGCAGGTCGAGGTCGCGCAGCTCCGGCAGGTCGTCGCCCAGGGTCTCGTTGACCTGAGCGCGGACGCCGGTGATCGCGGAGCGGACCTTCTTCAGCCCGGCCGCGGCGTCCTTGGCCAGGTGCGGGAGGCGCTCGGGACCGAAGATGAACAGCGCCGCGAGCGCCAGGACGATGATCTCGCCCCAGCCGATCGAGTCGAACACGCGCCGCCCCCTCTCTCCGGGCTCCCAGCCTAGGTGGCGCCGTCCAGCGAACCCCCCGGAGTCCGGGAGGTGGACGGCTCGCGTCCGCTAGGCGGCGTCGAGAGTCGCCCGGAGCTCCTGGGACTCGCCACCGCGCACGACCTCGATGGTGATCTCCTCGCCCGGAGCGAACCGGTCGACGGCGACGACGAGCTCCTCGGAGCTGCCGACCCGGTCACCGGCGACCTCGATGATCACGTCGCGCTCCCGGATGCCGGCGGCGGCGGCAGCGCTGCCCGGCTCGACGTTGAGCACCAGGGCGCCGTCGCGGGTGCCGTCGGTGACCGAGCGGGCGTTGACCCCGAGCGACGAGTGCACCGCGCTGCCCGTGGAGATCAGCTGCTCGGCGATGTCGCGCACGGTGTCGATCGGGATGGCGAAGCCCAGGCCGATGGACCCCCCGCTGGTGCCGTTGCCGCCGAGCGAGGCGATCGCGGTGTTGATGCCCACCAGCGCGCCGGTGGCGTCGACCAGCGCGCCGCCGGAATTGCCCGGGTTGATCGGCGCATCGGTCTGCACCGCGCTGATGACGGCGTTGGTGTCGCTGCCCTCGCCGGCCAGGCGCACCGGCCGCTCGAGCGCGCTGACGATGCCGCTGGTGACCGTGCCGGCCAGGCCCAGCGGCGAGCCGATGGCCACCACCGGGTCGCCGACGGCGACGTTGTCGGACTCCCCCAGCGTCGCGGTGACCAGCTCGGGCTTCTCGACCTTGATGACGGCGAGGTCGCTGGCCGGGTCGCGGCCGACGATGCGGGCGTCCGAGCCGCTGCCGTCGGAGAACACCGCGCGGATCTCGGCGCCGTCGACGCCGTCCGCGCCGGAGACGACGTGATTGTTGGTGACGATGTAGCCGTCGTCGCCGTCGATCACCACGCCGGAGCCGGTCGCGCCGGCCTCGCCGACGCGCACCTCGATGGAGACCACCGCGGGCATCACCTCCGCGGCGATCGCGGAGACCGAGCCCGGCTCACGGGTGATGCCGGGGTCGACCTGGGTCAGCGTCGTGCCGGGCGAGAGCAGCGGCGATTCCGGTGTGGCGCGGGTGAGCCACCAGCCGACGCCGCCGCCGATGGCCCCGACGAGGAGCACGGCGAGCAGCACCAGCGCGGAGAGCCGGACCGAGAGATCGCGCAGCCGGACCTTCGTGCGGCCCCGGTCGTCGACGACGATCGGGCCGGACTGCTCCTCGGGTGACGGCGGGTAGACCGCGGGGGCGCCGAGCCCGGCCGGGGCGTAGGGGTCACGCCACGGGTCGCTGCGGGCGTCGGCCTTCCACCACGGGCCGGTCGCGGTGCGACGCCGTCCCGGACGGCCGGACGGCGGCTCCTGCAGGCCCCGCTGCCCCGGAGCGGCCGGCGCGAAGGCGCGCAGCACCGCCTCGGGGGGCGGCGGAGGGGTGGGACGGGCCGGCGGCCGGGGACGGTCCTCGGCGAAGCTCCCGGGCACGCTCGCCGGACGACCGAAGGCTGCCTGGTGGCCGGCGCCCGGTTCCGGAGCGGGGACCCGGCGCGGCTGCAGGCGGTCGGGCACCTCGCCGAAGGGCCCGTCCTGCCCGGACGGGCGGACGAAGGCCCGGTCCTCCGGGAGGTCGGCCTCCCGCGGCGGGGTGCCCCGGTCGTCGGACGTGGTCAGGGTGTGCCGCCCTGCCCGTCGAGCGGCGTCGTCGTCCCGATGTCCAGCGTGCGGACGACCGGCGGGACGACCTCGGTGTGCTGGCGGACGCCGGAGTCCGCGGCCGTGCCAGGCGCCGCGGGGGCGTCGGGGGGCAGGTTCAGGGCGAGCGCGGTGACGCCGGCGCCGAGGCCGGCGAGCGTGCCGACGAGCCCGCGGCGCAGCCACCGCGCGTGGTCGGGCCGGTGCGGGCGGTCCTGCGGGGACAGGTCGACCTCCCAGGCGCCTGCGCCGTCGCGCACGGTGAGCCGGGCGGCGTCCGAGCCCAGCGACATCGGGCCACCGCCGGCACCGGGGACGTCGGCGGTGAAGGGGATGGCGCACAGCCGCGACATCAGGTCACCGGGCACGGCCACCTCCTGCGAGCCGTGCAGGGCCTCCTTGGCCTCGCGCTGCGCCTGCACCGCCATGCGGCACTCCATGCAGCCGGCCAGGTGGCGGGCGGCGCGTGCGGCGGGGCCGGCGGTCAGCTCGCCGTCGACGAGGGCCGCGATCGCCTCCTGCGCCAGGTGGCTCTCGGGCATGCTCATCGCGTCCCGCCCCCTCCCAGGATCACGTCGTCCTCGGTGGTCACCCGGCCCGGGGCCAGGTGTGCCAGCGCCTGCCGGAGCTGCACGCGTCCGCGGTGGATGCGGCTGCGCACGGTGCCGAGCTTGATGCCCAGCGTCGCCGCGATCTCCTCGTAGGTGAGGCCCTCGATGTCGCAGAGGACGACGGCGACGCGGAACTCCGGGGACAGCGCGTCGAGCGCCGCCTGGATCTGCGGGTCCAGGTGCGTGTCGGCGTAGACCTGCTCGGGGCTCGGCGCGCGACCGGGCAGGCGCTCGGTGTCCTCGGGGAGCGCGTCGAACCGGATCCGCTGCCGGCGCCGCACCATGTCGAGAAAGAGGTTGGTGGTGATGCGGTGCAGCCAGCCCTCGAAGGTGCCGGGCGAGAAGTCGGCGAGGGAGCGGAAGACCCGGACGAACGTCTCCTGGGTCAGGTCCTCGGCGTCCTGCGGGTTGCCCGAGAGCCGGTAGGCCAGCCGGTACACGCGGGCCGAGTGCTCGCGCACGACCTGCTCCCAGGTGGGCGCGACCCAGCCCTCGATCTCGGGTCGCACGGGCTCGGACACGGCACCAGTATCGCCGACGGGCGCCGTCGCGACCGGTTCGACGTCGGAGGATCGCTCGGACAGGGGTCGCTGGAGGCGCACGTCAGGTCCAACGGACGGCCGCGCGCGCGGTGTTCCCGCAGCACACCCTTCCCAGTGAACTCACAGCTCGGTCACGGCGCGGGCGTCCGGACGCGTCCGCGAGGTGGCGGCGGCCACTACCCTCGGCCGGTGATGAGCGCCCACCCACCGCCGCCGGGGAGCGGTCCGGGGGGCGCCGCCTGGGCCGACCGCTTCGTCGGCGAGTCCGAGGAGATGGCCGCCGCGCGCGAGCGTGCCGTCCGGCTGCCCGGGCCCCCGCCCGTCGAGCCCTCGGTGGGTGCCACCCTGGCCGTCCTCGCCTCGAGCGTGGGAGCGCGCGCGGTGGTTTCCATCGGCAGCGGCGGCGGGCTGTCCGGCCTGTGGCTGCTGCGCGGGATGCGCGCCGACGGCGTCCTCACCGCGCTGGACGGCGATCCCGAGCAGCTGCGGGCGGCCCGCGCCGCCTTCTCCGGCGCCGGCGTCCCCCCGGGCCGGACCCGGCTGATCTTCGGCACGCCCGCCGAGGTGCTCCCCCGGCTCTCCTCCGGCGCCTACGACATGGTGGTCTGCGCCGGACCGCCGCGCGAGTACGCCGCCCAGCTGGACGGGGTGCTCGACCTGGTGCGCGTCGGAGGCACGGTGGCGCTGCACGGCCTGCTGGCCGGTGGCCGCATCGCCGACCGCACCGTCCGCGATCCGCAGACGGTGGCCTGGCGCGAGATCGCCCGCGCGATCCGCGAGGACGAGGGCCTGGTGTCGGCCGTCCTCCCGATCGGTGACGGCCTGCTGGTCGCGACCAGGAGCGGCTAGGCCGGGCCGAAGGCGAACTCGTCCACCTGTTCCCAGGGGCCGCCGAGGTACCGCCACAACCCCAGGCCGCAGGCGCGGACGTCGTACGCCACGAACTCCGCGAGCAGCCGCTCGTGCAGCGCCCGGGCGACCGCGGGCGCCACCTTGTTCTGCACGGTCACGTGCGGGGCGTGCTTCTGCCGGTCCTGCGGCGTGAGCCACGGTTGCCACGCCGAGACCAGTCCGGCCCGCAGCGCGCCGACCTCGGGCGAGGACAGCGCGTAGGCGACCCCCCGGCCGAGGAAGCGCACGCCGGTGACCGCGACGTCGAACGCCGGGCGGTCGGCGGCCTGCGCCAAGTCCGCGCGGACGGCGTCGAGCTGCTCCCCCGGGAGCGCGTGGAACAGCGTCACGTGCGCGGCGAGGACGTTGCGCTCGGGTGGGAAGTGCTGCTCCCGCAACCGGTCGAACCGCTGCTGCGCCGCCTCCTCCAGCAGGAGGGTGACGATCAGCGGCTCCGTCATCTCCGGACTACAGCAGCGCGCGGGCGCCCTTGCCCAGCACGGTCACTCCGCCGGCGCTCACGTGGTAGCGCTCGCGGTCGAGCTCCGTGTCCACGCCGATGCGGGCACCGGGCGGGACGACGACGTTCTTGTCCAGGATCGCCCGGCGGACGATCGCCCCCTCGCCGATGACGACGCCGTTCATGACGACGCTGCCCTCCACGCGGGCGCCCCGCTCGACCCGGACCCCGGGCGAGATGACGGAGCCGTGCACCGCGCCACCGCCGATGATCGCTCCGGCGCTGACCATCGACTCCTCCGCGCGGCCACCCAGCACGAACTTCGCCGGGGGCAGCTGGGGCGGCAGCGTGTAGATCGGCCAGCGGTCGTTGTAGAGGTTGAAGACCGGGGTGACCGAGACCAGGTCCATGTGCGAGTCGTAGTAGGAGTCGATCGTTCCGACGTCCCGCCAGTAGCCGTGGTCGCGCTCGGTCGCGCCGGGGACGACGTTGGTCGAGAAGTCGTAGACCCACGCCTCCCCCGCCGCGGCGAGCATCGGCATGATCGAGCCACCCATGTCGTGCGCGGAGCTCTCGTCGGCCGCGTCGGTGCGCAGCGCCTCGAGCAGCGCGTCGGTGGTGAAGACGTAGTTGCCCATCGAGGCGAAGCTCTCCTCGGGCGAGTCCGGCAGACCGGGCGGGTCGGCCGGCTTCTCCAGGAAGCCGAGGACCTTGCCGCCGGCGTCGGAGTCGATCACGCCGAACTCGGTCGCCTCGCGACGCGGCACCCGCAGCCCCGCGATGGTCACGCCGGCACCGGTCTGCAGGTGCTGGTCGATCATCTGGCGCGGGTCCATGCGGTACACGTGGTCGGCACCGAAGACGACCACGATATCGGGGCGCTCGTCGTAGATGAGGTTCAGGCTCTGGAAGATCGCGTCGGCGCTGCCGGTGTACCAGCGCGGCCCGAGGCGCTGCTGCGCCGGCACCGGCGTGATGTAGCCGCCGAGCAGCTGCGACATCCGCCAAGTCGTGGTGATGTGCCGGTCGAGGCTGTGGCTCTTGTACTGGGTGAGGACGGCGATCTGCCGGATGTCCCCGTTCACCAGGTTGGAGAGCACGAAGTCGATGAGGCGGTAGTTCCCGCCGAAGGGCACCGCCGGCTTGGCACGGTCCTGGGTCAGCGGCGACAACCGCTTTCCCTCACCGCCCGCCAGGACGATGCCGAGCACCCGAGGACCGCCACGCATGCCGGAAACGTAACCGCTGTGCAGCACATTGACTCGCCCAGAGGCCACGAGGCCACCCTTCAGGGGCCCACGGCGAGCTTGCGAGGCGTGGGGGGAAGGGTGGTCCTTCAACCCTTACGGTGATCGGGTGCGCATCGGCATCGTGACCCGTGAGTGGCCGCCGGACGTCTACGGCGGTGCCGGCGTCCACGTCGAGCACCTCGTGGCCGCGCTCCGGGGACTCCCTGCCGGGACCGCCGGCGGAGAGCTCGACGTCGACGTCCACTGCTTCGGCAGCCCGCGGGACGACGCCACCGCGCACGCCGTCCCCGAGGGGCTGCGCGAGGCCAACGGCGCACTGCAGGCCCTCGGCGTCGACGTGCAGATCGCCGCGGCACTGGGCGACGCCGACCTGGTGCACAGCCACACCTGGTACGCCAACACCGCAGGCCTGCTGGCCGCCCTGGTGCACGGCGCCCCGCACGTGATCACGGCGCACTCGCTGGAGCCCCGCCGCCCGTGGAAGGCCGAGCAGCTCGGCGGCGGCTACCGGCTCTCGTCGTGGGCCGAGCGCACCGCCTACCTGGCGGCCGACGCGGTGATCGCGGTGAGCCACGGCATGCGCACCGACGTCCTGGACGCCTACCCCGAGCTCGACCCGGCCCGCGTGCACGTCGTCGGCAACGGCGTGGACGCCGAGGCCTACCGCCCGGTCGAGGCACCGGACACCGTGCGCGCCCTCGGCGTGGACCCCGACCGCCCCTACGCCCTGTTCGTCGGGCGCATCACGCGGCAGAAGGGGCTGGTCCACCTGCTGGCCGCGGCCGAGCAGCTCCCGGCCGACGTGGGGCTGGTGCTGTGCGCCGGCGCCGCCGACACCCCGGCCGAGCACCAGCAGGTCGCCGACGCCGTCGCCGCGCTCCAGGCGCGGCGCGAGGGCGTGGTCTGGATCGAGGCGATGCTCCCGCGCGAGCAGTTGGTCCCCCTGATCACCGGGGCCACCGTCTTCGTCGTCCCCTCGGTCTACGAGCCGCTGGGCATCGTGAACCTGGAGGCCGCGGCCTGCGGCACCGCCGTCGTCGCCAGTGCCGTGGGCGGCATCCCGGAGGTGGTCGACGACGGCCGCACCGGGCTGCTGGTGCCCTACGACCCGGAGGACCCCGACGGGTTCGCCGCCGGCCTCGCGGCCCGGATGACCGAGCTGCTGCGTGATCCGGACCGGGCGGCGCGGATGGGCGCGGCCGGCCGCGAGCGGGTGCTCGCCGAGTTCGGCTGGCCGGCGATCGCCCGGCAGACCGTCGACGTCTACACCGCCGTCCTGTCGGGGCGGGCGTAGCGGCCCCGCTGGTACCGTTCGGTCGCCGGCCCGTGCGCCGGTGGCGCAGCAGCAGCGAAGTCCGGTGCGAACCCGGCGCTGTCCCGCAACTGTGAGGCCCCCGCTCCTGGAGCAGAGGGTGCCGAGCCAGATCGCCTGCTCTGCGCCATGCAACCGACCCTCGCGGCTGGGGTCGCGCATCGGGCGTCGGGTCAGCTCGGAGCCGACCCTCGCCGCCTCCGCTGGAGGCCCTCCCCTTGTCCGGTTCCCTTGCCCGCGCGGCGCGGTCGACGTCGCGCGCCCGCCGGCGGTCCCGCGTCGCCCTGCCGGCGCTCACGGCGCTGCTGCTGGCCCTCCCCGCCTGCGGCGACTCCTCCGACGGTGACGACGACGGCGCCGCGGCGTCCTCCGCGGCGACCGACTTCCCGGTGACCCTCACCGCCGACAACGGCGAGGTGACCATCGAGGAGCAGCCCGCCGCGATCGTCTCCATGTCCCCCACGGCCACCGAGACGCTGTTCGCCATCGGCGCCGGTGACCAGGTCGAGGCGGTGGACGACAACTCCAACTACCCGGCCGACGCGCCGATCACCGACCTGTCCGCGTTCACCCCGAACGCCGAGGCGATCGTGGCCTACGAACCGGACCTCGTGGTGCTCAGCGACGACCAGAACGGGATCGTCGACTCGCTGGAGGCCCTCGACGTCCCGGTGCTGCTGCTCGGGTCCGCGGAGGACCTGGACGAGGCGTACGCCCAGATGGAGCTGCTGGGCGAGGCGACCGGGCACGCCGACGAGGCCGCCGACGTCGTGGCCGACGTGCAGGACCGGATCCGGGCCGCCGTCGACTCGGTGTCCGCCGACGCCGCCGGGCAGAAGGTGTTCCACGAGCTCGGCCCGGAGCTCTACTCCGCCGACAGCTCCACCTTCATCGGCAGCATCTACAGCCTGTTCGGGCTGGAGAACATCGCCGACAGCGCCCCTGACCCGAGCGGTGGCTATCCGCAGCTGTCCGCCGAGTTCGTCGTCGAGCAGGCACCCGACCTGATCGTGCTCGCCGACACCAAGTGCTGCGAGCAGAGCGCGGCCACCGTCGCCCAGCGGCCGGCCTTCGACGCCCTCCCGGCCGTGGTCGACGGCCGCGTCGTCGAGGCCGACGACGACGTCGCGTCGCGTTGGGGCCCGCGCATCGCGGACTTCGCCGAGACCGTCGCCGAGGCCCTGCAGGGCTGAGGACCTCCCCCCGTGACCGCCACCACCTCCCGCACCCGGCCCGGCCGCAACACGGCCGGGCCGGGTGCGGTGCGTCCCCGGCGGTCCACCGCCGTGGTGACCGGTGCCGCCGGCCTCGCGCTGGCGGTGTCCGTGCTCGCCGGGACCTGGGTGGGCGCGGTCCCCCTGCCCCCCGGCGGGGTGGTGCTCACCCTGGCCGACCGGGCGCTGGGCCCCTTCGGCGTGGACGTGCCGGGCGGGCTCGAGGGCACGCAGGCCGCGGTGCTGCTGCAGCTGCGCCTGCCGCGGGTGGTCCTCGCCGTCCTGGTCGGCGCGGCGCTGGCCGTCTCCGGTGCGGCCTACCAGGGCGTGTTCCGCAACCCGCTCGCCGACCCCTACCTCCTGGGCGCGGCCGCCGGCGCAGGCCTCGGGGCCACCCTCACCATCGCCTACTCCCCCGTGCAGTCGCTGGGGCCCGTGGGCATCGTCCCGCTCGCCGCGTTCGCCGGCGCCCTGTTCGGCGTCTTCTGCGCCCTGGGCCTGGGCAGCGTCGCAGGTGGCGCGCACAGCCCCACGCTGCTGCTGGCCGGCATCGCGGTGGCCGCCTTCCTGGCCGCGGCGCAGAACCTCGTGCAGCAGCAGAACACCGACGACCTCCGCCAGATCTACGGCTGGATGATCGGCCAGCTCGGCAGCTCGCAGTGGTCCGACGTCGTGCTGGTCCTCCCCTACCTGGGCGTCGCCTGCGCCGTCCTGCTCTGCTGCGGCCGGGCGCTGGACGTCCTCGCCGTCGGGGACGACGAGGCGGCCTCGCTGGGCGTGCACCCGGGCCGGCTGCGCCTGCTGGTCATCCTGGCCGCCTCCCTCGCCACCGCCTCCGCCGTGGCCGTCAGCGGACTCATCGGCTTCGTCGGTCTGGTCGTGCCGCACATCGTGCGCCGGCTGGCCGGGGGTTCCTACACCCGCGTGCTGCCGCTGTCGCTGCTGGTCGGCGGAGCCTTCCTGGTGGTCGCCGACCTGATCGCCCGCGTGATCCTGGCGCCGGCCGAGCTGCCGATCGGCGTGGTCACCGCCTTCATCGGCGCGCCCTTCTTCGCCGCCCTCCTCTGGGCCGGGGCGCGGCGCCGGTGACCGCGCCGGAGCCGGCCGCGCCGGAGTCCTTCGTGCGAGGCGCCCGGGTCGAGGTCGTGGGCCTGAGCGCCGCCTACGGCCGCACCCGGGTCCTGGACTCGGTGCGCTTCACCGTCGAGCCCGGCGGGTGGCTGGCCGTCATCGGACCGAACGGCTCGGGCAAGTCGACCCTGCTGCGCTCGGTGCTCGGCCTGCAGAGCCACGAGGGGCACGTCCGCATCGACGGCGTCCCCACCACCGGCATGCCGCGGCGCGACCGCGCCCGGCTGCTGGCGTACGCCCCGCAGCTGCCGGTGCTGCCCGAGGGCATCAGCACGCTGGAGTACGTCACCCTGGGCCGCACCCCGCACCGGCCGCTGCTGGCCGCGCCCCGCCGGCACGACCGCGAGGTCGTCGCCGACGTGCTGCAGCGCCTGGACCTCGAGCCGCTGGCCGACCGGCTCCTGGTGACGCTGTCCGGCGGGGAGCAACAGCGGGCCGTCCTGGCCCGGGCGCTCGCGCAGCGGCCGAGGGTGCTGTTCCTCGACGAGCCCACGGCGGCGCTCGACCTCGGCCACGCGCAGCAGGTGCTCGACCTGCTCGACCGCCTGCGCCGCCAGGACGGGCTGACCGTCGTCAGCACGCTGCACGACCTCACGCTGGCCGGCCAGTACGCCGACCGGCTCACCCTGCTCGCGCGCGGCCGCGTGGTCGCGGAGGGCACCCCGGCCGACGTCCTCACCCCCGCGGCGCTGGCCGAGCACTACGGCGCCCGCGCCCAGGTGGTGACCGGTCCCGACGGCCTCGCCGTGCTGCCGGTCCGCTGAGGCGCTAGCCACCGGCCGACGCGCTGCGGATGAGCTCGCCGACCTCGGGCCGTGAGGCATGTGCCCCGGCCGCCAGGAAGGACTGCTGGATCACCTCGTCCAGGCGGTGCCGCGCCATCATGTCGTCGCCCATCACTTCCTGCTCGGCAGCGCCCGGCGTGAAGACCACGGTGGGGATGCCCGCCGCCTCGAGCGCCCGCACCTCCTGGCGCAGCAGCCGGGCGGAGTGCCTCCGGGCCGCCGCGTAGACGCTGAGCGAGCGCCCAGCGGGTCCGCTCATGGGTGCGACGACGATGGCCAGGTCGAACCCGCCGCCGCGCAGCAGCGCCGCGTTCGTCGGCGAGTGCGCGCCGCCGTCGACGTACGTGTGCCCGTTGATCTCCACCGGTGCGAAGTAGCCGGGGACGGCGCAGGACGCCGCGACGGCCAGGTGGATCGGCGGAGCGGCAGTGCCGGGGCGGCCGAAGACCACCCGGCGGCCGTCGTGCCGGTGCACCGCGCAGATCCACAGCGGGTCCTCGGGCCAGCCCGGCCGCTCCAGTTCGCGCAGCGCGGCGAGCTGCTCGGTGATGTCCCGCCGTCCGGGCGCCGCCAGGGCCATGGCGGCCGCCAGCGGCCGGAACCGCCACGGCCGGGTCAAGGCCCGCTGCACCATCCCCACCGCGGGCAGCCGCATGGGCAGGCGCAGCAGCTCCACCGGGCGGAACGGCGCCAGCTCGGGAATCTCCGTGTCGGCGATCTGGCGCAGCAGGTCGCCGTCGCCGGAGAGCGGGGCCTTCACGGTCCACGCGGCGAGGTCCTCGGCCCGCACCCCGAGCCGCAGCAGCGTCCCGGTGATGGAGCCGGCGGAGGTGCCGACGATCAGGTCGGCCGATCGGGGGTCGAAGCCGAAGTCGTGCTCGAGCACGGCCAGGACACCGGCGTGGTAGGCCTGCCCGACCACACCGCCGGCGCCCAGGACCAGGCCGACACGCGTCACGTGGTCATCCTGCCCCGCGCGCCGGGGCCCGGCAGCGGGCGGGGATCCGGTTCAGCGTCCAGCCCGGAACCGGACGGCGTCACCCGGGCGCAGCTGGGCGGCCAGCGGGAGGTCGGCGGTGACGACGACGGCCGGGACCGGGTACCCGCCGGTCACCGGGTGGTCGGCGAGGAAGAGCACCGGAGCGCCGTCGGGCGGCACCTGCAGCGCACCCGGGACCAGGCCCTCGCTGGGCAGCTCGCCGTCCCGGGCGCGGCCCAGCCGCGGACCGGTCAGCCGCAGCCCCACCCGGTCGCTGTCGGACCCGACCTGCCAGTCCTGCGTGGTGAGCGCGGTCCAGGCGGCGTCGTCCAGCCAGTCGCGCCGCGGACCCGGCAGCACCCGGAGCACCGGCCGCTCCGGCGGGGCCCCGACCGGTGCGACGTCCACGAACGGCTCCTCGCCCGCGAGGCCGCCGACCGGCAGCAGCGTGCCCGCGGCCAGGGGCGGCGGACCGAGGCCGGACAGCGTGTCGGTGCTGCGCGACCCGAGCACCGGTGGGACGTCGACGCCGCCGCGCACCGCCACGTAGCTGCGCAGGCCCCGCCATGGCGAGCCGAGCGCCAGCACCGATCCGGCGGGCACCGTGGTGGGCGCGGCGAAGGGCGCGGGCCGGCCATCGATCTCCACCGATGACGGGGCGCCGGTCACGGCCACCAGCACGGTGCGCGCGGCCCGCATCCGCAGCCCGCCCGCGGTGACCTCCAGCAGCGCCGCCTCCGGCCGGTTGCCGACGAGGCGGTTGGCCAGCCCGGCGGCGGTCGCGTCCGCGGCGCCGGACCGGGTGACCCCGATGGCGGCGTGACCCGGGCGGCCCTGGTCCTGCACCGTCGTGAGCGGGCCGGTCGCGAGGACGGTCAGCACGTCAGACCACCTCGCGGAACCGGACGCGTGCCCCCGGCACCAGCAGCGCCGGCGGGTCGCGGTGGACGTCGAAGAGGACGGCGTCGGTGCGGCCGACCAGCTGCCAGCCCCCGGGCGAGGAGCGCGGGTAGATCCCGGCGTACGGGCCGGCCAGCGCCACCGCGCCGGCCGGCACCCGCGTGCGCGGCGTCTCCCGCCGGGGCACGTGCAGGTCCTCCGGCAGCCCGGTCAGGTAGCCGAACCCGGGCGCGAACCCGCTGAACGCCACGGTCAGCTCGACCCCGGTCAGCACCGCGACGACGTCGGACTCGCGCCGGCCCCAGAGCCGGGCGACCTCCGCCAGGTCCGGCCCGTCGAAGGTGACCGGGACGGTGACCAGCGCAGCGCCGGCGGCCGGCCCGGCGTCGGTCACCGGGAGCCGGCGCAGCGTCGCCGCGTCGAGGTCCGTCGGCGGGCGGTCCAGGACGACCAGGACGGTGCGCGCGGCCGGCACCAGCTCCCGCTGACCGGGCAGCGGGGTCTGCTCCAGGGCCCTGCGGACCGCCTCGACGTCGGCCGGGCCGGCCACCTCGACCAGCAGTGCGCGGTCGCCGCAGGGCAGGACGCGGATCGACCGCTCAGCCCTGTCCACCGGTCCATGATCGCCGCCGCCCGGTCCGCTGACCAGCAGCGACCCGGACCCACCGTCGCCGTCGCGTGTCCGGCCTGACAGGCTCCCTCTCCATGAGCAAGCAGCTCCCCACCCCGGACGGTGAGGCCCTGCGATCGCTGCTGCGCGCCTCCCACCTGCTGCCCGCCGATCAGGTCGGCTCGGTCATCGCCGAGAAGGCCGCCCTGCTCGGGGCCCGCGAGGCCGTCGTGTACCTCGCCGACTACGGCCAGCAGCTCCTCCTCCCGGTGCCGGGGAACGGCGTTCCGGTGCGCGAGCCGCTGCCGGTCGACGGGTCCACGCGCGGCCAGGTCTTCCGGCGGGTGGAGCTCCTCCGCGAGCCGACGGCCGACGGAGGGACCCGGCTGTGGCTCCCGTTGATCGACGGCGCAGAACGCCTCGGGATCATCGAGCTGGCTTTCCCCGACGATCCGCGCGATCGGTACGAGGAGGAGGTACGGGCCTTCGTCAGCATCGTCGCGGAGCTGTCGGTGACCCGGAACCTCTACAGCGACGTGCTGCGGTTGCTGCGGCGCCGTCGTCCGCTGACCATGGCCGCCGAGATCCAGTGGGAACTCCTGCCGCCACTCACCTTCGGCACCGACCAGATCGTCATCACCGGAATGCTGGAGCCGGCCTACGAGATCGGCGGGGACACCTTCGACTACGCCGTCAACCGAGAGACCGCCGACCTGCTCGTCCTCGACGCCGTCGGGCACGGCCTCCGCGCCGCGCTGATCGCCGCCGCCGCGCTCGGCGCCTACCGTCACGCCCGGCGTGCGGGCGGCCACCTGCCGGAGGTAGCAGCCGCGATGAACACGATCATCGCCGAGAACTTCGGCGAGAGCTGGTTCGCGACCGCGCTCCTGGCCCGCATCAATCTGCCCACCGGCCGGTTGACCTGGGTCAACGCCGGTCACCCCGCCCCGATCGTCGTCCGCCAGGGCGCACTGGTGCACCCGCCCGTCTGCCCCTCGTCGCGCCCCCTGGGACTGCAGAGCGAGCCGGTCATCGAGTGCGAGACTCAACTCGAGCCCGGCGACCGCGTACTCCTCTACACCGACGGGGTCGTCGAGGCCCGATCCCCCGACGGGCAGTTCTTCGGCGAGGAGCGGCTGGCCGACTTCGTCATCCGCGCGGAGGAAGCCGGCGACCCACCCCCGGAGACCCTGCGCCGACTCATGCGCAGCGTCATGGACCACCAGGCGGGCAGACTGCAGGACGACGCCAGCATCGTGCTCGTCGAGTGGCGCACCGACCGCCACAAGGTCATGCGCCTGTGAGCCGGCCGCAGGGTGTGCGCCCGGCGTCGGCATCTGGACTCCCTGCCCCCGTCCTGGTGCTCGGGCTGATCGCCGCCCCCGGGGCGGCTGCCGCCCTGGCTGCGGGCCTGTGCGACGACCTGGCCGCCGAGCTCTCCGTGCAGCACCCCGAGGTCGCCTGGCAGGTGCGCGCCGTCGAGGACGGGCTGGTCCAGCCGCCGGCCGACGACGCGGAGCTGGTGGCCGCCACCCGCGACCGGCTGCTGCGGGAGGACTGGGACCTCGCGGTGTGCCTCACCGACGTGCCGCTGGAGAGCGCCCGCCGCCCGGTGGTCGGGCACGCCAGCCCGGTGCACGGCGTCGCGGTGCTCTCCCTGCCGGCGCTGGGTGCCGTGGGCCGGCGGCGGCGTGCGCTGCAGACGACGGTCGGCCTCGTCCAGGCGCTGGCCGGGGACGGCGAGCCGGACGACGAGGGCGACCGCGCGACGATCAGCCGCCGGCTGCGGCAGCTCGCGGTCGACCCGGCCGACTCCACCGAGGGCGTGCGCTTCACCGCGCGGGTGCTGTCGGGGAACCTCTCGATGCTGGTCGGCATGGTGCGGGCCAACCGGCCGTGGCGGCTGGCGATCCGGCTCTCCCGCGCGCTGACCGCCGCCATCGCCGCCGGGGTGTTCGCCCTCGTCACCCCCGACATCTGGCGCCTCGCCGACGTGTTCGGCTCGGTCCGGCTGTCCGCCGTCGCCGTGGGCTCGGTCGCTGCCACCGCGATCACCCTGGTCGTCGGCGCGCAGCTGTGGGAGCGGGCCCGGTCGAGGCGGTCGCGCAAGCAGGTGACCCTCTTCAACCTGGCGACGCTGGGCACCGTGGTCATCGGCGTGCTGTCGCTGTACGCCGCGCTGTTCGGGCTCGCCCTGGTCGGTGCCCTGCTGCTCGTCGTCGACCCGCTGTTCACCGAGGCCCTGGGCCACCCCGCCGGGTTCACCGACCACCTCGAGCTGGCCTGGCTGATCAGCTCGCTGGCCACCGTGGGCGGCGCGCTCGGCGCCGGACTGGAGACCGACGAGGCGGTGCGCGAGGCGGCCTACGCCTACCGCCCGGGCGGTGGCGACGCCGAGTCGGCGGAGGTCCCGGCGCCGAGCTGAGGCGTCAGCCGGTGAACGCGGTGAGCGCCACGCCGGCCTGCTCCAGCGCCGTCCGCACCGCACGGGCCAGCTCGACCGCACCGGGGGTGTCCCCGTGCACGCAGATGGAGGCGACGGCCGCCGGCACGGTGCTGCCGTCCACGGCCACCACGGTCCCCTCGACCGCCATGCGCACGGCCCGCGCCGCGACCTCGGCCGGGTCGTGCACGAGGGCCCCCGGCTCGCGGCGCGGCACCAGGCCGCCGTCGGCGGTGTAGCCGCGGTCGGCGAAGCCCTCCGCGAACGGACGCAGGCCGACCGCCTCCGCCGCCCGGAGCAGCGCCGACCCCGGCAGCCCCAGCACCGGCAGCGCCGGGTCGTGGGCGACGACGGCGTCGACCACGGCCCGGGCCTGCCCTTCGTGACCCACGGCTGCGTTGTAGAGCGCACCGTGCGGCTTGACGTAGCGGACCCGGGTGCCCTCGGCCCGGGCGATGCCGTCGAGCGCGGCCAGCTGGTACAGGACGTCGTCGGCGAGCTCGGCCGGCTCGACGTCGATGAACCGGCGGCCGAAGCCGGCGAGGTCGCGGTAGGAGACCTGTGCCCCGACGGCCACGCCCGTGGCGGCGGCGCCGGCGCACACGCGGCGCATCGTCGTCGGGTCGCCGGCGTGGAAGCCGCACGCGACGTTGGCGCTCGTGACCACGCCGAGCAGCGCCTCGTCGTCGCCCAGCCGCCAGACGCCGAAGCCCTCACCGAGATCGGCGTTGAGGTCGACGGTGCTGCTCACCGGCGCAGTGTCGCACTGCGCCGGTGAGCCGACCGCGTCAGAGCTCCGGCTTGAGCTGCACCTTCACGACGCCGTCCTCCTTCTTCTGGAACTTGCGGTACATCTCCGGCGCCTCGGACAGCGGCACCCGGTGCGTGGCGAAGGTGTCGACGCCGAGCGGATCGGCGTCGGTGAGCAGCGGCATGATCTCCGGGACCCAGCGCTTGATGTTGCACTGACCCATGCGCAGCTGGATCTGCTTGTCGAACATGGTCATCAACGGCATCGGGTCGGCCGCGCCGCCGTAGACGCCCGACAGCGAGATGGTGCCGCCGCGACGGACGATGTCGATCGCCGAGTAGAGCGCGTTGAGCCGGTCGACGCCGGCGTGCTCCATGATCGGCGCGGACACCGCCTTCGGGAGCAGACCGGCCGCCTTCTGGACGAAGCTCGTGGCCGGCGACCCGTGCGCCTCCATGCCGACGGCGTCCAGCACCGAGTCCGGTCCGCGGCCGCCGGTCATGTCGCGGATCGCGTCGCCGATCTCCTCGACCTCGTTCAGGTCGACGACCTCGATGCCGCGGGCGCGCACCCGCCCGAGGCGCTCGGGGACCAGGTCCACCCCGATGACCCGGTAGCCCTTGTGCTGGGCGATGCGGCAGGCGAAGTCACCGATCGGGCCCAGGCCCAGCACCACCAGCGTGCCGCCCTCGGGCACGGCGGCGTAGTCCACGCCTTGCCACGCCGTCGGCAGGATGTCCGAGAGGTAGGCGAACCGGTCGTCGGCCGGTCCCTCCGGCAGCGGGATGTGCGTGAACTGCGCCTGCGGCACCCGCAGGTACTCCGCCTGGCCGCCGGCGACCTCGCCGTAGAGCTTGGAGAAGCCGAACAGCGCGGCGCCCGTGCCGTGCTCGCGCACCTGGGTGGTCTCGCACTGCGTGTAGAGCTGCTGCTGGCACATCCAGCAGTGCCCGCAGGAGATCTGGAAGGGGATGGAGACGCGGTCCCCCACCTTCAGGTTCCCGACCGCCGATCCGACCTCCACGACCTGGCCCATGCTCTCGTGGCCGAGGATGTCGCCCACGCCCATGAACGGCGACAGCGGCTCGTACAGGTGCAGGTCCGAGCCGCAGATGTTCGACGTGGTGACCCGGATGACCGCGTCCGTGGGCTCCTGCACGAAGGGATCGGGCACCTCCTCGACACGTACGTCCCGCTGTCCGTGCCAGGTCACTGCCTTCATGGATCCACCGTTCGTCGTCCGCGCGCGCCGTCGGCGCGACGTCGTCCCAGGTCGGGTGCCCGTGGCCGGTGGTGCGAAACCGCACAGCGCGCCGTCCACCCGTACGGAATGCGACTCCTCCACCGCACGCTGCACCAGGCATGGCACCGGCCGAGCCGCTGACGCTCTTCGACCCCGAGCCGCCGACGACCCCCGCACCACCGAACCGCCTGCTGCAGGTGCGCCGCATCTACGCCGAGCCCGCCGCACTCGACAGCTCGCGCGGCCGTCAGGTCCTCGGTCGCTTCCCCGGCGCCGAGGTGGTCGAGGTGCCCTCGCACTGGCAGATCCCCGACCTGCACGGCAACGAGGGCAACGTGGAGCGCTGGGTGCGGGTCAAGACCGAGACGCTCGTGCTCGGCGTCAAGAAGTCGCTCTCCGCGCGGCCCAACGGGCGGTCGGCGAACTGGATCGCGCCCTCGACCGCCAACGGCTGCGCCATGGCGTGCGCCTACTGCTACGTGCCGCGGCGCAAGGGCTACGCCAATCCGATCACCGTGTTCACCAACATCGAGCAGATCACCGGCTACCTCCGCCGGCACGTCGGCCGGCAGGGCCCCAAGCCCGAGCCCGACCAGGCCGATCCGGACAGCTGGGTCTACGACCTGGGCGAGAACAGCGACTGCTCGGTCGACGCGCTCGTCAGCGACAACGTCGCCGACCTCATCGCCACGTTCCGGGAGCTGCCCACCGCCAAGGCGTCGTTCGCGACGAAGTACGTCAACCGGCAACTGCTCGACCTCGACCCCGCTGGCCGCACCCGCATCCGGTTCTCCGTCATGCCGGAGGACGACGCGCGCGTGCTCGACGTCCGCACGAGCCCCGTGGCCGAGCGCATCGCCGCGGTCGACGACTTCGTCGAGGCGGGCTACGAGGTGCACCTCAACCTCTCGCCGGTCGTGCTGCGCGACGGCTGGGAGTCCGCCTGGGCTGCGCTGTTACAGCGACTGGACGACCAGCTGTCGCCCGCCACCAAGGCGCAGGCCGCCGCGGAGGTCATCCTGCTCACGCACAACCGCGATCTGCACGAGGTCAACCTCGGCTGGCACCCGAAGGCCGAGGACCTGCTCTGGCGCCCGGAGCTGCAGCAGCCCAAGCGCAGCCAGAACGGCCAGGACAACGTCCGCTACCGGAACGACGTCAAGCGGGACGGGGTACAGCGACTGCAACGACTGGTGGAGCTGCATGCACCCTGGCTGCGCATCCGGTACGCCTTCTGACCGGCCGGGGTGCCGACGATCGGGCAGAGTGGTCCTTGTCGCCATGGCCACATGTCGACTCTGCGTGTCAGGGGCCTGACAGCGCGTGCCATCCTGGCAGCGCACGGATCGATCTGCGGGGGGGACGTCGGCACAGATGCTGAGCTCTGCCCTGCCCGCACGCGCGCTCGTCGAGGCGCTGCCCGACACCGTCGTCGTCGCCGACGGGGAGGGGCGGATCGCCTACGTCAACGCGGCGGTCGCCACCCTCCTCGGGCACAGCCCGGCGAGCCTGATGGGCCGATCCCTGACCGTGCTCATGCCCGAGCGCTTCCGCGGCTCCCACGGCTCGGGGTTCCGGCGCTTCCGACTCACCGGCGAGGGCGAGCTGGTGGGCGCGACGACCCAGGTCCCCGCCCTGCATGCCAGTGGCCGGGAGATCCCGATCGACCTGACCCTCGCGCGACTGGAACCGGCCGCCGGGTCAGATCCCGACAGCGCGGTGGTCGTCGCGGTCCTGCGTGACGCCAGCACCACCATCCTGCTCGAGCGGCAGCTGCAGGTCAGCCGGTACCTGACGGCCACGCTGCGAGTCACCGCGGCCCTCACCGAGGCGGCGGACTCCGACGTGGCCTTCGAGCAGCTCCTGCCGACCCTCTGCACCGAGCTGGACTGGGACGCCGCCACGCTCTGGCAGCCCGAGAGCAGCGGCGGTCACCTGGTCCACTCGCGCACCTGGGAGGCCCCCGGCGCAGCCATCCCGGCGCTCGTGGCCGACTCGGCCACGCGGACCTTCGTGCGCGGTCAGGGGCTGCCGGGCCTGGCGTGGCAGCACCGGGCCCCCGTGGTGGTCGAGGACCTCTGGGACGACGCCCGTTTCCTGCGGGCCGACGCCGCACGAGCCGATGCCGTGCGCACCGGTGCGGCATTCCCCGTCATGCACGGGGACACCCTGCTGGCCGTCTGCGAGCTCTTCTCCCGGGAGCAGCGGGACGTCCCGGTGGAACTCCTCGCCGTCCTGGCGCACGCCGGACGGCAGATCGGCCAGTTCCTGGCACGGCTGGAGGCGGAGTCCGAGGTCCGGGACCTCGCCGACACCCTGCAGCGGAGCCTGCTCCCCTCGCACCTGCCCACGATCCCGGGTGTCCAGGTGGCCGCCCGGTACCGGCCCGGCGGAGGGTCGGCGCTGGTGGGTGGGGACACCTACGACGTCATGCCGCTGCCGGACGGACGGTGGATGGTGCTGATCGCTGACGTCTGCGGCACCGGCGCCGAGGCCGCGGCGGTCACCGCGCTGACCCGGCACACGGCGCGGGCGGCGGCCGCCGCCGGGAACCCGGGCGACATGCTGAGCGCGGTCAACACCGCCCTGCTGCACGAGCAGGGCCGCGGCCCGCTGCGCTTCGTCACGGCCTGCTGCCTCGTCCTCGAGCCGACGGCCGCGGGGCACCGGGTGCACCTCGCCGTCGCCGGTCACCCGTTGCCCCTGCTGCGCTCGGCCGACGGCGCGGTGACCGAGGTGGGGGCACCGGGGCGGCCGCTCGGCGTCGACGCAGACGTGCAGTTCGAGACGACGTCCGTCGACCTGACGTCAGGCGCGACGCTGCTGCTCTACACCGACGGCGTCACCGAGGCGCGGGACGCCGCCGGTTCCCAGTTCGGGGAGGAGGGCCTGGCACGGCTGCTCTCCGGCCGGGACTGCGCGGATGCCGAGAAGGCCGTGACCGCGGTGAAGGCCGCGGTCGAGGCCCAGGTGGCCGGCTCACGGTACGAGGCGGACGACATGGCACTGCTGGCGCTCACCGTCCCGGCCTGAGTCGACCGGCCCGCTCCGTGTCGGCGTGGGCCGCGCCCACCTGCCGCCGGCCCCGCTCAGGAGGACGACGTCGGTCCACCGACGGGCGAGCCACCCCCGCGGTCCGGTTACCGTGGCCGCGTGGCGCGGGTGGCGGTGGTGGGCGCCGGACTCGGCGGTCTGGCCGCGGCCGCACGACTGGCCGCACAGGGGCACGCGGTCACCGTGCTCGAGCGGTCCCAGGAGATCGGCGGCAAGCTCGGCCGGCTCACCGTGGACGGGCACACCTTCGACACCGGCCCGAGCCTGGTCACGCTCCCGCAGGTCTACCGCGACCTGTTCGCGGCCACCGGCGCTCCCCTGGAGAACTCGGTGGACCTCGTGCGGGTGGACCCGGCCGTGGCGTACCGGTTCGCCGACGGCACGCACCTGGCCTTCCCGGGTGAGCCCGGCGCCGTGCCCGCCGCGCTGGACGCCGCGCTCGGTGCCGGAGCCGGCGAGCAGTGGTCGGCGCTCATGGCCCGCGCGCAGCACATGTGGCGGATCAGCGAGAGGCCCTTCCTGCGCACCCCGCTCGCCGGTGCCGCCACGCTGGCCCGGCTCGCCCGCCGCCCGGCGGACGTCGCCACCATCGCGCCGTGGCAGTCGCTGCGGGGGCTCGGCGAGGCCTACCTCCGGCATCCGCACCTGCGGACCCTGCTCGACCGGTACGCCACCTACTCCGGCTCCGATCCGCGCCGCGCTCCGGCGGTGCTCGCCACGGTCGCGCACGCCGAGCAGGCGTTCGGCTCCTGGTACGTGCGCGGCGGCCTGCACCGGCTCGCGCTCGCGGTCGCCGAGCGTGCCGTCGAGCGGGGTGCCCTCCTCCGCACCGGCTGCGCGGTGCGGAGGGTCGTCGTCGCCGGTGGCCGGGCGGCGGGCGTGGAACTGGCCGACGGCGAGGTGGTCGCGGCCGACGTCGTCGTCTCGAACGTGGACGCCGCGGCGCTCTACGCGGACCTGGTGCCGGCCCGGGCGACGGCGGCGCCCCGTCGGGCCCTGGCGCGGGCGACGCCGTCCCTGTCCGGCTTCGTGCTGCTGCTGGGGCTCCGCGGCCGCACCCCCGACCTGGCGCACCACACGGTGCGCTTCCCGGCCGACTACGACGCCGAGTTCGACGCGGTCTTCGGCACCGGCCGGCACGCCGGGCACCCGCGGCCGGTGGCGGACCCGACCGTCTACGTCAGCGCGCCGGACGACCCGGCACTGCGGCCCGACGAGGACAGCGAGTCGTGGTTCGTGCTGGTCAACGCGCCGCGGCACGAGCCCGGGCGCGGTGTCGACTGGGACGAACCCGGCCTGGCCGAGCGGTACGCCGACCGGGTGCTGCAGGTGATGGCCGACCGCGGACTCGACGTGCGCGACCGGGTGCGCGTGCGGGTGACGCGCACCCCGGCCGACCTCGAACGGGACACCGGCAGCGTCGGCGGCTCGATCTACGGAACGTCGAGCAACGGGGCGCGGGCGGCCTTCCTCCGTCCGGCCAACGCCTCCCCCGTCCCCGGCCTGTTCCTGGTCGGCGGATCGGCGCACCCCGGCGGCGGGCTGCCCCTGGTGACGCTGTCCGCGGAGATCGTCGCCGGGCTGGTGGGCCCCGCCTGACCGCGCCTGGGGCGCGAGTCCGTGCGAAGGTCGACAGGGTGCGCACCGACCCCCCGTCCTGCGGCGCCGAGCAGCTGCAGCTGACCTCCTTCCTCGACTACCAGCGCGAGACGCTGCTCCGGAAGGCCGAAGGCCTCACCGACGAACAGCTGGCGCAGCCGCTGCCGCCGTCCACGCTGACCTTGGGCGGCCTGCTCAACCACCTCGCCTACGTCGAGGACACCTGGTTCCGCGTCCGGTTCGCCGGGCTCTCCGACGACCCGCTGTGGGGCGCCGTCGACTGGGCGGCGGATCCCGACTTCGACTTCCGCACCGCGGGAGACGTGCCCGGCGACGAGCTGCGCCGGCGCTACGCGGAGGCCTGCGCGCGCAGCCGCCAGGTCGTCGCCCGGACCGACACCCTCGACCAGCGCTCGGCACAGGCGCGCGCCAACGGGCGGTACTTCGACCTGCGCTGGGTGCTGCTGCACATGATCGAGGAGACCGCCCGGCACGCCGGCCACGCCGATCTGCTGCGCGAGGCGGTCGACGGGACCGTGGGCGACTGATCCCCGCCGACCGACCGGCTCAGCCGCGGGCCGCGCCGTAGCCGAGCAGCGCGGCCAGGCCGAGCGCGCTGCGCGGCTGGTAGGCCGCCCGCCACAGGCCGCCGTGCGCCGCCTCGTGCGCCTCGTCCTGCCACGGGTGGTCGTGGAGCGGTCCGCCGCCGGTGTGCAGGTCGTGCACCAGCAGTGCGGCCATGAGCACGTTGGAGGTGGCCGGCTCGAAGATCTCGACGCCGAACCGGTGGGCACCGGCGTAGGCAGCGGCGAGCGCGCGGTTCTTCACCACCGACCGGGTGCGCGTCGGCGGGGCGACGTTCATCGACACGGTGGTCCCGGCCGCGCGCGCCGTCGTCGCCCGCCACCGCTGCAGCCGCTTGGCCAGGGCGTAGTTGGGCCCCTGTTGCGCGACCAGGCTGTCGGCGATACCCGGGTCGGTACCGGGCACGTAGGCGCGCTGGAGCAGCCGGCCGCCCGACACGGTGCGCAACGGACGTCCGAGCAGCTTCGCCCCGCGGGAACGGGCGGCGTACGCGCGCACGGACTGCGCCACGGCATCGGCAGGGACGGCGAAGACGTCGGTCGGGGTGGCCAGGAAGGCCAGCGCCAGCTCGGGCCGGGCCGCGGCCAGCCGCACGGTGAGGGCGTCGACCGCCGCGGACACCCGCACGTTGGTCGCCCCGTCGGCGTAGACGTAGTTGCCCAGCACCGGCCGACCGGCCAGGGTCGCGGCCCACTCGGCCACCGCCGGCACCTCGGTGATCAGATCCGCTCCGGCGCGGGCCGGTTCCGGGTCGGCCGACGGGTCGTCGAAGGGCACGAGCAGGGTGCCCGCGCTCCCGCGCGCGGTGTCGAGCACGCGCTCCCACAGCGGTGCGCGGGGCAGGTCGACACCGGCGACCCGGGCGCCCCAGCGCAGCAGCGCGGTCAGCGGACCCATCTCGGCCCCGGCGCCCAGGACGACGACGGTGCTGTCCGGCACCGCGAGCCACTCGGGGTTCGCCGCCACGGTGCGCACCGCCTCGGCGCACGAGGGCTCGACCACACCGGCGGTCACCCAGTCGTCCAGGTGCCGGAGCAGCGCGTCGCCCCGCAGCCGCCGGCCGTGGAAGGGCAGCGAGAGCTCGCGTTCGGGCTCCGCGGTGCCCCGGACCTCGACCGTGTGCAGCGCGCGGCCGGCGGGCGCCCCGGCGAGCTCGTCGAGACCGGCCTCGCCGTCCGGGCCGGCGACGCGCATGCGCCGGTGCAGCGAGTCCAGTCCCGCCCCGGCGATGGTGCGGGCGGCCTCCCCGGAGGGCAGCCCGGCCTCCACCAGGCGGCGGAAGTGGGTCAGGTAACCCCCGCGCCAGTTGGTCTCCCGCTCGGCGGCCAGGGCTCCGGCGGCATCCACGGGACGCAGCGCGTCGGCGGTCACCGCCCGGCCCAGCGCCGCGGTGCTCCGCCGGCCGTCCGGGCCCGCCGGGAACACGACGCCCCGCTCGTCCTCGCTCATCGCTCCGCTCCCATCGGTCCAGCCTCTCCCGGCGCACCGGCCTCCAGCCACCGCAGCAGCGTGCGGGTGCCGAACCCCGTTCCGCCCTTCACCGTCTCGCCGTCGTCGGAGCCGGCGCGTGCCGGTCCCGCGATGTCCAGGTGCGCCCACGGCAGCTCCCCGGCGAAGAATCGCAGGAACAGCGCGGCCGTCGTGCCGCCGGGGTTGCCCGGTGAGTTGTTCGCGTCGGCGACGCTGCTGTCCAGCAGGTCGCGGTACTGCTCGTCCAGCGGCAGCCGCCACAGCGGCTCCCCGACCACCGCGGCAGCGGTGGCCAACGCCTCGGCGAGCCCGTCGGTGGTCGCGTACAGCCCGGCGGTCCGGGTGCCCAGCGCCTGCTTCATCGCGCCGGTCAGCGTGGCGACGTCGACCAGGGCGGTGGCTCCCAGCTCGAGCCTCGCGTAGGCCAGTGCGTCGGCCAGGACCAGCCGCCCCTCCGCGTCGGTGGTGCGCACCTCGGTGGTGCGCCCGCCGACGTGCCGCACGACGTCGGCCGGGCGGTAGGCAGCACCGGAGAGGGCGTTCTCGGCGGCCGGGACCACCGCGGTCACCGCGACCGGCAGCTCGAGGCGAGCGGCGGCGTCGACGGCTGCGAGCACGGCGGCCGCACCGGCCATGTCGGTGTGCATGTGGCGCAGACCGGCGTTCGTCTTGATCGAGATGCCGCCGGTGTCGAAGGTGATCCCCTTGCCGACCAGGACGGGGTGCGCCGGTCCGGCCGACGGCGGGCGGTAGGTGGCGACGACGACCCGCGGCGGGGACGCCGAGCCACCGCCCACCGCGAGGACCCCACCGAAGCCGCCGGCCCGCAGCTCCGCGGGTCCGAGCACGGTCACCGAGACGTGCGGGAGCGAGCCCAGCCGGGTCCGCACCTGCTCGGCGAGCCACTCCGGGTCCGCGACGTTCGGTGGCGTGTTCACCAGGTCGCGCGCCCACGCCACCGCCCGGGCGGTCACCTCACCGGCGGCGGCTGCCCGCGTCATCCCCGGCGTGCCCACCACGACGGCCACCTCGGCCAGCCGCCGCGGTGCCCGCGCGGACGAGCCGTGGAACCGGTAGCCGGCCAGCACGGCGGCCTCCACGGCGGCGCGCACCTCCTCGGCACCCGCCGGGCCCGCCGCACCGTCCAGCGGCAGGACCAGCCGGGTGGCGCCGTGCTCGGCCAACGTCTGGGCCCGCCGCACGCAGATGGCCACGTAGCGGCGCAGCTCCGGCACCGTGCCGGCGCCCGTCCCGACGGCGACCACGCTGCGCGGGCGCCGTCCGGCGACGGGGATGTTCGTGATGGTGCCCGCCGCACCTCGGTTCCCCGTGTCGGCCAGCGCGCCGGTGAGCAGTTCCGGGCTGACGGCCGGCGCCGGCCCGGTCAGCCAGGCAGGCAGCGCCCCGCCCTCCCCCACCGGCACGGCCAGCAGGTCGTCGGTGCCGAGGACGGGCAGGTCGGTCAGGAGCTCGATGCGGGGGAACGGCGCGGCCCCGGCAACCGGCTGTGCGCCGGCGGCCGGGGCCGTGTCGTCCTGCGCTGCACTGCCCGGGGGCAGGTCGGCGGAGGTGGTCAGCTGGTCGCGCCCTTGAGCGCCTCCGACAGCGCCGCCGCCTCGTCGGGCGACAACTCGACGACGAGACGACCGCCTCCCTCGAGCGGCACGCGCATGACCAGGCCGCGGCCTTCCTTGGTCACCTCGAGGGGACCTTCACCCGTGCGCGGCTTCATGGCCGCCATGCGTGCCTCCTTCGCCGGCCACACCGCTCCCCGCCGGGGCGGGGGGTGGGGTGGCGTCCGTCGCTGCTGGAACTCCGACGCCAATGATCCCGTATGGGGCTCCGTCGTCCAACACGAGGGCCCTTCAGGGTGACGCGCGGAAGCAGTCGGCGACGTGGTCGTCCACCATCCCGGTCGCCTGCATGAGCGCGTAGGCGGTCGTCGGGCCCACGAACACGAACCCTCGGCGCTTCAGTTCCCTGGCCATCGCCACCGACTCGGGGCTGGTCGCGGGGACGTCCGCCATCGTGGCCGGCCGGGGCCGTGGACCCGTCGGCGCGAAGGACCACAGCAGCGCCGAGAGCCCCTCCGGCTGCTGCTGCGCGGTCCGGGCGTTGCGGACGGCGGCGGCGATCTTCGCGCGGTTGCGCACGATGCCCGCGTCGGCCATCAGCCGTTCCTCATCCTCGGGGCCGAACTCCGCCACGGCGTCGATCGAGAAACCGGCGAAGGCGGTGCGGAACGCCGGCCGCTTGCGCAGGATCGTGATCCAGGCCAGCCCGGACTGGAACGCCTCGAGGCACATGCGCTCGAACAGGGCGTCGTCGCCGTGCAGCGGCGTCCCCCACTCCTCGTCGTGGTAGGCGACGTACTCGGGGGACGACCCGGCCCAGGCGCAGCGCTGCACGTCGGCGACCGTAGTCCCGGGCACCGACAGGTCAGCGGGCAGCGGCGTCGAGCGCCTCGGTGCCGGGGGCGGACGGAGCGGCCGCGTTGCGCCGTGTCGCCAGCACGCAGCCGGCCAGCACCAGCGGCAGGCCGAGCGCGATGCCCAGGGTGAACGGCTCGTCGAGGAGCAGGACGCCGAGCAGCACCGCGACCGCCGGGTTGACGAACGTGATGACCAGGGCGCGCTGCGGACCGACCTCGCGGATCAGCGCGAAGAACAGCCCGAGCGCCAGCGCGGTGCACACCACCCCCAGGGCGGCCAGGGAGAGCAGCGCCTGCCCCGACGCGTCGACGGCGTCGCCCAGTTGCGGCAGCGCGAAGGGCGCGTAGACGACGGTGGTCACCGCCAGCGCGACGGCCGCGGCGGCCACCCCGGGCACCTCGGGCAACCGGCGGCTCACGACCAGCGGCGCGGTCGCGTAGCCGACCGTCACCAGCGCGACCGCGACCACCGGGAGCAGCTGCGCCCCGGTCAGGTCCAGCCCGAGCAGCGCGGCGATGCCGACGACGCCGACTCCCATGCCGGCCATCCGCACGCGGGTGAGCCGTTCCTCCTCACCGGCCAGGCGGCCCGCCAGCGCGGCGACGAAGGGCACCGCGGCCACCAGCAGTCCGGTCAGCGAGCTGGACAGCGACTGCTCGGCGTAGGAGAGCAGCAGCCACGGCACGGTCATCTCCAGCGCGGCGAACACCAGCAGCCAGCGCCATGCGCGCAGCGCCGGTGCCAGACCTCCGCGGCCGATGGTCCAGGGCAGCAGCAGCGCCGCGCCGATCGCGCAGCGCACGAAGACCACGACGACCGGCGCCACCTCGTCGACGGCCACCTTGATCAGCAAGTACGGGACGCCCCAGATGACCGACATGGCCAGGAACAGCGCCCACCCACGGCGGCTCACCGGCCAGCGGCTCCCCCGGACCGGGCCGCGACGGCCGCGAAGCGGCGCAGCGAACGGCGCACGCCCCACCGCACGAACGGCCGGACGGCGTACCAGCCCGGCGTGAGGACGACCCCGAACCAGCCCCAGGGCAGGTAGAAGCGCTCGGTCCACACGAACGTGGCGTGCTTCCCGCGGGGCTCGATCTCGAAGATGCCCGGACCGCGGATGACCCGGCCGGTGTGCTGCACCTCGACCAGCCGCGGCGGGTCCCACTTCGTGATCACCATGGTGTCCAGCAGCCCGAGGTGCCGGCCGCCGGGCAGGGGCACGCCGGTGCGCGCCGCGAGCCGCCCACCGACGCCCTGCGCCGGTCCGCCGACCGTCTCCACGTCGGTGGCGACCATCCACTCGCCCTGCCCGACCCAGTCGGTGAGCACTTCCCAGACCCGCTCGGGCGATGCCTCGACGTCGATCCGCTCGACCAGCTCAGGCATGGGGGTGCTCCTCGTCGTCGTCCGCGGGTGGTGTCAGCCCGCTCTTCAGGTGGTCGGGAGGCGTCGGATGCAGCCGTCTGGTCAGCGCGGCGATCTCGGCGTCTCGCTCGTCGAGCGTCCGGGCGAACTGGTCGAGCAGCCAGTCCACCTCGGTCATCCGGTAGCCCCGCAGGGTCACCGTCATCCTCAGCGCCCGCACGTCGTCACCCGTCACCGGCCGGGCGCTCGGCAGCTCCACCGGTGAGCGGTCGAGGTCGGCCGGGGGCTGGGTCTCGCCGCGCCCCAGCAGCAGCGAGGCGCCGAGGAAGAGCAGGGCGGCGACGACCAGGACACCGACGAGGAAGAGGAGCAGGTCGAACACGTCAGGCGTCGGAGGGGCCGACCGGGGCCTGCATGCTGCCGTCGTCCCCGCGTGCCCGGCCGGCGTCGGAGGCCTGGATCGCGGCGACCACCTCGGCGACGTCGTCGGTGACGGTGAGCAGCTCCAGGTCGGCGGGGCTGATCGTGCCGGTGGCCGCCATGGTCGTGCGGATCCAGTCGAGGAGCCCCGACCAGTACTCGGTGCCGAACAGGATGACGGGGAACCGGGTGACCTTGCGGGTCTGCACCAGGGTCAGCGCCTCGAACAGCTCGTCGAGGGTGCCGAAGCCGCCGGGGAGGATCACGAAGGCCTGCGCGTACTTCACGAACATCGTCTTGCGGACGAAGAAGTAGCGGAAGGTGATGCCGAGATCGACCCACTCGTTGAGCTCCTGCTCGAACGGCAGCTCGATGCCGAGCCCGACCGAGAGCCCCCCGGCCTCGCAGGCCCCCCGGTTGGCCGCCTCCATCGCGCCCGGGCCACCGCCCGTGACGACCGCGTACCCGGCCTGCGCCAGCGCCGCGCCGATGGCCACCCCTGCCGCGTAGTGCGGGTGGTCGGCCGGCGTGCGCGCACTGCCGAACACGCTGACCGCGCGCGGCAGCTCCGCGAGCAGCCCGAAGCCCTCGACGAACTCGCTCTGGATGCGCAGCACGCGCCACGGGTCCGTGTGCAGCCAGTCGGTCTGGCCACGGCGGTCGAGCAGCCGCTGGTCCGTCGTCGTCCCGGCCGTCCTCGGGTCCGGCTCGCTGCCGCGCAGCATGACCGGGCCGCGGTGCCGGGCCGGCCGCCTCGGCCGCGCGCCCGGCTCGGTCGCCGGCCTGCCGGGGTCCTGCGGGCCGGGTGCGTCCTGCGGGCTGGGCGGGACGGTCATGCGGGGCTCCCGGACAGGTAGGCGACCAGCGCGTCCTCGGCCGGCTGCAGCCGGTCGATCAGGACGTGCTCCTCGCGGGTGTGGGCGAGCGTCGGGTCGCCGGGCCCGTAGTTCAGGGCAGGGATGCCGAAGGCGGCGAAGCGGGCGACGTCGGTCCAGCCCAGCTTGGCCCTCGGCGGCCGGCCGACGGCGGCGACGAACGCGGCCGCGGCCGGCTCCGAGAGCCCCGGCAGGGCGCCGCCGGAGTGGTCGACGATCTCCAGCGTCGCGCCGGCCTCGACGGCGTGCGCGAACACCTCGCGGACGTGCGCCTCGGCGGCGTCCTCGTCCCGGTCGGGTGCGTAGCGAAAGTTGACCAGCAGGGCGGCCTCGTCCGGGATCACGTTGCCCGCAACCCCGCCCGAGATGCCGACGGCGTTGAGCCCCTCGCGGTAGGTGCAGCCGTCGATCTCGACCTCGCGGGCCTCGTAGGCGGCCAGCGTGGCCAGCGGCCCGGCCAGCCCGTGGATCGCGTTGCGCCCGAGCCAGCTCCGTGCGCTGTGCGCGCGGTGCCCCGGCGTCGTCAGCCGTGCCCGCAGCGTGCCCTGGCAGCCGCCCTCGATCTCGCCGGCGGTGGGCTCCAGCAGGATCGCGAGGTCCCCGTACAGCCAGCCCCGGCGCTCGCGGGCGACCCGGCCGAGGCCGTTCTTGACCGCCTCGACCTCTTCGTTGTCGTAGAAGACGAACGTCAGGTCGTGCGCGGGTTCGGCGCCCGGGACGCCGAAGAGCCCGGCGAGCCGCAGCATCACCGCGTCACCGGACTTCATGTCGCTGGTGCCGCAGCCGTACAGCCGGTCGCCCTCGATGCGGCTGGGGACGTTGTCGGCGATCGGCACGGTGTCCAGGTGGCCGGCCAGCACCACGCGCGTCGGGCGGCCGAGATTGGTGCGCGCCAGGACGGCGTCGCCCACCCGCTCCACCTCCAGGCCGCCGAGGGCGCGCAGCGCCGTCTCGACGAGGTCGGCCAGCGGCTTCTCGTCCCCGGAGACCGACGGGACGTCGACCAGCGCACGGGTCAGCGTGAGGACGTCGGCGGAGAGGTCGAGCGGAGGGAGGTCACTCACGACGCCGAGCCTAGGGCCAGGCTCCACCGTCGGCCCCGCCCGGAGGCCCGTGCCGAGCGTGCGAGGCATGAGAGGGGCGGGGTCCTTGAGCGGTAGCGTCCTACCCGTGACTGCCGCGACCGTCTCCGCTTCCGCCGCCGGCCTCGCCACCGTGACGCCTTCGGGCACGGTGCTCGACACCTGGTACCCCGAACCTCGCCTCGGCGCGCCCGCGGGCGCGAAGCCCGGCACCACCCGGATCGGCGCGCTCGACCTGTCCGGCGAGCTGGGGCCCGACTACGGCGGCCTGGTGCGCAGCGACGAGGCGCGCGGGGTGGAGATCATCGCCGTCCGCACCGTCATCCCCGACCTCGCCACCCCGCCGGTGGACACCTACGACGTGTGGCTGCGACTGCACCTGCTCTCGCACCGGCTGATCAGGCCGAACAGTGCCGACCTGACCGGCGCCTTCGGCCTGCTCACCAACGTGGCCTGGACCAGCGCCGGACCGGTCGAGGCCGCGACGTTCAACGCGCACCGGCTGCGCGCCGCCGTCGGCCACGTCACCGTCTTCGGCGTGGACAAGTTCCCGCGGATGGTCGACTACGTCATCCCCTCGGGCGTCCGGATCGCCGACGCCGACCGCGTGCGCCTCGGAGCCCACCTGGCCGAGGGGACGACGGTCATGCACGAGGGCTTCGTCAACTTCAACGCCGGCACGCTCGGCGCCTCGATGGTGGAGGGCCGGATCAGCCAGGGCGTCGTCGTGGGCGCCGACAGCGACATCGGCGGCGGCTCCTCGATCATGGGCACGCTGTCCGGTGGCGGGACAGAGGTCATCTCGATCGGCACCGGCTGCCTGCTGGGCGCGAACGCCGGCATCGGTATCTCGCTCGGGAACGACTGCATCGTCGAGGCCGGCTGCTACGTCACCGGCGGCTCGCGGATCACGCTGCCCGACGGCTCGGTGGTCAAGGCGCGCGAGCTGTCCGGCCGCGACGGTCTGCTGTTCCGACGCAACAGCGTCAGCGGCGCACTGGAGGTGGTCCTCCGCCAGGGCCGCACGTGGGGCTCGCTGAACGCCGAGCTGCACGCGAACTGACGCAGCAGCGGCGGCTTCCGGCCCGGCACGGGTCACAGGTGGCGGTCCAGGGAGTCCACAGCTTCGCGACCTAGGGTCGGTCGCGATGGCCCCTTCCACGTCGACCGCGATGCGGGCAGCCGCGCCTGCCCGGCGTCGTCCCGCCCGACGGCCGTCGACGCGGGGGCGCCGCGGGGGCGGCCGTCGGGGCCGCAAGGACAACTGGTGGCCCGTCGCGATCGTCGCCGCTCTGGTGCTGCTCGGCGTCGCCTGGGCGCGCTCGGCCGACGACGTCCCCGCCGAGGGCAGCTGCACCGTCGACGGCGGCACGGTGACGGTGAGCGCGGAGCAGGCGCGGCACGCGACCACGATCGCGCGCGTGGCCCGCGACCGCGGGCTGCCCGAGCGCGCGGTCGTCATCGCGCTGGCCACCGCCCAGCAGGAGTCCGGTCTGCGGAACCTCGACTACGGCGACCGGGACTCCCTGGGGCTGTTCCAGCAGCGACCCTCGCAGGGCTGGGGCTCGCCCGCGCAGGTGCGGGACCCCGTCTACGCCGCCGGGAAGTTCTACGACGGGCTCGTCGAGGTCCCGGGCTGGGAGACGGGGCGGCTGACCGAGGTGGCGCAGACGGTGCAGCGCAGCGGCTTCCCCGAGGCGTACCAGAAGCACGAGGCCATGGCCCAGGAGCTGGCCACCGCCCTCACCGACAACGCCCTCGCCTGCACCTGATCCGATCAGGCGCCGGCGATGGGGCGCCCCACGGTCAGCGACTCCTGGAGCTGCCGATCCAGCGACCGGTAGGCCGCATCGGGCTCCGTCCCGGTGGCGTCCAGCACGGTGCTGAAGAAGCACCGCGCCGCCGCGGCCAGGACGACGTCGAGCACCTCGTCCTCGGTGAGGCCGAGGCCCCGCAGCTCGGCCAGGTCCTGCTCGCTCATCTCCACCGCTCCCCCGGCGACCTTCTCAGCCAGCCGGACGACGGCGGCGTCGACCGGGTCGAGGTCGCCGGGGGCGCCGCGGGTCAGCGCTCGTACTTCCGGCGCACCGTCGAACTGCTCGACCAGGACCTTCCCGTGCGCCAGGCAGCAGTAGCTCGACCCGAGCCGCCGGGCCGCCGCCAGCGTGGCCAGCTCGTAGCGGCGGGGGTCCATGGACGCCTTGACGGCGGCGTTGAGCCCGCGCCAGGCCTCGAGGACGGCGGGGCGCCGGGCGAACGTCCTGGTGTAGTTCGCGACGTACCCCAGGGCTGCCCGGTCGCGGTCGAACGCAGCGGCAACCTCCGCCGACGAGCTCTCGTCGGCGTCTGAGATCCAGCTCATGGCGGGACGGTAGGCCCGCGCCCCGTCACGCGGAAGGAGTGCCGCCGCGGTCACCGCCCGACGTAGGCCGCCAGGTGCTGCCCGGTCAGCGTGGACCGGTCGGCCACCAGATCGGCCGGCGTGCCCTCGAAGACCACCCGGCCACCGTCGCGCCCGGCGCCCGGCCCGAGGTCGATGATCCAGTCGGCGTGCGCCATGACCGCCTGGTGGTGCTCGATGACGATGACCGACCGGCCGGAGTCGACGAGACGGTCGAGGAGACCCAGCAGGTTCTCGACGTCGGCCAGGTGCAGACCGGTGGTCGGCTCGTCCAGGACGTAGACGCTGCCCTTCTCCGCCATCTGGGTGGCCAGCTTCAGCCGCTGCCGCTCGCCGCCGGAGAGCGTCGTCAGCGGCTGGCCGAGGCTCAGGTAGCCCAGCCCGACGTCGGCCAGCCGGTCGAGGATCGTGTGCGCGGCCGGCACCTTGGCCTCACCGGCGGCGAAGAACTGCTCGGCCTCGGCGACCGACATCGCGAGCACCTCGGCGATGTTCCGGCCGCCGAGCGTGTACTCGAGCACCGAGGCCTGGAACCGCCGGCCCTCGCACTCCTCGCACGGGGACTCGACAGTGGCCATGACGCCCAGGTCGATGAAGATGACCCCGGCGCCGTTGCAGGTCGGGCAGGCGCCCTCGGAGTTCGAGCTGAACAGGGCGGGCTTCACGCCGTTGGCCTTGGCGAACGCCTTGCGGATCGGCTCCAGCAGCCCGGTGTACGTCGCCGGGTTGCTCCGCCGGGAGCCCTTGATCGCGCCCTGGTCGACCACCACCACGCCCTCGCGGCCGGCGATCGAGCCGGTGACCAGCGAGCTCTTGCCGGAGCCGGCCACGCCCGTGAGGACGCACAGGACGCCGAGCGGGACATCGACGTCGACGTCCTGCAGGTTGTGCGTCGACGCGCCGCGCACCTCCAGGACCCCGGAGGCCGACCGCACCTCGTCCTTCACCGACGCCCGGTAGCCGAAGTGCCGGCCGGTGACGGTGTCGCTGGTCCGCAACTCCTCCACGGTGCCCTCGAAGCAGACGACGCCGCCCCCTGTCCCCGCACCGGGCCCCAGGTCCACGACGTGGTCGGCGATGGCGATGGTCTCGGGCTTGTGCTCGACCACGAGCACGGTGTTGCCCTTGTCCCGCAGTTGCAGCAGCAGCCCGTTCATCCGCTCGATGTCGTGCGGGTGCAGGCCGACGGTCGGCTCGTCGAAGACGTAGGTGACGTCGGTGAGCGAGGACCCGAGGTGCCGGATCATCTTGGTCCGCTGCGCCTCACCGCCGGACAGCGTGCCCGCTGACCGGTCGAGCGACAGGTAGCCCAGCCCGATCTCGGTGAACGAGTCCAGCAGGTGCTGCAGCCCGGTGAGCAGCGGGGCCACGGACGGCTGCTCGAGCTTCCGCACCCACGCGGCGAGGTCGCTGATCTGCATCTCGCACAGGTCGGCGATGTTCTTGCCCTTGATGCGGGACGACCGGGCCTCCGGGGTGAGCCGGGTGCCCTCGCACTCCGGGCAGGTCTGGAAGGTGATCACCCGCTCGACGAAGCGGCGGACGTGCGGCTGCAGGGCGTCGATGTCCTTGGAGAGCATCGTCTTCTGGACCTTCGGGATCACGCCCTCGTAGGTCAGGTTGATGCCTTCCACCTTGATCTTGGTGGGCTCCTCGTAGAGGAGGGTGTTCAGCTCCTTCTTCGTGTACTTCGCGATCGGCTTGTCCAGGTCCAGGCCGATGCCCTGGAAGAGCCGGCCGTACCAGCCGTCCATGCTGTAGCCCGGGACGGTGAGCGCGCCCTCGGCCAGCGACTTGCTGTCGTCGTAGAGCGCGGTGAGGTCGAAGTCGGAGACGGAGCCCATGCCCTCGCACCGCGGGCACATGCCGCCGAGGTAGACCGCGTCGCGCACCACGGCCTTCTCGACCCGGCCGCCGGCCTTCTCGGTGCTCATCACCCCGCTCGCCTTGCGCGTCGGCACGTTGAACGAGAACGCGGTGGGCGGCCCGATGTGCGGCGTCCCGAGCCGGCTGAACAGGATGCGCAGCATGGCGTTGGCATCGGTGGCGGTGCCGACGGTGGAGCGCGGGTTGGCCCCCATCCGCTCCTGGTCGACGATGATCGCCGTCGTCAGGCCCTCCAGCAGGTCGACCTCGGGCCGGGTGAGCGACGGCATGAAGCCCTGCAGGAAGGCGCTGTAGGTCTCGTTGATCAGCCGCTGGGACTCCGCGGCGATGGTCGCGAAGACCAGCGAGCTCTTCCCCGAACCCGAGACGCCGGTGAACACGGTGAGCCGCCGCTTGGGCAGCTCGACGCTGACGTCCTTGAGGTTGTTCACCCGCGCACCCAGCACACGGATGACGTCGTGGCTGTCGGCGGCGTGCCTCGCGGTGGCCTCGGTCGTCGCGCTCATGGGTCGGTGCCTCCATCCGTCGGGACCGGCCGCGCGGCAGCGACCGTCCGGAGTTCTACCAGGGGTGTCCGACAGGGATGACCGGTCGAGGACCGACTTCTCAGCTGCGCTGCTGGATCCGGACGGTGTTGCCGGCCGGGTCGCGGAAGGCGCAGTCACGGACGCCGTAGGGCTGGTCGGCCGGCTCCTGCATGACCTCGGCCCCGCTGGCGACCATCCGCTCGAACACCCCGGCGAGGTCCCCGGTGGCCAGGATCAGGGAGGCGTAGGTGCCCTTGGCCATCATCTCGGCGATGGTCCGCCGCTCGTCGTCGGTGATGCCGGGGTCGGCCGCTGGCGGGTGCAGGACGAGGGTCGTCGCAGCCGGGTCGCCGGCCGGGCCCAGGGTGAGCCAGCGCATGCCCTCGTAGCCGACGTCGTTGCGGAGCTCGAAGCCAAGCGCGTCGCGGTAGAAGGCCAGGGAGGCGTCGGGGTCGGTGTGCGGCAGGAACGCGTGGTGGATGGTGAGGTCCATGCCGGTCACGCTAGGGACGGGTGCCCGACCGCTGCTTCTCGATTCCTGACCGATCCGTGACCCTGACCGGCCGGGTGACCTGCTTGGCGACGCACGCCGGCAGGCCGGCCGTCCCACCGGCCCGCTGCCGGTAGACGCTGGGCGGCATGCCCACCAACTCGGTGAAGCGGGTGCTGAACGTGCCCAGCGACGAGCAGCCCACGGCGAAGCAGACCTCGGTGACGGTCAGGTCGCCGCGGCGCAGCAGCGTCATGGCCCGCTCGATGCGGCGGGTCATCAGGTAGGCGTAGGGCGACTCGCCGTAGGCCGCCCGGAACTCGCGGCTGAGGTGCCCGGCCGACATGTGCGCCCCCCGGGCCAGCGCCTCGACGTCCAGCGGCTGCGCGTACTCCCGGTCGATGCGGTCCTTCACCCGGCGCAGGCGGGCGAGATCGCGCAGGCGCTGCTCCGCGACCGGTTCGCTGCCCACCGGTCGGATGCTGCCACGGCGGGCAAACGTGGTGAACCGCCCCGCTCCCCCGACCGAGGGAGGAGCGCTCAATCCGGCGTGCGGGCGAGCCGACACCGTGGCATGACGATCGCGCCCTCCACCCCTCCCGGTCCGGCGGTCACCCCGGGTCCCGACGACGCCGCGGTCTCCGACGTGACCGTCCTGCTGCCGACCCGCGAGGACCTCCTCGCCCGGCTCGACGAGACGCTGCCCACCGCCCGCCGCTGGCCGAGCACCCTGCTGATCGTGGGTCTGCTGCGCCGCGACGACGGCTGGCCGACCCCCGCCACGACGCTGGCCTCGACCACGATGCTGCTCGCCCGCTCGCTGCGCGGTGACGACTGGCTCGGGTCCGCGGGCGCAGCCGAGTTCGCCATCGTGCTCGCCGGTGACGAGAGCGCCGCCGAGGTCGCTGCCCGGCGGCTGACGACCGCCGTCGCCGCGCTCGGCATCCCCGGCCTGTCCGCGGCCGCGGGCATCGCCTCGCTGCGTACCGGTCTGACGCCGCACGAGGTCTTCCGGCGCGCCACGCTCAGCCTCACCGCCGCCCGGCGGACCGGGCCGACGACGGTGATCCGCTACCGCGAGCCGGTCTAGCCGGCCAGGCGCTCCACGGCGGCGTCGATGCGCTCGTCGGTCGCGGTGAGCGCCATGCGGACGTGCCGCGCCCCGGCGGGCCCGTAGAAGCTGCCAGGGGCGGCGACGACCCCGAGCCCCGCCAGCCAGTCGATCGTCGCCCAGCAGTCCTCGTCGCGGGTGACCCAGAGGTACAGGCCGGCCTCGGAGTGGTCGATCCGCAGCCCCGCGGCGCGCACCGCCGCGGCCAGCCGGTCACGGCGGGCGCGGTAGCGCTCGCGCTGCGCGTCGACGTGCGCGTCGTCGCCCAGGGCCGCGGTGATCGCGGCCTGCACAGGCGTGGGCACGAGCAGCCCGAGGTGCCGGCGGACCTCCCACACGCGGCGCACCAGCGCCGGGTCACCGGACAGCAGGCCGCCGCGGTACCCCGCGGCACTGGACTGCTTGGAGAGCGAGTGGACCGCGAGCAGCCCGGTGTGGTCGTCCCCGGCGACCGCGGGGTGCAGGATCGACCGCGGCTCGACCTCCCAGCCCAGCGTCACGTAGCACTCGTCGGCCGCGACGGGCACGCCGTGCGCCCGGCCCCACTCGACCCACGCGCGCAGCTCGTCGTCGCCCAGGACCCGGCCGTGCGGGTTGCCCGGGGAGTTCAGCCAGACCAGGACGACGCCGTCGGCGTCCTCCGGGGGGACGTCGGTACGCAGGACGGTCAGCCCGGCGACCACCGCGCCCACCTCGTACGTGGGGTAGGCGACCGAGGGGATCAGGACCGTGCCTCCGGCGGGCAGCCCCAGCAGCGTCGGCAGCAGCGCGACCAGCTCCTTGGAGCCGACCGTGGGGATCACCGAGGGGACGGCCGCGAGCGGGTCGGCGAGCGTGACGCCCAGCCGCCGCTGCAGCCAGCCGGCGGCCGCCGTGCGCAGCACTGCGGTGCCCAACGCGGTCGGGTAGCCCGGCGCGTTGCCTGCCGCGGCCAGCGCCTCGCCGAGCAGCGCCGGGGTGTCGTCGACCGGGGTGCCGATCGAGAGATCGACGACCCCGTCAGGGTGCTGCGCGGCCCGCAGCCGGGCCGGCTCCAGCGAGTCCCACGGGAAGTCCGGCAGGACGCGCCCCGGGCCGGGGACCTGGGCGGTCAGTGCCCTTCGCCCTGGGGCGGGAGAGCCGCGACCAGCGGGTGGTCCTTGTTGATCTTCCCGGTCTTGGCGGCGCCCCCGGGGCTGCCCAGGTCGGAGAAGAACTCCACGTTGGCGTTGTAGAAGTCCTTCCACTTGTCCGGGACGTCGTCCTCGTAGTAGATGGCCTCGACCGGGCAGACCGGCTCGCACGCACCGCAGTCGACGCACTCGTCGGGGTGGATGTAGAGCATCCGGTCGCCCTCGTAGATGCAGTCCACCGGGCACTCGTCGATGCACGCCTTGTCGAGGACGTCGACGCAGGCCTGTGTGATGACGTAGGTCACGGTGGTTCCTCCCGAGGGACGGTGCGGGCGGCGACCGCGGGGACGGTCGATCGGCTGAATTAGTATCACCCTCCCGCGGCCGGACGGCCGGGAAGGGTGCCCTTCCCCGCGCGCTCACCCGGTGGAGGGAGACCGCGCGTACCCGCTCGAGACCAGAGGTAGGCATGCCCGGCGCGTACCCCCTCGACGTGCGCGGCCTGGAGGAGCTCGCCGCCCGCACCTGGCGCGGCGTGGAGGAGGAGCGCTACGGCGACTGGCTGCTCCGCGCCGGTGGCGGATTCAGCGGGCGGGCCAACTCCGCGCTCGTCGTCGGCGACGCCCCCGAGCCGCTCGCCGACGCCGTTCCCGCGGTCGCCCGCTGGTACGCCGATCGGGGTCTGCCGCCCAGGGCCCAGCTGCCCGGCCCGCCGGGCGAGGCAGACACGGCGTTCGCCGCCGCGGGCTGGACGCGCGCCGAGGACGTCCTGGTGCTCACCGCGCCGCTGACGGACTGGCCGGCGCCCGACGTCCCGGTGGAGCTCTCCCCCGCACCGGACGCCGCCTGGCTGGCCGGGTACCGCTACCGCGGCGCGGCCCTGCCACCGGCGGCCCGCGCCGTGCTCACCCGGGCGGACGACCCGCTGTTCGCCTCGGTGCGCCCCGCATCGTCGCCCGCCCTCGCCGCCGCCGTCGCCCGCGGAGCGGTGGAGGACGGCTGGCTGGTCATCACCGCGGTCACCGTCGACGGGGAGTTCCGCCGCCGGGGGCTGGCCCGCGCGGTCATGGCGGCGCTCGCCACCGCGGGGCGCGAGCGCGGCGCGCACTCCTGCCTGCTGCAGGTGAGCGAGGACAACGAGCCGGCGCTGGCGCTCTACGCGCGGCTGGGCTTCACCGAGCACCACCGCTACCACTACCGGTCGGCGCCGGTCTGACCGGCGCGGCCAGGATCCGGCCGACGGCGAACGCCGCCGCCACGACGCCGAGCACCAGGAAGGCCAGCCCGACCCCACCGGTCACCCCGGAGCCGACCAGCACCAGGTCGCCCTCCGGACGGCGCACGGTCGCACCCAGGGCCACGACCAGCCACACCACCCCCGGCAGGACGCCGACCGCGCGCGAGCCCGACAGCCGGTGCGCCAGCGGCACGAGCAGCAGGTTGCCCGCCACGGCCGCCAGCACCGACAGGGGGATCGGCACCGCGCCGGCCCGCAGCGGCAGCCAGAACGCCTCGACCAGCGCCAGCCAGGCAGCGGCGACGACGGCGAGCAGCGCCCACCCGATGCGCGCGGCGATCCGGACTATCACCTGTCCAGGCCGGCGAACAGGTCGTCCTCCCAGCCGTGCGGACCGCCGCCCGGGCCGCGCTCCCCGCGCACCAGGCGGTAGTGCTCGACGGCGGCCAGCTCCAGCCCCAGGTTGTTGGAGAGGGCGAAGAAAGGCCCGTCCACCAGGATCTGCGTGGGGTGCGCGCGCATGGCGGCGTCCTTGTGCTGGGCGAACGCGCCGCCGTCCACCTCCGTCGTCACGACGTCGTCCGGCACGGCGAACGGCAGGTCGTCGGCGCTCGTGACCCCGTCGAAGAACGTCGTGTCACCGGCGGCGGCCATGGCGTCGATGCCCTGCTGCAGGAGCGTGCGGGGCATGGCGTTCCAGTAGACCTTCGCGATCGTCCACGCCAGGCCCAGGTCGGGCCGGAAGCCGGGGTCCGCGGCCAGGTCGGCGGCGCGCATCGCCACCCGGTGCGCCTGGATGTGGTCGGGGTGGCCGTAGCCCCCGAAGTCGTCGTAGGTGACCAGCACCTGGGGGCGGACCTCGCGGATCACCGCGACCGCGTGCGACGCCGCCTCGTCGAGGTCGGCGTTCCAGAACGCGCGGGGGTGCTCGTTGGCCGGCGTCCCCATCATCCCGGAGTCCCGGTAGCGGCCCGCACCGCCGAGGAAGCGGAAGTCGGTGACGCCGAGCGCCGCCATGGCCCCCCGGAGTTCGCCGATGCGGTAGCCGCCGAGCTGGTCGGCCTGGTCGGCCGCCAGCTGCGCGAGCTCGGGGACGAGGATCTCGCCCTCCTCACCCAGGGTGCAGGTGAGCAGGGTGACCCCGGCCCCCTCTGCGACGTACCGCGCCATGGTGGCGCCGTTGTTGATCGTCTCGTCGTCGGGGTGGGCGTGCACGAGGAGGACGCGCCGGTCGGGAGCCATCACACCGTGATCCTGCCGGATCACCGCTCAGTCGACGTCGACCGGTACGACCGTCCGGGCCTCGGCGAAGTGGCAGGCCGCCGGGTGACCCTGGCCGCGGTCGACCAGCGCCGGCGCCTCGGTGGCGCAGATGTCCTGCGCCTTCCAGCAGCGGGTCCGGAACCGGCAGCCCGACGGCGGGTCGGCGGGGCTGGGCACGTCGCCCTGCAGCAGGATGCGGTCCTTCTGGCCGCGCAGGTGCGGCTCGTGCAGCGGCACCGAGGACAGCAGCGCCTGGGTGTATGGGTGCGACGGCGTCGTGTAGACCTGCTCGTCGGTGCCCTCCTCGACGATCGAGCCGAGGTACATCACCGACACCCGGTCGGAGATGTGCCGGACCACCGACAGGTCGTGGGCGATGAACAGGTAGGACAGCCCGAACTCGTCCTGCAGGTCCTCGAGCAGGTTGACCACCTGGGCCTGCACCGAGACGTCGAGGGCCGAGACCGGCTCGTCGCAGACGATGACCTCGGGCCGCAGGGCCAGCGCGCGGGCGATGCCGATGCGCTGCCGCTGACCGCCGGAGAACTGGTGCGGGTAGCGGTTGACGTAGTCGGGGTTCAGGCCGACCCGGTCCAGCAGCTCCTGCGTGCGCTCGAGGCGGTTCTTGCGGGGCGCGATGTCGGCGTGCACCGACCAGCCCTCGGCGACGATGTCGCCGACGGTCATCCGCGGGTTCAGCGAGGAGTACGGGTCCTGGAAGATGATCTGGACCTCGCGCCGGTACTCCTTGAGGGCGCGGCCGGACATGCCCGCCAGGTCCTTGCCCTTGTAGAGGATCGACCCACCCGTCGGCTTCTCCAGCGCGACCAGCAGCTTCGACACGGTCGACTTCCCGCAGCCGGACTCGCCGACCAGGCCGACGGTCTCGCCGCGGCGCAGGGTCATGTTGACGCCGTCGACCGCGCGGACGTGGCCGATCGTGCGCTTGAACAGGACGCCCTGCGTCAACGGGAAGTGCTTCTGCAGGTCGCGCATCTCCAGCAACGTCTCACCGAGCGGGCCTCGCGCGGACGCGCTCGCCGGAGCGGTGGACACGGCGGACGCGGCGGTCGCGCCGGTGGACTCAGACGGCTCGGACACCGAGGACCTCCTCGCTGTAGTGGCACGCTGCCTCGCGGCCGGAGGCGACCAGGCGCAGCGGCGGGACGTCGATCGAGCACTCGCGGCCGGGCGCCGCCTCGGCGCCGAGGCGACGGCGGGCGCACCGCGGGTGGAAGGGGCAGCCGCTCGGGATGGCGGCCAGGTTCGGCGGCTGGCCGACGATCGGCTGCAGCCGGCCGCCCTTGGCCTCGACCTGCGGCACCGAGTTCATCAGCCCCTCGGTGTAGGGGTGGCCGGCGTCGGTGAAGACGTCGTCGACGGTGCCCCGCTCCACGATCCGGCCGGCGTACATGACCGCGACGTTGTCGGCGACCTCGTTCACCACGCCGAGGTCGTGGGTGATGAGGATCAGACCCATGCCCGTCTCCCGCTGCAGGTCCTTGAGCAGGTCCATGACCTGCGCCTGCACCGTGACGTCGAGGGCGGTGGTGGGCTCGTCGGCGATGAGGATGCGCGGGTCCAGCGCGATCGCCATGGCGATCATGACGCGCTGGCGCATGCCGCCGGAGAACTGGTGCGGGTAGTCGTCGACCCGCTTGGCCGCGGCCGGGATGCGCACGCGGTCCATCAGCTCGACGGCCTTGCGCTTGGCCTCCTTGCGGGAGGCCCCCTGGTGCACCCGGAACATCTCCCCGATCTGCCACCCGACGCTGTAGACCGGGTTCAGGGACGACAGCGCGTCCTGGAAGATCATCGAGATGCCCGGGCCGCGGACCTGGCGCTGGTCCTCCGCGGACATGGCGAGCATGTCGCGGCCCTCGAACCGGATGGCGCCGCTGACCACCGCCGGCGGGACGTCGAGGATGCCCATGATCGCCTGGGCGGAGACGGACTTGCCCGAGCCGGACTCGCCGAGGATCGCCAGCGTCTCCCCCTCCGCCAGCGAGTAGCTGATGCCGTTGACGGCGCTGACGACGCCGGACCGCTGCCGGAACTCGACGTGCAGGTCCTCGACCTCGAGCAGGGTGGCACCGGTGGTCGCGCGGGACGGCGCGGGGTCGGTCTGGAACTGGGTCATGCGCGCTGCCTCGGGTCGAGGGCGTCGCGCAGTGCGTCGCCCATCAGGATGAAGGCCATCACCGTCAGGGTCAGGACGATGCTGGGGAAGAGCACCAGGTGCGGGGCATCGCGCACGTCGCTCTGGCCGGCCTCGATCTGCAGGCCCCAGGAGAACGCCGGGCGCTGCAGGCCCACGCCCAGGTAGGTGAGCGTCGCCTCGGCCGCGATGATCACGCCGATGGTGATCGTCGTGTAGACCAGCACCGGCGCGACGGCGTTCGGGAGGATGTGCCGCACCAGGATCCGGGTGTTGCCCGCCCCCATGGCCCGCGCGGCGGCGACGTAGTCCGAGCTCTTGACCGCGATCACCTGCGAGCGGACCAGCCGCATCGCGGTCATCCAGCCGAACAGCGCCAGCGCGAGGGCGACCGCACCCGGCCCCCGAGAGTTGATGATCGGGATGCTCGTCTCGGGACCGACGCGGAGCAGGACCAGCGCGCCGAGGATGAGCGGCAGCGCGTAGAAGATGTCCGCGATCCGGGACAGGATGCCATCGGTGACGCCCCCGAAGTAGCCGGCGATGGCCCCCACGGCGACGCCCAACAGCAGGATGACCACCACGGCGAAGACGCCGATGATCAACGAGTTGCGCGCCCCGTAGACGACGTTGGACAGGTAGTCGCAGCCCTGCACGTCGTAGCCGAACCAGTGGTCGGCCGACGGCAGCGCCCGGGAGTTGGCCAGGTCGCAGGCCCGCGGGTCCTGCCCGCGGGCGAAGACCTGCGGCACGATCGCCATCACGGTGAACAGCACGGTGAGGACGGCGCCGATCCAGAACAACGGGTTGCGCTTGAGCGCGGCCCACGCGTCGGACCAGAGGCTGTTCTGCCGGTCGCTGGTCGGATCGACGGAGGGGCTGGCCAGGCCGGTCGTCGTCCCCGCCTCGATCTCGTCCTTGCGCAGGTCGGCCTGCTGCTGGTCAGTCATAACGGATCCTCGGGTCCAGGACGGCGTAGAGCACGTCGACCACCAGGTTGAAGAAGATGAAGAAGAAGACCATCAGCGTCACGATGCCGACGACGACGGCGCCCTCCTGGGCGCGGATGGCGTCGAAGACCTCCCGGCCGATACCGGGCAGGTTGAAGACGGTCTCGGTGACGATCGCGCCGCCGAGCAGGGCGCCGATGTCGGCCCCGATGAAGGTGACGACCGGGATCAGGCTGTTGCGCAGCGTGTGCTGGACGATGATCCGCCTCGGCGGCAGACCCTTGGCCTTTGCCGTCCGCACGTAGTCGGCGCGCAGGTTCTCGGCGATGCTCGTCCGGGTCAGCCGGGCCACGTAGGCCAGCGAGCCGGAGGCCAGGACCAGGCCGGGCAGCACGTAGCCGTACCAGCCCTCCCGGGTACCCGCGATGGGGAACCAGCCGAGCTTCAGGCCGAACAGCAGCTGGGCCAGGAAGGCCAGCACCAGGATCGGGATGGCGACGACGACCGTCGTCGACACCAGGACGAGGTTGTCGAAGTAGCTGTTGCGGCGGATGCCGGCGAGCACACCGGCGGTCAGGCCGATGACGATCTCGAAGATGACCGCGACGATGGTCAGCCGGATCGTCACCGGGAGCGTCCGCTCGATGGTGTCGAGGACCGGGCGGCCGCGGAAGTCGGTGCCCAGGTCGCCCTGGAAGAGCCCCTTGAGGTACTCCCAGTACTGCATCCAGAGCGGGTCGTCGAGGTGGAACCGCTCGGTGAGCACCTGGACGACGGCCGGGGACACCGGACGGTCGCCGGCGAGGGCGCGGATCGGGTCGCCGGGAAGTGCGTAGACCACCGAGAAGATCAAGATGGACGCGCCCAGCATGACCGGGATGGTGAGCAAGAGTCGGCGCGCGACGTAGCGGCCCATGGTCCCCCTCCGGGGTGTCTGCGCCCCTGGTCAGGCAGGGGCGCCGGTGTCCATCGTGCCGGTCCGGCGGCACTCGCGCCGCCGGGGGCCCCGTCCTCAGCGGACGGGTGCCCCCGGCGGGTCGTGCGGGCCGCTAGGGCCGTCAGCCGTTGACGGTGACCTCGGACCAGACGGGACGCTGGAACAGGTCGATCCGGACGTTGTCCACGTTGTCGGTGTGGACGGACTGGATCTGGGTGAAGAACATCGGCGCGTACGGCATGTCCTCGGCGATGAGGTCCTCGGCCTGCTGGTAGAAGCCGATGGCCTCTTCCTCGCTACCGGCCTTGTCACCCTCGGCGATCAGGGCGTCGGCCTCTGCGTTGCCGTAGAACGAGTAGTTCGAGCCCAGCGGCGGCAGGGACGACTCGCTGAACAGCGGGGTCAGGTAGCTCTCCGCGGCCGGGTAGTCGAAGCTCCAGCCCATGCGGAAGGGGCCGGTGAAGCCCTTCTGCTCACCCAGCGGCAGGTACTGGGCGAAGTCGAGGTTGCCCTGGAGGCTGAACTCGATGCCCAGGTTGGTGCGCAGCTGGTTGCCGACGGCCTCCATCCACGCGTCGTGGCCGCCACCGGCGTTGAACCACAGGTTGACCGGCTGGCTCTTGTCGAAGCCGGCCTCCTCGAGCAGCTGGTTGGCCGCGTCGACGTCGAAGGTGCAGAACTCGCAGGACCCCTCGCGGTAGCCGTCGACGACCGGCGCGATAAACGAGTCGGCCGCGGTGCGGGTGCCGGAGAAGATCGCCTCGGAGATGGCGTCCCGGTCGATCGCCATGGAGATGGCCTGGCGGACCCGCGGGTCGCTGAAGCGGGCGTCGTAGGTCGGGAAGCCCAGGTAGGTGATCTGGGAGACCTCGGTGTTGATGAAGTTGTCGCCGAACTCGCTCTCGGCCGACTTGATGACCTCCGGCGGGATGACGTCGACGATGTCGACGTTGCCGTCCTGGGCGTCGGTGTAGGCGGTGGCCTGGTCGGCGTAGACGATGAACTCCATGCCCTCGGCCTGGGCCTTGTCCTCACCGGCGTAGTCCTCGTACCGGGTCAGGGTGATGCCCTGGCCGGGCACGTACTCGCTGTCGGCCTGGAACGGGCCGTTGCCGATCGGGTTGGTCCCGAAGGCCTCCGGGTCCTCGAAGAAGGCCTCGGGGAGCGGGTTGAAGGCGTCGTAGCCGACGACCGCCGGGAACAGCGAGAACGGCGCGGCGAGCGCGACGGTGAAGGTCAGGTCGTCCTCGACCGCGAGGCCGCTGAGCTCGGTGGCGGCACCGTCCTGCAGCTCCTGGAACCCGGCGATGCGGGCCAGGTACGAGCCGCCGTCCTGGGCGTTCTCCGGGTTGGCGGTGTAGTTCCAGGCGTCGACGAACGACTGCGCGGTGACCTCGGAGCCGTCGTGGAACGTCCACCCGTCCTTGAGGGTGATCGTCCAGTTCTGGTTGTCCTCGGACTCGATGGACTCGGCGACGCCGGTGTACTCGACCTCGCCCTCCTCCGAGTAGCCCACGAGGCCGGTCCACAGGGCGGCGATGACCTTGGCGCCCTCGCTCTCGGTGGTGTTGCCGGGGATGAGCGGGCTCTTCGGCTCGCCGATGTAGGCGGTGAAGGTGCCGCCGTCGCCGCCGGAGCCGGATCCGTTGTCATCGCTGCCGCCGCCACAGGCGGACAGCAGCATCGCGCCGGCCAGGGCCGTGGCGACGAGCGCACCAGGGCGCTTGTTGAGCTTCACGTGGAGGCCTCTCTCGTTCCGCGAGCGCGGAGTCTCGGACTGGTCGGCCAGGACCTGCACGGGCGTGGGCCTGGCGATCGTGTGTCGGACACGCACGTGTACGGGTCGGGAACCCGACGTGCACGGGGAGCAACGCTAAGCATCCGCCGGAGGGGTTGCCACCAGCGTTGTCCATTTGTGACCTGTCTCCACGATGTCACAGCAGCCACCGCAAGGGCTCCTGGGGTCCTGCCCTGCGACGGGACGGACCGAGGCCTTCACGCCTTCCTTCCCGGACACCTTGCGGTGGGCCCGCGGCGGCGACGACGCGCCGACGTGTCGGCCAGGGCGGCCAGGGGTAGGTGGAGGGCTGGACCACGAGAGAGGACGACGCATGAGCGGCGAGGACAAGGCCAACAACAAGGTCGAGGAGTTCGGCGGCAAGGCCAAGGAGGCCCTCGGCAACGCGACCGGCGACAAGGACCTCCAGGCGGCCGGCGAGAAGGACCAGACGAAGAGCAACCTGAAGCAGGCCGGCGAGAAGGTCAAGGACGCCTTCAAGTAGACCCGCACCACGCACGGCGGAGGCCGCAGCCCACCGGGGTGCGGCCTCCGCCGCGTCTCCCTGCTTTTCCGCGGTAAAGCGGTCTGCTTTTCCGCGGAAAAGCAGATCAGGCACCGTCAGCCGGCGCCCGGTCGCGTCCGGAGCGCGGTGGCTATCCGGCTGACGACGTCGTCCATGTGACGCAGGTCGGCGGCCGAGAGCCGGATGACGCGCCAGCCGGCGGCGACCAGCGCGGCCAGGCGGGCGTCGTCCTTCACGATCTGCAGCCCCTCGAAGTGGTGCTCGCCGTCGTACTCGACGATCAGCCGCTGCTCCGGCCAGGCCAGGTCGACGCGCGCCAGCCACGCGCCGTCCTCCACCACCTCGTACTGCAGGACGGGAGCCGGCAGCCCGCCGAGAGCGCACGCGACCCGGACCCAGGACTCGGGCGGCGACTCGCTCCGCCCGTCGACCAGGCCGAACGCCCGCCGCGCTCGTCTGGACCGCCATGCCGCCACCGGGCGCTCCTGCATCTGCTGCAGGGTGCCGACGTCCAGCAGACGCATCCGCACCATCGCGTCGAGCACCCCGACCGCCGTGCCGATCGGCTCGAGCGCCGCGACGTCCCATGCCGTCCTGCGGGGGCAGGTGTGGCGGATGCCCTCCTCGTCGATCAGCACGTCGGACGTCGGGACGTCGGCGGTGTGGACGCGCACCCCGCCCGGTCCTCTCCATTTCGTCCCCGGTGGGACGACGACCGTCACCGGGTCGCCGTAACCGGGCGCCGGGACGCCCATCAGCGTGGCGGCGGACCGACCAGCCAGCACCGCTGATGCCGGCATCAACAGCGCGGCTGCACGGCAGCGCAGTCCGTGATCCCGGGCCAGCGACGGATCGGCGTAGACGCCGTGCAGCACTCGGAGGTAGGGGCCGTTCTGCAGCTGGTGCCGGGTGAGCACCCCTTCGGAGACGGCGTGTGCCCCGATGAACACGCCGTGCAGTCCCAGGGACCGGAGATACATCCCGGCATGGTCGCCGTCCCGGCCCCTTCCGCGCTCCCGCCGTCCACAGCCCCGCTCTTCCGCGGAGAAGCGGGACGCTTTTCCGCGGTAAAGCGGGGTCAGGAGCGGGTGAGGAGGGTGCGGACGGCGGGGAGAAGAGGGCGGTCGGCGGCGATCCAGTCGACGTCGTCCAGCTCGTCGGCCGTCACCCACCGCAGCGCGGCGTGCTCGTGGGCCACCGGCTCCCCCGACACGACCCGCGCCGCCCACACCCGCATGGTCGAGGCCCCCCGCGGTCCGCCGCCGACGACGCCGTCGAGCGGAACCTCGCCGAGGAAGTCGCCCGGCTCGACGGTCGCGCCCAGCTCCTCGGCGCACTCGCGCACCAGCGCCGCCAGCTGCGACTCGCCCGGCTCGACCTTGCCGCCCGGGAACTCCCAGCAGCCGTCGTACGGCCCGCCCGACCGCTGCGCCACCAGCACCCGGCCGGCATCGACGAGCGCAGCCCCGACCACCTGCACGACCTCGTGCGCCCGGGCCTCCGCGGCAGCGACGTAGCCGGCCAGGTCCACCCGCACCGCCCGCTGCAGCCGGCGGCGCAGCACCCGGTCGGCCACCCAGCCCAGCGGACCCCGCAGCCCGCTCCCGCCGTCGATCCGCTGGTCGACCAGCGTGCCGTCCGCGGTCGCGGTGAACCGGCGCGCGGAGGTCACCCGACCACGCCCGGTCGGGGATTCCGTGACGTGGACGTCGGAGTACGGGCGGTCCGACTCCACCTCCCGCAGCGGCGTCGGCCAGGAGCGGCCCGGAGCGCGGGCGACGTCGAACGCGACGGTCAGCGGCGCCTCCACCAAGGTGGTGAAACGCAGGCTGAACACGCGGCCACTCTCCCAGACCACGGCAGGATGGCCCCCGTGCGCATCAACGCCCGGGTCGACTACGCCATCCGAGCCGTCGTCGAACTGGCCGCCGTCGCACCGGACTCGATGACGGCCGATGCCATCGCCACCGCCCAGGGCATCCCCAGCAGGTTCCTGCAGGCAATCCTCACCGACCTGCAGCGGGCCCGCGTGGTCACCAGCCAGCGGGGCCGGGACGGCGGCTACCGCCTCGGGCTGCCGGCCTCGGAGATCTCCATCGCGCGCATCATGCGGATCGAGCAGGGCTTCCTCGCCGAGGTGCACGGCCAGCGGCCCGAGGACGTGAGCTACCCGGGCGCGGCCGCCGCCCTCGCGCCGGTGTGGGTCGCGGCGCGCGAGGCCTACCGCCGGGTGCTCGAGGGCGTCACCGTCGCCGACGTCGTCGAGGGACGACTCCCCGAGCACGCCGCCGAGCTGGTCGCGATGGACGAGGCGTGGCGCTCGTTCGGCAGCTGAGGCGCCGAGGTGTGAGCCGCTCCACGGCACCGGCCCGGTGAGCTGTGGCACCATCATCGGTGTGACGGGCCGCGGCGTACTCCTCGTGGCGCGCTTGCACATCGATCTCGCGCGCGTCTCCAGCGCCGCCTGTCGCGCCTCGCGCTGACCCAGGTCCCTCCCCGCAGACATCCACTGCGACCCGAACCGGCAGCGCCCTCCCCAACCATCGCGGCCGCCGCCGTGCCGGGGCCAGGCGCAGGAAGAAGTACCGAACGTGACGACCCCCACCCGCACGAGCAACCGCCCCAAGCGCGGCGAGGGCCAGTGGGCTCTGGGCTACCGGGAGCCGCTCAACCCGAACGAGCGGATGAAGAAGGACTCCGACGGCCTCGAGGTACGCCAGCGGATCATCGACATCTACTCGAAGAGCGGGTTCGACAGCATCGACCCCGGTGACCTCCGCGGCCGCATGCGGTGGATGGGGCTGTACACCCAGCGGGCGCAGGGCATCCCCGGCGGCAAGACCGCCGTGCTGGAGCCCGAGGAGCTCGAGGACAAGTACTTCATGATGCGGGCCCGCATCGACGGCGGGCAGCTGACCAGCGACGCCCTGCGGGTCATCGGCGGCATCAGCACCGACTTCGGCCGCGACGTCGCCGACGTCACCGACCGGCAGAACGTCCAGTACCACTGGATCCGCATCGAGGACGTCCCCGAGATATGGCGGCGGCTCGAGTCCGTGGGCCTCAGCACGATGGAGGCGTGCGGCGACGTGCCGCGCGTCATGCTCGGCTGCCCGCTGGCCGGGATCCTGGAGGACGAGATCCTCGACGCCACCGACGTCATCGCCGAGACCGTGGCGAAGTACGTCGGCAACCCCGAGTTCAGCAACCTCCCGCGCAAGTGGAAGACCTCGATGTCGGGGTGCGTGGACCACTGCACCGAGCCCGAGATCGACGACGTCTCCTTCGTGGGGGTCGTGAACGAGGCCGGCGAGGCCGGCTACGACCTCTGGGTCGGCGGCGGGCTGTCCACCAACCCGATGTTCGCCCAGCGTGTCGGCGTCTTCGTCCGTCCCGACCAGGTGACCGAGGTCTGGGCCGCCTGCACCAGCGTCTTCCGCGACTACGGCTACCGCCGCCAGCGCAACCGCGCCCGCATCAAGTTCCTCATCGCCGACTGGGGCCCCGAGAAGTTCCGCCAGGTCCTGCAGGACGAGTACCTGCACGCCGCCCTGCCGGACGGCCCCGCCCCCGCGCCGGCCAAGCACGACCAGCGTGACCACGTCGGCGTCAGCCGGCAGAAGGACGGCCTCAACGCCGTCGGCTTCGCCCTGCGCACCGGACGGATCACCGGCTCGCTGCTCACCACGATCGCGAACCTGGCCGACGAGTACGGGCAGGGCCGGATCCGGACGACGACGCAGCAGAAGCTGGTCATCCTCGACGTCCCGGACGAGAAGGTGGAGGCGCTGGTCGCCGCGCTCGCCGAGCACGACCTGCAGGTGCGCCCGAGCGCCTTCCGCCGCGGCACGATGGCCTGCACCGGCCTGGAGTTCTGCAAGCTGGCGATCGTCGAGACCAAGCAGCACGCGCAGGACCTCTACGCCGAGCTGGAGAAGCGGCTGCCGGACTTCGACGTCCCGATCGGGATCAACGTCAACGGCTGCCCGAACAGCTGCGCCCGCTTCCAGACCGCCGACATCGGGTTCAAGGGCTCGATGGTCAAGGACGACAACGGCGAGATGGTCGAGGGCTTCCAGGTGCACCTGGGCGGCCATCTGGGCGTGGAGGCCACCTTCGGCCGCAAGTTCCGCGGCCACAAGGTGACCAAGGCCGAGACGGCCGACTACTGCGAGCGGGTGCTGCGCGGTTTCCTGGACCGCCGCACGCCCGGTGAGTCCTTCGCCCACTACGTCTCGCGCGCCGAGGAGGACTGGCTCCTGTGAGCGAGGAGGCGGGCGCGGGAAGGACCCGGCAGTTGCCGGTGTTCCACTGCCCGTACTGCGGGGACGAGGACCTCACCCCGTACGAGGGTGAATCGGCCGACGGCTGGCGTTGCAGCGCCTGCCTCCGGGCGTTCTCCGTCCGTCTGATCGCAACGGGAGTGCAGCACTGATGACGACCGCCATCGCAGCGACGCCGGAGCAGGCCGCCGAGGCCGACGCCCGTTTCGGTGCCATCGCCGACCCGGTCGAGCAGGCGCTGGCCGCCCTGGAGTGGGCCGGGGAGACCTTCGGCGACCAGTTCGCGATCACCTCGTCCATGGCCGACGGCCTGCTCGCCCACCTGGCGAGCCGGGCGATCCCCGGCGTGCACGTCATCTTCCTCGACACCGGCTTCCACTTCGCCGAGACGATCGGCACGCGGGACTGGATCACCGGGGTGCTCCCCGTGACCCTGGTCAACGTCACCGCGCCCCAGACGCCGGCCGAGCAGGAGCTCTCCTTCGGGCCGAAGCTCTACGAGCGCGACCCCGACCTGTGCTGCTCGATGCGCAAGGTGGAGCCGCTGGCCAAGACGCTGTCCGGCTACTCCGCCTGGGGCTCGGGCGTGCGCCGCGACGAGTCCGCGACCCGCGCCGACACGAAGCTGGTCGACTGGGACGCCAAGCGCGGCATGGTGAAGGTCAACCCGATCGCCGCCTGGACCCAGGCGGACGTCGACGCCTACATCGCCGAGCACCAGGTGCCGGTGAACCCGCTGTTCGAGCTGGGCTACGGCTCGATCGGCTGCTCGCCCTGCACCCGGCCGGTGGCACCCGGCGAGGACCCGCGCGCCGGACGCTGGGCGGGCTCGACCAAGACGGAGTGCGGCCTGCACACCTGAGCGAGGCCCCCGTGCCGCGTCCTCCGCGACTCTCCCCCGACGACGTCGCCCGCGCGCTCACCGAGCTGCCGCTGTGGTCCGGGGATGCCGACGGCCTGCGGCGCTCCGTGGAGCTGCCCGGCTTCCGGGACGCCGTCGCCGCGATCGTCGCCATCGCGGACGTCGCCGAGGCGATGGACCACCACCCCGACGTCGACCTGCGATGGCGGACGCTGCACCTGTCGCTGGTCAGCCACTCCGAGGGTGGCGTGAGCGAGTTGGATCTCGAGCTGGCGCGCCGCATCGACGCACTGCTCCCCTGACGCGACGCGAGCCCCACACCGGTCCGGTGCGGGGCTCGCGTGCATGGCGTCAGCTGCCGACGCGGCCGCCGTCCTGGCGGTAGGCGACGGCGACGCTCGGCCGGGGGAACGGATTGACCCGGCGCCGGTCCGGCCACGTGCTCGACGGCGCGTCGACCGTGGAGCCGTCGGTCTCCCCCGGGTGCTGCACCGCGACGAACACCGACCGCGCGTCCCGGGTGATCAGCGGACCGCTGCACTCGGCCCCGAACGGCACCGTGAGGAACCGCTTCACCTGGCCGCGCTCGCGCCCCTCGGTGGGGACGGCGTAGAGGCCGTCGTTGCTGCCGGGGAGGTTGCTCGGGCTGCCGTCGGTCGAGATCCACAGGTTGCCGGCGGGGTCGAACTCGACGTTGTCGGGGCAGGAGATCGCGCTGACCTTGGTCTTGTCGAAGCCGGCGAAGTAGGTGCTCGGGTCGGACGGGTCACCGGCCACCAGGAAGATCCGCCAGGAGAACCGCTCGCCCGCGGCTCCTGCGGTCTCCTTCCACTCGACGATGTGCCCGTGCCGGTTCCTGCTGCGCGGGTTGGCCTCGTCCGCCGCGGGGTTCGTCCCGACACCTCGGTTGGTGTTGTTGGTCAGCGCCGCGTACACCCGCCCGTTGACCGGATTGACCTGGATGTCCTCCGGCCGGTCCATCTTCGTGGGCGCCCATTCGGGGCCGCGTGCGCTCAGCTCGTCGGCGGCCAGGCGGGTGAAGGTGAGCACCCAGTCGACCTTCCGACCCGGAACCATCGACGCGCCGTTCTTCACCAGCGGGATCCACCGGCCGGTGCCGTCGAACTCGCCGTCCGAGGGCAGCGTCCCTGTGCCGTCGATCTCGGCCGCCGAGTCGCCGGTGAACTGCGCGACGTAGAGGTCGCCCTCGTCGAGCAGGGTCAGGTTGTGCGCGCGGGAGGCCCGGTCGTGTCCCCGCCGGAACTTCTTCTTCGAGACGAACTTGTAGATGTAGTCGAAGCGCTCGTCGTCACCGGAGTAGGCGACGACGCGCCCGTCCTCGGCGATGCGCACGTCGGCGCCCTCGTGCTTGAACCGGCCCATGGCCGTGCGCTTCTTCGGCCGCGACGTCGGGTCGTAGGGGTCGACCTCCACGACCCAGCCGAAGCGGTTGACCTCGTTCGGCTCGGCGGCGACGTCGAAGCGCGGGTCCACCTCGTGCCACCGGCGTCCGGCCGCCGCGCTGGTGGAGATGCCGTACCGGGCGAGGCGCCGCTCGGGGTCGGCCACCGGACCGGCCGCCGGGCCGAAGTACTGGTTGAAGTTCTCTTCGCCGTGCAGCGTGGTCCCCCACGGCGTCTGACCGCCGGCGCAGTTGTTGAGCGTGCCGAGAACGGTGCGCCCGCGCGGGTCGGCCTTGGTCCTGAGGTACTCCGAGCCGGCCGCGGGGCCGGTGAACTCCATGGGGGTGTCCGCGGTGATCCGGCGGTTGCGGCGGCCGTTGCGGACGGGGCGCCACTCGCCGGTGTTGCCGTGCCGCCGGACCTCCACCACGGAGATCCCGTGGGCCATCATCGCGATCCGCTTCTGCTGCGGAGTCGTCGGCGAGGACTCGGTCGCGACGCCGGAGAACATCAGCTGTTCGTTGGTGTACTCGTGGTTGACGACGAGCAGGGCCTCACGGTCCTTGTCGTCCAGCGGCAGCAGGCCGATGTAGTCGCAGTTGTAGCCGAACTGCTTGGCCTGGGCCTCCGGGGTCTGCCGGGCGATGTCGAACTCCGGCGCGCCGGCCACGACGGGGTCGCCCCACCGCATGACCACCGAGTAGCGGTACCCCTGCGCGGTGACCAGCTCGTCCAGCGTGTTCTGCTCGACCGGCCGGAACGTCAGCGCCCCACCCCGGGTGCTCCCCCCGGGCCGGCCCGACGGACCGCGCTCGTTCGCGGCGGCCGGGGCCAGAGGCCCGGCGGCCACGATGAGCGCACCGGCGCCGGCCGCCTTGAGCATGTTGCGCCGGCTGAAGGCCGTCTGTACGACGTCGGCGAACGTGGGGTTGTCGCTCTGGTTCGGGATGGCGGAGTCGCAGGCGTTGCCGCACTTGTAGAAACACGTCACGTGGCTGCGGTTGCCGTGCCGCTTGAGGTCGAGGAAGGGCAGCAGCGCGCGACGGCGCGGCTCCTGGAGGTCGGTCATCGGATCCCTCTGGTCGGAACGGGCGAGACCCGAGGGACGCTAGGAAGTCCAGGACGCGGCTGGATGGACGCCGGGTGAACGCTGGGAGAGCGCAGGGACACGGCTCGCCCCGTCCGCTTTTCCGCGGAGAAGCGGTCCGCTTTTCCGCGGAGAAGCGGTCTGCTTTTCCGCGGAAAAGCAGGGTCAGGCGGTGACGGGCAGGACCAGCAGGCGGAGGAGCCGGTCGGCCTCGGCGTCGGGGTCGGCGGTCAGACCGGTGTGCACCGGTCCGGGCTGGATGACGGTGCTGCGCGGCGCGGTCAGCCAGCGGAACCGCGACCCGAGCGCCTCCCGCCCGGCCGCCCCGGCCCCGGGGTCCGCGGCGCACACGTCGGTCGCGGCCTGCAGCGCGCGGCCGATCGCCGCCGCGTCGGCCGTGGCGTCCAGGGCGCGCAGCCGCTCGGGGTCCAGGTGCACGCGGGCACCGAGGTAGTCCCGCTGCCGGCAGTAGACGAGGACGCCGGCGTTGAGGAACTCGCCCCGCTCGACCCGCGGCACGACGCGCAGCACGGCGTATTCGAAGGTGTCCCGACCCGTCATCGCTGGGTGATCCCGTCCGGCGGCGGAGGACCCAGCCACGACGGGCGGTTCTCGCCCCGCGGCGCCCTGCGGCGGCCCGCTCCCCCGGCCTCGGTGGCCGCGACCAGCCCCGGCAGCCAGGAGTCCCGCGCCGCAAGCCGGGCGAGGAGCTGCTCGACGTAGCGAACACGCAGCTCCGCGGGCGCCTCGCCCTGCAGCCAAGAGTCCGGCACCAACCCGAGCACCCCGTCCAGCAACTCGCGGGTGACCCTCGGCGCCAGCGCGGCGTCGGCGGCGGGCACGTCCGGCGCGCACTCGATCAGCGCGTGCGCCGACGCGTCGTAGGGCCGGGCCACCGCGGCGGCGGCACCAGGCCAGTGGTGGTGGAAGGTCAGCGCGGCGCCGTGGTCGATGAGCTGCAGCCGGTCGTGCCAGAAGAGCATGTTCGGGTTGCGCCAGGAGCGGTCGACGTTGCCCACGAGCGCGTCGAACCACAGCACGCGGCCGGCCAGCCCGCCGTCCACGCCGTCGGCGCCGGCCTCGAAGTCCAGCGCACCGGGCAGGTAGTCCAGGCCCAGGTTCAGGCCGGCGGAGCGCTGCAGCAGCTCCTGCACCTCGACGTCCGGCTCCCCCACCGCGAGCTCCGGGGCGACGTCGACGGTGACCAGCGTCGGCACCGGCAGGTCCAGCGCCCGGGCCAGCTCGCCGCAGACGACCTCGGCGACCAGCACGTTCACGCCCTGCCCGGCGGCCTGCCACTTCACCACGTAGGTGCCCAGGTCGTCGGCCTCCATGAGCCCCGGCAGCGAGCCACCCTCACGGAGTGGGGTGACGTAGCGGGTGGCGGTGACGGAGGCGAGCACAGTGCCGGCGACCCTACCGGGGTGCCGTCCGCCAGTAGCCGGACATCAGCTCGTGCGACCAGGCCGGCTGGCGGATCTCGCCCCGTGGTGCGAACTCCGTCATGTAGGGCTTGAGGTCGAGCACCGGTGTGCCGTCGATGGCGTCCAGGGCGTGCACCGTCAGGGTGAGCCCGTCCATCGCGAGCAGGCGGCAGACGCTGACCCCGATCCGGTTGGGCCGGCCCTTCGCGCGCTGGGCGAAGATCCCGACCTTCGGCCAGTCCTCGTTGCCGCGCGGGTGCCGGGCGCGGGTCTGGACCGTGGACGGCTCGACGCGGTCGAAGACGTAGACGACCTCGACGTGCGAGAAGTCGGCCAGCCCGTCGAGCGCGTCAGGGGTGAACCGCTCGGCGTCGAGCGTGACGGTCGCCGTCACCGTGTCCCAGTCGTCGTCCAGCGGCTCGGTGCGAGGTGAGTTGACGTAGCCGATCGGGGTCATCTCCATGCGGGCAGCGTGCCAGCCGCCGACTTCAGGGGGTGCGCTGCGGCTGCAGGTCGATCTCCACGGGGCACACGTGCGGCGGTGTCGCGACCATCCAGCGGACGGCCGCGGCGACGTCGTCGGCCTGCAGCAGCCGTCGGGCCGCACGCCCGGCGCCCGCGCCCCCGCCCCGGCCGCCACCAGCCCCCCGGGCGCCCCTGCCCCCCGCGTCGGGGAACACTCAGCCCCGACGAGGGGAGGCGACGATGGGGCTGTTCCGGGCGACCGACCCCGCGGCGCTGCGCGGCACGCCCTTCAGCTACCCCGAGGTGGGCGGCACGGGCGCGGCGGAGCTGCCCGCGGGCTACCGCACCGCGACGTACTCGTCGGTCGTGGGCACCGGCCGGGCCGACTTCGAGCGGGCGGTGACCGCCGTCTTCGACTGGCGGGCCCAGCGCAGCGTCGGGTTCGTCGTGCGCGCCGACGGCCCGGCGAGCACGCCCGGCACCGTCGTCGTCCTGACCGCCGGACTGCCGCGCCTGGGCTACGAGCTGCCGTGCCGGGTGGTCGAGGCGCGGGCCGACGGCGACGAGCGAAGCTTCTCCTACGGCACGCTGGCCGGCCACCCGGAGAGCGGCGAGGAGCGCTTCACGGTGCGGCTGCTGCCCGACGGCGACGTCGTCTACGAGATCCGGGTGTTCTTCCGGCTGGCCTCCCCCGCCGCCCGCGTGGCCGGGCCGCTGAGCCTCGTGCTGCAGCGGCTGGGCACCCGGCGGTACCTCGCCGCGATCGGCGCGGCCGCCCGGGGGCGAGGCGGGTGACCGATGAGTCGCCCGACGCCGAGCGGTCGGTACGTGCACGTCCACCGGCAGGGAGCAGAGGCATATGGGGCTGGCAACGGACGTCGAGGCGGTGGTCGCCGCTGCGGTGGCCGACGGGCAGGTACCCGGAGCGGCGTGGCGGGTCGACCGCGGGGACGAGGTGGCCGTGGGCGCGGCGGGCACGCACACCCCCGGTGGGGACGACGCGATGCGCCCCGACGCCGTCTTCCGGCTGTCCTCCACCACCAAGCCGGTGGTCGCCGTCGCGGCCCTCGCCCTGGTCGACGCCGGCCTCCTCGACCTCGAGGGACCGGTGGACGCGCACCTGCCCGAGCTGGCCGACCCGGTGGTGCTGGCCGATCCCGCCGACGCCGCCGCGGGCACCGTGCCGGCCCGCCGCCCGATCACCGTGCGGGACGTCCTGACCTTCCGGTTGGGCCTGGGCATGGACTTCACCGCGCCGTGGCCGACACCCACCATCACCGCGCTGGCGGCCACCGGTCTGCCGGCCGGACCGCCCCAGCCGCAGGGCGCCCCACCGCCGGACGAGTGGCTGCGCCGCCTGTCGACGGTGCCGCTGGCGTACCAACCCGGGGAGCGTTGGCTGTACCACCTCGGGGCGTCGGTGCTCGGCGTCCTGGTCGCCCGGGCTGCCGGCCGTCCGCTGCCGGAGGTGCTGGCCGAGCGGGTGCTCGCACCGCTGGGTCTGGCGGACACCGGCTTCGGCGTCCCCGCCTCCGCGCGGAACCGGCTGGGCCCGCACTGGACGCCGCCGGACGCCGAGGGCCGGCGGGAGTGCTACGACCCACCGGACGGGCAGTGGAGCCGGCCCCCCGCGTTCCCCGACGGCGGCGACGGGCTGGTCTCCACGGTCGACGACCTGGCGGCGGTCGCCGCGATGCTGCGGAACGGCGGCCGGGCACCGGACGGCGGGACCGTCCTCCGCGAAACCACCGTGGCGGAGATGCTGACCGAGCAGGTCGGCCCGGTCGACGACGAGGGCGGCGGCTGGGGGCTGGGGCTGGGCGTGCGCCGGACGGACGAGCCCGGTGGCCGCTCGGCCGGTTCCTACGGGTGGGACGGCGGCCTGGGCAGCTCGTGGTGGAGCGATCCGCGCACGGGGGTGTCGGCAGTGCTGCTGACCAACCAGATGTGGTCATCCCCCACCCCGCCGCCGGTCTTCGACGCGTTCCGGGCCGTCGCGTTCGGCCCGCGCTAGACGTCCCGTCGCTCGTGCAGCACGGCGCCGAGCACCCACGCGCCGACGGCCCAGGCCGCCACGACTGCCATCCCGACCGGCCAGCTGGTGGGCACCGAGAAGAAGGCGTCCTGCCCGACCCGCACCATGGGCAGCGCCTGGGCGAGCCGCTCGGCCCACCGCGGTCCGGACAGCGCGAGCACCGGCGGGAGCACCAGCACCAGCGCCGTCCCCACCATCACGGCTCCCGCGGTGGAGCGCAGCACCGTGCCCAGGGCGATTCCCAGCACCCCCACGAGCGCCGCGGCGCCCGCCTGCAGGCCGAGGGTGCGCAGCACCGCCGGATCGGTGGGGGGCACGCCGCCGGGCACCGCGGTGAGGGTGCGGGCGGCGAGGAAGCACAGCGCGGCGAGGACGACGGCGAGCAGCAGGCACCAGACCACGACCACGACGGTCTTCGCCAGGAGCAGCCGCGTGCGCCGGGGCACGGCGGTGAGGGTGCTGACCGCGCTCCCCGACGCGAACTCCGCGGTCACGGTGAGCAACCCGACCACCAGCAGCGCCAGCTGCCCGAAACCGAAGCCGATGAGAGCCGTCTGGACGGCGACCTCCGGCCGGTCGGCGGTGTCGGTGCTCGCGGCCGCCAGCGCGCCCACGGCCCCTACGACGAGGACGAACACCCCCGTGGCCCACCAGGTGGAGCGCACCGACCAGAGCTTCGTCCACTCGCTGCCCACCACGGCCGAGAAGGGCACTCCCCTCACCGTGCCGCCGCCCGGTACTCGACGTCGTCGCCGGTCAGGGCCAGGTAGGCGGCCTCGAGCGAGGCGGTCACCTGCGTCAGCTCGTGCACCCGGACCCCGGACAGGAAGGCGACGTCGCCCACCTGGTCGGTGTCCAGCCCTTCGACCCGCAGCGAGCCGTCGATCTGCAGCTCGATCGCCGCCCCGGCCCGCTGCAGCGCGGCGGCCAGCAGCGGCGCCTGCGGGCTGCGCACGCGGACGGCGGAGTGCGCGCCCAGCAGATCGCTCATCGGCACGTCGGCGAGCAACCGGCCCCTCCCGAGGACGACGAGGTGGTCGGCGGTGTCCTCCATCTCGCTCATCAGGTGGCTGGACACCAGCACCGTGCGGCCCTCGTCGGCGAGGTCGCGCAGCAGCTCGCGCATCCAGCGGATGCCTTCGGGGTCCAGCCCGTTGACCGGCTCGTCGAGCAGCAGGACGTCGGGATCGCCGAGCAGCGCGGCCGCGATGCCCAGCCGCTGCCCCATGCCGAGGGAGAAGCCGCCCACCCGGTCGTGGGCGACGCTCTCCAGGCCGACCAGCTCGATGACGTCGTCCACCCGGGAGGCGGGCAGTGCGTTGCTCCGGGCAAGCGCCAGCAGGTGGGCGTAGGCGCTCCGCCCGGGGTGCCGTGCCCGGGGGTCGACGAGCGCGCCGACACGCCGCATCGGGTGCGCCAGGTCGCGGTAGGGGCGGCCGAGCACCCGCGTCGTCCCGGAGGTCGGGCGGGTGAGACCCAGGACGCAGCGCATCGTCGTCGTCTTGCCGGAGCCGTTGGGTCCGAGGAAGCCGGTGACGCGGCCCGGGTGGACGGTGACGGTGAGATCGGAGACGGCGGCCCGGGAGCGGTACTCCTTGGTCAGCGCCTCGACCTCGATCACGGGCGACAGCATGGCGAGCCGCCCGCCCCCGGCGGAAGAGGCGCGCCCTCACCCCTCGGTGCGGACGTCGTCGCGCTCGCGCTGGATCAGCTCCTTGCTGCGCACCAGCCGCAGCGCGGTGACCACCAGCAGGCCACCGGCCATGTTGAGCAGGGTCGTGTACCAGAACCACGCGATCCAGTCGCCGTAGCCGAACGGCCCGCCCGCGTGGATGCCGGCGAAGATGATCAGCGAGTCCAGGATCGAGTGGAACAGCACCAGACCAGCCAGGACGAAGGCGCCCGCCACGGCGGCGACGATCTTGCCGGTCTCGGACTCCGCGCCCTGCTGCATGCGGGTCATCAGGGTGATGGAGCTGCCGGCGAGGAAGGCGAGGCACACCGACTGCAGGTCCAGCGGCGCGTCGACGAAGGTGGTCGCCGACTCGATCGCCGTGACGCCCAGCTCCGGCAGCGCGTGCACGACGATCCACATCACCAGCCAGCCCCCGACCAGATTGGCGACCAGCGTCCCGCTCCACAGCTTCGCCAGCTGGCCGATCCCCGCCCGGCCGGCGACGACCGCGGTGACCGGCACCAGGAACCCCTCGGTGAAGAGCTCGCTGCGGGCCAGCAGCAGCGCGATGAACCCGATGCTGAACGCGAGGCCGGCCAGCAGGTGGCTGCCGGTCTCGGCGTAGACGGCGAGCAGGGCCAGCACGCCGACCCCGACCTCCAGCCCGCCGGCCAGCCCTGTGGACAGCACCTCGCGCCACGTCCGGTGCAGCCGCTGCGCCCCCTGGCTGACGATCCGGTCGAACGCCTGGGCGACCTCGTCCTCCTCGGGGGCGTCGGTCTCGCCGAGCTCGCTGCGTGCCTCGTCGGTGGTCACGGGTCCCCTTCTCCCCCGCGTTCCCGGGCGGCCCGCGGCGCAGGGGCGCTACCCCCCGCCCGGCCGGGCACACGTCGCCGCACCCGGTCGGGTCGCCGCGGGCCGCCGCGACCAGCAGGATCAGCGACCGTGGACCGCGACCTGCTCGACTACGCCGTGGAGCTGGTCGAGGAGGCCGGCGGCCTGGCGGCCCGGTGGTTCACCGTCGCCAGCCCGCGGACCACGGCCGCCGGTGCGTCACCGGTCGAGGTGGAGGTGGAGCGGCTGCTGCGCACCCGCATCGCCGCCCGGTACCCCGACGACGCGGTTCTCGGCAAGGAGTCCGAGATCTCGGCCGGCACCGACGGCCGCCGGTGGGTGCTCGACCCGATCAACGGCACCAGCCTGTTCGCCCACCGGGTGCCGACCTTCAACGTGCTGCTGGCGGTCGAGGACGCCGAGGGTCCGCTCGTGGCCGTGGCCGGCTACCCGATGAGCGACGAGCTGCTCTACGCCGGGCGGGGCCTGGGCTGCTGGCACGCGCTGGCCGGGCGCCCGGTGCGGCAGGTCCGCGTCAACGACCACACGCGGCTGCGTGGCGCCCTGGTCGAGATGCTCAACCCGCTGGCCTGGTCCGAGGAGCTGCTGGTCACCCTGCACCGCGAGCTCTACCTGCAACCGTGGACCAAGGGCGACGTCGACCTGGCCACGGGGCTCGCCGACGCACTGGTGATCGCCGGCGCCCCGATGGGCTACGAGGACCTCGCCGTCCTCCCCCTGCTGATCGGGGAGGCCGGCGGCCGGGTCACCGACCTCTCGGGGCGGGACGTGCTGCGTGGCGACGGCTCGGTGCTCGCCACCAACGGCCGGCTGCACGACGCCCTGCTGGACCTGGTCGCCGGGCTCCCGCACGGGCGGGACTTCGCCGCGCTCCGCCGGGAGCCCTGACCCGCGCCCGAGGAACGGCGACCGGCCTCCGGTCACGCCTGGCGACATTCCGGCACCGGCACGTGTTGGATCACGTCATGATCCGTGGACTGCGTCAGGCCCTGCTCATGATCGTCGCGGGGGCCCTCACGGGTCTGGTCGCCGGAGCCGTCTGGGCAGCTGTCGGTGACACCGGCTTCCAGCGCGCGGCCGGCATCTGCCTGATGGCGGTCGCCGGACTCCTCGCGCTGACCGGCGGGAGCGTGCTGTCCCGTGCCACCACCACGGACGCGCGGGCCTTCCTCGGCCGGGGTCCCTCGCGCGAGGACCCCGCCAGCGGTGAGGGGCTCACCGCCGCCGGCGTCTTCCTCTTCGTGTCCCTGCCCCTGCTGGTGCTCGGGCTCGTCCTGCTCGGCTGACCGCGCGCCGCCTACTTGAGGAAGGGCGCCCGCTTCAGCAGCTTGAGGCCGGTGGTCATCAGCGACGCGTACTTCTCCAGCGGCTGACCGGGGATCGGGCCGATCGGCATCCCGCGCTGCACCGCGACCGTCTGCGACTCCGTGTACTTGAGGATGCCCTCGCGCCCGTGCCGCCGGCCGACGCCGGAGTCCTTCATGCCGCCCATGGGTGCGTCGTGCGAGGCCCAGGCCGCGGCGTAGCCCTCGTTGACGTTGACCGTGCCGGCCTGGATGCGGGTCGCGAGCTCCGCGCCCCGCTTCGCCGTCGTCCAGATGCTGGCGTTGAGCCCGTAGTCGGTGTCGTTGGCGCGGCGGACCGCCTCCTCGGCGTCGGCCACCCGGGCGACGGCGACGACCGGCCCGAAGGTCTCGTCGCGGGCCAGGGCCATCTCGTCGGTCACGCCCTCGAGCACGGTGGGCTCGTAGAACAGCGGGCCGAGGTCGGGGCGCGGCTGCCCGCCCGCGAGCACGCGCGCGCCCTTGGCGACGGCGTCGTCGACGTGCCGGGTGACGACGTCGAGCTGGTCGGAGCTCACCAGCGAACCCATGTCGGCGTCCCAGCCCAGACCGGCGCCGAGCTCCATCGCCTCCACCCGCTCGGCGAACGCCGGCACGAACCGGTCGTAGATCGCGTCCTCGACGTACATCCGCTCCACGCTGATGCACAACTGGCCGGAGTTGGAGAAGCAGGCGCGGATCGCGCCCTCGACCGCCTTGTCCAGGTCGGCGTCGGCCAGCACGATCATCGGGTTCTTGCCGCCGAGCTCGGCGGAGAAGCCGATCAGCCGGCGCGCGCACTGCTCGGCGACGATCCGGCCGGTCGCGGTGGAGCCGGTGAACATCAGGTACTCGACGCCCTCGATGAGCGGGGCCCCCAGCACCCGGCCCGCGCCGGTGACGACCTGGAACAGGTCGCGGGGCAGGCCTGCCTCGAACAGCAGCTCGACGGCGATCAGCGCGGTGAACGGCGTCTGCGCGTCGGGCTTGAGCACGATGCCGTTGCCGGCGAGCAGCGCGGGGATGGCGTCGGAGACCGCCAGGGTCAGCGGGTAGTTCCAGGGGCTGATCACGCCGATCAGGCCCTTGGGGTGGTGGTGCTCCACGGTGCGGGTCAGCACCGGCAGCGCCCCCTGCCGACGGGTCGGCCGCAGGTGCGATGCGGCGGTGTTCGCGTAGTACCGCGCGGTCATGGCGACGTCGGCGAGCTCCTCGAAGGCGCTCACCCGGTTCTTGCCGGTCTCGACCTGCGTGATGTCCAGGATCTGGTCCTGCCGCTCGAGGACCAGGTCGTGGTAGCGGAGCATGACCGCCCGCCGCTCGGCCAGCGGGCGGGCGGCCCACTCGACCTGCGCCGCCCGCGCCCGGCGCTGCGCCTCGGCGACGTCCTCGGCGGTGCAGGTGGGCACCTCGCCGATCAGCGCCCCGTCGAACGGGGCGTGGGACGCCTGCCGCGGACGGCCGGGTGCGGCGGTGACCAGCGCGGCCAGCCGGGTCACGAGGTCGTGGGCGAGGGGGCCGGGGGCGGCGGTGCCCGTCGGGGCGAGCTCGGCGGTCGACATGGCACATACCTACCCCGCTGACCTGCGGTTCAGGCAGGGGGCCCGCTCGGGCCGAACCGCTCCACCCGGATCGAGGACGCGGGCTGACCGGCGGTCTCGAGCAGCTGGGTGGCCGCCTCGGCGAAGGACGCCGACCCGCAGACGTAGGCGGTCTGTCCCGGTTCCCATAGCGGGATCAGCTCGTGCGCGGCCAGCCGGCCGGCCGGGCGGATGCCGTGCTGCTCGCGGGTCAGCGCGATCAACGCACCGGCCGCGGCCAGCTCGTCGGCGTAGGGCAGCGCGGCCAGGGTGCGGGCGGAGACGGCGATGCGCAGCAGGTCCTCCCTGCCGATAGCGCGGGCGTGCCGCAGCATCGAGACGAAGGGGACGACGCCCGATCCGCCGGCCACCAGTAGCGCCGGCGTCTCGCCGTCCCACACGAACCAGCCCCCGATCGGGCCGCGCACCTCCAGTTCGTCGCCCGGCTCGACGACGTCGGCCAGGTAGGTGGACACCTCGCCGTCGTCCAGCCGCTCCACGAAGAGCTCGACCAGCGGGTCGCCCGGCGCGGAGGCCACCGAGTACGAGCGCTGGGCGGTGTAGCCGTCCTCGGCGGTCAGCCGGACGACGTAGTGCTGCCCGGGCAGGTGGTCGATCCGGTCGTGCACGTCCAGCCGCAGCTCCACGGACCGCTGGATCGGGCGTCGCACGCCGGACACCGTCGCCGTCGTCCAGCCACCCGCGGGGGCCTTCACTGCGCCACCCGGCCTCGCTGCAGGGCCCCGCGGCGAGCGTGCGAGTCGTGGGGGGCAGCGAGGTCCTTAATCACCCTGGTACCGCTGCTGCCGCCAGGGGTCGCCCAGGTCGTGGTAGCCGTTCTGCTCCCAGAAGCCGGGCTGGTCGCGCTGCAGGAGGGTGAGCCGGGTGACCCACTTGGCGCTCTTCCAGAAGTAGAGGTGCGGCACGAGCAGCCGGACCGGCCCGCCGTGCTCGATCGGCAGCGGCTTGCCGTCGTACTCCCAGACGATCCACGCCTTGCCGCCGGTGATGTGCTCCAGCGGCAGGTTGGTCGTGTAGCCGGTCTTCGACGTCGCCATGACGAAGCGCGCCTCGGCGGTCGGCCGGGCCGCCTCGAGCAGGGAGTCGACGGAGACCCCGGCGAACCAGGTGCCGAACTTCGACCACGTCGTCACGCAGTGGATGTCCCCGCGGTACTCCGACCGGGGCAGGGCGTGGGCCTGGTCCCAGTCCCAGGTCGTGGGCGACTCGACCGCGCCGTCGACGGTGATCGACCACGTCTCCGGCGCGATGCGCGGGGTGGGCTCGGCGGTGAGCACGGGCCAGTCGGTGCCGGCGTCGTACTGGCCGGGCGGGAGGCGGGGGTCGCGGTCGCGGCGGCGCCCCAGGAAGCCGCGGGTGGGTCCAGGCATGCCGTCACTCTGCCGCATCCGGGGTGCCCGGAGGACGACCGTCCGGGCCCCGGCGCACCGCCCGGAACAGGTCCGACCCGCCAGTGAACGATCCCGGCGGCGGTAAGGCAACCCTTACGAGAGACGTGTCACCGCGCGTTAACGTGGTGGGCGGCCCGGGAACGTCCTAGTTTGGGCGCCGTGGTGACGGTGACGGACTCGACGCAGCGCAGGGCACCCAAGGCGGCCAAGACCACCTCGGTCTTCAAGAAGGCCGTCATGGCGATCAGCGGCATCATCCTGGTGCTGTACCTGATCGCGCACATGATCGGGAACCTCAAGGCCTTCTCGGGCGAAGAGGAGTTCAACCACTACTCCGAGTGGCTGCGGACCATCGGCAACCCCGCGCTCCCGGGCTCGACCGCGCTCTGGTTGATCCGGATCGTGCTGCTGGTCGCCGTGTTCGCCCACATGTGGGCCGCGATCTCGCTGTGGCGCCAGGCCAAGCGCGCCCGCCCCCAGGGCTACGTCACGAAGAAGGCGATGGCCCAGAGCTACGCCTCGCGGACCATGCGCTGGGGCGGCGTGATCATCGCCGCCTTCGTCATCTGGCACCTGCTCGACCTCACCTGGGGCACGGTGAACAGCGCGGCCGACTCCGGGCCCTACGACAAGCTGGTCGCCAGCTTCTCCAACCCGGTCTCCACCGCGTTCTACGCGATCGCGGTCATCCTCGTGGGCATGCACCTGCGCCACGGCATCTGGAGCGCCACCCAGACCCTCGGCCAGAGCAACCGCCGCCGGGAGGTGACCGTGAACTACGCCGCCACCGCCATCGCCACGGTCCTCACCCTCGGCTTCCTGCTCGTGCCCTTCTCCGTCCTCTTCGGTCTGATCGACTAAGGATCCCCAGGCATGCCTCTCGAACTGTTCACCGAAGGCGACCCGATCGCCGACACCAAGGCGCCGATGGACGTGCCGATCGGCGAGCGCTGGAACGAGCGCAAGTTCCGCGGCCGCCTGGTCAACCCGACCAACCGCCGCAAGATGACGATCATCGTCGTCGGAACCGGCCTGGCCGGCGGCGCGGCGGCCGCGACGCTCGGCGAGGCCGGCTACAACGTCAAGTCCTTCTGGTACCAGGACAGCCCGCGCCGCGCGCACAGCGTCGCCGCGCAGGGCGGGATCAACGCCGCCAAGAACTACCGCAACGACGGCGACAGCGTGCACCGGCTGTTCTACGACACGGTCAAGGGCGGCGACTTCCGCGCCCGCGAGAACAACGTGCACCGCCTCGCCGAGGTGAGCGTCAACATCATCGACCAGGCGGTCGCCCAGGGCGTGCCCTTCGCCCGCGAGTACGGCGGCCTGCTCGACAACCGCTCCTTCGGTGGCACCCAGGTGTCGCGCACCTTCTACGCCCGCGGCCAGACGGGCCAGCAGCTGCTCTACGGCGCCTACCAGGCCCTCGAGCGGCAGATCGCGGCCGGCAGCGTCGAGCAGAACGCGCGCACCGAGATGCTCGACCTGATCGTCGTCGACGGCCGCGCCCGCGGCATCGTCGCCCGCGACCTGGTCACCGGCGAGCTCAGCACGCACTTCGGCGACGCCGTCGTGCTGGCCAGCGGTGGCTACAGCAACGTCTTCTACCTCTCCACGAACGCCAAGGGCTCGAACACCACGGCGATCTGGCGCGCGCACAAGCGGGGCGCGTACTTCGCCAACCCCTGCTACACGCAGATCCACCCGACCTGCATCCCGGTCAAGGGCGACTACCAGTCGAAGCTGACCCTGATGTCGGAATCGCTCCGCAACGACGGCCGCGTGTGGGTGCCCAAGGAGCGCGGCGACGACCGCCCGGCCAACGACATCCCCGAGGACGAGCGCGACTACTACCTCGAGCGGCTCTACCCCTCGTTCGGCAACCTGGTGCCCCGCGACATCGCCTCGCGCCAGGCCAAGAACGTGTGCGACGAGGGCCGCGGCGTCGGCCCCGGCGGGCTGGGGGTCTACCTCGACTTCGCCGAGGCGATCGAGCGGCTGGGCCGCCCGGCGGTCGAGGCCAAGTACGGGAACCTCTTCGACATGTACGCCCAGATCACGGGCGAGGACCCCTACGTGACGCCGATGCGGATCTTCCCCGCCGTGCACTACACGATGGGCGGCCTGTGGGTGGACTACGACCTGCAGTCGACGATCCCCGGCATGTTCGTCATCGGTGAGGCCAACTTCTCCGACCACGGCGCCAACCGCCTGGGTGCCAGCGCGCTCATGCAGGGCCTGGCCGACGGCTACTTCGTCCTGCCGTCGACGATCAGCAGCTACCTGGCCGACGGGCCGTTCGAGAAGGTCGACGCGAGCCACCCCGCCGCCGTCGAAGCGCTCCAGGGCGTGCAGCAGCAGACGCAGAAGCTGCTCAGCATCAACGGCAACCGCACGCCGGCGTCCTTCCACCGCGAGCTCGGCCAGCTGATGTGGGACCTCTGCGGCATGGAGCGCACGGACGAGGGGCTGCGCAAGGCCATCGACCGCATCCGGGAGATCCGCCAGGAGTTCTGGAGCAACCTCAAGGTCGGCGGCGACTGGCACTCGTTCAACCAGACGCTGGAGCACGCCGGCCGCGTCGCCGACTTCATCGAGCTCGGCGAGCTCATGTGCATCGACGCGCTGCACCGCCGCGAGAGCTGCGGCGGGCACTTCCGTGCCGAGAGCCAGACCCCCGAGGGCGAGGCGCTGCGCGACGACGAGAACTTCGCCTACGTCGCCGCCTGGGAGTGGACGCCGGAGGGCCAGCCCCCGGTCCTCCACAAGGAAGACCTCAACTACGAGTACGTCCACCTCGCGCAGCGGAGCTACAAGTGACAGCGACCCACGAAGACACGATGCGCTCCAGCGTCGGCGACCCCGGCGCGGGCAAGCGCGGCATGAACCTGACGCTGCGCGTCTGGCGCCAGCAGGGGCCGACCGTCAAGGGCAAGATGGTGACCTACAAGGTCACCGACATCTCCCCCGACATGTCGTTCCTCGAGATGCTCGACGTGCTCAACGAGCAGCTGATCCTGCAGGGCGACGACCCGGTCGCCTTCGACCACGACTGCCGCGAGGGCATCTGCGGCATGTGCGGCGTCGTCATCAACGGCATGGCGCACGGCCCGCAGCAGACGACGACCTGCCAGCTGCACATGCGGTCGTTCAAGGACGGCGACACGATCGACGTCGAGCCGTGGCGCGCCACCGCCTTCCCGATCATCAAGGACCTCGCCGTCGACCGGCGGGCGCTGGACCGGATCATCCAGGCCGGCGGCTACATCAGCGTCCCGACCGGCACCGCTCCCGAGGCGCACGCCACCCCGGTGCCGAAGAAGGACGCCGACAACGCGTTCGACGCCGCCACCTGCATCGGCTGCGGCGCCTGCGTGGCGGCCTGCCCGAACGCCTCCTCGATGCTGTTCACCGCCGCCAAGGTCACGCACCTGGGCCTGCTCCCCCAGGGGCAGCCCGAGCGCAACGACCGCGTGGTCAACATGGTCGCCCAGCAGGACCGCGAGGGCTTCGGTGGCTGCACCAACATCGGCGAGTGCTCCGCGGCGTGCCCGAAGGGCATCTCCATGGAGACCATCTCCCGGCTGAACCACGACCTGCTCGGCGCCCTGCGCGCGGGGGCCCGCCCCAAGAGCTGACAGAAGGACGCACAGAGGCCCCCGCCGGAACATCGGCGGGGGCCTCTCTCGTGCTGCGGCGCCGGGGTCAGGGGCGCCGCGGTCGGTGGGTCAGGCGACGGGGACCTCGGCCCGCTCGTCGAGCCAGGACCACAGCGCCTCGGCCGGCAGCGGCCGGCTGAGGTGGTAGCCCTGGACGACGTCGCAGCCGTGGAAGGTGAGCGCGTCGACCGTGGCCTGGTCCTCGGCGCCCTCGGCCACGAGCACCAGCCCGAGGGCGTGGGCCAGCTGCAGGGTCGAGGTGACGATCGACTCGGCCCGGGGGCTGCCGGTCATCTCGCCGACGAAGGTGCGGTCCAGCTTGAGCTCGGTGACCGGCAGCGCGGCGAGGTACGCCAGGCTGGAGTAGCCGGTCCCGTAGTCGTCGATGGCGACCCCCACACCGTCGTCGCGGAGTCGGCCGAGCACGCGCACGGCACGCTCGCGGTCCTCCATGAGCAGGCTCTCGGTCACCTCGAGCACCAGGCAGCCCGCCGACAGCTCGTGCTCGGCCAGCAGCGCCCGCACCTGGTCGGGGAAGGCCTCGTCCACCAGGTTGGACGGGCTGACGTTGACCGCCATGGTGAGCAGGCGGCCGCGGTCGGACCACGACCGGCACTGGGCCAGCGCGATGTCGATGACCCGGCTGGTCAGCTGCGCCATGAGCCCGGCGGACTCGGCGAGCTCGATGAAGGCGTCGGGGAACAGCAGGCCGCGGGTCGGGTGCTGCCAGCGGACCAGCGCCTCCACGCCGTCGACGGTGCCGGTCGCGAGCGCCAGCTTGGGTTGGTAGTGCAGCACCAGCTCGTCCTGCTCGATGGCGCGGCGCAGCTGGGCGACGTCCTCCAGCCGGTGGCGGCCGTGTCCGTCGCGCTCCTCGTCGTACACCGCGACACCGGTGCGGCCGGACTTCGCCGCGTACATGGCCAGGTCGGCCAGCTGGAGCAGCTCCACGGCGCTGATCGACTCGTCCGGGCCGATCGCGACGCCCACGCTGACGTCGACATCGAGGACCATGCCGCTGAAGCCGAAGGGGCGCTGCAGCTCGGCCCGCAGGCGCTGGGCCAGGCCCAGTGCCTCCGCGGCGTCGAGGTCCTGCGCCAGGACGACGAACTCGTCGCCGCCCAGTCGGGCCAGCACGTCGTCGGCCCGGAGCTGGGCACGCAGCCGGGGGCCCACCTGGGCCAGCAGCGCATCACCGACGGCGTGGCCGAGCGAGTCGTTGATCTCCTTGAACCTGTCCAGGTCGAGCACCAGGACGGCGGTCCGTTCGCCGGCGGCCAGCCGGAGGTCGGCCTCGGCGAGGGCCTCGAAGACCGACCGCCGGTTGGGCAGCCCGGTCAGCTCGTCGGTGCGCGCCTGCCGTCGGCTGTCGGCCAGCGCCCGCACGTCGCGGAAGGTCAGCCCCGTCCGGGCCAGGGCGGCGAGGACGGCGACGAGCGCGAAGGCGCCGGCCACGGGGTCGCCGGTGGCCAGGTACCCCGTGAACAGCAGGGTGAGCGCGGCGACGGCACAGGCGCCCGGGATGACCAGCGCGCTGCCCCCGTCGATCCGTCCGCGGCCCCCGCGAGAGGTGCGCTGGATGGCGGCCATGCCGCAGCAGACGAAGGCGAGGCCCCAGGCGATGTCGAGCGGTCCGCCGACGGTGTAGGTGCCCTCCGCCAGCTGGTAGGCGTAGACGGTGTCGGTGACGACGAACAGCCCCAGGGCGGCGGTGACCCACCACCAGCCCGGCCCGGCGTCACGGCCGATGAGGGCCAGCCCGCCGGCGACCAGGCTGAGCAGCAGCAGGTCGCCGATCGGGTAGAGCATCGCGGTCGCCACGACCAGCCTGCCGCCGTCGGCCGACTGGAGCAGGGCGCCGATGCCGGCGGCCGCGGCGACCGCGGCGGCGGTGCAGCCGGTGACGATGCAGTCGAGCCACATGTTGGCCGTCAGCCGCCGGACGCGCCCGCGGAGCAGGAGCAGGAAGGCGACGAAGGCGAGCGGGAAGAAGCCGAGGAACGCGGCATCGGACCACGCGGGGTCCGGCATCTCGTCGAGATCGCGGTAGTGGAACTCGTAGGCGGCCGCGCCGCTGAAGTAGGAGAACACCGCCGCGGCGAAGCACCACCAGGAGGCGCGGTCGGCCGACCCGGCGCCGCGCACGACCAGGATGAGCACGAGCCCGGCGAGGAAGAAGAGCTTGCCCTGAGCGGCCAGCAGGTCGCCGACGGCGTCCGCGCCGAGCGCGACGGCGGTCAGCGCGACCACCCAGATGCCGACCAGCAGGACCGCGAGCCGGCGGACCACGCGCAACGGGCGCGCGTCGTCGCGCGCCTCGTCGGACAGGTCCTCCAGGACGTCCGGTAGCCGATCCCTCATGCCCTCCCATCGGTCGAGAGGTGGGTGACCTGCAGCACTTATCCCGAACTGGCGTCACGGTTCCCCCGTCGGAGGGAGCGGCGGCACGGGCGCCGCTGTCCCGGGTGTCGGGCGAACCCTCACTGCTCCTCCCCACGGGTGACCGGGGTTCAGCTCGGTGAGCCGCCTGTCGACGTCGTGCGGGGACGACCACGGCGGGAGGAGGACGGGCGCATGGACGGGGACCACGGCCACACGGGGGCGCAGGACGACCGCACCCCTCGGCGGCTCGGCCGGACCGGCCGGCTGCTGTGTGTGGCGGTGCTCGTCGCGGTCCTGCTGGCCATCGCCCTCGCCGTGGGCATCCCCGGGCGGGACGACCCGGCGCTGCTGGACCAGGTGCACCTGCCGTGGTGGGTGCTCGCACTGGCCTTCATCGCCACGGAGACGTTCGTCCTCAACGTCCAGGTGCGGCGCGAGACGCAGACGATCTCCCTCAGCGAGATCCCGCTCGTCCTCGGCCTCTTCTTCGCCGCACCGCTGCCCCTGCTCCTGGCACGGGTGGTCGCCAACGCCGCAGTGATGGTCGTGGTCCGCCGCTCACCACCGGTGAAGATGGTGTTCAACGTCGCCCTGCTGATCGGGTCGACGTGCGTCGCGATCAGCGTGTTCTCCGCGCTGGCGCCCTCGACCGGCGAGCTGACGGCCTCGTCGTGGCTGGCCGCGTACGCGGCCGCGCTGCTCGCCGACGTGCTGTGCGCGCTGGCCATCGGGGCCATGATCGCCGTCCACGACGGCGGCGTGAACGTGCGCGGGCTGCTCACCGAGGCGGGCTCGGTGCTCGTACCGGCCCTCGGCGTGACCATCGGCCTGCTGGCGGTGACGAGCCTGGTGGCGTCGACGAGCAGCGCATGGCTGCTGGTGGCGCTCGGTGCCGGCCTCCTGGTGGGCTTCCGCGCCTACGCCTCGCTGGCCGAGCGGCACCTGAACCTCGAACGGCTCTACCGCTTCAGCCAGGCGGTGAGCAGCACCCCGGGAACCGACGAGCTCATGGGCAACGTGCTGACCGAGGCGCGGGAGATCCTCCGGGCCGAGCACGCCACGGTCGTCTTCGTCGCCTCCGACGGTGGCCTGGTGGCGAGGATCGGTCTCGGCGCCACCGGACGGCTCACCCGGTCGGAGGCGCCGCCCAGCGAGCAGGACGCGTGGATGATCCGCGAGGTGGTCGACGGCGGCGGGACCCTGCTCATGCCCCGGGGCACCCGCGACCCCCGGATGCGCGAGTGGCTGGAGGCGGCCGGTGTCCGTGACGCGGTGGCGGTGCCGCTGACCGGTGGGGCGGGCATCGTCGGTGTGCTCGTCGTCGCCGATCGCTGGGGGGACGTGAAGACCTTCGAGCCCGACGACGTCCTGCTGCTGGAGACCGTGACCAACCACGCCGGTGTGGCGCTGCGCAACGGCGAGCTCATCGGCCGGCTCCGGCACGACGCGCTCCACGACGCGCTCACCGGGCTGCCGAACCGCACCCTGCTGCAGCGCGAGCTCGCCGCCGCGCTGGAGGCGGTCGCGAGCGGCCGCTCGGCCGGGGCCGCCGTCATGGTCCTCGACCTGGACGGGTTCAAGTCCGTCAACGACACCCTCGGGCACCAGCAGGGCGACGCGCTGCTCGTCGAGGTGGGGGCGCGGCTCACCGCCGCGCTCGGCCGGGCCGGCACGGTCGGGCGGCTCAGCGGCGACGAGTTCGCCGTGGTGCTGACCGGTGCGGACGACGAGGAGGCCGCTGTACGGGTCGGGCGCCGGGTCCTGCGCGCGCTGGAGCACCCGGTGGTCCTGGACGGGCTCGAGGTCGTCATCGGCGCCTCGCTCGGCATCGCGCTCGCTCCGGCGCACGGCGACGACCCGGCGGGCCTGCTCAAGCGCGCCGACCTCGCCATGTACGACGCCAAGACCTCGACCCGGAGCCTGCGCGTCTACGAGGCCGACCTGGACGCCGACCACCCGCGCCGGCTGACCCTCGCATCCGACCTGCGCACCGCGCTGCAGCAGGGCGACCTGCAGGTGCACGTGCAACCGCAGGCGCGGCTGGACACCGACGCGGTCGTCGGCGTCGAGGCACTGGTCCGCTGGGAGCACCCCCGGCTCGGCTGGGTGTCCCCGGACGAGTTCGTCCCCGTGGCGGAGCGCGCCGGCCTCATCGGCGCCCTGACCAGTCAGGTGCTGGAGATCGCGCTCGCCGCTGTCGCCTCGTGGCGCGCGGCCGGGAGGGACCTGGGGATCGCCGTCAACCTCTCCACCCGCAGCCTCCAGGACCCCGACCTGGTCGACGAGATCGCCCGCCTGCTGCGGCGCCACGACGTGCCGGCGGCCCGGTTGACCCTCGAGGTCACCGAGAGCTCCGTGATGGGCGACCCCGCCCGGGCGGTGGCGCTCCTGCACCAGCTCCGCGATCTCGGCGTGCGCCTGTCGGTGGACGACTTCGGCACCGGGTACTCGTCGCTGTCCTACCTGCAGCGCCTCCCCGTCCAGGAGGTGAAGATCGACCGCAGCTTCGTCGCCGGGCTGGACCGCGGCACGGAGAACGTCGCCATCGTCCGGGCCATCGTCGACCTGGGCCGGAACCTGGGCCTGGACGTCGTGGCCGAGGGGGTCGAGGACCAGGCGACGCGCGACCGGCTCGCGGCCATGGACTGCGATCTGCTGCAGGGGTGGCACCTGGCCCGGGCCATGCCGGTCGAGGAACTCCTGCCCTGGCTCACCGCACGCGACCAGGCCCCCCACCGTCGCACGGTCCGCGCCGTCGACAGCTCTCGCCGGGCCTGACCGCGACGAGGGAGGACCGCCACCGCGTTCCCGTCCGAGGCGGGTTGCGTTCCCTGGCCCGGGGCCGTCGTCCTGCCCTACGGTGCCCGGCATGGCGACCTGGGACGACGTGGCCCGGACGTGTCTGGCGCTCCCGCAGACGAGCGAGGGCGTCTCGCGCGGATGGCGGCAGTGGAAGGTGCGGGACAAGGCCTTCGTGTGGGAGCGCCCGCTCGGGAAGAAGGACGTCGCCGAGCTGGGCGACGCCGCCCCGACCGGCCCGGTGATGGCGGCCTACGTCCCCGACGAAGGCGCGAAGGCCGCCCTCGTCGCCGAGGAGCCGGAGCTCTACTTCACGACCTCGCACTTCGACGGCTACGCAACGGTGCTGTGCCGCCTGGACCGGCTGGGTCAGCGGGACCTGACCGAGCTCGCGACCGAGGCGTGGGCCTGCCGCGCCCCGCGCCGGCTGCTGGCCGAGCACCCGCCGCCGCAAGGTCCCTGACGCCTCAACCCCGCGCGGGGACGATCCGCTCGATGACGTCGGCCGGCATCAGCCCCGCCTTGCCGAAGCGCCGGGCGGCCTCCACGAACTGCGGCGCGCACGATCCGAGGTCGACGAGCATCTCGCGGGCGGCGTCCTCCCGGCCGGCCAGGGCGGCGACCACGGCCCGCCACATGAGCTGGTCGGGCTCGGTGCTGGCGTCCATCGGGCGCAGCAGCTCGAGCTCACGGTCGGCGGTGACCGGGTCGCCGTCGATGGCGAGCTGGAACGCCCGGACGACGTCCTGGTACCGGGCGCGGGTGACCAGCAGGTCCGCGAGCGCGGTGATCGGATCGTGCGAGTCGTCGACCCGCAGGTCGACCACCATGTCGTGCCAGGGGCGGCCGGTGGTGGTCGCGCGGATGACCATGATCGCGGCCGACCGCCGTCCCCGGAAGTCACCGCCCGCCTCCTCCCCCGCCTGCAGGGCGCTCAGCAGCCGCTCGGCCAGCGGACCACCGGAGCTCTCGAACCGCTCCACCATGCATTCCCACACCTGCTCGGAAGCGGCCATGTTGGCCAGGGCCACGCAGGTGTCGCCGACCAGGTGGCCGGCGGCGTCGACGCACTGCCCTCCGGTGTAGGCGGCGAGGTCACCGGTGACGCCGAGGACGGCGACCTGCCGGCGCTCGGGCTGCGGGTCGACGCTGCTCAGCGCGGTGAGCACCTCCTGGGCGGTGAACCCGCCGCGCAGGAGGTCCAGGCCGACGGCCCCGTACATGGGCTCGGCCATCGACTGGGTGGCGATGACCCCGTGGCCGGGCAGGGCGAAGGGCACGCTGTTGCCGACGGCGAAGGCCTGGGACTGGGTGGCAACGCCCAGGTCCCCGCTCTCGGGGTCCCGGGCGACGATCGAGTACGTCACCCGGAAAGCCTGCCCGCACCGGCCCGTCGGACAAACACCGGTCGCCCGGCGCGTGCGGCGCCTGAGCGGGGTAGGGAGACGGCATGCGTTTCTCCCCGGCCGTATTCCTGCCGGTCCTCGCGCTGTCCGCCCTCGTCGGGTGCGGCGGCAAGGAGCAGCCCGACGATGCGGCTGCGACCACCACTGCCGAGCCGGCCCCCGAGTCCAGTGCGCCAGGCTCGTCCTCCGCCACCGCCTCGGACTCCCCCGGCGCCGCGAGTCCCGGGCAGGTCCCGCGGCCCGGACCGGACAGCTGCGAACCCGTGGCCGAGGCCCCCGACGGCGTGTACGTCGTCGCCGACGCGGGCGAGGTGATCCTGCGTCTGGAGGATTCCGGGATCACCCTCGACGTCCGCTCGACCGACGGGTGGTCCACCTCCGTCGACAGCGACGAGGACGAGGCCGACGTCGAGTTCACCCGCGGCGACGAGACCATCGACTTCGAGGCCGACGTCGAGGCGGGCAGGCTCGTCATCCAGGTCTGCGACGAGGACTGAGCCCGCCCGGGCCGCTCAGGCGCGCACGGACTCCATCGCCTGGGCCAGCAGCTCGACCGACCGCAGCCGGCCCTCCACGGACGAGGACTGGTGGGCGATGATCAGCTCGTCGGCGTCGGAGAATTCCCGGAAGCCCTCGACGTACTCGGCGAGCTGACCCGGTGCACCGACGGCGGTGTGGGTGAGCATCCCCTCCACGTGGTGCCCGGCGCCCTGGACGAGCAGCTGGTCGGCCTGCTCGTCGGTCAGCGACTGCCCGCGCCCGAACAGCCCGATGGCGAGGTTGCGCTTGACCGCCTGCAGCTGCTCGCGGGCGGCGTCCTCGGTGTCGGCGGCGACCACGTTCATGCCGGCGATCACGTACGGGCGGTCCAGCTGCTCCGAGGGCTTGAACTCGCGGCGGTAGGCCTCGACCGCCGGCTGGAGCATCTGCGGGGCGAAGTGCGAGGCGAACGCGTAGGGCAGTCCGAGTGCGGCGGCCAGCGTCGCGCCGAACATCGAGGAGCCCAGGATGTACAGCGGCACGCGCGAGCCCTTGCCGGGGATGGCGTCGACGCCGGCCACGCGCGTCTCGCCGGCGAGGTACCCCTGGAGCTCCAGCACGTCCTGCGGGAAGCGGTCGGCGGAGTTCGGGTTGCGGCGGAGCGCGTACATCGTGTTCTGGTCGCTGCCGGGCGCACGGCCCAGGCCCAGGTCGATGCGGCCGGGGTACATCGCGTCGAGCGTGCCGAACTGCTCGGCGATGGTCAGCGGCGAGTGGTTGGGCAGCATGACGCCGCCGGCGCCGAGGCGGATCGTGCGGGTGTGCGCCCCGACGTGCGAGATGAGGACGCTGGTCGCCGACGAGGCGATCCGCGGCATGTTGTGGTGCTCGGCGTACCAGACCCGCTCGTAGCCGTGCTCCTCGGCGCGCTGGGCGAGGGCCACGCTGGCGGCGATGCTGCTGGAGGCCGTCTCCCCCCGGTTGATCGGCGCGAGGTCGAGGACGGACAGCGGGATGCGCATGGAGAGGTGCCTTTCACGTCGGTTGCCATGCGCAACCCCGCCGTCGGCCCCAGGCTTCCCGCGACCCCGGCGGTCGTGCCTCAGCGGCTCTGCAGCGCGTCCAGCGCCACCGCCATGGCCGCCGCGACGCGGAAGTCCAGCCGCGGGTCGGGCACGGTCACGTCGTACCGGTCGCGGATGGCCTTCCGGCGCTCGCTCACCAGGACCGGCGCGCCGGTCGCGGTGTCGGCGAAGTCGAAGTGGAAGACGAAGGGCACCCAGACGTCGCCGAGGTAGGGGATCAGCTCCCACATGCGGCGGAGGACGGCGATGACCGGCCGGCGTTCCCGGCCCACCGCCTCGATCCCCGGTGCGGACAGCTCCCAGGTGGACCGGAGCAGGCTGGCGCCGAACTTCTTGCTGAAGCTCCCCAGCGGGGTGCCGTGCTCGTCGAGCACGTCGTGCCGGGCGTGGACGTCGAGCCGCTGGCGCGCCTTGAACGAGAAGACCGGCCGGCTCCGGGACTCGTCGGAGAAGAAGACCACCTCCTCCTTGAGCTTCATGCGCTTCTGCTCGGCGAAGGCCAGCAGCGCGCCCTCGGTCCCGTCCGGGTGCACGGCCCGGATCTCGTACCGGTTCACCATCACCGTCACCCGCTGCGAGACGGTGAACCTCGGCACCACCATCGGTGCCGGCTGCTGCGGAGCCGGGGGCGTGCTCACGTAGAACTCCTCGTGGGTCGGGTCGGGTCGGGTCGGCCGGAGCGGCCGGCCTGCAGTGGATCAGGGCGGTGGAGCGGTGGACACTTCTCCACCGGATGTTCGGGCCGTCGTCATCCGATCGACACCTCGGAGCGTCACGCTCCTGGGATGACAGCCAGCCTCTTCGTGACCGGGACGCCCGTGGCGTGGACCGGCCGCGACCCGCGGGACGCGGAGGCGTCCGGGGCCGACCTCGTGCACGCCGTGGCCAAGCCCGTGGTCGACGGCCTGGACTCCTCGGTCTGCGGGCAGCTGGTGACCGCCAGCGCGGGCCGGGACTGGTCCGTCGATCCGGGCACCGCCCGCTGCCCCGAGTGCGCCCGGATCGCCGATCACGCGGGCGGCGTCGCGCGGTAGCCGTTGACGGCGGCGTGCAGCCGCCGGGCCAGCCGCTCCAGCGGGCTCAGCGCCTCCCCGGGACCACCGGCCGCGGGCGGCGGCAGCAGCACCCAGAGCAGCAGGTAGAGCAGGACCCCGCTGCCACCCAGGAGCGTCAGGGCCACGAACCCCACGCGCCAGAGGACGGCGTCGATCCCGGTGTGGTCGGCCAGGCCACCGCAGACCCCGCCGGCCATCCGGTCGGTGCCGCTGCGCCGGGCCTCCGGACGAGGGCCGGGAGACGTGGGCGGCTGGTCGAGGGACGGGGTGTCGAACGCTGCATCGGTCATGGGGAGAGCCTGCCGACGACGGCGCCCCAGAACCATCCGGTGACGCCCGGATCCGTCCCCCATCCCGCGGTCAGGGTCCTGCCCGGGGTCCGGCCGCTCGTGGAGCCGACACGCCGCCCCGAGCAGACGTACCGTCGACGGGGTGAGCGTCCTCCCCGCCCAGGCCCTCCGCCTCGACGACCGCTTCGCCCGCGCGCTGCCCGAGATGGCCCTGCCGTGGCAGGCCGAGGAGGCGCCCGAGCCGCGCCTGCTCGCGCTGAACGAGCCGCTGGCCGCCGAGCTCGGCCTCGACCCCGCCGCCCTGCGCACCCCCGAGGGCCTGCGCCTGCTCGTCGGCACCGCGGTGCCCGAGGGCGCGCGCCCGGTCGCCCAGGCGTACTCCGGCCACCAGTTCGGCGGCTACTCCCCGCGGCTCGGTGACGGCCGCGCCCTCCTGCTGGGCGAGCTCGTCGATGCGCAGGGCACGGTGCGCGACCTGCACCTCAAGGGCTCCGGCCGCACACCGTTCGCGCGCGGGGGCGACGGCCTGGCCGCCGTCGGCCCGATGCTGCGCGAGTACGTCATCAGCGAGGCGATGCACGCCCTCGGCATCCCGACGACCCGATCCCTGGCCGTGGTCGCGACCGGTCGGCGGATCCGCCGGGAGACGGTGCTGCCGGGCGCTGTCCTGGCGCGGGTGGCGAGCAGCCACCTCCGGGTCGGCAGCTTCCAGTACGCCCGCGCCACCGACGACGTCGACCTGCTCCGCCGCCTGGCCGACCTCGCCATCGAGCGGCACCACCCACGCGCCGCCGAGGCGGAGAACCGCTACCTCGCGCTGTTCGAGGCGGTGCTCGCGGTGCAGGCGTCGCTGGTGGCGCAGTGGATGCTGGTCGGCTTCATCCACGGGGTCATGAACACCGACAACATGACGATCTCCGGCGAGACGATCGACTACGGCCCGTGCGCCTTCATGGAGGCCTACGACCCGGACACCGTCTACAGCTCGATCGACGAGGGCGGCCGGTACCGCTACGGCAACCAGCCCCTGGCGGCGGAGTGGAACCTCGCCCGGCTGGCCGAGGCGCTGCTCCCGCTGATCTCCGACGACACCGAGCAGGCGATCGCGCTGGCGGTGGAGACGCTGAAGACCTTCCGGCCGCGGTACGACGCCGCCCTCGCCGAGGGGATGCGGGCCAAGCTCGGGCTGCCCGCCGACGCCGACGGAACCGCGCTCGTCGACGAGCTGCTGGACCTCCTCCAGGGCAACCACGTCGACTGGACGTCGTTCTTCCGCCGGCTGGCCGACGCCGCCCGCGGCGACGCCGAGCCGGTGCGGCTGTTGTTCCTCGACCTCGCCGGCATCGACGGCTGGCTGGAGCGCTGGCGCTCGCTGGGCCCCGACGGGGAGGCGATGGACCGGGTGAACCCGGTCTACATCCCGCGCAACCACCTGGTCGAGGAGGCGCTGGACGCCGCGACGGCCGGCGACACGACCCTCGTCGAGGAGCTGGTGGAGGTGCTGAGCGCGCCCTTCGCCGAGCGCCCCGACCACGAGCGGTACGCCGGACCGGCACCCCAGGACTTCGGGGCCACGTTCCGCACCTTCTGCGGGACCTGACCCTCCCGCACCCCGGCCGGCTGGTGCCGGCGTGACCCCAGGCGCGGCTGGTGTCGCAGGGGTGGACGGGGAAGCGAGGACCGTCCGGAGGGTGACCGGTACCACCATCGCCGGCGGGAAAGGGGATATTTGTCGGTCGGCAGCTGTTCGCCGGCGGCGAGCGACGAGCGAGGGAGGCATGTGATGGCGGGTGCGAGCACCCCGGCCGACCCGCGCCGTCCCGAGCCCGACACCGCCGGGGGCAGCGGCGCCCCGGCCGAGAAGCAGCACTTCCGGCCTGACATCCAGGGCCTGCGCGCGGTCGCCGTCGGGCTCGTCGTCGCCGACCACGTGTTCGGGTGGCCCGCCGGCGGCTTCATCGGCGTCGACGTGTTCTTCGTGATCTCGGGCTTCCTGATCACCAGCCTGCTCGTCCGCGAGCGCTCGCGGACCGGCCGGATCTCCTTCCGGGCCTTCTACGCCCGGCGCGCGCGGCGCCTGCTCCCGGCGGCCCTCGTCGCCCTGGCGGCCACGACGGTCGCCGCCTACCTGGTCTTCCTGGGCGGCCGGTTCCGGGAGACCGTCACCGACGTCGTCTGGGCGGCGCTGTTCGGCGCCAACATCAACTTCGCCCGTCAGGGCACCGACTACTTCGAGGGGACGGCCGCGCCGTCGCTGGTGCAGCACTTCTGGTCGCTGTCGGTCGAGGAGCAGTTCTACCTCGTCTGGCCCGCGCTGATCCTGCTCGCCTTCACCTTCTCGGGGCGGGGCGGGCGACGCCGTGGGGCGCATGCCGCCCCCTCCCGGCGCTCCCCCGCGCTCGCGCTGTGGCTGCTGCTCGGGACGGTCACCGCGGCCTCCTTCGCCTGGTCGGTGCACGCGACGGGCGCCTCCCCGGTGACCGCCTACTTCTCCACCTTCACCCGCGCCTGGGAGCTGGGCGTGGGCGCGCTCGTCGCGATCTCGGTGAGCCGGCTGCAGCGCCTGCCCTCGCCGCTGCGTGCGCTGCTCGCCTGGGCCGGCCTGGCCGTCGTGGCCGGCGCCGCCTTCGTCATCGACGACGGGACGCCGTTCCCCGGCACCGCCGCGTCGCTGCCGGTCCTCGGGGCGGCGCTCCTGCTCGCCTGGGGCGGCGCGCCGGGCGGCCCGGGTACCCGGTGGGCCCTGGGCAGTGCACCCGCCGGTTTCCTCGGGGCCATCTCGTACTCGCTGTACCTGTGGCACTGGCCGGTCCTGATCATCGCCGGAGCGCTCCTGACGCCCGGTTCGACGGTGTTCTACGCCGTCGCCGTCGGAGTCGCGCTGGCCGCGGCCACGGTGTCCTACTACTGCATCGAGCAGCCGGTGCTGCACACCAACTGGCTGCTGCCGCACCGCCCGGTCGATCCCGCCCGCGCCCGGCCGGTCTTCGTCCGAGCCGGCGCCGTCGGGCTGGTCGCCGCCGGTGTCGCGGCCATGACCGTCGTCGCCGTGGTCGTGGCGCCGTGGGGCCAGGGGGGCAACGCCCGGGCCGACGCGGCACGGGCCGCGGCGCAGGCCGACGAGGCCGCCCTGGACGCCGGTGGCCCGCCGCTCACCCCCCTGCAGCAGGACATCCGGGCCGCGACGCTGGCCACCGAGTGGCCGGCCGACCTCGACCCGAGCCTGGAGGAGCTGCCGGCCTACGGCGACGAGGTGTGGCCGGCAGGCTGCCTGGTCGTCGACGAGAAGGGTCTCGACGAGTGCGGGTTCGGCGACCAGGATGCCGAGCGGACCGCCGTCGTCCTGGGCGACTCCTACGGCGCCGCCTGGGTGCCGGCCCTGGCGAGCGGGCTGGTCCCGCGCGGCTGGTACGTGCAGGCCCTGACCATGGCCGGGTGCGGGAACGTCACCGCACCGACGCTCCTGTACGGCAAGCCCTTCACCGACTGCACGGAGCACCGGGAGTGGGCGATCGAGCGCGTCCTCGATACCCGCCCCGACCTCGTGGTGCTCAGCAACGCGTGGACCGCCGACTTCGTCGACGACTCCACCGACCGCGCGACGCTGTACCGGGACGGGCTCACCGAGGTGGTGCGGCGCGTCCAGGCGTCGGGTGCGCGGATCGTCATCCTGGCCGGCCCGCCCGGCTCGGCGAACCTCCAGGAGTGCCCGACCGGGATCAACGGACCGGACGACTGCCTCGAGGGGCCGGTGAAGAGCTTCGCGACCGAGGTGGCCACCGAGCGCGAGGTGGCGGCCGCGACCGGCGCGCTGGCGATCGACCCGGAGCAGTGGTTCTGCATCGACGGGCTGTGCCCGACCTTCGTGGCCGGCACGGCGGTGTACACGGACGGGCGCCACATCACGGTGGAGTACGGGGAGCGGATCGGACCGGAGGTCGTGGCTGCGTTCGGCCTCCCGTGAGCGGCGGGGGGCCGTAATGCCCGGGGCCCGGGCACACTGGCGCTCCGGGACGGGACAGGCGGGATCCCGCCGATGAAGAGTTGACCGACGAGGTGCTGCGCGGCGGCACGCGATGGAGCACCGAGGAGAGGACGTCGATGGCGGGCGCGACCACCCTGGCCGGCTCACGCTCTCCGGAGCCGGACGGCGTCCGCGCCACCCCCACCGTCGCCGACGGACGGGGGCACTTCCGGCCGGACATCGAGGGTCTCCGCGCCGTCGCGGTCGGTCTGGTCTTCGCCGATCACGTCTTCGGGTGGCCCGCCGGCGGCTTCATCGGCGTCGACGTCTTCTTCGTGATCTCGGGGTTCCTGATCACCAGCCTGCTCGTCCGCGAGCGGGCCAGGACGGGGCGGATCTCCTTCCGCGGCTTCTACGCCCGCCGAGCGCGCCGGTTGTTCCCCGCCGCCTTCCTCACCCTCGCCGCGACCACGGCGGCGGCCTGGTTCGTATTCCTCGGCGGCCGCTTCCAGGAGACCGTCACCGACGTCGTCTGGGCGGCGCTCTTCGGCGCCAACATCAACTTCGCCCGGCAGGGCACCGACTACTTCGAGGCGACCGCCGCGCCGTCCCTCGTGCAGCACTTCTGGTCGCTGGCGGTCGAGGAGCAGTTCTACCTGGTCTGGCCCGCGCTGATCCTGGTCGCCTTCGCCCTCCCCGCCGTGCGTGCCCGCCATCGCGCAGCTCCGCCGGAGGGTGCCGGTACCCGGACGGTGGCCCTGGTGATCCTGCTCGGCACGGTCACCGCGGCGTCCTTCGCCTGGTCGGTGCACGCCACCAGCGCCTCACCGGTGACCGCCTACTTCTCCACCTTCACCCGCGCCTGGGAGCTCGGCGTCGGGGCGCTGGTCGCGGTGACCGCCACCCAGCTGCACCGGGTCCCCGCGCCGGTGCGCGCCGCCCTGGCCTGGATCGGGCTGGGCGCGGTCGTGTCGGCCGCGTTCCTCATCGACGACGGCACGTCCTTCCCCGGCACCGCAGCCGCCCTCCCGGTGCTCGGCACCGCAGCGCTCGTCGCCTGGGGGGCGACGCCGGGCGGCCCGGGGACGCGGTGGCTGCTGTCCAGCGCACCGGCCGGATTCCTCGGCGCGATCTCGTACTCGCTCTACCTGTGGCACTGGCCCGTGCTGATCCTCGCCGGGGCGCTGGTGCTGCCCGGGTCGGCGGTGTTCTACGCCGGGGTCGTCGGCGCCTCGCTGCTGCTGGCGACCTTCTCGTACTACTGCGTCGAGCAGCCGGTCCTGCACACGAACTGGCTGCTCCCCCACCGCCCCATCCAGCCGGCGCGCGCACGGCCGGTCTTCCGCCGGGCTCGGACGGTCGGCCTCGGCGCCGTGGTGGTCACGGTGGCGGTGGTCGCCACGGTGGTCGTCGCGCCGTGGGGCGACGGTGGGGACGCCCGGGCCGAGGCGGCACGGGCGGCGGAACAGGCCGACGCCGAGCGGGCCGAGCTGGGGCTGCCGCCCCTGACCCCCCTCCAGCGGGACATCCAGGCGGCGACCTTCGCGACCGAGTGGCCGGCCGACCTCGAGCCGAGCCTGGACGAGCTGCCCGGCTACCTCAAGAAGCAGTGGGACCAGGGCTGCCTGCACATCAGCGAGTCGAACGTCGACCGGTGCCGGTCCGGTGACCCCGCGGCACCCCGGTCCCTCGTCGTCCTCGGCGACTCCTTCGCCGCCGCGTGGATCCCGGGTCTCAGCGAGGAGCTCGTGCCGGCGGGCTGGTCGGTGGAGAGCCTGACGTTCGGCCTCTGCCCGAACATCACCGCGATGACCCTCTTCGAGGGTCAACCCTTCGAGGCGTGCCCGGAGCACCGGGAGTGGGCGATCGAGCGCATCCTCGAGCAGCGGCCGGACGTGGTGGTGCTGAGCCACTCCTGGCGCGCGCAGCTGGAGGACGGGGTCGACCGGCGGGAGCTGTACCTGGACGGGCTCACCCAGGTGGTGCGACGGGTGCAGGCGTCCGGCGCCGAGGTGGTCATCCTGGGCGCACCTCCCGGCTCGGAGAGCCTGCAGGACTGCCCGACCGGGCTCAACCGGCCGACCGACTGCCTCCGGGGTCCGGCCGACAGCTTCTTCCCGCAGGTGGAGAGCGAGCAGCTCGTTGCCGCCGCCACCGGGGTCCGGGCCATCGATCCCCAGCAGTGGTTCTGCTACGACGGGGTCTGCCCCACGTTCGTCGGGAACACACCGGTCTACGGCGACGGCCAGCACCTGACCGCCGAGTACGCCCGGCGCATCGCACCGGACCTGGTGACCGCGATCCTCCAACCCTGACCGGCCGCAGGATGGTTACGTTGCCGCTTCACACCCCGAGCACAGGGATGGTCATGCGCCGTTCGGTTCTTCCCGCCCTCTCGCTGGCGCTCGTCCTGAGCGCCTGCGGGTTCAGCGACGCCGCGGACGGGGACGCCGACGCGAGCAGCACCGCCGCACCGTCCACGAGCAGCGAGGCGGCGCCGGGCACCGAAGTGGAGCTCAACGAGCGCGGCAACATCGCGGTGGAGTTCGGCGAGGAGGCCGCCATCCGCGCGTCGTCCGACCCGGAGGCGCCGCCGATGCTGACGCTGACCATCGAGGAGTTGCTCGTCGACCCGCCCTGCGACGACGAGTCGGAGGTGCCTCCGGAGAACGGTCACTACCTGGCCTTCCGGATGCGGGCGGTGGCCTCGGACGACTTCGATCCGAGGGTGGCGAGCCCGATCGCCGACTACGACTTCAGCGTCCTGGGGTCCGACGGCACCAGCTTCGACCCGGTCAGCCCGGCCGGCCGGGCCTGCTTCGGCCCGCCGCGGTTGATCCAGAACATGCGGGTGGGGCCGGGTTACGAGTACGAGGGCTGGATGGTGCTCGACGCGCCGGTCGAGAGCGGCGCCCTGGTCTACGCACCCGGCGGCGAAGGACCCAACCAGTGGGAGTGGCAGTTCTGAGCGTCCGCGCCCGCTGACGCCCGCGGTCACCGCGCGGGAACGGCCACGGGTGGGCAGGCTCACCAGGTGACACGACACGAGGTCCTCATCGTCGGCGCCGGCAACGCCGGCATCTCCCTGGCCGCCCGGCTGCTCCGCGACGGCGCCCGGGACGTCGCCGTCCTCGCCGCCCAGCCGGTGCACCGCTACAAGCCGCTGCTGAACTACGTGGCCGCGGGCGAGGCGACGATGGCCGACCTCGAACGCCCCATGGCCGACGTCGTCCCCGAGGGCTGCACGTGGATCCGCGACAGCGCCGCCGCGGTCGACCCCGCCGCCCTGACCGTCCGGACGCGCTCGGGGCGCACGCTGCAGTACGGGACTCTGGTCGTCTGTCCGGGTCTGGAGGAGGACTGGGCGGCCACCCCGGGGCTGCAGGCCGCCTACGCCGACGGGTGGGCCGCCTCGTCCTACGTGCCGGGGAGCACGCCCACGGTCTGGCCCCGGCTGTCGGCGCTGCGCGGCGGCTCCGTCGTCTTCACCGTGCCGCCGGAGCCGGCGTCGTGCGGGCCGACGGCGCTGAAGCCGCTGCTCATGGCCTGCGACCACTGGCGGCGGGCCGGCGTCCTCGGCGCACTGGAGGTGCGGCTCGTCCTGCCCGGCGTGACGGCGACGGGCGTGCCGCGGGCCGACGAGGTGCTGGAGAACAGGTTCGCCGACTTCGGCATCCAGGTGCTGCGCGAGGCGCGCATCGAGTCGGTGGACGCCGAGGCGCACGCGCTCACCGTCGCCTCGGCCACCGGGCGGCAGGTGCTGGCGGACGTCGCCTTCGCGCACGCGGTGCCGCACTACCGCGCCCCGCGCTGGATCGCCGACGCCGGGCTCGCCGCCGAAGCCGCGCCGGGCCTGGTCGACATCGACCCGCAGACCCTGCGCTCCCGCCGGCACGAGTCGATCTGGGCGATCGGCGACGCCGCGGACGCGGCCACCCGGCCCTCGGGTGGTGGGCTGCGCAAGCAGGTGGACGTCCTCGCCCGGAACATCGCCGCCGCCCGGGAGGCGAAGCCGCTGCAGCACTACGACGGCTACACCGTCGTGCCCATCACCGTGGACCGGCGGAAGCTGGCGCTCAACGAGGTGGACCGCGAGGGCAACCCGAGCCCGTCCGTACCGTTCATCGACCCCTTCGTGCCTCGTCGCACGGCCTGGCTGTTCGACCGCTACGGGCTCCCGCAGGTCTACTTCCGGCGCATCCTCCGCGGCCGGGTCTGACTCAACCGGCGGTGCGCCGGCGCACCGCCAGCAGCACCACGCAGCCCAGCAGGAGGACGGCGGCACCCGCGGCGAGCATGGGCAGCACCTCCGTGCCCGTGCGCGCCAGCTCGGGGTCCGGGGAGCCGTCCGCAGGCGCGGACGGGTCGGCCGGCGTCGACGGGTCAGCCGGCTCCTCGGCGCCGTCCGGGGGGACGGGCGGGGCGGGATCCGGTCCGCCGCCCGGCGACCCGGTGCCGGTGACCGCCGCCGCAGCGCTGGTGGCGCTGCCCGCGGTGTTGGTGAACACCGCGCGGAAGAGCGTCGTCCCGGTCCTGGCGGTCGTCGTCAGGGAGCTGCCCGTCGCGCCGGGGACGTCGGTCCAGGTGCCGCCTCCGTCGCGGGAGGTCTGCCACTGCACGGTCGGTGCGGGAGCGCCCGCCGCGGCGGCGGTCAACGTCGCCGCGCTGCCGGTCGCGGCCGTGACCGGCGCCGGATCGGTGGTGACCACGGGGGCCACGTCGGTCCCGGGCGCCGCCACGACCACGACGGCCGTCAGCGCGGACGTCGTGCCGTCGGGAGCCGCACCCAGCGCGACGAGTCGCCACACGCCACCCGCGGTGAGGACCGGCATGGCGGCGAAGGCGCCGGTGTCGTCGGCCTGCACGGATCCGAGGTCGACCGGCGCGGGAGCCGCGGCGGCGGCCATGGACGCCGTCGCCACGGCCGGCGCCGGAGCGCTCAGCAGGTAGCCGACCAGCGTGACCCGGGCGCCGGGCGCCAGCCCGGTACCGCTCACGGCAGTACCCGAACCCGGCGTGACCGGGGCGGTCGGTGCCGTCAGCGCTCCGGTCGGGGAAGGTGCGGCCGCCGGCGGCAGGGGGCGGAAGCAGGTCGCCGGTCCGTCGACCTCGTTGCCCCCGCCGTCGACGACCACGTCCCCGAGCGGAATGGGCCCGTCGCCCCAGAGGATGCGGCAGGAGCCGCCGCTGTTGCCCACCACGCTCGCGCGGGTGAGGGTCAGCGGCCCGTAGGTGGCCAGGCCGCCACCGTACGTCCCGTTGCCCGGCGCCACGGCGCCGGCGACGTTCGCCTCGACGACGGAGTCGACCACCTCGACCGGGCCCCCGCGGGTGAACAGCCCGCCACCGACCAGCGCCCGGTTCCCCTCGACGACGGAGTCCGCCACGGTCGCCGGCGTGCCCTGCAGCACCACGCCACCGCCGAAGCCGTTGGCCGCCAGCCCGTTGAACCGGTCGGGGAAGCCGTTGTCCAGCACGTCGACGCCCGTGAGGCTCGTGGCGGCCTCTCGGATGGAGGCGGCCAGGATCGCGCCGCCGTACCCCGTGCCGGGCGTGCCGACCTCGTTGCCTTCGAAGCGCGTGTCCGAGATCGAGAGCTCGTGGTCGAACGAGGCCACCGCCCCTCCGCCGTACATCCGGTCCACGCCGGCCCGCCAGTCGAGCGTCACGCCGTTGCCGGTGAAGGTGCTGCCGGTGATCACCAACGGCGCACCGAACGGGCTGGGGGGCAGCGGCTCGGGCGGGGGCTGGGTGGCGAGCCCCGAGTAGAGACTGGAGACGTAGGCCAGGACCGCACCACCGGAGGCGAGCCCGGTCGCCGTGTTGTCGGTGAAGACGGTGCCCGTGATCGTGGTCTGCTGGCGCTGCCGTACGGCGATGGCTCCTCCGCCGGACCCGTCGTTCGGGCACGTCACGCGGTTGCCGGCGAACTCGCTGTCGACGACGGTCAGTCGGCCGAAACCCTGGGACAGGATGGCGCCGCCGCGGTTGAAGGCCCGGTTGTCGACGAAGCGCACCCGTTCGGCGACCAGGTTCGCGAGGTTCCAGACGGCGCCTCCACCGGGGTAGCCGGCGTCCTGCGACCAGCCGGCCCTGAGCGTGAGGTCCCGGAGGGTCAGCGTCGGCAGGTCGTCGGGCGACGAGACCTCGGACCCGGCCTGGACGGCGAACAACGAGGTCCGCTGCGCGCCGTCGATGACCACGTCGTGCCCGGCCCCGCTGATGGTCACCGACTTGTCCACGATGATCGTGCTGCCGCCCTCGGGGGTGACCACGATGGGGTCGTCGCACGCGATGGCCACGGTGCCGCCGTCGGGGACGTCGGCGAGCGCCTGGCGCAGCGCGGCCTCGGTGCAGTCGGTGACCGTCTGGTCGCCGGGTGCGGCGGCGGCGGGGCCGACGCCGGACCCCAGCACGAGGCCGAGCACGCCCCCAGCCACCAGCAGGGCTCGACGCCGCGGTGCAGGACGACTCGACACGGGGCTCCCTCGGGCTGATCCACCGGGCCCACGCGGGCGCCGGCGGCATACTTGCAGGTCGCAGGGCCTGCGGGGCGCTCATCCGGCGCGGACACGCGGCCTGCCGGCCCGGGTGGGCTCTGGGACGACGCAGGTGTCACATCCCGGCCGAGCGCGGTGTCTCCATGTCGACACCATCGACGACCTGGAGGAGACATGGCGAGCAGCACGCGGGTTCCCCCGACCGAGATCACCGGCATCTACGGGGGACTCCTGAAGAAGATGAGCCGGCGGATGCTGGGGCAGGTGCCGGACGCCGCCGGGGTGCTGTGGCACTACCCGGCCCTGCTCAAGGACGCCATGGGGTTCGGGCGCAAGGTCGAGTCGTGGAACCGGCTCGACCGGGACCTCGCCTCGTTCGCGGCCATGGCCGTTGCCGGGGTGATCGGCTGCAGCTTCTGCCTCGACCTCCACTACTTCATGACGCACAACCTCGGGCTGGACGAGGCCAAGGCGCGCGAGGTGCCACGCTGGCGCGAGTCCGCCGTCTTCACGCCCCTGGAGCGCAGCGTCATGGAGTACGCCGAGGCGATGTGCCACACCCCGCCGACCGTGACCGACGAGCTGTCGGCCGAACTGCTCGAGGCGCTCGGGGCGCCGGCGATGCTGGAGCTCACCTTCCGCGTCGGGGCGATGAACATGACGGCCCGCGGCAACGTGGCCCTCGGTATCCGGTCGCAGGAGTTCGCGGCGTCCTGCGGGTTGCCGCCGCTGGCGTCCCCGGCGGCCGGTGGTCTGACCCCCGCATGACCGACGACCCGTTCACCGCCCACCGCAGCCTGCTCTTCACCGTCGCCTACGAGATGCTCGGCTCGGCAGCCGACGCGGACGACACGGTGCAGGAGACCTGGCTGCGGTGGGCGGACGTCGACCGGGCGACGGTGCGGGACCCGCGGGCCTACCTGGTGCGCATGGTCACGCGACAGGCGCTCAACCGATTGCGCACGGTGTCCCGCAGACGCGAGGACTACGTGGGCGAGTGGCTGCCGGAGCCGCTGCTGACCAGCCCCGACGTCGCCGACGACGTCGAGCTGGCCGAGAGCGTCTCGATCGCGATGCTCACGGTGCTCGAGACGCTGGGCCCGACCGAGCGGGCCGTCCTCGTGCTGCACGAGGTGTTCGTCGTGCCCTACGACGAGATCGCCGCGGCAGTGGGCAAGTCGTCGGCGGCGGTACGGCAGATCGCGCACCGGGCGCGCGAGCACGTGGCCGCGCGGCGACCCCGCATGACGGTGAGCCGTGAGGAGCAGCAGCGGGTCGTGGACCGTTTCCTGACCGCCCTCACCGCGGGCGACCTGCAGGGGCTGCTGGACGTGCTGGCCCCGGACGTCGTCGTCGTCGCGGACGGCGGCGGCCTGGCGCCGGCGGCGCTGCGTCCCTTCCGCGGCCGGGCGAGGGTGGCCAACGCCCTCTCCCGCTTCACCGCGTTCGTACCGGCCACGCCGCCGATGACGACTGCGCTGATCAACGGCGCGGTGGCCGCACGGCTGGATCCGGGCGGCGAGTTCGACACCGCCATCACCTTCGTGATCGAGGACGGCCTGATCTCCCAGATGCACGCGATCCGCAACCCGCAGAAACTCGGCCGGCTCGACACCGTCGCCGAACTCCGGCGCTGACGCCGGGGCGGACGGCGACCACTGCCCGACCGACCCCGCCTCCACGGCTCGGCTGCCTGGCCACGCCATACTCTCCGCGTCGCCCAGCGGGGTGACCTGTCCGGCGGGCCACGGGGGCGTGCCGCCGGAGGAACGGTCGTCGGAGCGCGGGCTCCACCTGCGGACGCCCCCCCGGAGGCGAGGGCGACCGTGCGCAGTCCTGTTCCCACCGACGGCCGCCGCGCGTTCCTGCTGCTGGCCGCCGCGGGGCTGGCGTCCGCCTGCGCACCCTCGGCCGCGCCGCCGCACGAACGGGCACAGGCGCCGACCCGCACTCCGGCCGCCCCCACCGCCAGTGCGCCTCCGGTCCCGCCGGTCACCGCTCCCGCCGGCCCGACGCGGGAGGACGTCGTCGCGCGGTACGCCGGCGTGGCGCCAGCGGCGTTCGGGCTCGACGTGCCGGGCGTGGTGAACCGGCTCCCTACGCGGGAGCGCGTCGTCGCGCTGACCTTCGACGCGTGCGGCGGCGCGCGGGGCAGCGGCTACGACGCCGCGCTGATCGACACCCTGCGGGCGTCGGGGACGCCGGCCACGCTCTTCCTGAACCAGCGCTGGATCCTCGCCCACCCCGACCGCGCCGCGGAGCTGGCGGCCGACCCGCTGTTCGAGCTGGCCAACCACGGCACGACCCACCTGCCGCTGTCGGTGCGCGGAGCCGCGGCCTACGGGATCCCTGGGACGAGCGACCCGGGTGCGGTGTTCGACGAGATCTCCGGCAACCGGCGGGCGCTGACCGAGCTGACCGGCGCCCCTCCGCGGTTCTTCCGGTCGGGGACGGCGCACTACGACGACGTCGCCGTCCGGATCGCCGGGGACATCGGTGAGACGGTGGTGAACTTCGACGTCAACGGCGACGCCGGTGCGACGTTCGGCCCGCGGCAGGTGACCGCCGCCCTCTGCACCGCGACGCCCGGGTCGATCGTCATCGGCCACCTGAACCAGCCCGGCGGCGGCACCGCCGCCGGTGTGGCGGCCGCCCTGCCCCGGCTGGCAGCGGACGGATTCCGCTTCGCACGGCTGTCGGAGCACCGCTAGCGGACAGCCGCTCCTCCGGCCGGCCCGCCGGCGAGAAGTGCTGATCTGGACAAGCAGGCGAGGATGTGACCGCACGGTCCCGCTCGGCGCCGTGCAGTGCGCGCACCTCGCCTCATACCTGACGCTGCCAGGAGGACCGAGACCGTGACCGGTTACGTGCTGCGCCGCTCCCTGCTGTCCCTCATGGCTCTCACCACCCTGCTCGCGGGGGCCGGCGCCCTGCTCCTCGTGTGGGGCGCGCCGCTCTGGCTGCCGGTCGTGCTGGCCGTGGTGGTCGTCGGCGCGCAGTGGGCGCTCTCGCCCTACCTGATCAGCTGGTTGATCCCGGCGTTCGAGCTCCCACGGAAGACGGGCCGGTACGACACCTTCGAGTACGACGTCAGGGACTATCCGAGGGCCCGGCTGCTCGCCGAGATGGTGGAGCGGCGCTGCCTCGAGGCCGGGGTCGAGCCGGTCCGGCTCGGCATCGTGGACGACGGCACCCCCAACGCCTTCACCTTCGGGCACACCCGGGGCAACGCCCGCATCTACGTCACCCGCGGCCTCCTCGACCGGCTCGACGAGCGCGAGCTCGACGCAGTGGTCAGCCACGAGGTGGGGCACGTGCGGCAGAACGACGTCGTCGTCATGGCGATCGCCGCGACGGTGCCGATCGTCCTGTACTACGCCTACCTCGCGCTCCGGGACAGCCGGCAGCAGGCCACCGTCGTCCCGGCCCTGGTCAGCTTCGTCGGCTATCTGCTGTCGCAGCTGGTGGTGCTGGCGCTCAGCCGGGCACGGGAGCTGGGCGCGGACCACTACAGCTGCCGCGTCACCGGTGACGGCGACGCGCTCTGCAGCGCACTGGTCTCCATCGGCTACGGCATGGGGAAGGTGGACGCCGCACGTGCGTCCCGCATCACCGCCGCGCGCGCGGGCAAGGACAAGGACCTCCAGCGGGCCGCAGCCAAGGAGGAGCGCCGCGCCTCCCGGCTGCGCGCGGCCGGGGTGCTCGGCATCGCGGACGTCGGCCAGGGCGCAACGGTGCTCGCCGCCACCGAGCGCGGTCTGGAGCCGACCGAGGTCATCGGAGCGCTGCGCTGGGACACCTGCACCCCGTGGGCCCGGTTCAGCCAGCTCTTCTCCACCCACCCCCTCGTGGTGCGACGCATCGCTGCCCTCGAGGACAGCGGCCTTCCCGGGTCGCCGCAGCGCTGGAGTGCGCGGGAGGTCGCCACCACCTGCTCCGGTCCCGATCTCGACCGGGCACGGCGGCGCTTCGTCCCGGAGGCGGTGGCCCGGTACGCACCGTTCGTGGCCCTGGCCGTGTTCCTCGTCGCCTGGTCCTGGGACGACGGCGTGTTGATGGCGCAGGCCGCCACCCTCGGGGGGCTCGCGCTGGTCGTCCGCACCGCGCTGCAGCGGCCGCTCCGGAGCCCGGAACCGACCGAGCGGATCGCCTCGCTGCTGCCCCGCTTGGATGCGAACCCGGCCAGCGGCATCCCGGTCGAGGTCCGTGGCCAGGTGACCGGCCGCGGGATGCCCGGCTACGTGCTCTCGCCCGACCTGGTCGTGCAGGACGACTCGGGCTTCGTGCCCGTGCTCTACCAGCAGCCCTGGCCGTTCGCGCGCAGCATCTTCGGCCTGCTCCGCGTGCCCGACCTCCTCGAGCAGGAGGTCGTCGTCCGCGGCTGGTACCGCCGCACGCCGGCTCCCGTCCTCGAGCTCCGCGAGCTGGTGCCCGCCCGGGGAGGGCGGGTCCGCGGCTTCGCGTGGGTCGCCGCCTACGCCCTGTCGCTCGGCATCACGCTGGCCGGCGGCGTCGCATGGTGGCTGCTGACGCTCCCCGGCTGAGTGGCCGCAGCCTGCCGAGGGCGCTCCACGGCCCTGGAACCCACTGTTGGCGGCGCCCTTCCCTGCTGTGTGCGCGGCGCTCGCCCCCGGGTCATGTCGCGGCCGGAGCCTCGTGGTGCCCGAACGCCGACCGTCCCAGGAGGAAGCCATGACCACGCCCTCGGCCACGAACCCCAAGGCCACCGACACCGCCGCGGCGAAGCGCACCGCGGACGTCTCCCCGCAGCCCGCGACCGGCGGTCCCGACGAGATGGAGGAGCTCGCGCGCACCCGCGACGAGGCGGAGGACCGCGCCCGCGAGCTGCTGGCCGCACAGGTCCTGCAGGAGTCGCGCAACGGGTCGCACGACGAGCGGGCCCGCCAGCTCGTCCTCGCCGTCCGCCGCGACCTGCTCGTGGAGCTGCGCGAGCAGGAGCAGGAGCAGGCCCGGCGGCAGCTCGCCTCGGCCGCCGACAGCAGCGAGGATGCCGTCGAGGGCCTCGTGCAGGGCGTGACGACGATCGTGCGCAGCCTCGTGCCGGCCGTGCTCGTGCGTCCGGAGGAGGTCATCGAGACCACCTACGCACTGGCCGACCAGAGTCTCCGCGTGACCCGCCGGCTGGCGCTGGTGCTCACCCAGAGCGTGCGCAGCCTCGTCACGGCCTGACGCACCGGACGCACGCGGGTGGCCGTCGGAGCAGGTGTTCGGCGGTCACCCGCCCCGCGGTGATCCCGTCGGACCCATGACCGATGAGTTCCCGCCGGCGGGAGGTCTTCTCTGGGACCGCTTCCACGAGAGGACGCCGAGATGGACACCGCCCAGTCCCCCGCCGAGGAGTACCGCGAGATCGGCGGCCGCTTCACCCGCCTGGTCGAGGGGGTCCGCGACGCCGCGACCTGGGACCGGCCCGCCCCGGTCGCCGGCTGGAGCGCACGCGACGTCGTCCGGCACCTGGTCGAGTGGTTCCCAGGCTTCCTGCACGCGGGCGCCGGTGTCGAGCTGCCCACCGGGCCGCCGGTCGACGACGACCCGGTGGCCGCCTGGCGGACCTTCAGCGCAGGGGTGCAGGCGCTGCTCGACGACCCGGCGTCCGCCGACCTCGTGGTCCGCAATCCGCACATCGGCGACGTGCCGCTGCCGCGCGCGGTGTCGCAGTTCTTCACCGCCGACGTCTTTCTGCACTCCTGGGACCTGGCCCGCGCCACCGGGCAGGACGAGACGCTCGATCCCGAACGCTGCGCGGCGATGCTCGAGGGCATGGAGCCGATGGACGAGCTCCTGCGGTCCAGCGGTCAGTACGGGCCCCGGGTGCCGGTGCCTGCGGACGCCGACCCGCAGACCCGGCTGCTCGCCTTCATCGGCCGCGATCCCCGCTGACCTCCCGCCACCGCGGCGCCCCCCGCGTGGCTAGCGTGCCGGGGGTGGACAGCCGTGACGGCTCGCGCGACTGGGTGAGGTCCGTGCCGAGCGTCGCCACCGTGAGCCGCCTCGTCGAGTCCGAGTACCGGGTTGCCGTCACCGGAGCCGTCCTGGTGCGGTCGTCCACCAACGACGTCTACCGGGTGGATACCGCGGTGCGCTCTTATGCCGTGAAGGTCTACGGGGCAGGCCGGTGGACGCCCGACGAGGTGCGCTGGGAACAGCAGCTGGCGCGACACCTCACCGACTCCGGGTTCCCGATCGCCGCCGACGTGCCGTTGGCCGACGGCGACACCGTCGGGATCCTGTCCGCGCCCGAGGGAGAACGCCCCGTTGCCATGGCGGAGTGGATGCCTGGCGAGAAGCCACAGCCGCCGGGGACCGACGCCCTCTACCGGGATCTCGGGAGATCGCTGGCACAATTCCATGTCGCTGCCGACCACTTCCGCAGCAGCCGTCCGCGTCGCACCGTCCGCACGGCTTCCGAAGTCCGCGAGGTGAGCGATGTACTGGACACCGACTCCCCTCGCCGGCGTCTAATCGAGGGTGCCGCCGCCGAGGCGCAGCGGCAACTCACCCGGCTCGCCGACCAGGGCTTGCACTGGGGGATCCGACATGGCGACGCCTCGCTGGACAACATCCATGTCAGCGACTCGGGACTGCACTTCTACGACCTGGATCTCGCCGGGCCGGGTTGGCAGGTCGAGGACCTCACCCCGGCTTTGTCGACCGGCTTCGCCGATGCCTTCCTGGCCGGCTACACCGCCGTCCGACCGCTCCCATCGGTCGAGCTGGAGGCGCTGCCCTGGCTGCGCATCATGAACTGCCTCCAGAACCTCCACTTCCATCTCGTCCGCAGGCCGGCGTCGGAGGGCACCGCATCGCTGGCCGAGGGCTGGGTCGAGGCAGGCTTCGAGGCCCTTGCTGCCACCGCTGGTCCACTCGGGCTCGACATCTGAGGCCACGACGCTGACGTGTGGTGGCTCCGCTGAGAGACGGTCTCCGACCTGCACTGCTACCGCTGGGCCTTCATGGAGGGCCGCGGGCGAAACCGAACGTTGTGCGGACAATCTGCGGACTCGATGCGGACTGGGCTCTGGATGTGCGGGTCGACCCTGGCACGTCGACGCGGCGCACGCTCAGCTACGAGACTTCCTCCGGAATCTGCTCGTCGAGGGCGCGGCGGCGGGTGAGGCGCGTTGACGTGCCACTGGACGAGCTCGCCGAGTCCGGGCTCAGCGCACTGTCGGCGGCCGGGAGCCTGACCTCGCAGGCGGTGCACCGGCTGGTCGCCGTGACGCTTGCCGGACTGCGCCCCTCCAACTGACTCGCGCACCCACTCCCCACCCGCCACCAGCGGGACGACCGGTTGACCCACCGCCGATCGATCGCCTCCACCCCTGGCGGGCATACCCCAGGGGGGTACGGTGCTAGGTACGGCAGGAAAGCCGGACCGAGGAGGAGTGGTCATGCCAGCTCAACAGCGGACGGCCGTGCTCGAGGTCGCCGGAGTGCACTGGGCGTCAGAGAAGTCGACGGTTGAGCGGCTGCTCGGTCGCCGGCCAGGCGTGCTCGCAGTGGACGCCAACCCAGTCGGGCAGACGGCCACCGTCAGCTACGACCCGACGCAGACCTCGGTGACCGAGCTGGCTGCGTGGGTGCGCGAGTGCGGCTACCACTGTGCCGGGCAGTCGGTTCCCCAGCACGTGTGCGACCCCGCGGCAGAGCCGAGTCGAGCACATGACCGGCAGGACCGGCAAGACGCCGAGGCGGAGGCCTCCGACGCGGACCCCGGTCACGACGGTCACGACGCAGGCGGCCAGGTCGCAATGACCGCGCAGGACGCGATGGGTCACGGCGGGCACCACGGCTCGATGTCGATGGCCGACATGGCCCGCGACATGCGCAACCGGTTCCTGGTCGCAGCGGTGCTCTCGGTGCCCATCCTGCTGTGGTCACCGATCGGGCGGGACGTGCTCGGCTTCGACACCGCCGCCCCGTTCGGGCTGCGTGACGACGTCTTCTCGCTGGCGCTGAGCCTGCCGGTCATCTTCTGGTCGGCCTGGATTTTCTTCGACGGTGCCTACCGTGCGCTCAAGGCCCGCACCCTGGACATGATGGTGCTCGTCGCCGTGGCCATCGGGGCTGGCTGGGGCTACAGCGTGGTCATCACCTTCACCGGCGGTGGCGAGGTGTTCTACGAGGCCGCGACCGTGCTGACCGCATTCGTGCTGCTCGGCCACTGGTTCGAGATGCGCGCCCGCGGCGGGGCGAACGACGCCATCCGCACCCTGCTCGAGCTGGCGCCGCCGCGCGCGGTGGTCCTCCGCGACGGCCAGCCGGTCGAGGTGCCCACCGCCGAGGTGGTCGTCGGTGACCTGCTGCTGGTCCGCCCCGGTGCGAAGGTGCCCGTCGACGGAGTCGTGGAAGACGGCGAGTCCGAGGTCGACGAGTCGATGGTGACCGGCGAAAGCCTGCCGGTGCCCAAGGCATCGGGCGGCCAGGTCATCGGCGCGTCGGTCAACACGACCGGCACGCTGCGGGTGCGGGCGACGAAAGTCGGCTCGGACACAGCGCTGGCGCAGATCGTCGCCCTGGTCCAGCAGGCGCAGGCGTCCAAGGCGCCCGGGCAGCGACTGGCCGACCGGGCCGCGTTCTGGCTGGTCCTGGTCGCGCTCATCGGCGGCGCCCTGACGCTGGCGGTGTGGCTGGCCGTCGGGGCGTCGCTGGCGACCGCCATGCTGTTCGCGGTGACGGTCGTGGTCATCACCTGCCCCGACGCCCTAGGCCTGGCCACCCCGACCGCCATCATGGTCGGCACCGGCCTGGGCGCCCAGCGCGGTGTGCTCTTCAAGAGCGCGACCGCGCTGGAGACCGCCGCGCACATCGCCACGGTGGCCTTCGACAAGACCGGCACCCTGACAAAGGGCGAGCCGGAGGTCACCGACGTCATCGTCGACGGAAGCGCCGTAGGCCTGGACGAGGACACCGTGCTGGCGCTGGCCGCCGCCGTGGAGCGGGAGTCCGAGCACCCTCTGGCCGCTGCGGTCGCCGCCTACGCCGCAGACCGCGCAGCGCCGGTGCTGCCCGCGACCGGGTTCCACAACGTGCCCGGACACGGAGCCATCGCACAGGTCGACGGCCGGACCGTCGCCGTGGGCAACGCCAAGCTGCTGGCCGCCGAAGGTGTCGACCTCGGGCGGCTGGGCCCCCGTCGGGACCAACTGGCCGCCGGCGGGCGTACCGCGGTGCTCGTCGCCATCGACGGGCACGCCGTCGCCGTCATCGCGCTGGCCGACGCAGCGCGCCCGAGCTCCGCAGCGGCGGTCGCGGCCTTGCACGAGGCAGGTGTCCGGGTTGTCATGATCACCGGGGACAACGCCGCCACCGGCCGGCGCATCGGCGACACGCTCGGTATCGACGAGGTCATCGCCGAGGTCCTGCCCGCGGACAAGGCAACCAAGATCGCCGAATTGCAGGCCGGCGGCGCGAAGGTCGCCTTCGTCGGGGACGGCGTGAACGACGCTCCCGCGCTGGCCACCGCTGATGTCGGTGTCGCGATCGGCGCCGGCACCGACGTGGCCATCGAGAGCGCCGACGTGGTCCTGATGACGTCAGACCCCCTCGGTGTGCCGACGGCGCTGACCATCGGCCAGGCGACGGTGCGCAAGGAGAAGCAGAACCTCGCCTGGGCGATCACCTACAACGGGCTGGCGCTGCCGATCGCCGCCGGGGTGTTCGCCTCCTGGGGTCTGGTGCTGCGCCCGGAGATCGCGGCACTCACGATGTCGGGGTCCTCGTTCCTGGTGGCGGTGAACGCACTGCTGCTCAAGCGACTGCGGCTGCCGGGCGCACCGCCGGCACCAGCGCCGCAGGCGAACGCGGCACCCGAACCGGAGCCTGCGTCCCGCTGACGGACACGGCACACGGAGGCGGCCCTCCCCGGCGAGTCACCGGGCGGGCCGCCTACCGTGGAGCGAGAGGGGGGTGAGCATGGGCGCGCGGTTGTGGACAGCACTGCTGTTGCTGGGTGCGGTCGTGCTCATGCACGGGCTCCAGTGCGCCTCCGCCGACCACACCGGCGCCACCCCGTTGCTGTCCGCCGTGACCGCCGGCCACGGAAAGCCAACCGATCCGGCGGTCACCACCACGGCCGCCGCGATGCCCGTCGCCGAGCACACCGCAGCCACTCCGGCGCCCGACGCGGCGGGCAACGCGGGCACGGCCGCGCACGGCCGGAGCGTCACGGCGCCGCACAACGGCGCCGCACACCTGTGGGCAATCTGCCTCGCCGTGCTGGCCGCTGGCCTCGCCCTGCTGTCGACCCTCGCCGGTCTGCGACTGCTGCGGCTCGGCTGGGCCGCTGCCCGTCCCGCGTTCACCCGCGCTGCCGGCTCACTACCCACGCTCCGGCCACCGGAGCTCTTTGCACTCTGCGTCCTGCGGATCTAGGCCCAACCGTCCCACCGCCCGCCCCGCCACCCTCGTCGTGGCCCGGCGGCGGTCGTCACGCCTTCATCCCCTCCAGCAGAGAGAAGCAGAGAGATGACCCGCACCACCGCACGTCTGCCCCACCTCGCCGCCGCCCTCGTCGCCAGCAGCCTCGTCCTCACCGCCTGTGGCGAGGACAGCTCCGACGCCGCCGGGGCTGGTTCTGCCAGCAGCAGCCAGCCTTCGGACAGCACCAGCGCCAGCGCCGAGACGGAGCACAACGACGCCGACATCGCCTTCGCCAGCGGCATGGTGCCGCACCACAAGGGAGCCATCGAGATGGCCCAGCTGGCTGCTGGCCGGGCCGCGGACCCCCGCGTGCTGGACCTCGCCTCCCGCATCGAGGCCGCGCAGGGGCCCGAGATCGACACCCTCAACGGCTGGCTGGCCGAGTGGGGTGCCGCCACCGACAGCGGCATGGACCACGGCAGCATGGACCACGAAAGCGCGGACTCCGGCCACATGGGCGGCATGGACATGGCCGCGCTGATGGACGCGACCGGCGCGGAGTTCGACCGGCTGTTCCTCGAGGAGATGGTCGTCCACCACCGCGGCGCAGTGGACATGGCCGAAGCCGAACTGGCCGAAGGCCGCAACAGCGAGGCCCTGGCGATGGCCGAAACCATCCGCGACACCCAGGTCGGCGAGATCGCGGCGATGGAGCAACTGCTCACCGAGCTCGGCGGCTGACCATTGCCGCGGCGGGGTGAGCACGGTGCTCACCCCGCCGCGGATCCGCCCGCTCTCATCCGCACCACATCTCGGAGAAGTCATGCGCTCATCGCGCTACGTCCTGACCGCAGCCGCCGGCCTGGCCGCTGCGCTGACTGGCTGCTCGGACGCAGCCCCGGCGCCCGCCGACGCCGCCCCGCCCGCCGACACCGTCGCGCTGCCACCCGGGCATGTGCATGGCCTGGCCTACGATCCCGGCGACGGCGCACTGCTTGTGGCCACACACCAGGGGCTCGTCGAAGTCGCCGACGACGGCACCGCGGCCACGCTGGGGCCGGTCATCGACCTGATGGGCTTCACCGTCACCGGATCTGACCACTACCTCGCGTCGGGTCACCCCGGGCTGCGCGTCGATCTGCCGAACCCGGTAGGGCTCATCTCCTCCACCGACGGCGGGCAGACCTGGGCGTCGGTGTCCCGGGCCGGTGAGTCGGACTTCCACGCCCTGACCGCCCTGCCCGGCGGCGGCGTGCTGGGGTTTGACGGCGCGCTGCGCCGCAGCGCCGACGGACGTGCTTGGGAGGAGCTGTCCATCCCGGCGGAGCCGCACACGCTGGCCGCCGCCCCTGACGGCGGCACCGTGCTGGCCACTACCGCCCAGGGGGTGTTGCGTTCGACCGATGCCGGCGGCAGCTGGGCAGTGGTGACCGCTGCGCCGGTGCTTCAGGTGGCCACCTGGGCGGAGGACGGCACCACCGCGGTCGGGGTGGATCCGGAGGGCGGGGTGTGGATGAGCACCGACGCCGCAGCTACCTGGCGCCAGACCGGCGGGCTCGCTTCGGCGCCGCACGCAGTCGCGGCCACCGCCAGCGCCGGCCGCCCGCTGGAGATTGCTGTCGTGACCGACGAGGGCCTCATGCGGTCCGTCGACGGCGGGCGCACCTTCACCCGGCTGCTCGGGTACTGACGCATCCGCCTCGCCGCCGGCCGGCATCACCGGCCGGCGGCCGGGCGGAACCCTCAGCCGAGGGAGGCGATGAGGTCGCGGCAGGCGGCCTCGCAGCGGCGGCAGGCCTCGGCGCAGATCCGGCAGTGCTCGTGCATCGACGCGTGCTGCTCGCACTCGTCGCCGCACGCCTTGCACGCTGCCGCGCAGGCCTCCAGCACCGCCCGCGTCAGATTCGCGTCGTAGCCGGTATGCCGTGACAGCACCCGCCCGGTGACGTCGCAGACGTCGGCGCAGTCGGCATTGGTGCGGATGCACTTGGTCAACTCGGCAACCATGTCCTCGGACAAGCAGGCATCCGCGCACGCGGTGCAAGCCTGAGCGCACTCGAAGCACGCCTCGATGCAGGCGGTCAGCTTCTCCCGCTCCACCCCGCCGAGACCCTTCGGATAGGTGTCCAGCATCTGAGCAGCGACAGTCATGTGACCTCCTCCTCACGCCGGCGCCGACAGCCCAGCGCTGTCACGGTTCGAACCGGCCCTGGCGTAGGTCTACCCACCGGTGGGTATCGCGCACCGACGTCACGGGGTCGTCACCTGCCGAACGGCGTTCAGGGCTCTCGCGAGCACCGAAGTCGCAAGCGCAGCGCAGCGCAGCAGCGCGGACCCCCCATCAGGCGGTCGCAAACCGGATCCCGCGGCTCAGCGTCGGTTCGCGCCTCCAAGGCCAAGAGCGCCTCGGCCTCGTCTACTCGACCCGACGGTCGTGCTCATCGCGGGCGGCGTCCAAGGCCCGTGGTTGCTCGCGCGCCTTCGTTATCGCCGCCGCCTGCGATTCGCCGTTCTGACCACCGCTGCCCCCGTTCGTCCAGCTGACCGACCGCCGGATCGTCACACGCCCTCTGAACACGGCCCCCGACCCGAGCGCCACCCCAGCAGCACGCCGGCACCCGCAGCCGGCGTCACCCCACCCCTCCGACCTGACACACCTCATGCATCAAGGGTTCACGTGGATTCGTTGCAACGAGTAGGCGGCGACGATCGTCGACGACGGCCAGGTGCGCGGATCGCGTGGAACTCGTCGAGTCGCCGGGGAACCACGGCGTTCGCAGTCATCCCGCAGCGCGCAGCGGGGTGCCTGCGCGAAGGTTCTGCCCGGCGACCGCGCCGTCCCCCGTTCGCACCTTGAGATCGTCCTCGGCTGCGTGGGTGCGCCGGCGTCCGCCCTCCGTTCGATCACCCGCTATCGGCTACCGGCTACGAACCACGGAGGGCGTCCACCTGTTCGCGCCACTCCTGGTAGGCACGGATCCACTTCGCCGCCGCCTGACCCCCCTCGGCGTTCAACCACTCCTCGGCCTGCCTCAACTTGTTCTTGCCGCGCTTTCCGAACCGCCACCTTCACCGATGTCGAGCTGCGGTTGCTCCGACGGTCGCACGTCGAGTCGTGGGTCAAGCAGATGATCGCGGCCGGCCTGGCTCCGGGCACCGTCCACACCCGGGTGCAGAACGTGCGCGCCGTCCTGCGCGGCGCCGTCCGCGACCGGGTCATCGCAACCGACCCCAGCGGCGGGGTGACACTCCCCCGCCGCCGGCGCCGCGAACACGCCATGAGCATCCCCACGCCGCCCCAGGTCGGCGCGCTGCTCCCCGCGGCCGACGACCGGTTCGCCACCTACATCGCCATCTGCGCCTCCGGCGGCCTCCGACTCGGAGAGGCGGCTGCGCTGCAGGTCGGCGACGTCGACTTCCTCCGGCGCCGAGTGGTCATCAGCCGGCAGGTCCAGCGAGGACCCGGCGGCACGGTCGAACTGCGGGCACCCAAGCACGGCTCGGAGCGGAGGATCGTCGTCCCCGACCGGCTGCTCACCCTGCTCGCCGGGCACGTGGAGCATCACCTATCCAGCGGCGATCCGGAACGCTGGCTCTTCCCCACCCCGACCGGCACTCCGCCGCACCAGAACACCGTCGGGCACCAGTGGCGCAAGGCGACGTCAGCAGCCGGCCTGACGGGCTTGCGGCTGCACGACCTGCGGCACTTCCTCGCCTCCGGGCTCATCGCCTCCGGGTGCGACGTCGTCACCGTGCAACGGGCCCTCGGGCACGCCTCGGCGACCACGACGCTGAACCCCTACGGCCACCTCTGGCCCGACGCGGAGGACCGCACCCGAGCCGCCACGGACGGTCTGATGTCCGCAGCGCTCGACGATCCAGCGGACCCTCTGCGGACCGGGTGGCGCTGACAGACGTCTGGCCAGCAGACTTGGCCAGGGTTAGACGTTGAAGCGGAACTCCACCACGTCGCCGTCGGCCATGACGTACTCCTTGCCCTCCATGCGGACCCAGCCCTTGGACTTGGCCTCGGCCATGGAGCCGGCCTCGACCAGCTGGTCGTAGGAGATGATCTCGGCCTTGATGAAGCCGCGCTGGAAGTCGGTGTGGATGACGCCGGCGGCCTGCGGGGCGGTGGCGCCGACCGGGATGGTCCAGGCGCGCGCCTCCTTGGGGCCCGCGGTCAGGTAGGTCTGCAGCCCGAGGGTGCGGAAGCCGACCTTGGCCAGCTGGTCCAGGCCAGGCTCGTTCTGCCCGATGGACTCCAGCAGCTCGGCGGCCTCCTCGGCGGGCAGCTCGATGAGCTCGGACTCGGTCTGCGCGTCGAGGAAGATCGCCTCGGCCGGGGCGACCAGGGCACGCAGCTCGTCGAGCATCCCCTCGTTCGCCAGCTCGTCGGCGTCCACGTTGAACACGTAGAGGAACGGCTTGGTGGTCATCAGGGTCAGCTCGCGCAGGGGCTCCGGGTCGACGCCGGCGGCGAACAGGGTGCGCCCCTCGTCCAGCACCTTCTGCGCCTCGAGAGCGGCGGACAGCAGAGCGGCGCGCTCCTTGTCCTTCCGCGACTCCTTCTCCAGCCGCGGGACCGCCTTCTCCAGCGTCTGCATGTCGGCCAGCACGAGCTCGGTGTTGATCGTCTCGATGTCGTCGGCCGGGCTGACCTTGCCGTCGACGTGGACGACGTCGGGGTCGGTGAACACCCGGATGACCTGGCAGATCGCGTCGCTCTCGCGGATGTTGGCGAGGAACTTGTTGCCCAGGCCCGCGCCCTCGCTGGCGCCGCGGACGATGCCGGCGATGTCGACGAACGACACGGTGGCCGGGATGATCTTCTGGCTGCCGAAGATCTCGGCGAGCTTCTCCAGCCGGGGGTCGGGCACGCCCACGACGCCGACGTTGGGCTCGATGGTCGCGAACGGGTAGTTCGCCGCCAGCACGTCGTTCTTGGTCAGGGCGTTGAAGAGGGTCGACTTGCCGACGTTGGGCAGGCCGACGATCCCGATGGTGAGGCTCACGGGAGGTCAGGTTACGTGCCGCGTGCACCCGCCCCGTCCGGATGAGGCGCTGCTCCAGTTCCGCGACCGGGACGCCGACGACTGATGCGGACCAGTCGAAGGGACGTGTCATGGGGAAGACCCGCACCGACGCCGAGCAGCAGATCGCCGAGCTGCTCCGGACGGCGAAGAAGTCGTTGCACCTCTCCGTGGCGTTCCTCTCCCGGCTCGACGGCACCACCCAGCACCTCGAGGTCGTGGAGTCCTCGGTGCCCTTCCTGTTCCAGGAGGGCGTCACGCAGGTCCAGGAGACGACGCTGTGCCAGGCGATCCTGGACAAGAAGCTGCCCGCGGTGATCCCGGACCTCAAGGTCCACCCCGCCGCGATGAGGCTGCCCGCGGCGCGCATGCCGCGCATCCGCAGCTACGTGTCGGTGCCCGTCACCCTCTCCGACGGCACCCTCTACGGCACGTTCTGCGCGGCCGGTCTCACCTCGGACAAGGACCTCACCAAGCGCGACAAGGCGCTGATGGACGTCCTCGCCTCGGCCGCCTCCGTGATCATCGAGCCGCAGGTCAAGGAGACCGAGCGGCGCACCGAGATCGAGCACCGGCTGGACCCGGTCGTGGCCGGCGGCGGGCCGGCGGTCGCGCTCCAGCCCATCGTCGACCTGGGCACCGGCGTCCGCGTCGGGTCCGAGGCCCTCAGCCGCTTCCCCGCCGAGTGGGAGCGCACGCCCGACGTCGTCTTCGCCGAGGCGCACAGCGTGGGCCGGGGCGACGAGCTCGAACTCCTCGCCCTCCGCCGCGCCGCCGAGCACCTCCAGGTCGTGGAGGGCTACGTCGCCATGAACGTCTCACCCGGCACCCTGATGACCCCGGCATTCACGGAGTTGCTCGCCGAGCTGCCCGTGGACCGGGTGCTGCTCGAGCTCTCGGAGCACGACCCCGTGGAGGACTACGACGCGCTCATGGCGGTGCTGGCGCCCTTCCGTGCGGCCGGGCTGCGGCTGGCCATCGACGACGTCGGGGCGGGCTTCTCCTCGTTGCGGCACATCGTCGTCACCTCGCCCGACGTCATCAAGATCGACCGGAGCCTGGTCACCGGCGTGGACGCCGACCCGGTCCGGAGCATCCTCATCCGCTCGCTCGTGGACTTCGCCCGAGGACTGGGCGCCCGCGTCGTGGCCGAGGGCATCGAGACCGCCGAGGAGGCCGCCGTCCTCCGGGACCTGGCGGTCGACTACGGGCAGGGCTGGCACTTCGGCCGGCCGGCAGTGCCCGAACCGGTCGGCGCGCCGGAGCCCGAGCCGGCACCCGCGGCGCCCATCCCCGTGCCCCGCCCGCGCCGGACTCTCGCGCGCCGCACCTGACCCACGGCTCCACGCGGGTGGGATCAGCGCCCCGGCGACGGCAGCAGTCCGCGTTCCACCGCGACGAGCACCGCGCGCGTCCGGTCGTCGACCCCGAGCTTCGCGAAGACCCGGAGCAGGTGCGTCTTCACCGTCGCCTCGCCGATGAACAGGTCCCGGCCGATCTCGGCGTTGGTCAGCCCCCGGGCCACCCCCGCCAGCACCTCCAGCTCCCGCGCGGTGGGCGCGTCGGCAGCCGGCGCCCGCATCCGCGACACCAGCCGGGCCGCCACCGGAGGGGCGAGCACCGTCTCGCCCCGCGCGGCCGCTCGCACGGCATCGGCCAGCTGCGGCAGCGGGGTGTCCTTGAGCAGGTAGCCGGTCGCACCCGCCTCGACGGCGCGGACGATGTCGGCGTCGGTGTCGTACGTGGTGAGCACCAGCACCCGCACGGCCGGGTGGTCGGCCGCGAGCCGGCCGGTCGCGGTGGCGCCGTCCATGCGCGGCATGCGCAGGTCCATGAGGACGACGTCCGGCGTCAGCGACGCGACCATGGCCAGCGCCTCGAGACCATCGCCGGCCTCGCCGACGACGTCGATGTCCGGCTGCGCGGCGAGCCAGCCGACGACCCCGCCGCGGACGACGGGGTGGTCGTCCACCACCAGCACCCGGATCGCGCTCATCGGACCGGCACCCGCACCGTCACCCGGGTTCCCTCCCCGGGCACCGACCGCACGTCGACGTCGCCACCGACCTCCTGCGCCCGGTCGCGCAGGCCGGCCAGGCCCACGCCTACGGAGACGGCCGGGTCGAAGCCCACGCCGTCGTCCTCGACGTGCACCGACACCTGCGCGTCGTCCCCCGACCCGACCCGGCTCACGCGCAGCACCACCGCGCTGGCCGACGCGTGCCGGCGCACGTTCGCCAGCGCCTCCTGGGCGCCCCGCAGCAGCACGATCTCCTCGGCCCGGCTCAGGGCCGGGCCCACGCCCCCGAGCGCCGCGGTGTCCACCCGCGTGACGACGCCGGTCTCGCGGCCGAACCGCTCCGCCAGGCGCTGCAGCGCCTCCACGAGGGTCGCCGAGTCCAGCGCGACCGGCGCGAAGGCGGCGACCATGGCGCGGGCCTCGGCGAGGTTCTCCCGCGCGACCTCCTCGATGACGGCCAGCCGCTCCGCCGCGGCCGCCGGGTCGCCGGGCAGCACGGCCGCCGCGGTCTGCGCGAGGACGACGATGCTCGTGTAGCCCTGCGCCAGGGTGTCGTGCACCTCCCGGGCCAGCCGCTCCCGCTCGGCGACCATGCCCTGCTGGTGGTGCAGCGCCGCGAGCTCGGCGCGGGTGGACTCCAGCTCGAGGATCAGCGCCGCCCGCTGGTCGCTCTGCTCGAGCACGCGGTGCACCCAGATGCCCATGGCCAGGCTGAAGGCCAGCCCGACGAGGGTGGAACCGGGGCCCCACAGGGGTTCCTCGCCCCGTGTCCAGTCGACCAGCGGGCCGACCGTCGCCGCGGCGGCCAGCACGAAGGTCCACGGAACCCCCTCGCCGGCCCGCTCGACCAGGAACCACACCTGCGAGTACGCGAGGAACATCAGGAAGAGCAGCGACGGCTCGTGCCAGGCGATGACGGCCACCGCGGCGACCATGACCGCCAGGTAGCCGGTGCGCCGGCGGACGTCCCGGGAGAGCAGCGCGGGCCCGCCCATGAGGAGGTAGGCCAGCCCCCAGGCCCCGAGCGCGGTGAGGACGACGGCACGGGAGTCCCCGGCGTCGAGCGCGAGGACGTTGCCGACTGCGAGGGCGAGCAGCACCGCGAACGCCACGTGCAGGACGACGAGGGTGATCCGCCAGCCCCGCTCGGACAACGGCGGCCCGCCCGGCTCCCACTCAGGGGAGAGCCCGGCGGGCCGCGTCGACGCCGACGTCATCCCTCGCCCCGGCGCCAGCGGAACGTGCGCACGCAGACCATGACGCCGATGATCACCCATGCACCCAGTACGAGGGCAGTCCTCCCGTGCTCCCACGAGCCGGCCACCTCGCCGGCAGCCGCCGCCTCGGGCAGGAAAACCGACCGCATGCCCTGCGTGAGCCACTTGAGCGGGAACACCGCGGCGACCTGCTGCATCCAGTCCGGCAGCTCCGAGAAGACGAAGAAGACTCCGGAGAAGAACTGCAGCACGACGGAGAACCCGGTGATCCCCGCGGACGCCGCCCGGGCGCTGCCGACGAACGCGGAGACTGCGATCCCGAGGACCGTTCCGGCGAGGACGCCGAGCAGGGCGACCCAGCCGAAGGTCAGCCATCGTCCGGCGTCGGCCGGCAGAGGGACGTCGTAGGCCACCGCGGCCACGCTCAGCAGGATGGCCAGCTGGGCCACCGTGGTCACGACGACCTGGCCGGCCTTGCCCAGGACGTAGGCCGCCGGCGGGGTGCCGAGCACCTGCAGGCGGCCCAGGTCGCCGCGCTCGCGCTCCTCGGCGATCGCGATACCGACCGCCTGGAAGCTGGTCAGCATGATGCCGGTCGCCGCGATGCCGGCCAGGAAGTAGTCCTCGAACCGGACGTCGGGACCCGTCGTCTCGCCGCCGAAGACCGAGCCGAAGATGACCAGCATGATCACGGGATAGGCGAAGGAGAAGACCACCTGTCCGGGGTCGCGCAGGTACAACCGCAGCTCCAGGCCGATGCGTGCCAGGCCGATGCGCAGCGCACCGGGTGGCGCCGGCCGGTCCACGGCGCGGGTGCCGGCGCGGGCGCCACCCACGGCGTCGGTCCTGTCGGTCGTCGCGGTCATCGGAGCACTCCCTCGTCCTCGGTGTGGCTGACGTCGGCGGGAGCCGGTGCGGCCCCGACCAGCTCGAGGTAGATCTCTTCCAGGCTCGGCCGCGTGACCGTCAGGTCCGGCAGGTCGGCCCGCGGGGCGGACGCGAGCAGGGCGCGCAGCGTCGCGGCGGGCTCGGTGGTGACGACGGTCCGGACGACGTCACCCTCCCGCCAGCGGACGGTGGACCGTCTCCTGCGCTCACCGCCCATCCGGTCGGGCGGAGCGACGTCGACCAGGCGGCCGGCGTCGATGACCCCGACCCGGTCGGCGAGGTGGGCGGCCTCGTCCAGGTAGTGGGTGGTGAGCAGGATCGTCGTCCCGCCGTCGCGCAGCCGCTCGAGCACCGTCCAGAACTGGCGGCGGGCGACCGGGTCCAGGCCGGTGGTCGGCTCGTCCAGGAACAGCAGATCGGGCCGGCCCTGCATGCTGAGCGCCACCTCCAGGCGGCGGCGCTGGCCACCGGACAGGGTGGCCGCACGGCGGCCGGCCGCCTCGGTGAGCCCGACCGCGGCGATCAGCTCGTCGGTGTCCTCGGCCAGCGCGTGGTAGACGGCGAAGTGGTCCAGCGTCTCGCGGACCGTCAGCGCGTCGCCCGCCCCGGTGGACTGGCCGACGACGCCGATCCGGTCGCGCCACGCCCTCCTGCCGGTGACCGGATCATCGCCCAGCACGCGCACCTCGCCCTCGTCGCGCCGGCGCAGCCCCTCCAGGATCTCGACGGTGGTCGTCTTGCCAGCGCCGTTGGGGCCGAGCAGCGCGAAGACCTCCCCGCGGTGGACGTCGAGGTCGAGCCCGTCCACCACCGCACGTCCGGCATACCGCTTGACCAGGCCGCGCACCCGCACGGCCGGTTCGTCCGCGTGCGCCACGGCCGTGGTGCCGGGCGCCGTCCATGTCGTCGTCATGCACCGAGCCTGTCGACCCCCCGGCCGCGCCGGGACCGTCGAAGCACTGGTCCGCCGTCCACCGACCGGTGGACACGGGCCCTCCGCCGGTCAGCCGGGTGGTGGGAGGAGGGCCGACTCGTCGAACTCCGGACGGTCCACCGCCGCCGCGAGCCGCTGCGGCGCCAGCACGCAGTAGCTGTCGGTCAGCAGCTCCCGGACCTCGGCCCAGTCGACCCCGTCGTCCAGGCGCAGCCCGACCTCGTCACCGCGCCAGGGTGCGGCGAAGAACGGTGGTCCGGTCCGGCGCAGGGTCTCCAGCTCCAGCCCCGAGGAGCGGAAGGTGAGGACCCGGCTCGGCCCCGCGGTCCCGGCGGCCCGGGCATGGCCCTCCGGACGCCCGCCCTCGATGGTCAGCAGGTGGGCGAAGGTCCGCCCCCGCACGCGCCAGCGGGTGCCGACCCAGGCCTGCTCCTCGTAGGCCGCGGGAAGCGCCAGGGCGATCCCGCGCACGCCGGCCAGCAGTTCGCTCTCCATCCCCACCTCCGCTCTGCATCCGTTCCCACCCTGGACGACGGGTACGACAGGCAGAACTCACCGGTCGGGGGCGTGGTGGATCCATGCACGGCGGTGTCCGAAACCCGCCGGTGCGCCCCGCCGGGGGCTGCCATGCTCGTCCCATGACAGCGACGGCCGACCACGAGCACCGCTACCGGGCGGTGGCCGGCCGGGACGCGCGGTTCGACGGCTGGTTCTTCACCGCGGTGCGCACCACCGGCATCTACTGCCGTCCGTCGTGCCCCGCCCGCACGCCCGCGCCGCACAACGTCTCTTTCTTCAGCACCGCGGCGGGAGCGCAGGCGGCCGGCTACCGCGCCTGCCGCCGCTGCCGGCCCGACGCCGCGCCCGGGTCACCCGAGTGGGACGTGCGCGCCGACGTGGTCGCCCGTGCCATGCGGCTGATCGGCGACGGCGAGGTGGAGCGCTCCGGGGTGCCCGGGCTCGCCCGGCGGCTGGGCTACTCCGAGCGCCAGTTGCACCGGCTCGTCGTCGGCGAACTCGGCGTCGGCCCGCTCGCCCTGGCACGGGCACAACGGGCGCAGACCGCGCGGGTGCTCATCGAGACCACCAACCTGCCAATGGCCGACGTCGCCTTCGCCGCGGGGTTCGCCAGCATCCGGCAGTTCAACGACACGGTCCGCGAGGTCTTCGCCGCCACGCCCACCGAGCTGCGGCGCCGTCCGTCCCCCGCCTCCGGCGGCGCCCCGGGTTCGCTGACTCTCCGGCTGACCGCCCGCGCGCCCTACGACGCCGCCGAGGTCCTGCTCTTCCTCGGCGCCCACGCCGTCCCCGGCCTCGAGGAGTGGGACGGGAGCACCTTCTCCCGCGTCCTCGACCTGCCGCACGGGCCCGGCGTCGTGTCCCTCTCCCCGGCTCCCGACGCGGCCGCCGCGGTGAGCGCCCGGCTGCAGCTGACGCAGCTCCGCGACCTCGGGGTGGCGGTCAGCCGCTGCCGGCGGATGCTCGACCTGGACGCCGACCCCGCGGCCGTCGACGGCGTCCTCGGCGCCGACCCGGCGCTGGCCGACGTCGTGGCGCTCGCACCCGGCCGGCGGGTCCCGGGCTCCCCCGAAGCCCCCGAGCTGGCGGTCCGCGCCGTCCTCGGCCAGCAGGTCTCCGTCGCCGGTGCCCGCACGCTCACCGCGCGGCTGCTGCCCGTGGCCGGCGTCGCCCTGCCCACCCCGGTCGGCACGCTCACGCACGCCTTCCCCCGCCCCGAGGCGCTGGCCGTCGCCGACCTGGGCGGCATCGGACTGACCGGTGCGCGCCGGGCGGCGCTGCAGGCCCTGGCCACCGCCCTGGCCGACGGGGACGTCGCGCTCGACCCCGGGGCCGACCGGGAGGAGGCGCGGCGGGCGCTCCTCGCCGTCCGCGGCATCGGCCCGTGGACGGCGGCGCTGGTCGCCCTCCGCGGTCTGGCCGACCCCGACGTGTGGTTGCCCGGCGACCTGGCGTTGCGGCGCTCCCTCACCGCCCTCGGGAGCACCGACGCCGAGGCCGCCACCCGCTGGCGCCCGTGGCGCTCCTACGCCGTGATGCACCTGTGGGCGCTCGCGGCGCCCGCCTTCTTCACCCGCCCACCACACCCTGAGCGCCCTCTTCCTGACATCCCGACCACACCCACTGCACCTCCCCCCGGACGGAGCGCCCGATGACCCCTCCCGCTGCCCGCTACGCGACCGTGGCCACACCGCCCGGTCCGTTCACCGTCGTCGTCACCGACGAGCCCCCCGGCCCGGTGGTCCTGGCCAGCGGCTGGACCGAGGACGTCGCCGAGCTGCTGCCCGTGGTGCACCGCTCGCTGCGGCCCACCTGGGTCGAGCGCGCCGACGGGCTCCCCGTCCTCGACACCGTGGAGGCCTTCTTCGCCGGCGACGTCACGGCCATCGAAGAGGTGCCGGTGCGCCAGCGCTCCGGCCCGTTCCTCGAGGACGCCTGGGACGTCCTGCGCACCGTGCCCGCCGGGGCGCCGGACACCTACACCTCCTTCGCCGCCCGGTGCGGCCGCCCCACGGCCGTGCGGGCCGCGGCGAACGCGTGCGCCCGCAACGCGGCGGCCCTCTTCGTGCCCTGCCACCGGGTGCTCGGCTCGAGCGGCGGTCTGGGCGGCTTCCGCTGGGGGACGTCGGTCAAGCGCCAGCTCCTCGACCACGAGGCGCGGTACGCACCGGTCGCCGCGGCCTAGCCCCACCTCCCCCGAACTGTCGGACCCTTCCGGCAGCGTGTCCGGCATGGACGCCGCTTCCCTGCTCCTCGGGCTCCTCCTGGGCGCGCTGCTCGCCACCGCCGCCACCCTCGGCGTGGTCACCCTGCTCGCCCGCCGCCGCCCCAGCGACACCGGTCTGGAGCCGGTGCACGAGTCGCTCGACCACCTCCACCGATTGCTCGCGGGAATGGAGCGGGCGCGCGCCACCGCCCATGGCGAGCTGCGCGAGCAGATGGGCACGGTGGGCCAGAGCTCCGCGCAGCTGAAGCAGGAGACCGCCGCCCTGGTGACGGCCCTGCGCACGCCGCACGTGCGCGGCCGGTGGGGCGAGGTGCAGCTGCGGCGGGTGGTCGAGGTGGCCGGCCTGCTCGAGCACTGCGACTTCGTCGAGCAGCCCTCCGGCACCAACGACGAGGGCGCAGGTGTCCGGCCCGACCTCGTCGTCACCCTCTCCGACGGCCGCCAGGTGGTGGTCGACGCAAAGGTGCCCTTCACCGGGTACATCGAGGCGGTCCAGGCCACCGACCAGGGGGTCCGCGACCACCGGGTCGCCGCCCACGCCCGGCAGCTGCGCGCGCACGTGGACGCACTGGCGGCCCGTCGCTACCCCACGGCGTTCCGGCCCGCCGCCCCCTTCACGGTGCTGTTCGTCCCCTCCGACGGGTTCCTCATCACCGCGCTCGAGGCCGAGCCCGGCCTGCTCGAGTACGGCTTCTCCCGGGACGTCGTCCTGGCCACGCCCAGCACGCTGCTGGCCCTGCTGCGCACGGTGGCCTACTCCTGGCGGCAGGAGCGGCTGGCGCGGGACGCCGACCAGGTCCTCGAGGTCGGCCGGCGCCTGCACGCCCGGCTGTCCACGCTGTCCGGGCACCTGACCCGGCTCGGCTCGGCGCTGGGCACCACGATGACCCGGTTCAACGAGACGGTCGGCTCCTACGAGCGGTCCGTCCTCACCGCAGCACGGCGGTTCGACGACCTCGGCATCGCAGAGCAGCCGGTGCCCACGCCGGAGCCCGTGGAGGCGACGGTGCGCACCCTGCGCCCGCCGGAGCCGGCCGTGGGCACCGACGCGGTCGTGCTGGACGGCGAGGACCGGTTCGAGGCGGGCCGCCGCTATGACGACGAAGGGCGGGACGGCACCCGCGGCTGACCCTGCTCGGGCGCGACGGGCACCGGAGGACGTCCCCGGAGTCCGTGCTGACCCGCTCGTCCCACCACTCACTCCATGTCGCCAAGTCGACACTGCCGGGGGGCGACTCGGGCCCGTCTTCCGCCCGTGTGGCAGCTCCACTCGCTACCGTGGCCAGCGAGGGACGGCCGCCCGGGCCCGACCGCGGTGGAACGGAGGTGCGCCATGGCCACGGCGAGTACGGCCGATGCATGGCGGCAGGGCGGGGGCTCCCCCGACCGGTCGTTCCCCGGGTCGCGCATGCCCCGTGAGGAACGCGCCATGAACCCCGACCGCAGTGCTCGCCCGGGTCGCCCACCGGTCCCACCCCGGGGTCGCCCTGCGGACCGGCTCCGTTCCGACGTCGACCGCGGCCGCCCGGTCCCGCCGCGCCGCGAGTCCCTCCGGCCCGACCGTTCGCTCGAGCACGAGCCCGCCGGCGCCCGCCCGGCCGGTGCGCGTCCTGCCGACGCCCGTCCCGCGGGCGCGCGGGCCCGCGCCGACGCTCGCCCCGTCACCGGCGGCGGCACCGTCCGCGGCGCCGTCGCGGTGCTCGGCATGTTCCTGGTGACCCTCGCCGGCGCCGGCATCGACTCGTTCGTGGGCGTCGGGCTCGGCATGATCACGCTGGCGGCCCTGCTCGGCTCCACCGGCGTGGCCATGCTGGTGGTCCGCCGCCGCGACATGTTCTCCGTCGTCGCCTCGCCGCCGCTGGTGTTCATCGCGGTCGCCGCGCTCAACATCGCGCTGGCCCCGTCGGCCCTCTTCAACCTGCCGACGATCGCCACCCTGCTGATCCGCGGCTTCCCGACGATGGCCATGGCGGCCGGCGTGGCCGTCGTGGTCGCCGTCGGCCGGCTGATCGCCCGCCGCTGACCCGCACCGGATCTCCTGGCACGGACGCAGAAGAGCCCGTCACCGCAGTCCGGTGACGGGCTCTTCTCGGTACCAGGTGCTCAGTCGCCGGTGGCCTGGGCCTTCTCGGCGCGCCGCAGCTCGTGCGGCAGCGCGAAGACGAGGCGCTCCTCGGCGGCCTTGACCGTCTCCACGTCGGCGAAGCCGCGGGCGGCCAACCAGTCCAGCACCTCGCTCACGAGGATCTCGGGCACCGAGGCACCGCTGGTGACACCCACCGTGCGCACGCCCTCGAGCCAGGCCTCGTCGATCTCCGAGGCGAAGTCGACCAGGTAGGACGCCCGGGAGCCGGCCTCGAGGGCCACCTCCACCAGGCGCACCGAGTTGGACGAGTTCGTGGAGCCGACGACCAGCACGAGGTCGCACTCGGCGGCCATCTGCTTCACCGCCTGCTGACGGTTCTGGGTGGCGTAGCAGATGTCGTCGCTCGGCGGGGACTGCAGACCGGGGAAGCGGTTCTTCAGCTGGTCGACCGTCGCCAGGGTCTCGTCCACCGAGAGGGTGGTCTGCGACAGCCACACGACCTTCTCGGGGTCGCGGACCTGGACGTTCGCGACGTCCTCGGCGCCGTCGACGAGCTGGATGTGGGCGGGCGCCTCACCGGCGGTGCCCTCGACCTCCTCGTGCCCGCGGTGGCCGATCAGCAGGATGTCGAAGTCGTCCCGGGCGAAGCGCTTGGCCTCCTGGTGCACCTTGGTCACCAGCGGGCAGGTCGCGTCGATGGTGCGCAGCTGGCGGTCGGCCGCCTCCTGGTGCACCGCCGGGGAGACGCCGTGGGCGCTGAAGACGACGACGGAACCCTCGGGGACCTCGGTCGTCTCGTCGACGAAGATCGCGCCCCGCCGCTCCAGGGTGGCCACCACGTGCTTGTTGTGGACGATCTGCTTGCGCACGTAGACCGGCGCGCCGTGGATCTCCAGGGCGCGCTCGACCGCGACCACCGCCCGGTCCACACCGGCGCAGTAACCCCGGGGATCGGCCAGCAGGACACGTCCGCGCTGATCTGCCATGCACCCAGCGTACGTGGGCGGAGGCGCCTGCCGGGGAGCGCGAGCGTGGTCAGGAACACCATCCGAACGGGGACCAGGGCCGGGGTGGGGGTGTCGACCTGTGATCCGTGGGGCAAGGTGACCCCATGTCTCGTGAGATCCCTGAGGTTGTCCGCGCTGCTGCCGGCCTGGCCGCGACCGTCGTCGACGAGGCGCGCAGGCTGCCCGAGACGCTCCCCGGCCTGCCGGTGCGCCTCATCGGCATGGCCATGCAGCACGCGATGAAGGTGCAGCAGCAGTACGCCGGGCTCGTCGCCCGCGGCGACGAGCTGTTCACCGGGATCCGCGGTGACGCCGAGCCGGGCATGGCCACCTTCGACGACGACGGCGACGCCGCACCTGTCGAGGGATTCCGCGGGTCTGCCTTCGACCGCGCCGACGTCGTCCCGGACGAGGTCCCCGACCGCGTGGGCGCGCAGGCCACGGTCGAGGAGTCCGTAGCGGAGGCGCCGGCCACCGAGGAGATCCTCGAGGAGCTGGCCATCGACGAGGCGATCGAGGCGGCTCCCACGCTCGAGGAGACCGCTCCCGCAGCCGCGGCGGCCGACGAAGACCTCACCGCACCCGAGGACACCGCGGTCGAGCTGCCCGTCGCCGGCGCGGCCGACATCGACGACATCCCCACCTCGGTGGACGTCCTGAACGCCGACGGCAGCGACATCACCACCGTCGACGCCGCCGTGACGGACGAGGGCATCGCCACCCCTGCGCCCGCCGACTACGCCGACACCACCGACGACGGCACCGATGTCGCCCGGGGCGACGGTCCGATCGCCGCCGAGGTGGGTGCGGACGACACCGACGCCGCCATCGCGGCGGGCGCCGCCGTGGACGCCGCCGGTGCGGGCTCGGTGGAGTCGACCGACACCGCCTCGACCGACACCGCCTCGACCGACGCCGCCTCGACCGACGCCGCGGCCGGCGACAGCGCACCGGCGGAGGCCCCGATCGACGGCTACGACAGCTTCTCCATCGCGCAGCTGCGCGGCCGGCTCCGTGGCTACGCGCTCTCCACGGTGGCCGACCTCGTGGCCTACGAGGAGTCGGCGCAGGCCCGCCCGGACTACCTCCGCATGCTGCGCAACCGGCTGGAGAAGCTCGAGGAGCAGGCCGTCGAGTCCAGCCCGCTCGCCCCGCGCGGCGCCTGAACCACCCGGCGCGATGCGCCGGCGGTGAACCGGAGAGGCCCAGGACCATGCCGGTCCTGGGCCTCTCGGGTTCACCGGTCCGAGGACCGGCACGGTCGGGCGGGGCTCGCGAAGTGGCCGTGACAGGCTGGCGGTGTGACCGCTCCCTCCTCCCCCGAGGCGCCGTGGCCGGTGCGGACGGTCGCACGCAAGATCGCCGACTGGATCGGCCGGCTCGGCGAGGTGTGGGTCGAGGGCCAGGTCGCGCAGCTCTCCCGGCGCGGCAACGCCGCCACCGTCTTCCTGACCCTGCGCGACCCGGTGGCCGACCTGTCCGTCCCGGTCACCTGCCACCGGGACATCGCCGACCGTCCCGGCCTGGAGCTCACCGAGGGCGCGCGGGTGATCGTCCGCGCCCGGCCCGACTACTACGTCGCCCGCGGCTCCTTCTCGCTGCGCGCCACCGAGATCCGCGCCGTCGGCCTCGGTGAACTGCTCGCCCGCATCGAGCGCATCCGGCAGCTGCTGGCCGCCGAGGGTCTGTTCGACCGCACCCGAAAGCGACCGCTGCCGTTCGCACCCGCCGTCGTCGGCGTCATCACCGGCCGGGACAGCGCCGCCGAACGCGACGTCCTGGTCACCGCCCGCCGCCGCTGGCCCGCCGTCCGGTTCGAGATGTACAACTGCGCCGTCCAGGGACCGCAGGCCGCGCAGAACGTCATCGACGGCCTGCGCCGGCTCGACGCTGACTCCGCCGTGGAGGTCATCGTCATCGCCCGCGGCGGCGGCTCGGTCGAGGACCTGTTGCCCTTCTCCGACGAAGGGCTGGTGCGGGCCATCGCGGCCACCCGCACCCCGGTGGTCACCGCGGTCGGGCACGAGACCGACACGACGCTGGTCGACCACGTCGCGGACGTCCGCGCGGCCACCCCGACCGACGCCGCCCACCGGATCGTGCCCGAGATCGGTGAGCAGCGACGGCTGGTCGAGGGGCTCCGCAGCCGCGCGCGGCACCTGGTGGCCTCGCGGGTCGAGCAGCAGGAGCGCTGGCTGGAGTCGGTCCGCACCCGTCCGGTGCTGGCCAGCCCCGACCGGCTGCTGCACGGGCGGGCCGACGACGTCGCGCAGCTGCGCACCCGCGCCCGGCGCACCGTCGTCCAGCGCGTCGACGCCGCCGAGCGCGACCTGGAGCACGCCCGGGCCCGCGTGACGGCGCTGTCGCCGGCGGCCACGCTCGCCCGGGGGTACGCGGTGATGCAACGGGCCGACGGCGCACTGGTGCGCGATCCGGCGGAGGTGACCGACGGCGAGCGCCTGCGCGTCCGGGTCAGCGGTGGCCAGCTTCCCGTCCGCGTCGACCGGCAGGATGGGGAACCGTGAGCGAGCAGACCGACGAGCCGACGACCACCTACGAGCAGGCGCGCGAGGAGCTCGCCGACGTCGTCCGGCGGCTGGAGGCCGGCGGGCTGACCCTCGAGGAGTCGCTGGCGCTGTGGGAGCGCGGCGAGGAGCTGGCGACGCTCTGCCAGCACTGGCTGGACCGCGCCCGGGAGCGCCTCGCCGCCGCCGCGCCGACGGACGACCAGGGCTGAGCTCAGGCCGGACGCCGCTCCGCCACCCCGCCCGCCGCCGACCGGGGGGACACGAGCAGCCCCGCGTCGGCCAGCGCACCGAGGACGCGGTCGGCGCGACGGCGGAGTTCGGGCAGGTCCGCGACGCCACCCCGCTCGACGAGGCAGCGGGCGATCAGGTCCCGCACCCCTGTGTCGCCGGTCGTCCCCTGCCGGACCGCGGGGACGCGGGTGACCATGCCGCACGGGCAGGATCCGCCGGCCGCCGGGGGCCGGTGGTCACCGTGCGCGCAGACGTCGTCCTCGGGCATGTCGGCTCCTCGTCCGACCGGCTGCCGCGGTGGCGCCGGGCGTGCGGTGATCGTGGGGCGACCGCACGCACGACGCCGCACGAAACCCCGCACGTCGATCAGTCGTCCGACACCCGACACGGAACCGCAACAACGCCGGCGGTCAGCTCTCCGCGGGGCGCACCGCGGCGGCGACGGCCCGCAGCTCGTCGTCGGTCGCCGATCCGGTGACGACCAGGACCACCTGACCCTCCTCGCGGGTCAGGGCGGTCTCTCCCCGCTCGGTGGTCAGCCGGGTCCACGGCTCGCCGGAGACGTCCGCCGTGCCCTCGTCGGTCGCGCCCTCGAGCACCGCACGCACCGGCTCGGCGCCGGCGTCGTCGCTGACGGTGAAACCGGCGAACTCCCCGGACGGGGTCAGGTAGCCGATCTCGAGCGTCACCGGTGCCCCCGCGTCGGCGAAGCCGGCGTCCGTGCGCGCGCTGGTCGGGCGGTAGTCCTCCGGCAACCCGGCCGGGGCCTGCACCTCGTAGCCGGCCCGCTCGGCGGCCAGCCGCACGGTGGCCGTCGGGTCGACCGTGCGCACGGTCTCCTCGTTGCTCGCGCGGAACGCCTGCCACGCCACGAGGAGGAGGCAGATGACGACCAGCGGGACCAGCGACCGGATCATGTTCGCCGCGCTCATCCGGTTCGCGCGCTCCACGGCCGGCGACGACGCTCCCGCCGGAAGCTGCTCCGCCACCACCGGGGACTCCGGCCGGTCGGCGGGTCGCGGGCTCGTCGGGCCGACTTCGGTCATGCACATAGGATCGCAGGAGAGCTCCACCGCCCTGCCGCCCATGGCCGCGTCCCGGGTTCCGCCCTGCGCTCGACGGCGGTCGGGACGGGCCCCCCACCAGGAGGTCCCGTGTCGCTGCCCGTTCCCGAAGGCCCCGTCTCCTCGAGCGGGCGCGACTTCCGCACCGACCGCCCCGCTCCCGACCGCAACCTGGCCCTCGAGCTGGTGCGGGTGACCGAGGCCGCGGCGATGGCCGCCGGGCGCTGGGTCGGGCGGGGCGACAAGAACGGCGGTGACGGTGCCGCGGTCGACGCGATGCGGGCCCTCATCGGCACGGTGAGCATGAAGGGCGTCGTCGTCATCGGGGAGGGCGAGAAGGACGAGGCCCCGATGCTCTACAACGGCGAGCAGGTGGGTGACGGCCAGGGCCCGGAGTGCGACGTCGCCGTCGACCCCATCGACGGCACCACGCTGATGGCGAAGGGCATGCCGAACGCGATCGCCGTCATGGCGGTGGCCGACCGCGGCGCGATGTACGACCCGTCGGCGGTCTTCTACATGGAGAAGCTGGCCACCGGGCCGGCCGCCGCCGACGTCGTCGACATCACCGTGCCCGTGGCGGAGAACATCCGCCGCGTCGCCAAGGCGAAGAAGAGCTCGGTCGGCGACGTCACCGTCTGCATCCTCGACCGGCCGCGGCACGCCCAGCTGGTGCAGGAGGTCCGCGAGGCCGGCGCCCGCATCAAGTTCATCACCGACGGCGACGTCGCCAGCGCGATCGCGGCCGCCCGCGAGGGCACCGGCGTGGACCTCATCCTCGGCATCGGCGGCACGCCGGAGGGCATCATCGCCGCCTGCGCGCTCAAGTGCATGGGCGGCACCTTCCAGGGCCGGCTCTGGCCCAAGGACGACGAGGAGCGCCAGAAGGCCCTCGACGCCGGCCACGACCTCGACCGGGTGCTGCACATCGACGACCTGGTGCGCGGCGACGTCTTCTTCGTCGCCACCGGCATCACCGACGGCGAGCTGCTGCGCGGGGTCCAGTACCGCGCCGGCGGGTGCACCACGCAGTCGCTGGTGATGCGCTCGAAGTCGGGCACGATCCGCTCGATCGAGAGCCTGCACTCGCTGGAGAAGCTGCGCGCCTACTCCGCCGTCCCCTTCGACCGCGAGGCCTGAGTCAGAGCCGCCGCTGGGCGAGCCGGTCCATGACCTGCCGCCAGCGGCTGGCCGACTCCCCGGGGGCGAGGCTGCGCAGCTTCAGGTCGCCGAACACGGTGCGGGCGTGCACGACGACCCGCGGGGTGCCGCTCACGCGGGGCACCGGCGCGAGGTCGACCTTGCGGTCGCCGAACACGGTGCGTCCCTGGATCTCCGCGTCCACCCCCTCCGCGACGATCACGTCGACGTCGCCGAAGTACGTGGTCAGGTAGAGGTCGAGCCGGTCGGCGTCGGTGCGCAGCCCGCGCAGGTCCATCCGCACGTCGCCGAAGACGGTGGAGACCCGGAGCGGCACCGACGGGCCGGCGAGCGTGATGTCCCCGAAGACGCTGGTCTGCTGCTCCGGGGCGCGGGTACCGACGATCTCGGCCGGCGCACCGGCCGGGAGGTCCGAGACCAGCCGGGCGAGCTCGTCCGTGGTGACCGCGGCGTAGGCGGCGCCGGCCCGCTGGCCGAACTCGTCGAGGTCGATACGCCCCTCGGCGAGCGCCGTCTGGAGCCGGGCGACCAGCGCCTCGCGGTCGGAGTCGGAGGCCCGGACGCCCGGGGCCCCGGCGTCTCCCGGGGCCGGTACGGCAGGGAGTCGTGCGTCGTCGGACACGACCCCGACCGTAGCCGAGACGCCGCTCGGCGGACCGGTCAGCTGGCCGGCGGAAAGGCGTCCACGAAGTAGACCTTCGAGGCGTCGGCGTTCGGCTGCCGGCCCGCGCAGGTGCCGCCGTACAGCTCGTAGGCGGACTCCGGTGGCGACTGCCGGTAGAGGTCGTCGCAGGCCTCCATGTCGCCGTCGTAGCACTGCTCGGCGTACTCGTCGAACTCCGGGTCGTCCCCGAGGCCCTCGGGCTCCGAGGTCGCCGCCGGGACCGAGGAGTCGCCGCCGCGCCCCCCGCTGTCGCCGTCGTCGTCGGAACCGAGCCCGACGAACAGGGCGACCGCCACCCCGGCGACGACCAGGGCGGCGAGCGCGGCCAGGACGATGGCCACCTTGTTGCCCTTCCCCGAGGTGGCCGCGCCCTGCCCCCAGGGCGGGGTGGGCGCCTGGTCCTGCGGCTGGCCATACGGGGTCTGGCCGTAGTACTGGCCGTGCTGCGGCTGCCCGTAGGGGGCCTGGCCGTACTGCGGCTGCCCGTAGGGCGCCTGTCCGTACGGCGGCTGACCGTACTGCGGCGGCCCTTGGTAGGGACCCTGCGCGCCGGGCTGCGGGCCGGCGGCGTCCGGGGCGGGCTGCCACTCGGGGTAGGGCCGGGCGGACGGTTCCGGCTGCGGGCCGGCGGGGCGGTCGCCCCCCGTGTCGGAACCACCCGGGTGCGGGTACGGCGGCTGCGACATCGGAACTCCTCGCTCGGGCACGGGCTGCCGTCGGCGATGCTAGGGCTTCCCGATCCGGGTCGTGCCACGGTTCCGGGCCCCGACACACACCCGGGGTGCGCCGCGCCGTCCGCACTACGCTCCGCCCGACAGCCACCAACTCCTCGGAAGTGCGGTGTCCATGGGCAACGACATCCATCCCACCGCGGTCATCGAGGGCGATGTGCAGCTCGGGGACCACAACACCATCGGTCCGTTCTGTCACCTGCGCGGCCCGCTCGTCATGGGCGACGACAACCTGCTGTCCTCGCACGTCTGCATCGGACTACCGGGACAGGACACCCGCAACCCCCGGTACGACGACTCGGACAAGCGCGTCGCCATCGGCAACCGCAACACGATCCGTGAGTTCGCCTCGGTGCAGAAGGGCTGCTACGAGGACGTGACGACGATCGGCGACGACGTGTTCCTGATGCAGAGCGTCCACGTACCCCACGACGCGCAACTGGAGGACCACGTGGTGCTCACGCCCATGGTGGCCCTGGCCGGCCTGGTCCGGGTGCTCCGGGGCGCCAACCTGGCGCTGGGGAGCGGCGTCGTCCAGGACGTCGTCGTCGGCCAGTACTCCATCGTGGCCGCGGGAGCCGTGGCCCGCCGCCACGTCCGACCGTTCACGCGTTCGATCCCCGGCAAGCCCGACAGCATCAACCACTACGCGGTCGAGAAGTTCGGCTTCGCCGAGCACGCGACCGACATCGCGGCGTACGTCCTCGAGGGTCGTACACCGGCCCGAGGGCCGGTGCGGGACGTCGTCGAGCACTACGAGACGACCGTGCGGGACAGGGAACGATCCCGCGAGCGCCGGGGCTGATCGCAGCCCGGGGCGGGGGTGTCTAGGGTCGCTGCCGGAGCACTGACACCACACCACACCGGGAGCGCACCGTGTCCACCGAGCCGGAGTACCGCGTCGAGCACGACTCCATGGGAGAGGTCCGCGTTCCCGCATGGGCCAAGTGGCGGGCCCAGACCCAGCGCGCCGTCGAGAACTTCCCGATCTCCGGCACCCCGATCGAGCGCGAACTCATCGCCGCCCTGGCCGCCATCAAGGGCGCGGCCGCCGCGGTCAACGCCGACCTCGGGGTCGTCGACAGCGCCGTCGCCGGTGCGATCGGCGAAGCCGCCGCGGCCGTGGCCCGCGGCGACTGGGACGACCACTTCCCCATCGACGTGTTCCAGACCGGCTCGGGGACGTCGAGCAACATGAACACCAACGAGGTCATCGCCAGCCTCGCGACCGAGTCGCTGGGCAGCGCGGTGCACCCCAACGACCACGTCAACGCCTCGCAGTCGTCCAACGACGTCTTCCCCTCGGCCATCCACATCGCCGCCACCCGGGCCATCGTCACCACCCTGATCCCGGCCCTGCAGCACCTCGAGGCCTCGCTGGAGCGCAAGGCCGAGGAGTTCGCGACGGTCGTGAAGAGCGGTCGCACGCACCTCATGGACGCCACTCCGGTGACCCTGGGTCAGGAGTTCGGCGGCTACGCGGCGGCGGTCCGCTACGGCGTCGAGCGGCTGCAGGCCTCGCTCCCCCGCATCGGCGAGCTGCCGCTGGGCGGCACGGCGGTCGGCACCGGGATCAACACCCCGCCCGGGTTCGCCGCCGCGATCATCGACAAGCTGGCCGGCGAGCTCGACCTCCCCCTGACCGAGGCCCGCAACCACTTCGAGGCGCAGAGCTCGCGCGACTCGCTGGTGGAGGCCTCCGGCCAGCTCAAGACGATCGCCGTCGGTCTCATCAAGATCGTGAACGACCTGCGGTGGATGGGCTCTGGCCCGCGCACCGGGCTCGGCGAGATCCAGCTGCCCGACCTCCAGCCCGGCAGCTCGATCATGCCCGGCAAGGTGAACCCGGTGATCCCCGAGGCGGTCATCCAGGTGGGCGCCCAGGTGATCGGGAACGACGCCGCGGTCACCTACGCCGGCACCACCGGCGTCTTCGAGCTCAACGTCACGCTCCCGCTCATGGCCCGCAACGTCCTGGAGTCGATCCGCCTGCTGGCCAACGTCAGCCGGCTGCTGGCCGACCGCTGCGTCGACGGGATCGTGGCCGACGTCGAGCAGTGCCGGATCTACGCCGAGTCCTCGCCGTCGATCGTCACGCCGCTGAACAAGTACATCGGGTACGAGGAGGCCGCGGTCGTGGCCAAGCAGTCGCTCAAGGAGCAGAAGACCATCCGCCAGGTGGTGCTGGAGCGCGGCTACGTCGAGCAGGGGAAGCTCACCGAGCAGCAGCTCGACGAGGCCCTCGATGTGCTCTCGATGACCCATCCCTGACTCCCGCTGCGCCAGCGGGGCCCGACGACGCAACGGCGGTCGGTGTCGCGGTCCGGGTCGATGGAGCGTCTGCCGATAACAGCGGCGTGGCTCTCGATGAACGACGTTCCCTCGGCCCGGGCCGCCGCACCACGGACTGGAATCCTCGCCCGCAGGGTGACGGCGCCGGCTGTCGGATCGTCGATCTGCCCCGGATCACGGACCCCCGCGGCAATCTGACGATGATCGAGGGCGGCGACCACGTCCCCTTCGACATCGCCCGGGTCTACTACCTCTACGACGTCCCTGGGGGCGAGTCGCGGGGCGGCCACGCCCACCGCGACCTCCAGCAACTCATCGTCGCGGCCTCCGGCAGCTTCGACGTCGTCGTCGACGACGGCTCCCGCACAGCGCGGTTCCACCTCAACCGCTCGTACCACGGGCTGTACGTCCCCCGGCTGACCTGGCGGGAGCTCGGCAACTTCTCCTCCGGCAGCGTCTGCCTCGTGATGGCCTCGCTGCCCTACTCCGAGGACGACTACTACCGGGACTACGACGGCTTCGCCGACGCCCGCCGGGCCGCCGAGGCGGCCGGGGAACTCGTCGCTCCGGCGCCGGCATGACCGCAGCGCCGCCCGGGCGCCTGCGGGTGCCGTTCCTGGACCTCCAGCGTCTGCACGCCGAACTGCAGGACGATCTCGACGCAGCTGCCCTTCGAGTGCTGCACAGCGACCGCGTGCTGATGGGTCCCGAGCTCGAGCGCTTCGAGCAGGCATGGGCCGCGGCGGTCGGGGCGGGGTACGCCGTCGGGGTGGGCAGCGGGCTCGACGCCCTGTCGCTCGGGCTGCGCGCCCTCGGTGTCGGCGACGGTGACGAGGTCCTCGTCCCCTCGCACACCTTCGTGGCCACCTGGCTGGCCGTCGTGCACGTCGGGGCGGTCCCGGTGCCGGTCGACGTGCTCTCCGCGGCCGGCGCCTGGGACGCCGACGCACTGGAGGACGCCGTCACCCCGCGCACCCGCGCCGTGGTGCCCGTGCACCTCTACGGGCACCCGGTCGACCTCGACGCCGTACTGCGGGTCGCCGGCCGTCACGATCTCGTCGTCCTGGACGACGCGGCGCAGGCCCACGGCGCCCGGATCGGCGGCCGGCCACTGGGCGGTCTCACGCACGCGACGGCGTGGAGCTTCTACCCGGGCAAGAACCTGGGCGCCTTCGGTGACGGCGGTGCGGTCACCACCTCGGACCCCGTCACCGCGCAGCGGCTGCGCTCGCTGCGCAACTACGGCTCCACCGAGAAGTACCGGCACGACGAGGTCGGCTGGAACAGCCGGCTGGACGAGCTGCAGGCCGCCCTGCTGACGGTGAAGCTGACTCGGCTGTCCGAGCACAACGCCCGCCGGGACGCCGCGGCCCGACGCTACGACGAGGGCCTGGCCGGTCTGGACCTGGTCCTCCCCGAGCGGGTGCCTGGCACCGATCCCGTCTGGCACCTCTACGTCGTCCGCAGCCCGCACCGTGACCGGCTGCGCGAGCACCTCGCCGCGTACGGGGTGGAGACCCTCGTGCACTACCCCGTGCCGCCGCACCGCCAGGGCGCCTTCGCCGGCACCGGGCTCGCCGACGCGCACCTGCCGATGGCCGACCGGCTCGCCCGCGAGGTGCTGAGCCTGCCGATGGGCCCGACCCTGCGCCGCGAGGAGCAGGGCGCGGTGATCGACGCGGTGCGCAGCTTCCGCCCCTGATCCGAGCCCCAGCACCAGGCCCCTGAAGGAGACGACCACATCCATGACCGGACCACTGGTCAGCATCCTGATCCCCACGTACAACGGCGAGCGCTACCTCAAGGCCGCGCTGCGCTCGGCGCGGGACCAGAGCTACCGCAACGTCGAGATCGTCATCGGCGACGACGGCTCGATCGACAGCACTCCGTCGATCATCGCCGCGGCCGCGGCCGAGGACGACCGCATCCGGGTGATCCGGCACGAGACCAACGTCGGTGCCTACGAGAACCTCCGGTCGGTCCTGGAGGCGGCCGGCGGCGAGTACGTGAAGTACCTGCTGCACGACGACGTCCTCGCCACCGACTGCGTGCGCGAGCTGGTGCGCGGGCTGGAGTCGACGCCGGACGCCGCCCTGGCGTTCTCCCGTCGCTCGCTGATCGACGAGAACGGCCGATCGCTGGGCGAGTTCCCGGCGGTCCGGGACCGGCCCGGGGCCATCGACGGCCGGGAGCTGGGCGACACCATGCTCGAGACCTGCACCAACGTGATCGGCGAGTTCACGACGGCGCTGATCCGCCGCGACGCACTCGACCCGTCGACCATCTGGGACCCGGACGGACGGCGCGTCGACGTGATCACCGACGTCAAGGTCTGGCTCGAGCTCCTCGCCAGGGGCCCGGCGTGGTTCACCCCGCGCACGCTGAGCCGGTTCCGCCAGCATCCGGGGCAGAACACGTGGAACCCGTGGATCATGGCGCGCGGCGAGCGTGACTGGGTGCGCCTCATCGACTGGGGCATCGGGCTGGGATTCCTCGCCGAGCCGGCGCAGCGCCGCACCGCCTACGCCCGGCTCCTGGACCACGCCACCCGCCGGCTGGGCACGCTCCTCGACGACCCCAACCGTGGGCCGTCCCTGGAGGCGGTCTTCCTGGCGACCGCGGCGCTCGTGGAGCTCGAGGCCGGCGGCCCGGACCACGCCGGCGGCCCGCTCTGGGCGCGGGCGCACGGACCCGCGCTGCTCGGCCGCTTCGCACAGCAGCTGGAGGTGTGGGCCCGGACCTATCCCGTCGCTCTCGCCGCCCCGGCGCTGGACGCCGCAGAGATCGGCGCGACCGTCCAGGCACTGCGCGACGTGGCGGCCGCCGGGGTGGCCGGGAAGCTCGTGATCGCGGTCCCACCGGCAGCCCTCGAGGAGGCGGTGCCGCTGGTCGAACGCGCTCTGGCCGAGGGAACCGACATCGACGTCGAGCTCGTCCCCGCCGACGACCCGGCCGCCCTGCTCGCCCACCCCTGGCTGGCCGTCGCACCACGGGCAGCCCGCTGGCACGAGGACCGGGCGGCCGCCGTGTGGTCGGTCGACGCCGGCCACGTCATCGCCGGGTGACCGGCCAGCCGGTGGTCCGCGGGCGTGGACACCGGGCCCCGGGACCGCGACGGGGGTAGCGTCCGGATCGATGAGCGAGACAGATGTAGCCCTGCGCTACCCCGGTGGAGAACTGCCCCTTCCCGTCAAGCACGGGACCGAGGGCGCCGACGGCCTGGACACGAGCAAGCTGCTGGCCACGACCGGCACGGTCGCGCTGGACATCGGCTTCGTGAACACGGCCGCCTGCACCTCGGCGATCACCTACATCGACGGTGACGCGGGCATCCTGCGCTACCGCGGTTACCCGATCGATCAGCTGGCGGGCAAGGCCAGCTTCGTCGAGGTCAGCTACCTGCTGATCTACGGCGAGCTGCCCACCGCCGACCAACTGGCCGAGTTCGACCAGCGCATCCGCCGGCACACCCTGCTGCACGAGGACCTCAAGCAGTTCTTCAAGGGCTTCCCGCTCGACGCGCACCCCATGCCGGTGCTGTCGTCCGCGGTGAGCGCCCTGTCGACCTTCTACCAGGACTCGCTCGACCCCTTCGACCACGACCAGGTCGAGATGTCCACGACGCGCCTGCTGGCCAAGCTGCCCACGATCGCGGCCTACGCCTACAAGAAGTCGGTCGGCCAGCCGTTCCTCTACCCGGACAACTCCCTGGGCCTGGTCGAGAACTTCCTGCGCATGACCTTCGGGTTCCCCGCCGAGCCCTACGACGCCGACCCGGAGCTCGTGAAGGCGCTGGACATGCTCTTCGTCCTGCACGCCGACCACGAGCAGAACTGCTCGACGTCGACCGTGCGGCTGGTCGGGTCCTCGCACGCCAACCTGTTCGCCTCCGTCTCGGCCGGCATCAACGCGCTCTTCGGCCCGCTGCACGGCGGGGCCAACCAGTCGGTGCTGGAGATGCTCGAGGCGATCAAGGCCGACGGCGGCGACATCCCCCGCTTCGTCGAGCGGGTCAAGAACAAGGAGCCCGGCGTCAAGCTGATGGGCTTCGGCCACCGGGTCTACAAGAACTACGACCCGCGCGCGGCCATCGTGAAGTCCACCGCCGACAGCGTGCTGGACAAGCTCGGCGGCAACAACGAGCTGCTCGACCTGGCCCGCCAGCTCGAGGAGATCGCGCTGAAGGACGACTACTTCGTGGAGCGCAAGCTCTACCCGAACGTCGACTTCTACACCGGGCTGATCTACCAGGCGATGGGCTTCCCGACCCGCATGTTCACCGTGCTGTTCGCCCTCGGCCGGCTGCCCGGGTGGATCGCGCAGTGGCGCGAGATGATCGCCGACCCCACGACCAAGATCGGCCGCCCGCGCCAGCTGTACACCGGCGAGACCGAGCGCGCCTTCGTGCCGCTCGAGCGGCGCTAGGAGAAGGACTTTCTCCTCCTCACCCCTCGCACGCTGGGGGCGAGCCTCTGGAGGGGGCCACGACCGGGCCGGGCGGGCTCCCACCAGGGGGTTCCTGCCCGGCCCGATCGCTGTCCGGGACGTCGTCCCCCTACGGTGAGGGCGTCCCGCACCCGCGGAGGAGTCGCCACACCAGGAGGTCCGCCCATGGCCGAGCCGCCCGGCGACGACGTCCTCGTCGTGCCGCCCATCCCGCTGGCGAGCGGCACCCTGCTCGAACCCGAGGACGACGGACCGCCCGTGCGGATCACCGGTGTCGAGGTCGTCGTGTCCACCGAGGACGGCGGCGAGCTGCGCATCCCCCTCGTCCACCGGCACGGCGCCTGGTGGGCCCCCTGACCGCTCCGTGACCGTCCGCACCGGCGCGGGTCCTCCTGCTCATCCTTCCGAGCGCCTCCCGAGCTTTCACCCTCACCCGGAGGGGTGAGAACGCCTCGCCCCCCTCTCCGGCGCCCCTCCCGGCACGTCGATACGAGGTCTGAGCCCGACTGCACCCCCGCAGCGGGCCGGCCTTCGAGACGACGAGACCGCCGGGAGACGCCGCAGTGCCCGCACCACGCACGCCCGTCCGCTCCGCGGCCCGTCCCGCGACCCGGCCCGTCGTCGACGCCCGCGAGGCTCAGGCCCTCCGCGAGGCCATGGCCCTCCGGCAGCTCGCCGCCGCCCGTCCCGACCTGACGCCCGCCCAGCTGGCTGCCGCCCGGGCTGCCCTGGCCGCGAAGGCCGGCACGCGTCCGGCCGGCAAGCGCCCCGCCGGCAAGCGCCCCACCGCGAAGCGGCACACCACCGAGCGGTCCCCCGCCCGGACCGGCGCCGCCGCCACCGAGCGCGCCGGCTCCCGCTGGTCCTCCCGGCTGGGCGTCGTCGCCCTGGGAACTCTGCTGGTGCCGGCCCTGATCACCGTGGTGCTGCCCGGCACCACCACCCCCTCGGGCGGGCCGCTGGACGTCACCGCCCTGGCCCTCACCGCCCGCAGCTCGCTGCTGGAGGCGGCCGACGGGTACCGCGCCCTCGAGCAGACCGCCGCGCACCGCCGCGACCAGCTGGCGGAGGCGCGCGCCGCCGAGCAGTCCGCTCGCGACGCGGTCGACAGCGTCCAGCAGGTGGTCGGCACGGGCGCCGCCGACCTCTACCGCGCCACGCCCACCGCCCGCTACCCCGTGCCCAGCCTGGACGCCTCCTTCGCCGCCGGCGCGCTGGCGCAGGAGCTGGCCGCGGACGCCGACCAGGCACGCGAGGCCTCCGTGGTGCGCGCCGAACGCAGCGCCGCCGCCCTGGCCGACGCGGAGGCCCGGGTGGACCGGGCCGAGGCCGTCGCGGCCGACGCCGAGCAGGAGCTGGCCACGGCCCTCGAGCGGATGCGCGCCGAGGTCGACGACCTGAGCACCGAGGTCACCGGCCGGCTGGCCTCCCTCGGCACGATCCCCGCAGCGGGGCAGCAGCAGGAGCGCAACCAGCGGGCCGTCGCGCGCTGGCAGGGCTACCTGGCCCAGCTGACCGGCGCCGGCGTCGAGCCGCCGGCCGCCGCCGACATCGTCGACCCCACCGACCTCCCCGCCGGGCTCTCCCCCGCGCTGGACGCCGACGGCAACCCCGTTCCCGGTGTGGCCTGGGCGGTGTCGGGCAGCAGCCCGGTGACCGTGCTGCCGTCGGAGACGGTCGCCGCGGTGAGCAACGCGCTGTCCCAGCTCGGCAAGCCCTTCGTCGCCGGGTCCACCGGCCCGGAGACCTACGACTGCGGCGGCTTCACCGCTGCCTCGTGGCTCCTCGGCGGCTACGCCCTGCCCGCCACCCCCCAGCAGCAGTGGGCCACCGGCACCGCGGTGCCGCTGGACGGCCTGGAGATGGGTGACCTCGTCTTCTCCCCCGGCGGCCAGGACGTCGGCATCTACCTCGGCGACGGCGACGTGCTGGGCGCCTCGGCGGCGACGTACCAGGTGGGCATCCGTTCCGTGGCCGCCGGTTCGACCGCCGTCCGCGTGCCCGTTGCCGCGACCGGCACCCCGAACGCAGCGCTGCCCGCCGGCGGTCCGACCGGCCCGTGCGGAGCCCCGCTCGCGACGCCGGGCGGCAACAGCCCCCGCTGGGGCGGCTGGGACAACGGCGAGATCCCGACCGAGGCGCTGTGCCGCCTGGGGGTGTACCGGCACGCGCTGCGCTGCGACGCCGCGGCGGGCTACGCCGCGATGGGCGAGGCCTACGAGGCCGAGTTCGGCACCGGGCTGTGCATCACCGACTCCTACCGCTCGCTGGCCAGCCAGGTCGATGCGTTCTCCCGCAAGCCCGCGCTGGCCGCGGTGCCGGGTACCTCCAACCACGGCTGGGCCCTCGCGGTCGACCTGTGCGGCGGGATCCACCGGAGCGGGTCCGAGCAGTGGCGCTGGATGACGGCCAACGCCGGCCGGTTCGGGTTCGTCCAGCCGGACTGGGCGGCCCCCGGCGGCGAGAAGCCGGAGCCGTGGCACTGGGAGTTCGGCTACATCTCCTGAGCCGCAGCGGCTAGAGCCAGGGCAGGGTGGTCAGCCGCGCCCAGGGCAGGGTCACGTTGGCCTCGGAGGTCTCCCCCGCCAGCCGTGCGGCGACGCTCCGGCCGGCGCAGGCGACCGGCCGCTGCGGGGTGACCACCACGTGCACGTCGTCGACCGGCAGGCCGGCGTCCGCGACGCGGGTCAGCATCCGCCCGGGCGCCGCCAGCGCGGTGGTGGCCAGCACGGGCATCGAGGTGTGCGACCACAGCGCCACCGGTCCCTCGACGTGCAGCGTCAGCTGCACATCGCCGGCCCGGGCGGTGGCGGACGAGCGGATGTCGTCCACCTGCTCGGCCGGCGCGTCGGCCAGCGGCGTCCAGACGTGGGTGAGGTCGCCGCGGCGGACCACGACCCGCCACCCGACGGCGGAGCGGGTGGCGTCGGCCCAGTCGAGCACGGCGATCCCGTCCGCGGCCGCGGCCGCGTCGGTCACGGGACGGTGGGCGATCCACGAGCGCAGGGCCGCGGTCATCGCCTCGGGGGTCGGCGCGATGCCGGCCCCGGTCATGTCGTCGGCCAGCTCGGCGAGGTCCGCGCGCATGCTGCGCTCGTCCTCCTCCACGAGGAGCACGGAGCCCGCGCCGCTGCGCCGGAGCAGCTCGACCCGCAGCCGGGGGCCGGCCACCACGGGCAGCACCACCTCGACCACGTCCAGCAGGTCGGCGGCGTCGATCCGGGTCGGGCGCAGGCGCTGCACCAGGCCGACCGAACCGTGGCGTCCGAAGGCCGTCACGCTTCGACCCCGCTCAGCCGGGCGCGCAGGTCGTCCGGCAGCGGGCAGAGCGCGAGGACGGCGGTCAGCTCGGCGGCGCTGAGGCGTACCGGCAGCACGTCGGCGTCCCAGCCGGTCGCGAGCCGCACCCGCGCGGCGGAGGCGGGCCAGACGGCGTCCCGGGCGGCCGCGACGTGCAGCTCGGTCAGCACGTCCTGGAGCTGGATGTGCGCCACCGGGTGCACGGCCGGGTCACCGAGGGCGGCGCGGACGGCGGCGGCCAGCTGGAGGCGGTCGGGCGAGGCGAGCCAGTGCGGGACGAGGACCTCCGAGCCGGTGCCGCCGCTGGGCAGCACGCTCATCGGACGCCGTCCCGGGAAGACCGCCCGGCTGCCGTGCCCGACGGGACCGCGCCTGCTGTGCGGCGGGTCCGGGGGCGAGGCGTCACGACCTGGATATCGGCAGCACAGTGCCCGGATGGACCCGATCCGGGACGACGAATTGGCCCCGATCACCGACCCGGGCCGCGATCCTCCCGACAACCGGGCGTAACCGGGCGGCCGCCGAGCCGTTCCCCATGCGTAGCCGACAGCCGAGGGGCCCTCATGCGCCGCGCCATCGCTCCTGCACTGACCGCCACCGCGCTCGCCGTCGTCCTGGCCGCGACGGGTGCGACCGCACCGGCCGCCGCCACCGACGAGGCCGCCGACGGTCCACGCGCGGTGATGTTCGTGGGCAACAACTGGGAAGGGACGGCGACCGTCGTCGACGCGGCCACCCACGAGCCGATCACCACGATCTCGACCATCCCCGACCGCCGGCAGCGGATGGCCGAGATCATCGCCCGGCCGGACAAGCTGGCGTTCTACCTGGCCATCCAGGCGGCCATCGGTGAGGGCCGCGCCCAGTACACCGACGACATGTACACGACGCACGACGGCCGGCTGCTGGCCGTGAGCCGGCCGAGCTTCGCCGACGTCGTCGCCATCGACCTGGCCACCGGCGAGCTGCGCTGGCGCTTCCCGATGGAGGGCTACCGCTCCGACCACATGGGCGTCTCCCCCGACGGCACCCGGCTGCTGGTCAGCGACTCGACCGCCAACAAGGTGCACGAGCTCGACTTCGCCACCGGGCGCAAGACCGGCGAGTTCCCCAGCGGCGACAGCCCGCACGAGAACAACTACACCGCCGACGGTTCGCGGGTGTTCCACGCGAGCATCGGACGCGTCTACACACCCACCGACCGGCCCGTCGTCCGCCAGGCCTTCGACACCCTCAAGGGCGAGCAGTGGTTCCAGATCGTGCGCACCGACGGGCTCACCGTCGAGCAGCGCTGGGACATGGGCCGCGAACTCGAGGAGGCCGGCTACCCGGGCATGGCCTCGGCGGTCCGCCCGATGGCGGTGGCCCCGGACGAGCGCTACGTCTACCTGCAGGTCTCGTTCTTCCACGGCTGGATCGAGTTCGACACCCAGGCGCCGGACGCCGACACGAGCAGCACCTACGACGGCGAGCCGGCCGTCGGCGCCGTGACCCGGGTGGTCGACCTGCCGAAGCGGACCACCGAACCCCGCGAGAAGTACGTGCTCGACTCCGCGCACCACGGCCTGGCCATCAACCCCGCGGGCACGACGCTGTGCGCGGCCGGGACCATGGACGGGTACGCGGCGATCGTCGACCGCGAGACCGGCGAGCACCGGCTGGTCGAGGTGGGCGAGAAGCCCTACTGGTCGACCAACGGCGTCGTCGGCGACGAGTGCTGGGTGTCGGTGAGCGGCACCGACGAGGTGGTCGTCATCGACTACGCCACGGCCCGTGAGATCGCCCGGATCCCGGTGGGTGACCACCCCCAGCGGGTGCGCGCCGGCGTCGTCGCCGGCGACGTGCTCACCGCCTGGGAGTAGCACCGCGCCACCGAGCGCGGGGAAAGTCGCCTCTCAGCGGCTCGCGAGAGGCGGATTTCCCAGCGGTCGGTGGGGAACTACTCCGCGAGCTCGGCCAGGCGGTCCTTGAGCGCCTTCTCCACGCGGTCGGCGTAGACGTTCATGTTGCGCACCGACGTGTTGAGGTCCGAGGACAGCTGCGTCTTGGTCTGCCCACCCCAGGTGGTCAGGTACCAGGTGGCCCAGCCGAGCACGTTGGGCTGCCCGGCCCGCTGGTCGCGGCGGGCGTTCGGGTCCGGAGCACAGGCCGCGGTCAGCGCGTGGGAGAGCAGCGTCTGCTCCGCCTCGCCCATGATCTCGTCGGGCGCCTCGCCGGAGTCGGGCAGCAGGATCTCGGTGCCGTCCGGCCCGCCGTCGAGGGACTGCAGGTTGCGCAGGCCGTTGAGCGTCGCGACGGTCTGCGAGTTGCGCCGCAGGGTGGCCACGCTCTGCCCCATGTAGGCGGCGAGCTCCTTCTCGCTGGGCCGGCGCTGGTGCTCGGCGATGAAGGTGGCGATCGCCTTCTGCTGCTTGTGCTCGGTGTCGGCCGCGGTGCGCCCGTGGGCGTTGCGGCCCAGGTCGTGCACCCACTTGGACAGCTGCGTGGCCAGGAAGGCGCCGAAGGGCACCGACTTGGTCTCGTCGAACTGGCCGACGGCCTTGAGCACCCACTCGTACACCTGCTGGCCCAGGTCGTCGGGGTCGGGCAGGTGCAGCCGGATCGTGCTCATGTTCCGCTGCAGGCGCTTGAGGCTGACCGGGCCGTAGTGCCGGCACAGGTCGGCGAGGAAGTCCGGCGGGAGGTCCTTGGGCGCGCGCCGCCGGACGTCGGTCTCGGCCCGGAGGCCGACCGTCGTGCAGCCGTGCCGCGCGCACCAGGCGCGCACCCAGTCGGCGAGCACGGACGCGGAGCCGCGGGCGCCGTCCACCCGGTAGAGGCCGTCGCCCTGGTCGTAGCTGACGGTCACGCCGTCGGGCAGGTCGGCGCGCAACTCGTCGAGCGGCAGCTCGCGGTCGACGCGGAAGTGCACCCGGTCGCGGGCGGTGATGGGCGCGAGGGCCCAGCCCTCGGCCTCGGGGATGCCGCCGAAGACCAGCGGCTGCCGGGCACGGGCGCGGGGATCGAGGGTGGACGAGGCGGTCGCGAAGATGTCGGACACCGGAACTCCTGGCACTACGGGGAAGGACAGACCTCGGGGAAGAAGGCCTGCGGAGCAGCTCGGAGGCGACGTCAGGCCGGGATGCGCTCCCCCGGGCCCGCGGTCCGCGGGCTCGGGACCGGCGAGCCGGCGGAGGACACCGGCAGGGCCTCGACGACGTCGGCGGCGGTGACGCCGGAGGCCGCGCGCTCGATCAGCACCGCGGCGGCGGCGCGCTCGGCGCCACTGGGCTCGGCGACGTACACCGGCATGTGGTCGTAGAGCGAGGTGAAGACCGCGCTCACGAACGCGTAGGCGGCCTGCGCCTGCGGCGAGAACTTGGCGACGCCGGTGCGCGGACCGAGGTCCACGCCGACCGTCACCCGGACGACGCGGTCGTCCTTGCTCAGGCCGGAGACCGCGAACGCGACCTCGTCGTGCTCGGCGGCCAGCGAGGCGAGAGCCGCGAGGCACTTGCGCGTGGCACCGCGCCGCGGACGCAACTGGACGTGGACGACCACGGACTCGTGCTCGCCGCCGTGGTCGACGCCGGTCTGCGCGTTGGATGCACTGTGTTGCATGGTGATCGCCCCCTGTCACTTGCTTGGGGAGAAATCTGCCTCATCCCCTCGGCAACCGAGGGCACAACACTCGCCGTGTCCTACGCACGTGTCGGCCAACTCTTCGGCAGAAGTTGCCCGTGTCGCTGGCCCCACGGCGCTCGAGGGGCGGCCTTTGGCAGCGTCTGCCGAAGACAGCCCCTCGACACCGGCGGCTCAGGCCTGCGCGTCCTCCACCTGCTCGGCCGCCGGCTCGGCGCTGACCGGGGCGAACGCCGCCAGCGCACCGAGGCTGTCGGCAGTGACCTGGGCGGCGAGGGCGTTGGCCTCCGCGATCTGCCGGTAGACCTCCTCGCGGTGGATGGTGACCTCGCGGGGGGCCTTGAAGCCCAGGCGGACGGTGCCGCCGCGCACCTCGACGACGTGGACCTCGATGTCGTCGCCGATGCGGATGGTCTCGCCGACGCTGCGCGTGAGTGTGAGCACGTGTACCCCTCCATGGGTGTGTGTGGTGCCGTCCGTGGCTGCCCGCGGGCGGGCGGACGGGCGGGACGCCCGTCGAAAAGTGTTATCGGCGCACGGGGCACCGGACCGGATGGGTGGGATCGGACAGGACGACCTGCCGCGCCCGGCGGGTGGCGGGGTTCACCACGAGCGGCGCCCGGAGGTTGGCCGTCGTCCCGGAGACGTCCCCGTCCGGCACCGTCAGCAGGGCGTACACGCGCCCCGCCTGCACCGAGGCCAGTCCCAGCTCCGCCAGCGCCGACCCCGGGAGCACGGGGGCGTACTCCGGGAAGAAGGCGGTCGCGGGAGCCACGAGGAAGCGCGGACCGTCGGGCGCCATCGACTGGAGCCAGGACAGCAGGCCGGAGGCGTCGGCGGGCACCAGCACGAACTCCCGGTGGTCGGGGAATCCGGCCAGCGGCTCGGTCAGCTCCACGACCAGGACCGCGGGGACGGCGTCCTCGACGCGCTGGACCGGCGTGCTCGCGGGGGCGTGCGGGCGCGCGGCCAGGAGTGCCGGGGACGGCGTCATGCCGGGCACCTCCTCGGAGCGCCGGCCACGGGGGCGGGGTGGCCGGTCATCAGCGGAGGTAGTCGAGCAGGGTGGGCGAGATGGACTTCGCGGTCGCGGCGAGCGCGGCCTCGTAGCCCATCTGGCGCATCTGCACGTCCATGATCGTCTTGGGGAGGTCGATGTCCTCGGCCGCGCCCAGCTGCTTGCGCAGGGTGATCTGCCGGTCGGCGTTGACCTGCTCCGCCTGGTCGAGCCGCGCGCCGCGGGCGCCGATGTCGGCGAGGGCACCGGTCATCTTCTCGAAGACCGCGTCGAGCGCCCCGAGGTCGGCGTCCAGCCCCGGCACGTTGGTGGTCAGATCGGTGGCGATGCGGCCGACGACGGCGAACAGGTCGTTCGCGCCGGTGCCGAACGCCTCCGGCCCGGTGAGGTCCACCCGCAGGAGCTCGCTGTCGGAGACCCGCCGCAGGACCTCGGCACGATCGTCACCGACGTAGTTGCCGGCGGGCCCGTAGGCGGCGTCCCCGGCCGTCACGCCCCCGAACAGGGGCCGACCCATGACCTTGGTGTTGGCCATGTTGAGCAGGCCGTCGCGCAGCGAGGCGACCTCGATGGCCAGGGCCTGCTGGCTGGCGGGTGAGCTGGCCGCGTTGTTGCCCTGGAGGGTCAGGTTCCGGACGCGCTTGACCACGTCCATCATCTCCATCAGCGTCGAGCTGCCCTGCTCGAGCCAGGACTTCGCGTCGGTGACGTTGCGGGCCTGCTGCGCGACCGACGCCTGCTCGGTCCGCGTCTGCATCGCGGTGTTGGTCCCGGTGGGCGAGTCCGACGGCCGGCTGATCGCCTTGCCGGAGGTGAGCTGCTGCTGCAGCTTGCCCAGGGCGTCGAGGTTCCGGTTGAGGCCCTGCAGGCTGGTGAGCGTGACTGCACGCTGGGTGATGCGCACTCAGATCACAGCCCCACGCGGCCGGTGCGGTTGATCAGCACGTCGAGCATCTCGTCGATCGTGCTGACCAGCCGGCCGGCCGCGGCGTACGCGTGCTGGTACGAGAGCATGTTCGTCATCTCCTCGTCGAGGTTGACGCCGGCCACCGACTCGCGGGACGCGTCGATCTGGGTCGTGATGACCTGCTGGATCTGGACGCCGCGGTTGGCCACCGCCGCCTCGACACCGAGCTGGACGACCAGCCTCCGGTACGTGGCGTCCGGACCACCGGCCTTGCTGCGCAGCTGGGCGATCTCGTCGGCCTTGCTGCTGTCGGTGTTCGCCGCACCCGGCAGGCCGGAGGCTGCGATCAGTGCCGGGTCGTCGAACGCCACGCGGATGTTCGATGCGTTGATGGGACTGCCGTCGGCGGACTCGAAGACGTCGATCCCCGGGTTGCCCAGCTTGTCGTAGGCGCCGGTGGTGTGGACCCCGTTGACCGCGTCCGCGAAGTCCTTCGCCAGCGCGTCCAGGTCGGACTGGTAGCTCGGGAAGATCCCGTTCATCGCCGCGAGCTGCCCCGCCGCCGTGCCGTCGGGGCGCACCGTGTGCCCGCCGACCGCGGTGACGACCCGGACCGGGGAGGTCCCGGTACCGGCCAGGTCCAGGCTGCCGGCGACCGCCAGCTTGGTGGCACTCGTCCCGCCGACCAGGGTCACGCCGCCGACGATGACGTCGACCATGCCGTCCTTGCCGTGCCGGACACTGGCGCCGGCCTGGTCCGCGAGCTTCATGACCAGCAGGTCGCGCTGGTCGACCAGCGAGTTGACCGGCAGGCTGGTCTGGTTCCCGCGCTGGATGGCCTGGTTGAGGTCGGCGATCGACGCCGCGGCCGCGTTGACGTCGTCCACCAGGACGGTGAGGTTCTCCCGCGTCTGGTTCCACTGCGCCTTCAGCGAGGCGGAGGCGAAGTGCAGCCCGCCCACGAGCGCCTCCATCTGCTGGAGGACCTGGGCGCGCGTCGCGTCGGTGTCCGGACCGTTCGTCACGGCCTCCCAGCCGTCCCACACGTCGGCGAGCAGGCTCTGGATGCCCTGGTCACCGGGCTCGCGGAAGGCAGTCTCCACCTGCTCGAGGGCACCCGCCTCGGTGCTCAGCCGGGCGTAGTTGGCGTGCTCGGTGTGGCCGCGGCCCTCGAGGAAGGCGTCGCGGATGCGGGTGACCTGCTCGACCGAGACCCCGCCCCCGATCCCGTCGCTGGTCGAGTAGAAGGCGGGGACGGCGCTGCCGCCGATGGCCTGCATGTCGGCCCGCTGGCGGGAGTAGCCCTCGGTGTTGACGTTGGCGATGTTCTGGCCGGCCACGTCGAGTGCCCGCCGCTGCGCCCAGAGCGCCGTCGTCGCGGCGTTGAGCGCGGAGAAGGTCCCGCTCACAGGGCGCCGTCCAGGGTGACCGCGCGGTGGCTGCCGTCGTCGTGGCGGCCGCTGGAACCGTAGGTGCCCGTGGCGGAGCGGGTCTTCATCAGCGTGTCGCTGATGGCGGCCAGGCCGCCCTCGATCAGCTCCCGGTTGGCGTCGGACAGGCTGCGCAGGTCGGTGATGAGCACCAGCAGCGCCTCGTGGTGCTTGCCGAACAGGTCGTTCCACGGCGCCGGGGCGGCCTCGGCGACCTGCTTCAGCGACGGGTTGGCCTGCAGGCCGAGGCGCGCAGCGATGGCCTCGGTGGCCGCCGACCGCTCCACCTCGAGGGTGCGCATCTGGTCGAGGACGACCTCGATCTCGTGCGCGATGCGCGCCAGCCAGCGGGTCTTCCCGGTGACGATCAGGTACTGCTTCTCCTCCGCCTTGAACAGCAGGAGGTCCAGGAGTTCCTGTTCCCGCCACAGCAACGTCGACAGGTGCTGGTAGTCCACGCGTCCACCGCCTCTCCGTCTCTCGTGCTGGGCGCCGCTGCGGTCGACCCGCCCGGCGCTCCCTCGTCGGAGGTGGCTTCGGCACCGTTCCCGGCCCCCTCAAGCCGAAGTGCGCAGCGACGTGCTCAAGTCGAGACCGAAAGTTGCCGATGAGCGGTGCCACCCCGGCCCGGGTCAGCCGAGAAGAGAGGCGTGAGCCCAGCCCGTACCTTCGCGTCCGAGCGCCCTCAGCGCGAGCGGATCCCGCTCGAACGTCCCGCCGCCGGACGCACTCCGCACCCGTCGAAGCCTCCTGTCCGGGCGCGGAGCCAGGCCGACGTCGACGCCCTGGTCACGGAGCACCTGCCGTTGGCCGCGTTCGCGGTGAACGCCGTCGCGGCCCGCATCTCGTTGCCCGCGCACGTCAGCCGGGACGACCTGCTCTCCTGCGCCCACGTGGCCCTGGTCGAGGTCGCCAGGCGCTTCGACCCCTCGGCCGGCGCCTCGTTCAGCACCTACGCCCTGGCGCGGTTGCAGGGAGCGGTGCTCGACGAGCTGCGCTCGGGCGATTGGGCTAGCCGCTCGGTGCGCGCCGCCGCCCGCCGCACCGACGCCGCCGCCGACGCGCTCACCATCTCGCTGGGCCGGCCCCCGACGCGCGAGGAGCTGGCCGCCGCGCTGGGCGTGCCGAGCAGCGAGCTCGACAGCCTGCGGGTGGACGTCCACCGCGCGGTCATGGTGAGCATCGACGCCGAGACCGGCGCCGACGGGAGTTCGCTCGACCTGCCGGACACCGGGGAGTCCCCCGAGCGCGCCCTGCTCCGCACCGAACGGGCGCGGTACCTGCACGAGGCGATCCGCGCGCTGCCCGACCGGCTGGACGAGGTCGTCGAGCGGAACTTCTTCGGTGACGAATCGCTGACCGACATCGCGGAGGACCTCGGCGTCACCCTCTCCCGCGTCTCGCAGATGCGGGCTCGCGCCCTCACGCTCCTCCACGCCGCCATGAGCGAGGTGTGGGACGGCAGGGCCGTACCCGCCGACGGCGGCGTGCGCGCCCGCAACCAGCAGCGCAGCTACGTCGACCGGGTCGCCGGCCGGCAGCACACCGTGCCCGGACCGCGCACCCCGTGGGCCGGGGTAGCCCGACCGGCCTGAGGCCGGTCCCCCTCTCCCGAACGACGTGGTCCCCGTACGCCTGACGGCGGACGGGGACCACGGTGAACGGCCGGCGGGTGGACGGCTGGGTCGGACGAGCTACCCCGTCACCAGGGCGCGGTCGGTCGTCCACAGGGCGGAGCCCAGGAGCTCGTCGACGACGTCGAGCGCGTCGGCAGAGAAGGTGAGTTCCTCACCGATCGACAGACCCGCCACCTCGGGTGCCTCCACCTCCAGGCAGAGATCCCCGCAGTCCTCGGTCGTCTGCCCCACGCTCTCGAGCACCGACGTGAGGCACGCGATGCTGGCGGCCGCGGTCGCGTCGTCGCCGGGCACCGGAGGCAGGCTGACCCGCAGGCGCGGGTGTGCCGCCGCGGTCTCGGCCAACCGCGCCATCCAGGCCTCGTGGCACTCCCAGCCCGCGGGGACGCGGACCGCGAGCGTCGGCCGGTGGGCGGCGACGACCGCGAGGTCGTAGCGCATCCGGCGGTCGAGGAGCCCCGCGATCGGCTCGGCGAAGAACTCCGGTGCCGGGATCGTGCCCGCCGGCATGATGCGTGCGGTGAGCGCCGAGAGGCGGGCTCCGTAGCCGGGCTCCTCGATCCGTTCGGGGTACTCGTCGAGATCCGCAGGGGCCGCCGACCTGGCCAGGTCGTACACCGCCTCGAGCCCGGCGTCCCAGGCCGGGCCGGCGTTGACGGCGCGGACCTGCTCGGCGGCGTGCCGCCCCCGTCGGTGGCGCAGGTCGGGATCGGCCACCAGCTCGGCCAGCGTCGCGAAGTACTCGTCGTCGGTCCGCCCCACGTACCCCGCACCGGTCACGCCGGGGATGTCGGCGTGGTAGACGTCCCCGTACGGGATGTCCGGCTGGAGGCTGAGGGTGGGAAGCCCGGCCATGGCCGCCTCGACGAGGGCCGTTCCGCCGGTCAGCGGGTAGGAGTCCAGGTACAGGTCCATCGCCGGGAAGAGGGACTCGGGATCGGGGAGGAAGCCGAGCGGGAAGACCCGTCCCGGGAACCTCTCCCCCAGCGCCTGCCACTGTTCCGTGTCCGAGGGCCCGACGAGGTAGACCACGAGCTGGTCGAACCGCTCCAGGGCCTGCGCGAGGATCCCGTCGAAGCCCTCCCCCCACACCGGCGACATCTTGTACGGGCTGCCCACCGACAGGGCGGCCACCTGGTCCTGCAAGCCCAGCGCCGCCCGCATCTCCTCCCGCGAGGACGACAGCGGGACGTCGGGGACGGGCAGCGCCAGCCGGGCATGCCGCTCGGGGCGGACGCCGCGGAGCTCACGGGTGACACGGAGCCCGGGTGAGCGGTTGTCCACCACGAGGTCGGCGCAGCCGAGGCCGAGCCAGAACGTGTGGTCGGCGTGGTTCTCCAGGAGCACCGGTGGCCGGCGACCGGGCATGTTCGCGGCCGCCAGGGCGATGGCGTCCCAGGGGTGCGTGTGGAGGACGACCACGTCGGCGGCGTCCATGTGCCGGCGCAGTGCGTGCGCCCGGGCACCGAAGGTGGGGTGCGCCTCCTTGAGGTCGAAGACCTGACCTCCCGTGGACCGGGCGGCGGCCCGCAGCGGTTCGGGCGACGGCCCGCCCTGATTGGTGAGCACGACGTCCGAGCGACGGGGATCGCGCTCGATCCACCGCCACGCGAGGCGGGTGTGCCCGCCGACGCCGTAGGTCTCGCTCAGCACGTGCAGCACACGGCCACGGGCCCGCTGCCCGTCGATCTCGGGCGCGGGCCCCCCGGCGCGGGCGGCGGACACCACGGCGCGCTCGAGCCGCGGGTCGGCGAGCAGCCCGACGGGCGCGCACCAGGTCATGTTCCCGATCAGGGTCGCGGTCAGCAGCACCCTTTCCAGGTCGCCCTGGCGGGCGTAGGCCTCGACGACCTCCACCAGCCGGTCGTACTGCTCGCGGTGGGCCGCGACCCGTCGCAGTGCGTCGTCGGAGACCGAACGGGCGGCGACCGGGGTGCGCGGGCCGGGGATCTGCATGGTCATGACCGGCTCAGGCGCCGATGCGCTGGCTGCGGACCCGGTTGTCGAGCGCCCGACGCCAGGCGTCCGCCCAGACCGGGGCGGTGTGCTCGGTCAGGTGCTGGGCGAGTACCACCTCGCGGTTGCGGGCAGCGATCTCGCGGCGGCGGTCGCCGTCGTCGATCGCCTTCGCGATGTGGTCGGCCCAATCACGGGGCCGCTTCGCCCGCATGCCCAGGCCCAGGCGCTCGTAGTCCGGTGTGTTCGACCGGATCGGGAAGACACCGCGGGCGGCGTACTCCAGGGGCTTGAGCCAGCTCTTGGCCTCGTTGAACCGGTCGAGCCGCAGCGGGGCGATGCCCACGTCGAAGAGCTCTCCCACGGCCGAGAGGTACTCGTCCACGGTGTCCTTCCACGGCACCTCGATCGGCGGCTCCGGGAGGTGCAACCGCTGCTGGGCGTCCATGGCCTGACCGAGGATCGTGAACCGGCTCGCGCGGCGCGCGCGGTCCAGCCCCTGCTGCAGTCCCGACTCCATGGCCTGGAGGTCGTAGGGGTGGCTCGCCAGCGATCCCGTCCAGCCGACCGTGACCGTCTCCGGCTCCGGCCGGTCGTAGGCGGGGGCCAGCTCGGCGATCCGCCGGGGGATGGCGTTGGGCACCACGACGCCACGACCGTGCCGGGCGTACTCCTCCAGCAGCGCCGGGGTGGTGGCGGTGACCAGGTCCGCCTCGCGGGCGCATGCCGCGATCCAGTGCGCGACGTTGTGGTGCTGGATCGTGGCGAAGCCCATGTGCCCGTAGGCGATGCCGCTGAACAGGTCGTCGATCTCCACGACGACGGCCACGCCCTGCGCCTGGAGCAGACGCAGGATCTGCAGGGCCGGCTTCGTCTTCGGCAGCTGGAGGACCACGACGTCCGCGCCGTCCGCGTCCACCGAGATCACGTCGGAGGACTCGTCCTCGGCCGGACCGCTCATCCGCGTGGCGAGCCCGTAGCTCAGGGTGACCTGGACTTCGAGGCCCGCCTCGTTGACGGCCCGGGCGGGCTCGGTCGCCCGGTAGTACAGCGACCCCGCGAAGCGGGTCGACGACAACTTGACCTTCATGGCCGGCGGGTGTCCTTCCGGGTCCGGGTTCACGACGCCGCCACGGTGCGGACCACACCGGGCTGGCAACGGCCCCACGCGGAGCCACCGGGCTCCCCATCGGCAGTCCCGGTGCGGGTCGACACCGCACGATCGCGGTTCTGCGGCTGCCTCGGCCCCGTCCGGGTGAAGCAGTCGAAAAAGTCCCGGATTCGGGTCAAGGACCGGCGCCGGACAGCCGTAGACCCCTGTGCAACACCCCGCCAGCACGGATGCCAGCGGATTCAAGTAAGGCCCCGTCCAAGGAGGAACCTCATGGGTCTCAGCGTCAACACCAACATCGCGGCGATGAACTCGTACCGCAACCTGTCCAACACGGACAACCAGCTCAGCAAGTCGCTGGAGAAGCTCTCCTCGGGCTACCGGATCAACCGCGCCGCCGACGACGCGGCCGGCCTGGCCATCTCCGAGGGCCTGCGCTCGCAGATCGGTGGCCTCAAGGTCGCCATCCGCAACACGCAGGACGGCGTCTCCGTCGTGCAGACCGCTGAAGGTGCGCTCACCGAGACGCACGCCATCCTTCAGCGCATGCGCGACCTGGCGGTCCAGTCGGCGAACGGCAGCAACGACGCCAACTCGCGTTCGGCTCTCAACTCCGAGGCGACCGCGCTGAAGGACGAGCTGACCCGCATCGCCGACAAGACCACGTTCAACAACGTGAAGCTGCTCGACGGCACCTTCTCGTCGCAGAACTTCCAGGTCGGCTACGCCTCTGGTGACACCATCTCGGTGAGCATCAAGGGCTCGGCCGCCGGTTCGGGCTTCTCCGCTACGCAGCTCGGCGTCAGCGGCGTGGACCTGAGCTCGGCCAGCGGCGCGGCTGCTGCGATCGGCTCCATCGACACCGCCATCAAGACGGTCTCCACCTCGCGTGCGGACCTGGGTGCCCTGCAGAACCGGTTCGAGCACACCATCAAGAACCTGAGCGTGACCCAGGAGAACCTGCAGGCCTCCGAGTCCCGCATCCGCGACACCGACATGGCCCAGGAGATGACCAACTTCTCCCGGAACCAGATCCTGAGCCAGGCCGGTACCTCGATGCTCGCGCAGGCCAACCAGGCCTCGCAGAACATCCTGAAGCTGCTGGGCTGATCCTCGCGGATCTCCTGAGGTGGTCCCCCGGGACCACCTGAGCAGCACCCTGCACCACCGGTGAGGGGGGAGGCCCTGGGCCTCCCCCCTCACCGCGCACGGCAACCCGACACCTTGGAGGCGCAGTGGCCGGCATGAGCGTGGGAGGCCTGGTGTCCGGCATGGACACCGCCTCGATCATCGACGGGCTGATCTCCGTCGAGGCGAACTCCCAGACCCTGCTCAAGCAGCGGCTGTCCGCCACCCAGTCCCAGGGCACCGCCTACCGGGCCATCAACACCCGCTTCGACGCCGTCCGCTCGGCCGCCGAGGCACTCACCAAGGACGCCGCCTGGCAGTCCGCGAAGGCGCTGAGCTCGTCGACGTCGGTCACCGCCAGCTCGGTCGGCGGCGCAACCGCGGGTTCGGTCACCTTCACCGTGGACCAGGTCGCCAAGGCGCACTCGGCGGTCAGCTCCACGACGTGGACGGCGACCGGGACCCAGACCGCCGACGACATCGACTTCGGTGCCACGACGCTCGACGTCGTCGTCGGGGGCAAGACGACCAACGTCAGCCTGGACCGCAACGGCGACGGCAAGGCCACCCTCTCCGAGGCCGCCGCGGCGATCAACGCCGCCGGTCTCGGCGTGACCGCGACCCCGCTGAAGGTCACCGACACCGGCTACCGGATGTCGCTCACCTCGACGACCACCGGCGCCGCCTCGGCCTTCAGCGCCACCGGGTTCACGACCGCCACGCAGGGGCGCAACGCCGAGATCACCGTCGGCGACGCCGGCAGCAGCTACAGCATGAGCTCCCCGACCAACACGTTCTCCGGGCTGATCGCCGGGACGACGATCACGGTCACCAAGCCGGAGACCGGCGTGACCGTCAACGTGACCCCCGACCCCGACGCGGTCGCCGCAAAGGTCGAGTCGCTGGTCACCGCGGTGAACGGGCTCCTCGACAGCATCTCCGCCTACACCGACGCCGACAGCGGCACCGCCTCCCTGAAGGGCGACAGCACGCTGCGCCAGCTGGCGACGCAGACCCTCGACGTCCTCGCCTTCGCCGTCGGCAGCGACGGCTCGGCCTCCAAGGTCGGGCTGCAGCTGACCAAGGACGGGCACTACACGTTCGACAAGACGAAGTTCACCGCCCAGCTCGCCGCCGACCCCACCGTGGCGCGGCGCATGTTCGACTCGGCCACCGCGAACGGTGGCGCGGACGACGACCTGGCCACCACGGCGGACAACGGCACCACGCCGACCGGCATCGCCGCCAAGTTGCTCGCCATGGCCAAGTCGGCGACCGACACGACGATCGGGTCGCTGACCGTGCTGGCCAAGGGCACCGACACCCGGGCCAAGGAGCTCAAGGACAGCATCGCCGCCTGGGACCTCCGGCTGGAGATGCGGCGGGCGACGCTCACCCGCCAGTTCACCGCGATGGAGACCGCGCTCAGCACGATGCAGAACCAGTCCAACTGGCTGGCCTCCGCCATGAGCTCCATGTCGGGGACGAAGAAGCAGTAGCGCCCGACCGGCTCGTGCAGTCCGGCCGCGTCGGCCGGCCATCCCCCGCAGGACACAGATCTAGGAGTCGATCACGATGAGCAACGCGGCCCTGCGCGCTCGTTATCTCGGGAACTCGGTCACCACGGCCTCCCCGCAGCAGCTGCTGGTGATGCTCTACGACCGGCTCGCACTCGACCTCGAGCGTGCCCAGATCGCCATCGCCGACGGCGACCGCGACGAGGCCACCGCGCAGGTCCAGCACGCACAGGACATCGTGCTCGAACTGCTCGCCAGCCTGCGCGTCGACATCTGGGAGGGCGGGCCCCGCCTGGCCGCCCTCTACGACTGGCTGATCCGCGAGCTGTCGCAGGCCACCATCAAGCCGGACGCCAACCGGATCGGCTCCTGCCGCTCGGTCGTCGAGCCGCTGCGCGATGCGTGGCGGCAGGCAGCGGCATCCCTGGCCGGCGCCCCGTCATGACCGGCCTGAGCCCGGTCGGCGGCGCCGCCACCGCAGGGTTCGGCCACAGCCCGTACGCCCCCCCGGACCCGCGCGGTCCGGCCGGCGACCGACGTGACCGGCGCGGCGCGGCGCGGGACTGGCGCCAGGCCCTCGACGAGCTCGAGGGCGACGTCCTGGACGCCCAGGAGCTTCTCGCCCGAGGTCGCGCCGAGGAGATCGCCACCTGGGGCCGGCGTGCGGAGGACTGGATTCCCCCGCACGACCTGGGGCCGCTGCCACCGGACCTCCGCGAGCGGGCCGCCCGGCTGCTCCAGCACCAGCTCGCCGTCGCCGAGCACCTGGCCGAGCGGATCACCCAGTCGCAGAAGCAGCGCGACGTCGCCGCCCGCATGTCCTACGCCCCGGCCCGGCCCGTCGCCAGCTACATCGACCGCGGGCTCTGACCGCCGCCGACCCGAACCGCACGCCCACACCTACCCAGCCCCGCCCCCGGCCCAGCCGGCGGCGGGGCTCTGCTTTTCCGCGGAGAAGCAGCCCGCTTTTCCGCGGAAAAGCAGAAGAGTTGCCAACTCCCCCGTCCCCGTCGGCCCAGGACACGGCGAGGTCACCGCCAGTCCCACCCGCCACCGCTCCCCCTCGGGGTCACACGCTTCTCTCGCGGATCACCCGGACGGTCAGCCGGGAGGCCCGCGCTGCCGATGAGGCAGGGGCACGGAGAGCAAGCCCTTTCGCCACGGATCGGCGGACCACGCACTCGTTCGCGAGTGCTTCTTCCGCCTACCCCGGAGGTCGATCGTGTCCCGCTCGTCCGTTCTCCCCGCTCGATGATCGGGGAGATCACCCCCGCCGCCCTGCACGCCAGCCTCTCCGGTCTGGCCCAGCGTCAGCGGGTCACCGCCGACAACATCGCCAACATCAACACCCCGGGCTTCCTCGCCGGCCGCGTGGACTTCGAGTCCTCGCTCGCGGGCGCGCTGCGCAACGGCGAGACGCCGCAGATCAACGGGGGCACCGTCGCCCGCTCGCTGGAGCCGACCAACACCAACGGCAACAACGTGAACCTGGATGCGGAGACCCTCATCGCCACCGAGACCGGCCTGCGGTACCAGCTGGCCCTGAACGCGCTGGACGGCAAGTACAACTCCATCCGCACGGCCCTCAGGACGCAGTGACCATGGCCATCTTCGACACCTTCGGCATCTCCGGCTCGGGCCTGATGACCCACCGCAAGTGGCTGGACGCCGTCTCGGACAACATCGCCAACGTCAACACCGTGCGCCGCACGGACGAGGACGCCTTCCAGCAGCGGATGGTCGTCGCCGAGGCGGTCGAGTACGGCACCGGCGAGGGCGGCGTCCGCGTCGCCCGGGCGGAGTTCGGCAACGCCGAAGGCCGCCTGGTGTACCAGCCCGACCACCCGCTGGCCGACGACGCCGGTTACGTGAAGTACCCCGACATCGACCTCGGGGACCAGATGTCCCAGATGATCATGGCGCAGCGCGGCTACCAGGCCAACCTCGCCGTGGTCGAGCGGGCGACCGAGGCCTACCAGGCCGCCCTGCAGCTCGGGAAGGGCTGATCATGACGTTCCCCATCGGGGCCATCCCCGGCATCGGCGCCGCCATCGGTACCGGCGGCGTCGCCGGCATCGACAGCACGGCCGCCGTGAACGGCACCGGCGCCGTCGGCGGCGACGCGTTCTCGTCGATCCTCGCGACGTCCTTCGACCAGCTGGCCGCCACCCAGGCGACGTCCGACGGTCTGGCCGCCCAGGCCGCCACCGGCGACCTGAAGGACGTGCACGACTACATGATCGCCCGGAATGAGGCGTCGCTGGCGACCGAGATGGTCGTGGGCATCAAGAACGCGGCCGTCAGCGCCTTCAACGAGATCATGAGGATGCCCATCTGATGAACAAGGCACTCGCCGGGACGCTGGAGCGTGCCCGCTCCACGTTCGCCACGATCAGCCTGGGGCAGAAGGTCGTCATCGGCCTCCTGCTCGCCGGGCTGCTCCTCGGCGGGTTCTTCTTCTCGAGGTGGATCACCGCGCCCACGCAGGCGCCGCTGTTCTCCAACCTCGCCGCGAACGACGCTGCGGCCATCGTCGAGGAGCTGAACGCCGCCGGCGTCGCCTACGAGCTCACAGACGGTGGCCAGACGATCATGGTGGCCAAGGACGCGGTGTACGACCTCCGCCTGCAGATGAGCGGCCAGGGCCTGCCCGCGGGTCAGGACACCGGCTACGCGCTGCTGGACGAGCAGGGCATCACCACCAGCGAGTTCCAGCAGGAGGTCACCTACAAGCGCGCCCTGGAGGGCGAGCTGTCGAAGACCCTCGAGTCCCTGGACGGCGTCAACGAGGCCATCGTGAGCGTCGCGCTGCCCAAGGAGGAGGTCTTCGTGACCGACCAGGCCGAGCCGACCGCCTCGGTGCTGCTCGACCTGGCCGCCGGCACGCAGCTCTCCGGCGAGCAGATCCAGGCGGTGACGAACCTGGTCTCGTCCAGCGTGGAGAAGATGTCGCCCGAGCAGGTGACGGTCACCGACACCTCCGGCCAGGTGCTCTCCACCCCCGGCAGCGGGATCAGCGCGGCCGCCGGTGACGCCCGGTCCCAGGTGGAGATGGACTACCAGAACCGGCTCGCCACCAACGCCCAGAAGATCCTGGACTCGGTGCTCGGCCCCAACAAGGCCGTCGTTTCCGTCCGCGCCGACGTCGACCTCGACCAGCGCGACACCACCTCGAAGACGTACACCTACGAGGAGGGCACCCCCCCGGTCTCGGAGAGCACCACCACCGAGGACTACACCGGCGCCGGTGGTGCCCCCGTGGGTGGCGTCCTGGGCCCGGAGAACATGCCCGACGCGGCCGGCAACGCCGGTGGGGGCGACTCGAACTACACCAAGGAGTCGACCACCGCGAACAACGCCGTCGGCGAGACCACCGAGATCACGCAGGCCGCCCCCGGTGGCCTGAACCGGCTGACCGTCTCCGTGGTCATGGACCAGGCCGTGGCGGGGAACCTGCCCCAGGCCCAGATCCAGGCCCTCGTCGAGGACGCCGTCGGGCTGGACGCGGCACGCGGCGACGCGATCACCGTGGCCGCCATGCCCTTCGACACCACCGCCGCCGACCTGGCCGCCGCGCAGATGGAGGCCGCTCGCGAGGCGGAGGCCAGCGAGGCGATGTGGTCGATGATCCGCACCGGCGGCATCGCTGCCGGCATCGCGCTGGTCGTGCTGGTGGTGTGGCTGCGCTCGCGCAAGCGCGGCGAGCCCGAGGAGGACTACGAGCCCCTCGAGCTCACCGACGACATGCTCGCCGAGCTCGACCGCATCCGGATCTCCAGCACGCGCGAGGAGCCGATCGACAACGCGCGGGCCGAGCTGGAGGCCGCTGAGCGGCTGAAGGTCCGGAGCGAGATCTCCACGATGGTCAACGAACGCCCCGACGAGGTCGCGGCGATGCTCCGCGGCTGGTTGACGGAGAACAAGGCATGACGCTCGCGGGCATGGACCAGTTGCTGGCTGCGGACGGGGCGAACCTGCCCGCTGTTCCCCCGGCTCCCGCACGGCCGGAGCTCCCCGGACTGCGCAAGGCCGCGGTCTTCCTGGCGCAGATGAGCAAGGAGGAGGCCGGCGTCCTGCTGGCCAAGCTCCGTCCGCGCGAGGTCGAGTCGCTGACCCGGGAGCTCATGCGCCTGGGCTCGGTCGAGCTCGGGGACGTGGACGAGGTGATGAACGAGTTCCACGGCCTGATGACCGCGCAGCACTTCATCGGCCGGGGCGGCGTCGAGTTCGCCCGCGAGATCCTCGCGGCGGGCCTCGGGGAGGACAAGGCGGGCGACATCCTGTCCCGCCTCAACGTCGTCTACACCGAGGTGCCGTTCGCCTCCCTGCGCAACGCGGACGTGCGGCAGCTCGTCACGTTCCTCAAGGACGAGCACGCGCAGATCATCGCGCTGGTGCTCGCCCACCTCCCGGCGGGGCAGTCGGCCGAGGTGCTGTCGGGTTTCGCCCCCGAGCAGCAGGCCGAGGTCGCGCACCGCATCGCCACGATGGACCGCACCTCGCCGGAGATGGTCCGCCTCGTGGAGGAGGAGCTGGGCCGCCGGATGGGCTCGATCCTGGCCCACCAGGACATGTCCACCGCCGGTGGCGTCGAGGCCCTCGTCGAGATCATCAACCGCTCGCCGCGGCCCACCGAGCGCTCCATCCTCGAGTGGCTGGACAGCACCGACCCGGAGCTGGCCGACCAGGTCCGCTCGCAGATGTTCGTCTTCGAGGACATCGTCACCATCGACGACCGCTCCCTGCAGCTGGTGCTGCGCGAGGTCGAGGCCAACGACCTGGCCACGGCGCTCAAGGGTGTGCGGCCCGACGTCCGCGACAAGATCCAGCGCAACCTCTCCGAGCGCGCCGCCGAGAACCTCTCCGAGGAGATCGAGCTGCTCGGCCCGGTGCGCACGCGCACCGTCGAGGAAGCACAGGCCAAGGTCGTCGGCGTCATCCGCACGCTCGAGGAGCAGGGTGTGCTGACCATCTCGCGCGGCGGGGACGATGAGTTCGTTGCCTGAGCCCCGCACGAACGGCGGGGCGGCCCTGGTCGCCCCGGACTCCATGGCGGTCGTGCTGCGCAGCGCGGACGCCGGCGCACCGCCGGCCCCGCGGGCACCGCGCGAGGGCGCCGTCCTGCGCGGTGGCGCGGCGAGCAGTGCCCGCCCGTACCGCCAGGTCGCGGACGTGCCGGCCCCCCGTCCGGAGCCCTCGCCCATCGAGCGCCGCACGACGGTCCGCCGCGCGGAGGACCAGCCCGTCGCCGGCGGCCGGCCCACCGTCCGCCTCGGGGAGGTCTACGCCGAGGAGCTCGACCGGCTGCGGCGCCAAGCCCACGCCGAGGGCTTCGCCGCGGGGCGGGTCGAGGGCATGGCCGCGGCCGCCGAGGTGGTCGCGCAGGCCGAGCAGGCCGCCGCCGAGCGCATGGCCGAGGCGCAGCAGCGCTGGGAACGGCGGATCGCCTCGGCCACCGCCGCCCTCGGCGCCGCTGCCGCGCGCCTCGAGGAGTCCTCCCTGCCGACCGCGGAGGACATCCGCGAGACCGTCATCGGCTCCGTGCTCACCCTGCTCGAGGACCTGCTGGGCCGGGAGCTGGCCCTGGCCGACTCCCCCGTGCTGGACGCGGTGCGCCGCGCGCTGACCCTCTGCCCCGCCGACGCGCCCGCCCTCGTGCGCGTGCACCCCGACGACCTGGCCGAAGTCCCGGCCGACGCGCTCGCCGAGCTGCCCGACCACGTCCGCGTGGTCGCCGACCCCGCGGTCGAGCGGGCCGGCGCGATCGCCGAGACCGGCTCCCGGCGCATCGACGCCCAGCTCGTCTCCGCGCTCGAGCGGGTGCAGGCGGTGCTGCTCGCATGACCCCGCCCGCCCTCCCCCTGTCGCTCCTCACCCGCGCCCGCGCGGCCGCGTCGCCCCAGGTCACCGGGGTGGTCACCGGAGCGATGGGCCTGACGCTCACCGTCGACGGAATCGCCGCCGCCGTCGGCGACCTGGTCGAGATCAACCCCGCCACGCGGCCCCTGCTGGCCGAGGTCGTGGCCGTCGGGCGGGACCGGCTCACCTGCATGCCGCTGGGCACGCTGTCCGGCGTCCACGCCGGGGCGCCCGTGCGGGCCACCGGGATGCCGCTCCAGGTGCCGGTCGGCGAGGCGCTGCTCGGCCGCGTCCTCGACGGGCTGGGCCGCCCGGTCGACGGCGGGCCGCCGCTGGCCTCCCGGGTCTCCTGGGTCGACCTGGCGAGCGAGACGCCGCACGCCCTGTCCCGCACCCGCGTGGAGGAGCCGCTCACCTTCGGCGTCCGCGCCCTGGACACCCTCGTCCCCTGCGGCAAGGGCCAGCGCCTGGGCATCTTCGCCGGCTCGGGCGTCGGCAAGTCCAGCCTGCTCGCTCAGATCACGCGGGGCACCGATGCCGACGTCCGCGTCATCGGCCTCATCGGCGAGCGAGGCCGTGAGGTCCGCGAGTTCCTGGAGGAGAACCTCGGCCCGGAGGGGATGGCGCGCACCGTCGTCGTCGTCGCCACCTCCGACGAGCCGCCGCTGGTCCGGCTGAAGGCCGCCTTCGTCGCCACCCGCATCGCCGAGGCGTTCCGCGACCAGGGCCGCGACGTGCTGCTGCTCATGGACTCGATCACCCGGACCGCCATGGCCCAGCGCGAGGTCGGGCTGTCCGCGGGCGAGCCGCCGGCCACCCGCGGCTACCCGCCGAGCGTCTTCGCGATGATGCCGCAGCTGCTGGAGAAGGCCGGCACGGGCGCCGTCGGCTCCATCACGGGGCTCTACACCGTGCTGGTCGAGGGCGACGACCACAACGAACCGATCGCCGACACCGCGCGCTCGATCCTGGACGGGCACATCGTGCTCACCCGGAAGCTCGCCACCGTCGGGCACTTCCCGGCCATCGACGTGCTGGAGTCGATCTCCCGCGTCGCCACGGCCGTCGTGCCGCCGCCGCAGATGGCCGACGCCCGCGAGATCCGCCGGCTGATGGGTGCGCTGCGCGACGTCAAAGAACTCATCGAGATCGGCGCCTACCAGGCCGGCAGCGACCCGCTGGTCGACCGGGCACGCGACCTCGCCCCGCAGATCGAGGCCTTCCTGCAGCAGCCGATGGGTGAGTCGACGCCGACGCCCGAGGCGTGGGCGTGGCTGCAGCGGATCGTGCGGTCGTGAAGAAGGCCGCCTTCCGGCTGCAGCCGGTCCTCGAGCTGCGCCGCACGCAGGAGCGCGCCGCCGCCGTGGCCTCGGCCCGCGCGGCCGCCGCGGCGTCGGACGCGGCCCGGCGCGCGTCCGACTACGAGACGACGCTCGCCACGGCCTCGCTGCCGCGATCGCTCCCGTCCGGCGACTTCCTGGCCGCCATGACGGTGCTGCGCTTCGCCGCCACCGACGCCTCCGACGCCCGCGCCGCCGCGACCGCCGCGGCCGAGCAGGCCGAGGCGGTCCGCGCGCAGTGGACGGCGGCGGCGCAGCGCACCAAGGCGCTGGAGCGGCTGCGCGAGCGCCACCGCGAGGCCCAGCAGCACGCCGAGGCCGCCGCCGAGGAGCGCGCGGTCGACGACCTGGTGACCGGCCGCGCCGGCCGGGGAACCGCCGAGGAGGAGGTCCCGTGGACGGCCTGACCGCGGTGCAGGCGCGGATCAGCGAGATCCAGTCCCGCTTCACCCCGCAGATCGCGGCGTCCTCGTCCGGCTGGGCGTCGGCCGCTGCGGCCGCCGGCCTGGGCGGCACCACTGCCGCGTCCAGCAGCTCCGCCACGAGCGCGGCCGGGACAGCCTCCGAGACGGCGGTCGTCGCCGAGGCGACCAAGCACCTCGGGGTCCCCTACCTCTGGGGCGGCACGGACCCCGCGAAGGGGCTGGACTGCTCCGGCCTGGTCCAGGTCGTCTTCGGCAACCTCGGCATCGACCTGCCCCGAACGTCCTCCCAGCAGGCCACCAGCGGCACCGCCGTGGCCTCGCTCGCCGACGCCCGCCCCGGCGACCTGGTCTTCTTCGACCACTCGTCGTCCCGGGCCGGCATCGACCACGTCGGCATCTACGTCGGCAACGGCAAGATGATCGCCGCGCCGCAGGCGGGCGAGGTCGTCAAGGTGCAGGACGTCGGCAACCCGACCTCCATCCGGCGGGTCCTCCCCCAGGCCGCGCCGGTCGCCGCGGCGGCAGGGGTCGGCGGGGGCGTCGCCGGCGTCCCCTACGCAAACCTGTTCACCGGCGCCGCCGGCCGCCACGGGGTCGACGCCTCGCTGCTGGCCGCCGTCGCCTCGGTCGAGTCGAACTTCGACGCCGGCGCGGTCTCCCCCGCCGGCGCCGAGGGCCTCATGCAGTTCATGCCGGCCACCGCCCGCGGCCTCGGGGTGTCCGCCCTCGACCCGGCATCGGCCGTCGACGGCGCCGCCCGCTACCTCAAGCAGCTGACCGGGCAGTTCGGCTCCACCGAGCTGGCGCTGGCCGCCTACAACGCCGGGCCGGGGACGGTGAGCCGCTACGGCGGCATCCCGCCCTACCCGGAGACCCAGAACTACGTCCGCAACGTCATGAGCAAGGCGGAGGCCTACCGATGAGCGCACCCCTGATGCCGACGGCGCCCGCCGTCCGCGGGCCCTCGACCGGTGGTGCCGCGGACGCGGGCGGCGCCGAGAGCGCCGCACCGTTCGCCTCCGCGCTGGACGGCGCCCTGTCCGAGGGCCGCGGAGCGGTCGACGACGGGGCGACCGACGACGGCGGGGCGCAGGACCACGGGTCCGCGGCCACGACCGTCGTCCCCGTCGACGCCGTGGCCGCCGGGGTGCCCGCACCCGCGGACCTCGCCGCCACGCTCTTCGCCCTCGCCCTCGGGACGTCCCAGGCCGCCGCGCAGGCGGCGGGCACCGGCGCTGCGCCCACCATCACGACCGACGGCGGCACGGTCGCCGGGGTCGCGGCCGCGGCCGCAGCACCGGCCACCGTCGCCGGAGCCGCGCCTGCCCTCGCCGTCCCGGCTCCGACCGCCACGACTGCGCCCACCGCGGCGGCGGGGGTCTCCCCGGTCCTCGCGGGCGGCGGCGCACCGGCGTCCGCGACCGGCCTGCCCGTCGACGTGGTCGTCACGTCGCCCGTGCCCGGGACGCCGGGTGCCGCAGCGGCTCCCACCGGGCCGTCCCTCGTCACGGCCGGCGCCACCGCGGCAGGCCCGACCGCGGCCTCCGCCCCGGCCGGCGTCCTCACCGAGGCGGCCACCACGGTGGCCGCGGCCGCGTCGGCCGCCGGAGCCGCGACGGCGTCGGTGTCCACCGGCGCCGATCCGGCCGCCCCGGGCACCTCCGTGCCGGCCGGGACCGACCTGCCCGTGGCGGGCGCCGCCTCGTCGGCCGGTGCGGACACCGGAGCGGCGGGCCAGGACGCCGGCGGTACGCCGTCGGGCAGTGGATCCACCGAGCCGGTCACGACCGGGATCTCCGGCCCGGCACCCACCGGCACGGCAGCGGCCGCCGCCGACGCCGACGGCCCGACCGCCGCAGCGAGCCAGCCGGTGGCGGCGCAGGTCGCCCGGCAGGTGGCCGTCCTGCGCGGTGCACCCGACGGCTCGCACACCATGACCCTGGTCCTCACCCCCGAGACCCTCGGGCCGGTGGAGGTCTCGGTGACCGTCACCCAGGGCACGATCGACCTGGTCCTCCGCGGGGCGCACGAGCAGAGCCGGGCCGCGCTGCTCGACGCGCTGCCCGACCTGCGCCGCGACCTCGAGTCCGCCGGCCTGGTGACCGCCAAGCTCGAGGTGTCCAAGGACAGCGGCGGGTCGTGGCTGGACCGGCACGCCGCCGGTCAGCAGGCCCAGCAGGGCTTCGGCGACCGCCCCGGGCAGCAGGGTCCGGCCGACGGTCGGTCACGACCATGGCTGCGGCCTGCCGATAGCGGAGAGACCAGGACCGCCCCGACCACCGGATCCGGCTCGTCGGGCGTCGACGTCCGCGTCTGAACAGGAGACCCACCCATGACGGACGCACTCAACGGCTACGGCACCGTCCCGCCGCCCTCCGCGACCCCCCAGGTCGACCGCGGGGACCAGATGGGCAAGGACACCTTCCTCAAGCTCCTGGTCGCGCAGATGCGCTACCAGGACCCCTCGAAGCCGGTGGACAGCTCGCAGATGATCGCGCAGACGGCGACCTTCACCCAGGTGGAGAAGCTCGAGCAGCTCGCCACGATGGGCGCCACGTCGCTGGTGCTCCAGGAGCACGCGGCCGCGGGCGCCATGGTCGGCCGCCAGGTCACCTACACCGACACCAACGGGGCCACCGTCACCGGCCTCGTCTCCTCCGTCCGCCTCGCCTCCGGCAAGTCCGAGGCCGTCGCCGTCGTCGACGGCAAGGACGTGCAGGTCGGCCGGATCACCGCACTCTCCACCCCCACGCCGAGCTCAGGGACGAGCTCCTCCGCGGCGTCCTGACCCACTTCCCCGCACGACACCCGAGGAGATCCTCCGCATGCTCCGCTCCATGTTCTCCGCCATCTCCGGCCTGAAGGCCCACCAGGCGAAGATGGACGTCACCGGTAACAACATCGCCAACGTCAACACCGTCGGCTACAAGAGCAGCGCCACCGTCTTCCAGGACACGCTCTCGCAGGTCGTGCGCGCCGGTGGCGCCCCGGCCGCCGACCGCGGCGGCACGAACCCGGCCCAGATCGGCCTCGGCGTGAAGCTGGCGGCCATCACGACCAACTGGACCAACGGCGCCGCCCAGTCCACCGGCCGCTCGACCGACTTCATGATCGAGGGCGACGGCTTCTTCGTGACCCGTGGTCCCGGCGGCGAGCAGCTCTACACCCGGGCCGGCTCCTTCGACTTCGACGCCGGCGGCCGGCTGACCACCCCGGACGGCAGCATCCTCCAGGGCTGGCGGGCGGACGCGAACGGCGCCATCAACGCCAACGGGCCGATCGAGGACCTGACCGTCCCCTACGGCGCCACCGTGCCCCCGGAGCCCACCGGCAACTCCGCCCTCGGCGGCAACCTGAACTCCGCCGCTGCCGTCGGCGCGTTCGTGCAGACCCCGGTCCGCATGTACGACCAGATGGGCGTGGCCCAGCAGGTGACCTACACCTTCACGAAGCTGGCCGACAACGAGTGGCAGCTCGTCGTCAACAACGGCGACGACGACGGCAACCCCGCCACCCCGCCGCCGGCGCTGGCGCTGACCAACCCCGACGGCACCGCCTTCGACGGCGTCGTGCGGTTCGACCCGGTGAACGGCGCCATGACCGCGCCGGCCGGCCAGATCCGCTTCGCCCCCGGTGCGGTCGCATGGCCCGACCCGGTGACGATCGACCTCGAGGGCCTGACCCAGTTCGGCGGCAAGAGCGAGGTCGTGCCGACCGACGTCGACGGCTACGCACAGGGCTCCCTCCAGGGCTTCGAGCTCTCGAACGACGGCACCATCACCGGCACCTACTCCAACGGGCTCCGGCAGAACCTGGGCCAGCTGTCGATGGCGTCGTTCAACAACCCGAGCGGCCTGGAGAAGGCGGGCAACTCCTCGTTCCGGATCGCGCAGAACTCCGGCGAGGCGATGATCGGCGTCGCCGGTGCCGGCGGCCGCGGCATCCTCTCCTCCGGCGCGCTGGAGATGTCGAACGTCGACCTCTCCGAGGAGTTCACCAGCCTGATCGTCGCCCAGCGCGGCTTCCAGGCGAACAGCCGCGTGATCAGCGCCTCCGACGAGCTCCTCGGCGACCTCGTCAACCTGAAGCGCTAGCCCGTCGCCGGTCCCGTCCGCATCCCCCGGTGGGTGTGGGCGGGACCGGCGGTCCGGCGCCCCCGGGTGACCGGCGCGCGCCCCGCTCGGCTCAAGGACCTGCTGTCCGACGCCGATGGTGACAGTGACGTTTCCCGCCCGACTCTCTCCTCCCGCCCGACCCCACCCCCGCCCCACCGAGCAAGAGGACCGTCCCGTGATCCGTGTGACCCGCCTGAACGGGGAGCAGTTCGCGCTCAACCCCGACCTCATCGAGCGGGTCGAGGCTCACCCCGACACCGTCGTGTTCCTGGCGGACGGCACCCGGTACGTGGTCAAGGAGACCGTGGACGAGGTGGTGCTCGAGATCCGCGAGTACCGGGCGGGCATCCTCGCGACGTCCTACGAGATGGACCGCGGCGAGTACCGCCCCGACCGGCCCGAGCTGGCCGGCATCTCCTCGGTCGTGCCCTTCCCGGGTACCGAGGAGCGCTGACCCATGGATCCGGTCACGCTGCTCGGTTTCGGGATCTCGATCGTCGCCCTGTTCGTCTTCATGACGCTCGAGGGCGTCGCCCCCATGGCGCTGCTGTTCCTCCCGGCGATCATTCTCGTCATCGTCGCCACCTTCGGTGCGGCGATCGCCAGCCAGACGATGGCCGACCTCAAGAAGTTGCCGTCCTGGTTCAAGATGGCGGTGGTGCCGGGCAAGGTCCCGCCGCCCACCGAGCAGATCCAGACGCTGGTGAGCCTCGCCGAGAAGGCCCGCAAGGAGGGCCTGCTGGCCCTCGAGGCCCAGGTGAAGGCCATCGAGGACCCCTTCCTCAAGCGCGGCCTGCAGATGGGCATCGACGGCACCGACCCCGAAGAGCTGCGCACCGTCCTGGAGAGCGAGATCTCGGCCAAGAAGGCCGAGGACAAGGTCGCGGCCAAGTTCATGAACGCCATGGGCGGCTACGCGCCGACCATCGGCATCCTGGGCTGCATCGTCGGCCTGATGAACGTCATGGCCAACCTGCAGAACCCGGAGACGCTCGGCCCGATGGTCTCCGCGGCGTTCATCGCCACGCTGTGGGGCGTCATGGCGGCCAACTTCTGGTTCCTGCCGATGGGCGCCAAGATCCTCCGCGTCAGCGAGCTCCAGGCCGCCCAGATGGAGCTGCTCGTCGAGGGCATCGCCGAGATCCAGGCCGGCACCAGCCCGCGCGCGGTCCGCCAGAAGCTGAACGCGCTCATCCCGCCGAGCGAGCTCGCCAAGGAAGCCGCATGAGTGCGGGCCACGGCGGCAGCCGCCGGAAGAAGCACGAGGAGCACGAGGAGCACGAGAACCACGAACGGTGGCTGGTGTCGGCCTTCGACATGATGACGCTGCTCTTCGTGCTGTTCGTGGTGCTCTTCGCGATGAGCAAGGTGGACGAGCAGAAGTTCGCCGCCCTCGCGAAGGGCCTGGCCGAGAGCTTCGGCGGACCGATCACGGTGAGCCCCGGCCCCACCCCGGAGGGATCGGTCCTCGACGGCCTGCCCGGCGCCGTCGACATCGCCTCGGCCATCCCCTCGGACCCGACGGTCTCCGAGGCCCAGGTCGACAAGGCAGCCGCAGCCGCGGCGGCCGAACGTGCCCAGCGGGTCGCCAACGAGGCGCAGGGCGCCTACGACGAGCTGGCCGCGGCCCGTGACCAGCTGGCGGCGGCGCTGGCCGAGGCCGGCTACCCCGACGCCGCGCGGTTCGAGATCGACGAGCGCGGCCTGGTGGTGCACATCGTCGCCGACGCCGTCCTCTTCGACGCCGAGGAGGCGGTCCTGCGCCCCGAGGGCAGGGCGATCCTCACCGCCGTGGCACCCACCCTCACCGGGCTGCCCAACGTGATGCGGGTCGAGGGTCACGCCAACCACCTGCCCGTCACCCGCGGCGGCCCCTGGCCGTCGAACTGGGAGCTGTCGGGTTGGCGGGCCAGCACGGTGCTCCGGTACCTGGCCTCCGACGGCGTCCCCGAGGACCGGTTGTCCGCGGCCGGCTACTCGTCCACGAAGCCACTGGTGCCGATCTCCGACCCCGCGGCGATCAGCGTCAACCGACGCGTCGACGTCGTCGTCCTCTCCACCGCCTCGGCGGAGGCCAACGCGCTGTTGCCGGGCATCGACTCCGCCACGACCGGCGCCCCGCCGGCCGGTGCCGCACCCGCCGGCGCCGCCACCCAGGACACCACGCACGAGGAGGGCCACTCATGAGCAAGGACAAGGACAAGGACAAGGCGACCGAGACCGACGAGGAGGCCCCGAAGGGCAAGAAGAAGCTCTTCCTCATCATCGGCGTGGCCGTGCTGGCGATCGCCGGCGCGGCGTACTTCTTCGTCTTCTCCGGGGGCGAGGCCGAGGCGGCGGCGCCGGAGCACGGTGGCTACACCGCGCTGGAGCCCATCGCGGTCAACCTGGCGGGTGGTGGCTACCTCAAGATCGGCATCACCCTGGACTACACGCTGGCTGCCGCCGGCGGCGGTCACGGCGGGGGCGGTGTCGACGGCGCCAAGGCCTACGACGCGATCATCTCGACGTTCTCGCAGGCCAAGCCCGCGGACGTCATCAGTGCGCGCGACGCTCTGAAGGAAGCGCTGGAGCAGAAGATCATCGCCGCGTACACCGAGCACGACGTGCCGATGGTGATGGGCATCTACTACACCGAGTACGTCACGCAGTAACCCCGCGGCACCGCCAGGGCAGAAGTGGACAGCCCTGCCCTGGCGGTGCTGTCGGGTGCACGGTCCCGGGCCCCCGGGACGACCGTCCATCCGGTCACCCGGGCACCCCCCGCACCACCGGTCACAGCACTCCCGCCCGCCGTCGGGCGGCCCCGGGTCACCGGTCAGGGTGCCTGCGGTCCCCGCCGATGAATGTCTGCGTGACCACCCCCGAGACCGGCCCGGCCCCCCGCGCGGGCGGCCCGCAGGCCCCGGCGGCGGCACCGGCCGGCGGCACCCGGAGCCGGCGCGGCGAGCCCCGCACCTACGACTTCCGCCGCCCCACGAAGCTCTCCCGCGAGCACGTCCGCGTCATGCAGATCGCGCAGGAGTCCTTCGCCCGCCAGGCGACGACGATCCTCACCACGTTCCTCCGCACCGGTGCGCGCATGGAGCTGCGGAGCATCGAGCAGTTCTCCTACGACGACTACGTCCACACGCTGCCCGACCCGATCTTCATCACGACGTTCACGCTGGAGCCGCTGGCCGGCAAGGGCATGATCGCCTACCCGCTGGACATCGCGATGGCGATCGTCGACCACATGCTCGGTGGTTCCGGCGCCGCGGCACAGCCCGCCCGGCCGATGACGGCGATGGAGACCACCATCACCACCCATCTGCTCGAGCGGCTGCTGCACGAGTTCGCGGCGTCGTTCGCCGGCATCACGCAGCTCCAGCCGGCGATGACGGGCTTCGAGTACAACCCGCAGCTGGCCCAGGCGGCCTCGGGCTCGGACACCGTCATGGTCGCGAACTTCGCCATGGCCGTGGGCAGCCGCGAGGGCGAGGCGACGCTGGTCCTGCCCTTCTCCTCCTTCGCCCAGTCGCTGAACAACGCCGCCTCCCCGCAGCTGTCCGAGTCCGCGCTGCGCAAGCGCAAGAAGGCGGCCGAGGCACTGGCCGCCCGCCTCAACCTGGTGCCCGTGGACGTCAGCGTGCGGTTCGCGCCGCTGTCGGTGTCCTCGGCCGACCTCCTCTCCCTCGCCGTCGGCGACGTCCTCCTGCTGCGCCACCCGCGTGACAGCCCGCTCGAGGTCACCACCAACGACGTGACGTTCGCCTACGCGATCGCCAGCAACCACCGCCGACGCCTGGCTGCCTCGATCGTTCCCACCCCGCACGCTGCCGTGAAGGACACCGCATGAGCACCGACAGCTCCCAGGACTCCCAGACCGTCACCGCCGTGGTGGCGGCCGCGGCCCGCGCCGCGGCGACCCTGGTCCCCGCCACGACGCAGCTGGTCGCCGGCGCCCCCGTCAGCGACCCGGACACCGTCCCGCTGCCCCCCGGTGCGGCCTCGGCCGTCGCCGCCGGGCTGTCCGGCGAGGTCAGCGGCGACGTCGTGCTGATCGTCTCCGCCGACGTCGTCGAGGCGCTGAGCAACTCCCCCGTCGGCAAGATGGACGTCGCCGCCGCGCTGCGCCCGGCCCTCGAGGCGGCCGCGGCCACCCTCGGGCGGGTCCGCGTCGCCTCCGAGCGGCTCGAGGAGCCGGTCGCCGCCTTGGACGGGCTGCGCGACAAGGGCATGTTCGTGGCCGTCCCCCTCATGGCCGACGGCGAGCACCAGGCCACCTTCGCGCTGCAGGTGAACCTGCCCGCCGCGCGCGGTCAGGGCGGCAGCCTGGACCTCCTCCGGCACGTGGCCATGGAGGTCACCGTCGAGATCGGGCGCACCCGCATGACCGTGCAGGAGCTGCTCTCGCTGCACCCCGGCGAGGTGGTCGAGCTCGACCGGGCCGCCAGCGCCCCGGCGGACCTGCTCGTCAACGGCACCCTCATCGCCCGCGGCGAGGTCGTCGTCGTCGACGAGGACTTCGGCCTGCGGATCAGCGAGATCGTCAGCGATGCAGCCGAGCTCGGTGCGACCGCATGACCTGGATGATCATCCGGCTGATCCTGTCGCTGGCCTTCATCGGCGGGGTGCTGCTGTTCGCGGCGCGGCTGGCCAAGAAGCGCGGCCTGGGGCAGGGCAACGGCCTGATCGAGGTCGTGGCCCGCCACCGGCTCGGCCGCACGAGCACCCTCAACGTCGTCCGGATCGCCGACGTCGTCCTGGTCGTGGGCGCCACCGAGGAGCAGGTCACCCTGCTCGCGGAGATCGACTCCGACAGCATCGACGACGCGCTGCACGAGCGGACGCCGGTCCGGCAGCTGCCCAGCGCCACCCACGACGACGACCTCGGCCGGCACCACGACGACCTGGGTCGGCACCACGACGAGCACCTCGACCCGCGGCACGAGCTCGATCGCGGTCCCCGGGTCGCCCGCCCCTCCACCGGCGCGCTCGCCGGATCGGTCCTCGACCGCCAGGGCTGGGGCAACCTCGTCGACCAGATGCGCGAGCGGACGGTCCGCCGGCCATGACCGCCCTGCTCCGGCGGCGGACCCCCGCCGCGGGCGCCCGGCGGCGCGCGACGGTGGTGCTGCTGCTGACGCTGTTGTCGGCCGTGGCTGCCGTGCTGCTGGCCGGCCCGGCCGCCGCGGCACCCACCGCCCCGACCGCGCCCACCGCGCCCACCGATCCGGTCGTCCCGGGCATCGGCGGGGCCGACGGCGGCGTCGACATCTCCATCGGTGGCGGCTCCGCGAGCACGTCGATCACGCTGATCCTGGCGATCACCGTCCTGTCGGTGGCGCCGTCGGTGCTGCTGCTGGCCACCTCCTTCACCAAGATCATCGTCGTCCTCGGCATCACCCGGAACGCCCTCGGGCTGCCGACGTCGCCCCCGAACCAGGTGCTCACCGGCCTGGCGCTGTTCCTCACGCTGTTCGTGATGGGCCCGGTCTTCGGTGACATCAACGAGGTCGCGGTCCAGCCGTACATGGACGGCGCGTTGTCGACCTCCCAGGCCTACGACGCCGGCGTCGTCCCGCTGCGCGAGTTCCTGCTGGGCAACACCCGCGAGGACGAGCTGAAGCTGATGATCGGGCTCTCCGGCGAGGAGGCACCGGCGGACGCCGGCGCGGTCAGCATGACCACGCTGATCCCGGCCTTCGTGCTCTCCGAGCTCAAGAGCGCCTTCATCATCGGGCTGGTCATCTTCATCCCGTTCCTGGTGCTCGACATGCTGGTCAGCGCCTCGCTCATGTCGATGGGCATGATGATGGTCCCGCCGACCATCGTGTCGCTGCCCTTCAAGCTGCTGCTGTTCGTCGTGGTCGACGGCTGGTCGCTGATCACCACCGCGCTCGTCGGCTCGTACGGGGGTGGCTGAGGATGAGTGACGCAGACGTCACCGAGATCGCGACCGAGACGATGATGGTCGCGGCCAAGGTCGCCGCCCCGATCCTGCTGACGGCGCTGCTGGTGGGCTTCGTGATCTCGCTGTTCCAGGCAGCGACGCAGATCCAGGAGCCGACGCTGTCCTTCGTCCCCAAGATGATCGCGGTCGCCGTCGCGCTGCTGATCACGGGGAACTGGGTCCTGGCCTCGCTGGTGGACTTCACCCACCACCTGTTCGACCAGCTGCCCCGACTGCTCGACCGGACCTGAGCCATGGACCTCTCGGTCCCCGCCGTCACCCTGGCCGCCCTGCTCCTCGGCACCGCCCGGGCGGCCGGGTTCGTGATGCTCGCCCCGCCGTTCAGCTCCAAGACCATCCCGGCGCCGGTCAAGGGCGCGCTGGCGATGTCCCTGTCCCTGCTCCTGTCGACGCAGATCGCCCCGTCGCTGCCCGAGCCGACGGCGGGCTTCCTCGTCGTCGCGGCAGTCACCGAGGCGATCATCGGGGCGGCACTGGGCTTCGTCGTGCAGGTCCTCTTCACCGCCGTCCAGATGGCCGGTGACCTCATCGACGTGACCGGCGGCTTCTCCCTGCAGCCGGCCTACGACCCGCTGTCGATGACGCAGAACGCCGCGATCGGCCGGCTGCACTACCTGCTGGCGGTCACCCTGCTGTTCACCAGCGGCGGCCACCTGCTCATGGTCAAGGGGTTCGCGACCTCGTACGAGGGGCTGCCCGTCGGCGGCGAGGTCCCCGTGGACCAGCTGGGCGCGGTGCTGATCCAGGCCGTGTCGATGATGTTCCTGGCCGCCCTGCAGATCGCCGGTCCGATGGTCGCCGTGCTGCTGCTGGCCGACGTGGCGCTCGCGCTGCTGAGCCGGGCCGCGCCCGCGCTCAACATCTTCTCGTTCGGCTTCCCGGTGAAGATCATGCTGACGCTGTTCATGCTCGGTCTCACCTTCCCGCTGCTGCCGTCGGCGCTGGACGGGCTGCTCGAGCACGGGGTGCAGGCCATGACCTCGCTGCGGAGCGGCTGACCGGTGGCCAAGGACGGTCCCGGCGGTGAGAAGACCGAGAAGCCCACTCCCCAGCGCCTGAAGAAGGCGCGCAAGGAAGGGCAGATCCCCCGCACGCAGGAGCTCGGTACCTGGCTGGGCATGGCGGCGGCCAGCGTCCTGCTGCCGATGATCGCGAGCAAGGGCTTCGCCGAGGTGCAGAAGCTGTTCCTGCAGATCAAGGCCGTGGCCGCCCAGCCCGAGACGTCCGCGATCGCTGCCCTGCTCGGGCAGGCCCTGGCCGCGTTCCTCACCACGGTGCTGCCCCTGGCCCTGGCGCTCATGGTCGTCGGCGTCCTGGCCTCGGCCTCCCAGGGTGGCGTCACGTTCGCCACCAAGGGGATGAAGCCGACGCTGAAGAAGTTCAACCCCGCCACCGGGCTGAAGCGCATGTTCGGCACCCAGGGTCTCTGGGAGGTGGTCAAGGCGATCATCAAGACGGTGTCGCTCGGGGCGGTCGTCGTCATCACCAGCGACCGGGCGCAGACGCTGGTCTCCGGGGCCGGGGCGCTGCCGCTGTCGGCGGTCATCGACGTCTTCGTCGACTCGGCGATCCTCATGTTCCGCGTGGTCGCCGTGACCGGCCTGGTCATCGCCGTCGCGGACTACGTCGTCGTCCGCCAGAAGATGATGAAGCAGCTCAAGATGAGCAAGTACGAGATCACCCAGGAGCACAAGCAGGCCGAGGGTGACCCGTACATGAAGGCCCAGCGCAAGGGCGTGGCCCTGGCCATGTCGCGGAACCGGATGATGGCCGAGGTCACCGAGGCCGACGTGCTCCTGGTCAACCCCACGCACGTCGCCGTGGCCCTCAAGTACGAGGCCGCGAAGGGCGCACCCAGGGTGGTGGCCAAGGGTGCCGGCGAGGTCGCGGCCAGGCTCCGCGAGATCGCCGCGGAGGCCCGGGTGCCGATGGTCCAGGACATCCCCCTGGCCCGTGCGCTGCACGCCTCCTGCGAGCTCGGGCAGGAGGTGCCGCCGCAGCTGTTCACCGCGGTCGCGCGGGTGCTGGCGTTCGTCATGCACCTGGGTGCGCGCGGCGTGCGCGGCGGCCTGCACCGTCCCGGCTTCGAGGCGCCGGACACCACCGACCTGCCCAAGGCGGGACGACGCCGCGTCGCCGCGTAGTCCACCTGCTGGGCGGTACCGGGGGCACCCGCGCCTGCCGATGAAGACAGACGTGAGCCAGCCCCCGTCGTCCGCACCCGCATCCCTGGCGGTGGGCGCGTGAAGGGCATCGCCAAGGCCGCCGTGCCCGTCGGCGTCGTCGCGATCGTGCTCATGCTGGTCGTGCCCATGCCGGCCGCCCTGATGGACCTGCTCATCGGGCTGAACCTCGCGCTCTCGTTGCTCATCCTGCTGGTGGCCATGCAGATCCGGCGCCCGCTGGACTTCGCGGTCTTCCCCTCGCTGCTGCTCATCGCGACGCTGTTCCGGCTGGCCCTGAACGTCTCCTCGACGCGGCTGGTGCTCACCGACGGCTACGCCGGCAAGGTGATCGAGGCCTTCGGCCACATCGTCATCGCCGGCTCGCTGGTCGTCGGCCTGGTGATCTTCGTGATCCTCACCGTGGTGCAGTTCGTCGTCATCACCAACGGTGCCGGCCGCGTGGCCGAGGTCGGCGCCCGCTTCACCCTCGACGCGATGCCCGGCAAGCAGATGGCGATCGACGCCGACCTCAACGCCGGGCTGATCAACGAGGACCAGGCGCGCAAGCGCCGCCACGAGGTCACCGCCGAGGCCGACTTCTACGGCTCGATGGACGGTGCGTCGAAGTTCGTCAAGGGCGACGCCATCGCCGGCATCATCGTCACGCTGGTGAACCTGATCGGCGGGTTCGCGATCGGGGTCATGCAGCGCGGTCTTGCCCCCGCCGAGGCGGTCTCCACCTACTCGCTGCTGACCGTCGGCGACGGCCTGGTCTCCATGATCCCGGCGCTTCTGATGTCCACCGCGACCGGCATCATCGTGACCCGGTCGGCCACCGAGGGCGACATGGGCACCGACCTGATCGCCCAGCTGGGCCGGTTCAAGCAGCCGGTCCAGATCGCCGGCGGCGCCGCCCTCGCCCTCTGCCTGATCCCCGGCCTCCCGAAGCTGCCGTTCCTGCTCGTCGGCGGGCTCTTCCTCATCCTGTCCACCCGCATGACCGACGCGCCGGAGATCGACGAGGAGGCCGAGGCCGCGGCAGCCGCCGCCGAGGCCGAGCCGCAGCCGGACTCGCACGAGGCGATCGTCGAGAAGATGCGAGTGGACCCGCTGGAGCTCGAGGTGGCCTACGACCTGGTGGAGCTGGTCGACACCGCGCGCGGCGGCGACCTGCTCGACCGCGTCAAGGCGCTGCGCCGCAAGGTGGCCATGGAGACCGGCCTGGTCATCCCGCTGGTGCGCACCCGCGACAACCTGGATCTGCAGGGGTCCCAGTACGTCATCTGGCTCAACGGCGTCCCCGCGGCCAAGGGCATCTCCCCCGCCGGCACCGTGCTCGCGATCGGCGACAACCTCGAGGGGCTGCCGGGCAAGGCCACCCGAGAGCCGGTGTTCGGGCTGGCCGCCAAGTGGGTCCCGGTCGAGCTCCAGCGCGCCGCCGAGATGGCCGGCGCCACCGTCGTCGATCGCTCCTCGGTCATCACCACGCACCTGGCCGAGGTCGTCCGCCAGAACGCCGCGGACCTGCTCGGACGCGAGGACGTGCGCCTGCTCGTGGAGATGATCCGCCGGACGCACCCCGTCGTCGTCGAGGAACTGACCCCCGCGCTGCTCACCCTGGGAGAGGTGCAACGCGTGTTGCACGCGTTGCTCGAAGAGGGTGTGTCGATCCGGGACCTGGTCCGCATCTTCGAGGCACTCTCTGTGCGTGCGAAGCAGTCGACCGACCTCGACGGACTGGTCGAGGCCGCCCGCTCCGCACTCGGCTCGGCGATCAGCCACCCGTACGTGACCCCCGACGAGCGACTGCACGTCTTCACCCTCGAGCCCGCCTTCGAGCAGCGGCTCCTGGAGTCGGTCCGGCAGACCGAGGGCGGTGCCGTGCTGGCCCTGGACGCCGGCGCCGTCGACGCCCTGGTCGTCGGGTGCAGCGGACTGCTGGAGGACGCCGAGCGCCAGGGCCTGTCGCCCGTGCTCGTCTGCTCGCCGCAGGTCAGGTCCGCGCTGGCCCGGCTGATGCGCCAGGTCCTGCCCCGCCTTCCGGTGATCTCGTACGCCGAGGTCTCCCGGACCGCACAGATCGAGTCGCTGGGAGTGGTGAGCGGTGCCGTTGCGATCCGTTGAGGCTGCCACCCGCGACGACGCCATCGCGGCCGCGCGGGAGCAGTTCGGCCCGGCCGCCCGCGTCGTCGGGGTCCGTCGCGTCCGCTCGGGCGGGGTGCTCGGGTTCTTCGCGACCGAGCGCTACGTCGCCGAGGTCGCACCCGACCCGTACGGCGTCCCGGGCCTGCCCGTGGCCGTCCCCGCCCGGCCCGCCGGCGCACTGACCGAGGACCCCGACACCGGATCGCTGGCCGCCTTCGGCTCGCCGCTGGCCTCGGCCGCACCGGCCCGGGCGCGTACGGCACCCCCGCGCAACGGCGCTGCCGCGTGGGCCGCCGAGGCAGCCCGGCCCGTCGCTGCGGCGGCCCGGAACGACGTCCGCGCCACCGCCACCGCGGGCGCCACCGCCACGGCCGCCCGTCGTACCGAGGTGCCGGCCCCCCGGTCCCGGCCCGCCGACGACGAGCGCGTCGACGAGCTCGCCGGACTCCTGGGCATGGCCGGCACGCCGGCCGAGCCGCGGCGGAGCACGCCGGCCCCGGCCCCGCGGGCCGGAGCCCCGGAAGTCACACCCCGACCCGGTGTCTCGCTCGCCAGCTTCCCGCGCGCCACGCGGGAGACCTCGCCGCCGCCCCTGGCGGACGAGGCGGCTGCCGACGACGAGGCGGGTGACGCGCCCTCGCCCTTCACCGCCGCGCTCGCGCGGATGGTGGCCGGCGACCGCGACGTGCAGCACGCGGTGCGCGAGGCACTGGAGACCGCCGACGGGACGCGGTCCGCGGCCGAGCGGGCCGTGCCGGATCCCGAGCCCGAGGCCTCCCCCGCAGTGGAAGTCGAACCAACGAAGCCAGCGGTGTGGTCGCGTACGACCCGCCAGAAGGAGGAAACGGTGGGAGACCAGGTCATCGCGCCGCCCTCCACGTCGGTCGACGAGCGGACGGGATCCGCCTCGTGGGCGGACGAGCTCGCATTCGCCGACGAGGCGTTCACGACCGAGTCGTTCGCGCACGAGGCCCTCACGGACGAGGCCTTCTCCACCGAGGCCTTCTCCACCGAGGCGTTCGCGGAGGAGTCCTTCGTCCGCGATGCCGTGGTCCGGGAGCCGCTCGTGCGCGAGGCCGTCGTCCGCGAGCCCTCCGCCGACTCCCTCCTCACCGGGTCGGACGCCGGCGAGGCGTCCTCCGGTCGGACGCCGGTCGAGGAGCCGCCCGCGGCCAGCTCGACGCCGGTCTCGCGGGAGGAGGCGATCGCCGAGGTGCTGCGCGCGGCCCTGGCCGAGGGACACTCCGACGACGCGCTGGCCGGCATCCTGCGCAGGGTGGTCGCCGGCGATGCGCCGCAGACCGCTCCGGTCGAGCCCGCCGCCGTCCTGGCGACGGAGCCCGCCCCGGCGGCACCCGAGACCGGACCCGCCGTGGACGTGGCCCCCGAGCCCGTCGCCGAGGTCGCCGCGGTTACCGACCTCTTCGGCCCCGTGCCGACTCCCGCGGCACCGGCACCGGCACCGGCACCGGCACCGGCAACGGCTCCGGCCACGCCCGCCGCCGTCCCGTCGCTCTCCACCGGGCTGTGGGGCGAGGTCATCGCGGCACCGGCGGTCGTCGCTCCTGCCGACGAGCCGGATGCGCCGATCCGGGCGGAGGTGGCGCATGCCCGGCCGACCCCCGCTGCCGAGACGCCGTCGACCCCGGCTGAGGAGCCACTCGCCGGCACCTCGCTCTTCGGCGCGCCCGCGCCGGCCACCACCGCTCCCGAGCAGGTGGCCGAGACGGACGTCGCGGCCCCCGCCGAGACCGGCACCGACCTGGACGGGGCCGGCAGCACCGAGGCCGCCGTCGCGGAGACCGCTGTCCCGGAGACCGCGGTCGCCGAGACCGCCGTCGCCGAGACCACGGTCGCCGAGACCACGGTGGCCGCCGCGGAGCTCGAGGTCGCGCCCGTGCTGGCCCGCACCGCGAGCGACCCCGCGCCCGTCGGCCGGTCGATGACGATGGACGAGACCACCGTCATGCCGCCGCTGTCCCTGCTTCCCGGATCGCCGTCCCGGGGCCGCGGGCTGCCGCCCGTCCCCCCACGGACCGGCCGGCCGCCCGTGCCGCCGTCGCAGTCCCGCGTCCCGGCCACGCCGCCGACCGCATCGTCGGGTGCAGCCTCGCCCGCCACCCGCGGTGCCGACGACGTCCCGGCGTCCTCCCGCACGCCCGAGCTGCTGGCCACCGTGACCCGGCTGCCCGTCGGTCCCCTGATGGCCGCGCCCGAGACGCCGGACATGCCGGAGCTCGCCGACCTCGCGGACCTGATCGAGGCCGACGGCTCCGGGCTGCTGGACGCACCGGAGCTGCCCGCCGCTGTTTCCGCGCGCCCCTCGCGGGTGCGCATCGCGCCGCCGAGCACGCCGGCCGAGGTCGTCTCGCGGCTGTCCGCGCTCGGCGTCCCCGCCGACCTGCTCGGCCCTGCCTTCACCGCGGATGTCGCGGCCGACGGCATCTACGCCGCGCTCACCCGCGTACTCGGGCAGCGACTGCCGGAGGCTCCCGAGCTGCCGAGCGGCGCCGGGGACGTGCTGTTCGTCGTGGGTCCGGGCGTCGAGACCCTGCGCGCGGCGCGCTCGCTGGCCGCGACCATGCGGCTGGACCCCGACCGGGTGCAGTGGGCCACCCGCGGTGACCTGGTCGGCCTCTCCCCCGAGACCAGCCGGATGAGCACGATCGACGCCGCGCTGCGCCGTCGGCAGGACGCCGCCGCCTCCGGCAGCGTCACGATCGTCGCCGTGGACGCGCCCCTGCGCTCCGACGCGTACTGGATGGCGCAGATGCTGGCCATCTGGACACCGGTCGCGGTGTGGGCGGTCGTCGAGGCGACCCGCAAGCCGGAGGACATCGAGCACTGGCTCGAGGGCCTGGCCCGCGTCGACGCGCTGATCGTGCAGGACACCGACCTGTCCGCCGACCCGGCCGTCGTCCTGGCCGACCTGGCCGCTCCGGTCGCCGTCGTCGACGGCCTGCGCGCCACCCCGCACCGGTGGGCCTCGGTCCTCTGCGAGCGGCTGGAGAGCGCACCCGCATGAACCCGTTGCGCTGGGACGTGCTCCTCGTCGGGTTCGTGCTGGCTCTCCCGGTGCTCGCGCTCGGGCTCCGGGGTGATCTCAGCGCCGACGAGGTGATGGTGCGGCTGCCGTGGTGCCTGGCCGCGGGCTGGGGTGCGGTGGCGCTGCTCCGGATGGCGAGTGCTCCGCGGACGCCGGCCGGCGCGACGAGCGGGCCCAAGCGCCCCGAGCGGCCGGCTCGCGAGGACGAACCCGCCGCCTGACCCGGCACCGGGGTGGCTCCGGCGCCCGGATCGCCACCTTCTCGGGTGTCCACAGGCACGACCCCAGTCCACCGGCCGGCGTCGCTGGGGCCCGGGTGACCGGTGGCGGGCCAGCGTGTCCGGGTGACGACCTCCGACCCGCGACCATCCCTCCACCTGCGCCGCAACGCCGTCCGGGACGGGTGCTCCGAGGATCCCGCCGAGCGTCACCGCCTGCTCGTCCGCGCCACGCTCGCCGGCCTCCGGCTGAGCGCCGTGGTGAGCCACCAGTCGGCGGCGGTGCTGCACGGGCTCCCGCTCTGGGACGTCCGCTGGACCGGGTGCACGTCACCCGTCGCCCGGCCGCCTCGAACGACACGGCTCGGGTTCTGCGGTGCCACGTCGCCCGCCTCCGGGACGACGAGATCGATGAGGTCGACGGACTCGCGGTCACCTCCCTCGCGCGCACGGCCCTCGACCTGGCGCGGTCACTTCCGCACGAGGCGGCGGTCGTCGCCCTGGACGCGGCCCTGCACCAGGGGCGGCTGCACCGCGACGTCCTCCGCGAACGGCTCTTCGACCTCGCTGGGGCACCCGGCAGTCGAGCGGCGGCACGGGCGGTCGACTTCGCGGACGGTCGCAGCGAGAGCGTCGGCGAGTCGCGCAGCCGCGTCCTGCTGCACCGCTGGGGCGTGGGTCCCTCGTCGCTGCCGTTCGAGGTCCGCGGCGGGGACGGCCTCCTGGTCGCGCGGACCGACTTCGCGTGGGAGGAGCACGGCCTGCTCGGCGAGTTCGACGGGCGGGTGAAGTACGGCCGGCTCCTGCGCCCGGGCCAGGAACCCGGCGACGCCGTGTTCGCGGAGAAGCGCCGCGAGGACGCCGTCCGGGACGAGGGGTGGGGCGTGACGCGATGGGTGTGGGCCGACCTGGTTACGGGCCACCGGTTGGCCGCACGCGTGCGCAGGGCGCTGGACCGGGCCCGGCGCTAGCCCACTCCTGGGGTGTTCCTCGCGCTCATGGGGTCCTGCAGAACCCCATGAGCGCGAGGAAGACCGCACCGGCCGGAGGCGGGGTCAGAGCGGGAGGTCCTCCAGCATCTCGGTGACCAGCGCCGCGATCGGCGAGCGCTCCGAGCGGGTCAGCGTCATGTGGGCGAACAGCGGGTGCCCCTTGAGGTTCTCCACCACCGCCGCGATGCCGTCGTGCCGACCCACCCGCAGGTTGTCGCGCTGGGCGACGTCGTGGGTGAGCACCACCCGCGAGCCGGCACCCAGCCTGGACAGCACGGTCAGCAGCACGCCGCGCTCCAGGGACTGCGCCTCGTCGACGATGACGAAGGAGTCGTGCAGCGACCGCCCCCGGATGTGCGTGAGCGGCAGCACCTCGATGAGCCCGCGGTCGGCGATCTCGTCCAGCACGGCGGGCGAGACCAGCGCGCCCAGGGTGTCGTAGACCGCCTGCGCCCAAGGCGACATCTTCTCGTTCTCGCTGCCGGGCAGGTAGCCCAGCTCCTGGCCACCGACGGCGTACAGCGGCCGGAAGATGACCACCTTCTTGTGCGCCCGGCGCTCCATCACCGACTCCAGCCCCGCGCAGAGGGCCAGCGCCGACTTGCCGGTGCCCGCGCGCCCGCCGAGGGAGACGATGCCGATCTCCGGGTCGAGGAGGAGGTCGAGGGCCACCCGCTGCTCGGCGGAGCGGCCGTGCAGCCCGAACGCCTCGCGGTCGCCGCGCACCAGCCGCACGTGCTTGTCCGGCAGCACCCGGCCCAGCGCCGACCCGCGCGAGGACAGCAGCACCAGCCCGGTGTGGGTGGGCAGCTCCGCGGCCGCAGGCAGGAAGGCCTGGCCGCTCTCGTACAGCTCGTCGATCTCGGCGTCGTCGACCGAGATCTCCGCCATCCCGGTCCAGCCGGTGTCGACGGCGTCGTGCACCCGGTACTCGTCGGTCGCCAGTCCGACCGCGGCCGCCTTCACCCGCAGCGGCACGTCCTTGGTGATGAGGCAGACGTCCCGGCCCTCGGCGCGGAGGTTGAGCGCGACGACCATGATCCGGCTGTCGTTGCTGTCGTTGCGGAAGCCGGCCGGCAGGACCGACGGGTCACTGTGGTTGAGCTCCACGTGCAGGGTGCCGCCGGCCTCCCCCACCGGCACCGGGGCGTCGAGCCGGCCGTGGCGGACGCGCAGGTCGTCGAGCATGCGCAGCGACTGTCGGGCGAACCAGCCCAGTTCGGGGTGGTCCCGCTTGCCCTCGAGCTCACCGATGACGACGAGCGGGAGCACCACGTCGGAGTCGCCGAACCGCAGCAGGGCGCCGGGGTCCGACAGCAGGACGGAGGTGTCGAGGACGTACGTGCGGCGAGGATTCACGTGTCGGCTCCCGTGGGGCGCACAGCGCGCCCCGTCTCAGTGGCGGCCGGGCCCCGGCTCGGAGGCCGGGTGCCGGCCCCCCTGGTCGACGAACTCGTCAGCACCAACCGGGCCTCCCGTGCACGGCCCGGGCAACTCCGGGCCGAACACCTGCGACGGTAGGACCGACCTACGACGAAAGCTCCGCGACCACCCCGAAGGGAACACAACGTTCACCTGGAGGGGTCACATCTGCCACGCCCATCCCACCCTCCGGAGCGGGGTGGTCGGCCCGCCCCGGTCAGCCGCGCCGGCGGCCGTCCCACTCGTCGTACCCGGAGGGACGGCGCAGCGCGGGGCGTTCCACGGTGTCGGTGCGTTCCGCCGGGCGGGGACCGGGTGGCGCGTCCCGATGAGGGGGCGCGGCATCGTCGTCGGCCCAGTCGTCGTCGTCCCAGTAACCGGGCTCCTCGTCGTACCCGTCGTCGACGGTCGCCCCGCGCCGCCGCGGACGGAGGGCGAGCAGCGCCCACAGCAGGGGTACGGCCAGCACCGGCCACTGCACCGACGGCTCCCCCAGCCACAGCATGCCGACGACGAGGAAGACGGCCAGCCAGCCCGCCGTCCACAGCCCGAGCACCCGGGCGCGCTGCGGGTCGCGGCGGGGCACGGCGCTCAGGCCGCCGCGAGCTCGCCGGCGACGGCGGCCGGGGTCAGCGGCTCGTCGAGCAGCCGGAGGAAGCGGTCGGCGACGGGCTGGTCGGCCGGCCGGGCGTCCAGCCACCGCGACAGCAGCCCGTAGCCCTCGACGTAGGTCGAGATGTACGCGCGCCACAGCGGGTCGGTGAGGAAGCGGATCTGCTGGCGGGCGCGGTCGCCGGCGACCAGCGACCAGCGCTGCAGGTAGGCGGCCACCTCGTCGGCGTCGGCACCGCGGTCGTGCAGCAGGATGGCCGCGTCCTGCCGCACGCGGTTGAGCGGCGCCGCCGCGGCGGCGATCCGCTCGGCCAGGTCACCGTCGAACCGGAGCCCGAGGTCCCCGAGGATCTCCGCCCCCCACGACCCCCACCCGTCGCCGATCGCGGCCTCCACGCCGAGGTCGGCCAGCCCCTCGGCCATGAGGCACTCGGGGGTGTTGACGAGGAAGACGGTGTGCTCGGCCCGGCCGGACCGCTCGACCAGCCCGCGTTCCTTGCGGCAGTGCTCGGTGTGGTGGCCCGGGTAGGACTCGTGCGCGACGAGGTGCGCCAGCTGGGAGAGCCGGTGCGGGAGGTCGGCGTTGATCGCGACGCGCGACCGGTAGCCGCCCTCGTAGTAGTTGAAGCCCGACCACGGCTTGTCGGTGACCACCTCGTAGCGGACGGTCTCCACCTCCGGCAGCCCGTACTGCCCCCGCACCCGGTCGCGCAGTGCGCTGGACAGCGCGTGGACGGCGGCCTCGAGCCGGTCCGGCGGGCACTCCTCCCGGCGCCGGTGGGCGGCGTACCGCTCGGTCAGCGACCCACCCCCGGGCAGCAGCGCGTCCAGTTCGGCGTGCGCTGCGGCGTAGTCGGCCTCGTCGCCCAGCGTCACGCCCACCTGGAAGTAGCAGGACACCTCCTCGACGAAACCCACCGGCTCGCCGCTCAGCTTCCGGGCGCTGCACTCCAGGCCGGTCAGCTGACCGCGCAGGAACTCCGTCCGGTCGGCGGCGAGACCGGCGGCGTCGAGCTCGCGGAGGAGGTCGCGGGCGCGGTCGCGCAACTGCTGCGGGGTGGGTGCGGGCTCGTCCTGCACCTGCGCTCGGGTCCGCGGATCACCGGTGTAGGCATCGACGAAACCGGGCTCGAGCCGGTCGAAGCGCAGTCCCAGCCGCACGTACTCGGCGGGGAGGTCGAGGGCTCCGGCGGTCATGCGCGCAGTCTTCCAGCCGCCGGCTACTCGCCGAAGCGGCGGTGCCGGGCGGAGTAGTCGCGCAGCGCGCGCAGGAAATCGACCCGGCGGAAGTCGGGCCAGTAGACGTCGGTGAAGTGGAACTCGGCGTTCGCCGTCTGCCACAGCAGGAAGCCGGACATGCGCTGCTCGCCGCTGGTGCGGATCACCAGGTCACAGTCGGGCTGGCCCCGGGTGTAGAGGTGCTCCGCGATGTGCTCGACCTCCAGCACCTCGACGAGGTCTTCCAGGGAGGTGCCGCGGGCGGCGTGCTCGGCCAGCAGAGAGCGCACCGCGTCGGCGATCTCCCGCCGTCCGCCGTACCCGACGGCCAGGTTCACCGTCGCCCCCGGGCGGTCCCGGGTGTCCTCCTCGGCCTGCTTGAGGACGGCGACGGTCTCCGGCGGGAGCACCTCGGACGCCCCCATGGAGTTGACCTTCCACCGGCGGCCGGGGCCGGACAGGTCGACGGCGACGTCCTCGATGATCCGCAGCAGCGCGCTGAGCTCGGGCTCGGGACGGCGCAGGTTGTCCGTGGACAGCATGAACAGGGTGACCACCTGCACGCCGGCGTCGTCGCACCAGCCCAGCAGGTCGACGATCTTGCTGGCGCCCCGACGGTGGCCGTGCGCGACGTCCTCCAGCCCGATCGAGCGGGCCCAGCGCCGGTTGCCGTCCATGATCACGCCGACGTGGCGCGGCACGTCGGCCCCGACCAGGGCACGGGCCAGCCGGCGTTCGTAGACGCGGGTCAGTGCCTCCCGGACACTCCGCCGCACCCCCACGGGCGTCACCCTAGGCCCCGCCCGTGCGCCCGGCAGAAGCCGGCACCGCGTGCCTGGCAGGAAGCTCACAGGCGGTGCGGATGACGCCGAAGCCACGGCTCCTTAACCTCGGGGCATGAGCCTTCCCGACCGATCCGCACGCGAGCCCGTCCGGGTGGAGGTCGACAGCGCCGAGATCGAGGCACCGCGCCAGGAGGCCGTCACCGCCGTCCTCGAGGAGGGCGAGCACGTCGACCGCGCGTGGACCGCCGAGGACTTCGCCGACAAGGACTGGACCCACCCCGACACCCGTCCGCGCATGCGCGGCTGGCTGCACCTGTTCTCGTTCTTCGGCGCCATCGTCGCCGGGGCCGTGCTGGTCCCGCTCGCCTACGTGGAGAGCGTGCGCGCCGGCCTGTCGGTCACCGTCTACTGCCTGACCATCTGCGGGCTGTTCGGCGTGAGCGCTCTCTACCACCGCCGCCGCTGGTCACCGCGCGGCTGGCGGATCATGAAGCGGCTCGACCACTCGATGATCTTCCTGTTCATCGCCGGTACCTACACGCCGTTCGCGTTGCTCGCCGTCGACGAAGTCACGGGCTTCTGGGTGCTGGCCGTCGTCTGGATCGGCGCGCTCGCCGGGGTGACGCTGAAGATGACCTGGCCGACGGCGCCGCGCTGGGTCGGTGTGCCGCTCTACATCGCCCTGGGCTGGGTCGCGGTCTTCGTCCTGACCGACATCCTGCACTTCGCCGGCGTCACCTCCCTGGTGCTGCTGGCGGTCGGCGGCGTGCTGTACACCCTCGGCGGGGTCGCGTACGGCATCAAGAAGCCCAACCCCTGGCCGGGCACCTTCGGCTACCACGAGGTCTTCCACGCGATGACCGTCGTCGCGGCGATCTGCCACTACATCGCCGTCTACTTCGCGATGTACAACTCCCCGTTCACCTGACCGGCGCCCCTCACGGGGCGGGCTCCACCGCCGGACCGGGGAACGGCTCGGGCGCCGGACCCGGGAGCGGCGGGACCGAGGGTCCCGGGAACGGCTCCACCGGGGCCCCGGGCACCGGGCTCGGCGATGTGGACGGCGCCGCGGGCGCCGACGGCTCGGCGGGCGTGGAGGGGATGTCGGGAGTCGGCGTCTCCGTACCCGGGGTGGTCCACACCGGATTGCCCGAGTCGTCGTAGGTGAGGACCCGCTGCTCCTGCGGGAACGCGTTGGCCGGTGCCGGCGGGTCCGTGTCGAGCCGCTGGACCTCCCTGCCCTCGGACGGGTACGGGCCGTCGGTCGTGTACGTGGCCAGGTTGTCGATCGGCCGGCCGTCCTGGTCGTAGAGCAGCACACCCTCCAGCGGCTCCCCGGCCGAGGAGTACGGGTGGATGTTGGTGATCGGCGCCCCGTCGTCGTGCGCCAGCGACGTGGGGCCCGGCTCGGAGTAGGAGTACGCGATGGCCGGATCCGGCTGGTTGCCGATCGCGACGAGGGCGACGAGCGCGAGCACCGCGAGCGCCCCGTTCACCGCGACCGACAGGCGCGGGTCGGCGAGAGCCGGGTCGCGGCGCACGCGCAGACCACGCCGTACCGACCAGGTGATCGCCGCCCCGGTGAGCACCAGCCCGACGAGCGGGCTGAGGCCCAGCGAGGGCACCGGGAACGACGTACCGCCGAAGAGGACGGCGTCGACGGCGACCAACGGTGCCCAGGCGCGCAGCACCCACCAGGCCGGGCGCAGCTCGGGCAGGAAGTCGCGCACCGCCGCGTACTGCGGGGACGCGTACACCGCGTCCAGGCGGGAGGAGAGATCGGTGCGCCAGGAGGGCTCGACCGGGGATGCCTGCCCCTGCGGCTCGGCAAGACCGGCCGCGTGGCGCAGCTCGGCGGCGTACTCCGCCGGCGGGCCCAGGCGGACGGCGAGGGGCTCACCCCCCTCGGCGGCCACCTCCACCAGGTGCTCCTCCAGGTCGTCGAGCAGCTCGGTCAGCCGCTCGGCGGGGACGTCGGCCAGCGCGGCGCGCACCTGGCGGGCGTAGGCCCGCACCTCGACGTCCGGCTCGGCCTGCTGCGGAGCGGTCATGCCGCCACCTCCTTCCGAGCGGCCAGGAGGGCCGCCATCGTGTCGGCGAACCCCGACCAGGTCTTCGTCGAGCTCTCGAGCTCGGCGCGCCCCGATGCGTTCAGGCCGTAGTACTTGCGGTGCGGACCCTCCACGGACGGGAGGACGTAGGACGTCAGGTGCCCGGCGGCGAACAGCCGGCGCAGAGTGCCGTAGACCGAGGCGTCCGCCACGTCGTCGAGCCCCGCAGCGCGCAGCCGACGGACCACGTCGTAGCCGTAGCCGTCCTCGTCGTCGAGGACGGCCAGGACGGCGAGGTCCAGCACGCCTTTGAGCAGCTGCGTCGTGTCCATGCACACCTCCGGGTCGGTGGCGTGCACAGTACTGCTCATTGCGCAGTAGTGCACGTACACCGGCACCGGCCGTGTCGCGCGGTGGGGTTCAGCTGAAGGGCGGGCGGTCGTCCAGCCGCACCGAGAGCCGGCCGGCGGTCCGCCACAGCCGGGCGGTGAGGTCGCGGTCGGAGTCGGTGACCAGGTTCCCCATCACGCGCAGCGCCACCGTCATCAACGGCCGGGAGCGCATCCCCACCGGTCCGGCGGCGGGCAGGAAGCGCGGGATCGTGAGCAGCCCCGCCAGCCGCCGGGCGATGGAGAACGCCTCGCCGTAGTGCCGCCGCAGGGTGGCCGGCCACGCCGTCGACCAGTCGGGTTCGTCGAGCAGCGCCGCGACGGACCGCCCGGTCTCCAGGCCGTAGTCGATCCCCTCGCCGTTGAGCGGGTTCACGCAGCCGGCCGCGTCACCGATCAGCGCCCAGTTGCGCCCGGCCACGCCCGACACCGCACCGCCCATCGGGAGCAGCGCCGAGGCCGGCAGCCGGACGTCGCCCTCGATCCCCCACTCGCCGCGGCGGGCGTCGGTGTAGTTCTCCAGCAGCGGCTTGAGCTGCACCCCCGCGGGCCGGCGGGCCGTCGCCAGCGTGCCGACGCCGATGTTCACCTCACCGGCCTCTGCCCCGAGCGGGAAGATCCAGCCGTAGCCGGAGAGCAGGTCGCCCTCGACCCCGCGCAGCTCCAGGTGCGAGGAGATCCACTCGTCGTCGCTGCGGCTCGAGCGCACGTAGCCGCGGGCGGCCACCCCGTAGGCGGTGTCGCGGTGCCACTCGCGGCCGAGGACCCGGCCCAGCGGGGACCGGACGCCGTCGGCGACGACGAGCCGCCGGCAGGTGACCGTCGACCGTTCGCCGTCGGGGTGCTCGAAGACGACGGCCCGCACCCGGTCGCCGTCCCGTTCGACGTCGATGGCCCGGGCGCTGTCCACCGCGGTCGCGCCGGCGTCCAGGGCCACCTGCCGGATCCGCGCGTCCAGCTCGGTGCGCGGCACCGCGCTGCCGTGGTCGGGGAGGTCGCCACCGGGCCAGGGCAGCTGCCACTCGCGCCCGAAGCCGGCCGCCCGCAGGCCGCGGTTGCGGGCCCGGCTGCGCGACCAGTCCCCCAGCCCGAGCCGGTCGAGCTCGGCGATGGCGCGCGGCGTCAAGCCGTCACCGCAGGTCTTGTCGCGGGGGAAGAAGGCGGCGTCGGCGAGGACGACGTCGCGCCCGGCGCGTGCGGCCCAGGCCGCGGCCGCGGAGCCGGCCGGGCCCGCCCCCACCACCAGGACGTCGGTCGCGGCGGGGACGGAGCTGGCAGGCACGGGGCCCAGTGTCCCTGGTCGGCGCGAGCGGCCGGTGACCACGCTCAGCCGAACAGCGGGAACGCCTCCGCCGCGGCGCCGAGCTGGCGGAGGTCGGCCTCGTCCAGCGGCTCCCGGCCGGTGCCGCGCCGGGCCGCCGTGACGTCGTCCCAACGGGCGGGCAGCGGCCCTCCGAGCAGGCCCTGCAGCACCCGCCGGACCTCCGCCAGCGGTCCCGCACCCGGGCCCGGGCGGTCCAGGTGCGCCACGAGGTCGAGATGGTGGACGGCCGCCTCGACCACGAGCGTGGAGAGCACGTGGTCGACCTCCATCACCCGGTCCTGCGTACGGACCAGCTGCCCCGCGGGCACGCGCGCAGCGGTCACGAGCACCGCCGCGGTGCTCTCGGCGTAGGCGGAGGCCAGGTCGGCGGACGCGATGGCGGTACTGGCCACCGCGCGGGTGCGGCGCAGCGCCTCGTCGTCCCCGGGGCCGGGCGGGCGCCACCCGCGCCAGTACGTCACGGCGTCGTGGTCCGCAGGGCCGGGCGCCGGGGTGTTGAGGCCGACGAGGGCCCGGCGGGTGTCGCCGAGCAGGTGGAACCCGAGGTCCAGCACCGTCCACCCGCGGCACGCGGTCGGCGACCACTCCTCGCCGGCCGCGGCGACCTCGTGCAGCAGCTCGACGAGGTCGCCGTAGGCGGTGCGCAACAGCAGCAGGCGCGCGGTCACCAGCGCAGCCTGGCAGATCAGCCGGCCTGCGGCCCCCGGGCCCGGATCTCCTCCACCGATGCCATCGCGGCCCGGAGCTCGGCCAGCCAGTCCTCGGCGTTGCGGCCCACGAGGCGTACCGCCCAGACCAGCGCCTCCGACCGGGACCGCGCGACCCCGGCGTCCACGAGGGTGTCCAGCACCAGCCGCTCGGGCTGCCGCAGCCGGGTCATGACCGGGATCGACACGGTGGTGAACAGCTCGCGCGTGCCCCCGCAGGCGGCACCCCAGGCCACCGAACGGTTGTAGCGCTGCTGAGCGGCGTCCGCGATCGCCATCCGCTCGCGCCGGGTGTCCTCGCGGAAACGCGCGATGCGCCCCGCCTGCGCGGCTGCAGGGTCGCCCTCACCGGCGGCGGGCTCGGTCAGCGTGCCCACCACGGTGATCTCGTCCCGGTCGATGACCAGCTCGACCGGTCCGGTGAACCAGCCGTCGGGCAGCCGCCCGGCGAACCAGCCGGCGACCTCGCTGCGCTCCACGGGCGGCGGGACGTCCTGGCCACGGCCCCCGGGGCCCCGGCCCCGGCCCCGGCCGCGACGGAAGCCGGCTCCCAGATCTGCGTCGGCGAATCGGTGTGCGTGCATGGCAGCCTCCCGGGTTGCGGTGATTACACGCTTACACCGTATGCCTGTGTCAGGCCGTCGGACAGCTCCCGCCGTGCGCCCTCAGCGGACAACCGACCCACGGTGAGTCGACGACTCCGTTGGCGACACGAGCCAGGAGCCGCGCCGTCGAGCGTGGTGGGGCGGGTCAACAGTTGCCGATCGACACGCCGATGGTTCGACAATGCTGGGCATAGCTGACCCATGGTGCTAGCGGGCGTGTCGGCGGGACTCTTCAGGCGGCCACAACACCCACCAGGAGGCCCGTCATGTCCCGTCACTGGATCCGTCGACTCACCCTCACCGCGACGGTGGCGCTCGCCGCCTCCGCCCTCCCCGCCACCGCGCAGGCCGCGCCGTACTGCGGCCTCGCGTGGGGATCCCTGCCCGAAGTCGGCGCGGGGGCCGCCGACACGGACATGGTCGTGGACGTGCGCTCCGGTCGGCACGCCTGCTACGACCGGCTGGTGGTCGACCTGCTCGGCCAGGACACCACCTTCGGCTCCTACGACGTCCGCTACGTGCCCCGCGTCGTCGAGGACGGCTCTGGCCGGACGGTGCCCGTGCGCGGCGCGGCCGATCTGCAGATCACCCTGCAGGCGCAGGCCTACGACGGCGACGGCAACGCCACGTTCACCCCCGCCGACCGTCGCGAGGTCGTCGGCGTGGGCGGCTACCGGACCTTCCGGCAGGTCGCCTGGGCCGGCTCGTACGAGGGCTCGACCACGCTGGCCCTCGGTGTCCGGGCGCGACTGCCGTTCCGGGTGATGGTGCTGCCGGGCGTCGCGCAGTCCGACTTCGGTCCACGACTGGTCATCGACGTGGCGCACCGCTGGTAGGCGCACCGGCCGGCCGGGGTCAGCCCTGCGCTGCAGGGCCCTCCGGCCGGCTCCCGTCGTTCCGGGGTGGCTCGATGGCCAGTGGCCGCCGGCGCAGGCTGTCGAGCAATTCCTCCCCGGGTGCGGGATCGACCAGCTCGGCCGGGGTGTCCGGCACCTCGGGCACGGCGTCGTGGGGGTCGAAGCTGCGGGGCACCTTCTTCAGGTGGCCCGCCATCGACTTCACCAGCAGGGCCACGGCGATGAGGAGGACGACGATCAGGAGCAGGCCCAGAGGGCCGGCCTTGCCGATGTCCTCCGGCAGCTCCTGCTCCGCGGCGGCGAGAACGGTGACGACGTCGGTGCTCATCGGACCCCCACCTCGCTGCGCAGCCCGGCGAACAGGTCGTCCTCGGGCGTCGGGGCGTCGATCAGCGAGCGGGCGAGCTCGTAGTCCTCGGTCGGCCAGATCTCCCGCTGGGTGTCGATCGGGCAGGCGAACCAGCGGCCCAGCGGGTCGATCTGGGTGGCGTGCGCGATCAGGGCGGCGTCGCGGACCTCGAAGTACTCACCGCACGGCACCCGCGTGGTCACCCGGTGGCTCAGGTCGCGGGCGGGGTCCCAGTTGGCCAGCCACTCGGTGTAGGGCGACTCGGCGCCGGTGGCCAGGATCGCCTCGTGCAGCGCCTTCGTCCGGGGCAGCGTGAAGCTCATGTGGTAGTAGAGCTTGCTCGGCTGCCACGGCTCGCCGAGCTCCGGGTACCGGTCCGGGTCACCGGCGGCCTCGAAAGCGTGCACCGAGATCTCGTGCGTCTTGATGTGGTCGGGGTGGGGGTAGCCGCCACGCTCGTCGTAGGTGGTGATCACCTGCGGCTTGAACCGGCGGATGAGCTCCACGAGGGGCGCGGCCGCCTCCTCGAGCGGCACGAGCGCGAAGCACCCCTCCGGCAGCGGCGGCAGCGGGTCGCCCTCGGGCAGCCCGGAGTCGACGAAGCCGAGGAACTCCTGCTCGATCCCGAGGATCTCGCGGGCCCTGGCCATCTCTTCCACGCGGATCTGGGGCAGCCGCTCCCAGACCTCGGGACGGTCCATCGCGGGGTTGAGCACGGAGCCGCGCTCACCGCCGGTGCAGGTGGCCACCATGACGCGCACGCCTTCGGCGACGTACTTGGCCATGGTGGCGGCGCCCTTGCTCGACTCGTCGTCCGGATGGGCGTGCACGGCGAGCAGGCGCAGCTGGTCGGGTCGGGTCACCGGTGCATTGTCCCCCGTCCCCGGCGGGAGCCGCCGGGCCCCGCCGACGGCCGTGGCGCAACGGTGCAGGTCGGTGCCCCCGGACGGGGGACATGTGTGCCTCGTCACTCCGGGGCCGCTACGGTTCCGTATCCCGGGGAGCGTGTTCGGCTCGTGCACGCGGCCCGGCCGCGGTGTTAGCTTGGCCGTTCGACCAGCGGCCGTCCCCGATCGGGGGCGGCCTCCCGAATTTTCAGGAGTAGTCGTGTCCACCCCCACTGACCAGCAGGACCAGGGCGTCTGGCTGACCCAGGACGCCTACGACCGGCTCAAGGGCGAGCTCGACCAGCTGGTGGCGAACCGCCCCGCGATGTCCGCCGAGATCAACGCCCGCCGCGAGGAGGGCGACCTCAAGGAGAACGGTGGCTACCACGCCGCCAAGGACGAGCAGGGCAAGCAGGAGGGGCGGATCCGCCAGCTCACCGATCTGCTGCGCAAGGCGCGGGTCGGCGAGCCGCCGGCGACGGCGACCAACGCCGCGCTGGGCACCGTCATCACCATCAAGTTCGCCGGCGACGACGAGACCGAGAAGTTCCTGCTGGGCTCCCGCGAGATCGCCGGCACCACGGACCTGGCCGTCTACTCCCCCGAGTCGGCGCTGGGCGCGGCGATCATGGGCGCCGCTCCCGGAGCCACGGTCACCTACCAGGCCCCCAACGGCCGCGACATGACCGTCGAGGTCGTGGGCGTCGAGCCGTTCGTCCCCTGACCCCTCGGTGACCCGCTCCCGTCAGGCAGAGAACACCGGGTTCGCCTGCGTCCACTGCGCCTTCCCGGTGCCCGCCAACACCGACGGGCACTACCGCAACCACTGCCCCTACTGCCTGTGGTCGCTGCACGTCGACGAGCTCCCGGGCGACCGGGCCAGCGAGTGCCGGCAGCCCATGGAGCCCATCGGGCTGGTGGAGAAGTCGGGCAAGGGCTGGCAGGTGGTGCACCGCTGCACGGCGTGCGGCCACCGCCAGCCCAACCGGCTGGTCCGCGACGGCCACGCCCCCGACGACCTGGACCTGGTGCTCGCCCTTCCCTGGCTGTGACGGACGCGGGCCGTCTCTCGAGCACGCGGGCGGAGATGGTCCCCGCGCGAGCGCGGACGCGGGTCGCCGAACTGCTCCAGGACGCCGTGGGGAGTGCATCCCCGGTGGCAGCACATGACCTCGTGGCGTCCGTACCCGCTGTGGTCCTGTACATCGACGACGAACCGGTTGCTGCAGCGATCGGGCGCGAGACCGTGGACGGCTTCGTCATCAAGGCGATCGCGGTGGCGGCGCCGCTGCGCGGCCACGGGCTCGGGCGCCGATTGCTCGAGGAGGTCTCGCGCATCGGGAGAGACGTCCTAGCCTGCGCGCATGCCTGCGCTCGTCCCGCCCGTGCTCTCCGGACTTCCCGAGCAGCAGCCCACGCTGCCGGCCGGCGACCTGGTCCTCCGTCCGTGGCGCGACGACGACGCGCCGGCCCTGCTCGACGTCTACGCCGACGAAGCGGTCCAGCGCTGGCACTGCGAGTCCCTCGATGCCGATGAAGCCGAGGGATACGCCCGGCGATGGGCGGACCTCTGGCGCACGGGTTCGCGGGCCGGTTGGGCGGTCGTGCGGGACGACGTGCTGGTCGGTCGCGTCACGCTGAGCCGGCTGGTGCTCGAAGGCGGTCAGGGCGAGATCACCTACTGGACGGCTCCCTGGGCGCGCGGTACCGGTGTGGCGCCGGACGCCGTCCAGGCGGTGTCAGCCTGGGCCTTCGACCTCGGTTTCCAGCGCCTCGAACTCCAGCATTCGACCCACAACCACGCCTCGTGCCGGGTGGCCCAGAAGGCCGGTTTCGCGCTCGAGGGCACGAAGCGGCGAGCCGGACTGCACCAGGACGGCTGGCACGACATGCATCTCCACGCCCGCCTGGCCTGACCGATGCCGGCGCGCGACATCCGTAGGTTGGACGCCGTGCCGAGGACCGTGGTGACCGTGCTCGCCCTCGCGGCGGCGCTCGGCGCGAGCGGCTGCTCCCCGCAGGAACGGGTCTGCAGCTCCGGCGAGTACCCGGTCCGCACGGTGGAGTCCACCGACGGCGGTATGGCGTGCGTCCCGGACGGCGAGGAGCCACCGGCCGGCTACGAGCGCTTCCCCGCCGGAGAGGTCCCGGAGTTCGTCGACGACGTCTACCCCGACTGAGGGCGCTCCGCCCGGACCCGGCTCAGGCCGGGGCCAGGCCTCGGCGGCGGAGCAACGGAGCCGGGTCGGCGTCCCGACCGCGGACGGCGCGGAACGCCGCCAGCGGATCGACCGAGCCCCCGACGGCGAGCAGCTTCTGCCGGAAGGCGTCACCGTTGGCCCGGCTCAGCCCACCGTTCTCCTTGAACCACTCCACCGTGTCGGCGTCGAGCACCTCCGACCAGATGTAGGAGTAGTAGCCGGCCGAGTAGCCGCCCGCGAAGACGTGGTTGAAGTACGTCGTCCGGTAGCGGGGCGGCACGAGGTCCGACGCGACACCGGCTTTCTCCAGGGCGGCCCGCTCGAACTCCGCCGGGTCGGTGATCGAGGCGTCGGGCGTCACCCGGTGCCAGGCCTGGTCGAGCAGCGTCGCGGCCAGGTACTCCAGGGTCGCGAACCCCTCGCCCCAGAGGCGGGCGGCGTCGACCGCCGCGACGACCTCGGCTCGCAGCGGCTCACCGGTGTCGACGTGCCGCGCGTAGTGGCTCAGGACCTCCGGCCACATCGCCCACATCTCGTTGACCTGGCTCGGGAACTCGACGAAGTCGCGCGGCACGCTGGTCCCGGCGAAGCGCGGGTAGGTGACCGACGAGCTCAGCCCGTGCAGCGCGTGCCCGAACTCGTGGAACAGCGTGTCGACCTCGTCGAGGGTCAGCAGGGCCGGCTGACCGTCCGGCGGACGGGACACGTTGAGGTTGTTGACGACGACGGGCGAGGTGCCGAGCAGCCGCGACTGCGTCACGAAGGAGTTCATCCAGGCGCCGCCGCGCTTGCCCTCGCGGGCGAAGTAGTCGCCCAGGTACAGGCCCAGCGCCGTCCCGTCGGCGTCGGTGACCTCCCACACCCGCACCTCGGGGTGGTAGCCGGCCAGGTCGGGGCGCAGGGTGAACCGGAAGCCGTAGAGCAGCTCGGCGGCGTGGAAGACCCCGTCGACCAGGACCCGGTCCAGCTCGAACCAGGGGCGCAGCGCGGCGGTGTCGACGGAGTAGCGCTCGGCCCGCACCTGCTCGCTGTAGAAGGACCAGTCCCACGGCGCCAGCTCGACGCCGTCCCGCGCGGCGTACTCCGCGAGCACCGCCGCCTCGGCCTCGGCGTTGGCCACCGACGCCGGCACCATCGAGGCGAGCATCGCGTCGACGGCCTCGGTGGTGCGGGCGGTCTGGTCGGCCAGCACGACGTCGGCGTGGGTGTCGAAGCCGAGCAGCCGGGCCCGCTCGGCGCGCAGGGTCGCGATGCGCAGCGCCACCGGCCCGTTGTCGTGCTCGCCGGAGGCCGCGCGGTTCACCGACGCCTCGTGCACCCGGCGGCGCAGGTCCCGGTTGCGCAGCTTGGTCAGCACCGGCTGGCGGGTGGGCAGCAGCAGCGGGAGCAGCCAGCCCTCGAGTCCGCGGTCGGCCGCGGCGGTCCGCGCCGCGGCGACCTCCTCGGCGCCCAGCCCGTCGAGCTCCGCGACGTCGTCGACGTGCACGGCCGCGGCCTCCATGGCCAGCTGGACGTTCTGCCCGAACGTCGTCGTCAGCCCGGAGAGCTCCTGGTTGAGCTCGGTGAGCCGGCCACGACCCGCGTCGTCGAGCTGCGCGCCCGACAGCAGGAAGTCCAGGTGGTAGCGCTCCACCAGCCGCACCGACTCCTCGTCCAGGCCGAGCTCGTGGCGCTGGGCGTGCACGTCGGCGATGCGCCCGAAGAGCGCCGGGTCCAGCCGGAGCGCGTCGGAGTGGGCGGCCGCCAGCGGTGCGATCTCGCGCTCGATCTCCCGCAAGCGCGGCGAGGACACCGAGGAGGTCAGGTTGCCGAAGACGCTCCAGGCACGTGCCAGCAGCCGCCCCGAGCGCTCCAGGGCGACGACGGTGTTCTCGAAGCCGGGCGGAACGTCTGCGCCCACGATGCTCGCCACCTCGGCGCGCTGCTCGGACATCCCCGCCAGCAGAGCCTCACGGCAGTGCTCGGGCGTGATGTCGCCGAACGCCGGCAGCCCGAAGGGCAGCGGCGAGGGCACGAACAGCGGGTTGGCAGGGGTCACCGGCGAGCTCTCAACGGCACTCATCGCCGCCCATCCTGCGCCATGCCGCTCCGACCCACCGGGCGTCGGTCAGTGGCCGGCCGTGCGGCGGTAGGTCCGTACCGACAGCGGGACGAACACCGCCAGGATCCCCACCACCCAGATCAGGGTGTAGACCACCGGGTTCTGCAAGGACCAGGCCTCCGGAGCCGGAGCGAGCGGGGAGGTGTTCCCGAACAGCTCGCGCGCCGCCTGCACCACCGAGGAGACCGGGTTCCACTCCGCGAAGGTGCGCAGCACGGTGGGGAGGCTCTCCAGCGGGACGAACGTGTTGGCCACGAACGTCAGCGGGAAGATGACGATGAAGCTGGCGTTGTTCACCACCTCCGGCGTCCGGACCAGCAGCCCGACCATGGCCATGAGCCAGGAGATCGCGAAGGCGAAGGCGAGCAGGATCAGGAAGCCGGCGACGGCCTCGCCGAACGACGAGTTGATCCGCCAGCCGACGACCAGCCCGGTCAGCGCCATCACGGTGATCGAGATGACGTTGAGGCCGGCGTCGGCGACCGTCCGGCCGATGAGCACCGCCGACCGGGACATCGGCAGCGAGCGGAACCGGTCGATCAGCCCCTTCTGCAGGTCCTCGGCGAGGCTGGCGCCGGTCGTGGTGCTGCCCAGAACGATCGTCTGGGCGAAGATCCCCGGCAGCAGGAACTCCCCGTAGCTCGTGCCTTCGGGCAGCGCGATCGCGCCGCCGAAGACGTACCGGAACAGCAGCACGAACATGATCGGCGACAGGGTCGCGAACACGACGATGTCCGGCACGCGCTTGACCTTGATCAGGTTCCGCTTGGCGATGACCGCGCTGTCGGACAGCGTCGCGGCGATGCTGCTCATCGGGCTCCTCCGGTGGGAACCGGCTCGGCCGGCTGCTCGTCGTCGGTCGGGACGTCGTCGGCCACGCGCCCGGTCAGGGCGAGGAAGACGTCGTCCAGGTCCGGCCGGCGCAGGCCGACGTCGAAGATCTGGTGGATCGAGCCGTCGAGCCGGCGCAGCGCCTCGGCGAGCACCTCGGCGCCGCCGCTCACCGGGAGCGAGAGCCGCTTGGCCTGGACGTCGACCAGCGGCTCGTCGACCGCCAGCGGGCGCAGCGCCTCCACCATCGCCGGGAGCACCGCCGCGTCGGTGACCGTGAGCTCCAGCCGCTGGCCGCCGACCTGCGCCTTGAGCTCGTCGGCGGTGCCGCGGGCGATGACCTGCCCGCGGTCGATGACCACCATCCGGTCGGCCAGCCGGTCGGCCTCCTCGAGGTACTGGGTGGTCAGCAGGATCGTCGTGCCGCCGTCGGCGAGCTCGGCGATGAAGTCCCACATCGCCAGCCGGCTGCGCGGGTCGAGACCCGTGGTCGGCTCGTCGAGGAACAGCACGCGCGGCCGGTTGATCAGCGAGGCGGCGATGTCCAGCCGGCGGCGCATGCCACCGGAGTAGGTCTTGGCCGGGCGGCCGGCCGCGGCGGCCAGGTCGAACCGCTCCAGCAGCTCGCCGGCCCGGCTCCGCGCCTCGGCCTTGGAGAGCCGGTAGAGGCGGCCGACCATCTCCAGGTTCTCGTAGCCGGTCAGGTACTCGTCGACCGCGGCGTACTGGCCGGTGAGCCCGATGGCGGCACGCACGGCGTCGTCGTCGCGGACCACGTCGAGCCCGACCACCTCGGCCCGGCCCTCGTCGGGCACCAGCAGGGTGCTGAGAATGCGCACCACCGTGGTCTTCCCCGCGCCGTTGGGGCCCAGCAGCCCGAGCACGGACCCCTCGGCCACGGTCAGGTCCACCCCGGCGAGTGCGGTGGTCGCGCCGTAGCGCTTCACCAGCCCCTCGACCACGATCGCGTCGCTCATGCCGGCCACGCTAGGACCGGGTACCGACAGTTCGGGGACGGCCGGCGCGGCCGGCGCGGGCTCGGAGGCGGGGCGGTGCGCTGCGGTTGCATGCCGACCACGACCGGGACCGGACCCGGGAGTCATCGGTGCCCTTGTCCGGGCAGGGCGGTGAGCAGCTCGAGCCTCCCGTTGCCGCCGTGGTCGTCGTACCGTTCCTGGGGTGACGGACACCGCCGGCGTCGCAGCCGGACCGACCACCCCTTCCCCCGCTGCCACGACGTTGGGCGAGCTGCGCGCGAGCGGCGCCGTGCCCCGCCCCGTCAAGGCCGAGATCCGCGCCAACCTGCTCGCCCGCCTCGGCCGCGGCGAGCCCAGCCTGCCCGGCATGGTGGGCTTCGAGGACACCGTGCTGCCCGAGGTCGAGCGGGCCCTCATCGCCGGCCACGACCTCGTGCTCCTCGGCGAGCGCGGCCAGGGCAAGACCCGCCTGATCCGCACGCTCGTGGGGCTGCTCGACGAGTGGACGCCCGTGCTGACCGGCAGCGAGCTCAACGAGCACCCGCTGGCGCCGATCAGCGTCTGGGCCCACCGGCAGATCGCCGAGCACGGCGACGCGACCCCCGTCGGCTGGCTGCACCGCAGCGAGCGCTTCGGGGAGAAGCTGGCCACCCCCGACACGAGCGTCGGCGACCTCATCGGCGACGTCGACCCGATCAAGGTGGCCGAGGGCCGCACGCTCGGCGACCCGGAGACCGTCCACTACGGCCTGGTCCCCCGCACCAACCGCGGCATCTTCAGCGTCAACGAGCTGCCCGACCTGGCCGAGCGGATCCAGGTCGCGCTGCTCAACGTGCTCGAGGAGCGCGACATCCAGATCCGTGGTTACCGCGTCCGGCTGCCGCTGGACCTGCTGCTGGTCGCCAGCGCCAACCCCGAGGACTACACCAACCGCGGCCGGATCATCACCCCGCTCAAGGACCGCTTCGGCGCCGAGGTGCGCACCCACTACCCGATCGAGCTCGCCGACGAGATCCGCCTGCTGCACCAGGAGGCGCAGACCTCCACCCTGGGCGGAGACGGCCTGACCGCTCCCCTCGTCCCGGAGCACCTGGTCGAGATCGTCGCGCGCTTCACCCGGCTGGTCCGCGAGTCCACGCACGTCGACCAGCGCTCGGGCGTCAGCGCGCGGTTCGCGATCGCCGGCCTGGAGACCGTGGCGGCCTCCGCCGTCCGCCGCGCGGCCATCGCCGGGGAGACCCGGCCCGTCGCCCGCGTGGTCGACCTGCCCAGCGTCGTCCCGGCCAGCCGCGGCAAGGTCGAGTTCTCGGACTCCGGCAGCGACAACGACGACGACCGCGAGCTGGAGATCCTCGACCACCTGCTGCGGCAGGCCACCGCGCAGACCTTCCGCGCGCGGTGCGCCGGGCTGGACCTCACCGGCCTGCAGGAGCACTTCACCGGCGGGGAGACCGTCGAGTCCGGCGAGCTGGTGAGCGCACCGGCCCTGCTCGGGCAGCTGGGCACCATCCCGAAGCTGGCCGAGCTGCTGGGCCGCCTCGGCGTCCCCGAGGGGGACCAGTCCGCCGAGCAGGCCGCGGCCGCGGTGGAGTTCGCGCTGGAGGGCCTGTACCTGACCCGGCGGCTGGCCAAGGACACCGACGGCGGCCGCACGATCTACGGGGCCTGAGATGACCACCCGGCGCGGACCCAAGGGGTACCGCTACGGACGCTGGCGCGGCGGGCCCGACCCGCTCGCGCCGCCCTACGACCTCGGCAACGCCGTCGACGAGATCGGCGACTCCGTCCTGGGCGGCAGCGGCGTGCGCGAGGCGCTGCGCGAGCTGTTGCGCCGCGGGGCGGAGGGCCGCCGCGGCCTCGACGAGCTGCGGCGTTCGGTGCGCGAGCGGCTGCGCAAGGCGCGGACCGCCGGCCGGATGGACGGCACGCTGCAGGAGGTCCGGGAGCTGCTGGACAAGGCGGTCGAGGCCGAGCGCCGGGCGCTGTTCCCGGACCCGGACGACGCCGCCCGGCTGGCCGAGGGCGAGCTCGACGCCCTGCCCGAGGACACGGCGGGTGCGGTGCGAGCGCTCAAGGACTGGCAGTGGCGCTCCGACGAGGCGCGGCAGGCCTACGACCAGATCCAGCACCTGCTGCGCAAGGAGGTGCTGGACAGCTCCTTCGCCTCGATGAAGCAGGCCCTGGAGAACGCCGGCGAGCAGGACATGCAGGCGATCAAGGACATGGTTGCCGACCTCTCCCAGCTCGTCGACGCGCACAACCGCGGCGAGGACACCGACGAGCGCTTCGCCGACTTCATGGAGAAGCACGGCCAGTTCTTCCCCGACGATCCGCAGACGGTGGAGGAGCTCATCGACTCCCTCGCCCGCCGGGCCGCCGCCCAGGAACGCATGATGGCCGGCCTGTCGCCGGAGCAGCGGGCCGAGCTGGCCGACCTCATGGCCCAGACCATGGAGGACATGGGGCTGGCCAGCGAGATGGCGCACCTCGGCGACGCGCTGCGTCAGGCCCGCCCCGACCTCCCGTGGGGCCGGCGTGGCCAGGTGCCCGACGGTGAGCAGGCCCTCGGCATGGGTGACGCCACGTCCGCCGTGGCCGAGCTCGCCGACCTCGAGGCGCTGTCCAACCAGCTCTCCCAGGGCTACGCGGGCGCCTCCCTCGCCGACATCGACGAGGAGCTGCTCGAGCGGGCACTCGGCCGGCCCGCCGTCGACGACCTCGCCGCCCTGCGGCAGATGGAGATCGAGCTCGAGCGACAGGGCTACCTCAACCGCTCCGGCGGCAAGCTGGAGCTCTCCCCCAAGGCGGTGCGCCGGCTCGGGGCGACGGCGCTCAAGCGGGTCTTCGCCCAGCTGGAGTCCGCCGGCCGCGGCGACCACGACGTCGCCGACGCGGGCTCGGCCGGCGAGCTCACCGGCAGCTCGCGGGAGTGGCGGTTCGGTGACGAGCAGCCGCTCGACGTCGTCCGCACCGTGAAGAACGCCGTCCTGCGGACGGCGCACGAGCCGCGCGGCGAGCACGACCGCCGCGTCCGCATCGCCGTCGAGGACTTCGAGGTGGTGGAGACCGAGCGGCGCACCGGCGCGGCGGTCGCCCTACTGGTCGACCTCTCCTACTCCATGGCACTGCGCGGCACCTGGGGCGCGGCGAAGTCGACGGCGATGGCGCTGCACTCGCTGGTCACCACCCGGTTCCCGCAGGACGCCATCGAGATCATCGGGTTCGCCTCCACCGCCCAGGTGCTGGCGCCCTCGACCCTCGCGGAGCTCTCGGTGGACACGCTGCAGGGCACCAACCTGCAGCACGGCCTCATGCTGGCGCGGCGGTTCCTGGCCAAGCACCACGACGCCGAGCCGGTCGTCCTGGTGGTCACCGACGGCGAGCCGACGGCGCACCTGGAGGACGACGGGACGCCGTTCTTCTGCTGGCCCCCGATGCCCGAGACGATCGCCCGCACCGTCGCCGAGGTGGAGCGGGTGGCCCGGTCAGGGGCGACGGTCAACGTGTTCGCCCTCGACCCCGACCCCGGGCTGGTGCACTTCGTCCACGACCTCACCGAGCGGGCCGGCGGCCGGGTGTTCACGCCCGACAGCGACCGGCTCGGCGAGTTCGTGGTGGCGGACTACCTCCGCGCGCGGAAGGGACGTCGCAGCCGCTGAGATCCGGCGCCGCGCGCGGTCTGCAGCACATGACCGAGCACGTGCAGGCCCCCGACGGCACCCGGATCGCCTTCGACCGGGTGGGTGCCGGTCAGCCGCTGGTGCTGATCGGCGGCGCCGGCCAGTTCCGCGCCGTCGATCCGGACACCCGGGAGCTGACCGGCGAGCTCGCGCGGCGGGGCTTCGAGGTCGTGCACTACGACCGGCCCGGCCGGGGCGACAGCGGCGGCGAGCCACCCTTCGGCCTGGCCCGGGAGGTCACGGCGATCGGCGCGCTCGTCGACGCCGTCGGTGGGCGGGCGTGGCTGCACGGCAGCTCGTCCGGCGGCGCCATCGCCCTGGCCGCCGCCGCCGCGCTGCCCGGGGTCGAGCGGCTCTCCCTGTGGGAGGTGCCCCTCGGCGAGGAGTGCGGCACCGACGGCGCTGCCTACCTGGACGCGGTCCGGGCGTGCGTCGGTACCGGCGACCCGGAGGCGGTCTGGCGGCTCTACACCGACGGCATGCCGCCGGAGTGGTTCCGGTCCATGCGCAGCGGCCCCCGCTGGCCGCTGTACGAGCGCATGGCCCCCACCCTCGAGGCCGACGCCGAAGCGCTGGCCTGGACCCAGTCGGCTCCCCGGGCGGAGCTGTGGGCGGCGGTCGACGTCCCCGTCCTCGTGCTGCTGGGCACCGACACCTTCCCGTTCATGGCCGACGCCGCCGACGCGCTGGTCCGCGCCCTCCCGCGTGCCGCGCGCGGGCACGTCCGCGGGAGCGGGCACCGGTGGGAACCCGCGGACCTGGCCGAGCGGCTCGCCGCCGATCTCCCGGCCGCGCTCAGCGGGCCCTCGGCTGCTCCCCGCTCGAGCTGATGCCGGGGATGGCGCCAGCCCGGAAGGCGTCGACGAAGTGGCGGTGGTCCTCCTGGGTGCGCCGCGCGTAGCCGTGCGCGAACTCGACCAGGTCCGCGACGAACTCGTCCCGGCGCCCCGCGAGCATGGTCACGATCGCCTCCTCGGTCTGGAACGGGACCAGCGTGTGGTCGCTGTCGGCGTCCCCGACGCAGTGCAGCTTGGCCGTCGCCCGGCCGAGCTGCTCGAGCACCGGCCGGATGTCGGCGGGCTCGGTGAGGTCGTCCCAGTCCAGGTCGAGCTCGTAGGGCGACAGCTCGGCGACGACGAAGCCCCTGCCGCGGATCACCGTGTGCCCCAGGAACTGGGAGGCGTGCGACTGCAGCGCCCGGCGGCTCACCGCCGTCCGGTGCCCCTCGTGCTCGAAGTACCCGCGGACCTCCGGGTCGTCCACGATCCGGCTCGGCGCGGCGACGGCGCCCTGCTTCAGCGAGAGGACGACGTCGTTCTCCAGCGCCTGGTCGTAGCCCTCCAGCAGCACGTTGTACGCGGGCAGCCCGGCGCTGCCGATGCCGAAGCCGCCCGTGCCGATGAGGTCCTTCACGTCGTAGGCGACCTCCCGCCGCCACGGGCGGGGCGGCAGCGTGGCCTTGTAGCGCTCCAGGGCGTCGAGCACCTCGGCGCGCTCGTCGTCCTCGAGCCGGCGGTTGCGCCTGTTGTCCGCGAAGCGCCGCTCGCCGTCCTCGACGACCGTCATCCGGTCCAACAGCCCCAGGCGGGTGCGGCCGGCCGTCGCGCGGATGAGCTCGTGGACGGCGCCCTCGGTGTTGCCGGCCACGAGGGCGAAGTCCCGGTCGGCGTCCGAGCGGGTGAACGCATCCACCTGGTCCAGCCAGGCGTCGAGGTACACGGTGATCAGCTCGCCGATCACCTCGTCGGAGAACGCCTTGCGCCAGGCCAGCAGGGCGAAGCTGGCCGCGAACCGCCGCAGGTCCCAGCTCACGTGGCCCAGGTAGGCCTCGTCGAAGTCGTTGACGTCGAAGACGATGCGGCCGGTCGCGTCCATGTAGGTGCCGAAGTTCTCCGCGTGCAGGTCACCGTGGATCCACACGCGCGACGTCCGCTCGTCGCTCCAGCGGTCCTCGGTGGTCGCCATGTCCGCGTAGAACAGGACGGCGCTACCCCGGTAGAAGGCGAAGGGGTCGGCGGCCATCTTGCGGAACTTCGTGCGGAAGGCGTCGGCGTCGGCCTCCATCAGATCGGCGAAGGCCTCGACCAGGACGTCGACGATCGTCCGGGCCCGCTCGTCGAGGTCTGTGGACTGGGTCACACCTAGGGGGGAGAGGGCCACAGGTTGCACCGTAGGCGGTCGATAACCTCGGTGGACGGAACCGCGGACGACCTGGACGACGACCGGAGGGAGGCACCGTGACCCGAGCGAGCACAGCACGCCGGCTGGCGACCGGTGCTGCCTACGGCGGCGGCGGGGTGGGCCTCGCCGGAGCCGCCCTGGTCGCGCTGCTGCGCGAGGAGGCTCGGGCCGCGCGCCGCCGGGTGGACGCCCGGCGGCAGCCCGACCCGCCCTCGGGCGACGGCGTCTACGGCCGGGGCCGCGGCACACCCATCTCCTTCACCGTTCTCGGCGACTCCAGCGCCGTCGGCCTGGGCGTCGACCGCGCCGCCCGGACTCCCGGGGTCCTCATCGCCTCGGCACTGGCCGAGCTCGCCGAGCGCCCGGTCCGGCTCACCCGGCTGGCCGTCTCCGGTGCCAAGTCGCCCCAGCTCGACGCCCAGGTCGACGCCGCGCTGCTCGAGCGGCCCGACGTCGCGCTGATCATGATCGGGGCCAACGACGTCACCAGCCGCACCCGGCCCGCGGTGTCGGTCCGCCACCTCGGGGACGCCGTCCGCCGCCTGACCGCCGCCGGCGCCGAGGTGGTCGTCGGCACCTGCCCGGACCTCGGCACGATCCGCCCCATCGGCCAGCCGCTGCGCACCCTGGCCCGGCGTTGGAGCCGGCAGATGGCCGCCGCGCAGACCATCGCCGTGGTCGAGGCCGGCGGGCGCACCGTCTCCCTGGGCTCGGCGCTCGGTCCCACCTTCGCCACCGACCGCAGCCTCTTCAGCCGGGACGAGTTCCACCCCAGCGCCGCCGGCTACGCGCACGCCGCCGCGGTGCTCCTGCCGTCGGTCGCCGACGCGCTCGGGGTGTGGCCGGCATCCGCCGACCGGCGCCGCGGCACGCTGCGTCGCGAGACCGTGCGACCGGTCGCCAGCGCAGCGGCCCGTGCCGCCAGCCGTACCGGCAGCGAGGTGCAGCCCGCCGAGGTGCCCGGTCCCGGCGCGGAGCCCTGGGGCGGATGGGCGCTGCTGCGCCGCCGCCGTCCCCCGGAGATCGCCGCCGTCGGGCAGGCCGAGCCCGCGCAGCAGGAGCCGGCCACCACCTGAGACCACCGTGACGCGGGCCACAGACCGGCGGCCGGTGTGCCGCGGCTCATAGCGCCGCGAGACGCGGGGGTAGTTTCAGGGGTGACCCGACGTCCGGCGACCGCGGCCGGACCCCCTCATCGTGGAGGATTCATGCCCGAAGCAGTCATCGTCGCCACCGCTCGCTCCCCCATCGGCCGCGCCTTCAAGGGCTCGCTGAAGGACCTGCGCCCCGACGACCTCGCCGCCACCATCGTGCGCGCCGCGCTCGACAAGGTGCCCGCACTCGACCCGCGTGACGTCGACGACCTGATGCTCGGCTGTGGTCTCCCCGGCGGCGAGCAGGGCTACAACATGGGCCGCGTCGTCAGCGTCCTCCTGGGCATGGACCACCTGCCCGGCACCACGGTCACCCGCTACTGCTCCTCGTCGCTGCAGACCACCCGCATGGCGATGCACGCCATCAAGGCCGGCGAGGGCGACGTGTTCATCTCCGCCGGCGTGGAGATGGTGTCCCGCTTCGTGAAGGGCAACAGCGACGGCCTGCCGGACACGAAGAACCCCTTCTTCAACGAGGCGCAGGCCAAGGCCGCCAAGGCTGCCGAGAGCGGCGCCGACACGTGGGTCGACCCGCGCGAGAGCGGCGACATCCCCGACGTCTACATCGCCATGGGCCAGACGGCCGAGAACCTCGCCCTGATCAAGGACGTGTCCCGCCAGGAGATGGACGAGTTCGCCGCCCGCAGCCAGCAGCTGGCCGTGGAGTCGATCGACAACGGCTTCTGGGAGCGCGAGATCACCCCGGTCACGACGCCGGACGGCACCGTGGTCAGCCAGGACGACGGCCCGCGCCGCGGCACCACCGTCGAGGGGCTGTCCGGCCTGAAGCCGGCCTTCCGCCCCGACGGCCGGGCCACCGCCGGCAACGCCTGTCCGCTGAACGACGGGGCGGCCGCCGTGGTCGTCATGAGCGACACCAAGGCCGCCGAGCTGGGCCTGACCCCGCTGGCCCGCATCGTCTCGACCGCCGTCACCGGGCTCTCCCCGGAGATCATGGGTTACGGCCCGGTCGACGCCTCGAAGCTGGCGCTCAAGCGCGCGGGCATGAGCATCGACGACATCGACCTCGTCGAGATCAACGAGGCCTTCGCCGCTCAGGTCATCCCGAGCTACCGGGACCTGAACATCGACATCGACAAGCTGAACGTCAACGGTGGCGCCATCGCCGTCGGCCACCCGTTCGGCATGACCGGTGCCCGTATCACCGGCACGCTGATCAACGGCCTGCAGACCCGGGACAAGACCTTCGGTCTGGAGACCATGTGCGTCGGTGGCGGCATGGGCATGGCGATGGTCATCGAGCGCCTGTCCTGACCCAGCGCTAGACCGGCAGTGGCCCGGCCCCTCAGGGGGCCGGGCCACTGTGCTGTGCGGGGTCGGTAGCGCCTGCCGCACGTACGACAGTGGCCCGGCCCCCTCGCGGGGACCGGGCCACTGTCATGTGGTGCTGGGTTACTCGCTCTGCAGGTAGGACAGCAGGCGCAGGATCTCCAGGTACAACCAGACGACCGTCAGGAGCAGGCCGAAGGAGATGTACCAGGCGAACTTCGCCGGGGCGCCGCGCCGGATCGCCTCGTCGGCCATGTCGAAGTCGAGCAGCAGCGTGAACGCCGCGACGCCGATGACGACCAGGCTGAAGAGGATGGCGATCGGGCCACCGTCACGCAGGCCCAGGCCACCGTCGGTGAAGAAGCTGGCGACCAGGTTGACGAGCATCAGTGCCAGGACGCCGAAGAGCGCGCCGACGATCCAGCGGGTCAGCTTCGGGGTGACGCGGATGGCGCCGGTCTTGTAGACCACCAGCATCCCGAAGAAGACACCGAAGGTGCCGATCACCGCCTGGGTGATGAGGTTGTAGCTGAAGTTCTCGGCGTAGAACTCGCTGATCGCCCCGACCAGGACACCCTGGATCGCGGCGTAGGACAGGGTGGCGACCGGGTTGGCGATCTGCTTGAACGAGATCACCAGGCCGAGGATCAGACCGACGATGACGGCCGGGAAGAGCAGGCCGATGGCCACCTCGTCCGGCACGGCCATCCAGGTCGCCGCGGCCGTCAGGACGGTCACCAGGAAGGTGAGGCCGGTCTTGGTGACGACGTCGTCCATCGTCATGTACTGGGTGCCGGTGGCCGCGTAGGGCGAGGGCGCCGCGTAAGGGTCGGCCGGGGCGCCGTACTGCGGCTGGGCGTTCCAGCCTGCGTACTGCTGGCCGTTGCCGGCGCCGCCGAGGCCCTTGAACGCCGGGTTGCTGCTGGGCATCGTCATCTCCTCGAGGTGACCGCTGGATCGTGGGGTACACGGTGGTGCACTCCACTCAGTCTGGTCAACGCTCCGGGAGGCCCGGTAGTTCCGGCGTGTCGAGGCGATCCGCGCTGGTCGTGCACAGGGTCCTGCGCGTGCCCCCGGTGGGATTCGAACCCACACTGCAACCCTTTTAAGGGGTCTGCCTCTGCCGGTTGGGCTACGGGGGCCGAACGTCGGCGCTGGCCTGCACGCTAGCGCCGCCGGGTCAGGGCGCCGAGCGGGCCAGGTGGGTGGCGCGGGTGAGGACGGCATCGAGCATCGGCTCGGTCAGCTTGCCGGTGAAGGTGTTCTGCTGGCTGACGTGGTAGCTGCCGAGCACCGTGAGCGGGCCGCGCGGGCCGGTCAGCTCCACCTCGGCGCCGTGACCGAACGCCGGGCGCGGCCGAGGGATCGCGTAGCCGGCCGCGCCGAGCACCGGCCACAGCGCCGTCCACCCGAACCCGCCGAGCACCACCACCACGCGCAGCCGCGGCAGCAGGTCCAGCTCGCGGGCCAGCCACGGTGAGCAGGTGTCGCGCTCTTCGGGGGTGGGGGCGTTGGCCGGCGGGGCGCACCGCACCGCGGCAGCGACCCGTACGTCGGTGAGCTCCAGGCCGTCGCCGATGTGGGTGGACGTCGGCTGGTTCGCCAGGCCGGCCCGCCAGAGCGCCGCGAAGATCCAGTCGCCGCTGCGGTCGCCGGTGAAGACCCGGCCGGTGCGGTTGCCCCCGTGGGCGGCCGGCGCGAGGCCGACGACGGCGATGCGTGCGTCCGCGGGCCCCATGCCGGGGACCGGCCGGCCCCAGTAGTCCTCGTCGCGGAACGAGGCGCGCTTCACCCGCGCGACCTCCTCGCGCCAGGCCACCAGGCGGGGGCAGGCGTAGCAGCCGGAGATCCGCTGGTCGAGGACGGCGAGCTCGCGGGTGGCTCGCGCCGCCCGCACCACCCCGGCCGGCGTCCGGGTGACGGGGAACCCCCCGGCGTCCACTGCCATGGCACGAAGCAGAACACGCACGAGGGCGCGCACGGGCAGCGGGGCCTCGACGGCGACGTCGCTGGCGCACCCCGACCGGGCCTGCCATCCTCGCCGCGTGCGGCCACCGGACTTCTGGGCAGGGCACAGCCACCTGTGGGACGAGTGGGTGCGCGACCACGGGCTGCCCGAGCCGCTGAGCACACCCGTCGCCCTCGGGGAGTCCGTACCGGTCGCGTACTGGGTGGGGCCACGGACGGCGGCGGTCCTGCACCTCCACCGCTCGCAGGACGACGGGGCTCCCGAGCCGCACACCGGGACCGACCTCCGGCTCCTCGCCCGCGTTGGGGACGGCTGGGAGTACCGGGGCGGTTCCAGGAGCTGGTCGGCGGACGAGTTCCCGGAGAAGCCGGTACCGGCCCGCGACGTGCGCCTCGACGGGAGCGCGTGCAACTGGTGGACACCCGACGACGACGGGCGCAAGGCGCTCTACCTCGTGGTCTGCGTCGTCGCCGACGCGCCATGCACGATCCGCGTCCTGGATCGCGACGGTGAGCTGCTTGCCCGGATCGACGAGCCCGCCGGGGTGGAGGGCGTGCCGCGGCGAGCGTGAGCCGGTCAGCCGCGGGCGAGGCGCAGCGCGATGCCGTCGAGGATGTCGTGCTCGCTGACCACGACCTCGTCCATGCCGAACTCGTCCACGATCGCCCGCAGGATCAGCGCGCCGGCGCCGATGACGTCGACCCGGCCGGGGTGCATGACCGCGAGCGCGGCCCGCTCCTCCCGGGGCATGGCCAGCAAAGTCTCGCTGACCCGGCGGACGTCGGGCGCGGCGATCCGCGAGCCGTGGATGGCGTCCGGGTCGTAGGCGGGCAGGTCGAGGGCGAGCGCGGCCACGGTGGTGACCGAGCCGGCCAACCCGACGAGGCTCACCGCCTCGGCGACCGGCACGTCCTCGGTGACCAGGGCCAGCGCCGCCCGGATGTCGTCGACGGTCGCCTGTACCTCGACCGACGACGGCGGGTCGCCGTGCAGCCGCCGCTCGGTCAGCCGCACGCAGCCGATGTCGACCGAGCGCGCCGCCCGCAGCCCGGACCCGTCTCCCAGCACGAACTCCGTCGAGCCGCCCCCGATGTCGACCACCAGGAACGGCGCCCGGGGCGCGGCGGTGCCGTGCGCCGCCGCGGCCGTCTCCAGGGACGCCGTCGCGCCGAGGAAGGACAGCTCGGCCTCCTCCCGCCCCGGGACGACGTCGGGCAGCCGGCCCAGCGTGGTCAGCACCATCTGCTCGAAGTCGGCCCGGTTCGCGGCGTCGCGGGTGGCGCTGGTGGCCACCATGCGGACGTCCTCGGCCCCCAGCTCGCGGGCGATCTGCGCGTACTCGGCCAGGACAACGCGGGTGCGCTCGATGGCCTCGGGGGCCAGCCGGCCGGTCGCGTCGACGCCCTGGCCCAGCCGGACGACCTCCATGCGGCGCACCAGGTCGGTCGCCCCGCCGGTGGGCGGGACGTCGGCCACGAGCAGCCGGATGGAGTTGGTGCCGCAGTCGATGGCGGCGACCCGCGTCACTCGCCGTCCCCCTCGGGGAGGGCGCAGGGCCCCTTGGCCCACCACTCCCCCATCCCCTCGACCGCGCGGTCGCCGATCGGGTTCACCCCGGGCCCGGCCGCCAGTGCGTGCCCGGCCAGGGCGTGCAGGCACTTGACCCGGTCGGGCATCCCACCGGCCGTCGCCCGGGTGGGCAGCACGTCCTTGGCGTCACGCTCGGCGAGGTACGCCTCGTGCGCCGCCCGGTACGCGGCGGCGAGCTCCTCGTCGGTGCCCAGCTCGTCCTGCCACTCGCGCATCCGCCCGGCCGACTCGAGCCGGCTAGCAGCGGCCGACGCCCGCGGGCAGGTGAGGTAGTAGAGCGTCGGGAACGGCGTGCCGTCCTCGAGCCGGGGCGCGGTCTCGACGACGTCGGGCTGCCCGCACGGGCAGCGGTGCGCCACCCCCTCGAGGGCGCGCGGCGACCGGCCCAGCTGCCGCTCGACGACGTCGCGGTCGGCCGGGGTGATCGGCTCGCTCACTCCTGGGACTCCTCGGGGACGTCGCCGTCGGCACGGGCCACCGACTCCATCAACCCCTGGAACCACGGCTGCGGCTCCGCGGGGGCGGCCGCCTCGTCCAGGGTGCCGGCGTCGCCCTCGACCGCCTCGCCGTCGACGACGACGACCAGCCGGTCACCGGGCAGCACGTAGGTGAGCCGCTCCCGGGCCTGGCGCTGCGTCCACTCCGGGTCGCCCTGCAGCTCGAGCTCGGCCGCGAGCTCCTCGGCCCGCCGGTCGAGGGCCTGACCCTCGGCGGTGAGCTCGGCCAGCTCCTGCTGCCCGGCCAGGTACTGACGGAGCGGGCCGGCCAGGGTGAGGGCGAGCAGCAGGACCAGCGCCCCGAGGAGTACCGCCCGGCCGGTGAACAGCGGGCGACGGCGCGCGGTAGGCGCCGCGGTGGAACGCGCCGGCCGGCGCGCGGCCCGGCGCTCCCCCGGACGTCGCGTCGGGGGGGTCCCGCTACTCCGCAGCCCGGCGCGCACCGGACGGGTCGTGTGGACCCGCGGGACGCGACCGGTGCTGCGGGAACCGGGTGGCGGGGTCCCGCCGCGCCGGCCGCGGACGCTGCTCATGATCGACCGATCAGCTCCGGCCCAGGCGGGGGAAGGCAGCGGCGCCGGCGTAGCGCGCGGCGTCGTCGAGCTCCTCCTCGATGCGGAGCAGCTGGTTGTACTTGGCCACCCGCTCGCTGCGGGCCGGGGCGCCGGTCTTGATCTGCCCGCAGTCGGTGGCGACGGCGAGGTCGGCGATCGTGGTGTCCTCGGTCTCGCCCGAGCGGTGGCTCATCATCGAGCGGTAGCCGCTGCGGTGGGCCAGGTTGACCGCGTCCAGGGTCTCGGTGAGCGTGCCGATCTGGTTCACCTTGACCAGCAGCGCATTGGCCGCGCCCCGGTCGATGCCGTCGGCCAGCCGGGTGGGGTTGGTGACGAAGAGGTCGTCGCCCACGATCTGCACCCGGTTGCCGAGCGCCTGGGTGAGCGAGATCCAGCCGTCCCAGTCCTCCTCGTCGAGCGGGTCCTCGATCGAGACGATCGGGTAGGCGTCGACCAGGCCCGTGTAGTACTCGGCCATCTCGGCCGAGGACAGCTGCTTGCCCTCGAAGGCGTAGGAGCCGTCGGAGTGGAACTCGGAGGCGGCGACGTCGAGGGCGAGGACGATGTCGCTGCCCAGGGAGTAGCCGGCCTGCTCGACGGCGGTGGAGATGAGGTCGAGCGCCGCCCGGTTGCTCGAGAGGTTGGGGGCGAAGCCGCCCTCGTCGCCGAGCCCGGTCGCCAGGCCCTCCTTCTTCAGGACGGCCTTGAGCGCGTGGTAGGTCTCGGTGCCCATGGCCAGCGCCTCGGCGAAGGTCGCGGCTCCGATCGGCGCGATCATGAACTCCTGGACGTCGACGTTGCTGTCGGCGTGGGACCCACCGTTGAGGATGTTCATCATCGGCACGGGCAGCAGGTGCGCCGACGGGCCGCCGACGTAGCGGAACAGCGGGAGGCCGGCGGAGTCGGCGGCGGCCCGGGCGACGGCGAGGCTGACGCCCAGGATCGCGTTGGCGCCGAGGCGCGACTTGTCCGGCGTGCCGTCGAGGTCGATCAGCCGCTGGTCGACCAGGCGCTGCTCGCTGGCCTCGAAGCCGAGCAGCTCGGGACCGATGACGTCGAGGACGCCATCGACGGCCGTGGTCACGCCCTTGCCGCCGTAGCGGCTGCCGCCGTCGCGCAGCTCCACCGCCTCGAAGGCTCCGGTGGAGGCGCCGCTGGGCACCGCCGCGCGGGCGATCGTCCCGTCGTCGAGGGCGACCTCGACCTCAACGGTGGGGTTTCCGCGCGAGTCGAGGATCTCCCGCGCGCCTACGGCATCGATGCTCGGCACGGGGGGCAGCCTAACCAGCCGATCCCTCGCGTCACGACAGCCTCGCCCGCCGCCGGTACCCGACCGGGTGGTCAGCGGCCTCCAGCCCGCGCCTCGGCCGCGGCGTCGAGCTCCCCGGCGTAGCGGCGCACCGCTTCGCGCAGCGCGTCCTCGACGTCCCAGCCGCGGCCCTGCGCCGCCGTCACGACGCCCAGGAGCTGCTCGCCCAGGGCCTCCGGGCTGTCGACCGCGAGGTCGGCCGCCTCCGGCGTGGGCAGGCCCGCCCGCCCCGCGCGCCGGACGAGGGCCGCACCCCAGGAGGCCGCCGGCTGGGACCGGGAGACCCCCTCGGTCGGCGAACGCCGCTGCTTCTCCTGCTGCTTGATCTCGTCCCAGCCCGCCTCGACCTGCGCCACGTCCCGAGGGCCCGCGTCGCCGAAGACGTGCGGGTGCCGGCGGACCAGCTTGTCCACGAGCTCATCGGCGACGGCGTCGACGTCGAAGCGCCGCTCGGTCGCGGCCTCGGCGGCCACCCGCGCGTGGAAGACCACCTGCAGGAGCACGTCGCCCAGCTCCTCGCGCATGGCCACCGGGTCGTCGTCGACGATCGCGTCGTAGGCCTCGTGCGCCTCCTCGAGCAGGTAGCCGCGCAGCGAGGAGTGGGTCTGCTCGGCGTCCCACGGGCAGCCGCCGGGCGAGCGCAGCCGGTCCATCACGCGCACGACGTCGAGCAGGCGTGCTCCGGGCGGTTCCGGCGGGCCCTGGACGACCTGGACGCCGGAGAGGTCGTCGGTCCCGTCGGCCAGCAGGACGACGGCATCGGGCCGGGCCTGCGCGGCCGCCACGTCGGCGACATCCCCGACGTGCCACCCGTCGGCCCGGAGCGCCTCCGCGGTCGCGGCGGCACCGGGCACGGCGACCACCGGCCGGTCCGCCAGCGCCCGCCAGGCGGCGGGCCCGAGCAGGCCGGGGAGGCGGGGGCTGACGACGACGGCGAGGGCGACGGGCACGTGCTCAGTCTCCGGGACCGCTCCCGGACGCGTCGTCGGGCCCGTCGAGGATCTGGACCACCCCGCCCTCGCCGCGCACCAGCCGTCCGTCCTCGTCCAGGACGCCGTACCGCGGGTTGACGGTGACGTCGAGGTCGTCGCGCACCTCGGTCACCCGGGCCGCGGCCGCCTCCTGGGCCTCGGCCTCCGCCTGCGCCTCGAGCTCCGGCCGGGCGTCGTCGAAGGTCGGCGTCACCTCGCCGGCGGTGAAGCCGACCACGACGCCGCCCGCCGCCTCCAGCGGCTGCACGAATCCGCTGCCCGCCGGCGCGGCCTCGAGCTGCTCGGCGAGCACCGGGACGATCTCCTCCGGGTCGCCCCGGACGAGCTCCGGCAGCGTGGACGAGCCCGCGTAGCGGGCGGCCACCGCCGGGTAGGCGGCGGGGTCCGCGGTGAGCTCGGCGAGCACGGCCTCCGCCTGGGCCTCGTCGGGCGCGGTGATGACGCCGAACTCCAGCCCGGTGAGGTCGTCGCGCACCTCGTCGTAGCGCTGGCGCAGCTCCTCCTCGTCCGGGGCGCCGGACTCGGCGAGCTCCTCCAGGACCAGTTGCTGGCGGATGTTCTCGGCGGCGTCGGCCCGGCTGACGCCCTGCTGCGCGAGCTGGGCGTAGACGTCGTCCGGGTCCTGCTCCCCGATGAGCTCGTCGATGCGGGACCGCACCGCGGCATCGCCCACGGTCACGTCGTTGCGCTCGGCGACGGCCGCCAGGAGCTCCTGCTCGACGAGGAAGCCCAGCACCTGCCGGGTGTAGCCGGCCCGGTCGGCCTCCGCGAACTGCGCGATGTCCTCGTCGCGCATCCGCTCGTCGACCGCCCGCTCCAGCTCGGCGACGGTCACCTGCGCGTCGCCGACGTACGCGGCGACGTCCGGGGAGCTCCGGCACGAGGTGAGGGCGGGCAGGGCGAGGGCGAGCAGGACCCCGGTGGCCACCACCCGGGGAGCGCGAGGCATCAGCACGTCCGGAGACTCCCACACCCGGGCGGCAGGATGCCGTCAGGAGGCGGCAGCCGCCACGGGCTGGTCGAGGACGGCGGTCAGCGTGGCCCGCAGGTTCTCCAGCAGCGCGATGTCCCGCAGCGGCGTCCGCCGGTCGGGACCGACCGGCATCTTCAGCGCGATCGTCTCCACCGCCGCCTTGTAGGACGCACCCTCGGCCAGCCGGGCCAGGCGCATCTGCTTGGACTCGGGCAGCACCACCGGGCTGATCCGGATGGCGCGGCCCTGCAGCGACACCTCGGTGATGCCCAGTGCCCGCATCGCCACCCGGAACCGGGCCACGGCCAGCAGGTTGAGCACCGGGGCCGGCGGGGCGCCGTACCGGTCGGTGAGCTCGTCGAGGACGGCCTGCGCCTGGTCCTCGTCCTGCACCGAGGCGACCTTGCGGTAGGCCTCCATGCGCAGCCGCTCGCCCGGCACGTAGTCGTGCGGCAGGTGGGCGTCGATCGGCAGGTCGACGCGCACCTCGACCGGCTCGGCCGGGGCTTCCTCGCCGGTGACCTGCGAGCGGTAGTCCGCCACCGCCTCGCCGACCAGCCGGACGTAGAGGTCGAAGCCGACGCCGGCGATGTGACCGGACTGCTCGCCGCCGAGCAGGTTGCCCGAGCCGCGGATCTCCAGGTCCTTCATCGCCACCGCCATGCCGGCCCCGAGGTCGGTGTTGTTGGCGATGGTGGTCAGCCTGTCGACCGAGGTCTCGGTGAGCGTGCGGGTCGGGTCGTAGGTGAAGTAGGCGTAGGCGCGCTCCCGGCCACGGCCGACCCGGCCGCGGATCTGGTGCAGCTGGGAGAGCCCGAAGGTGTCCGCGCGGTCCACGATCAGGGTGTTGGCGTTGGGGATGTCCAGCCCCGACTCGACGATCGTCGTCGCGACCAGGACGTCGTACTCCTTCTCCCAGAAGCCGACCATGATCCGCTCGAGCTCGTGCTCCTTCATCTGCCCGTGGCCGACGGCGACGCGGGCCTCGGGCACCAGCGCCCGGATCTTCGCCGCTGCCTTGTCGATGGACTGCACCCGGTTGTGGATGACGAAGACCTGGCCGTCGCGCAGCAGCTCGCGGCGGATCGCGGCGGCCATCTGCTTGTCGTTCCAGGCGCCCACGTAGGTGAGCACCGGGTGCCGCTCCTCGGGCGGGGTGAGGATCGTCGACATCTCGCGGATGCCGGTCAGGCTCATCTCCAGGGTGCGCGGGATCGGGGTGGCCGACATCGACAGCACGTCGACCGCCGTCCGCATCGTCTTCAGGTACTCCTTGTGCTCGACCCCGAAGCGCTGCTCCTCGTCCACGATGACCAGACCGAGGTCCTTCCACCGCGTCGTGGGCTGCAGCAGCCGGTGGGTGCCGACCAGGATGTCGACGTCGCCCGCGGCCAGCTGCCGCAGGATCTCGGTGGTCTCCTTGTCCGACTGGAAGCGGGAGAGCACCTTGACCGTCACCGGGAACTGCGCGACCCGCTCGGAGAAGGTCTTGAAGTGCTGGTTGGCCAGCAGCGTCGTCGGCACCAGGACGGCGACCTGCTTGCCGTCCTGCACCGCCTTGAACGCCGCCCGCACCGCGATCTCGGTCTTCCCGTAGCCGACGTCGCCGCAGATGATCCGGTCCATCGGGACCGTCTGCTGCATGTCGGCCTTCACCTCGTCGATGGCGGCCAGCTGGTCGGGCGTCTCCTGGAACGGGAAGGCGTCCTCGAGCTCGCGCTGCCACACGGTGTCGGGGCCGAACGCGTGCCCGGCCGTGGCCATGCGCGCCGAGTACAGGCGGATCAGCTCGCCGGCGATCTGCTTGACCGCCTTGCGCGCCTTGCTCTTGGTGTTCTTCCAGTCCGCGCCGCCGAGCTTGGACAGGGCCGGCGCCTCGCCGCCGACGTAGCGGGTGAGCTGGTCGAGGGAGTCCGTCGGGACGAAGAGCCGGTCCGGCGGCTGGTTCCGCCGGCCCGGCGCGTACTCGACGATCAGGTAGTCGCGCTGGCCGCCGTTGACGGTGCGGCTGATCATCTCGATGTAGCGGCCGATGCCGTGCTGCTCGTGGACGACGAGGTCGCCCGGCTGCAGCTGCACGAGGTCGACCGCGTTGCGCCGGCGGGCCGGCATCTTCTGAGCGTCGCGCATCGAGGTGCCGCGCTGGCCGGTCAGGTCGTGCTCGGTGAGCAGCGCCAGGCCGACGCCCGGGAAGGCGAAGCCGGCCTCGAGGTTGCCCTGCGTCACCGAGGTCAGCCGCGGCTCGGGTGCGGTCTCGATGCCGGGCACCAGCGCGGCACCGAGCTCGGCCTCGGCGAACTGGTCGGCGGCGCGCTGGGCGGGGCCGGGCCCGGCGAAGGTGACGACCACCCGCCACCCGTCGCGCTGCCAGCCGCGCATCGTCTCGATCGCCTTGGGCACGTCACCGGCGAAGCGGTCGACGATCGTGGCGTCGAGGTTGATCACGCCGTCGTCCGCCGTGTCGTCAGCTGTGACCGTGAACGACCCCGTCGTCCACCACGGCAGCCCACGGCCGCGCGCGGCGGCCTCGACGTCGGCCAGGTCGCGGAAGGTCGAGGCGCCCAGGTCGAGCGGGGCCTCCCCCGCCTCGGCGGCCGTGGCCCAGGACGCGGCGAGGAACTCCTCTGCGGTGCGCACCAGGTCGGCCGAGCGGCTGCGGACCCGCTCGGGGTCGGCCACCAGCACGTGAGTGCCGGTGGGCAGCAGGTCGGTGAGCAGCTGCATCGCCTCGTCGCCGATGAGCACGGGGGTGAGCGACTCCATGCCCTCGACCGCGATGCCCTCCGCCAGCTTGCCGAGCACCTCGATGAGGCCGGGGTGCTCGACCGCCAGTGCCGCGGCCCGGGCCCGCACCTCGTCGGTGAGCAGCAGCTCGCGGCACGGCGGCGCCCACAGCCGGTCGGGGCGCTCGTCGAGGGAGCGCTGGTCGGCAGCGGAGAAGTAGCGCAGCTCGTCGACCTCGTCGCCCCAGAACTCCACGCGCACGGGGTGCGGCTCGGTGGGCGGGAAGACGTCGAGCAGACCGCCGCGGACGGCGAACTCGCCGCGCTTCTCGACCAGCTCCACCCGGGTGTACGCGGCGTCGGCCAGCGCCCGGGCGACGTCGTCGAGGTCGGCGGCGTCCCCGGGCTTCAGCTCCACGGGGACCAGGTCGCCGAGGCCGGGCGCCAAGGGCTGCAGGACGCTGCGCACCGGGGCGACCAGGACGTCGATCGTCCCGTTCTCGCCGGGGTGGGTCAGGTCGCGCAGCACGGCCAGCCGGCGGCCCACGGTGTCGGCGCGGGGGCTCAGCCGCTCGTGCGGCAGCGTCTCCCAGGCCGGGAACGTGGCGACGCGGTGCCCGGGCAGGAAGCAGCGCAGGAGCTCCGCCGCGACGTCGGCGTCCCGCTCCCCCGCCGTGACCAGCAGGACCGGCACACCGGCGCCGGGGGCACCGCCCTCTTGTCGAGCGGCGAGCACAGCGGCGACCAGCGGCTGCACGGGCGGCGGAGCGGTGACGGCCAGCTCCGCGCTCCCGGCCGCCGCCACGACGCGGGCCATGCCGGGATCGCTGAGGACGACGTCGAGCACGCCGCGCAGAGTCACGCTGTCTCTCTCCTGGGATGCGGGGGCCGCACCGCTGCCGCCGAGTGCGGCACGGGGCCCGATCCCAGTGTAAGGACCCCGGGGTCCGGCGGCCGGGGACCGCCGGGGGCGGGTCAGGAGGTGAGGGCCCGGGCCACGCGCCCGACCGGCTCCTCGGCGTCGATCGCGGTCAGCGCCTTGCGCAGCAGCGTGCTGGAGGTGTGCACCGTGTACGGGAAGTACTTGACCGTGACACCGACGGCGGCGAAGTCCCGCTCGAGCTGCTGGCCCTTCGGGGTGCCGCGCCAGTCGTCACCCTTGAAGATCACGTCGAACCCGACCTCGCGCCAGGTGTCGATCTTGTTCGGCACGGTCTCGGCGTGGACGGCGTCGACGAACCGGAGGCTGCGCACGATCTCCATGCGCTCCGCCAGCGGGACCACCGGCGGGCGCCCCTTGGCCAGTGTCAGCATCTCGTCGGAGACGACACCGGCGATGAGGTGGTCGCAGTGCTCGGCCGCGTGCCGCAGCACGTTCAGGTGGCCGACGTGGAACAGGTCGTACCCACCGGGGGCGTACCCGATCACCGTCATGCCTCCCCCTCTCCTCGTCGCCGAGCCCGAACGTAGCCCGGCTCAGGAGCCCTGCACCCGGCTCCGCGGCCACGCTCACCCGAACTGGCGAGCCCGTCGCGCAGGGCCGGAGAACAGCGCCGTCAGGGCGTCAGCGCGGCCGCGACCACGGTCACGGACGCCCGCAGCTCGGCCAGCGCGTGCGCGTAGACGGGGGCCGCCTGCCCGTAGGGGTCGTCGACGTCGTCGTCCGGACCGGAGGTGCGCAGCCCCCGGTACCGGGGGGCCAGCCGGACGAGGTCCGTCAACCGCTCGCCCGGTCCGGTGTGCGGCACGGCTCCCGCCTCCTCGGCCAGCTCCACCAGGGCGGCGAACTCCCGCAGCGTGAACGTGCGCCGCAGCGCCGCCGGGACGGCCGACACGACGGCCGCCCGGTGCGCGCGGGTCATCGTCAGCACCAGGCCGGCCTCGCGGGCCGCCTCCGCCGCGAACTGCCGGGCGCGCACCGTCTCGGCCGGCACCGACAGCAGGCGGGCCATCTCGGGCGCCATGGGCTCACCCACGCGCGCGCGCAGACCCGCGCTCCCGACGGCGATCCGGCTCGCCGGCCCGAGCGCCGCCCGCAACAGGACCTCGGCCGCGGGCGACCGGCAGACGTTCGCGGTGCAGACGACCAGGATCGAGGGGTCCGGGGCCCGGTCGTCCCGGGGTTCGGTCACCTGCGGCTACCGGCGCACCGGGTCGTCACCGTCCGCCACGACCGACGGCCTTGACCGGCTTCAAGCTCCGGACGGCGGGCATGACCGGCAGCGGCACCGCGTCGGGCGCCGGGCCGGACGAGCGCTCCTCGCCGGTCTGCCGGTAGGCGTACACGTCGTCGGGACGGGACACCTGGTTCAGCACCAGGCCCAGCACCCTGCCCTTGACCTGCTCGAGGGTCTGGAGGCTCTCGGCCAGCTGCGAGCGGCGCACCCGGGTGACGTTGGCGAGGACCAGCATCCCGTCGACCGCGCGCGAGAGGATCGCGGCGTCGGCCACCGGCAGCAGCGGCGCGGTGTCGACCACCACGAAGTCGTAGTCGGCGCGGAGTTCCGCCAGCAGGGCCCGCATCGCGGGCGATCCCAGCAGTTCCGCCGGGTTCGGCGGGGTGCGGCCGGACGCCAGGACCTGCAGGCCCCGGGAGCCCCAGTCCTGGACGACGTCGGCGGCCGACGCCCGGCCGATGAGCACGTCGGTCAGCCCGACAGCGCCCTCGATGCCCAGCAGGCGCGCCACAGCGGGCCGGCGCAGGTCGGCGTCCACGAGCAGGACGCGGTCACCGGTCTCGGCCAGGCTGGCCGCGAGGTTCGCCGCCACGGTGGACTTGCCCTCGCCCTGCAGCGACGAGGTCACCGCGATCACGCGCGCCTCGCGGGAGCCCGCGCCGTCGGAGGGCACGGCGAGGAACTGCAGGTTCGTGCGCAGCATCCGGAAGCTCTCCGCCTCCGACGCGTGCGGGTCCGCCTCCACGACGATCGGCGGGGCGCCACGCCTGCTGCGGGTCGGGATGGACCCGACCACCGGCAGCGTGGTCAGCTCCGCGGCGACGCCGGCGTCGCGGACCCGGTTGTCCAGGGCGTCCCGGGCGAGGGCGGCCGCCAGGCCCAGCAGGATCCCGGCGACCAGGCCGGTCGCGAGATCCAGCGGCAGGTTCGGTCCGACCGGCCCCGAGGGGACCTCGGCTGCCGCCACCGGCAGGGACCGCACCGTCGCCTGCCCGGTGTCGTCGTCGGGGGCGATGTCCTCGACCACGCGGGACAGGCTCGCGACCACCGCGTCGGCGAGCGCCGCGCTCCGCTCCGGCGACGGGTCCGTGGCCGACAGCTCGATGATCGCGGTGTCCAGGGGGACCCGGGCATCGAGGCTGCGCGCCAGCTCGGCGGGCGTGGCGGTCAGCTCGAGCTCGTTGATGACGGGCAGGAGCACCGCCGGGGTGGTCGCCAGCCGGGCGTAGGAGGTCACCTGGTTCTTCGTGTAGGTGGAGCCCTGCACCAGCTCGGAGGCGGAGTCCCCGTACTCGGGCGAGAAGAAGACGGTCGCCGTCGACCGGTAGGTCGGGGTCTGCCCGTTCGACCAGACCAGCGCCGCCAGCAGCCCGAGCATGCTCGCGGCCACCACCCAGCGCCAGCGACGGCGCACGGCGGTCAGCGGTCCTCGGGCCCCCATCTCAACTCCCCCTCGTCGCCGCGCCGCCGTGGTGCGTGGTCGGCGCGGGGCGCCGTGTGGCGCAACGGGGCCCAGTCTGCGGGCCGCTCCGGGCCGACCGCCCCGCCCGGAACGTCCGCGCCACCCTTTCGGGTCACGGCCGGCCGCGACCTGCGCCGGAGATGGCCTGGTCGGGCAGCGGGTGGGGGACGATGGCCACTCGACCCGGGGGGAGGCACGTCGGTGGAGCCGAGACAGTACGCGGCAGCCGTGTGGCACCGGTCCCTCTGGATCGGGGCCACCGGGTTCACCGTGGCCGCGCTCGCCGTGATCAGCGGCATGGCGGCCTCCCCCAGCTACACCGCCACCAGCTCCCTGTACGTCGGCGTCAGCGAGGTGGACGCCGGCCAGGGGCTGGCCTGGAGCTCGCTCCTGGACGACGAGCTGCTGCCCTCGATCGTCCGGCTCGGGACGTCCCCGGCGGTCCTGGGCCCGGTCGCCGAGGAGCTGCCCGTCGACCGGACCCCGGCAGAGCTCGCCGCGGACGTCGACATCGCACCCGTGCCGGACACGTCGGTCCTCGTGGTCACGGCCCGGGCGGCGAGCGCCTCCGGGGCGGCCGACCTGGCCGACGCGGTCGCCGAGAGCCTCTCCACGGTGGCGACGGCGGCGCACGCCGACGCCGACGGCGGCTCCTACCTGCGGGCCGACGTCGTCGGGCCCGCCCGCGAGCCCCGCTTCCCGTCCGGCACCGCGGCCCGCACCGGCGCGGTGCGCGGGCTCGCCGTCGGCCTGCTCCTCGGCGTCGTGCTCAGCGGCCTCCTCGAACTGGCGCGGCCGCGGATCCGTGATCTGGCCACGGCGGCCGCACTCACCACCTCACCGGTCCTGGCCGGGCTGCCCGCCGCGGGACGGGGAGGTCCGCGCGGCGGTCGCCGGACCGGCCTCGACCGGCTCGCCTGGCTGCTGCGTTCCTCCCCCGCGGTCCCGGACCTCCGGCGGCTGGTCGTCCTGGGCACGGATGCCCGGGTCGCCCGGCGGTTGGCGGACGACCTCGGACAGGTGCCGGGCACGGGCCTGGCACCCGTGCCGATGTCCGCGGCCGGGCTGCGGGACGTACGCCCGGCGGAGCACGACGGACTGCTCGTCGTCGCGACCGGGCGCACCACGCACCGGTCCCTCACCGCCGCCGTGGCAGCCGCGGAGGCCTCTGGCATCCCCGTCCTCGGGGTGGTCCTGGACGGAATCCTCCCCCCTGCGGCACGGTGGCGTGACCGGCTGCTCGCCGCGGTGCGCGGGAACGCGCCGCTGCCGCGGCGGGTCAGCGCCGCGCCGGGCGCCGTCGACGGTCTCCGCCCGCCGTGGCTCACCTCGAGCCGGATCGCGGCCGCCGGTGCCCTGTTCGCCGTCGGCCTGGCCATGCCGACCCCCGGGTCCACGACGACCGCTTTCGTCGCGGGCCTGGTGCTGCTGCCGTTGTGGATCGCGGCGGTTCCCCGCTTCCGGGGCGCGGGCCTGCTGTGCGGGCTCGCGGTCCTGGCCCTCGTCTCCGGGGCGCTGCTCGCCGGCTGGTCCGCGGTGGAGCGCGACTTCTCCGTCCGGGCCGCCACGGAGATACCGGTCCTGCTGCTGACCGGCCTGGGCGCGGTCGGGCTGGTCCTGTGGGCACGCGGCGTCCTGCCGGTCCCGGCGATCGGGGTGGCGTACGGCCTCGGCCTCCTGGTCCACGGCCTGCTCCGGGCCGACCAGTCGATCAACGCCTTCAAGTTCGAGCTGTCGCTCCCCCTCACCATCGTCGTCCTCTCCCTGGCGGGAATGCGGCAGGGCCGGGCCGCCGCCGTGGTGGCCCTGGCCGGGCTGGGGATCGCCAACGTCGCCAACGACGCGCGCAGCGCCTTCGGCTTCTGCGTGATCGCGGCCGGCCTGGTGCTCTGGCAGCTCCGCCCGGTGGCCCGCGCCGGCCGGTCGAACGCCTGGGCCGGCATCCTGCTGCTCGGCGCGACCGCCGTCGGCGTCTACCTCGCGGCCACCGAGCTCATGATCGCCGGGGCACTCGGCGAGGAGGTCCAGACCCGCACCACGACGCAGATCGAGCAGTCGGGGTCCCTGCTGCTGGGCGGCCGGCCGGAGTGGACGGCCACCTGGGCGCTCATGCAGGACCGGCCCCTGGGGTACGGGCTGGGCATCGTCCCGGACAGCCACGACCTGGACGTCGCCCGGGCCGGTCTCGCGGTGACCAGGATCCCGACGGTCGAGGGCTACCTCGAGAACTTCATGCTCACCGACCGGTTCGAGCTGCACTCGGTGGCGGCGGACCTCTGGTCCGCCCTCGGGCCGGCCGGGCTGGCCTACGGCGTGGCCCTGGCGGCACTGCTCGTCGGGTCGCTCTCCCAGCTGCTCGCGCGGCGGCAGGCCTCCGGGCTCGTGTGCTTCCTCGGCCTGACCGCCATCTGGAACGTGGCCTTCGGGACGCTGCCCTCGAACGGCGTCGAGGTCTCCTTCGCCGTGGGGCTGATGCTGCTGGCGCGGACGACCGTCCCCTCGCGGGCCGCGGAGCCGGCCGGCACGGCGCCGGTCCCGGCCGTGCCCGCCGAGGTCCTGCGGTGACGCCCCGAGCCGACGGTGCCCCGGTGGTGCGGGTGCTGCAGTCCTTCCCCGAGCCCCGCCCCACCACGAACCCCTACCTGGTCCTGCTCCGCCGCAGCCTGGACGCGCTCCCGTCGGTCGAGCTGCACACCTTCGGCTGGCGCCGCGCCCTGCTGGGCCGGTACGACGTCTTCCACGTGCACTGGCCCGAGGTCCTGCTGGACGCGCAGACGCCGGTCCGCGTGCTGCGGCGGCGGGGGCTGGTCGCCCTGCTGCTGATGCGCTTGCGGCTCACGCGCACCCCGGTGGTCCGCACCCTGCACAACCTCCGTCCGCACGAGGGCGTCGCCCGGGTGGACGCCGCACTGCTCCGCGCGCTGGACCGGCGGGCACGGGCGTGCATCCGGCTCAACGAGGAGACGCCGGTACCGGCGGGCACCACGGCGGTCACCGTGCCCCACGGCCACTACCGGGACTGGTACGCCGGCTACGAGGTGCCCGACCGGATCCCGGGCCGGGTCGCCTTCGTCGGCCTCATCCGCCCGTACAAGCACGTCGACGGACTCGTCGCGGCGTTCCGCGCCACCGCCGACCGCGCACCGGACGCCGGCCTGCACGTCGCCGGCGGGGTTCCGGCCGACGGCACGGCCGAGCGGCTGCAGGCCGCCGCCGCCGGCGACCCGCGCATCTCGCTCACCCTCCGGTTCCTCGACGACGCCGAGCTGGTCGACGCCGTCGGCCGGGCCCAGCTGATCGCCCTCTCCTACCGGGAGATGCACAACTCCGGTGCGGCGCTGCTGGCCCTGTCGCTGGGCAGGCCCGTCCTCGTCCCGCGCAACGCGACCAACGCCCGCCTGGCCGACGAGGTGGGCGCGGAGTGGGTCCAGATGTACGACGGCGAGCTCGGGCCGGAGCTGATCCTCCGCGCACTCGACCGGACCGCGCTCCTGGGCCCGGGCGAGCACCCCGACCTGGGCGCGCGCGAGTGGGGGGCCGCCGGCGTCCGGCACCTCGAGGCGTACCGGGCGGCCCTCGCCTCCCGCTGACCTCGCCTCGCGCTGACGCGAGGGCCGGCCGGTCAGCTGCCGGACAGCTCCCGCACCGGCGTCCGCGCCGTGGTGCCCGCCGCTCCGTCGACGTCGCCGTCCGCCGGCCGCAGCGCCCGCGGGTCGCCCACGAGGACGGCGTAGAGGGCCGACATCGCGAGGAACGACGTGACGATCACTGCCGGGTGGTCCATCGGCGTGCCGAGCTGGCTGACCACGCCCACCAGGAACCAGTGGTAGGCCAGCAGCACCCAGCCCCAGACCGCCCGGGCGCCGCGCAGCCGCAGGACCAGGACGACGACCGGCAGCAGGAAGACCAGGTCGTGCACCAGGTGCTTGAAGCACAGCAGCGAGATCACCGAGGCGATGCCGAGGACGAACACCCAGTCGCCGCTGCGGATCTGCCGGCGGGCGAGACCGGCCAGCAGCACCGAGCCGCCGACGGCGAGGGCCGTGACGAACAGGTCGTTGCCGTCGAGCCACGGGGTCAGGCCCGCGACGGTCATCAGGTCGGCCGCCCCGTCGCCGACGGCCGTCCGGCTCACCTCGAACGGCGCGAGCAGCGCCTCCAGGAGGTCGGTCGAGGTGACGACGGCGAACACGACGGCCGCGGCGAGCAGCACCACGCCGGCCACCACGACGGTGCGCAGCCGCCCCGCGACCAGCAGGACCAGGGCCAGCGGCGCGAAGGAGTACTTCGTCAGGCTCACCGCGAGCGGAGCGCCCGCCCAGGGCCTGGCGGCAGCCGCGAACGCGATCGTGGCGAAGACCAGCAGGAACACCGCGTGCTGCCCGTAGCCCAGGCCGAGCCTCATCGGCGTCGAGGCCAGCACCATCGCCACGAGCAGGAGGGTCCCGGTCCGGCCCAGCGATGCGGTGCGCGCGTAGAAGACCGCGAGACCGATCGCGAGGACGACGGTGAGGACCAGCCAGACGATGGACGCGGTCCGGAACGGCATCGCACCGAAGGGGACGAGGAGCTCGTAGAGCAGGTGCAGGTAGTTGGGCGACTGCGTCAGGATGATCTCCGGCGAGCCGTCCAGCCGCGCCTGGTAGGGATCCACCCCCTCGAGGAAGAGCCGCGCCGGGCTCCACTGGAAGTCGCTGCTGCCGAAGCCGCCCTCGGGCGAGAGGGCGCGCCGGGCACCGATGGCGACCGAGCCCACCGCAGCGAGGACCGCGACCAGGAGGGCCACCGTGCGCAAGACCTGCGGTCGCGTCGCCCGGGCGACGATCGACGGCGCGTTCACGCGGCGGCCTTGCGGCGGTACTCGGCGTAGACGACGCCGACGGCGCCGGCCAGCATGCCGGCCCCACGGGCCGCCGTGCGCGCGCCCCGAGCCTCGTGCGTGGACGACCGCAGGGTCGCACCGAGCAGCCAGCGGCCCAGGCCGACGGCGACCCGCGGCAGCCCCTGCGCAGTGGCCTTCAGCCGGGCGGCGAGCCGGCCGGGGCCGGTCGGCGCCAGCACGAGCGCGACCCTGGCCGCGGTGTTGCCGTAGCGGAACGACCGCCGGACGACCCAGTCCCGGGACATGCGCGGAGCCGGCACGCGGTCGGTCACCACCGCCTCGTCGCACCAGACCATCAGGGCGCCGGTGTCCGTCAGCTGCCGGGTGAAGAGCGTGTCGCTGCCGCCGGTCAGCCCGAACCCGCCGTCGAAGCGGACCCCGGTGGAGCGGACGACCGCGAGGTCGAGCAGCAGGTTGTTCGTGGCCGCCACCGTGATGGGCGTGCCCGTGGCCAGCCGTCGCCGCTCGAAGAACCCCCCGGCCCCCACCCACGGGTCGAGGTCGCCGTCGAAGTCCGAGACGACCGCGCCCACCACCGCCGCGGCGGAGGTGCGGGCCTGGGTCTCGAGCAGTCGCGCCAGCCAGCCGGGGTGCGGCCGCTCGTCGTCGTCGATGAAGACGAGGAAGGCGCCGCCGGCCTCCTCCAGCGCCCGGTTCCGGGCGGCGGAGATGCCCGGCGTCTCCTCGACCACGTAGCGGATGCGCTCGTCGCCGAGGGCCGCCACGACCGGCCGGCCACCGGCCGCGGCGTCGTTGTCGACCACCAGCACGTCCACCCGCCGTCCGGCGCCCTCGTTCTCGGCCGCCTGCGCCAGGAGCAGCGGGAGCAGCTCGGCGAGGTCGTCCGGGCGCCGGAAGGTCAGGACGGCGATGGTCACCAGGATCTCGGGACCGGCAGTCATCAGCGGAGTCCTTCTCTCGGGAGGTCGGGGACGAGGGCGCGCGCGGGCGGGGTGACGGGGCGGGCGTCGTGCCCCGCCGGGGGCCGCAGGAGTGCGGCCGCGGCCGTGCGGAGGCCGGCCGCCGAGCCACGCACCGCCGCCCAGGCCAACGACGGCCGGTACAGCAGCTGGCGGCGGCCGCCGCGCAGCAGGATCTCCCTGCTCACGGCGGGGGTCGCCCACATCCACCGCACCAGCTGCCGACGCGGGAGCAGCAGTGCGGCGAAGAGCAGCCGGTTGCGGCAGTTGAAGTAGTAGTAGAGGGCCGACTTGGCCTCGCCCCGCGTGGGGCCCTGCGTGCCGCCGGCGTCGTGCACCGCGGTCAGGTCGTCCCGGACGACGAGGGTGCCGCCCGCGGCCACGCAGCGGACGCTCAGGTCGACGTCCTCCCAGTACAGGAAGTAGCGCTCGTCGAGCGGGCCGATGCGCTGGAGCAGGTCGTCGTGGACCACCACGCAGGCGCCGCTCACCCACTCGTGCGCCGGTCCCGACGCGGCCCGGGCCCGCCGCCCCGGCGCCACCGGCAGTGCGCCGTCCGAGCGACCCCCGCGGATGCGGCCGCTGTCGAGGAAGACCCGGGCACCGGCGAAGTAGACGTTCCCCGCCGGGTCCACGACGCGCGGGCTGATCAGCGCCGCGGGCTCGCGCAGGCTGTGCCGGCGCAGCTCCTCGATCACGTCGGCCGCGACGACGGCGTCCGGGTTCAGCAGCAGGAACGCGACGCACCCGTGCGCCCGCGCGGCCTCGATCCCCGCGTTCACACCGGCGGCGAACCCACCGTTGCTCGGCAGGGCGACGAGCTGCCAGCCACGAGCCGCCGCGAGACCGGCGATCTCGTCGCGCGCCCGGTCGGTGGAGAAGTTGTCGACCACGACCACCCGGACCGGCAGGCCGGCGAGGTCCACGGAGCCCAGGTTGCGCTCGATCAGCGCGGCCGAGCCGTAGTTGACGACGACGATGCCCAGGGCGCCCCCGTGCACCGCGGCGCCGCTCACGCGCCGGCCCCGGCGGCGGCCAGCCGGCGGCGGACCTGGACCAGGTTGGCCAGCACCTCGAAGACGGCGACGCCGACGACCGAGCCGACGACGGGACCGGCCGCCCCGAGCGGGCCGGTCAGGTACCAGGACAGCCCCACGTTGACCGGCAACATGATCACGATCATCAGCGCCTGGTAGCGGAGGCCCGGCGCGTCGGTCAGGTACATGCCCAGCGGGTACTTCACCGCCTGCAGCACCATGAGCACCGCGAAGGCAACCACCACCGGGACGCCCAGGGAGATCTCCCCTCCCGACGCCAACTGCGCGAGGAGCGGGGAGGCGAGGCCGACGGCCAGGGAGAGCGCGGCCGCGCAGGCGCCGAAGGCCAGGGCCATGGGCACCGGGGAGCCCGGGGTCCCCGCCGCGCGGGCGCGCGCGAACACCGGCCAGAGGGCGATGCCGCCGGCGCTCACGACCGCCCAGATGGGGATGAACATCTGCGCGGCGAGGCTGTACTCGGCGAGGACGCCGTCGCCCGCGCGGTGGCTGAGCACGAGCCGGTCGGTCTGCATCGCCAGCGGGACGGCGACCATCTGGACCAGCATCGGCCAGGCCACGTCCATCACCTGACCACCGCGGTGCGTGCGGAGCCGGAACGCCTGCCACAGCGCCACCCCGACGGCCGGGCGGACCGACCGGGCTGCGACCAGGGTGCAGACGACCGACAGGAGCAGGGTCGCGGCGTAGGCGAAGCAGGCGACCACCGCGCCGGCGGGCAGGTCCCACCAGAGGCACAGCAGGACGGCGGCCAGCACCAGCGGCGTCTGCAGGCCCTGGACCGCGATCGACACGTGGTTGCGGCGCAGCCCGACGAGGATGCGCTGGCCGATGCTCAAGGGCACCGAGAGCGCGAACAGCACGACGCAGGCCGTGGCCACGGCCGGGCCGGTGTCGCCGTCCAGTCCGCCGCCCAGCAGCGCCGGCCACAGGCCCAGGCCCAGCAACGCCACCGCGGCCAGCGCCAGCAGGGTCGCCGAGACGGCCAGCAGGCGCAGGACGGTGACGAGAACGCGCCGGACCTGCTCGTCCCGCGCCGGGGCGTCGGAACCCGAGACGGCGTTCATGACGGCAGCCGCGAGGCCCAGGTCGACGAACGGCAGCAGGGCCGCGAGACCGACCAGCAGCGTGTACTGCGCGTAGGCGGGCGTGCCGTAGTTCTCGATGACGAGACGGGTGACGACGATGCCGAGCACCGCGGAGACCGGGAGCACCAGCATCCGGGCGCCGGCGCTGCGCAGCGGCCCCGTCCACGCGCGCTGCACCGGCGGGTCGGCGACGGCGCCCACCGCACCGGTGGCCTCCACGGAGGGACGTGCCGGAGCTCCGGTCGTCATCAGGCCCCCTCCCCCGTTCGCCGCGCACGGCGCAGCCGGCGCCTCGGCGAGCCGCCACGTGCCAGATTGCCAGCTCAGAGGGCTGTGGAGCCCTCCGCGGACGGCCCCCTCACACCGATGAGGGAGGGCACCGGCCGGAGCCGGGCCCTCCCTCATCAGGTGGAGCTACGAGGTGTTCGTCAGCGCGCGATCGGGGCCGTCCCGGCCGCACCGGCCCACAGGTCGTCGACGTTCACCCGGACGGGCGCGGTCGCCGAGCCGGCGACGTACACCGACACCCCGATGCCGCCCGCGCCCTGCAGCGCCGCGTTCGCGCCCGTGTCGGTGGCGCTGAGCTGCCAGCCGGTGGGCTCGACCGTGCCCGAGGTCCAGGCCTTGGCCTGGAGCGTCGGCGTCTCGGCGCCGGTGACGTCGAAGCGCACCTGGAGGACGGTGCCGGGCGTGTAGGTGCCCGGCAGGGTGATCGTCTTCAGAGCCGTCTCGGTGCCCGCAGCGGTCCGCAGGAGCGCCATGACCACCTTGCCGTCGGCCTGGAAGCGCACCGACACCCGGTAGACGTTGTTGCCCGCGGTGCGGCGTGCCATCAGGTAGACGAAGCTGCCGCCCCCGGTCGGCGCCCGGTCGAGGGAGAGCCCGGCCTGCACCGCCACGTCGCGCGCCTGCACGGAGTTCAGCAGCGCCGCTGCCGACGCCCCTCCCGTGGCCACGTCCAGGTGACCGACGCCGCCGGAGACCGACGCGGCGCCACCGGACAGGGTCCACGCGCCGCCGACCTGGGCGACGCCGAACCCGCTGGCGACCTCCCGCTCGAAGGCGTCCATCGCCAGCGGCGGCGCCCCGACGAGGACCGCACGCTCGACCACGGCGGTGGCGCCGTCGTCGTCGGTCACGGTCAGCCGCACCGTGTACGTGCCACCCGCGGTGTAGGCGTGCGACGCCGTGGCACCGGTGGCGGTCGTCCCGTCACCGAAGTCCCACGCGTAGGACGACACCGTTCCGTCGGGGTCGGCCGACGCGGCTCCGTCGACCACCACGGACAGGTCCGTCGCGGTGGACGTGAACGCCGCCGTCGGCGCCTGGTTCACCCGCGGGGCGGTCACGGTGACCTCCCGCTCGGCGGTGGCCGTCGCGCCGTCGTCGTCGGTCACGGTGAGCCGCACGGTGTAGGTGCCCGCGGCGGTGTAGTCGTGCGACGCCGTCGCACCGGTTCCGGTCGACCCGTCGCCGAAGTCCCAGTCGTGGGAGACGACGGAGCCGTCGGCATCGGCCGAGCCGGCGCCGTCGACGTCGACCCGCAGGTCGGCCACCGACGAGGTGAACGCGGCCGTCGGCGCCTGGTTCGGCGGTTCGGGGCTCACCTGGACCAGGCGGCTGCTCGTGCTGGTGGCACCCGCGGCGTCGGTGACCGTCAGGCCGACGACGTAGGTGCCGCCGGCGCCGTAGGTGTGCGACACGGTGCGGCCGGTGGCCGTGGTGCCGTCACCGAGGGTCCAGGCGTAGGAGGCGATCGGACCCTCGGCGTCCACCGAGCGGCTCGCGTCGAGGTCCGCCGTCAGGTAGGTGGTGGTCGACGAGAACCGGGCGGCCGGGACCTGGTTCACCGGGGCGCCGCTGACGTGCCCCATGACCTGGGCGGCCGTGAGCGCCTTCGGGTAGTACGCCACCTCGTCGATCCGGCCGCTGAAGGTGTTCGAGCCACCCATCGCGCGGTCGCTGCCCACCCGGAGGTAGCCGTTGTAGGACTCCCCGGACTTCGTGTCGGTGCGCGAGCCCACCAGCGTCCCGTCGACGTACAGCGCCATGCCGTTCGCACCCATCGAGGCAGCGACGTGGTGCCACTTGCCGTCGTTGAACGTCGCGATGCTCGTGACGGTGCGCTGCGTCGTCCAGAACATGACCGGCGCGTTGACCGAGAAGTTCAGCCGGCCCTGGGCGTCCAGGTAGACCTGGCGGTCGTACTTGCTGCTCGTGCCGGACTGGGAGTTGGCGAAGCCGAGCAGCCGTCCGCCGGTGGCCGACGAGGTCTGGAACCACGCCTCCACGGTGAAGACGTTGGGCGCCGCGGTCGCGGTCTGCGTCGCCATGGTGGCCTTGGCCGTACCGGCGAAGGAGTAGGCCGTGTCGGCGTCACCGGGCACGGCGCCGGCGACGCCACGGGTGACCCCGTTGCCGACCGTCATGGGCCGGGAACCGATGGCGTCCACCGCGTTGCCCGAGCGGTCACCCAGCCGCCAGTGGGACTGCGCACCGTCGGCGCGGACCCGGTCGGCGTAGGGGACGGTGCCGGTGGTCGCGGGCGCGACCTGGACCGGCACCCAGTCGGAGCCGACGGTGTTGCCGAAGGGGTCGGTCGCCGTCACGCGGTAGCGGAGGGAGCCCGAGACGCCGACGTCCGTGGCGGTCAGCTGGCTGTTCTCCCACCAGGTGGAGGCGTTGACCGACTCGGCGACCGGCAGCGCCTCGCCCTCGCGGTACACCGCGTAGGTCAGCTGCGAGTTGTCCCGGTCGTTCGTCGTCGTCCAGCTGATCCGGGCCTGCCCGGGGGCCGGGGAGGTGACGGTCGGGGCGGACGCGAAGGTGTACGGGCCGACCTTGTTCGGGGCGATGTCAGGGCGGGCGTAGCGCACCAGCCCCTGCTGGCCCACGCCGTTGACCTGCGGGAACTCGCCGCCGTAGACGACGTAGCTGTCGTTGCCCGTGACGGTCCAGCCGGCCTGGGCCTGGCCGGTGAAGGTGCCCGGGCTCATGGTCGGGAACCAGTTCTGCAGGGCGGGGGCCGGCTTGCCGGCGAAGTTGCTGTTGGTCAGCGTCTTGGACCCGACCACGCCGGCCGGCTCGAGGCTCACCGCGGTGGCGAACTTGTTGACCCGGGGGCTCTGCTCGGGGAAGCCGCCGATGTTGGCGCAGTCGTGCGGGTGCCCGGCCATGTAGAGGGCGCCGCCGGTCGCGAAGCTCGAGTAGGTGTCCCCGCGGCAGTCGTTGATCCAGCGGATGGCCCCGCCGTCGGCCGCGGCGGCGAACGAGCCCTCGATGTTGCCGGGGCCGTTGTAGTCGTAGGCCGTGCCGTAGACGGTCGAGCCGTCGGTGCTGAGGCTGTAGATCGCCGAGTTGACGCCCTGGTTGGTGATCAGCTGGTTGATCGCGAAGGGGCGCGTCGCGCCGCTCACCGGGTCGAGCGCGCCCACGCCGGTCGCCTTGGTCCCGTTGAGGGAGTCGAACCGGCCGGCGACGACGATCTGGTCGCCGGCGGTGCGGACCATGGCGAGGACCTCGTTGCTGGTCTTGGTGCTGCCGTCGCGGTTGCCCTTGGTGGAACCGACGCCGGGGACCGGCGCCCAGGGCAGCAGCGCACCGTTCGACGCGGACACGGCGGCCAGCCGGTTGCGGGTGTGGGACCCGACGGCCTGCACGTTGCCACCGAAGTAGACGGTGCTGTCGGTGGCGACGATGGCACGGACCCGGCCGTTGACCCCCGGGCCCCAGTTGGGCACCAGCGCACCGGTCGCGGTGTCGATCGCGGCGATCCGGTAGCGGGTCTGGCCGTCGACCTTGTCGAAGTCGCCGCCCACGTAGAGGCGCTTGCCGTCCGGCGAGGCGGTGATGACGAGGGCCTGGCCGTTGAGGCTCGGCGCGAAGGACCGGACGAGCTCGCCGGTGCGGATGTCGTAGGCGAGCAGGTTGTTGCGGGGGGTCTCGGAGACGCCGGCCGGGGCACCCGCCGGGCGTGCGGAGGTGAAGCTGCCGGCCACGTAGACGGTGTTGCCGACGACGACCTGCGACCACGCGACGCCGTTGATCTGCACCGTGGGCAGCGCATCCGCGGACACCGTCGTGGGCGTCGTCGCGGCGACCGGGGCCGTGTCCGCTCGTGCCGGGCTCACCAGCAAGCTCAGGGAGCCCGCCGCCAGGAGCGTGCTGAGGACGCCGGCCAGAACTCGTCTGGACGCGGGCGCGGTCGATCCGGTCATGTCTTTTCCCCCGTGTGTCGTGCTCCGATGCACCGGTCCCCAGGAGCCCGGGAACCAGGGCATCGCCACTATGCGTGACCGCGCGGGGACGCCACCATCACGCAATAGGGGGATACGCAGGGCAGATACTCACGGTGACGAACCGGCCGACCGCACAGAGTGACGAAGCGCGGGCGCGCAACGCCACGGGCCCCCGCCGGCAGCAGCGTGCTGCCGGCGGGGGCCCGCGGACCCGGGTCCTCGCGCTGGTCCCCGGGATCAGGGAGTCGGGCGCGACGTCCCGGAGGCACCGATCCACAGGTCGTCGACCAGCAGCCGCACCGGGACCGCCGCGGCCGAGCCCGACACGTAGGCCGACACCCCGACCACGCCGGCGGTCTGCAGCGAGGCCGTCGTGTCCGTGGCGGTGAGCTGCCAGTCCACCGGCTCGGCGGTGCCGGTGGTCCACGCCTTGGCCCGGAGCGTGGTGGTGCCCGCACCGGCGACGTCCAGCTTGACCTGCAGCACGCTGCCCGGCGCGTAGGTGCCCGGCAGGGTCAGCGTCCGCAGGGCGACCTCGGTGCCGCCGGCGTTCCGCAGCAGGGCCACGACCACCTTGCCGTCGGCCTGGAACTTGACCGACGTCCGGTACATGTTGCTGCCGCTGGTGCGACGCGCGGTCAGGTAGGCGTAGGTGCCACCACCGGTCGGCGCCCGGTCCAGGGACAGCCCGACCTGGAACGACAGGTCGCGCACCGACACGGCGTTCAGCATCGCCGCCGCCGAGCCGCCGGGCGCCGCGACCTGGAACTGGCCCACCCCACCGGCGACCGAGAGCGCGCCACCGGCCGCGGTCCACGCGCCGCCGACGTCGGCCCGGCCCAGGCCCGAGCTCACCGAGCGCTCGAAGGCGTCGGCGGCCACCGGAGCCACCGCCGGCGGCGGCGCGGTCACGGTCACCGGGTGCTCGACCGAGGCCGTCGCGCCCTCGTCGTCGGTCACGGTCAGCCGCACGGTGTACGTGCCACCCGCCGCGTAGGTGTGCGACGTCGTCGCGCCCGTCGCGGTGCGGCCGTCCCCGAAGTCCCAGGCGTAGGAGGCGAGGGTGCCGTCGGCATCGGAGGAGCCGGACCCGTCCGCCGTGGCGGTCAGCCCGGAGGCGGCCGTGCTGAAGGCGGCGACCGGCGGCTGGTTCACCCGCGGCGCGGTCGCGGTGACGACCTGTTGCACGGAGCTCGTCGCACCGTCGTCGTCGGTCACCGTCAGCTGGACGGTGTACTCCCCGGCCGTGGCGTAGGTGTGCGACGTCGTGGCACCCGTCCCCGTCGTCCCGTCACCGAAGTCCCAGGCGTAGCCGGTCACGCTGCCGTCCGCGTCACCCGAGCCCGAGCCGTCCAGCTGCACCCGCAGGTCGGACACCGCGGCGGCGAAGGCCGCCGTCGGCGCCTGGTTCGCCGGGGGCGGCGGGGGCGTCGAGGTCCCGAGCCGCCAGTGCTCGGCCACCGTGCCCGCCGGCAGCGCGGCCGGGTAGACGGCGACGTCGTCGAGGTCGCCGGCGAAGTAGTTCGCCCCGGCCCAGGTGCTGTCCCCGCCGATGCGCCAGAAGCCCTCGTAGGCCTCGCCGGCGCGGACGTCGTCGCGCTGCGCCACGGGCTGCCCGTCGACGTACAGGGCCAGACCTGCGGGGCTGAGCGAGCCGACCACGTGGTGCCAGCGGCCGTCGTTCAGCCCGGTGCCGCTCTGGACGATGCTCATCGCGCCGGTCCAGACACCGAAGGACAGCCGACCGGACTCGTCCATGTAGAGGTGCCGGTCGTAGTTCGAGCTGTTGCCCGACGACCGGTTGCCGTAGCCGATGATCTTCCCGCCGGCCGTGGAGGTCGTGCGGAACCAGGTCTCGACGCTGAACAGGTCGGGCCCGGGCGCACGGGTCCGGGTGGAGGCCCGCCCCTCACCGCTGCCGTCGAAGGCCGCCGCGGAGTCGGCGTCCCCGACGACCGCACCCGCGATCCCCCGGGTCACGCCCGAGCCGACCTCGAGGTCAGCGGTGCCGGCGAAGTCCAGGGCGTCGCCGGCCGTTTCCCCGAGTCGCCAGTAGTGGCTGGCGCCGTCGGCGAGCACGGCCTCCGAGTAGGGCCCTCCGACGGTGCCGGTCGCGGCGACCGCCACCGACCGGGACGCGGAGCTCGTCGCGCCGCGGTCATCGGTCACCGTCAGCGTCACCCGGTAGCTGCCGGGAGCCGCGTAGGTGTGGCCGACCGAGGCCCCCGTGCCGGTGCTGCCGTCACCGAAGTCCCAGGTGTGGGTGCGGACCGTCCCGTCGGTGTCGGCGGACGCCGAGCCGTCGAAGGTGGCCACGAGACCGGTGGCCGCGGAGGTGAAGGCCGCGGTCGGCGGCTCGTTGTACGTCTCACCCGTGCTGCCGGTGACGAAGTGGCGCTGCACCTGCGCGGCGGTCAGCGGGCCGGCGTAGGTCGCGACCTCGTCGATCTGGCCGTCGAACCACGGGCTCGACCCCGCCCAGGCGGTGTCGCCTCCGACGCGCCAGTAGCCGTTGTAGGCCTGCGCCCCGGTCGCGTCGCTGCGCTGGCCGACGAGCCGGCCGTCCAGGTACATCGTCATGCCGTCGGGACCGACCGAGCCGACGACGTGGTGCCACGAGCCGTCGTTGAGGCCCGGCGCCGTCTGCAGGGTCGCGCCGTAGCCGAGCCAGACGCCGAAGTGCACGCGCCCGGAGTCGTCCATGTACACGTGCCGGTCGTAGCTGTCGCTGGTCCCGGTCGCCCTGCTGCCGAAGCCGACGATCTTGCCGCCGGTCGTGGTGGTCGTCCGGAACCACGCCTCGACGCCGAAGTTCTGCGGGCCGGCGACGGCGCTCGGCGTGGCCGCCGTGCCGTTCGACGAGCCGTCGAAGTCCGCGGCGGTGTTGCCGGTGCCCGCGAGGGCACCGGCGGTGCCCGAGGTGACCCCGGTGCCCAGCGCCAGGTCGTCGAAGGCGGCCTGGTCGTAGCTGCGGGTCGCCCCCGCCGCCTCGCCGAGACGCCAGTAGTGGGTGGGGCTGTCGGCGAGGACCGTCTCGGCGTACAGGCCGCCGGCGGCGGTGTCACCCGAGACCGTCACCGCGGTGGTGCCCCGCGAGGCGGAGTTGCCGAAGGGGTCGTAGGCGACCACCTTGTAGGTGTACCGGCTGCCCGGCGTCAGGCCGCGGTCGACGAAGCCCAGCGTCGGCCGGTCCCAGAACGTGGACGGCGCGGTGGTCTCGAACACCGGCAGCGTCGGGCGGTCGTTGCGGATGACCTGGTAGCGCAGGTTCTGGTTGTCGTCGTCGAAGGTGGCCTGCCACGACACCCGCGCGGCCCCGGCCGACGTCGACGCCACCGTCGGGGTCAGCCCGTCGTTGCTCTTCGGGGCCACCTTGTTCGGGGCGATCGTGGGCAGCGCGTAGCGGACCAGGCCCGCCTGGGGCGTCCCGTTGACCCGCGGGAACTCGCCGCCGTAGACGATGTACTGGCTGTTCCCGGCCACCGACCAGCCGGCCTGCGCCTGGCCGGTCACCTTGCCCGGCTCCATCGTCGGGAACCAGGGCAGCAGCGCCGGCGCGGGCTTGCCGACGAAGTTGGAGTTGGCCATCGTGTTGCCGCCGACGGTGCCGGCGGGCGCCAGGCTGACCGCCGTGGCGAACTTGTTGATCCGCGGGTTCTCCTCGGGGAAGCCCCCGATGTTGCCGCAGTCGTGCGGGTGCCCGGCGAGGTAGAGGGCGCCACCCAGCGGGAAGCTCGAGTAGGTGTCACCGTGGCAGTCGTTGATCGTCTGCACGGCGCCGCCGTCGGCCGTGGCCGAGAACGAACCCTCCAGGTTCCCGGGCCCGTAGTAGTCGTAGCCGGTGCCGTAGACGGTGGTGCCGTCGGTGCTCAGGCTGTAGACGGCCGCGTTGACGCCCTGGTTGGTGATGACCTGGTTGGCCGCGAAGGGCCGCGTCGCGCCGGTGACCGGGTCCAGGGCACCGACACCGGTGGCCTTGACCCCGTTGAGGGTGTCGAACCGCCCGCCGACGACGACCTGCGAGCCGCCGCCGGTCAGCACCATCGCCATGACCTCGTCGCTGGTCTTGTCGTTCCGCGGGTCGCCTTGGGGGTAGAGCGTGTTGCCGTCCGTCGGGCCCACGCCCGGGACCGGCGCCCAGGGCAGGAGCGCTCCGTTGGTGGCGGAGACGGCTGCCAGCCGCGTGCGGGGGGTCGAGCCGATCGCACTCAGCCCACCGCCGAGGTAGACGGTGGTGTCGGTGGCGACGATGGCGCGCACGCGGCCGTTGACGGCGGGGCCCCAGTTCGGTACGAGCGCGCCGGTGGCGGTGTCGTAGGCCGCGACCCGGTACCGGGTCTGCCCGTTGGCGCGGTTGAAGTCACCGCCGACGTAGATGCGCCGGCCGTCCGGGGACGCCGTCACGACGAGGGCCTGCCCGTTGAGGTCCGGGGCGAAGGAGGTGATCAGCGCACCGGTGCGGATGTCGTACGCCAGCAGGTTGTTGCGGACGGTCTCCGAGGTGCCGGGGGCCGCACCCGCGGGCCGGGCCCGGGTGAACTTGCCGGCGACGTACACGGTGTTGCCCACGACCACCTGGGACCAGGCGACCCCGTCGATCTGGACGGTCGGCAGCGCGTCCGCGGTCACCGTGAGCGGCGTCCGCGGGTTCGCGACGTCCAGCGGAGCCGAGTCCGCCGACGCCGTCCCCGGGGCCAGCAGCCCCACCACCGGCACGACCACGAGCGCCAGGCTCACCACCGATGCCACGGCGCGGCGCGCCGAGATCCCCCATGCAGTCATTGCTGTCCCCCGCTCACAGGCGTCCGCGAGATGTCGGACGCTGGTCTCGGCGGATACTAAGCGTGACGATCATGGCCGCACCAGGGGTGAGAGGGTCACTCCATCAGGCGACATGCGCGGCCTGGACGCAGAACGACGCCCCCTCCGCTCACGCAGCGTGAGCGAAGAGGGCGTTCCGAGATCGTCGCCGGAATCGCGCCGACCAGGGGGATCCGGGCTCGTCGTGGTCAGCCGGAGAGGCGCTGCCGCACGTGGTGCCGGCCCAGCCGGACCGCGACGTGCGCGGCGGTGTCCCGTGGGCTCACGTAGCAGCGGGGCAGGGTGAAACGGTCGCCGGGCACGTAGTCCCCCGTGACGCAGGCGTGGTCGTAGCCCGCCGCCTGGACGGCGTCCGCCGCGGCGTCGTCGTAGCTGCCGTAGGGGTAGCAGAAGCCCGCCACTTCCTCCTGGAGGACGTCCTGCAGCACCTGGCGGCTGCCGCCGATCTCCTCCGCGAGGGTGGCCGGGTCCGCTCCCGCCAACCGGGCGTGGGTCATGGTGTGGCTGCCGATCTCGAGGCCGGACGCGGCGACGGCGCGCACCTGGTCGGCGGTCATGAGGCCGAACCGTGGGCCCTCGTCCCACTCGTTGTGCCCGCCGATGCGGCCGGCCACGACGTAGACGGTGCCGGTCATGCCGTACTGCCGCAGCAGCGGGACGGCGTGGTCGAGGAAGTCGGTGTAGCCGTCGTCGAAGGTGAGGCCGACGAGCCTCGCCGCGGTCCCTCGCTCCCGCGCCTGCAGGAGCTCCCCCAGCGACACCCCGCGCAGCCCGAGCCGGCGAAGCAGCCGGAGGTGCCGCTCCAGCCGCGACGGGTGCACGCGGAGCCGGTGCGGATCGGGCTCGGCCGACGGGCTGATCGAGTGGTACATGAGCACGGGCGGGATGCTCACCCGCGTCCCGCGTACGGCGGCGGTCACAGCTCTCCTCGGAGTTCTCGGGTCAGGGCGCGCACCTGGGCGACGAGCTCGGTCCGGTAGCGCGACGACGTGTGCCGCCGCTGCGCCTGGGCGGCGTCCTCGAGCGCGGCCGCGCGCGTCGCCCCCCAGTCGCCGGTCACCGCCTGGACCGCGTCGGCCCACTCCTCGGGGCGCGCCGGGTCGACGGCCCGCACCCCGGCGTACCCGGCGGTGGCCTCCCGCAGCCCGCTGTGGTCGCTCACGACGAGCGGGCGGGCGGCCAGCACGGCCTCGACCGCGGTGTTGCCGAAGGACTCGTCCCCGACCGAGGGCACGAGGACGACGTCGGCGTCGGCCAGGTGCGGCCAGACGTCGCTCCGGAAGCCGACGAAGTCCACGCGGTCGTCCAGGCCGGCGGCCGCGATCGTGGTCCGCAGCTCGGCCTCGAACCACTCGTAGCCGGTGAACACCGACCCGAGGAGGACCAGCCGGGCGTCGACCCCGCGGCGGACGAGCTCGTCGAGCGCCGCGACGGCCACCTGCGGTCCCTTGCGGGGCGAGAGCCGGCCCACGTAGAGCAGGTGCAGCGGTCCGGTCAGCGTCTCCCGGACCGGCCGGAGCACCGGCGGTCCCGGGACGACGTTGTGCACGACCGTGCTGCGTCGCGCGGTCCGCGGGGCGACCTCCGCGAGGACGTCACGGGTGAAGCCGCTGTTGGCCACCACGCGGTGGGCCAGCGCGGGACCGAGCGCCAGGCCGCGCCGCAGCAGCCGGGGCAGGGACTGCTCCGCCTCGTGGACGTGGCACAGCGACCGCCGCCCCGCCACGCGTGCCAGCAGTGGCCACGACGGCAGGGTGAGGGTGTTGACGTAGACGCCGGCGGCGCCGTGCCGGCGGATCAGGCGCAGCGCCGGGACCAGCCCGCGCAGCGCGTCCGCGACCAGCCGCGCCAGGCCGGCCGGCCGGAGCGCGCCGTTGCGCAGGACGGGCATCCGGCACCGCACCACCCGCGCACCCAGCGCCTCGAGCTCCGCCGTCAGCGGACCCGGCCCCGGGAGCGCGACGGTCACGTCGAAGTCGGCGACCAGTGCGGCCACCGACCCGAGCAGGACGCGGTCGGCCCCGTAGAGCTCCGCTCCCGGGTGCACGACCAGGACCGGCGGCCGCGCCGGCCCGGCGCCGCCGGAGCCGCGACCGCGGTGGGAGCTGGCGGACATCGGCGTCAGGCGGCCCGGCCCGTGAACAGCACGCGGGGCGCACCGGCCCGGTAGCCGACGTCGACGGTGACGGTCTCCCGGGCGCCGGACGGGACGCTGAAGACGTAGACCCCCTCGGCCTCCTCGCCCGGGGCGAGCCGGCCGGTGAAGGGCCTCGAGGACGAGTCGTCGAGCGGCGAGGCCGGAGCGGCGTCGGTTCCGTAGGACAGGTTCACGGCCACGCCGTCCAGGGAGATCTCCTGGTCGCCGTCGTTGAGGATGCGCACGGTCACGCGCAGGGCCGGCCCCGCCACGTTGCCCGGCCCCTGGCCGCTGCCCTGGACGGCCTCGATCGCCGGGAGGGTCACCACGGTGCCGTCGCCGACCGGCCCCTGCGCCTCGAGCCCCACGGGCTCCAGCGCCGGGGGCAGCTGGTCGTCGGGTCCGGCGACGGGGGTCTCCGGAGCCGGTGCGGTCGTCGGCGCGGCGGTCCCGGTCGGCGTGGTCCCCGCGTCCGTCGACTCGGCCGTCGACGGTGCCGTCGACGGTGCGCTCGACCCGGCGGCTGCCGGGGTCCGGTCCGTGTCGTCGCCGCGGGTCAGGGCGAGCACGACCACCAGTGCCGCCACGAGCAGGGCCGCGCCGGCCGCGAGGAGGAGGCGGCGCCGGTCCCACCGGGCAGGGGGTGACGGCTCCGGCCGCCCGGCCTCCGGTCCGGATGCGACTCCACTCGTGCGTGCGTCGGTGGAACTCATCGCGGCAACCTCTCCATCTCGCGGAACCACTTGACCGAGGCGAGGACGAGGAACGCCGCCATCGCGAAGAACAGGAACGCGTACACCGACATGAACAGCGCCGGTGCACCGAAGAGGACGAAGACGCAGCAGAGCAGCCCGTAGTCGGTCGGCAGGACCAGCAGCGACCGGGTGACGCTGGCGCGCTCGCCGGTCGCCTGCGCGCGGGTCACCACCCCGTGCTGCGCACGCAGGGCCTCGTTGAGCATGGTGCCGAAGTAGAGCACCGCATCGACGACGGCGTAGCCCAGCGGCACCAGCAGCAGGGTCGTGTCGACGGTCTCGAAGCGGTACATGCCGATGACCACCGCGAGGTGCAGGCTGGAGGACTTCACGGCGTCGACCATGTGGTCGAGCCACTCCCCGGCCGGGGACCCTCCACCCCGCAGGCGGGCCAGCTGCCCGTCCGCGGCATCGAGCGCGTACCCGACGACCAGGCACGCCGCGACCGCGACGGCCATGGGCCACGACGGACGGACGAGGGCCACCAGGCCGATGCCCGTCGCGGTGAAGCCGGCGCTGATCGCCGTCACCGCGTTGGGGGTCAGCCCCGCGTGGAACGCCAGCGCGGCGAAGAGGCGCCCGAGTCTGCGGTTGACGAAGCGGGAGTAGGCGGGCGCACCGACCGCGCCCTTCTGCGCTCCGGCCAGCCGCGCGAGGGTCGCCCGCAGCGTCTCGTCGGCCGGGAGGGTCACCGCGGTCACTGCTGCGCTCCGGGGAACCGGATGACCGAGGCGTCCGCCGCCTCGGCCACCGGCCGCGGTCGGGGCTCCGGGATGCGCAGGGGTGCGGGTGCCGTGGGGTGCATCCGGCGGCCGCTGGGGCGCCGGGTGGGGAAGTCGCGACGGGCCAGGGCCTGCGCGAGCTTCTCGTAGCCGGTGGCCACGGCGTCCCAGTCGTAGTTGGCGGCCAGCTCGCGGGCCCGCCGCCCGGCGGACCGGATCCGCCGCGGCTCGGCCTCGGCGGCCTCGACGAGCGCGGCCACGTCGGCCGGGCTCCCGAAGTAGCGCCCGGCCTCGGCGACGACCTCGCGGTTGAAGTCGCAGTCGAATGCCAGCACCGCCGCGCCGGCGCCGATGGCGCGCAGCAGGGAGGGGTTGGTGCCCCCGACGGAGTGACCGTGCAGGTAGGTGTAGGAGTTCGCGTACAGCTGGTCGAGCTGCACCTGGTCCCAGACCCCGCCGAGGAAGCGGACCCGGCCGTCCGCCGCGGCGTGCACCCGGGCCGTGTACTCGTCGGAGTACGGGGCGGAGCCGACCACGACGAGCGGCTTGGTGGCGGAGCTGCGGGCGTACCCGTCGACGATGAGCTCGACGTGGTTCTCCGGCTCGAAGCGGGCGACCACGAGGTGGTACTGACCGGGCTCCAGCCCCAGCTCGGCCAGCCGGTCGGACCCGGGCTCGATCAGGGGGGCGCCGTAGGTCAGCAGCGTCGTCGGTGCCCCGAACTCGTGCCGGTAGTAGTCGGCGATGCCGACGGCGTCGGCGATGAGCGCGTCCGACCAGCGCACGGCCAGGGACTCGGCTCCGCGGTAGTACCGCTGGCCGACCGGGCCCCACTTGGCGCGCTTCCACTCCAGCCCGTCCACGTGCGTGGCGACGGGGATGCGGGCGGCGCGCAGCATCGGCAGCAGCGGCGAGTTGGCGGCGTTGAACACGAAGGCCGCGTCGGTGCGGTGGGCGAGCAGGTGGCCGACCGACAGCGCCGAGTGGCTCAGCGTCTCCAGCGCCCGCTTGCGGGCGGCGGGCAGGTGGACCAGCTCCATGCCGAGGTGCCGGCCGGGCCGGGCGGCGTCCCCGCGCTCGGTGCGGCAGTAGACGACGACGCGGTGCCCGCGGTCGGCCAGCCGCCGGCCGACCTCCTCGACCGCGGTCTCGAAGCCGCCGTACCGGGCCGGGACGCCCCGCGTCCCCAGCATGGCGATGCGCATCGTCGATCCGTTCGTTCGCTGGTCAGCGACCAGCAGGGCCGCTGCGGCGCGTGGTCACGCACCGCCGATCCAGGATCGCGGCCCGCGGCTCCGAGGGCGCCGTTCCGCCGGACGCCGTCCCCCCTCCGGATGACCTCCGAAAGGGGTGGGTCAGTACGCCCCGGACCGGTTGAGCACGGCCCGCGTGGTCTTCCAGAGGATGAGGAAGTCCAGGGCCAGGGACCAGTTCTCCACGTAGCGGAGGTCGAGCCGGACGGCCTCCTCCCACGGCAGGTCGCTGCGCCCCGAGATCTGCCACAGCCCGGTGAGGCCGGGCTTCACCAGCAGCCGTCGGCTGACCGAGGAGTCGTAGCGCGCCACCTCCGCCGGCAGCGGCGGCCGGGGACCCACGAGCGCCATGGAGCCGCCCAGGACGTTGAACAGCTGCGGCAGCTCGTCGAGGGAGAGCCGGCGCAGCCAGCGGCCGACCGGGGTGACGCGCGGGTCCTCCCGCATCTTGAACAGCAGTCCGTCGGAGATGTTGCCCGCACGGACGGCGTCGAGGCGCTGGTCGGCGTCGACGACCATGCTGCGGAACTTCAGCATCGTGAAGGACCGTCCGTTGATGCCGATCCGCTCCTGGCGGTACAGCGCCGGGCCGCGGCTGCCCAGCCGGACGGCGAGCGCGATGCCCAGCAGGACCGGGGAGAGCACCAGCAGCGCCAGGGCGGCGGCGCACCGGTCGACGGCACCCTTGACCATCCGGCGCCAGCCCTCGAAGCGGGGCTGCTCGACCGAGAGCAGGGGCAGACCCTCGAAGGGCCGGATGTGCAGGCGCGGGCCGGCCACCTCGATCAGACCCGGGGCGACGAGCAGCTCCACGCCGCTGCCCTCCAGGCGCCACGACAGCTGGCGGAGGTACTGCGCCGCCGTCTCGCTGGCGGAGGTGACGGCGATGGTGTCGGCGCCCAGGCGGGCCGCCATCGACACCACGTCGTCCAGCCCCTCGACCGGGACGTCGGCCAGCCCGGCCACCCGGGTCCGGTCGGCGGGGGTGACGCAGAAGCCGACGACGTCCAGACCCGCGTAGTGCTCGCGGCGCAGCCGGTCGGCCAGCTCCATGACCGCACCGCCGCGGCCGACGACGACCACGCGCTTGGTGCAGCGGCCGCGGGCCCGCAGCCGGCGCAGACCGCACCGTGCGGCGTAGCGCCACGCCAGCGTGGTCACCGCCAGGGCGGGGATGCCGACGACGACGAGCGCCCGGCTCAGGTCGAGGTCGGCGGCGTAGGAGACGAAGCCGGCGAGGGCGAGCAGGACCAGACCGGCCCGCCCGACGGTGCGGTACTCGTCGCTGCCGGTGCCGAACATCGGCTCGGTGTAGGCACCGCAACCCCAGAGCAGCAGCGGCCAGGCGACCACGAGGGCGACGGCGGCCCAGAACAGGGACGGCACCGGCGGCAGGCCCTCGGGGCGGGTGACGACGACGAGGGTGCCGACGACCGCGGCGGCGAGCGCCTCGACGACAGCGAGGGTGAGCGCGTAGTTGCGCACCCAGGAGGCGGTGGCCCGGCGGTCGAGCGCGGGGACGCGCTGAGCCTCCTGGCTCCCGCGCGGGACCGGGATCCGGTCCAGCCCCTCACCCACTGCTGCCCTGTCGACCAACATGTCCACTCCCCCGTTACGCAGCGTGTTCGGACCGATACGGGGGATGGAGCTCGAAGGCTCCGAACAGGACGTTCTCCCCCGAGTGCGGTCCTTGCGCAGGAGCAACACTCACAGTCCGTGACCGTCAGGGTCAACACGGAGCGCGACCGTTCACCCTTTCGGGAGGCACCGACGCCCCGCTCACGGAGCGCGACGGTCAGGTGCGGGGGTGGACCTCGTTCTGCGCGGCTTCCAGGCCACGGGCGAGGAGCAGCTCGGTGGCGTCGGCCGCCTCGACGAGGAGCAGGTCCAGCTCCTTGCGCTCGGTCGAGGAGAAGTCCTTGAGCACGTAGTCGGCGGGGTCCTGGCGACCCGGGGGCCTGCCGATCCCCACCCGCACGCGCAGGTAGTCCTTGGTCCCCGTGGAGCGGGTGATCGAGCGCAGGCCGTTGTGCCCGCCCTCGCCGCCTCCGCGCTTGAGCCGCACCACGGCGAAGTCGATGTCGAGCTCGTCGTGCACGACGACGAGGTCGGTGGCGGGCAGCTTGTGGTAGTCCAGCAGCCCGCGGACGGGACCACCCGACTCGTTCATGTAGGTCAGCGGCCGGGCCAGGACGACCCGGCGGCCGGCCAGCCGCCCCTCGCCGCTGACCGCGCGGGAGCGGGCGCCCTTGCCCGGCGAGAGCCGGATGCCGGCCCGCTCGGCGAGCACGTCGAGCACCATCGCGCCGACGTTGTGCCGGTTGCCGGCGTACCCGGGCCCGGGGTTGCCGAGCCCGACGACGAGGAACGGGCCCTCGCCCGGAGCGGACGCCGCGGGGGCGCCGGCAGTGCCGGCGCCCCCGCGGGTCGTGCTGTCGGTCAGCGGATGCCTCAGTTGTCCGCGGACTTCTCGGCCGAGTCCATCGACTCGCCGCTGCCCTGGGCCGACGGCTCGGGGACGACGTCGCCCTCGCCGGTGCCCTCGGCGGCGGAGTCGGACTCCTCGCGCTCGATTCCGGCCTCGGCCTCGGCCTCGGCCAGCTCGGCCTCCAGCGCCTCGGCGGTCGGGGCGCCCAGGAAGCCGATGACCATCGCCTCGGGGTCGGTGATCAGCGTCGAGCCCGAGGGCAGGACGAGGTCACCGGCGGCGATGTTCTGACCGGCGCTGCGCCCGGTGATGTCGACCTCGATGCTGTCGGGCAGCTTCGTGGCGTCGGCCTCGATGGAGACGGTGTTGAGCTGGTGGTTCGGGATCGCGTCGGGGGCCGGCTCGCCCACGATGACGATCGGGACCTCGACGGTGGTCTTCTCGCCGCGACGGACGAGCAGCAGGTCGGCGTGCTTGTGCTGGCGGGTCAGCGGGTCGCGCTGGATGGCCTTGGTCAGCGCGAGCTGCTCGTTGCCGTCCAGGACGATGGTCAGCAGGGCGTTACCGCCACCGTTGCGCAGGGCCGCGGCGAACTCGCGGGCGGGCAGCGACAGGTGGACGACGTCCTGGCCGTGCCCGTAGAGGACGGCGGGGACGCGGCCGGCGCGGCGGGTGCGACGGGCGCTGCCCTTGCCGAACTCGGTGCGGGTCTCGGCCTCGAGACGGAAGTCAGCCACGGTGGTGTGCTCCTAGCGAAGAGGGTCTGCGTGCGTGCCGGCGACCGACCGCAGCGCACCCCGCGGGGGCACACGCACGTCGATCACGGAGCAGTCGGACTGCTCCCTCGCCGGGCAACGGGAGCCAGATTACCCCAGGTGCGCGAGCACCTGACGGGCGCACTCGTCGACGGTGCGGCCGCGCGTCTCGAGGGTCACCTCGGCGTCGACCGGGACCTCGTAGGGGTCGCTGATCCCGGTGAAGGCGGGGATCTCCCCGCGGCGGGCCTTCGCGTACAGGCCCTTGCGGTCGCGTTCCTCGCAGTCGGCCAGGGACGTCGCCACGTGGACGAGCACGAAGCTGCCCGGGCCGGCCTGGCTCTCGGCCTCGTGGCGGACCGCCCCGCGGACCGAGGCGTAGGGCGCGATGGGCGCGCACACCGCGATGCCGCCGTGCTTGGCGATGCGGGCGGCCACCCAGCCGATCCGCTCCACGTTGGTGTCCCGGTCCGCGCGCGAGAAGCCCAGGCCGGCGGACAGGTGGTGGCGGACCTCGTCGCCGTCCAGCAGCGTGACCCCGCGCCCCTCCTCCACCAGGAGCTCGACGACGCGGGCGGCGATCGTCGACTTGCCCGCGCCCGACAGCCCGGTGAAGAACAGCACCCTGCCCGCCGGGGGGCCCTCGGGCCCGGAGCCGACCCGGCTGCCCAGGAGCGTCGCGCCGTAGGCCGCGGCCAGGGACGCCCAGCTGACCTCGGGGGCCGCGGCGGTCACCGGCACGAACACCAGCTCCACCTCCCGGCCGCTGCCGCGCACCGCCGCCCACGCGGCCGCCGCCGCGGACATCGACGCGGAGTCCGCGGGCGCACCCGCGACGGGGACCAGCGCGAGCACGCGCGCGGGGAGTTCCCCGGCGTCGGCCGGCGGGTGCCCGACCCAGGCGACGGGATCCGTCCACCCCCGCCCGGTCAGCCCTGCGGCCACGTCCGCCGGGGACCGCCAGCGCGGGACCTCGACGACGGTGAGCCGACCGTCCTCGCGGACGGCGACGAGCACGCCCTGGGCGTCCTCGTAGGCCTCCGCCGTCGGGAGCCCGGACACGGCCTCGGCCAGCCCGAAGGCGTGACGGGCCAGCGCCGCCACCTCGGCGTCATCGAGGCGGGACCGGGTGTCAGGCACGGGCGGGTGCCGATCGGGGGCGGGTGCCGGTGCTCAGCTGGCGCCGTCGAACAGCGAGGTCACCGAGCCGTCCTCGAAGACCTCCTTGATCGCCCGGGCGAGCAGGGGGGCGATCGACAGGACGGTCAGCTTGTCGAAGCGGCGGTCGTCCTCGATGGGCAGCGTGTTGGTGATGATGACCTCGCTGACCTTGCTGTTCGAGAGCCGCTCGACCGCGGGGCCGGACAGCACGCCGTGCGTGGCGGCGACGATCACGTCGGCCGCACCGGCGTCGAAGAGGGTCTCGGCCGCCTTCACGATCGTGCCGCCGGTGTCGATCATGTCGTCGACCAGGATGCAGACCCGGCCCTCGACCTCGCCGACGACGCGGTTGGCGACGACCTCGTTGGCGACCAGCGGGTCGCGCGTCTTGTGGATGAAGGCCAGCGGGGTGCCGCCGAGCTTGTCGCTCCACCGCTCCGAGACGCGGACCCGCCCGGAGTCCGGCGAGACGACGGTGATGTCGCGGTCGCCCCAGCGCTCCTTGACGTGGTGGATCAGCAGGTCGAGGGCGAAGAGGTGGTCGACCGGGCCGTCGAAGAAGCCCTGGATCTGCGCGGTGTGCAGGTCGACGGTCATCAGCCGGTCGGCGCCGGCGGTCTTGAAGAGGTCGGCGACCAGGCGGGCCGAGATCGGCTCGCGGCCGCGGTGCTTCTTGTCCTGCCTGGCGTAGGGGAAGAACGGCGCGACCACGGTGATCCGCTTGGCCGAGGCTCGCTTGAGCGCGTCGACCATGATCAGCTGCTCCATGAGCCACGTGTTGATCGGCGCGGTGTGGCTCTGCAGCACGAAGGCGTCGCAGCCGCGGACGGACTCCTCGAACCGGACGAACAGCTCGCCGTTGGCGAACTCGTAGGACGCGGTCGGGGTGGGGGTGACCCCCAGGTGCCCGGCGATCTCGGTGGCGAGCTCGGGGTAGGCCCGGCCGGAGAAGAGCATCAGGCTCTTGTTGGTGGTCTGCCGGATGGCGCTCATCGGGTCTGCTGTCCCTCGTCGTCGTCGTGCGCCCCGGTGTTCTCGGGGGCATCCGCCCGCCGCTCGGCGGCTGCGGCGGCCTCCGCGGCGGGAGTACCCGGCCGTCGGCGCCGGACCCAGCCTGCCACATTTCGCTGGGGCCCCCGCGCCACGCCCATGGCGCCCGGCGGGACATCGCTGGTGATCACCGACCCGGCCGCGGTGTAGGCGCCGTCCCCGATGGTGACCGGCGCCACCAGCATCGTGTCCGAGCCGATCCGCGCGTGGTCGCCGATGGTCGTGCGGTGCTTGTCCACCCCGTCGTAGTTGACGAAGACGGTGGCGGCACCGATGTTGGCGCCCCGGCCGATGGTCGCGTCACCGACGTAGGACAGGTGCGGGACCTTGGACCCCTCCCCCACCTCGGCGTTCTTGGTCTCCACGAACGCGCCCACCTTGCTGCCGCGGGCCAGGCGGCTGCCGGGGCGCAGGTAGCTGAACGGCCCGACGGTGGCCTCCGGCCCGATCACCGAGCCGAGGCAGTGCGAGCGGAGCACCGTCGCGCCCGCCTCGACCACGCAGTCGGCGAGGGTGGTGTCGGGCCCGACGACGGCGCCCGCGGCGACGGTGGTCGCGCCCAGCAGCTGGGTGCCCGGGTGCAGGACGGCGTCCGCCTCGGCGCTCGCGGTGACGTCGACCCAGGTGGTCTGCGGGTCGACGACGGTGACGCCGGCGCGCATCAGGTCGTCCAGCACGCGGTCGTTGAGGGTGCGCCGCCGCTCGGCCAGCTCTCGGCGGTCGTTGCAGCCCAGGACGTCGTCGGGGTCGTCGGCGCGCACGGCGGCGGTCGGCGCCCCGCCCTCGACCAGCGGCGCGAGCGCGTCGGTGAGGTACTGCTCCCCCTGCGCGTTGGACGTCCCGAGGCCGGCGAGCACCCGGCGCAGCGTGCCCGCGTTCGCGACGTACACGCCGGCGTTGACCTCGCGGATGGCGCGCTGCTCGTCGGTGGCGTCCCGCTCCTCGACGATGGCCCGGGGGGCACCGCGCTCGTCCCGGACGATGCGGCCCAGACCCGTCGGGTCCTCGACCTCGGCGGTGAGGACGGTGAAGACGCTGCCGGCGGCGTCATGAGCCGCCACGAGCGCGGCCAGCGTGCGGGCGGTCAGCAGCGGCGCATCCCCGTTGACGACGAGGACCGAGCCGTCGAGGTCGGGCACGGCGGCCAGCGCCACCTCGGCCGCGTGGCCCGAGCCCAGCTGCTGCTCCTGCACGACGGCGAGGGCGCCGGGGGCGATCTCGGCGAGATGCGCCTCGACCTGCTCGCGGCCGGCGCCGACGACGACGGCGGTGGTGCCGGCGCTCAGCGGCGCGGCCGCGGCGAGGACGTGCCCGAGCATCGAGCGGCCACCGAGGGTGTGCAGCACCTTCGGCGTCGACGAGCGCATGCGGGTGCCCTGACCAGCGGCCAGGACGACGACGCCGGCGACGGCCGGTTGCCCTGCGGTACGGGACGCGGACGGAACCTGGCTGGCCACGGAACTCCTCGACGGTGACGGCACGACTGCTGGGGGACTCGGACTCGAACCGAGACTGCACGGCTCCAAAGGCCGGCGGGCTGCCGATTACCCCATCCCCCACCCACGGCGTCGGCGGGCGGCGTCGCGGAGGTGCCCGCGCGGGACCGGCACCCGGTGCGAGCCTAAGGGCCGGGCACCGCAGCCGGACAGCACCGGTTACCCCTGCGGGTGCACGCGCACCTCCGCCGTCTCCGTTCGCGGACCTGCCTACGCTGCCGTAGGTTGTGCCCCACGCAGCCCGGAGCACGCCGGTTCAGACCGCGCCCGAGGCCGATTCCACACAGCCCAGGAGTTTCCTTGTCCGCTCCCGCACTCACCCGGCCCACGGCTCCTCCCCGCGCCGAGCCCTACGCCGGGCTCCCGGCCAACGCCATCGGCCGGCGCAAGAGCACCCTCGAGATCGTCACCCTGTACGTGATCGTGCTCGTGCCGTTCATCGCACTGGCCGCCGTCGTCCCCGCGGTGTGGGGCTGGGGCATCTCGTGGCTCGACATCGGCCTGGCCGTCGGCTTCTACTACCTCTCCCTGCTCGGCGTGACCGTGGGCTTCCATCGGCACTTCACGCACGCGTCCTTCAAGAGCAAGCGGCCGCTGCGGCTCGGCCTGGCGATCGCCGGGTCCATGGCCATCCAGGGGCCGGTCAACCAGTGGGTCGCCGACCACCGCCGGCACCACGCCTTCGCCGACCGCGCGGGCGACCCGCACTCCCCGTGGCGCTACGGCACCGACCTGCGCTCGCTGCTCAAGGGCATGTTCCACGCCCACCTGGGCTGGCTGTTCGACCGCCGCAAGACCAACCAGGAGCGGTACGCCCCCGACCTGCTCAAGGACCGCGGTCTGGTCTTCGTCAGCCGGACGTTCGTGGTGTGGGCCTTCCTCAGCCTGGCGATGCCCGCCCTCCTGGGCGGGCTGATCACCGGCAGCTGGGCCGGCGCGTGGTCGGCGTTCTTCTGGGCCGGCCTGGTGCGCGCGGCCCTGCTGCACCACGTCACCTGGTCGATCAACTCCGTCTGCCACGTGGTGGGCAACCGGCCGTTCGTGTCCCGCGACCGCGCGACGAACTTCTGGCCGCTGGCGATCCTCAGCGGCGGCGAGTCCTGGCACAACCTCCACCACGCCGACCCGACGTGTGCCCGGCACGGCGTGCTGCGCGGCCAGATCGACATCAGCGCCCGGGTCATCTGGGTGTTCGAGAAGCTCGGCCTGGCCTCGAACGTCAAGTGGCCCGACCCGGTGCGTCTGGCCGCAAAGCGCCGCGTCGAGGCTCCGGCCGCGTCCTGAAGGAGGACGCCGTCGAGCCGGCTTCCGCGGCACCGCCCCGGCCGCGCGTGCGGATGACCGGTGCCCAACGCCGGCAGCAGCTGCTCGACGTCGCCCGGGAGCTCTTCGGCCGCCGTGGCTTCGAGGCCACCTCGATCGAGGAGATCGCGGCGCACGCCGAGGTCAGCAAGCCGGTGGTCTACGAGCACTTCGGTGGCAAGGAGGGCCTCTACGCCGTCGTCGTCGACCGGGAGATGCAGCGTCTGCTGGGCCGGTTCACCTCGGCGCTGTCGGACCCTGGGCACCCCCGCGAGCTGCTGCAGCGGGCCGCCCTGGTCCTGCTGGAGTACATCGAGTCCGACACCGACGGCTTCCTCGTGCTCACCCGGGACGCGCCGGTCACCAGCGGCGTGGGCAGCTACCCCTCCCTGATCGGCGAGGTCGCCCGCAAGGTCGAGCACATCCTGGGCGACCACTTCGGCGCCCGCGGCTACGACCGGCGGCTGGCGGCGCTGTACAGCCAGGCACTGGTCGGCATGGTGGCGCTCGTGGGCCAGTGGTGGCTGGACACCCGGTCGCCGGACAAGCGGGACGTGGCCGCGCACCTCGTGAACCTGGCCTACAACGGCCTGTCCCACCTCGACGACCGGCCCGGCCTCGTCGAGGGCCCCTCCGGCAGCTGAGTCCAGCTCAGCCCACGAGGCGTGCGCCCGGCACCGGCCCGGAGACGATCCGCAGCGTGCGGAACACGCCCTCGCCGGCGAGCGTCGCGGCCAGCCGCACCGCAGCCGGCCCGTCCTCGGCCAGGGCCGCCACGGTCGGGCCCGAGCCGCTCACCAGGGCACCGAGCGCCCCGGCCCCGGTCGCCGCGCGCAGTGCACGCCCCAGCTCGGGGCGCAGCGCGAGCGCCGGTGCCTGCAGGTCGTTGCCCAGCGCCGCGGCCAGCGCCGCGGCCGGTCCGCTGCGCAGCGCCGCGATCACCGGCTCGGCGGGCAGGAGGTCGCTGCCATCGGGCACCCGGCCCGCCGCCCGGAGCCGGTCGAGCTCGGCGTAGACCGACGGCGTGGACAGACCCTCCCCGGCGAGGCCGAGCACGAGGTGCCACGACGGCCCGGCCAGCACCGGAGTCAGCTGCTCGCCGTGCCCGGTGCCCAGGGCGACGCCGCCGAGCAGGCTGAACGGCACGTCGCTGCCCAGCCGGGCGGCCAGCTCGAGCAGGTCGTCCCGGTCGGCGCGCGTGCCCCACAGCGCGTCCAGCGCCACCAGCGCCGCGGCCGCGTCGGCACTGCCGCCGGCCAGACCCGCCGCGGCCGGGATGGACTTGGCGATCTCCAGGTCCGCGTCCGCCGGCACCCCGGCGTGCTCGGCCAGCAGCTCGGCCGCCCGCCACACCAGGTTGCGGCGGTCCGCCGGCACGACCTCGGCGTCCTCCCCCGTGACGGCGAGGGACAGCCCGTCCCCCGGCCGCGCGGTGACGACGTCGAACAGCGAGACGGCGAGGTAGACCGTGCGGAGCTCGTGGAAGCCGTCGGGGCGCAGCGGGCCCACCGCCAACAGCGCGTTGACCTTCGCGGGCGCCCGGGCGCTCACCGCGTCCGCCGGCGCTTCCGGCCTCACGGCGTCACCGGGTCGGTGGCCGCCAGCCGGGCGAAGTCGGTCACCGACAGCTGCTCGCCGCGGGCGCCCGGGTCGATCCCCGCGGCGCGCAGTCGGACCTCCGCCGCCGCGGGACTGCCCGCCCAGCGGGCCAGGGCCGCGCGCAGGCTCTTGCGCCGCATGCCGAAGGCTGCGTCGACGACCGCGAAGGTGGCCGCGCGGTCCCCTGGCGGCGGGGGCCGCCGGACCAGGCTCACCAGGCCGGAGTCGACGTTCGGCTCGGGCCAGAACACCCGCCGGCCGACGTTGCCCGCCCGGCGGACCTCGCCGTACCAGGCGGCCTTGACCGAGGGGACGCCGTACGCGCCGCCGCCGGGAGGCGCGGCCAGCCGCTCGGCCACCTCCGCCTGCACCAGGATCAGCGCCCGGTCCAGGGTGGGCAGCAGGTCGAGCAGGTGGAGCAGGACGGGCACGGCCACGTTGTAGGGCAGGTTGGCGACCAGCGCGGTGGCCGGTGGCCCCGGCAGCTCGGTGAGACGCAGGGCGTCCGCGGTCACGACGTCGAGCCGGTCGGCCAGGTCGGGACGCCGCTGGGCCACGGTGCGCGGCAGCAGGTCGGCCAGCCGTTGGTCGATCTCGACGGCCACGACCCGGTCGGCGGCGGGCAGCAGCCCCAGCGTCAGCGAGCCGAGCCCCGGGCCGACCTCCAGGACGACGTCGTCGGCCCGGAGCTCCGCCGTCCGCACGATGCGGCGGATCGTGTTCGCGTCGTGCAGGAAGTTCTGCCCGAGGGTCTTGGTGGGTCGCAGGTCGAGCTCTGCGGCCAGCTCGCGGATGACCGCGGGGCCCAGCAGCCCGTCGTCAGCGGACGGTCCGGTCAGCGGGGAAGCCCCAGCTTGCTGGCACAGTGCGGCCACGCGCCGAAGCCGCCGCTCGCGGACCGGACCTTCTCGGCGATCGCGATCTGCTGCTCGCGGCTGTTCTGGTGCGGCAGCCCCTGACCGCCGTAGGCCCGCCACGTGCCGGGGTTGAACTGGAGGCCGCCGTAGTAGCCGTTGCCGGTGTTGATCGACCAGTTGCCGCCGGCCTCGCACTTGGCGAGCCGGTCCCACACGCCGCCGTCGGCCACGGCCGGGGGCGCCGGGCGGGCCTTGGTGCCCACCGCGACCTGCTCGGTGACCGGCTCGCGGCCCACGGTGGTGTCGAGCGTCTCGCGGGCGGTCTCCACGCCGTCGGTGATGGTGACGCGGTAGGTGATGGTCTTCTCGCCGTCGACACCCTCGGTCGTGACGTCCCGGTCGCCGACGAAGGCCTCGGGGTCCTGGGTCTCGACGACCTCGTGCGGCACGGGAACGGTCTCGGTGACCTGGTCGATGCGGACGCGGAACACCTGGATCCGCATGTCCTGCGCCAGCGGCTGCTGCAGGTCGACGCTGGCGTGGTCGACCTCGCCCAGCGCGACGCCCTCCTCGGAGAGCAGGTCACCGGCGGTCGCGGCCGTGGTGGTCACGACCCGCTCCTGGCCGTCGGCGACCAGGACGACGTCCTTCGGGGTGATGACCTCGAGGCTCATGCCGTCCAGCGGGAGGCGCTCGCTGCGGCTGGCCGAGAGCACCAGACCGTCGGCGCGCAGACCGAGTTGGTCGAGGGCCTCGTCGACCGACAGCGCGGTCACGTAGATCTCCTGCTCCACGCCGTCGACGCTCAGCTGCAGCGGACGGGCGCGGGTGAGCACGATGGTGTCGCCGTCGCCGACCGGTTCCTCGGCGGCGGGCAGCAGGACGTCGTGAGCGGCCGGCTCCAGGCCCTCCTCGTCCAGGACCTCGGCGACGGTGTCGGCGTAGGTGCCGATGCGCTGGGCCTGCCCGTCGACGGTGAGGACGACGGACTTCTGGGCGATGAAGAACGCCAGCGTCCCGCCCACGAGTCCGAGCAGGACCAGGGCGAAGAGGCTGAAACGGAGCGAGCGGCGCACGGCACATCCAGGGGTCATGGAACCCGGGCAGGAGGAACGGGCAGGCCGCGAGGACGGCACGCCCGTCGAGGTCTTGCGTTCTCCACCCCGGCTTACGGTCACGACACGATAACGAACACGGTGCGTGGGGCAACGGTGCGAGACGAGTGAAGCAGACGGTCGCCATGTCGCTATGTGGACGCGCCGACACGTGGAGTGACGGCCATGCCGCGGTTCCGGCCGCTGCACCGGACAGGAGACGGTCCGGCCCCGGTGAGCAAGCCCACAGGGTGAACCGGGGTCATCCGGGGCAGCAGACCCCGCTCAGCCCGCCAGCGCCCGCGCGCCGGCGCGCACGGGCTTGACCCAGGTCACGAGGAACACCGCGACGGCCACCCCGGACAGGAGCGCCGAGAAGCCACCCGCGACCAGCGCCACCGGCAGCAGGTCGAAGTGCTCCGTGACCCGGTCGCCCAGGTCGATCCCCGCCGTCAGCAGCAGCACGCCCAGCGGCAGCAGGCCGAGGACGCTCGCGGCGGCGGTGACCAGGTGGGCGGTCCAGGTCCGCAGGGCCTCGTCGACGGGCACGTCGGCCCCCGCGGCCGGCAGCGGCCGCCGGACCGCCCGGACGACGGCCAGTTCCGCCAGCAGCCCCGCGGCCACGGGCACCGCCACCGCCGTCCACCCCACGGCCGCGCTCAGCTCCCCGGCCGACCACGACCAGGCGGCCGCGACGACCGCACCCACGACCACCGCGCGGGCCGTCCACACCAGCCAGCCCGAGACCAGCTCCGCCCGGCGCGGCCGCCGCACCGGCTGGGCCAGGGCCCACCGCGGGCGGGGCCGCGTCACCTCGGCGAGCAGCACACCGGCCAGCAGTCCGAGCGCCAGGACCGGTACCCACAGGAAGACCGACGCCTCCCCCAGCGCCACGACGCTGCCGACGATCCCCGCCAGGCCCAGGAACAGGCCCAGCCGGCGCCAGAGGCGACCGTGCGCGGCCTGCGAAGCCAGCGTGGCCGAGCCCTCCGCCGTCGGCTCGGCGAGCTCCACCGAGCCGCCCGCGACCGCGCGCCGGTCCCCGGCCCGGGCCCATTCGCGACCCAGCAGCACGCCGGGGACGAGCACGGCGATGAACAGCACGACGGCGATCAGACGGCCCACGAGATGAGTGTCCCCTTTTTCCCTGTGCGCCCGGAGGGCTTCGTCCCCGGGACTTCTACCAGGACCCGAAGACCCTCTCGGCGGTCGCGGTGAGGGTGGAGCAGAGCTCTTCCAGGTCCGTTCCCGTCGTCTCGGCGAGGGCTCGGACGGTGTGCGGGACCAGCCGGGAGGCGTTGGGGCGGCCGCGGTGCGGCACGGGGGTCAGGAACGGCGAGTCGGTCTCCACCAGCAGCTGGTCCGGCGGGGTGAGCGCCGCGGCCTCGCGCAGGTACGCGGCGTTGCCGAACGTCAGGGTGCCGGCGAACGAGAGCACGAACCCCCGGGCCACGCAGGACTTGGCGAAGACGGCGTCCCCGGAGAAGCAGTGGAAGACGGTGTGCTCGGGCGCGCCCTCGTCGTCCAGCACGCGGAGGATCTCCTCGTGCGCGTCCCGGTCGTGGATGACCAGGGCGATCCCGTGCTCCTTGGCGATCCGGATGTGCGCGCGGAACGACGCCTCCTGTGCGACCCACCCCTCCGGGCCGGTCCGGAACCGGTCCAGCCCGGTCTCCCCCACCGCCCGCACCCGGGGCAGGGCGGCCAGCCGGTCGATCTCGGCCAGCGCCTCCTCGGTCGCCCGGCCGGCGCCCGCCTCGTTCGGGTGCAGCGCGACGGCGGCGAGCACGCCCGGGTGCCGGGCGGCCAGGGCGGCCGACCAGCGGGACGACGCGACGTCGACACCCACCTGCACCAGCCGGGTCACGTTGACCGCCGCGGCCGCCGCGATCTCGGCGTCCACCGCGGCGTCCGACGCCCACTCGCCGTGCTCGTCGTCGGCCGGCCGCTCCCCCAGGACGATGTCCAGGTGGGTGTGGCTGTCCAGCGCCGGTGCCGGCAGCGGCTCCGGCGACGGCGGCGGCTCGCCCCGCCGGTTCGCGCGGGAGGCGGCCGACCGGCTCATGCCTGGCCGCCCTCGAGACGGGCCAGCTCCTCCTCGACCACGGAGTCGTCGAGCTTCTTGAAGATCGGGGTGGGCGGGCTCAGCGGGCTGCCGGACGGGAGCGGCCGGGACGCCCAGGTCGCCGAGGCGGCGGCGTAGTCGCCGGTGATGATCGGGTACGGCGAACCGTCGTCCAGGTCCTCGGTCTCCACGATCTGCGGGGCCGGGGACCACACGCCCTCGCCCCCGAGCAGCTCGTGCACCTGCTGCGCCGAGTGCGGCAGGAAGGGGGTCAGCAGCGTGTTGCAGTCGCTGATCGCCTGCAGCGCCGTGTGCAGCACGGTGTCCCGGCGGGCCGGGTCCTCCTTGAGCTTCCACGGCGCCTGGTCCGAGAGGTACTTGTTGGCCTCGCCGACCACCCGCATCGCCTCGGTCGCCGCGGCCTTCTGCCGGTTGCGGCCCAGCAGCTCGCCGATCGGCCCGAACGCGGACGACGTCGTCGCCAGCAGCGCGCGGTCGGCGTCGGTCAGCTCACCGGGGGTCGGCACGGCCCCGACGTTCTTCGCGGCCATCGACACCGTCCGGTTGACCAGATTGCCCCAGCCGGCGACGAGCTCGTCGTTGTTGCGGCGCAGGAACTCCGCCCAGGTGAAGTCGGTGTCCTGGTTCTCCGGGCCGGCGACGGCGATGAAGTAGCGCAGCGCATCGGCGTCGTACCGGGCGAGGAAGTCGCGCACGTAGATGACGACCTGTCGGCTGCTGGAGAACTTGCGCCCCTCCATCGTCAGGAACTCGCTGGAGACCACCTCGGTGGGCAGGTTGAGCCGACCGAGCGAGCCCGGGGTGCCGCCCGTGTCGCCCTCGCCGTTGTAGCCGAGCAGCTGGGCGGGCCAGATCTCGGAGTGGAAGACGATGTTGTCCTTGCCCATGAAGTAGTAGGCGTCGGAGTCCGGCGTCTGCCACCACTGGCGCCACGCCTCGGGGTCCCCGGAACGGCGGGCCCACTCGATCGACGCCGACAGGTAGCCCACGACGGCGTCGAACCAGACGTAGATGCGCTTGTCGGGCCGGTCGCGCCAGCCGTCCAGCGGCACGGCCACGCCCCAGTCGATGTCCCGGGTGTAGCTGCGCGGCTTGAGGTCCTCGAGCAGGTTGACGCTGAAGTTCAGGACGTTGGAGCGCCAGTTCTTGCGGGTGGCCAGCCAGTCGCCGAGCGCGCGGGTGAACGCCGGCAGGTCCAGGAAGTAGTGCTCGCTCTCGACGAACTTCGGCGTCTCGCCGTTGATCTTGCTGACCGGGTTGATCAGGTCGGTCGGGTCGAGCTGGTTGCCGCAGTTGTCGCACTGGTCGCCGCGAGCACCGTCGTACCCGCAGATCGGGCAGGTGCCCTCGATGTAGCGGTCGGGCAGCGTGCGGCCGGTCGAGGGGCTGATCGCGCCGAGCGTCGTCTTCGGGAAGACGTAGCCGTTCTTCAGCAGGCCCAGGAAGATCTCCTGGCTGACCGCGGCGTGGTTCGCCGTCGTCGTCCGGGTGAAGAGGTCGTAGCTCAGCCCGAGCGACTGGAGGTCGCCCACGATGATCCGGTTGTTGCGGTCGGCGATCTCCCGGGGCGTCACGCCCTCGGCGTCGGCCGCGACGGTGATGGGGGTGCCGTGCTCGTCGGTGCCGCTCACCATCAGCACCCGGTTGCCGTTCATCCGCTGGAAGCGGCTGAAGACGTCGGAGGGGACTCCGAAACCGGAGACGTGGCCGATGTGCCGCGGGCCGTTGGCGTAGGGCCAGGCGACCGCGGTCAGGATGTGGCGATCACTCACGGCTCAACAGTACGGAGGCCCGTCCACCCGGTTTCCCGGGCTCTCGGGGTCAGGGCTGGTAGACGGTGGTGGAGGCGGTCTCCCCGGTGCGCACCGGGTTCTCGACCGGGCCGAGCAGCGCGACCGCGCCGAGGGCGAGGCCGATGAGGGCCAGGGTCGCCGTGGCCAGCACTCGGTGCGTCGTCGCCGGGTCGGGACGGCGCTCGGCGGGACGGGGACCGGCCGCGACCCAGGCCACCGCCGACGGCGACCCCGCCAGCAGCAGCTTCGCCACCGGCAGCGCGGCGGCGAGCGCGAGGAGGACGGGGAGGGACAGCCCGGACGGCAGCGCGACGGGGGTGGCGGGCAGCAGGACGGCGGCGGCCGCGACCAGGCCGAGTTCGGCGACGGCGACCCCGGTCAGCAGCCGGCGGCCGGAGCCGTCGATCACCGCGGCGCCACCGGCTGCGACCAGGACGATCCAGGCGGCCAGGCCCAGGAGCCCGAGCGCGACGGCCGGGCCGGCCGGACGCGACGGCGCGGTCAGCGCGGCGTCCAGCCCGTGCAGCGCGACGGCGAGGAGGGCGACGGCCTGGACGATCCCGGCCAGCCCGGCGAGGAGGGCGGGTACCGGCGCGTGGCGGAAGGTCGTCCCCGGCGCGACGGTGCGGCGCGAGGGCAGCACGAGGCGCGGTCGCGCGAACGTGTCGCGGACGTCGAAGACGCTGATCGCCAACTGGGGACTCCTGACCGGTGCGGTGCTGTCCCCGATCAGCTCGGCCCGTTCCCGCGCGCGCTGTAGGGCCGCAGCTGCGTTCCACCCGGTCGGGTGAGGTCATCCGGCGCGCAGGCGGGACCCGGCGGTCCTCGTCGGCGTGCGGCGGGCGGGCGCGCCTAGGCTCCGCAGTGGCCCGGACCCGAGGAGATGCCCCGATGAGCAGCGCCGACACGTCGTCCGCACCGTCGACCCCGCCGCTGCCCGACCGCGCCTCGACCGCCCCCGGCCCGGAGAGCACGCGCCCCGGCCCGCGCCCCCGTCCGGCCGGGCGGGAGCCGCGCATGGCCACGCGGAAGGAAGGCGTCGGCGCCGTCGTCGACTGCGCCGTCTACGTCGACGGACGCCGACAGGCGCCGGTCGAGCCGGAGGAGGCGCTGCGGGCCGCCGAGGCGAGCGGGGGCTTCGTGTGGCTCGGGCTGTACGAGCCGACCGAGGAGGAGTTGGGTGCGCTGGCGGAGCAGTACGACCTGCACCCGCTGGCCGTGGAGGACGCCGTCTTCGCCCACCAGCGCCCGAAGCTCGAGCGGTACGACGACGCCCTGTTCATGGTGCTCAAGACCGCGACCTACGTGGAGCACGAGGAGCTCACCGCGAACAGCGAGGTGGTCGACACCGGTGAGGTCATGGTGTTCCTCGGGCCGCACTACGTGATCACCGTGCGGCACGGGCACCACGGCGAGCTGGGCGACCTGCGGCACCGGTTGGAGGAGCAGCGCGACCTGCTGTGCCTGGGCCCCGCCGCCGTCCTCTACGCCGTCGCCGACCTGGTGGTGGACACCTTCGTGGACGTCGCCGGCGCCGTCGAGGACGACGTCGACGAGCTCGAGGCCTCGGTGTTCAGCCCGTCGCGCACCGACGACGTCGGCCGGCTCTACCAGCTCAAGCGCGAGCTCATGTCGCTGCGGCGCGCGGTCTCCCCGCTGGAGGTGCCGCTGCAGAAGCTGGCCGAGCGGGAGATCGACGTCGTGCCGGGTGGGATCCGCTCCTACTTCCGCGACGTGCTGGACCACGCGATCCGGGTGCGCGACCAGGTGGCCGCACAGGACGAACTGCTCACCTCGATCCTGCAGGCGTCGCTGGCGCGCACGCAGATGGCCGACAACGAGGACATGCGGAAGATCTCCGCGTGGGCCGGCATCATCGCCGTCCCCACCGCGATCGCGGGCATCTACGGCATGAACTTCGACCACATGCCCGAGCTGGAGTGGCGCTTCGGCTACCCCATGGTGCTGCTGGTCATCGCGCTGGCCTGCTTCCTGCTGCACCGCGGCTTCAAGCGCAACGGCTGGCTCTGACCCGGGCAGTTGGCCGCCGGGCCCTTTGTGCACGAACTGTCGTCCCGACCGGTCCGACGCAACATCTGGTGCACGAACTGAACCCTCAGCCCGCCAGAGCCGCGCGGACCGTCGCCCGGAGGCGTGCTGGGTCGTGCAGGTCCGCCGCGGTCACGAACACGACGCGCCATCCGGCCTCCTGGAGCCGGTTGAGGCGCCGTCGGTCCTGCGCGAACTGCCCCTTCTCCCCGTGCCAGGCGCCGTCGTACTCGAGCGCGACCTTGAGCTCCGGCCAGGCGAAGTCGACCCGCGCCACGAAGCTGCCCCGATGCCGGATCTCGTACTGGGCCACCGGCTGCGGTAGGCCACCACCGCGGAGGAGCAGCCGCACACGTGTCTCCGGTGGCGACTCGGCGAGCCCGTCGGCCAGGGCGCACACCGCGCGCACCCGCGGGGGCGCTGCCCCGGGTGCCCCGGCACGCTCCCGGAGTGCCTCGAGGTCGATGCCGGTGACCCGGACCAGCCAGTCAGCCGCCACGACGGCGTCGTCCCGCGGCAGTGCACGGGCCAGGCGCAGCACCGTGGCCTCCGGCGTGCTGACCCGCACACCTGCGTGGACGCGGACGTCCGCGTCGAGCAACACGGTCCGACGCACGACCAGACCGGGATGCCGCCGGGGATGGGCGCCGGGCGGAAGCGTGAGCTCGACCTCGTCGCCCACCCCCACCAGGTCGACGCCCCACAGGACAGCCGCGCTGGCGCCGGTCACGACCGCTCCCGGCACGAGAAGCGATGCGGCCGCCCGGGCGCGCAGCCGGTGCGTATCGGGGACCGCCGCCTCCACGTAGACGTCGCGGAAGAGGCGCCGCCAGGCCGGCCCGCGGAGCTGCCCGTGAGTGAGCACGCCGGTGCTGACCGCCCAGCTGCCCAGGAAGATCTGTCCACGCAAGCTGGGCGGGACAGCGTGACGAGCAGGCATCCGGCCACCGTGCTCGTCCGCCCTCGGGCGAGGCCGTCAGCCGTCCACCGAACACGTTTCGTGCACAGATCGTCCCGGTCGCCACCGCGAGACGACCGAATGTGCACCTCCTGCGAGGAGGGCGGGCGGTCAGGTGGGGTGGAGCTAGGAGCCCTTGGCGGCGACGACGGCGTCGTAGACGGCCCGGCGCGGCATGCCGGTGCGCTCGACGACCGCCCGGATCGCGTCCTTGCGGGTCGCTCCGGACGCCTCCTCCGCGGCCACCTCCGCCGCGAGATCCGCCGGCGTGAGCTCCACCGTCCGCTCCGGCGCCCCGCCCACGACCAGCGTGATCTCGCCCTTCACGCCCTCGGCGGCCCACTCCGCCAGCTCGGCCAGCGGGCCACGGCGGATCTCCTCGTAGGTCTTGGTGAGCTCCCGGCACACCGCGGCCTGCCGGTCCGCGCCCAGCACCGCCGCGGCGTCGGCCAGCGCGTCGGCCAGCCGGTGCGGCGACTCGAAGAACACCATCGTCCGCCGCTCGTCGGCCAGCCCGGCGAAGCGCGACCGGCGCTCCCCCGCCTTGCGCGGCAGGAAGCCCTCGAAGCAGAACCGGTCCACCGGCAGCCCGGAGACGGCCAGCGCCGTCGTCACCGCGGACGGTCCGGGCACCGACGTGACGGCGATCCCGGCGTCGATCGCCGCGCGCACCAGCGTGTAGCCCGGGTCGGACACCGAGGGCATGCCGGCGTCGGTGAGCAGCAGCACGGTGGCGCCCTCGGCCAGCGCGCTCATCAGGCCCGGCAGCCGCTGCTGCTCCACCGACTCGTGGAAGGTCACCACCCGGCCGGTGAACGTCACGCCGAGGTCGGAGGCCAGCCGGTGCAGACGGCGGGTGTCCTCGACGGCCAACACGTCGGCGGTCTCCATCACCGAGCGCAGCCGCGGGCCGACGTCCCCGGGCTGCCCCAGGGGCGCCCCGCCCAGCACCAGCCGTCCCGTCACGCGGGGAAGCCTGTCACGCCCGGGGCGGCCGGTTCCGGTCACTACCCTCACCTGCATGGCGGTGCTGGCACCCGAGCAGGAGGAGCGGGAGCCGGACCAGCAGCCTCCCGTGCCGGTCCGCCGCCGGCGGCCCTCCCGCCCGCGCTGGGACCGCACACCCCCGCTGCCCGGCGACACGAGGCTGTCCTGGCTGCTCACCGCCGCGCTCGGGGTGCTGACGCTGGTCAGCCGCCTGGTCGGGATCGGCTACCCGAAGGAGTTGCTGTTCGACGAGGCGTACTACCCGCCCGAGGCGGCGGAGCTGCTGCGCTGGGGATACGAGTACAACCGCGGCTACACCTTCATCGTCCACCCGCCCCTCGGGAAGTGGCTGATCGCCACCGGCCAGGCGGTGTTCGGAAACGACTCCTTCGGCTGGCGGTTCCCCAGCGCGGTGGCGGGCACGATCGCCGTCGTCGTCCTGGTCCGGCTGGCCAGGCGGCTGACCGGCTCGACGTTCCTCGGGCTGGTCGCCGGGCTGCTGCTGGCTCTCGACGGCTTCTCCTTCACCCTCGCGCGCATCGGCCTGCTCGACGTCTTCCTGCAGGTCCTCGTCGTCTCCGCCGTCGCCTGCCTGGTCGTCGACCGCGACCGGGTGCGAGCCCGCATCGGCGCTGCCGGCGAGCGGGCGGCCGAGGGGTTCCGGCTGGGGCCGCGCGGCTGGCGCATCGCCGCCGGGTTCCTGTTCGGCTGCGCGTGCGCGGTGAAGTGGAGCGGCATCTGGTTCCTGGCGTTCTTCGCCATGGCGTCCCTGCTCTGGGACCTCGCCGCCTGGCGGAACGCCGGCGCCCGGCGCCCGACCCGGAAGACCGTCCGCTACTCCCTGCCCGGGGCGGTGTGGGCGCTGGGCGCGGTGCCGGTTCTCACCTACCTCGCCAGCTTCACCGGCTGGTTCCTCGGGGAGACCTCGCAGGGCAAGGCCTGGGCCCAGCAGAACCCGGACACCGCGTTCGCCTTCGTCCCTGACGCGCTGCGCTCGCTGTGGCACCAGCACGCCGAGTGGCTGCGCTTCCACAACGGCCTGTCGACGCCGCACCCGTGGGAGTCGGGCCCCTGGTCGTGGCTGGTCAACGGTCGGCCGATCCTGCTGTGGAACCCGCAGGACATCACCGACGACGCGGGCGAGCCGGTGGTCCGCTACATCCTCATGGTCGGGACGCCGACCCTGTGGTTCCTCTTCGTGCCGGCGATGGCGTGGCTCGTCTGGCGCAGCGTTGCCCGGCTCGACCCGGCCGCGGGGGTGGCGGTCACCGCGCTGGGCGCCGGCTGGGGAACCTGGCTGATCAACACCGACCGGACGATGTTCATCTTCTACCTCGCGCCGGCGCTGCCCTTCCTCGTGCTGGCCGTCACCCTGCTGCTCCAGGACGTGCTCGGCCCACCCGGGGGCAGCCCGCGTCGCACCGTCGGCCTCGCGGCGGTCTGCCTCTACGTGGCCGTCGTCGCGGTCACCTTCGCGTTCTTCTGGCCGGTGCTCACCGGCGAGCCGCTCAGCAACGCGGAGTGGCTGCGCCGGATGTGGTTCCCCTCCTGGTTCTGACCTGCGCGCCTACGGTGACCTGACCAGCGGCACCCGAAGGGACGACGACGATGACCGACGCGCAGCCCCGCCCGCACGTGCTCACCGCGCTCGACGGCGACGTCTGGCGGATCACCCTGGATCGCCCGGAGACGGGCAACGCCCTGACGCCGGCCCTGGCCGCCGAACTGCTCGCCGCCCTCGAGGCGCGGCCGGAGCGCGCCCGGGTCGTGCTGCTGCTCGCCAACGGCCCCCGGTTCTGCGTCGGCGGCGACATCGGCTCCTTCGCCGGGGCCGACGATCCGGGCGCGTTCGTGGGCCGGCTCGCCCACGACTGGCACCGGGTCATCCGCGCCGCCTTGTACAGCCCGGTCCCGGTGGTCGCCGGCGTGCAGGGCGCGGTCGCCGGGGCCGGGGTCGGGCTCATGGGCGCCTGCGACCTGGTGATCTGCGCGCGCACGACGAAGATCCGGCCCGCCTACGGCGCCATCGGCTTCTCCCCCGACGGCGGGACGTCGTGGGCGCTGAGCCGGTCCCTCGGAGCCCCGCGCGCGCTCGACCTCCTGCTCAGCAACGGGGTGCTGACCGCCGCCGAGGCCCACCTCACCGGCCTGGTCGCCCGGCTGGTCGAGGACGAGGACCTGCGGGCCACCGCCGAGTCGGTGGCCGTGGAGATCGCGAACGGCCCCGTCCGCGCGATGGTGCGCACGCGGGCACTGGTGCGCAGGGCGGCCACCCGCACCCTCGAGGAGCAGCTGGACGACGAGGCGCAGCTCATCGCGGAGTCCGCCGCCGATCCGGAGGGCCGGGAGGGTGTGCGGGCCTTCGTCGAGAAGCGGCTCCCGGACTTCCGCAACGCCCGCTGAGCGCACCCGGGGCCGGCCGTCGCCGGCCGGCCCCGGAGCCGCTCAGTAGCGCCGGTCGACCACCCGGCCGGTGGCCGTGGTGAACGTGATGTAGCCACGCTCGAAGTTGACCCGCCGGCCACCTGCGATGCCGAACTCGTCGCTGGTCGGGTAGCCCAGGTACGAGGTCTCCCAGCCGAGCGCGGCCCAGCGGTCACGGATGAGGCCGTGCACCTCGTGCGCCCCCGTCCGCGGCGACCAGTACACCGAGCCGCCCTCGAAGTGGTTGAACCGTCCGATCCGGTCGGGCGTGGGCAGCTCGTTGGTCCTCGGGAAGCCGAGGAAGCCCGCCTCCCAGCGGTGATCGCCCCACTTGGCGTAGATGGCGCCCAGGACGTTGTGCGCCCCGGGGCCGGGCGCCCAGTAGATGCCGCCGTTCTCGAAGGAGTTGAACCGCCCGCGCCCGTTCGGGGTCGGCAGCTCGTCGGTGCGCGGGTACCCGTGGGGGCTGCGCTCGTAGCCCAGGCTCCGCCACACCTTGAAGATCTCACCGTGCACCTCGTGGGCACCGGTCTGCGCCGTCCAGTAGAAGTGCGCATCGTTGCGGGTGAACGCGTTGAGACGACCGCGTCCGTCCGGTGTGCGCATCTCGTCGGTGCGCGGCGCGCCCCAGACGCCCTCGGCCCCGGTGGCGTCGAACGCCCGCAGGATCGCGCCGTGCACCTCCTTCGCGCCGTGCACCGGCGTCCAGTACATGCGTCCGGTGGCGTAGTCACGGGCGCGCAGCGAGGTGTCGCCGCGCTCGGGTGCGACCGGCGCCCCCAGCACGGCGCGCACGGCCGCGTCCGAGGAGTACCGCAGGTCGATGGGGGTCACGTACTCGGCCCGCAGCGTCAGGTCGGCGTCGGGCATGACCAGCTGCCGCTCGCGCGGCTGCCCGTCGCTCCAGCGCGAGAAGCGGGCGACGCCGTCCCCCGCAATCGCGGGCGCGCTCAGCGAGACGCGCGCCCCGGCGGTCACCTGGGCCGTGGCCCGAGGCACGCCGTTGACCGTGACCGGGCTCGGCGTCGTCGAGGCGATGGTGAGCGTCCGCAGCTGCGGCAGGGCGAGGAAGATCTGCTCGGCACGGACGCCGAACGAGTCGGTGGCGCTCGCGGTGATCTGCAGGCGGGTGTCGTCGCCGTGGTCCTCGAACGGCACGTCGTAGGCGCCGCCCGTGAAGGATTGCCCCGGGTGGTCGTGGCAGTAGCCACCGCTGCAGTGGACGAGGACGACGCTCCAGGTCACCGGCAGCGGGCCGTCCTCGACGTCGACCGCCGACGCCGACAGCCGCACCCGCTCCCCCACCACGTACCGCTCGCTGCTCGGCGGGGCGGTCAGGGTGAGCGTCGGGACGCGGTTGCCGGGGACGACCGTCAGCGTCGTCGTCCCCGTCGCGCCCTGGGAGTCGGTCACCGTGAGCCGCGCCGTCAGCGGCTGGGTGCCCGTCCCCCCGTAGGCGTGGGAGACCCGCACGCCGGTCCCCCTCGTGCCGTCGCCGAAGTCCCACGCGTAGGTCATCGTGTGGCCGTCGAGGTCGACGGACCTGCTCGCGTCGAAGGTGAAGGAGCGCGCCGAGGCCGGGTCGTTGGTGATGACCGCCTCCGCCGTCGGCGGGCGGTTGCCCGCGGCGTAGACCAGCCGCTTGAGCCGCGAACCGCCGATGTCGGCGTAGACGATGTCGCCGTTCTCCGCCGCGGCGAACTTGACCGGCAGCCCGTTCTGGACGCCGAACCCGGCGGCCTCGGGCTGCCGCACCAGCCGGCCCTGGGCGTCGTAGCGCAGGGTGTACACCCGCTGGGAGGCGTAGTCGCCGAAGAAGTAGGCGCCGCGGTACTGCTCCGGGTAGGAGGCACCCGTGTACACGATGCCGCCGGTCACGCTCGTGCCCAGCGGCCCGTGCACGTACGTGTGGAGCGGCGCGGTGTTCGTCTTGCCGGCGCAGCCGGCGAGGTCGCGGTACCCGGGGGTCGGCCCGTTGCCCTCGAAGCACGGCCAGCCGTAGCTGGCTCCCGGGCGGACGAGGTTGATCTCCTCCCAGACGTTCCAGCCGACGTCACCCACGATCGGCGCGCCGGTGCCCGGGTCGAGGCTGAAGCGGAACGGACTGCGGAAACCGCTGGCGTAGACCCGGCTGCGCCAGGACGAGGGCGCCGCGGCGTCGTAGTAGGGGTTGCCGACCACGCCGCGGCCGTCGGGCCGGAGGTGGAGCAGCTTGCCGTAGCCGGTGTTGACGTCGAGCGCGCGCAGGGCGAGCGGGTCGACGAACCGGAAGTCGGCGGAGTCGCCCACGCTCACCCACAGGGTGCCGTCCGGAGCGGCCACGATGCCGGTGATCGTGTGGACGTCGGACCCGGCGGCCAGGTCGAAGATGACCCGCTCCGGAGCGAGCGACGTGGGCGTGGTGCCCAGCACGGTCGCGGCGCTGAGCCGCATCGTCCACTGGTTGTTCACCATCAGGGTGCGAGCGAGGTAGATCACCTTCGACGTCGCGTAGTCATGGGCGACCGCGATGCCGTTGAGGCCGAGGTCCTGCACCGTGACCGTCGGCAGGTTGGCGAGCGTCCGGACCGTGGCGCCGTTCGCGGACACCCAGGCGACGCGGCCGTTCTTGCCGGTCGTGAAGTAGCTGCCGTCGGGGGCGTAGGCGAAGTCGGTGAGCAGCGAGTCCTGGCCGCTGGGCATGTCGCGGACGGCGAACCCCGGCGGGAGGGACGGCGCGGCCTGGGCGGTCCCCTGCGCCACCACGAGCCCCGCCGCGACCATCGCGGCCACGACCACCAATCGCATGGTCGCGACGAGTGCGCCGCCCCGTCCTCCGCGCTGTCGCGCCGCATCCGCCCTGTTCACGGGGGGATGGGTAGCAGCCGGACCCGGCCGATCACAATCGGTATCCGGCCGTTGCGGTCCGGAAGTCGATCTCAGGGGCGGCGCGCCTGAGAGTCGTCACCGAGGGTGCCCGGACGGCGCCAGTTCCGGCGACGCATCGTCCCGGAAAGCACGAACGCCGCCGGGCGGATGCCCGACGGCGTTCGTGTCCTGCTGGGGTGGAGCTGAGGGGAGTTGAACCCCTGACCCCCTCGATGCGAACGAGGTGCGCTACCGGACTGCGCCACAGCCCCTTCGAGCCCGACTTTACCGTGCTCTGCTCATGTCGCCACCACCGGGTGGCCCTCCTGCAGGGGCCCGCCGCGAGCCTGCGAGCGGTGGGGGGCAGGAGGGTCCTTCCTCAGAGGTTGGCGACCCGGCGCGGCTGGTACTCGTCGATGTCGGCGAAACCGATGTCGTCGTCGTCCAGGCCGACGACGGCGCTGTGCTGCCAGCCGGCCGGAGCCGGGGTGCGGGCAGCCACGACGCGACCGCGGAACTGGGCCACCGGCGCCAGGGGCACGCTCGGGTGCGGGAGGCTGGGCAGGACCTCGGCGGCGACGGTCTCGTGCACCTCGGGCGCCGGGCGCGGCGCGGGCGCCGTCCGCGGCTCCGGGAGGGAGGAGGTGCGCAGCGCCTCGCGGGCGGCGGCCCGTGCCGCCCGGCGGGCGGCGAGCCGCTCGCGGCGGGCCACCTTGCGCAGCACCAGCACGTACCCGACGACGGCGAGGTCCAGGACCAGCTGTGCGACCCACAGCCACGGACTGAAGGCCACCGCGCCGACCAGGGAGACGACGGCGAGCGCGACCAGGCCGCCGAGGGTGCGGCGGCGCAGCGCGTGCACGTCGACCTTCAGCTCACCGCTGGTGAACAGCGCCTCGCGGTCGATGGGCACCCGCTCGGTCTCGGCGTGCACGACGGGGCTCGTCGCACGACGCCGCTGCAGCGTCCGACCCGAGTCGGCACGCACCGTCCGGCCGTCCTGCGCGTCGCCGCGGGTCACCACCATGGGGACGAGCACGACGAACCAGAGGACGACCAGAGCTGCCAGCAGCACGCCTGATCCCATTTCGAACACCACCCGTCACATGAGTCACTCGCGAGGGCGAGGTTATGCAGATGGCCGCCACGTTCGAGGGAGGCGCGCGGCGTGTCGCTGATCAGTCGTGTGACTGGTGTGACGAGGTGGCGGCGTGTCGACACGGGTCAGGCGGTGACCTGTCCGGCGCCGTGCTATCGGCCGGCCTCACGGCTCGGCGCGCGAGCGCCAGCGGGCGAGCGCACCGCCGGGCAGGTCGTCGGCCAGCAGCGCGTACGCCAGGTGGTCGCGCCACTCCCCGTCGATGTCCAGGTAGCGGCGCAGGACGCCCTCCCGGGTGAAGCCCAGCCGCTCCACCAGACGCTGGCTGGGCTCGTTCTCCGGCCGGATGTCGGCCTGCAGCCGGTGCAGCCCCATCGCGCCGAAGGCGTGATCGCAGACCAGGGCCACGGCGAGGGACCCCATGCCGCGGCCGGCGACCCCGCGGTCGATCCAGTAGCCGAGCCAGCCCGACCGCATCGCCCCGCGCACGATGTTGTCCACGGTCACCTGACCGGCCAGCCGGCCCTCGACCCGGATCGCGAGCGGGACCGTGACCCCTGTCCGCGCGCGGCGCGCCAGGGCCCGCCGCATGGCGCGGTAGGCGGCCGGGCTGTGCCGCACCGGCCACGGCTGGGTGGCCGTGGGCTCCCACGGCCGCAGCCAGCTCTCGTTGGCCGTGCGCAGCCGGCTCCACTCCGCGGCGTCCCGACGGCGCAGCGGGTGCAGCTCGACCGGCCCCCAGCTCAGCTGCGCGGGCCAGCCGGGGTGCGGGGCGGGTTCCAGCTCAGCCGCCGAGCAGCAAGGGCATGACCGTGACGAGCGCGCCGGCGGCCACCCCGGTGACGTCCTCGTCCACGACGATCAGGCAGTTCGCGCGCGCCATGCGGGCCAGCAGCGCCTCGGTGCCGTTGCCCACGGGCTCGACGACGTATCCGCCGTCGGGGTGGCGCATGACCGTGCCGTGCAGGTACTGGCGGTAGCCCAGCGGCGAGACCAGGGGCTGGCCGGCGACCGCCTGCACGGTGCGGCGGAACAGCTGGCGCTTGCCCAGCATCAGCCGGATGGCCGGGCGGACGAACACCTCGAAGGCCACCAGGGCGGCGACCGGCTCCCCGGGGATGCAGATGACCGGCACCTGGTCGCGGCCCAGCCGGCCGAAGCCCTGCACGGGACCGGGGTGCATGGTGACCTGGCGGAAGTTCATCTGGCCCAGCTCGGCCAGCACCTCCTGGACCATGTCGAACCCACCGGGGGCGAAGGTGCCGGCGATGAGCACCAGGTCGCTGCGCAGCAATTGGCTCTCGAGGACCTCGGTCAGCCGGCGGCGCTCGGTCGGGAGGATCCCGGAGCGGTAGGCCTCGGCGCCGGCGTCCCGGGCGGCCGCGGCGAGGGCGTAGCTGTTCACGTCCACGACCTGCCCGGGCGCGGGCGCGGTGCCGACGTCCACCAGCTCGGTGCCGGCGCACAGCACGGCGATGCGCGGACGCGGGCGCACCGAGACCCGCTCGCGGCCCACCGCCGCCAGCAGGCTGATCTGGGCCGGGCCGATCGGCGTGCCCACCTGCACCGCGGGATCGCCGGGGGCGACGTCGTCACCGGTGCGGCGCACGTACCCGCCGGTCGGGGGGCCGGCCAGGACCTCGACGCGCACCGTGCCCTGGTCGGTCCACACACCGGGGACGACGACGTCGGCGCCGGTCGGGAGCATCGCGCCCGCGGACACGCGGAAGGCCAGTCCGGGCCCGATGGACGAGGGGACGCCGGCGCCCGCGACGCTCTCCCCCACGACCGCCAGGGAGACCGGTGCGTTCGGCCGTGCGCCGGCGACGTCCTCGGCCCGGACGGCGTACCCGTCCAGCGCGGCCTGGTCGAACGCGGGCAGCGCGCGCTGGCTGATGACCTCCTCGGCGCACAGGAGCCCCTGCGCGTCCAGGACGGCGAGCTCGATCGGGTCGGGCTGCGGGACGCTGCTCAGGATCTCGTCGAGGTGCCGCTCCACCGTGCAGATCACCGACAGCGGTACCGACTCCGCCGGGGGCAGCGGGACCGCGCCCTCCGTGACGGAGCGGGGCGTGGGCACCGGCGGGATCTCGCCCGGCGGCCGCGCGGGGCCGTCGACGAGCTGGGTGTCCCGGAAACCGGGTGTCCTGCCCGTGCCGTCGTCCTTGCCGGTCATCCCCACCACCACCGTTCTGCCGTGCCGTCCGCCGTTCGGCGGCACCGGCCTGCGGTGCGCCGCCCGCCCCGATCGGGAGCCGGCGCGGTACCCCGCGGCCCGATGGTGCCCTTGCCGGGCCCGGTCAGGACGACGACGCGCCCTCGGCGGGCAGCTCGTTGACGAACTGGTGCAGCCAGGTGCGCAGCGCGGGACCCAGGTCGTCGCGCTCCACGGCCAGCCGGATGACGGCCTTGAGGTAGTCCAGCTTGTCGCCGGTGTCGTACCGGCGGCCGCCGAAGACGACCCCGTGGACCGGCTCGCCGCGCTCGACCAGCGTGGCCAGCGCGTCGGTCAGCTGGATCTCCCCGCCGCGGCCGGGCCGGGTCTCGCGCAGCACCCCGAAGATCTCCGGTGCCAGCACGTAGCGGCCGATGATCGCCAGGCTGCTGGGCGCCTCCTCGACCGGGGGCTTCTCGACCAGACCGGTCACGGCCACGACGTCGCTGCCGTCGGTGCTCGGGTCGACGGCGACCGCGCCGTACTTGTCGATGTTCTCCATGCCGACGTCCAGGAGGGCGATGACCGAGCCGCCGTGCTCCGCCTGCACCGCGAGCATCTGCTCGAGCAGGTGGTCGCGGGCGTCGATGAGGTCGTCGCCCAGGAGGACGGCGAAGGGCTCGTCCCCCACGAACGCGGCCGCCTGCAGCACCGCGTGCCCCAGGCCCCGCGCCTCGCCCTGCCGCACGAAGTGCACCTGCGCGACCTCGGTCGAGGAGCGGACGGCCGCCAGCCGGCCGGCGTCGCCCTTCTTCTCCAGCGCCGCCTCCAGCTCGGGGGTGCTGTCGAAGAAGTCCTCGATCGCGCCCTTGTTCCGGCCGGTCACCATGAGCACCTCGGGCAGACCGGCGCGCGCGGCCTCCTCGACGATGTACTGGAGCGCGGGCCGGTCCACGACCGGCAGCAGCTCCTTGGGCACGGCCTTGGTGGCCGGCAGGAACCGCGTGCCCATCCCCGCCACGGGGATGACGGCCTTCCGTGCAGGTCGGGCGCCCTGGCTCGTCATGGCCGCAGCCTAACTAGCCTGCCGCCATGACTCCTGGTCGAGATCCGGTCGCCGCCAAGACGGCGCTCCGCGGCCGGGTGCTCGCGACCCGGCGGGCGCGCCTCCCCGCCGAGCGGACGGCGGACTCGGCCGCGATCGCCACGGCCCTGCTCGAGGGCCTGGTAGGCGCCCGCACGATCGCCGCGTACGTCCCGGAGGAGACCGAGCCCGGGCACGGCCGGCTCCCCGCGGTGCTCACCCGGCTGGGCGCCCGCGTGCTGCTGCCGGTGGTCGCCCCCCGGGGGCGGGAGCTCGCGTGGGCCGTCGACTCAGGCCGCATGGCCCCGGGGCGGTTCGGCCTGCTGGAGCCGGTCGGCCCGCGGCTGGGCGCCACGGCGGTCGGGACGGCGGAGGTCGTCGTCGTCCCGGCGCTGGCGGTGTCCCGCGACGGCGTGCGGCTGGGGCGCGGTGGCGGCTACTACGACCGGGCGCTGCGGCTGGCCCGTCCCGACGCCGTCGTCGTGGCGCTGGTGTTCGACGGGGAACTGCTCGACGAGCTGCCCGCGGAGGCGCACGACCACCGGGTCACCGCCGTGGTCACCCCCTCGGGCGGGTGGCAGGAGATCGCCGCCGGGTGACGTCCCCGGGGGCGGTGTCGCCCGCGCGACCGCTGGCGGGAATCATCGGCGGACCCCCGTGCCCGACCCGTCGAACGGAGCTCCGCATGCCCTCGCCCTCGCGGCTGGATGCCCGTGCGCTGCGCGATCTGGTGCTCGACCCGGGGTCGTGGCGGTCGTGGGACTCCCCCATCCCGGAGCGGGACGTCGCCGAGGACTACGCCCGCGAGCTGGCGGCCGCGGCGGAGAAGACCCGGCAGGACGAGTCGATCATCACCGGCGAGGGGCTGCTCCGCGGCCGGCGCGTGGCCGTCGTCGCCGGGGAGTTCGGCTTCCTCGCCGGCTCCATCGGGGTGGCCGCGGCCGACCGCCTGATCGCCGCCGTCGAGCGGGCGACCGAGGAGGGGCTGCCGCTGCTGGCCGCACCCGTGTCGGGCGGCACCCGCATGCAGGAGGGCACCGTGGCCTTCCTGCAGATGATCGGCATCACCGCGGCGATCGCGCGGCACAAGCAGGCCGGCCTCCCCTACCTCGTCTACCTGCGCAACCCCACCTTCGGCGGGGTGCTGGCCTCCTGGGGCTCGCTCGGGCACGTGACCATCGCCGAGCCCGGCGCCTCGATCGGCTTCCTCGGCCCGCGGGTCTTCGAGGCCCTGTACGGCGAGCGCTTCCCCGAGGGCGTGCAGACCGCGGAGAACATGGCCGAGCACGGGCTCATCGACGCCGTCGTCCCCCACGAGGAGATCGCCGAGGTCGCCGACCGGGCGCTGCGGGTGCTCGCCGCCCGGCAGACCTGGCACGTGGACGTGGCCTCGGCCGACCGACCGGGTCCGGACGACGGCGCCGACGACGACGCCGGCGAGCCGCGCACCGCCTGGGACGTGGTGACCGCGTCCCGGCGGGCCGACCGCCCCGGTGTGCGCCGGCTGCTGCGCACCGCGGCCACCGACATCGTGGGCCTGTCCGGCACCGGTGCCGGCGAGAAGGACCCGGGCCTGCTGCTCGCACTGGCCCGCTTCGGTGGAGCGCCCTGCGTCGTCCTCGGTCAGGACAGGCGGGGCCAGTCGACGGCGGCGCCGCTGGGCCCCGCGGCGCTCCGGGAGGCGCGCCGCGGCATGCACCTGGCGCAGGAGCTGCGCCTCCCGCTGGTCACCCTCATCGACACCCCCGGCGCGGCGCTGTCCCGCGAGGCCGAGGAGGGCGGGCTGGCCGGGGAGATCGCCCGCTGCCTGCAGGACCTGGTGATGCTGCAGGCGCCCACGCTGGCGGTGCTGCTGGGGCAGGGCACGGGCGGCGGCGCCCTGGCGCTGGTGCCCGCCGACCGGGTGCTCGCCGCGGCCAACGGCTGGCTGGGGCCGCTGCCGCCCGAGGGCGCCTCGGCCATCGTGCACCGCGACACCGGGCACGCCGGCGAGATGGCGCAGGCGCAGGGGGTGCGGGCCACCGACCTGCACCGGGCCGGGATCGTCGACCGCGTCGTCCCCGAGCGGCCGGACGCCGCCGACGAGCCGACCGAGTTCTGCCTGCGCCTGGGCCGGGTGCTCGGCGAGGAGCTGGCCGGCCTGCTCGGCCGGGACGACACGGAGCGCTTCCGCACCCGGCTGCACCGGTACCGCCACCTCGGCCGCTAGATCAGCCCGGCCCGTCCTCCAGCCGCAGGTCGTGGTCGGGGTCGAGCCGTTCCAGCACTGCCTCGAGGGTCTGCCCGAGCTGCCGGGTCTGCTCGGGGGTCAGCGGGTCGAACACCGACTCCCGGACGGCGTCCACGTGCCCGGGGGCCAGCGTCCGGACGACGTCCCAGCCGGCGTCGGTGAGGACGGCGAGGTTTCCGCGGCCGTCCTCGGCCGAGCGCTGCCGCCGCACCCAGCCGCGCTCCTCGAGCCGGCTCACGGTGTGCGACAGCCGGCTCTGCGACTGGTTGGACCGGCGGGCGAGGTCGCTCATCCGCCGGCTGCGGTCGGGCGCCTCGGACAGCATCGCCATCACGACGTAGGCGGCGTGGCTGATGCCGGCGTCGCGCTGCAGCTGGGCGTCGAGGGCGCGGGGCAGCAGCTCGGAGACCGAGAGCCAGGCCCGCCAGGTCCGCTGCTGGTCCTCGTCCAGCCACCGCTGCGCCACGGCGCGACCGTACTGGGCGGCCGATCCGCATCCGGCACGGTCACGGCCGGGGGTTCACCCGGGTCCACCCCCGCTCGTCCCGTCGGCCGCCCAGCGCTGCCCGGCACCGTCGGCACACCTCCCGCACCTCCTCCGCGTGCCGGCCGCTCTCCGGCTGGACGTCGGCCCACGTGACGTGCGGGAAGCGCCTCAAGCGGGACCGGTGCAGCGAGAGACCGCAAACCGTCTCGTTGCGACCGGGCTGCCAGCCGTGCACCTCCCCCGCCGGGTAGCGGACACCGTCGTCGGGGTCGATCCACTGGTCCGCGGCGGCCACCGCGCTCCCTGCTGCCATGGCCGCCCCGTACCCGCCCGGCGGCCGGTCAGGCCAGCGGCAGCCCGGCCAGGCCGGCGGCGAGGCCGAGCAGCGCGCAGACGCCCAGGGTGCGCAGGACCGACCACCTGAGCCGGAACAGCAGCACGGCCGCGACGAGGGCGATGACGAGGGGCACCGCCCGCAGCGTCGTCAGGTCGGGCAGCTCCAGGGCGAGCGGCCCGCCGTCCACCGCGACGGTGTCGTCGAACAGCGTGTGGACGGCGAAGTAGACGCCCAGGTCGGCGATGACGCCTACCACCGCGGCGGTGATGCCGGTGAGCGCCGCCGACAGCGACCGGTTGCCGCGCAGCCGCTCCATGTACGGGGCACCGAGCAGCACGAACAGGAAGCTGGGCACGAAGGTGACCCAGGTGACCAGCAGCGAGGCCAGCACCGCGGCCACCCAGGGGTCGAGGTCGCCGGGGTCGCGGTAGGCACCGAGGAACGCGACGAACTGGACCACCATGATCAGCGGCCCGGGCGTCGTCTCGGCCAGCGCGAGCCCGCGCACCATCTCCCTCGGCGCCAGCCAGCCGTAGACCTCCACCGCCTGCTGGGCGACGTAGGCCAGCACCGCGTAGGCCCCGCCGAAGGTCACCACGGCCGCGCCGGAGAAGAACAGTCCCTGCTCGGTGAAGACGCTCCCGGTTCCGGTCAGCAGCGCGGCCGCGGCGATCGGCAGCCCCCAGACGAGCAGCCCGACCAGCAGGACGCGCAGCGTGCGGCGGGTGGACGGCGCCTCGTGGTGCAGGACGTCGTCGGAGATGACCGGCGGCGGGCCCGCGTCCGGGCCGTCGCCGGCCGACGGGTGCGGGAGCGCGGCGGGCCGCCACCGGCCGAGGGCCCAGCCGGTGAGGCCGGCCACGGCCACGACCACCGGGAAGGGGACGCCGAACACCGCCAGGGCGACGAAGGAGGCTACCGCCAGCGCGACGAGGAACCGGCTGTCGAGGGCCTTCCTCCCCACCCGGATCACGGCCTGCACGACGATCGCCAGGACGGCTGCGGCCAGCCCCGTGAACACGGCGGTGACGACGGTGGTGGTGCCGAACTCCACGTAGATCGCCGACAGCGCCAGGAGCGCGACGACCCCGGGCAGGACGAACAGCCCACCGGCGACCAGCCCGCCTCGGGTGCCGTGCAGCAGCCAGCCGACGTAGGTGGCCAGCTGCTGGGCCTCCGGGCCGGGGAGGAGCGTGCAGTAGTTGAGGGCGTGGAGGAAGCGTCGCTGGCCGATCCACCGCTTCTCGTCGACCAGCGCGCGCTGCATGACGGCGATCTGCCCGGCCGGCCCGCCGAAGGTCTGCAGGGAGATCAGGAACCAGGTCCGCACGGCGGCACCGAAGGGGACGCCCTCCTGCTGCGGGCTCTCCTGCGGCCGGTGCACGCGCGCATGCAACCAGGTCGCGTCGGGATGTCCCGCCCCGGGGCCGCAGACAGGTGACGCTGTCCGGCGGTCGTGGACGGGCGGCGGCCGGATGGCGCATCATTGGCAGTCGCCGGGCGAGAGTGCCAGCCCGGAACCCACCTCCGCTCGACCAGGGAGCCCAGCACCGTGCCCACCTACCAGTACGCCTGCACCAACCCCGAGGGGAAGCACGAGTTCGAGGTGGTGCAGTCGTTCACCGACGCAGCGATCACCGAGTGCCCCGAGTGCGGTGCGCCGGTGCGCAAGGTCTACGGCTCCGTCGGCGTCGTCTTCAAGGGCTCGGGCTTCTACCGGACCGACAGCCGCAAGACCTCCACCGCCTCGGAGAGCGCGTCGTCGAGCACCTCGTCGTCGGACAGCTCATCGTCCGCCTCCACCCCGGCGGCCCCGGCCGCCAGCAAGCCGGCCTCGACCTCCGGCAGCGGGGCCAAGGCCGCCAACTGAACGAGGGGTGGGCCCGTCCACAACCGGCGGGCGCGTCCACAACTCCCCGGCCCCGGCCCTGCCGGGCCGGCCCGCCGACCAGGCTCGGCGCATGCCGCGCATCCGCCGTCCCCGCTCCCCCGCGCTCCTGGCCCGCCGGGCCGCCGCCGCCCTGCTGGCGGCGGTCGCGCTGGTGATGGCGCTGCGCCCGGGCCCGGCCGCCGACGCGGCGGCACCGCAGTTGCAGCCGGTGGTGGTCGCGGCGCGTTCGCTGGACGCCGGCCGGGCTCTCGCCGCCGCTGACCTGGCGCTCGGCCACTACCCGCCGGGAACCGCCCCGGGCGGGGTGGTCGCCGAGCCGGACCTGCTGGTCGGCCGGGTGCTCGCCGGCGCGGTGCGGGCCGGCGAGCCGATCACCGACACCCGGTTGGTCGGCCCCGGCCTGACCAGCCTCCTGCCCGACGGGCAGGTCGCGGCCCCGGTGCGGCTCGCGGACCTCGCCGTGGCCGGGCTCGTGCGCACCGGCGACCGGGTCGACGTGCTCGCCACCGAGCCCGGCGCCGGTCGGGCCGAGACGCTCGCACCGGGCGCGCGGGTGCTGGCCGCCGGCGGGTCCGGCGACGACCCCACCGCGGGGCTGCTGCTGGTGGCCGTGGACGACGCCACCGCCGCGCGGCTCGCCGCAGCCGCGACCACCGCGACGCTCACCGTGAGCCTGCCGCCGCCCTGAGCCCCTGCGTCCTCGTCCGGCGCGGCCGCACGATGTTGGATGGCGCGCATGATCAAGGGCTTCAAGGACTTCCTGCTCCGCGGCAACGTCGTCGACCTCGCCGTCGCCGTCGTCATCGGCGCCGCCTTCACCGCGGTGGTCACCTCGTTCACCACCTCCTTCCTCGAGCCACTCATCGGGCTCGTGGGCGGCGGCGGCGTCGACGGCGGTGTGTTCGAGGTCGACCGGCAGAAGTTCACGTGGGGCAGCTTCGTCAACCAGCTGATCACGTTCGTGCTGACCGCGGCGGTCGTCTACTTCGTGGTCGTCACCCCGATGAAGAGGCTGATGGAGCGGCGCGCCGCAGGCGAGGAGCCCGGTCCGGCGGCACCCACCCAGGTCGAGCTGCTCGTCGAGATCCGCGACCTGCTGCGCGCCCAGCAGCAGAAGAAGGACCCTCTTGCCCCCCACCACTCGCAAGCTCGCGGCGGGCCCCTGCACGAGGGCCGCTAGTCGCTGCCCCAGTGCGGCGGCCGGTCCTCCAGGTAGCGCCGGTCGCTGTCGGAGAGCTCGGCCGGGCGCTCGCCCCAGCCCACGTCGCTGTCGTCACGCGCCCGCCGGGGAGCCGCCTGCGGCGCCGGAGCAGGCGGGGCCTCGTCGGCCAGCGGCTGCCCGAGCCCGTCGAGCACCTCCGCCGACGGCAGGGCGGCCAGCACCGCGCCGGGGACGGCGAGCTTGCTCCCGCGGGTGCCCGAGCCGATCACCACGAGGTCGGCGGCCGCCACGGCGGCGTCGACCAGCACCGGCCACGACGTCGGCAGCCCCACGGGCGTGATGCCGCCGTAGGCCATCCCGCTCTCGGCCACGGCCACGTCCTGCGGTGCGAACGACGCCTTCCGGGCGCCGAGGTGCCGACGGGCCAGCCCGTTGACGTCGGCGCGGGTGGTGGCCAGCACCAGACAGGCGGCCAGCGTGGTCTGCCCTGCGCGGCGGGCCGCCACCACCACGCAGTTCGCCGACGCCTCGAGCGGCACGCCGTAGGCCTCGGTGAAGGCTGCGGTGTCGGCCAGCTCGTCGTCGATCCCGGCCACCCATGCCGGGCCGGCGAGCTGGGACAGCGCGGCCGCCACCGGGGCGCCGAGCAGCTCGGGGTGCTCGGCGGCGGGCAGCCAGGTCAGTGAGCCCAGAACGGGCGGGGTGGGGGCCACGGACCGATCCTGCGCCACACCGTCGAGGCGCCGCAGCGGGGGTGGTGGCCCGATCGGCGCGGTCCACGGCCGGGAACCGGCTGGAGACCGTCCGGTCCGGACGCCAGGATGGGCGCCATGATCGGTCAGCTGCACTCCGTCGTGATCGACGCGCCCGACGCGCACGCCCTCGCGCGCTTCTACGCCGACCTGCTGGGGATGGAGGTGAAGGGCGAGCCCGGGGACGACTGGGTGGTGGTGACCGGTGCGGGCTACCGCATCGCCTTCCAGCAGGCTCCGGACCTGCGACCGCCGGACTGGCCCGATCCGGAGCGGCCGCAGCAGTTCCACCTCGACATCCGCGTGGCCGACATCGCCGAGGCCGAGCCGAAGGTGCTCGCCCTCGGCGCTCGCCGGCTGCCCGGTGAGGGCGGGGACTTCCGCGTGTACGCCGACCCGGTCGGCCACCCCTTCTGCCTGGTGTGGGACGCGTGAGCGCCGACCAGCCGCCGACCCCGCCCGCCTTCGTGGCCGCCATGGGCTTCCGGACGGGCGAGGCGAGCGGCACCCGCGTGACCGGCACCGCGGAGTTCGGCCCGGAGCAGCACACCCCGTGGGGCGTCGTCCACGGCGGCGTCTACTGCGCCATCGTCGAGACCGCGGCCAGCATCGGCGCCAGCAGGGCGGTGCAGGACCAGGGTCAGTTCTCCGTCGGCGTCAACAACAACACGGACTTCATCCGCTCGATGGTCGAGGGGCGGGTGGACGTCGTCGCCGAGCCGGTGCAGCAGGGCCGCACCCAGCAGCTGTGGCAGGTGACGCTGACCCGTGCCGGGGACGGCAAGCTCGTCGCCTGGGGTCAGGTGCGGCTGCAGAACGTGCCGCTGCCCGGCAGCTAGGCCACCGCCCGATCAGTCCACGACGGCAGCGTCGAGGACGACGCGGAAGAGCGCACGAGGGTCCTGCAGCGTGGCGGGCGGGAGCGCGGCCGACCGCGGCACCACCCGCTCCCAGCGGGCCGGCCGCCGGTGCGGCAGCAGTTCCCGCCCCTGGAAGAGGTAGTCCCCGACCACCTCCCCCAGCAGCAGGCCGGCACCGTGCTCGATCGGCAGCGCGACGCGGTCGCCGGGTGCCATCTCGTCGAGGAAGGCCGACAGCTGGCGGAGGTCCTTGGCCGGCCGGCGCCCCGAGAGCTCTTTGGAGAGGACCCGCAGCTCCTCCGGGGAGAGCCCCGTCGCGTCGACGTCGATGCCCGACTGGGTGCCCAGGCCGATCACCCCGGCGGCCAGGCAGGCACCCAGCTCGTTGTGCGCCCGCGGCCGCACGACCCACACGCCGACGCCCTCGGGGGCCGGTGACGGCGGCACGTCGTCGGAGCCGGGCCACTTGTACGGCAGGTCGTCGGGGTCCCCGGGGAAGCGGGGGCGGTAGAAGTCCGGGTCCTTGGCCAGCAGATTGGACCGGTGGGAGAGGTGCAGCTCCTCGTCGCCGACCCAGCTGGGGAGCAGCCCGGCGGCGGCCGCCTCCGCCTGCGTCATCGCCGCGGCGTCCGGGGCGAACTCGGTGATGAGCGTCTCGGTGGTGTCGGCGAAGCCGCGCTCCCGCCAGACGCGGACCATCGCCAGCGAGTAGACGACCAGCCCCGCGGTGTGGCCGCGCCACATGGCGACCACCGGGTGGTTGGCCCAGCCGTAGTCGGGCAGCTCCAGCGCGCGCAGGACCTGCAGGCACTCCACGCGCTGCTTGCCGAGCCGCGGGTTGTCCAGGAGACGGGCGGACTCGGTGAAGTCGGCAACCGGCAGGAAGGTCTGCATCGCTCCCGATGCTGCCCCTGCGGCCGCGGGATCAACCGTCGAGATCGCGGAGCGCGGTCTCCCAGCGCTCCTCCCGCTCCGCGTCGGACTGCTCCCACCAGGCGGTGCCGCGCTCCCCCAGCCCGGTCTTCGCCAGCTGCACCCGCGCCCGGGCGGCGGCCACCGCGGCGTCGTCCCCGGCCGCCGACGCCCGCCGCACTCCGGAGCGACCGACGCCGAGGTGGTGCAGCAGCTGCGCGCGCACGTCGTCCGGCAGCGCCGGGTCCGCCGTCCGCCAGCGCCGTCCGTCGACGACGACGTACCGGCCGTCGTCGGTGCGCTCTACCTCGCGGGTCATCCGGCCAGGCGCGCGGCCAGCGCCGGCAGCACCTCGCCCAGCGGCGCGTCGACCCGGACGTCGGCCCGGGCGTCGCCCCGGGTGGGCCCCACGGTGCAGATCGCCACCGGGACGCCCAGTTTCGCCGCGTGCAGGACGAACCGGTAGCCGCTCATCACCGTCAGGGACGAGCCGAGCACCAGCAGGCTGCCGGCCCGGTCGACCAGCGAGAAGCAGTGGTCCACGCGGTCGCGGGGCACCGTCTCCCCGAAGAAGACGACGTCGGGCTTGAGCAGGTCCTCCCCGCACGCCAGGCAGCCCACCATCGTGAACCCGTCGAGGACCTCGTCGGGCAGCTCGGCGTCGCCGTCGGGGTTGATCTCGTCGGCCCGCGGCCCGAAGTCCGGGTTGACCGCGCGCAGCCGCTCGTCGAGCGCCTCCCGGCCGGCGACGTCCCCGCACCCGAGGCACACCGTCCGGTCGAGCCCGCCGTGCAGCTCGACGACGTCGCGGGCTCCCCCGGCCTGGTGCAGCCCGTCGACGTTCTGGGTGATCAGCCCGGCGAGCAACCCGGCGCCCTGCAGCTCGGCCACGGCCCGGTGCCCGTCGTTCGGGCGGGCCGCCCGCATCTGCCGCCAGCCGACGAAGCTGCGCGCCCAGTAGCGGTGCCGGCCGCGCGGGTCGCGGGTGAAGGTCTGGTAGGTCATCGGCGTGTGCCGGCGGAGGCTGCCGGTGGCGCCGCGGTAGTCCGGGATGCCCGAGTCGGTGGACAGGCCGGCGCCGGAGAGGACGACGACGTCGCCGTCGGCCACCAGGTCGGCCAGGGCGTCCAGCGCGGTGCCGGTCGCGGCGGACGGTGCGAGGGTCACCCGCCCATGGTCCCTGCGGATCGGCGCCCGCGCCCGGATCAGCCGGCGGCGAGCTCCGCGTCGAGGCGGTGCAGGAGATCGACGTAGACCCGACCCAGGCCCTTGGGCGCGAAGGTGCGCTCGAAGAAGCCGCCGATACCGCCGGCGCCGTCCCACGTCGTCCGCACCTTCACGGTGGAGCCGCCGGTGCCCTCGGCCAGCACCGTCCAGGTGGTGACCATCGAGGAGTTCCGGTCGGTCTCCACCAGGGTGCCGAGCGCGGGCTCGGTGACGTCGATCAGCTGGTCGCGGACGCGCTTGGAGGTCGCGGCGAACCTCCAGTGCACGACGGTGCCGGCGCCGTGGCCGCCGCTGTCGACGCGGTACTCGCTGAACTGCACGGGCAGGATCCGCGGTCGGACCGTCTCGTAGTCGGCCAGCGCCTGGCTCACCTGCTCGGCGGATGCGGAGATGATCTTCTCGGCGTGGACGACGACCTGGCTCATGAGGTCATCTTCCCCCGCGCGGTCAGGCGGCCGTCACCTCGCCCTGCGGGAAGAGCCGGCGCAGCACGTCGGCCAGCGTGATGACGCCCACGACGCCACCATCGGCCGTGACGAGGGCGAGGTGGTTGCGCGTCTCGCGCATGGCCTTGAGAGCCGCGTGCACGGTGGTGCCGGCGTCCAGACCGAACACCGGCCGGGCGAACCCGGACACCGGGGCGTCGTCGGGCGCGGCCAGGGTGTCGCGGACGTGCACGACCCCGACGATCCGCTCGCCGTCGCGGGTGAGGATGCGCAGATGGCCGGTGCGCCGGGTGGCCGCGCGGACGTCGCCGGCGGTGGCGTCGACCGGTACCGCGGCGAGCGCCTCGCCCGGGTCGACCAGTTCGCGCACCGTCAGCTGCTCGAGCTGCAGCACGCCGGAGATCTGCTCGGAGAACGACGCGTCGAGCGCTCCGACGTTCGCCGAGTGCTCCACCAGGTGCCGCAGCGCGTCGGGGCTGTGGCCCACGGCGAGCTCGTCGACCGCGTCCACGCCGGCCCACCGCAGCAGCCGGTTCGCCGCGGCGTTCAGCGCCCGCAGCACCGGCCGGAACAGGGCCATGAACGCGCGCATCGGCAGCGCGAGGAGGGTGGCCGAGCGCTCGGGGTGGGCGATCGCCCACGACTTCGGCGCCATCTCCCCCACCACCAGGTGGATGAACGTGACGATCAGCAGGGCCAGGACGAACCCGGCGACGTCGGCGGCCACCGGCGGGAGCCCCCAGTCGTCGAACACCGGCGTCAGCCAGTGGTGCACGGCCGGCTTGCTGATCGCACCGAGGGCCAGCGTGGCCGCGGTGATGCCCAGCTGCGAGCCGGCCAGCAGCAGGGTGAGCTCGGCGGAGTTGCGCAGCGCGGCGCGGGCCGCGCGGCTGTCGGGTGCGGCCTCCTCCAGCCGGTGCCGCTTGGCCGCGAGCGCGGCGAACTCCACCGCGACGAAGAACGCGCTCAGCGCCACGATCGCGCCGGTCGCGGCGACGACCATCCAGGGGCTCATCGGGGGGTCTCCTCGGTGCCGACGACGCCGGCCGCCCGGTCGGGCAGCTCCAGCCGGACGCGCGCGGGCACGTGCCGCTCCACGTCCAGCACCTCGACGCTGAGCAGCCGCGGCTCCGGGTCGTCGGCGTGCACCAGGTCGCCCGGGTCCGGCGGCAGCTCGATCGTGAGGCGGGTGCCCGGCTCGGGCAGGGTGCCGGCTGCGGCGATGACCAGGCCGGCGATGGTCTCGTAGTCCCCGCGGGGCAGGTCGACGGCCAGGGCCCGCTCGACCTCGTCGACGTGGACGTCGCCGGCCATCTCCCAGATGCCGTCGCCCTCGACCGGCACGTAGGCGGGATCCTCGTCGTCGTGCTCGTCGGTGATCTCCCCGACCAGCTCCTCGGCGAGGTCCTCCAGCGTGATGACACCGGCGAAGCCGCCGTACTCGTCGATGACGCAGGCGAGCTGGTTCCCCGAGTCGGCCAGCTCGCGCAGCGCGTCGGGCAGCGAGGTGAAGGTGGAGACGACGAGGCACGGGCGGGCCACCGCCGTCACCGGCGCGTCGTCGGGCGCCGTCGTGGTCAGCAGGTCGGCCAGGTGGGCGACGGCGACCACGTCCCCGTTGTCGGTGTCCAGCACCGGGTAGCGGGAGTGACCCTGAGCCATCAGCTCGCGCAGCTCGCCGACGGTGTCGGTGGTGGCCACGGTGCCCACCCGCGGCCGCGGGATCATCGCGTGCTCGACGTCGCGGTTCGGGAAGTCGAGGATCCGGTCGAGCATCATCGACAGCTCGGCCGGCAGGTTCCCGCTCTCCCGCGACTCCTCCAGGATGTGCTCGAGGTCGCGGGCCGTGGCGGCGTGCTCGACGTCGTGCACGGGCTCGATCCGCAGCGCCTTGAGGAGCAGGTTCGACGCCTGGTCGAAGACGCGCACCAGCCAGCCGAACAGCCGGAGGTAGAGCACGGTCGACGTCGCCAGCCAGAGCGCCACCGGCTCTGGCCTGGCGATCGCCAGGTTCTTGGGGAAGAGTTCCCCGAACAGCATCTGCACCAGGGTGGAGAACAGCAGCGCCAGGACCGCGCCGCCGCCGACGGCCACCCCGGCCGGGACGGCGACGCCGCCCAGCAGCGCGCCGATGGACTCCCCGATCAGCGGCTCGGCGACGTAGCCGACCAGCAGGCCGGTGACCGTGATGCCCAGCTGCGCGCCGGAGAGCATGAACGAGGTGCGGCGGGTCACGGTCAGCGCGCGGTCGGCCGCGGCGTCCCCGGCCGCGGCGCGGGCGGTCAGCGCCGACCGGTCGACCGCCATGTACGCGAACTCCTGGGCCACGAAGTAGCCGGTCACCGCGGTGATCGCGAGCACGACCAGCACGCCCAGCAGGAGGGAGAGCACTTCCATCACCGGCCACGCACCCCCTCACCGGTGGAGGGAGTCGTGGCCCGGGGACTGTGACTGGTGCTCATGGCTCTCTTCGACGAGGGTGCGTGCGCCGTCCGGCGGCACTCCCCGGACCCAACGGCCGAAACCCGCGCCGCGTTCCGGGATTCCCCGGATCAGTGGTGGGCGTGGTCGCCGCCGTCGTGGAACCGGTGGACGACGGCGTGTCCCTTGCCGCGGCCGATGAGCCAGCGGTTGACCGGGACGGTGACGACGAAGGCGACGGCGAGCGCGAAGGCCAGCGCGCCCCAGAAGAGCCAGCTGCCCAGTCCCGCGTCCATCGCTCCGGGCACCAGCAGCATGACCGCGTTGTCCACGATCTCCATGACGGTGATCGACACGGTGTCCGCCGCGAGCGCCACCGGAATCGCGGCGCCCAGGGCCAGGCCGGAGCGCATGACCGGGCCGATGGTGAACGCGTAGCCGAAGACGAAGGCCAGCGCGACGGCGAGCACGATCGTCTGCGCGTCCGACCAGCCCAGCGCGGTCCCGATGACCATGCCGAGCACCTCGCCGATGGCGCAGCCGGTCAGGCAGTGCAGCGTGGCGCTGATCGCGAGCCGGGTGAGGGCTGCACCGGACGGTCGGTCGCTGTGCGTGGAGTGGTCCATGCGGACGGGAACACTACCCCAGGGGGGTATATTCCCTCGGGTCACCGAGCCGCCGTCACCGCGGCCTCGACCGGCTCGTACAGCTGCGCCGCCAGCTGCCCGCCGAGCTGCGCCTCGGCCTCGAGCACGAGGTAGGCGCCGAAGCCGCCGTCGAGGTCGAGCCACGGCACGGTCCCGTAGGCGCCGGCGTCGGTGATGCGCTCGCTGCCGTCGCGCTCGACCCACCAGCCGAAGCCGTAGCCCGTGCCGGTCATCGTCACCCCGTCGTACGCCTCGCCGATCCGGTCGGTGTGCATCCGCTCGACCGACTCCGGCTCCAGGACCTGCGTGTCGCCGCACCGGCCGTCCCGCAGGTGCATGAGGAGGAGCTCGGCGTAGTCGACCGGGTCGATGAAGAGCCCGCCCTCCATGTGGGGGTTCTCGGTCTCCGGCAGCAGGCTCGTGTCGCCGTCGAAGTCGGCCGGGTAGGAGAACCCGCCACTGCCGAGGACGGTCCAGTGGTTGCTGTAGCCCATGGACTCGACCCCGCACGGCTCGATGTAGGTCTCCTCGAGCAGCTCCGACCAGCTCTTCCCGGACACGGTCTCGGCCACGGCACCGGCGATCTGCCACTGCACGCCGCCGTAGCGGAACTCGGTGTCGGGCGGCGCGATGTCGGCGTCGTCGTCGGGCGTCGTCCAGGCGGTGGCCGCGCAGTCCTCCATCTCCGCCGTCGGCAGGAACTGGCAGACGTAGGGCCCGTACGCCGGCTGCGGGAGCAGGCCCACGAAGCCGGAGCTGCTGGACAGCAGCTGGGCGACGGTGACGTCGGGGTTCTGGCCCGCCGCCCAGTCGACGTACTCGGCGATCGGCTGGTCGAGGTCGAGCTCCCCCTGGTCGGCGAGCCGCACGAGGACGCCGGCGGTGACCATCTTCGACGCCGAGGCGACGAGCGAGACCCGGTCGGCGTCGAAGTCGCCGAAGTACTGCTCGCCGACGATCCCCGCGTCCTCGTCGACGACGACCAGACCGGCGCCATCCAGGCCGCTCTCGGCGAGGAAGGCCTCGACGATCGGATCGACCTCCGAGAAGTCGTACTCGCGGGCGTCGGCCTGCTGCGTCTCCGCCGCCGGGGCCGGCTCGTCGCTCGTGCACCCCGAGGCCACGACAGCCGCGAGCAGGACGAGAGCGCCGGTTGCGCGCAGGGCGCGGGTGCGGGTGCGGGTGCGGGTGGAGGTCACGATGCCTCTTTCGCCGTGGAGGGGCAGATCCGGGACCGAGCCGGACCTGAGCGGGGACACCATGGCACGGAGGAGCCCCGACCGCCCAGCGCCACTCGGAAGCCGGGACGCCGGTCTCCGGGGGCGAGCCGCTCGGGAGGAGACGGACCGCCGGCCCGTAGGGGCACTGCTGGTGCCCCCGGCAGGATTCGAACCTGCGACACACGGTTTAGGAAACCGATGCTCTATCCCCTGAGCTACGGGGGCCTCGGCGCGCCGGGCGCGCTCGGGACCGCGCCGCAGAGGCTATCCGGTGGCGGTCGGGGAACCGCCGCCCGACCCGAGTCGTCGTATCGATGAGAGACGAAGCGGTTCCCAGGCGTTACCGTTCTGGGGCACACGTCGAGCTCCGGCAACGGCGCCGGAGGTGACGGAAGGTGGATGCAATGGAGACCTCTGTGGTCGACGTCCCCGAGCGGGGACGGTTCGAGATCCGGCAGGGCGAGCGCGTCGTCGGACTCGCCAGCTACCACGTCGACAACGGCCAGATGACGCTCCCGCACACCGAGGTCGATCCCTCCATGGGTGGCCAGGGCATCGGTACGAAGCTCGTCGACGGCGTCCTCACCGCCGCTCGCGAGCGCGGCCTGACCGTGCTCCCGTACTGCTCGTTCGTGCGCCGGCACATCCTGCAGAACCCGCAGTTCCTGGACCTCGTCGCCGACGACGACCGGCCGCACTTCGGCCTGGAGACCGCCGACCGCTGAGGCGCCGGCCGACCGCGCCACCTACGCTGCCCGGATGCCCGAGGGCCACACCCTGTACCGCCTGGCGCGGGAGCAGTCCACGCTCTTCGCCGGCCGCCCGGTCCACGTCACCAGCCCGCAGGGCCGCTTCGAGGCCGGCGCGGCACTCCTCGACGGACGGGTGCTCGACGAGGTCTTCTCCTACGGCAAGCACCTGTTCGCCCGCTTCGGCAGCGACCACCTGCACGTGCACCTCGGGCTGTACGGCACGTACCTGACGGGCACCGGCGCGCCGCCGCCCGCGAAGGGCGCCCTCCGGATGCGCTGGGAGGCCGACGGGCCCGACGGCCTCGGGGTGTGGACCGATCTGCGCGGCCCCACCGCCTGCGAGGTGCTGCCCGACCCCGAGGTCGCGGCGATCCTCGACCGGCTCGGCCCCGATCCGCTGCGGCCGCGGGCCGACGGCGGCCGCGCCCACCGCCGCATCGCCGCCAGCCGCACCGCGATCGGCGCGCTGCTCATGGACCAGTCCGTCCTCGCCGGCGTCGGCAACGTCTACCGGGCCGAGATCCTCTTCCGGCACCGGGTCTCGCCGTTCCGTCCCGGCAGGGCCGTCGACGAGGCGCTGTGGGCGCAGATGTGGGCCGACCTGGTCACGCTCATGAAGGCCGGCGTCCGCATGGGGCGCATCGTGACCACCCGGCCCGAGGACCGCACCCGCCGGAGCGGCGCGGTACGGCGGGAGGACGCGCACTACGTCTACCGCCGCACCAGCCTGCCGTGCCGGATCTGCGGGACCGAGGTCCGCACCGAGGTCATGGTCGGCCGCAACCTCTACTGGTGCCCGACCTGCCAGGCCGTCTGAGTCCTCCACGGGACGGCCCCTCCCCGGTACGGTCGCGTGCATGACGGGGGACACGGGCGGACGCCTGCGCGCGACAGCTGTCGTGACGCTGACCGCTGCGGCGACCCTCCTCGCGGGGCAGACGCCCGCCGGCGCGGCCCCCACCGAGTTCGACGTCCCGCTCAGCCCGGTCGGCGTCGACATCTCCCACCCGCAGTGCGACGCCGAGCTGCCCGACGCCCGCGCGTTCGCCGTCGTCGGGGTCAACGGCGGGCGGACCACCGACCCGAACCCGTGCCTGGCCGAGCAGCTGGAGTGGGCCTGGGAGTCCAACGGCTCGGTGCCCGAGCAGCCGGTGGTCCAGCTGTACCTGAACACCGCCAACCCCGGCCAGGTCTCGTCCCTGGTCACCACCTGGCCGTCGGACGGCGAGACGCCCTACGGCGAGTGCGACGGCGACAACACGGCCGCCTGCTCGTGGCGGTACGGGTGGGAGCGGACCCGCGACAGCGTCACCGAGTTCTTCCTGCCGGCCGCGCGGGACGCCGGGGTGGACAGCCTCGCGTCCAGCTACCGATGGTGGCTCGACGTCGAGACGATGAACACCTGGCAGTCGGGGTCGGACGACGCCCTGGCGCGCAACCGGGCGACGCTCGAGGGCATGACCGCCTACCTGGACTTCCGCGGCGCGGACGTCGGCCTGTACTCCACGGGTCAGCAGTGGGCGGAGATCGTCGGCTCCGTGCCGTCCGACAGCCCCCTCGCCGGACTGCCCAGCTGGCTGGCCGGGTCGGTGACCGTCGCACAGGCCGTCGCGGCCTGCGAGCTGCCCCCGCTGGTGCCCCGAGGCCGGGTCGACCTGACCCAGTACGTCCCCGACGACCTCGACCGCAACCACTCCTGCGGCTGAGGACGCCGGGCCCGCACTCGGGTCAGACGGCGCCCTTGTCGGCGTCGCCGGCCGGCAGTGGGGTGAGCCGGCGGATGTCCGGGGCGGCGGCGAGCTTGCCGGCCAGGGCGGCGCCCAGGGTGGCCAGCGGCTCCGCCTTGCCGTGCACCTTCATCGCCTCGGCACTCTCCCACCGCTCCACGAAGACGAAGACGCCGTCGGCCTCGTGCAGGGCGTAGCGCTCGCAGCCGGGCTCCTCGTGCACCTTCGGGACGGCGGCCAGCAGCGCCTCTCGCACGGCGTCGACCGCATCGGGCTTGGGGGTGAGGGTGGCGACGACGACGATGGACATGGAGGGGCCTCCTCGAGCGACGATGACGGGAAACCGGGCGCGCGCTCTGGTGGAGCGCCCCCGGCGGGGTCAGGATGCCAGTCATGGTCGCCGACGGCTCCGCCGCTCCCCCGTCCGAGCGCCGCCCCCTCCGAGTGGCGATCATCGGTGCCGGTCCGGCGGGCATCTTCGCCGCCGACGCGCTGACCCGTCAGGACGACGTCCCGGTGGCCATCGACCTCATCGACCGGCTGCCCACCCCGTTCGGCCTGGTCCGGCACGGCATCGCGCCCGACCACCCGAAGATGCGGGCCATCCGGGAGACCCTGCACCGCAGCCTCGACCAGCCGCTGGTCCGCTTCGTCGGCAACGTGGACATCGGCGTCGACCTCTCCCTGGAGGAGCTGCGCGCCCACGTCGACGCCGTCGTCTACACCTACGGCGCGGCGCTGGACCGCCGGCTGGGCATCGAGGGCGAGGACCTCCCCGGCAGCCTCGCGGCCACCGACGTCGTCGCCTGGTACACCGGGCATCCCGACGTCGACCGGAAGCGGGTCGAGTCCGCGCTGGCCGACGCCCGGTCGGTCGTCGTCGTCGGCGTCGGGAACGTCGCCCTCGACGTGGCGCGGGTCCTGGCCCGCGCGCCCGAGGAGCTCGAGCCGACCGACATGCCGCAGCACGTCCTGGACGCGCTGGCCGCCGCACCGGTCGAGCAGGTGACGGTGCTGGGCCGCCGCGGTCCCGCGCAGGCCAGCTTCACCACCCAGGAGCTGCGCGAGCTGGACGACATGACCGCCGCGACCGTCCTGGTCGACCCGGCCGACCTCGAGCTGGACCCGGCCTCCGAGGAGCGCGCCGCCGCCGACCGGGTGGTCGGGCGCAACCTCGGCGTGCTGCGCGGCTGGGCCGGGCACGCGCTCGAGGCCGGTCGGATCCCCCTGCGGCTGCGCTTCTACAGCCGCCCGGTGCGGCTCCTCGGCGACGACCGCGTCACCGGCCTGGAGGTGGAGCGCACCGCGGTCGACGGCGACGGCCGCGCCGTCGGCACCGGGGAGCTCGAGGTGCTGCCGGCCGACCTGGTCGTCCGCTCCGTGGGCTACCGGGGCACCCCGCTGCCCGGCCTGCCGGTCGACGAGCGCAGCGGCACCGTTCCGCACGACGGCACCGGCCGGGTGCTGCGCGACGGGGAGCTCGCACCCGGCGAGTACGTCGCCGGGTGGATCAAGCGCGGCCCCAGCGGCGTCGTGGGCACCAACAAGCACGACGCCCGCGAGACGGTGGAGGCCCTGCTGGCCGACGCGGCCGACGGCACGCTGGCCGTCCGCGGTGGCACCGACGACCTGGTGACCACCCTGCAGGCGCGCGGGGCGCAGCCGGTGCTCCTGGAGGACTGGCGGGCGATCGACGCCGCGGAGGTCGCGCTCGGCGCCAGCCGAGGCCGGGCGCGCACCACCATGCACGAGCGCGAGGCCCTGCTCGCCGCGATCCGGGCCGCCACCGCATGAGACGGCGGCCGATCGAGGCAGTGGGTCAGGCGACCGCGTCGAGCAGGGTGCGGGCCAACGCCTCGTCGGCGGCGGCGACGAAGCGGATCCGTGCGCCGGTGTCCGGCTCGAGCACCACCGGCGCGCCGTCGGCGGTGAGGGCCGCACCGCCCGCGGCCAGCAGGACGGCGAGCCCGCCGGCCACGTCGTGCACGTGCGTGCCGGTGCGGTCCACGTCGTGCCAGGCCGCCGCCGCGCCGTCGGCGACCAGGCACAGATCGACCGCCGTGCAGCCGGTGATCCGCACCCGCCGGGCGGCCCCGGGCACCCCGACCGAGCCACCGTTCGGCGCGCTGGGGACGACGACGGTGCTCCCCGCGCGCGTGCGCACCGGCACGCCGTCCCGCGCCGCCCCGCGGCCCTCGTCGGCCGACCAGCGCCGCCCCGAGGAGAGGTCGCAGACCAGGCCCGCGACCGGTCGGCCGTGGTGCACCAGCGCGGCCGAGAAAGCCCACGGCGGCAGACCGGCCAGGTAGTTGCGGGTCCCGTCGAGGGGGTCGATGACGATCCACGGCATGCCGTCGGGCACCTGCCGGTCGGCGCTCTCCTCGCTGAGCACCGGCACCCCCAGCGCGGCGAGCACCTCGACCGCCGCGGCGTGCGCGGCGTCGTCCGCGGCCACCCCCGGGCTGCCGTCGTCCTTCGTGCGCGTGCCGCCGACGTCCCGGGCCAGGGCCACGGCCGTCTCCACCCGGGTGGCCGCCAGCGCCGCGAGGTGGGCGAACCGGACCGCCAGCGGAGCCGACTCCGGCAGGGCCGGCACCGCTACGCACCGGTCGTTGGCCAGGTGTCGCACGCGGTCGCACCCCCAGTCGGCGGCCGCGGCGAGGACGTCGGGATGGTCCAGGGGGACGCCGGTCCGGCGCACGACGACGGCCTCGGCGGTCGCGTCGTGGGCCCACCGCCGGCGCAGCAGCACGACCTGCCCCTCGCTGCCGATCAGCACCCGGGCGTCGGGCTCGACGATCGCGGGGGCGAGTGCCGGCGCCGGGAGCCCCAGCGCGTCGGCCACTGCCCCGAGGTCGGGACGCGTCGCGGTCCGGAGCGCGGGAGTGGCCGAGGTCACGTCGCCAGTATCCGACACCACCGGAACGGATCCGTACCGGGGCGTGGGCGGCTCAGCCCAGTTCGAGCCCGCGCAGCGTCTGCGCGGCCAGCTGGTCACCGGCCTCGGCGCCGAGCCGGAACTGCTCGACCGCGCCGTCGAAGTCGCCGCGGTCGGCCAGCAGCACGGCCAGGTTCTGGTGGCAGTAGACGTCGCCGGCGGCGATGCCCGCGCGGAACGCCTCCTCGGCGGCCTCCTCGTCCTCGAGGTCCTCCCGGTAGAGGTTGCCCAGGGGCAGCCAGGCCACCTGCTCGCCGAGCTTGGCGCCGCGCTCGAGCACCGCCCGCGCCTCGACACCCCGGCCGCTCTCGCGCAGCAGGTGCGCCAGGTCGGTGCGCGCCGCCGGGAAGTGGTCGGCACCGGCGCGCAGGTCGTCCTCGAGCGCCGGGTCCAGGGTCGTGCAGAACCTCCAGCAGGCGACGACGCCGGCCGCCTCGGGGTCGCCGGCCGCGGCGATCTCCTCGGCGACGGCGAGGGCCTCCTCGCGCTCGCCCTGCTCGCGGAGCAGGAACGCCAGCTGCAGGCCGCCCTCGAGGTCACCGGCGTCGACGGCGCCGCGGTAGGCCCGCATGGCGCCGGCCAGGTCGCCGAGGTCCTCGAGCACGAGGCCCAGGTTGCGCCAGGCGTCGGCCTCGCCACCGGCCAGGGCCACCTCGTAGGCGTCGACCGCCTCCTGCCACCGACCCTGCGCGGCGAGCGCGTTCCCGAGGTTGAACGAGGCGACGGTGTCACCGGCCTCCGCGGCGCGGCGGAAGCACGCCTCGGCGTCCGCGTGGCGGCCGGCGTCGGCGAGGTCGCAGCCGAGGTCGACCAGTGCGTCGCCGTCCCCGGAGGCCCGCAGCCGCCGGAGGCGCCTGTCGAGGTCCTCGGTCATGCCGCCGATCTTCGGGGGCGTCCGGGCTTCCGCGCGCCGCCCGCAGGGGTGACCTCACCCCAACGGGAGGGTCACGGGCGGGTCATGGGCGGGTGAGAGGCGAGTCAGCTGCCGAACGCCTCCCGCCACGCCGGCAGGAGCGTGCTGCGGGTCCACTCGAGGTAGGGCTCCTGCTGATCGCCGCCGATCTGGACGAGGGCCAGGTGGGTGAAGCCCGCGTCGGCGTACTCCCTGGCCCCCTCGATCACCGCCGCGACGTCGTCCCCGCACGGGATGCTGCTCTCGACGTCCTCCTCGCGGACGAACTGGCTGGCCGCGTCGAAGGCCGCCGTCCCCGGCAGCTCGGCGTTGACCTTCCAGCCCAGGCCGAACCAGCGGAACAGCGTGTGGGCCCTGGTGACCGCCGCTGGCTTGTCCGTGCCGAAGCTGATCGGCATCTGCGCGATCTTCGGCTTGCCCGCTCCCCCGGCGGTCTCGAACGCATCCACCAGCTCGGCCAGCGGGTCGGTCGCCACCAGCACGTCGGCCAGCTCGCCGGCGATCGTGGCCGCCTGCTTCCCGCCCGCCGCGAACCCGATCGGCACCCGCTTCTCCGGCAGGTCCCAGAGCTTGGCCGACTCGACGTCGAAGTGCTCGCCGCGGAAGTTGGTGTAGCCCTCGCCGTCGAACAGGTCCCGGATGATCTGCAGCGCCTCCATGATCATCTCGTGGCGGACGTCGGCCGGCGGCCAGCCGGCGCCGACGACGTGCTCGTTGAGGTTCTCGCCGGCGCCCAGGCCGAGGGTGAAGCGGCCGTCGGACAGGATCTGCAGCGTCGCCGCCTGCTGCGCCACCACCGCCGGGTGGTACCGGAAGATCGGGCAGGTCACGTAGGTCATGAGCGGGATGCGGCTCGTGGCCTGCGCCACGGCACCGAGCGAGACCCACGCGTTGGGCGAGTGCCCCATCTCGTCCAGCCACGGGAAGTAGTGGTCGCTGCTCACCGCGAAGTCGAAGCCGACCTCCTCGGCGCCGACCACGTGGCGGACCAGGTCCTTCGGTCCGGCCTGCTCGGTCATCATCGTGTAGCCCAGCTGCATGCCCATGCGGCGCGGCTACCCGCAGCTCGGGCGGGCAATCCCCCTCAGGCGCGTTCGGCGGCCAGCGCCTCCCGCATCTTGATCTTGCCGCCGGTGCGGAGCAGGGCGCCCGAGTAGATGCGCCCGCCCAGCCGGACGACGAGCACGATGGCCAACACCATGAGCACGACCGCCAGCGCGATCTCCCACAGCGCCACCTCGCCCGCGGCCTGCCGCACCGGCATCACCAGCGGGGACAGCCCGGGGATGTAGGAGGTGACCCGGGCCAGCAGACCGCCCGGGTCCGACGCGGCCTGGATGCCGATGAAGAACGCGACGATCAGCACCATCGACGTCGGCATGAGGACCGTCGCCAGGTCCTCCTGCCGGCTCACCAGCGAGGCCGCGACGGCGAAGACCGCGGCGTACCAGGCGTAGCCCAGCACGAACCAGGCGATCACGATCGCGACGGTGCTGATCAGGTCGCCGGGCACCTCCACGATGTCGAAGGCCAGCGCCGCGACCACGGCGACGACGCCGATGGTCACGATCTGCCCGAGGGCCAGGAGCCCGAGGCCGAGGATCTTCCCGGCGAGGAGCTGCCACGGGCGCATCGTGGCCAGCAGCAGCTCGACCACCCGGCTGGACTTCTCCTCGACGACGCCCTGGGCGATGAACTGGCCGAACAGGATCAGCAGGCTGTACAGGATCACCACGCCGAAGACCGCGGCCGCGACCCGCTGCCCGTCGGCCGCGGCGTCGGCGTCCAGGGCCGTCACCGCGACCTCCGGCACGTCCAGCTCGCTGATGCCCGCCTCGGTCAGCTGCTCGGTGATCGCGAGCTGGCCCACCGCGCCCTGGACGATCGCCTCGAGGGTGCCGCCCGCGGACTCCCGCACGAGCAGCTCGGCGTCATCCCCGACGAGCAGCGCGCCGTCGACGTCCTCGTCGTCGACCGCCGTCCGGGCGGCGGCCTCGTCGCCGAGCTCGACCACCTCGACGTCGACGTCCAGCGCCTCGCCCTGAGCCTCCAGGGCGGTCACCACCGAGGCGTCGCCCCCGACGAGACCCACCCGGCTCTCCTCGTCCCCGGAGCCCGTCACCACCTGGATGACCACCGCGGCGACGATCACCAGCAGGATCACGACCGAGCTGATGATGAAGCCCTTGTCGCGGATGCGGGTCGCCACCTCGCGCCCGGCGACCAGCCGGACCAGTTGGCTGCTGGAGAGGTCCTGCGGGGCGGTCACGCCGCCACCTCCTCGGTGCTCGGTGCGGCGACGGCGCCGCGGAACAGCTCGACCAGCGTGGGCTGCTGCCAGGCGAAGTGGGTCACCCGGCCGGTCCGCAGCGCCGCACCCAGGACCGACTGGTCGTCGGTGTCCGGTGTCAGCTCGAGCAGGGTGTCGCCGGCCTGCTCGGACACCACGCGGGCGCCACCCAGCCCGTCGGCCCAGCCCGGCGCGGCATCCGGGACGACGACGCGCAGCAGCCGGCCGGCCTCGCGGCGGCGAAGCTCCTCGACGGTGCCGGTGGCCACCATCCGGCCGCGGGCGAGGATGCCCACCGAGTCGCACAACCGCTCGACCAGGTCGAGCTGGTGGCTGGAGAAGACCACGGGGACGCCCTCGCGCACCTGCCCGAGCAGCGCGTCGGCCAGCGAGTCGACGCCGACCGGGTCCAGCCCGGAGAACGGCTCGTCGAGGATCAGCACCTCGGGGCGGCTGACCAGCGCGGCGGCCAGCTGGACGCGCTGCTGGTTGCCCAGCGACAGCTTCTCCACCTGCTCGTCGCGGCGCGGGCCGAGTCCCAGGCGCTCCACCCAGTCCGCCGATGCCTTCGTGGCGGCCGCGGCATCCAGGCCGTGGAGCCGGGCGAAGTACGCGACCTGCTCGCCGACCTTCATCTTCGGGTAGAGCCCGCGTTCCTCCGGCATGTAGCCGACCCGGCGGCGGGAGGCCTGGTCCAGCGGCCGGCCGTGCCAGCGCACCTCGCCGGCGTCCGGCCGGACCAGGCCCATGGCGATCCGCATGGTGGTCGTCTTGCCGGCACCGTTGGAGCCGCAGAAACCGAACATCGACCCCGGGGCGACGGTGAACCCGACGCCCTCCAGGACCCGGACCTCGCCGAAGCTCTTGTGGAGCCCGTCGAACTCGAGCACGTCGCCTCCTCGTGGAAGTTGTCGTCCGAAACCGTATCGGGCCGGGCGGACCGTTCCGAGCCGCCGCGGCCGATGTTCACCGAGCGGTCGCGCACCCTGCCGGCCTGCTGTCTCATCGGTCCATGAGCGAGCGGAACGGGATCGCGCGGCCGCCGTCCGGCGTGGGGCTGGACGGCCTGGCGACCGCGGCGGCCGGCTGCCGGGCCTGCGAGCTGTGGGAGCCGGCGACGCAGACGGTGTTCGGCGAGGGCCCGCCCACCGCGCGCATCGTCTTCGTCGGCGAGCAGCCCGGCGACCAGGAGGACCGGAAGGGCGAGCCGTTCGTGGGCCCCGCCGGGCGGTTGCTGGACGACGCGCTGACCGGCGCGGGCATCGACCGCCGCGACGCGTACATCACCAACGCGGTGAAGCACTTCCGTTTCACGGTGAAGGGCAAGCGGCGCATCCACGCGACGCCGGGCGCGGAGCACCTCCGCGCCTGCGCGCCCTGGCTGCAGAGCGAGCTCGCCGTCCTCCGGCCCGAGGTCGTCGTGGCCCTGGGTGCGACAGCGGCCAAGGCGCTCATCGCGCCGTCCTTCCGCATCACCCAGGACCGCGGGCGGCTGATGCCCTGGGACCTGCCGGGGTTGCCGCCGCCACCGGTCGTGGACGAGGCCGACGACGACGAGCCGGACGAGGCCGCCCCGGCGCAGACCTGGATCCTCGCCACCACGCACCCCTCGGCGGTCCTGCGCACACCCGACGAGGCGCGGCAGGCTGCCTTCGACGCGCTCGTCACCGACCTGAAGGTGGTCGCCGCCGCCCTGGCCTGAGCATCGGTGCCGCAACTATCGGCGGCGCAACTATCGGCGGCGCAACTACTGGGAAGTTGGCCTCCAGGAGCGACGCCCGCCCCCTACTTCCCCGCAGTTGTGGCTGGAGCGCGGCGCGACGCCACTGGCCATCGCTACGAGGGCAGCGGGAAGTCGGGGTGGGTCCGGAGCCCCACCGGCATCCGGCTCGCACCGCTGCGCACGGGTTCCACCCATTCCCAAGCGATGGACGACGTCGTCCCGGCGCTCCTGGCAGCCAGGAACGCGACGTCCTGTGCCGCCTGGAGGAGGCCTTCGGCCAGCATCAGGGTCATGGAGCGCAGTCGAACTGCTCCCTCCCGCAGGAAGAAGCTCGAGCGCAGCGAGGCGTCGACCGTCGAACCGGTGTGCGCCAGGGCGTTGCGGATCGCGTAGGCGTCGCGCAGGTACGCGTCCAGGCTCGCCCCCTCCAGCAGCCGCCACCGGTGCACACCGGAACGGCTCCCGGGTTGGGGCACGACCCGGGCGCGCGCCCGCAGCGGGATCCCGTGCTCCTCGAAACCGTCGACCAGGCCGGCGCTCCCGAGACCCATCGGTTGGCGGCGGGCGTTCCGGATCCCGTGGTGCTCCGCGGCTTCCTTGACGAGGGACTCCCCCGTGGCGAAGGCGAGCAGGAAGCTCCCGGCGGGCAGGCTCTGGTACTCCTGCGCCGGACCTCCTCGAGGGCGGTAGGCCCCCTCTCCGCCGCGCTGCCCGTGCACGTGGATCACGTCCCTGGCGAGCCTGAATCCTGTCGACACCCACGCCACCTCTCTTCCTGCTCGGAGCGGATGCCCCCGCGAGCGCTCATGGTCCCGCGCGCGGTCAGACCGCGGTGCGGGAGGCGCGGAAGAGCCAGAACGAGGGCACCAGCACCGCGACCAGCGCCATCGCGAGCACGACGACGACGCCGCCGGACACCATCGCCACGCTCACCGACGCCGCGCTCGCCAGCGCACCGGCGCGCAGGTCGCCCAGCCGAGGCCCGCCGGCCACGACGACGATGAACACGCCCTGCATCCGCCCGCGCATCTCCTCGGGCGCGGCCAGCTGCAGCATCGAGGAGCGCAGCACCGCGCTCACCATGTCCCCGGCCCCCGCCACGGCCAGGCAGAGAACGGCGAGCCACAGGGACTGCGCCCAGCCGAAGCCGATGATCGCCACGCCCCAGACCGCGATCGCGCCCAGCACCACCGCGCCCTGCCGGTCCACCCGGGACACCCACCCGGACGTCAGCCCCATGAGCAGCGCTCCGATGGAGACGCCGGCGAACAGCCAGCCCAGCGAGTTGGGCGAGTCGGCGAACCGGTTCTCCGACAGCTCGGGGAAGACCGCCTGCGGCCAGGCGAAGCACATGGCGACGATGTCGACGACGAAGGTCATGAGCAGCACCGGCTGTGTGCGGAGGAAGACGAAGCCCTCCCCCACGCCCCGGACGGCGGCACCGAGCCGCAGCGGCCCGATGTCGCGCCCCGGCGGCAGAGCCGGGAGCCCGCGCAGCAGGACGGCGGCGGCCAGGAAGCCCAGCGCGTCGATCGCGTAGGCCAGGAACAGCTCCCCCGCCCCGATGAGGACGCCGGCCAGCAGTGGCCCCGCGATGACCGCGGCCTGGCGCACGGTCATGGACAGCGCGTTGGCCGCCGGCACGCCTGCCGGCCCGACGAGCGCCGGGATGACCGCGCTGCGGGTGGGCTGGTTGACCGCGGCGAAGGCCGAGACGCAGGCGGTCAGGACCCACAGCACCGCGAGGTTGCCCTCGCCGGGCAACAGCGCCTGCCCGGCGAGCAGCACGCTCGTCACCGCAGCACCGACCGACGTGACGAGCATCAGCCGGCGGCGGTCCATCGAGTCCGCGATCGCGCCGCCGAGCAGGCCGAAGACGATCAGCGGCACCAGCGCGACGATCGAGGTGACACCGACCATCAGCGAGTCGCCGGTCAGCGCGTAGACCTGGAAGGGGACGGCGACCAGCGTCATCTGCTGACCGAGCATGGTCGCGGCCACGCCCCAGAACAGCCGCCGGTACGCGGGGTTGCGCAGCGGCGTCGTGTCGATCGCCCAGGAACGCCGGCGGGGAGCCGGCCCGCTCACGGGGCGAGTCGCTGGACGATCCAGCCCCCGCCCTCGGCCTCGTCGCGCACGAAGCGGATCCGGTCGTGCAGCCGGTCCGCGCCGCCCTGCCAGAACTCCACCCGCTCCGGCACGACCCGGTAGCCGCCCCAGGCCGCGGGCCGGGGCACCTTGCCCTCCGGCGTCTGCTCGTCGAGCAGGCGCACCCGCTCCTCGAGCTGCTGCCGGGAGTCCACGACGGTCGACTGCACCGACGCCACCGCGGCCAGCTGCGAGCCGCGGGGTCGGGGGTCCCACAGCGCGTCGGAGGCGGTCTCGCCGATCCGCTCGACGGTGCCGGTGATCCGCACCTGGCGCTGCAGCGCGTGCCACGGGAAGACCAGCGCCGCCCGGGGGTTGACGGCCAGCTGCGCCCCCTTGGCCGAGGCGTAGCTCGTGCCGAACACCACGCCGCTCTCGTCGTAGCCCTTCATCAGCACCAGGCGCCCGTCGGGGGCGCCGTCGGCGTCGGCCGTCGCGACGACGACCGCGTTGGGCTCCGGGATCTCGGCGGCGACGACGTCGGCGAACCAGCGGTCGAACTGCTCCACCCACGTCGCGGCGAGGTCCTCCTCGCGCAGCCGGCCGAGCGTGTAGTCGTTGCGCATGCGGGAGAGGTCGGGCACGCCGCCATGCTGGCACCGGTCCGACCGTCCGGCTCGGGAAGGCTCCTCACATCCCCGGCGCGACGACCCCGGCGACGCCCCACTTGCGTCGGGCGCCTCCCCACGGCCTAGGGTCGGCAGGCAAGCGTGCGCCATGCCTTATGCGCGCACGGGTCCCGCGCGCAGAGGAGCATGCGAGATGGCCGACGACTTCGTACCCGGCCTGGAAGGCGTCATCGCCTTCGAGACGGAGATCGCTGAACCGGACAAGGACGGCGGTGCCCTCCGCTATCGCGGCGTCGACATCGAGGACCTCGTCGGCAAGGTGACCTTCGGCAACGTCTGGGCACTGCTGGTGGACGGGAAGTTCGGCCCGGGGCTGCCCCCGGCCGAGCCGTTCCCGATCCCGGTGCACACCGGTGACGTGCGGGTCGACGTGCAGGCCGCGCTGGCCATGCTCACCCCGATCTGGGGCTACCGCCCGCTGCTGGACATCACCGACGAGGAGGCCCGCGAGGAGCTGGCGCGGGCCGCCGTCATGGCGCTGTCCTACGTCGCCCAGTCCGCTCGGGGCATCGGCACCCCCGCCGTCCCGCAGAAGCGGGTCGACCAGGCCGCCACGATCGTCGAGCGGTTCATGGTCCGCTGGCGCGGCGAGCCCGACCCCCGCCACGTGGCCGCGGTGGACGCGTACTGGACGTCGGCCGCCGAGCACGGCATGAACGCCTCGACCTTCACCGCCCGCGTCATCGCCTCCACCGGGGCCGACGTCGCCGCCTCGCTGTCCGGGGCGATCGGTGCCATGTCCGGCCCGCTGCACGGCGGCGCCCCCTCGCGCGTCCTGCACATGCTCGACGACGTCGAGAAGTCCGGCGACGCCGAGAAGTACGTGAAGGGCCTCCTCGACCGGGGCGACCGGCTGATGGGCTTCGGCCACCGCGTCTACCGGGCCGAGGACCCCCGCGCCCGCGTGCTCCGCCGCGCATCCGAGGAGCTGGGTGCCCCGCGCTTCGAGGCCGCCCTGGCGCTGGAGAAGGCCGCCCTCAAGGAGCTGCGCGAGCGGCGCCCCGACCGGCCGGTCGAGACCAACGTGGAGTTCTGGGCGGCGATCGTCCTCGACTTCGCCGAGGTGCCCAGCCACATGTTCACGTCGATGTTCACCTGCGCCCGTACCGCCGGCTGGTGCGCGCACATCCTCGAGCAGAAGCGGACCGGCCGCCTCGTGCGCCCGTCGGCCCGCTACATCGGGCCCGACCCGCGCAAGCCCGACGAGGTCGAGGGCTGGGACACCATCCAGACCAAGGCCACGACCGAGGTCGCTCCCGCCTGATCGAGGCCCCGTCCGCGGGACCCGCCCTGTGCACCTCCAGGGCGGGTCCCGGCACGGGCCGACCGCACCGCACCGTCGAGAGGCACTTCCCCGGATGACCATCACCATCCCCGCCGAGCTCCTGCCGTCCGACGGGCGGTTCGGCTGCGGCCCGTCCAAGGTCCGGCCGGAGGCCCTCCGGGCACTGGCCGTCGACGGCGCCGCGATCATGGGCACCTCGCACCGCCAGGCGCCGGTGAAGAACCTGGTGAAGGAGATCCGCGCGGGGCTGCGGGCGCTGTTCGACGTGCCGGACGGCTACGAGGTGGTGCTCGGCAACGGCGGGACGACGGCCTTCTGGGACGCCGCGCTGTTCGGCCTCATCCGCGACCGCGCCGCCTTCGGCACCTTCGGGGAGTTCTCCGCGAAGTTCGCCTCCGGCGCGAAGGACGCGCCGTTCCTCGGCGACCCGGTGATCGTGCAGGCCGACCCCGGCACGCTGGCGATCCCGACCGCGCAGCCCGGCGTCGACGCCTACGGCTGGGCGCACAACGAGACCTCCACCGGCGTCATGGCACCGGTGGAGCGGCCGGCCGGCAGCGACGACGCCCTGGTCCTCATCGACGCGACGTCGGGCGCCGGTGGCCTGCCGGTCGACGTGTCGCAGACCGACGTCTACTACTTCGCCCCGCAAAAGTCTTTCGCCGCCGACGGCGGGCTGTGGGTGGCCCTCATGTCGGCCGACGCGCTGGAGCGGGTCGCGGAGATCAAGGCCTCCGGCCGCTGGATCCCCGGCTTCCTGGACCTGTCGATCGCGATCGACAACTCCACCAAGGACCAGACCTACAACACCCCGGCCGTCGCCACGCTGTTCCTGCTCAACGACCAGATCCAGTGGCTGCTGTCGCTGGGCGGGCTCTCCGGCGCCGTGGCCCGCACGCGCGACTCCTCGAGCCGACTGTACTCGTGGGCGGAGAAGTCGCCGTACGCGACGCCGTTCGTGAGCAACCCCGACGAGCGCTCGTTCGTCGTCGGCACGATCGACTTCGCCGACTCGGTGGACGCCGCCGCGCTGGCGAAGACCCTGCGGGCGAACGGCGTGGTCGACGTCGAGCCCTACCGCAAGCTCGGCCGCAACCAGCTGCGCGTCGGCATGTTCCCGGCCGTGGAGCCCGACGACGTGTCCGCGCTCACCGCCTGCATCGACCACGTCGTCGAGCGCCTGTAGCCCCGTCCCGCTCTCCCGGGAACACCCGGTAGCGTTTCCGCCCGCGATACCGGAGCGACGTGGGGGCGTCACCCGGATCCGCCGTCCGATCCCCATGCGCATGCCCGTCCGCGGCAGGAGGTGACCGTGCTCCCCGATTCCCCGTCGGGACCCGGCGGTGACCTGTTCGCCATCGGCGGCGAGGCCGGGCGCATCATGGCCGTCTTCGACTGGTCGACCACCCCACTGGGCCCGGTGGAGGGGTGGCCGGCCAGCCTGCGCTTCGCCATCCGGTCGGTGCTCGTCTCCCGACTGCCGATGGTTCTGGCCTGGGGACCGGAGTTCATCCAGTTCTACAACGACGCCTACGCCCCCCTGATCGGCGCCCAGCACCCGGCGATCGGCCAGGACATCCGGATCACCTTCGCCGCCGGGTGGGACGTCCTCGGCCCGCCGATCGAGCACGCCATGACCACGCTGGAGCCCTCCTGGTTCCCGGCGCTGCCGCTGCTGCTCGAACGCCACGGGTACCGGGAGGAGACGTTCTTCCGGGTCACGCATGCGCCGGTCTTCGACGATGACGGCGCGGTGCGCGGCATGCTGTCCATCGGCCTGGAGGTGACCGGGGAGGTCGTCGGCGCGCGTCGGCAGCGGCTGCTGCACGAGTTGGCGGCGACCACCGGCGACCTCGGGGACGAGGCGCAGGTCGTGCGGGCGATGTGCGAGAAGCTGGGCGGCGATCCGCTCGACGTCCCGTTCGCGGCGGCCTACCTCGCAGGGCCGGACGAGCCGCATCTGCGCCTCGTCGGGACCGTCGGCTGCGACGCCGCAGACCTGCCGGCCGTCACCGAACCGGACGCCGCCGAGGTGGTGCGGGCGCTCGGCGGGCTCGCTCTCCCCGGCGGCCCCTGGGGCGATCCGGTCACCGAGTCGGTCGTCCTGTCCCTCGCCGGCAGCCCGGGGGCGGCACCCGTGGGCGTGCTCGTCGTCGGCAGGAGCCCCAACCTGGCCCTCGACGACGAGTACCGCTCCTTCCACGGGCTCATGGCGGCGCAGTTCGCCGGTGCGGTGGCGACGTCACGGGCGATCGCGTCCCAGCGCCGGCGGGCCGAGGCGCTCGCCGAGCTCGACCGGGCCAAGACCACCTTCTTCTCCGACGTGAGCCACGAGCTGCGGACCCCGCTGACGCTGCTCCTGGGCCCGATCAGCGACGCCCTGGACCGTTCCGAGGGACTCCCCGCCGAGGTGCGGGAGGAGCTGGAGCTCGCGCTGCGCAACGGCCGGCGGCTGCAACGCCTGGTCAACGATCTGCTCGACTTCGCCAGCATCGAGGCGGGGCGGGCGCACCCGGTGCGGGTGCGGACCGACGTGGCCACCTTCACCGCCGAGCTCGCCGGGATCTTCCGCGCCGCCGCCGAGCGGGCGGGGCTGCGGCTGACCGTCGACTGCCCGCCGGTGGCCGGGCCCTCCTACGTCGACCCCCGCATGTGGGAGAAGATCGTCGTCAACCTGCTGGCCAACGCGGTGAAGTACACGTTCGTCGGCGGCATCGACGTGGGTCTCACCTCGGACGAATCGGGTTTCCGGCTCACCGTCCGCGACACCGGCGTGGGCATCGTGGCCGAGGAGCTGCCGCACCTCTTCGAGCGCTTCCACCGGGTCGCCGGGGCCACGGCCCGCACCCGGGAGGGCACCGGCATCGGGCTGGCACTGGTCCAGGAGCTGACCGCTCTCCACGGCGGGACCGTCTCCGTGGTCAGCGAGCCCGGCGTCGGCAGCACCTTCACCGTGGCGCTGCCCTACGGCGCCCCCGATCCGAGCGCTGACGAGGACCGGGCAGCAGCCCAGCCGTCCGAGGCCGCACGGGGCGAGGCGGCGAGCTGGGAGGACGACACCAGCCGGCCCGGTGAGCCGGCGCCGGGCGGCTCCCTGGGCGCGCACGTCCTCGTCGTGGACGACAACGCCGACATGCGCAGCTACCTGGCCCGGCTGCTCGGTGCCCATTGGGCGGTGCGCACCACGGCCAACGGCGAGGAGGCACTCCGGGCGGTCGCCGAGCGACAGCCGGACGTCGTCCTGACCGACGTGATGATGCCGCGGATCGACGGCTTCGAACTGTTGCGCGCCTTGCGGTCGGACCCGGCCACGCGCCACATCCCGGTGATCATGCTGACCGCGCGGGCGGGGCTGGAGGCTTCGGTCGAGGGCCTGGAGGCCGGCGTCGACGACTACCTCGCCAAGCCCTTCCGCGCCGACGAGCTCATCGCCCGGGTCCGGGTCGTGCTCGAGCGCGCCACCGGGCGGACCGGTCCCATCCCGTTGCCCGTGCAGGCGAGGACGGACGGGTTCGCGTCGGTCGCGGCCGCACCGGTGGTCCCGACGGCTCCCCTCGCCGCCGCGGCCCCGGCTCCGCGACCGCCCGCCGACCCCACCCCGCCGGAGCACCAGCTGGGCCGGTGGCGGCTGCCCGCCGAGGCCGCCTCGGTGCCGGTGCTGCGGCGGGGGATGCGCGCGGTGCTGGCCGAGGCGGGCGTCGACCCCGACCGGGCGTACGACCTGCTGCTGGCCGCCGGTGAGGCCGCGACCAATGCCATCGAGCACGCGCAGCGCCCCAGCCAGCCGTTCGTCGACGTCACGGTCGGCGTGCGAGGGGACCGGCTGGAGATCGTGGTGCGCGACTACGGGCAGTGGCGCGAGCGGGTGCCGAGCATGGACCGTGGCCGCGGATCCACCCTGATGAGCGCGTTCGCCGACGTCACCGCCGTCCCCAGCCCCACCGGGACGACGGTCGTCATCCGCAGCCCGCTGGCCTGACCGCGCGGGCGCCCCGGCCTCAGGGCAGTAGCCAGGTGTCCTTGCTGCCGGGGACCGGCCCGCCCAGCTCCACGCGCGTCCACGCCGCTGGCAGGGCCCGGATTCCACCGCCGGTCACGACGGAGAACACCCGCAACCTGGCTCTCCGGGGGTGCAGCGCGCCGTCCACCAGCGCCGGCAGGGTCGCCTCCTCGACGGGCTCCCTGGCCACGAACCGGTGCGGCGCCGCGTCCACCGCGGCGGCCAGCCGGGTGAGCGCCGCGGCACCGCAGGTACGACCGTCCACCGCGCTCTGCCCGCCGTAGGCCGCGACCTCCTCGACGACCAACTGCTGCAGCCGCCCGCGGACCTCGGCCAGCGCGGCCGGATCGGCCAGCACCCAGGTGCGGGGCGAGGGCAGCAGCGGCTGCTCCCCGAGGTAGAAGCCGATCATCGCCGGCACCCAGGCGAAGGTCGCGACGTCGTCGGCGACCCCGTTGCCCGGCACGTTCACCAGGCCCAGCCGCCCGGCCCGCACCGCCTCGGTGAGCTGCACGTCCAGCGCCAGGCCCACGGGCGTCCGGTACGCGCCGAGGCCACCGTCGCCGAAGCGCCGGTACAGGACGTCGACCGGACGGCGCCGGCCGTCCACGGCGATCTCCAGGCCACCGTCGGCGCGCGGCCAGAGGTCGGCGGCCCGCACCAGCGGCACACCGAGGGCCTCGGCGAGCACCGCGTGCTCGAACGAGGAGGTGTCGGTCTCCCCCGCGCTGAGCACGGCGACCTCCGGCGTGCCGGTGCACGCCGGAGGAGCCGCCTCGTCGAGGGCCTGGCGGAGCAGTGCGAGGGCGGCCCCGGGGTCGCCGGGAGCGCCTCCGGCGAACAGCCCCGGGACGGCGGCGCGGAGGGCCAGCCGGTCCTCCAGGGCGAAGCCGAGTCCGGTGGGCGCGCGCAGGTCGTCGGCGGTCACGGCCCACCCGCCGTCGGCGGTGCGGACCAGGTCAGCGGCCGCCACCGTCGCCCGGGGCTGGCCCGGCCAGGCCTGGCCGATGGCGCCGGGGTCGCGGGCGGGGTTGTGCACCACCGCCCACTCCGGCAGCACCCCCGCCCGGACGATCTCCGGGGCGCGGTCGACGTCGCCGCGCCGGCGGCCCGCCGCGCGGTAGGCGTCCGCCAGGAACGCGCACAGGGCGCGGTGCCGCTGCTCCACGCCGGCGGCCAGCAGCCGCCACTGCGCGGCCGGCAGCAGCCGGGGCAGCGGGTCGAGCGGGACCGGGTGCCGCTCGTGACGCCCGTCGGTCCAGGTGCCCAGTGCCACGCCGCGGGTCGCCCGCAGCTCGGCGAGGGACCGGGCCGCCGCACCGAGCCCCTCGGCGCCCAGGTCCGCGAGCGCCGGCTCGAGGACCGCGTAGTCGGGGCTCAGCCGGCCGTCGGGGGTCACCGCCTCGTCGGCGGTGGGAGCGGGGTAGCCGGCGAGCAGTCCGCCGCTCACAGCCAGCTGTCGAACCAGGCGGTGACCCGGCCGCTCAGCTCGACGAGGTGGTCGCGACCGACCACGGTGTGCCCCTCGCCGGGCAGCAGGAGCAGCTCGCAGGGTGCACCCCGGGCGGCGAGCTCCTGATGCGCCTGCACCGACTCGGCGACGGGCACGTTGGTGTCCCGGTCGCCGTGGGCGAGCAGCAGCGGAGCGGTCACCCGGTCCAGTGCCGACATCGGCGAGATCGACGCCAGCATCTCCCGGTCGGCGACGGGGTCGCCGTACTCGGTGACCGAGGCCGCGGCCATCCACGGTTCGGTACCGGCGAAGAAGGTCCGCAGGTCGCTCATACCGGCCAGGGTGGCACCGGCGGCGAACAACTCGGGCCACCGGGTCAGGGCGACCAGCGCGAGATAGCCGCCGTAGGACCAGCCGTGGGCACCGATCCGGCCGGGTGCGGCGATGCCGGAGGTGACCAGCTCGTCGACCGTCGTCCGCACGTCCTCGAAGGAGGACGCACGGGCCGCGCCGTCGTCGGAGGTCATGAACGCGCGGCCGAACCCTCCGGAGCCGCGCACGTTGGGCGCGAAGACCGTCAACCCGGCGGCGACCAGGCTCTGCACGAGCGGGTTGAACGCCGGCCGCTCCTGACCCTCGGGACCGCCGTGGAAGCTGACCACCGTCCGGTTCGGGGCGTGCGCGCCGCGCGGGGTGTAGAGCCATCCCGACAGCGGCATGCCGTCGGGGGCGCGGTACTCGTGCCGCTCGGGCAGCACCATGCGTGCGGCGGACGGGCGGGGGGCGGACAGGCGCAGCGTCGCGGCCGGCCGGACGCCGTCGAGGTCCACCCGCCACAGCGCGCGCGGCGTGGTCGGTCCGGTCAGCTCGGCGACCATCGTGCGGCCGTCGGACGTCAGCGACCAGCCCGGCAGGACGGCGTCGGGCAGCGGGACCCTGCGCACCAGCGCGCCGTCGGACAGCGCGTGCACCGCGAGCTCGGTGAGCCCCCCGGCGTTCCAGATCGCGAGCACCGTGCCGTCGGGGCGCAGCGCGTAGCCGTCGAGGTCGGCGTCGGCGCGGTACAGCACCGTGCGCCCCTCCCCCGTCGGGCCGTCCGGCCCCAGCGGCACCTCGACCAGGCCGGCGCGGTCGGCGAGCAGCGGCCCGGGGAGGGAGGCGCGGAGGTAGACCGCCAGCCCGTCCGCGGCGAACCGGCCGTCCTCGGAGGCGACGCCGCCGGGGGCGTCCGGCCGGAGGACCGGTCGCTGCGTCCCCCCGGCCACGTCGACGGCGACGACGTGCCGGAACCCGCGCGGACCGCGACGGGCCAGGAGCGTCCGGCCGTCGGCCGACAGGGCGGAGACGGAGAGGAAGCCGCCACGGGCCAGCGTGCGGCAGGTTCCCGTGACCACGTCGACGAGGACGACGTCGGCGTCGGGACCGGTGCCGGGGGCGATCGAGCAGAGGTAGGAGCTGGGGCCGGCCCAGAGACCGGCGAACACCGTCGCGCGCGGGTCCTCCCCGGCGACGAGGCGTGCACCGGTGCCGTCGGGCCGCACGACGTGCAGCTCGGCGCAGATGGAGCCACCGGGGCTCACCAGGTAGGCCAGCCAGGCGCCGTCCGGGGACCAGGCGACCGAGACGACCTCCTGCGCCGGCTGCGAGAGGACCCGCGGCGGGTTCCCGCCGTCGACGGGGGCAATCTCCAGGCGCGGGATGCCCGACCGGTCGGTCACGTAGGCGACCTGCCGACCGTCCGGCGACACGGTGGGGCACCAGGCACCGACGGCGCCGGCGATGGACTCGATCTCGGCGACGACGTCGCGCTCGAGCCTCGCGGGCGTGGCGGGCACCAGGTCGGTCACGGGGCTGGCCATCGCACCTCCTCGGCTCTCGAACGTGTGCGTCCCTGGCGGAACGCGAGCGGCAGGATTCCACGGCGCCGGTGCGCACCGGCCCCGCCGGCGACGAACCGACGTCGCGCCGTCGCTCCGCCTCCCCAGCGGCCCCTCCCGTCACAGCGCGCGCCCCACTCTGCCGAGCGCGCGTTTCCGGGAGGTGTCCTCCACGTCATCGGCAGGTGCCGCTCCCTCACCGAGCCCCCGATCGGGTGACGGGACGGCGGGACGCGCCGTGCGGGGCGCGCCTGCGGCGCGCTGCGGGCGTGCGCGGATAGCCTCGGGCTCCGGTCTCTCTCCGGAGCCCTACCGCTCATGCCTTGCAGGAGGTCGCCCGTGCGCACGCTGCGCCTCGTGGGTCTCTCCGACGACGGCACGAGCCTGCTGCTGGTCGCCGACACCGAGGACGGCGAGGAGCGCTTCTCGCTGCCCGTGGACGACCGGCTCCGCGCCGCCGCCCGCGGGGACTCCCGCCGGCTCACCCAGATCGACGTCGACCTCGGCACCGAGCTCCCGCCGCGGGTCATCCAGTCCCGCATCCGCGCCGGCGAGACGCCCGAGCAGGTGGCGGCCGCGTCCGGGACCCGCGTCGAGCGGATCATGCGTTTCGCCCACCCCGTGCTCCAGGAGCGCGAGCGGGTCGCCGAGCAGGCGCGCGAGGCGCGGGTGCGGCTCACCGACAGCACGCCGGGCACCACGCTGCAGCAGTTCATGACCGAGCGCCTGCGGCTGATCGACACCGACATCGACGCCGTAACCTGGGACGCCTACCGCAGCGACACCGGCGCCTGGGTGGTCAGCGGCGCGTGGCGGGCCGGCGAGAAGTCCGGCACCGCCCGCTGGACCTTCGACCTTCCCTCGCGCACGGTCGCCCCGCTGGACGCCGTGACGACCGACTTCGCCGAGGGCACGCGCCTGGTCCGCGTCGTCCCCGACGTCCCCACCGGGCCGCCGCCGGCACCCGTCCAGCCCGCCCGGCCGATGACCGTCCTGCGCGAGGAGGTCCGGCCGACCCCGGCTCCCGAGCCGCCCGCGACGCACGAGGAGCTCCCCGTGCGCGACGTCCACCCGGCCAGCGGTTCCCCGGACGACGCCCGCTCGATGGACTCCTTCCTCGACGAGATCGCCGACCACGACACCGTGGTGCTCGGCCGCCCCGGCGAGGACCTCGACTCCGACGACCCCCGCGCCCGCATCCCGGCGTGGGAGGACATCGTCTTCGGGGTCCGCCGCAACCGCTGAGTTCCACCTGCGCCCGGCCCGAAAGTCGGTCGCTCCCGTCGGGGGTCCGGCCTAGCCTCGATCCCCCATGGACGCCGCCGCCACCCCTCCCGACGACCGGGGCCGGCTCTCCGCCCTGCTCCGGCTGTGGCCCTACGCGCGCCCCTACCGCGGCCTGATCGCGCTGACCTTCGCCGCGGCTCTGCTGGCGACGCTGGCCCAGCTGGCCGTTCCGCTGATCACCGCCGCCGTCGTCGACGGGCCGATCGCCGAGGGCGACCGCGGGGGCCTCGTGCCGCTGCTGGGCCTGGCCCTGGTGTTCGGCGTCGCGGAGGCCGGCCTGTTCTTCCTCCGCCGCTGGGCGATGACCCAGAGCTGCCTGGCGATCGAGCGCGACCTGCGCGGCGCCCTCTACGAGCGCCTGCAGCGGCTGCCGGTGGCGTTCCACGACCGCTGGCCCTCGGGTCAGCTGCTCTCCCGCGCGTCCAGCGACATGTCCACGGTGCGCCGCTTCGTGGGCTTCGCCGCGGTGTTCCTCGCGGTCAACCTGATCACCTGCGTCGTCGTCGCGGTCCTGCTGCTGATCACGTACTGGCCGCTCGGCATCGCCGTCCTCCTCACCACCGTGCCGCTGACCGTGCTCGGCCAGCGCTGGGAGCGGCGCTACAACGTGCAGTCCCGCCGGGTGCAGGACGAGCAGGGCGAGCTGGCGACCGACGTGGAGGAGGCGGTGCAGGGCATCCGGGTGGTCAAGTCCCTGGGGCGGCGCGGGCTGGTCTTCGACCGCTTCGACACCAAGGCGCGGCGGCTGCGCCGGCTGGAGCTGGACAAGGTCCGCACGCTCGCGCTGCTGTGGTGCGTCTTCGAGCTGCACCCGCAGGTGACGCTGGCGCTCATCCTGGTCGGCGGCGCGGCCGCGGTGAGCACCGGCGCCCTGACCGTGGGCGGGATGGTCGCCTTCGTCGCGCTCTTCACCGTGCTCCTGTGGCCGATCCTGTCGCTGGGCTGGCTGTTCGCCTTCGCCCAGGAGACCGCCAGCGCGTGCGACCGCATCGGCGAGCTGCTCGACGAGCCGCTGACGGTCACCGACCGGCCCGGCGTCGTGCCGCAGCCGGTGGGCTCGCCGGCCCGGCTCGCCTTCGAGGGCGTCGGCTTCCGCCACCCCGGGCCGGCCGGCCCGGTGCTGTCCGGTGTCGACCTCGTCGTCGAGCCGGGCGAGACCGTCGCGCTGGTCGGGGCGACCGGCTCGGGCAAGACCACGCTCACCTCGCTGGTCGGACGGCTGCACGACGTGACCGAGGGCCGGGTCACCCTGGACGGCGTCGACGTGCGCGACCTGCCGCTGACCCAGCTGCGCGGGATCGTCGCGGTCGCCTTCGAGGAGGCCACGCTCTTCTCGATGAGCGTCCGGGAGAACCTCACGCTCGGGCGGCCCGACGCCGCCGACGCCGACATCGCCGAGGCGCTGCGGGTGGCCCAGGCGGAGTTCGTCCGCGACCTGCCGTGGGGCCTGGACACCCGCATCGGCGAGCAGGGCCTGTCGCTGTCCGGCGGGCAGCGGCAGCGGCTGGCGCTGGCCCGCGCGGTCCTGGGCCGCCCCTCGGTCCTGGTCCTCGACGACCCGCTGTCGGCCCTCGACGTGCACACCGAGGCGCTGGTCGAGCGGGCCCTCCGGGACGTGCTCGCCGGCACCACCGCGCTGGTCGTCGCGCACCGGCCCTCCACCGTGCTGCTGGCCGACCGGGTGGCGCTGCTGGCCGGCGGCCGGATCGCCGCCGTCGGCACGCACTCGGAACTGCTGGCCGCCGAGCCCACGTACCGCGACCTGCTGGCGCAGGAGAGCGACCTGGCGGAGGTGATCCCGTGACCGACCAGAGCTGGCGCGGCGTCGCCACCGAGGACTCCGACGAACTCTCCGCGGGCGCCGGGCTGTTCCTGCGCGCGCGCTCGCGGCGGCTGCTCGGCGAACTCCTGCAGCCGCACCGTCGATCGCTGTGGTGGCTGCTGGCAACCGTCGTCGCCCAGAACGCCGCGTGGCTCGCCGGCCCGCTGCTCATCGGGGTGGGCATCGACGTCGGCGTGCCGGCGCTGGTCGACGGGGACGCGTGGCCGCTGGTGTGGATCACCGCGGCGATGGTCGTGGCGGCGGTGCTGGACACGGTCCTGCGCTTCGCGTTCCTCACGGGGTCCGGACGAGTGGGCCAGGCGGTGCTGCTGACGCTGCGCCGACGGGTGTTCACCCACGTCCAGGTGCTGCCGCTGTCCTTCCACGAGCGGTACACCTCGGGCCGGACGATCAGCCGGCTGACCAGCGATGCCGAGGCGCTGGCCGAACTCCTGGACGAGGGCCTGGACGGGCTGATCACAGCCCTGTTCAGCGTGCTCGGCATCGGCATCGTCCTGGTGGTGCTCGACCCGCCGCTGGGCCTCACCGCACTGCTGGGCTTCCCTGCGCTCTTCCTCGTGGCGCGCTGGTTCCAGCGCAACTCCACCGCGGCCTACCGGCGCACCCGCGAGACCATCGCCGCGCTCATCGTCCAGTTCACCGAGACGTTCGGCGGCATCCGCGCGGTGCAGGCCTTCCGCCGCGAGCCGCGCAACGACGAGCTGTACGCCGTCCTCAACGAGGACAACCGGCAGGCTCACCACCGGGCGTTCTGGCTCATCGCCGTCTTCGTGCCGGCGGTGGTCCTCATCGGCAACGTGGTCACCGTGGCCGTCCTCGGCTACGGCGCGCTCCGCGTGATGGACGGCGCGATGGCCGTCGGGACGCTGGTGTCCTTCCTGCTCTACCTGCGTCGGTTCTTCGACCCGCTGCAGGACATCGCGATGTTCTACAACAGCTACCAGTCGGCGACCGCCGCGCTCGAGAAGCTCTCCGGTGTGCTGGAGGAGAGCCCCAGCGTGCCCGAGCCCGTCGACCCGGTCCCGCTGCCGGCCGCGGCCGGCGAGGTGGTCTTCGACGACGTCCGGTTCGGTTACGGCGACGCCACCGTGCTGCCCGGGCTGGTGCTCACCCTGCCGCCCGGCGAGACGGTCGCGCTGGTGGGCACCACCGGCGCGGGCAAGTCCACGCTGGCCCGCCTGGCGGCACGGTTCTACGACCCCGTCGAGGGCGAGATCCGGCTGGACGGCGTCCCGCTGCACCGGCTCACCGACGCCGACCTGCGGCGGGCCGTCGTGATGGTGACCCAGGAGAGCTTCCTGTTCTCCGGCACCGTCGCCGACAACATCGCCTTCGGCCGGCCGGGGGCTGACCGCGCGGAGATCGAGCGCGCCGCGCGGGCGATCGGGGCGCACGACTTCATCACCGCCCTGCCCGACGGCTACGACACCGAGGTGGACAAGCGCGGCGGACGGCTGTCGGCCGGGCAGCGCCAGCTGGTCAGCTTCGCCCGGGCCTTCCTCGCCGACCCGGCGGTGCTGATCCTCGACGAGGCGACGAGCTCGCTCGACGTCCCCAGCGAGCGGCTGGTGCAGCACGCGCTGCGCACCCTGCTCGCGGACCGGACCGCGCTGATCATCGCCCACCGCCTGTCCACCGTGGAGATCGCCGACCGGGTGCTGGTGATGGAGGGCGGGCGGATCGTCGAGGACGGCTCCCCCGCCGACCTCGTCGCCGGCACCGGCCGCTTCGCCGCGCTGCACCAGGCGTGGGCCGACAGCCTGGTCTGAGTGGAACACCGCCTGCGCCGGGGTAGTTGACCCGGCATGAGTGCTTCCGTGTCGATGCCGCTGGGCGGCGTCCAGGTCGGTTCCTACGACAGCTACGAGCGGGCCCAGGCGGCCGTCGACCACCTCTCCCACGAGAAGTTCCCCGTCGAGAACGTGACGATCATCGGCTCCGACCTGCGCCAGGTCGAGAAGGTCCTCGGCCGGATGACCACCGGCCGGGCGATCGCGGCCGGTGCGGCCGGCGGCGCCTGGTGGGGCCTGTTCGTGGGCCTGCTGCTGGGGATCTTCTCGGTCGACGGCGCCGGCTGGATCGGCTCGGTGCTCAGCGGGCTGCTCATCGGGCTGGTCTTCGGCGCGCTGTTCGGCTGGATGGGGTACGCGGCCACCCAGGGACGGCGTGACTTCACCAGCACCAGCACGATCGTCGCGGGCCGCTACGACGTCATGTGCCAGCCGGCCCACGCCGAGCAGGCCCGCGATATCCTCGCCCGCTTCTCCCTCCGCTTCTAACTCTGCTTTTCCGCGGTGAAGCAGACTGCGTCTCCGCGGAAAAGCAGAGTCAGCGCAGGGCGGTGAAGGCGATGGCCGCCGCGGCGGCCACGCCGAGGGAGTCCACTCCCGAGCGCATCGGGATGCGGGCGCGGACCCGGGCCGCCTGCTGCGCCTCGGGGGTGAGCCCGGGACCTTCCGCGCCCAGCAGGACCGCGGTCCGCGGGTGCTCGCGCGGATCGACGTCGGTCAGGTCCACCGCGTCGGCGGCCGGGGTGAGCGCCACGGTGAGGTAGCCCGCGTCGTGCAGCCGGTCCAGCGCGGCGGGCCACTCCGGCAGGACGGCGAACGGCAGCGTCAGCACGTGGCCCATGGACACCCGGACCGACCGCCGGTACAGCGGGTCGGCGCACCGCGGGTCCAGGAGCAGCCCGTCGATGCCCAGCGCCACGGCCGAGCGGGCGATCGAGCCGAGGTTCTCGTGGTCGTTGAGCGCCTCGAGGACCGCCAGCCGGCGCGGCGCGGCGGGATCGGGGCCGGCGAGCAGCTGCCCGAGGTCGGCGGGCGGCAGGCGGTCGGCCGACGCCAGGGCGCCCCGGGTCAACCGGAAGCCGATGACCTCGGAGAGCACCCACTTGTCGGCGACGTAGACCGCGACGTCGTCCGGCACGCCGAGGGCCTCGACGCGGCCGGCCACCCCGAACACCGCCCGCACCCGGTAGGGCGAGATCAGCAGCCGCTCGATGGCCGCCGTCCCCTCCACGATGACCGGCGAGGTGCGGGGCGGGGCGCCGGCCGGACGGTCACCGGCCTTGAGGTCGCGGAAGTCGGCCACGCGGGGGTCGTCGGGATCGGTGATCGTCACGGGCACCCGGGCGATTCTGCCGGGCGGGCGCGGACCAGCCGCACCCCCCAGGATCGGGCCATGGATCTCGGGCGCGGACCGCTGACCGTCGTGGGTGCCGGGATCGCCGGCCTGGCCTGCGCTCGCGCCCTCCGGGAGGCGGGGCGCGACGTCGAGGTGCTGGACCGCGGGCGCGCACCGGGCGGGCGGCTGTCCTCGCGCACCGTGCGGGGACGTCCGGTGGACCTCGGCGCCTCCTACCTCACCGCCGGCGAGGGGTCCCCGTTCGCGGACGTGGTGGCCGACTGGGTCGACCGCGGGCTGGTGCGGCCCTGGACGGACACCTTCGCGGTGGTCGGGCAGGACGGCTTCCGCGAGCGGAAGTCCGGGCCGCAGCGCTTCGGCACCCCCGGCGGATCGCGCAGCCTGGCAGCCGATCTCGCCTCCAGCCTGACCGTGCGGCCGGGCACCACCGTGCGGGAGGTGACCGCCGGGCCCGCCGTGGACGGTCGAGCGGTGCCGGCCGTCGCCCCGGCCATGCCGGGACCGCAGGCGGCGCGGCTGCTCGACCCGTCCGGCCCGGCGGGCGGCCTGGCCGCCGCGGAGACCTGGCAGCCGGTACTGGCGGTGGTGCTCGGCTGGACGGAGCGGCGCTGGCCGGCCGACCTGCACGGCGCCTTCGTGCACGACGACCCGGCGGTGGAGTGGATCGCCGACGACGGCGACCGACGCGGCGACTCCGCTCCGGTGCTGGTCGCGCACACGACGGCCGGCCTGGCCGCCGAGCACCTCGAGGACCCGGCCACCGCGGTGCCGGCCGTGGTGGCGGCGGTGCGGTCCGCCCTGGGCATCGACGAGGAGCCCGCGTGGACCGAGGTGCAGCGCTGGACCTTCGCCCGGCCGACCGCACCGCGGGAGGAGCCGTTCGGCCTGGTCGACGGCATCGGTCTGTGCGGGGACGGCTGGCACGCACCGGCCAAGGTGGAGAGCGCCTGGTCGTCGGGCACCGCGCTCGGCCGCGCACTGGCCCACTGACCGTCGGTCGGGCTCCGTGCCCTTGGGCCCCCCGTGCGAGGGAGCCGCCGTCCAGCAGCCGGGCGCCGGTGCCGATGGACCGGCGTGACCCCCAGTCCAGACCCCGGCGCCAGCAGCGAGCTGCTCCGCTGGGGGGTGTTCACCCGGCTGGCCGTCGGGATGACCACTCTCGGCATCGCCATCGGTGCCGTCTTCCCCTGGTTCGCCGAGCTGCTCGACGTGCCGAGCGAGTACTCGCGCGCGACCACGTTCCGGCTGGCCTGCCTCGCGGCCGGCATCGCGCTGGGCGCCGCCAACTGGCTGCTCACCCGGCACGTGATCGGGCGGCGGCTCCAGCTGCTCGCGACCCGGCTGACCGACCTCGCCGACGCCGTCGGCACCCCGTTGGCCACGGCCGGCGCGGACCGCGGCACCGGCACCGGCACCGGCACCGGCCTCGCCCTGCCGGCCGGCGCCCCGGACGACCTGGGCCGCACCGCGGCCGCCTTCAACGCCATGCTCGCCGCCCTCGACCGGGAACGTCGGTTCCGCTCGGTCGTGCACGGGACCAGCGACACCATCTTCGTCGTCGACGCCGACGCCCGGCTCTCCTTCGTCTCGGACTCCGTCGAGGGGCTGCTCGGCCGGACACCGGCGGAAATCCTGGGCGAGGGCGCGCGACAGGTCGTGCATCCCGACGACCTGGCCCGCGTCGGCGCAGGACTGCGCGCCGGTACCCGCGGCACGCAGGACCTGCCGGACGTGCTCGTCGTCCGCGCACAGCACGCCGACGGCAGCTGGCGGCGCCTGGAGATGACGACGTCGGACCGCCGCGCCGACCCGGTCATCGGCGGCCTGCTGCTGACCGCCCGGGACGTCACCGACCGCATCGAGCTGCAGGAACGCCTCGCCCACCAGGCCACGCACGACGCGCTGACCGGGCTGCCGAACCGGGCCGCCGCCCTGGCCTGCGGCGCCCGGCTCCTCACCGACCGCCGCGACTCCGAGCGGGTCGCCGTCCTGCTGCTCGACCTCGACGGCTTCAAGGAGGTCAACGACACCCTCGGGCACGCCGTCGGCGACCGCCTGCTCGCCCAGGTGGGTCCGCGGCTGCGGACCCAGGTGCGCGACGTGGACGTGGTCGCCCGGCTGGGCGGCGACGAGTTCCTCCTGCTGCTCCCGGACGCGACGACCGAGGGTGCAGGCGCTGCAGCCGCCCGGGCGCGGGCCGCCCTCCGCGAACCCTTCCTGGTCGACGGCCGGACCCTCCACGTGGACGCCAGCATCGGCGTCGCCGTCTCCGGTACCGGTCCGGACGACGTCGACTCGCTGCTCCGGCAGGCCGACGCCGCCATGTACACCGCCAAGCGCAGGCGGACCGGGGTCGAGCTCCACGACCCGTCCGGCGACGCCCACCACGGACGGCTGCTGGCGCCCCGTTGACGCGGCCGGATGAACTCATCTAGCGTTGAGTTCATCAGCCGTTGAAATAAGGGAGAAACCATGGACGCCGTCGTCGTCCGGGATCTGGTCGTCGAGCGCGGCCGCCGTCGCGTGCTGCAGCACCTGGATTTCAGCGCTCCGCCGGGCCGGGTGACCGGTCTCCTCGGACCCAGCGGGAGCGGCAAGAGCACGCTGATGCGCGCCGTCGTCGGCGTGCAGCGGGTGCGCTCCGGGAAGGTGACGGTGCTGGGCGAACCGGCCGGCTCACCGGGGCTGCGGACCCGCGTCGGATACGTGACCCAGGCGCCCAGCGTCTACGCCGACCTGACCGTCCGGGAGAACGCCCGCTACTTCGCCGCCCTGTACGGCCGCGGCGCCCCGGCTGCGGACGCCGCCGTCGCCGACGTCGGGCTCGCCGACGCGGCGCACCAACTGGTCGGGAACCTGTCCGGCGGCCAGCGCGGCCGGGCCTCGCTGGCCTGCGCCCTCGTCGGTGAACCGGAGCTGCTGGTGCTGGACGAACCGACCGTCGGACTCGACCCGGTGCTCCGCGTGGAGCTGTGGGAACGCTTCGCCGCGCTGGCCGCGGCCGGCGCCACCCTGCTCGTGTCCAGCCACGTCATGGACGAGGCCGCCCGCTGCGACCGGCTGCTGCTGCTCCGCGACGGCGCCCTGCTGGCCGACACCACGCCCAGCCGGCTGCGCGCCGACGGCCGGAGCGAGGACCTCGAGCAGGCCTTCCTCACCCTGGTCCGCGCCTCGGAAGGAGCAGCGGCATGACCAGCCCGGGCATGACCGCCGCCACCGCGGGACGGGTGCTGCGCCAGCTGCGGCACGACCCCCGCACGATCGCCATGATGGTGCTGGTCCCCAGCCTGCTGCTGGGGCTGCTGTACCTGCTCTGGAAGGACCTGCCCACGCCGCCCGGGCAGACCAGCACGTTCGACCGGATCGGGCTGACGATGCTCGGGATCTTCCCGTTCGTGGTCATGTTCCTGGTGACCAGCATCGCCATGCTGCGGGAGCGCACCTCGGGCACGCTCGAGCGGCTGCTCACCACTCCCCTGTCGCGGCCGGCGCTGCTGTTCGGGTACGGCTGCGCCTTCGGCCTGGCCGCCGCCGTGCAGGCTCTGGTCACGGTCGGGGTGGCCACGACCGTCTACGACCTGGAGGTGGCCGGCTCACTCGCCCTGGTGGTGCTCATCGCGGTGGTCGACGCCATCCTGGGGGTGGCCCTCGGGCTGCTGGCCAGCGCCTTCGCCAGCAGCGAGTTCCAGGCCGTCCAGTTCATGCCGGTGATCGTGCTGCCCCAGTTCTTCCTCTGCGGCCTGCTCGTCCCGCGCGAGCAGATGGCCGGCTGGCTCCAGGCGGTCAGCGACGTCCTGCCGTTGACCTACGCGGTGGACGCCCTGCAGGAGGTGGGACGCTCGACGGAGCCCACCGGCACGATGTGGGCCGACATCGCCGTCGTGGCCGGGGCGGCCGCGCTCGCCCTCGCCCTGGCCGCCGGCACCCTGCGGAGGAGGACCAGCTGAGCAGTCAGCCCGACAACGGTGGCACCCGGCGGCCGGGACGGCGCCCCGGCAACTCCGGGACGCGGGAGGCGGTGCTCGCGGCCGCCCGCGCCGCGTTCGCCGAACGGGGCTTCGACGGCGCGACCATCCGGGGCATCGCCACCGCCGCCGGGGTGGATCCCGCGCTGGTGCACCACTACTTCGGCAGCAAGGACCAGTTGTTCCTGGCCGCGATCGAGGCCCCCGCCGACCCCGCCGACCTCCTGCCCGCGGTACTGGCCGGCGGGCGCGACCGGCTCGGCGAGAGCGTCGTCCGTCTGCTGCTCACGGTCTGGGACGGGCCGATGCAGCCCGCCGCCCTGGCCCTGGTCCGCTCGGCGGTCGGCAACGAATGGGGGGCCAAGCTCCTGCGCGAGTTCCTGGTCACCCAGGTGCTGCGCCGGGTCGTCGGCACGCTGGGCCTCCCTCCGCACGAGGCAGAGGTGCGGGGCGCACTCGTCGCCTCCCAGCTCGTCGGGCTGGTGATGGGCCGGTACGTGCTGCGGGTCGAGCCGCTCGCGTCGGCCGGCCCGGACTGGCTGGTGGCGACGATCGGCCCGACCGTGCAGCGCTACCTCACCGGCGACGTCGACCTGCCGGACTGACCCGGATCAGCGCCCGCGGGAGAGCCGGGCGAGCTGCCGGGCCTGGACGACGAGGCGACCCTCGGAGTCCCAGATGGTGCAGTCCTCGTCGATCCAGCCGCCGGCGATCTGGGTCGCGCGCGCCTCCGCGAGGCACCAGCCCGGTGCCGGCATCGCGCGCACGAGCACCTGCAGCTGCACGGTGGGGGCCCAGCCGCGCTGGCCGATCGCGAAGCCGAGCGGCGGGAGCACGTCGGAGAAGGTGAGGAGGCCCAGCGGGTCGGCCGGGCGGCCGTCGACGAAGCGGATCCACGCCCGCAGCACCGGCTCGTCCGACGGCTCGCCGACCGTCCACCCGGCGGTGGCGGGGTCGAGCCGGCTGTCGACGTGCCGGCTCAGGCCCGGCCGCTTGCTCGGGTCGGGGTTGAGCCGGGCGGAGAGGTCGACGCACTCGTCCGGCGGGGGCATGTCGGGCATCCGCGAGGCGTCGTAGTCGGGGGTCTCGTCGCCGAGGGTGGCCGTGGTGGCCTGCACGACGATCGAGGGGCCGGCGCCGGAGCTGGCCAGGGTGACCACGGAGTGCGCGAGCGTGCGCCCGGCCGCCCCGGGGGTGACCTCGAGCGTGGCCTCCCCCGCCGGCGTGGGCCGCACGTAGCTGGCGGCCACCGCGACCGGGTGCGGGTGCGGGCTCTCGGAGACGGCGGCCCGCGCGGCCACGGACAGCAGGTAGCCGCCGTTCAGGATGCCGCCGCCCACCTGCCAGGTCTGGTCCAGGTCGGCGAGCAGCGCACCCCCCTCGCCACGTCGCACCGCGGTGGCGGTGTCGAAGTCGTAGGTCGGCTGGGCGTCGTCAGTCTGCGGCACGGATCACAGAGTGCCAGGGTGGCGTGCATGGACTACAAGCACCTCGGCCGCAGCGGCCTGACGGTCTCCCGCCTGTGCCTCGGCACGATGAACTTCGGCTCGCGGACCGAGGAGTCCGCCTCCCACGAGATCATGGACCGGGCCCTGGCCGAGGGCGTCAACTTCTTCGACACCGCCAACGTGTACGGCGGCGAGGCCGGCAAGGGTCGCACCGAGGAGGTCGTCGGCAGCTGGTTCGCCCAGGGTGCCGAGCGGCGGGAGAAGACCGTCCTGGCCACCAAGGTCTACGGCAACATGAGCGACTGGCCCAACGACACCTTCCTCTCGGCCCGCAACATCGTGCGCGCCTGCGAGGCCTCGCTGCGCCGGCTGCAGACCGACTGGATCGACCTCTACCAGTTCCACCACGTCGACCTCCGCTCGCCGTGGGAGGAGATCTGGCAGGCCTGCGAGACGCTCGTCGCCCAGGGCAAGGTGCTCTACGTCGGCTCGTCCAACCACGCCGCCTGGCAGATCGCCGCGGCCAACGAGGCCGCGGCCCGCCGGAACTTCCAGGGCCTGGTCAGCGAGCAGTCGCACTACAACCTGCTCACCCGGCACGTCGAACTCGAGGTGCTCCCGGCGGCGAAGCACTACGGCGTCGGCATCATCCCGTGGAGCCCGCTGGCCGGTGGCCTGCTGGCCGGCGTCCTGGAGAAGGCCGAGGAGGGACGGCGGGCCGACGAGCGCACCCAGAAGCGGGTCGCCAAGCTGCGCCCGCAGCTCGAGCGGTACGAGGAGTTCTGCCGGGAGATCGGCGCCGCCCCCGCCGACGTCGGCGTGGCCTGGCTGCTGCACCAGAAGGCGGTGACCGCGCCGATCATCGGGCCGCGCACCATGGAGCAGTTCGAGGGCGCCCTGACGGCGCTGCACCTGCAGCTGACCGACGACCAGCTGGCTCGGCTCGACGAGATCTTCCCGGGCTACAAGGCCGCGCCCATGGAATACGCGTGGTGAACCTCGTAGAGGGGGGCCGCGCCGAGCCGGCTCTCCAGCAGTAGCACCTCGCCGACCGGCCAGGCGGGTCCGCGGTACCCCGCCAGCCGGTCGGTCAGGGTTCCGTCCGCCGCCCGGCGGGGCGGCCAGCGCCCCAGCGTGAGGTGTGGCCGGAAGGGCCGGTCCTCCACCGGCAGGTCCAGCCCGCGCGCCAGCCCGGCCAGCCCGCCGGCCAGCGCGCTCAGCGCGCCGACGTCGCCGTCGACCCCCGCCCACGCAACCGACGGACGGCGCAGCGAGCCGAACCGCCCGGCACCCGCGAGCCGCAGCCGCATCGGCGGCGCGGCGCCCACCACGGGCGCGGCACCGGCAGCGAGGGCCGGCAGCACCTCCCGGGGCACGGCACCGAGGAAGAGCAGCGTGAGGTGCCAGCGCTCCGGCTCGGTCCAGCGCGGGGCGCCCGGCAGGGCGCGCACCGGGTCGAGCGCCAGCCGCAGGTGCGTGCGCGCGGCCTCGGGCGGGTCGACGGCGAAGAACAGCCGGGCCGGGGTCAGTCCCCCACCGCCAGCCCGGCCGCCTGCAGCGCCGCGAGCAACCGGAGCCGCTCGACGTCGCGGGCCCTGCCGGGGGGCCCGGTGGCCAGCGCGTGCGGCACGCCGAGCATCCGCGCCGCCTCGGTCAGCACGTCGTCGTAGGCGGCCTGCAGCGCCCGGCGCCGCGCCATCGGCGCACCCGCGGGGACGAGCGCCAGCTGGCGGCGCAGCCGGCGGACATCCGCGGCCACGGCCTGCAGCGGCCGCCGGTCCAGCGGGGGCGCGTGGCGTGCACGGCGGCGGGCGGCGCGCTCGGCCAGCCATCGCTCGGCGGGACCGAACCCGACCACGACGGCGCAGAGCGCGGCGAACGGGAGCCCGAGCAGGAGCAGCGAACCGGCCATGGCGTCTCCGGACCGTGACGGAGGGACGGCCCGACGGTACCCGCGGATCAGCCGCCCGACGACGTGGACTGCACGCCCGGCGCCTGGGCGGCCACGACCTCCTCGGCGGCGCGCTCGGCCGGCGGGGGGACGGCGCGATCGCCCACGTGCAGGCGGACCCACGGCCGCTGGGGCAGCCGCTCCAGCCGCACCGCGCGGCCGCGGGCGAGGAGCGCGCCGGCGGTCCCGGCGGCCAGCAGCACCACTCCCCCGCCGAGCAGGAGACCCCAGCGCGGCCCCATGTGCTCGGCGATGACCCCGATGAGCGGCGCCCCGACCGGCGTCCCGCCCATGAAGCACATGAAGTACAGCGCCATGACCCGGCCGCGCATCTGCGGGTCCACGCCCAGCTGCACGAAGCTGTTGTTGGCGACGCTGAACACGAGCGCCGCAGCACCGGTGGGCACCAGCAGCACGCCGAACGAGACGTACCCCGGCATCAGCCCGGTGACGATGGTCAGCACGGCGAAGACCAGGGCGGAGCCGATGAGGAAGCGGCGTCTCGGCCGACGGCTGCGGCGCGTGGAGAGCAGGGCTCCGCTCAGGGAGCCGACGGCGAAGACCGTGGCGAGGAGGCCGAAGGCCTCGGCGCCCAGGCCGAACTCGGCGCGGGCCATGAGTGCGATGGTGATCTGGTAGTTGAAGCCGAAGGTGCCCACGACGAAGGCCAGGCCCATCGCCAGCACCAGGTCCCGGTGCGCCCAGGCGTAGGTCACCCCTGCGCGCAGCTGCCCCTTGCCCCGGGCGACCGGGGTGCTGGGCCGCAGCTCCTCGGCGCGCATGGAGGCCAGCGCCAGGATCGTGAAGCCGAAGCTGGCCGCGTTGATGAAGAAGGCCGGCGCGGTGTTGCCCGAGGCCGCGCCGATGAGCAGCCCGGCCACCGAAGGGCCGACGAGCCGGGCGCCGTTGAAGATCGTCGAGTTGAGGCTGACGGCGTTGGTGAGCAGCTCGGGGCCGACCATCTCCGAGACGAACGCCTGCCGGACCGGCGCGTCGATGGCCGCGGCCGCGCCCAGGCCGCTGGCGAGCACGAACACGTGCCACAGGGCGACGGCGTCGGTGACCACCAGGACGGCGAGGGTCAGCGCGAGCAGGCCCATGGCGGCCTGGGAGATCTGCAGCAATCTCCGCTTGGGGTAGCGGTCGGCGAGCACCCCGCCGTAGGGGCTCAGCAGCACGGTGGGGGCGAACTGCAGGGCGGTGACCAACCCGAGAGCCATGCCGCTGTCGTCGGTGAGCTGCAGGACCAGCCAGTCCTGGCCGATCCGCTGCATCCAGGTACCGGTCTGGCTGACCAGGTTGGCCGAGGCGTACCGGCGGTAGTTGCGCACCCGCAGGGCGCGGAACATGCCCCCGTCCGCGGTGCGCTCCGCAGCGCTCACCCGCCCGCCAGCTCGTCCATGATCGCCGCCGCGTCGCGGAGCACCGCCCGCTTCTCGGGGCTGAGCTCCTGCAGCCGGCCGGACAGCCATGCCTCCCGGGCCCGACCCTCGGCCGCGAGCAGCTCCTCGGCCGGACCGGTCAGCCCGAGCACCACCTGCCGCCCGTCGGTGGGGTGCGGCGTGCGGGAGAGCAGCCCCATCCCCTCCAGCGCGACCACGACGCGCGTCATCGACGGCGGCTGGACCCGCTCGTGCGCCGCCAGCTCCCCCGGGCTCATCGGACCGTGCCGCTTGAGGGTCGACAGGGCCGACAGGTGCGTGAGCGTGACCGACGTGTCGACCCGCTGGTTGCGCAGCCGGCGCGAGAACCGCATGACCGCCAGACGCAGGTCGTGCGCCAGCGCCGCGGTGTCCAGCGTGGTCCGGGTCACATAGTTAGCCTACCTCACTAACAACCCCGGCCCCGTCCACGCACGAGGGCCCCGCAGATCAGACGATCTGCTGGATGGGTTCGAGCGCGAAGTAGACGACGAACATCGCCGCGATGATCCACATCAGCGGGTGGACGTCCCGGATGCGCCCGACGACCGCGCGGAGCAGCACGTACGCGATGACACCGGCGCCGATGCCGTTGGTGATCGAGTAGGTGAAGGGCATCAGGGCGATGGTGAGGAACGCCGGGATGACCAGCGACATGTCGTCCCAGGTGAGGTACCGGATCTGGGTGATCATGAGAGCACCGACGATCACCAGCGCCGGCGCGGCGGCCTCTGCCGGGACCACGCCGACCAGCGGCGTGAAGAAGACCGCCACGAGGAACAGCAGGCCCGTGACGATGCTGGCCAGGCCCGTGCGGGCGCCGTCGGCGACACCTGCGGTGCTCTCGATGTAGGTGGTGTTCGACGAGACGCTGCCCGCGCCACCGGCCGCGGCGGCGATCGAGTCGACCAGCAGCACCGGCTGCGACTTCGGCAGGTTGCGCTTCTCGTCGAGCATGTCGCCCTCGGCGCCCACGGCGGTGACGGTGCCGACGGTGTCGAAGAAGTCGGCGATCATGATCGAGAAGACGATGAGCAGCGCGGCGACGATGCCGATGCGCTCGAAGCCTCCGAACAGCGAGAAGTTGCCCAGGAGGGAGAAGTCCGGGCTGCTGACGACGTCGTCGGGCAGCACGGGCGCCTGCAGCCACCAGCCGCGCGCGTTCTCGCCGGCCTCGCTGAAGCGCGGTCCCACGTCGGCGATCGCCTCGATGACGATGGCGAGCACCGTCGTCGCCACGATCCCGATGAGCAGCGCGCCCTTGACCTTGCGGACGACGAGCACGGCGCTGAGCAGCAGGCCGACGACGAAGACGAGCATCGGCCAGCCGGCCAGCTGACCCTGGTCGCCGAAGCTGATCGGCGTGCCCTGCCCCGCCCGGACGATCCCGGCGTCGGCCAGGCCGATGATGGTGAGGAAGAAGCCGATGCCGACGGCGATCGCCGTCTTCAGCTGGGCGGGGATCGCCTCGAACACCGCACGGCGGAAACCGGTGAGCACGAGAACCGTGATCAGCAGGCCCTCGAGCACGATCAGGCCCATGATCTCCGGCCACGACAGCTGGGTGGCCGCGAAGACCGCGACGATGGCGTTGATGCCCAGCCCCGTCGCGAGCGCGAACGGGTACCGGCCGACGACGCCCATGAGGATCGTGAGGGCACCGGCGAGGAGGGCCGTGACGGCGGCGATCGACTCGAAGGAGAGGACGGTTCCTTCGACGTCGGCACCCTGGACGCCGTCGGGGCCCACGATGCTGGTCAGGATGATCGGGTTGAGCACCACGATGTAGGCCATCGTGAAGAAGGTGGTGAGCCCGCCCCGGACCTCGCGGGTGACCGTCGAGCGCCGGGCGGTGATCTCGAAGTAGCGGTCCAGGCCGTTCTTCGGCTTCGCCCGCGGGCCGTCGCTGCGGCGCGACCCGGCGGGTGCGTCGGCGGCGACGTCGGCGGGCGTGTCGCCCGCGGTCGAGCGGGGCAGGTCGGCCATGGCTGTACTCCCGGGGCGTGCGGCGGCGGTCGAGCGGCGACAGAGTGCCACAAGATCGTTCGACTCTCGCGGTCGCCACGGGTCGGACGGCGTCCGCGCTCTAGAGTCGAGGCGTGCCGACGCCGACGAAGCAGGCCCCGCCCCCGCTGCAGGTGGACACCGCCCGGGTGGTCATCGCCGGCATCGGGTTGTGGGCGGTGGCCCTCGTCGTCGTCCTGCTGCTGGGCGACCGGGTGGACCGGATGTGGACCTGGACCTGCCTCGCCGCCATCGGCCTCGCCGTCCTCGGCCTCGGCATCATGCGCTGGCAGGGCCAGCTCGGCCGCAAGGACTAGTCGGTCAGGACGTCGTAGGTGCCGGTGTCGTAGCGCGCGGTGTGGACGACCTCGGTCGGCTCGACCACGACCAGCGTCGCCTGGCTGTGCGCCCCGCAGCCGTAGTCGGCCGTGACGACCCGCCCGTCGGCGGGGGCGTAGCCGTTGCCGCACGCGCCGACGCGCTGGCGCAGCGACCCGGCCAGCGGCAGCCAGAAACCGCACGTGGCGCACGGACCGGGAGCGGAGCGGGCCATCGCGGAGCCGGGACCGAAGTCGCCGTCGGCCCAGCGGGTGACCGCCTCGCCGCGACCCTCGGCGGACATGACCCGCTCCCGGCCCAGGCCGAGCTCGAAGGCGACGATCCGGCCCTCGGGGTCGTCGGCGGAGTCGTCGTCGGCGGTGTAGGCCGGCACCAGCCGCGGGTCGTCCTCGGTGGAGGGCAGCACGTCGCCGACGGAGAGGTCGCCGGGACGCAGCCGCTCGTGCCACGGCACCCAGGCCGGCGCCAGCAGCGCCTGCTCGCCGGGCAGCAGCACGACCTCGTCGACGGTGATCTCGTCCTCGCCGGGCACCGCGGCGACCGTGACCGCCCAGTGCCACCCGACGTAACCGGGCAGCCGGCTGGCGAAGGTGTGCGTCGCGGTGGCGCCGAGCACCTCGGCCGGCACCTCGCCGGTGGCCGGGACGGCGATCTCCGGCTCGATCCCGAGGTGCTCCCCCACGACGGCGGGATCGCCGGCCGTCTCCGCCGCCGCGGCGCGCGCCTGCTCGACCGCCGCCGCCTCCGTCAGGGAGACGGGGAGGGAGGAGGCGGACCGGGAGGACGCAACGGGATCGGACACGTCGCCCATCGTCCCAGAGGACGTGGGCCCGCGGGACCCGGACCCTCCGCGAGGCGACGGGCCGTCCTGCCAGGTCGGTGCGGCACCATGGAGCAGTGCCTGCCTCCCGTCGTCCGGTGCCACCGCCGCCGGACCGCGCGGACACCACGCCCCTGCAGCGACCGCAGACGACGCCGATGCCCGCAGCGGACTCCGGATCGACCCGCGTCACCGTCACCCGCGTGGCGCTCTCGCGCAGCCGCGAGCTCTCCCGCGCCGCAGCGCGCCGCGTGCAGGCCGCCAGCCAGGCCGACGGCGCCGACGCCAGCGGTCTGAGCCGGCTGCTGTGGGTCAACGCCCTGCACATGGCCGGGGACGCGCTCATCGCCGTCTCGCTGGCCGGCACCCTGTTCTTCGCCGCCACGACCGACGCCCAGCGCGGCAACGTGGCCCTCTACCTGCTGGTCACGATGGCGCCGTTCGCGGTGCTCGCCCCGGTCATCGGCCCGCTGCTGGACCGGCTGCAGCGCGGCCGGCGGTGGGCGCTGGCGGCCAGCTCGTTCGGCCGCGCGGTGCTCGCCCTGTTCATGGCGGCGCACTTCGACGACCTGCTGCTGTACCCGGCGGCCCTCGGCGTCCTGGTGTTGTCCAAGGCGCACAACGTGCTGCGCGCCGCCGTCGTCCCCCGCGTCCTGCCGCCGGCCCTGTCCCTGACCTCGGCCAATGCGCGGCTGTCGGTCTTCGGGCTGGCGACCTCGGGCGTGGCCGGCGCGATTGGTGCCGGGGTGGCGTGGGCGCTGGGCTTCCCGCCCGAGCTGTGGCTGACCGCCGCCGTCTTCGCCGTCTCCGGGGTGCTGGCCGCCCGGCTCCCCCGCCACGTCGACGTCCCCACCGGGGAGCAGCCCGCGGACGTGCTGAGCACCGCGGAGATCCCGGTGGCCGGGCGGCGCCGCCGCCGGGTGAGCCCGCACGTCGTCCTGGCCCTCCGGGCGACCGCGGCCCTGCGCGGGCTCACCGGCTTCCTCACCATCTTCCTGGCTTTCCTCGTCCAGGCCGAGTTCGCCGACGGGTGGTCGGCGACGCTGGCCCTCGGCGGCGTCGCCCTGGCCGCCGGTGCGGGCAGCTTCGTCGGCACCGCCGCCGGGTCGCGGCTGGGCGCGGCCGCACCGGACCGCGTCGTGCTGATCGCGGCGGGCACCGCGACGGCGGTCACCGTGCTGGCGGCGGTCTTCTACGGCTTCGGGATGGCCGTGCTCGTCGCCGGGGTCGCCGGGATCACCAACGCCCTGGGCAAGGTGGCGCTGGACGCGATCATCCAGCGCGAGGTGCCCGAGGAGCTGCGCGCGTCGGCCTTCGCCCGCTCCGAGACCGTGCTGCAGCTGGCCTGGGTCGCCGGTGGCGCGCTGGCGATCGCGCTGCCGACCACAGGCTGGATCGGGTTCACCGTCGCCGCGTCGCTGCTGGTGCTCGCCGTCGGCCTGGTGGTCTGGAGTCTGGTCGCCGGCCGCCCCTCCCCCGCACCGGTCTCGCCGGACGCCCCGACGACCCCGGTGGGACCGCAGTGGACCTGAGACGGACGACGGCGGCCGGCGTGCTGGTGGTCCTGCTCGGCGGCTGCGCCAGCGGGGACGACGGCCCGGGCGAGGTGCGGGTGCAGGTCGGCGCCCAGGACGTCACCGCCCAGGCCGTGCAGGGGTGCGACGACGGCGAGGAGGTCCGCTACGAGACCACCCCGCCGATCATCGAGGTGTCCCCCGACTCCGACATCACCCTCACGGTGCCGGAGTCGGTGGCCGAGCGCGGCTGGGGCGTGCAGGTCTTCGACGAGCGGCTCGAGGAGAAGCTCGGCACCGTCGACGTCCCCGAGGGCGAGGAGCGGTTCGCCGGCATCAACAGCTCCGACGTCGTCCCCCCGGCCTTCTACCTGCTCGTGGTGGAGGACAAGGGCGGCGACTGCGGCGTCTGGTCCCGGGCCTGGCCGGTCGGCTTCATCCGGGCCGGCGGCTGATCAGCTCTCCAGGTCGGTCGCGACGGCGCGCAGCACGGAGCCGATCTTGCGGGACTCCGCGCGGTCGGGGTGCCGGCCGTGGCGCAGCCCCTCGCCCACGTCGTCGAGCAGCTTGATCAGGTCCTCGATGATCGGGACCAGCTCGTCGGGCTTCTTCCGGCTCTTCGCGGCGACGGTGGCGGCCACCGACGGCAGCGGGTCCAGGACGCGCACCTGCAGCGCCTGGTCACCCCGCTTCCCCGCGACGATGCCGAACTCCACGCGCTGGCCGGGCTTGAGCTCGGCCGTGCCGGCGGGGAGGGCGTCCTTGTGCACGAAGACGTCCGGCCCGTCCTCGCGCGCGAGGAAGCCGAAACCCTTCTCAGGGTTGAACCACTTCACTTTCCCGGTGGGCACGTCAGATCCTCGGTTCCTCGCTGGCAGGACAAGCTCGGCTTCAGGTTAGTGCCGGGGCGAACTCCGGGACGACGCCGAGGCGGCCGAGCAGCTGCAGGAACACCACCGCGAAGTCGTTGCCTGCGACCTGCTGCTCCACCAACGGCCAGTCCACCTGCTCGCGGAGGGCCCGGGCGACCGGCAGCATCCGGGCGAAGTCGCAGTAGTGCTCGTCGAGCGCCATGAGCTTGGTGGTGAGGATGTCGGTGGCCGCCAGCACCGGCATGTGCACCGAGAGCACCGGCAGCACGTCGGCGCGGTCGATGAGGTCTTCCTCGACGGGGTGCCCGCAGGTGCGCCAGAGCACGTCGACGAAGACGTCGTCGCGCACCACCTTGAGCAGCCAGTCCTCGGCCGGGTCGGCCACCTGGAGGCCGGCGTCGGCGAGCACCTTCGCGGCGCGCTCGGCCTCCGCGGCGGGCACGAGGAAGTCTGCGTCGTGGTCCGGCTCGGGGGCGCCGCGCACCCACGCGGCGTAACCCCCGCACAGAGCGAACGGCACGCCGCCCTCCTTCAGCGCGACCGCGGTGCGCTTGAGGAGGTCGCGGACGTTGTCGCGGAGGTCGTCGATGGCGAGGCTCGGCACGGGCTGCTGCTACCCGCTCCCGGCGGGATACGCACGGTAGATCGCATCGGGGCCGGGGCACTGCACTCCCGTGCGCATCGCGAGCTTCAACATCCTGCACGGCCGCTCCCTCGACGACGGGCGGGTCGACGTCGACCGGCTGGCCGGGGCGGTGAAGGCGCTGGACGCCGACGTGCTGGGCCTGCAGGAGGTCGACCGCGACCAGCCCCGGTCCCTGCACGCGGACCTGACCGCCGTCGCGGCCGAGGCGATGGGTGCGGTGGACTCCCAGTTCGTCGCGGCCCTCTCGGGCACCCCGGGCGGCACCTGGATGGCGGCCACCGGCGAGGAGCAGCCGGGCTCGGCGAGCTACGGGATCGCGCTGCTGTCGCGCTACCCGGTGATCTCGTGGCGGGTCGTCCGGCTCCCTGCGCTGCGGGCCAGCGTGCCCCTGTGGTCGCCGCAGACCCACCGCCCGTTCCTGGCCCAGGACGAGCCCCGGGTGGCGGTGGCCGCCGTCCTCGACGGCCCGTCGGGCCACTTCACCGTCTGCAACACCCACCTGTCGTTCATCCCGGGGTGGAACAGCGCGCAGCTGCGCCGGCTGGTGCGCTCGCTGGAGGGCACCCGTGAGCCGCTGCTGCTCATGGGGGACCTCAACATGCAGCGGCGGCAGGCGGCGCGCTCCAGCGGCCTCACCCCGATCGCCTCGGCGCTCACGTTCCCGGCGGACCGGCCCGCCCGGCAGCTGGACCACGTGCTCGTGCGGGGACCGGTGCGGGCCACGGGCCCGGCGGAGGCGGTGCAGATGCCGCTGTCGGACCACCGCGCGCTCGTGGTGCCGTGCGCGATCGGCTGACCTGCGGACACGGGTCGCGCCGCGGTGGCCCCCGGTAGATCATGTCGCCATGGCACGCACCGGTTCGACGCGCATCTTCACCCTGCTCGCCACCGTCGTCCGCGTGGTGGCATCGGTGATCGGCGCGCTGATCATCGCCCACGCGGTGTTCGTGTTCTTCGAGGCGAACCCGACCAACCCGCTGGTGGAGTTCACCGCGAGCATCCGGGACAGCTTCGGCTGGTTCACCAAGGACCTGTTCCAGCCCGACGACGCCAAGATCGGCGAGACGATCAACGACGCGCTGGCCGCCCTGATCTGGGTCGTGGCCGGCAACCTGGTCTCGAAGCTGATCGTCCGGCTGGCGCCCACCTCCAGCGCGAAGGCCTGAGGCGGGCGCCGCCCGGTCAGCGGTTCTCGGGGAGCTGCACGCCGGCCCGGTTGGGCTTGTCCGTGGGGTGCGCGTAGCGGACGAGCTCGACCGGCATGGGGAAGTTGTGGTCCTGACCGAACGGGGAGAGGCCGCCGGCCACGGACGCGGAGAGCTCGGTCAGCGGCGGGCCGCCGTCCTCGGACTCGCCCCAGGTGGGCTCGACCAGGTGGGCGTTCTTCGAGCTGCGCTTGGACATGGCACCCATCTTCCCCGATGCCCCGCCCGCACCGCACGGCGCCGCTCCCTGGGCCCGTCGTAACGTGGACCGGATGCCCACCGCCCCTCCGCCGACGCTCGCCGCCTGGCTGCGCACCCGCGACGACGCCCAGCTCGGTGCCCTGCTGGCCGCACGTCCCGACGTCGCGCGCCCGGCGCCCTCGGACGTCGTGGCGCTCGCCTCCCGGCTGGCGGTGCCCGTGTCGGTGGACCGCGCGCTGGACGAGCTCGACGCCGGAACCCTCCAGGTGCTTGACGTGGTGCTGCTCGCCCCGACCGACGGCGTGGCACCCGAGGACGTCGTCGCGGCACTGCCCGAGGTGCCCGAGGACGTGCTGGCCCGGGCACTGACGACGCTGACCGACCGCGCGCTGCTGTGGGGCGACGACGTCCTGCGCGCCCCGGACCCCGTGCGCCGGGCGGTGCGGCACCCCGCGGGGCTGGGCCGCCGGGCGGTCGACCTGCGGGTGCAGCTGCCCGCCGACCTGCCCGCGGCGGTGGCGGCGCTGTCGGCCGAGGAGCGCTCGGTGCTCGAGCGGCTGGCCGGCGATCGCCCGGTCGGCCACCTGCCGGAGAGCGCGGCCGGCGCCGAGTCGCCGGCCCGCCGGCTGCTGCAGCGCGGTCTGCTGGCCCGCATCGACGCGCTGAACGTCGAGCTGCCCCGCGAGATCGGGCTGCACCTGCGGGGCGCCCGCCCCTACGGCCCGCCGCGGGTGCGCCCGGAGCCCGAGCTCCTCACGCGCGAGCCGAAGGCGGTGGACCGGCAGGCCGCCGGCGCCGCGCTGGAGTCGGTCGGCCGGATCGGCGAGCTGCTGGCCCTGCTGGAGGACGAGCCGGCCGGGCTGCTCCGCAGCGGCGGGGTGGCGGTGCGCGACCAGAAGCGGCTGGCCCGCGAGCTGCACGTCCCCGAGCCCGAGGCGGCCTGGCTGCTGGAGCTGGCCTTCGCCGCCGGGCTGCTGGACGTCGGCGGGCCGCACCGCGACGAGTGGCTGCCCACCCGGGCCTACGACGGATGGCGGGAGCAGGACCTCGCCGACCGGTGGGCGGTGCTGGCCGCGGGCTGGCTCGGCGGCATCCGGCTGCCGGCCCTGGTCGGGCAGCGCGACGTGGCCGGCAAGGCGGCCAACGCGCTCTCCCCCGACCTCGTGCGGCACACCGCTCCGGCGATCCGGCGCTCGGCGCTGACCGCCCTGGCGGCCTACCCGGCCGGGTCGGGGCTCGCCCCCGACGACCTGGTGGCGCTGCTGCGGTGGCGCACACCCCGGCGCGCCGACCGCCTCGCGCCGGTGCCCGGCATGCTGGCCGAGGCCGCACGGCTGGGCGTCCTGGTCAGCGGTGTCCTGTCCTCGGGCGGGCGCGGCCTGCTGGCCGGCGGCGAGGACGGCGCGGCGACCGGCATGCGCGGCCTGCTGCCCGAGCCGGTCGACCACGTGCTCGCCCAGCCGGACCTCTCGCTGATCGCGCCCGGCCCGCTGGTGGCCGAGCTGGCCGACACGCTCGCCGTCGTCGCCGACGTCGAGTCCTCCGGCGGGGCGACGGTCTTCCGGGTCTCGGAGTCGAGCGTCCGCCGGGCCCTGGACGTGGGCTGGTCGGCCTCGGACCTGCACGACTTCTTCACCCGCGCCTCGCGCACGCCGGTGCCGCAGGCCCTGGACTACCTGGTCGACGACGTCGCCCGGCAGCACGGCCGGCTGCGGGTCGGGGCGATCGAGAGCTACGTGCGCTCGGACGACCACGGGCTGCTCGCCCAGGTGCTCAGCGACCGGCGGACCGCGTCGGCCGAGCTGCGCCGCCTGGCGCCGGGAGTGCTGGTGAGCGGGCTGGCGGCCGACGAGGTGCTGACCGTCCTGCGCGACGCGGGGTACGCCCCCGCCGGGGAGAACCCGGGCGGCGCCGTCCTCACCCGGCCACCGGGCCGGCCGCGCGCCGCCGGACGGCGGCCCAGCGGCACCGAGGGCCCGTCCGCGCCGCGACCGCTGACGCCGGACGAGGTCGCGGCCACCGTGCGGGAGATCCGGGCCGGGGACGCCGCGGTGGCGGCCCGCCGCGGCGAGGCCGTGCGCCAGGTCCCGGGGGTGACGACGGCGTCGACGTTGGAGCTGCTCTCGCGCGCCGTGCGCGAGGGGACGCCGGTGTGGCTCGGCTACGTGGACGCGCAGGGCAGCGGCAGCCAGCGGGTCGTGCAGCCGGTCTCGCTGGTCGGGGGCTTCCTGCAGGGCTTCGACGAGCGACGGGGCGAGAGCCGCACGTTCGCGGTCCACCGGATCACCACGGTGGCCCTCGTCGAGGACGACGACGCCCTCCCCGGCTGACCGGAAACCGCTTCACTCTTCTCACGGATCCCGGAAGAATCCCTGCTCATCTCGATGTTGCGCCGACAGTTGGTTTCGGCAACTTCGCACATGACGCGGAGGTTTCCGACCGGTGACGAGGAGCAGACATGGCAGGACGACGGACGGTGGCCGACCGGCTCGCGGCGGCCCTGAGCGCGGTGCTCGGCACGACGGAGCTCCCCCTGCGCCTGCGCGGCTGGGACGGCTCGGTGGCCGGACCCCCGGGTGCACCCGTGCTCGCGGTGCGGTCGCGACGCGCGCTGCGGCGGCTGGTGTGGTCGCCCGGGCAGCTGGGCCTGGGGCGGGCCTACGTCGCCGGCGAGATCGACATCGAGGACGACGTCTTCGACACCTTCGCCGCGCTGCGCTCGGTGGGCCGGCTCGCCGAGAAGGGGCGGATGGTGCCGCCCACGGCGCGCGATCGACTGGGCCTGGTGGGCACGGCGCTGCGCCTGGGCGCGATCGGCCCCGAGCCGGAGCCCCCGGCGGAGGAGGCCGACCTGGGCCGCTCGGGCCGGCGGCACTCGCGCCGCCGCGACGCCGCCGCCATCTCCCACCACTACGACGTCGGCAACGACTTCTACGAGCTCGTGCTCGGCCCGTCGATGGTCTACTCCTGCGCGGTGTGGGCGTCCCCGGACACGGGGCTGGACGCGGCGCAGGAGGCGAAGCTCGACCTGGTCTGCCGGAAGCTGGGGCTGACCGACGGCGACCGGCTGCTCGACGTGGGGTGCGGTTGGGGCAGCCTGGCCATCCACGCCGCGCAGCGGTACGGCGCCACCGTCGTCGGCATCACGCTGTCGGAGGAGCAGGCGCAGCTGGCCCGGAAGCGGGTGGCCGAGGTCGGACTGACCGACCGGATCGAGATCCGGGTGCAGGACTATCGCGAGATCGACGACGGCCCCTTCGACGCGATCAGCTCGATCGGGATGTCCGAGCACGTCGGGCGCGCCGAGATGCCGCCGTACGCCCGGCGGCTGCACGACCTGCTGCGGCCCGGTGGGCGGCTGCTCAACCACGCGATCGCCTGGAACGCGGGGACGACGACGTGGAACCCCGACACGTTCATCGCGCGGTACGTCTTCCCCGACGGGGAACTGCTGGGGCTCGGCGAGACCGTGGGCCTGCTCGAGGACGGCGGCGCGCTCGAGGTGCTCGACGTGGAGGCGCTCCGGCAGCACTACGCGCTGACCCTGCGCGCCTGGGTGCGCCGGCTCGAGGCCGAGTGGGACGCCGCCGTGGCCGCGTCGAGCCCGGGGCGCGCGCGGGTGTGGCGGCTGTACATGGCCGCGTGCGCGCTGGCGTTCGAGTCCGGCGAGATGGGTGTCAACCAGGTGCTGCTCCGGCGTCCCGGTGGCGAGCAGCCGCCGCTGCGCCGGGACGCGTGGGTGTGAGGCCCCCGGCACACCCTCGTCCGGAAGGGCCCGTCGTCCCGCGGCGTTACCTTTGGCAGTCCGGCGCGCACGTCCGCGCCGAAGCCCCCGAACGAAGGACGCTGACGCGTGTCTGACGGCCCCCTGATCGTCCAGTCCGACAAGACGCTGCTGCTCGAGGTCGACCACCCGCAGTCCAAGGAGTGCCGGGCCGCGATCGCGCCGTTCGCCGAGCTGGAGCGCTCGCCCGAGCACGTGCACACCTACCGGGTCACCCCGCTGGCGCTGTGGAACGCGCGCGCCGCCGGGCACGACGCCGAGCAGGTCGTCGACGCGCTGGTCCGCTTCTCGCGCTACCCGGTGCCGCACGCGCTGCTGGTCGACGTCGCCGACACGATGGACCGCTTCGGCCGGCTGACGCTGGCGAACAACCCGGTGCACGGCCTGGTGCTCACCTCGTCGGACCGGGCGGTGCTCGAGGAGGTCATCCGCTCGAAGAAGGTCGCCCCCATGCTGGGCGCCCGCATCGACGAGGACTCGGTGATCGTGCACGCCGCCGAGCGCGGGCGGCTCAAGCAGGCGCTGCTGAAGATCGGCTGGCCGGCCGAGGACCTGGCGGGCTACGTCGACGGCACCGCGCACCCGATCGAGCTCGACCAGGCCGACTGGCACCTGCGCGACTACCAGCAGGAGGCCGTCGACGGGTTCTGGGCCGGCGGTTCGGGCGTCGTCGTCCTCCCCTGCGGGGCGGGCAAGACGCTGGTCGGCGCGGCCGCCATGGCCGAGGCGAAGGCCACCACGCTGATCCTGGTGACCAACACGGTCGCGGGGCGGCAGTGGAAGCGGGAGCTGATCGCCCGCACCTCGCTGACCGAGGAGGAGATCGGCGAGTACTCGGGCGAGCGCAAGGAGATCCGTCCGGTCACCATCGCGACGTACCAGGTGATCACCACCCGCCGGAAGGGCGAGTACATCCACCTGGACCTCTTCGACGCGCAGGACTGGGGCCTGATCGTCTACGACGAGGTGCACCTGCTGCCCGCGCCGATCTTCCGGCTGACGGCCGACCTGCAGTCCCGCCGGCGGCTGGGGCTGACCGCGACGCTGGTGCGCGAGGACGGGCGCGAGGACGACGTCTTCTCCCTCATCGGGCCCAAGCGGTACGACGCCCCGTGGCGCGACATCGAGGCGCAGGGCTACATCGCCCCGGCGGAGTGCATCGAGGTGCGGGTCTCGCTCGACGACGAGGAGCGGATGACCTACGCCGTCGCCGAGCCCGAGGAGCGGTACCGGATCGCGGCGACCGCGCAGTCGAAGCTGCCGGTGATCCGGCGGGTGCTGGAGCGGCATCCCGACGAGCCGTCGCTGGTGATCGGCGCCTACCTCGACCAGCTCGAGGAGCTCGGGGCCGCGCTCGACGCACCGGTGATCCAGGGGTCGACGACGAACAAGGAGCGGGAGCGACTGTTCCAGGCGTTCCGCACCGGTGAGATCCGCACGCTGGTCGTCTCCAAGGTCGCGAACTTCTCCATCGACCTGCCCGAGGCGGCCGTCGCCGTCCAGGTGTCGGGGACGTTCGGCTCGCGCCAGGAGGAGGCGCAGCGGCTGGGCCGGCTGCTGCGGCCGAAGGCCGACGGGCGGCAGGCGCACTTCTACAGCGTCGTCAGCCGGGACACCCTGGACAGCGAGTACGCCGCGCACCGACAGCGCTTCCTCGCCGAGCAGGGCTACGCGTACACGATCGTCGACGCCGCCGATCTGGCCGGACCGGGCGAGGTCAACGGCCCGGACTGGGTGGACGAGTCGGCCGACTGACACGCACGACTGTCGCCCCTACCTTCGCACAACCACCGACGCGGCCAATAGGTCGGGGTAGGCAGATGAGTATTAGAGGCTGAACGGTGGCCTGAGCACCTCAAGAGCGCTAGCGTTCGGCCACCCAACGGCGGAAGGGAAGCAATGCGGAATATCGATCCGCCGCCGAGCATAGTCATCATCGGTGTTGGTCCATCTGGCACTGCAGCGATTGACAGCATGCAACTTTACGGCCTACAGGGCGTCGAATTTGCCTCGTTCGGCGACGGCCCTGGCCTGACTGCTTCTCGGGTATTAGTATCGGCGGGGGCCCTCTATGGCGCAGAGGACACAGAAGATGCTACGCGCGCGGAGTGGGCCTCGGAGGAGATCCGCAAGGTCGTAGCCGATCAAGCAAAGATAATCGGCGACAGGCTCAGTGGTACCAGCGTGGCCTTCATAACCCACGGGAAGGACTCCGTGGGACTTAAGGGTGCGTCACTCTTAGCTGAGATCGCGACGTCTCTAGGGATTCTGACCATCGGGGTATCCAGTCAGCGGGGACGATCGGCTCACTCGTCACTGAGCGCTATGCAAGAGGATGACTTAACTGATTTCAGCGCAAAGGTGAACACCCTGATGCTGGTCTCACCCGACGCAGCCAAGCCCAATTCTGAACGCGACCTGACGGTTATGGATGTTCTCGATCCAGTCGAGTCCTCAATCCTCACAGCCGTTCAGGGTGTCGCTGCACTATTCACAACGCCAGGCTTGATCAATCTGGACCTTGACGACCTTCGGTCAGTACTTGCGACCGGCGGGCGGTCCATGGTTTCGGAGGGTTACGCCACGGGGGACGACAGAGCCCTAAGAGCCGCCGAGATGGCCCTAAACGCGCCTTACTCCGATGACACAATAGCCGGTGCTCGTCGCCTCTTGCTCTCAATCCAGGGACCCTCGGATCTTGGACTTTTCGAGATCAATGAAGCCGCCAGCCTGGTCGCGGACGCTGCACACGACGATGCCACCATCATCTTTGGCGCCGTTATCGACGACACAGCGAGCGGTGAAGTACATGTCATCGTCCTAGCATCAGAGCTCGATGAGTCCGCCAGGAGGATTAGCATCTCCGGAGCGACTCAAGAATCTCGAACAGTCGAGACGTCCCCGGCTGATTACAAGCGCGTCATGCGGGCGCTGCACCGGGTCTGGGCACCCGGCATTGCCGAGGACTGGTTGAAATCGCCCAATTCGTACCTCTCGGGCGCGCGTCCCATGGACGCGCTTAGAGAGGGCGACGTTCAAGACGTAATACGAGCCATCGCCGCCGAAGAAGCCGGCAGCTTCTCATAGAATGCTTTGCTACCGGGTCTTCCCATACCTCGCAAGCGCTGGACCTGGAGAGCCGGGTCACCCCAGCTATCTACACCTACCGCAGGGGAACGGCCGCCTGGACAATCCTCATCGTTATAATGTCTGGTATCTTGCCACGGAGGCCTCCGGGGCGGTCGGCGAGACCTTCGGAAATATCTCCCATTGGCGCTCCGAGATGTTCGACTTCCCTGCATTGAGCGGATCCCGACGCGCGCTTGGCACCTTCTCGATTTCGGACGACGCCCGCTTGCTTGATCTCGATGACGCTCGAAATCTTCTGGAACGGGGCCTACGCCCTACTCAGGTAATCGACCGAAATCGGGGGGTGTCACAGGGTTGGGCTTTACGCGCTTGGGAGGAGACTGACGGACGAGGCAGTCAAGTCTGGGCAGGCATCAGGTGGTGGTCCTTTCAACGACCTCACTGGCGCGTCCTAGGCATATGGGGCGAGACGCCGCAATGTGTCGACATTCAGGAACTCACTGTGCACCATCCAGCGGTGGTGGATGCCGCGAACACACTCCTTCGACGCCTTCCCTGAGCCTCCGAAACGGGAGGGGCCACGGCTCAGTGGTCGAGGGTCGTCTCGAAGGTCGCGGACTTCTCCATCGACCTGCCCGAGGCCGCGGTCGCCGTGCAGGTGTCCGGGACGTTCGGGTCGCGGCAGGAGAAGGCGCAGCGGCTGGGCCGGGTGCTGCGCCCCAAGGCCGACGGCCGGCAGGCGCACTTCTACACGGTGGTCAGCCGCGACACCCTGGACAGCGAGTACGCGGCGCACCGGCAGCGATTGCTCGCCGCCGGACGTTGGGACGACGGCGGTGCTCGACGTGCGCTCCGAGTGCCCGCTGGTCGACGAGGGGACCACCGCCGGCGCCGAGGTCGAGCAGTCGGCGGCTGGGGCGGTCCGGCTCGGCAATCGCATCCCCACCGCGATCTGCCAGTTCTTCCCGCCAGTCCCGGCCGACCTGGTCGTGTCGCAGGCCGAGGACGAGGCGGACTACGCCGAGCTCAAGGTAACCAGCGGCGCGGTGCGGCAGGTGGGCAACGTGCAGACCGAGCAGGAGGTGGAGGTCGGCGACCTCACGGTGCTCGTGGTCCGCGTGGAGTACCCGACCAATCCCGCCGCGGGGGTCGACTACCGGGCGCGCCTCTTAGACGACGAGGCCCTCGGACGGGTGACGCTGAAGGTGGCCGACGCCGAAGAGCGGGACCTCGACTACGACGAGCAGGCGGCGGCCGAGGACCTGGTCGCCCTGCTCGCCGACTGAGACCCCTGTCACGCGCTGGGGGGAACGGCCCGTAGCTTGCTGGCGACGGTCCGGTCCCGCTCCCGCTCCCGAGAGGCACATCCCCATGGACGAGATCCAGCAGCTGGTCGCCCAGAACGAGATCCGCAACCTGGTGGCCCAGTACGCGCAGTACACCGACGACACGCGGCTCGAGGAGTGGACCGCACTGTTCGTCGAGGACGCCCGCATGGAGGCCATGGGCCAGCAGCTGGAAGGTCGCCCTGCTCTGACCGAGTGGATCACCGGCGTTACTTCGAGCCTGAAGCTGCGGCACATCATGGGCGGGGTGACCGTGACGCTGGACTCGGCGACCGAGGCGCACGGTGCCGCCGACATGGTCCTGCTCCTGGCAGCCGAGGGCTCCTGGGTCGTCGCCGGCGCCCCGCGTTACGTGGACCGGTACGTGAAGACCGACGTCGGCTGGCGCTTCGCCGAGCGCATCCTCGAGGACCGTTCCGCGAAGGCCTGACCACCGCCGTCTGACCGCCCGTCGGTCAGAAGGGCGGCGGGGTGGTGCCGGCCAGGTGGTGCGCCAGCCCGGGGCCTGGTGCTTGCCCCCGGTGGTGGGGCGTGCCTTTAGGTCCGTGATGATCGTGCGCCTCAACGATCCTTACCGACGAATGAGTCCGACGACTAGGGGCGCGCCATCGTTGCAGAAGGCTAGCGCGACACCACCGCGCGCATGCCTGCGAGCTACTCGTCGGAGTCCTGCAGGTGTACGACACCGTCTCGTCGCGGCACCCGTGCCCTAGTCGCACTTCTCGGTCGCATCTCGAGGACCTGCGCTATCCGCTCCTCAGTGGCCGTTGGCGTCCAGTCCGTCCACCGCTGGAAATGAGCTGTCTCCAGCCCCGCCTCTCGCGCAGCAGCAAGAAGGGGGTTCGACTGCCCAGCGAACCTCTTCGCAAGTGCTCGCTCAAGCCAGATGGCAGACTCCGGGCCCACGACTACAGGCTCACTCTTATTCCAACCCCTCGCGGAGATCTGCTTGTAAAGACTCCGCGCGTGATCAGCATCAATCACCTCAAGGTTGCGAAGACGCATCACCAAAGCTTTTATTGCAACTCCCCAGCGCTCCTTCAGCGACGCTAGGGTTTGGAGGGTGACCCGCCCCCCAGCGGATGAGAGCTCTTCCAGTAGCGCATCACCGGGCAGGAGAAATGCGCCCGCGAAGTAGTGTGCCTGCCTCTCAACTATCGCCGCCTCTTGCGCAGACTGCGGTGGTCCCAGATGGCCGTGCATTCCAAGGTGTCCAAGTTCGTGCGCCACCGTGAAGCGCTGGCGGTCGCCAGGCACACGGCGATCGGTCTCGGCAGATGCCCGACTCACACAGATGACGGGCGTCGAATCGAGGCGCGTTGACATGCCAAGGTGACGGCCTAATTCGTCAGGCATTGGGAGTACCAAACATCCAAGTCGCTCGGCCGCCCGGATTACGTTCCCAACTACGGCGCCCTCCTCAACTTGGGCTGCGACCCGTACGTCGGCCGCAAACTGCTCAATGTCAGCCTCGTCCGCAAGATCCCCAGCCCATGTCGGCAGGGCGTCAGGAATTGCCTTGAGCCCTAGCCGTTCGGACACTTCAGTGACGATGGATGCGTCGGCCACCTGCCGATCGACTGCCTTCTTTGGCGCGTCCGCATAAGCCCGCAACAGCGGTTGAGAGACCAAGGGGGACCTATCCGGCTTACGCAAGAAGTCCACCGAACACCCGAGAACGTTACCGATCGATTGAAGCAGGTCCTCCGCGACCGGCGTTCGTCCATTCTCGATCATGGAGATTGAACCGCTACCTATGTTAAGCAAAGCTGCAAACTCGACTTGCCCCAAGCCGCTCGCCAAACGAAGGCGGCGAATACGTGCCCCGAGTTCGGCGCCGTTCATCTGTAACACCCGTCTAAGCAATAAGAGTTTTGATCAAGGGTCACCTCGTCACAGCAACCCAGTGTCGCCGTCACCCTCTTCATCGTCCTCGAATCCCGGGAGCTCTTCGTCAGTCGGCTTAAATCCGCCCGTGGGAGCATCAGGACCCAAGAGCTGCGTAAGCTTCCCAAGAATGAGGCGGCCCGGCCGGCCGTCCTCGAGACCCAGGATTTGTGCGGCAAACACGTTCTCGACCAGGAAAGAGTCGGACAAAACGTATGCAAGAACCCAGAATTCCTCCGGGATCAGCGACTCGTCCGCTACCATCACAGCCGCACTCGAGTTGGCGACGACCGTGAATGCGCCAGAGTCGTCGCGCCTTGCTCGACGAAGCCTGTACCGCCGATCCACGCCGTCAGAGAAGGACCGGAACTCACGGCCGGCCCCGTTAACGGGCCTGAAGTCGAGACCCACCCGACTGGCCGACTCACTCGCGGCATCGATAGCGAGATCCCGGGCCAGAGCCGCCCTCGAGACGCCACTGCCGAACGCAAAGTCGACGTCCATGGCGCTGTCGATACGGTAGCCGCGCTCCGCGAAGACCTCGCGGAGGTCGGAAGCAATCCGCCGCAGACGCTGAACCTCGAGATCCGTAAGCTGTGACATGACTGCAGAGAATATTCAGGGGAATGTCACACGTCAAGTGCTCCAAGCCGCGGCGCGTCGGGGTCCTCGCCACTCCCGAGGAGAGAACGGATGCGGCTGGGAGCAGCGTGACCGGCGGGGCGTGACGTATCCGTCCCTCACAGGATGGGAATCACCACAGGACTCGCCGGTCGGATGGCATCGCCGCAGGTCAGACGCGTGCGAGTCGTCCCTATACGACGGCCCGAGCGGGGCGCGCGGCAGCCCCCGGGTTGGGCGTGTTGCTCCTCCGACAGCCAAGATGGACCCCGACATGGGGAGCGCAGCACGAGCGGAGGCCTTGAGCCCGCAGACGAACAGCCGGCCGCTCCGGGCGTGGCAGACCGCCGCCCTCCAGCAGTACGAGGAGACCTCCCCGAAGGACTTCCTCGTCACCGCTACCCCCGGCGCCGGCAAGACGACCTTCGCCCTGACGCTGGCCTCGCGCCTGCTCTCCCGCCGCGAGGTCGCCCGCGTCGTCGTCGTCTGCCCGACCGACCACCTGCGCATGCAGTGGGCCGACGCCGCCGACGCGATGGGCATCGTCCTGGACCCCGGGCTGACCAACGCCGTCGGCCCGGTCCGCGCCGGCACCCAGGGCTACGTGACCACCTATGCGCAGGTCGCCGGCAAACCGATGCTGCACGCCGCCCGTTCGACCTCGGTCAAGACGCTGGTGATCCTGGACGAGGTGCACCACGCGGGTGACGGCCTGTCCTGGGGCGAGGCGGCCGAGGAGGCGTTCGGCCGCGCCGCACGCCGGCTGTGCCTGACCGGGACGCCGTTCCGCACCAAGCCCGACGAGCGCATCCCCTTCGTGCGGTACGAAGAGGACACGTTCGAGGGCGAAGCGGGTGGTCTGGTCAGCCGCGCAGACTTCACCTACGGCTACAAGGAGGCGTTGGCCGAGGGCGTCGTCCGCCCCGTCGTCTTCGCCGCCTACACCGGCACCTCGCGCTGGCGGAACTCCGCCGGCGAGGTCGTCGCCGCATCCCTTTCGGAGGCCGGCACCCGCTCGGTCGAGATGCAGGCGTGGCGCACCGCGCTGGACCCCAAGGGGCAGTGGGTGCCGCACGTCATCGCCGCGATGGACGACCGGATCACCCACCTGCGCGAGAACGGCATGCCCGACGCCGCGGGGCTCATCCTCGCCAGCGACCAGGACGACGCCCGCGCCTACGCCAAGATCGTGCGCCGGGTGACCGGCAAGGCGGCCGAGCTCATCCTCTCGGACGACCCGAAGGCCTCGAAGAAGATCGAGCGGTTCGCCACCGGGTCGGCCCGCATCGCCGTGTGCGTCCGGATGATCTCCGAGGGCGTCGACGTCCCGCGTGCCGCCGTCCTGGCGTGGATGACCTCGTACCGGACGCCGCTGTTCTTCGCCCAGGCCGTCGGCCGCGTGGTCCGCTCCCGGGCGCCGCACGAGTCGGCGACCGTCTTCCTCCCCGCGGTGCGCCCGCTGCTGTCGCTGGCCGCCGCCATGGAGGAGCAGCGCAACCACGTCATGCCGCCGCCGCGGACCCAGCCGGACGAGGAGCTCGAGGCGCTGGACCTGCCGCCGCGCGAACCGCGCGAGGGCGAGGCCAAGCAGTGGGAGGCCCTGGAGGCCGACGCCCGCTTCGCGCACGTGCTGCACAGCGGGACGGCGCACACCGGCGAGGGTTCGGGCCCCACGGTGGTCGTCGGGGAGGAAGAGGAGGAGTTCCTCGGCATCCCCGGGCTGCTCACCCCCGCGCAGACGGCGGAGCTGCTGTCGAAGCGCGACGACGAGCTGCGGGTCCGGATCGCGGCGAGCCACCGGGCGGACGCCGAGGACTTCATGGTCGTCGAGGACCACCCCGACGAGGACGACGCCGGCCGCTCGTGGCGCGACGCCGCAGAACTGCGCCGGGAGATCAACAAGCTGGTCAACCGGGTGGCAGCCCGCACCTCGCAGCCGCAGGCGGTCGTGCACACCCAGCTCCGTCAGTCGGTGCCCGGCCCGCCGTCGGCGTCGGCGTCGGTGGACGTCCTCCGCGCCCGCCGGGAGCGCCTCCGCACGATGCTCTGAGGCCCCCGGCTACGGCAGCAGGCCGCGCTGGGCGGCGATGGCGACGGCCTCGGTGCGGCCGTTCGCGCCCAGCTTGGCCAGGATGTTGCTGACGTGCACGCTCGCGGTCTTCTCGCTGATGTAGAGCTCGGCACCGACCTGCCGGTTGGTGCGACCGGCGGCCAGCAGCCGGAGCACCTCGGCCTCGCGCGGGGTCAGGACGGCGCCGACGTCCACGGTGCGCACGCCGGCGACGTCGAGCCGGCCCCGCCGGGCCAGACCCTCGAGCGCCGTCCGCAGCGGTGTGGCGCCCAGCCGCACGGCGACCTCGTGGGCCGCCGCCGCCTGCTCCGCCGCCCCTGCCCGGTCGCCGGTTGCGAGCAGTGCCTCGGCCAGCCGCCACCGGGACCGCGCCCGCTCGTAGACGTGCCCGAAGCCGAACCCCTCGACCGCCGCGCGCCACAGCTCCGGCGCCACCTCGCCGCGCGCGCGGGCTGCCTCCGCCTCGATCCGAACCTGCCAGGCGCACGCCTCGACGCCCATCGTGTCGCCGTAGGTCCCGCAGTAGATCTCCACCGCCGAGCGGGCCGCCTCGACCAGCTCCGCCGCCGCCTGCCCCCAGCGGTCCGCGCCCGCGGGGTCGCCGTCCCGTCGGGCGAGCTCGGCCGCGTCGGCCACCGCCGCGAGCGCACCCCCGGCCAGCCGCAGCACGCCGAGGTGGTCGTCGTCCCACTCCTCCCGGAGCCGCCGGTAGGTGGCCAGCGCGACGTCGACGGCCTGCTGCGGTCGGCCCTCCCACGCCGCGAGGTCGATCTCCGACGCCGCCGTGACCAGGTCCAGCAGGACGTGGGCGCCCAGCCGCGGGATCAGGGTGCGCGCCCACCGGATGCGTTCCTGCGCGGCAGGATCGCCGCGGCCGACCAGCACGAGCAGCCCGTCGGCCCGCACGTGGGCGGCCATGTCGGGGACCCGGGCCAGCACGTCGGCCTCGGCCAGGCTCTCGTCCCAGCTCCCGGCCATGTACAGCGTGGTCACGTGCAGGTGGCGCAGCTCGGCGGCGTAGTGCGACCACTCGACGCCGAGGTCCCGGGCGCGAGCCGTGCCGTGCCGCGTCCACTCCAGTGCCTCGTCGATCCGCCCCGCCTCGAAGGTGACCGTCGCGAAGTTGAAGAGCACGCGCATCTCGACCTCGACGTCGCCGGACCTCCGGGCCCGGGTCAGGGCCTCGTCCAGCCGGGCCCGCACCTCGCCGAGGTCCGCGCCGGGACGCGCCCGCACCCGGGTGACCGCGATGTCGGCCCAGGCGCTGTCCAGCCCCAGGGCATCGGCCGCGGCCAGCGCCTCGTCGGCGGCTGCCTCCGCCTCCTCGACCCGGCCGACCGCGTAGCTCATCCGCGCGTGGGTGGCCGCCGCCCACGTCCGCACCTTCGAGGGCGGCTGCGCGGGCACGAGGGCCATGGCCGCAGCGCTCTCCCGGTAGCCGCCCGAGTCGTCCTCGACCCGGACCATGGCCTGCGCCAGCGTGTAGTGGATCCGGGCGCGCACCTCGGGCCCGGCGTCCGACGGGAGCCCCTCGAGCGCCGAGCGCAGCAGGGCGACGGCGCGGTGCGGCTCCCCCACCGTCCGCGCGGCGGACGCGGTCTCCAGCAGCAGGGCGGCCTGGTCCCGCCCGGCCCGGGCCGCCGCGTCGGGGACTGCTGTCCACAGGGCGAGCGCGGTCTCCAGGTGCTGCAGCTGCTCGGCGGGTGCGCCCACCCCGCCTGCCGCGTCCGCCGCAGCCAGGGACGCGCTGAAGGCCCCCGGCAGGTCGTTGCTCTCGCGGGCGTGGTGCGCCCGCTCCGCCGCCGTCCCCGCCTCCGGGACCCGGGCCAGGTAGGCGGCGATGGCGGCGTGCAGCCGCACTCGCTCACCCGGCAGCAGGTCGGCGAGCACCGCCTCGCGCAGCAGGGCGTGCCGGAAGCGGTACCGGCCGTCGTCCGAGACCACCAGGAGGTAGTGGTGCACGGCCTCCGCCAGCGCCGTCTCCAGGTCGCCGTCGGCGAGCCCGCTGACGGCGGCCACCAGCTCGTGCCGCACCCGGCGGCCGGCCACGGCGGCGACCCGGAGCACCTGCTGGGCCGCCGGCGAGCGCTGCTCCACCCGCGACAGGAGGACGTCGGTCAGCGCCAGCGGCAGCGCCTCGCCGTGCAACCCGGCCGCCAGGAGCTCCTCGGCGTAGAAGGCGTTGCCCTCCGCGCGGGTGACGACGTCCTCGACCACCGACTCGGGCAGCGGCCCGACGTCCGAGCCCAACCGGCGCACCAGTGCGCCGACGTCCGCGTCGGGGAGCGGGCTGAGCTCCAGCCGCTCCACGCCGGGCAGCCGCACCAGCTCGGCGAGCAGGGGCCGCAGCGGATGGCGCCGGTGCAGGTCGTCGGCGCGGTAGGAGGCGATCACGGCCACCGGCTCGTCCGCGAGCCGCGCCAGCAGGTAGCGCAGCAGGTCGCGGCTGGACCGGTCGGCCCAGTGCACGTCCTCGAGCACGAGCAGGAGCGGCCCCGCGCCGGCCAGCTCGCACACGAGGGCGGCCACTGCCTCGAACAGCTGGAGCCGCCCGTCGTCGACCGGCGGCGGCGCCGCGCGGTGCGGCAGGGGGCGGTTGAGGTCGCGTCCCTCGGATTCCGGCTGCACCGGCGGCGAGGACCCCGGACGGCCGGCGAACAGCGGGGCCAGGACGGGGTCGGCCACCGAGACGGGCGCCAGGGACGGGTCCGCGGCGACCGGCCGGAGGAGGTCGACGAACGGCAGGTACGGCAGGCCGACGTCGCCGAGGTCGACGCAGTGCCCGGTCAGCACCCGGACGCCGCGCTCGACCGTGCGTGCCGTGACCTCGCTGAGCAGCCGCGTCTTGCCCACGCCGGCATCGCCGGACAGCAGCACGGTGCTCGCCCGGCCGGCTGCGGCACGGTCGACGCACGCCAGCAGGGTGGCGAGCTCGGAGGCCCGTCCCACCATCGGCGCGTCATCCCAGCGTGGCACGACGCCGATCGTGGCACGGGCCCCCGACGGAACCCGAATCCTGTGCGGGCGCGCGGGCCCGGTCAGCGCCGGCGCCGGCGGATGCGGAACCAGGGCCCGGGCCGGGTCGGCCGGCTGCGCCCGGAGGCCATGAGCACCTCGCGTCGGTAGGCGAGCTCGGCGTCCAGTGCGGGATTGCTGTAGTGGATGGTCATCGCCGTCCCTCTCGTCGTCGTCGGTCGATGACGGCGACGTTCGTCCTGAGGCCGGGCAGCGGACATCGGCAGGTCACGCAGGATCTCGGGGCACCGGGCGTCTGAGGGGCCCTCAGACCCACCCTTTCGGAGGACATGGGAGGCCTCGGCGGTTCCTGCCGCGACCCCGCCGGGCACTCGCTCCACCGCGGCACCCGCCGCCGGCGCGGGCCCGCCCGCGCGGTGAGAGAGGGAGTACGTCATGAGGCTCGGAACCGGCATCGTCCTGCTCGCGCTCGGCGCGATCCTGACCTTCGCCCTGAACGTGGACGTCAGCGGCATCGACCTGCAGGTCGTGGGCTGGATCCTGATGGCCGTGGGTGCCCTGGGCATCGTCCTGGAGCTCGCGGTGTGGGGTCCCCGCCAGCGCCGGGTGACCCGCACGACGGACGCCTACGCCGAACCGGCCGGTGCCCCCGTCCGCCGGAGCACCACCGAGGAGACGTACTGAGCGATCCCGCTCCGCACGGCACCAGGGCCCCCGTCCGTACGGACGGGGGTCCTGGTGCGTCGATGAGGTCCGGACCGGATGACGGCCGCCTCGCGGCGAAAAGCACAACACGGCTCCAGGCCCCCGGCCGAGGCCGGGGCGGTAGTCCGTGAAGGCGTAACCAAATGGCACCCGGGGGCACGTGGCACCCGGTCCGGACGGGTTCGAGGGTACCCGCCGGGAGCGAGATCATGTCCGGCCGACGGGCGTCCGCGCCGGCTCAGTTGAAGCCGCGGTCGTCCTGCTTCAGGGCGGTGTCCACGGTCAGCGCGGAGGCGATGACCAGGCTTGCCAGCGGCTCGGGGAGCCGGACGTGGATCAGCACCACGTAGCGGTCGGCGGTGGTGAACAGCGTCCGGGCCAGGCCCTCCCACTTCTTCGTGATCCGGGCGACCTCGGTGCCGGCCGCGTCGGTGATCGCGAAGTCCCAGGCCCGCCAGTTCTCGGCCTGGATGGCACCGACCACCTGACCGCCGGCGACCAGGTCGAACCGGATCCGGCCGAACACGTTGGCCTGCACGATCTCGCCGACCGGGCTCCCGTCGGGCCGGGTCACGACCACCCGGGACTTCATCAGCTTCGCCGGCCGGGTCAGCACGAGCACCGGCCCGCGGGCGTCGCGCACCTCCAGCGTGTGGGTGAGGAACTGGTCGAGCTGGCTGAACAGCCGCACAGCCTTCTTCACGGCGGTCTGCCCCACCTGGACGACGGCGCCGATCTGCTGGCCGTTTCCGTCGAGGACCGCGTACTCGTTGGTGAGCTCGATCAGCTTCGTCTTCTGGTTGACCAGCAGGACGGGCTGCTCGTAGAGCGAGGGCCCGGCAGCCTGCGGTGCGGACGGCGGTGGCGGCGGTGGCGGCGGCGGCGCGGCCTGCTGGACGTGCTCGGTCCAGGCCTGGCCGTCCCACCAGCGGGTGCCGGGGGTGCCGGCGGGGTCGGGGTACCAGCCCGCAGGGGGCGGCGGCTGCGTCACGGCCGCACCGTATCCGCACCGGCGCCCCGTGCCAGACTCGCCGCGTGAGCGAGCTGGTCGGGTTCGAGGCGTGGGCGGCCCTGACGGGCGACTCCCCCACCTCCCGCACCGAGTGGGCCGCCGTCGTCCGCGCGTGGGGCGAACCGCACCGCCGGTACCACGACCTGGCCCACCTGGCCGCCGTCCTCGGCATCCTGGACCGGCTCGCCGCCGACGCCCCCGACCCCGACGCCGTGCGGCTGGCCGCCTGGTACCACGACGTCGTCTACGACCCCCGCCGCAACGACAACGAGGCGGTCAGCGCCGGGCGTGCCCGGGCCGGGCTGCGCGGCCTCGTGCCCGACGAGCGGATCGCCGAGGTCGAGCGGCTGGTGCTGCTCACCGCCGGGCACGAGCTCGATCCCGGCGACGCCAACGGTGCGGTGCTGTGCGACGCCGACCTCGCCGTCCTCGCCTCTCCCCCGGAGGCCTACGCGGCCTACGCCTCGGCGGTGCGGGAGGAGTACGGGCACGTCCCCGACGACCTGTTCACCACCGGACGCATCGCCGTCCTGGAGCAGCTGCTGGCGCTCCCGCGGCTGTACCGGCTGCCCGCCGTGGCGGAGAGCTGGGAGCCGCGGGCGCGGGCGAACATGGCCGCCGAGCTCAGCCTGCTGCGCTCCCGGGCGGCGTCGGGCGGGGCTTCCGGGAACGGAGCCCCGCCGCCAGCAGCCGGCTGAGCAGCTCCCGGGCGCCCACCGGCTGCGCCCCGGCGGCGACGGCGACGTCGTAGAGGTCCTCCGGCACGTCGTAGTGGTCGCCCTGGAACGCCCGCCGCGGGATGCCCAGCTCGGCCTCCACGAAGGCGTGCAGCTCCTCGTATGACACGTCGCTGACCAGGTGCGACCACTTCCGGCCCCGCCACGGCCACACCGGGGTGTCGATCAGCACCGTCACGGGTGGCAGTCTGCCCGCCATGGCCCACGAGCACCCGCAGGTCCGCGTCTCGCCGATCTTCCCGGTCACCGACCTGCCGCGGGCCCTGGACCACTACGCCGCGCTCGGCTGCGCGGTGTCCACCCACGACGAGGGGTACGGGTTCGCCGCGCTGGCCGGGGTCGAGCTGCACCTGGTGGTCACCGAGGGGCACGACCCGCTCCGCACGGCTGCCGCGGCCTACCTGCACGTGCCCGACGCCGACGCCCTCGCAGCACGGTGGGCCGACGTCGAGCGGACGACGGCGCCCATCGACACCGACTACGGGCTCCGCGAGGGCGCGCACATCGACCCGGACGGCAACCTGCTCCGCTTCGGCTCGCCGCTACCGTCGCACGGGTGAGCACCGAGATCCGCTGGGGCATCGTCGGGCCGGGTCGCATCGCCGAGAGCGTGCTGCCCGACTTCGCGCACGTCCCGCACGCCCGCCCGGTCGCCGTCGCCTCCCGGTCCCAGGAACGCGCCGACGCCTTCGCCACCCGGCACGGGCTCGACCACGCCCACGGCTCCTACGCCGCGATCCTGGCCGACCCGGAGGTCGACGTCCTGTACGTGGCGACCCCGCACTCCCAGCACCACGCCTTCGCGCTCGCCGCCCTGCGCGCCGGCAAGGCGCTGCTGGTGGAGAAGTCGTTCACCGCGACGACCGCCGGTGCCGCCGAGGTGGTCGACCTCGCGCGCGAGACCGGCGTGTTCACGATGGAGGCGATGTGGACGCGCTTCCAACCGGCGGTCGTGGCGATGCGCGAGCTGATCGCCGACGGCGCCATCGGCGAGGTGCGCTCGGTGCAGGCCGACCTGGGGGTCGCGCGCGAGTACGACCCCGCCGACCGGCTCTTCGCCATGGAGCTCGGCGGCGGCGCGCTGCTCGACCTCGGCGTCTACGTCGTCTCCTTCGCCCAGATGCTGCTCGGGACGCCGCAGCGCGTCGTCGCCACCGGCTCGCTGTTCCCCACCGGCGCGGACGCCGAGGCGGGGATCCTGCTCGGCTACGACGACGGCCGGGCCGCCACCCTGCTCACCTCGCTGCGCAACGCCCTGCCGGGGCAGGCCCGGGTCTTCGGGACGACGGGCTGGATCGACGTCCTGCCGCGGTTCCACCACCCGGACACGATCGTGCTGCACCGCGCCGGCACCGAGCCCGAGGCGATCACCCGGCCGCAGACCGGCGCGGGCTACGCGCACGAGCTGATCGAGGTCACCGAGTGCCTGCGCGCCGGGCACCGCGAGAGCTCGGTCATGCCGCTGGCCGACACCCTCGCCGTGCAGGACGTCCTGGGTCAGGCGGCCGAGCAGCTGGGGGTGCGGCACACGGAGGCCGACGTCCTCTGACCGGGTGAACCGCCGCCCCGCCGGCTGCAGACAGCGTCCGGCGGTGCCGATACCTCACCGACGGGCCGCACCGGTGGCCCCTGCAGGAGGGAACCCGATCCATGGCGCTGCTCGAAGGCCTGGCCGCTGTCGTCGCGAAGATCGCCGGTGCGAATACCGCTGCGCAGATCGCGGCCGGACTCGGCATCGCGACCGCCGGTGTCACCGGCGCCGGTGCTGCGGGCGCCCTGCCCGAGCCGGTCCAGGACGTCGTCGCGAGCAGCGTGGAGACGGTGTCCCCGTTCGAGCTGCCCGACTCCGACGACTCGTCCTCCGACGACCCGACCGAGACCGACGACTCGGGCACCGACGGCTCCGGCGGCGACGACGGGGGCGAGGACTCGTCCCCTGACGACGCCTCGGACGACTCGCCCGAGAACGAGGACCCGGAGAACGAGGACCCGGAGAACGAGGACCCGGAGACCGACGACTCGGGCAGCGACGGCCCCGGCGACGACGAGGGGACCGACGACGGCACGGACGACTCGTCCGACGGACGTGGCCTGGACAACGCCGTCGAGCGTGCCGACGAGCACGCCCAGGAGTCGTTGCAGGCGGCACAGGAGCGGAAGGCGGCCCACGAGGCCGAGAAGGCTGCCCGTGACACCGCCCGGGAGGCCGAGAAGGCCGCCCGGGACGCCGCGAGGGAGCAGGAGAAGGCAGCCCGCGAGGCCGAGAATGCGGCCCGCGACGCCGAGAAGGCCGCCCGCGACGCCGAGAAGGCCGCCCGCGAGGACGCCGAGGAGGCCGAGGAGCAGGCCCGCGAGGACGCCAAGCGCGCCGCTGAGGACGCAGAGGACGCAGAGGAGGACTGACCGCCGTCAGTCGTCAAACCGCCGACCAGGCCAGGCCTGTCGCCTGGTCCGCGGTGGGCACGCGGGTCGGCGTCCCCCCGGCACGGCGCACGCAGTCGGCGAACCGGACGGCATCGATCACGGCGTTGCAGCCCGGGTCGTTGTTGAAGTAGACGAGCACGTCGGCGTCGCCGTAGGTGCTGACCACGCGCTCGGCCCACAGCTGGAGGGTCTCGGCGCGGTAGCCCCAGCCTTCGTAGCCGTGGTGGAAGCGCAGGTAGCCCCAGCCGGTGGTGCGCCACAGCGGTGCCACCGGCTGCTCGTCCCGGTCGGCCCAGCACAGCGCCGCCCCGTAGCGCTCGAGAAGCGCGCGGATCTCGTCGGTCCACCAGGAGTCGTGGCGTGGCTCGACGGCGACCCGCGTGCCGGTCGGGAACTGCGCCAGGCACTCGCGGAGCAGTTCGACGTCGGCCTTCAGCGTGGGCGGCAGCTGGAGCAGGATGGTGTCCAGCTTGGCGCCCAGCCCCTCGGCCCGGCCCATCAGCCGGGCGACCGGTTCCTCGGGCTCGCGCAGCCGCTTCATGTGGGTGAGGAACCGGCTGGCCTTCACCGCCCAGCGGAAGTCAGCCGGTGAGCGGTCGCGCCACTTCTGGAACGTCTCGAGCTCGGGCAGCCGGTAGAAGGCGTTGTTGCTCTCGACGGTGGCGAAGTGCTCGACGAAGTGCTCCAGCCACAGCCGCTGCGGGAGCTTCGGCGGGTAGAAGGCGCCGCGCCAGTCGCGGTACTGCCACCCCGACGTCCCGATGATCACCGCCATGGGACGCCGCCTACCCTGCACGTCCATGGCTGACGCACCCGCGCGCTTCAAGGACCTCTGCCTCGACGCCAACGACCACCACGCGCTCGCCGACTGGTGGTGTGCCGCGATCGGTTACGTGCGGCGGGACTCCCTCGAGGACGCTCATGACTCCGCAGACCAGACGCCGGAGGAGGACGAGCCGCGCCCGCACGACTGGCCGATCCCGATCGTCGACCCGTCCGGCGCAGGGCCGCTGATGTGGATCGTCCCCGTGCCCGAGCGGAAGACGACCAAGAACCGCATGCACTTCGACGTCGTCGGCGAGACCTGGCCGCTGATCGCGGCCGGCGCGCGGATGGTCCGCGAGCAGGACGACGAGATCGAGTGGAGCGTCCTGGCCGACCCCGAGGGCAACGAGTTCTGCGTCTTCGCCCCCGAGGACTGACCCCGTGCGCGACCTGGTGGCGACCCGGGTGGCGTCGCTCTGCCTGAGCCGTCGCGGGCGGCCGCGCGGCCTGACCTACGACGACCACCTGGTCCGCGGAGCGCTGATCCTCGACCTGGCCCTGCGCGGCGCGCTGACCCACACCGCCGACGCCGTCGAGCTCGACCACGACCGCGCCGGCGCACACGGGCTCGCCGACGTCGCCGCGGAGGTGGACGAGGGGGACACCGGCCTGCAGTGGTGGCTGGACCACGGGCGGCTCGACTTCGAGGCCTTGCGGGTGCGGCTGGTCGAAGCCGGGGTCTGGCGACTCCGGCCGTGGTCGCTGCGGTACCCGTTCCGGAGCTTCGAGGACACCGAACGGGCGCGCACGGAGGCCGACCGGGCCACCGGCCGGCAACCCGCGCGGGACGGCGGCGCCGGGTCGGAGACGCTGGCCGTCTGGGCGCTCGGCGCGACCAGCGGGCTGTTCGGCGCCGTGGAGGATCCGCCGCCATGGGTACTGGAGGACCTGGGGGACGCCCGCTGGGCCGCCGAGCTGGTGGTGGAGCGGCTGACCGAGCTGCGGATCCGCATGCGCTCGATCGGTCACGCCGTCGACTGACCGACGCCGGACCTCGATCGGCACTGCTCCAGCGGGGTCTCAGCTTGTCCGAGGGCCCCATGGACCAGTACTCATCGCCAGCGTCGTCGGCTGAGGCGCCGTCAGATCACGGCGCGGAACGCCGCGCTGTTCGACGTGCAGCGCCAAGTCCTCGACGTGCCCTGCCACTGGTCCGCCGTCCCCCACGGGTCGATCCACAGCTCGACGGTTCACACGACCAGGCAGCCATCCGCGCGACGAGCCGTGACGGAGGCCGCAGCACCGGCGCCACCGCTGCCGTGCAACCCGGGGACTGCCGGACGATCACCACCCTCCCCCGCCGCGCAACTGCAGGGAAGTAGGGGTCCGGACGCGGTCGTAGAAGCCAACTTCCCCGCAGTTGGCCACGGCGCGGCCCCTGGAGACGCCGACAGGGGCGGCCCGCTCGGAAGCGGACCGCCCCTGCCGGGCAGTGCTGGTACTACGGGAGGGTCGGACTCAGAAGTCCATGCCGCCCATGCCGCCGTCGCCGCCGGGCATGGCCGGAGCGTTCTTCTCCGGCTTGTCGGCGATGACGGCCTCGGTGGTGAGGAAGAGCGCCGCGATGGAAGCGGCGTTCTGCAGCGCCGAGCGGGTCACCTTGGCGGGGTCGATGATCCCGGCGGCAACGAGGTCCACGTACTCGCCGGTGGCGGCGTTGAGGCCCCAGCCGGTGTCGGAGTTGCGGACCTTCTCCGCGACGACGCCACCCTCGAGGCCGGCGTTGATCGCGATCTGCTTCAGCGGCGCCTCGAGCGCGACGCGCACGATGTTGGCACCGGTCGCCTCGTCACCCGTGAGCTCGAGCTTGTCGAACGCGACGGCCGTGGCCTGCGCGAGAGCAACGCCACCACCGGCGACGATGCCCTCCTCGACGGCGGCCTTGGCGTTGCGCACCGCGTCCTCGATGCGGTGCTTGCGCTCCTTGAGCTCGACCTCGGTCGCGGCGCCGGCCTTGATCACCGCGACACCGCCGGCCAGCTTGGCCAGGCGCTCCTGCAGCTTCTCGCGGTCGTAGTCGCTGTCCGACTTCTCGATCTCGGAGCGGATCTGGTTGACCCGGCCCTGGATCTGGTCGGTGTCGCCCGAGCCCTCGACGATGGTCGTCTCGTCCTTGGTGACGACGACCTTGCGGGCGCGGCCGAGCAGCTCGAGGTCGGCGTTGTCGAGCTTGAGGCCGACCTCCTCGCTGATGACCTGGCCACCGGTGAGGATGGCGATGTCGGTCAGCATGGCCTTGCGGCGATCACCGAAGCCCGGGGCCTTGACGGCGACGGACTTGAAGGTGCCACGGATCTTGTTCACGACCAGGGTCGCGAGGGCCTCGCCCTCGACGTCCTCGGAGATGATGGCCAGCGGCTTGCCCGACTGCATGACCTTCTCCAGCAGCGGGAGCAGGTCCTTGACGGTGCTGATCTTCGAGTTGACGACGAGCACGTACGGGTCGTCGAGGACGGCCTCCATGCGCTCGGTGTCGGTGACGAAGTAGGGCGAGATGTAGCCCTTGTCGAAGCGCATGCCCTCGGTGAGCTCGAGCTCGAGGCCGAAGGTGTTGCTCTCCTCGACGGTGATGACGCCTTCCTTGCCGACCTTGTCCATCGCCTCGGCGATGAGCTCGCCGATGGCCGGGTCAGCGGCGGAGATCGACGCGGTGGCGGCGATCTGCTCCTTGGTCTCGACGTCCTTGGCGGTCGAGAGGAGGTACTCGCTGACCGACGCGACGGCGGCCTCGATGCCCTTCTTCAGGGCCATCGGGTTGGCGCCGGCGGCGACGTTGCGCAGACCCTCGCGCACGAGCGCCTGGGCCAGCACGGTGGCGGTGGTGGTGCCGTCACCCGCGACGTCGTCGGTCTTCTTGGCGACCTCCTTGACGAGCTCGGCCCCGATCTTCTCCCACGGGTCCTCGAGCTCGATCTCCTTGGCGATGCTCACACCATCGTTGGTGATGGTGGGCGCGCCCCACTTCTTCTCAAGAACGACGTTCCGGCCACGGGGGCCGAGGGTCACCTTGACGGCGTCGGCGAGGGTGTTCATGCCTCGCTCGAGGCCGCGGCGCGCCTCTTCGTTGAACGCGATCATCTTGGCCATGTGGTGATGTCCTCCGAGCATGGATCGCTGCACGGCCGGGTGGGTGCCCGCGACGGACGACACCAGCGGACGTGGACGCTCCTTCGGCCCACGGACCGGTGCCTCACCGTTCCGACCTGATTGGCACTCAGGAGCCCCGAGTGCCAGAAACGAGTCTGGCACTCTGCCCTGCCGAGTGCAAGAACGGGGGGTCCGGACGCGACGGAGGCCCGGTCCCTCGCGGGACCGGGCCTCCGGGTGGTGCGGGGGTTCTCAGGCGCTGCGCACCGCGTCGGCCTGCGGGCCCTTGGAGCCCTGGACGACCTCGAACTCGACGCGCTGCCCCTCGTCGAGGGACTTGTAGCCGTCCATCTGGATGGCCGAGTAGTGGACGAAGACGTCCTGGCCGCCGTCGACGGCGATGAAGCCGAAGCCCTTCTCGGCGTTGAACCACTTCACGGTGCCCTGTGCCACGTGTGCTCCCACGTTCGTGCGTGCGGTCGCCCCACCGCGGATGGTGGGACGAGGTCTCTCTCTTCCGCCCGCGAACACGAACATGGAGGTCGAACCGCGCGAGAACCTACAACAGAGTGACCTGCGGCACACCGCTTTCAGGCACGACTCGTTCCCGGATCCGGGGATGGGTCGTCACCCGTTCCGGTGACGACCGCGGCGATCAGCCGATCAGCCCGGCTTCCCGGGCCGACTTCAGCGAGGGGTCCACGCGGTGCGTCGGGCCGACGACCGGCTCCAGCGGGTCGAGCGTCTTGAGCCCCTCGCCGGTGTTCAGAACGACGGTCTCCTTGGTGCGGTCCAGCCGCCCGTTCTCCACGAGCTGCCGGAGGACGGCGACGGTCACGCCGCCCGCGGTCTCGGCGAACACCCCCGTGGTGCGGGCCAGGTCGCGGATCCCCTGCACGATCTCGTCGTCGCCGACCCGGCCGACCGCGCCACCGGTACGGCGGATCGCGTCGAGGGCGTAGGGGCCGTCGGCGGGGTTGCCGATGTTCAGCGACTTGGCGATGCCGCTGGGCTTGACCGGCTTGACGACGTCCCAGCCGTTGTCGAAGGCGGTCGCGATCGGGTCGCACCCGGCCGACTGCGCGCCGAAGATCGTCCACTCGGTGGCCTCGACGATGCCGGCGGCGGTCAGCTCGCGGAAGGCCTTGTCCACCTTGGTGAGCAGCGAACCCGACGCCATGGGGATGACGACCTGGGCCGGGATGCGCCAGCCGAGCTGCTCGGCGAGCTCGTAGCCCATCGTCTTGGAGCCCTCGGCGTAGTAGGGCCGCACGTTCTGGTTGACGAAGGCGGTGTCCTCGAACTCGTCGGTCTCGGCGAGCTCGCTGGTCAGCCGGTTGACGTCGTCGTAGGAGCCGTCGACGGCGACCAGCGTCTGCCCGTAGACGGCCGACTGCACGATCTTCCCGGGCTCGAGGTCCGACGGGACGAACACGAACGACGGCAGGCCCATGCGGGCGGCGTGCGCGGCGACCGAGTTGGCCAGGTTGCCGGTCGAGGCAGCCGCGATCTTCGTGTAGCCCAGGCCCTTGGCCGCGGTGGCGGCGAGGCTGACCACACGGTCCTTGAACGAGTGCGTCGGGTTGGCGGAGTCGTCCTTGACCCACAGGCCGCCGGTGAGCCCGAGCTCCTCGGCGAGGCGGTCGGCGCGGACCAGCGGCGTCATGCCCGGATCCAGGGAGACGCGGGAGGCCGGGTCCTGGCCCACGGGAAGCAGGGCGACGTAGCGCCAGATGTTCTGCGGGCCGGCCTCGATCTGCTCGCGGGTGACGGCCTTCATCAGCTCGGGGTCGTAGTCGACCTCCAGCGGGCCGAAGCACTCGGCGCAGGCGTGCTCGGCGATGAGGCCGAAGGTGGCGCCGCAGTTGCGGCAGATCAGCCCACGGGCCGGACACGGGGGAACGGGGCCACCGGCGTGCGAGTCGGCCTGGAGAGAACCCGGAGCGGTCAGAGTCATGCGACGACTACCTCCTCATCTTCCCTGCACCGGGCCGTCGAGCCGCGCAGGACGGAATTGGCACCTCCCGCTGCGCGAGCGCAGTCGGCGGTTGCCGGGGCTTCATCGGGCCGTGTCCCTCTGCCCCTCTGGATGAGTGAACGACGGCAACTCTACCCACCGCCGGCGGCGGCCGGAGCGCCGGACAGGATGGGGCGCGTGGCAGCGCGAATCGTCTACACCGACCTCGACGGCACGATGGTGGGACCGCGGGGGTCGTTCTGGCACACCGCAGCCCGCGACCTCACCGCCGAGCCGGCGACGGCGCTGCTGGAGCTGCACCGCGCCGGCGTCCCGTTGGTGCTGGTCAGCGGCCGGACGTTCGAGCAGGTCGTGGAGGCCGCGCGGATCTTCGCCGCCGACGGCGCGATCGCCGAGCTGGGCGCGATGCTGAGCTGGGACGGCGGCCGGGGCACCCACCGCTTCACCGGTGAGCTGCCGGCCGAGCACGCGGGCCGGACGCCGATGGAGGTCATGGCATCCCTCGGCGTCGTCGAGGAGCTGGTGGCCGCCCACCCCGGCCGGCTGGAGTGGCACGCGCCCTGGCACACCACGCACGACACCGACGCGCTGCTGCGCGGCCGGGTCGACCCCGTCGCCGTGGATGCCTGGCTGGCCGAGCGCGGGCTGGGCTGGCTGACGCTCAAGGACAACGGCGCCATCCCGGCGACCTCCCGGATGACGCTGGACCCTGATCCCGCGCCGCCGCGGGTCTACCACCTGATGCCGCGCGGGATCTCCAAGGGCACGGCCATCGCCTGGGACCTCGAGCGCCGCGGCATCGAGCCCGCCGACGCCGTGGCGATCGGCGACAGCGTGAGCGACCTGGACATGGCGCCCGCCGTCGGCCGGCTCTGGATCACGGCCAACGGCGCAGCGGTCGACGGGATGACCGACCGGATCGCCGCCGTCCCCAACGCGACCGTCACCGGCGCCCCGATGGGCGAGGGCTGGGCCCAGGCCGTTCGCGCGAGCCTCTAGCCCGGTGCGGCAAGCGCTTCGTGCACGAACCGTCGCATCACGCGCCGACGGACGACCGTTCGTGCACGAATAGCGGAACCGCTAGCTGGTCACGTCGCGGCGGGCGAAGTGGCGGAAGCCCAGGGCGGTGAAGACGGCGGCGTAGACCAGCGACTGGACCATCCCGCGGAACAGGTCGCCGTCCGAGACCGGCGTCTGCAGCAGGTCGGTCCAGGCGAACTCCCCCGCGGTCGGGAACCAGTCGCGCAGCGAGCCCAGCTGCTCCACCTGGTCCAGGATCGCGAAGACGAACATCGTGAACACCGCCCCACCGACAGCGGCCAGCGGTGCGTCGGTGATGGTCGAGAACCAGAACGCCAGCGTCCCCACGACCAGCAGGTGCACGGCGAGGTAGCCGAGCATCCCGGTCAGGCGCACGAACCCCTCGCCCTGGGACAGGGTCACGCCCACCGGGGTCTCGATGGGTCCGAAGCCGAAGGCGAGCGAGCCGGCCAGCACCGAGACGGCGGTGAGGGTCAGCAGCGCCCCGACGGAGAGCACCAGCGCGGCGAGCCACTTCTGCCGGAGCAGCCGCATGCGCGGCACCGGCGTCGCGAGCGTGTACCGCAGCGCGCCCCACTGGGCCTCGCTGGCGACGGTGTCGCCGAAGAACAGCGCGTACACGACCACCAGGAAGAAGCCGGTGGTCGCGAACAGCACGAACAGGGTGAAGTTCAGCCCGCTGGCGGTGGCGACGTCGACCAGGTTGATCCGGTTGTTCTCGCCGGCGTCCTCGCTCGCCCCCAGCTTCAGGGCCGCGATGAGCAGCAGCGGCAGCGCGACCATGAGGGCGACGACGCCGAGGGTGCGCCGGCGGGCGAACTGGCGGCGCAGCTCCACGGCCAACCGCAGCGTGCGGTTCGGCCGGTAGCCGGCCGCCGCCCCGCTCGCCTGGATCCCGGTCATGACTGCCCCACCAGCGCCAGGAAGGCGTCCTCGAGTCGACGGCGTGGCGTGAACTGGTCCACGGCGATGCCCGCCTCCACCAGCGCGCGCAGCGCCACGTCGCGCGGCACGCCGCCGAGCTCGGCGACCAGGCCGTCGTCGGTCCGCCCGGCGCTCACCCCCGGCAGCTCGGTCAGCACGGCGATCGCCCGGTCGGTGTCGGCCTCGGCCACCCCGACGAGCACCGCGCCGCCGGCGCCGACGATCTCCTCGACGGTGCCCTGCGCGATCTTCTGCCCCTTGGCCATGACGACGACGTGGCTGCAGGTCTGCTCGATCTCGCTGAGCAGGTGGCTGGAGACGATGACGGTGCGGCCGGTCGCGGCATAGGAGCGCAGCACCTCGCGCATCGCGTGGATCTGCGGCGGGTCCAGCCCGTTGGTCGGCTCGTCGAGCACCAGCAGGTCGGGCAGGCCGAGCATCGCCTGGGCGATCGCGACGCGCTGGCGCATGCCCTGGCTGTAGCGGCGCACCGGCCGGTCGAGGGCGGCGCCGAGGCCGGCGACCTCGATCGCCTCCTCCATGTGCGCGTCCTCCGCCGGGCGGCCGGTGGCGGCCCAGTACAGCCGGAGGTTCTGCCGCCCCGAGAGGTGCGGCAACAGCCCGGTGCCCTCGACGAACGACCCCAGCCGGGACAGCACCGGGGCCCCCGGACGGGCCGCGTGGCCGAAGACGCTGATCCGCCCCTCGGTGGGCTGGATCAGCCCCATGAGCATGCGCAGGGACGTCGTCTTGCCGGCGCCGTTGGGTCCGAGCAGGCCCAGGACCTGGCCGCGGCGCACCTCGAAGGACAGGTCGCGCACGGCCACGAAGCCGTCCTTGTAGGCCTTGGTCACACCCTCGAAGCGCAGCGGCACGTCCTCGCCGTCGGGCTCCACCGCGCTGACCAGCCGGTCGCGGCGCCGGCCGAGCAGCCGGGCGGCAGCCCAGCCCAGCAGGCCGAGGAGGACGAGGCCGCCCAGGAGCAGCCACCAGCGAGCGGAGCCGCCGGCCGCCTCGGTCGTGCCCGCGACCTGCGGCACGCTCACGCCGGCCCCGGCGTCCGCGAGCGCCACGGAGTACACGGCCGGCTCCGCGGGCAGGGCGAAGGCCTGGTCGGTCGAGGAGACCACCACCCGCATCGTGTGGCCCGCCTCGAAGCGGTGCACGATCGCCGGCAGCGTCACCTCCACCGTGGTGGGCTGCGCCGGGTCGGCGGACAGGCCGGTGAGCTGCAGCGGCGCCACGAGGCCCGCGGGGAGCACCGTCCCGCCACCGGGCGCGACGTCGTACAGCTTGGCGAACAGCGTGGCCGAGCCGCTGGCCGAGGAGACGTCGAGCGCCACCGTCGGGGCGCCCACCACCTCGACGGCCGAGTCCAGGGGCGCGCTCTCGAAGCTCGCCGACTGGCCGGGGATCTCCAGCGTCGACCCACCCAGCGCGGCGGTCAGCGCACCCAGGCCGGGCACCGTCGTCAGGGCCGCCGGCGTCCCCCCGGCGGGGTTCACCACCGGTTGCAGTGAGCCGGTCAGCTCCACGTCGGTCCGGCGGACGGGCTCCTCGCCGTCCAGACCGGGATAGCTCCCGGCGGTGACCGTGCGGGTGCCACCCTGGACGCGGCCGACCGTGCCCGCCGTCCCCAGGCCCGTGGGGGCGGGGAACTCGAAGGCCGGGCGCTCGACGTCGGCGTCGCGCAGGTGCACGTCGAACCAGTCGGCGACGGCGTCGCGCAGCTCGTCGGTGACCCCGTCGGAGGCCGGGGCGTCGTGCCCACCGGCGTACCAGAGCACCTGCACCGGTGTGCCGTTCGCGGCGATCCCGCGGGCGTTGGCGTCGGCCTGGCCCAGGCCGAAGAGCGAGTCCTGGGTGCCCTGGACGAGCAGCGTCGGTGCCGAGATCCGGTCGAGGACGCCGGCCGGGCTGCCACGGTCGAGCACCTCGGCGGCCTCCGGCGTCAGGGTCCCGGTCGAGGCGGCGGACTGGTAGGCCGCGCACACCTCGGGGCTGAACCGGCCGCAGGTGAGCGCCTGGGTGACGTCGTCGACGTCGACGTCGGAGGGCACCGGGCCGCCGTCCTGCGGACCGGACCCGCCGAGCACGTCCAGCAGGTCGCCCGAGGGCGCCGCCCCCAGACCGAAGAAGATCCCGGACCACAGCCGCTTGTGGACGCCGGCGCCGCCCTGCGGGGTGGCCGCCGGGGTGCCGCCGGGTACCGCGCCGCTCTGCGACGGGAACAGCGCCGAGGTCAGCGAGTTCCAGGTGATCTGCGGCGCGATGGCGTCGATGCGCTGGTCGTAGGCCGCGCCCAGCAGTGCCAGGGCACCGCCGTAGGAGGCCCCGCCGACGCCGACCCGAGGGTCGCCGTCGCCGTCCTGGACGACGTCGTCCCGCTCGGCGAGGACGTCGACGAGCGTGCTGAGGTCGGCGACCTCGCGGTCCGGGTCGTCCAGCCCGATCTGCCCGGTGCTGTCGCCGAACCCGCGCGCGGAGAAGGTCAGGACGACGTAGCCGCGGCCGACCATCGCACGGGCGTCGTCGGCCACGGACTGCTTGCTGCCACCGAAGCCGTGCGCCATCACCACCGCGGGCGCCGGCAGCTCGTCCTCGGCCGGCAGGTAGAGCGTGGTGTCCAGCTCCACGGCGTCCGCGCCGGATCCGCTGGGAACGCGGGCGTCCTCGGTGCGCACACCGTCGGCGGCAGCGGCCGGACCGGCCCCGGCGAGGACTGCGGCGGCGACCAGGGGCAGGAGGACGGCGAGCGCACGCCGGGCGCCGGAGCGCGGACGCACGAGCCCGCGGGAGCGACGCACGAGGGGGCCAACGGACGACGCGCGGTGGGTGTTCCGCGCGGCGTCAGCGGTGGTCGGTCAAGGCTGCTGGATCAGGGCGTCCACTCGCCGGCCGCGACGACGACCAGGCCCGGTGTGGTCACGTCGGCGGGGAGGTCGAAGAAGCGCAGCGCCGGCCCCTGCAGCTGGGGGAACTGGTCGATGAGCTGGAGGGCCGCCTGACGCTGGGTCTCGTCGCCCTCGGTGTAGTAGACGGTCGAAGCGGCCACGTCGTCGCCCTCGTAGGCGCCGACACCCGCGGCCTCCCAGCCCCCGCCGACCACGGCGCCGGAGATCTTGGCGGCCAGACCGGTGATGTCGGTGGCGTTGAGCACGGTGACCGGCACGCGCACCGGGGTGCTCGGCGCGACCTCTTCGACGGGAGCCGTCGCCTCCCCCGTGTCCAGCTCGGGCAGGGGCGGGAGCGGCGTGACGGGGGCGACCGACGTGGTCGCGGGGGTGTTCCGCGTCACGGCGGAGGCCTCGTCGGCCTTCGGGGAGGTGACCTGGTAGACGCCCAGCACGCCCAGGGCGACGACGCCCATGGCGACCAGACCCTTGGCCACGCGGCGCGGAGCCCGGCGGGGCTCGTCGTCCAGGAGGGCGACGCCGCTGTCCTTGGCTGCCTTCCGGCGGGCCTCGTCGGCCGCCTGCCGCTCGGCGCGCAGCGCGGCGCGGCCACCGACGGCGGAACGCGAGGAGGAGCGGACGGGTCGCGCCTGGAACTCTCCCTCGAGGTCGGGGATGTCCTCGTCGCGCTGGGCCACCGAGCGCTCGGGGATCAGCGAGGTGGACGGGGCCGGGGTCAGCGCCGCGCGCATCTCCTCCTCGGAGGGGAGCTCGCCGGAGCGGGAGGGCTTGGTCCAGTCGCCGTAGCGGGAGTCCGACGCTCCGCTGGTCTGCCGCGGCAGGCGGGGCGCGGGGGCGCCGCTGCCGATGCCGGTCGGGCCGGTGCTCAGGGGCTCGGCGTCGTCGTCCGCCCACACGCGCTTGCGGCGGGCGGCTGCCGCCTCGGCGGCACGGAGGCTCTCGGCGAGCGCGCCGGCGCGCTCCTCGAGGGGGGCGGAGGGACGCGCCGAGACGGGGACCGGCGGCAGCGGCAGGCGCGAGCGGGACACCGGTGCACCCGGGTCGGCCGGCCGCTTGGCCACGGCGGCTGCGGTGGGACGGCGCGGAGGGGTGGGCTCCAGGCGGGCGCGCTCACGGCCGGGCGCGGTCGGGTGATCGCTCAGCCGGGCGTCGGGAACGCCTCGCCACATCGCGTCGGGAGCATCCGTCCGACGACGGCCACCGACCACCGGAGAACTCGTCCCGTCACTGCCTGATCCCGCGTGCCTGCCCACGGTGACCAAATCTAATGCTTGTAACTCCTATTGCCCAGGACCCCGGGACGGACGCGTCCGTTGCCGTGCCGCCCGCACCCGCCGCAACCGCCGGACGAGCAACGGGTCGGCCGCCAGGGCCTCCGACCGGTCCACCAGGGCGTTGAGCACCTGGTAGTAGCGGGTGGGGCTCAGTGCGAAGCGGTCCCGGATCGCCGTCTCCTTGGCGCCGGCCGCCCGCCACCACTGCCGCTCGAAGGCGAGCATCGCCAGCTCGCGAGAGGTGAGCCCCGGCCCTGCGACCTGCACGGATGCCGGCGCGAGCGCCTCCGCGGCGTCGTCGTCCCGTGCTGCCGCAGCCGCCGGGACGAGGTCGGTGCTCATGCTGGTCTGCCCTCCTGCTGGACCGGGCCGACCCGGGGTGCGGGCGGCTCGGGGGGAACCGTAGACGGGACCTCCGACAGTTCCGGGCAGCTCCGGAGGACCGCCGCGGACGGCGGCAGAGGTCACAGTCCGGCGGGCACGACCGCCGGAATCGACCGGCGTGTCCCTGCACGGGCGTGTCGCAGGGTGTCGGCCGTGAAGACGGCCAGGGCCAGCCAGACGATGGCGAAGCCGGCCAGCCGGGCCGGGGGCATCGCCTCGTCGTAGACGAAGACTCCGACGGAGAGCTGCATGAGCGGGGTGAGGTACTGCAGGAGCCCGATCGTCGACAGCGGGATCCGCCGAGCGGCCGCGGCGAACAGGAGCAGTGGGACGGCGGTGGCGATCCCCGAGCTGACCAGCAGCAGCGCATGGCCGGTGCCGGCGTCGCCGAACGTCCCTGTGCCGTCGGAGTGCAGGAAGCCCAGGAGCGCGACGGCCGGCAGGGCCATGACCGCCGTCTCGAGGAACAGGCCGGGCGCGGCCTCGACCCGGACCACCTTCTTGAGCAGCCCGTACAGACCGAAACTGGCCGCCAGCCCGAGGGCGATCCACGGCGGCCGGCCGTAGTCGACGGTGAGCACCGCGACGGCGATCGCCGCGATCGCGACCGCCAACCACTGCAGCCGGCGCAACCGCTCCCCGAAGACGACCACCCCGAGCAGGACGCTCACCAGGGGGTTGATGAAGTAGCCGAGCGAGGTCTCGACGACGTGGCCGGAGTTCACACCGTAGACGAAGATCAGCCAGTTCGTCGCGATGAGCACCGACGCGCCGGCGAGGACCAGCACCGTGCGCCGGTCGACGACGGCGGACCGGACGAGCCCCCAGCGGCGGACGGCGGTCAGCAGCAGGGCGACGAACAGCAGCGACCAGACGATGCGGTGGGCCACGATCTCCACCCCGCCGGCCGGCTCCAGGAGCGGGAAGTAGAGGGGGAACAGGCCCCACATCGTGTAGGCGGCCAGGCCGGAGAGGACCCCCAGGCGACGCTCGTCCACGGTGCGTCACCGTACGCCCGCAGGCGGCCTACCTTCGTAGGCGTGGGGAGCGAACGGCCGAACCCGGCGCAGTGGCTCTGGTACGCCCTCGGCGGGGGTCTCCCCCGGCGGCTCTCCCCGTGGGTGCTGGCGGACACGACCTGTCGCACCTGGATCTGGCGGCACTACGCCCGGGCGATGGTGCAGCTGTTCCCCGTCGTCGTGCTGTGCGTCCTGGTGCCCCCGGTACCGCTGGCCTACCGGGTGTCTGCGGCGGTCGGCGGGCTTCTCATCGGGCTGCTGTTCTCGACGGCGTTCATGACCGAGACGATCGAGCACCGGGCGGTCAAGGCCGGCTACCCGCCGGGGACCGCCGGCCGGCTGCGTGCGGACCGGGCCGAGCGGGACCGGGTGGAGCGGAAGGCGCGCTACCGACGGGACGGCGCCGGCAGCTTCGACTGAGCCGGACGGGAACTGAGCCGACGAGGGGACTTGAACCCCTAACCGCCCGATTACAAGTCGGGTGCGCTACCAATTGCGCCACGTCGGCGGGACATGGGAACAAGTCCCGGGACAAGTCTAGGGACAACGCCGGGAACAACTCGGCGGCGGCGTCTGGGCGGCGAGCCCAGGCGCCAGCTCCCCTCGTGGTGGACGGTCGTCACTCCGGTCAGAGGTCCCGCCACCTCGCTGGCAGCGCGGCGAGCGCCACGCCCGGGTCCCAGTCGGCCGGTCGCTCCTCGGGAGCCTGCCAGGTGCGTCCCCGGTCGACCCACGTCTCACGCGACCGCCGGACGAGATCGTGGGTCACGTCGTCGATACCGGATTCACTCCCGCAACAGGGGCAGATCAGGTACTGCGGCACGCCGTCGGAGAACCGCTCATCGGGGTGGTCGTCGTAGCCGCACACCCGGCAGAACGTCTCCCTCGTACCGATCACCACGGTGTCGATGCCGTTGAGGCGGCGGCACAACCTCTCGACCTCGGAATCAGTCCAGCGCCGCGGCCGCCCGCGGAACCGCCACGGAAGCCGCACCGACACAGTCCCGTCCGGCATCCTTCGCGCGCCGTCGAGCAGCTGGCCGGGCCAGGACCCCCCAGGTCGATGACGTCCCACAAGGCGCGGCCCAGGACCTCGCCGGTCCGGCGCACCACAACGCCGTCGTGCTGCGCCGAGACAACGAAGTGCAGGGCGCTGACGTCCTCGACGATGGGGACGGCCCTGCCGTCCGGCCACAGTTCGGCGAGCACCCGGGCGGCAACAGAGCCAGCGCGGCGCATCAGGTCCTCGGTCGCGTCCACTACCCGACCTTCTCGTCGAGCGAGGCCCGCATGCGACCGAGGGCCCGGAGCACCTCGTCGCGGTGCTTGGCCTCCTTCATCCACGCCGGCAGGTACCAGGACAGCCCCGACGGGCCATCAGGCCGTTCCCGCAGAGTCGCGCCGACGTAGGCCTCGAGGTAGTCCAGGTGCGCCTCGTTGTTCGCCCACAGCAGGTGGCCGCCGCAGCACTCGGTGCGCAACCACAGCGGCACGCCGAACCGGCCGTCATGCCCCTCGGAGAACGCGTACTCGTCGTCCTTGAGGTACTGCCCGGTGTCCGGGTGCTGCCAGTGCCCGTGGTCCCGCCTCGGCACGACCGGCCGACCGCCGACCCGGACGTGCAATCGGTCCCCCGCCCACTCCCGCGTCAGCGTGCAGCTCGGGCACAGGAGTCGAGCGGTACTGCGCCCGGTCTCCTTCGCCGTCGCACGGCTGCCACACCTCGGACAGACGACGAAGATGGGATCGCGCCACGGCAGGGCGTCCGGCTCGCGGAACCGCGTCGGCTGCCCACCCTCGGTCACCGCGGGACCGTATCGCCGACACGCAGCCCTCCACCGCACCGGCGCGGCACATCACCTCCAATCGGGCGCCGGTGCGAGCAGGACCCCGGAGTGGTCTCCACGCTGCTCTGCCACCGGCGCGGCACATCACCTCCTCTCGGGCGCCGGTGTGAGCAGCGGGCCGGTCTCTCCTCGGCACTGCTGCGTTCATCTCTGTTCAGTTCGTCGGAGCGGAGCCCAGCGGGCGGTAGCCGTCCAGCTCGCCTTCCCTCGAGCCGACTGGAAGGTTCGGAGTGCAGGGCCGTGCGTCAGTCATCCGCATGCCGTCCCGACTGTCACCCCCAGTGGCTAACGTCCACTGACGGGTACGGCAGCGATCGTTGGAGTTCCCGATGGAGGACTGATGACCAGCGGCAACTTCAGATTGGAACTGCTCGACAGCGACATCGAGGTGCCTTGTCCGAGCTGCGAGTACCCGGTGTGGGTCCGCTTGGTCGAGGTCGTTGCCCGATGCGCCGTCCTCTGCCCGTCCTGTCGATGCCGGATCTGGCTCACGGATGCCGACGGGTCGGTACAGAACGCAGCAAGTGAGGTTCAGGACGCGATGAACGCCCTGATGCGCGAACTGGGAGGGATGTTCAAGTGAGGTATCAGCAAGACCTTCAGGTCGCGCTCCGGGACCGTCTACGCCGTCTCATGACGGCCACCTACACGGCCTACGGCCACGAAGCGGCCCTCGTGTGCGACTGGATCTCGAACCAGGCGGGGCTGCGCGCGATCCTCACCGACATCGCTGGGGCCGAGTCGGACGTCACGGTCGACGACTGGGAACAGGCCTGCGGGCAGGCTCAGAACCTTGTCTGGCGGACAACGACCGAGGCGGGACGAGCTCGCCTCATCTGGGAATGGTTGAAGAGCGTGGCGGAGCAGGACGTCCCCATCCACAACCGTCCGATAACGATGATCAGCAGTGAACGCAACCTGAACGCCATCCTGCGTGAAGTCACCGAGTCGGTCGTCATGCCGCTCTTCGACTACCTGGGCGAGCGGATCGGCAGCGAGAGCAGCGTCCTGTACCACCTTGAGCGCTACGTCCGGCGGGTCGAATGGTTCGACCGGGACGACCTCCACGAGCGCTACACGGCGAACACCCGCCAGGGCGAGAAGGTCTACGACGACCATCTCCGCCGCTTTCTGTTCGACCAGGGCCTCGACATGCCCTTCTCCCAGCCCAAGTCCGCATCCGGCCTCTCCGACGTCATCGGCGAACTGGACACCGACGACCCCCTCGTCTGCGAGGTCAAGGTGTTCGACGCCGACGGCCACGACAAGCGCGGCATCACCTCCGGCGTCCACCAGGTCATCCACTACGCGCAGGACTACGGGAAATCGACCGCCTACCTCGTCGTCGTCAACCTGAGCGGCCGCGCCCTCGAACTCCCGACGGACGGCACAGGAAAGCAGTGGCCCCCCTTCGTGGACATCGCAGGCGTCCGCGTGCACCTGATCGCGGTCAGGGCCCTTCCTACTGTCAGCGCCAGCAAGATGGGCAAGGCCCGACCGGTCGCGATCACCCGCGAAGACCTCGCCGACCCTGATGCCTGAGAGCCGGCCACATCCCACCAACCCGGCTCGGTGTGCGAGGGATACCTCCGACTCCGTTGCAGCCGCCACAGGAAGGCAGGGACACGCGAGCGATCCGCTGGAGAGTGAAGTCGCGTGACTGAGTCCTCAGCATTAGGAGCGCCGTGGACGGATGCACAACAGACGCTGGCTGATGGCCTCGTATCGGTCTGGGTGGAGCATGGCCGGTGGCCGACCTACCAGTGGGTCGATCACTTCATGCGTCGCGCTGGGTTGGAGCCCCTCGCGACGCTCGCCTCTTTCCCAATCATCGGCAGCCAGCAACACAACACCCGCAGCTACGCGGACGTGGCCTACGAATGGTGGGGGGTTGCACCCAGCCCTGACAGCACGGTGCGACTGACCATCTGTGGAGTAGCCCACCAGCCTCACGTCCCTCAGTGCAACGTCAGGGTCAATCTCTTCCTCGCGCTGCTGCGTACCGCCGCGGAAGTTGAGCGTGACACCGACATCGATCCGGTCACCGTGACACCGATCGCGCTGACCAGCGCCGATCTGGCGAAGCGCATTCGAACCCCACTCGACCGGGTCAACGACCTCTACGACGTTGTGTCCGACGAACCTCTGCAGGGAGTCGGAGGGCGCGGCCGCGCGCCGGACGGCAGCTGGCGCATCGACCTCGACCCCGGGATTCGCGTCTACCAAGAGATCCGCACCGTCGACGACTACCTGACTTCAGTTCGTGCGGACCTCACACCGGCGCCGATGCCGCCGCCACCCCGTGTGCTTCCCAGCCCGGTGAGCCTTGCGACCGCGCTGGGGTACCTCGACGTCACCTGGCAACTGCACGCCGGCAAGCGGCTGCAGCAGGAGGTCACGGATCTCGCCGGGGCGACTGCCCTCGCCTTCGACGTCGGGAATGAGGACGAGTTTCGCAGCAGGTGCAGCGCGCTGATGGATCTGACCAAGAACTGGAACGTCCCTGGCCTGTCGGGTGCCGGCGGCGGCCATCCGGTAGAACGGCTCGCTGCCTACCTCGACACCAAGCTGGCCGAGGACGAAGTCGCGGACGCACGTACCGCGCTCGACGTCCTCGACGCTGTGCGCCGAATCCGCAGTGGTCAGCAGCACGCCCACAAGTTCCATGAAGCCGTCGAAGCACTGAACGGGCTGGGCATCAGCGGCCCCCCGTTCGACTGGTCGACGGCTTGGTCGACGCTCCGCGAGCGCGTGACCGTCGCTGTGCTGGATCTGCGGGACGCCGTCAGCCGCCTTCCGCGTTAGAAGATCGCGACGCAGTGCCGATCGCGACGCAGTGCCGATCGCGACGCAGTGCCGATCGCGACGCAGTGCCGATCGCGACGCAGTGCCGATCGCGACG
>NZ_FNBT01000006.1 GCF_900102425.1 Blastococcus aurantiacus
GAGATCTCCACGATCGTCGCCCAGATCTCCGACCGGCAGACCACCATCGCCAGCGCCGTGGAGGAGCAGACCGCCACGACCAACGAGATGAGCCGTTCGGTGCAGGAGGCCGCGGGCGGCACGACGCAGATCGCGGAGAACATCACCGGCGTCTCCACCGCCGCCGACTCGACCACCCAGGCGCTGACCCAGACCCGCACCGCCGTGGACGAGCTCTCCCGGATGGCCGCCGACCTGCGCACCACCGTCGGCCGCTTCACCTACTGATCCGCGGCACCCGTCCCCCTCGCGGGGACGGGTGCCGATAACGAACCGGACGGCCGTGGCCGGGCAGTGCGATTCACCTTGAGTCCCCGCCCTCCGCGCCGAGAACCCAACGGGGCGACTGCGCCCCGATGCGAAGCAGAGAGAAGGACACCCCGTGGACGGTCTGGACGACATCGTCGAGGAGTTCCTGGTCGAGAGCCACGAGAACCTCGACCAGCTGGACTCCGACCTGGTCGCGCTCGAGCAGGAGCCCAATTCCCGCGAGCGGCTCTCCAGCATCTTCCGGACCATCCACACGATCAAGGGCACCAGCGGCTTCCTGGCCTTCAACCGGCTGGAGGAGGTCACGCACGTCGGCGAGAACATGCTGTCGCGGCTGCGCGACGGCGAGCTGGCGCTGACGCCGCACCGCACCAACGTGCTGCTGCAGATGGTCGACACCGTCCGCGCGCTGCTCACCTCGATCGAGGCCAACGGCGGAGAGGGCACCGTCGACGTGTCCGCCGCCGTCGCCGCCGTCACCGCGGCGATGGAGGACTCCCCGGCCGCGGCGCCCGAGCCCGTGGCCGTCCCGGCTGCCGCCGAGGCCCCGGCGAAGGCTCCCGCCAAGGCCGCGGTCGCGAAGGCTCCGGCCAAGGCCGCGGTCGCCAAGGCTCCGGCCAAGGCCCCCGCCAAGGCTCCCGCCAAGCGCGCATCCCGCGCCAAGTCCGTCGCCGTCCCGGCGCCGGCACCCGTGCCCGCCGACGAGTTCATCGAGGACGTGACCCCCGCCGTGCCCGACATCCTGTCCGAGGAGCCGTCCGCGGCTGTCGAGGCCCCCGCCACCGGAGAGCAGCCCGAGGTCGACGCCCCGGCTGCCGAGGGTGCCGGCGGCCAGCCGCGCCGCGCCGTCGCCGACAGCACCATCCGCGTCGACGTCGACCTGCTCGACGAGCTCATGCTGCTCGTCGGTGAGCTGGTGCTCACCCGCAACCAGATCGTGCAGAACGTCGCCCGTCAGACCGACACGGACCTGATCCGCGCCTCCCAGCGGCTCAACCTCATCGCCAGCGAGCTGCAGGAGGGCGTCATGAAGACGCGCATGCAGCCGATCGACCACATCTGGTCCAAGCTGCCGCGCGTCGTCCGGGACCTGGGCCAGCAGCTGAAGAAGACCATCCGCCTGGACATGGAGGGCCGGGAGACCGAGCTCGACAAGACCCTGCTCGAGGCGGTCAAGGACCCGTTGACGCACCTCGTGCGCAACTCCGTCGACCACGGCATCGAGGCCCCCGATGCGCGCAAGAAGGCCGGCAAGCCGGCCGAGGGCGTGCTGACCCTGCGCGCGCGGCACGAGAGCGGCCAGGTCGTGGTCGAGGTCGCCGACGACGGCGCGGGCATCGACCCCGCCAAGCTGGGCGCCAAGGCGGTCGAGCGCGGGCTGATCACGCCCGACGCCCTGGCCCGGATGAGCCCGACCGACGTCCTCCAGCTGATCTTCCTGCCCGGCTTCTCCACCGCCGCGGCGGTCACCAACGTCTCCGGCCGCGGCGTCGGCATGGACGTGGTGAAGACCAACATCGAGTCCATCGGCGGCACGATCGAGGTCGAGTCCGACCCCGGCATCGGCACCGTCTGCCGGCTCCGTATCCCGCTGACCCTGGCCATCGTCCCGGCGCTGACCGTCGAGTGCGCCAGCGACCGCTACGCCATCCCGCAGATCAGCCTGCAGGAGCTGGTCAGCCTGGACGCGGAGAAGGCCGCCAACGCCGTCGAGGAGGTCGGCGGCGCGCAGGTCTACCGGCTGCGCGGCGAGCTGCTCCCCCTCGTCCGGCTCACCGATGTCCTCGGCCTGACCTCCGAGCGGCACGACGGGCACGTGGTCATCGCCGTGCTCCGCTCCGAGGGCCGTCGCTTCGGCCTGGTGGTCGACCGGGTCATCAACACCGAGGAGATCGTGGTCAAGGCCGTCGGCGGTCAGCTCAAGCAGATCGGGCTGTACTCCGGCGCCACCGTCCTCGGGGACGGCACCGTCGCGCTCATCCTGGACGTGCAGGCCCTCGCCCGCCGCGCACTGCGGACCGAGACCGCCGAGCGCCAGGAGTCGCGCGCCTCCGTGAGTTCCGCGGCGGCCGCCGAGACCGAGCGCCAGCGGATGCTGCTGGCCTCCATCGGCGGGGGACGCCGCGTGGCCATCCCCCTGGACACCGTCACCCGGCTCGAGCAGGTGCGCACCGACGCGGTGGAGAAGGTCGGCAACCGCGAGGTGGTCCAGTACCGCGGCGCCATCCTGCCGATCGTCCGGCTCGACCGGCACCTGGGCGCCTACGGCGAGACCGACCGCGAGGTCCTCGAGGTCATCGTCTACGCCGACCACGGCCGCAGCGTCGCGATCGTCGTCGAGGAGATCCTCGACATCGTCGACGGCGAGGCGGCGGTGCGCAGCGACATCGACGACCTGGGCCTGCTCGGCTCGGCCGTCCTGGGTGACCGGGTCACCGAGCTGCTCGACGTCCGCGCCGCCATCCTCGCCGCGGACCCGGCGTTCTACTCCGCCCCCGCCGCCAACGCCTCGACGCCCTCCGGCGTCCACGGCTCCTACCTGGAGGTCTGACGTGACCAGCGTGACCGACTACGCGGCCAGCGACGCGATGGCTTCGGCCACCAGCGGCCAGCTGGCCACCTTCCGCCTCGACGGCGACCTGTACGGCGTCGAGGTGGAGCACGTCCAGGAGGTGCTGCGCAGCCAGCAGCTCACCCGCGTGCCCCTGGCCCCGAGCGCGGTGGCCGGCCTGATCAACCTCCGCGGCCAGGTGGTCACCGCCATCGAGCTGCGCGAGCGGCTCGGCCGCCCGGCCCGCCCCGAGGGCACCGACGCCGTGGTCATCGTCGTCCGGTTGGACGGTGAGGCGGTGAGCCTGCTCGTGGACTCCATCGCCGACGTCGTCGACGTGGACGCCGCCGACTTCGAGGCGCCGCCGGACACCCTGGAGGGACAGTCCCGCGACCTCATCCGCGGCGCCTACAAGCTCGACGGCCAGCTCCTGCTGGCCCTGGACGTGCACAAGGCGGTCAGTGCCTGAAGAAGGACCCCGTTCCTCTCACCACTCGCACGCTCGCGGTGAGCCTCCGAACGGGCCCACGACCACGCTCCGTAGTGAGCCGATAGCACAGAACACCTGAACACGCGGCCGTCATCCCGGCAGGCTCCTGCCATGGGGTGACGGCCGCGTGGCGTTCCGGAGCCGGAGCCGCCAGCATGGGGAGTCCGATCCCCTGCCTCCGGAGGCTCTGCCGTGCCGTACACGCTGGTCAGTGCCGCCACGCTCGGGTTCGACCTCGTCCGGCTGCCCGCGGGGCGCGCCGTCGCAGGGGTCCTGCTGACGGCCCTGCAGTCCGACGACGCCGCGCTCGCCCGGTTGGCGGGCACCCATCCCGCCCGTGGCCTGGAGCGCGACGAGCGTCTCGTCCTGGCCGTCCGCTCCCGGCGGGCGCGCGAGATGGCCGTCGCCGTTCCGCACGTGCGCACCGCCGCTGCCGGCGCCCGGGCCGCCGGGGACCGCGCCGCCGTCCTGGTGGAGCAGCTCGAGCAGGGCACCATCGGGGACGCACCCACCCTCGAGCGCCTGGTGCGCGAGGACGTGCTCGGCGGCGAGCACCCGTCCGGCGGACTCCTCGGCCTCGATCTGCTGGCCGAGGCCGCGGACGTGCTGGCCGACGCCGCCATCGGCTACTGGGCCGCCGGCGTGCTCCCCCCGCTGGTGCGACGCGAGCTCACCGCCTCCTACGACGGCGTGGCCGACAGCACTCCCCCGGCCGGGCCGGAGAGCCTGGACCTCGGGGCCGCCGGTGCCGATCTCGCCGGTTTCCTCGACGGGCTGCGCGGGCTCGACGACGCCGGCCGGGCGCGCTGGCGCGCAGCGGTCGACGAGGGCCGGGCCGAACGGCGGCCCTGGGCCGCGGCCATGCACGAGGCCTCCTGGGCGGCGCACGTGTCGGGCCGCACCCGTGTCCTCGCCACCGCGCAGCTGCACGCCGTCCAGGCCTTCCTCGACGCCGGCTTCGACCGGCACGACGGAGCGGCCGGCGTCTGGAACGCCGTGGCCGGCTGCGTGCAGGGGATCGCCATGGGCGACCTGCTCGACGAGGGCGCACTGACCGTCCTCCGCGCGCCTCTCACCCGCTCCGCCTGACCGCCCGCCGGCGTCGCCGGCGGGGCGGCCCCACCGCCGCGGACGGCGGAACGTGCAGGTCGGAGGCGTGCCAGGAAATGGTACCTGGTCACCCTCTCCGCGGTGTCGACAAAGCACCGAAATGCTATTTCGACCGCCATTCCTGCGGTGACCCGGGAATTGCGTAACGGTTATCCCCGCCCCCTTCCTGAAACGGCTGGGGCAGCCGATGCTTCTGGTGCGGACGGGACGACGGGGAAGCCCCGGACACCGTTCCGCTGGACGCGACCGATCCCGCTCAAGAAGGCGTGAATCGGTGCCGATACTGCAGTGAACAGCCTGTCGGGCTGCATTCCGGCAGGAACCAGGAGGACGCACGTGAACCCGATCCGGGTGTTGGTGGTCGACGACTCGGTCGTCGTCCGCAAGATCGTGACCGACGTGCTGTCCGAGGACCGCGACATCGAGGTCGTGGGGACCGCCGTCAACGGCAAGGTGGCGCTGAGCAAGCTCGAGCAGCTCAAGCCCGACCTCATCACGATGGACATCGAGATGCCGGAGATGAACGGCATCGAGGCGGTCCGTGCGATCCGCACGAACCGCAACCGCGTCCCCATCATCATGTTCAGCACGCTCACCGAGCGCGGCGCCACGGCGACCCTGGACGCCCTCTCCTCCGGCGCGAACGACTACGTCACCAAGCCGGCCAACGTCGGCAGCGTCGCGCAGTCGATGGAGAGCGTCCGCGAGCAGCTCATCCCGAAGATCAAGGCGCTCACCGGCCGCCCGGTCACCACCGGCCCCGTCCGGTCGGTCGCACCGGTCGCCCCGCCGCGCCCCCCGGCGCCGCGCAGCGCCCCCGGCAAGAAGCCCGCGGTGCTCGTGATCGGCTCGTCGACCGGCGGCCCGGAGGCGCTGTCCAAGCTGCTGCCGCAGCTGCCGGCGTCGCTGCCGGTGCCGATCCTGCTGGTCCAGCACATGCCCCCGGTGTTCACCCGCCAGTTCGCCCAGCGCCTCGACCGGCTCTGCGCGCTGCGCGTGGTCGAGGCCACCGACGGTGTCCCGCTGCAGCCCGGCACCGTGCACCTGGCCCCCGGGGACCACCACCTCGTCGTGCGCCCCGGCCGGGGCACGCACACCACCGGCCTGCACCAGGGCCCGCCCGAGAACTTCTGCCGGCCGGCCGTCGACCCGCTCTTCCGCTCAGCCGTGACCGCCTACGACGGTGCGGTCCTCGGTGTGGTGCTCACCGGCATGGGTGCCGACGGCCGCAACGGGGCGGGCGAGATCCGCGCCGCCGGCGGCAGCGTGCTGGCCCAGGACCAGGCCACCTCGGTGGTGTGGGGCATGCCGGGCGCCGTCAGCCAGGCCGGCTTCGCCGACGAGATCCTCCCGCTCGACCGCGTGGCCGACGCCATCATGCGGCACCTCTCCGGTGTCGCGCCCACCCGCCTTCCGGCTGTCGCCGGTACGACCGCCCTCACCGGAGGCACGCGATGACCCTCACCACGACCAGCTTCGACTGGGTGCGCCAGCTGGTGCACCGCGAGAGCGCGATCGTGCTCCAGCCCGGCAAGGAGTACCTGGTGGAGGCGCGGCTCCTGCCGATCGCCCGCCAGGCCGGCCTCACCGACGTCTCCCAGTTCGTGGAGAGCGTGCGCACCCGGCCCAGCCCGGACAACACCCGGGCGATCGTCGAAGCCCTCACCACCAACGAGACGTCATGGTTCCGTGACGGCGATCCCTTCACGGCCCTCACCTCCACCGTGCTGCCGTCGCTGCTGGCCGCCCGCGGCCCGAGCGAGCGGCTGCAGATCTGGTCGGCTGCCTGCTCGAGCGGGCAGGAGGCGTACACGATCGGCATGCTGCTCGAGGACGCCCTGCCCAACGCCGCGTCCCGGGTCGCGATCACCGCCACCGACATCTCGCGGGAGATGGTCGAGCGCACCCGCGCCGGGCGCTTCAGCCAGCTCGAGGTCAACCGGGGTCTGCCCGCGCCGATGCTCGTGCGGCACTTCGTGCGGGCCGGCAACGAGTGGGAGGTCGCCCCGCAGCTGCGCCGGATGGTGACCGCCTCCGAGTGCAACCTCGCCGCTCCGCTGCCCCGCATGGGCCCGTTCGACGTGGTCTACCTGCGCAACGTCCTCATCTACTTCGACCTGCCCACGAAGCAGGCGATCCTCCGCCGGGTGCGCGACGTGATGCGCCCCGACGGCTGGCTCTTCCTCGGCGCGGCGGAGACCACGCTCGGGGTGGACGACTCCTGGGAGCGGGTCGTCGTCGGCCGCAGCTCCGCCTACCGCCCGCTGAAGGGGAAGTAATGCGTGCTCTGGTTATCGACGACTCCCGCGCCATGCGCCGGATCGTCACCGGAATCCTGGAGGGGCTCGGCTACGAGACCCAGCAGGCCGGCCACGGCCGTGAAGGCCTCGACGTCCTGGAGGGCGGCTGGGTGCCCGAGCTCGTCTGCGTGGACTGGAACATGCCGGTGATGGACGGGCTGCAGTTCGTCTCCGCCGTGCGTTCCAACCCCGCCTGGCGCGCGATGACGATCATGATGGTGACCTCGGAGAGCGAGCACACGCAGATCGTCCGCGCCCTGGCCGCCGGCGCCCACGAGTACGTCATCAAGCCGTTCACCGCCGACGCCATCCGCGACAAGCTCGCGCTGCTCGGTCTGCTCCCCCAGGAGGCCGTGCTGTGACGACCATCGACACCGGCGAGCGCCGCCGCGGCGCCGAGAGCCGCCCGGTCATCACCGAGCTGATCGACGGGGCCACCATCGAGTCGATCGCGCAGGACGCCTGGATCGCCCTGGTCGGCGAGGAGGAGGTGCTCGTCCCGCTGCCGGGGGAGCCCGTCACCGACCCGGTGTCCAGCTGGGTCGACGTCGTCGGCCCGTGGACCGGCAGCGTCGTCCTCACCACCGGGCGCCGCACCGCCGAGGAGCTCACCCGCGCACTGCTGCAGGAGCACTCCCCCGAGGTGCTCGAGGACGAGGACGTCGCCGACGCGTTCGGCGAGATCGCCAACGTGGTGGGCGGCAACGTCAAGGCCGCGCTGCCCGGCTCCTCCGGGTTGAGCCTGCCCGACGTGGGCGAGGCACCCGCTCCCCGCAACCCCGACGACGTCTGCCGCGTCGACCTGCTGTGGCGCGGCGAGACCGTCTCCATCTCCGTGCAGGGCGCGCTCCCGGCGCTCCCTGCCCACTGACCCCGCACCTACTGCCGGAAGAACGAGGTACAGCTGTGAAGATCCTGATCGCCGACGACAGCCGCGTCATGCGGCAGATCGTCATCCGCACCCTGCGCCAGGCGGGCTTCGACGACCACGAGATCGTCGAGGCCGAGGACGGCGCGGACGCGCTGGCCAAGGTGGGGTCGGAGAAGCCGGACCTGGTGCTGTCGGACTGGAACATGCCGAACATGACCGGCATCGAGTGCCTGCAGGCGCTCCGCTCGTCCGGGTCCAGCGTCCCGTTCGGGTTCGTGACCTCGGAGGGCTCGCCGGAGATGCGGGAGAAGGCGGCCAACGCCGGCGCGCTGTTCCTCATCGCCAAGCCGTTCAACGAGGACACGTTCCAGGAGGCGCTGAGCGGGGTGATCGCATGACCGCCGCCGGCACCGTGCCGCTGCCCGCGGCCAAGGACGTCCGCGACATGCTGACCGGCCTGGTGGGCAAGCCCGTGAACGTCACCCCGGGCGCCCCGGTCACGCCGGCTCCCGACCGCCCGGTCTCCGTAGCGGTGTACGTGGACCCGCACATGAACGTCAACGCCCTGTGCCTGATGGACCTGGGTGCGTCGGCCTACACCGGCGGTGCCCTGGCCCTGCTGCCTCCCGGCGGCTGCCAGGACGCCGTCGAGGAGGACGGCGAGCTGACCGGCATGCAGATCGAGGCGCTGCACGAGGTGGTCAACGTGCTCTCGGCGCTGTTCAACGCCGAGGGAGCGCCCCACTCCAAGCTGCACAAGCTCTACGCCCCGGGGGAGGATCTGCCCGGCGACCTGGCCGGCATGCTCGCCGCGTTCAACCGGGTCGACCTCGCGATCGAGATCCCCACCTACGGCAAGGGCGCGCTCAGCCTCGTCCTGCCGTAGAGCACCACCCGCAGACGCCCCGGGGCGGCGCCGGAACCCAGGTTCCCGCCGCCCCGGGCGCTGTGCGGGGTCAGGCGGACACCGGCTGGTGGGCGGCCAGCTCGCTCGGCAGGCAGGCCCACACGTGCTTGGTGCCCTCGTCGACGTACCAGCCGTGCGCCACCGACAGCCGCGCCACCAGGTGCAGTCCCATGCCGCCCTGAGCGGGATCACGGCCGACCGCCGGTGCCGGCATCGCCTCCGGGGCGCGGTCGCTCACGTCCAGCAGCCAGCCACCGGTCCCCGCGACCACGGTGGCGACCACCGGGGACTCGCCGTGCCGCAGCGCGTTCGAGGCCAGCTCGTCGAAGGCCATCACCAGCTGCTCGGCGGACTCGTCCTCGTCCGCGGGCGGGAAACCGGCGTGGCCGAGCCTGGCCCGCAGCCCGGCCCTGGCAGCGGGGAGCTCACCCAGCGCCCGGAGGTCCCAGCGCCACACCTCGCCGCGCCCGTCCGGCAGCGGTCTCATCGGCCATGACGGACGACGCCCCATGCCTCCCCCTCGATTGCCCTGTGCTGGACACCCCGCTGAGTGCCCCGAGCGCGGAAGGGGAAACCGCCGGCCCGGTGCGTCCGCCCACGGAGGCCGGGAAGGTGGCCACCACGGGTGAATTCCGGCCTCCCCCTGCTCTCGGTGTGCCGCCGGCCACGAGGCCATGCGGCACAGTGGGCCCGTGATCCCGGAGGAAGCGGCGCGCGTGCCGGCCGACCTGCTCGTGCAGGCCGTCGAGGGCATGCTGCGGCCGATGTTCGTCCTGGACGAGCAGTGGCGCTTCCGCTACGTCAACCCGGCCGGCGCCCAGGTGCTCGAGCGCACCGTCGCGGAGCTGGTCGGCCGGGACATCTGGGTCGAGTTCCCCGAGGCGATCGGCGGTCCGTTCGAGCGGCTCTACCGCGAGGTGCGCCGCACCGGCGGGAGCGGCTCCACGGAGGCCTGGTTCGGCCCCCTGCGCAGGTGGTTCCGGGCCGACGCGTTCCTGACCGGGGCCGGCTTGGTGGTCACCTACGACGACGTCACCGAGCAGCGGCGCGTGGCCGAGGAGCGCGCCGCCGCCGTCGACGCGCGCGAGGAGGCGGCCGCGGCCGCGGCCGCCTCCGCCTACGAGGCCGAGCTGGCCGGCCGGCACCTCATGCTCCTGGGCGACATCAACCTGGCGATGACCTCGACGTACGACACGGACGAGGCGGTGCAGCGCTTCGCGGAGCTGGTCGTGCCGCAGCTGGCCGACTGGTGCATCGTCAGCGTCGTCGACCCCGACGGGACGCGACGGGACGTCGGCCGCGCGCACCGCGACGCGGCGATGGTGCCGCACATGCACCGGTACGCCGACCTGCGCGTGGCCACCAACGACGCGACCGCGCCGGTGCCGGCGATGCTCCGCAACCCGCGGCCGGTCGTCATCCCCCGGCTCACCGACGAGATCGTCCGGTCGATGGTCCTGGTGGAGGAGGCCCGCGAGGCCCTGGCGCCGCTCGCGCCGTCCGCCGTCGCCGGGTTCCCGCTGGTCGCCCGTGGCGAGGTCATCGGTGGCTTCACCCTGGTGAACGGGGCCGACCGCGGCCCGCACACCGAGGCCGAGCTGCGGACGGCGGAGATCGCGTCCCGGCGGGCCGCGCTGGCGCTGGACAACGCCCGGCTCGTCGCCGCGCAGCAGCAGGTCGCCGAGCGGCTGCAGCTCAGCCTCCTCTCGCCCCCGGTGCAGCCGGACACCCTGGAGCTGGCGGTGCGCTATCGGCCGGCCACGCAGGGGATCGCCATCGGCGGTGACTGGTACGACGCCTTCCTGCAGCCCGACGGCGACACGGTGCTGGTCATCGGTGACGTCATGGGCCACGACATCGATGCCGCGGCCGCCATGGGCCAGGTCAAGACGCTGGTGCGGGGCATCGGCTACGACCGGGTGGACGCACCCGCCGAGCTGCTCCGCCGCGTCGACCACGCCGTGGTCGGCCTGGACGTGCCGGCGATGGCCACGGCGCTCGTGGCCCGGGTGGAGGTGGGGGTCGACACCGACGGCCGGCCCGCCCGCCGGCTGCGCTGGGCGACCGCGGGACACCCCGATCCGCTGCTCCTGCTGGAGGACGGCACGGTGCTCGACCTGACGGCGCCGGTTGGGCCGCCGGTGGGCATCGGCTGGCTGGGGCCCCGCACCGACGAGCTCTGCCCGCTGCCCGACGGCAGCACCCTGCTGCTGTTCACCGACGGGCTCTTCGAGCGGCGCCGGATGCTGCTGGACGAGGGGCGCGACCTGCTCCGCGACCTGGTCGGGCGGTCGGCCGGCCTGCCGTTGGACGCGCTGTGCACCCGCCTGCTGGCCGAGATGCTGGGCCCCGACGTCGAGGACGACGTCGCCGTCCTCGCCGTCCGGGTGCACCCGCTGGGCGCCGGACGCCCGGCCGCGGCCGGCCCCGAAGTGCTGCCGCCCGCGCTACCCGTGCCCTGAACGCCGGCACGGGGAATGCCGTTCATCAGTCGGGGTGGCGCAGCAGGTAGCGGCCGAAGTGCGGCACGGTGAACGCGATCTGCCCGCGCTCGGCGGAGTAGACGAGCCCCTTCTTGATCAGGGAGTCGCGGGCGGGGGAGAGGGACGCGGGCTTGCGCCCGAGGGAGACGGCGACCTCGGAGGTCGCGACGGCCGCGCCCTGCGGCCCGCCGAGCTCGGCCATCGCGTGCATGTACTCGCGCTCTGCGGGGGTGGCGCGGTCGTACCGGGAGCCGAAGAAGCCCACGGCCAGCTCGGTCTCGGCGACCGGCGCGGCCATGGCGACGTCCTCGGCGGTGATGGGGGAGGAGGCGGCGACGTCCCAGGTGACCTTGCCGTAGGCCTGCACGAAGTAGGGGTACCCGTCGGCGGCCTCGTAGAGCGCGTCCAGGGCGCCGGGGGCGAACTCCACCCCCTCCCGCTCGGCGGGGGCGATGAGCGCGCGGTCGGCGGCGTCGCGCTCCAGCCGGTCGATCCGCAGGTAGCGGAACAGCCGCTCGGAGTAGCTCTTCGACGCGGAGAGCACGGCGGGCAGGTGGGGGAGTCCCGCGCCGACGACGATCAGCGGCGCGCCCTGCTGGGAGAGCTCGTGGCAGGCGGCGCAGATGGCGGAGACGTCGTCGGGCTGCACGTCCTGCATCTCGTCGATGAACAGCGCGATCCCGCTGCCGATGTCGGCGGCCACCCCGGCGGCGTCGCTGAGCAGCTCGACCAGGTCGATCTCCATGTCGCCGGAGTCGGCCCGCCCGGTGGCCGCCGGGACGTCGATGCCCGGCTGCCAGCGGTCGCGGAGCTTCGCGTCGGCCGGCGCGACCCGCTGGGCGAACGCCTTCACCACGCCCAGCACCTCGGCCACCGACTCCTGGTCGCCGTGCCGCGGCCCCAGCTCGCGCAGCGCCATGTGCAGCGCGGAGGAGACCGGCCGGCGCAGCGACTGGTCCGGGCGGGCCTCGATCTTGCCGGTGCCCCAGCCCCGGGAGATGGCCGCCGAGCGCAGCTGGTTGAGCAGCACCGTCTTGCCGACGCCGCGCAGCCCGGTCAGCACCAGCGAGCGCTCGGGGCGCCCGTGCGCGATCCGCTCGAGCACGACGTCGAAGGCGGACAGCTCGGTGTCCCGGCCGGCCAGCTCGGGCGGGCGCTGACCGGCCCCGGGGGCGTAGGGGTTCCGCACCGGATCCATGTCGAGCACGGTATGCCGTCGTCTAGCCGCCGTCCTAGACATCGGTAGAACGGCCTAGCGCGTGTCGCGAGTGGCCAGCGGTAGGGCTGGGGCTGCCCCGACACCCAGGAGCGGACCTCGTCGGCCTGCCGCTCCAGCCGGGAGCGGAAGGGGCCGGCGAACGGGGCCTCGGTGGCGTCCAGCCGCACCGCGGATCCGTCCCGCAGGCGAAGAGTCACCGCGTGGCTGGTCGCTGCCGTCAGCCGTCCCACCTCGACCGAGGCGACGTGGCTGCGCTGCAGCCTGTGGTCCGACCATGGCGACGGCGAGCGCCAGGACCGGCGGCTCGTCGGAGCGCATGACGAAGACGAGGACGGCCGCGAAGAGGGCCGGGAACACCGCCGCCCACACGCGTGCCCACGCCGGCGCGCGCAGGAGCAGCCCGTGGTCGAGAGGGGTCACGGAAGGATCATGGCGCTGTCGTGGGTCGTCTGCCAGCGTCTAGCCGATGCGCTAGACACGGTCAGACGCCTCGATGTCCCCCAGTCGGGAGCGGCGGGGCGCTAGCGTCGGCGCCGTGATCAAGTTCGCGCTCAAGGTGGTCATCCTCGGAGCGGTCTTCTACGCGCTGACCTACTTCGACGTGCTTCCGGGCCTCGACATCGTCCCGAACCCCGACGGACCGCTGGGGGAGTACGGCACCTACCTGTGGATCGGACTCATCTTCGGCGTGGTCAACGCGATCGTGGGACCGGTCCTGCGGCTCCTGTCGTTGCCCTTCGTGGTGCTCACGCTGGGGTTGTTCCTGCTCGTGGTCAACGCCGCGCTGCTCGGCCTGACCGCCGCGATCACCGACCGGCTCACCATCGACGGCTTCGGCACCGCGGTCCTCGGTGGCCTGATCCTGGCGCTCGCCGGGTGGGCGGCCGACCAGGTGCTGGACCGCTGATCCCGCTCCCTGCCCGTCGCCGAGCCGGGGCCCTCCGGGCGCAGTAGCGTCGCGGCCATGCCGAGCACCACCGGCGTCGTCCCGGACACCCCGGCGCGCGCGCCGGACGGCGGCACCACGACCGGCTCCCTGACCGAGCTGGCCGCGCTGGAAGCCGCCCGCGACGAGAAGCGACGACTCCTGGAGGAGGCGGCACGCTCCGCGGTCGACGCCCTCGGGTCGGACGCCGACTACCCCGCGGGCTGCACCGCCGACGACGTCCCCGCGCTGCTGCGCCGGTACTACTGGAGCGAGCCGGCCGCCGAGGTGCTGGCCCGCGAGCCCCGCGAGCTGGCGGAGCTGGCGCTCGGCCACGTCGCCGCGGCCGGGACCCGCCCGACCGGCGGCGCGCTCGTCGACGTCGTCCGGTCGCGCGACGGCGTCGCCGTGGTCCGGCTGGTCACCGACGACATGCCCTACCTGGTCGACTCGGTCACCGCCGAGGTCGTACGGCAGGGCGTCGGCATCGCGCACGTCGTGCACCCCGTCCTGGTGGTGCGCCGCGACGTCCGCGGCCGGCTCCTCGCCTTCTGCGACAGCGCCGGGCCGGAGGGCTGCGGCGCGGACGCCCTCGCCGAGTCGTGGATGGCGGTCGTGCTCGACGGCCCGCTGGACGACGAGGCCGTCGCGGACCTCGTCGCCGGCCTGCGCACCGTGCTCGACGACGTCCGGGCCGTCCACGAGGACGGCCCGCGCCTGCGCGCCCGGCTGCTGGACCTCGCGGGCACGCTGGAGCAGCGGGCCGGCGACGTCGCACCGGCCCCGGGCGCCGATCCCGCCGACGACCCGGTCGAGGCGGCGGCGCTGCTGCGCTGGCTGGCCGACGGCAACGTCGTCCTGCTCGGCGCCCGTGACGTGGACCTGATCGCCGGCGAGGAGCCCGCGGGCTCCCGGCCCGTGCCCGGCAGCGGCCTGGGCGTGCTCCGCAGCGACACCGACCAGCGTGCCCCCTCGCCGCCCCCCGAGGCGGCGCAGGTGCCCGGCCGGCACCTGGTCACCGTGACCGAGGCCGACAGCCGCTCGTCGGTGCACCGCCGGGCCTGGCTCGACCTCGTCGTCCTCACCCTTCCCCGCGCCGACGGGAACGGGCACCGGCAGCACCGCTTCGTCGGGCTGTTCCCCTCGAGCGCCTACACCGCCAGCGTGCTGGACGTGCCGCTCGTGCGGCGGCGGGTCGCCGAGGTCATCGCCCGCTCCGGCGTCCCCGCCGACAGCCACACCGGCAAGGAGCTGCTCGAGGTCCTGGAGACCTATCCCCGGGACGAGCTGCTGCAGGTCGGCACCGACGAGCTGCTGCCGGTCGCCGACGCCGTCCTGCACCTGCAGGAGCGGCGCCAGACCCGGCTGTTCCTGCGCCAGGACCCGACCGGGCGGTTCTGGTCGGCCGTGGTCTACCTGCCGCGCGACCGGTACACGACCGAGGTGCGCACCCGCATGCAGCAGCTGCTGCTGGAGCGGCTGGGCGGCACGAGCATCGAGTACACCGCCCGGTCGACCGAGTCGGTGCTGGCGCGGTTGCACTTCGTCGTCCGACTGCCGGTGAGCCGCACGGGCCGGCCGGGGCCCACGGCGGTCGACGCCGAAGCGCTCCAGGCCGAGCTGGCGGCCGCCGCCCGTAGCTGGACCGACGACCTCGCCGACGCGCTGGTCGCCCGCCACGGCGCCGACGGCGAGCAGCTGTTCGCCCGCGTCGCGGACGCCTTCCCGGCCGCGTACCAGGACGACTTCCCGGCGGAGCGGGCCGTCGACGACCTCGCCCGGCTCGAGGGGCTGGCTCCCGGGCAGCTGGCGCTCCGGCTGTGGACGCCGCCGGGCGCCGGGCCCGGGGAGCGCCGGCTGACGGTCTACCGCGTGGGGGAGCGGCTGCTGCTGTCCGACGTGCTGCCGCTGCTGCAGCACATGGGCGTCTCGGTCGTCGACGAGCGGCCCTACGAGATCGACCGGATGGGTGGCGCACGGTCGTGGATCTACGACTTCGGCGTCGCCGTCCCCGCGGTGGACCTCCCGCTGCTCCGCTCGCTGCCCGAGCGGTTCACCGACGCCCTCGGCGCGGTGTGGCGCGGCGACGCCGAGGACGACGGCCTGGGTGCGCTGGTCATGCTGGCGGGGCTCAACTGGCGGCAGGTCGGCGTCGTCCGGGCCTACGTGCAGTGGCTGCGCCAGGCGGGGCTGCCGTTCAGCCAGGCCTACGTCGAGTCGACGCTGGCTGCCCATCCCGACGTCGTCTCGCGGCTGGTGGCCCTCTTCGAGGCGCGGTTCTCACCGCGCAGCACCGGTGACCGCGATGAGCGGCAGGCCGTGCTCACCGAGTCGCTGCGGAGGTCGATCGGCGAGGTCGAGTCGCTCGACGCCGACCGGGTGCTCTCCTCGCTCCTGGCCGCGATCACCGCCACCCAGCGCACGACGTACTACGCCATGTCCGCGCCGCCGCACCCCGTGCTGGCGCTCAAGCTCGACCCGGCGTCGGTGCCCGACCTCCCCGAGCCGCGCCCGGCCCGCGAGGTCTGGGTCAGCTCGCCGCGCGTGATGGGCATCCACCTGCGCTTCGGCGCCGTCGCCCGCGGCGGGCTGCGCTGGTCCGACCGCCGGGAGGACCTCCGCACCGAGGTCCTCGGCCTGGTCAAGGCGCAGATGGTCAAGAACACCGTCATCGTGCCGACCGGCGCCAAGGGCGGCTTCGTCGTCAAGCGGCCGCCCGCCGACCCCTCCCGCGAGGCCCAGCTCGCCGAGGGGCAGGCCTGCTACAAGATCTTCATCGGGGCGCTGCTCTCCCTCACCGACGATCTGGTCGACGGCGCCGTCGTCCCGGCCGGGCGCGTCGTGCGCCACGACGGCGACGACACCTACCTCGTGGTCGCCGCCGACAAGGGGACGGCGACCTTCTCCGACCTGGCCAACTCGATCTCGGTCGAGCGCGGCTACTGGCTGGGCGACGCGTTCGCCTCCGGCGGCTCGGTCGGCTACGACCACAAGGCCATGGGCATCACCGCCCGCGGTGCCTGGGAGTCGGTCACCCGGCACTTCCGCGAGCTCGACCTCGACGTGGCGCGGCAGGACTTCACCGTCGTCGGCGTCGGCGACATGTCCGGCGACGTGTTCGGCAACGGGATGCTGCTGTCCGAGCACATCCGGCTGGTCGCGGCCTTCGACCACCGGCACGTCTTCGTCGACCCGTCCCCTGACGCGGCGTCGTCCTTCGCCGAACGCCGGCGGCTGTTCGACCTGCCGCGCTCCTCGTGGGCGGACTACGACCCCGCGCTGATCAGCGCCGGGGGAGGGGTGTGGCCGCGGACGGCGAAGTCGGTGCCGGTCCCCGCCCAGATGCGGGAGGCGCTGGGCCTGGCCGAGGGGATCAGCGCGCTGAGCCCGGAGGAGCTGATCCGCGCAATCCTGCTGGCACCGGCCGACCTGCTGTTCAACGGCGGGATCGGCACCTACGTGAAGGCGGCAGGCGAGAGCGCCGCCGACGTGGGGGACAAGGCCAACGACGCGGTCCGGGTGGACGGCGGCCAGCTGCGGGTGCGGGTCGTCGGCGAGGGCGGCAACCTCGGGCTCACCCAGCGCGGCCGGATCGAGTACGCCCTGGCCGGCGGGCGGGTGAACACCGACGCCATCGACAACTCCGCGGGCGTCGACACCTCCGACCACGAGGTCAACATCAAGATCGCGCTGAACGCGGTGGTCGCCCGCGGGGCGCTGGACGCCGAGCACCGCGCCGCGCTGCTCGGCGAGATGACCGACGAGGTGGCCGCCGCCGTCCTCACGGACAACCACGCGCAGAACGCGACGCTGGCCGCCGAGACGGCCTCGGCGCGCAGCCTGCTCGATGCCCACCAGCGCTTCATGCGTGCCCTGGAGCGCTCCGGCCGGCTGCAGCGGGCGGTGGAGGCGCTGCCCGACGACCGGCAGCTGGCCGAGCGGCGCCGGGACGGCCAGGGGCTGACCGGACCCGAGCTCTCGGTGCTGCTCGCCTACGCCAAGCTGGACACCGACGCCGCCGTGCTGGGCTCGTCGCTGCCCGACGACCCGGCCCTGGACCGGCTGCTCGTCGACTACTTCCCCCGCGCCCTGCGCGAGCGCTTCCCCGAGGCGGTCGCCGCGCACCCGCTGCGCCGCGAGATCGTGGCGACCGCGCTGACCAACCGGGCGGTCAACGTCGCCGGGGTGACCGGGCTGTACCGGCTGTCGGAGGAGAGCGGCGTGCCCCCGGCGACGGTCGTGCGGGCGCACGCCGTCGCCCGCGCGGTCTTCGACGTCGACCGGATGTGGGACGCCGTCCGGCCGCTGGACAACCAGGTGACCGCCGCCGTCCAGGTGGAGCTGCGCGGCGAGGCGACCCGCCTGGCCGAGCGCGGCACGCGCTGGCTGCTGCGCCAGCGCGACGTGACCGTCGAACCACCCCTCCCGCTGGGGGCTGTGACGGAACGGTTCGGCCCCGCGGTCGCGGCCGTCCGCGCCGGGCTGCCCGGCTGGCTGCTGGGCGCGGAGGCAGACGCGTACACCGCGCGGGCCGGGCGACTGCGCGACGCCGGGGTGCCGGGAGAGCTGGCCGCCGAGGTCGCCGCCGCTCCGCTGATGCCCGCCGCGCTCGACCTCGCCGTCGTCGCCGAGCGGACCGGGGCGCCTGTGGAGCTGGCCGGTCGCGCTATGCAGTGCCTGTCCGAGCGGCTGGGCCTGGTGCCGCTGCGGGAGCTGATCACCGCGCTGCCGCGCGACCGGCGCTGGCCGTCGATGGCCCGCGCGTCGCTGCGGGACGACCTCGCCCTCGAGCAGGCCTCGCTCACCGAGGACGTGCTGGGACTGCGCAGCAGCGACGACGAGGACCCGCACGCGCTGGTCGCGACCTGGGCCGACAGCTGGGACGCAGCGCAGGGGCGGGCTGCCGCACAGCTCGCCGACATCGCCGGGGGCGACCGGCAGGAGCTGGCCGAGCTGCTGGTCGCCGTCCGCACCCTGCGTGGGTTGCGCCGGAGACGCGAGGCGCGCCGCGTGCCGCGCCCCGTCTGACGCCCTCTCGGACGGTCTAGCGCCGCCGCTAGAGAGTGATAGAGGGGGTCAGAGGGTGGTCCCGCGTGCGGACAGGGACCATGGGTGGTGATGAACACCGATCAGGACGGCCCCACCTTCGCCGAGCTAGGGCTCCGCCCTGAGCTCCTCCAGGCGCTCACCACCCTCGGCTACGAGGAGCCCACCCCCATCCAGCTCGAGGCCATCCCGCTGGTGATCGACGGGCGGGACCTGCTCGGCCAGGCGGCGACCGGCACCGGCAAGACCGCCGCCTTCTCGCTCCCGGTGCTGCAGCACCTCGAGGCGCACCGCAGCGGGCGGGCACCGGTCGCGCTCGTGCTGGTGCCGACCCGCGAGCTGGCGGTGCAGGTCTCCGAGGCGTTCCACCGCTACGGCAAGGACCTCGGCGCCCGCGTGCTGCCGGTGTACGGCGGCGCCCCGATCGTCCGGCAGCTCCGGTCGCTGGAGGCGGGGGTCGACGTCGTCGTCGCCACGCCCGGCCGGGCGCTGGACCTCCTGAACCGGGGGAGCCTGCGGCTCGACGAGGTGGCCACGGTCGTCCTCGACGAGGCCGACGAGATGCTCGACATGGGCTTCGCCGAGGACCTCGAGGCCATCCTCGACGCGACGCCCGAGCAGCGGCAGACGGTGCTCTTCTCCGCGACCATGCCGCGCCGCCTGGACGCGCTGGCCCGCCGCCACCTGCGCGACCCCGCCCGCATCACCATCGCGCGCGAGCAGGCCGCCGCCGGCTCGTCCCCGCGCGTGCGGCAGACCGCCTACGTCGTCCCACGGGCAGCCAAGCCGGCCGCCCTGGGCCGCATCCTCGACATCGAGGCGCCCACGGCCGCCATCGTCTTCTGCCGCACCCGGGAGGAGGTCGACACCCTCACCGAGACGCTCAACGGCCGCGGCTACCGCGCCGAGCCGCTGCACGGCGGGATGAGCCAGGAGCAGCGGGACAAGGTCATGGCCCGGCTCCGCTCGGGGACGGCGGACCTCCTGGTCGCCACCGACGTCGCCGCCCGCGGTCTGGACATCGAGCAGCTCACCCACGTCGTCAACTACGACGTCCCCTCGGCGCCGGAGTCCTACGTGCACCGCATCGGCCGGGTGGGCCGCGCCGGGCGCGAGGGGGTCGCCATCACCCTCGCCGAGCCGCGCGAGCACCGGCAGCTCAAGACCATCGAGAAGGTCGCCGGCGCGACGATCTCGGTGCAGACGGTGCCCACGGTGGCCGACCTGCGCGCCCGGCGGCTCGACCTGACCCGCGCGGCGCTGCGCGAGAGCCTGCTCGGTGACGAGCTGGACCGCTTCCGCGTCGTGGTCGAGACCCTGGCCGACGAGTTCGACCTCATGGAGGTGGCGCTGGCCGCGGTGAAGCTCGCGCACGAGGCGGCCGGGGGAGCCGACGACGACGAGGAGATCCCGCAGGTCGGCTTCCGCACCGACCGCGACGCCGGCCGCGGTCCTGCCGGTCCCCGTGGCGAGCGGCCGGCCCGCCGGACCCCGGGTGGGCCGACGGCGCGGTTGTTCGTCGGTCTGGGCCGCGAGGCGGGGATCCGCCCGGGCGACCTGGTCGGCGCGATCACCGGCGAGACCGGGCTGACCGGCCGCGACATCGGCGCGATCGAGATCCACCAGCGGTTCGCGTTGGTGGAGGTGCCCGAGCCCGCCGCGAACGAGGTCATCAGCTCGCTCAAGGCCACCATGATCAAGGGCCGCAAGGCGACCGTCCGCCGCGACAAGGCCTGAGCCGCAGGGGGGCCGGCACCGTCAGGTGCCGGCGGGGTCCGGCGGCACCGTCGGGGGCACGATGTTGGGCCCCGCCTCGGCCGGCCTGGGCCGGTCCTGGCGGTGCAGCCGGACGGCGACCAGCGCGACGTCGTCGTCCGGCCGGCCCTGGACCAGCCGCTCGATGAGCTCGTCGAGCAGCTCGTCCAGCGGCAGCCCGGAGAGCTCGGTGAGGGCGGTCCGCAGCCGGAGCAGGCCCTGGTCGAGATCGGCGTCGCGCCGTTCGACCAGGCCGTCGGTGTAGAGGAGCACGGTGGCACCGCGGTCGAGGGTGACCACCGACTCGTGCCGCGTCGTGGTCGGGTCCACGCCGAGCATGAGGTCGCCCACCCACGGGGCCAGCTCGGCGACGCTGCCGTCGGGGTTGATCACCAGCGGCGGCAGGTGCCCGGCGTTGGCCCAGCGCATCCGCGTGATCCCGCGCCCGACCTCCTCCGGGGTCTGCTCGAACCGGGCGACGGCGGCGGTGGCCAGCGTGCCCACGCGAAGGGTCGCCATCGACGCGTCCAGCCCGCGCAGCACCTCGACCGGCGGGGCGTCGCTGTAGGTGGCGATGCCGCGCAGCAGCGAGCGCAGCTGCCCCATCGCGGCCGCCGCCTCCGTGTCGTGGCCGACGACGTCGCCGATGACCAGCATCGTGGTGCCGCCAGGCTGCAGGAACGCGTCGTACCAGTCACCGCCGACGCGGGCCGCCTCGGCCGCCGGCAGGTAGCGGACGGCGATCTCCGCGTGGTCGGGTTCCGGCGGGTCGGTGAGCATGCTCCGCTGCAGCCCCTCGGCCAGCTGCTGCTGGGCGCTGAAGAGGCGGGCGTTGTCCAGGGCCAGGCCCGCCCGGTCGGCCACCTCCTGGGCGACCGTGACGTCGTCCGCGCTCGGGGCGTGACCGGGCGCGTAGAAGAGCGTCAGCAGGCCCACCGTCCGCCCGCGGGCGCGCAGCGGGAGGGCCACCTCCGTCTCGGGCGCGAGCAGGGCCAGCAGCTCCCGGGCCGGCCCCTCGGGCAGCACGGACAGGACGTCGTCGCCGCGGAAGGTCGCCGCCTCGCCGGTGTGCAGCGCGCGGGCCACCGGGGCGGTCATCGGCATCGCGTCGAGCCGGACCTCGCGGTAGCGCTCGAGGAGCGGGCGTGTGCTGGGATCGACGTGCCAACTACCGACGTCCCGCGGGGCCCCGTCGGCGCCGATGACGGTCATCACGCAGAAGTCGGCCAGCGCCGGGACGACGAGGCGGGGTAGCCGTGCGGTGGCGACGACGGTGTCCAGCGTGCCGGCCAGCTCGGCGCTGACCTGCGCCAGGATCGCCAGCTGGTAGGTCGAGCGCTCGGCCCGCTCCTGCGCCTTCCGGCGTTCGGTGACCTCCAGGAAGTAGACCGACAGCCCGTCGGGCGTCGGCCAGGCGCGCAGCTCGTACCAGCCGTCCAGCGGGGCGGGGTAGTACGCGTCGAAGGCCACCGGCTCGCCGGCGTCCACGGCCTTGCGGTAGCTCTCCTCGAAGACGCTCCCGATCGTGGCGGGGAAGACCTTCCAGAGGACCTTCCCCAGCAGCTCGTCGCGGCTCTGGCCGAGCAGCCGCTCCGCCTCGGCGTTCACGTGGGTGAACCGCCACTCCCGGTCCAGCGAGTAGAAGCCGGCGGGCATCGCCTCGAGCACGCGGGTGACCCGGGTCGAGGCCTCCCGCTCGCCGGTGGTGTCGTACGCCGCACCGATCAGGTGGTCGGTGCGCCCGTCGGGGCCGGGGAGATGGCGGCCGCGCGCGTGGATCCAGCGGGTCTCCCCGTCGGGCAGCACGATCCGGTACTCGACGTCGTACTCGCCCATGGTGTCGACGCTGGCCTGCAGCGCATCGGCGTGCCAGCGCTCGTCGTCGGGGTGCACCCGGGCGGTGAACGCGTCCAGCGACTGGTCGAACGTGGCCGGGTCGTAGCCGAACATCCGCTGCAGCTGCTCGTCCCACAGCAGCAGACCGGTGGCCGGCTCGAAGTCGAAGGTGCCGACCTCTCCGGCCTCCTTGGCCAGCTCCCAGCGCAGCCGCTCGGTCTCGTACTGGTGCTGCAGCGCGGTGAGTCGGCGGCGAAGGTCGGCGACCTGCCCGGCCGCATCGGGACGCGCCCCTGCCACCGAAGGATCGCCGTCCGCGGCGGTCGTCCGGTCGGGGGATGGATGCACGGAGAGCCCTTCTGCCCGGGTCCGCCCCGGGTCCGTCAGGCAAGGCCAGATTGTTCGAGCCGCACGCCGTCCGGAGAAGTTATGTCACGGCGGCGGCGCGGTGCAACCGACCCCTCCGGGTGTCGCCGTCAAACCGCAGGCACGACCAGCGTGAGGGCGGTGTCGCCGTCGTGTTCCACGTGCAACCCCGCCCGCCTCAGCAGTCGCCGCAGCCCCACGACGTCGTCCGGCTCCGCGGTGGTGGTGGCCAGCAGCCGGGCCAGCCGTCCCTTGTGGGCCTTGTTGAAGTGGCTGACGACCGCCCGCGTGCCGTCCGGCCGCTCGCTGAGCACCTGCACGGTGACCGCGCCGGGTACGGGCGCCAGCGCCGCGTACGAGCCGCTGCGGAGGTCGACGACCAGGCCGGGGAGCGCCGCGAGCACGGGGGAGAGCGCGGGTCGCCACACCGCCCGCAGCGTCGGCAGGCCGGGCAGCGCCGACCCGGCCGACAGACGGTAGGCGGGGATCCGGTCGGTCGCGGCGACCAGGCCGAACAGTGCGGACCCGACGGCGAGCCGCGCATCGGCCCGGGCCCGCCGGGCGCGGGTCAGCGAGCGCACGTCGAGCGCGTCGTAGAGCACACCGGTGTACCGCTCGATCGCCGGCAGGGTGGAAGCGGTCCAGAGGGCCGCGTTGCGGGCGATCTCGTCGTCCTGCTTCTCGGAGACGCCCAGCGCCGCGCGGGACGCCGGGACGTCGCCGGCGAGCTTCACCAGAGTCTCGACCAGCTCGGTGCGCACGCCGGTGAGCTCCGGAGCGGTCAGCGCGGCCAGGTCGAGCGGGTCGCGGTCCCCACCGGGGTGCTTGGTCTCCGACGGCGGCAGAAGGACGAGCACGGGAGGGAAGGCTACGTCCAGTAGAGGAGGTGGGCGCCGGGCAGCCGGGCGGCCACCGCGTCCTGGAACCAGCCGCGCAGCTCGGCCATCGTCTCCTTCGGGTAGACGTGCTTGACGGCGCCGAACTTGCCGCGCTTCGTCGTCCGCTGTCCCTCGTCCATCTCCAGCCGGCTGCGCGGGTACCACTCCGTCAGCGTCGCCTTGCTGCCCGGCGTGAAGCGATGGGTGATGCACTCCACGGTGAGGTCGGTGCCCGGCGGGAGGACGGCGGCGATGGCGTCCAGCAGGTCGCCGTACTCCTGCTGCCACCCGTCCACCGGCATGATGGGCGCGATGGTGACCCCGACCGGGTAGCCGGCGGCGGCCACCGCTCCGAGGGCGGCGAGGCGGCCGGGCACCGGGCTCGTGGCCGCCTCGAAGCGGCGGGCCACCGAGGCGGCGTTGACCGAGAAGCGCAGCCGGGTGCGGCCGCCGTGCGGCAGGTCGAGCAGCGAGGCGACGTCGTCGAACTTGGTGGTCGCCCGCAGCTGGACGGGGCCGGACCACTCGGCGGTGCCGAAGCGGGTGATCGCCCGCGCCAGCCCGCCGGTGAGGTGCTCCAGGGCGAGCGGGTCGGTGTAGCAGGAGGCCTCGAAGGTGGTGCCCTCGCCGCCGCGCTCGGCGGTGCCGGAGGTGACGGAGCCCCGGCCCACGTAGGCGTCGAGGCCGGTGAGGGCCTCGTCGAGGTCGGCATAGACCCGGGTGATCGGCGGCCCGGACAGCGAGCCGGCCAGGTAGCAGTACGAGCAATGCGCGGGGCAGCCTTGCGCCAGGTCGAACCGCCAGTCCGCCGACGGCGCGATGGGCTGCAGCCGGCGCAGCGACGCCGGGGGGACCACGAGCGCCATGGTGTTCTTCGCGAGCATGAACGCGGCACGGTCGCCGTCGCCCCGCAGGTTGGGCAGCCGGTCACCCTGCAGCAGCTCGACGTCCTCGACCCCGGCCTGCTCCAGCCGGCCCAGCACGTACTGCCCGTAGGGCCGCTCGGCGGCCGAGCGGGTGACCAGGACGCGCTTCGGTGTCCACAGGCGGGTGGGTGCGGGGGCGACGGCGGTGAGAGCGGCGGAGGGAGCGGCGACGGGAGGCATCACCTCGTACAACACCGGGCCGGCCCCGGGCGGTCCCGTCAGGGGGTGAGGTCGACCACCACGGGGGCGTGGTCGCTGGCACCCTTGCCCTTGCGCTCCTCGCGGTCGATGAACGCGCCGTCCACCCGGCCGGCGAAGGCGGGGGAGCCCAGCACGAAGTCGATCCGCATGCCCTCACGGCGCGGGAAGCGCAGCTGCGTGTAGTCCCAGTACGTGTAGACGCCGGGGCCCGGTGCCAGCGGCCGCACCACGTCGGCGAAGCCCGCGTCCACGACGCCCTGGAACGCGGCGCGCTCGGCCGGCGAGACGTGGGTGGAGTGCGTGAAGACCGACATGTCCCAGACGTCGTCGTCCTGGGGGGCGATGTTCCAGTCGCCGACCAGCGCGATGGGCGCCTCCGGCTCGGCGGCCAGCCAGCCACCGGCGGCGACCCGGAGGGCCTCCAGCCACTCGAGCTTGTACTGCAGGTGCGGATCGGCGAGCGTGCGGCCGTTGGGCACGTACAGGCTCCACACCCGGACGCCGCCGCACGTGGCGCCGAGGGCGCGCGCCTCCGGGGCCGGGTCCACACCCTCCTTCGACGACCACGACGGCATGCCCGGGAAGCCGGTCGTGACGTCGTCGAGCCCGACGCGGGACAGGATCGCGACGCCGTTCCACTGCGAGTGGCCCACGTGCGCGACCTCGTAGCCCAGGGGCGCGAAGACCATCTCCGGGAACTGGTCGTCCCGGCACTTGGTCTCCTGCAGCGCCAGCACGTCGACGCCGTGCCGCTCCAGGAAGGCGGCCACCCGGTCGGCCCGGGTGCGGATCGAGTTCACGTTCCAGGTCGCCAGCCGCATGGCTCCCGACCCTACGGAACGAGGACCCTCACACCTGGACGGGCGTCTCGCCCTTGGCCGCCATGCGGGCGCGCATTCGTTCGCGGCTCTCCACGAACTTCGTCGCCTGCGCGTCGAGGCCGGCCAGGAACTCCGCCAGCTGCTCCCGGGCCTGCTCGCCCTCCGGCCCGAGGTCGCTGCGGTCGAAGACCTTCCAGGTGCGCAGGATGGGCGCCACGACCTCGTCGTGGTGCAGCCGCAGGTCGTAGATGCCGGCCTTCGCGATGATCGTGGAGTTCTTGCGGAAGTTGGCCATGTTGGCCCCGGGCATCTCGAAGTGCATGACCTCGTGGGCCACGGCCTTCATCGTCTCGTCCGGATCGATGTCGAACGCCGCCGTCACCAGGTTCCGGTAGAAGATCATGTGCAGGTTCTCGTCGGTCGCGATGCGCGCCAACAGCTTGTCCGCGATCGGGTCGCCGGTGGCCCGGCCGGTGTTGCGGTGCGAGACCCGGGTCGCCAGCTCCTGGAAGGACACGTAGGCCACCGCCTCCAGGGGGCTCTTGTCCCCGGAGTCGTAGCCGGTGGTCATGTAGTCCATCCGCGCCCGCTCGAGCTCGACCGGGTCCACGCCGCGGGTGACGACGAGGTAGTCGCGCAGCGCGACGCCGTGCCGGCCCTCCTCGGCCGTCCAGCGGCCCACCCACTGGCCCCAGGCGCCGTCCCGGCCGAAGCGGGTCGCGATCTCCCGGTGGTAGCTGGGCAGGTTGTCCTCGGTGAGCAGGTTGACGAACATCGCGGCCTTGGCCGTCGCGTCCAGCCGCGACTGCTCGGGCGACCAGTCCTCGCCGCCCAGAAAGGCGAAGTTCCGCCCCTCGTCCCACGGCACGTAGTCGTGCGGGTGCCATTCCTTGGCCATCCGGATGTGCCGGTCCAGGTTCTGGGCCACCACCGGTTCCAGCTCGGTGAGGACGGCTGCCTGCGGGGACGTCTTCGCCATGGTGACCTCCAGGGTGGACTCGACCTACGCCGTCGTAACCTACGCGCCCGTAACCGCCGGGTCGCGTGCACGGTGAGTGCCCGTTCGGAGGCGTCCGCACGCACCCACCCTGGTCGTCGGCGTGTCGCCCGGACGGGGGTTCCCGGTGGGGGCGCCCCCGCAGCGCGACCCTGAACCGCCATCGGTGGGAGCATGGCGGGGTGACCTGGGCTCCGACCGCGCCGATCCGCCGGTGAGCGGCACGTCCGACGCGCCGGTCGAGCCGACTCCCGCGGCGCCCGGGTCCTCCTCCTCGCAGCGCTCGACCCGCCGGGCACCGCACCGCGCCGGGAGCTTCCGCAGTGCCCTCGGGTGGACGGTGCTCAACGCGCTCCTGCCCGGCACCGGCTTCCTGGCGACGGGGCGGCGCGTGCTCGGCGGCGTCGTCCTCGCGCTGTTCGTGGTCCTCGCGGCGACGGGCATCTGGCTGGCCACCGGCGGGCAGCGGTCAGCGCTCCGCGCGGCCGCGGACACCTCCTCGCTGCTGTGGATCGTCGTGGGCATCGGCGTCGGAACGGTGCTGTGGGCCGCGGTCGTGGTCGCCGGTCACCTGCTGCTGGTCCCCCGTGGCACCGGCCGCGGGCAACGCGCCGCGGGCGGCGTCGTGGTGGTGCTGCTGCTGGCGGCTGCCGTCCTCCCTGCTGCGTTGGCGGGCCGGTTCGCGCTCGAGGGGCGCGACCTCATCGCCGACGTCTTCCCCGACGACGGGCGTTCGGCGACGGTGGAGGACGACGACCCGGACCCGTTCGGCGACCAGGAGCGGGTCAACGTGCTGCTGCTCGGTGGGGACGGCGGCGAGGGACGCGAGGGCGTGCGCACCGACAGCGTCATCGTCGCGAGCATCGACACCGACACCGGTGACACGACGCTGTTCAGCCTGCCGCGCAACCTCGAGGACCTGCCCTTCCCCCCGAGCAGCCCGCTGGCCGAGCTCTACCCCGACGGCTTCGACGCCGGCAGCGAGAGCGAGAGCCTGCTCAACGCCGTCTACCGCAACGGCCCGGCCATGCACCCCGACGTCCTGGGGCCGACCGACAACCCCGGGGCCGACTTCCTCAAGCTCGGCGTGGGCGAGGCGCTCGGGCTGCGCCTGGACTACTACGTCCTCATCAACCTCGAGGGCTTCAGCCGGCTGGTCGACGCGCTCGGCGGCATCACGGTCAACGTCAACTACTGGGTGCCGATCGGCGGCGAGCCGACGCTGCGCATCCCGCCGGACGACTACATCGCCCCGGGGCCCGACCAGCGCCTGGACGGCTTCACTGCCCTGGAGTTCGCGCGCGGGCGCTACAACCTCACCGACTACGACCGCATGGACCGGCAGCGCTGCACGATCGACGCGATCGTCGACGCCGCCGACCCCATCACGATGCTGCGCAAGTACCAGGAGCTGGCCCGCACCACCCGGGACGTCGTCTTCACCGACATCCCGCGCTCGGCGCTGGACGACTTCGTCGACCTGGCGTTCCTGGTGAAGGACGCCGACATCCGCAGCGTCGTCTTCGACAACTCGGTGATCGACCCCGCTTACCCCGACTACGACCGGATCCGCGGCATCGTGTTCCTGGCGTTGAACCCGCCGGCGGAGACCGACGACACCGGGGACGAGGCCCCGGGCGGCACGGTTCCCGGGGACGACGCCGTCGCCGGAGGCCCGACGGACGCACCGGTGGGCGGCACGACCCCGCTGACGGACGAGGACCTGGCCGCGCTGGCCGCCCCGAGCGACGTGCGCGACGCCTGCGCCTACGACCGCGAGGCGGCCGCCCTCGCGCTCCTCGCGGGGAAGCCGCCGACAGCCGGCGACTGAGCCGCTCCCGCCGGACTCACATCGCGGCGATCTGGAGCAGGTTGCCGCAGGTGTCGTCGAGCACCGCGGTCGTGACCGGCCCCATCCGCGTGGGCGGCTGGGTGAAGCGGACGCCCAGGGCGGACAGCCGGTCGTACTCTGCCTGCACGTCGGTCACGCTGAAGGAGTTGTAGGGGATCCCGTCGGCGACGAGGCCCTGCTTGTAGGCCCGGGCCGCCGGGTGCTCGTCGGGCTCGAGGACCAGCTCGACGCCGTCGGGCTGCTCGGGGGAGACGACGGTCAGCCAGCGGTGCTCGCCCATCGGGACGTCGTTCTTCGCCGCGAAGCCCAGCACGTCGGTGTAGAACCGCAGCGCCTTCTCCTGGTCGTCGACGAACACGCTGGTCAGGGTGATGCGCACGGGTCCTCCTGGGGGTCGATGCGCCACCGGTCGGTGATGGCGCGCAGCGGTGCGGTGTCCAGGTCGTGGAACTTGTAGCGGCCCTCCCGCCGGGTCCGGACCAGGCCGGCGGCCTCGAGGACGTCGAGGTGCTGGGAGACGGCCTGCCGGCTGCTGGTCAGGCCGTGCCGCATGACCAGCCGGCTCACCAGCTCGAACAGCGTCTGGCCCGACCGCTCCTGCAGCTCGTCGAGGATCGCGCGCCTGGTCGGATCGGCGAGGGCCCGGAACACGTCGCCCACACCCGGAACCATAGGCAAGCAACTGCTTGCATGACAACCCCCGGGGCCCCGCTGGAAGCGGCGCGGGAGAATGACCGGCGTGCCCGCCGTCGACGTCCGCCCCGTGACCGTCGTCGACGACGGGCTCCGGGCCGAGCTGCTCGCCTGCTGGGTGGACGTCAGCAACGCCGGCGGCGCCGTCGGCTTCGTGCCGCCGGTGGTCGCCGGGGACGTCGCGCCGGTGCTGGAGCGCCTGCTGGAGGGCGTGACCTCCGGGCGGGACGTGCTGTGCGTGCTCACCGTGGACGGCGCGACGGCCGGCTTCGCGGCCCTGGTCGGGTCGTCGTCCCCGCTGCGCCGGCACTGGGGCACGGTCCTGCGGGTGCAGGTGCACCCGTCCCGCCAGGGCGCCGGGCTGGGCCGGGCCCTCATGGAGGGCGTACACCGCATCGCCGCGGACCGCGGCTGGGAGTTCGTCTACCTCACCGCCCGCGGGGGCACGGGGGTGGACGCGTTCTACCGCGGCCTGGGCTACACCGAGGTGGGGCGACTGCCCGGGGCGATCCGCGTCGCAGTCGGTGACGACCGGGACGAGATCCTGCTGGTCAAGAGGCTCTGATGCCCCGCACCTCGAGCCGGGCCCTGCTCTGGTAGACCGGGGGGCATGACCTCCGGCTCGCCCGACCGCTCCCCCCGGCGCTCGCCCGAACAGGACCGGGCGCGGCTGGTCGGCCTGTTCGTGCTCGGCGTCGCCGTCGTCCTGCTGCTGTCGTCGGTGACGTGGTTCAGCAGCGACCAGGCGGGCGTCGGGATCGCGCAGCTGCTCTGCGGTCTGGTGGTCGCGGGCGTCGGGGCCTTCCTCGTCCGCCGCGCGGACTCCCGCGGCTGAGTCTCAGCGCGCGCGGAGCCCCGCGCCGATCTCGACGGCGTGGTCGAGGAACTCCTGGACAACGCCGTCGTCGACCTGGCTCGCGTCGGTGAACTCGAGCGAGCGGACCTGGCGTCCGGTACCGGTCAGCCGTCCCGCTGGGTCGGGCAGCAGGACACCGCGCTCGAACACGAGCTGGACACGGTCGGCCATCGGGAAGATCGCGCACACGAAACCGGCCGCCGGGTCGCGGTAGTTGATCGAGTGCCAGCCGTCGCGGACCCGCTCGGTCAGGTCGGGCCGACCGTGCAGGACAGCCGCGCGCACGCGCCGCGCTGCCACCGCCACCTCAGGGGTGTGCTGGGCGAGCAGGGAGTCGACCTCGGCATCGTGCGGCACGGGCGCAGCATGCACCCGTCCACCGACGATCAGGGGTCCGAGCGCTCTCACCGTTGTGGTCAGACGTGACGGGGGCCACACTCGCCGCCGTGAAACTCGACAGGCAGGAACTGGTGCGCGTGCTGCGCACCGAGGGCGACAACGACACCGCCGACCGGGTCGAGGCGCAGCTGCCCGACCGGATCGACACGGAGCGGGACGCCGACGCGCTGGCCGGCGTCGGCCTCGACCGGACGCAGTTGATGGCCAAGCTGGCCGGCGGCGCGCTGGGCGGCACGATCGCCCCGTAGCGATCGCCGCCCGGCGGCTCAGCCGGTGAAGGGGCGCTCGCGCGCCAGCTCCTCCTTTGCCACCCCGCGGATGTGCACGGCGTCGGGGCCGTCGACGATCCGGAGGGTGCGGGCGCTGGCGTAGAAGCGCGCCAGGACGGTGTCGTCGCTGACGCCGGCCCCGCCGTGCACCTGGATGGCCCGGTCGATGACGGCGAGGGCCACCTTGGGCGCGGCCACCTTGATGGCCGAAATCTCGGTGCGGGCGCCCTTGGCCCCGTACCTGTCGATCAGGTCGGCGGTCTTGAGCACGTAGAGGCGCGCCTGGTCGATCTCGATGCGGGACAGCGCGATGGCCTCGCGGACGGTGCCCTGTTCGGCCAGCGGGCGGCCGAACGCCACCCGGCTCTTGCTCCGCTCGACCATCAGCGCCAGTGCCCGCTCGGCCATGCCGATGGCCCGCATGCAGTGGTGGATCCGGCCGGGGCCCAGCCGGGCCTGGGCGATCATGAAGCCGTCGCCCTCGCCGGAGAGGATGTTGCCCACCGGCACGCGGACGTCGGTGAACCGCAGCTCCGAGTGGCCGTGCTGGTCCTGGTACCCGAACACCGGCAGGTGGCGGACGATCTCCAGCCCGGGGGTGTCCCGGGGGACGAGAACCATCGACTGCTGGCGGTGCGGCGGGCCGTCCGGATCGGTCTTGCCCATGACGATGAAGATCTGGCAGCGCTCGTCGGCGGCGCCGGAGGTCCACCACTTGCGGCCGTTGATCACGTACTCGTCGCCGTCGCGCACGATCGAGGTCTGGATGTTGCGGGCGTCCGAGGACGCGACGTCGGGCTCGGTCATGGCGAAGCCCGACCGGATCTCGCCCTCGAGCAACGGGGCCAGCCAGCGCTGCTTGTGCTCCTCGGTGCCGAAGAGCATGAGCGTCTCCATGTTGCCCGTGTCGGGCGCGCCCACGTTCATGGCCTCGGGGGCGATGACCGGCGACCAGCCGGTGATCTCGGCGACCGAGGCGTACTCGAGGTTGGTCAGCCCGCCGACCTCGTGGTGGAAGAGGTTCCACAGGCCGCGCCTGCGGGCCTCGGCCTTGAGGTCCTCCAGGACCGGCGGATGCCCGTGGTCGCCGTGGCCGCGCTCGGCGCGCCACCGGTCGTACACGGGCTCGGCGGGGAAGACGTGCTCGCGCATGAAGTCCCAGGCGCGCGCGCAGACGTCCTCGGCCTTGGCGGAGAGGGCGAAGTCCATGCCCGGCACGGTAGACGCGGAAATGGCTCACGTCGCACCGGGCGTGACCCCGCAGATGCGAGCGGGCCGGGCCCCGGCGTCCTCGAGGGACGCCCGGACCCGGCCCGGTCTTGCGGGTTCGATCAGACGGTGCGGCGGGTGTCCACGTGGTCGCGGACCGGGCCCAGCGCGATGACCAGACCGACGATCGCGGTGAGGATGTGCAGCACGTTGTCGGCGGCGTTCAGGTTGAGGAAGTCCCAGTCCTTGCCGACGGCGATGAGGCCGTAGACGAACGCGGCGCCGTAGCCGACGGCCAGCAGCCAGCCGTAGGTACGGGCGCCCGCGAGCGTGCGGGACAGGGCCAGACCGGCGGCGCCGATCAGGATGTGCACGACGTTGTGCATCGGGTTGATCATGAAGCCGAGCAAGTTCTCGTCGGCGTGGTGCACGCCCGGGGCGGCCTCGTTGCCGAAGAAGTTGTCGAACCCGGTGATGAAGAAGCCGATGATGCCGATCAGCAGGTAGATGGCGCCGAAGGCCAGGCCGAGCAGCTCCGGCCAGGTCTTCCCGGCGCGTCCGGTCCCACTGCGGTCCGCGGATGCGGCCATTTGGTCCTCCTGAGAGTCGGTGCCGCCCGAGGGCGGCGGGAACCCTCCGGTACCCCGTCCCGACCTGCGGTAACGCAGGTCACCCGGTCGTGTGGCCGGATCGTGACCCGGCCCGGCTCACTCCCCGGTGCGGGACGTCGGTTTCGCACGGCGGACGACGAACGGGCCGATCGCCAGCAGGTCGACCGGAGCGGAGCCGAAGCACTCCAGCGCGTCCCGCGGGTCGTCCACCATCGGCCGGCCCGCGGTGTTGAGGCTGGTGTTGACGACGACCGGGATCCCGGTGCGCCGCTCGAAGGCCGAGATCATCCGGTGCACCAGGGGCTGCCTGTCGGGATCGATCGTCTGGATCCGCGCCGTCCCGTCGACGTGGGTGACCGTCGGGATGCGGTCGCGCCACTCCTCGGCGACGTCGTGCACGAAGAGCATGTACGGGGAGGGGATGGGGCCCCGGCTGAAGATCTCCGGGGCCTTCTCCAGCAGCACCATGGGCGCCACGGGACGGAACTGCTCGCGGCCCTTCACGTTGTTCATCCGCTCGAGGTTGGCCTCGTGGCCCGGGTGGGCGAGCAGCGAGCGGTGCCCCAGCGCGCGCGGGCCGTACTCGCTGCGGCCCTGGAACCAGGCGACGATGCCGTTGTCGGCGAGCACCTCCGCGACCGCCTCGGCGACGTCGTCGGGGCGCTCGTAGTCGATGGCGGCCGTCTGCAGCACCTGCTCGATCTCGTCGTCGCTCCAGCCGCGCCCGAGGGCCGCGCCCGGCATCGGCTGGGTGTCCTCGCCGAGCTCGCGGGCGACGTGGAGGGCGGCGCCCAGGGCGGTGCCGGCGTCGCCGGCGGCGGGCTGCACCCAGACCTGCTCGAACGGGCTCTCGGCCAGGATGCGGGTGTTGGCCACGCAGTTGAGCGCGGTGCCGCCGGCCAGGGTGAGCGTCTTCTCGCCGGTCTGCGCGTGCACCCAGCGGGCGAGGTCGACCAGCACCTCCTCCAGGCGCGTCTGGATGCTCGCGGCGAGGTCGGCGTGCGCCTCGGTCCACTGGTCGCCCTTGCCCAGCCGGGGGGCGAACTCGGTGAAGTCGATCTTCTCGGTGCGGAAGCCGCCGTCGTCCGTGGCGCGGATGAGCTCGGACAGCGCGCCGGTGAAGCGCGGCTTGCCGTAGGAGGCCATCGCCATGACCTTGAACTCGTCGGAGCTGCGCAGGAAGCCGAGGTGGTCGGTGAGCTCCTCGTACATGAGGCCGAGGGAGTGCGGGAGCGCCTGGCCGGCCAGGATCTCCAGCTGCCCGTCGACGTAGCGCCCGGCCAGGTGGCTGTGCGCCTCGCCGCGGCCGTCGAGCACGAGGACGGCGTTGTCGCGCCGGCCCGCGTGGTCCGGCGCGGCGAGCCCGGCCGACGCCGCGTGCGCGACGTGGTGCTTCACGAACCGGACCTTGGCCGGGTCGAGCCCCGGCAGCGCGTGCGCGAGGAAGTCCGGCGCCATCTCGGCGTACTTCTTCCGCATGGTGTCGCCGTCGTCGAACAGGCCGGTGTCCTCGGGCGTCGTCATCAGCCCGGGGTCGAAGGAGTAGGCGACCGCGTCGAGCTCCTCGGGACGGATGCCGGCCTCCGCGAGGCACCAGGCAGCGGACAGCTCGGGCAGCTCCCACGCGCTCCACGGCAGGGGGCGCTTGCCGTGCTTGCGCCGGCTGAACCGCTCCTCCTCCGCGGCGGCCACGACCTTCCCGTCGACGATCAGGGCCGCCGCCGGGTCGTGGTAGATCGCGTTGATGCCGAGGACCTTCACGTGCGCACTCCTTCTCCTGGGTCGCGGCCCGTCTGCTCCAGGCGCCGACCCGCCGTCGTGCTGATGATCAAGGCCGCGGACGACGTCCGCAGCTCGAAACGGCTCAGCCGCGGATCCGCAGCAGGTCGTTGGCGACGACGGCGGCCAGCGCGAGGGTCTTGTAGCCGACCTCGTCGAACAGCACGGTGATCCGGTCGTCCTCGACGCGCATGACCACGCCGTTGCCCCACTCGCTGTGCTCGACGGGTGTCTCCGCGGGGAACGGGACGTCGTAGTCGTCGGCCCCGGGGTGCTCGAGGGCGGCCCCGCTGGAGCAGTTGTCGCAGTTGCCGCACGGCTCGTCCAGCTGCTCCCCGAAATAGCCGAGCAGGAACTGGCGACGGCACTCGGTGGTCTCGGCGTAGCCCCGCATCATCTCGACGCGGCTCTGGTCGACCTTCTCCCGCTGCTCGGCCAGTTCGCGGGCGGCCGCAGCCGCCTCGCCGGGACTGGGTGCGCCCTCCGCGGGGTGCGCGGCGCCGTCCTCGTCGACGACGACGGCCTCGACCTGCTCGAGGAGGTTGAGGTCGCGGACCAGCGGGCTGGCGGCGCGGCCGGTCTCCTCGCGCAGGGTCTTGACGTCCACCCCGTCCTCGAGGCCGGCGGCGGGCGCGGCGGCCACCAGCCCGGCCACCTGCTGCAGCTCCTCCTCGGCCGGGGTGCCGGCGGCGAAGAAGCGGCGCAGCCCCAGGTCCTCCTGCCGGTAGACGAGCACTGCCAGCGCCGGTTCGCCGTCGCGGCCGGCCCGCCCGATCTCCTGGTAGTAGCTGTCCACCGAGTCGGCGGGCTCGGCGTGGATGACGAAGCGGGTACCCGGCTTGTCGATGCCCATGCCGAAGGCGGTGGTGGCGACGACGACGTCGAGCTCGTCGTCCATCCACGCCCGCTGGGTGTCCTCGCGGTCGCTCTTGCTGAGGCCCGCGTGGTAGTGACCGGCCCGCAGCCCGCGCCCCCGCAGCTCCGCGGCGATGCTCTCGGTGCCCTTGCGGGTGGCGCTGTAGACGATGCCCGGGCCGCGCCCCTCGCCGATCTCCGCCAGCACCCGGTCGAGCACTCCGAGCTCCTTGCCGCGGGCGTCGGCGTGGTGGTCGACCTCGAGGCGAATCTCGGGGCGGTCGAAGCCGGCGACCACGATGGCCGGGTCGGTCATGCCGAGCTGCTCGACGATCTCCGCGCGGACCGGCGGGGCGGCCGTGGCCGTGAGGGCCAGCACCGTGGGGGAGCCCAGCTGCTCGATCGCGTTGCCCAGCCGCAGGTAGTCGGGGCGGAAATCGTGTCCCCAGGCCGAGACGCAGTGCGCCTCGTCGACGACGAACAGCGCCGGGCGCGCGGCGGCCAGGGCGTCGACGACGTCGGGCTTGGCCAGCTGCTCGGGGGCGAGGAAGAGGAAGCGGACCGTTCCGTCACCCATGCCCTCGAGGGCCTCGCGCTGGTCGCCGGCGGAGAGCGTTGAGTTCAGCTGGGCGGCGCGCCCGGCCTCCTCCTCGAGCTCGGTGAGCCGCAGCACCTGGTCGCGCTGCAGGGCGATCAGCGGCGAGACCACCACGACGGGGCCGTCGAGCAGCTGCCCGGCGACCTGGTAGATGGCCGTCTTGCCGGCGCCGGAGGGCAGCACCGCGAGGGTGTCCCGGCCGCCGACCACCGCCTGCATGGCTTCTTCCTGCCCGGGGCGGAAGGTCTCGTAGCCGAGGACCTCGCGGGCGATCCGGCGGATGCGGCGGGTGCGGACGGACGCGGTCGCGCCTGCCGGGTTCTCGTCGGTGGGGTCGTCGTCGGGGAGGGTTTCGGCAGAGGCGCGCGGCACCGGCTTCCTCTCCCCTGGGCGAGAGATCGACAAACCGCGCCGGGCCTCACCCGGAACCGGTACGGCGAATTCACCGTTCCTGACCGGCGCGGATCAGGTCAGCGGCGAGCGGCGCGGGCCGACGTCGGCGCGTTCGGCAGCGGTCTGGCCGGCGTGCCAGCCGCCGGCGTCCACCGAGGCGCGGCTGCGGCTGGTCCGGAGCTTCGGGAACAGCTCGGCGACCGCGGCGTCGACGGCCTCCCGCCTCGACCGGAGCACCGGCCGCAGGTCCACCGCGCGCTCGGCCGCAGCCTCGGCGGTGGCGCGCCGGCGCGCGTCCTGCAACCGCTCGCCGATGCGGTGCGCGTAGCCGAGCAGGAACGCGCGGCGGAACGTCCGCGGCGACGCGTACCGCCCCGCGTGCTGCTCGGCGGCCGCCAGCCCCTGCGCGACCTGGAGCAGCAGCGAGGTGAACAGCAGCTCGACCGCGTCGAGGTCGGCCCGCCCGCCGACGACCGTGGCGATGCCCAGCCCCTGGTAGAAGACCAGCCGCACGTCGTTGGCCTCCGCGACCACCCCCAGGAGCTGCACCTTCGCCCGCACGTAGGGGTCCGCGACGTGTACCCGCCGGGTCTCGACGTCACCGGGGGACAGGTCGCCATGCAGGACCGCCGCATCGACCGCGTGCCGCGTCATCAGCTCCTGGGCCTTGGCGGTCAGTGCCTCGGCCTCCTCGGCGAACTCGGTGGACTCGGCCTTGGCCAGCAGTCCGCGGATGACCCGCAGCGCCCGGTCGTCGCCACCGGTGACCGGCCCGTCGGCACGCCGCCGGGCGGCGCCCCAGCGCGACGGCGGCGGCACGAGCAGCTCGATCCGTGCGGTGCTGCGCAACGTCCCGAGCAGCTGCAGCGCGATGCGCCACGACTCGGCCGGCGAGCGGCGCTCCGTCCGTTGCCAGGCGGCCACCACTGCGCCGTCCTCCGTCGGCGCCCCGCCGAGCGCGCCGAGCTCGCGCAGCTGGTCGACCCAGGTGTCCGGCGCCCGCTCGACGGCCGATGTCCGGCGGGTGTGCTCGGCGATCAGCGCGAGGGCGAGCGGCACCGACCCGGCGGTCGCCTTCCGGCGGGCCACGTGCGCAACGTCGGCCGGCTGCCAGCCGCGCTCCCACGTCCCGTCCAGCGCATCGAGCAGGGTCTGCGTGACCAGGCCGTCGGCGTCGAGGTCGACGCCGTGCGCCACCAGCGCGGTGGCTGTCTCTGCCGCGACCTCGGCGTCGGTGAGCAGGGCGGCCCGGTGCTGGAGGAGGTCCCGGAGCCAGGCGTCGTCGATCACGTCGGGCATGCTGCCCCCTCCTGCCGACGTCACCGGAGCCCGGCTGTGGACGGCGGGGCGTCGTCCACAGGCGGGGCTAGGGTCGGCCCGTGGCCGCCCCGTACCGCATCGCCGAGGCGGCGGCGCTGCTCGGCGTCAGCGACGACACGGTGCGCCGCTGGATCGACAGCGGGCGCCTGCCGGCCTCCCGCGACGGCGGCGGACCGGCCGTGGTCGACGGCGCCGACCTCGCCCGCGTCGCCACCGAGCTGCACGAGCCGCCGGCGCCGGGCACCACCCGCTCGTCCTCGGCGCGCAACCGGCTGACCGGCATCGTCACCCGGGTCGTGCGCGACACCGTGATGGCGCAGGTGGAGATCCAGGCCGGCCCTTTCCGCGTCGTCTCCCTCATGTCGCGGGAGGCCGCGGACGAGCTCGGGCTCGAGGTGGGCGTACGGGCCGTCGCGACGGTCAAGGCCACGCAGGTCAGCGTCGACGTCCCCTGATCCCGTGACGGATCCGTGTCTGCGGATCGGTGGAGCGGCTAGGGTTCCGCCCGTGCGGACGACGCGACTTGTGGTCGGTGCCGTGCTCGCGGTCAGCATGCTGGCCGGCTGCGGGTCCTCGGGCGACGACGTCGCCGGGGACGGCGGGGAGCTCGGCGGCACGCTCACCGTGTTCGCGGCCGCCTCGCTCACCGACGTCTTCACCGAGCTCGGGGACCGTCTGATGGGAGAGAACCCCTCGCTCGAGGTGAGGTTCACCTTCGCCGGCAGCTCGGCGCTGGCCACGCAGATCGTCCAGGGTGCGCCCGCGGACCTGTTCGCCTCGGCCAACTCCCAGCAGATGGCCGTGGTCACCGATGCCGGGCTCGAGGCCGCCGATCCCGAGGTGTTCACCGGGAACGTGCTGGAGATCGCCGTGCCGGCCGACAACCCCGGGGGCGTGACCGGCCTCGCGGACTTCGCCGACTCCGACCTCGTCCTCGCGGTCTGCGCGGCCGCCGTCCCGTGCGGCGCCGCGGCGGACCAGGTCTTCGAGGCAGCGGGCGTCACCCCGGTGCCCGACACCGAGGAGGAGGACGTCCGGGCCGCGCTCACCAAGGTGCAGCTCGGCGAGGTGGACGCCGCCCTGGTCTACGCGTCCGACGTGCGCAGCGCCGGCTCCGACGTCGAGGGCATCCCCTTTCCGGAGGCGGAGGAGGCGGTCAACGACTACCTGCTCTGCGTCCTCGAGGATGCGCCGAACCTCGCGGCGGCGCGGGCCTTCGCCGAGCTGGTCCTCTCCGACGAGGGGCAGCGGGCGCTGGTCGACGCAGGCTTCCGGCCGGCCTCGTGAGGCGCCCGGGCACCGCGCGGGTCCCCGTGCCGCTGGCCGTCCCGGCCGCGCTGGCCGTCGCCTTCCTCGTCCTGCCGCTGGTCGGGCTGCTGGTGCGTGCGCCGTGGTCGTCGCTGGGAGAGCAGCTCACCGCGCCGGGGGTCGGTCAGGCGCTGCGCCTCAGCCTGCTCTCGGCCACCGCCGCCACCGCCGTCTCCCTGGTGCTCGGCGTCCCGCTGGCCTGGGTGCTGGCGCGGTCCCGCATCCGCGGTCGCACCGTGCTGCGGGCGCTGGTCACCGTCCCGCTCGTGCTCCCGCCCGTCGTCGGCGGCGTCGCGCTGTTCCTCGTGCTCGGCCGGCAGGGCATCGTGGGCTCCTGGCTGGACGACGCCTTCGGCATCACCATCCCGTTCACGACGGCCGCCGTCGTCATCGCCCAGACCTTCGTCGCCATGCCGTTCCTCGTGGTCAGCGTCGAGGGCGCGCTGCGGGCCGCCGACGCCCGGTTCGAGGACGTCGCCGCGACGCTGGGCGCCGACCGGTGGACGACCTTCCGCCGAGTCACGCTGCCGATGGTGGCGCCGGGGGTCGCCGCCGGGGCGGTGCTCTGCTGGGCCCGGGCGCTGGGCGAGTTCGGGGCCACGATCACCTTCGCCGGCAATTTCCCGGGGACGACGCAGACGATGCCGACGGCCGTGTACCTGGCGCTGCAGAGCGAGCCCGAGGCCGCCGTCGTCCTCTCGCTGGTGCTGCTGGCGGTCTCGCTCGCCACGCTCCTGCTGCTGCGCGACCGCTGGCTGGGCCGGGCCACGCCGTGAGCCTCTCCGCGCAGGTGGCGGTGCAGCGCGGATCGCTGGCCCTCGACGTCGACGTCGACGTGGCCGACGGCGAGGTGCTCGCCGTCCTCGGGCCCAACGGCGCCGGGAAGTCGACCCTGCTGCGCGTGCTGGCCGGGCTGCTGCGGGCCGACGCGGGCCGGGTGACCGTCGACGGCGAGGTCTGGGACGGCGGGAACGCGTTCCTGCCACCGCACCGCCGCCGGCTGGGCATGGTGTTCCAGGACGCCCTGCTGTTCCCCCACCTCACCGTCGCGGACAACGTCGCCTTCGGGCTGCGCACCCGCGGCGAGCGGCGGACGGCGGCGCGCGCAGCCGCCGACGGCTGGCTGACCCGGGTCGGGCTGGACGGGCTGGGCGGACGGCGCCCGGCCGAGCTCTCCGGCGGTCAGGCGCAGCGCGCGGCGCTGGCCCGGGCGCTGGTGGGCGAGCCCGCGCTGCTGCTGCTCGACGAGCCCCTGTCGGCGCTGGACGCGCGCACCCGCCTCACCGTCCGGGCCGAGCTGCGCCGGCACCTGGCCGACTTCGGGGGCAGCGCGGTGCTGGTCACGCACGACCCGGTGGACGCGATGGCGCTGGCCGACAGCGTCGTCGTCGTCGAGGAGGGGCGCGTCGTGCAGGCCGGGACACCCACGGAGGTTGGGCGGCGCCCCCGCACCGACTACGTGGCCCGGCTGGTCGGTCTCTCCCTGCTCCCGGGCACCGGCGCGGGCCGGACGGTGCGGCTGGACGGCGGGGGAGAGGTGGCGGTCGCCGAGGAGGTCTCCGGGCCGGTGTTCGCGGCGGTGCGCCCGGAGTCGGTCGCGCTGTACCTGGCCCGCCCCGAGGGCAGCCCGCGCAACGTCTGGCCCTCGCGGCTGGCCGGCGCGGTGCCGCACGGGACGACCGTGCGCTGCGAGCTGATCGGCGCGGTGCCACTGGTCGCCGACGTGACCGCGACCGCCTTCGCCGAGCTGGGCCTGGCGCCCGGGGCGGAGGTGTGGGCGGCGGTGAAGGCCTCCGAGGTCGCCGTCTACGCCCGCTGACCCAGGGCCACGATGGCCATCCTGGCCCTGGGAGGGTGGGGGGATGACCTGCGCCGCCGTCGTCCTCGCCGCCGGGGGCGGCCGTCGCTACGGGATGCCCAAGGCGCTGGTCGAGTACGAGGGCAGCCTGCTGGTCGAGCGGGCGGTGCGGACGGCGCGGGCGGCGTGCGACGTCGTGCTGGTGGTCCTGGGCGCGCAGGCGGTGGACGTGTGGCGCACCGCCGACCTCACCGGAGCGACCGTGCTGGCCAACGAGGACTGGGAGACCGGCATGGCCTCCTCGCTGCGGACCGGGCTCGACGGCCTGCGTGGCTTCCCCGGAACCGTGGACGCGGCCCTGGTCACGCTCGTCGACATGCCGGGCATGACGCCCGCCGCGCTGACCGCCGTCGCCGCCCACGCCGCGCCGGACGCGCTCGCCGTGGCCACCTACGACGGCGTCCGCAGCCATCCGGTGCTGCTGGGCCGCGACCACTGGGCCGGGGTGGCCGGGAGCGCCGTCGGCGACGAGGGGGCCCGTCGCTACCTGGCGGAGCACTCCGCGACCGGGACGGTCGTCGAGGTCGACTGCACGGGCCTGGCCGATCCGGCCGATCTGGACGTGCCGCCGCCCGGGGTACCTTCGGCGCCGTGACCCCAGGGCACCGGATGGCCAGAGTCGTCGACGAGCCGCTGTCCGTCGCCGAGCACGAGGACGCCGTGGCGGACAAGGCCGCCGGCGCCGTCGTCAGCTTCGCCGGTGTCGTCCGCGACCACGACGGCGGCCGCTCGGTCACCGAGCTCGAGTACGTCGGCCATCCCACCGCGGAGCAGGTGCTGGCCGAGCTGGCCGAGGAGTTCGGCGCGCGCGAGGACGTGCACGCCGTCGCCGTCAGCCACCGGATCGGCCTGCTGGGCATCGGGGACGTCGCGCTGGCGTGCGCGGTCAGCTCGTCCCACCGGGGCGCGGCGTTCGCCGCCTGCGCCGACCTCGTCGACGAGGTGAAGAAGCGGCTGCCGATCTGGAAGCGGCAGGTCTTCACCGACGGCGAGGAGGAGTGGGTCGCCTGCCCGTGACCGGTGGGATGCTCAGGACGTGACCCACCTCACGTCGGAGCACGTCGCGCCCGAGCCGGCGGCCGACCTCTCCGGCCCGGACGCGCTCGCGGCGGCGCTCGAGGGCACCGGCTACCTGCCCGACGAGGGGCTGGCCACCGCCGCGTACCTGGCCCTGGCGATGCACCGTCCGCTGTTCCTGGAGGGCGAGGCCGGCGTCGGCAAGACCGCCTTGGCGCACGCGCTCGCCGAGGTCACCGGCCGGCCGATCTACCGGCTGCAGTGCTACGAGGGCCTGGAGGCCAGCCAGGCCCTCTACGACTGGGACTTCGGGCGCCAGCTGCTGCACCTGCGCGCCGCCGAGGCCGCGCACGCCGCCGACGACCCCGGCGCGCTGGAGGCCTCCCTCTACGACCGGCGCTTCCTGCTCGCCCGCCCGCTGCTGCAAGCGCTCGAGGACTCGCCCTCGGTGCTGCTGATCGACGAGATCGACCGGGCCGACGACGAGTTCGAGGCGTTCCTGCTCGAGGTCCTCTCCGACTTCACCATCTCCATCCCGGAGCTCGGGACGGTGCGCGCGACGACGCCGCCCCTGGTGGTCCTCACCTCCAACCGCACCCGCGAGGTGCACGACGCCCTCAAGCGGCGCTGCCTGTACCACTGGCTGGAGCACCCCGGCTTCGACCGCGAGGTGGCGATCCTGCGCCGGCGGCTGCCCGAGGTGACCGAACGGCTGGCCCGCGAGGTGGCCCGGGCGACGGCCCGCCTGCGCACCCTGGACCTGCTCAAGCCCCCGGGGATCGCCGAGGCGATGGACTGGGCGGCCGCGCTGCACACCCTGGGCGCCCGCGAGCTGGACCCCGACACCGCCGCCCGCACGCTCGGCGCGGTGCTCAAGTACCGCGAGGACACCGAGCGGGTGCGGCAGCAGGTGGAGGCGGTGCTCGCCGATGGCTGAAGAAGGACCCCGTCCCCCTCACCCCTCGCAGGCTCGGGCCGAGCCTCTGGACGGGGCCGTTCCAGCACCTCACGATGTGGTGGACACCATGCTGGGGTTCGCCCGCACCCTGCGGGCGGCCGGGGTGGCGGCGTCCCCCGACCGCGTCGAGGCGATGCTCGCCGCGGTGGGCGCGCTCGACGTGCTCGACGCGGGCGACGTCTACTGGGCCGGCCGGCTCACCCTCTGCTCCTCCCCCGACGACCTGGACCGCTACGACGCCGCCTTCTCCGCCTGGTTCGGCGGCCAGCGACCCCGCGCCCCGCGCAGCGCACCGCCTGCGCGCCGGGTGGTCTCCGCCATGGCCCCGCTCGACGCCGGCTCCGGCGACGGAGCGGAGCCCGGCGCCCAGGAGCTCGCCGTCCGGGCCAGCGCCGCGGAGGTGCTGCGGCACCGCGACGTGGCGGAGCTCGGCCCGGCGGAGCTGGAGCACCTGCGCCGGCTGTTCGCCGTGCTGCGGCCGGCCGCGCCGATGCGTCCCTCGCGGCGCCGGCGGCCGAGCCCGGCCGGCCCCGTCCACCCCGGGCGCACCGTGCGCCGCGCCCTGCGCGACGGCGGGGAGGTGACCCGGCTGCTGCACCGGCGCGCCGCCCCGCGTGCCCGCCGCGTCGTCCTCCTGGTCGACGTGTCCGGCTCGATGAGCCCCTACGCCGACGCGCTGCTGCGCTTCGCCCACGTGGCGGTGCGCTCCCGACCGACGTCGACCGAGGTGTTCACCGTGGGCACCCGGCTGACCCGGGTCACCCGCGAGCTGCGGCTGCGCGACCCCGAGCGGGCGCTGGCCGCCGGCGGCTCCGCGATCCCGGACTGGTCGGGCGGCACGCGGCTCGGCGAGGTGCTCAAGGCATTCCTGGACCGCTGGGGCCAGCGCGGCACGGCCCGTGGCGCCGTCGTCGTCGTGTGCAGCGACGGCTGGGAGCGGGGCGGCACCGAGGTGCTCGCGGAGCAGATGGCGCGGCTGCGGCGGCTGGCGCACGCCGTGGTGTGGGTGAATCCGCACAAGGGCCGGCCCGGCTACGAACCGCTGGCCGCGGGCATGCGGGCGGCGCTGCCCTCGGTCGACCACTTCGTCGCCGGGCACAGCATGGCCGCGTTCGAGGAGCTGACAGGGGTGATCCAGCGTGCGTGATGTTCTCGATGAACTGGTGGGCTGGTGGCAGGCGGGGGAGACCGTCGGCATGGGGACGGTGGTGGCCACCTGGCGCTCCGCTCCCCGGCCGGCCGGCGCCGCCATGCTCGTCGGCCCGGACGGCACGGCGGTCGGCAGCGTCTCCGGCGGCTGCGTCGAGGGCGCGGTCTACGAGGAGGCCCAGGACGCCGTCGGCACCGGCGAGCCGGCGCTGCGGCGCTACGGGGTCAGCGACGACGACGCGTTCGCCGTCGGGCTGACCTGCGGCGGGATCCTCGACGTCTTCGTCGAGACGGTCTCGCGGGAGTCGTTCCCCGAGCTGGGCGAGGTCAAGCAGTCGGTCGACCGGCACGAACCGGTCGCCGTCGTCACCTGCGTCGCCGGCCCCGACGACCGGCTCGGCCGGCGCCTGGTGGTCTGGCCGGACCGCGCCTCGGGCACCCTCGGCACGCAGCGCCTGGACGACGCCGTCGCCGCGGACGCCCGCGGCATGCTCGCCGCCGGCCGCACCGGGATGCTGCACGTCGGCCACGACGGCGAGCGGCGCGGCGACGAGCTGGAGCTCTTCGTCAACGCCTTCGCTCCGCGGGCGCGGATGGTGGTCTTCGGCGCGATCGACTTCGCCGCGGCCGTCGCGCGGGTCGGGTCCTTCCTCGGCTACCGGGTCACGGTGTGCGACGCGCGCCCGGTGTTCGCCACGCCGCGGCGCTTCCCCGAGGCCGACGAGGTGGTCGTGGAGTGGCCGCACCGGTACCTGCAGGCCGAGGTGGACGCCGGGCGGATCGACGAGCGCACCGTGCTGTGCGTGCTCACCCACGACCCGAAGTTCGACGTCCCGCTGCTGGAGGTCGCGCTGCGGCTGCCGGTGGCCTACGTCGGCGCGATGGGTTCCCGGCGCACGCACGAGGAACGCATGGCGCGGCTCGCCGAGGCAGGCCTGACCGGGCCGGAGCTCGCCCGGTTGTCCTCGCCGATCGGGCTGGACCTGGGCGCCCGCACGCCGGAGGAGACCGCCGTGTCCATCGCCGCGGAGATCATCGCCGGACGCTGGGGCGGCTCGGGGGAGCGGCTGGCGGGCACCGAGGGGCCGATCCACCGCACCGCCGAACGCTGACCCGCGACCGCCGCGCAGGTAAGTGTGGCCTAAGTCACTTTTCTTGCGTAAGACTCCGCTGCAGGTGACCGAGCCCAGGTGGCCAGAGCGGAGGATCCGTGACCCAGATTTCGGTGCGCGTGGACGGGGCGTCCTACACGGACGACGTCGAACCCAGGACCCTCCTGGTCCACTACCTCAGGGAACATCTCGGCAAGGTGGGCACCGTCGTCGGCTGCGACACGAGCAACTGCGGGGCCTGCACGGTGCACCTGGACGGCGAGGCGGTGAAGAGCTGCACGGTGCTGGCGGTCCAGGCCGACGGCAGCGAGGTCACCACCATCGAGGGCATCTCGGGAGGGGACGGAGCGCAGGACGGCTCGCTGCATCCCATGCAAAAGGCGTTCCACGAGATGCACGGCCTGCAGTGCGGCTACTGCACACCGGGGATGATCATGGCGTCGATCGACCTCGTGGCCGACAACCCGGACCCCAGCGAGCACGAGGTGCGCGAGGGCATCGAGGGCAACCTCTGCCGCTGCACCGGCTACCAGAACATCGTCCGCGCCGTGCAGCAGGCGGCTGCCGAGATGCGCGGCAGCGCCCCCGCCGCCCCGGACACGCTCGGAGCGCAGGCATGACCGCGGTGGAGGACCGGCCGGCGGTCGAGGCCCCGGCCAAGGAGGTCGGGCAGGCCCGCAAGCGCAAGGAGGACGCCCGCCTCATCACCGGGAGGACCACCTGGACCGACAACATGGTGCTTCCCGGGATGCTGCACCTCGCCGTGGTCCGCAGCCCGGTCGCGCACGCGAAGCTCGGCGCGATCGACGTCGAGGCGGCCCGCTCGGCGCCGAACGTCGTCGCCGTGTTCACCGGCCGCGACCTCGCCGAGGAGCAGGGCTCGATCCCCTGCGCCTGGCCGGTGACGCCGGAGATGGTCAACCCCGGGCACCCGTCGGTCGCCGTGGACGAGGTCAACCACGTGGGCGAGGCGGTCGCCGTCATCGTGGCCCGCAGCAAGGCCGCCGCCCAGGACGCCGTCGAGCTCGTCGACGTCGACTACGACCCGCTGCCCGTCGTCCTCGACATGGAGCAGGCGCTCGCCGACGGCGCCGCCCTCACCCACGACCACGTGGCGTCCAACGAGAGCTTCCGCTGGATCTTCGACGCCGGCGACGCAGGCACCGGTCAGAACACCGACGAGGCGTTCGCGAACGCCGACGTGGTGGTGAGACGGCGGTTCGTCCAGCAGCGGCTAATCCCGGCGTTCATGGAGCCGCGCTCCACCGTCGTCCAGCCCCAGGGCGACAACTACACGATGTGGTCCTCCACCCAGGTGCCGCACATCCTGCGGATCATGCTGGCGATGACCACCGGGGTCCCGGAGCACAAGCTGCGCGTCATCGCCCCGGACGTCGGCGGCGGGTTCGGCGGCAAGCTGCAGGTCACGCCCGAGGAGGTCATCACCCTGCTGGTGGCCAAGCGGCTCGGCAAGCCGGTCAAGTGGACCGAGACCCGCAGCGAGTCGCTGATGAGCGGCCACCACGGCCGCGACCAGATCCAGTACGTGGACATCGCGGCCGACCGCGAGGGGAACGTCCTGGGCCTGAAGGTCCACATCCTCGCGGACATGGGCGCCTACCTGCGGCTGGTCACGCCGGGCGTGCCCATCCTGGGCGCCTTCATGTTCCCGGCGATCTACAAGTTCCCCGCCTACCGGTTCGACTGCCAGGGCGTCTTCACCAACAAGACGCCCACCGACGCCTACCGGGGCGCCGGCCGGCCCGAGGCGACCTTCGCCATCGAGCGGATCATGGACGAGCTGGCCGTCGAGCTGGGCATGGACCCGCTCGAGCTGCGCCGGAAGAACTGGATCGGGGCCGAGGAGTTCCCGTTCACCACGGTGGCCGGGCTCGAGTACGACAGCGGCGACTACGACGAGGCGACCCGGCAGGCGCTGGAGCTGCTCGGCTACGACGAGCTGCGCGAGGAGCAGCGCCGGCGTCGTGAGTCGAACGACCCGGTGCAGCTCGGCATCGGCTTCTCGACCTTCACCGAGATGTGCGGCCTGGCGCCCTCCCGGGTGCTCGGCTCGCTCTCCTACGGCGCCGGCGGCTGGGAGCACGCCTCGATCCGGATGCTCCCCACCGGCAAGGTCGAGGTGGTCACCGGCTCCACCCCGCACGGGCAGGGCCACGAGACGGCGTGGAGCCAGCTGGTCGCCGACGAGCTCGGCGTCCCCTTCGAGGACGTCGAGGTGCTGCACGGCGACACGGCCATCTCCCCGCGTGGCCTGGACACCTACGGCTCCCGGTCGCTCGTGGTCGGCGGCGCCGCGGTGGTCAACGCGGCGCAGAAGGTCGTGGCCAAGGCCCGCACCGTCGCCGCGCACCTCCTGGAGGCCAGCGAGGAGGACCTGCAGTTCGAGGGCGGGACGTTCTCCGTGCGGGGCACCCCGGGCACGGGCGTGTCCATCCAGGAGCTGGCGCTGGCGACCTTCGCGGCGCACAACTTCCCCGAGGGCGTGGAGCCCTCGCTGGACGCCGACGCCACCTTCGACCCGGTCAACTTCTCCTTCCCCCACGGCACGCACGTCTGCGCCATGGAGGTGGACACCCAGACCGGCATGGTGAAGATCCGCAAGTACGCGTGCGTCGACGACGTCGGGAAGATCGTCAACCCGCTCATCGTCGAGGGCCAGGTGCACGGCGGCCTCGCCCAGGGCATCGCGCAGGCGCTGTACGAGGAGGCCGTCTACGACGTCGACGGCAACCTCACCACCGGCACGTTCGTCGACTACCTCGTCCCCTCGGCCGCCGACCTGCCGCACTTCGACACCGCCAACACGGTGCACGAGGCGCCGGGCAACCCGATCGGGGCCAAGGGGGTCGGCGAGGCCGGCTGCATCGCCTCGACGCCGGCCGTCGTCAACGCCGCGCTCGACGCCGTCCGCCACCTCGGGGTGTCGGACATCCTCATGCCGCTCACCCCGGAACGCGTGTGGCGGGCCCTCCATCACGGCGGGGACGGCGGGGACCGCGCGACAGCGGGCACCAACGCCTATGGCGGCGCGCAGACCGAGACCACCGCCGGCGTCTCCACGCCGGAGTCGCGCCTGGGAGGCGACCGATGATCCCCGCGCCCTTCGACTACGTCCGACCGGCCACGGTGGACGAGGCGCTCCGGGCGCTCGCCGACGGCGGCGAGGACGCCAAGATCCTCGCCGGCGGGCAGTCGCTGATCCCGGTGATGCGGCTGCGCCTGGCCGCGCCGTCCGTGGTCGTCGACCTGACCCGCGTGGCGGAGTTGCGCGGCGTCCGGGAGGACGGCGACGCGCTCGTGATCGGCGCGATGACCACCCACTCCGACGTCGTCAGCGACCCGCTGATCGCGCAGCACGCGCCGCTGATCGCCCAGGCGACCGAGACCGTCGCCGACCGCCAGGTGCGCCACCGGGGGACCTTCGGCGGAGCGCTCGCGCACGCCGACCCGGCCGGTGACCTGCCGGCGGTCGCGCTCGCCCTGGACGCGGAGTTCGTCATCGCCGGGCCGGCAGGCCGCCGCACCGTGCCGGCGCGGGAGTTCTTCGTGGACTACCTGACGACCGCGCTGGCCGAGGACGAGATCCTGGTCGAGATCCGGGTCCCGAAGCTGGCCGGCCAGTGGGGGATGCACTACGAGAAGTTCAACCGGGTGGCGCAGGCCTGGTCGATCGTCGCCGTGGCGGCGGCGGTGCGACGGGAGGACGGGCACATCGCCGAGGCGCGGATCGGGCTGACCAACATGGGCCCCACCCCGCTGCGGGCGACCGCGACCGAGCAGGCGCTGGCCGGCGTGGCCGCCGGTGCCGACGCGATCGCCGGGGCGGCCGCGCACGCGGCCGAGGGCACCGCGCCCAGCGACGACCTGAACGCCAAGGCGGACTACCGCGAGCACCTGGCCCGGGTCCTCACCCGCCGGGCGGTCGCGGCGGCCGCCGGCCTCCCGGCGTAGGGGTTTCACGTGCAACTCGAGAACTCCTTCACCGTCCCCGTGCCCGTCGACGAGGCGTGGCGCGTGCTGCTCGACATCGAGCGCATCGCGCCGTGCATGCCGGGCGCCGCCCTCGACTCGGTCACCGGCGACGACTTCACCGGCCGGGTGAAGGTCAAGCTCGGGGTGATCACGCTGACCTACCAAGGCAAGGCGTCGTTCGTCGAGAAGGACGAGGCGGCGCACCGCGCGGTCATCGACGCCCGGGGCCGGGACCAGCGGGGCAACGGCACGGCGTCGGCCGTCGTCACCGCGACGCTCGCGGCCGAGGGCGAGCGCACGCGGGTCGACGTCCTCACCGACCTGAACATCACCGGCCGGCCGGCCCAGTTCGGCCGGGGCGTGATGACCGACGTCGGCAACAAGCTGCTCGGCCAGTTCGCCGACCGGCTGGCCGCCCAGCTCGGCGCCGGCGACCAGCAGGCCGCGACGTCCCCGGCCGCGGCGACCGTCCCGGCACCTGCGGTGTCCCCGGAAGGCGCGGTGTCCCCGGAAGGCGCGGTGTCCCCGGAAGGCGCGCTGTCCCCGGAGGTCGCGCCGGTCGCGGCGGCGGTGGCGTCGGTGCCGTCCGTTCCGCGCCCCCTGCAGCAGCCGACCACCGAGCCCGAGCCGATCAACCTGCTCGAGGTCGCCGGCGGGGCCGCCGCGAGCCGGTACGCGGGCCCGGCCGCGGGCCTCGGTCTCCTGCTCCTGGTCTTCCTACTGGGCCGCCGCCGTCGCTGATCCGGCGCACCGACGGCCGTTTCGGCCGTGGGTACTTGAGCGGACACGACCCGGCGTGGCATAACTGATCCGCGACGGCTCTCGTGCGTCGCGCTTCTCCGGGCGTCCGCGCGGCGGGCGGACGACCGGAGGGGGCACGGGCATGACGCTGCCGGACGGCGACCACGTCCTGGCCTCGATGCCCGTCGGCTTCATGGCCATCAGCGCCGAATGGATCATCACGCACGTCAACCCCGCGGCCGAGCGCACGTTGTTCATCGACGCGGCCGGCCTGGTGGGGCGCGACTTCTGGGACGCCTACCCCGAGAACCTGCACAACGAGTTCGGGCGCGCCTACCGCACCGCCATGGACGACCGCGTCACCACCACCGTCGAGGCCTTCTACCCCGAACCGCTCGACCGCTGGTACAGCGCGGAGGCCGTGCCGGTCGAGGACGGAGTGCACCTGTACTTCACCGACATCACGGAGCGGCAGACGGCGCAGGACCGGCTGGCGGTGCTCGAGAGCATCGGCGCCGAGCTCGGGGCCACCCTCGACCTGGACTCCGCCGTCGCCCGCATCCCGCGGCTCGTCGTGCCCCGGCTGGCCGACGGGTGCCTGCTCACCGTCATCGATCCCGACGGCCGCCCCCGGGACGTCGGCTCCTGGCACGTAGACCCGGAGCCGCGGCGGCTGATCGAGCGGTACGCGGAGGTGCGCCTGGCCGACCTGCCCCCGGACGCGCCTCTCCTGCGGGCGCTGCGGGACGGCGAGACCATCTCCTTCTCCGGCGCCCAGGCGCTGGCGTCGCTGCCCGAGGGCGAGGCCCGCCGGATCTTCCTCGGCGTGGGTGTCGGTCACGCCGTGACGCTGCCGCTCCGGGGACACGGGCGGGTGGTCGGCGCCCTGACGCTGCTCATGCGCCGGCCGCAACCGCCGAGCGAGGCGGACCTGAGCACCGCCCGCCAGGTGGCCGACCGCATCGGGCTGGTGCTCGACAACGCCCGGCTCTTCGACGAGCAGCGTCAGCTGGCCGAGGGCCTGCAGCGGAGCCTGCTCACCGCGCCGCTGCAGCCCGACTACGCCGAGATCGTCGTCCGCTACACGCCGGCCGCCGAGGCGGCGCGCGTCGGCGGCGACTGGTACGACGCCTTCGTCCAGCCGTGCGGGGCCACGATGCTGGTCATCGGGGACGTCGCCGGGCACGACACCGAGGCCGCCGCGATGATGGGGCAGCTCCGCGCGCTGCTGCGCGGCATCGCCACCTTCAGCGACGGGCCGCCCGCGGCGGTGCTCAGTGGTCTGGACGGTGCGATGAGCCAGCTGCAGGTGGGCACCTACGCCACCGCGGCGATCGCCCGCTTCGAGCAGGACGGGGTGCCCGACGACCTGACCCGCATGCGCTGGTCCAATGCCGGGCACCTGCCGCTGCTGGTGATCCACCCCGACGGGACCCTCCGCGAGCTCGGCGAGTGGCAGGGCGACCTGCTCCTCGGCGTGGACCCGGACGCCGTGCGCCAGGAGTCCGTCGTCGACCTGGCCGCCGGTACGACGGTCCTCATGTTCACCGACGGCCTCATCGAGCGCCGGTCCAGCGACCTGGACGTCGGCATGGAGCGGCTCCGCCAGGCCGCCGTGGAGCTGGCCGACCGGCCGCTGGGCGAGCTGTGCGACGAGATCATCGAGCGGCTGGTGAGCGGCCGGCCCGAGGACGACGTCGCCCTCGTGGCCATCCGGCTGTTCCGCCGTCCGGGACGCCGGGACTAGCGCCCGGCACCAGGGCCACGGCCGGCGCCGGAGCCGGCTCCGAACGGCCTGCTCGTTGGTACCGTCTGGCCCGTGACGGCCGGCGGGGCGGCGCTGGTCGCCTGGATCCGCTCCGACGAGCGGCTGGGCGCGGCGAGCGAGGGACCCCGCCACCTGCTGGACCGACGCGGCTGGCGGACGCTCCGGTGCGACCCCACGGGCCTCCTCGTGGCCACCGCGTTCGCCCTGCTCGCGATGACACCGTCGATCCTCCCGCGCGACTGGGCCTTCCAGGGAGTGGTCAGCGGGATCTCCGCCGCGGCCGGGTACGGCGTCGGGACGGCCCTGGCCTGGGTGGTGCGCCGCACGCCGGTCCAAGCCCAGGCCGCCCACTGGGTTCGGCGGGTGGTGCCGGCAGCGGTGCGCCGCTGCGCCTGGGCGGGGCTGCTGGTCGCGGTGCCCGTGGCGCTCCTCGTCGGGCTGGTCGTCGCCGCGGACTGGCAGCACGACGTCCGCCCGCTGGTCGGCCTCCCCGAGCAGCACAGCGCGGGCACGTTGCGGTCCGCGCCGCTGATCGTCGTCCTGGCCGCGCTGATCGTGGCGCTCTTCCGGGCTCTGCGACTGCTCGCCCGGAAGCTCGCCGAGCTGTTGCGGCGCCGGTTCCCCGTGCCCGCCTGGGTGGCGCAGGGCATCGCCGCCGTGGTGGTGGCGCTGGTGACCGTGGGGCTGCTCGACGGGGTGGTGCTGCGCTGGGCGCTCTCGGCGGCGGACACCAGCTTCAGCGTGGCCAACGAGCAGACCCCGGATGGCGTCGAGCAGCCGCGGTCGCCCACCCGATCGGGATCGCCGTCGTCCCTGTCCGCGTGGGACACCCTGGGCACCTACGGACAGGAGTTCGTCGCCGGCGGCCCCTCGTCCGACGAGATCGCCACGGCGGCCGGGCTCTCGGCCGATGCCGTGCCCGAGCCCATCCGGGTGTACGTGGGCATCGAGGGGCGGGACACCCCGGCGGCGCGCGCGGAACTCGCCGTCGCCGAGCTCGAGCGCACGGGAGCGGCCGAGCGCGACGTGGTCTGCGTGATCGTCACGACCGGTACCGGCTGGATCGACTCCGCCGCGCCACGGGCGCTGGAGCTCATGTACGGCGGGCACACCGCCGTCGTCGGCACCCAGTACTCCTACCTGCCCAGCTGGCTGTCCTTCCTCTTCGATCGCGACCGGGTCGTGCAGGAGGGCCGCGCGCTGATCGATGCGGTGGCCGACTGGGTCGACGCGATGCCGGTGGCCGACCGGCCGCGGCTGCTCGTCTACGGCACCAGCCTCGGCACCATGGGCGGGGAGTCGGCCTTCGACGGGCTCGCGGACATCCGGGCACGCACCGACGGCGTCCTCTGGACGGGACCGCCGCAGGGCAACGAGCTGCGCCGCACGCTGATCGAGCGGCGGGACCCCGGCACCCGCGAGGTGGCCCCGGTGTACGCCGACGGTCTGGTGGTGCGGTTCGGCAACTCCCCGGAGGACCTGCTCGAGCCCGACAACGACTGGCTCCAGCCGCGCACCGCCTACCTGATGCACCCCTCCGATCCGGTGGTGTGGTGGTCCTGGGACCTGCTCTTCCGTCGGCCCGACTGGCTCGAGGAACCGCGCGGGGAGGGAGTGTCCCCGGCCATGTCCTGGTACCCGGTCATCACCTTCTGGCAGGTGTCGGCCGACCTGACCAACGCGGCCTCGCCCCCGATGGGGTACGGGCACAACTACGGCGCCCAGCTGGTCGACGCCTGGGCCATCGTCGCCCCGCCGTCAGGATGGACGGCCGCCGACACCGAGCGGGCGCGCGCCGTCTTCCTCGACTGACCCGGCCAGCGCCTCAGCGCAGGGCGTCGGCGGCCGCTCCGGCGACCTCGCCCAGGCTGTTGGTGCCCAGGTGCAGCCCGATCGGCGCCAGCAGGCTGCCGCTGCGCAACCGCAGCCAGGTGAAGACCACCCCGCCGGCACCGGTCAGCAGCACCGTGCCGACGGCGGTGGACTCCGCGGCGCCGTTGATGTGCCACAGCCCGAAGACGCCGGCGGTGACCAGCGTGGCGGCGCGATCGGACAGCTGACGCCGGGCCAGCGCCAGGAGGACGCCGCGGTACGCGAGCTCCTCCGCGAGGACACTGCCCAGAGGGATGACCACCAGCGCACGGACGGCCAGCTCGCCGGGCGTCAGGCCCTCGGAGGACTCGGCCAGCGCATCGCGCACGGCGGGGATCGCCAGCGCCACGGCGTAGCCCACCGCCATGGCGGCCAGCGCCGCCCCACCCCAGCGAGCCCCCGAGCGCCACGTCCGGTGGTCGAGGCCCAGTTCCCGGAGGCTCAGCCCGCAGCCGCGCACCACGAACAGCAGGAGCGCCGCCGCGGCGCCGTTGATCGCCGCGCGGGTGCCCGGACCGGAGCCGAACAGCGGGACCGCGACGTTGCTCCACGCCAGCAACGCCCCGGAGGTGGCGACCAGGGGCAGCCAGCGGCGCACCACGTCAGCGGGCGCCGGCGAGCCCGTCGTCGTCGTCCCGCTGCTCCGCGCGCTCGAGTGCCTCTTCCTCGGCCTGGGCCTCCATGACGTGGGCCTCGCCGGCGACCGTGGCCGCGGCGTCCCCGTGGGACTCGCCGTACACCTGCTCGGCGCGGCCCAGCAGTTCCTCGGCCTTCGCCTTGGCCTTGTCGAAGATGCTCATGCGCTCATCCTCTCCCAGTCACCCGCCGGCGAACGGGGGGAGCACGTCCACCACCGCTCCGGGGGACAACGGCATGGCGCGGTCGCGGGTCTGCGTCCCGTCGACCAGGAACGAGCAGGCGGTCAGGACCCGGGCCATCCGCTCCCCGTGCGCGTCGACGATCTGGCCGACCAGCTGGTCGAGCGAGCCGGCCTCGCGGGTCTCGGTGTCGGTCCCGGAGGCGGCGCGGGCGCCGGCGAAGTACCGCACGGTCACCGGCATCTCAGCCCCCGATGGCCGACATGGGCCGGGTCGGCTGCAGGAACGACGGGTCGTCGATGCCGTGCCCGGGGAGCTTGCCCAGGGTGGCGATCCGCCAGCGGTCGGCGATCTCCTGATCGGTGGCCCCCGCGCGCAGCGGCGTCCGCAGGTCGGACTCCTCCCGCGCGAAGAGGCAGTTGCGGATCTGCCCGTCGGCGGTGAGCCGGGTGCGGTCGCAGCTGCCGCAGAACGACCGGGTGACCGACGCGATGACGCCGACGGTTGCCGGGCCGCCGTCGACCAGCCAGCGCTCGGCCGGCGCCGACCCGCGGGCCTCGGTGTCGGGCGTGAGGGCGTGCGAGGCGGACAGCCGCTCGAGGATGTCCTCCGCGGTGACCATCTCGCCGCGGGTCCAGGCGTGGTGGGCGTCCAGGGGCATCTGCTCGATGAACCGCAGCTGGTAGCCGTGCTCCAGGCAGAAGTCGAGGAGGGGGACGGCATCCTCCTCGTTCATGCCGCGCAGCAGGACGGCGTTGACCTTGACCGGCGTCAGCCCGGCGCGGTGCGCGGCGGCGAGGCCGGCGAGGACGTCGTCGAACCGGTCACGGTGGGTCAGAGAAGCGAACCGGTCGCGGTCGACGGTGTCCAGGCTGACGTTGATCCGGTCCAGTCCGGCCGCGGCCAGCGCGGGGGCGACGCGGGCCAGGCCGATGGCATTGGTGGTGAGGCTGACCTCGGGGCGCGGCGTCAGGGCGGTGGCGCCGGCGACGATGCCGACCAGCCCGGGGCGCAGCAGCGGCTCCCCGCCGGTGAACCGGACCTCCTCGATGCCGAGGTGCTCGACGCCGATGCGGACCAGGCGGACGATCTCCTCGTCGGTGAGCACCTCGACCTTGGGCAGCCAGTCCAGGCCCTCGGGCGGCATGCAGTAGGTGCACCGGAGGTTGCAGCGGTCGGTCAGCGACACCCGCAGGTCGGTGGCCACGCGGCCGTGCCGGTCGACCAGCCCCCCGGCCCCCGGAGCCGGGGTCGACACGGCGTGCCGGACCACCGGGTCGGGCAGTTCGGCGCCGGTCATGGCCCGAATGTAGCCGCGCAACGGGAAAAGCGATGCCGGCGACGGTCCCGGCGCAGCTAGGCTCGCGGCGCCACCCGAGAGACCGGCGGAGCACTCGTCCCGCACTCGCCCGTGGCCAGGAAGCGCGAGAACACCGTGTCACCCCGCACCCTCTTCGGTCCCTACCTCCGCCTGTTCGCCGTCCCGGGCTCGGCTTCCTTCTCGCTCGCCGGCTGGGTGGGCCGGTTGCCGGCCCCGATGCTCGGACTGGGCGCCGTCCTGCTCGTGGAGGGCGAGACCGGCAGCTACGGCCTGGCCGGCGCCGTCTCCGGCGCCCTGGCCCTGACCTACGCGATCGCCGGACCGCAGTGGGCGCGCGCCATGGACCGCCGCGGTCAGGGCCCCGTCCTGCGGATCGCGATGGTCGCCCTCGCCCTGTCCGGCGTCGCCTTCGTCGCGGCCGTCAGCGCCGGTGCCCCGCGGTGGAGCTGGTTCCTGCTCGCCGCGCTCACCGGCGCCGCGGCCCCGAACATCGGCTCGATGGTGCGGGCGCGCTGGTCGGCGCTGCTCGACCGCGACGGCCGGCAGACCGCCTTCGCCTTCGAGGCGGTCGCCGACGAGGTGGTCTTCGTGCTCGGGCCGCCGCTGGTGACCCTGCTCGCGACGCTGCTGGCCCCGCCGGTCGGCTTCCTGACCGGCATCGTCTTCGGCGTGGTGGGTGGGCTCTGGCTGGCCGCCCAGCGGGACACCGAGCCGCCGCTGCATCCCGTCGACGCCACCGCACCCCGCCGTCGCCGGTCGGTGGTCACGCCCGCGCTCCTGGTGGTCACCGTCACCTACCTCGCCGTGGGCGGGCTCTTCGGCGCCATCGACGTCGTGGTCATCGGGTTCGCCGAGGAGGAGGGCGCCCAGGCGCTCGCCGGCCTGGTGCTGGCCGTCTTCGCCGGCGGGAGCCTCGTCGCCGGGCTGGTCTACGGCCTGGCGCGGCTGCCGAGCACGCTGGCTGCCCGCTTCGTGGGGACGGCGGTCGCCTTCGGCCTGGCGGGCCAGTTGCTGTGGGGCGTGACGTCCCTGCCGGTGCTCATCGGCTGCGGCTTCCTGGCCGGGCTCACGATCGCGCCGGTGCTCGTGTCGGGCACGTCGCTGGTGGAGTCCCGGGTCGCACCGGGTGTGCTCACCGAGTCCCTGGCGTGGACGATCACGGGTCTCACCGTCGGCGTCACCGCCGGCTCGGCGATCGCCGGTGCGGCGGTCGACGCCTGGGGCGCGGAGCAGGCGTTCGCCGTCCCGGCCGTGGCCGCCGCCGTCGCGGGCCTGCTCTCGCTGCTCGGTGCGCCGCTGCTGCGCTCCCGCGTGCCGGACGGGCCCCCGGTGCGGGGCGAGCGGGTTGACACGGGCGCGCAGGGGTAGGTCGCGGAACGGGCCGTCACGCGCCATCCGGCAGCGCGCAGCCGACACGGCCCCTCCCGATCATCGAAAGGAACCCTTGTGGCTTCTGCTGTGCCAACCATCGACCTGAACAACGGCGTCCAGATCCCCCAGCTCGGGTTCGGCGTCTACCAGGTCCCCCCGGAGGAGACCGCCGAGACGGTCGCCACCGCGCTCGAGGTCGGCTACCGGCACATCGACACCGCCGAGATGTACCGCAACGAGAAGGGCGTCGGCGAGGCCATCGCCCGCTCGGGCATCGACCGCGGCGAGATCTTCGTGACCAGCAAGCTGAACAACGGCTTCCACCGCCGCGACGACGCCCTGCGCGCCTTCGACCAGACCCTGGCCGACCTGGGCACCGACTACCTGGACCTGTTCCTCATCCACTGGCCGCTGCCGGGCATCGACGTCGACTACGTCGAGACCTGGAAGGCGATGGAGGAGATCTACGCCGGCGGCCGCTGCAAGGCCATCGGCGTCTCCAACTTCAACGCCCACCACCTGCGCAAGCTGTTCTCCGAGACCCAGGTCCGGCCGGCGGTGAACCAGATCGAGGTGCACCCGTACCTGGCCCAGGACGAGCTGCGCGCCTTCGACGCCGAGCACGAGATCGTGACCGAGGCCTGGTCCCCCATCGCCCAGGGCAAGGTGCTGGACGACCCGGCCATCACCGGGATCGCGGAGCGGCTGGAGCGCACCCCGGCGCAGGTCGTCCTCCGCTGGCACGTCCAGCGCGGCGACGTCGTCTTTCCGAAGTCCTCCTCCCGGCAGCGGATGGAGGAGAACTTCGCGCTGTTCGACTTCGAGCTGACGACGTCGGACATGGCGGCGCTGACCGGCCTGGACCGCGGCGAGCGCACCGGCCCCGACCCGGACACCTTCAACTACATCCCGTAGCAGCCCTCCCGAACGGGCCCGTCCACACGAGTGGGCGGGCCCGTTCGCGTGTCGGGACGACGGTGCTTGGCTCAGGCATACCGGGTATGCATACTCCGTATATGTCCATCCGACACGGTCTCCTGGCGCTCCTGGAGCGCGGTCCCAGCCACGGCTACCAGCTCCGCGCCGAGTTCGACGCCGCGACCGGGGCGACCTGGCCGCTGAACGTCGGACAGGTCTACACGACGCTCGACCGCCTCGAGCGCGACGGCCTCGTCGCCCAGGACGGCGAGCCGGACGCCGACGGGCGCATCGCCTACCGGCTCACCGACGCCGGCCACGCCGAGGTCAGCGGCTGGTTCGCCTCACCGGTCAGCGCGAAGTCGGCGCCGCGCGACGAGCTGGCCATCAAGCTCGCGCTGGCCGTGACGACGCCGGGGGTCGACGTCCTCTCGGTCGTCCAGACCCAGCGCACCGGCACCATGGCCACCCTCCAGGAGTTCACCCGGCTGAAGATGCGCGCCGGCGACGGCGACGACCTCGCCTGGTCGCTCGTCCTGGACTCCCTGGTCTTCCGGGCCGAGGCGGAGATCCGCTGGCTGGACCACTGCGAGGCGCGCGTGGCGCGCGCGTCGGCAGGCCGGCCGCAGAACACCGTGGCCCACGCCCCCGCGAGCGACCGGGCGGCCCGGCGATGAGCGACCCGATGCTGCTGCTGTCCGGTGTCACCCGCGAGCACCGTCAGGGCGACTCCGTGGTGCACGCGCTGCGCGGCGTGGACCTCGCCGTCCACGCCGGCGAACTGGTCGCGGTCATGGGCCCCTCGGGCTCGGGCAAGTCGACGCTGCTGCACGTGGCCGGTGGGCTGGACACGCCCACCGCGGGCGCGGTGCTCGTCGAGGGACGGGACCTCGCCCAGCTCTCGGCCGCCCAGGTCGCCGCCGTGCGCCGGCGAAGCATCGGCTACGTCTTCCAGGACCTCAACCTGCTGCCCTCCCTGACCGCGCTGGAGAACGTCTCCCTCCCGCTGGAGCTCGACGGCAGCCGGGGCGGGCTGGCCCGCCGTGCCGCACGGGACGCCCTCGAGGAGGTCGGTGTCGGGCACCTGGCCGGTCGCTTCCCCGACGACATGTCCGGGGGGCAGCAGCAGCGGGTGGCGATCGCCCGAGCGCTGGTCGGCCCGCGGCGCCTGCTCCTGGCCGACGAGCCGACCGGCGCGCTGGACTCCGCCACGGGCGAGGAGGTGCTCCGCGTCCTGCGTGCCCGGTGCGAGGCCGGCGCCGCCGGCGTCCTGGTCACGCACGAGGCGCGGCACGCCGCCTGGGCCGACCGGGTGGTCTTCCTGCGCGACGGCGTCGTCGTGGACCAGAGCGGTCCGGTCGCCGGGGCGGACTCGCTGCTCGCCACGGGCGGTGGGGTGTGAGCGGCTGGCTCGCGCGCTGGCGCCTGGCGCTGCGCATCGCCCGGCGCGACGCGCGCCGGCACAAGGGCCGCACGGCGCTGGTCGTGCTCATGGTCGGGCTGCCGGTGCTGGTCATCACCGCCGGGGACACGCTGTTCCGGACCGAGGACGTGGACGCGACCGAGGAGCTCTCCGTGCGTCTCGGCGAGGCCGACGTGGCGGTCAGCGGCGAGTCGCGCGAGGAGATCTCCGTCGATCCGGCCACCGGCATCGTCTGGGCCAAGGCCGCGGCCGCCGACCCGGCGTGGTCCCGGGACGAGGTGGCCGGGGTCCTCCCGGAGGGGTCGCGGGTGGTCGAGAGCCGGAACGCGTGGCTCTACGTCGGCACCGACGGCGGCTACGCCCGGGTCGACGCCTACGCCGAGGACACCGCGGACCCGATGATCGAGGGCCGGTACGAGCTGCTCGAGGGGCGGCTGCCCGAGCGGACCGGCGAGGTCGCCGTCAGCCCGCAGGTGGCCGAGGGGGCAGCGGGGCCGGGCGAGGAGATCGCGCTGACCCGGGACGACGTGCCGGCCGAGGTCGTCGGCGTGGTCCGGCGGCCGTTCCAGTCCGGGGACCTCGTCGTCGTCCCCCTGGCGGACGCCGCCCTGCTGTCGGACCCGCTGAGCCGGTTCTACGCGGACGTGCCCGGCGGGCTCGACTGGCCCGCCGTGCGGGCGCTGAACGAGCAGGGGCTGGCCGTGCTCTCCCGCGAGGTGGCCCAGGACCCGCCACCGGAGTCGGCGTGGATGACGACCGACCCGGGCTTCTCCCAGGACAGCGGCGACGCGGCCGAGACGGCGGTGATGGCGCTGGTCGTCGCCTCGCTCGTGCTGGAGGTCGTCCTGCTGGCGGGCCCGGCGTTCGCCGTCGGCGTCCGGAGGCAGCGGCGGGACCTCGCGCTGATCGGCGCGACCGGCGGCTCGGCCGGGGACCTGCGCCGGATCGTGCTCGCCAACGGCGTCGTGCTGGGTGCCGGTGCCGCGCTGGGCGGAGCGGCCGCGGGCATCGGTTTGGCGGCGGCGGCCATCCCGGTGATCGAGGCCCGCACCGACCAGGTCTTCGGCCCGTTCGACGTCCCCGTGCTCGACGTGGCGCTCGTCGTGGCGGTCGGTCTGGTCGCCGGCCTGGCCGCGGCCTGGTTCCCCGCGCGGCAGGCGGCGCGCACCGACGTCGTGGACGCCCTCGCCGGACGGCGGGGACAGATGCGCACGTCGTGGCGCTCCCCGGTGGCCGGGCTGGTCCTGAGCGGGGCCGGGCTCGCGCTCGTCGTCCTCGGGGCGCGCGGCACGGAGCTCGCGGTCGCCGGGGGCGCCGCGCTGCTGGTCATCGGCATCGTGACCGCGACGCCGTGGCTGATCGGCCTCCTCGCGCCGCTGGCCTCCCGCCTGCCGGTCGCCGGTCGCCTGGCCGTGCGCGACGCCACCCGCAACCGGAGCCGCACCGCGCCGGCGGTCGCCGCGGTCATGGCGACCGTGGCCGGGGTGACGGCCCTGGCCATCGGCAGCGCCAGCGACAGCGCCCAGGGGCAGCGCGACTACGTGGCGTCGGCACCCCTGGGCGCCGCCCGGGTGAACGGCATGACGGACATGACCGAGGCGGACTGGGATGCCGTGGCCGCGGTGTTCGAGCGCGAGAGGCCCGGCCGGCCGGTGCACCGGCTGCAGGGCAACAGCTGGACCAACACGGACGTCCAGGACGAGATCGCCGTCGTCGCCGACCGGTGCGCGGGCGACCTCATGACCTGCCGGTGGGTCCCCGGGACGCCGGGGGTCGTGATGACCTCCTACGGCGAGCTGGTGGTCACCGACGCGGCGGGACTCCGGGCCATCAGCACGCGAGGGGCGCCGGACCAGGCGTACGCGGCCCTGGACGCCGGCCGGGCCGTCGTCTTCGGCGGCGGGGCCGTGGACGCCGCCGGGAACATCGCGGTCGCCGGCGTCGAGTACGACGGCACGGGCGGCAGCACGCTGCTCGGCACGGCGGAGCTCCCCGCCGTCGAGGTGCCCCTCCCCCCGGCCGGCCGGCAGGAGGTCGACGACCTGCCGGGGTACGTCGTGGTCCCACCGGTCCTCACCGAGCGCCTGCCGCTGCCGGTGAGGACGACGACGCTGGTCACCGGCGGTCCGGACGACCCGGTCACCGAGGCGCAGGAGGAGCGGATCTCCGAGGCGCTGGCGGCGCTGCCCGCCGAGGCGGCGATCACCGTCGAGCGCGGCTGGCAGGACGACCTCGCGCTCGCCCGGCTGATCCTCATCGGCGTCGGGGGTGCCCTCGTGCTCATCGCCACGCTCACCGCCACGGGTCTGGCCCTGACCGACGCGCGGCCGGACTTCGCCACGCTCGCCGCGGTGGGAGCCGCCCCGCGCACCCGCCGGTCGATGGCGATGGCCTCGGCCGCGGTGGTCGGCGGTGGGGGAGCGCTGCTCGGCGTGCTCGTCGGGCTGGCACCGGGCATCGCCGTCGCCTATCCGCTCACCAGCACGAACTACGGCACCGGCGTGGACCCGGTCCTCGACATCCCGTGGGTGGTGCTGGGCGCCGTGGGCATCGCGGTCCCGCTGGTCGCCGTCGCCGTCACCGGGGTGTTCGTGCGGTCCCGGCTGCCGATGGCTCGCCGGATGACCTGACCAGGGCATGATCTGCCACCGGACCCCGCGGCCGGACCGCTGGGCCGGGAGAGCGGGGGATCGTCCTGCGAGCCGTGCGTACCGCCCGCGGAAACCGCGTCCCGCGGCTGCTGACGGCACTGGTCGTGGTGCTTCTGCTGGCCGCCGGGGCCGTGGCCGCGAGCGAGCTGCTGCACCCGCGGAGCTTCGCGGGCGTGCTCGAGGAGTCCGGGACCGGTGCGCCGGCGGTCGTGTCGTCGGCTCCCCCGGCGCTCGTTCCTCCCGCCCCGGCGGCGCCCGTGCCGAGCCCGCCGCCGGCCTTCGACCGCGGCCTGCGCTCGCTCGAGGACCCGGACAGCACCTGGGTGGTGGTGAACAAGCTGCGGCCGCTGCAGCCCCTCGGGTACGCACCGGCCGACCTGGTCGACATCGGCGGCGGGCTGCAACTGCGGGCGGAGGCGGCCCGGGCGGTCGGGGCGCTGCGGGCGGAGGCGGCGGCGGCCGGCCTGGACGTCGGGGTGCAGAGCGCCTATCGCTCCTTCGAGCGCCAGCAGGGCCTGTTCGGCAACGCGACGGCGCGGTTCGGCGTCGCCGGCGCGGAGCTGCGCAGCGCGCGGCCGGGGTTCAGCGAGCACCAGACCGGTCTGGCCGTCGACGTGGGCGGCGGAGGCTGCGACATCGAGCGCTGTTTCGGCGACACCCCGGAAGGGCGCTGGGTGGTGGCCAACGCCCACCGGACTGGCTTCCTCGTCCGCTACCCGGCGGGCTCCGAGCTGATCACCGGGTACCAGTACGAGCCCTGGCACCTCCGCTACGTCGGGCCGGAGCTGGCGACCGAGATGCACGAGACCGGGGTGGCCACCCTGGAGGAGTTCTTCGGCCTCCCGCCCGCCCCGGAGTACGCCACCGGCTGAAGCGCTACCCGACCTTGCTGTCCAGGACGACGCCGGCGGCGTCGTAGGCGGTCACGGTGAACGGCGCGCCACTGGTCGGCGGCGGGAACAGGGGGATGTAGGTGCCCCACACCCGTTCGCCGGGGCGCGGCCCGTCGTCGGCGAGCACCGCGTCCCGCGTGACCCCGCCGGCGTCGGTGACGGTGACCCGCGCCGTCCCCGGCGGGGCGACGCCGCCCACGACGCCCGAGCCGAACCCGCTGAGCGCCAGCTCGCCCAGCGGCGGAGGGAGGACGCTGCCGCCGCCTCCGCTGTTCGGGATGTCGAAGTAGCAGGCGCTCCACTCGCCCGTGCTGGAGACGGTGTTCGGCTGCAGGCTGAACACCCAGCGTGAGGCTCCCTCCACGCCGCTCACGAATCCACCGTCCGCGGGGCAGGGCGACTCGATGGCGGTCGGCGGGCGCTCACGCACCTGCCGGTCCAGCTCCTCCGCCTCCGCCGGCGTCCCCGCGCGCAGGTTCGCGACCACCTGGTCGAGCACCTCGTCGGCGTCCTCGGGCCCGTCCATCACGACCGAGAAGACGGTGCCGTCCTCGGCCCAGACCCGTCCCCGGGCCTCCGAGCCGCCCACGTTCGCGTCCTGGAGGTTTCCCGCGGAGCCGACCGAGCCGCGCAGCTCGGTGCCCGTGGCGTCCTCCACCCAGAATCCCCACAGCGCAGCGAGGCGCGGGTCGGCGCGCACCGCGGAGACGGAGATCCAGGTCTGGTCACCCTGGAGGGACATGGACAGGCCGACCCCGGACGAGTACGGCCCGTCCTGCGGTGAGCCGGCGACCAGGGGCTCCAGCCCGGCTGGGACGGCGTCCTCGGCGAGGGTCGCGGTGGGCGACGCGAAGTCGGCGCCGCGCGCCGCCGTGATCAGCTCGTCCTCGCCGATCCCCCGCCCGACGACGAACTCGCGGTAGTCGTTGCCGTCGATCAGGACCCACGTGCGGTCGCTGTCCCGGACCACCCGCCCGGTGCGTCCGCCCAGGTCGACCTCTCGCTCGCCGGCGCTGCCCTCCTGCGGACCGGCGAGGCTGGCCGAGCCCGAGGTCGTGCCGACGAGCAGGACCGGCCCGTCCAGCGTGTCGGCCAGTTCCGGGTCGCCGTAGAGAGTTGCGCGCGCCGGCTCGAAGCCGTCTCCTCCGGGCGGCGGCCCGGACGAGAGGCCGGTGAGCAGCAACCCCTCGGGGACCGGGTCGAGGACGACAGGCGCCTCGAGGGGGAGGGCGTCGACGACGAGGTCCTCGCCCCCGGCGGCCGGACGGGTGGGGCCTTCCCCTGCCACGGATCCGGGTGCACCGGCTTCGGCCTCCGCGTCCGCGCAGCCGGCCGCACTCATCGCCACCACGGCGGCCAGCAGCGCTGCCGGCAGCCTGTTCACCGAGGTCATGGGCGCAGAGTGCCCGTGTCCGGTCTCGTTCGGGTCTCGATCGTCGCGACGACGGAGATCAGCGACCGGCGGGCTACACGGCCGTGCTGTCCAGGACCACGCCGGCCGCGTCGTAGGCGGTCGCGGTGAGGAGCGGCGGGCTGCCCGGGGGCGGCTCCACGGGCGGGACGAACGCACCCCAGACCCGTTCCCCGGGCCGCGGGCCGTCGGCGGAGAGCTGCGCCTCCAACGTGCGCCCGTCGAACGTGGTGACCGTGACCCGGGTCGTCCCCGGCGGGGCGACGCCGCCCACGACGCCGTCGCCGCTGCCGTCGGGCCGGCTGCTCGCCCCACCGGTCGAGCTGACCAGCTCACCGAGCGGCGCAGCGAGGAAGTTCCCGCCGCTGCTGCCGGAGGCGAGTTCCGTGGCGCAGAAGAACCATCCATCCCCGCCTGACGACCCGGGCTGCACGCTGAAGGCCCACCGGACGTCGCCTTCCACGCCGCTAACGAACGAGCGGTCCTCCCCACAGCCCACCTCCTCAGGGGTCGGCGGGCGCGTCCGGATCTCCCCGTCCAGCGCCTCGAACTCCTCCCAGGTGCCCACGCGCAGGTTGTCGACCACCTCGTCGAGCAGTTCGTCCCGGCTTCGGCTCGGCCGCACGTCCGCGTCTTCGTACTGCGTCACGACGACCGACAGGACCATGCCGTCCTCGGCCCAGATCCGCCCCCGGGCGTCCCGGTCACCGACGTTCGCGTCCTGCAGGGCGCCGGCGGAGCCCGGGTGGCCGCGCACCGACGTGCCTGACGCGTCCTCGGCCCAGAAGCCCCACAGCGCCGCGAGGCGGGGGTCGGCGCGCACGACGTCCACGGCGACCCAGCTCGAGTCCCCCTCGAGGAACATGTGCTCGCCCGAGCTCCCGCCGGGTCTGTCCTGCGGGCTGCCGGCGATCAACGGCTCCAGCCGGGCTGGGACGGCGTCCGGCGCAACCGTGGCCGTGGCCGACTCGAAGTCGGCGCCGCGCGCCGCCGCGACGAGCTCGTCCTCGTCGACCCCCCGCCCGACGACGAACTCGGTGTAGTCGCTGCTCTCGAACACGACCCAGGTGCGGTCGCTGTCGGGAACGACCCGGGCGGTCCGCCCGCCCAGCTCGACCTCCCGCTCCCCCGGCACGTCGTACGGCGGGCCCGCGATGCTCGCCGAGCCCGAACTCGTCCCGACGAGCAGGACGGGACCGTCGAGGGTGTCGGCCAGGTCCGGGTCGCCGTACAGCGTGGCGCGGGACGGCTCGTAGTCCCCGGAGGCCTGGTTGTGGACGAGGTCGCTTCCCGGCGGGTCGTACGACAGGCCCATGAGCCGCATCCCCTCGGGGAGCGGGTCGAGCAGGACGGGCGCCTCGAGGGGGAGGGCCTCCACGACGAGTTCGTCCCCTCCTGCCGGCGGACGTCCGGGGCCCCGCTCGGCGTCCGAGCAGCCGGTCAGGCCCACCGCCACCAGGGTCGCCACCAGCACCGGCCGTGCCCTGCTCCGCGAGGTCATGGGCGCAGAGTGCCGGTGGCCGGTCTCGAACGGGTCTCAGTCGGTCGTGACGAAGTCGATCAGTTCCTCGACCCGGCCGATGAGCTGCGGCTCCAGGTCGGTCCAGGTGCGGACGCGGGCGAGGATGCGCTGCGCCCAGACGTAGCCGGTGTCGTCCTCCCAGCCCAGCCGTCGGCAGACGCCGGTCTTCCAGTCCTCGCCCTTGGGCACGGTCGGCCACGCCTTGATGCCGACGACCGACGGCTTGACCGCCTGCCAGATGTCGATGAACGGGTGCCCGACGACGAGCGCGTGGTCGCCGGTGATCTGACCGGCGATGCGGGACTCCTTGGAGCCGGTCACCAGGTGGTCGACGAGCACGCCCAGCCGCCGTCCGGACGAGGGCCGGAACTCCTTGACGATGCCCGGCAGGTCGTCGACGCCGTGCAGGGGCTCGACGACGACGCCCTCGATGCGCAGGTCGTGGCCCCAGACCTTCTCGACGAGCTCGGCGTCGTGCTTGCCCTCGACGTAGATCCGGCCCTCGCGAGCCACCCGGGCGCGGGCGCCGGCCACGTACGTGGAGCCCGAGGCGCTGCGCGTCGGAACCACCGGTGCCGCGGCCTTCGGCCTGACCAGGACGACGGGGCGGCCCTCGACCCAGAAGCCCGGGCCGAGCGGGTAGCCGCGCACGCGACCGTGCCGGTCCTCCAGGTGGACGACGTCCTTCTCGCACCGCACGACGGCGCCCACGAAGCCCGAGCTCGGGTCCTCGACGACGAGGTCCTTCTCCGCCTCGACGGTCGGGACCGGCTTCTTCTGCGTGCGCGGGTGGACGAGGTTGTCGTACGGCGAACGGGGAGGCACCCGACGACGCTAGGCAGACCCGGGCCGGTCGCCGCGGACGACGCGCCGGGGAAGGAAGCACCGGACACGCCCACGAATCATGGAACTACGCAACGTGAACCGCCACGCAGGACGGTTGCGCTCTGCATGCCGCACAACCCGACGGTCCTCGACACTTCGCTGACCAGCACCGACGAAGCGTTCGTGGCGGTTGCAGTGTCGAATCGTCACGGCTAGCCGTCAGGACGCTCCCACGCACCCGGGCGTGGCACCGATGGCGCGATCGTTTCACCCCGCCGCTCACGGTCACCCATCCCAGTGATCCGCAACACCCTGAGCAGAGACGGGAGCGCATCCACGATGATCGGAACCGAGACCCTCGACCGCGTGATCGGCAAGGACGTCTACGACGAGGCAGGCCAGAAGATCGGATCGGCCGGCGAGGTGTACCTCGACGACGAGACGGGCCAGCCCGAGTGGGTCACCGTCCGCACCGGCATGTTCGGCACGAAGGAGTCCTTCGTCCCGATCCGGGATGCGGACCTGACCGACGACGGCCTCCGGGTACCCGTGAGCAAGGACCGGGTGAAGGACGCGCCGAAGATCGACACCGACGGTCACCTCTCCCCGCAGGAGGAGCAGGAGCTCTACCGCTACTACGGCATGGGCTCCGGCGGTACCGGCACGCAGACCACCGGCCAGCAGACCACCGGCCGCGAGCACCTCGCCGGTACGGAGTCCACCACCGGTATGGCGCTCGAGGACACGTCGGGCCAGCACATGGCAGGCGCCGGGAACGTCAGCACCGGGACGGCCGGCATGACCGACACGGACACCAACCGGCACGGGACGGTCGGCCACGACACCTCCGGCCCGACCACCGACGACGCCATGACCCGCTCCGAGGAGCGCATGACGGTCGGCACGACCACGCAGGAGGCCGGCCGGGCCCGGCTGCGCAAGTACGTCGTCAGCGAGAACGTGACGCAGACGGTGCCGGTGACGCACGAGGAGGTCAGCGTCGAGCGCGAGCCCATCACCGACGCCAACGTCGGCAACGCGATGGACGGCCCCGCGATCTCCGAGGAGGAGCACGAGGTCACCCTGCACGCCGAGCGTGCGGTCGTGGACAAGGAGGCCGTGCCGGTGGAGCGCGTGCGCCTGGACAAGACGACGGTCACCGAGCAGGAGCAGGTCTCGGCGGACCTCCGCAAGGAGGAGATCGAGGTCGACGGCGCCACGGACGACCGGCGCATGTGATCACCGCTCCGGCTGACGCCGGGGAACGAGACGGCGGCGGCCGGCCGGGCGACCTACGATGCCCCGGCCGGTCGTCGTTCGTCCGCGTCAGTCGGAGAAGCAGGCGGCCAGCGCGTCGACCATCAGCGGGACGTCGAGCGCCGAGGCCAGCTCGCGGCAGGAGTGCATCGCCAGCTGCGCGATGCCGACGTCGACGGTGGCGATGCCCAGCCGGGTCGCCGTGAGCGGGCCGATCGTGCTGCCGCAGGGCAGGTCGGCCCGCATGACGAAGGACTGCACCGGCACCCCGGCCTCGGCGCACCGCTCGCGGAACCAGCCGCCGGTCGTCGCATCGGTCGCGTAGGCCTGGTTGGCGTTCAGCTTCACCACGGGGCCGCCGCCGAGCCGGGGCTGGTGCGCGGGCTCGTGCCGCTCGCCCCGGGTCGGGTGGACGCCGTGCGCCATGTCGGCGGAGACGAGCCGGGAGCGCGCGATGGCCCGGTGCACCGCCTCGCCGTCTCCCGGATCGGTGGCCGTGGCCAGCCGGCGGACGACGTCCTCGAGGAAGCTGCCCCGCGCGCCGGCCATCGAGCCGCTGCCCACCTCCTCGTGGTCGTTGCAGACCAGGACCTGCGTGCGCTCCCCGGCCGGCGCCGCCAGGAGCGCCAGCAGTCCGGCGTGGCAGGAGGTCAGGTTGTCCAGCCGCGGCGCGGCGATCCAGCTGCCGTCCGCGCCCGCCCGCGCGGCGGGCTGGGTGTCGGCGAGCACCAGGTCGTGCGCGATGACGTCGTCGGCTCCGGCCCCGACGGCGGCCGCGACGGCTTCGACGAGCCCCGGCTCCTCGCCCAGGTCGCCGTCCCAGACCGGGACGAGGTGCCGCTGCGGGTCCAGGGTCAGGCCCTCGCGGACCGAGCGGTCGAGGTGGATGGCCAGCGAGGGGAAGCGCAGCGGAGCGCCGGGCAGCCGGACCAGCGCCGTGTCCGGGCGGTCGGGGGAGGAACGGAGCACGACCCGCCCGGCCACCGTCAGTTCCCGGTCCAGCCAGGTGTGCCACAACCCGCCGCCGTAGGGCTCGACGCCGACGAGCCGGTAGCCGGCCGACCGGACGTCGGCGTGCGGGCGGACCTTGAAGGTCGGGGAGTCGGTGTGCGCGCCGACCAGCCGCATGCCGGTGTCGCCGAGCGGCCCGCTGCCCAGCCGGAAGGCGATGAGGCTGCCGTGGCGGACGACGAAGTGGCGCCCGCCCGCCGACAGCGGCCACCGGTCGGTCTCGGCCAGCTCGGTGAAGCCGGCCGCGGTCAGCCGCCGTGCCAGCTCCGCCACCGCGTGCCCGGGGGACGGCGAGGCGTCCACGAAGGCCCGCAGGTCGTCCCCGAGGGCGAGGTCGTCGGCAGGGGCGGCGTCCGGCGTCGGCATGCCGCCATCGTGCCCGACACTGCGGACATGGCCGTCTCCGACCTCCCGCACTCCTCCGACGTCGAGATCGTGGGGCTGGTGGCCTCGCCCGGGCACCGGTACGACGGCCGGCCGGGGGGCGTCCTCCCGGAGCAGGACGGGGACCGCCGCGCGGAGATCGAGGTGCGCGCCGGGTACGGCGTCGTCGGCGACCGCTACGCCGGCCGCCCCGCGCACCGTGACGCCCAGCTCACCGTGCTCGCCGTCGAGGCGGTCGAGGCCCTGGCCGCCGAGCTGGGCGCCGGGCCGATGGACCCGCTGCTGGCGCGCCGGACCGTCGTCCTGCGCGGGGCGGAGGTCGAGGCACTGCGCGGCGCGGAGTTCTCGCTGGACAGCGGAGCGGGGGAGGTGCGGCTGCGCGGCGGACGCCCGGCGAACCCGTGCGCCTGGCTGGACTCCGCGCTCGCGCCGGGGGCGCACCGCGGGCTGCGCGGCCGGGCGGGCATCCGCTGCGCGGCCCTCTCGGGCGGGGTGCTGCGCCTCGGTCCCGCCGTCCTGCGCTCCGCCGTGCCCCTGGACCCGGCCGCCGCCGGGCTCGCGGTCCGTCCCGTCGCTCGCCGTCGCTGAGCGGACCGCGGCGGCTCCCCTTCTGCCACACTCCCGCCCGTGCAGCTGGTCGGCGCGGGACGCGACGCCGATGTCTTCGCTCTCGACGGGAACCGCGTCCTGCGCCGCTACCGCGACGCCGGGCGCTCGGCCGAGCGCGAGGCGGCGGTCATGGCCCACGCCCGCTCCGCCGGCCTCCCTGTGCCGGAGGTGTTCGACGTCGACGGCGCGGACCTCGTCCTGGAGCGAGTCGTGGGACCGACCATGACGTCCGCCCTGGCACGCCGGCCGTGGAGCCTCGCCGCGGCGGCGCGGGTGCTCGCCGGGCTGCACCGGGCGGTGCACGAGGTGCCGGCGCCGGACTGGCTCCCGGGTCAGGGCGACGGGGGCGGGGCGGCGCTGCTGCACCTGGACCTCCACCCGGAGAACGTGCTCCTCGGTCCGGAGGGCCCGGTCGTCATCGACTGGACCAACGCCGCGCGCGGGCGGGCCGAGCTGGACGTCGCCGATGCCTGGCTGGTGATGTCGACGGGCAGCGTTCCGGGGGGTCGTCTGCAGACGGTGGTCGTGGGAGCCGCCCAGGGAACCTTCGCCCGGCTGTTCCGCCGGGCGGCGGGTCTGGACCTGACCGAGGCCCTGCCGGCGGCCGCGACCCGTCGGCTGGCCGACCGGAACCTGAGCGCCCGGGAACGGCAGCGTGTCCGCCGTCTGGCCGGAGTGCCCGACGGGTGAGCGTCGTCACCCGATGGGTGTCGTGACCGAGCGGGTCTCCGCGCCGACCTGGCAGGATCAGCGGCGCTCCCGGGCAGACCGGGCCGTCCGTCCGAGGAGTCCCATGCGCATCCGTACGTTCACCGCTCCCACCGCCCTGGTCGCCGGCGCCCTCCTGCTGTCTGCCTGCGGCGGCAGCCCGCTCGAGGGCAAGAACGGCACCGAGGTCGCCGAGCTCGCCGCCGATGCGCTGGAGGAGGCCGGGTCGGTCCGCCTGGCCGGCAGCATGACGCAGGACGGTGAGGAGGCCGAGATCGACATGCAGCTGCAGGGCGACGACGCCGCCGGCACCATCACCGTCCAGGGCACCGAGATCGAGCTCATCAGCGTCGACGGCGACGTCTACCTGAAGGCCACCGAGGAGCTGCTCGCCTCGTTCGGCGCCCCGGCCGAGGAGACCGCGGAGTTCGAGGGCCGCTGGATCATGATGCCCGCCGAGGACGCCGCCGACTTCGAGGACTTCACCCTCGACAGCTTCATCGAGCAGCTGCGCGACCCCGACGACAAGATCAAGGACGAGACCAGCAGCGACGAGCTGGACGGCGACTCGGTCATCGTCGTCGAGCAGGAGGACGGCAGCACCCTCACCGTCGCCGACGACGACCCGCCCTACCCGCTGCAGCTGTCCGGCGGCGAGGACGAGGAGGGCACCGTCACGTTCAGCGACCACGGCGAGGAGTTCGACATCTCCGCGCCGGACGACGTGATCAGCGAGGAAGAGCTCCAGGGCAGCTGACCCTGCTTCTCCGGCGCGACCGGCCGGGGCCCCGCTCGGGGTCCCGGCCGGTCGTCCGTCCGGGCGCTCCCGTCCGGTGCCGTCGGACCGCTGGGTACGGTGCGGGCGCCGCCGACATCCCAGGAAGGCCCCCATGCCTGTCGCTCCCCCGGTGACCCCGGATCCCGCGGTGCCCGGCCCGGTCGTGGGGCTGGAACGCGAGCGCGAGGTCCTCACCGTCGCCCTCGCGACGCACCGGCACCTGGTCCTGGAAGGCCCCCCGGGCACCGGCAAGTCCACGCTGCTGCGCTCGGTGGCGGCCGAGACGGGCCAGGACGTCGTCTTCGTGGAGGGCAACGCCGAGCTGACACCGGCCCGGCTGATCGGGCAGTACGACCCGTCGGCGGTGCTGGCCGGGGGCTACCTGCCGGAGAACTTCACCGACGGCCCGCTGCTCACCGCGATGCGCGGCTCGGGCCTGCTGTACCTCGAGGAGCTCAACCGCATCCCGGAGGAGACGCTCAACGTCCTCATCACGGTGCTCACCGAGGGCGAGATCGCCGTCCCGCGGCTGGGCACCGTGCACGCGACGTCGGGCTTCCGGCTGATCGCGGCGATGAACCCCTTCGACGCCATCGGCACCGCGCGCGTGGGCCAGGCGATCGCCGACCGGATGTGCCGCGTCGTCCTGGGCTACCAGCCGGAGGACGCCGAGCGGGCCATCGTCGCGGGCGTCACCGGGGCCGACGCGGCGCAGATCGTGCTGGCCGTCCGACTCGTGCGGGCCACCCGTGAGCACCGCGACCTGCGCACGGGGTCCTCGGTGCGCGGCGCCATCGACCTGGTGCTGCTGCTCGACGGCCTCCTGCGCATGCGCGGCCAGGCGCTCGCCGGTGGCCGGGAGACCGCCCGCGACGCCGCCCACGCCGCGCTGTCGGGGCGGATCCGCGTCACCGAGGGCGTCGAGCGCACGCCCGAGTCCGTCCTGGACGAGATACTGGACGAGGTCTGGCCGGAGTCCGCGGCGCCACCGGACGCGGAGCGCAACGACGCGGACGACGCCGGACAGCTCGGTGGTGGTTCGGGAAAAGCGCCGGGCCCGTCGGCTGAGGCGGGCAAGGAGCAGGGGGCGGCCCCGCGCAGCGACCGGGCCGCCCGGCGCGGCCCCCGCACGACCGGGCGGCGCGAGATGCAGCTGCGGCACGAGGCGTTCGCCGAGGTCAGCCCCGAGGTCGGGGAGCTCGACGAGTACGCGTTCGCGGGCCTGATGGGCGCCGACCCCGACGCGGCGGCGGCCCTGCTGGCCGACCTGGCCACCGCGACCGACCGGGAGCTGCGGTCGGCGGCGCGCCGGCTGGCCGCTCGGGTGTTCGTGCAGGTCGGCCGGGTCGGGGCCACCCGCGCCCGCGGCACCCGGCGGCTGGTGGCGACCCGCCGTCCCGAGGGGGATCTGGACCTGGACCGGACGCTGGACCGCTGGTCGGGCGCCTGGCCGCCGGCGGCCGAGGACCTGGTCACGCGCAACTGGACCGGCTCGCGCCGCGCCGTCTGCCTGCTGGTCGACCGGTCGGGGTCCATGCAGGGGCTCGGGGTGGCGATCGCGGCGGTCGCTGCGGCCGGCGTCGTCCTGGCGGCCGACGAGCGGCTGCAGACCAGCGTGCTGACCTTCGCCGACGAGGTGGCCGTCCTGCAGCCGCTGGGTCGGCACCGGGCGGCCGAGGACGTCGTCCTGGACCTGGTGGGCCTGCGCGGCCACGGGAAGACCGACATCGCCGCCGCCCTCCGCGGTGCGCGGCGCGAGCTGGTGCCGGCGACGGCCGACGAGCGGGTCGTGGTGCTGCTGTCCGACGGACTGTCGACGGCGGGGGAACCGGCCGAGTCGGCGCTGGCGGGCATCGACCGGCTGCACGTGCTCTGCCCGCTGCCGAGCGACGAGGCCCTGGACGCCGCGCGGCTGCTCGCCGCGCGCGGGGGCGGGCGGATGGAGCCGGTGCGGTCCCTGAACGACCTCGGGCCCGCCCTCACCCGCCTGCTGGGATGAGGACGGGCCCGGATCGGCCCCGTCCCGGGCCCCGCCCCGAGCTTGCGAGGGGTGGGGAGGACGGGGTCCTTCAGCGGTCGGCGTCGGTGTAGACGATCATGCCGCGGATGTTCTTGCCGTCCTTCATGTCCTGGTAGCCCTGGTTCACGTCCTCGAGCTTGTACTTGGTCGTGACGAGCTCCTCGAGCTTGAGCTGGCCCTCCTGGTAGAGCGAGAGCAGCTCGGGGATGGCGTTGCGCGGGGCCAGGCCGCCGAAGATGGCGCCCTGCAGGTCCTTCTGCATGAGCGTGAGGTCGAACAGGCTCAGCTTCACGTCCACGTTGGCGAAGTTGCCCATGCCCGTGACGACCGCGCGCCCGCCCTTGCCGGTGACGCTCATGGCGGCGGCGACGTCCTCGCCCTGGATGTCGCCGACGGTGATGATCGTCTTCTCCGCCATCCGGCCCCAGGTCAGCTCGTTGATGGCCGGGGTGGCCTCCTCCATGCTGGCGAAGGTGTGGGTGGCGCCCATGTTCATCGCCCACTCGCGCTTCTGCGCCACGGGATCGATGACGATGACGCGCTTCGCGCCTGCCGCGGCCGCGCCCTGGACGGCGTTCATGCCCACACCGCCGGCGCCCATGATCACGACGTTCTCGCCGGGGCGGACGTCGGCCACCTTGGTCGCCGAGCCCCAGCCGGTGGTGACGCCGCAGCCCACCAGGGCGGCGATCTCGAGCGGGATGTCGGGCTCGATGCGCACGACCGAGGCCTGGTTCACGGTGATGTAGGGGGAGAAGGTGCCGAGCAGGCACATGGGCGAGACGCCCTGGCCCTTGGCGGTGACCCGGTGGGTGCCGTCGGAGATCGCCTTGCCGCCGAGCAGGTGCGCGCCCAGGTCGCAGAGGTTCTGCTGACCGCGCGAACACGGCGGGCACACGCCGCAGGCGGGGATGAAGGCAGTGACGACGTGGTCGCCCTCCTTGAGGCCGGTCACGCCCGGGCCGACCTTGGTGACGACGCCGGCGCCCTCGTGCCCGCCCAGGGACGGGAAGCCGACCGGGGTGGCGCCGGTGACGAGGTGCTCGTCGGAGTGGCACAGGCCCGAGGCGGCGAGCTCGACGGTGACCTCACCGGCGACCGGATCCCCGACCTCGATCTCCTCGACCGACCACTGCTCGCCCACGCCCCACAGAATTGCGCCCTTGGTCTTCACGTATTTCCTTTCAGACGTCCCGCCCTCGTCGGCGGGGGAACGGCCACGCGGCCGTGCTCCGGGTCACAGCCTGTGCAGGACTGACCTGCCCGTCAAGGTGGGGGCACCTCCGTGTGGTCCGGATGCGTGGCCGCGTGGCCCCGGACGACACTGTGCGGCGTGTCCGGCGAGCCCGTGGTCGTGGTCGGCGCCGGGCCGGTGGGGCTGACGGCGGCGCTGCTGCTCGCCCGCCGCGGTCTGTCCGTTCTGGTACTGGAGCGCCACCGCACGCCCTACGACCTCCCGCGGGCGGTGCACCTGGACGACGAGGTGTTCCGCGTCCTGCAGCACGCCGGCGTCGCCGACGACCTGGCCCCGCTGACCCGCCCGCTGGCGGGGCTGCGCCTCGTCGACGCCGGGCGGTCGGTGCTGGCGGAGTTCCGCCGGGACCCGGCCGCCGGTCTCAACGGCTGGCCGCAGGGGTCGCTGGTGCACCAGCCCGACCTCGAGGCGGTGTTGGCGGCCGCCGTCGACCGCGCGCCGGGGATCGAGCTGCGCCGGGGCGCGGAGGTGACCGGCCTCGCTGCGGACGGCGACGGCGACGGCGTGACGCTCACCGTGCGCGGCCGCGACGACGGTGCGGACCGGTCCGTCCGGGCGGCCGCGGTGCTCGGGTGCGACGGCGCCAACAGCACCGTGCGCGACCTGATCGGGGCGCGGATGCGCGACCTGGGGCCGGCCGACCGCTGGCTGGTGCTCGACGTCCGGTCGCCCGTCCCGCTGCCGATCTGGCCCGGCGTCTCCCAGGTCTGCGACCCGGCCCGCGCCGCGACCTTCATGCCGGTCACCGGCGACCGCTACCGCTGGGAGTTCCGGCTCGCGCCGAGGGAGACCGTCGCGGACCTGACGACACCGGCCGCGCTGCGGTCCCTGCTCGCGCCGGTCGACCCGTCGGCGGTGGAGGTGGTGCGGGCCGTCGAGTACACGTTCCGCGCCCAGGCGGCCGACCGCTGGCGGGCCGGGCGGGTGCTGCTCGCCGGGGACGCCGCCCACCTGACCCCGCCCTTCGTCGGCCAGGGGCTGGGGCTCGGGCTGCGGGACGTGCACCAGCTGACCTGGAAGCTTGCAGCCGTCCTGGCCGGGCAGGGCGACGACGCGCTGCTGGACAGCCACCAGGCGGAGCGGGAGCCGCACGCCCGCGCGTTGATCCGGCTCGCGCTGCTGCTGGGCCGGCTGATGACCGGCGGCGGGCGGGGGGCGGCGGGGATGCGCCGGGTCGTGCTGGCCATCGTCCGCAGGATCCCCGCGGTGGCGCGGCTGGCCACCGACAGCCGGACGCCGCCGTTGAGGGGTCCGCTGGTCGACCGCCGCGGCCGGGCCGGGCGGCGGCTGGCGGGGTCGCTCGTGCCCCAGCCGTGGGTGACGGTGGAGGGACGCCGGTGCCGGCTGGACGACGTCCTGGGCGACGGTGCGTCCGTGCTGGCCGCCGGCCTGGAGGTGCGCCGGGCCGACGGGACGCACGCGCGCGTCGAGGACCCGACGGGGACGCTGCGCCGCTGGCTGGGAGCTGCCGGCGCGGTGCGGATCCGGCCCGACCGGATCGTCGCGTCCGCCCGCTGAACCCGACCAGGCACCATCAGGGCATGCGCGAAGGGCTGATGGGTTCCCGTGTGGTGCGGGCGGGCGCGCTCTACGCCGCCTCGTTCTTCGCGGTGACCGTCCTGTGGGGCGTGTTCGTGCGCGACGAGAGCTGGGCCGAGCTGTTCGTGCGAGCCGCCGTGTGCGGGGCCGCCCTCGGGGCGGTCATGGCGCTGTGGGAGGTCCGTCGACGGCGCGTCGACGATCCGGACGACCAGTCCCCCCGCGCGGTCGGCCGGCGCGTGCGCAGGGCGTCGTCGCGGGGGCCGGTGCCCGAGGACCCCGACGAGCGCCACGCGGCACACGAGATGGCCCTCGACCACTTGCGCGAGCTCGACCGGCAGCGCTACTGGGCGCCGGTCCTCTTCGTGGCCATGGCCGCGCTGTGGGCGGGGGTGGCGCTCACCGGGCCCTCGTGGGTGTGGGTGCTGGTCCCCGTGCTGCTGGCCGCCGCGGTCGGGCACCCTTGGCTGCGCGGCCGGATGCGCGACCGCGCGGAGCTGCTCGCTCCCGAGGAACCGCTGCGGGACTGACGACCGGGCTGCGCTCCCAGGGGGATCACGACGAGGCCCAGCAGGCCGACTCCGAGCTGCCCGATCAGGTGGACACGGACAAGGACGCCGGGCTGCTCTCGAAGTTCGGCATCGACCCGATGGAGCTGATCTAGCAGTTCGGGGGCGGCGGCGGCATCGGCGGCAAGCTCGGCGGCCCGCTGGGCTGGGCGCCGGCGCCGCGGATCTGCTCCGGCGGCGTCTGCATCAGCTGCCGGGACGACGCGAACCCGAGCCGTTCGTAGACAGGCACCGCCCTCGTGCTGGAGTGGACCGTCACGCGCGCCGCCCCCAGGCGGACGGCGTGATCCGTCGCAGCTCGGACGAGAGCCGTGCCGATCCCCGCCCCGCGCTGCCTCGGCAGCACGAAGACGCTCTGGATGTCCGCCGAGAGGCGAGCCGTGGCGCCCGGCCTGGGCACCCTCGGGAGGAGTGCCAGCCACGCCATCCCGACGGCGTCGGACCGGGCGGGCCGCGCGAGGAAGGCGACGTGCGAGCCGACGTGGTCGGCCCACCACGCTGCGAGATCGGTCGTGAACGATGCGGCGTCCTGCTGGGCCTGCTGATCCGGTGTCCCGTTCAGCCAGAGCAGATGGGCCAGGTGTGCCACGTCCTGCGGTCCGGCGCGGCCGACGTCCATCCGTCCAGTGTGTCGGTCATGGCCTGACCGGGACCAGCCGGACAACTGCGGGGAACCCGGCCCTCCGGAACGGTGTCCGGGGGCCACGTTCCCCGCAGTCGGTGTGCGGCGGAGGGGTCAGCCCTTGCCGGACGAGTGCGGCGCGAAGGGGGCGTCCACGCCGTCGACGCCCAGGTGCCGCTCGAAGGACGGCGGGATCACCAGGTCGCTCGGGCTGAACTGGTCGATCGAGGTGTGGCCGAGTCCGATCATGGCCGAGCCGAGACCGTCGCGGAGCAGGTCGAGAACGTTGCCGACGCCGGCCTCGCCGTTGGCACCGAGGCCCCAGAGGTAGGCGCGGCCGATCATGACGGCCTTCGCGCCCAGGGCCAGGGACTTCGCGACGTCGCCGCCGCGGCGGATGCCGCCGTCGAGCAGCACCTCGACCTGATCACCGACGGCCTCGGCGACGGCGGGCAGCGCGCGGATCGCAGCAGGCGTGCCGTCGAGGTTGTTGCCGCCGTGGTTGGAGACCGAGATCGCGCTGACGCCGGCGTCGACGGCGCGCTTGGCGTCGTCCACCCGCATGACGCCCTTGAGCATGAAGGGCTTGTCCCCCCACAGCTCGCGCAGCCAGGCGACGTCCTCCCACGTGGGCATGGGGGACTGCATCCACTGGCCGTAGGCCTCGAAGAAGGTGGGGGCCTTGTCCCCGGGGGTGGCGACCATGTTGGGCACGGTCAGGTCCGGGATCTTCATGGTCTTCGCGAAGCCCCACAGCCAGCGCGGCCGGGTCAGCACCTGGGGGGCGTACCGGCGGGCGGCCTCGAAGTTGATCCGCTCCGGGATGAAGGGGCTGCCCCAGTCGCGGCCGTAGGAGAACGACCAGTCGAGGGTGGCGATGAGCCCGGCGGCGCCGGCCCGGCGGGCGCGCTCGACCTTGGCGGCCATCACGTCGCGGTCGCCGACCCAGTACAACTGGAAGAACGTCTTGGGGTTGGCCGCGATGACCTCCTCCATGGGCTTGCTGGCCATCGAGGACAGCCCCATGGCGGTGCCGCGGGAGGCGGCGGCCCGGGCGACGTCGACCTCGCCGTCGGGGGTGACGGCCTGGACGCCGGTCGGGCTGATGATCACGGGCAGGGAGATCTCCTGGCCCATGACGGTGGTCGCCATGTTCTTCTCGTTGGCCAGCCCGGCGGTGTGCGGGGCGAACCCGAGCTCGGCGAAGGCGGCGATGTTGTCCTCGGCGGTGAGCCCGCGCTCGGACCCGGCCACCAGCGCGCCGTAGACGCCCTTGGGCAGCCGCTTCTTCGCCCGCCGCTGGGCCTCGGCCACCGACTCGAACCAGGGGTTCGCCATGCGCTGCTCTCCTGTCGCTGATCTGCTGCCCCCGCCCGGAACGGTCGGTGGCACTGAGTGCCACCCTACCGGCACGGCGGGAGACCTGCGCCACACCTGGGGGTGAGGTGCTCAGCGGAGCAGTGCGGGGAACCCTGCGGTGAGCTCGGCGAACGCCTGGCGCAGATGGGTCCCGAGTGCGGAGCGCTCGTCGGCCAGCCACGCCTGGAACGCCGTCGTCGCCGCCGCGCGGGTCGTCGCGGCCACCAGCCGCGGGACAAGGTCCGTGGCGTCGGCCGCGGAGCGGGCGGCGACGTACCGGGCGACCACCCGGTCCACCTCCGCGTACCGCAGCTGCGAGTGGGCGAGGAGGGCCGGCTCGGTCAGGATCAGCAGCATCCGCTCGCGGAGGAGCGGCAGCTCGGCCGCCGCGTAGTCGTTGACCTCGACGTAGGCCGCGCACACCGACGCCAGCACCGGCTGCGCCGGGTCGGCGCCGGCGAGCAGCTCCTCGAGCCGCGCGACGTGGGCGGCGAAGTCGCCCCAGACGGCATCGGCCTTGGTGGCGAAGTAGCGGAAGAACGTGCGCCGGCTGATGCCCGCCGCGTCGGCGACCTCGTCGGTCGTGACCTGCTCGAAGCCGCGCAGCGTGAAGAGGTCCAGCGCCGCCCGCTCCACCCGGGCCCGGGTGCCCTCGGCCGGGACGCCGGTCGCGGCGGTCTCGATGGCGGTCACGCAGGCATCATGCCCGTTCCCGGCCCGTGATCCAGTGGACCGGCCACCCCCGGTTGCCCCCTGGCACCGGGTGTCATTAGCCTCCCTGCATCCGTCCGTGACCGCGATCACCAGGAGTCCGCCATGCCCGAGACCCACACCGACGTCGACGTCGCCCCGGCCCCCGTCGCCGAGGAGGCCCTGGTCGAGGAGTCGCTCGTGGAAGAGGTCTCGATCGACGGCATGTGCGGCGTCTACTGAGCGCCCCGGCCATCGATCCGCACGGCACCCCTGTGACCACGGCGGTGTTCCCTGCCGAGGTCGCGTTCGACCCGGCCGGGCCCTGGCAGCGCGCCCGCTCGGTCGCGCTGCGGCCCGAGCCCTTCGGCGCGCTGGTCTACCACTTCGGCAACCGGAAGCTCTCCTTCCTGAAGTCGAAGACCCTGGTCGCCGTCGTCGAGGCGCTGGCCGACCACCCGAGCGCGAGCGCCACGCTCGTCGCCTGCGGTGTGTCCGAGGCCCAGCGCCCGGCGTACGAGAAGGCCCTGGCCGACCTGGCCCGCTCGCAGATGATCGAACCGAGGGAGACCCCGTGACCGCCCTCCTGCCGCCCCGTCCCGCCGCGGCTGCGCCGGCCGCCCGCCCCACCACCCCGGACCGTCCCGTCGGCGGGCGCCTGATCGACCAGTTCGAGTACGGCCTGGACGCCCCCATCTGCCTGACGTGGGAGCTGACCTACGCCTGCAACCTGGCGTGCGCGCACTGCCTGTCCTCCTCGGGACGGCGCGACCCCAACGAGCTGTCCACCGCCGAGGCCGAGGCGGTCATCGACGAGCTGCAGCGCATGCAGGTCTTCTACGTCAACGTCGGCGGCGGCGAGCCCACCGTCCGGCCGGACTTCTGGCACCTGCTCGACTACGCGATCGGCCACGACGTCGGCGTCAAGTTCTCGACCAACGGCATCAAGCTGGACAAGACCCGCGCCGCCCAGCTGGCCCGCACCGACTACGTCGACGTGCAGATCTCCCTGGACGGCGCCACGGCCGAGGTCAACGACCGGGTGCGCGGCACCGGCTCCTACGCCACCGCCATCCGGGCGCTGGAGAACCTGGCCGAGGCCGGGATGAAGGACTTCAAGGTCTCCGTCGTCGTGACGCGGGAGAACGCCGGGCAGCTCGACCAGTTCAAGGCGCTGACCGACTCCTTCGGCGCCCAGCTGCGCATCACCCGGCTGCGGCCCTCGGGCCGGGGCGCTGACGTGTGGGACGAGCTGCACCCGACGCAGGCCCAGCAGCGCGAGCTGTACAACTGGCTGCTGGCCAACGGCGACGGCGTCCTCACCGGCGACTCGTTCTTCCACCTGTCCGCGTTCGGGGAGGCCTTGCCCGGGCTGAACCTCTGTGGCGCGGGACGCGTGGTCTGCCTGATCGACCCGGTCGGCGACGTCTACGCCTGCCCGTTCGCCATCCACGAGAACTTCCTCGCCGGCAACGTGCGCGACGAGGGCGGCTTCCAGCGGGTCTGGCAGTCCTCCGAGCTCTTCGCCGACCTGCGCAACCCGCAGACCGGCGGCGCCTGCACCAAGTGCGCACACTTCGACGCCTGCCGGGGCGGGTGCATGGCCGCCAAGTTCTTCACCGGCCTGCCGCTGGACGGCCCGGACCCCGAGTGCGTGCAGGGGTACGGCGAGACCGCCCTCGCCGCGCGCGACCTCGAGCTGGTCACCCCGCGCAGCCACATCGACCACTCGCACAGCGGCCCGGTGCGCGGTCAGCCGACCCTGCTGGGCATCCCGTCCATCCCGGCCAAGATCTGCGACGAGTCGCCGCTCGCCGGGGTCGACCTGCGCTGAACGCGCCGCGCGGCTGACCTCACCCCTCCGGGGGAGAGGTGGGCCGTGGGCTGCGGAGGGGTGGCGTTCGCGCCGATCACGTCTGCGTGATCGCCGAACTCCGCCTGCGAACGGCGCAGCTGCTGCCCTCGGGTCGCCGGCTGCCGGAGGACGTGTGGCAGCGCCGCCATCGGGCCATCGTGCGCCTGTCGGCTGTTTGCGCCGTCGGGCTGGTCCTGCTCGCCTGGGTGTGGGGGTACGGGCAGCCGGCCGCCGTGGCGGTGCTCGCCGCCGTCGGCGGGCCGCTCGTCGTCGCGGTCGTCCCCGGGCTGAGCCGCGCGGTGCACGCCGCCGCCACCACCTGCAGCCTCATGGCCGCCTCGGTCGCCCTCGTGCACCTGTGGGGCGGGGTCACCGAGGCGCACTTCGTCTTCTTCGTGATGATCGGCGTCGTCTCGCTGTACCAGGACTGGGTGCCCTTCGGCATCGCCGTCGTCGTCGTCGCCCTGCACCACGGGGTGTTCGGCACGCTGCAGCCGCACGCCGTCTTCGGGCACGAGGGGCAGGGCAACCCCTGGGCGTGGGCCGGCATCCACGCCGCCTTCGTGCTAGCCGCGAGCCTGGCCCACCTGTCCTCGTGGCGGCTCAACGAGGCCCAGGTCCTCAGCGATCCACTCACCGGGCTGGCCAATCGGACCCTCCTCGAGGAGGTCACCCACCGCCTGCTGTCCCGCGGCGACGAGGTGAGCCTGCTGTTCATCGACCTCGACGACTTCAAGGCCGTCAACGACAGCCGCGGCCACGCCTCCGGCGACGAGCTGCTGCTCGTGCTCGCCGAGCGCCTGCGGGGGTGTGTCCGGCCGGGCGACGTCGTGGCGCGGATCGGCGGTGACGAGTTCGCCGTCGTGGTGAACGGCGGGGCCGACGTGGCCCGCGTCGTCGGGGAGCGGGCGCTCGTCGCGCTGTCGGTCCCCGTGCCGCTGGCCGACGGGACGCTGACCGTGCACGGCAGCGTCGGCGTCGCCGCCTCCACCGACATGACCGACGCATCGGCCGACGCACTGCTGCGCAACGCCGACCTGGCGATGTACCTGGCCAAGGCGCAGGGCAAGAACCGGCTCGTCGTGTACGCCGACGGGATGGCCGAGGCTGCCCGCCGACGGGCGGCGCTCGCCCAGGACCTGGCCGGCGCCGCCGCTTCCGACCAGCTCGAGGTGTACTACCAGCCCACGGTGCGCCTGGCCGACGGCCGCACGACCGGCTTCGAGGCCCTGGTCCGCTGGAACCACCCCGAGCGGGGTCTCATCCCGCCGGTGGAGTTCATCCCGCTCGCGGAGGAGACCGGCGACATCGTCGGCATCGGGACGTGGGTGCTGCGCGAGGCGCTGCGCCAGGGCGCGGTGTGGACGGCGGAGACCGGGATGCCGCTGCGCATGGCCGTGAACCTCTCCCCGCGGCAGTTCCACGACGGCAGCGACGTCACCGCGCTCGTCGTGGAGGCGCTGGCGGAGTCGGGCTTCCCGGCCGAGCAGCTCACGCTGGAGGTCACCGAGGGCGTGCTGGTCCGGGACGGCGACGCTGTCGTGGCCCAGCTGGAGTCGCTGCGCGAGCTCGGCGTCCGCATCGCCATCGACGACTTCGGCACCGGCTTCTCGGGGCTGTCCTACCTGCGGCACCTGCCGGCGGACATCATCAAGATCGACCGCAGCTTCGTCATGGACCTGCCGCTGGGGCGCTCGGCGGTCACGCTCATCACCTCGATCGTGGAGCTGGCCCGCACATTGGGGCTGGACATCGTCGCCGAGGGCGTGGAGACCGAGGGTCAGCGGCGCGCGCTCGCGGAGCTGGACTGCGGATCGGCCCAGGGCTATCTGTTCGCCCGTCCGGAGCCTGCCGACCGCGCGGGGGCTGCCCTCGCGGCCGGCGTGCCGGTCCGGGCCTAGCTCAGAGGTCAGAGCTCAGAGGTCAGAGGTCAGAGGTCGACCTTCTCGTTCTCGCCGGCGTCGATGCGCCGGCCGGTGGTCTTGGCCTTGACGAAGCTGAAGGCCGTCGCCAGCCGGCCACCGGGGCTGTCCCAGTACTCGGCCGAATCGCCCTCGACCCGGAGCAGCACCACCGACGGGTCCTCGGGGCCCTGCGGGAACCAGGCTTCGACGCCGCCGTTCCACAGCTCCTTCTTCTTCGCGACGTCCTCGACGACGGAGGCATGGCCGGTCAGCGAGACCCAGGTGCCGCCGGAGCCGACGCCCACGTTGACCTGCGGTGCGGCCTGGATGTGCTGCACCGGGTGCGAGCCCCGCTCGGCGAAGAACCACAGGTCCCCGTCGAACTCGACCTCCTGAAGGGTCATCGGGCGGCTGGTCAGCTTCCCCTCGGGCGTGGTCGTGGTGAGGAAACCGAACCGCTGCCCCTTGATGAGCTCGGCGACCTTGCGGGTGTCCTCTGCGCTCATGACTGCGTCCTCTCGTCGTGCACGGCCCGTTACCCGGATCCGGTGCCCCGGTCCTGCGGGGACCACACGCGCCGCACCCCGCGTCAGCCCAGGCCGGCGGTGAGCGCGACGAGCAGGCGCTCGTAGGAGGTGTCCGGATCGGCCGTCTTCGTGATGCCGGCCAGCTCCAGGGCAACGGCGCCGTGCACCGCCGCCCAGAAGACCGAGGCGATCTCCCTGGGGTCGTCCCGACGCAGGACGCCGGCGTCCATGGCCCGGGACACCTCGGTCACCAGTACGTCGAAGGCCGCGCTCGCGTGCGCCGTCAGGTCGTCGGTGGAGGCGGCCGCACGGTCCGCGGGGCTCACACCGCTCCCGAACATGGCCTCGTAGTGCTGCGGGTGCGCGAGGGCGAAGCGGCGGTAGCTGCGGCCTGACGAGCGCAGCCGCTCGGTGGCGTCGGTGCCGTCGTCGGCGCGGGTGCTCGCGGCCAGGCCGTCGAACCCGCGGACGAGGACCGCCGCGACCAGCCCGTGCTTGCTGCCGAAGCGGTTGTAGACGCCCTGCGGAGCCACGCCCGCCTCGGTGGCGACCGCCCGGACGGTCAGCCCGCGCAGGCCCTCGCGCACGAGGACGCGCTCCGCGGCGTCGATCAGGGCCCCCTCGAGGTCCCGGCTGGGGGTGCGCTGGGTCGGTTCTGCCATGCGGTCATCCTCCCTCTTGCCCAACTGTAGAACGTCGTCCTACAGTTGTGGCACAACGTTCTACTACGGAGGCTCCCATGGATCAGCCGCTCCCCGACCGTCCCCGCCCGTGGCGGGTGCTCGCCGTCCTCTGCCTGTCGGTGCTGCTGGTCAGCGTGGACAACACGATCGTCAACGTCGCGCTCCCGACGCTGGCCGCGGAGCTCTCCGCCGACACCAGCGGGCTCCAGTGGGTGGTCGACGGTTACACGCTGGTCTTCGCCGCGCTGCTGCTGGTGGGCGGCTACCTGGGGGACCGCTACGGCCGGCTGCGCATGCTGCAGCTCGGGCTGGTGCTGTACGGACTCACGTCACTGCTGGCCGCGACGGCCGACACCACGGCCGAGCTCGTGACGGCGCGGGCCCTCATGGGCGCCGGAGCCGCGCTGATCTTCCCGGCGACGCTCGCCCTGCTGATCACGGCCTTCCCCGGGAGCCGCGAGCGGGCCACGGCGATCGGCATCTGGTCGGCGGTCACCGGGCTCTCCGTGGCGATCGGGCCGGTGACCGGTGGCCTGCTGCTCGAGCACTACGCCTGGGGCTCGGTGTTCCTGGTCAAGCTGCCGCTCGTGGTGCTCGCGCTGGTCGCAGGCCGGGCGGTCCTCCGCGAGTCGCGCGAGCGGGTGCCGTCCCGGTTCGACCCGGTCGGCGTGCTGGCCTCCGTGGCCGGGATCGGGCTGCTCGTCTGGACGACCATCGAGGCGCCCAACCACGGCTGGACGTCGGCGACCACCGTGGCCGGCTACGCGGGAGCGGTGCTCGCCCTGGCCGGGTTCGTCGTCTGGGAGCTCCGCCGCCCCGACCCGCTACTGGACGTCCGGCTGTTCACCGACGCACGGGTCTCGGCCGGGAGCGGCGCGATCGCGCTGGCGTTCTTCGCGCTCTTCGGCTTCATCTTCCTGATCACGCAGTACTTCCAGGCGGTGCTGGGTTACGGCCCGCTCGCCGCCGGCCTGAGGACCCTGCCCTTCGCGCTGGTCATCGGCGCCACCGCGCCGCTGGCGATCATGGCGATGCGCGTGTTCGGCACCAAGCTCGTCGTTGCCACCGGACTGCTGGTGATGGCCCTCGGCTTCGTCACGGCGGCCGGCTCGGCCGTGGACTCGGCGTACTGGGGCCGCATCGTCCTCTCCATGGTCCTCATGGCCGCCGGCCTGGGCCTGGTGACGAGCCCGGCCACCGAGGCCGTGATGGGTGCGCTGCGTTCCGACCAGGCGGGAGCCGGATCGGCGGTCAACGACACCGTGCGCGAGGTCGGGGGCACCCTGGGCGTCGCCGTGGTGGGCTCGGTGATGAGCACGGTCTACGCCGGCGCCGTCCAGGACGCACTGGCCGGTGCGCCCGCCGGAGCCCGCGACCTCGCGGCGGACTCGGTCGTCGCCGGACTGGCGGTCGCCACGCAGTCTCCCGATCCGGCCGCGGCGGACGCCGTGCGTCAGGCGTTCGTCGACGGGCTGTCGGCCGGCTCCTGGGTGTGCGCCGGCGCCTGCGTCGTCGGGGCTCTCGCGGTGGCCGCCTGGCTGCCGGCCCGGGCGCGGGCCGAGACCCCCGCGCCGGCCGCCGTCGTCGCCGTCGGGTGAGGCGGGGTCAGCCGGCGTCCAGGTAGCGCCAGGCGCCGTCCTCGCGGACGAACCGGCTGACCTCGTGCTGCTCGCCCCGCTGCCCGCCCGCGATCCGGTGCGCGGTGAACTCGACCGTCCCCTCGGCGGCGAGCAGGCCGCCGCCCTCGGTCCGCAGCACATCGAGCCCCAGCCAGCGGACGTCCGGATCGAGCTCCAGGTCCGGTGGCCGGGTGGTCGGGTGCCACGTGGCCAGGAGGTAGCCGGGGTCGCCGACGACGAAGGCGCTGTACCGCGAGCGCATCAGCTGCTCGGCGGTGGCGGCCGGGGCGTCACCGGCGTGCAGGGGACCGCAGCACCCGTCGTAGGGCAGTCCCGTTCCGCAGGGGCAGCGCCGGGGAGCCATGTCCCGAGTCTGCCCGCCCGGACATGCGCTGTAGTCGGGCGGCCGACCTGCCGATGACATCAGGAGTACGTCGGGTCCGCCGGAGCAGGGAGTTGCAGCGTGGTGAAGGTGCTCGTGGTCGAGGACGAGGACGCGACCCGCCTCATGCTGGAGCGGCGGCTGTCCTGGGCGGGCTACCGGATCCGCGCGGTGTCCTCGGCGGACGAGGCGACGACTCTGCTGGACGGCGCCTTCGAGCCCGATGTCGTCGTCACGGACATGTTCATGCCCGGCGGCAGCGGTCTGGGCCTGGTGAACGCGCTGCGCGAGCTCCCGAGTTCCGCGGAACTACCGGTGATCTTCCTGAGCGGACGGGCACTGCCCGGTGACGTCCTGGCCGGGCGCTCGCTCGGCGCCACCTACCTCGCCAAGCCCTGCACCCTGGCCGATCTCGCCCGGGCGATCGACCAGGCCGCGGGAACGACCACCGACGAGCTGGCGGACGTCGTCCGCCGTCGGCTCGCCGACGTCGCCGGAGTGGAGGAGGAGGCGGAGCGGGCGCTCACCGCCCGTCTCCTGCGCACCTTCGTCGCGAGCGCCCCGATCGGGATGGCCGCCGTCGAACGGGCGCTCGCGGCGGCGGACGCCGTCGCGCTGGAGATGGCCGCGCACCGACTCGCCGGAGGCGCGGCGACGCTCGGCGCGGACGCCCTGGCCGGGGCCTTCCGGTCGCTCGAGGAACGTGCGCGCGACGGGGAGCCCACCGACGTGGACGCCGTCCGGCGGGCCGCCGAGCAGGTGGAGCGGACCTGCCAGGTCTTCACCGAGCTGGCCGAGGAGCTGGAGGAGGACGTCCTCGTCCTCGACGAGCCGCTTCCGGCGGTCTGAGGCCGGTCCACCTCGCATCGGTGCCCGGAGCGCTGCGCCCGGACGCCTAGGCTGCGCGGGTGGCCGAGCTCGCCGGCGCGGTGTGGCCGCGCATCCCCGAGGCTGCGCAGCTGGTCGTCCCGCTCGGTTCCGTGGAGCAGCACGGGCACCACCTGCCGCTGGCCACCGACACCGCCGTCGCGTCCGCGGTGGCGCGGGCCGCCCTGCCGGATCTGGACGGCGCGCTGCTCGCGCCCGCCCTGCCCTACGGGGCCAGCGGGGAGCACGAGGGCTTCCCCGGCACGGTGTCGATCGGCACGGAGGCGCTGACCGCCGTGCTGGTCGAGCTGGGACGCTCGGCGTGCCGGTGGGCGCCGCGCCTGCTGGTGGTCAACGGCCACGGAGGCAACCTGGAGGCGCTGCGGGCGGCGGTGCCGCTGCTGCGCACCGAGGGGCGCGACGTGGCCTGGTTCGCCTGCGGTGTGCCGGGCGGCGACGCGCACGCCGGCCGCACGGAGACGTCACTGATGTTGCACGTGGAACCGGATGAGGTGCGCGAGGCGGACGCGGTGGCGGGGGAGACCGCGCCGGTGCGGGCGCTCCTGCCCCGGCTGCGCGCCGAGGGGGTGCGGGCGGTCAGCCCCACCGGCGTGCTCGGCGATCCCGCGGGCGCCTCAGGGGCCGAGGGGGCGGAGCTGCTGGCTGCGCTGGCGAGGCGGCTGGTCGCGGCGGCGGCGGAGTGGCGGGTGGACCCCACCGGGCGGCTCGGCTGACGAGCCGCCCGGCGGCGTCCTGCTGGTAGGTCAGGTCAGGGCGTCGGCGAACAGCGGGACGGCGTTCTCCAGCGCGTACCGGATGCTCGGCGCCGTGCCGATCGAGAAGGCGTTGGCCAGCGCCTCGTCCTCCAGGACCACCACGCGTCCGTCCTGCACCGACGGCAGGGCCTGCCACAGCGGGTCGGACGTGTACTCGGCGGCGTCGACGTAGATCGGGAAGGCGACGGTGAGCTCGGAGTCCAGCAGCGAGACCTGCTCCTCGCTCACCGGGATGTAGAAGCTGTCGGTCGCCTGGTCCTGGATGGCCGGCTTGTTGACGAAGCCGAGCTCCTCCATGAAGTCGACCCGGGTGTCGCCCTGCACGTAGGCGGTGTAGCCCTCGGCCGTGAAGGCCGCCACGGCCACCTCGGTGCCCTCGAACTCGGGGTGCTCCGCAGCGGCGGCCTCGAAGGCCTCGGTCACCTCGGCGGCGAGCTCGTCGGCCTCGTCGGTCCGGCCTAGCGCCTGGCCGACCAGTTCCAGCTGCTGCTCGTAGGTGGTCTGGAAGGCCCCGACCCCCTCGGGGGCCCCGACCGTCGGGGCGATCTGGCTGAGCAGGTCGTAGCGCTCCTGGGTGCCGTCGGACTTCGTGTCGAGGATGAGGTCCGGCTCCAGCGCGGCGATCGCCTCGAAGCTGGGCTCGCTCGTGTCGATGAGCTCGGGAGCCTCGTCGTAGAGCCCCTCGGACCACGGGCCCACGCCCTCGCCGCCGAAGGCCAGCCAGTCGCTCGCGCCGACGGGCTGCACGCCCAGGGCCAGCGCCGTCTCCGCGTCTCCCCAGCCGAGGGCCACCACGCGGGTGGGCTCCTCCTCGATTACCACGTCGCCGAAGGCGGTGGACACGGTGACGGGGAAGGCGCCCGAGGAGCTGCCGCCGCCGTCGCCACCCGCGTTCGAGGTGGTGTCGTCGTCGGAACCGCAGCCGGTGACGACCAGGGCGGCGGCGGCCAGCAGGGCGGCGCCACGGAGAAGGGGACGGGGGGACATGCGGAGCTCCTTCGGGCGGTCAGGTAAGGCTGACCTAACCACAACGGGCGTCCGCCGAGGCCACCGCCCCGTCCCGGCGGCACCGCCGTCGCGCTCCAGGGGAGACTCCTCCGGTGCACGCATCGGCCCCCGCGGCGCTCCCCACCGCGCCGGCGGACCGGCTCCCCGACGGGTTCGCGGTCCGGCTGGACCCGCGCGTCCGGCGCCGGGACGGCGGGGCGACGCTGCTCGGCGGCTCGCCGTTGCGGCTGCTGCGCCTGGTCCCGCGTGCCCGGGCGCTCCTGACCGGCGACCGGCTCGTCGTCCGGGACGCGACGACGGCCTCGCTCGCCGCGAGCCTGCTCGACGCGGGGCTGGCGCACCCGGATCGCCCGCCCGCCGCCGGTGCGGCCGACGTCACCGTGGTGGTTCCCGTCAAGGACCGGCCGGCCGAGCTCGCCCGGCTGCTCGCGGCCCTGCGCGCCGATCCGGGCACCGAGGGCCTGCCGGTCGTGGTGGTGGACGACGGCTCGTCGTCCCCGGTACGCGCGGCCGACGCCGTCGTCGTCCGCCAGGGGACGTCCCTCGGCCCGGCGGCGGCGCGCAACGCGGGCCTCCGGGAGGCGCGCACCCCGTTCGTCGCCTTCCTGGACTCCGACTGCGTGCCGCGGCCGGGGTGGCTGGCCGTCCTCCGCCCGCACCTGGACGACCCGCGGCTGGCGGTCGTCGCCCCCCGGATCGTCGGCCTGCCCGGCGCGGGCTGGCTGCACGACCACGAGGCGGTCGCGGGCGCACTCGACATGGGCGTGCACCCCGCGCCGGTCCGGCCGCTGTCGGCCGTCTCCTACGTGCCCAGCGCCGCGCTGCTGTGCCGCCGGTCCGCGCTGGGGACGGACGGCTTCGACGAGGCGCTGCGCGTGGCCGAGGACGTCGACCTCGTGTGGCGGCTGTCGGCGGCGGGCTGGCGGGTGCGCCTCGACCCGGCCGCCGAGGTGGCCCACGAGAACCCGACGCGGACGGCGGAGTGGGTCCGCCGGCGCGCCTTCTACGGCACCGGCGCGGCGCTGCTGGCGGAACGGCACGGCTCGCTGGTCTCGCCGCTGGTCGTCGCCCCGGAGCTGGCGGCCGCCGCGGCGCTGGCGGTGGCCGGGGGACGGGCCGGCCGGGCCGTGGCCCTGGGGGTGCTCGCCACCAAGGCCGCCCGGCTGGCCCGTCGGCTGGCCCGGCCGGGGGAGCGGCCGCCGGTGGCGCTGGCCGTCGTCCTGACCGCCCGCAGCAGCGGTGCGGCGGCGCGGGCGCTGGCCCGCGCGACCACGCGCCACCACTGGCCGCTGGCCCTGGCCGCGACCCTGGTCTCCGACCGGGCCCGGCGCTGGCTGCCGGCGCTCGCCCTCGCCGAGGGGCTGCTCGCCTGGCTGCCGCACCGGCACCGGGTCGGACCGGTCCGTCACGTCGCGACGCGACGCCTGGACGACCTCGCCTACGGGGCCGGCCTGTGGGCCGGGGCCGTCCGGGCGCGCTCCGCCCGGGCGCTGCTGCCCACCCGGCCACCCCGCGCGTGACACCGGTGTGAACTCCCGGCGATCTTCCGCCGATCCGGAATGACCGGCGCCCGACCGCGCTTGTCGCCGTTCGTACTGCGGTCCGGCCAGCGTGGGTCCCCGCTCCATCGCGCTTCCCGAAGGACCCCTCCGTGACCACCCTGCACGAACGACCCGCAGCCGTTCCCGCGCCCACGGTGCAGCCGCCCGGCCCGGCCCGCACCGCGCTGGTCCTGGGCGCCTTCGTCGCCATCGGCCCGCTGACCATCGACATGTACCTGCCGGCCCTGCCGACCATCGAGCGGGAGCTCGAGACGACGTCGGCCGCGGTGCAGCTCACGCTCACCGGCACCCTGATCGGCCTGGCGCTGGGGCAGCTCGTCCTGGGCCCGCTGTCGGACGCGCTCGGCCGCAAGCGGCCCCTGCTGGCGGGCACCGCGCTGCACGTGCTGGCGTCCCTGCTGGTGATCGTCGCCCCGAACCTCGCCGTCCTCGGTGCGCTGCGCGTGCTGCAGGGCGTCGGGACCGCGGCCGGCGCGGTCATCGCCATCGCCATCGTGCGGGACCTCTACGACGGGCGGGCCGCCGCGACCATGCTGTCGCGGCTGTTCCTCGTGCTCGGCGCGGCGCCGGTGCTGGCGCCCACGATCGGCGGCGAGATGCTGCGCTACACCTCGTGGCGGGGCATCTTCGCCGTGCTGGCGGTGTACGGCGTCGTGATGATCGCGGTGGGCGCGCGCCTGCTCCCCGAGACCCTGCCCCCGGAGCGCCGCCGGTCGAGCGGGATCGCGGGCACGCTGCGCGGCTACCGGGGGCTGCTGCACGACCGCGCCTACGTGGGGCTGGTGCTCGTCGCCGGGCTGACCATGGCGGGCCTGTTCAGCTACGTGTCGGGGTCGGCCTTCGTCTACCAGGGCGAGTTCGGCCTCGACGAGCAGCAGTTCGGCCTGCTCTTCGGTGCCGGCGCCTTCTGGCTCATCGCCGCGACGCAGCTCAACCCGGTCCTGCTCCGCCGCTGGTCGCCGGCGCAGGTCCTCGTGACCGGCACGGTGGCCGGTGCGGCGGCGGGCGCCGCGCTCGTGGCGCTGGCGCTGACCACCACCGGCGGCCTGTGGGGCGTCGCGCTCAGCCTGTGGGCGGTGCTCTTCGCCTGCGGGCTGGCGCTGCCCAACGCCCCCGCCCTGGCGCTGTCCCGGCACGGCGACGCCGCGGGCACTGCCGCCGCGCTGCTCGGCGCCGTCCAGTTCGGCGTCGGCGCCCTGGTCTCCCCGGTGGTCGGCCTGCTCGGCAACGACGCCGCCGCGATCGGCACGGTCGTGGTGACCGCACTGGGGCTCGCCATCGCCATCCTCGTCCTCGTCGTCCGCCCCTGGCAGCTGGTCGTCGACGACGAGGCCGTGGTGCCGGCCGCATGAGCGCACACCCGGAGCTCTCCCGGAGGCGCACGGCCGCCGCGGTCGTCGCCCTCGCGCTGGGCGGCTTCGCGATCGGCACGACGGAGTTCGTGACCATGGGGCTGCTGCCCGACGTGGCCGAGGGCGTCGACATCGACATCCCCACCGCGGGGCACGTCATCTCCCTCTACGCGCTGGGCGTCGTCGTCGGCGCGCCGGTGATCGCCGCCCTCGGGACGAAGCTCCCGCGGCGCGGCCTGCTGATGGGGCTCATGGTCGCGTTCATCGTCGGCAACGCCCTGACCGCGCTCGCGCCGGGCTACGGGTCGCTGCTGGCCGCCCGATTCGTCGCCGGGCTGCCGCACGGGGCCTACTTCGGCGTCGCGTCGCTGGTGGCCGCCTCCCTCGTGGCGCCGCACCTGCGCGGGCGGGCGGTCAGCTCGGTGATGCTCGGCCTGGCGGTGGCGAACGTGGCCGGTGTGCCGGCGGCGACCTGGCTGGGCCAGCAGCTCGGCTGGCGCAGCGCCTACTGGGCCGTGGTGGTGATCGGCGCCCTGACGATCGCCGCCGTCGCCGCGGTCGTGCCGGCGTCCCCGGGCAACCGCGAGGCGACCGTGCGCACCGAGCTCGGTGCCCTGCGGCGTCCGCAGGTCCTGCTCACCCTCCTGGTGGGCGTCGTCGGGTTCGGCGGCATGTTCGCCGTCTACAGCTACGTCGCGCCGCTGGTCACCGACGTGACCGGCATGTCGCGCGCGTCCATCCCGCTCGTGCTGCTCGCCTTCGGCGCCGGTGGAGTGGCGGGGACGGCGCTCGGCGGGCGGCTGGCCGACCTGGCGCTGTTCCGGTCGCTGGTGGGCGCCAACGTCGCCACCGGCCTGCTGCTCGCCCTGATCCCGCTGGCCGCCCGCACCCCGGTCACGATCGTGGCGGCGATGTTCCTGCTCGGCGCGGGCGCCTCCACGCTGGTGATCTGCCTCCAGATGCGGCTCATGGAGGTCGCCGGCGAGGCGCAGATGCTGGGGGCGGCACTCAACCACTCGGCGCTCAACGCCGCCAACGCCCTGGGCGCGTGGTCCGGGGGCCTGGTCATCGCGGCGGGGCTCGGGTACACCGCGCCGGGCTTGCTGGGGGCGGCGTTCGCCGCGGCCGGGCTGCTCGCCCTGGCCGCCTCGGCCGTCCTGCGCCGGCGCGAGCTGCGCCTTCCGGAGACGCGCCCGGAACACCCGTCCCACCCGGCTCAGGACGCCCGCGGCGCACAGGTGAGGGAGCACGCCGGGCGGTAGCGTCGTGACGCCGCCGGTCCGTACTCGTCCGTCCCACCCGGGGCTCGTGCGGGGCCGGCGGGACGCAGCCCAGGAGGGTCCAGCCGTGCAACTGGAGAACTCGTTCCACGTGCCCCTGCCCGTCGACGAGGCGTGGCGGGTGCTGCTCGACATCGAGCGCACGGCGCCGTGCATGCCGGGAGCGCAGCTCGACTCCGCCGGCGACGACGAGTGCACCGGCTCGATCAAGGTCAAGCTGGGGCCGATCAACCTGACCTACCAGGGCAAGGCCTCGATCAAGCAGAAGGACGACGCCACGCACCGCGCGGTCATCGACGCCCGCGGCAAGGACCAGCGCGGCAACGGGACGGCGGCGGCGGTCATCACCGCGACCCTCGCGGCCGACGGTGACACGACGCGCGTCGACGTGGTCACCGACCTGACCATCACCGGCCGGCCGGCGCAGTTCGGCCGCGGCGTGATGACCGACGTCGGCGACAAGATGCTGGCCCAGTTCGCCGAGAAGCTCGCCGCCCAGCTCGGCGCGCCCGCTGCGTCTCCCGCCCCGACTCCCGCCCCGTCTCCCGCTCCCGTCGCGGCGCCGGGCCCGGCCGCCAAGGCGGCGGCCACGGCCACCGGCGCGGTCGAGGAGATCGCGGCCTCGGTCGAGCAGGTGCCCGGTGACGGCCCCGCCGCGAAGGTCGTGAAGAAGGCGGCCGCCGCCACGAAGAAGGCTGCCGCGAGCGCCACCGAGAAGGTGAGCGAACCCGCCGCCTCGCCCACGAAGAAGTCCGCGCCCGCGAAGAAGACGGCCGCGGCCAAGGCGCCGGAGAAGGCTGCCCCCGCGAAGAAGGCGGCAGCCCCGAAGAGTGCGCCGGCCAAGGCAGCCGGGAAGCCTGCGGCCGCCGAGAAGCCCGCAGCGACCGATAAGCCCGCAGCGACCGAGAAGCCCGCAGCGACCGCAAAGCCTGCGGCGGCGAAGGCTGCTCCCGCGACGATGGCCGCGCCGCCCGGGGCTCCCCTGCCCGCCGAGACCGCCGTCCCCGCGGATGTCGCTCCCGCGTCCGGCGGTGCCCGGCGGCCCAGCGGCCCGCCGAAGGGACCCTCGGCGCCCCCGGCCCGGCCCGCGACGGGAGCCCCGGTCCGCAGCGTCCCGTCGTCCGGCCCCCGCGCCGCGCCCTCCACGCCGTCCGGGGCGCCCACCCCGGTGGGCACGCCTGCGCGCCCGGAGCCGATCGACCTGCTCGAGGTGTCCGCCGGTGGGCCCGGCCGGTACGCGCCCGCCGTCGGCGCCGCGGCCGCGGTCGTCGCGGTGGTCCTGTTCGTCCGCCGCCGCCGGCGTCGCCGCTGAACCCAGCCGACAAGGTGCGCGGACGACCCGCTCCGGAGCCCGGGACGGCGCATCTGCGCACCCTGTCGGGGGCGCAGCGGCTCAGGCGGGCAGGACCTCGGTGAGCCAGGACAGCGCTGCCGCCGCGGCCAGCCCGGGGTTCTTCCTGAGCGAGTGGTCGCCCGGCACGGCGTAGACCGAGGCAAGGCCGTGCCCGGACAGCACCGCGGCGACGTCCTCGGGGCGCCCGAACGCGTCGGTCTCGCCCTGCACGACGACGATCGGCACGCCCACGCCGATCAGCTCCGGTGCGCGGGTCTTCTCGGGCCGCCCCGGCGGGTGCAGCGGGAAGGCCAGGGCCAGGACCCCGGCGGCGCCCTCGACCGCCGACGTCCGGCAGGCCACGCGTGCCCCTGCGCTCCGGCCCCCGAGCACCAGCCGGCCGGGCAGCCGGTCGGTCAGCCGGAGCCGGTCGAGCACCGCGCCCCACGCCTCGTCCAGCCGCGGCGGCGCAGGGGCGATCCGCTTGCCCGCCACGCGCCACGGCTGGTCCACCCGGTGCACCAGCCAGCCGGCGCCGGCCGCCTCCGCGGTCAGCGCCGCCAGGTCCGGCGCCTCGGCGCCGCCACCGGCGCCGTGCCCCAGCACGAGCGTGCCCGCGCTCCCGTCGCCGGTGCTGAGCACGCGGGCGGGCCCGTGCGGGGTCTCGATCAGCTCGCTCATGCGGGCAGCGCCAGCAGCCCCTCGACGGCGCCGGCGAGGTCGCCGGCCTGCACGTGCGGCGCCTCGTAGACCGACGGGTACACCCGCTCGCTGCGCGGGAACCAGGCGCCGGTGAGCCCGGCCCGCTGGGCGCCGAGGACGTCCCATCCGTGCGCGGCCACGAGCGCAAGGCGATCCGGGGCCACGCCGCAGCGGCCCGCCGCCCACAGGTAGACCTCGCGCGCGGGCTTCCAGGCGCGGATCGCCTCGCTGGTCATCGTCGCCTCGACCAGTGGCGTGATCCCGCCGCGCTGGAGGCCGGCCTCGGCCACGCCCGGCGAGCCGTGCGACAGCGTCACCACCCGCACGCCGGCTTCGGTCAGCCGCCGCAGCGCCGGCGCGACGTCCGGGTGCGGCGCGAGCTCCGCGAAGCCGTCGAGCACGTCGGCGCGCTCCTCCGCCGACAGCGGGCTCTCCTGGGCGAGCGCTGCCTCGAAGGCGTCCCGGAAGGAGCACCAGCTGCCCACGACGGTGGCGGCGAAGCCGGTGAGCAGGGTCCGGGCGAAGACGGTGCGGAGCAGCGACTCCGGCTGCCCGTTCGCCACCAGCGCGGCGCGCACCGGCGCCAGGTCCAGCAGCGTCTCGTTGACGTCGAACGCGACGACCGCGGGGCGCCGGCGGGTCATGCCTCGTCGCGCTCGTCGGCCGGCAGGTAGGCACCCGCCGACGGCGGGCGCCTCAGCTGCCCGGTCACCTTCTTGTAGACGAACCAGGCCACCGCGGCCACGACCGCGACGACCAGCGCGTAGTCCAGGTAGTGCAGGTTGTCCCGCACGAAGTCGCCGGCAGCCACCCCGAGCCCGATCAGCACGCTGTTCCAGATGAGGCTGCCCGCGGTCGTGAACAGGAGGAACTGCCCGATCGGCATCCGGACGACGCCGGCGGGCACGGAGATGAAGCTGCGCACGATCGGCACCATGCGGCCGAAGAACACCGCCGACCGCCCGTGCCGCTCGAACCAGGCGAAGGTCTTGTCGACGTCCTCGGTCTCCACGAGGGGGAGCCGGTCGAGGAAGGCGTGCGAGCGGCGCGGGCCCAGCGCGCGGCCCACGTAGTAGAAGAAGATCGCGCCCAGGACCGAGCCCAGGGTGGCGAACAGGACGACCGGGACGACGTTCATCTCGCCGTCGTTGATGAGCACGCCGGCCAGCCCGAGCACCGCCTCGCTCGGGATCGGCGGGATCACCGTCTCGGCCAGGATGGCCAGCCCCACACCCACCGGCCCCAGCGAGTTCACCAGGTCCAGCAGGAATCCGGTGATCCCGCCCTCGTCGGAGGCGGCGGCGGCGAGGAGGTCCATGACTCCACGGTATCGGCCGCTCCCGGTGCGCTGCCGCGACGCGGACGGTCGGCGCGGCTAGCGTCGCCAGGTATGCGCCAGCGCTTCACCGCCCGGGCGGCCGTGGTCGGGGACCGCGCCGGCACCGTCGTCCCCGATGCCGTCGTCGACGTCCTGGACGGGTCGATCGAGTGGATCGGCCCGGCCGCCGACGCTCCGGCGCAGCCCGGTGCCGAGGTGGTCGCGCTGCCCGGCGTCCTCACCCCCGGGCTGGTCAACGCCCACTCGCACGCGCCGATGGTGCTGTTCCGCGGGCAGGGGGAGGGGCTGCCGCTGGACCGCTGGCTGCAGGAGGTCATGTGGCCGCGCGAGGCCCGCCTCACCGCCGAGGACGTCGAGGTCGCGATGACCGCTGCGTCGGCGGAGATGCTGGGCAACGGCATCACCACCAGCGTCGAGATGTACTTCCAGCCGGAGCGGATCGCCGCAGCCGTGGGCGTCACCGGTGCCCGCGCGGTCATCGCCACCCCGCTGCTCCCGCTGCCGGGCATGCCGCCCATGGAGGAGCAGCTGCGCGCCGCCGTGGCGCTGGCCGCCGGAACTCCGGACGACGGCACGGTCGAGTACGGCCTCGGCCCGCACGCCGCCTACACCGTGCCGCTCCCAGTACTGCGCGACGCGTCCGCCGCGGCGCGTGAGCACGGCCTGCTGCTGCACCTGCACGTCGCCGAGACCGCGACCGAGGGAGACGACCTGCTCGCCACCCACGGCCTCTCCGTGCCCTCGCTGCTCGCCGCCCACGACGTCCTGGGCGGGCGCGTGCTGGCCGCGCACTGCGTGCACATGGACGACGGCGACCTCGACCTGTGGCGCGAGTACGACGTCGCCGTGGCGCACTGCCCGGCGAGCAACGCCAAGCTGGCCAGCGGCGTCGCGCGCGTGCGCGACATGCTCGACCGCGGCATCCGGGTGGGCCTGGGCACCGACGGCCCCGCGTCCAACGACTCCCTCGACCTGCTCGCGGACCTGCGCCTGGCCGCCGGCATGGCCCGGCTGCGCGAGCGCTCGGCCACCGCGCTGACCGCGGCCGAGGCCTTCTGGCTGGCCACCGGCGCGGCCGCGGATGCCATCGGCCGCCCCGACCTGGGCGTCCTGGAGGCCGGCCGCCGCGCGGACCTGGTGCACGTGGACACCCGCGACCTCGTGTTCGAGCCCGTCGGGGACGCCGCCGATCTGCTGGCGCACCTGGTCTGGTCGGCCGACGGCCGGCACGTGCGCGACGTCTGGGTGGGCGGCAGCCAGGTGGTGGCGGAGGGCCGGTCCACGCGGGTCGACGCCGACGCCCTGCGTCGGGACGTGGCGCGGCGGGCGGCCCGGCTGGCCGGGCGGTGACCTCGGACCGCGCCCCGCGCGCGGTCGTGGTCGGCGGGGGGATCGGCGGCCTGGCCGCGGCCCGCGGTCTGCAGCTGGCCGGTTGGTCGGTGCTCGTGCTCGAGCGGGCAGCCGCCCTGGAGCCGCTGGGCGCCGGGATCAGCCTGTGGCCCAACGCGGTGCGCGCCCTCCAGGACCTCGGCGTGCACCTCCCGGTCCGAACGGACGACACCGCCACGGGCGGTGGCATGCGCACCCGGCACGGCCGGTGGATGGCGCGGACGCATGCGGAGCGCTTCCCCGACCGCTACGGCGCACCCCTGCTGGCGGTGCACCGGGCCGACCTCCAGGAGGCCCTGCTGGGCGCCCTGGCGCCGGGGACGGTCGTGACCGGCACCCCGGTGCTCGGGATCGACGGCGGCCCGGACTCCGCGCGCGTGCGGCACGGGGCCGGGGAGGAGCGCGCCGAACTGGTCGTGATCGCCGACGGCGTCCGCAGCGCCGCCCGCGCGCTGGTTGCCGGCCCGGGCCCGCGCCCCCGCTACGCCGGCTACACCGCATGGCGTGCCGTCGTGCCCGCCGGCGCGGTGCGCGCCCGGCTCGACGGCGCGACGGAGAGCTGGGGGCGCGGGGAACGGTTCGGGATCGTGCCCCTCGCCGACGGGCGGGTCTACTGGTTCGCGACGGCGAACGCTCCGGAGGGCGAGCATGCCGTGGGCGGTGAGCACGCCGAGGTGCGGCGCCGCTTCTCCGACTGGCATGCGCCCATCCCGGAGGTCGTCCGCGCCACCTGCGCCGGCGACGTGCTGCGCCACGACGTGTACGAGCTGCGTCCGCACCCGCGTTCCTACGTCGGGGGGCGGCTGGTCCTGCTGGGCGACGCGGCCCATGCCATGTCGCCCGACCTGGGGCAGGGCGCCTGCCAGGCGATCGAGGACGCCGCCGCGCTGCGGGTGCTGGTGCCGGTCGGAGGGGATGTCGACGCCGGCCTGGCTGCGTATGACCGCCTCCGCCGTCCCCGCGCCCGGGGGATCGCGCGCCGCTCGGCCCAGGTGGGGCGGCTCGGCCAGCTCGAGGGTCGGGTGACCAGCGGTGCACGGGATCTGGCGGTGCGATGGCTGCCCGACGTCGTCGGTGAGAGGCAGCTCGACGGCGTTCTGCGGTGGCGCCCGCCGCCGGCCGTCGTCCCCGGCGGCGCGGGCTCGCGGGGCTGAGCCCCGCCCGGGCCTCGCCCAGGGAACGAGGCGGAGCAGCGGCACGCTTGTTCAACCGTCGGGTTGACAACATCCGACGACGGTCCTACGGTCTTCCTCAACCGAGAGGTTGAATAGGAGGAACGTGGTGGCGGATCCGCTCTCCCGGGTGTTCTCGGCGCTGGCCGATCCCACCCGGCGGGACATCGTGGCGCGGCTCGCGGTCGGCGACGCCACGGTCAACGAGCTCGCCGCGCCCTACGACGTGACCGTCCAGGCCGTCTCCAAGCACCTCCGGGTGCTGGAGGACGCCGGCCTGGTGAGCCGCAGCCGGGAGGCACAGCGCCGCCCGGTGCACCTCGAGGCCGAGGTGTTCGACCTGATGACGAAATGGATCGAGCGCTACCGGCGCCAGGCCGAGGAGCGCTACCGCCGTCTCGACGACGTCCTGCGTGCGATGCCGGACGCCGACCCCCCGTCCCCGGAAGGACCCACGCCATGACCAGCACCACGCACCACGAGACCCGGATCGTCTCCGACCCCGACGTCCCGCTCGTCCGGATCACCCGCGAGTTCGACGCACCCGCCGAGAAGGTGTTCCGGGCGCACGTCGACCCCGAGCTGTTCGCGCAGTGGACCGGCCCGAAGGGCATGGAGATCCGGATCGACCGGCACGACTGCCGCACCGGCGGCTCCTACCGCTACGTGATGGCGCAGGACGGGGAGGAGTACGCCTTCAACGGTGCCTTCCACGAGGTCCGCGAGAACGAGCTCATCGTGCAGACCTTCGCCTTCGAGGGCATGCCGGACGACGTCGCGCTGGAGCGTCTCGTCCTCGAGGACCTCGGCGACGGGCGCTGCCGGCTCACCTCGACCTCGCTGGTCGACTCGTTCGAGGGCCGCGACGGCTTCGTGGCCAGTGGCATGGAGGTCGGCGTGAACGAGGGCTACGAGAAGCTCGACGAGCTCCTGGCCCGCGCCTGAGCCCCCGCCCACGGCCGAGATCTGCGCACTCGGGGTTCTCGCGGCCCTGCATGCCCCGAGTGGGCAGATCTCGAGGATCAGGCGCGCAGGCTGACCGTCTCGCCGCGCTGCACCGTGCGGAGGCTGCCGGGCAGCCCCCGGCGGCCGACCTCGGCGACGAAGTCCCCGAGCGGGGACTTGAAGCGGTCGTAGTCGTCGAAGTGCACCGGCACGGTGACCGGCGGCTTCAGCAGCTCGACGAGGTCGGCGCCCTGGCGGGCGTCCATCGTCACGGTCAGCCCGAGCGCCTTGGTCCCGCCCAGGTGCGGGATGAGCACGTCGAGCGGGCCGCAGCGCTCCAGCACGTCGCCGAGGAACGGCCGGTAGAGCGTGTCGCCGGAGATGTAGCCGCGCCACGCCACCTCACCGCCCCGGACGAGCTCCAGCACGCTGCCCATCACCGGTGGGAGCACCTTGGCCAGCGGTCCCGGGCCGTGGACACCGGGTACCGACGTGATCCGCAGCTCGTCGTCCCCGGCGGACAGCAGGTGCTGCTGCCAGGGGCGCAGGTCCGACGTCGCCGTGAAGCCCTTGCGCCCGAGCGCCCGCGCGGCAGCCTGGGTGGTCACCACCGGCGTGGCCTTGTCCAGGCTGCGGGTGGCGATGTCGTCCCAGTGGTCGCCGTGCATGTGCGAGAGGAGGACGGCGTCCAGCGACGGCAGCTCGTGGGGCTCGAGTGCGGGGTCGGTCAGCCGCTTCGTCCACAGGCCCTTGCCCAGGTACGCCCGCTGCCCGCGGTGCAGGAAGCTCGGATCGGTGAGGAGGGTGAACCCGCCGATCCGCAGCAGCATCGTCGCGTTGCCGACGAAGGTCATCGTCACGTCGTCCACGGGCTGGGTCATGGAGCGGCCCCTACCCGACCGGCACCCCGCTGACGCAGACTGCTCGCGGACACCCGAACCAGGAGGAGCGCCCGTGGACCAGGTCGACCCGACTGCCCCGCCGAGCGGCACCGGCTGCGCCGACTGCGAGGCCACCGGCGCGTGGTGGCTGCACCTGCGCCGGTGCGCGGCCTGCGGCCACGTGGGCTGCTGCGACTCCTCGCCGAACCAGCACGCCACGGCCCACGCCCGGGGTTCGGGCCACCGGATCGTGCAGAGCTTCGAGCCGGGGGAGGACTGGTTCTGGGACTACGGCGCGGAGGAGTTCGCCGAGGGCCCCGAGCTGGCGGCGCCGCATGCGCACCCGGCGGGGCAGCCCGTGCCCGGACCGGCCGGACGGGTGCCGGCCGACTGGATGAGGCACCTGCACTGAGAGAATCGTCGTCCATGGGGGCGTCGACGTGGAGGTAGTCGCCGAGCTCGTCGCCCTGGTGGTCGTGGTGGGCCTGGTCGCCGCGCTCTGTGACCGGTTCGGGTATCCGACGCCGCTGGTCCTGCTGGTCGTCGGCGCGGCGGCGTCGTTCCTGCCGCACGCGCCGGAGATCCGCCTGGACCCCGACCTCGTCCTGCACGCGCTGCTGCCGCCGCTGCTCTACGCGACCGCGGTGCGTACGTCGTTGTTCGACTTCCGGCACAACAAGACCAGCATCGTGTCGCTGTCGGTCGTCCTCATCGTGTTCACCACCGGCGTCGTCGGCTGGGTCACCTGGCTGGTGCTGCCGGGAGTGGCCGTCGCCGCGGCGCTGGCGCTGGGCGCCGTCGTCGCGCCGCCGGACGCGGTGGCCGCGGCCGCCCTCGGGCGCCGGCTCGGCCTGCCGCGCAAGGTGGCGACGCTGCTGGAGCAGGAGAGCCTCGTCAACGACGCCGCGGCGCTCATCGCGCTGACGGTCGCCGTCTCGGCGCTCACGTCCTCCCCCTCGGCGCCGGAGGTGGCCGGGGACTTCCTCTGGGCCGTCGTGGGCGCGGTGCTGATCGGCGGGGCCGTCGCGGCGCTGCTGGCGATGGTGCGGGCCCGGCTGCGCGACCCGGTGCTCGACACCCTGATCTCCTTCGTCGCCCCCTACCTGGCCTTCCTCCCGGCCGAGGAGGTGCACGCCTCCGGCGTCCTGGCCACCGTCGTCACCGGCCTGGCGCTGGCCCACCTCTCGCCGCGGGTGCAGACGGCGTCGGCGCGGGTCACCGAGGCGATCACCTGGCGCACGGTCGCCTTCGTGCTGGAGAACGCCGTCTTCCTGGTGATCGGCCTGCAGCTGCCCGGCCTGCTCTCCGACGCCGGCGACAGCGACCTGGGCGCCGGCCGCATCGTCGCCGTCTGCGCGGCCGTGTTCGCGGCCACCGTCGTGGCCCGCTTCGTGTTCATCTTCGGGCTAGCCGGGATCCTGTCGGCGGGGACGCCCCGGATGCGGCGCCAGGCGTGGAGCCCCGGGATCGCCGGCCTCGTCTCCTGGGCGGGCATGCGCGGGGTGGTGACCCTGGCGGCGGCCCAGCTGCTGCCCGAGGACCTGCCCGACCGGGAGGTGCTGCTCCTCGCCGCCTTCACCGTGGTGGTCGGCAGCCTGCTGGTGCAGGGCTCGACGCTGCCCTGGCTGGTGCGGCGCGTGGGCCTGCCCGGGCCCGACCCGGCCGAGGACGCGCTGCGCGCCGCCGAGCTGGGGGACGCCGCCAGCGCCGCCGGGCTGCGCCGCCTGGACGAGCTGACCACCGGACACGAACCCGTGGACGTGATCAAGCGGCTGCGGGACCGGTCCGTGGCCCGCTCGCACGCAGCGTGGGAGCGCCTCGGCCGGCCGCTCGAGGACAAGGAGACGCCGTCGAACACCTACGCCCGGCTGCGGATGGACATGCTCGCCGCCGAGCGCGAGGTCGTCATCCGGGCCCGGGACGACGGCACGGCGCCGGGGGAGGTCCTGACGGCGGCCCTCGCGGCGATCGACGTCGAGGAGTCCCTGCTGGACCGGCAGGAGGAGCTGGAGTCCCTGGCCCGGGACCGTGCGCTCGCGCCGGCACCGCGCGGATCCCGCTGCGAGCACCTGGAGACCGCGCCGGTGAGCGAGCCGCACCCCGCGTCGGCGTGCGAGGACTGCCTGGTCGAGGGGACGACGTGGGTGCACCTGCGCACCTGCCTCAGCTGCGGGCACGTCGGGTGCTGCGACTCCTCGCCGCGGCGGCACTCCCGCGCCCACTTCGGCGCCGAGGGCCACCCGGTGGTGGTCAGCGCGGAGCCCGGCGAGGCGTGGCGCTGGTGCTGGGTGGACGAGGAACTCGGCTGAGCGGCTTGCCGCCGGCTGGTAGACACGGCACCGTGCCTCAGACCCGATCGGTCGACGAGTCCTTCCTCGCGCTCCCCCTGTCGGCGCTCACCGACGCCGCCCTCACCCGGGCACTGGACCTCGGCTGCTCGCACGCCGACATCCGCGTCGAGCGCATCCGCACGCAGACGATCAGCCTGCGCGACGCCCGGCCGGAGGCGGTGACCGACGGCGAGGACCTCGGGCTGGCCGTCCGGGTCGTGCACGAGGGCACCTGGGGGTTCGCCGCCGGCGTCGTCCTCACCGCCGCGGAGGCCGTCCGGCTGGCCGAGGAGGCCGTCGCCGTGGCAACCGTGTCCGCGGCCATCAACAGCGACCGCGTGGAGCTGGCCCCCGAGCCGGTGTACCGCGACGCCACGTGGGTCTCCGAGTACGAGATCGACCCGTTCGCGCTGCCCGACGCCGAGAAGACGGCGCTGCTCACCGAGTTCTCCGAGCGTCTCCTGGCCGCCGACGGCGTCGAGCACGTGCAGAGCAGCTGCATGCACGTGAAGGAGCAGAAGTACTACGCCGACACGGCCGGCACCCGCACCCGCCAGCAGCGCGTGCGCATCCACCCCGAGTTCACCGCGCTCACGGTCGACCGCGCCACCGGGTCGTTCGAGAGCATGCGCACGCTGGGCCCGCCGGCCGGACGCGGCTGGGAGTACCTCACCGGGAGCAGCTGGAACTGGGGCCAGGAGCTGGCCGAGATCCCGGAGCTGCTGCGCGAGAAGACCAAGGCGCCGTCGGTCGAGGCGGGCCGCTACGACCTGGTCATCGACCCCTCGAACCTCTGGCTGACCATCCACGAGTCCATCGGGCACGCCACCGAGCTGGACCGGGCGCTGGGCTACGAGGCCGCCTACGCCGGGACGTCGTTCGCCACCGTCGACAAGCTCGGCACGCTGCAGTACGGCTCGCCGCTGCTCCAGGTCACCGGTGACCGCACCACGCCCCACGGCCTGTCCACGGTCGGCTGGGACGACGAGGGCGTGGCCGGGCAGGAGTGGGACATCGTGAAGGACGGCGTGCTCGTCGGCTACCAGGTCGACCGGAACATGGCCCGGCTGCGCGATTTGCCCCGCTCCAACGGCTGCGCCTTCGCCGACTCCCCGGGCCACGTGCCGGTGCAGCGGATGGCCAACGTGTCGCTGCGCCCCGCACCCGACGGGCCGTCGACCGACGAGATCATCGGCGGGGTCGAACGCGGCATCTACGTCGTCGGCGACAAGAGCTGGTCGATCGACATGCAGCGCTACAACTTCCAGTTCACCGGGCAGCGGTTCTACCGGATCGAGGACGGCCGGCTGGCGGGCCAGCTCCGCGACGTCGCCTACCAGGCCACGACCACCGACTTCTGGGGCTCGATGTCGGTCGTCGGGGGTCCGCAGACCTACGTCCTGGGCGGCGCCTTCAACTGCGGCAAGGCCCAACCCGGGCAGGCGGCGCCGGTGAGCCACGGCTGCCCGACCGCCCGCTTCGACCAGGTGTCGGTGCTCAACACGGTGCAGGAGGCCGGCCGATGACGAGAACGACGGTCGAGCGAGCATCGCAGGGAGCGCCAGCGACCGAGGAGCGGAACGAGACCGGAGTCGAGCAGTGAAGCAGACCCACCTCCCCGCCCAGCAGCTCGTCGAGCAGGCCCTCGCGGCCTCGACCGCCGACGCGCAGATCACCTACGTCACCGAGCACTCGGAGGCCAACCTGCGGTGGGCGGGCAACAGCCTGACCACCAACGGCGCCATGCGCTCGCGCTCCGTCGTCGTCATCTCCTTCGTCGACGGCGGGGCCGGCATGGCCTCGGGCACGGTCTCCCGCACCGGGACGCCGGACGTCGCCGAACTGGTCGCCGCGAGCGAGCGGGCCGCCCGCGACGCCGGTCCGGCCGAGGACGCCGTCCCGCTGGTGTCCGAGGCGCCGCCGGGCGCCGGCGACTGGTCGGCCGACCCCGCGGAGACCTCGATCGGGGTGTTCGGGGAGTTCGCCCCGGCCCTCGGTCAGGCGTTCGGCGAGGCCCGTGACCGCGGTGAGCTGCTGTTCGGCTTCGCCGAGCACTCGATGAGCACCACCTACCTGGGCACGTCCACCGGCCTGCGGCTCCGCACCGACCAGCCCACCGGCCGGGTCGAGCTCAACGGCAAGAGCCCCGACTTCGCCCGCTCGGTGTGGTCGGGCACCAGCACGCGCGACTTCCGTGACGTGTCGGTGGCCGCGCTGGCCGCCGAGGTGGAGCAGAAGATGCGCTGGTCGCAGCGCCGCGTCGACCTCCCGGCCGGACGCTACGAGACGCTGCTGCCGCCCTCGGCGGTCAGCGACCTGATGATCTACCTCTACTGGACGATGGAGGCCCGGGACGCCGACGAGGGCCGCAACGTCTTCGCCCGGAAGGGCGGGGGCAACCGCATCGGCGACCGGCTGGCCGAGCTCCCGCTCACGCTCCGCAGCGACCCCGCGGCCCCCGGGCTGGAGACCGCGCCCTTCCAGGTGGTGCCGGCCTCGTCCGGCGCGGCCTCGGTGTTCGACAACGGCCTTGCGGCCCCGGCGATCGACTGGATCACCGACGGCGTGCTGACCAACCTGGTGCGGCCCCGGGCCTGGGCGCTGAAGCAGACCGCGCCGGCGACCGTCGCCGTCGACAACCTGATCCTCGAGGACCGGTCCGCGACGGTGCAGCCGGCCGACATGATGGCTGCCACCGAGCGCGGGCTGCTGCTCACCACGCTCTGGTACATCCGCGAGGTGGACCCGCAGACGCTGCTGCTGACGGGGCTCACCCGGGACGGCGTCTTCCTCGTGGAGGACGGCGAGGTCACCGGCGCGGTGAACAACTTCCGGTTCAACGAGTCGCCGGTCGACCTGCTCGGGCGGGCGGTGCAGGCCAGCCGCACCGAGCGGACGCTGCCGCGGGAGTGGAACGACTGGTTCACCCGCGCCGCCATGCCGATGCTGCGGGTGCCGGACTTCAACATGAGCTCGGTCTCGCCCGCGAGCTGACCCCTCGGCGCACACCGGCGGACCCGTCCGTCACACCCGTCACGGCATCGGCGTCGAGCGGTGCATTTCCGCCAATCGAGCGGCGTGACCCCTGGGGACTAATGACGGCGACGCTTCGTGGTGGCCGGCTTACCGTGGGTGCTGAAAGTCGGAGCAACTCAGGGCTTTACCGCAGCGACGAAGCTGCCGAAACCTCCAGTAGCTCATTTTCTTCAACCGAGCACGGGCCCCGGTCTCCGGAACGGGCTGTCGAGGGGAGGACTCCCATGAGCAGGAGTCACAAGCCGTCCGTCTTCCAGGTCGGCAAGGTCCGGGACGACGGGCACACCGTCGTCATCTCCGGCTGGGGGCTGGGCCTCTGCGCGGCGGCGTGCTCGTGCCACCGGCACCCGTCCGCCGGCAACCTCGCCATCGAGGAGGACCAGGCCGGTGGCCGCCTCGGCCTCGTCAGCTTCGCCGACGGTGGCTGCGACTGCTGCGAGGCGTGGACCGCCGACGAGCTGTCCGCGATCCTCCGCGACTTCCAGACCGTCGCCGGGCTCCAGGTCCAGGAGCCGCTCGCCGGCTGATCGAAGGACCCCCTCGCCCCCCAGCCCTCGCTCCGCTCGGGCCGGGACCCTGCGAGAGGGCCGTTCCAGTACCTCACCGTCGGGGTAGTGGCCGTCCCATGCTGGGACGAGCCGCGCTGCGCGGAGCCTGCGCCGGTCTGGCCGGCGTCGCCGTGATGACCCTGTTCGAGAAGGTCGAGCAGTCGGTCACGTCGCGGCCGGACTCCTACGTGCCCGCCCGCACGCTGACCGCGCTCACGACCGGGCGGCGGCTGCCGGGCTCCGCCCGGCCCCCGCTGCGCAACCACCTCATGCACTGGGGAACCGGCGCGGCGGTCGGCGCCCTGCGCGGGATCTGGTCCGCCGCCGGCCTGCGCGGCTGGCGCGCGTCGGCCTGGCACACCTCCGTACGGCTGGCCACCGACCAGACCCTCGAGAACGCGACCGGCGTCGGGGCGCCGCCGTGGACCTGGTCCCGCCGGGACCAGGTCGTCGACGTCGGGCACAAGGCCGTCTACTCGTTCGTCACCGGCGCGGTCTCCGACCTCCTGGTGCCGCTCGCCCCCGACCGGGGCCCCGACGGGACCGCCCGGGGAGCCCGCCGGGGCAGGTGAGGCTCGTGTGACGAACGGGGTGGGTCGACGGCTTCCCATCCCGCGCGCCGTCAGCTACGTGTCGACACCGCGTCCCTACGGTGCGTATCGACGCGCAACGAACAGTGCCCTTCCCCGGCACCGGCGCAGCTGATCGGAGGCCGACGGTGCAGTCCGCGCGCACGACCCAGCGTCGCCGTTCCCGTGCCGTACTCGCCCTCGGAGCCGCGCTGGTCGCGGTCACCGCGAGCGTGCTGGCGCCGACGCCGGCCGGAGCCGCACCCGGCACCGCGGCCGAGGCGGGCGAGCTCATGCGCAAGGCGGCCCAGGAGCTGACCGTCGTCGACGAGCACCTGCACGAGGCCGAGCTGGTCGTGGCCGAGCAGCGGAAGGCCGCCGCGGCCGCCGCGGAGAAGGCCGCCGCCGCGCACGAGGCCATGGCCGTCTACGAGCCGCAGCTGCGCGCCATCGCCCAGACCGCCCACACGGGCCGGAGCCAGTCGCGGATGGCCGCCTTCCTCACCAGCGAGTCCGCCGACGAGCTGGTCCAGCAGATCACCACGCTGGACCTCATCGCCGCCCGGACCAACGCCGTCGTGTCCGAGGCCGCCACTGCCCAGCGGGCGGCCCGGCAGGCGCAGGCGGCCGCCGACGAGGCCACCGCCCTCGCGGAGGCCGGCGCCCAGCAGCTGCGGGAGCAGAAGGCCGAGGTCGAGAAGCGCGCGGCCGAGTACCAGAGCGACTTCGCCCGGCTGTCGGCCGCCGAGCAGGAGCGCGTCACCACGGCCGTCGCCGGGCGCTCGCTGCGGGCGCCCGACGTGGACGAGCTTCCCGTGGCGCCGGGCTCGGCGGCTGCCGTGGCCATCGCGGCCGCGCTGCAGCAGGTGGGCGACAGCTACGCGGCCGGTGGCACCGGCCCCAACGCCTTCGACTGCTCCGGTCTCACCCAGTACGCGTACTCGACCGCCGGTGTGGCGTTGCCGCACTCCAGCCGCGCGCAGTCGACGCTCGGCCGGCAGGTGTCCCGGAACGAGCTCCAGCCCGGCGACCTGGTCTTCTACTACTCGCCGATCAGCCACGTGGCGCTCTACATCGGCAACGGGATGGTCGTGCACGCCCGCACCTACGGGAAGCCGGTCGCCGTGACCAGCGTCGACCAGAGCGGCTACCGGTTCGGCGTCCGCCTCACCGGCTGATCCGGAGGGGACCCGGTACGGGACGCCGCGCCGCCGACGGCACAATCGACCGGTGACCGCTCTGATCTCCCACTGCGGGTGACCACCACCGCGACCGACCCGCAGGCGCCCACGCTGCGCCCCGACGCCGTCGGCTTCCTCGACACCCTCGTCATCGGCCTCGCGGCCACCTCGCCGGCCTACTCGCTGGCCGCCGTCCTCGGTCCGATCGTCGCCCTCGTCGGGGTGCACGCCCCGGGCGTGCTGCTGGCCTCGTTCCTGCCGATGCTGCTCATCGCCGGCGCGTTCGCCGCGCTCAACCGCGTCGACCCCGACTGCGGCACCACCTTCTCCTGGGTCACCCGCGCGCTCGGCCCGTGGACGGGATGGATGGGCGGGTGGGCCATCGCGATGACCGGCGTCCTGGTGCTGGGCTCCCTCGCCGAGGTCGGCGTGCGGTTCACCCTGCTGGCCGCCGGTCTGGACGGCTGGGCGGGGTCGACGCCGGTGGTCATGGGCCTGTCGGTGCTGCTGGTGGTCGTCATGGCGGCGATCTGCGTGCGCGGCACCGAGCTCTCCGCGCGGCTGCAGAACGGGCTCATCGTGGCCCAGACCGTGGCGCTGGCGGTCTTCGCCGTCGTGGCCCTGGTGCGCGGCCTCCGGGGGACGAGCCCCCTGGGCGGCCTGACCCCGGAGTGGAGCTGGTTGGACCCGTTCGGCTCCGGTGGCGCGGCCCTGACCAGCGGCCTGCTGCTCGGCGTCTTCGCCTACTGGGGCTGGGAGTCCGCGGTCAACCTCACCGAGGAGACCCGCGACCCGCTGCGGGCACCGGGCCGGGCCGGCATCTGGTCGACGGTGGCCCTCCTGGTCACCTACCTGGGCGTGGCGACGGCGGTCCTCGCCTTCGCGGGCACCGGCTGGCTGGCCGGCAACGCCGACGAGGAGGAGGCGGTCTTCGCCCTGCTGTCCACCCGGGTGCTCGGTGGCTGGGACTGGGTGGTGCTGGTGGCCGTGGCCACCTCCGCCATCGCGTCGACGCAGACGACGATCATCCCGGCGTCGCGGACCGGCCTGTCGATGGCCCGCCGCGCCGCGCTGCCGCGCCGCTTCGCCTCCATCTCGCCGAGCCACCGCACGCCCGACGTCTCCACCTGGTGGGTCGCCGGCATCGGGGTGGTCTGGTACGTCGGCGTGGGGCTGATCAGCGAGAACGCCTTGTACGACTCGATCACCGGGCTCTCGCTGCTGATCGCGCTCTACTACGCGCTCACCGGCCTGGCCTGCGCCGTCTACTTCCGGCGGCAGCTGTTCTCGAGCGTGCGCAACCTGCTCCTGCTCGGGGTGGGCCCGCTGGCCGGCGCGGCCATGCTCGCCTGGCTGCTGGTGCTCTCGGTGCGGGACCTGGCCGACGCGGAGAACAGCTACACCGGCCAGGCATGGCTGGGCGTCGGCCCGCCGCTGGTCATCGGCATCGGCGTCATGGCCGCCGGAGCGGTGCTCGTGCTGTGGTGGCGTCGACGGGACGCGCGCTTCTGGCAGGAGCGGCCGAGCACCTACGCGGGCTGACCCGCGCGGTCAGTGCGGGGTGCCGCCGGTGGCCAGCAGCTCCACGAGTGCGGCGATCCGCTTGGCGCGGGTCTTCTCCGTGGTCGCGGTGTGCACCCGGTGGAGGACGGCGTAGCGGTTCTGCCCGTTCAGGGCGTCGAACGCCGCCCGGGCGGCCGGGACGGCGTCGAGGGCGGCGGTGAGGTCGTCGGGCACGGTGATGGTGGCCGGGCCGGCGTAGGCCCGCTCCCACCGGCCGTCGGCCTTCGCCGCCTCGACGGCGGCCAGCCCGGCGGGGCGCATCCGGCCCTCGGCGATCAGCCGCTCCACCGTCGCGACGTTCTTCAGCGACCAGACGCTCCTCGGCCGCCGTGGAGTGATCCGCTGCAGGTAGAACGAGTCGTCGAGCCGGTTGGCGCGGCCGTCGATCCAGCCGAAGCAGAGCAGCACCTCGACCATCTGCTCCCAGTTCACCGACGGGACGCCGGAGCCCTTCTTCGCGATCTTCACGTAGAGGCCGGGTGCGGACTCGTGCTCGGCCTCCAGCCAGGCCTCGAGGGCGGCCTGGTCGGCGAAGGCGAGCACCGGCAGGTCCGTCGGCAGCGTCACGGCGCCATCCTGCCCGGCGGGGGTGACGGTTTCGGGATCGTCGCGCGCGGCTACCGGCGAGCGGACGGCCGCAGGGTGCGGCCCGGGCGGGGGTACGGGTGGCGAGCAGGGAACCGGGGCCGTCGGTGCTCTGGCTGGTGCGGCACGGCGAGAGCCTGGGGAACGTCGCCGATGCGCACGCCCAGCGGGCCGGGGCCGGCCGGCTGGACCTCGACGTCCGCGATCCCGACGTCGCGCTGTCCGACACCGGGCGCTCCCAGGCCGAGGCGCTGGGCACGTGGCTGGCCGGGCTGCCGGAGGACGAGCGCCCGACGGCGGTGCTCAGCTCGCCGTTCGAGCGCGCACTCACCACCGCGCAGCTGGCCACCGCCGGGCTGGGCCTCGGGGTGCGCACGGACGAGCGGCTGCGGGAGCGGGACTTCGGCGCCTTCGACAGGATGACCGGTGCGGGGATCCGCGAGCAGTTCCCGGACGAGGCCGCCCGCCGGGACCTGCTGGGCAAGTTCTACTACCGGCCGCCGGGCGGCGAGAGCTGGGCCGACGTCGCCCTGCGCATCCGCAGCCTGCTGGCCACCGAGGCGCTCCGGCACGACGGCGAGCGGCTGGTGCTGGTGGCGCACCAGGCGGTGATCATGGTCTTCCGCTACGTGCTGGAGGAGCTGACGGAGCACGAGCTGCTCGCCGTCGACCGCGAGGAGCAGGTCGCCAACGCGTCGCTCACCCGCTACGAGCGCGACGGGTCCGGCACCTTCCGGCTCGTCACGTTCAACGAGGTGGCCCACCTGACCGCCGAGGACGAGCAGATCACGAAGGAGCCCGATGTCGCCCAGCAGGCCTGACCCCGTTCTCGTCACCCCCGAGGTGCTCCGGAACTGGCCGCTGCCGGAGCCGTCGGGGGGCAAGAACGCCCGCGGGTCGATCCTGGTGATCGGCGGCAGCACCGAGACCCTCGGCGCGGTGCTGCTGGCCGCCGTCGCCGCGATGCGGGCGGGTGCGGGCAAGCTGCAGGTGGCCACGGTCGCCTCGATGGCCCCGCACGTCGCCACCGCGCTGCCCGAGGCGCTGGTCCGGGCGCTGCCGCAGACCGACGGCGGCGCGATCGCGCCCGAGGCGGCCGACACCGTCCGCGACCTGGCGGAGGCGGCCGACGCCGTCCTCATCGGGCCCGGCATGGCGGACAAGGAGGCCACGCAGGCCTTCGGCGAGCGGCTGCTGCCGCACCTGCACGGCCCGCTCACCCTCGATGCCCTCGGCCTGGCCACGGTGACCGCGGAGGAGAGCTGCGTGCACCACCTGGAGGGCCGCGTGGTGCTCACCCCCAACCCCACCGAGGCCGCCTACGCGCTGCACGTGGACGAGGACCGGATCGACGAGGACCCGGCCGGTTCCGCCGCGGACCTCGCCGCCCGCACCCGCGCCGTCGTCGGCCTGGGCGGGGCGACCTCCTGGATCGCCGCGCCGGACGGCCGGCTGTGGCGGGACGACAGCGGCAACGCCGGGCTCGGCGTCTCCGGCTCCGGCGACGTGCGCGCCGGGATCACCGGGGGACTGCTGGCCCGCGGCGCCGAGCCGGCCCAGGCCGCGCTGTGGGCCGCCTGGCTGCACGGCCGCGCCGGCGAGCGGCTGGCCTCGTCGGTGGGCCGGCTGGGCTTCCTCGCGCGGGAGCTGCCCGGCGAGGTGCCGGCCGCGCTGGCCGAGGTGGCGCCCTGACCCGCGCGCGCCGCGCGTAGGTTGGACGCCCAGGGTCGGCCCGGCAGTACGGAGGATCGCGTGCACGTGGACGTGCCTGCGAAGGTGCAGGAGATCTACGCCGAGGTGTTGCGGCGCAACCCGGGTGAGGCCGAGTTCCACCAGGCCGTCCACGAGGTGCTCGAGTCGCTCGCCGTCGTCCTCGGCCGGCACAGCGAGTACGCCGAGATGAAGACGATCGAGCGCATCTGCGAGCCGGAGCGCCAGATCATCTTCCGCGTGCCGTGGCAGGACGACGCGGGCGAGGTGCAGATCAACCGCGGCTTCCGGGTGGAGTTCAACTCCGCGCTGGGCCCGTACAAGGGCGGGCTGCGCTTCCACCCGTCGGTGAACTTGGGCATCGTCAAGTTCCTCGGCTTCGAGCAGGTCTTCAAGAACGCGCTCACGGGCATGCCGATCGGCGGCGGCAAGGGCGGCTCCGACTTCGACCCCAAGGGCCGCTCGGACGCCGAGGTGATGCGGTTCTGCCAGTCGTTCATGACCGAGCTCTACCGGCACCTCGGGGAGTACACCGACGTCCCGGCCGGTGACATCGGCGTCGGCGCGCGCGAGATCGGCTACCTGTTCGGCCAGTACAAGCGGATCACCAACCGCTACGAGTCCGGCGTCATCACCGGCAAGGGACTGGGCTGGGGCGGCGCCCTGGTCCGCACCGAGGCGACCGGCTACGGCGCCGCCTTCTTCGCCGACGCGATGATGCGCGCCCGCGGAGAGTCCTTCGACGGCCGGCGGGTGGTCATCAGCGGGTCGGGAAACGTCGCGGTCTACGGCATCGAGAAGGTGCACCAGCTCGGGGGCACCGTCGTGGCGTGTTCGGACTCCAGCGGCTATGTCGTCGACGAGTCCGGCATCGACCTCGAGGTGCTCAAGCAGGTCAAGGAGGTCGAGCGCGCCCGCATCGCCGAGTACGCCGACCGGGTCGACGGCGCCCACTTCGTCTCGCGCGGCAGCATCTGGGACGTCCCGTGCGAGGTCGCGATGCCCAGTGCCACGCAGAACGAGCTCGACGGCGGCGCGGCGCGCACGCTGGCGCAGAACGGCTGCCAGTACGTCGTCGAGGGGGCCAACATGCCGGCCACCCCGGACGCCGTCGCGCTCTTCCGCGCCGCGGGGATCGGCTTCGCCCCCGGCAAGGCGGCCAACGCCGGCGGCGTGGCCACCTCCGCGCTGGAGATGCAGCAGAACGCCTCCCGCGACCGCTGGACCTTCGAGCACAGCGAGGCCCGGCTCGAGGAGATCATGCGCGGCATCCACGCCCGCTGCCACGAGACGGCCGAGGAGTACGGCGCCCCCGGCGACCTGGTGCTCGGCGCCAACGTGGCGGGCTTCCTGGAGGTCGCCGAGGCCGTCCACGCCCACGGACTGATCTGATGGCCCATCCACAGCCCCGGGCGGCCGACGTGTTCGTCGCCGACTTCGAGCGCCGGCGCGGCGGACGGGTGCTGTACGGCGTCCGCGTCCTCGGCGCGTTCGTGGGATCGCTGTTCCAGGGTCTGGTGCCCCTGCCGGCGGTGCACGACGTCGTCGTCCGCCGTCGTGACGACGGCACCGAGGTGGCCCGGATCCCGGTGGAGAACCCCGACCTGCCCGGCGACAGCCTGCGGTTCGTGCAGGCCGACCTCGCCTCCCACAGCCCCGACGAGTTCGTCGCGGAGTGGAGCACGCGCTCCTGACCGCTGACCCGGACGCGCCGACGTGGGCCGGCTGTGCTGGGGTGCAGGGGTGACGGACAACTTCATCGGCGCCCTGGACTTCGGCACCCCCGCGATCGACGACGAGGCGTTCGTCGCGCCCACGGCGGTCGTGGTGGGGGCGGTGACGATGGGCCCGCGGTCCAGCATCTGGTACGGCGCGGTGGCCCGGGCCGACGCCGAGGTCATCGAGATCGGCGCCGACTCCAACATCCAGGACGGCTGCACGCTGCACTCGGACCCCGGCTTCCCGCTGGTCGTGGGGGAGCGCGTGTCGGTGGGGCACCGGGTCGTGCTGCACGGCGCCCGCATCGACGACGACGTGCTCGTCGGCATGGGCAGCGTGGTCATGAACGGCGCGCACATCGGCTCGGGCTCGATCGTGGCGGCCGGCGCCGTCGTCACCCAGGGCAAGGTCTTCCCGCCCCGCTCGCTCATCGCCGGCGTCCCGGCGAAGGTGATGCGCGAGGCGACCGAGGACGACCAGCTGCACATCCGCTACAACGCGAAGGCCTACAGCGACCGCCTCGACGGCGCCCGGCGCGTGCGCCGCATCGACGGCTGATCGGCGGGCGGCTCGCTAGCGTGACGGCGTGGCCGGGACCGGGGCATCGCCGTTCGAGCTCCACCCGATGCACCACGTGCAGCTGGCCATCCCGGCCGGCGGCGAGGACGGGTGCCGGGCCTTCTGGCGCGATGTGCTCGGCATGCGGGAGCTGGAGAAGCCGCCGGTCCTCGCTGCGCGGGGCGGCTGCTGGTTCCGTGGCGGCGGGCTCGAGGTCCACCTCGGCGTCGAGGAGCCGTTCACGCCGGCGCGCAAGGCGCATCCCGGCCTGCTCGTCACCGGTCTGCGCGCCGTCGCCGCGGCGCTGGAGCGCGCCGGCCACCCCGTCACCTGGGACGACGACTTCCCCGGGCACGAGCGGTTCTACAGCGCCGACCCGTTCGGGAACCGGTTGGAGTTCTTGGAGCCGGTCAGCCCGCCAGCAGCTCGCTGACCAGGGCGCCGACCTCGTCGACCTCCACGAGGAAGCCGTCGTGCCCGTACGGGGACGAGATGAGTCGCAGCGGCACCCCGAGCGCGTCGGCGACGCGCTGCTGCAGCGCCGGCGGGTAGAGCCGGTCGCTGTCGATGCCGGCGACGACGGCGCGCGCGGTCACCCGGGCCAGCGCGGCCTCGACCCCGCCCCGCCCCCGACCGACGTCCCAGGAGTTCATCGCCTCGGTGAGCACGACGTAGCTGCCGGCGTCGAACCGCCCGGCCAGCTTGTCGGCGTGGTGGTCCAGGTAGCTGGCGACGGCGTAGCGCCCGTCCTCCTGCACGCGGGTGCCGAACCGGGCGTCCAGCTCCAGCGCGCTGCGGTACGTCAGGTGGGCGATCCGGCGGGCGATGCCCAGGCCGTCGACGGGCGGGTCGGGCGGGTCGTAGTCGCCGCCGCGCCAGCGGGGGTCCACGCGGATGGCGGCCTGCTGCGTGGTCTGGGTGCCGATCTGGTCACCGGTGGCAGCCGCGCCCGAGGCCAGGAAGAACAGCGAGCCGACCCGCGCCGGCAGCTCCACCGCCCACTCGAGCGCCCGCATGCCGCCCATCGAGCCGCCCACCACGCACGCCCAGCGGCCGATGCCCAGGGCGTCGGCAACCGCCACCTCGGCCCGTACCTGGTCGCCGACCGTCACCTCGGGGAAGCGGGAGCCCCACCGGGCGCCGTCAGGGGCGAGCGAGGCAGGCCCCGTCGTCCCCTGGCAGCCGCCCAGCACGTTGGCGCACACGACGAACCAGCGGTCGGTGTCCAGCGGGCGGCCGGGGCCGACCAGGCCCTCCCACCAGCCCGCCGTCGGGTGGCCGGGCCCAGCCGGGCCGACGACGTGGCTGTCGCCGGTCAGCGCGTGCTCGACGAGTACTGCGTTGCCGCCGTCAGCGGCGAGCGTCCCCCACGTCTCGTAGGCGATCCGGACGTCCGGCAGCTCGCCGCCGCGGTCGAGCGGGAGGGCGGGCAGGTCGAGGAAGAGCCGGTCACCGACCGGGTCTCCCTCGACCCACCCACCCATGCCCGTTCGTCCCGGCTCAGGCGGACTTGGCGGCCCGGAACCCGGCCTCGAGGTCGGCGAGGATGTCCTCGATGCCCTCCAGGCCCACGGCCAGGCGCACCAGGCCCGGGGTGACGCCCGTGGTGAGCTGCTCCTCGGGGGTCAGCTGCGAGTGCGTGGTCGACGCCGGGTGGATGACCAGCGAGCGCACGTCACCGATGTTGGCCACGTGGCTGTGCAGCTCGAGCGCCTCGACGAAGCGCTGACCGGCCTCCTTGCCGCCGTGCAGCTCGAAGGTGAGAACGGCGCCCGCCCCCTTGGGGGCGTACTTCTGCTGCGCGGCGTGCCACTGGTTGGTGGGCAGGCCCGCGTAGTTGACGCGGTCGACGGAGTCGTGCGCCTCGAGGAACTCCGCGACCCGCTGGGCGTTCGCGACGTGCCGGTCCATGCGCAGCGACAGCGTCTCGATGCCCTGCACGATGAGGAAGGCGTTGAAGGGGGAGACGGCCGGGCCGAGGTCGCGCAGCAGCTGCACGCGGGCCTTGAGCGCGAAGGCCGGCGCACCGAGGTCGGCGTAGACGACGCCGTGGTACGTCGGGTCGGCGGTGGTGAACATGGGGTGCCGGCCGCCGCGCCAGTCGAACGAGCCGCCGTCGACGATGACGCCGGCGATCGCGGTGCCGTGCCCGCCCAGGTACTTGGTCGCCGAGTGCACGACGATGTCGGCACCGAACTCGAAGGGCCGGATCAGGTACGGGGTGGCGACGGTGTTGTCCACGATCAGCGGCACGCCGTTGCGGTGCGCGACGCCGGCGACGGTCTCGATGTCGAGGACGTCGCCCTTCGGGTTGCCGATGCTCTCGGCGTAGAAGGCCCGGGTGTTCTCCTGCACGAGGGACTGCCAGTTCTCCGGGTCGTCGGGGTTCTCGACGAAGGAGACGGTGATGCCCATCTTGGGCAGCGAGTGGTGCAGCAGGTTGTACGTGCCGCCGTACAGGGACGCGGACGCGACGATGTGGTCGCCGGCCTCGGCGAGGTTCAGGATGGCCAGCGTCTCCGCGGCCTGCCCGGACGACACCGCGAGCGCGGCGACACCGCCCTCCAGCGAAGCGACGCGCTGCTCGAGCGCGTCCTGCGTCGGGTTCATGATCCGGGTGTAGATGTTGCCCATCTCGGCCAGCGCGAACAGGTCCGCGGCGTGCTGGCTGTCGCGGAACTGGTAGCTGGTGGTCGCGTAGATGGGCAGGGCGCGGGCCCCGGTGGTCGGGTCGGGGCTGGTGCCGGCGTGGATCTGCCGGGTCTCGAAGCTCCAGCTCTGCGGGTCGCTCATGCGCCGTCTCCTCTCGCTCAGGAGATCCCGCGGCGCACGGGAGCCCCGTCCTTGCCCCCGCAGCGGGCGCCGCGACGGCCGGCTCTTCCCCTGGAGCACCTCAGACGGAGTAGGAGGTTGCCGGGCAGTCAGCCAGGTGCTTCGCACTGCCTCTCGTGAGCCGCCCCGATCCTATGCAGGCGCGTGTCCCACGTGAAACACAGGCCCCAGCTCAGAGCACCTTGGAGAGGAAGGCGCGGGTGCGCTCGTGCTGCGGGTCGGTGAGCACCTGCCGGGGATCGCCGGCCTCGACGACCGCGCCGTCGTCCATGAACACCAGGGTGTCGCCGACCTCGCGGGCGAACCCCATCTCGTGGGTGACGACGACCATCGTCATGCCGTCGGCGGCCAGGCCGCGCATGACGTCGAGCACCTCGCCGACCAGCTCGGGGTCGAGAGCGGAGGTGGGCTCGTCGAAGAGCATGAGCATGGGCTCCATGGCCAGCGCCCGGGCGATCGCCACCCGCTGCTGCTGCCCGCCGGAGAGCTGGTTCGGGTAGTTGTGCATCCGGTCGGCCAGGCCGACCCGCTCCAGGAGCGCGGCGCCGCGCTCGCGCGCCTCGGCCTTGCCCACGCCCTTGACCTGGATGGGCGCCTCGACGACGTTCTCCAGCGCGGTCATGTGCGGGAAGAGGTTGAAGCGCTGGAAGACCATGCCGATCTCGCGGCGCTGCGCGGCGACCTCGGAGTCGCGCAGCTCGTGCAGCCGGCCGCCCTTCTCGCGGTAGCCGACCAGGTGGCCGTTCACCGAGAGCCGGCCGGCGTCGACCCGCTCCAGGTGGTTGATGCAGCGCAGGAACGTGGACTTGCCCGAGCCCGACGGCCCGACGATGCACATGACCTCGCGCGGGGCGACGGTCAGGTCGATGCCCTTGAGCACCTCGACGTGCCCGAAGGACTTGCGCACACCCCGCGCCTCCACCATCGGTGGGGTGGCGGATCCCTGCGGGCCCGTGCCGACGGCGGTGCTCAATGCGTGCTCCCCACGTCGCGGGCCCGGCGGGCGGCACGCTGTTGGCGCGTCTCCCGGTTGCCGAAGCCGCGGCTGAACCGCCGCTCCAGGAAGTACTGCCCGACCATGAGCAGGCTGGCCAGCGCCAGGTACCAGAGGATTGAGGCGACGGCCATCGGGATGACCTGGAAGGTGCGGCTGCCGATGGCGCGCAGCTGGAAGTTGAGCTCGGTGGTCACCGGCACCGCGATGAGCAGGGCGGTGTCCTTGAGCATCGCGATGGTCTCGTTGCCGGTCGGCGGGATGATCACGCGCATCGCCTGGGGCAGCACGATCCGCCGCATGGTCTTGCCCCGGCTCATGCCCAGCGCGTGCGCCGCCTCGGCCTGCCCGGGGTCGACCGACTGGATGCCGGCCCGCACGATCTCGGCCATGTAGGCGCCCTCGGACAGCGCCAGGCCGATGAGGCCGGCGGTGAAGCCGACGAAGATCTCGTTGCCGTCGAAGCCGAACAGCCGCCAGTCGGCCTCGAAGCCGAACAGGTCCATCAGCTGCTGGTCGAACGGGAAGCCGAACTCGTAGCGGGCGTAGAGCGCGCCGAGGTTCGCGACGAAGAACAGCAGCACGATGCGCGGGATGGCGCGGAAGAACCAGATGTACACCCAGGCCGCGCCGGAGACGATTGGGTTGGCCGACAGCCGCATGACCGCCAGCAGGATGCCGAGCAGGACACCGATGACCATCGCCAGCACGGTCATGATCAGGGTCGTCCGCGCGCCCCGGAGGACGGCGTCGCTGAACATGTTGTCGACCATGAAGTCCCACTGGAACACCGGGTTGGTGACCAGCATGTGGACGAACATGGCCGCCAGCACCGCGATGACGGCGGCGGCGATCCAGCGGCCGGGATGACGGACCGGCACCGCCCGGATCTGCTCGGGCGGTGCCGGTGTCGTGCTGCTGTCGGGGGACATCGGGAGGGGTGGAGGCGTCAGCCGGCCGGGTTGACTTCGGGGCTGTCGATGGCGCCGGCCTCGACGCCCCACTTCTCGAGGATCTCCGCGTAGGTGCCGTCCTCGATGAGCGCGGTCAGCGCGTCGGCGAGGACCTGCCCGAACTCGGTCTCCTCCAGCGGGACGACCCAGCCGTAGGGCGCGGAGTCGTAGATGTCGCCCAGCAGCTCGAGCTGCTCGTTGGTCTGCTGCACGGCGTAGGCCATGACCGGCGAGTCGGCCAGCCCGGCGTCCACGCGGCCCGAGACGATCGCGGCGGTGGCCTCGTCCTGGCCCTCGAACTGCTGGATGTCGATCGGCTCCTCACCGGCGGCCTCGCACGCGGCCGACCGGGCGGTGATGTCGTCTACCTGGACTGTGTCCGCCTGCACGGCGACCGACAACCCGCAGGCGTCTCCTGGGTCGACGTTCTCGGGGTTGCCCGCTTTGGTGGCCCACTGGGTGCCGGCAGAGAAGTAGCTGATCATTGTGGCCTCGGCCAGGCGGTCGGGGTTGATCGTGAACGAGGAGACACCGACCTCGTACCGGCCCGAGCCGACGCCGGTAATGATCGTCCCGAAGTCCGCTGACTCGAACTCCGCCTCGAAGCCGATCTTCTCGGCGACGGCGGAGAAGAGGTCGATGTCGAAGCCGACGATCGTCTCGCCGTCCTCGTCGAGGAACTCGCTGGGCGCGTAGCTGGAGTCGGTACCGACGGTGATCTTCCCGTCCTCGCCGATCTCGTCGGGCACCCGGGCGGCCAGCTCGTCGTCGACCTCGACGGTGGGGCGGCTCTCGTCGGCGGCGTTGCCGGAGCCCGAGTCGTCGGGGTCGTCACCGCAGCCGGTGAGGATCAGCGCGGCGCTGGTGGCGGCGACGGCGACGGCCGAGGCGCGGCGGGTCAGGGAACGTGGGCGCACGGGTGGGCTCTCCTTCGGGCGGGACAGAGGCTTGATCTTGCCCTGCCGGGTGTTGCCCCGTCGTGTGAGGTCGGTACCGCTTCGGTCACGGTCACTCGGACGTGGAGGGTGCCGACGTGCTCGGCTCGCTCGTGTCGCCCGTCGTCTCCGAGGGTTCCGAGGTCTCCGTGGGGTCGGTCGGCTCGGTCGTGGGATCCGTCGTCCCGGGGGCAGACGTGCTCGGCGTGCTGCTCGTCGTAGGGGTGTCGGTCTCCTCGGACGGGGTCTCCGTCTCCTCGGGCTCCGTCGTCGGCGTCGGCTCCTCGGTGGGCTCCGGCGTCGTCGTCGGCTCCGTGGGCACCACCGGGTTCAGCGGGGCCTCGACGCCGCTGCCTCCCCCGGCCGGCGAGGTGCGCCCGGGGTCGGCGGGAGCGTCGGGGCGGACGTTGAGGTACAGCGTGAAGATCGCCAGGAACAGCACCGACAGGATCACCGTCGAGGTCCGGGCGCGACCGAGGTGGTGGGGCAGCGCGTCCCAGTGCCACCACGACGTGCGCGGGGGCTCCGCGGTGCCGCTGGTGGGTGCGGTGCTGACCGTCGGTGTGGCGACCTGCTCGGGCGCCTTGTCCTCGGAAGGCGTCGTCATGCGTCCTCTCCCTCCCGCACGAGCCGGGCCGTCCGTGCGTCTCCCGCGGCCGGAGGTGGGGTGACCTGCATGCCCTGGTCGCGGAACGCCAGCACGATCCGGACGCGCAGGTCGCGGCCGACCTCGAACTGCTTGCCCGGCAGCGTGCGGGCGACCACCCGGACGTTCACCTCGTCCAGGCCCAGGCTCTCCACGCCCATGACCGTGGGCGGGTCGAGCAGCAGCGGGCGCATGGCCGGGTCGCGGAAGGCGTCCCGCCCGACCTCGCGCAGGATCTCGTTGACCCGGTTGACGTCGGCGTCGGAGGGCACCGGCACGTCGATCACGGCCCGGGCCCAGTCGCGGCTGAGGTTGACCACCTTGACGATCTGCCCGTTGGGCACCGTCACCACCTCCCCGTTGGCCGAGCGGACGCGGGTCACCCGCAGGGTCACGTCCTCCACGGTGCCGGTGGCCGGGTCGCCGCCGCCCACCACCTGGATGGAGACGACGTCGCCGAAGCCGTACTGCCGCTCGGTGATGATGAAGAAGCCGGCCAGGACGTCGCCGACGATCCGCTGGGCGCCGAAGCCGAGGCCCACGCCCAGCACGGTGGCCGGCGCGACGAGCCCGGTGACGGGCACGCCCAGCCGGTCGAGCACGAAGAACACCGCGACGGCGTAGATGAGGACGACCGCGGTCCAGGTGATCACCTGGGTGAGCGAGTGCCGGTGCTTGGCGGCCTCGGAGCGCACGAGTGCGTCGTCGCCGGTGGAGCGCTCGTCGATCCGGTCGGTCACGCGGTTGCCGGCCCAGCCCACGAACCGGGCCAGGAGCACCGACCCGATGATGATCAGCACCACCTCGAGCCCGCGTCCGGACAGCCAGTCCAGGACGTCCCTCAGCGCGTCACCCACGAACGGTCCTCCTCGTCGATGTCGTCGTCGTCCACCCTGCGGTGCCGGTCGGACGGTGGCCAGCGCGGCTCGCCGGGACCCTCACCGGGGCTCCACGAACAGCGACTGCGTCGAGCGGCCGATCGCCCCTTCGGTGTCGAAGAGGACGGCGGAGCACTGCGCCGCGCCGGAGTCGCCCAGCACGGTGGCCGCGTCCATGCCCAGCCACTCCCCGCGGGGCGGGCGGTGCAGGGCCACGCTCAGGTCGACGTTGGCGAACGTGGCGGTCGTCCAGTCCAGCACCGCGGAGATGCCGCTGGCCGCGTCGGTCATGACCAGCAGGTGCTGCAGCGGGGTCATCGGCTCGCCCTCGACCAGTGTGCACTCCGGCCGCGTCCAGGCGGCCGCGGGCCCCGGGGAGTTGAAGCTGCCGGAGGCGAACCGCCACTGCAGCGCCTTGTGGTAGGCCACCTCGCTGCTGAAGAAGGCCGCCTCGCCGGGGGTGCTCCCGTGCACGTCCGCCGGCGCGGGGTGGGGTGTGGCCGACGTCGAACCCTCGACGGCGGACGGGAGCCCCTCGGTGCGGGTCCGCATCCGCCAGGCCGACAGCCGCATGAGCGGGCGGCCGTCGCCGGCGTCCAGGACCGCCTCGACGAGCTCCACCCGGCGCCCGGGGCGCACGACGGTGGTGCTGATCCGCACCGGTCCGACCGGCACCGGGCCGAGGATGTCGAAGTTCAGCCGCACCGTCTGGCCGCCGGGGATGCCGCTGGCCCGCTCCACCTCCCGGGCGAGCAGCGCGGCCGGCGGGCCGGCGTGCTGCAGGCCGGGATCCCACGGGCCGATGGTCAGGGCGGTGGCCGTGAACCCCTCGGCGGTGGGCAGGTACAGGGCGCTGGGCAGCTCCATGCCGTCAGTCTTCCGTGCGCGTCCGACGCCGAGGGGACCACCCGGTCGGGGGAGAAGGGTCTCGGAGCGGTCACGACCCGTTTGCTTCGGAGCAGGTAAATGCGGAGCGTGGGGGTCGACGCGCTGGTCAATGCAGATCGGTGCGCCGTCGAACCGAAGAGGAGGGGCGCCGCCCGCGGCGCCGGACACGCCTGTGACCCAGAACCCCACCACCTCCCGCCCCGCGGAGGAACCGACGCACGACGCGCCGCCCTCGGCCGGCGCCTCGCTCCACCCCGCCCTCGCCGAGCCACCCACCGGCGCCGCCGAGCGGGGAGGGCGCCTGGACACCACCGTCTTCGGCGTCGCCGCCGTGGTCGCCCTGGCCTTCGTCGCGTGGGGATTTCTGACCCCGTCCGGCCTGGGCAGCGCCAGCGGCAGCGCGCTCACCTGGATCGAGCAGAACCTCGGCTGGCTGTTCGTGCTGCTGGCCTCGGGCTTCGTCGTCTTCGTGCTCTGGCTGGCGGCCAGCCGGTACGGGCGCATCCCGCTGGGCCGGGACGGCGAGGCGCCGGAGTTCCGCACGGTCTCCTGGATCGCCATGATGTTCAGCGCCGGCATGGGGATCGGGCTCATGTTCTTCGGCGTCAGCGAGCCGCTCACGCACTACGTCTCGCCCCCACCGCGCACCGTCGACGCCGAGACACCCGAGGCGATCTCGACGGCGATGGCCACCACGCTGTTCCACTGGAGCCTGCACCCGTGGGCCATCTACGCCGTCGTCGGTCTGGCGATCGCCTACGGCACGTTCCGCCGCGGCCGCCCGCAGCTGATCAGCTCCGCGTTCGCGCCGCTGTTCGGCCGGCGCCGCACCGAGGGGCCGATCGGCAAGTTCATCGACGTCCTGGCGATCTTCGCCACGCTGTTCGGCTCCGCCGCGTCCCTCGGCCTCGGCACGCTGCAGATCGGCAGCGGCCTGGAGATCCTCGGCTGGGCCGGCGACGTCGGCAACGGGCTTCTGGTCCTCATCATCGCGGTCCTGACCTGCGCCTTCGTCGCATCGGCGGTCTCGGGCGTGGCCCGGGGCATCCAGTGGCTGTCCAACATCAACATGGTGCTGGCCGGCGTCCTGGCGCTGTTCGTGTTCGTCGTCGGCCCGACGGTGCTGATCCTCAACCTGCTGCCAGGGACGATCGGGGCCTACTTCGCCGATCTCGCCGAGATGGCCGGACGCACGGAGGCCAGCGGCGGCGACGCCATGGCCGAGTGGCTGCGCGGCTGGACGGTCTTCTACTGGGCGTGGTGGATCAGCTGGACGCCGTTCGTGGGCCTCTTCATCGCCCGGATCAGCCGGGGCCGCACGATCCGCCAGTTCGTCAGCGGCGTGCTGCTGGTGCCCAGCGTGGTCAGCCTGGTCTGGTTCGCGGTCTTCGGCGGAGCGGGCATCGCGGCCCAGCGGGACGGTGTCGACGTCGCCGGGCAGTCGACGTCCGAGGGGCAGCTGTTCGGCGTCCTCGACACCTATCCGCTGGCCACGTTGATGACGGTGCTGGTGATGGTGCTGGTCGCCATCTTCTTCGTCTCCGGTGCGGATGCCGCCTCGATCGTCATGGGCTCGCTGTCGGAGCGCGGGACGCTGGAGCCCAGCCGGCGCACCGTCGTCTTCTGGGGCGTGGTGATGGGCGCCGTCGCGGCGATCATGCTGCTCGTCGGCGGGGACGAGGCGCTGAGCGGCCTGCAGAACCTCACGATCATCGCGGCGCTGCCGTTCGCGCTGGTCATGGTGGGGCTGGCCGTGTCGCTGGCCAAGGACGTGCGCTCGGACCCGATGGTGCTCCGTCGGACCGCCGCCGCGGACGCCATGGAGCAGGCGGTCGTGCACGGGATCCGGCACCACGGGGACGACTTCGTCCTCTCGGTGAAGCCCGCTCCCGACGACCGGCAGCGGCCCTCCTGACGCACGGAACCGCCGAGATCGCGCGATCTCGGCGGTTCCGGGGGCCCGCTGTGCCGGGATCAGCCGATCCCGGCGCGAGGGGTCAGGGCGTGACGTCCCGGGACCCGGCCAGCCAGCCGGCGAGCTCCGCCATGTAGGCGGCCTGGGCGGCGTAGTCCATCCCGATGTACTTCCACGGGTGCACCTGGTCGGCCTGGGCGGCGGGCAGCAGCTCGTACGTGGGCTGCTCGGCCATCTGCTCCGGCGTCAGCGCCCCGCGCAGCGAGTACAGGATGATGTCGCTCGGGTACTGCGGCACGTCCTCCCAGCCGGCGGTCTGCCAGTAGTACTCCTCACCGCCCGGGTCGACGAACTGCACGCCGAGCTCGCCGTACATGCGCAGCGAGGGCTCGTCCTCCGACTTGGCCATGTAGAAGCCCTCGTCGGCGTACGCGGCGACGGGCAGCACGGTCAGCCCGCCGGCGGCGGCCTCGGTCAGCGCCGTGGAGGCGGCCTCGAAGTCCGCACGGGCCGCGCGGACCTCCTCGCTCTCCATGTCCGCGCCCAGGGCCTCGGCCAGCTCCGCGGTGCGCTCGATGACGTCGGCGGCCGAGCCGCGCCAGGCGATGGCGATGATCGGTGCGATCCGAGCGATCTGCTCCTGCTGCTCGAGCGACTCGAAGCCGTACAGCGGTGCGGACTCTTCCAGCGTCCCCTCGGAGTCCGTCGGGTAGACCGTCGTGACGATGACGTCGGGGGCGGCGGCGGCGAGCTGCTCGAGGTCGATGTCGCCGTAGCTCTCGCCGAGGATCTCCACGTCGGAGAGGTCCCGGCCCTCGAACGCGACGTCGTCGGCGGTGGAGGTCTGGCCGAAGGTGGCGACGGGCTCGACGCCGTAGTTCCACAGCGAGGACATGACGTCGTTGATCCCGGCGACGCGCTCGGGGGCGGCGTCGAGCTCGACGGTGTTGCCCAGGTCGTCGGTGAAGGACCAGCCCTCGTCAGCTGCCGCGGCGTCGTCGCCGCCGTCGTCACTGGAGCAGGCGCTCACGCCGACCACGGCGAGCGCGAGCAGGCCGCCGAGCAGGCGGCGGGATGTGCGGTGCAACGGAACTCCCTCGGGTCAGGGGACGATGATCATCCCCAGGCGCCGCGAAGGTTAGCCTTTCCTAAGTTGCGTTCGCCAGGGGTCCGGTGCGGGGCGGGCGCGACCACCGCCCCGCACCGGACGTCTCAGGCGTCGGCAGACGCCGGCTGCCGCTCGTCCACCGGGATGAGCAGCGCGATGAGTGCGGCCAGCAGGGCCGCTCCGCCGCAGATGGCGAACAGCGTCCGGTAGGCGCTCAGGGACGGCAGCTCGGCCGACCCCAGCGCGATCGTCTGCGCCGCGAGGAGGGTGCCGCCGATCGCGCTGGCCAGCGAGCTGCCCACGCTGCGGGCCAGTGTGTTCAGGCCGTTGGCCGCGGCCAGCTCGTCGCTGGGTGCCGCCCGCAGGATGAGGCTGGGCATGGCGGCGTAGGCGATGCCGGTGCCCGCCCCGACGATCGTCGTCCCGATCACGATCTGGGTGAACGAGTCGACGAACACGATCCGCGACAGGAAGCCGAGCGCGACGACCGAGCCGCCGATCGCCAGGGTGATCTTCGGGCCGAAGCGGGCGGAGAGGATCGCCGAGACCGGCGAGAGCGCCAGCATGGCCAGGCCGCTGGGCAGCATCGCCATGCCGCTGGCCAGCACCGACGAGCCGAAGCCGTAGCCACTGGCCGCGGGGGCCTGCACGTAGGTCGCGGTACCGATCAGCATGGCGAACAGCGCGAAGCCGACGCACAGCGAGGCGATGTTGGTGAGCAGCAGCGACGGGCGGGCGTTGACCACCAGGTCGACCAGCGGCGAGGCGACGCGGCGCTCGACCAGCACGAACGCCGCCAACAGGGCGGCGGCCAGCACCAGGAGGCCGATGGTCCGCGGGTCGCCCCAGCCCCACGTCGTGGCCTCGGCCAGCGGCAGCAGCAGGGAGACCAGGGCGGCGGCGAGCAGGACGGCGCCGGGAAGGTCCATCCGGCCGTGGCCGGTCAGCGGTGCCTCGGTCAGGGCGACCCAGATGCCGAGGAAGGTGGCGGCACCGCCGGCCACGCAGATCCAGAAGAGAACGTGGTAGTCGGAGTGCTCGGCCACGAGGGCGGCCAGCGGCAGGCCCAGGGCGCCGCCGATGCCCAGCGTGGCGCTGACCAGCGCGATCCCCGATCCGGCCCGCTTCGCCGGCAGCACCTGGCCGATCAGGCTGATGCCGAGCGGGATGGCGGCGGCCGAGGCCCCGGTGATGGCCCGGCCGACGATCATGACGCCGATCGAGTCGGCCAGCGCGCAGACCATGGAGCCGACGACGAGGGCCAGCGTGGCCACGAGGAGCATCCGACGCTTGCCGTAGAGGTCGCCCAGGCGCCCGAACACCGGAACGGCCACCGCGGCGACCAGCAGGGTGGAGGTGAGCAGCCACTCGGTGCCGGTCGTGCTGCTGCCGAGGTCGGCCTGGATGGCCCCGAGGACCGGGATCAGGATCGACTGGGTCAGCGCGACGAGCACGCCGCACACGGCGACGACGGCCAGCGCCGTCACCTGCTGGGGGTGCCAGTGGTCGTCGTCGGTGCCTGCGTCCGCGCCGGGCGCGGAGGTGGTGGAGGCGGAGGTCATGCGTGCTCCCAGCGGAAACGGTCTACAGTAATGGCACAAACTGCCCCGCGGCACTCTATGCCACTTGGCGTGGGATGCCGCCGTCGGAACCTGTGCCGTGCGCCACGCGTGGAGTTCTCGGAAGCGGGACGAGCGGAGGTGCGGCCGGTGGAGGGCCTGCGGGAACGCAAGCGCGCGGCCAGCCGCGCGCAGGCCGTCGACGCGGCGATGCGGCTGTTCGCCGAGCGCGGCTTCGACGGCGTCACCGTCGCCGACATCTGCGCGGCCGCCGACATCGCGCCGCGCACCTTCTTCCGCTACTTCCCCACGAAGGACGACCTCCTGCTCGAGCCGAGCCGGGTCATGGCCGACCGGGTCGCCGGTGACATCGCCGCGGCCCCCGACGGCATGGACGACGACGCCGTCCTGCGCTGGGCGCTGCGCAGGCTCGGCGAGTACGTCGTCGACGAGGGTGACCGCCTCGCCGGCGTCCTCCGGGTGCTCGCCGAGCTCTCGCGCGAGCGGGGGGCCTCGCCCGTCGCGCGGCTGTCCGACCAGGAGCGGCGGCTCAGCGAGCAGCTGGCGGCCCGCCGGGGCGGAGAGGTGGACTGGCGGACGCGTCTGCTGGTCGGGCGCGCGGTGGCGGCGTTCCGCGTGTGGCTGGACGACGTCCGCGCCGGGCTCGGCGGGGATCCGCTGGAGCACCTCGACGAGGTGCTCGCCGCGCGGTGAGCCCTGCGGTGCGCCGGGCGGTGGGCCGGGCGGTCAGCGCAGCCGGCGCACCGGCACGACCATCGGCGTCCCCGTGACAGGGTCGGGCACGATCCGCGCCTCGAGGTCGAAGACGTCGGCCAGCAGCTCCTCGGTGAGCACCTGGGCCGGCGTGCCCGAGGCCACCAGCACGCCGTCCTTCATCGCGACGAGCCGCTGCGCGTAGCGGGCGGCCAGGTTCAGGTCGTGGAGGACGACGGCGACGGTGCGCCCCCGCTCGGCGTGCAGCCGTCCCACGAGCTCGAGCACGTCGATCTGGTGGGCGAGGTCGAGGTAGGTGGTGGGCTCGTCCAGGAGCAGCAGGTCGGTGCCCTGGGCCAGCGCCATCGAGATCCAGGCGCGCTGGCGCTGCCCGCCGGAGAGCTCGTCGACCGGGCGTTCGGCGAGCTCGGCCATGTCGGTCCACTCCAGCGCCTCGGCGACCACGGACTCGTCGTCGCGGGACCACTGCCGCACCCAGCTCTGGTGCGGGTGTCGGCCGCGGGCGACGAGATCGGCCACCGTCAGGCCCTCCGGGGCGATCGGCGACTGGGGGAGCAGCCCCAGCACCTTGGCGACCTCGCGGGTCGGTGTCCGTGCGATCGCCCGGCCGTCCAGCAGCACCTGGCCGCCGGCCGGCCGCAGGAGCCGGCCCAGCGCGCGCAGGAGGGTGGACTTGCCGCAGCCGTTGGGCCCGACGATGGCGGTGAAGGAGCCGTCGGTCAGCTCGAGGTCCACGTCCTGGACGACGACGTGCTCGTCGTAGGCCAGGCGCAGCTGCTCCGCGGCCAGGCGGACCGTGCCGGCTGCCGGAGCGCTGGTGGCCGCGGGGTCGGGCAGCACGTCGGTGGTCATAGCTGCGTCGTCCTCACGTGAACTGCCGCCTTCCGCGGACCAGGAGCCAGAGCAGGTAGGGCGCGCCGATGACGGCGGTGATGATGCCGACCGGCAGCGCCTCGGGGAGCGCGGTGCGGGTGACCAGGTCGGCGCTGACCACCAGCACGGCGCCGAGCAGGCCCGAGGCCAGCAACGGCGGCCGGGAGCCGCCGGTGAGGCGCACGGCGACCTGCGGGACGACGAGCGCCACGAAGGTGATCGGCCCGGCTGCGGAGACGGCGGCGGCGGTGAGGGCGACGGCGAGCAGCACGACCGCCGTCTGGGCCCCCGCCAGTCGCAGCCCCAGGCCGCGTGCGGTGTCGTCGCCGAACTGGAGGACGTTCAGCGCGCGGCCGGCCGCCAGGGACAGCGGGACCAGCACCGCCAGCGCGATGGCCAGCGGCACGGCCTGGTCCCAGGTGCGGGCGTTGAGCGAGCCGGTGATCCAGACGTAGGCCGCGGCGGCGTCGTAGACCTGCGCGTTGGTCAGCAGCCAGTCGACCAGGGCGCTGCCGACCGACCACAAGGCGATGCCGACGAGCACCAGCCGGTAGCCGTCGACCCCGGCCCGCCACGCCAGCAGGAACAGGAGCAGACCGGTGACCAGGGCGCCGGACAACGCGGCGAGGGGGACGCCGAAGCCGCCCAGCAGCGCGCCCACCGAACTGCCGCCGGTGAGCACGAGCGCTGCGACGGCCCCGACGGAGGCCCCGACGGTGATGCCGAGGGTGTCGGGGGAGGCCAGCGGATTGCGGGCGAAGGTCTGGAACAGCGCGCCGGCCACACCCAGGGCCAGCCCGACGAGCAGGCCGACGATGACCCGCGGTGCCCGCAGCTGCAGCACGATGAAGTTCTGCGGCCCCTCGCCCAGACCGGCCAGGGTGCGCAGGACGTCGGGGATGGCGACGGGGTAGTCGCCGCGGCCGATGCTCACCGCGGAGACCAGAACCAGGACGACGAGGGCGATCAGCGGGACGAGCAGCTGCCGCCAGCGGAGCAGCACCGACACCGGGCCGACGCGAACTGTCGTCCGGCCACGCGGGCCGCTGACCGGCCGCTCCAGGGTCGCCGTCACAGGGCCATCGTCTTCCGGCGGCGGACCAGTGCGATGAAGAACGGGGCGCCGATGACGGCGAGCACGATGCCGACCTGCAGCTCGCCGGGTCGGGCCAGCACCCGGCCCAGCACGTCGGCGGAGAGCAGGAGGGCCGCGCCGAGCAGCGCCGAGCAGGGGACCAGCCAGCGGTGGTCGGGGCCGGTGAGGCCGCGCACCACGTGCGGCACGACCAGCCCGACGAAGGCGATCGGCCCGCAGGCGGCGGTGGCCGCGCCGCACAGCAGCGTGATGGCGGCCAGCCCGACGGCGCGGGCGAGCCAGATGCGCTGCCCCAGCCCGCGGGCGACGTCCTCCCCGAGGCCGAGGAGGTTCAGCGCCGGCGCGTTGACCAGGGCGAGCACGACGCCGACGGCGACGAACGGCGCGACCTGCCAGGCGACGTCGGCACCCCGCCCGGCCAGCGCGCCCACCTGCCAGAAGCGGAAGGAGTCGAGGGTCTGGGTGTCGCTGACCACGATGGCGCGGACCATCGCGTAGAGCAGCGCCGAGAGCGCCGCCCCGGCCAGCGCGAGGGTGATCGGGGTCGCCCCGCCGCGGCCGGCCGAGCCGATCGCGTAGACGAGGACGGTGCCGGCCAGCGCGCCGGCGAAGGCGAACCAGACGTAGCCCGAGACCGAGCCGACGTCGAAGAAGGCGATCGCGCAGACGACGGCCAGCGAGGCGCCGGCGGTGACACCGAGCAGGCCGGGGTCGCCGAGCGGGTTGCGGGTGTGGCCCTGCATGAGGGCGCCGGACATGCCCAGCGCCGTGCCGACGATCAGCCCCAGCACCGTCCGCGGCACGCGCAGCTGCTGCACGATGACGGCGGCCTCGTTCGTCGGGTCGTCGTCGAAGAGAGCGCGCCACACCTCGCCGGGCGCCAGGGAACGGGTGCCGACGGCGATGCTCGCCAGGGCGGCCGCGGCCACGAGCCCGAGCAGGACCAGCAGGACCACCAGCCGCCGGGTGCGCATCGAGCCACCGCGGGAGCGTGGTGGGGCGCCGCTCCGCACGGGAGCGTCGGCCGTGGTGGTCACACGTGCTCCCGGGGACGGACGGCGGTGGGTGTTGTAAGGCTTACCTTACTGCCCGCCGTGCCGGGCAGGAACCGGTGCTGGCTGCCCGGGGCGCTACCGCTTCTGCCGGCGGCTGCCGCCGTGCCAGTCCTCCGTGCGCCCGGCCTCGTCGGTGCGCACGCCGAACGAGGGGAGCTGGGGGCGCTCCCGCAGGCTGCGCTTGAGCTCCGCGAAGCCCGGGAACGAGGCCAGCTCCACGACGTGGTCCCACAGCGCGACGGCGTCCTCGTCGGCGGGCAGCCGGCTGATCACCGGGCCGAAGAAGGCGACCCCCTCCGGTGGCCGGAAGTGCAGGATCGGCGTCCCGACGTCCTTGCCGGTCAGGGCCAGGGCCTCGTCGGTCTCGCCCTGGATCTGCGCGTCCCAGGACGCGTCGTCCAGGGCGGCCGCGAGCTCCGCCGGGAGCCCCGCCTCGGCCAGCACCGGCTCGACGAACCCGGGGGTGCCCCGGCGCGCGGCGTCACCGGGGGCGGCCGGCACCTCGAAGACGTGCGCGCCGAGCGCGGCGTACAGCCGGTCGACCGCCTCGGGGCCGTGCTCCGCGCGGGCAAGGGCGGCCACGCGCAGCAGGCGCAGGCCGGAGGTGTGCCCGGCCTCGTACTCGGGCGGGAAGTGCGTCGCGTAGTCGATGTGCGCGTTGAGCAGCCGCAGCGAGATGAACCGCCACTCGACGTCGTACTGCCGCTGCGCGCTCACCTGGCGGACCCACTTGCTCGTCATCCAGGCGAACGGGCACACGGGGTCGAACCAGAAGCGGAGGTCGGCCATGGCCACGAATCTATTCGCGGCCAGCTGTCACCGCCGGTTCGCTCAGCCGGGGAGGACGGACTCGATCGCCGCGCGGACCTCGGGGGCGTCGGGGGTGGTCATCGGACGGAACCGCGCGACGACGTCACCCTGGCCGCTCACGACCCACTTCTCGAAGTTCCAGGACACGTCGCCGCTCTTCCCGTCCATGTCGGGCGCGGCGGTCAGCTGCTGGAAGAGCGGGTGCGCGCCCTCGCCGTTGACGTCGACCTTCTCCGTCATGGGGAAGGTGACGCCGTAGGTGGCCGAGCAGAACTCCTCGATCTCCTCGGCGGTGCCCGGCTCCTGGCCCATGAACTGGTTGCAGGGCACGCCGACGACGGTGAAGCCGCGGGGCCCGAACTCCTCGTGCAGCGCCTCCAGCGCGGCGTACTGCGGGGTGAGACCGCACTTGCTGGCCACGTTGACCACGAGCGCCGGCTTGCCACCGGTCAGCTCGCGCAGCGTCGTCGTGGCGCCCTGGAGGGTGGTCACCGGCACATCGAGGAGATCGCTCATCCCCGCACCAGCAGCGTGGGGGCGCCGTGCATTCCGGCCGGGGCCCTACCGTGGCGATCGACCCGGGAGGTCCTGTGGAGTGGTTCCCCATCGTGCTCGCCGTGGCGGTGGTCGTCGCGACCGCGCTGTACCTGCGCCGGCGACGGCCGTCCCAGAGCTGGCCGGACGAGCTGCCCGACGGTCGGCTCGACCGGGGGCGCATCGACGGGCCCGACGCCCGGGGCGCGATCAGCAAGCACAGCTGGATGCTCGGTGGCGGGGGCAGCGGAGGCTGATCGGCCGGCGGTCATTCCAGCGCGCTGAGGTCGTCGGGGACGTCGACCGCGTGCTGACGCAGCGCCTCGATCGGCACGATCTCCAGCGCACGCTCGTTCGTGGCGGCCAGGACGACGCCCGCCGCGGCCCCCGCCTGGTAGGCCTGCAGCCAGCGGACGGCGACGACGCACCAGCGGTCACCGGGGCGCAGGCCGGGGAAGCCGTACTCGGGCCGGGGCGTGGACAGGTCGTTGCCGAGCTCGCGCTGCATGGCGAGGAACTCGGTCGAGACCACGGCGCAGACGGTGTGCGAGCCCAGGTCCTCCGGACCGGTGGCGCAGTGACCGTCCCGGTAGAAGCCGGTGACCGGGTCGACGCCGCACGGTTCCAGCGGTCCGCCCAGCACGTTCCGCTCGCTCGGGGGCATGCGCGCTCCTGTGTCCGCCGGGGCACGCCGTGGCCGGCGCCCTCACAGGATGGCAGGGTGCTGCCGTGAGTGACGTCCTCTGGCAGCCCTCCCCCGAGAGGGTGCGCAGCACGCGGATCGCCGCGTTCGCGGAGTGGGTGGCGCAGCGGCGGGAGCTCTCCTTCGGGGACCCGGTCGACTACGACGCCCTCTGGCGCTGGTCGGTGGAACACCTGGACCAGTTCTGGGGCGACCTGGCGCGCTGGACCGGGGTGCTCGACGTCCCCGACGACCGCGTGCTGACCCGGCGGGAGATGCCCGGCGCCGAGTGGTTCCCCGGGACGACGGTCAACTACGTCGAGCAGGTCTTCCGGCAGAGCACCCCCGACCACCCGGCGATCATCGCCACGGCGGAGGACACCGAGCCGGTCGAGATCTCCTGGGACGGGCTGCGCGGGCAGGTGGGGGCCTTCGCCGCCACGCTCCGCCGGCTGGGTGTGGGCCCCGGCGACCGGGTGGGCGGCTACCTGCCGAACGTGCCCGAGGCGGTGGTCGCCTTCCTGGGCGCGGCCTCGGTGGGGGCGGTGTGGTCGGCCTGCGCGCCGGACTTCGGCACCCGCGCCGTCCTCGACCGCTTCGCCCAGATCGAGCCCACCGTGCTGGTCGCCGTCGACGGGTACCGGTTCAACGGCCGCGAGTTCGACCGGCGCGACGTCGTCGCCTCCCTGCGGGAGGCCCTGCCCAGCGTGCGGACGACGATTTCGGTGCCGCGGCTCTTCCCCGGCGAACTCCCCGACGGGGCGCTGGCCTGGGCCGACGCCGTCGCCGACGTGCAGGAGCCCGAGTTCGAGCCGACGGCCTTCGACCACCCGCTGTGGATCGTCTACTCCTCGGGCACCACCGGGCTGCCCAAGGGCATCGAGCACGGCCACGGCGGCGTGGTGCTCGAGCAGCGCAAGTCCGCCGAGCTGCACATGGACGTCGGCGCCGGTGACCGGTTCTTCTGGTACGCCTCCACCGCCTGGATCATGTGGAACATCGCGACGTCGACGCTGCTCTCGGGCTGCACGCTCGTGGTGCACGACGGCGCACCGGCGTACCCCGCGCCCGACGCGCAGTTCGCGCTGGCGGCCCGCACCGCCATGACCTACCTGGGCACGAGCGCGGGCTACCTGTCCGCCTGCGAGAAGGCGGGGCTGCGGCCGGGGGAGCAGCACGACCTCTCCGCGCTGCGCGGCATCGGCTCCACGGGCTCACCGCTGCCCGCCGCGGCGTTCCGCTGGGTGTACGACGCGGTGGCCGACGACGTGCTGCTCGGCTCGCTGTCCGGCGGCACCGACGTCGCCACCGGGTTCATCGGCAGCTCGCCGCTGCTGCCGGTGACGGCGGGGGAGCTGCAGCGCCCGATGCTCGGCGTCGCCGCCGCCGCGTGGTCCCCCGACGGCGAGCCGGTGACCGGTGAGCTGGGCGAGCTGGTGATCACCGAGCCGATGCCCTCGATGCCGCTGCGGTTCTGGAACGACCCCGACGGTGAGCGGTACCGCGCCGCCTACTTCGAGCCGTGGCCCGGGGTGTGGCGGCACGGCGACTGGATGGAGATCACCGAGCGCGGCACCTGCGTGATCACCGGTCGCTCCGACTCGACGTTGAACCGCGGCGGCGTGCGCATGGGGACGGCGGACATCTACGCCGCGGTCGAGTCGGTGCCCGAGGTGCTCGACTGCGTCGTCCTCGGGGTGGAACAGCCCGACGGCGGCTACTGGATGCCGTTGTTCGTCCAGCTGGCGCCCGGCGTGGAGCTGACCGACGAGCTGGTCACGCGGCTACGGGCGGTGATCCGCGAGCAGGCCTCGCCCCGGCACGTGCCCGACGAGATCCTCGCCGTCCCGGCGGTGCCGCACACCCGCACCGGCAAGCGCCTGGAGGTGCCGCTCAAGCGGCTGTTCCAGGGCGTGGACCCGGCGAAGGCCGTGAACGTGGGCACCGTCGACGACCCCGCCGCGGTCCAGCACTACGTCGCGCTGGCGCGCGAGCGCGCTAGCTCCTGAACGGGCCGCGCAGGGCCGCCCACTGCAGCAGCATGATCGTCTTCGCATCGGTGATGCGGCTGTCGTCGATCATCGCGAGCGCCTCGTCGAAGGGCAGCTCGACGACCTCGATGTCCTCGCCCTCGTCCTCCAGCCCGCCCCCGGCGGATGTGCGGTCGGCGGGGGAGTAGGGCGCCGCGTAGAAGTGCAGCCGCTCGGTGACCGAGCCCGGGCTCATGAACACGTCGAACACGTGCTGCACCTCCCCGAGCGTGATGCCGAGCTCTTCCTCCGCCTCGCGCCGGATCGCGACCTCGGGGGCGTCGTCGTCGAGCAGCCCGGCGGCCGCTTCGAGGAGCAGGCCGTCGGGATGGCCGTTGACGTAGACGGGATAGCGGAACTGCCGGCTGAGCAGCACCGTCCGCCGCTCGACGTCGTAGGGCAGCAGCGTCGCGCCGTTGCCGCGGTCGTAGGTCTCCCGCTGCTCGGTCACCCATTCGCCGTTGCTGCGCCGGCGTTCCAGGGTCGTCCGGCGCAGCACGTGCCAGGCAGCGGCCAGCAGCTCGACGTCCTTCACGACGACGTCGGGGTTGCCGGTCAGGTCGCGGCCCATCTGGTCCAGCCCGGTGCGGCCGCGGAAGTCGGGGACGTCGATGCCGGGAGTGCTCACGCGGTCGATCATGCCGGGTGAGGCTGGTCACCTGCGCGGATGACCGCGCCCTGCGGGGGCACGGTGCAGCCACCAAGGTGAACGGAACATCCGCCGTCCAGGAGGGCCGACCGACGATGACGTCGAGCGCCAGCACCGAAGAGACCGAGACCCTGCTGCCCCCGCCCCCGGTGCTGCTGCCCCCGTGGCACACGCCCGAGCGCGAGGAGCTCCAGCTGCAGGCGCGCCGGTTCGCGATGGACGAGGTGCTGCCGGTCGCCAACGAGATCGACCCGCAGAAGGGCACGATCCCGGCGTCGCTGCTGGGCCGGCTGGCAGACCTCGGCTATTTCGGCATCACCGTGCCCGCCGAGCAGGGCGGCATGGGGCTCGGCGTCTTCGAGTACTGCATGGTCAGCGAGGAGCTGGCGCGCGCCTGGATGTCGACGGCCAGCATCCTGGCCCGTTCCCAGGGGCTGGGGACGGCGGTGCCCGACGCCGACCGGCGCGAGGAGCTCAACCGTCGCAGCGCCCGCGGCGAGTGGATCGGGGCGATCGCGCTGTCCGAACCCGACGCCGGGTCCGACCTGGCCGGCGTCTCCACCCGCGCCGTCCTGGAGGGCGACGAGTGGGTCGTCACCGGCCACAAGCGCTGGTGCGGCAACGCCGAGGCGGCCGACTTCATCCAGGTGCTCGTGCGCGAGCGCGATCCGGAGGAGGGGGAGTCCCGCTCCGCGGGGCTGATCAACCTGCTGCTGGAGAAGGAGCGGGGCGAGTTCCCGGAGGGTCTGTCCGGGCACCCGATCGACAAGATCGGCTACCACGGCTTCCTGACCTGGGACCTCACGTTCGACGGCGTCCGCATCCCGAAGGACAACATCATCGACGAGGCCAAGGCGGCCCGCGAGGACAGCGGCGAGGAGGGCGAGGCGGCCAAGCAGGCCGGGTTCGCCGAGGCGCAGAAGTTCCTGAACACCGCCCGGGTGCACACCGCCGCCCGGGCCGTCGGCCTGGCCCGCGCCGCGCTGGAGGACTCGATCCTCTACCTGCAGGAGCGCGAGCAGTTCGGCCACCCGATCGGCGACTTCCAGGCGCTGCGGTTCGCCGTCGCGGAGATGGCCGCGCAGATCGAGCAGGCCCGGGCGTTCTATCGCCAGGTCGCCCACCTCATCGACCTGGGCATGCCGGTGGCCAAGGAGGCCTCGATGGTGAAGCTGGAGGCGACCGAGATGTCGGTGCGGGTGACCAACCAGGCCATGCAGCTGCACGGCGGCAACGGTTACACCACCGAGCGGCAGGTGGAGCGGCACTGGCGCGACGCGCGGCTGACCACGATCTTCGAGGGCACGAGCGAGATCCAGAAGCGGATCATCAGCGACCGCCTCCTGCCCCGTTCGCCTCTGAGCTGACGTCGCCTGCGCCGCCCTTCGTGCACGAACCGTCGTCTCCGGACGTCGGGGACGACGGTTCGTGCACAAAACGTCGCTCAGGTCAGGCGGATGGGCATCAGCAGGGTGACGTCGCCGGGGCGGGCAGGGTCGCGCAGCGCCAGCGGGGCGAGCGGGCCGTCGAGGTCGAGGACCAGCTGCCCGGCGCCCTCGGCGTCCAGGGCCTGCAGCAGGAACTCCCGGTTCACGCCCAGCTCGACGTCGCCCAGGGTGAGCACGGTGGCGGTCTCCTCGGCGCCGTCCGGTCCGGTGGGCACCGTGCGCGTGGGCGCGGCGTCCAGCTCCTGGCGGAACCGGGCGACGTCGACGTCCACCTGGTGGCTGCCGCTCTCGCGCACGAGCGGCCGGTAGTCGGGAAAGTCGGCGTCCACCCGCCGCCCGCCCAGCACTCGGCCGCCGGCCTCGACAGTGAGATCCGGACCCTCCACGCGCACGGTGGCCGGGCCGGACGCGGTCAGCGCGAGCAGGTCGTCGACGAGCGCGACCGGGAGGATCGCGCTCACCGCCGGGCCGTCCAGTTCGGCGGTCAGCGTGCGCACCGCCAGCCGGTAGCGGTCGCTGGCCACGACGCGGACGCCGTCCTCGCCGGCGTCCAGCAGCACACCGGAGAGCATGGGCAGTTCCGGATCAGTGCCGACGGCGGAGCGCACGGCGCGCAGGCCGTCGATCAGGGCGGTGGACGTGGTGCGGACGACGGTCATGGCGCTCTCCTGGGCCAGTAGGGATCGGGCGTGGAGGAGCTCACGGCGGGCGTCTGCCAGGCCGTCCTCCAGGCGCCTGAGGTGCGCCTCGAGGACCGCGTCGACGACGGCCGGGTCGTCCCGGTGCTCGATCACCCGGCGGATGTCGGCGAGGGGCATGCCCACCCTCCGCAGCCGGGCCACGAGCCGGGCGACGAGCACCTGGTCGTCGCTGTACCAGCGGTAGGAGCTGTGCGGGTCCACGTGCGCGGGCACCAGCACGCCCGCGCCGTCGTAGAACCGCAGCGCGCTCACCGTCAGGCCCGACTCCCGGGCCAGCCGGCCGATCCCCCGCATGCGTTCCTCCACGTCCGTCACCGTCGGGCCTCGACCGGGTCGAGGGTCAAGGGTCCACGAACGGGTGAGGAACCCGGGGCGTGAGGGGTGAATCCTCCGGCCCACCGCCGAACCGACGTGTCGTCGTCCGCGGCCGTGCACCGCCCGGACACCTGGGTTCCCCACCCTGCCGCATGTCCGGGCCCGTCCAGGGCCCTCCGGCACGCGAGGTGTCGTCGTGACCACTGCCCTGTCACTCTCCCCGCTCCTCCCCCGCTACCGCACCGCCCTCGCCACCACCGGCGCCGAGGTCGAGGCCGCGCAGCGGCTGCGCTACGACGTCTTCGTCCGGGAGTGCGGCGCCCGGCTGCTGGACCCGCGCGCCGCCGCCGGGCTGGATGCCGACGAGTGGGACGAGCACTGCGACCACGTGCTCGTCCACGACGACACCACCGGGGCCGTCGTCGGCACCTACCGCCTGCTCCCGCCGGAACGCGCCGCAGGTCTGGGGCGCGGCTACTCCGACGGCGAGTTCGACCTGTCCGCGCATGCCGCACTGCGGCCCGACCTCGTGGAGGCCGGCCGCAGCTGCGTGCACCCCGACCACCGCACCGGCGCCGTCGTCTCGCTGTTGTGGGCGGGCGTGACCCGTTACGTGCTGGGAGGCGGCTACCGCTACCTGGGGGGCTGCGCCTCCATCCCCCTGGCCGACGGCGGCGCGACCGCGGCGGGCGTCTGGGACGAGGTCCGCGAACGCCACCTCGTGCCCGAGGCGCTGCGGGTGGTGCCGCACGTGCCCTTCGACACGGCGACGCCGGCGCGCCCCGCCCGGCTCGAGATGCCCCCACTGCTGCGTGCCTACCTCCGCATCGGGGCGCACGTGTGCGGCCCGCCGGCGCTCGATGCGGACTTCGGCACCGCGGACCTCTACGTGCTGCTACGGATGGCCGACGTCGCCCCGCGGCTGCTGCGCCGCCTGGCGGCACAGTCGTGAACGCCCCGGTGCACGCCTGGTTCCCCACGTCGGACTGCACCTCCGGGTGCGTGGACGCGCCGCCTCAGCAGGCCGGGCGGGCAGCCCGCGCGCGGCGGTGGACCGGGCTGGCGACGGCGCTGACCGGTGCCGCCGCAGGTTCCCCCGACGCCGCCGCCCGAGCGCTGGCCGCGCTGGGTGTCCAGGTGAGGGTGCTGCCGCCGTCGGTGCCGTGGCGGGCGGCGGGCGAGGGGCCGGCGCCGCTGGTCGTGGCCAACCACGTCTCCTGGCTCGACGACGTGGCGCTGATGGCGGTCTTCCCGGCCCTGCGTCCGGTCGCGAAGGCGGAGGTGGGCACCTGGCCCGTGATCGGCGGGGCGGCCCGGCGGTCGGAGGCGGTGTTCCTCGACCGCGGCAGCCTGCGCCGGCTGCCGGGCACGGTGGCCCAGGTCGCCGACCTGCTCCGCAGCGGCATCCCCGTGCTGGTGCACCCCGAGGGGACGACGAGCTGCGGAACGGCCCTGCGCCGCTTCCGCCCGGCGATGTTCCAGGCCGCGATCGACGCCGGCGCCCCGGTCTGCCCGGTCGCCCTGCGCTACCGGACGCCCGAGGGGCCCACCGCCGCCGCCGGCTACCTGGGCGGCGACTCGCTGGGCCGCAGCCTCCGGCGCGTCGTCGGGACCCGGGAGCTGGTGCTCGAGCTGCACCAGCTCGCTCCGCTGCACCCGGGCGGGGACCGGCGCAGCCTGGCCGCCCTCGCCGAGTACGCGGTCGCCACGGCGGTGGGCGTGCAGGCGCGCCCCGGGACGGCGCACCGTCCGGTCGCGCCCCGGCCGGCCGAGCGCGCGGACCTGGTGACCCGGTGACCGACCGCGGGGCGATGGTCGCGGGGCTGAAGGTCGCCGTGGTGGCGGAGACCTTCAGCCCGGCGGTCAACGGGGTCGTCAACTCGGTGCTCCGCGCCGTGGACCATCTCGCGGTGCGTGGCCACCAGGCGGTCGTGGTGGCGCCGAGCGGCGAGTCCTACCAGTCCCGCTGCGGCGCCCAGGTGGAGGTGGTGACCGTCCCGTCCATGCGGTTGCCGCGGTACCGCAGGCTGGCACTGGCCAGGCCGGGGACGGAGATGGCCTCCGTGCTCGCCCGCCTGGCGCCCGACGTGGTGCACCTCGCCTCTCCGGCGGTGCTCGGTGCGGCAGCCGGGCGCGCCGCGCGGGAGCTGAGCATTCCCTCGGTCGCGGTCTTCCAGACCGATCTGGCTGCCTTCGCGCGGCTCTACCGGGTTCCCGGGGGTCCCGCCACCGCCTGGCGGGTGCTCCGCTCGGTGCACGGAGCGGCGGACCTCACGCTCGCGCCGTCAACGGTGAGTGCCGCAATGCTGCGGCGGCACGGCATCGGGCCCGTGGCGCTGTGGGCCCGCGGCGTGGACCTCACCCAGTTCACCCCGGGACGGCGCGACGAGGACCTGCGCCGGGAGTGGGCGCCGGGCGGGGAGCTCGTCGTCGGGGTGGTCGCCCGGCTCGCGGTGGAGAAGCGGCTGCACCTGCTGGCTGCCGTCGCGCGGCTGCCCGGCGTGCGGCTGGTCGTGGTCGGCGACGGGCCGCGGGCCGCGCAGCTGGCCCGCGCGATGCCGGAGTCGGTGTTCCTCGGGCAGCGCACCGGCGCGGAGCTGGGCCGCATCGTCGCCTCCTTCGACCTGTTCGTGCACCCGGGCGCCGACGAGACCTTCGGCCAGGCCGTCCAGGAGGCCCTGGCCGCCGGGGTGCCGGTCGTCGTCGCGGCGTCCGGGGGACCGCTGGACCTCGTGCGGCACGGGGAGAACGGGTGGCTGTGGGCCGGGGACGATCCGGCGGTCCTCGCCGCCATGGTCGCCGGGCTGCGGGACGACCGGCCGTCCCTGACCGCCGCAGCGGACCGCGCGCGGACCTCGGTGGCGCACCGCACGTGGGCGCGGATGGGCGACGAGCTCATCGAGCACTACCGCGCGGTCCTCCCGGGTGCACCGGAGCCGGACTCGTCGATGAGCGCGTCGTGGTGCGCTGCTCAGAGCCGCAGCACGCGGGCCTCCCAGGGGCGCAGCTCGTCGCCGGCGTCGGGCAGATTGCCGAGCACCAGGTCCGCGCCGATGGCCTCGGGCAGCAGTGTCGCCAGCCCGTAGGGCGTGCGGGAGAGGTTGCAGACGACGAGAAGCGTGACGCCGTCCAGCGAGCGGGTGAACGCGTACACGTGCTCGTGCTCGGCCAGCAGCATGCCGAAGTCGCCCATCGCCACGACGGGGAGCTCGTGCCGCAGCGCGTGCAGCCGCCGGTAGTGCGCGAGCACCGACGACGGGTCGGTGCGCTGGGCGTCGGCGTTCCACTCCACGTGGTCGGGGTTGACGGCCAGCCACGGCGTGCCGGTGGTGAAGCCGGCGTGCGGAGAGGCGTCCCACTGGACCGGCGTGCGCGCGTTGTCCCGGCTCATCGTCCGGAGCGCGGCCAGCACCTCGTCCGCGTGGGCGCCGGCGGACACGGCCTGCACGGAGTGGTTGAGCGATTCGACGTCGGCGAACTCCTCCAGCGAGCGGAACGGGTAGTTCGCCATCCCGAGCTCCTGGCCCTGGTAGACGTACGGCGTCCCGCGGTGCAGGTGCAGCAGGGTGGCCAGGCAGGTCGCCGAGTCACGCCGGAACTCCGGGGAGTCGTCCCCGAAGCGGGAGACCGCCCGCGGCTGGTCGTGGTTGTCCCAGTAGAGCGAGTTCCACCCCACGTCGGCCAGCCCCGCCTGCCAGCGGCCGAAGGAGGCTTTCAGGTCGCGCATCCGCAGCGGGTGGACGTCCCACTTCGACGTCCCGTGGTCCAGGCCCACGTGCTCGAACTGGAACACCATGTCCACCTCGGCCCGGGCCGGATCGGTGAACAGCCGCGCCTGCTCCACGGTCACGCCGGGCATCTCGCCGACGGTGAGGAACGCTCCGTTCCGTCCGGCGAACACCTCGCGGTGCATCTCCTGCAGGAACTCGTGGATCCGCGGCCCGCACAGGAACGATCCGAAGCCGCTGCCCAGCGACGAACCGGGCAGCGGCGGGCCGTCGCGCAGCGAGCCGTCCGGGGCGACGTCCTTGCTGATCATGTTGATGACGTCCATGCGGAACCCGTCGACCCCGCGGTCGAGCCACCACCGCATCATCTCGTACACCGCGTGCCTGACCTGCGGGTTCTCCCAGTTCAGGTCGGGCTGCCGGCGGTCGAACAGGTGCAGGTAGTACTCGCCGCTGGCCTCGTCGAGCTGCCAGACGGGCCCGGAGAAGAACGACTGCCAGTTCGTCGGCTCCGCGCCCGGATCGCCCGCCGCCATGCCGGGCCGCGGCGGCCGCCACCAGTACCAGTCGCGCTTGGGGGAGTCCTTCGACGAGCGGGACTCCACGAACCAGGGATGCGCGTCGCTGGTGTGGTTGACGACCAGGTCCATCAGCAGCTTCATCCCGCGCGCGTGCAGCGCCGCGATCAGCTCGTCGAGCTGGGCCAGGGAGCCGAAGAGCGGGTCGATGTCCTGGTAGTCGCTGATGTCGTAGCCGTTGTCGGCCTGCGGCGACGGGTAGACCGGCGAGAGCCAGAGGACGTCGACGCCGAGGTCGGCCAGATGGTCCAGGCGCTGCAGGATGCCGCCGAGATCACCGATCCCGTCGCCGTTCGAGTCCATGAACGAGCGCGGGTAGACCTGGTAGACGACCGCTCGCGTCCACCAGGCCTCCCCGCTGTGCTGAGGCGGGACGGTCACCCGCCCAGCCCAGCACGTCCCGGGGGTCAGTGCCAGTCGCTGATCAGCACATCGCGCGGGTCCGGCGCGCCCGTCCCCGTCTCCAGCAGCTGCTTGAGGCTGACCAGGTACGTGGCCCACTTGGTGCTGCAGTGGGACATGAACTCGACCGGCTCGCGCCAGCCCTCGTGCCGGAACAGCACGATGGTCCAGTCGCCGTCCTGGCGGACGTCGAAGCGGACCTCGGTGCCGATCCACTCCTCGGGCCCGCCGACGACCTCCCAGCGGACCAGCCGGCCCGGATCGAGCTCGACGACCTCCATGTCGATCCCGCCGGGCCCGAACCGGAACTCGATGACGCCGCCGGGATCGGTGTCCCCGGTGGTCTTCTCGGCCCACCAGCCGGACAGTCCGTCCAGCGTGGTGAGCGCGTCGTACACCCGCTGCGGCGACGAGTGCTCGACGCCGACGCGGTGGAGGATGTCTGCCATCTCCGTGGTCCCCTCTACTGCTTCTTCTCCGTGGATTGCTGTCCGTTCTCGTCCGCGCGGCGCTGGATCGTCTCGGCGATGCGCTTGATGCGGTGCAGGCGGGCGTCCCAGGCCGCGCCGACGTCGGCGAGCTGGGCGACCGCCCGCTCGAGCTGCTCGGGATCGACGCGGAACTGCTTCTCCCGGCCGATGGCGGTGGCATGCACGAGCCCGACCCGGTCGAGGACGACGAGGTGCTTGGCCACTGCCTGGCGCGTCACGGGAAGGTGCTCGCTCAGGCTGGTCGCCGTTCCGCCGCCCTCGCTCAGCAGCAGGTCGAGCATCCGCCGACGGGTCGGGTCGCCGATCGCCGACCAGAGGTCGTCGTCCACCATCGCGGTCAGGCGCTCGCCCCGAGGCGGGCGGCGTACGCGGTGAGCCGGGGCAGGTAGTGGTCCCACCCGGTGACGTGGTCGGCGTGCTCGGCGGCGGCCTTGGCCTCGTCCCAGCCGCGCTCCCGGAAGCCGCTCTCGGTCATCCGCAGCCGCGTCCCGCTCCCGGCCGGCTCGAGCTCGAAGACGACGAGCATCGAGTTGTCGGGAGCGGCGACCTCACCCTCGGCGTGCGTCCAGCGGAAGGAGAAGAGCCGGTGGGGGACGGCGTCGACCACGGTGAACTGCACCCAGGTGCCGCCGTCCACCGGGTCGCCGAAGCAGATCCGCCCGGCGCCACCGGGCACGACCGGGTACTCCGCCTCGTCGGGCCACCACTCGCGCACGTGCTCGGGGTTGCTCACCACGTCGAAGACCATCTCCGGTGAGGCGTCGATGTGGAGCTCGCGCTCGATCGTTCCATGTTCCATGTCCCTGCCACCCTTCTGCAACGTTTGGTTGCAGGTGACGGTAGACCGGCTCACCCATCAGCGCAACCATCAGTTGCGCGAAGTGGCGAAGGGCGGGATCAGCCCTGCGGGAAGCCGTGGTGCACGGCCTCGACGTTGTTGCCGTCGAGGTCGCGGAAGAAGACGCCGTAGTAGCCGGGGTGGTACTCCGGCCACACGCGGGGCTCGTGCAGGATCTCCGCGCCCGCCTCCCGCGCCGCGGCGAACACGGCGTCGACGGCGTCGCGGGACGGCGCCGCCAGCGCCAGGTGCACCGGGCGGCTGCCCGGTCCCTCGAGCGGCGAGGTCCACAGCTGCGGCTGACCGGCCGGCCCCGCCAGGCCGATCACCGGACCGTGCGGGGTGTCGTACCGCATCATCTCGCGGACGCCGCACGGCGCGAAGACCCGCTCGTAGAAAGCCGCCGCCGCCGCGGCGTCGGCGCACTGCAGTCCCAGGTGGTCGATCATGGCCGGACCGTAGCGACGGGGACCGACATCCGGCAGCCTGCGCGACGCCCTCCGATGAGAACCGGGGCGGCTGCCCGTCGTACTGCTGACGGCGCGCGACGACGCGCCACCCAGCCGGCCGAACCGGCCGCAGACCGAGGAGACCTCCCGTGCGCATGATCTTCATCAACCTCCCCGTCGCCGACCTGGCCCGGGCCAAGGCCTTCTACGGCGGCCTCGGGTTCGGCTTCGACGAGCAGTTCAGCGACGAGCGGACGGCGTCGGTCGTCATCAGCGAGCAGATCGTCGCGATGCTCCTGACCCGCGACCGCTTCGCCGACTTCGTGCCCGGCGGTGCCGTGGGCGACCCGGCCCAGGCGACGACGGTGATCAACGCCGTGTCCGTCGATTCGCGCGACGAGGCCGACGACATGCTCGCCCGCGCCCTGGCCTCCGGCGGCAAGCCGTGGCAGCCGGCCCAGGATCACGGCTTCATGTACGGCACCAGCTTCACCGACCCGGACGGGCACGTCTGGGAGACCATGTGGATGGACCCGTCTGCGGTGCAGTGACCGCCCGGGCGACCTGCTCCGCGCGCTGATTGGATGGGTCGCGGCGCCGGGAGAGCCTCGGCGCAGGAGGGAGCACCGTGGCCGAGCTGCAGCGACCGGACGTCGAGCCGCCGACCGGACCCGCCCCCGACGACCTGGTGATCGAGGACCTCGTCGTCGGCGACGGTCCGGAGGCCAAGGCCGGCGACCTGATCAGCGCCCACTACGTCGGTGTCACCCACGACGGCGGCGAGCAGTTCGACGCCTCCTGGGACCGCGGCGACCCGCTGGAGTTCCGCCTCGGCGTCGGCATGGTCATCCAGGGCTGGGACGAGGGCATGACCGGCATGAAGGTCGGCGGACGGCGCCGGCTGACCATTCCGCCGCACAAGGCCTACGGCGAGCGCGGTGCCGGCGGCGTCATCAAGCCCGGCGCGACGCTGGTCTTCGTCGTCGACCTGGTGGGCGTCCGCTGAGCCGAGGCGGGGGGACCTGCGTCGTCCCCCCGCCGCTCGGGTGTCAGGCGGTAGCTCCAGTCGGCGACCAGCACCTCCCACGCGCCGGCCTGGACGCCGTCGAGCGCAGCCCGGGCCGCGACCACGCGTCGCCACCGCCTCTTGCCCTGTCCGGGTACGCGCCGAGTGCGATATGTGCACGAACCGTCGTCCGCGGGCGCCCGGGACGACGGTTCGTGCACGAACGGCGAGGAAGGGCCCCCGGAATGCTCGCAAGTTCGTCGAAGTTGCGACGGGCATGCGCGTAGAGGTCTGGTCCGACGTCGTCTGTCCGTGGTGCTACGTCGGCAAGCGCCGGCTGGAGACCGCTCTGGAGCGGTTCCCTCACCGCGACCAGGTCGAGGTCGTCTGGCGTTCCTTCCAGCTCGACCCCACTGTCCCCGAGGGCGAGACGCACCCGACGCTGCCGGCGCTGGCCGCCAAGTACGGCGTCCCGGTCGAGCAGATGCGCGAGAACATGCGCGGGCTCGAGGAGACGGCGGCCGCCGAGGGGCTGGAATACCACCTGGCCGACGGCGTCAGCGGCAACACCCTCCTGGCCCACGAGCTGCTGCACCTGGCCGCCGAGCACGGCAAGCGCAACGAGCTCAAGGAGCGCCTGCTGCACGCCTACTTCGAGGAGCAGCGCTCGGTCTTCGACGTCGAGTCGCTCGTGCCGCTCGCCGTCGAGGTGGGCCTGGACGAGGCCGAGGTTCGCGAGGCCCTGACCGACCGACGCTTCCGCGGGGCGGTCAGCGAGGACAGCGCGACGGCGATCGAGCTCGGTGCGCGGGGCGTCCCCTTCTTCGTCGTCGACCGGAAGTACGGCGCCGCCGGTGCTCAGCCCGCCGAGCAGCTGCTGCAGATCCTCGAGCGCGCGTGGGCGGACGCGAACCCGCTCATCACGGTTCCGGCCGCCGACGGCTGCACCGACGACACCTGCGCCGTCTAGCGAGGTGTGCGTTTCGTGCACATTCCGTCGCCGGGGCCCGCCCGGGACGACGGAATGTGCACATGCGTGAGCGGCGAACGTCAGCCCATCAAGCGGGTCGCCGCGCGGAGGGCCTTCTCGGCGTCGGCGGTGAGCTCGCGGACGACGTCGGTCGCCGAGCGCTCCGCCGTCACCAACCCCACCGCCTCGCCGGCGTAGAGCGGGGCGTGCGCCGGGTCCCCGGTGCGCCGCCCCTCCACCACGAGCCGGCGCGCGGCGTCGTCGTCCACCAACTCGTCCTCCCGCCCGTGCCACGCCTGCGAGAAGTCGTTGACCAGCGCACGGCCGGGCCACCGCTCGGGCCACGGGATGCCCTCCGCCACGTCGAAGGCCCGGGTCAGCACCGTCTCGTCCCCGCTTGTCTCCCGAATCCGCTGCCGGGCCGCAGCGCCGTTGAGCCCCTCGGTGCACGACAGCAGCGCCGTGCCGATCCAGACGCCGGCCGCTCCTGCGACGAGCATCCCGGCCATGGCGCCGCCCGTGGCAATCCCCCCGCCGGCGACGACAGGCCGGTCGGTGAGGGTCAGGACCTCCTGCAGGAGCGGCAGCAGCGCCCGCTGACCGGTGTGCCCACCGGCCTCGGTGCCCTGGGCGACCAGGACGTCGACACCCGCCTCGAGCGCCCGGTGCGCGTCGGCGACGGTGTTCACCTGCGCCACGACCGCGATCCCCGCATCGTGCAGCGGGCCGACGTAGGGCTCCGGGTCGCCGAAGGACATCGACACCAGGCTCGGCTTCGCGGCGACCGTCGCCTCGAACAAGTCCGGCCGGTCGGCCAGCGTCCAGATCATCAGCCCGACGCCGAACGGCAGCTCGGCCTCGGCTGGGATCGCACTCTCCGACGTCACGAAGTCGGCGCTGTGGCGCCCGCTCACGCCGATCATCCCCAGCCCGCCGGCCCGCGAGACGGCCGCGGCCAGCTCGCCGCCCGAGACCCCGGCCATCGGTGCGCCGATGACCGGTGTCGTGAGGTCGAACCAGCGGGTCAGCGGCGTGCGGATCACGGACCCATCGTGCCCTCGCGAGCGAGCCGGCGGTGTCAGGCCTGCTGGGGTGCAGGCCTCCTCGTGACGGCGGACCGCAGCATCGCCGGGACGATCCGGCGGTGGAAGGGGCGGACGAGTGCGAAGTAGAGCCGTCCGGGAGCGCCGTGGAAGGTCACCGTCGTCGTGAGCTGGAGGGACTCCGCCGCACCGCCGGACTGCAGCAGACGCAGGCTGACGCGGAAGTCCAGGTGCCGGTCGTCCAGACCCATGAGCACCTCGTGCTCACGACGGCCCAGCACCGGGAAACCCTCGAGCGTCTCGGCCCCCCAGGCTCCGCGCAGGCCCAGCGGGCGCACGAGGAGGTCGCGCAGTCGCAGCAGTCGTCGGACGATCACCGGTGGGGAGCCGAAGAGGAGCCGTCGCCAGACGTCGATGTCGGTGGACGCGCCAGGGGGCAGCGCGACGGTGAACGAGTCGGCGACGTCCGGTACGGCCCCGGCGAGCAGGCCGTCGGTGGGCGGTGCCGCGGCCTGGACGCGGCCGGCCCGGCGGTTCAGCCCGGCCATCCGGCGGAGCAGACGGACGTAGGGCGACCAGGGTGTGCGCTGCCGGCCGGGCTCGAACCGCTCGTGCACGCGGTCGAAGGCGTCCTCGACGACGGCGTCGTGGATGGAGCGGATCACCAGGGGCCACAGCAGGCGGGTGGCGCCGAGTGCACGGGCGGTCAGGTCGTGGCGCAGCAGCACGCCACCGCGCCGGGGCTGCACGTCGAAGGTGTGGGTGCCCTCGAGGCCGCAGGCGGGGTCGAACCGGAAGACGACGCGGCGACCGGGCTCGTACGTCTGGACGTCGTAGCGGATGTCGCTGTGCCCGCCGACGGCGCCCTCGCCCAGCGGGCGGTCGAGTTCCATCGGCCACCAGAGGCCGCGCGGCCAGACGGCGTCGTCGACGCCACCGAGGGTGTCGAGGAGAGCGCCTACGGCGTGCGGCGATGCCGGGACGAAGCGTTCGTGGACGTTGTGGACCTGCACGGGAACCACCTTCCATACGGGACCGTATGGCCCGTCCGTACGGTACCGTACGGAAGGTGGTGCGGGAACGGCTGGACCGGGACGTCTGGGTGCGCGCAGCGCTGGACGTCATGGGGGAGCGTGGCGTGGCCGGCCTGGCCATCGAGCCGCTGGCGAGGTCGCTCGGCACCACGAAGGGCAGCTTCTACTGGCACTTCCGCGACCGCGAGGACCTCATCGAGGCGGCCCTCGAGCGGTGGGAGAACCAGGAGACCGACGCGGTCATCGCCATGCTCGGGCCCCTGGCCGACGGGGCCGCCCGCCTGCGGGAGCTGCTCACCGCGATCTTCCTGACCCATGCGGATGCGTCCGACCACAGCGTCGGACTGGCGGCCGACGTCGGTCATCCGGCGGTGCAGGACGTGCTCGGCAGGGTGACGCGCCGCCGCATCGACTACGTCGCCGACCAGTTGGTGGCCGCGGGCATCGACGCGGAGGAGGCCGGGCATCGTGCGGTTTTGGCCTACACCTCGTACCTCGGCTGGTCGACGATGATGCGGAGCGCCCCTGGGGCGCTCCCCCCGCGGGAGCGGACCGCATCGTTCGTCGACTCCGTGATGCGTCTGCTCATCAGCTGAGCCGCGCACATCCGCCCGGCAGCCCGGGCGTGCGTGGAGCGCCCGCCCTACTGGGTGGCGGGGCCGCCCTGGTCCGTGCCCTGCAGGCGCCCCAGGAACTCGTGGCAGCGCTTCGCCCGCGCGGAGTCCTGCTCCATCACCTCGCGGAAGAAGCTGGCGACGTCGTCCAGGCCGGCGTTCTCGGCGTCCCGGACGTACTGGCCGTAGTCGTGCCCGGCCTTGAGCGAGTGGTACTGGACGGAGACGAGGTCGTAGAAGACGTCCTCGAAGCCGGTCTCTCCGGTGGCCATGGGTCCTCCTCGGGGGATCGACGGTGGGCCCGCGGGATACCCGTGCGGGACCGATCCGTCACATCTCCGCGCGGGTCACTACGGGACGGTGTAGCCGGTGTCGTCGTCGGCAGCGGACAGCTCGTCCTCGCCGGAGGTGACGGGGTCGTCGGCGGTGGAGGCGAGGTCCTCACCCTGGCCCATGGCTCCCGGATCGGCCTGCAGGGTGCGGGGGTCGTTGAGCGGGTCGGGGGTGTCGGGATCGGTGACGGTCATGCGCACCCGCATGCCCCGACGGGCGGTGCGGGAACCGCTGGTCCTCGCGTAACCGATGTGTTACGCATATCCCGTGGACGCGCTCGCAGCTCTCGCCGACCCGGTCCGCCGGGAACTGGTGGGGCTGCTGGCGCAGGGGGAGGTGCCCGCCGGCGAGCTGGCCGACCGCTTCCCCGTGAGCCGGCCCGCGATCAGCCGGCACCTCCGGGTGCTGCGGGAGGCAGGCCTGGTCACCGTGCGCGCCGAGGGGAAGCGGCGCCTCTACGCGCTCGACCCCACGCCGCTGCGCGAGCTCGACGACTGGCTGGAGCCCTATCGCGACCTGTGGGCCTCCCGGCTGGACGCGCTGGACACCGAGATCGCCCGCGGTCGGCGGGCGCGGAGGAACGGAGAACCCGCATGAGCGAGGACCTGGAGACGCGGCGAGGCATCGTCACACGGCTGGACGACGGGCGGCAGCGGCTGGAGTTCCGCCGCTCGTGGCCCGACCCGGTGGACGACGTCTGGGCGGCGCTCACCGAGCCCGACCGCATGGCCCGCTGGATCGGCACCTACGACGGGGAGCGCGCCGTGGGCGGCACCGGCACCTTCACCATGACGCACGAGGAGCAGCCGACGGGCGAGCCGATGCGCATCGTGGCGTGCGACCCGCCGCGACGGCTGGTCGTCGAGTGGGTGCAGGAGGACACCGACGCCTGGCGGGTCGACCTCGACCTCACGACCGAGGGCGACCGCACCGTGCTGCGGTTCGTGCAGGTGTTCGGCGCCGAGGCCGACGTCACCGACTTCGCCATGGGCTGGCACTGGTACCTCGAGAAGTTCGGCGCGGAGGTGGCCGGCACACCCGTCCCGGGGGAATGGGAGGCCTTCCTCGCCCAGGTCGGGCCCGCGTACGGCCGCGACTGAGCCGGGCGGCCCCCGGATCCCCCCGGAGGGGGCGCGATAGCGTGCCCGGGATCCGGCCGCCGACAACGGCGTCGGCGGTTGGATCGGCCTCCGCCTCGCGGGCCGGCTCGACCGGTGTCCGCGCCCCGGGTCGGTTAGCGTTGGAGAGCCGCAACCCGTTCGACGGAGGCTCTTCCCCACGTGGCGAATCCCTACCTGCAGGTCCTGCGCACGCCGCACGCCCTGCCCATGGTGCTGGCCGCCTTCATCGGCCGGCTGCCGCTCTCCATGGTCGGTCTGGGATGCGTCCTCCTCGTAGCGGCCGAGACGGGCTCCTACGGCCTGGGTGGCGCCGTGGCCGCGGTGGGGGCCGTGACGACGGCGGTGGCCGGCCCCTTCGTCGGCCGGCTGTCCGACGCGCACGGGCAGCGCCGGGTACTGCTGCCGGTGCTGGCGGTCTTCGTCGCCTCGGGCAGCACGTTCCTGGTCGCCGTCCGCCAGGACTGGCCGCTCCTCGTCGTCTTCGTCACCGCGGGGCTGGCCGGGGCCTGCCTGCCGCCGGTCTCCTCGATGATCCGCGTGCGATGGACCCATCTGCTGCGCGGCAGCCACCGGCTGCCCACCGCGATGGCCATGGAGTCCGTCGTCGACGAGATGGTCTTCGTGCTCGGGCCGGTGCTCGTCACGATCCTGTCGACCACCGGGCACGCGACGGCCGGCCTGGTCACCGCCTTCGTCCTCGCCACGGTGGGCAGCCTGCTGTTCGCCGCGCAGCGCCGCACCGAGCCGGTGCCCACCGCGCACGAGCACCGCGTCCTCACCTCGGCCATGCGGTGTGACGGGCTCAAGGTCCTGTTCGTCGTGGCCGCCGGCGTGGGCACCGTCCTCGGCACCCTGCAGATCTGCCTGGTCGCGTTCGCCGACGAGCTGGGACAGAAGCCGATGACCGGCGTCCTCATCGCGGGGCTCGCGGTCGGTTCGATGATCAGCGGCATGGGGTGGGGAGCCGTCCACTGGCGGTTGCCCCTGCGCCACCGGCTGGCCGGCGTGCTGGTGCTGCTGACCGTGCTCAGCGCCCCGCTGATGCTCGTCCGGGACGTCTGGCTGATGGTGCCCTTCGTGGTGCTCGCCGGCATCGCCGTGTCGCCGGTCCTGATCAGCGCCTTCACCCTCGCCGAGCAGCTCGTGCCGCGGGCCGCCGTCACCGAGGCGTTCACCTGGATCGGGACGGCGCTGGCCCTCGGCGTCGCCGTCGGCGCGTCCGTCTCGGGCAAGGTCGTCGACATCTCCGGGGCCAACGCTGCCCTGTCGGTCGCCACCGTGGCCGCCGCGATCGCCGCGGGCGTCGTCGCGCTGACGCAGCGGGCGCTGCACGTGCCCGCCGAGCACGCCTCCGCCCCGGCGCTCGCGCGCTGACCGGAGGACACCGGGTGGACGAGCGGTACGAGATCCCCGGGGCGCTCGTCCACGACCGGACGGTGACCGTCCCGCTGCACTGGAGCGCGGGCGAGGGTGCCGGCATCGAGGTGTTCGTCCGCGAGCTGGTGCACCCCGGGAAGAGGGACCGCGACCTGCCGCTGCTGCTGTTCCTCCAGGGCGGCCCCGGTGGCAAGTCGCCCCGGCCGACCCGGGGTGGCTGGATCGCCCGTGCGCTGCAGGACTACCGCGTGGTGCTCCTCGACCAGCGCGGCACCGGCCGCAGCTCCCGCGTCACCGGGGCCGTCGTGCAGCGCTTTCCCGACGCCCGGGCCGCGGCCGACCACCTGCTCGCCTTCCGCGCCGACTCGATCGTGGCCGACGCCGAGCACGTCCGCGCCACCCTCTACGGCGGACGGCGCTGGACGACGCTGGGGCAGAGCTACGGCGGCTTCCTCACGCTGACCTACCTGTCCCGGGCACCGCACGGGCTGGAGCGCTGCCTCATCACCGGCGGGCTGCCCGCCCTGCACCCCGACGCGCGGGAGCTCTACCGGCGCACCTACCCCCGCGTGGCCGCCAAGGTCCGGCGCTTCTACGAGCGCTACCCCGGCGACGTGGCGCGCAGCGGCGCGGTCGCCGACCGGCTCGCGGCCGCACCCGTGCCTCTCCCGGACGGCGACGTGCTGTCGGTGCGCCGCCTGCAGACCGTCGGGCAGGTCCTGGGCAGCCAGGCCGGGGCCGAGGAGCTGCACTGGCTGCTCGAGGAGGCCCTCGACGACGGCGCCACGAGCGGCCTGTCGGACACGTTCCTCGACCAGGTCGCCCACCGGACCTCGTTCTGGGACAACCCCCTCTACGCGGCTCTGCACGAGAGCATCTACGCCTCCGGCCCCGGCGCGACGGCGTGGGCGGCCGAGGCGGAGCGCGGCCCGGAGTTCGACGGAGACGTCCGTCCGCTGCCGTTCACCGGCGAGATGACCTACCCGTGGATGTTCGACGAGATCGCCCCGCTGCGGCCCTTCGCCCCGGCCGCGCACGCGCTCGCAGCCCGGGAGAACCTGCCGGAGCTGTACGACCCGGCGCGGCTGGCGGCCAACGAGGTGCCGGTCGACGCGGCGGTGTACTTCGACGACATGTACGTCGACACGGACCTGTCGCTGGAGACCGCCGCGGCCGTCGGCAACGTGCGCACCTGGGTGACCAACGAGTTCGAGCACGACGGCCTGCGCACCGGGGACGTGCTCGACCGGCTGCTCGGCCTCCGGTACCGATGACCCGGCCCCGGCCGGCTCCTGGGGGCGGGCGGCGGCTGGGCGTCGCGCCCGAGCGGCTGGGCAGGTGGCTCGACGGCGTCGCGGAGCGGCACGGCCCCTTCACCGACGTCCGCACGGACGACGACGGCACGGTCCGGCTCACCTGCGCGGACACGACGACGGTCGTGCTGCGCGCTCCGTTCGGCTGGACGCCGGAGCAGCCCGTGCTCGCAGGATTCACCGCGGCCGCCCGTGCCGACCGGACGGCGGCGGTCCTGCTCGTCCGACGCGGCCGATGGGCGGTCGGCGTCTTCGCCGGGGAGCGGCTGGTGGTGTCCAAGGTCGACGCGCGCCAGGTGCAGGGGCGGACGGCGGCCGGCGGGTGGTCGCAGCAGCGGTTCGCCCGCCGTCGCGGCCACCAGACCGACGCCGTCGTCGGCTCGGCCGCGGACACCGCGGCCCGCGTGCTGCTCCCGCATCTCGCCGATGTCGTCGCGCTGTTCACCGGTGGGGACCGGGGGCTGGTCGACGAGGTGCTGGCCGACCGGCGGCTGGCCGGGCTGGCCGCGCTGCGCCGGGAGCCGCACCTGGACGTCGGTGAGCCCACCAAGGCGGTGCTCCTGGAGACGCCGGCGCAGCTGCGTGCCGTCGAGGTGACGATCGTGGAGCCGGCCGACCGCTCCTGACGGGAACCGTGCCCCGATGGACGCATTGGTCCGGAATGGCGGAAAAGTGTCCGGCGCCACTCCGTGGCAGTGGCCCCCGACACTTTCCGGCATTCGAGTGAGCAGTGTCTCACGCATTTCCGGGAGTCATCCCCGCCATTCTGCGTTATCACTAAAGCAACACCCCAGCGTGGCCGATGAAGACCGCGACCACGGACAACTCGTCAGGAGACAGTCATGGGAACGCACACCGCTCACAGGCCCAGCACGCTCGGCAACATCCCGATGAGCTTCGCTCCGATGCTCTTCGCGGACCCGTCCTACCTCGAGGCCGACCGCGCCCCGATCGGCGCCGCGCAGGGCGACGGCGTGCGCTTCATCGCCCGCCTGGGACGCATCCTCCGCGCCCACAGCTGAGCCATTCCGCCCTCGCTGGACGAGGGCCGCGATAACGACGCGGGAACTGCCCCGAAAAGGCAGCTCTCGCGTCGCTGTCGTCTCCGGGGCCCGAGCACCGGACGGAAGCCCCTCGACCGCCCGCTCCGCCCGGCGTAAGGTCCTCCGACCGTGTCTCCCGTCGCACCGTCCGAGACCGACCTCCCTCCCGACCCCGTCCTCGCCGCCGAGCGCGCCCACCTGGCGCGGGCGCTGGACTGCCTCTCCGAGATGCGCGTCGCCGCCACCGCCGTGACCGACGCCGGTGTGGACGCCTGGGCGTCCGAGCGGCTGGGCGCGGCCCGTGCCGAGCGGCTGCGCGCCCTGGCCGCGGACCCGGGCGTGCCCCCGTTCTTCGGCCGCACCGACAGCGGCGGCCCGGTGCCCGAGACGTTCCACATCGGCCGCCGGCACGTCCGCGACGACGCCGGCGACCCGGTGGTCATCGACTGGCGCGCCCCGATGAGCCGGCCGTTCTACCAGGCCACCGCCGCCGATCCCCAGGGCGTGGCGAGGCGGCGCCGGTTCGGCTTCGCCGACGGCGAGCTCACCGGGTACGAGGACGAGCGCCTCGACACCGGCGACGACGGCCCGGGGGAGTTCCTGAGGGCCGAGATCGAGCGCCCGCGCAGCGGCCCGATGCGCGACATCGTCGCCACCATCCAGCCGGACCAGGACGACATCGTCCGCGCCCCGCTCAGCGAGTCGATCTGCGTGCAGGGTGCACCGGGCACCGGCAAGACCGCCGTCGGCCTGCACCGCGCCGCCTACCTGCTCTACACGCACGGCGGCCAGCTGGCGCGCACCGGCGTCCTCGTCGTCGGGCCCAACCGCGCCTTCCTGCGCTACATCGAGCAGGTGCTGCCCACGCTCGGCGAGGTGGACGTCGCCCAGTCCACGGTGGCCGACCTGACCGGGCGCGTGCCGGTGCGGGGGGTCGACGAGCCGGCCACCGCCGTCCTCAAGGGCGACGTCCGCATGGCGGACGTGCTGCGGCGGGCGCTCTGGGGCGAGATCCGCAAGCCGGCCGACGACGTGATGGTGCCGCTGGCCGGACGCCGCTACCGCGTCCCCGTCGAGCGGCTCAAGCGCTACGTCGACGACCTCCGCCGCCGTGCCCGCGGGGACGACGACCAGCAGCTGCTGCACTACGCCGCCGGGCGGGAGCGGCTGGCGATGCTGCTCGCCGGTGACGCGCGCAGGCAGAAGGAGGCGGCGGGCGGCAGCCCGACCGACGCCGAGACGCGCAGGGCCGCGCGCAGCCCGGAGGTGCGGGCCTTCTGCGACGAGGTGTGGCCGTCCCGCGACGCCGCCGGTCTGGTCGCCGCCCTCTTCGCCGACGCCGCCCTCCTCGCCCGGGCGGCGCGGGGCGTCCTCGACGACGGCGAGCAGGCGCTCCTCCACTGGGCGACGCCGCCCCGTTCCGTGCGCTCGGCGCGGTGGACGGAGGCGGATGCGGTCCTGGTCGACGAGGCGGCCGGTCTGCTCGAGCGCACGCAGGGCTTCGGGCACGTCGTCGTGGACGAGGCGCAGGACCTCTCCCCGATGCAGTGCCGGGCCGTCGCCCGGCGGCTCGCGGCCGGATCGCTGACCGTGCTCGGCGACCTCGCGCAGGCGACCAGCCCCTGGTCGGCGGCCGACTGGGGGCAGACCCTCGCCGGGCTGGGCCGGCCGGACACCGTCGTCCGGCCGCTCACCCGCGGGTACCGGGTGCCGGCCGAGGTGCTCGACTACGCCAACCGGCTGCTGCCCGTGATCGCGCCCGGGCTGCCCGCCGCGACCGCCGTCCGCGGTGAGCCGGGATCCCTGCGGATCCACCCCATCACCGACCTGGCCGGCCCGCTGACCGGCGTGGTCACGGAGCTGGCAGCGGAACCCGGATCGATCGGGGTGGTGTGCGCCGACGACGTCGTCGGCGAGGTCGTCGCGCTGCTCACCGCCGCGGGGCTCCCCGCCGCGGCACTCGTGGACGACGGGGAGCCGCCGGCGCGGATCGCCGTCGTCCCGGCGACCCTGGCCAAGGGCCTGGAGTTCGACGCCGTGGTGGTGGGCGACCCCGCGGCGATCGTGGCCGCCGAGCCGCGTGGGCTGCACCGCCTCTACGTCGTGCTCACCCGCGCGGTGAGCACGCTCGTCGTCCTCCACCGGGACGACCTGCCCGCGCAGCTGGCCGACGTCCCCGGCTGAGGCCGCATCAGGCCCCGGCGGCTGCCCGTCGGCGCTCCAGCAGGTCGTCCAGCGAGCCCGTGAGCAGCCAGCCGGCGAGCACCACGAGGTGCAGCAGGAACAACCAGAAGCCGATCGCCACGACGCCACCGACGACGTCCAGCCCCCCGAACGGGGCGCCGAGGTCCAGCGGCAGCGTCAGGAAGAGCACGAAACCCTGCAGGAAGCCCGAGACGCAGGCGGCGGTGAACAGTGCGCCGCAGACGAGTGCCGGCCACCGCACCTGGCCGCCGCCGACGACCCGGAAGCCCCAGGCCAGGGGCAGTGCCAGGGCCGCCAGGCAGGCGTAGAAGCCGACCGCCAGGCGGCCGGCCGCAGCCCAGGCGCCGCCGTCGTCGGCGAGGTCGGCCATCGCGCCCGCGGCCAGCAGGAGGGGGTAGAGCAGGAAGGGCGTGACGAGCAGCAGAGGCAAGGCGGTCAGCCGGCCCCGCCAGCCGGTCATCCCCTCCTCGCGGGAGCTGAAGCGGAGCAGCGCCCGCCTGAGCCCCTCTCCGTAGAGCGACATGGGCAGCAGTGCGAGCAGCATCTGCAGCGGGCTCAGGCTCACGCCGGCCTCGACCAGCCGGTCGAGGGCGTCGGGCGCGCCGAGCTCGGACGGCAGCAGGTCGGCCACCCGGTCCCCGAGCTCGCGCACGCGCTCGGCCGAGGTCAGGCGGGCGGTCAGCGAGAAGGCAAGCACCAGCAGGGGCACCACCGCGATGCCGGCGTAGAAGGTCAGCCCCGCGGCGATCAGCGCGAGATCGCGGCCCAGCAGTCGGCGGCGCACACCCTTCAGGAGGGCCCGCGCCCAGGAACGGACCGAGGGTGCGGAGTCCGACGTCAGCAGGTCCCCGTCACTGGCCGCTGTCGTTGGTGCCGGTCTCCTGGCAGCTGGCGTCGTTGGGGTTGCTGGCCTCCTCCGACGTCGAGTCGCAGTTCGTCTCACCGCGCTGCAGGTCGGTGTTGTCGCCGCAGGCGACCAGCGAGCCTGCCACGGCCAGGAGGAGGAGGGGGCGGCGAAGGTCCATGCCTTCGTAGTGGTCCTTCGGAGGCCCCACGAAACCGCCGTACCGGTGCGGCTGGTGTCGGGCTGCGTCGCGACCTGCCCGTGCAGTGCGCCACAAGCCGGACGGGTTCGTCACGGCTTCACTGGGCTGACCTGGGCGGTTACCCGACGACTCGCGTGTCAAACAACAAACTTGTGATTCACCCATTGTCACGGCTCGATAACGGGCTTACCGTCAGTGCGCCCGCCAAGGCGCTCTGTCACCAGGCGGGCGTCCGCCGCCGCAGCACCGAAGAAACGGAGAGCCGCCGCTCATGGCGTCCCCCCTGCAGCCCTTCCCCGGCCGCACCGTCCGTCGCGCCGCCTTCGCACTCGCCGGAGCCGTCGGGATCCTGCTGGCCGCCGTGCCCGCCTCCGCCGCCCCGGGGACCCCGGGAACGGCCGCCGAGGCCGCCGAGCTCGTCGCCGCCCGCGGCCACGACCTCGAGGCGCTCGCCGAGACGTTCAACGAGGCCCGCGAGACGCTCCGGGCGCAGCAGGCCGCCGCGCAGGCCGCGCAGGTCGAGCTGGACCGCGCCACGGCGGTGCTGGCGCAGGCGCAGGAGGGCGTGCGGGGCGTCGCCCGCACCGCCTACACCGGCGAGGGGCTCAACTCCTTCCAGGCCCTGATGATCAGCGGCTCGGCCGACGAGTTCGTCAACCGCATGTCCACGCTGCAGATGGTCGCCGGGCACCAGAACGAGCTGCTCGGCGTGGCCGCCGACGCCAACGCCGCGGCCACGGCCGCGGCTCAGCAGGTGCAGGCGTCGGTGGCCGAGGCCCAGGCCCAGTACGACGCCGTCGCAGCCCAGCAGGCCGACCTCGAGAAGGAGATCGCCGAGTACAGGGCGGTCCACGACCGGCTCAGCGCACAGGAGCGCCAGGCCGTCGCCGCCGCGGGTCACTCCACGCGGGCCAGCCGCAGTGAACGCACCGAGCAGCTGGCCGCCTCGTCGGCGCCCGTCGTCGCGAACAGCGGTGCCGCCCAGGTCGCCATCGACACGGCCATGGCGCAGCGCGGCAAGCCCTACGTGTGGGCCGCCGGCGGTCCCCGCGCGTTCGACTGCTCGGGACTCACCCAGTACGCCTTCGCGGCGGCCGGCATCAGCCTGCCGCACTCCAGTCGCATGCAGTCGCAGATGGGCCGCTCGGTGTCGCGGAGCGAGCTGCAGCCCGGCGACCTGGTGTTCTTCTACAGCCCGGTCAGCCACGTGGGCATCTACATCGGTGGCAACCAGATGGTCCACGCCCCGACGTCCGGCGACGTCGTCAAGGTCGCGTCGATCGACGTCATGGGTGGCTACGCCGGCGCCCGGCGCATCGCCGCCTGAGTCCCTCCACCGGCAGACTGCACGGATGGGTCGACGCTGGAACGGCCTCTGGCTGAGCCTGGCGTTCCTCTCCGAGCTCGCCGCGCTCGGCGTGCTGGCGGCCTGGGGCTGGCGGGCCGGATCGGGTGCCGGTCGGTGGCTGCTGGCCGCCGGACTGCCGGTGGCGGCTGCGGTTCTCTGGGGCGCCTTCGCCGCACCGCGGGCCCGGTTCGACGTGCCGGCGGCGAGGATCGCGGTGAAGTCCGCGGTCCTGGGCGGAGCGGTCGTCGCCCTCGTGGCGCTCGGGCATCCGGCGTCGGCGGCAGCGCTCGCCGTCGCGTCCCTCCTCGGTGCCGTGGTGGCGAGTCCGCCGGCGCTCAGCCCGGCGCGCCGACCCGCTGGAGCAGCCCCCACACGAACAGCGCCCGGTCCCCACCGGGAAGGTCCACTTCCCAGCGCGTGACCACACCCGGGTCGACGCTCGCCGCACCGGGCACGGCGATGACGTCGTCCAGCACGTGCTCCCACACGCGCAGGTCACTGGCGGTGGCCGGAGGGACCGGGGAACCCGGCGCACGGGCGAGGTGCTCGTGCAGCACCGAGCCGCCGGGGCCGCTCACCACCTCCCACCACTGATGCGGCCACAGGGGCAGCGGCCAGCGCCGCACCTGGACGTCGAGGTCGCCGAACCGGCGGTCCTCCAGCTCCTCCGGGGGCCCGAGCACCGCCGTCCGCAGCGCCAGACCCCGCGGCGCCCGGCGGGCGTGGTGCAGCGCCTGCCAGCGGGTGTGCGCCGCATGCGCCTCGGCACGGGTGGCGCCGAGGCGGGGCAGGGCCTCGGCCACCAGGTCCGGGCGGACGTCGGCCATCCGGCGCAGCAGGACCAGGCAGAACTCACGCCGCGCCAGACCCCGCACGGCCGCGACCCTGCCACCATGGCCGCGTGCTGATCAGCCAGGCCACCGCCGCTGGCATCGCGGACGGCTCCGTGACGCTGGCGTTCCGCCGCTGGCACCGGCCGCGGATGCGCCCCGGCAGCACCCAGCGCACGAGCGCCGGCGTCGTGATGGTGGAGACCGTCGACGAGTAGAAGGACCCCGTCCCCCTCACGCCTCACGAGTTCGGCGCGAGCCTCTGGACGGGGCCGTAGAGCGGCGGGAGATCGACCAGCGACTGGACCGCTGGGACGCCGCCCGCGGCGAGCCCTGGACGAGGGAGGTGCTGCGGCTGATCGCCGGGCGGCCGGGCGTCCGCGCACCCGACCTCGCCGCCTCGCTGGGGCGCGAGACGCTGCCCTTCAAACGCGACGTGCGGAAGCTCAAGGAGCTCGGTCTCACGGCGAGCCTCGCGGTGGGGTACGAGATCTCACAGCGCGGGCGTGCCTACCTCGGCTGAGGGCTCGGGCAGGATCGGGGGCGTGACTCCCCGCACCGTCGCCAGCGCGTTCCGGATCGCCGCCATCGCCGAGGCCTGCTCCTGGGTCGGGCTGCTCATCGGGATGTTCGTGAAGTACGTGCCCGAGACCAGCGAGATCGGCGTCAAGATCTTCGGACCGATCCACGGCGGGATCTTCGTGGCGTACGTGCTGATCACGCTCGTGGCCGCGCGGGTGCTGCGCTGGTCGGCCGGCACCACGCTGCTCGCCCTGGCCGCCTCCATCCCCCCGCTGGTGACGATCTGGTTCGAGCGCTGGGCCTCCCGCAGCGGCCGGCTCCCGGCCCGGGACGCCGTCCCCACCACCTGAGCCCCGGGGACGGCGCGGCGCTACGGTCGCCGGCATGCCCGAACCCGTGCTGCCCGCCACCGCCCGCACGCTGCTCGCCCGCGTGGCCCGCGTCCAGCGGGACGGCCGGGCCCCCAGCCTGGTCGCGGGCGTCGTGCGCGACGGTGGGCTGGCGTGGTCGGCCGGCCGCGGCGAGGTCGCCGAGCCGCACACCGACGTGCAGTACCGGCTCGGGTCGATCAGCAAGACGGTCACCGCCGTCCTGGTGATGCGGCTGCGGGACGAGGGCCGCCTGTCCCTCGACGACCCGCTGGAGCGGCACCTGCCCGGCACGCCGCTGGGCGACCGCACGGTGGGGCAGCTGCTCTCGCACCTGGCCGGCGTCTCGGCGGAGAGCCCCGGTGGCTGGTGGGAGCGGGTGCCCGGCGGCTCGCTCGAGGACCTCGGGCTGGGCGACGCCGACGTCGTCCTCGGTGCCGCCCGGCGCTTCCACTACTCCAACCTGGGCTTCGGCGTGCTCGGCGAGCTCGTGGCGCGCCTGCGGGGCACCTCGTGGGACGACGCCGTGCGCGACGAGGTGCTGGCGCCCCTGGGGATGACCCGGACGACGCCGCGCCCCGTCGCCCCCGCCGCCGAGGGGCGCGCCGTCCACCCGTGGGCCGACGTCGTCCTGGCCGAGCCCGAGCACCACGCGGGCGTGATGGCGGCCGCCGGGCAGCTGTGGGCGACGCTGACCGACCTCGGCCGCTTCGCCGCCTTCCTGCTGGGCGACACCGCCGACGTCCTCGACCCGGCCACGCTCGAGGAGATGACCGAGCCCGCCGGCGTGGACTCCTCCGCCCCGGGCTGGTCGGCGTACGGCCTGGGACTCCAGGTCATGCGGGTCGACGGGCGGACGCTGGTCGGGCACGGCGGCTCGATGCCCGGCTTCCTGGCGGGGGTGTTCGTCGACCGCGAGGAGCAGGCCGGCGCCGTCTCGCTGGCCAACGCCACGGCGGGCGTGGAGCCGGTGGTCTTCGGGCTGCTGGCCGACCTGCGCGCCGCCGAGCCGCGGGTGGTGGAGGCCTGGAGCCCCTCGCCGTCCCCGGTGCCGCTGGACGTGCTCGGCGTCTGGTTCTGGGGGGTGTCGCCGAGCATCCTCCGCGCGGTGGCCGGCGGGCGGCTGCACCTCGGTCCGCTGCCCGGCCGCGGCGGGCGGGCGAGCCGGTTCGAGCAGCGGGACGGCCGCTGGGTCGGGCTGGACGGCTACTACGCCGGCGAGACGCTGCGGATCGCCGCGGACCACCTCGACCTGGGCACCTTCATCTTCACCCGCACGCCCTACGACCCCGCCGCTCCCGTGCCCGGCGGCGTGGACGAGACCGGCTGGCAGTGAGTCAGGTCGACGGGTAGAGGCCGGCCGAGTAGGTGGCGTCGGAGTAGTAGCGCTCCAGCTCCTCGAGCGGCTCGTGCTTGCGCTCCAGCGCGTGCGCGATGCGCGCCCGCGAGGGGACGGCGTCGGGCGCCCAGCTCTCCGGGGCCCACAGTTGCGAGCGCAGGAACGCCTTGCCGCAGTGGTGGAACACCTGCTCGATCTCGACCACCACGGCGAGCACCGGGCGGTGCCCCTTGACCACCATCCGGTCCAGCAGCCCGGCGTCGGTGACCAGCCGCGCCCGCCCGTTGATCCGCAGCGTGTCCGTGCGGCCGGGCAGCAGGTGGATCAGCCCGACGTGCGGGTTGGCCAGGATGTTGCGGTACCCGTCGGCGCGGCGGTTGCCGGCCCGCTCGGGCACCGCGACCGTCCGGTCGTCGAGGACGAGGGTGAAGCCGGGCGGATCTCCCTTGGGGGAGACGTCGCAGCTGCCGTCGGCGCCGCTGGTCGCGATCAGGCAGAACGGGCTGGCGGCGAGCCACTCGCGGTCGAGGTCGGTGAGCGCCGTCCGCTCCTTGGCCAGCGCCGCGGGAACCGGGTCACCGAGCAGGGCGCGGAGCTGCTCCTCGGTGGTGATCTCCTCCACGGCGCGACTGTGTCACGGGCGGTCGAAGGCGTCGATCGTGTTCTTCACGACCACGCCGTACGCCAGGTGCGGGACGATGTCGCTGATCCAGTCCTTCGCCGACCACGTGCGCGGATCGGTCACGCCCAGCACCGTCATCGGGCCGTTGGCCGCGACCATCACCCCGACCGTGGTCAGGGCGATGCCGACAGGCTTGGCCGAGAGGTAGCCCCGGGCGCGGGCGAGCCCGCCGATCGTCCCTACCCCGATGCCCGCCACCAGCCCCATCAGCGGACCGAGGCCCTGCACCCGGTTCTGCCGCGTCTCGTCGTCGCCGGGGATCGGCACGTGCGCCTTCCCGGCGAGCTCCTCCACCGTGTCCTCCGGCGTAGAGCTGGTGCCGCGCCCGCGGACGGCCATGTCCAGGTACGTGACGGCGTTGAGCGCCGTGCTGCCTGCTGCGCCGGCCGCCGCGCCGCGCAGGGCCCAGCCGAGGGTGCTGATGCCGCGCCTGCCCTTGCCGCTCACCCCGAGGGGCGTCCGCTTCGCCATGCCGCACAGGTACCCCGCCGTCGCCCGGCGACTCCCGGATCAGCCGGCCACCCGGCGATCACGCCTCGGCGTACTCGTAGGACGCCGAGCCGGATGGGACGACGGTGAACCGCACCGGCGCGTCGGCGGGTCCGGCGACGGTGACGACGACGGGCCGCAGCCGGGGCACGGCGACGTCGTCGAGCAGGTGGTCGGTCACCCGGTCGAGCAGTGCCTGCAGCCCCCGGCCGGTGAACCGCCGGTCCCCGCCCTCCACCGTCAGCACCGCGGAGCGGCGGTCGGAGAGCGTCAGCGTCGCGGGCAGCGCCGGCCCCCATTCGGCACGCACGACCGCCAGCTCCGCGGCCACACGAGCGCGTGCCGTGCGGTGCAGGCGGCGGAACTGGAGGTCCAGGACGGAGGCGGCCTGCTCGTCGGTGAGGTCGAAGGCGTCCCGCACCCGCCGCAGGGCGTCCTCGTCGTCCTCGGCGTCGACGAGGGCGGCGACCAGTCGGACGGGGTCGGCGAGCACGGCGTCCATCGCGGCCAGCTGGGGCAGGTGCTCGCGCCGACGGTCCTCGGTGTCCACGGGCGCAGCCTGCTCCGCCCGGCTCCCGCGCGCCAGCACCCGCTCGGGTGGTGTGCCGGGCTCCCGCGCGGGCACTCCCGGGGTGTGGACGACGTCGGCGCGCGGCTGGAGCAGGCGATCGGCGACCTGCTCGACCTCCGGCGGGCGGGCACCACGATCTGCCCCTCCGAGGCGGCCCGGCACGTCGACGCCGAGGAGTGGCGCAACCTCATGCCCGCTGCCCGCGCCGCGGCCGGACGGCTGGCCGCGGCGGGTGAGGTGGAGGTGACGCAGGGCGGGACGGTCGTGGACGTCGCCACCGCCCGAGGCCCCGTCCGGATCAGGCGCCGGGAGAGCTGACGCCGATCACCGGGCCCGGCGGCGGCGCAGCAGCAGCGCTCCACCGGCCAGGAGGACGGCACCGGCACCGGGGACCAGCAGCGTCGCGGCCGGCCCGTCGCGATCCGGCGCCGTGGTCGCCGCTGCTCGCGGCTCGACGGGCGCGGCCGGCATCGGTGCGGCCACGGGATCCGGGGGCCGCAGGTCGCCCAGCTCGGCCTCGAGCTGCGGGATGAGCGGTGCCGACCCTCCGCAGAGGTAGGCGAAGTACTGGTCGTCCTCGAGCGGCGGCCACGTGGCGCTGATGTGGGGGTCGGCCGTGTGGGTGGCGAAGACGACGACCGGCCCGTCGCCGGCGAGCTCCAGCCCGCACGAGGCGCCGGACACGGGGGACAGGACCTCCTGCCGCTCGGACGCGCTGCCCTTGGCGACGGCGTCCACGGCGAACACGTGCCGGGCGGGATCGGCGCTGCTCCTGACGAGCCCGCCCGGTTCCGTGCGCGAGATCAGGCGTCCGGTGAAGACGACGTCCGCCCGCTCGGTGAACTCGGCCGTGGTGCCGCCCACGCAGCTGCACGCCTGAGCCGGCGAGGCTCCCAGCACGACGAGGGCACCCAGCAGCGCGCTGAGGAGCAGGAGGATCCCGGCGCGGCGCATGCGGGGATGATGCTCTCTCCGCAGCCCGAGGGCCAGCACCTGGCGGCCTCCTGACGAGCGACTGCGGGGCCGTCAACGGCGTGGTGATCTTGTCCGATCCCCGGGGGGCCGTGTCAGGATGTGTGAGCGGTGCCACACCCCGGCGCCGGCCACAACGTCCATCTCCGCACGGCGCCGGTGACCCCGGCCAGGGCGGCTGAGGCGAGGAGCGAGCGGTGACTGCCTTGCGCGACGAGACCGACGACGCCGACATCGGCGACCTGCACGAGGTCGTCGACCCCGTACCCGGGGCCGGTGCGCCGCACCTGCCGCAGCAGCCGGACCTGGTGCAGCTGCTGACGCCCGAGGGCGAGCGCATGGAGCACCCCGACTACCCGCTGGACGTCTCCGACGAGGAGCTGCGCGGCTTCTACCGCGACATGACCCTGGTCCGCCGCTGGGACGCCGAGGCGACGGCGCTGCAGCGCCAGGGCGAGCTGGGCATCTGGGCCTCGCTGCTGGGTCAGGAGGCCGCCCAGCTCGGTGCCGGGCGGGCGCTGCGGGACAGCGACACCGCCTTCCCGACCTACCGCGAGCACGGCGTCGCCTGGGCCCGCGGGGTCGACCCGCTGCACGTCATGAGCCTGTTCCGCGGCGTCGACAACGGCGGCTGGGACCCCGTCGAGCGCGGCTTCAACCTGTACACGATCGTGATCGGCGCCCAGTGCCTCCACGCCACCGGCTACGCGATGGGCGTGCAGCGCGACGGTGACGGGTCCGCCGTCCTGGCCTTCCTCGGCGACGGCGCGACGAGCCAGGGCGAGGTCAACGAGGCGATGGTGTTCGCGGCGAGCTTCGACGCTCCGGTGGTGTTCTTCTGCCAGAACAACCAGTACGCGATCAGCGTGCCGCTCGAGCGGCAGTCGAAGGTGCCGCTGTACCGCCGCGCGGCCGGATTCGGCTTCCCCGGCGTCCGGGTCGACGGCAACGACGTCCTCGCCGTGCTGGCCGTGACCCGCGCCGCGCTGCAGGCCGCCCGCGAGGGGCAGGGCCCCACCTTCATCGAGGCGTTCACCTACCGGATGGGCGCCCACACCACCTCCGACGACCCGACCCGGTACCGGCTCGCCGGCGAGGTCGAGGAGTGGAAGCTGCGCGACCCGATCGCCCGGCTCAAGGCGTACCTCTCCCGCAGCGGGCTGGCCGACGCCGCCTTCTTCGAGGACGTCGAGGCCGAGGCCGACCGGCTGGCGGCGCGCATCCGCAGCGGCACGGTCGAGATGCCCGATCCCCGGCCCACCGCGATGTTCGACACCGTCTACGCCGAGCAGACCCCGCCCCTGGCCGCGCAGCGCGCGCAGTTCGAGGCCTACCAGGCGTCGTTCGAGGGAGGCGAGCACGCGTGAGCGCCGAGCTGCTGGAGGCCCCGGCCACCACCGAGACGCTGACCATCGGCAAGGCGCTGAACCTCGGGCTGCGCCGGGCCATGGAGGACGACCCGAAGGTCGTGCTCCTGGGGGAGGACATCGGCCGGCTCGGCGGGGTCTTCCGGATCACCGACGGTCTGCAGAAGGACTTCGGCGAGGCCCGCGTCGTCGACACCCCGCTGGCCGAGGCGGGCATCCTCGGCACCGCCGTGGGCCTGGCGATGCGCGGCTACCGGCCGGTCGTCGAGATCCAGTTCGACGGCTTCGTCTTCCCCGCCTTCAACCAGATCGTCACCCAGGTGGCCAAGATGCACGCCCGCTCCCGGGGCCTGGTGCCGATGCCGATGGTCATCCGCATCCCGTTCGGCGGGGGCATCGGCGCGGTGGAGCACCACAGCGAGAGCCCCGAGGCCTACTTCGCCCACACGCCCGGCCTCAAGGTCGTCGCCGTCAGCAACCCCGTCGACGCCTACTGGGGCATCCAGCAGGCGATCGCCTGCCCCGACCCGGTGGTCTTCCTCGAGCCCAAGCGCCGGTACTGGGACAAGGCACCGGTCGACACCTCCGCCACCCCGGGGCCGCTGTTCGGCTCGCGGGTGGTGCGCGGGGGTGACGACGTCACCGTGCTCGCCTACGGCCCGATGGTGAAGACGGCGCTGCAGGCGGCGGAGGCCGCGGAGACCGAGGGCCGCTCGCTGGAGGTCGTCGACCTGCGCACGATCTCGCCGCTGGACCTCGAGCCGGTGTACGACTCGGTCCGGCGCACCGGCCGCTGCGTGGTCGTGCACGAGGCGCCGGTGACGCTCGGCCTCGGCGCGGAGATCGCCGCTCGCGTGACCGAGACCTGCTTCCACTCCCTGGAGGCGCCGGTGCTGCGGGTGGGCGGGTACGACGTGCCCTACCCGCCGTCGAAGCTCGAGGAGGACTACCTTCCCGACCTCGACCGGGTCCTGGACGCCGTCGACCGCGCGATGGGGTTCTGAGATGACGCAGACCGCGGGCGCGCTGCGCCGCTTCAACCTGCCCGACGTCGGCGAGGGCCTGACGGAGGCGGAGGTCCTCCAGTGGCTGGTGGCCGTCGGTGACACCGTCACCGTCAACCAGCCGCTGTGCGAGGTGGAGACGGCGAAGGCAGCCGTCGAGCTGCCCTCGCCGCACGCAGGGCGAGTGGTCGAGCTGCTCGTCGAGGCGGGCGCGACCGTCGACGTCGGAACGCCGATCATCACCATCGACACCGGCGAGGGCGCCGAGGCGCCGCCGGAGACCGGTGGGACGGGGCTGATCGGGGAGACCACCGCCAACGGCCGGACAGCGGTCCTGGTCGGTTACGGCCCCCGGACCACGGACGCCAGACGCCGGCCGCGTCGCACCGACACCACCGAGAGCACCCCCCTGCTGGCCACCGCGCCGGACGCCCGCAGCAAGCCGGTGCGCCACGGAGGCCTGGAGGTCGGCCGGCAGGCCGAGGCCGCCGCCGTACGCGCGGACGCCGCCTCGTCGACAGCCGTCGCGCCCGGCCGGCGCGGTCCCCGGCCGCTGGCCAAGCCCCCGGTGCGCCGGTACGCCAAGGACTGCGGGGTCGACCTCGCGACGGTGCGCGGCACGGGCGCCGGCGGCGTCATCACCCGCGCCGACGTGGACGCCGCCCGCGCCCTCGCTCCGGCCGCCGTGGTGGCGGTCCCGAGGACGCCGTCCGCGGGCGAGCAGCGCATCCCGATCAGAGGCGTGCGCAAGCACACGGCCGCGGCGATGGTGGCCAGCGCCTTCACCGCCCCGCACGTCACCGAGTTCCTCACCGTCGACGTCACGCGGACGATGAAACTGCGCGATCGGCTGGCCACGCGCCCGGAGCTGGCGGAGCTGAAGCTGAGCCCGCTGCTGTTCGTGGCCAAGGCGGTGCTGCTCGCGATCGGCCGGCACCCCATGATCAACAGCTCGTGGGACGAGGCAGCGCAGGAGATCGTGGTCCACGGGCAGGTGAACCTGGGCATCGCCGCGGCCACCCCGCGCGGCCTCGTCGTCCCGAACATCCGGGACGCCGGGCGGATGTCCCTCGCCGAGCTGGCCGGGGAGCTGGCCGAGCTGACGGCGACCGCGCGGGCCGGGCGCACGCCGCCGGCGGCCATGACCGGCGGCACCCTGACGATCACCAACGTCGGCGTGTTCGGCGTGGACACCGGAACGCCGATCCTCAACCCCGGCGAGGCGGCGATCCTGGCGTTCGGTGCGGTCCGTGATCGGCCGTGGGTGCACAAGGGGAAGATCCGGGTCCGGCAGGTCACCCAGCTGGCGCTCTCCTTCGACCACCGGATCGTCGACGGCGAGCTCGGTTCGCGCTTCCTGGCCGACGTCGGCGCGGTGCTGCAGGATCCGGGGAGCGCGCTGCTCGGCTGACCGGCGGCCCGACCCCGAGGAGAACGCATGGACCGCCGTGGGCCCGCACTCGCATGCCTGATGCTCTTCGTGGTCCTCACCGGGGTCGCGATCGCGGTCGGCGGCGCGCGCCCCGCCTCGGCGCAGGGCGCGGCGCCCTGGCTGATCCAGATGCTCGCCTACCTGTGCGCGGTCGCCGGCGGAGCCGTGCTGGTCAGCGCCTCCGACCAGCGGGAACTGCGGCTCGGCGGGCTCGTGCTCGCGGCGGCGGTGGTGATGCTGCTCGTCGACGGGCTGACGATGCTGTCGGAGGAGGAGGGGGCGAACATCGGCGCCGGTCTGGCCCGGGTGGTCTGCCTGCTGCTCATCGGCGGGGCGACGGTTCGGGTGGCCCTCGACGTGGCGGCGGCTCGCCGCGCCGCACCTTCCGCCGGCTCCTGACCCGGCCTCGCGCCGCCGCGTCGCGCACCGACGACTTCCGCCGTCGGCTGCAGGTGGGCAGGGTGGCCCCATGGCGGTCATCCAGGACCTCGTCGTCGACTGCCGTCACCCGGCGTCCCTGGCCCGGTTCTGGGCCTCGGTCCTCGACGGCTACGCCGTCGCGCCCTACGACGAGGCGGAGCTCGCACGTCTGCGGGCCGCGGGCATCGAGTCCCCGGAGGACGACCCCACGGTGCTCGTCGAGCCAGAGCGCGAGGGTGGGCCCCGGCTGTTCTTCCAACTCGTGCCCGAGGTGAAGGAGGTCAAGAACCGGCTGCACCTGGATCTGCGCTGCGCCGACGTGGACGGCGAGATCGCCCGCATCGGTGACCTCGGGGGGCGGGTCCAGGCGACCTTCGACGACCACGTCGTGCTCGTCGATCCGGAGGGAAACGAGTTCTGCCTACAACGCTGACCTGGGCGATCGACGTGTCGCGCGGCTTCCGAGGGGTAGGCCGCACACCACCGATCAACGACACGAGGAGCTGAGAACGTGGCCAGCGTGCAGGAATCCGTCGACGTCGACGTCCCGATCCGGGTCGCCTACGACCAGTGGACGCAGTTCGAGTCCTTCCCCCAGTTCATGGGCGGGGTCGAGAAGATCACACAGATCGACGACACGCACACCCACTGGGTCACCAACATCGACGGCGTCAAGCGCGAGTTCGACGCCGAGATCACCGAGCAGCACGTCGAGGAGCGGGTCGCCTGGACCAGCACCAGCGGAGAGGCCAAGCACGCCGGGGTGGTCACCTTCCACCGCCTGGACGACGCCAAGACGCGGGTGATGATCCAGATCGACTGGGAGCCCGAGGGCCTGGTCGAGAAGGCCGGCGCCGCCCTGGGCTTCGACGACCGCCAGATCAAGGCGGACGCGAAGCGGTTCAAGGAGTTCATCGAGAGCCGCGGCTCCGAGACCGGCGCCTGGCGTGGGGACGTCCCGCGTCCCAGCTGAGCACCGACGCTCTCGACGGCGCCCGTCCTCCCGTGCGGAGGGCGGGCGCCGTCGTGTTCCGGTGAGCAGAGTCACCCGCAAGTATGAGGAAACATCGGCGTTGCTCAAGATCGGCCTACGTTTCGTCGGAATATAGTGGTGTTCGCCCTGCTTATCCCAGATGGCAGGCTCATCACGACACGGAAGAGGCACGACCATGAACAGCATCACGTCCAGCTGGCGGCAGCGGCGCCAGGTCGCCCGGACCCGCCGCGCCATCGACGAGGCGCTGGCCCGCAGCAGCAGCCCGGCGATGCGGGACGAGCTCCTCACCCTCGCGAGCACCAGCTCCTACCTGCGCCGCTGACGCGGCGGCGCCGCCCGAGGGCGGCACCCCTCCACTGCGCGACCCCGGTCCTCCTCCGAGACCGGGGTCGTCTGCTGTCCCGCACCGGCCGCCGTCCAACCACTCGGAAGGGTGGTTGAACTCACGTCGGCACTCATAGGTGCCGAAACACCGGACGTGACGCGCGTACGCACGGCCGGTGACCTGCCCCGGCCGCCCTGCACGGTGCCGCACGCATGCCCGGGGAGCCCCACACCCGCGTGGAGCGCGCGGTGACCGGCGGCGGTGAGCAGAGCGGTCCGGTGGAGGCCCGCGAGACCTCCGGCGTCACCACCGCCGGGCTGCTGACGTACGTGAAGGCCCACGGTGGTCCCGACGCCGTCGTCCGGCTGCTGGAGTGCGCCGGCGTGTCCGCGACCGCGGAGGCGCTCGCCGACCAGTCGCGCTGGTTCAGCTACCGCACCCGCGTGCGCCTGTTCTCCGCGGCCACCGAGGTGCTCGGCGACCCGGACGTGATGTTCCGCGTGGGCGCCGCGGCGATGCGCAGCGGGCTGGCCCATTCCCTGCTGCTCGTCCTGCGCGCCCTGGGCTCGCCCCGCCAGGTCTTCCGACGACTGCCCCGCGCCGCAGCGAAGTTCACGACCGTCTCCACCATGGAGATCCTCGAGACCACCGCCACCTCGGCGAAGGCCGCGCTCCACCTGCACGAAGGCTACGAGCACTCCGCGCTGGACTGCGACTACGCCCGCGGGCTCGCCACCACGGTGCCGGAGATCTTCGGGTTGCCCACCGGGGTGATCACCTCCGCCGAGTGCCGGGTGGGCGGCGGTCGCACCTGCATCTACGAGGTCACCTGGGAGCGCCGGTCCCGGCTACCGCGGCGTCGGCGCACCGACGGCGCCGCCGACCGCGAGCTCGCCGCGCTGCGGGGGCAGCTGCGCACGCTGCAGTCCGCGGCCACCGAGCTGGTCGGCAGCGACGACCTCGACAGCGTTCTGCGCCAGATCGTCGCGCGGGCCGGTGAAGCGGTGCTGGCTCCCGCTCACCTGCTCGCGGTCGCGGCGCCCGGCGGCGGCCCGCCGCTGGTCCACAGCGCCGGGATCCCCGACGACCAGGCCGAGGTCCTCGCCCGCCGGCTGCTGGGCGGCGAGGACCTCGGCCCGGCCGCCGTCGTGGTCGACGTCGCCTCCGCACGCCGCCTCCACGGCCGGCTGGCTGCTGTCTACCCCTCGCCCGAAGCCTCCATGGACGACGAGCAGGCCATGCTCGCGGCCTATGCGGGGCACGCGGCCGCGGCCCTGGACCTCCTGTTCGCCCTCGACGGCGCCCGTGTCGAGGCCAGCCGGGCCGGCGCGCTGCTGGCGCTGGCGCACGAACTGGCAGCCGCCGCGGACGTCGACGCCATCTGCTCGGTCGTCGCCGACGCCCTGCCGCGCGTGGTGGGGTGCAGCAGCGCCTCGGTCATGCTCTGGGACCCGTCGACGGGCCAGCTGCAGGCCCGGTCAGCCGCCAACCTCCTGCGCGAGCCCCAGGGGGTCTTCTACGAGACGCCGCTGCGCCCGGAGGACACCCCGGAGCTCGTGGAGCTGCTCACCACGCGCGAACCGCGGATCATCCGGGACGCCGACAGCAGTCCCGCGGTGCGCGGGCTGCTGGCGCAGCTCGGGGTCACCGACGTCGTGGCGCTCCCGCTGGTCGCCGACGGCACGTTCCTCGGCGTCGCCACCGCCAGCTGGGAGGCCGGTGAAGCTCCCGAGGAGCTCGCCGGCGACGTGCTCGTCCGCCTCCGCGGTGTCGGGGACCAGGCCACGTCGGCACTGCAGCGGGCCCGCCTGCTGGAGACCGTGCGCCACCAGGCGACGCACGACGCCCTGACCGGACTGCCCAACCGGGTGCTCTTCCGCGAGCGGCTGCTCGCGGAGCTGTCGTCGGCGGCCCCTGGCGCTCACGTGTCGGTGCTCTTCTGCGATCTCGACGGCTTCAAGCAGATCAACGACGTCCTGGGGCACGCAGCCGGTGACGAGCTGCTCCGCCAGGTCGCCGCGCGGCTGCGGGCCGCGATCCGCCCGTGCGACACCGTCGCCCGGCTCAGCGGCGACGAGTTCGCCGTCATCCTTCCGGGATTGGACGACCCGAGCGACGCACAGGGGCTCGCCGACCGAGTGAGCGGCTGCTTCGCCGAACCCTTCCGGCTCGACGGCCGGGACGCCGCCGTGGGCACCAGCGTGGGCGTCGCCGTGCACGAGGCCGGCAGCAGTGCGGAGGACCTGCTGCGGCAGGCCGACGCCGCGATGTACCGGCACAAGCAGCAGAAGGGCTCCCGGGCCCCGCACCACGCTCAGGCCCCCGCTGGTTCCCAGGGCGGGAGGCAGGAGGACGGGGTCTCCGCCTAGTCGCGCAGTCGGGCGCGCAGGGCGGCCTGCTCGTCGGCGCCGAAGCCGTGCGTCTCCAGCCAGCCGATCGGCCCGCCGTACCGCTCGTCCAGCAGCTCGAGCACCCGGTCCATGGTCTCCCGCCGGGGGGCGTGGTCGGCAGTGTTCCGCTGCGCCGTGTCCCCGCCGTAGGTCGGGGTGGCGCGCAGCCGCGCGATGATGGCGTCGATGACGTTGCCGCTGAGCCCGTAGTCGATCGCGATCTCCTCGTGCGGCACGCCGGCGACGGCGAGCGTGAGGGCCACGACCACACCGGTGCGGTCCTTGCCGGCGGCGCAGTGCACCACCGACGCGCCCTCGGTCTGGGCGGCCAGCGCGCGCAGCGCCTCGACGACGGCGTCCCCGCGCTGGGACAGGTAGCCGAGGTAGCTGCGCACCGGTGCGGGCTCGCCCTCGTCGTGCTCGGCGACGTGGCGCGGCAGGAGGGAGTCCAGCCACCCCGAGGGGAGATCTGGGACCTCGTCCTCCTCCGCGGCGAACACGTCGGTGTACTGGCCGCGCTCCGGCAGCAGCGTGAAGTGCCGGTGGACCACCTCCGGCAGCGCGCGCAGCGGTCCGCGGCCCTCGAGCAGCACCTCGGCGCTCGTCCGCAGGTCGATGACCTCGCGCAGGCCGATCTTCTCCACCAGGAGCTGCACGTCGGCGTCGCTGAGGGTCTGCAGGTTGTCGCTGCGCAGGATCCGGTTCGGCAGCGTGCGGCCGCCGTCGGTGGTGGGCAGCCCGCCCAGGTCGCGGGTGTTCGCGGTGCCCTCGAGGTGGATCCAGCGGCCGTCGGATGCGGAAGTCACCTCCTGACCGTACGGCGAGGAGGTGAACGTCTCATGCCAGGGTCAGCGTCTCGCAGACGACCAGGAGGCGTCGGCGCAGGTCGGCCGCGTGCCGGGCGAACCCCCGCTGCGCCGCGGCGTACTCCGCCTTGCCCTCCGGCGTCTCGATCGCGACCGCGGTGTAGCCGTGCTCCCGCAGGTCGTACGGCGAGGCGCGCATGTCCAGCTCGCGGACGTCGGCGGCGAGCGCGAAGCAGTCGGCGAGGAGCTCGCCGGGGACGGCGGGACCGAGCTTGTAGGCCCACTTGTAGAGATCTATCGACCGTTGGGTTCACTCGGCCCGGCGCGGATCGATTCTGCCAGTCTTCGGACCGGCAGGACTTGTCCCAAAGCGGCCCACCAAGGGACACCTCGATCGGATGGCATCTGCCGCGCACCACGACGTCGACGGTTCTGGTTACTAGCGTGTCGCCCATGACGCGATCGACGTGGGCCCTGGGGTTGGCGCTGCTGTCGCTGGTCGCGTTTGCCGTCGCCGCCGTGGTGAATGCAGTCAAGGGCGGCCCCCTCGATGCCCGCGTGGCTCTGATCGTGGCGGCCACGGCGATGGGGATTTCAGCTCTGTTCCAGCTTGTGGACCGCCATCGGACCAGGCGAGCCTCGCCCGGCGAAGAGCGTCCCTGAAGCCGCCTTCAGGGCGAGTGCTGGCTGATGCGGTGCTGGATCGGTCCAACTTCGATGCGTAGGAGGACTGAGCAGGCCTCGATCAGCTTGCTGCGCAGCCCGACGGCGCGGGCTGTCAGGGCACGCTGACGTTCCACGTAGGCGGCTTTGCCGTCCGGCGTCTCGATCGCAACGGGTGTCAAGCCGTAAGAGGAGACGTCGTAGGGCGACGCCTGCATGTCCAGCGTCCGCATCTCTTGGGCGAGCTCGAAGCAGTCCAATGCCAGATCTCCTAGGACGGCCGGCCCGAGCTTGATGGCCCACTTGTGGCAGTCCATCGAAGCGTGCAGGCAGCCGGGTTGCTCCATGTCGGGCTGGGACTCGCGGGTCGGCTGCATGCGGTTGAGGGGCGCGGCGGATGGGGTGAAGAACCGGAACGCGTCGAAGTGCGTGCAGCGGATCTGATGCCCCTCGACAACGGCGTCCGTCCCGGCCTGCCCAAGGCGCAGGGGAAGGGGGTGGCGGTGTGCGTCCTGGCGGTACGCCATCGCCCACTCATGCAGGCCGAAGCACCCGGTGAACGCGGGTCGCGCCGCCGTGGCGGTGAGGAGTCGGTGGATGAACCGGACCGCGTCTCCCCGGTCTACCAGGAAGGCGGCTACGTCCAGCGACACATTTCCGTCAGGGTCGGTCCGGTACCACCGCCACCCCGCATGCGGCGCTGGGCCGTCGTTCGTCGTTGCCAGAGCAACGCCAGGGCCGGGATGCCATCGACGCAGCAGTGACGGTCGGGTGTTGTAGTACGTGAAGAGGAAGTCCTCGACGGCGTGCTTCTCGCCTCGCGCAGAGCGGGAGCGGTGCCCTGCCGTAAGTGCGTCAGCCCGATCCGCATGCCGGGTGGACAGTTCCGTCCATGTCGACGGAGGCAACCGCACCTCGCCTAGATGCATGCTGAGCCGATGTAGAGGTCCATCGTCGCGTGCAGGCAGCCCGGCTGCTCCGTCGCGACCTGGGACTCCCGGGTCGGCTGCAGCCGGTTGCGCCCGACGGCCTCGGGTGTGAAGAAGCGGAACGCGTCGTAGTGGCTGCAGCGGATCTGGTGGCCGTCGACCACGGCGTCGGTGGCCGCCGCGCCCAGACGCAGCGGCAGCGCGTGCCGGTGCTCGTCGGCGCGGTAGACCATCGCCCACTCGTGCAGCCCGAAGCACCCGGCGAAGACCGGCCGGCTCGCGGTGGCTGCGAGCAGCTCGCGCACGAAGTCCACCGTCGGCCCGCGGTCGGCCAGGTACCCCGCCCGGTCGAGGACGACCACGCCGTCGTCGCCGGTGCGGTACCAGCGCCACCCGGCGTGCGGCGCGGGGCCGTCGGCCGACGGTGCCAGCGCGGTGCCGATGCCGGGGTGCCAGCGCCGCAATCGCCCGGGCGTCTCGGAGTAGTACGTGAAGAGGAAGTCGTGCACCGGGTGGCTCTCGCCCCGCGTGCGCCGCTCGCGGTGCGGCGCCGCCCAGCGGTCGATCCGCGCCTCGTGCGCCGAGGCCCGCCGCTGCCACTCCGCCGCGGTCAGGGTGGTCATCGGCGGCACCCGGTCAGCCTATTCGGCCCCCTCCAGGGCACCGCCCCGAGCGTGCGAGGGGTGGGGAGGAGCGGTCCTCTCTCAGTCCGGGGCGTTGCCGGGGCGGACGACGCCGTCGTCGGCCTGGGCGTCCTCGTCGGTGGTCAGGGTCGCCGAGCCCTCGGGGGCGTCGTCGGTCTGGTCGGTGGCGACCGGGCCGTCGGTGGTGTCGGGGGACTCGCGGTAGCCGGTGCCCTCTGGTTCGCTCATACGTCTCGTCCTCCGGATCGTGGGGTGGGGCCGGAGACCTCGCCGGACGCGCCGGCGCGCGTGCCACGCGCCACGTCGCCGTCCGCGCGCGCGGGGAGGTCATCGCCCTGGGCGTTATCGCGCTCGATGGCCTCGTCGGCGGTGAGGGGCACGTCGTCGAAGCTCGACCCGGTGGCGCCGTTGTCGCTGTTGTCACCGGTGCCCGAGGCGGTCGGGATGTCCTGCTGGATCCGGTCGCTGCCCTGCGGGTCGCTCACGGTGCCTCCTCGGTCGACGTCGTCGTCGAACGGGCCATGCCCGGGCACCCCGGCCCGGAAACGACGACGGCCGCCGTCCCGGGAAGGGGCGTGGCCGTCGGACGCGGAGCGCTGCCTCAGAAGCAGGCCTCGTCGACCTCCATGAGGGCGTTGTCGGTGTTCTCGACGATGATCCGCTCGGAGGCCAGCCGCGGCAGCACCTGGCTGGTGAAGAAGCGGGTGGCGGCCAGCTTGCCCTCGTAGAAGAAGCGGTCCCTCTCGCTGACGTCCCCGGCCAGGGCGGCCAGGGCGACCTCCGACTGGCGCACCAGGAGCCAGGCGGTGACCAGGTCGCCGACCGACAGCAGCAGGCGGCTGCTGTTCTGGCCCACCTTGTAGAGGGCCTTCATGTCCTGCTGGGCCTCGGTGAGGTGGCCGAACATCGCCGTGAGCATGCCCTGGACGTCGTTGAGGGCCGCGGCGAGCGCCGCCCGCTCCTCCTTGAGGCGGCCGTTGCCCACCTCGTTGTCGATCGTCGCCTGGATCTGCCCGGCCAGCCAGGTCAGCGCGACCCCGCCGTCCTTGACGATCTTCCGGAAGAAGAAGTCCTGGCCCTGGATCGCGGTGGTGCCCTCGTAGAGGGTGTCGATCTTGGAGTCCCGGATGTACTGCTCGATCGGGTAGTCCTGCAGGAAGCCCGAGCCACCCAGGGTCTGCAGGGACTCCGCGGTCAGCAGCTGCGTGGCGCGCTCGGAACCGAAACCCTTCACGATCGGCAGCAGCAGGTCGTTGAGCCGGGCGGCGAGCGTCGCCTGCTCGCTGTCCGCGCTGCCCTCGGCCTCGGCGGCGGTGACCTGGTCGCGGAAGCTGGCGGTGTACAGGTACAGCGCCCGCATGCCCTCCGCGTAGGACTTCTGCAGCATCAGCGAGCGGCGCACGTCGGGGTGGTGGGTGATGGTGACCCGCGGGGCGTCCTTGGACGTCGCGGTCAGGTCGGCGCCCTGGACGCGGGTCTTCGCGTAGTCGAGCGCGACCTGGTAGCCGGCCGACAGGGTGGCGATGGCCTTGGTGCCGACGAACATCCGGGCGTACTCGATGATCTTGAACATCTGGGCGATGCCGTCGTGCACCTCGCCCACGAGCCAGCCCTTGGCCGGGACGGGGCCGTCGCCGAAGGTGACCTCGCAGGTCGTGGAGACCTTGAGGCCCATCTTCTTCTCGACGTTGGTGACGTAGGCGCCGTTGCGCTCGCCCAGCTCACCGGTCTCGAGATCGACGTGGAACTTGGGGACGACGAACAGCGACAGGCCCTTGGTGCCCGCCTTCGCGCCCTCGGGACGGGCCAGCACCAGGTGGACGATGTTGTCGCTCAGGTCGTGCTCGGCGGACGTGATGAACCGCTTCACGCCCTCGATGTGCCAGGAGCCGTCGGGCTGCTGCACGGCCTTGGTGCGGCCGGCGCCGACGTCGGACCCGGCGTCGGGCTCGGTGAGCACCATCGTGGCGCCCCAGCCCTTGTCGATCATGATGCGCGCGAGCTTCTTCTGGTCCTCGGTGCCCAGGTCGTACAGCGTCTGTGCGAAGGACGGCCCCGACCCGTACATGAACACGGCCGGGTTGGCGCCGAGCACCATCTCGAACGCGCCCCACGTCAGCACCGCGGGAGCTCCGAAGCCGCCGAGCTCCTCCGAGAGGTCCAGGCGGAACCACTCACCGGCGTCCAGCGCGCGGACCGACTTCTTGAACGACTCGGGCAGCGTCACCGAGTTCGTGGCCGGGTCGAACACCGGCGGGTTGCGGTCGGCGTCGGTGAAGGACGCCGCGATCGGGCCCTCGGCCAGCTTCCGGATCTCGGCCAGCACGCCGCGCGCCGTGTCGGCGTCCATCTGCGCGAAAGGCCCGGTGCCGAACCGGTCCTTGGTGTCGAGGAACTCGAAGAGGTTGAACTCCAGGTCCCGCAGATTGGCGGTGTAGTGCGTCATCGCTGTCGTTGCTCCCGTGCTCCGTGCCGGTGGACGGCGTTGCTACTCGCCGGTAACAAGAGATATTACCGGCTGGTAGCACGGAGACGGCGGCCCTCCACGCGGACACGCCCCGCAGGGGTGCCCGCGTGCAGCGTGGGTCAGGAGCGGTGCCGGCGGCGGGTGCGGAGCACGAGGCTGAGGAGCCAGCCGACCAGGGCACCGAGCACGGCCGCGATGAGCAGCGCGACGACGAGCGGGGCGTCGACGTCGATGAAGACGAGGCTGATCGGCACGGTCTCGCCGTTGAACACCACGAACAGGACCAGGACGACCGTCACGAAGATCAGCAGCCCGAGCGCGAGGCCGCGGCCGATCGTCCGTCCGGCCTGCCGGGTGCGGCCCGGGCCGGAGGGCTGGGTCGTCGGCACCGGGTCGTGGGCGGGCGCGGCCGACGGGCGGTCGAGCCCGACGCTCAGCGGGTCCGACGGTGTCCCGGACGTGCGGGGGTCGGGCGCGGTCACTGCGCGTCCGGCTCGGTGTCGGCGGGCGGCCAGGCGGGACCGGCGATCCCGTCGGCCGGGCCCTCGGTCGCACCCAGGGAGTCGCGGTCCTCGCCCGGCGCCTTCTCGGCGCCCAGGGGCTTCGCCTCGCGGTCGGAGCCAGCGTTGTTCTCGTCGGGCATGGTCACCGCCCGATCCTTCCCGCGCGGGAGGCGCGGGAAACGGGATCAGGGCTGGTCGGCGAGGGAGGGGCCGGCCTCGTGGCGAGGGTGGCCCTGGGTGCGCTCGCGCTGCTTCATGCGCGCCTCGAACACGTGCCGGTCCCCGCCGGCGAGCTCGTCGCGGGCACGCGCGTCGTAGTCGCGGAAGGCGCCCCAGTAGCCGGCGTCGAAGTCCTCGACGATCTGGAAGGTCCACCGGTCGGCGATGACGTTGCGGCCGACGAGGTCGCGGTCGAGGTCGGCGGCGAGGTCCGTCGCGCCCGCCTTCTCGAACAGGTCGACCGACTCCTGCAGCAGGCGGTCGGCCTTCCCGGTGAGCTGGTGGAAGGCGTAGAGGAAGCCGCGGGCCTGGTCGACCGTCTCGAGGGCCTCGGAGAGCTTGCCCAGCGCCTCGACCGTCGCGTCGTCGAGGTCGGGGCGGGTGCGGTCGGGGGAGGAGTGGTCGTTCGTCACCGGTCCATCGTGCGGGGGCGGGCCCCGCACCGCCGCTCAGGCGCGGGCGACCGCCGCGTCGATCAGCTTCTCCGCCAGCTGGCGGCCGTGCGCTGCCGGCCCGTCGGGCCCCAGGAGCCCGCCGGAGAGGTACATGCCGTCGATGATCAGGTGGATCTGCGCGGCGAGGTCCTCCCCGCCCCCGGGCACGATCTGGTCGGTCAGCCGCTCCAGCCGGGTGTGCAGCTCGAACTTGTAGTCCGCTGCCGCGCTGCGGGCGGGGTGCTGCGGGTCGTCGTACTCGCTGCTCACGTTGGTGAAGGGGCAGCCGCGGAAGCCGACGCGGGTGACGTCGCGCTCGACGGCGTCGACGACCGAGAGCAGGGCGGCGCGCGGGTCGCCTTCGAGCCGGACGAGCTCGGCGTCGATGAAGCCCAGCACCGTCGCGGACTTGCGGGTGAGGTAGGCCCCGACCAGGTCGTCCTTGCTCTTGAAGAGCCGGTACACGGTCATCTTGCCCAGGCCGGTCTCGCGGACCAGCTCGTCCATGCCGACGCTGCGCGAGCTGCGGCTGGAGAACAGCCGCTCCGCGGTGTCGAGCACGATCGCCTGACGTTCGGCCCGGCTCCGGCGAACCGGGGTCGAGATGTCGTCGACGGAGGCGAGGGGCATGGCGGCGGTCACGGCAGGCATGCTGCCCCAGCGTGGATCGGAGATGATCGCGGCACGCCGACCGTGGTTGCTCTGAGTGACGAGGGGTTTACGGGTTCTGCGAGGCGAGACGTGCCCGTGGGGCCGCTGTGATCACCCAGCGTGACCGGAGCGCCGAGCGGGCGGGGCGCACGGCCCCGCGGTGCTCAGGAGCGGCGCACCCGGCGGGGGTTGGCCAGCATCCGGGCCACGGTGGCGGCGGTCGACCCCGCGTCCTGCGTGTCGTCGGCGGAGGTCCGCGGCGAGGTGTCGGCTGCCCGGTTGTCGCGCTGGTCGTCGTCCATGCCTCCAGCCTGCCCTCCGGCCTGGCCGAGAAACCAGGTCATCCGCCCGATCCCCCGCTCAGGGTGAGAGATCTGCGTCACCTCCGCCGCGCGCCTCAGCCCCCGTCGGCCAGCGCCTCGGAGAGCGCGGCGAGCTGGGTGAGCTGCCACTCGACGAACGAGCCGTCCTCCGGTGGGAACTCGGTGAACTCGACGACGGGCACGCCGGCGTCCTCCGCGACGTCGCGCAGCCGGTCCGCGGTGCCGCCACCGGCCGCGCCGTCCCGGACCAGGACGTCGACCGCTCCCTCGCGCAGCGCCGTCTCGAACGCGTCGACGTCGTCCGCTGAGGGCTCGGACTCCGACCGGAGGCTCCGGAGGAAGCCCGACGGCGTCTCCTGGGTCAGGCCGAGCGCGCGGGCCATGGGGCCCCACGCGGTCAGCGTCGCGGCGCAGGTGCGCCCGGCGGCCCCGTCCCGGAGAGCGGCGACCGCGGCGACGTAGGGCTGCAGCTCCGCGGTCCACGCGGTGTGCTGGGCGTCGAAGTACGGTTCGGCGTCGGGGGAGAGGGTGGCGAGCTCCCGGGTCACGGCTGCGGCCACCTCCGGGACGACCTCCGGCTCGTACCAGAGCTGGGGATCGGGACGGCCCGCGCCGGAGCCGGCGACCTCCGCCGCGGTCACCACGACAGGGTCACCGTCGGACTCCGCCGCAGCCCCGACCGCCCACTCGTCGTAGCGGGCCCCGTTGACGACGACCAGGTCGGCCACGTCGAACGCGGCCCGGTCGGCGGGTACGACGTCCTCCGGGGCGTCGGCCGGGGAGGCCGCGATCGTCGTGACGGTGGCGCAGTCCCCGCCGAGGCGCCGGACGACGTCGCTCCACGCCGCCACCGACACCACCACGTCGAGGACCTCGCCGGGGCAGGCGGCCGGGTCGCCAGAGGTGACGGTGGCCGCGCTGTCCGGTGCACCGTCGTCCGAGCAGGCGGACAGGGCGAGGAGGGCGAGCGCCGTCAGCCCGGCGCGGAGAGGGGCGTGCCTCACACGTCCTCCCTCGCCGACGACCGATCGGTGCCGAGTATGGCGGACCGGATCGTCCGGAAGGCCGGGGCCCTCGTGGCGCTCAGACGTCGGGGGTGTCGGCGCCCCCGTCGAGCTCCTTGCCCTCGGCCGGCTCCTCGGGGTGCGGCGTCCGGCCGGTGCCCTCGGCGTCGCGGGACGGGGCGCCGCCCTCGGGCTGGTCGACGTCGGATGCGCGCTCGGGCTCGGTCATCGCGGGTCCTCCTGGGGCTCGGTGGGTCTCCCCGGCCCCTGTGCCCGTCGCCCTGCAGCGGAAACCGTCAGCCCACCTCGGTGGCCGTCGGCACGCGGTCCAGGACCGCCCGGACGTCGTCGTCGCCGGGGAGCGCCCCCCGGGCGCCCGGCCCGGTGGTCGACAGCGCGGCGGCCGCGACGGCGTAGCGGACGGCGCCCGCGAGGTCGGCGCCGCCGGCCAGCCCCTGCGCGAGGGCACCGGTGAAGCAGTCGCCCGCACCGGTGGTGTCGACGGCGTCCACCGCGAGCGCCTCCTGCAGCAGTGCCGGGCCGTCGCCGGAGGGGACGACGAGCGCTCCGCGCGCGCCGAGCGTCACGACCACCGCCCGCACACCGAGGCCGCGCGCCAGGGCGGCCAGCTCGGCGGGTGTCCGGTCGCCCGGAGCGGCCCCGGCCAGCTGCACCAGCTCGTGCTCGTTGGGCACGAGCACGTCGACCCGCGAGAGCAGCCCGTCCGGCAGCGCCCGGGGCGGTGCAGGGGTGAGGACCACGGTGCCGCCCGCGGCGGTGGCGGCGGCCTGGACCGTCTCCAGCGGCACCTCGAGCTGGAGCAGCAGCACGTCCGCGCGGTGCACCGGCTCGACGTCGACGTCGGCCGGCGACAGTGCTTCGTTGGCCCCCGGCGCGACGACGATCAGGTTCTCGCCGCTGCCCTCCTCGACCGGGATGGTGGCCGTCCCCGTGGGCAGACCGGGCGTGCGGTGCACCCGGCTGACGTTGACCCGGGAGCCTGCGAGCGCGGCCAGCTGCCGGTCGCCGGCGGCGTCCTCGCCGACCCGGCCCACCATGTGCACGCCGGGCCCGAGCAGGCCCGCGGCCGCCGCCTGGTTGGCGCCCTTGCCGCCGGGCGCGCGGGTGACCGACCGGCCGACGACGGTCTCGCCACGGCCGGGGAGCCGGTCGACGGCGACGAGCACGTCCTCGTTGACGCTGCCGACGACGGTCACGGACACGGGACCTCCACGGGGGGCTGGCGGGGTGGCGGGGAATCACCCAACCAGACGGCCGTTTCCCCGCTCCGGGCGAGCGGTACCGGAGGACCAGCACCGGAGCGGGACCCGAGCGGAGGACCGATGGCAGACGAGGACACCGGGACGATCCGGCGCGAGTTCGGCGAGGCGGTGAACATGACCGCGTCCGAGCTCGAGAAGTGGCTGGACAGCGACGAGTCGCAGGCGGTCGGGCAGAAGGACGGGGACGGCGAGTCCACCGGGCACGCATCGGGCCGCCGGATCGTGGAGCTGCTGCGCAGGAAGAACGACGACCTCACCGACGACGACTACGCGCACATGCGGAAGGTGCACGGCTACGTGCAGCGCCACCTGGCCCAGGAGCCGGCCAAGGAGGACGTCGAGACCTCGAAGTGGCGGTACTCCCTGATGAACTGGGGCCACGACCCGCTGAAGAAGGGCTAGACCCCGTGCCGCAGCCCCGCCCGGCCAACGACCCGGGGCAGTACGACGACCTGGTCGACCAGTGGTGGGAGACCACCGGCGGCTTTGCCGCGCTGCACTGGATCGCGGCCTCCCGCGCCGAGCACATCCCCCCGGCTGCCCCGGGGGAAGTGCTGGTCGACCTGGCCTGCGGTGGCGGGCTGATGGCGCCGCACGTGGCCCGCCTCGGCTACCGGCACGTGGGCGTCGACGTGGGGGAGGCGAGCCTGCGCGTGGCGGCGACGCACGGCGTGCTGCCGGTGGTGGGCTCGGTGCTGGCCGTGCCGTTGCCCGACGGCTGCGCCGACGTCGTCGTGGCGGGGGAGATCCTCGAGCACGTCGAGGACGACGTCGCGGTCCTCGCCGAGTGCGCCCGCCTGCTGCGCCCCGGCGGCACGCTGGTCATCGACGCGCTGGCCGCCACCCGCATCGGCCGCCTGCTCACCGTGACCCTCGCCGAGCGGCTGCCCGGGGGACCGCCGCGGGGCATCCACGACCCGGCGCTGTTCGTCGACCGCGCGCGACTCCTGGCGGCAGCCGACCGGCTGGACCTCGACCTGGAGCTCGTGGGGCTGCGGCCGTCGCTGCGCGACGCGGTCCGCTGGCGTGCCGGCCGGCGCCCCGGGGTGCGCATGAAGCCGGTCCGGTCCACCGCCGCCCTCTTCGCCGGTTACGGGCGGAAACGGTGACCGGGCACCGGCCCGATTGCGCACGTACCGTCGGGAGCATGACTTCGAGCGTGCGTGCCGTGGAGCGGCGCCCGTGACCGCGGCGGTCGTCACCGGGGCCGGTTCCGCCCTGCCGGCCGCCCTGGACCAGGAAGCGGCCTGGGACGGGTTCTTCGCCGCCCACTACGCCGACGTCCGCGCCGCCAAGCGGATCTTCCTCGGCGCCGGGGTCCGCCGACGGCACGCCGTGGCCAACCCCCTGGACGAGGACCTCAGCAACTGGGGCACCGGCGCCCGCATGGCGCGCTACGTCCAGGAGGCCCTGCCGCTGGGCAAGCAGGCCGTGGCCGGCGCGCTGGATTCCGCGGGTTTGGCGCCCGGCGACGTCGGTCTGTTCGCCGTCGCCACCTGCACCGGGTACGCCACCCCGGGCCTGGACATCCGGCTGGCCAGCGACCTGGGCATGCCGCCGGGCCTGCAGCGGCTGCTGATCGGCCACATGGGCTGCTACGCCGCCATCCCGGGCCTGGCCGCCGTGGGCGACTTCGTCGCCGCCCGCTCCCGGCCCGCGGTGCTGCTGTGCTGCGAGCTGACCAGCCTGCACGTGCAGCCGGCCCAGCGGGACCTCGAGCAGGTCGTGGCCCACGCGTTGTTCTCCGACGCCGCGGCCGCCGTCGTCCTGGAGCCCGGGGCGGGCCGTGGCCGCCGGCTGGCCGGCGTGGTCGCCCGCACCGACGCCTCCACCGCTGACCTCATGACGTGGGACGTCACCGACCTCGGGTTCCGCATGGGCCTGTCACCGCGGGTGCCGGGCGTGCTGTCCAAGCACGTGGGCGAGGTCGTCGACGAGCTGCTGGCCGGTGCCGGGCTGCGCGTCGAGGACGTGGCCGGCTGGGCCGTGCACCCCGGCGGGCCGAAGATCATCGACGTCGTCCGGGACGAGCTCGGGCTGGCCGAGGAGCAGGTGGCGGCCTCCCGCCGGGTGCTCTCCGAGCACGGCAACTGCTCGTCGGCCACGGTGCTGCTGGTCCTGCAGGAGATGGCCGACGTCGACGGCCCGGTGGTCGCGATGGCGTTCGGTCCCGGTCTGACGCTCTACGCGGCGCTGCTGCTCCCCGCTTGACGAAGTAGCCCTCCTCACGACCTCTCGCGCGCTCGGAGGCGGTGCCCTGGAGGGGGTCACGGGATAGCGTGTGTGTCGTGGATCACGTCGGGCCGGCGGTGCGGGTGTTCCTCGTGGACGACCACGAGGTGGTCCGCCGCGGCGTGGCGGAGGTGCTCGAGGACGATCCCGGTCTGATGGTGGCCGGCGAGGCGGGCTCGGTGGCCGAGGCGCTGGCCCGGGTGCCGGCGGTGCGGCCCGACGTCGTCGTCCTCGACATGCGGCTGCCCGACGGGAGCGGGGCGGACCTCTGCCGGTCGCTGCGCCGGCGCCTCCCCGGCCTGCCCTGCCTGGTGCTGACCAGCTACTCCGAGCCGGAGGCGCGCGAGGCGGCGATCCGTGCCGGGGCGACGGGCTTCCTGCTCAAGCAGGTACGCGGCCCCGCCCTGGTGTCCGCCGTCCACACCGTCGCCTCCGGGGGCACGCTGCTGGAGGAACTGCCCAGTCCGCCGCCCCGTCCCCGTCCGCCCGCTCCCGCCGGCGGCGACCGACTGGAGCTGTTGACCGACCAGGAGCGGATCGTGCTGCGCCTGATCGGCGAGGGGCTGACGAACCGGCAGATCGGCGAGCGCATGGGGCTGGCCGAGAAGACGGTGAAGAACTACACGAGCCACCTGCTGGCCAAGCTGGGGCTGGAGCGGCGGACGCAGGCGGCCATCCTCGCCACGCAGCTCCGCGAGACCGCCGGCGGGTGACGCTCAGCGGACGAGCGGCACCCACCACTCGACCTCGGTGCCCGACGGGCCACCGGAGGCGCTGAGCCGCCCACCGCGCCGTTCGGCCCGGTCGGCCAGGTTGGCCAGCCCGCTGCGCACGGTGATCGACGGCAGCCCGCAGCCGTCGTCGGCCACCTGCACGCGGACCACGTCGGTGACGGTGACGATGGCGGTGACCCGCTCGGCGCGGGCGTGCCGGACCACGTTGGTCACCAGCTCGCGCACCGTGGCGACGACGTCGGGCACGAGCTCGGCGGGCAGTTCCTCGACCTCCCCGTGCACCCGGAGGTCCGGGCGCAGGCCGTGCCCGTCCACCACCGAGCGCACCACCTCGGCCAGCCGGTGGCGCACGCCCTCGGGCGAGGCGTCCTGGTGCTGCAGCTCGAAGATCGACGTCCGGATGCGGGAGATCGTGCCGTCGAGCTCGTCCACCCGCTCGGCCAGGCGCTCGGCCAGCTCCGGGGACTCGGCCTCCACGGAGCGGCCGATCCGGTCCAGCGCCAGGGCGGTGGCGAAGATCCGCTGGACGACGTGGTCGTGCAGGTCGCGGGCGATGCGGTCGCGGTCGGCCTGGACCTGCAGCCGGCGTTCCCGCTGCTGACTGCGCACGAGCTCCAGCGCCACCGTCGCCTGGGCGGCGAACGCCGCGGCCAGGTGGAGCAGCTCCGGCTCGAAGGGCTGCAGGTCGCGCCGCCGCATCACCACCAGCGTGCCCAGAGCCGGGGGCCCGCCCAGCGGGATCAGCACGGCCGGGCCGTACTCGTGGGAGAACAGCGCAGCGAGCGCGGGGGCGCAGGTGGCCAGCCGCTGGAACTCGACGTCGGTCACCAGTCTCGGTCTTCCCGACCGCTGCGCCTCGCGCAGGACCTCGTCGTCCATCGGCACGAGGACGCCCTCTGCGTCGGCGCCGTTCGGCCCGACGGCCGCCATGACGCGCAGCGCCGCCTCGTCTCCCGGGACCGGCATCAGGACCCCGCCCGCCTGCGCCTCGGAGAGCTGGGCCACCCGACCCGCGGCCGCGCGGAGCACCTCGTCGGGGTCGGCGCCGGCGAGCAGCGTGGTCGAGATGTCCATGCCGGCCTGCGCCCAGGCCCGCCGCCGCTCGGCCCGCTCGAGCAGCCGGGCGTTCTCGATGGCCAGCCCGGCCACGGCGGCCAGCGCCTGCGTCGCCTCGACGTCGGCGTCGGTGAACGGGCCGCCGCCCTGCTTCTCGGTCAGGTAGAGGTTGCCGAACACGGCGTCACCCACGCACACCGGGACGCCGAGGAAGGACCGCATGACCGGATGCCCCTCCGGGAAGCCGCCGAAGGCGGGGTGGTCGGCGAGGTCCGCCAGCCGGAGGGTGACCGGCTGGGCCACCAGCAGCCCGAGCAGGCCCTCCCCCGTGGGCGGCGTGCCGATCCGCCGTCGGGTGTCCTCGTCCATGCCATGGATGACGAACCGGTCCAGCCGGCGGCCGTCGGAGCTGAGCACGCCCAGCGCGCCGTAGCTCGCCTCCACGTGCTGCACCGCCGCGCGGACCACCTCGTGCAGGGTCGCCTCGAGATGGCCGCCGTTCGCGGCGGCGAGGACGGCGGCAGCGAGCTCCGGTGTGCTGCGCGGGGTGTCGCCGGTCATCGGACCTCCACCCCGTCGGGCGGGGTCACGGCCCGACGGTAGGGGGGCCCGCCGACGGCGGGAAGGGGTTGCCGCGGCGTCCCGGACCGCCGCTCACGCGCCACGTGCGACGCGGCGGAGGGGCTGGCGGGGCAGAGCGGGGCGGAGCAGGCGCTTGCCCCCGGTGCCCACCATCACCAGGTCGGCGCCGTGCATCGCCGCGTCCAGGGCCTCGAAGACGGGGCGCTCGAGGATGGCGGTGCGGGTCCGCCCGGTGATGCCGGTCTCGGCGACGGCGCGGAGGACCAGCGCCTCGAGGTGGTCGCGGGACGCCTGCTGGGTGCGCCGCGGCATCCGGGCGGTGCCTTTCAGCGGGTCATCCTCCGGTGCGTGGAGGACGCTGACGGCCACCACCGTGGCCTCGCGCCGGGCGGCCTCGCGCAGGGCCCAGACGAGAGCGCGATGTGCCTCCGCGGACCCGTCCACCTCGACGAGCACCCAGGGCGCCCGGCGACGCGACGTCGGTGGCGCCCCCCGGGCGCCTTCGCCGTCGTCGGCCCGGAGATCCTCCTGCGGGCGCGCGTGGGGAGTCGGCTCCGCGTGGGCGTAGGGAGCTGGCCGGCTCATGCAGACGATCCTGGTCCGCTGGGCGGTCTTTCCACAGGGCCCAAGGGCCTCACCGGCGGCGTCCGACCGCTCTCGCGGCGCCCCGGCCCGGCCCGGCTGCCTCGCCCGGAGGGGGAGTGTGATCTGGGCAACTCAAGAAGGCGGCCGGATCCCCCGATGCGAAGGGTATGGAGCCACTCCGCCGGTTGCGCGCGACCAGCCTGCTCACCCGGTTCGCCGTGCTGAGCCTGCTGCTCACGATCGCGGTCGGTGTCGTGCTCTCCTCGACGCTGACCACCGTCATCGAGGACCGCGCACGTCAGCAGGCCGAGGACGCCGCCCTCATGGCGGTGCGCCTCGGGCTCCAGCCGCAGTTCAGCCGCGCCGACCTCGCTGCCGGTTTCGACGCCGCGCGACTGGCCGACGTCGAGCAGGCCGTCGACGACGCCTCCGCGCAGTTCGGGGAACGCGGCACGGCGCTGGCCGCCTTCGACCCTGTCGAGCTCAAGGTGTTCGGCGCGGACCGGACGATCCTCTACCACTCCGAGCACCCCGAGCTCGTCGGCGAGATCTCGACCTCGGGGGAGCTCCGCTCCGCGCTCGCCGGGTACGTCGTGTCCGGCTTCGCGCACTCCGCCGACGACGGCGCGGACAGCGAGGACGGCGCGCACCAGCTGCTGGAGGTCTACGTCCCGCTCCAGTACGACGGCGTCGCCGCGCCGGACGGCGCCATCGAGCTCTACCTGCCCTACGCGCCGGTGGCGGCCGCGGTCCGTGACGACGTCCGCACCATGACCGTCACGCTCGGCGTCAGCCTCGCCGTCTTCTACCTGGTCGTCTTCCGGCTGATCGCGTCGGCTTCGACGCGGATGCGCCGGCAGGCGGAGGCGCTGGGTGCCTCCGCCGACCGCGACCGTCACCGGTCCACGCACGACGCGCTCACCGGGCTGCCCAACTGGGTCCTCCTGCGGGACCGCCTCACGCAGGCGCTCGCCGCGGCCGCCCGCTCGGAGAGCGAGGTGGCCCTGCTGCTCATCGATCTCGACCGCTTCAAGGAGATCAACGACAGCCTCGGGCACTCCTACGGCGACAAGCTGCTGGGCCAGGTCGGTCCGCGGCTCCGCTCGGTGCTCCGGGACATGGACACCGTCGGGCGCCTGGGCGGTGACGAGTTCGCCGTCCTGCTCCCGTCGGTGGACGGCGTCACGGAGGCCGAGGCCGTGGCCGAGCGGCTGCGCCAGGCCCTCCACCAGCCCTTCGACGTCGACGGCGTCATCCTCGACGTGGAGGCCAGCATCGGCATCGTGCTGTCCCCCTGGCACGGCGCAGACAGCGAGGAGCTGCGCCGCAACGCCGACATCGCGATGTACGCCGCCAAGGAGCTGAAGGCCGGCGCGGTCGTCTTCCAGCCCGAGGTGCATGCCACCACCCCGGTGCGGCTGTCCGTCCTGGGTGACCTCCGGCGCGCCCTCGACAACGACGGCGAGCTGTTCCTGCACTACCAGCCCAAGGTCGCCCTGGACGGCGAGCGGATCGAGGGCATGGAGGCCCTGCTGCGCTGGCAGCACCCCACCCAGGGGCTCATCCCCCCGGGCGAGTTCATCCCGGTGGCCGAGGGGACCGGCATCATCCTGCGGCTGACCGAGCGGGTGCTGGACCTGGCCCTCGCCCAGCAGCGGTGCTGGGTGGACGCCGGCACCGCTGTCCCGGTAGCGGTCAACCTCTCCACGCGCTGCCTGCTCGACGCCGGCCTGCCCGACCGGGTGCAGCGGCTGCTCGCCGAGCACGGGGTGCCGGCCGCCCTGCTGCGGCTCGAGGTCACCGAGAGCGCGGTCATGGGCGACGCGGCCCGCTGCATGGACGTCCTGCAGCGGCTGCACGACCTGGGCGTGCACCTCTCCATCGACGACTTCGGCACCGGGTACAGCTCGATGGCCTACCTCCGCCGGCTGCCGGTCGACGAGCTGAAGATCGACCGCTCGTTCGTCCTGGGCATGACCACCACCTCGCAGGACCTGGTCCTGGTGCGCACCGCGATCGACCTGGGGCACAACCTGGGCCTGACGGTCGTGGCGGAGGGCGTCGAAGGGGGCGAGCACGTCGTCGCGCTGCGGGCGCTCGGGTGCGACGTGGCCCAGGGCTACCACTACGGCCGGCCGATGGCGGCCGGCCCGATGAGCGAGGTGCTGTCCCGGATGGGCACGATCCACCAGGGCCAGGTGCCCTCGGACCGCTGATCACCTGCGCCCGAGGGATCGATGCGTGGAGCGGGTGACGAGAATCGAACTCGCACTGTCAGCTTGGGAAGCTGATGTTCTACCATTGAACTACACCCGCGTACCGCTCTGACCTGCGCACTTCCCGAGCAGACCCACGGCCGGCGGCCGAGCGAGCGATCGCGGTGAGATTACACGAAGCGCCCGCTGCGTCGACCGGCGGGAGCGGCCCTCGAGGCGCCCACTCCGCCTGTCCGCCCCGGAGGAGGCCCGACGATGCAGGCGTACGACCTCAAGCGCGAGCGCAGGGACCTGTACGCGCCAGGACGCGAGTTCGCGGTCGTCGACGTGCCGGAGATGGCGTTCCTGATGGTCGACGGGCACGGCGATCCCAACACCGCGCCGGCCTACCGTGCCGCCGTCGAGGCGCTGTACACCGCCGCCTACGCGGCACGGGCCGTGGCGAAGGCGGCGCTGGGGCGGGTCCATGTCGTGGCCCCGCTGGAAGGGCTGTGGACCGCTGCCGACCTGGCCGTCTTCCGCACCCGGGACAAGAGCGCGTGGAACTGGACGATGATGATCGCCCAGCCCGACTGGCTGACCCCGGAGATGGTGGACGAGGCGCTGACAGCGGCCCGGAGGAAGAAGGGGGCGCCCGCGGCGCTCGACCTGCTGCGCTTCGAGCGCTACGCCGAGGACCGGAGCGTGCAGGTCCTGCACGTGGGTCCCTACGACGACGAGGGCCCGACGCTCGCCCGCCTGCACGACGAGTACCTCCCGGAGAACGGGCTCGTGCCGACCGGGCGGCACCACGAGATCTACCTCTCCGACCCGCGGCGGATCGAGCCCGCCAGTCGCCGGACCGTCCTCCGCCAGCCCGTGGCCCCGGCTGCCTGACCTCGGCCCCGCCCTGTTGCACCCGTTGGATGAGAGCTCTCTCATCCAGCTCTCACGCGCAGGTCACCGGTCCGGTGCAGGCTGGGCCCGTGCGCATCCGCCCGGCCCTGCTCGCGGCCTCGGCGGTCGTGCTGCTCGCCGTGCTGCTCGGGGGATGGTTGCTGATGCGGCCGGTCGACCCGGCCGGCGGCACGGTGCCGGCGCCGATCACCGTGCCCGGCCGGCCGTCGGGCACGGTCTCACCGACCCCGCCGCCGACCGGGACGCCGCCGGACCCCGTCCCGGTGCCGGGTGACGTGGTCCCCCCACCACCGGTGCCTGACGACGACGGCCCGGACGACGACGGCCCGGATGACGACGGCCCGGACGACGACGGCCCGGATGACGACGGCCCGGATGACGACGATGGCGGCTGACCGCCACACCCTGGGACGGTGGGCGCCGCGGGCGGCGCGCACCCGCATCATCGGCTGGGTCCTCCTCCTGGTGCTGCTCGCCCTGGCGCTGGTCACCTTCGTCACCTGGCGATTGCTGATCCGGACCATCGACGAGCGCATGGACACCGCGCTGCGGGCCGAGGTCGAGGAGTTCACCCAGATCGCATCGGCCGACGTCGACCCGGACACCGGTCGTCCCTTCGCCACCGTCGACGACGTCCTGCAGACCCTGATCACCTACAACCTGGCCCGACCCAACGAGAAGTTCCTCGGCTACGTCGACGGGCGGTACCGCTTCCAGAGCCGGATCGAGGCGCCGATCCTGCTCAGCGAGGACCCCGCCTTCACGGCGCTGGCCGGCTCGGTGACGGACACCGCGATGGGCAGCTACGACAGCGCGGCCGGCGAGGTCCGCTACCTGGCCGTCCCGGTGACACTGGCGAGCGATCCGTCGCGGGGGGTCGCCGTCGTGGCCTACTTCGCCGACCAGGAACGGGAGTCCGCCGACGAGTCCGCCCAGCTCATGCTGGCCGTGGGCGCGGGCACGATGCTCCTCGCCGCTGCCGGCGCCTGGGTGGTGGCGGGCCGGGTGCTGCAGCCGGTCCGGGACGTCGCGGCCACCGCCCACGGCATCACCGAGACCGACCTCTCCGGCCGCATCCCGGTGGACGGCCGGCCGGGAGACGAACTCACCGAGCTGGCCGTGACGGTCAACGCCATGCTGGACCGGGTGGAGCGCGGCGTCGCGGCGCAGCGGCGCTTCCTGGACGACGCGGGGCACGAGCTGCGCACGCCGATCACCATCGTGCGCGGGCACCTGGACGTGCTGGACCCCGCCGATCCGGCCGACGTCCGCGAGACCGTGGCGCTGGTCGACGACGAGCTGGACCGGATGAACCGGCTCGTGTCGGACCTCCTGCTGCTCGCGCGGGCCGAGCAGCCCGCCTTCGTGCGACCGCAGCCGGTGGACGTCGCCGCCCTGACCGCCGACGTGTTCGGCAAGGTGCGCCGTCTTGCCGAGCGCGAGTGGGTGCTGGAGACCGCCGCGGACGCCGACGTGCCGCTCGATCCGCAGCGGGTGACCCAGGCGCTGGTGGCGCTGGCGGACAACGCCGCCAGGTACACCGCGCCCGGTGACCGGATCGCGCTCGGCAGCCAGGTGTCCGGCGGCGAGCTGCGCTTCTGGGTGTCCGACTCCGGACCGGGGATCGCCGAGGAGGACCGCGCGCGGGTGTTCGAGCGGTTCGCCCGAGGCGCCGCCGGTGCCCGCCGGTCCGACGGTGCGGGGCTCGGGCTGTCGATCGTCCAGGCCATCGCAGCGGCCCACGGAGGGCGCGTCCTGCTCGACGGCCGGCCGGGGTCCGGCGCCACGTTCACCGTCGTCCTGCCGGCCGACGCCCACCGTCCGCAGGAGGACCCATGAGCCGCGTGCTGATCGCCGAGGACGAGCCCCGCATCGCCTCCTTCATCGAGAAGGGGCTGCGGGCCAACGGGTTCTCGACCTCCGTGGCGGCCGACGGGGGCGCCGCCCGCACGCAGGCGGCCAGCGGGGAGTTCGACCTGCTGGTCCTGGACATCGGACTGCCGGTCATGGACGGCTTCGAGGTGCTGCGCCGGCTGCGCGCCGAGCGGAACCCCATCCCGGTGATCATCCTGACCGCGCGGGACAGCGTGCAGGACACCGTGGCGGGGCTGGAGGGCGGCGCGGACGACTACATGCCCAAGCCCTTCCGGTTCGAGGAGCTGCTCGCCCGGGTGCGGCTGCGGCTGGCGACCGACCGCACGGTCGAGCTCACCGTGCTCACCTGCGGCGAGCTGTCCCTGGACCTCCGTACCCGCCGGGCGCGGGTCGGGGACGCGACGGTCGACCTGTCCGCGCGGGAGTTCGCGCTGGCCGAGACGTTCCTGCGGCACCCGGGCCAGGTGCTGGCGCGGGAGCAACTGCTCAGCCACGTGTGGGGCTATGACTTCGACCCGGGTTCCAACGTGGTCGACGTCTACGTGCGGTACCTGCGCCGGAAGATCGGCGCCGACCGGATCGAGACGGTGCGCGGGATGGGCTACCGCCTCGTCGAGGACTGACCGGTACGACGGGACCGCCGGCCCGCACGCTTCCCCGGGGCGGGGCGCGCGGACCGGCGGTCGCGGCGGTGCGGCCGGGATCAGTTGTCGGGGGAGGCCGCGGACTGGGCCGACTGGGCGGTCTGGGCGGTCTGGACGTCGTCCGGGGTGGCGTCGTCCGGGGTGGCGTCGTCCGGGGTGGCGTCGTCGGGGGTGGCCGTGTCGGGCGAGGCGTCGTCGGTGCTGTCGATGGCGCTCTCGTTCGGGGAGTCGGCGCTCTCGGGCGAGGCGTCCACCGGCGCGTCGACCGGCGCTTCGACCGGGGCGTCGGCCGGGGCGTCGACGGCGGCGACCGAGACGCCGGCGGGGAGTGGCCGGTCGCGGTCGTCGTCGGCAGCCGCGACGCCGATGCCGGTGGCGCCCAGGCCGGTCAGCGCTGCGCCGAAGGTGACGATCTTCCAGGTGGCGGGGCGGTGGGTCATGTCGTGCTCCTCGTGCTGGGGGGTCTCGCTCGGACGACTCCAGGTTCTCCACCGGAGGTGAGGGGTCGGGGAGAGACCGATGAGGGCTCTCTCATCCCCGTGCGGGGCCCGCCCAGCGCTCCGCCAGCGCGATCCGCGCCTCGGATCGCGCTGCCCAGTCGGCCTCCAGCACGCGGAACGGGCCGGTGGCCAGGCCGAGCAGCACGGCGGCCACCCGGGGGCGCAGCTGGGCAGCCGGCCATCGGCGCAGGGCCGCCTCCTCCAGCTCCGCCCGGTAGCGGACGGCGAGAGCGGGCGCGGGCAGGATCGTCTCCAGCAGCGCCAGGTGCCCGAGGAGCGTCGACCAGTCGTCGATCCGGCGCCCCCGGCCGACGGTGTCGACGTCGAGCAGCCCCACCACCGCGCCGTCCTCGACCAGCAGTTGCGACTCGTAGAAGTCCCCGTGCACCGGCACCTCGGGGTGCTCGCCCGGATCGGCGGCGCGGAGGGCGCCGACCAGGCGGTCCAGTCGAGCCCGCTGCGCGGGCAGCACCAGACCGAGCACCGTCGCGTGGTCACCGATCCGTGCCTGCGCGTCGCCCGGGCGGCTCCGGCCCACGGGAGTCACCCGCGCCGCGGTCGCGGGGAGCGCGTCCAGGAGGCCGTCGATGCCTTCGGCGTCGGGCAGGCCCGCGCCGTCCCTGGCGAGGAGCTCGCGCATCGGCGTCCCGGGAAGCCCCGGCAGCACGATCACGCCGTCGTCTGTGCAGCCGAGCACAGGGGGCACGGGCACCGCCCCGTCGAGGACTGCGTGCCGCTCGACCAGCCGGGGGGCGGCGACGGGGCGGACCACCTTGAGGAACAGCGACGCCGCGCCCGTCGACGCCTCCACCACCGCACGGCGCCCGGGCCGGTAGGCGCGCAGCCGCATCCGGAGCGGGCCTTCGGTGAGGCCCAGTTCCGCGAGCCGGGTGCCGGCGGCGGTCGCGCGGCTCGCCCAGGCCAGCCCGGGCAGCGCCGGGTCCAGCGGCCAGCGCCAGACGCCGACCGTGACGCACTCCCCGTCGATCACGCCCTCCAGCACGGTCGCGCCGGTGGGGATCCGGGCGCCGGTGGTGGCGGCAAGGGATTCGCGGGTGCGCCGTCCGTCGGCCCAGGCGACCTCGGCGGCGTACTGCACGGTCGCCGCACCGCTGGGCTGCACCGTGGTGCCCGTGGCGCGCAGCTGCGTCACCTGCCCGCGGACCGGGGCCAGTGCGGCGTCCCAGAGCTCGCCCGCCTCCTCGCCGAGCAGCAGGCGGAGGGCGGGCGGCCAGGTCCGGCGCAGTGCCGGGGACACCGGTGGTGCAGGGGCTGTCGGGGTCACCCGGCCACGTTGGGGGGCGCACATGGCAGCCGGATGAGACGGGGATGAGCACGACACCGCGCCCCGTCCGCATGGGGAAGTCGGACGGGGCGCGGTGGTCGGGCGGCGCCGGGGTCAGGGGCGCCGGTCGGGCGGCGACGCGCGGTCAGATCGCGACGCCGGTGCAGGAGGCGGAGCAGTCCACCGACCAGATGCCGCGCAGCGCCGAGAAGGTCGCCGAGCGGACCAGCCGTTCACCAGCGGGGCCGGTGCGCTCGACCGGCCCGGTCCCCGGGGAGCCCGGGGTGCTCGGCGTCCCGGTCGGGGGCGGGGTCGTGCCGGAACCGGGCGGCGTGCCGCCGGGCGTGGTGCCGCCACCGGGCGTGGTGCCCGGCGCCGGAGTGCCGCCGGCCGGGGGTGCGTCCGCGCGGTAGGTGAGCGCCGCGGGCAGCACCGTCGAGCGGCCGTCGGGAGCGAACACGGCGACGTCGTAGGTCCCCGCCACGCGGGCCGGCACCCGGAACTGCACCCGCGTCGCCGACTCGGAGACCACGGTCGCCCGGGCCGTCCCGCCGATGAGGACCTGCGGCCGCGCCGGCAGCGAGGTCCCGGTGACGGTCACCAGCGTGCCGCCGGCCACCGACACGGTGTTCGGGCTCAACGAGGTGATCCCGAACGCGCCGATCGAGGGGTAGGTGGTCGTGTCCGGCACCGGGGTGCCCGGCGACGTCCCACCGGAGGGAGGCTGCACCGGGGCGGGGGGAGTGGCCGGGGTCGGGCCACCAGGATTCGTCCCGGTGCCCGGGTTGGCCGGCGTGGTGCCCGGTGCCGGTGTGGCCGGAGCTGGCACGGCCGGGGCCGGTGTGCCCGGCGCAGGCGTCGTCGGGCCCGGAGCAGGGGCGCCCGGGGTGGAGCCACCGGGCGGCGTGCCGCCGGGGTTCGGAGTGCCCGGGGTGGGCGTCCCGGGGGTCGGGGCGCTGGGAACCGGGGCACCCGGCACCGGGGTCCCAGGAGCAGGAGCGGGCGCGGGCGTGCCGGGAACCGGCGTGCCCGGGACCGGCGTGCGCGGCGGAGTGGTCCCACCCGGCGCCCCCGGTGTGGTGCCCGGTGCGGTGCCGCCACCCGGCGTCGTGCCCGGGGTCGTCCCGGGGGTGCTCCCGCCACCAGATCCGGGGAGGGACGTCCGCACGAGCAGCGGAGCGGCCGACGCCCGGCCGACGGGGGTGCCGTCGCGGAGCAGCTGGACCGTCAGCACGTACCGGCCGTCGCCCAGGGGCATGGTCGGAGACAGGCCGAGGCCGGCCAGGTCCGGGACCCGGCCCAGGTCGAAGACGGCGCTGCCCGTGTCGTCCGTGGCGACGGTCGTGCCGCCGAGCGTGACGGGCTTGTCGGCGAGGGCCCAGATGTCGCCCTCGAACTCCATGCCCAGGCCCAGGGCGACCGAGTAGTCGCCGCCCGCGGCCGAACCGCTGACGCCGATGCGGGGGGAGACGGTGCCCGCGGGTGCCGTCATGGAGGTGAACGCGTACCGGACCGACTCGGCAGGGGTGCCCGTCAGCCGGGCGAGGGACAGCCGTCCCCCCGTCACGGACCGGCCGGCGAACGCGGGCTTCGGGTCGACGTCGTCGAGCAGCGTCTGCTTGATCTCGGCGGCGGAGGCCTGCGGCATCGCGGCGCGGTACAGGGCGACGGCGCCGGCGACGATCGGGGAGGAGAAGGACGTGCCGTTCGCCAGCGAGTAGCCACCGGTGTTGGTGGTGACGACGGTCTGCGAGCCCGGGGCGAACAGGTCGACCGCGGTGGCGCCGTAGCCGGAGAAGCTGCTCACGGTGTCGGCCGCGGTGGAGGCCCCGACGCTGATGAGGTTCCAGTCGGTCAGGCTCGCCGGGTAGACCGGGTTCGTGTCGCGGTCGCCGCTGTCGTTGGCGGCTGCGGCCACGACCAGCACATCGTGCGCGGCCGCGTAGGCGACGGCCGACCGCAGCGCGGTCAGGGCGCTGCCGCCCATGGATCCGCCCCACGACGCGTTGATGACGTCGGCCCCGTGGTCGACGGCGTAGCGGATCGCCTCGGCTCCCGCATAGACGTCGACGGTGCTGCCGCCGCCGATCACCAGCGGCATGATCGTGACCTCGGGTGCCACGCCGGCCAGGCCGATGCCGTTGTCCGCCCGGGCGCCGACGGTGCCGGACACCATCGCGCCGTGGCTGCCCATGCTGCCGTTGTCGATGTCCGCGCTGTTCGTGTACCAGTTCCAGCCGTGGCAGTCGCCGCGCTTGCCGTTGCCGTCGGTGTCGGCCGTGCCGCACGGCTCCGCGGGGTTCACCCACAGCGAGCCGGCGAGGTCCGGGTGGTCGGAGTCGAAGCCCGAGTCGACGACCGCGACCACGATGCCGCCGCCCCGGGTGACGTCCCAGGCGTCGGGGGCATCGGTGTCGGCGTCCGCGACGACAGGGCTCTGGGTGGGCGCGTTGGAGCCGGTGTTCTCGAGGTGCCATCCGTGGCTGCGGCCCAGGGGGTCGGTCACCGAGCCGAACAGGGGCACCGACGTGGACGGCTCGACGGTGCCGACGCCGGCCACGCCGGCGAGGTCCCGGGGCGTGAGTGCGTCGGTCGCGACGAGCGCGCGCCCGTCGCTGAGCGGCTGCGCACTCACCACGCCGTCGACGGCGGCGAGGCCGGCCAGCACGTCGTCGACCGGGCCGCCCTCGGCCGCGGCGACGACGTAGCGGGTCAGCCCGTCGCCCGGGCCGAAGTCGGTGACGACGGGCAGGGACGGCGCCGCGAGGGCCGTGTAGGCCGCCGCTCCGCCGTACCCGGCCGCCAGGGCGGTCGCCAGGATCACCGCCTGGACGCGCTTGCTCTTCATCCGTCGAGCCCTCCGCACGCCCGCCACCCGGCCCGTCCGGGAAGAGCCGGCGCCCCGTGGGGAGCCGGCAGGCGTCATCGCGCTCGCAACGGCCGGCGCACGGGTGGGCTTGAGCAGGTTCACCCGGGGGCTCACCCGGAAGGAGGAGCCCGGGACGTTCCCTAGACTCCGCGCCATGCTGCTGAGCGACCGCGACATCACGGCCGCGATCGCCGAGGGACGCCTCGGCATCGAGCCCTACGACCCGGGCCTCGTGCAGCCCTCGAGCATCGACGTCCGGCTCGACCGGTTCTTCCGCGTGTTCAACAACTCGCGGTACACCCACATCGACCCGGCCGAGCAGCAGGACGACCTCACGACGCTGGTGGAGCCGGACGGGGACGACCCGTTCGTGCTGCACCCCGGTGAGTTCGTGCTCGGCTCGACCCTCGAGGTGATCAGCCTGCCCGACGACCTGGCCGCGCGGCTGGAGGGCAAGTCGTCGCTGGGCCGCCTGGGGCTGCTCACCCACTCCACCGCGGGCTTCGTCGACCCGGGCTTCTCCGGGCACATCACGCTGGAGCTGTCCAACGTGGCCAACCTGCCGATCACCCTCTGGCCGGGCATGAAGATCGGCCAGCTGTGCATGTTCCGGCTGTCCAGCCCGGCCGAGCACCCGTACGGCTCGGCGGTCTACGGCTCCCGGTACCAGGACCAGCGGGGGCCGACGCCGTCCCGGTCCTTCCGCAACTTCACCCGCGCGGAGACCCGTCGGCCGGCCTGACCTGCGCGCTCACCGGCGCCTCGGCGCCGGCGGTCTCGAGCACCTCGGTGTCGACGGTGGTCCGCCCCGCCGTCGACCAGCCCGGGACGGCACGGTCCACCTCGTCGTCGACGAACCGCGGCCGGGTGACCAGCCAGCCCAGGGTCCACAGCCCGGCGACGCCGGCCAGCATCAGCACGAACATGCCGTCGTAGCCGCCGGTGGCCCCGCGCAGCACGCCGACCAGCAGGGGTCCCGCGCCGGCGATCAGGTAGCCCCAGCCCTGGGCGACGGTGGAGAGCGCCGCCGTCGTCTCCGGCGTGCGGGCCCTCAGCCCGAACAGGGTGAGCACCATCGAGAAGGTGCCCAGGCCGAGGCCGAGCAGCACCATCCAGAGCCACGGGGCGGCCAGCGGCGCAGCCCAGAGACCGATCCAGCCGGCCACGTAGCAGCACATGAAGAACGACAGCAGTGGCCACTGCGCCCGCGGCCGCACCGTCACGGCCGGCACGACGGCGTTCACGGGGATGGCCACGATCGAGTTCACGCCGAGGAGCAGGCCGGCCGTGGCGGCGCTCAGGCCGGTGTCGCGCAGGTACTGCGCCGACCAGCCGACGATGACGTAGGCCTGCATCGCCTGCAGGCCGAAGAACACGGTCAAGGCCACGGCGAGGCGGCTGTGCACCAGGTCGCGCATGCGGACGGCGACGTGCGAGGCCCGCGAGACCCCTGGGGTGGCCCGCACCAGAAGCCAGGCGAGGGCGGCGACCAGCGCCAGCGCCGACCACACGCCCAGGCCCCACCGCCAGCCGTCCTCGGTGCCCACGGCGTCGGCGATGGGCTGGGTGCTCACCGACACCAGGGCGGCGCCGGCGCTCAGCGCGGTGCCGTACGCGCCGACCATCAGGCCGGTGCGGTCGGGGAAGTAGCGCTTGACCAGGCTGGGCAGCAGCACGTTGCCCAGCGCGCCGCCGGCCATGGCCAGCACGGTGCCGACGAGGAACAGCCAGAAGGAGCCCGCCAGCGAGCGCAGCACCAGCCCGGCGGCCATGGCGGCCAGCGCCCCGCCCAGCACGTGCGCGTCGCGGAACCGCGCCGACAGCGGCGGGCCGGCGAACCCGATCGCGGCGAAGCAGAGCACGGGTAGCGAGGTGATGAGGCCGGCCACGCCGCTGGAGACGCCCAGCGCGGTCTCGATCTCCTCCAGCACGGGACCGACGCTGTTGACGGCGGTGCGGAGGTTGAGCCCCGTGAGGACGATCGCGGTGCCGATGAGCACGAGGCCGCGCCGGTCGGATCCGGTGCCGGGAACGGTGCTGGTGGGCGCGGTGCGGGTCACGCAGGAATGGTCCTCCCCCCGCCGCGGGCGTCCGGGCGGGGGCCCGCGAACGACGACGGCGCGTGCTCCCCGGGCGGGGAACACGCGCCGTCGTCGGCTACCGGCTTGCGTTACTTCGGGTCGTGCTCCGTCGCGGCGGAGTCCAGGCCGACGACGTCGTCGGCCTTGGTGCCGACGTCGGCGCCGGAGGCCGCGCCCTGCACGCCCGCCGCCACCGGCTGCATCGAGCGCAGCAGGATCTGGCTGACGTCGAGGACCTCGACGTGCTCGCCGGCCTCGCCGTTCTGCTTCTTCGACGTGAGGGCGTCGGAGAGCATCGTGATGCAGAACGGGCACGCGGTGGAGATGACGTCGGGATCCAGCTCGAGCGCCTCCTCGGTGCGCTCGACGTTGATCCGCTTGCCGATCTTCTCTTCCATCCACATGCGGGCACCACCGGCGCCGCAGCAGAAGCCGCGGTCCTTGCAGCGGTGCATCTCCTGCGTGGTGAGGCCCTGGACGGAGTCGAGGATCTCGCGCGGGGGCGTGTAGACCTTGTTGTGCCGGCCCAGGAAGCACGGGTCGTGGTAGGTCACCTTGCGGTCGATCGGAGTGACCGGGACGAGCCGGCCCTCCTCGATCAGCTGGCCGAGCAGCTGCGTGTGGTGGATGACCTCGTACTCGCCTCCGACCTGCGGGTACTCCTTGCCCAGCGAGTTGAAGCAGTGCGGGCAGGTGGCCACGATCTTGCGCGTGCCGGGGACGCGGCCCTCGAAGACGCCGTTGAGGGTCTCGACGTTCTCCATGGCCAGCTGCTGGAACACGAACTCGTTGCCGAGGCGGCGGGCCGGGTCACCGGAGCAGGTCTCCCCGTTGCCCAGGACGGCGAACTCGACGCCCGCGGTGTGCAGCAGCTCCGCGACGGCCTTGGTGACCTTCTTGGCCCGGTCGTCGACGGCGCCGGCGCAGCCGACCCAGAACAGGTACTCGACGTCGTGGGGCAGCGGGCCGTCGGCCATGCGGACCTCGAAGTCGAGCTCCTTGATCCAGTCCTCGCGGACGTTGCCGCCCATGCCCCACGGGTTGCCCCGCTTCTCCAGGTTGGTCAGCATCACGCCGGCCTCGGAGGGGAAGTTGCTCTCGATGAGGACCTGGTACCGACGCATGTCGTTGATGTGGTCGACGTGCTCGATGTCCACCGGGCACTGCTCGACGCAGGCGCCACAGTTGGTGCAGCTCCACAGGACGTCGGGGTCGATGACCCCGCCCTCCTCGAGGGTGCCGACCAGCGGGCGGTGGGCCTGCGCGTCGTTGGTCCCCTCGATGCGCGCGTAGCCCGACGCCCAGACCTGCTCGTCGCTGGGCTTGAGGACGTCGTAGTCCGGGGCCGTGTCCGACGCGGTCTGGGCACCCAGCAGGTAGGGGGCTTTCGCGTAGAGGTGGTCGCGGAGGTCCATGATCACCATCTTGGGGCTGAGCGGCTTGCCCGTGTTCCACGCCGGGCACTGGCTCTGGCACCGCCCGCACTCGGTGCAGGTGCTGAAGTCCAGCATCCCCTTCCAGGTGAAGTCCTCGATCTTGCCGCGGCCGAAGATCGCGTCCTCGTCGGGGTCCTCGAAGTCGATCGGCTTGCCACCCGAGGTCATCGGGAGCAGCGGGCCCAGCGCGGGGGCGCCGTCGGCGTTGCGCTTGAAGTAGATGTTGAAGAAGGCGCTGAACCGGTGCCAGGCGACACCCATGTTCAGGATCCGGCTGATGACGACCAGCCAGGTCAGGCTGACGACGATCTTGACGAACGCGACGATCGATACGACGTCCGGGTTGTCCGGGAAGATGTTCGACACGAGGCTCGCGACCGGGTGGGACCAGGTCGGGGCGTCGTCCAGGCCGCTGGCGATCTTGGCGGCGCGGATGCCGAGGATGCACAGGCCCACGGTGAGGACGACGAACTCGACGAAGTAGCCGCGGCCCTGGTTGGTGCCGGCGAAGCGGCTCTTGCGGCCCTGGCGACGCGGGTGGTCGCGCTGGCGCCGGATGATCAGGTAGATGATCCCGAGGATCGTGCCGGTGCCGATGAAGTCGACGAACAGGTTCCACAGCGGCCACGTGCCGATCAGCGGGAGGTGGAACTCGGGGTTGAACACCTCACCGAAGGCCTCGACCAGCGTCAGGAACAGGCCGTAGAACCCGACGAAGACGAACCAGTGCGCGATCCCGATGGACGACCACTTGAGCATCCGGGTGTGGCCCAGGGACTCGATCGCCAGGGTCTTCAGTCGGGTCTTCACCGGGCCGAACCGGGTGCCGTCGGGCTGGCCGGTGCGGATGATCCGCACCATGGCCCGCACGGCCCGGTAGATGAGCACGGACGACACGATCAGGAACAGGACGCTGATCGTCCCCAGGACGATCTGCAGCGGGCCCGTCATCTTTTCCTCCCCCGCACGCCTGCCGGCGTCGGTTGACTCCCGTCCGCCGATCGGCGACGGCGAAGCTGTGGTCGGTGCAAGCGCCGTCGTCAGCGCCGGTCAAGGGACCGGCGCGCGGAACGCATGCGGGCACGGCGTGCCCGCACGGATCGCACGATAGCTGGCGTGCCAGCAGGCTACTCGCGCGTAGTCGGAGGCCGGTGATCACGATCCGGCCACCACCCCTCCGGGCGTTCCGACCGCCGTGCGCCAGAGCCACCGTGCGGCTTTGCAGCCACCGGGCGCGGCGGCTCCCGCAGCAGCGCGGCGGCTCTCGCGGCTCACCCGCTGCGGCACAGCCCTCGGATGCGCGGGTGCACGGTGAACCTCCGCTCGGCGGGGCCGGGCGTCGACGTGAGGTGACGCAGGCGCTGCTCCGTCGCCGCCCAGCCGGGCCCCACGTCGGGGTCGACGATGCGGACGACGCGGATGTCCAGCGCCCGCAACGCGTCCTCGCGACGCTTCTCCTCCCACAGCACCTGCCCGGCGGAGCGGTCGCGCCACGGGTCCGTGTACTTCACGCGCCCGTCGAACTCCACCGCGACGGCGGCGTCGTCGAACCACCCGTCGACGACCGCGACGAGCCGGCCGCCCACCCGGATCTCCACCTGCAGCTCGGGCGTCGGCAGGCCGGCGCCGACGATCCGCAGCCGGCCCCGCGTCTCCAGCGGTGACTCCGCCCGCCCGTCCGCCAGCTCCACGGCCCGGACCGCTCGCCGCGCGCCGGCCCAGTGGGCGGCGGCCGTCGTCGCATGCCGCAACTGCTCCGGAGTCGTGTGCTCGGCGAGCAGCGCGGCGTCCATCGCCACGACGGCGTCCTCCAGCGGCCACTCGCGGGCGCAGTCGACGAGGGTGCGGGCGGTGCTCGTCACGCGCAGCGGTCCCCGACGGACGACGTCGCCAGGAGGGAGCGGTGCTCGGGACATGACGAAGCCCTGGCCACGCCGCCAGCGGTCGGGATCGGTCAGCCGGACGGTCCGGTCGGTGTCGCGGGGGAGCGGCCATCCCCGGAGGCGGGCCGCCGTCGTGTGGCTGACCGCGGTGTGCGGCCTGCCGAGGTGCAGCAGCACGGCCATGCACGCCACCTCGTCCCGGGCCTGCGCGTCGTCCGTGGCCGGCACGTCGTCGGCGGCGATGTAGACGCCGCGCCGGAGGCGCACCCACCGGCCGGACGCGCACAGCTGCCGGACCTCCGAGTGGTCGTACGCGGCACGGCGGACGTCGGCTGCGGTGAAGACCCCGAGCCGACGCTCGGCCGCCGCACGGAGCAGGGGATGCACCGCGCGAGTCTCGGTCACAGAGCTCCGATCGCGGTGCCGCGCTGTGGACAGCCGGTCGCGAGAGCCGCCGTGCGGCGGTCCAGCCGGGGTGTGCGGCGGCCCCACGACTGCGCGGCGGCTTCCGGGCGAAGGCCGCGCCGCCCCGGGAACACGTTCCCGGACCCTGCCGTTATGGTGGGCAGGAAAGTTGAGCGGACCTCGCGCAAGGCGGTCGGGCTCGACTCCCCACACGGACCAGAACCACCCCAGCACACGGAAGAGAGGCCATCCCCATGGCACGAGCTGTCGGTATCGACCTCGGCACCACGAACTCCGTCGTCACCGTCCTCGAGGGCGGTGAGCCCACGGTCATCGCCAACTCCGAGGGTTCGCGCACCACCCCGTCGGTCGTCGCCTTCGCCAAGAACGGCGAGGTCCTCGTCGGCCAGTCGGCCAAGAACCAGGCCGTCACCAACGTCGACCGCACCATCCGCTCGGTCAAGCGCCACATGGGCACCACGTGGACGACGGACGAGATCGACGGCAAGAAGTACACCGCGCAGGAGATCAGCGCCCGCACGCTGCAGAAGCTGAAGCGGGACGCCGAGACCTACCTGGGCGAGCCGGTCACCGACGCCGTCATCACCGTCCCCGCCTACTTCGAGGACGCGCAGCGCCAGGCCACCAAGGAGGCCGGTGAGATCGCGGGCCTCAACGTCCTGCGCATCGTCAACGAGCCGACCGCGGCCGCGCTGGCCTACGGCCTGGACAAGGGCGAGACCGAGCAGACGATCCTCGTCTTCGACCTCGGTGGCGGCACCTTCGACGTCTCCCTGCTCGAGATCGGGGACGGCGTCATCGAGGTGAAGGCCACCGCCGGTGACAACCACCTCGGTGGTGACGACTGGGACCAGAAGGTCATGGACCACCTGGTCAAGACCTTCAACGCCTCCAACGGCATCGACCTGTCCAAGGACAAGCTGGCCATGCAGCGCCTCCGCGAGGCCGCCGAGAAGGCCAAGATCGAGCTGTCGGGCGCACAGTCGACCAACATCAACCTGCCCTACATCACCGCCGGCGCCGAGGGCCCCCTGCACCTCGACGTCACGATCACCCGCGCCGAGTTCCAGCGGATGACCCAGGACCTGCTCGACCGGTGCCGCGCACCGTTCAACCAGGTCGTCCGGGACGCCGGCATCTCCGTGGGCCAGATCGACCACGTCGTCCTCGTGGGTGGTTCCACCCGCATGCCCGCCGTCAGCGACCTGGTCAAGGAGCTCACCGGCGGCAAGGAGCCCAACAAGGGCGTCAACCCCGACGAGGTCGTGGCCATCGGTGCCGCGCTCCAGGCCGGTGTCCTCCGTGGCGAGGTCAAGGACGTCCTGCTCCTCGACGTCACCCCGCTGTCCCTGGGCATCGAGACCAAGGGCGGGATCATGACCAAGCTCATCGAGCGCAACACCACGATCCCGACCAAGCGCTCCGAGATCTTCACGACGGCCGACGACAACCAGCCCTCCGTGCAGATCCAGGTGTTCCAGGGCGAGCGCGAGATGGCGATGTACAACAAGAAGCTCGGCATGTTCGAGCTCACCGGTCTGCCCCCGGCGCCCCGCGGCGTCCCGCAGATCGAGGTCGCCTTCGACATCGACGCCAACGGCATCGTGCACGTCACCGCGAAGGACCTGGGCACGGGCAAGGAGCAGTCGATGACGATCACCGGCGGCTCGGCGCTCCCCAAGGACGACATCGAGCGGATGATGAAGGACGCCGAGGCCCACGCCGAGGAGGACAAGAAGCGCCGGGACGAGGCCGAGACCCGCAACCTGGCCGAGTCGCTGCAGTACCAGACCGAGAAGTTCCTGGCCGAGAACGGCGACAAGATCCCGGCCGAGAAGAAGGACGAGCTCGGTGAGGCGCTGACCGACCTGCGCAGCGCGCTGGGCGGCTCGGACATCGAGGCGATCAAGACCGCCCAGGAGAAGGTCGCCCGGGTCTCCCAGGAGGTCGGCGGCGCGCTCTACGCCCAGGCGGGCGAGGCGGCCGGCGCTGAGGGCGCGCCGGGTGCCGAGGGCGCAGCGCCCGGTGGGTCCACGACGGCTGACGACGACGTCGTCGACGCCGAGATCGTCGACGAGGACAACGACCGCCGATGACAAGCGGGGAGGAGCAGCCGCGGGTCGTCATCCGCGACAAGCGGCGCATCGACCCGATCAGTGGTGAGGTGCGGGCACCGGCCGGCGAGCAGCCGGCCGGTGCCCCGCCCGGCCCGACCGTCGCAGGGGAGCAGATGAGCGAGCACGAGATGCCCGTGGACGACCAGCCGCAGCAGGCGCCGTCGGCCGATGGGGGCGGGGACGACCTGTCCGCGCAGCTGGCCGAGCGGACCGAGGACCTGCAGCGGGTCACCGCGGAGTACGCCAACTACCGGCGCCGGGTGGACCGGGACCGGACCCTCGTCGTCGACCAGGCGGCCGAGCGGTTCGCCACCGGCCTGTTCCCGATCGTCGACGACATCGAGCGGGCGCGGGACCACGGCGACCTGACCGGCGCGTTCAAGCTGGTGGCCGACCGCATCCTGGGCCTGCTCGACGGCCTGGGTGTGGAGGCGTTCGGCGCGGCCGGTGACGCCTTCGACCCGTCGCTGCACGAGGCGGTCATGCACGACACGTCCGCCGACGTGACCGTGCCGACCGCGACGACGGTGCTGCGGCAGGGCTTCCGCCGCGGCGACCGGGTGCTGCGGACGGCGATGGTCGCGGTGACCGAGCCGGAGAACCCGGCACCCGCCGGCGACGGCGCCGTGCCGGCCGACCCGGGCGCCGCGGCGTCCGACTGACCCGCAGGGAGGGGGACACCCGATGAGCACCCGTGACTTCATCGAAAAGGACTACTACGGCGCGCTGGGCGTCCCCCAGGGCGCCGACGCCGCCGAGATCAAGAAGGCGTACCGCAAGCTCGCCCAGGAGCTGCACCCGGACAAGAACCCCGGCAACGCCGAGGCGGAGTCCCGGTTCAAGGAGGTCTCCGAGGCCTACGACGTGCTGTCCGACCCCAAGCGGCGCGGTGAGTACGACGAGGCCCGGCGGCTGTTCGGGGCCGGCGGGGCCGGCGCTCGCGCCGGCTTCCCCGGCGGGGGCGGCTTCCCCGGCGGCGGTCAGACCTTCGACTTCGGCGACCTGTTCAACGCCGGCGCCGCGGGCGGCGCCGGCGCCGGTGCCCGGGGCGCCAGTGGCCCCGGTGGGCTCGGTGACCTGCTCGGCGGCCTCTTCGGCGGCGCAGGGGGAGGCGCGCGGGCCCGCAGCCAGGCGGCCTCGGGCCCGGCCCGCGGTCAGGACGTCGAGACCGAGGCGACCCTCTCCTTCGAGGAGGCCGTCCTCGGGGTGACCGTGCCGCTGCGCATGCAGAGCCCGGGCAGCTGCCCGACGTGCGCGGGCAGCGGCGCGAAGCCGGGCACCAGCCCGCACACCTGCCCGGTGTGCTCGGGCGCCGGAGTCACCAGCCGCAGCCAGGGGGCGTTCGCGTTCTCCGAGCCCTGCCGCAACTGCCGCGGCACCGGCTCGGTCGTCGACGACCCCTGCCCGACCTGCTCGGGCAGCGGCATCACCAGCCAGACCCGCACGATCACCGTCCGCATCCCGGCCGGCGTCCGGGACGGTCAGCGCATCCGGCTGGCCGGCAAGGGCGCCCCGGGACGGCGCGGTGGCCCGGCCGGCGACCTCTTCGTCGTCGTCCACGTCTCCGAGCACGCGCTGTTCGGGCGCAAGGACGACGACCTGACGCTCACCGTGCCCATCAGCTTCGCCGAGGCGGCCCTGGGGACGACGCTGACCGTGCCCACCCTCGACGGCACGGTGTCGCTCAAGGTCCCCGCCGGCACCGCGAGCGGCCGCACCCTGCGCGTGCGCGGGCGCGGCGTCCCGGCGAAGGGGCGCACCGGCGACCTGCTGGTGACCCTCGACGTCGCGGTGCCGGTCCGCCTGACGCCGGCCGAGCGCAAGCTCATCGAGCAGCTGGCCGAGGAGATGGACGAGGACCCGCGTCCGCAGATCACCGCGGCCCTCCAGGCGGGAGGCGAGCGATGAGCGGCCCGGTCGACCCGACCGGGGGCGCCGCGCGGTCGGTCGCCGAGGACGCGCCGGTCTTCGTGATCTCCGTGGCGGCCGAGCTGGCCGGCATGCATGCGCAGACGCTGCGCCAGTACGACCGGCTCGGCCTGGTCAGCCCCGGGCGCACGCCCGGCGGCGGCCGCCGCTACAGCCCACGCGACGTGGCGCTGCTCCGCGAGGTCCAGCGGCTGTCCCAGGAGGACGGCGTCAACCTCGCCGGGATCAAGCGGATCATCGAGCTCGAGTCGCAGGTGGAGGCGCTGCAGGCGCGGGTGCACGAGCTGCTGGCCGAGCTCGAGCACAGCGAGCACCGCCGGATGGCCGCCGAGGCGGCGGTCCCGGTGGGCTACCGGGCCGACCTCGTGCCCCAGCGCCGGCCGGGGAACGCCCTGGTCGTGTGGCGCCCCCGGAGCGGTCGGTGAGCGAGCTCGACCCGCACGCCGCCTTCGTCGAGCTCGAACGCGAGATCGGCCTGCTGCTGCGGCGCGCCAGGGCGATCTCCTCCCGGCTGGCCACTCAGCTGCACCCGGACCTCGATGGCGCCGCCTTCGGCCTGCTCGCCCTGCTGCAGGACGCCGGCCCGCTGCGCGCCAGCGACCTCGTCGCACGCCTCGGCCTGGACAAGAGCACGGTGAGCCGCCAGGTGGCCAGCCTGGTGGGCCTCGGCCTGGTCGACCGCAGCGCGGACCCCGATGACCGGCGGGCCCAGGTGCTGACGCCGTCGGCCGAGGGAGCCGCCCGGCTCGCACAGATCCGCGACGCCCGCCGCGAGCGCTGGGAGGCCGATCTCGGGGACTGGCCCGCCCAGGACGTCGCCACGCTGGCCGAGCTGCTGCACCGGCTCAACCGGATCGGCGAAGCGCGGGCCCGCGAGGCCGGCGAGGAGTAGACGACAGGGCGGGAAGAACGCCGACGCGTCGTTCGTTGCAGACAACAACCAAGAGGCTTATGGTTGCACTCTGCACGCTTTCCGACCGTCAGGATCTCGTCCCATGTCCATCAGTCCCGGCACGCGGGACCGGCTGACCGCCAGCATCGCCCAGCTCATCCGGACCGGCCGCCACGTCAGCACGCGCGCGGCCACCCAGCTCTACGGTGAGCTGCCGTCCTTCGGCTGGACGCTGCTCCTGCCCCTCGAGCAGGACGGCGACCAGCGGTGCAGCACGCTCGCCGCACGCGCCGGCGTCGACGTCTCCGTGGCCAGCCGGCAGCTCGCCGTCCTCGAGCGCTCGGGCTACGTGGAGCGCCGCCCCGACCCCCGCGACGGCCGGGCCACCCTGTTCCGGCTCACACGGCAGGGCACCGAGGCCCTCGCCGCGACGCGCGCCATGCGCGCCGACTGGGCGCTCGCCGCCCTCTCCGGCTGGAGCGAGCACGACGCCCGCCGGCTGACCGACCTGCTCGACCGCCTCCGGGCCGACATCGAGGTGGCCGTCCCGGCGCCCCGCTCGGCCCGCCCGGAACCGCAGGAGGCCCGCCGATGAGCCGGGTCCGCGCCGTTCCGGCCACCACGCACGAACGCCCCCCGCAGCAGTCCAGGAGAAGCATGACCAGCACCGTCGATCGGCCGGCCGTCGAGGCCCCCGTCGAGCAGCAGGGGCGCATGACGCACCGGCAGATCCTCTCGGCGCTGTCCGGGATGATGCTGGCGATGTTCGTGGCGTTCCTGTCGGGGACGATCGTCTCCAACGCCCTGCCCACGATCATCACCGACCTGCGGGGCTCGCAGAGCCAGTACACCTGGATCGTCACCGCCACCCTGCTGGCGTCGACCGCGTCCACCCCGATCTGGGGCAAGCTCTCGGACCTGTTCAGCAAGAAGCTGCTGCTCCAGCTCGCCATCGTGATCTTCATCGTCGGCTCGATGCTGGCCGGGCTGTCCCAGTCGGTGGAGACGCTCATCGCCTGGCGTGTCCTGCAGGGACTGGGTCTCGGCGGGCTGCAGGCCCTCGTGCAGATCGCGATGGCGGCGATGATCAGCCCGCGCGAGCGCGGCCGGTACTCCGGCCTGCTCGGCAGCGTCATGGCGGTGTCCACCGTCGGCGGCCCGCTGATCGGCGGGCTGCTGGTCGACACCAGCTGGCTCGGCTGGCGCTGGTGCTTCTACGTCGTCGTCCCCTTCGCCGCGGCCGCCCTGGTGCTGCTGCAGCGCACCCTGCACCTGCCGGTGACCAAGCGCGAGGTGCACATCGACTACATGGGGGCGGCGTTCCTCACCGCCGGAGTTTCCACGCTGCTCATCTGGGTCACCCTGGCCGGCAACAGCTTCGACTGGGCCTCCACCGAGACGGCGTTCTACGTCACCGGCGGCGGGCTGGCGATCGCGGCGTTCATCGTCACGGAGCTGCGCGCCAAGGAGCCGATCGTCCCGCTGCGGCTCTTCCTCGACCGGACGACGACGCTGGCCATCGCCGCCAGCACCGCGATCGGTGTGGCGATGTTCGGGTCGACGGTCTTCCTCGGCCAGTACCTGCAGATCTCGCGCGGCTACTCGCCGACGGCGGCCGGTCTGCTCACCGTCCCCATGGTGGCCGGGCTGCTGCTCTCCTCGACCGGTTCGGGCCTGCTGATCACCCGGACCGGGCGGTGGAAGCGTTTCCTCGTCGGCGGCTCGCTGCTGGTGGTCGTCGGGTTCGCCCTGCTGTCCACCATCGACCACGAGACGAACATCGTGGCGCTGTGCGGCTTCCTGTTCGTGCTGGGCGTCGGCATCGGGGCCACCATGCAGAACCTCGTGCTCGCCGTGCAGAACACCGTGGCGGCCAAGGACCTGGGCGCGGCCAGTTCCGCGGTGGCCTTCTTCCGCAGCCTGGGCGGCACGGTCGGTGTGTCGGTGCTGGGTGCGGTGCTGTCTGGTCGGGTCGGCGGGATCATCGCCGAGCGGCTCGAGGGCATCCCCGGCGCGGCCGAGGCCGCCGGCTCGGGGGACGTCGGACTGGCCGACCTGGCGGATGCGCCGGGTCCCGTCCAGGAGCTCATCCGGCTGGCCTACGGCGACGCCACCGGGCGGATCTTCCTCGTCTCGGCCGTGGTCGCGGTGATCGCGGTGGTGACCATCCTGCTGATCCGCGAGATCGCGCTCGGCACGGAGAGCGGCGAGGAGCGCCTGCAGCGCGAGGCCGGCGAGCAGTAGAAGGACCCCGTTGCCCCCCACCGCTCGCAGGCTCGCGCCGGGGCCTGCAACGGGGCCGCATGCCGACAGCACGAAGGCCCGGTCCCCTCGCGGGACCGGGCCTTCGTCGTCGTGCCGGGTCTAGCTCTCCAGCGAGGCGTCCAGGGTGATCTCGGTGCCGGCGAGCGCCTTGCTGACCGGGCAGCCGACCTTCGCCGCCTGGGCCGCGGTCTGGAAGGCGTCGGCGTCCAGGCCCTCGACCTCACCGCGGACGGTCAGCTTGATGCCGGTGATCGCCGAGGCGCCGTCCTTCTGGCCGAGCGTGACGTCCGCGGTGACCTCCAGCGCGGTCGGCGTCCCGCCGGCCTTGCCGATCTCGTTGGACAGCGCCATGGCGAAGCAGGAGGAGTGGGCGGCCGCGATGAGCTCCTCGGGGCTGGTGGTGCCCCCGGCCTCGTCGGCGGCCCGCTTCGGGAACGAGACCTCGTAGGTGCCGACCTTGGAGCTGGAGAGCTCGACCTGACCGGACCCCTCCTGCAGGGAGCCGTTCCAGGCGGTGCGTGCGGTGCGAGTGGGCATGTCACTTCTTCCGTGCCGGGCGCCGCCCGCTCCTGGACGGCGCGTCGACGCAGCCCCTACCCGCTGACGTGCGAGGTCAACGCACTCAGCAGACGGCTTCTCCGCTGTTCACCCGCTCGATCAGCTGCTGCAGTCGGCCCTTGAGCTCGGCGAACTCCTGGGTGTCGAACCCGATGGCCCCGATCATCTCCTGCGAGATGCCGACGGCCTTGTCCTGCAGCGCGCGACCCTCGTCGGTCAGCGCGATCGCCACGGAGCGCTCGTCCTCGACGCGGCGGTGCCGGGTGACCAGACCGGCGGCGGTGAGTCGCTTGAGCAGCGGGGACAGCGTGCCGCTGTCCAGCGCCAGGCGGGAACCCAGCTGCCCCACGGTCTGGTGGTCCTCTTCCCAGAGCAGCATCATGACCAGGTACTGCGGATAGGTGAGACCGATGGCCTCGAGCATGGGCCGGTAGCGCGCGGTCACGGCCCGTGAGGCCGCGTACAGCGCGAAGCAGAGCTGGTCGTCGAGCGCCACGCTCGGCGCCGGCAGGGCGGTCATGACCCGAGTCTAGGGCGCGTGAGCGTAGAAGCCAGCGGCCGAGCACCCGGACGTGGCGTGAGCCGGCTCCCGGTGCGGCGGGTGGACTCGCCAGGGTTGAGTGGAACAGACTCAACTCCTCGGTCGTTCTTCACAGCGATCATGCAGCCGCCCACGAGGCGGCACCAGGCACGACAGACGGAAGGACCCGGTCCGCGCCCATGGAGAGCAAGCTGACCACCCGTTCGCAGGAGGCCATCGCCGCCGCCCAGCGGCTCGCGGTCGCCCGTGGCCAGGCCGCCCTGGAGCCGCTGCACCTGCTGGCGGCACTGCTGGAGCAGGACGACGGCATCGCCGCCCCGCTGCTGAAGGCCGTCGGCGCCGATGCGGCCGACGTCCGCGCGAAGGCCGAGGCCGCCGTGCGCCGGCTGCCCAGCGTCAGCGGGGCGACCGTGCCCGCGCCCTCGCCGACGCGCGAGTTCCTCCGCGTGATGAACGACGCCGGGGCGCAGGCCAGCGCCCTGGGCGACGAGTACATCTCCACCGAGCACCTGCTGGTGGGGCTGGCCGGCGCCGGCGGCGAGGCAGGCTCGGTGCTGAGCGGGGCCGGGGCCACGCGCGACGCCCTGCTGGCGGCCTTCCGCACGGTCCGCGGCACCCGCAAGGTCACCACGCCCGATCCCGAGGGCACCTTCCAGGCCCTGGAGAAGTACGCCGTCGACCTCACCGAGCGCGCCCGCGAGGGCAAGATCGACCCGGTCATCGGCCGGGACACCGAGATCCGCCGCGTGGTGCAGGTGCTCTCGCGGCGCACCAAGAACAACCCGGTCCTCATCGGCGAGCCCGGCGTCGGCAAGACGGCGATCGTCGAGGGCCTGGCCCAGCGCATGGTCGCCGGCGACGTGCCCGAGAGCCTCAAGGGCAAGCGGCTCATGTCGCTGGACCTGGGCGCGATGGTGGCCGGCGCCAAGTACCGCGGCGAGTTCGAGGAGCGGCTCAAGGCCGTCCTCCAGGAGATCTCCGACGCCGAGGGCCAGGTGGTCACCTTCATCGACGAGCTGCACACCATCGTGGGTGCCGGCGCGACCGGTGAGTCCGCCATGGACGCCGGCAACATGATCAAGCCGATGCTCGCCCGCGGGGAGCTCCGCATGGTCGGTGCCACGACCCTGGACGAGTACCGGGAGCACATCGAGAAGGACCCCGCCCTCGAGCGCCGCTTCCAGCAGGTGCTCGTGGGCGAGCCCAGCGTCGAGGACACCATCGGCATCCTCCGCGGGCTCAAGGAGCGCTACGAGGTGCACCACGGCGTCCGCATCACCGACACCGCGATCGTCGCCGCCGCCACCTTGTCGGACCGGTACGTCACGGCCCGCTTCCTGCCGGACAAGGCGATCGACCTGGTCGACGAGGCGGCCAGCCGGCTGCGCATGGAGATCGACAGCCGGCCCGTCGAGGTCGACGAGGTCGAGCGGGCGGTGCGCCGGCTCGAGATCGAGGAGATGGCGCTGTCCAAGGAGGACGACCCGTCCTCGCTCGAGCGGCTGGCGGCGCTGCGGGCCGACCTGGCCGACCGGCGCCAGGAGCTGGCCGAGCTGACCGCCCGCTGGCAGCAGGACAAGAGCGCGATCGGCCGCATCCAGGCCATCAAGGAGGAGCTGGAGCGCCTGCGCCTGGAGGCCGAGCGCGCCGAGCGGGACGGCGACCTCGCCCACGTCGCGGAGCTGCGCTACGGCCGGCTCCCGCAGCTGGAGAAGTCCCTCGCCGAGGCCGAGACGTCGGTCGAGACCGGCGACTCCATGCTCAAGGAGGAGGTCGGCCCCGACGACATCGCGGAGGTCGTCCAGGCCTGGACCGGCATCCCCGCCGGCCGGCTGCTCGAGGGCGAGACCCAGAAGCTCCTGCGCATGGAGGACGAGCTGGCCAAGCGGGTCGTCGGCCAGCCCGACGCCGTCCGCGCCGTCGCCGACGCCGTCCGCCGGGCGCGCTCCGGCGTCGCCGACCCCGACCGTCCCACCGGCTCCTGGCTGTTCCTCGGGCCCACCGGCGTCGGCAAGACCGAGCTGGCCAAGGCGCTGGCGGAGTTCCTGTTCGACGACGAGCGGGCGATGGTCCGCGTCGACATGAGCGAGTACTCCGAGAAGCACTCGGTGGCCCGGCTGGTCGGGGCGCCCCCCGGCTACGTCGGCTACGAGGCCGGCGGCCAGCTCACCGAGGCGGTGCGGCGCCGCCCGTACACGGTGGTGCTGCTCGACGAGGTCGAGAAGGCGCACCCCGACGTCTTCGACGTGCTCCTGCAGGTGCTCGACGACGGCCGGCTCACCGACGGGCAGGGCCGCACGGTCGACTTCCGGAACACGCTGCTGATCCTGACGTCGAACCTGGGCTCGCAGATCATCGCCGACCAGTCGGTGCCCGAGGACAGCCGCCGCACGGCGGTGCAGGAGGTCGTCCGCGCGCACTTCAAGCCGGAGTTCCTCAACCGGCTCGACGACGTCGTGATCTTCCGGGCGCTGGGCACCGAGGAGCTCGCCGGCATCGTCGACATCCAGGTCGGCGTGCTGGCCCGGCGGCTGGCGGGACGGCGGCTCACCCTGCGGGTCACCGACGCGGCGAAGGAGTGGCTGGCGCTCAACGGGTTCGACCCCGTCTACGGCGCCCGCCCGCTGCGCCGGCTGGTGCAGTCGGCCATCGGCGACCAGCTCGCCCGGGCCCTCCTGTCCGGCGAGATCCGGGACGGCGACGAGGTCGTCGTCGACTGGCCGGCCGACGTCACCGAGGGCGACGCCGGCCTGAGCGTCACGCGGGGCTGATCGTCGCGGGGCTGGGGCGGGCCCGGCTGGACGCGTCGGCCATGATCGGGAGGCACACCGAGGCGGGGAGGCAGCAGACATGACGTCGGACCAGGGCGGCGCGCACGGGGAGCCCACGGGGCGCCCCGAGGGCGGTTCCGAGCCGGCTGCTCCGCAGGGCTGGAACGCCCCGCCGCCTCCTCCGCAGCAGGGGTGGGGTGCCCCGCCCCCGCAGGGCTGGGGCGCCCCACCGCCTCCGCAGCAGGGCTGGGGTGCTCCGCCCCAGCAGGGGTGGGAGGCGCCGCCGCCCCCGCAGGGCTGGCAGCAGCCGGGGCAGCAGTGGTCCGGGTACGGCGCGCCCTACGTGCCGCCGCCCCCGCCCGGCTCGGCCGAGCAGCCGCTGACCGTGCGGGCCGGCATCGGCGCCTTCGTCGTCAACTTCGTGCTGGGCCTGGTGGGCGCGCTCGTGGCCTTCGCCGACATCGACGACCTCGTCCGGCAGGCGTCGCTGGAGACGAACGACCCCGAGATCACCGACGAGGTCCTGCGCACCGCCATCCTGGTGTTCGCCGTCATCGGGCTGGTGCTGGTCGTGCTGCACGCGCTGTTCATCTGGTGGGCCTGGCGGGGCCGGAACTGGGCGCGGATCACGCTGTGGGTGCTGGGTGGCCTGGCCCTCCTGAGCGGCTTCGGCACGCTCGGTGGCGGCACCGGCGCGACCGACTTCCTCTCCGCGCTCAGCATGTTCCAGCTGCTGGCGCTGGTCGCGGGCATCGTGCTGCTGGCGCTCAAGCCCAGCAACGACTGGTACCGCTACATGGGCTGGGCGCGGACATACGGCCAGCAGCACTGATCAAGCGGGCCGCTCCGCGCCGGGCAGCCAGGCGCGGGTCGTGCCCGCCATCAGGCTGGTCAGGCCGGCGATCGAGAGCACGAGCAGCAGCAGCGAGGCCACCGTGATCCCGCCGGACGAGAGCACGCTGACCACGGTCAGCAGGGCGAGTGCCGCGGTGGCGGCGACGCCGGTCACCCTCGCCCAGCCCTTCCGCCGCACCAGGAAGACGGCGGCAACGGCCAGGACGACACCGAGCAGCAGGTAGGGCACCAGGGACAGCAGGACGAACTGCTCGGCCTCCGCGCGGGTGATGTCGTCGGTCTCGTCGACGACGCGGTCCACGGCGACGTCGAAACCGGCCCAGAGCAGCAGGGCGTTGGACAGCAGCAGGAGCGCGAGGACGGCCAGGACGCCGACGGCGACCCGCACCGAGGGCGGCATGGCCGGGCGGGCGGACGGGGCGGGGGACGGGTCGGTCGGCACCCGCCCAGCCTGGCAGTTCCGGCGGCGACCGATCATCGGGGGATGAATCCCGATCGGCCCGGGCCCCGAAGAGAGGGCGTGACGACGACTCTGCGCGCCCCCGATCCGGTCGCCCCGGCAGGCCCCGGCCGGGCCCGGCGGGGCCTCGCCGCCCTGGCAGGGCTGCTCGCCGCGGCGGTCGCCCTCGGTGTCGGCGAGCTCGTCGCCGGGTTCGTCGGCCCGGCGGCATCACCGGTCATCGCCGTCGGGGACGCCGTCATCGCGCTGGTGCCCGAGCCGGTCACCGCCTTCGCCATCCGCACCTTCGGCGAGGACGACAAGACCGCCCTGGTCGCCGGCACGCTGGTCGTCGTCGCCCTGTACGCGCTGCTCGTCGGCGTCCTCGGGCTGCGGGACCGTCGCCTCGCCGTCCTCGGGGTCGTGCTGTTCGGGACCGTCGGCGCCCTGGCCGCCCTCACCCGGCCCGCGGGCGCTCCGGCCGACGTGCTGCCCTCGCTGGCCGGCACGGCCGCCGGGGTCCTCGCGCTGCTGGCGCTCCTCGCCCCGCTCGCGACGGCGCCGGCCTCCGCGCCCGGGACGGCGCCCGCAGCGGACCGGCCGCTCGTCGGGCGGCTGCGCGCGGTCCTCGCCGCCGGCGACCGCAACGGAGCCGGACTGGACCGCCGCCGGTTCTTCCTCACCGGTGCGGCCGCCGTCGGCGTCGCCGCGGTCACCGGGGGCGGCGGTCGGCTGCTGCAGCGCAGCACCGAGGTCACCTCGCTGCGCGCCGGCATCCGCCTGCCGACGCCGTCGTCCCCGGCCGCCGCGCTGCCCGCGGGCGCGGACCTCTCCCGGGGGATCGAGGGCCTCACCCCCCTGACCACGCGCAACGGCGAGTTCTACCGGATCGACACCGCGCTGATCGCTCCGCGCATCCGGCCGGCGGACTACCGGCTCGAGCTGACCGGGATGTTCGACTCCCCGCGCACCTACACCCTCGACGACCTGTTCGAGCGCGACGACGTGATCGAGCGGGACATCACGCTCACCTGCGTCTCCAACGAGGTCGGGGGCGCCCTCGTGGGCAGCGCGCGCTGGATCGGCGTCCCCCTGGCGGCCCTGCTGCGGGAGAACGGCCTCCGCCCCGGCAGCGACCAGCTGCTGTGCCGGTCGGAGGACGGGATGACGATCGGGGCGCCGACCCGGAGCGCGCTCGAGGTCGAGGACGCGATGCTCGCCTTCGGCATGAACGGCGAGCCGCTCCCGGTCATCCACGGCTTCCCGGTGCGGATGATCATCCCCGGCCTCTACGGCTACGTCTCGGCCTGCAAGTGGCTGGTCTCCATCGAGGCGACGACGTTCGACGCGTTCGACGCCTACTGGATCGAGCGGGACTGGGCGGTGGACGGGCCCATCCGCATCGCCTCGCGCATCGACACCCCCGACATGCGGCGGGAGTTCCCGGCCGGGCGCCGCGCGATCGCCGGCGTCGCCTGGGCCCAGACCCGCGGCATCGCGAAGGTCGAGGTGCGCGTGGACGACGGGGACTGGGCGGAGGCCCGGCTGTCACCCGAGGTGGACGCCGACCTGTGGCGCCAGTGGGTGCTGCCCCACGACTTCACGCCCGGCCGGCACGTCCTCACGGTGCGCGCCACCGGTGCCGACGGCGAGGTGCAGACCGACGAGCGCGCCGATCCCTTCCCCGCCGGCTCCACGGGCCTGCACTCGGTCGAGGTCCTGGTCGGCTGAGCCCCTAGGCTCGGGCACATGGAGAAGGACCCCGCTCCCCCCCACACGTCGTCCCTCGGCGCGGGCCCCTGGAACGGGGCCACGCATCCCGACCGCGACCGCCTGCTCGACCTGATCGTCGACCTCGCGGTCGTGCACGGAAAGGTGACGCTCTCTTCCGGGCAGGAGGCGGACTGGTACATCGACATGCGCCGGCTCACGCTGCACCACGAGGGCGCCCCGCTGGTCGGCCGCGTGATGCGCCAGCTCACCGGCGACCTGCGCTACGACGTCGTCGGCGGGCTCACCCTGGGCGCCGACCCGGTGGCCACGGCGATGCTGCACGCGGCGTCGGCGGGCGAGGGGTTCCTCGACGCCTGCGTCGTCCGCAAGGAGGGCAAGGCGCACGGCCTGCAGCGCCGCATCGAAGGGCCGGACGTCGCCGGGCGCGCGGTGCTCGTCGTCGAGGACGTCTCCACGACCGGGGGCAGCCCCCTCACCGCTGCGGAAGCGCTGCAGGAGGCCGGGGCTGAGGTCATCGCGGTGGCCGTGATCGTCGACCGCGGGGCGCGCGCGGCGGTCGAGGCGGCCGGCTTCGAGTACCGGGCCGCCTACGAGCTCTCCGACCTCGGCCTGGCCTAGGTCATCTCCGGCCGGTGCTGTCCAGCAGGACCAGCGCCGCCCCGTGGACACCCGCCTCGGCCCCGAGCGTGGAGATCGTGATCGGCGGCGGTCGACGCCAGGCCAGACCGCCGGCCACTGCGGTCCGGACGGGGGCCGCGAGGCGCTCGCCGGCACCGGTGAGCCCTCCGGCCAGGACCACGAGCCCCGGATCCAGCAGGAGGATCGCGCTCCGCAGCCCCAGGCCGAGGGCTTCCATGCCCTCCGTCCAGATGCGACCGGCGAGCGGGTCGCGGTCGACGGCGTGGGCCATGTCCGCGGCGCTCAGTGCGGGGTCGCCCCCCGCGGATCGGTAGCGGCGGACCATCCCTCCGGCCGAGGCGTAGACCTCCAGGCATCCGCGTTGGCCGCACGGGCAGCCCTCTCCGTCCGGGTGCACGGGGGCATGCCCGATCTCCCCGCCTAAGCCCAGCGAACCCGGCACGAGCCGGCCACCGGTGAGCACGCCCGCGGACAAGCCGGCGCCCAGGGCGACGAGCAGCAGGTCCCCCACGCCACGGCCGGCGCCCAGCCGGTGCTCGGCGAGGCAGGCCGCCCTGGCGTCGTGCTCCAGCGTCACGGGCAGGCCCACGGCCTCCCGCACGATCCGCGCGAGCGGGACGTCGCGCAGGCCGAGATTGCCCGCGCGGCGGACCACCCCGGCGCCCGTGTCGACGAGGCCGGCCGAGCACACGCCCACCCCGATCGTGTCGGGACACGTGAGCGATCGTGCCGCCTCGACCACGGCCCGCACCACGGCGGTCGGCCCCTCGGCCACCGGTGTGGGGATGGTGACCCGCTCCAGGACCTCACCGTGCAGGCTCAGGCGTGCGCCGTTGATGCCCGTGCCGCCGAGGTCCAGACCGACGACGGAACCGCTCGCTGCGCTGGATCCGATCACGGTCAGAATCCCTGCCCCGGCAGCTTCTTCGCCGCCACGTGCCGGTAGTAGTCCGCCAGCTGCAGGCGCCGTGCGGCGAGCTCGTCCACGACGACGGTGGCGTGGGGGTGCAGCTGGAGGACCGAGGCCGGGCAGAATGCGCTGACCGGCCCCTCGACCGCTGCCGCGACCGCCGCGGCCTTGGTGCGTCCGGTGGCGACGAGCACGAGGTGGCGGGCCTCGAGGATCGTGCCGAGGCCCTGGGTGATGACGTGCTGGGGAACCTGCTCGCCCTCGGGGAAGAAGCGGGCGTTGTCGCGGCGGGTCTGCTGGGTGAGGGTCTTGACCCGCGTCCGGGACGCCAGGGAGGAGCCGGGCTCGTTGAAGCCCAGGTGACCGTTGGCCCCCGTGCCGAGGATCTGCACGTCCAGCGGACCGGCGGCCCGTAGGTGGGCGTCGTAGCGTCGCGCCTTTTCCAGGACGTCGTCCGTGGCGCCGTCGGGGCCGTGGACGTCGTCCGACGCCAGGTCGACGTGGTCGACGAAGTCGGCGCGGATGACGCGGGCGTAGGACTGCGGGTGGCTCGCGGCCAGGCCGACGTACTCGTCCAGCAGGAACGCGCGGATGCCCGCGAAGCTCAGGCCCTCCTCCCGGTGCCGCCGCGCCAGCTCGCGGTAGGCGCCCACGGGGGAGGAGCCGGTCGCGAGACCCAGCGTCCGGGCGCCGGTCGCGAGGGCTCCCGCCACGATGTCGGCGACCACCCGCCCCGCCTCGTCCGCGGACGGGACGATCACGACCTCCACGAGTCCTCCTCGGGTCCCGGGTCGGAGCCGGCGACCCGGCGACCGCCCCGCACGACCGCGACCGCGTGCAGCTGCCCGTCGACGACCAGCACGTCCGCGCGGCGGCCGGCTTCCAGGGCGCCGACCTCGCCGTCCAGGCCGAGGAGGGTGGCGGGGGTCCGGCTCGCGGACGTGACGGCGGAGAGCAGTTCGACGCCGGCGGAGAGCACCGTCCGTCTCAGCACGTCCAGCAGGCGGAAGGTGCCCCCGGCGATCGGACCCGGCTTCCCGGTGCCGTCGGGTGCCAGCCGCGCGACGCCCGCGGCGACCGACACGTCCCGCGAACCCAGGCGGTAGGAGCCATCGGGCATACCGGCGGCGGCCGTGGAATCCGTCACCAGGGCGATCTGCCGGGGCCCGACCAGGTCGAAGACCGCGGCGACCGTCTCGTCGTCCACGTGGACGCCGTCGGCGATCAGCTCGACGACCGCTGTTCCGCGGGCGGCCGCGGCCAGGCAGGCGGCGACCGGTCCGGCCGCACGGTGGTGCCAGGAGGGCATGCCGTTGAACAGGTGGGTCACGCCGACCGGCGTCCCCGCGGACTGCATCCACCGGGTGGCCTGCCCGGCGTCCGCGCCGGTGTGCCCGAGGCAGGGGAGGACGCCGTACCGCCGGAGCACGGCGACCAGCTCGTCGCTGCGGGGAACCTCCGGCGCCAGCGTCATGGAGCGGACGACCCCGTCGGCGCGCAGGAGCACCGCCTCGAGCACGTCCGGGTCGCCCGGGAGGAGCGCCGCGGGGTCGTGCGCCCCGCGGAACGCCGGCGACAGGAAGGGTCCTTCGAGGTGGATGCCGGCCAGTTCGCCGGCGGCGACCAGGCCGGCCAGTGCCTCGACCTGACGCAGCAGCACCTCCACCGGAGCCGAGACGAGGCTGGCGAGCACCGTGGTGCTCCCGGAGTTGCGGTGGTACCGGACGGCGGTCAGCGGACCGTCGCCCTCCACCTCACCGAAGCCGTGCCCGGCCCCGCCGTGGCAGTGGACGTCGACCAGCCCCGGGAGCAGCGTCCTGCCGGAGGGCGGCGGGGCCGCGTGCGGCCAGTCCTCGACGGGTCCCACCCAGCTGATCCGGTCGCCGTGCAGGACGACCAGCCCGTCGTGCAGCACGCCCTCAGGGGTCACGACCCGCCCGCGCAGCCGCTCCTCCGACCTGCCGGCGTCGAGTGGGGCGGTCACGGATGGCTCCTCAGCGCTGGGACCGACGGCGGACCGCCTCGGCGTACCAGTGTGCGCTCGGCTTGACCGTGCGGGCGAAGGTCTCGCGATCCACCGAGACCAGGCCGAACGTGGGCGCCCAGGAGCCCCACTCGTAGTTGTCGAGCAACGACCAGTGCACGTACCCGCGGACGTCGATGCCGTCGGCGAGCGCCCGTTCCAGTCCGGCGAGCGCTCCGGCCAGGTACTCCGCGCGCTCGTCGTCGTCACCGGTCGCGATCCCGTTCTCGGTCACGACGATGGGGGTGTCGATGCGCCCGGCGGTGTACCGGATGGCTCCCTCGATCGCGTCCGGGTAGAGCTCCCAGCCCATCTGCGTGCGGCGGGTCCCCTCCGGCGCCTCGACCGGACCGGTCCGACCGATCATGAGCCGGGTGTAGGCCTGCACGCCGATGAAGTCGTCGCCCTTGGCCGCGTCGATGAACTGATCCTCCCGCAGCGCGGCCCAGGCACGTGCAGCTGCTTCCTCACCGGGCAGGGCCTGGAAGTTCTGGTTGGCGACGGTCCACCCCGACCGCAGTCCCGGCACCGCCGACAGCTCCTCGCGCGCCGCACGGTGGGCCGCGACCAGGGCGTCCACCAGCGGCTGCTCCGGTGCGGGCAGGGCACCGGCCACCGTCTCGGTACCGCCCGTGTCCCGCGCGGCGCTGACCATGGCGACCATGTTCGGCTCGTTGATCGTGCAGACCCAGTCGACTCCGTCGAGGATGGGCAGCACCGCGCGCACGTAGGCGCGGAACAGCTCCGTCGAGCCGGGGGCCGTCCAGCCACCGGCCCGCTGGAACCACAGCGGGCTGGTGAAGTGGTGCAGGGTCACCACCGGGGTCAGGCCGCGCGCGAGGCACCCCTCGATCATCCGCCGGTAGTGGGCGAGGGCGGCACGCGAGATGTGGCCGTGGACCGGTTCGATCCGCGACCACTCGATGCTGAACCGGTAGCTGTTCAACCCGAGGTCCCGGACGATGTCCAGGTCCTCGGGCCAGCGGTGGTAGCTGTCGCACGCGTCGCCGCTGCGCTCGGCCATCGGCGAGCCCTCGACGTTCTCCAGCGCCCAGAGATCGCTGGCGACGTTGTTGCCCTCCACCTGGTGGGCCGCGGTCGCCGCCCCCCAGAGGAAGCCGTCCGGGAAGGGGGATGTCGTCACGGGGATGTCCTCTGCGGAGTCGGGGTCGGAGTGGGTCGGGTCATCACGAGGACCGGTAACGGCCGGAGTCGACGAGCCGCCGGTGCTCGGCGGCGACCTGCTCGACGAGGCCGTCGATGACCTCCTCGGTCAGCCCGAGCCGGAAGGTGCGCAGTTTGACGAGCGGGAAGTCGTCGAGCATCCGGAGCAGCTCCGGAGCCACGGTCCCGCGCCCGGCGGCCGCGGCGAAGCGGCCGAGCAGCGCGCTCAGCACCTCGCTGCCCGCGGGGTCGGCACGCCACTCGCCGATGGTCGACATCCTGGTCAGCGGCGGCAGGAACCGGTCGCCCCCGGTCTCGACGGTCGCCACCAGCCGCACGTCCCGCGACGACGCACCCATGCGCACGTCGTAGGTGCCGGCGGCCAGCGACCAGCGCCGGTGCGCCGCGTCCCAGGTCGACAGGTCCCGTGCGCGCAGCGGCAGCGCCACGCGCTGGGACGCGCCTGGTTCGAGGGCGACCGAGGCGAAGCCGGCGAGCTGCACGCGCGGCCGGGTGGGCCGGTCCTCCTGCCGGCCGACGTAGAGCTGCGCGACCTCCCGTCCGGCACGCGGCCCGGTGTTCGTGACGGTCCAGGAGATCTCCCAGGCGTTCTCGCCGCAAGCGGTCACCCGCGGGTCGCTGTAGGCGAACGTCGTGTACGTCAGTCCGTGGCCGAAGGGATAGGCCACCGGGACGTCGAGGGTGTCCAGCTGTCGGTAGCCGACGTAGGTGCCCTCCCCGTACGTGACGGTCCCGTCCCGCCCCGGGAAGTGCAGGTGGCTCGGGTGGTCGGCCAGACGCAGCGGGATGGCTTCGGCCAGACGGCCCGAGGGAGCGGCGTCGCCGAGCAGCAGGTCGGCCACGGCCTCGCCGCCCGCCTGGCCGAGCAGCCAGCCCTCCAGCACCGCCCCGGCCCGGTCCTGCCACGGGGAGACGGAGACGACCCCGCCGTTGGAGAGCACCACGACGACCTCCGGTGCCACCTCCGCCACGGCCGACAGCAGGGCGAGCTGGTCGTCGGGCAGGTCGATGGTCGTGCGGTCGAACCCCTCGGACTCGGCGGCCTCGGGCAGACCCAGGAAGACGACCGCGACGTCGGCGTCCCGCGCCGTGGCGACGGCCTCGTCGACCAGTTCGCGGGAGGGTGTGCCGTCGAGGGTGTAGCCGGCGGCGAACCGCAGCCGGTCCCCGAGACGCCCGCTCAAGGCGTCGAGCGCCGAGGACAGACGCGTGGGCACCACCCGGGAGGAGCCGCCGCCCTGGAAACGGGGCGTGCGGGCCAGTTCGCCGACGACGGCCACCGACTGTCCGGCCGCGCGGTCGAGGGGCAGCAGCCGTCCGTCGTTCTTGAGCAGGACCACCGAGGCGGTCGCGGCCTCGCGGGCCAGCGCGTGGTGCGCGGCGCGCATGTCGGCGAGGTCGTCGTCGGACGCCGATCCCTCGACCCATCCCTCGGGTCGTGCCGGCGCGGTGGCGCGCACCCGCTCCGCCAGCCGGGCCATCCGGTCGGCCACCCGGTCGAGCACGGCCTCGTCGAGCTCGCCGGCGGTCACCGCGGCGACGATCCGCTCGTCGGTGCCGGACGGGGGCATCTCCAGGTCCAGGCCCGCGCGTACGGCCGCGACCCGGTCCTCGACCGCGCCCCAGTCGGACACGACGACGCCGTCGTAGCCCCACTCGTCCCGCAGCACCTCGGTCAGCAGCCACGGGTGTTCGCTCGCCGGCACGCCGTTGACCCGGTTGTACGCGCTCATGACCATCCAGGGACGCGCCGTCCGGACGACGTGCTCGAACGCGGCGAGGTACACCTCGCGCAGGGCGCGGTCGTCGACGTCCGCGCTCACGCGCATCCGGTCGGTCTCCTGGTTGTTCACCGCGAAGTGCTTGATGCAGGCCGCGACGCCGGCCGACTGGATCCCCTCGACCATGGCGGCGGCGAGCCGGCCGGTCAGGAACGGGTCCTCGGAGAGGTACTCGAAGTTCCGGCCGTTCAGCGGCGACCGCTTGATGTTCATGCCGGGGGCAAGGAGCACGTCGACGTCCAGCGCCCGGGCCTCGGCGCCCAGCGCCGCGCCGACCCGCCGGAGCAGGTCGACGTCCCACGTAGCGCCCAGGCCCACCGCCGGCGGGAAGCAGGTGGCCGGAACGCTCGTACCGATGCCGAGCGCGTCACCTCCGCCGCGCTGACGACGGACGCCGTGCGGACCGTCGGCGAGCACGAGCAGGGGGACGCCGACGGCGGCCGTCGTGTGCCAGGTGCTCGAGCCGGAGGTGAGGGCGGCCCTCTCGGCCAGCTCCGTCGTCACGTCCGCCGCTCCCGGCTCAGGAGAGCCGGAGCGGGGGTGGAGGTCTGCGCTCATCAGTTCGTCCTCGCCTCTTCGGTCGGGGGTCGTCGCCGCACCGAAGTGAATCTACCACTTGGTAGATTCCTTGTGTAACGTGCGTCACGGCGTCCCGGACGGGCGCCCTCCGACGACCACGACGAGGTGTGAGGACCGATGAGAAGGACGCGCAGGATCGCGAGGACCACGGCGGCGGCGGTGGGCGCGGCACTGGCCCTGACCTCCTGCTCGGGGGGCGGCACGGAGGCGGACGAGGGGTCGTCGGACAGCGGCACCCTGGCGATCGCCACGATGACGGCCGCGACCAGCATGGACCCGGCCAACTCCGGCGGAGGCACGATCCCCTACTTCCAGGCGGTGTACGACACCCTGATCAAGCGCGAGCCGGACGGCACCTACAGCCCGATGCTCGCCTCCGCCTGGGAGTACGACGAGGCCCGCACCGCCCTGACCCTTACCCTGCGCGACGACGTGACCTTCGACGACGGCACGCCGCTGGACGCCGAGGCGGTCAAGGCCAACCTGGAGCGGTTCAAGGAGGCCGGCGGCCCCGAGACGGCCCAGTCGCAGGCGGTCGCGTCGGTCGAGGCGCCCGATCCCACCACGGTGGTCATCCGGCTGTCGGCTCCCGACCCGGCCCTGGTCAACAGCCTCACCGACGCGTTCGGCTTCATCGCCAACCCGGCCGGATTCGGCGCCGAGGAACCGTTCGCCACGGAACCCGACGGCACCGGCCCCTACGAGCTCGACAGCGACGAGACGGTCATCGGCTCCACCTGGACCTTCGTGCGGAACGAGGACTACTGGGGCGAGGCCGCGCCGTTCGAGACGATGACGATCAGCGTTTTCGACAACGAGAACGCCATCGTCAACGGCCTGCGGACCGGCCAGCTCAACGCCGCCGTCCTCCAGGTCGTCGACCAGCAGGTCGCGGCCGAGAGCGACCCGAACCTCACGCTGACCCCGCAGGAGATCGATCTCAAGCTGCTCAACCTCTTCGACCGCAGCGGCGAGATGGTGCCCGCCCTCGGTGACGCGAGGGTCCGCCAGGCCATCAACCACGCAATCGACCGCGAGACCCTCGTCGAGCAGATCCAGCAGGGCCGCGGCACGGCGACCGCGCAGCTCTGGGGCGTCAACACGCCCGGCTACGTCGAGGAGCTCGACGACGCCTACGAGTACGACCCCGAGCAGGCTCGCGAGCTGCTGGCCGAGGCCGGGCACGCCGACGGCTTCGCCTTCTCCCTCGCCCGGCTGCCCGCGCTGGTGCCCGATGCGCTCGCCGCAGCCCTGCAGGCGAACCTCGCCGACGTCGGCATCACGCTGACGTGGGAGGACACGGACCAGTCGTCGTTCGTCCAGCGCACGTTCCTCCAGCGCGAGTTCCCCGGCGTGGTGATGAACGGCGGCCAGCCGGCGCTGGACTGGGCGACGGTCGCGGGGTCGATCCTGCCCGGACTGGTGTCCAACCCCCAGGGGACCACCGATCCGACGATCGAGGAGCTGTCGGCCGTCGTGCGGTCCGGCGACGAGGCGGCCGCCGAGGACGCGGCCGAGGAGCTCAACCGGTACATCGTCGAGCAGGCGTGGTTCGTTCCGCTCTACCGCATGCAGTACATGCACACCACCGACCGCACGGTCACGGTGACGCCGCAGGTCGGGCTCGCCGTCCCGTCGATCTACAACTACCAGCCGGCTTCCTGACGGACAGTCGTGGCCCCCTCCTCCGGCGGAGGGCCACGGCCGGTGGAGAGGATCCAGGGACGTGCTCTTCTACGTCGTCCGCCGAGCGGCAGCGGGCGTGCTCCTGCTGCTGGTCATCTCGTTCCTGACCTTCGTCCTGCTGTCCCTGCCGGGACAGGACGTCGGTCGCACCCTGCTCGGGCTCAACGCCAGCGAGCAGGCGGTGGCCGCCAAGAACTCCCAGCTCGGCATCGACCGGTCCGTGCTGGCGCAGTACGGCGACTGGCTGTCCGGCGCCGTCCGCGGGGATCTCGGCACCTCCTGGTTCACCAGCGAGGACGTCTGGACCGCGATCGGCAACCGGTTGCCGGTCACGCTCAGCATCATGGTCGGCGTCACGCTGGTCACCGGCGTCCTGTCCTTCGGGCTCGGCGTCTGGGCCGGGGTGCGGCGCGGTGCCGTCGACCGCTTCGTCCAGGTGTTCGGCGTCGCGGGCTACGCCCTGCCGGGGTTCCTCGTGACGCTGGTGCTCGTGCTGGTCTTCGCGGTGGAGCTCGGTTGGTTCCCCGCGATCGGGTACGTCCCGCTCACCGACTCGGTCGGCGGCTGGCTGTCCACGATCACCCTGCCCATCATCGCGCTGTCCATCGGGTCCGTCGCCGGGATGGCCCAGCAGGTGCGGTCCTCGGTCATCGAGGTGATGCGCCAGGACTACGTGCGCACCCTGGTCTCGCGCGGGCTCCCGATGCGCTCGGTCCTGTTCCGCCACGTGCTGCGCAACGCCTCCGCGCCGGCACTCACGGTGCTCGGCCTGCAGTTCGTCGGGTTGCTCGGCGGAGCGGTGCTGGTCGAGCAGATCTTCGGGCTGCCCGGCATCGGCGCCATGACCGTCTCCTACACGACGCGTGGCGACGTCCCGATCATCATGGGTCTGCTCATGGTGAGCGTCGTCGGGGTGGTCGTCATCAACCTCTTCGTCGACATCGCGATCGGCCTGCTGAACCCGAAGGCGAGGGTCGCGTGACCGAGAGCCTGCCGGCGCTGACCGAGCCGGCCGGCGCAGCTGCCCCGCACGTACCGGCCGTCCGGCGAGGCGCGTTCCGCCGGCTGGTGCGCAATCCGCTCGGACTGGTCGCGGCCGTCGTCCTGCTCGTCGTCGTCGTGGGCGCGGCCGCCGCGCCCTGGCTGACCACCCACGCACCTGACGCGGCCGACCTGCGCAGCGCCTTCGGGCCGTCCGCGCCCGGACATCCTCTCGGCCTCGACTCGGCCGGCCGGGACATCTGGAGCCGCCTGCTCTTCGGCGCGCGCAACACCCTCGGCGGGGCGTTGCTCGCGCTCGCGGTCGCGATGGTTCTCGGGATCCCCGCCGGACTGGTCGCCGGCTACGCCGGCCGATGGTTCGACGCCGTGTCGGGCTGGGTCGTGAACCTGCTCATGGCGCTGCCCGCGATGATCGTGCTCCTGGCCGCCCGGGCCATCATCGGTCCCACGGTGTGGGCGCTGATGATCATCCTCGGCGTGCTCGCCGCGCCCAGCTTCTTCCGGCTGGTCCGCGGCATCGTGGTCAACGTCCGGCACGAGCTCTACGTCGACTCCGCCAGGGTCTCGGGGCTGCCGCCCTGGCGCATCATCGGTCGGCACGTGCTCGTGGTGGTCCGAGCGCCGATCATCATCCAGATCTCCCTCGTCGCCGGCGTGGCCCTCGGCCTGCAGGCCGGGCTCGAGTTCATCGGCGTCGGCTCCAGCAGCGACCTGCCCACCTGGGGCGGGATGCTCAACGAGGGGTTCCAGTTCGTCCAGCGGGACCGGACGCTGCTGCTCTGGCCGGGTCTGGCCCTGGGGCTGACCAGCGCCGCACTGGTACTGCTCGGAGCCGCGCTGCGCGACGTCCTGGAGGACCGGGGGACCGATCCGGTGGTACGCCGCCGGGACCGGGCCGCGCAGCGCGCGGTCGCCCCGGCAGTCCTCGACGGCAAGGCGGAGCGCTCCCCGCTGCTGTCCATCCGGTCGCTGGCGGTCAGCTACGCGCTGCCGGACGGATCGCAGCGCGAGGTCGTGCACGAGGTGGATCTCGACGTGCGCCCGGGCGAGGTCGTCGGGCTGGTCGGCGAGTCCGGCTCGGGCAAGACCCAGACCGCGTTCTCGGCGCTGGGGATCCTTCCCTCCGGCGGCCGGGTGTCCCGCGGGTCGATCCAGGTCGACGGGCAGGAAGTGGTGGGCCTGTCCGCCGCCTCGTGGCGGCAGCTGCGCTCGCACGTCGTGTCGTACGTCCCGCAGGAACCCATGAGCAACCTCGACCCGTCGTTCACGGTCGGTTCCCAGCTCGTGGAGCCGATCCGCGCCGCCACCGGCGCGTCACGGGCGCAGGCGCGGGAGCGCGCCCTGGGGCTGCTGCGGTCGGTGGAGATCGAGGATCCGGAGCGCACCTTCCGGGCGTATCCGCACGAGATCTCCGGCGGCATGGCCCAGCGGGTGCTCCTGGCGGGCGCGATGGCCTGCAACCCGCGGCTGCTCATCGCCGACGAGCCGACGACCGCCCTCGACGTCACCGTCCAGGCCGAGGTGCTGGAGGTGCTGCGCCGCCTCCAGCAGGAGCGGGGTCTCGGTGTCCTGCTGGTCACCCACAGCCTCGGCGTCGTCGCCGACCTCTGCGACACCGTCGCGGTCATGCAGGACGGACGGATCGTCGAGAGCGGCCCGGTGGACCAGGTGCTCACCGCGCCGCGCGAGGAGTACACCCGCCGGCTGCTGGCCGCGGTGCTCGACGAGGGGCAGCCACCGACCGTGGCGGCCGGTCGGGCCGACGAGGGGGAACGATGAGCGAGCCGCTGCTGTCGGTCGAGGGCCTGCGGGTGTCGTTCCCCGGCAAGGGATGGCGCGCGCCGGAGCACGAGGTCCTGCACGGCGTCGACCTGCACATCGAGGCCGGCCGGACCCACGGCCTGGTGGGTGGATCCGGCTCGGGCAAGACCACCATCGGCCGGGCGATCCTCGGGCTGGTGCCCGTGGCCGGTGGGTCGATCACCTTCGACGGGCGCCCGATCCACGCGGCCGGGGCCCGGCAGCGTCGCCGGCTCAGCCGCGACATCCAGGTGATCTTCCAGGACCCCTTCACCTCCCTGAACCCGTCGATGACCATCGGCGACACCCTCGCCGAACCACTGCTGGCCCAGCGTCTCTCCTCCAGGGAGGCCCGCTCCCGCGTGGCCGGGCTGCTCGACGACGTGGCGCTGCCGGCCGACGCGATGGACCGGCTCCCGCGCGAGTTCTCCGGCGGCCAGCGCCAGCGGATCGCGATCGCCCGGGCGCTGGCCATCGGGCCGCGGCTGATCGTGTGCGACGAACCCGTCTCGGCGCTCGACCTGACCACCCAGCGCACGGTCCTGGACCTGCTGCAGGAGGTCCAGCGCACGACCGGCGTGGCCTACCTGTTCGTCTCCCACGACCTGGCCGTCGTCCGCCACGTCAGCGACGTCGTGTCGGTGATCCGGCGCGGGGAGATCGTCGAGTCGGGGACGGCGGTCCAGGTCACCGAGCGGCCGCAGCACCCCTACACGCGCCGGCTCCTGCTCTCCGCCCCGGTTGCCGACCCCGCCGCCCAGCGGGTGCGGCGCGAGGCCTACCGGCGCGAGTTCGCCGGGACGGAGGCGTGACCGTGCCGCCGATCGTGCCCGCACCGCAGCGGCTGACGGCGTCCGGCGACACGCGCGCGATCGGGGAGGCCCTGCTGGTCACCGGCGACGAGGAGGTCCGCGAGGTCGTCGAGGTGCTCGGCCGGCTGGCGCCGGGCTGGGCTGGGCTGGAGCTGCGGTGGGTGGACGACGACGCGTCGGCCGACGTGCTCGTGCGGCTGGGCCCGCCCGACCTCGCGCCCGACCTGCCCGAGCCCTCCGGTCCGGACCCCAGCGGCGGCACGTCCGGGGACGAGCGGTACTCGGTCGCGCCCGTCGACGGGCGCCTGGTGCTGCGGGGCGCGTCGCCGCACGGCGCCTTCCGAGGGCTGACCACCGTGCTGCAGGCGGCCGCCGGCACCGAGCTACCGCTGTTCGCGGCCGCCGACGCGCCCCGCACGCGGTGGCGGGGGCTGTCCCTCGACGTCGCCCGGTTCTTCCTGCCCCCGGCGCAGATCGAGAAGGTCATCGACCTGATGGCGCTCTACCGGCTCGACGTCCTGCACCTCCACCTGACCGACTCGCAGGCCTGGCGGCTCGAGCTCGCGGACCGGCCGGCGCTCACCGGCCCCGACGTCGGGTCCCCGGGGCACTACACCGCCGACGACCTCGCCGGGCTGGTCGCGTACGCAGCGCGGCGGTTCGTCACCGTCGTCCCGGAGATCGACCTGCCGGGTCACGTGCTCGCGGCCTTGCGCGCCCATCCGGAGCTGCGCGGGGGCGTCCCGCCGCTGCACCCGCTCCTCGGGCACCTGAGCCCGTCCGTGCCGGCGGCCATGGCCTTTGCGCGGGAGGCGGTGGAGGCGCTGGTCGGGGTCTCGCCGTCGCCGTACGTGCACGTGGGCGGCGACGAGGCCTTCGGCATGCCCGACGAGGAGTACGTCGCGTTCGTGCGCGTGGTGCACGGCTGGGTCCGGGAGGCGGGCAAGCGCCCGGTGGCCTGGCAGGAGGCCTCCCGGGCACGGGCCTTCGGTCCCGGGGACGTGCTGCAGCTGTGGATCGCGCCGTCCGACGCGCCGCGGGAGGACCGGGTGCGGGCGGCCGCGCCGGCCGACCTGGCGCACCTCGTCGACGCCTTCCTGGCCACGTTCCGCGAGGCGCCCGGCGACCTCGGCCGGGCCCTCGAGGACGGCGCCGCGGTCCTGCTGTCGCCGAGCCTGCCGTTCTACCTCGACCGCCGGTACGCCGAACCCAGCACGGATCCGGCGCAGACCGCGGACCTGACCCGGCTCGGGCACGCCGGCTACCCCCGGGCGCGCACGAGCGACCTGTCGGCCTGGAGCCCCGACGACGTCGGTGGCCTCGACCCGGCGGCCGTCGCCGGCATGGAGGCCGCGATCTGGGCCGAGTCGATCGAGTCCTTCGACGACCTGGCGATGCTCCTCCTGCCCCGGCTCCCGGTCCTCGCCGAGCTCATGTGGACCGGCCCCCGGCGCCCGTGGCCGGACCTGGCCACCCGGTTGCGCCCGCACGCGGCGGCGTGGACCCGTTCGGGCTTCGGCGCCTACTACCGCTCCGCGGACCTCTTCCCCGCCTGAGCGCCCTGACTGCGGACGCCCGGCAGCGAGCCGGGGCTCACCGCCGCACGCAGGGCCGCGGGGAAACGGTCCGCGATCAGATCCGTCCCCGCCTGGTCCGGGTGCAGGTCGTCGCCGAGCAGCCCGACCGGCCCGTCCACGACCGTCACCTGCGGCGGCACGACCAGGTCTCCGAGGCGGACGGTGAGCGCGTGCAGCCGGATCGTCACCCGCCCCGCCCCGTGCCCGAGCGCGGCCGGATGCGCACGCCGGCGGGGGTCTGCGCAGCCCACCGCAGGTCCGGCCGGTCGTGCTGGCGCGCGGCCCAGGCCGGCAGCCGGAGCGGGACGATCCCACCGTGCGGACCGGCCTCGTGTGCCAGGTGCCCGACCAGGTAGGCCTCGAGCCCGGACGCGTTATCTACCATGCGGTAGATTCTACGGTGGTCCGCCCTGCCGGGTCGCCCGTCCGAGCCGCCCCGGAGGTCGCCGTGCCCACGTTCGTTCCCGTCGGGCTCGCCGCCGGAGGCGTCCTGGCCGCCTGGCTGGCCGGGCCCCGCCCGATCGTGGCCGTGCTGCGCCTGCTCACCCGCCGCTCGGGGCGCGACGAGGCCGAGGACATCGCGCGGCGCAACGGCCCTCTGGTCCCGGCAGGGATCGAGGAACGGCTGGACCTTCCTTACGGCTCCGGGCGGCGGTGCCGGCTGGACGTGTTCCGTCCCGGAGGAGCGACCGGTCCGCTGCCCACCGTCGTCTGGGTGCACGGCGGCGGGTGGATAGGCGGCACCAAGGACGCGCTGCGCGACTACCTGCGAGTCCTCGCATCGCACGGTCTCGTCACCGTGGGCGTCGACTACTCGTGGGCCCCCGAGGCCACCTTCCCCCGCCAGCCGCGCGAGGTGGCGACCGCCGTCCGGTTCGTCGTGGAGCACGCCGACGAGCTCGGCACCGATCCCGATCGGCTCGTCCTGGCCGGCGACTCCGCCGGAGCGCAGATCGCGGCCTGCGTGGCCGCCGCGTTCGTCGATCCGGCGTACGCGCGGCTGGTCGGCGTCGACCCGGCGGTCGAGCCGCGGCAGCTCCGGGGCGCGGTGCTGTTCTGCGGCGCGTACTTCCTGCGGGTGCCACCGCCCTCGGACCGGCGCGCGGCGACCTTCGTCCGGTTGCTGCTGTGGTCCTACCTCGGCCTCCGGCGGCCGGCCCTGCTGCCGGACGGTCATCCCGCGTCGGTCGGGGACCTGCTGACCGCCGCCTTCCCGCCCAGCCTCGTCAGCGCGGGGAACGGCGATCCGCTGCTCGCCCAGTCCCACCGCCTGGTCGAGCGGCTGCGCGGGGTGGGGGTCCCGGTGACCGAGCTGTTCTTCCCCGACGCCGACCCGCCCGTCCCGCACGAGTACCAGGTGCACCTCGACACCGGCACGGGGCGCCGCGCGCTCGACGCGGTCGTCGCCTTCGCGCAGCGGTACGCCGGGGCCGGGCCTGGGAGCTGCGCGAATAGCATGCGCGTGACCCAGGAGGTGGCGAGTGACCACGACGATGGACGGCGACCGCAGCGGCGTGCCACCTCTGACCAAGGGTGAGCGGACGCGCCGGCGCATCATGGACAGCGCGCTGGAGCTGTTCGGCGAACGCGGCTACACCAGCGTGTCCCTCCGGGACGTCGCGGCGCGTGCGGCCATCACCCACGCCGGTCTGCTGCACTACTTCTCGGGCAAGGACGACCTGCTCATCACGGTGATGATCGACCGCGACAAGCAGGAGATCATCGCGCTGCAGGAACACATCGAACAGCTGAGCCGGCGCGACGGACGCCCGTGGACCGTCGACGACGTGGGCCTGTCCTGGCTGGTCGGGCAGATCGCCGCCAACCAGCGGCGTCCCGATCTGGCGCCGCTCTACGTCAAGCTCTCCGCCGAGGCCACCGAGCCGTCCCATCCGGCGCACAACTACTTCCGCAAGCGCTACGCCCGGCTGCGGAGGACGCTGACCGGCTCGATGGCCCGGGCCTTCGCCACCGCCGACCCCCCGGTGACGGGGCACGATCCCGTGGCGGCTGCGGCGCAGGTCATCGCGCTGGCCGACGGCCTGCAGATCCAGTGGGTCCTCGACCCCGATTCCGTGGACATGGTCGCCTCGTTGCTGGGCTACCTGCGGATGCTCGGGATCGATCCCGATGGGTGGGCGCTGGCCGACGAAGCCGCCGGCTGAGCTCCGCCCGGGGGACAGGAGCACCTACGGTGTGACGGTGACCACTTCCTGGGTGACCGAGCTGCAGGACGCGCTGGGGGCCGACAGCGTCCTGACCGATCCCGACGTCACCGCCGGGTACGCCCGGGACCAGGCGATGATGGCGCCCGCGGGCACTCCGGCGGCCGTCGTCCTCCCGCGCAGCACCGCCGATGTCGTCGCCGTCATGCAGGTCGCCACCCGGCACGGTGTCCCGGTCGTGCCTCGCGGCGCCGGGTCCGGGCTCGCCGGGTCCAGCAACGCCGTGGACGGCGCGATCACGCTGGTCATGACCCGGATGGACGCGGTCCTGGAGGTCTCGCCCGCCGACCGGCTCGCCGTCGTCCAGCCGGGCGTGGTGAACAAGGACCTGCGCGACGCCGTCGCCGGGTACGGCCTGTTCTACCCACCTGACCCCTCCAGCTACGACTGGTGCACGATCGGCGGCAACCTCTCCACCAACTCCGGTGGGCTCTGCTGCGTGAAGTACGGCGTCACCACCGACTACGTGATGGCGCTGGAGGTCGTGCTCGCCGACGGCCGCGTGCTGCGCACCGGGCGGCGCACGGTCAAGGGCGTCGCCGGCTACGACCTGCCGCGGCTGTTCGTCGGGTCGGAAGGGACGCTCGGCGTCATCACCGAGGCGACGCTGGCCCTGCGCCCGGCACCGGAGCGGCCCGTCACCCTCGCCGCCTCGTTCGGGACGACGGCGCAGACCGGCCAGGTGGTCGAGCGCGTGGTCACCAGCGGGCTGGTGCCCAGCCTGCTCGAGGTCATGGACAACACCTGCATCCGCGCCGTCGACGACCTGCTCAAGGCCGACCTGGACCGCTCCGCCCACGCGCTGCTGGTGGCGCAGTCCGACGCCGGCGGCGAGACCGCCGTCCGGGAGATGGAGGCCCTCGCGCAGCTCTGCCGGGAGGCCGGCGCCGATTTCGTGCACACCACCGATGACCCGGCGGAGGGCGACCTGCTGCTGCAGGCTCGCCGCATGGCCCTGCCGGCGCTGGCCACGCTGGGCAGCACGCTCATCGACGACGTCGCCGTGCCGCGCTCCCGCATCGCAGCGTTCCTCGACGGCTGCGACGCGGTCGCCGCGGCCCGCCGGCTCACCATCGGCGTCGTCGGCCACGCCGGCGACGGCAACATGCACCCGACCATCTGCTTCGACCCCGCCGACGCCGACCAGCGGGAGCGCGCCTTCGCCGCCTTCGACGACATCTGCGAGCTGGGGCTCTCCCTCGGCGGCACGATCACCGGCGAGCACGGGGTGGGTGCCATCAAGGTCGACTGGCTCGAGCGCGAGATCGGCCCGGTGGCGCTGGACGTGCACCGGGCGATCAAGGACGCGCTCGACCCGGACGGCCTGCTCAACCCGGGCAAGGTCTTCCGCCGCGCGTCCGTGCGCGACCTCCCGGCGGTGGCTGAGCTGACCGGCCGCTGAGCCCGCGTCAGGTGGGGTGGCGGAGCGAGACCCGGACGGGATCGATCCACATCGCCGAGGAGGGCCAGAGCACCCGCTCGGCCTCGTCGAGCGTCATCCACCGCAGCGCGAAGCGGTGCCCGGTGACGTCGCTGTCGGTCTCCTCCCACTCCCACTGCTCGTGCGGCCCGGGCGTCGTGCGGCTGAGATGGAAAGCGTGCTGGATCTGCTCCTCGAGGCCCGCCGGCACGTTGCCGGGCTCCGACCGGTTCCAGGCCTCACCGAGCTTCCGGACGACGACGGCGGAGTCGAGACCGGACTCCTCGGCGAGCTCACGGAGCACGGCGTCCTCGGCGGACTCGCCCACGTGGATGCCGCCGCCCGGGACCTGCGTCCCCGCGTCCACGTCCAGGTGCTCGAAGACGAGGAGCCGACCGGACGGGTCGGTGAGGTAGGCGATCGCCCGCTGGTAGCAGTCGGGATGCCAGCCGGCCATCGCCGTCAGCCGCTTCGTCGGTCGCCCGGCTCCGTGCACCGCCGGAGTCACGAACTGGTCGAGGCGGTGAGCTGCCAGAAGCGGGCGGTGCGCCAGTAGGGCTCCCGTTCGCACAGCCGGAGTTCCAGATCGAGCAGCTGCTCGTAGAAGGCGGGCTCGGACTTGCGCTCGTCGTCGGCGATCAGGTCCATGACGCACCGGATGCCGAACCGGTGCTGGACGGTGCACCCGGCGTCGGTGAGCGCCTCCTCCGCCTCCGCCGCCCCGAGCCGCCGCATGGGGTGGTCGAAGGTCTCGCCGTGCACCGTGGGGGAGTCCAGGACGGCGAGGGCGCCGGCCGGGTCCTGCCGGCGGACCGCGGCGGACAGCACGTCCATCGCAGGGTTGGGCGCCATCACCGACACCACCCCGTCCGCCCGGGCCAGCCTGGCGAGCCAGCGCACGGTCGCCGGGACGTCGGCGCGGTAGTGCAGCACGTTGTGGCAGAGCACGACGTCGAACGTGCCCAGGGGCTCGTCGCCGGCACCGGTCATCAGGTCGTCGAGGTCGGCGCGCACCACCCGGACGCGGTCGGCGACGCCCCGGCGACCCGCCGCCTCCTGCGCCTGCATCAGGAGCTCGGGCGCGAAGTCGAGCACCGTCACGTCGTGCCCGTCCTCGGCCAGCGGCAGGCTGTCGGCGCCGTCGCCACCACCGACGTCGAGCACCCGGAGCCGCCCGGGGAGCGCCGCGATCGCCCGCGCCGTCGTCTCCCGGGCGACGGCGTAGCGCAGCCGGCCCCAGGGCGAGGACTGCCAGGACGCCCACTGGCCGGCGCGATCGCCGAAGACGCCTGCCGCCGCTCCACCGTCGCTCATCCGGCGACCCTAGAGGCGTCCGCGTGCTCGTGGGGAAGCCGCGGTGTGGTCACGCAGCCGCCGTACACCGCGGCTCCGTGACCGCACGGCGGCTCTCGTGGCGCAGGCAGCCGGGCGATGGGCTGTCCGCTGTCGGTGCCGGATGACACGCTGTGCCGGTGAGCACCGATCGGCTGGTCGTCATCGGCGGGGACGCCGCCGGAATGTCGGCCGCCGCGCAGGCGCGCCGGCTCCGGCCGGCGGGCGACCTCGACATCGTCGTGCTGGAGCAGGGCCCGGAGATCTCCTACTCGGCCTGCGGCATCCCTTACTGGATCGGCGGCCAGGTCCCCGACCGCGACGCGCTGCTGGCCCGCACGCCGGCCGAGTTCGAGGCCGACGGCATCACCGTGCACACGCACGTCCGTGCCGAGGCGATCGATCTGGACGCGGGGGAGGTGCGGGCCTCCGACGGCCGGCGGTACGGCTACGACAACCTGGTGGTGGCCACCGGCGGGCGGCCGACCCGCCCGCCGGTACCGGGCCTGGACGCCGACGGCGTCTTCGGCGTGCACCGGCTGGCCGACGGCGCCGACATCCGGGCCGCGATCGCCGCGGGCGCGGAGAAGGCCGTCGTCCTGGGCGGCGGCTACATCGGCCTGGAGATGGCCGAGGTGCTGCTCGCCCGGGGACTGTCGGTCACCGTCGTCCTGGCCGACCCGCTGCCGATGGCCCAGCTCGACGACGACATGGGCGAGCGGATCTGCAAGGCCATGGGCGACATGGGCATCGACGTCCAGCCCGACCAACCCGTGCGCGAGATCGAGGTCGACGCCGACGGCGCGGTCCGGGCGGTGCGCACCGATGCGGGCAGCTACGACGCCGACCTCGTCGTCCTGGGGCTGGGCATGGGCCCGGAGACGACGCTGGCGCGCGAGGCCGGCCTCCAGATCGGCGTCACCGGGGGCATCGACGTCGCCCACACCCAGCGCAGCCGCTCGCATCCCGAGGTGTTCGCCGCCGGGGACTGCGTGCAGACCTTCCACCGGATCACCGGCGAGGGCATCCACGTCGCCCTCGGCACGCACGCGAACAAGCAGGGCCGGGTCGCGGGCTCGGTGATCGGCGGACGGCCGGCCCGGTTCGCCGGCGTCCTGGGCACGGCGGCGACGAAGGTGGGCGATCTGGAGGTGGCGCGCACCGGGCTGTGCACGACCCAGGCCGAGCAGGCCGGCTTCGACCACCGCACCGAGACGATCGAGGCGACGACGCGGGCCGGCTACTACCCGGGCGCCGAGGCAATCGCCGTCAAGATCATCACCGAGCGCGGCTCCGGGTTGCTGCTGGGCGCGCAGATCGTGGGCGGGCCGGGCAGCGGCAAGCGGATCGACGTCCTGGCCACGGCCATCTGGGCGGGGATGACCGCTGAGGAACTGGCCGGCTCCGACCTCTCCTACGCGCCGCCGCTCTCGCCGACCTACGACCCGGTCGTCGTCGCCGCGCGGGTGGCCAGCCGGATCGAGACGGGCTGAGCAGCGGTGGGCGAGCCGACGGACGCCGCACCGACCGAGGTCCGGGACGCGGACTGGTACGGCGAGGACCTCTCCGGCCAGGAGCACACGGCGGTCCGGTTCTCCGGCGTGGACCTCACCGAGGCCACGGGTGAGGGCGCGGTCTTCACCGACTGCACCTTCGTCGACTGCAAGTTCAACGCCACCTCCTTCACCGACGCCGCCTTCCTGAACTGCTCGTTCACCGGCTGCGCGTTCTTCCAGGCCGAGTTCACCGCGTGCAAGTTCGTGGGCAGCCGGTTCCAGCGGTGCACCTTCGACCTGATGAGCGTCGACGGCGGGGACTGGTCCTTCGTCCTCCTGCCCGGGGCCGACCTCGCCCGCGCCACGCTCGCCGGCACCCGCATGCGCGAGGCCGACCTCACCGGGGTGCGGGCGGCGGGTGCCACGCTGCGCGGACTGGACCTCTCCGCGGCCGAGCTGTCGGGCGTGGACCTCAGTGGCGCCGACCTCCGCGGCAGCGACCTGAGCGCCCTCGACCCGCGCGACGCCGAGCTCGCGGGGGCGCAGATCGACGTCACCCAGGCGGTCGTACTGGTCACCACCCTGGGGTTACGGGTCGGCCCCGACGCCCCGGGATGACGGGCCCGGCGCAATACTGAGCGCGACGTACAGCGCCGTACACCAGCTTCACCGGAGGAGTGCCCCGCATGCCCATCGCGACCCCCGAGGTCTACGCCGACATGATCAGTCGGGCCAAGGAGGGCGGCTTCGCCTACCCGGCGATCAACTGCACCTCGTCGGAGACGATCAACGCGGCCCTCAGGGGCTTCGCCGACGCCGGCAGCGACGGCATCATCCAGTTCTCCACCGGCGGTGCCGAGTTCGGCTCGGGCACCAAGGTCAAGGACATGGTCACCGGCGCGGTGGCGCTGGCCGAGTTCGCGCACGTCGTCGCCGAGAAGTACCCGGTCAACGTCGCGCTGCACACCGACCACTGCCCCAAGGACAAGCTCGACGGCTACGTCCGCCCGCTGATCGCGCTGTCGAAGGACCGCGTCGACGCCGGCCAGGAGCCGCTGTTCCAGTCGCACATGTGGGACGGCTCGGCCATCGAGCTCGGCGAGAACCTCGACATCGCCGAGGAGCTCATGGAGAAGTCGGCGGCAGCCAAGCTCGTGCTCGAGCTGGAGATCGGCATCGTCGGCGGTGAGGAGGACGGCGTCGTCGCCGAGATCAACGAGAAGCTCTACACCGCCGACGGCGACTTCCGGCGCACCGCCCAGAAGCTGGGCCTCGGCGAGCGCGGCGTCTACCTTCTGGCCGCCACCTTCGGCAACGTGCACGGCGTCTACAAGCCCGGCAACGTCAAGCTCCGGCCCGAGATCCTCAAGCAGGGTCAGGACGTCGTCGCCAAGGAGTTCGGTCTGGGCGAGGGCGCCAAGCCGTTCAACCTGGTCTTCCACGGCGGTTCGGGGTCCGCGGAGTCGGAGATCCGCGAGGCGATCTCCTACGGCGTCGTGAAGATGAACGTCGACACCGACACCCAGTACGCCTTCACCCGCCCGATCGCGGCGCACATGTTCAGCAAGTACGACGGCGTGCTGAAGATCGACGGCGAGGTCGGCGACAAGAAGGCCTACGACCCGCGCAGCTACCTCAAGGCCGCGGAGGCGGGCATGGCCGCCCGCGTCGTCGAGGCGTGCGAGCACCTGCTGTCCGCCGGCCAGTCCCAGGGAGCCTGACCATGACGCACTCCCACAACCTGCTGGGCGAGCCCGAGCCGACGCTGCTCCCGGCGAACCCGGAGGCCGACGGCGAGCTCGCCTCCGGCACCCCGGCCGCCGAGGTCGCCGCCCGCCACCCCACGGTCAGCGCCGCCTGGGCGGCCCTGGCCGAGGAGGCGCTGGGCCGCACCGAGCGCCTGCTGCCCGACACCATCGAGGCCTACGCCTACGCCCGCACCGGCTACCACCGCGGGCTGGACGCGCTGCGCCGCAACGGTTGGAAGGGCTTCGGCCCCGTCCCGTGGTCGCACGAGCCCAACCGCGGGTTCCTGCGCTGCGTCACGGTGCTGGCGGCGGCCGCGGAGGCCATCGGCGAGCACGACGAGCAGGAGCGCTGCACCCAGTTGCTGCGCGACTGCGACCCCACCCTCGCGCCCTAGACCTGCTTTTCCGCGGAAAAGCAGGACGCTTCTCCGCGGAGAAGCGGGGTCAGCGCTCGCCGAGCTCCGGGTGGAGCTCGGTGAGCGCGTCGGTGAGCACGCCGAGCTGGTCGCCGCCGGCCATCAGCGCGGTGAGGCCGTCGGCGTCGACGTCCTCCCGCGTGAGGTTGCCGGCCACCTGGCCACCGGCCAGCAGCAGGAACCGGTCGCCGATGAGGTGGGCGTACCGGGGGTTGTTGGTGACGACGACGACGGTCAGCCCCTGGGCCCGCGCGGCGAGGATGGCCTGCCCGAACAGCGTCTGACGGGCGACCGTCACCGCCGCCGTGGGCTCGTCGACGACCAGCGCGCTGGCGCCGAAGTGCAGCGCCCGGGCCACGGCGAGGCTCTGCCGCTCACCGGCCTGCAACCGGCTCGCCGGCTGGTCGGGGTCCAGGCCCGGGACGCCGACCCGGGCCATCGCCCGCGCCGTCGTCGCCCGCGCGGAGTCCAGGTCGAGCCGGCGCAGCGGCCACACGCCCCGGGTCGGCTCCGCGCCCAGGAAGAAGTTGCGCCACACCGACAGCAGCGGCGCGACGGCGAGGTCCTCCCAGACGGTCGCGATCCCGGCAGCCCGTGCCGCACGCGGCGAGCGGAAGCGCACCGCCGTCCCGTCGACCAGGAGCTCGCCCTCGTCGTGCCGGCGCAGCCCGGACAGCAGCGCAACCAGCGTGGACTTGCCCGACCCGTTCTCGCCGAGCACGCAGCTGATCTCGCCGGCGGGGAACGTCGCGCTCACCCGGGACAGCGCCGGGACGCTGCCGTGTCGCACCGTCACCCCGCGCAGCTCCAGTCCGCGCGTGCCGCCCTCGCTCACGAGCGGGGCACCCCCTTGAGGCGGTGCCCCACCACGCCGTTGGCGACCAGCGCCACCACGAGCAGGACACCGAGCAGGGCCTGGAACCACGGCGGGTCCCAGCCGGCCAGGGTGATCCCCTGCCGGGCGACGGCGTACAGCAGCGCACCGATGGAGGCGCCCAGCGCGGAGCCGTAGCCGCCGGCGAGCAGGCAGCCGCCCAGCACCGCCACCACGATGAAGTCGATCCCGGTGGCCAGGCCGGCGCTGCTCACCTGCACCCCGCCCAGGCGCACCAGGGCCAGCGCCCCGATCAGCCAGCCCGCCGTGGCGCTCAGGCAGAACAGCGCGACGGTCGTGCGGCGCACCGGCACGCCCAGCTCCCGGGCCGCGGTGCGGGCCCCTCCGCTGGCGAACACCGCGTTGCCGAACTTCGTGCGCCACAGCACCCAGGTCGCCACCGCCGTGACGCCCAGCCACCACAGCAGCGAGACGCGGAACCGGCCGTCGCCCAGGTGCGCGGTGGAGCCGAACAGGGTGGCGGCCGACGACCAGCCCGGTGCGTCGTCCAGCCCGTCCACCCGTCCGGAGCCGGCGACGGCGCGCACGCCGGCCAGCGTCGTGCCCTGCAGGACGAGGAGCGTCGCCAGCGTGACCAGGAAGCTCGGTAGCCCGGTGTTGACGACGAGCACGCCATTGACCACGCCGACGAGCAGGGCGCAGACGAGCGAGGCCAGCAGCGCCGGCCAGGTGCCCCAGCCGGCGTGCCCGATGAGCAGCGCGGTCATCGCGGCGCTGGACATGGCGAGCACGCCGACGGACAGGTCGAACTGGCCGGCGACGAGCAGCAGCGCCACGGCGACGCCGCCGATGCCGAGGGTCGCCGCGACGTCGAGCACACCGGCCAGCCCACCGGAGGTCAGCATCTCGGGTGCCTGGATCGCGAAGAACGCGAGCACGAGGACCAGCCCGACCAGCGCCGGGAGGCTGGGCCTGGTCAGCGCCCGCCGCAGCACCCGCCGGCCGTCCACGCCGCGCGGTCCGGCGCGGTGCGGCGCGACGGACGAGGACAGGCGGTCGACACTCACCGGCGATGTCCGGCGGGACGCGGGGACGACGGCAGCGGGGCCTCCTCGACGAGCGTGCGGCTCAGTGTCCACGACATCAGGGGTGCAGCAGCCAGCGGACCCGGTCGTCGGCGAACCACGTCCAGCGCTGCACGGGTCGCGGGTACCTGACGCCGTCCCGGACGATCCGCGCCGGGTCGCAGGCCACCTGCAGGGCCCGGCCACTCGTCCGGCGGGTGGGGCGCAGCGGCAGCGTCATGACCGTGACGCCGATGGTGTCGACGGCGGTCCAGTCGGGGCGGACGTCGATGCGGGTGATCTCGCCGTCGGCCACCCGGATGTCGTCGTGGTGCGCCTGCAGGCCCAGCCGGCGGCTCAGCGATCGGCGCCCGTCGCCGTCGGCCTCGATCCGGCCGTGGTGCAGCAGCACCCCGCCGTGGTCGTCGCGCACGAGCGTGAGCTCACGCGGGCCGCCGGTGCCGATGCCCAGCTCGCGGGCCAGGCCCCGGGAGTCCTTGTCGGCGGCCGGCTCCCACGACACCGGGACCTCCGCCGTCCGGCCCGCCTTCAGCAGCACGGCCAGCACCGCGGACAGGCCCGCCACGGGGCCGCGGACCAGCACCGACCCGGCCTCGGCGGCCCCCGCCACGGAGGCCGCGCGCGGGGCCTCACCGGCTCCCAGGCGCCGCAGATCCAGCTCCACCGAACCCATGCGGATACCCTGCCATCCGACCGGCCGCGAGCCGGGTGCGGCCGACGGTCGACCCGCCGTACCGAGCGACCGGCCCGCCGTCCCGACCGAAGGAGAGCCAGCTCCGATGCCCGCAGTCGTGCTGATCGGCGCCCAGTGGGGCGACGAGGGCAAGGGCAAGGCCACCGATCTGCTCGGTGGGCGCGTCCCCTACGTCGTCCGCTACCAGGGCGGCAACAACGCCGGCCACACGGTGATCACCCCGGACGGCGAGAAGTACGCGCTGCACCTGATCCCGTCGGGGATCCTGACGCCGGGCTGCACGCCGGTCATCGGCAACGGCGTGGTCATCGACCCGCAGGTGCTCATCCACGAGCTCGCGGGCCTGGAGGAGCGGGGCGTGGACACCTCGCGGCTGACCATCTCCTCGGACGCGCACCTGATCATGCCGCACCACCGCGCCCTGGACAAAGTCACCGAGCGCTTCCTCGGCAAGCGCAAGATCGGCACCACCGGGCGCGGCATCGGCCCCGCCTACGGCGACAAGGTGGCCCGCACCGGCATCCGCGTGCAGGACCTGCTCGACCTCTCGATCCTGCGGCAGAAGCTCGAGGGCACGCTGCAGGAGAAGAACCAGATCCTGGTCAAGGTCTACAACCGCAAGGCGATCGACGTCGACGAGGTCGTAGAGGAGTACGCCGGATACGCCCAGCAGCTCAAGCACCGGATCGCCGACACCCGGCTGCTGCTGGGCAAGGCGCTCGACGCCGGCGAGTGGGTGCTGCTGGAGGGCTCGCAGGGCACCCTGCTCGACGTCGACCACGGCACGTATCCGTTCGTCACGTCGTCCAACCCGACCGCAGGAGGGGCCGCCGTCGGCGCCGGGGTGGGGCCCACCCGCATCGAGCGCGTCGTCGGCATCCTCAAGGCCTACACGACCCGCGTGGGCTCGGGCCCCTTCCCGACCGAGCTGTTCGACCAGTGGGGCGAGTACCTGCGCAAGCAGGGCGGCGAGGTCGGCGTGACCACCGGCCGCGACCGCCGCTGCGGCTGGTTCGACGCCGTCGTGGCCCGGTACGCCAGCCGCGTCAACGGCATCACCGACTACTTCCTGACCAAGCTCGACGTCCTGTCGGGTCTGGAGACGGTCCCGATCTGCGTCGCCTACGAGATCGACGGCGTCCGGCACGACGAGATGCCGATGACGCAGACCGACTTCCACCACGCCAAGCCGGTCTACGAGGAGATGCCGGGCTGGTTCGAGGACATCCGGCACTGCCGCACGTTCGACGAGCTGCCCGCGAACGCGCAGGCCTACGTGCGCCGGCTCGAGGAGCTGTCCGGCGCGCGGATCAGCGTGATCGGCGTCGGCCCCGGCCGCGACGAGAACGTGGTGATCCACGACCTCATCGGCTGAACCCCGGAGCGGGGCCCATCGGGCCCCGCTCCGGGGTCAGGCGGCCGCGGTCTGGCGGGGGTGGCTGCGCAGGGCGGTGACGGCCAGGTCGGGAGAGTCGGTGATCAGCCCGTCCAGGCCCAGGTCCAGCAGGTGCCGGGCATCGGCGACGGCGTCACCGTGAGCGCCGGGCTGGTCGCCGCGGCGCCGCTGCTCCGGCAGGAAGGCGTTCTCCGCCCGGAGGGTCCAGCAGAAGACCGACAGCGCGGCGCGGTGGGCCTCCTCGACCAGGCGGCACACCCGGGCGCCGGCACCGCAGGCCTGCAGGATCCGCCGGCGGCTGGGCGCGATGCCCTGCGCGTAGGTGGAGATCTCGCGCAGCCCGGCCAGGCCGACCATCCGATCGCCCTCGGCGCCGTCGTCGACGAGCTGGATCAGGCGCGGGCCGTTCTCGCCGAGCCGGGCGCGCAGCTCGCGCAGCAGCGCCGCGTCGAACGACTGGACCAGCACAGGGCTCGCGCCGTGGGCGACACCGAGCCGGCGCAGCTCCTCGGCCGCCAGCGCCGCCAACGAGGGGCCGGAGCCGTCCGGCCAGGTCACGGTCTTGAGCTCGACCAGCACCTCGATGCGGCGGGTGGGCGTGGAGCGCCGCCGGGCCAGCTCGATGACCTCGGCGAGGGTCAGGATGCCGAACCTGCCGTCGTAGGCGGTGTTCAGCGGTCGCAGCGTGGGCATGCGCTCGACGGCGCGGAGGGTGCGCAGCTCGGTGAGCGTGAAGTCCTCCGTGAACCAGCCGGTGACCTCCTTGCCCTTCACGGTGCGGGTGGTGCGCCGGTCGGCGAACGCGGCGCGCTCGGCCACGTCGGTCGACAGCGAGAGCTCGCTCTCGTGACGGACGACGAGCACCCCGTCGCGGCTGACCACGACGTCGGGCTCGATGAGGTCGGCGCCCATGTCGATCGCCAGCTCGAAGCTGGCGGCCGTGTGCTCGGGGCGGTAGGCGGGGGCACCGCGGTGCCCGATGACGACGGGCCGGGGAAGGCGGGTCACAGGCGGCATGGCCAGCGACTCGGTCGCGTGCATGGATCCCACAACACCTTAATCGGATGGCTGATGGGCGAACTGAAGGGAACGTGTTGCGCACGATCGGACGCATAACGCGTTGACCAGCAGCGGTGCATGCAGCCAGTGACGCATCTCTCATGTTTGCGATCGCGTTGCGGCACGAGCCCGCGCGAGGCCGGTCGTCACGCCCGTCCCGTCAGTCCCGTGGGTCGCGTCGCCCCACCTCGGCAAATCGGGTGACAGCGGACCGGGCGGGCGCCCACCATCGGCTGCGTGATCCCCCTGCCGTCCCTGGGCTGGCGCCCCGAGCTCGCGGAGCACCTGCCCGCCGGCACGGTGCCCGCCCGGGTGGTGCGCGTGGACCGCGGCCGGCTCGGCGTCCTCGCCGGGGGCGGTGCACGGCGGGTGCACACCAGCGCCGGCCTCTTCGCCGACCCCACCGCCGGCGGGCCGGCGGTGGGCGACTGGGTGGCGCTGCGGGACGAACTGGCGGTCGCCGTCCTCCCCCGGACCAGCGCGTTCGTGCGCACCGCGGCGGGCCGCACGTCGACCGCGCAGGTGGTGGCGGCCAACCTCGACGTAGTCCTGGTGGTGGACGCGCTGACCGCCGATCCCCGGTTGCGCCGCGTGGAGCGCTACCTCGCCGTCGCCTGGAGCAGCGGGGCGACGCCGGTCGTCGTCCTGACCAAGGCCGACCTCTGCGACGACGTCGATGCCGGGGTCGAGGCCGTGCGGGAGGACGCGCTCGGGGTGGACGTCCTCGCCGTCAGCTCCTGGACAGGAGAGGGCATGGACGCGGTCCGCGCACTGCTCCGGCCGGGCCGGACGGCGGCGATGGTCGGCCCGTCGGGGGTCGGGAAGTCCAGCCTGCTCAACGCGCTGGCCGGGGAGACGGTCGCCGGCACCCGGGAGATCCGCGAGGACGGGCGGGGCCGCCACACCACGACCGCCCGGGAGCTGCACCTGCTCCCCGGCGGGGCGCTGCTGGTCGACACCCCCGGCATGCGCGAGCTGGCGCTGCACGACGACGCCGCCGGTGTCGAGGCCACCTACGCCGATGTCGCCCGGCTGGCCGCCGACTGCCGGTTCCGGGACTGCCACCACGCGGGCGAACCCGGGTGCGCGGTCGCCGCGGCCATCGACGAGGGCCGGCTCGACCCGGCCCGCTTCCGCGGCTGGCGCAAGCTGCAGGCCGAGGCGCACCGCCAGCTGCTGCGCGTGGACGCCCGCGCACGGGCGGAGGAGCGGGCCCGGCTGCGCTCCCTGCACCGCTCGATGCGCGACCAGCCCAGCCGTGAAAGGACCACCCGTCCCCCCACGCCTCGCTAGCTCGGCGCGGGCCCCTGACGGCTGGCCGTTCCAGCACGCTCCGGGCCATGGGTAGCGTTCGACGGGTGCGCGTGCTCGTGATCGGTTCCGGTGCCCGGGAGCACGCTCTGTGCGTGGCTCTGACGTCCGACCCCGCCGTCGAGGCGCTGGCCTGCGCGCCCGGCAACGCCGGCACCCGTGCGCTGGCCGAGTCGCAACCCGTCGACGTCCGCGACCCCGACGCGATCGCCGCCCTGGCGCGGACGTGGCAGGCCGACCTCGTCGTCATCGGCCCCGAGGTCCCGCTGGTGGCCGGCGCGGCCGACGCCGTCCGCGACGCGGGCATCGCCTGCTTCGGCCCGTCCGAGCAGGCGGCCCAGCTGGAGGGCAGCAAGTCCCTCGCCAAGCACGTGATGACCGCGGCCGGCGTGCCCACCGCGCAGGCCTGGCCCGTCGGCGGGCCGGCCGAGCTGGAGACGGCGCTCGACGAGGTGGCCGCGCTGACCGGCGGCGCGCCCTGGGTGGTGAAGGACGACGGCCTGGCCGCGGGCAAGGGCGTGCTGGTGACGCCGGACCGCGACGCTGCCGCCGCGCACGGGCGCGCCGTCCTGGACGCCGGGGGAGCGGTGCTGGTCGAGGAGTACCTCGACGGCCCGGAGGTGTCGCTGTTCGCCGTCACCGACGGGACGACGGTGCTGCCGCTGGTGCCCGCGCAGGACTTCAAGCGCCGGGACGAAGGCGACGGCGGACCCAACACCGGCGGCATGGGCGCCTACGCGCCGCTGCCCTGGGCGCCCGCCGGGCTGGTCGAGGACGTGCTCGCCACCGTGCTGCAGCCCACCGTCGACGAGATGGCCCGCCGCGGTGAGCCGTTCAGCGGGCTGCTCTACGCGGGGCTGGCGCTGACCTCGCGCGGCGTGCGGGTGGTCGAGTTCAACGCGCGGTTCGGGGATCCCGAGACCCAGGTCGTGCTGCCGCTGCTGGCGACGCCGTTGGCCGGCCTGCTGCACGCGGCGGCGACCGGCACCCTCGCCGGCCACCCGCCGCTGGAGTGGCGCGCCGGCTCCGCCGTCACGGTGGTGGTCGCCGCGCCCGGATACCCGGAGGCGCCGCGCACCGGCGACCCGGTGACCGGTGCCGACGGCGAGGGCGTGCTGCACGCCGGCACCGCCCTGGCCGACGACGGCAGCGTGGTGTCCGCCGGCGGTCGCGTCCTGGCCGTGACGGCAGTGGGAGACGACCTCGCCGCCGCGCGGCAGACCGCCTACGAGCGGGTGGCCGGCGTGCGACTGGCCGGGGCGCACTGGCGCACCGACATCGCCCTGGCCGCCGTCGAGGGGCGGATCGCCGTCCGCTAGCTGTACCGGTTCGCGTAGTAGGTCAGGTCGACGTCCCCGTCCGCGTCGACGACCTGCTCGCCGGCCTCCAGCTCTTCGGCCCAGCGGGTGAGCCAGCCCTCGAAGCGCCGCGTCTCGACCTCGCCGCCCTCCACGTGGTCGCGGAAGAGCACCTCGCCGGTGACGGCGTCGAGGCAGTAACCGTTGCCCGAACCGTCGGCGGTGAAGCTCACCCAGGAAGGCCGCCACCAGTCGTCGAGCGCGCCACGTTCGTCGCTGATCTCCTTCATCATCGTCCACTCCCCAACGATGGAGGCCGCGTCGAGCAGCTCGTGGCCTTCCGTGATCGCGGTGACGGCCTCGCCCTGCCCGTCGTGGCGGGCCAGCGACCGGCGCAGCGGTGCCGGGATCGGCCGGCCGATCACCTCCTCGAGCGCGCGGAGCGCCTCCTCGCTCGCGCCGGGGGACAAGGCGCCGTTGCCCAGCGGGTGGTGCTCGGCGAACCAGCGCTCGATCCGCTCCCACGCGGCGTCGACCGCCGCCTCGCCCTCGACGTCGGGTTCGGGCCGCCGCTCCAGCGGCTGGTACCGCAGCAGGTACGTGGTGCCGGGCACCAGGCCTTCCGCGAGCACGTGCGGGGCGATCCCGCCTTCGACGAGCTCGACCTGGCGGCCGCCCCCGTCGACGTCGAGACGGACGTGGAACAGGAACCGCGTGAGCCGCTCGAGCGTCGCGCCGAGCCGGGGGCGCGCCGCCTCGTCGAGCACCCCGACGCCGCCGTCGGTCCGGGCCAGCTGCAGCAGCTGGTCCGGGCGTCGGCGCCAGCGGCTGACCCGAACGGGCCACTCGCCGGCGCGTTCGACGTCGTCGGCGATTCCCTCGGCCTTGATCCGGTGCAGGCCCTCCCCGCGCAGGACGAGCTTCGTCATGCCCCGGACCGTAGGGGCCCGGCGGACCGCCCGGGCCGTTCCGGAAGGGCTTCATCCGTTCGGCCGACAGGGACGTCGGCATCCACCGGGGCGGCCCGGCACGCGGGTGCGAGAGGATGGGCCCGTGGCGCGACGAGCAGACCAGGCCGAAGCGGTGTTCGCATGATCGACCGGTACACGCTCCCCGAGATGGGGCGCGTCTGGAGCGATCAGCACAAGTACGAGCTGTGGTGCCGCGTGGAGACGCTGGTGCTCGAGGCGCACGCCGCCGCGGGCCGGGTGCCCGCTGACGTCGTCGAGCCGGTGCGCAACGCGCCCCCGCCTACGCCGGAGCGGGTCGCGGAGATCGAGGAGACGACGCAGCACGACGTCATCGCCTTCCTCACCGCCTGGGCGGACAACACCGAGCCGCGCTCGGCCGCCGCCTACGTGCACCACGGCATGACGTCGTCCGACCTGCTGGACACCGCGCTCGCCGTCCAGCTCACCGACGCGACCGACGTCCTGCTCGCCAAGGCCGACCGGTTGGTGGCCGCGCTGCGCGACCACGGGCTGGCGCACCGCTCCACGATCCGGGTGGGCCGCACCCACGGGGTGCACGCCGAGCCCGTCGTCTGGGGGCACCGGGTCGCCGACCTCGCCTTCGCCATGGCGCGCTCGCGCGACCGGCTGCGGGCGGCGCGCGAGCGCGTCGGCGTCGTCGCCATCTCCGGCGCCGTCGGCACGTACTCGCTGATCGACCCCTCCGTCGAGGTGGCCGTGGCCGAGGCGCTGCAGCTGAAGCCGGCGGACGCCTCGACCCAGGTGGTGCTGCGCGACTCGATCTCCGAGTGGGTCTCGGCCCTCGCGGTGATCGCCACCGTCTGCGAGGCGATCGCCCTGGAGGTCCGGCACGGGCAGCGCACCGAGGTGCGCGAGCTGTCGGAGGCGTTCGGGTCGGGCCAGAAGGGCTCGAGCGCGATGCCGCACAAGAAGAACCCGATCCGCTCCGAGCGCATCGCCGGGCTGGCCCGGGTCGTGCGCGCGGCGATCGTGCCGGTCATGGAGGGCATCCCGCTCTGGCACGAGCGCGACATCTCGCACTCCTCCACCGAGCGGGTGTTCCTGCCCGACGCCGCGATCACCACCGACTACCTGCTGCACCTGACCACGGGCCTGGTCGAGAACCTCGTCGTGGACGCCGACCGGATGCGGGCCAACCTGGAGTCGACCGGCGGGCTGATCTACACGTCGTCGGTGCTGCTGGAGCTGGTCGAGGGCGGGCTCTCCCGCGAGGACGCCTACTCGCTGGTGCAGACGGCGGCCATGGAGACGTGGAACAGCGGGACGCCCTTCCGGGAGACGCTGCGCGCGCGGGCGTCGGCATCCGGGGTGGCGCTGGACGAGGCGCGGCTGGACGAGATCTGCCGGCCCGAGCGCTACGTGGCCAACCTGGGCCCGCTGTTCGACCGGCTCGCGGCGCTGTCGTGAGCGTGGACCTGCCCCTCATCGCCCGCGGCAAGGTGCGGGAGGTCTACGACGCCGGTGCCGACCGCCTGCTGCTGGTCGCCTCGGACCGGATCTCGGCCTACGACTGGGTGCTGCCCACGCCGATCCCGGACAAGGGGCGCGTGCTCACCCAGCTGTCGGTGTGGTGGTTCGACCAGCTGACGCCGGTGCTGGCGCAGTTCGGCGCGACGCACCACCTGGTGTCGGCGGAGGACGTGCCTCCCGACGTCGCCGGGCGGTCGATGCTGGTGCGGCGGCTGGAGATGCTGCCCGTCGAGTGCGTGGCGCGCGGCTACCTCTCCGGCGGCGGCACCGCGGAGTACGAGCGCACCGGCTCGATCCGCGACGTCGTCCTGCCGGCGGGGCTGGTCGAAGGCTCGCAGCTGCCGGCTCCGGTTTTCACGCCGTCGACCAAGGCCGAGATCGGCGAGCACGACGAACCGATCGACTTCCCTCGGGTGGTCTCGCTCATCGGTGCCGAGCGCGCGGAGGAGCTGCGGGAGCTGACGCTGGCGCTGTACCGGCGCGGTGCGGAGATCGCCCGGGACGCCGGCATCGTGCTGGCGGACACCAAGTTCGAGTTCGGGCTCGGTTCCGACGGCGGGCTCGTGCTCGGCGACGAGGTGCTCACCCCCGATTCGTCCCGCTTCTGGCCGGCGTCCTCCTGGTCCCCGGGGTCGGTGCAGCCCTCCTACGACAAGCAGTTCGTCCGCGACTGGCTGACGTCGTCGGGCTGGGACCGCGCCTCCGAGCCGCCCGAGCTGCCCGACGACGTCGTCGCAGCCACGCGTGAGCGCTACGTCACCGCCTACGAGCGACTCACCGGTACGACGTTCGCCTAGGTGATCGGCCGGGTCAGCGGTAGGTGATCCGGGTGCCGGCGGCGCTGATCATGATCGTGCCGCCCTGGAACGTCTGCACGTAGGAGCCCACCCACAGGATCTCGGCGCTGGTCGGGTAGCCGAGTCGGCCGGTCTCCCACCGCTGGCGGGCCCAGGCGTCCCGGATGCCGCCGACGACGGGGTGCGCTCCGGAGGCCGGCGACCAGTAGATGGCGCCGCCCTGGAACTCCTGGAAGCAGCCGCCGCCGCGCAGCCCGCAGCGCTCGCTGCCGACGGGGTACCCGAGCCGCCCGGTCTCCGAGCCCCGGTCGGCCCATCCGTCGCGGATGGCACCGAGGACGACGTGGGCGCCGCTCGCGGGCGACCAGTAGATGGAGCCGCCCTGGAACTGCTGGAAGCAGCCGCCGCTCCGGAGCACGCAGGCCTCACCGGCGGTGGGGTAGCCCAGGCGCCCGGTCTCCCAGCCCTGCTTGGCGTAGGCGGTGCGGATGGCTCCGAGGACCGGCTGGGCGCCGGTGGTGCGGGACCAGTAGACGAGCCCGCCCTGGAAGGTCTGGACGCACCCGCCGTCGCGCAGGCGGCAGTTCTCGGCGGCCGTCGGGTACCCGAGCCGCCCCTTCCGACCTCCAGCGGCCTCCCAGCCGAGGGTCATGACGGAGCGGACGACACGGGCCGGCGTGGACCGGGACGTCCAGATGGTGCCGCCCTGGAAACCCTGGGCGCAGCCGCCGTCCTGCGGATCGCAGTGGAAGCCGTTGCGCGGGAAGCCGAGGGCGCCGCGGGCACCACCCGCGCCGGTGTAGACCGGAACCACGTCGCCCTCGACGGTCCAGGGGGCGCGACCGTTCTGCTGGAGGATCAGCCCGTTCCGGTGGTCCTGCTGCCGGCCACCCGGGATCACCCGTTCCGCGACCGTGACCGGGCCGAGGTAGCTGCGGGCGCCGCCGATGTCCTGGTAGAGCCGGATGATGTCGGTGAGCACGCCGGGCGTGCCCCGGCCCGCGCCGGAGAGAGGGCTCGGCGGGACGACGGAGGTCGCCGTGGACGGCTCGACGGACTGTACCTGGTAGCTGTACTGCCGGCCGGTGACCAGCCCCGGGTCGACGATCTCGGCCCGCGGGGTGGTGGCCACGAGCACGCCGTCGCGGTAGACGTTCCACGGACCGGGGCCGACGCGTTCCCACCAGCTCACCGAGAGGGAGGTCGGGCTGTCCGTCAGGTGGACGACCGGCGTCGAGGGGGTGGACAGCTGCGCCTGCCGGAACACCATGCGCGACGACGGCGGACCTCCCAGGCCCTCCGCGCTCACGCTGGCGACCCGGTACCCGTACTGGGTGTCGGGGGAGAGCCCCGCGTCGGTCCAGCCCAGCTCCGACGTCGTGTGGACGAGGACGCTGCGGCGGAACACCTGGTAGGCCACCGCACCCGGAGCCGCGGACCAGGCCAGCGTGGCCCGGTTCGCGTCCGCGGGCCCGATGGTGAGGCCGGTCGGCGCGAGCACATCGGCCCACAGCGTGACCGCGACCGTGCCGGCGGCGATGTTCCCCTGGCCGTCGGTGACCCTGTACGTGAAGGAGTCCGCGCCCCCGTTGACGGCGGTCGGCCGGTAGACGATCTGGCCATCTCGGAGCGAGGTGGTGCCCTTGGTGGCCGCGGTGACCGCGGTGTAGCTGAGCGGATCACCGTCGGGATCGGTGTCGTTGGCGAGGGCGGGGACGACGACGTCGGTCCCTGCGGCGGCGCTGCTGATCCGCACGACGTCGTGCACGGCTACCGGCGCCCGGTTGGCCGCCGACGCCGGTGCGGCGGGCAGGAGGACCAGGGCGGCGGCCACGGCCGCGATCCACGAACGCACATCGACTCCTCGGCGGGGCGCTCCTGCCCGGCTTTCCACCAGCTCAGGGCCCCCGTCGGGGAGGAGGCGGCTCAGTGTGCACAGCTCGGCGGCCGCTGGGAAGGAAAATCGTCCGGGTACTCTCGGCGGCGTGTCCCGGGTGGTCGTCGACGTGGTCCTCAAGCCGGAGATCTCCGACCCCCAGGGGCAGGCGGTCCTCGGCGCGCTCGGCCGGCTCGGCCACGACAGCGTGCGCAGCGTCCGCCAGGGCAAGCACTTCGTGCTCGAGGTCGACGGCACCCCCGACGAGGCCGAGCTGAAGCAGATCGCCGAGACGCTGCTGGCCAACCCGGTCATCGAGGACGTCGAACTGCACCTCCCCACCGACTGAGAGAGACCCTCGCCGTGCGCATCGGTGTCATCACCTTCCCGGGCTCCCTGGACGACGTCGACGCCGCCCGCGCGGTGCGCCTCGCCAGCGGTGAGCCGGTCGCGCTCTGGCACGGCGACCACGACCTCAAGGACGTCGACGCCGTCGTCCTGCCCGGTGGCTTCTCCTACGGCGACTACCTGCGCGCCGGGGCCATCGCCGCGCGCTCGCCGCTGATGCAGGACGTCGTGACCGCCGCGCACGGCGGGCTCCCCGTGCTCGGCATCTGCAACGGCTTCCAGGTGCTGTGCGAGGCCGGTCTGCTGCCCGGGGCGCTGACCCGCAACAGCCACCTGCACTTCCGCAACCGCGACCAGCTGCTCCGCGTCGAGCGTGCCGACACCGCCTGGACCAGCGACTACAGCGAGGGTCAGCAGATCCTCATCCCGGTGAAGAACGGCGAGGGTCGCTACGTGGGCTCTGACGCCGACCTCGACCGCCTCGAGGGCGAGGGTCGCGTTGTCTTCCGCTACGTCGGCGGCAACCCCAACGGCTCGAGCAGGGACATCGCCGGCGTCACCAGCGAGAACGGCCGGGTCGTCGGCCTCATGCCACACCCGGAGCACGCGGTCGAGGACCTCACCGGCCCGAGCACCGACGGGCTCGGCTTCTTCACCAGCATCCTGAAGGCGGTTGTCAGCGCGTGACGATGGGCGACACGGCGGGGCAGGCGAGCGCGGCCGCTGGGCTCTCCGACCTGGACACCGGCCCCGGCCGGCTGCAGCACCGGCTGGACACCGTCGACCTCGCGGCGAGCACCCCGGACGACGAGCAGCCCTACGCGGAGCTGGGCCTCAAGGCCGACGAGTACGCCCGCATCAAGGAGATCCTCGGCCGCCGCCCCACCACGGCCGAGCTCGCGATGTACAGCGTCATGTGGAGCGAGCACTGCTCCTACAAGAGCTCCAAGGTGCACCTGCGCCGGTTCGGCGACCTCCCGAAGAGCGACGCGCTGCTCGTCGGCATCGGCGAGAACGCCGGGGTGGTCGACGTGGGCGAGGGCTACGCGGTCACCTTCAAGGTGGAGAGCCACAACCACCCGAGCTACGTCGAGCCCTACCAGGGCGCGGCCACCGGCGTCGGCGGCATCGTCCGCGACATCCTGACCATGGGCGCCCGGCCGATCGCGGTCATGGACAGCCTCCGCTTCGGCCGCGCGGACGCCCCGGACACCGCCCGGGTGCTGCCCGGCGTCGTCGCCGGCGTCGGCGGCTACGGCAACTGCCTCGGCCTGCCCAACATCGGCGGCGAGCTGCTCTTCGACGAGTGCTACACCGGCAACCCGCTGGTCAACGCTCTGTGCGTCGGCGTGATGAAGCACGAGGACGTCCACCTGGCCAAGGCCGAGGGTGCCGGCAACAAGGTCATCCTCTTCGGTGCCCGCACCGGCGGCGACGGCATCGGCGGCGTCTCCGTGCTGGCCAGCGAGACGTTCGACGCCGAGGGCCCGGCCAAGCGCCCCGCCGTCCAGGTGGGCGACCCGTTCACGGAGAAGCTGCTCATCGAGGCCTGCCTGGAGCTGTTCGCGCAGGACCTGGTCACCGGCATCCAGGACCTCGGCGGCGCGGGCCTGTCCTGCGCCACGAGCGAGCTGGCCAGCGCGGGCACCGGCGGCATGCACGTCGACCTCGACACCGTCCCGCTGCGCGACAGCAGCCTGACGCCCGCCGAGATCCTGATGAGCGAGTCGCAGGAGCGCATGTGCGCGATCGTCGAGCCGGGCAAGGTCGAGCAGTTCCTCGCCGTCTGCCGCAAGTGGGACGTCCGGGCCGCCGTCATCGGTGAGGTCACCGACGGCGACCGGCTCACCGTCGACTGGCACGGCGAGCGCATCGTCGACGTCCCGCCGCGGACCGTCGCCCACGAGGGCCCGGTCTACGAGCGCCCCATGGCCCGGCCGGCCGACCTGGACGCGCTGCAGGCCGACGACCCGGCCCGCCTGCCCCGGCCCACCACGCCGGCCGAGCTGCAGGCGCACTGGCTGGCCGTGGTCAGCAGCCCGGACGGGGCCGACAAGAGCTGGGTCACCGAGCAGTACGACCGCTACGTGCGCGGCAACACGGTGCTCGCCCAGCCCGAGGACGCCGGCGTCGTCCGCATCGACGAGCAGTCGAACCGCGGCATCGCCCTCTCCCTGGACGGCAACGCCCGCTTCGCCCGCCTCGACCCCTACGCCGGGACGCAGCTCAACCTCGCCGAGGCCTACCGCAACGTCGCGGCCACCGGCGCGAAGCCGCTGGCGGTCACGAACTGCCTCAATTTCGGCTCCCCGGAGAACCCCGAGGTCATGTGGCAGTTCGCCGAGGCCGTCCGCGGCCTGGCGGACGGCTGCCGCGCGCTCGGCCTGCCGGTCACCGGGGGCAACGTGAGCCTCTACAACCAGACCGGCGACGTCGCAATCAACCCGACGCCGGTCATCGGTGTGCTCGGCGTGCACGAGGACGTCCGCACCCGCGTCCCGGCCGGCTGGCGGACGGCGGGTGAGACGGTCCTGCTGCTCGGCGAGACCCGACCCGAGTTCGGCGGCTCCGCCTGGGCGAGCGTCGTGCACGGCCACCTGGGCGGGCGCCCGCCGGCGCTGGACCTCGCGGCCGAGCGCGCCCTCGCCGACCTGCTCGCCGCGCTCGCGGCGCAGGGGCTGGTCGGCTCCGCCCACGACCTGGCCGACGGCGGCCTGGCCCAGGCGCTCACCGAGTCCGCGCTGCGCTACGGCACCGGCGCCCGCCTCGCCCTGGCCGGTGACGCGTTCACCGCCCTGTTCAGCGAGTCGACGGCGCGCGTCGTCGTCACGACCTCCGACCCCGGCGGCGTGAAGCGGGCCGCGGAATGGGCCGGCGTCCCGGTCACCGAGCTGGGGACGACGGGTGGCGACGCCCTGGTGCTCGACGGGGTGCTCGACGGGGTGCTCGACCTGCCGCTGGCCGAGCTGCGGGCGGCGTGGAGCGCCACCCTCCCGGCCCTGTTCGGCGGCCCGGAGCACAGCACGCCGTTCACCGTCCCGGCGGGAACCGTCCCGACCAGCTGATGGCCGGCACCGCCCCCATCCCCGCCGACGAGCTGCGCGCCGCCCTGGAGCCGGTGCGCGCGTGGCTCGACGGCGAGGGCGACCGGCCGCCACGGGCCGTCGTCGGCGCGGCCGTGAAGACGAGCGCCCGCTGGCTGGCCCAGCAGGTGCCCGGCCGGTCGGTGGAGCTGCGGGTGCCCCCGCACGTCGCCGTCCAGTGCATCGAGGGGCCGCGGCACACGCGGGGCACGCCGCCCAACGTCGTCGAGACCGACGCCGCCACCTGGCTGCGCCTGGCCAGCGGCCGGCTGACCTGGGCCGAGGCCGTCGCCGAGGGGAAGGTCAGCGCGAGCGGCAACCGCGCGGACCTCACCGGCCTGCTGCCCCTCCGGCCGCTGAGCCGCCCCTGACGGCCGTCGGGCATGCTCGACGCGGGGCGGACCGGCCGCCACCGCGCGGAGGTGTCATGCAGGCGTCGTTCACGCCCGACGGGGGCCTGCTGGTGCCGACGGCGACAGCAGCGAGCCCCTGGTCGGACGAGATGGTCAACGGCCACCACATCGGCGGCCTGGTGGCGTGGGGCGTCCAGCGCGACGAGCCGGATCCCGAGCTCCAGCTGTCCCGCATGACCGTCGACATGGTCCGCGCGGTGCCGATGCGGCCGCTGCGCGTCGAGACGCGCCCGGGCCGGGAAGGGCGCCGGCTGCGGGTCCTGGACGTCAGCGTCCTCGACGGGGACGTCGAGGTCATCCGGGGATCGGCGCTGCTGCTCCGCCGCTCCGAGCACCCGGATGCGGAGCCGTGGGCGCCCGAGCCCTGGGACGTGCCGCCGCCCGAGCAGATCGAGGGCCCGTCCGGCGGCCCGATGCCGTGGGAGATCCGCCGGATCACCGGCTGGGGCGAGGCCGGTCCGGGAAAGGTGTGGATGCGGGAGACGGCGGAGTTCGTCGCCGGGGAGCCGCTCACGCCGATGCTGCGCGCCGCGCTGATGGCCGACTTCACCAATCCGCTGGCCAACTCCGGTACGGGCGGGCTGGCCTTCATCAACGTCGACGTGACGATGTACCTGACGCGGGACCCGCGCGGGGAGTGGATCGGGCTGGAGAGCGCCGGCCACCTCGGAGCCGACGGCATCGGCTTCGGGACCACGTGGATGTACGACGTGGAGGGGCGCATCGGGCACTGCGTGGCCGCCGCCCTGCCCGACCCGAGGATCCAGGCCCGGCACGCCGCGCGCTGAGCCCCCGGACGCGCCGAACCCCGCCCGCCGGAGGGCGGACGGGGCTCGGCGACGGCGTCGGACGGGCGGCGGATCAGCCGCCGAACAGCGAGCTCGCCGTCTTCACCGTCTGGTAGAGGCCGTAGGCCAGCGGAACGCCCACGAGGGTCCACGCGAACGCGATGAGCCCGATTGGGGTGTGGGTGGGCTGCTGGTTCCCGGTCGAGGCGGAGTTCCCGGTCGAGGCGGCGGAGCTCATCGGACGGCGCTCGCTTCCTGGGTGGAGGGGGACGGGGCGGACTTCGGCTCGTGCCACTTGTCGGCGACGGGCTTGACCAGCAGGTTGGCGATGAAGCCGACGACCAGCAGGCCGACCATGATGAACAGCGCGGGCCGGTAGTCACCGGCCACCAGTTCGCCCGGCTCGCCCTCGGCCATGTCCAGCACGCCGTTGATGATCAGCGGACCGGCGATGCCGGCGGCCGACCACGCGGTCAGCAGCCGGCCGTGGATGGCGCCGACCTGGAACGTGCCGAACAGGTCGCGCAGGTACGCCGGAATCGTGGCGAAGCCACCGCCGTAGAAGCTGATGATCACGGCCGCCGTGAGCACGAAGATCCAGGTCGCCGTGCTGCCGAGCGTCGCCAGGATCACGTACAGGACGATGCCGACGCCGAGGTAGATCATGTAGATCGGCTTGCGGCCGATGTAGTCCGACGTGGACGACCACACGAACCGGCCGCCCATGTTGAACAGCGAGAGCAGCCCGACGAAGCCGGCGGCGGTCGCCGCCGCGACCGCGGAGGTCTCCCCGTCGCGGAAGAAGTCCTGGATCATCGGCGCCGCCTGCTCGAGGATGCCGATGCCCGCGGTCACGTTGCAGAACAGGACGATCCACAGCAGCCAGAACTGCGGCGTCCTGATCGCGTTGTCGGCCGAGACGTTGTCGGTGGTGACCAGGGCCTTCGACTTGACCGTCGACGGGTCGAACCCGTCGGGCTTCCAGCCGTCGGCGGGCACCCGGACGATGAGGGCGCCGAAGGACATGAAGAGGGCGTAGAGGACGGCGAGGGTGAGGAAGAGCAGCGCCACGGCCTCGCCGCTGGGGACGGTGCCGGCGGTGCCGTCGTAGTCGGGGTCGTAGAGGTTCATCAGCTGGCGGGACAGCGGCGAGGCGATGAGCGCGCCCCCGCCGAATCCCATGATCGCCATGCCGGTGGCCAGGCCCGGGCGGTCGGGGAACCACTTGATCAGCGTCGAGACCGGCGAGATGTAGCCGATGCCCAGGCCGATGCCGCCGATGACGCCGTAGCCCAGGTACAGCAGCCACAACTGTTCCGTGGCGATGCCGAGGGAGCCCACGAGGAAGCCGGTCACCCAGAAGACGGCGGAGGTGGCCATGGCCGCGCGGGGGCCGTTGCGGTCCACCCACTTGCCGAAGACGGCGGCGGAGAGCCCGAGCATGACGATCGCGATCGAGAAGATGATGCCGATCGCGGTGAGGCTGGTGTCGAAGTGCTCGACCAGCGCCGTCTTGTAGACGCTGGTGGCGTACGCCTGGCCGATGCACAGGTGGACGGCGAGCGCGGCCGGCGGGATCAGCCACCGGTTGAAGCCGGGCCGGGCGACGATGCGCTCGCGGGCCAGGAAGGCGGGAACGGCCACGGACAGGACCTCCGGGGACGGGGCGGCGGTGCGACCGGTCGGACGCGACCCGGCCGCGCACTGTCATGTGTGTCACAGCCGCAGAAAACGTACGACGACGTCCGGGTGCTCGCGCGTTCAAGCGGGCAGCCGTGATCCGCGCGTGACCGCCGGCGGGACGCAGGGCCGCCGGGTCGGACCGGGCCGCCCCGCATAGGCTCGCGCCATGGCCTACGAGGTGAAGGGCGTCGTCGCCCGCAGCAAGGGTGCGCCGGTCACGATCGAGACGATCCTGGTGCCCGACCCCGGTCCGGGCGAGGCGGTCGTCGACATCGCGGCGTGCGGGGTCTGCCACACCGATCTGCACTACCGCGAGGGCGGGATCAACGACGACTACCCGTTCCTGCTGGGCCACGAGGCCGCCGGCACCGTCGCCGCCGTGGGCGAGGGCGTCACCAACGTGGCGGTCGGCGACTACGTCGTCCTCAACTGGCGGGCCGTGTGCGGACAGTGCCGGGCCTGCCTCAAGGGCGAGCTCAAGTACTGCTTCGACACGCACAACGCCGCGCAGAAGATGACGCTGGCCGACGGCACGGAGCTGTCCCCGGCGCTCGGCATCGGCGCGTTCGCCGAGAAGACCCTGGTGCACTCGGGGCAGTGCACGAAGGTCGACCCGGCCGCCCCGCCGGCGTCCGCGGGCCTGCTCGGCTGCGGTGTCATGGCCGGTGTCGGTGCGGCGATCAACACCGGTGCCGTGCAGCGCGGCGAGAGCGTCGCGGTGTTCGGCTGCGGCGGGGTGGGGGACGCCGCGATCGCCGGCGCCAAGCTCGCCGGCGCGACGACGATCATCGCCGTCGACATCTCCGACACCAAGCTCGAGTGGGCGAAGAAGTTCGGCGCCACCCACACGGTGAACTCGAAGGACACCGACGCGGTCGAGGCGATCAAGGGCTTCACCGGCGGGTTCGGCGTGGACGTCGCCATCGACGCCGTCGGCCACCCCAAGGTCTTCGAGCAGGCGTTCTACGCCCGCGACCTCGCCGGCCGGGTCGTCATGGTGGGCGTCCCGACGCCGGACATGGAGATCACCCTGCCCGCGATCGAGATCTTCGGCCGCGGCGGGTCGATCAAGTCATCCTGGTACGGCGACTGCCTGCCCAGCCGCGACTTCCCGATGCTGGTCGACCTGTACCTGCAGGGCCGGTTCGACCTCGACGCGTTCGTCTCCGAGACGATCGGGCTGGACGACGTCGAGGCCGCGTTCGAGAAGATGCACAAGGGCGAGGTCCTGCGCAGCGTGGTCGTCCTGTGAGCGCCCGCATCGACAAGGTCGTCGTCAGCGGGGTCTTCTCCCTCGACGGGCAGGACTTCGACGTCGACAACAACGTCTGGCTCGTCGGCGACGACGACGAGGTGCTGGTGATCGACGCCCCGCACGACGCGGCCCCGATCGTCGAGGCCATCGGCGGCCGGCGAGTGACCGCGATCGTGCTCACCCACGGGCACAACGACCACATCACCGCCGCACCGGCGCTGCGCGAGGCCACCGGCGCACCCATCTGGTTCCACCCCGCCGACCGGATGCTCTGGGACATGACCCATGCCGGGACCGCGCCCGACCGGGAACTGGCCGCCGGGCTGCAGTTCCGGGTGGCTGGGACGACCCTCACCGCGCTGCACACCCCGGGGCACTCGCCGGGCAGCACCTGCCTGCACGCGGCAGACCTGACCACGGTGTTCACCGGCGACACGCTGTTCTGCGGCGGCCCCGGGGCGACCGGCCGCTCGTTCAGCGACCACCCGGCGATCCTGAACTCGATCCGCGGCCAGCTGTTCAGCCTGCACGGCGACACCGTGGTGCGGACCGGCCACGGCGACGACACCACGATCGCCGCGGAGCTCCGCACCGTCGGGTAGTCCCCTCACCCCAGGGCCACGATGGCCATTCCGGCCCTAGAGGAGACGGCGGGTGGCGGCGGAGGCGAAGCCCAGCCAGGTGTGCCGGTTGCCGGCCCAGCACCAGCCGACCTTCGGGGCCCCGCGGCGGGCCTTCCCGTCCCGTCCGGTGCCGTTGCTGATCCAGAGGGCGGGCGTCCGCGCGTCCAGCTGCCCGTCCGGACGGCGCAGCCGCGAGCCGATCGTCATGAAGCACCTGTTGCGGGCCAGGACGTCGGGGCACTGCAGCAGCCAGGCGATGCCCTCGGGCAGGGTCAGCGGCGTCCGGACGGCACGGACGATCGCGGGGAGCGCCTCGTCGGGGCTCCAGTTGGCCATGGAGTCCCCGCGGTCCAGCCCGGCGACGGCGTAGACCGGGCCGTCCGGCACCTCCACCCCCGCGATCGGGGCGAAGGCGTCGACGTCGGTCATGTCCTCGACGACGAAGCCCTCCTTCCCGTCCAGGCGGAGCAGCGGGGCCAGGGCCGAGGGCGGTGCCAGTGCGGGGGAGACGACGAGCAGCGCGCCGTCGACCGCCGCTCCGGCGGCGTCCCGCAGTTCAGCGGCGGAGAGGCCCGCCCGCTCGTGCACGCCGAGGGCGACGAGGCGTTCGGCCTGGTGGGCGGGGGAGGGCAGCGACCGGGTGGCGGGGGCGGGCGGGGTGGTGACGGGCACGAAGACCTCCGGGGCGACGGCGGACACCGCTCAACGCGCGACCCGCTGGGCTGGTTCCCAGGCGCGACACGGCGGATGAGCAGCGCGAACACGCCGGAAGGGTGACCGGATCCACCCCTCCGGGGCCCGGCAACGGCCGCGGCGCCGGTACGGTGGGCGGGTGCCTCGCGGTGATGGACGGCTGACGCACGACCTCGACCCCCAGTCTCCCGGCCCCCAGGACGCCTGCGGCGTCTTCGGTGTCTGGGCGCCGGGGGAGGAGGTCGCGAAGCTGACCTATTTCGGTCTGTACGCCCTCCAGCACCGTGGTCAGGAGGCGGCCGGCATCGCGGTGTCCGACGGCACGTCCGTCGTCGTCTACAAGGACCTCGGGCTGGTCAGCCAGGTCTTCGACGAGGCGACGCTGGGCAGCCTGCGGGGACACCAGGCCGTCGGCCACACCCGCTACTCCACGACGGGCGCCTCCACCTGGGAGAACGCGCAGCCCACGTTCCGCACGACCGAGGCCGGCACCGGCCTGGCGCTCTGCCACAACGGGAACCTGGTCAACACCGCCGAGCTGGCCGTCAAGGCCGCCGACGCCGGTGTGCCGGGCGCCTTCGTGGCGACCAACGACTCCGACCTGATCACCGCGCTCATCGCCGCCCGCCCCGACCTCTCGGTCGAGGCCGCCGCGATGGAGGTGCTGCCGCAGCTGCGCGGCGCCTTCAGCCTCACCTTCATGGACGAGGACACCCTCTACGCCGCCCGCGACCCGCAGGGCGTCCGCCCGCTGGTGCTGGGCCGGCTGGAGCGCGGCTGGGTCGTCGCCAGCGAGACCGCGGCGCTGGACATCGTGGGCGCCTCCGTCGTGCGCGAGGTCGAGCCCGGCGAGCTGATCGCGATCGACGAGAACGGGCTGCGCAGCCAGCACTTCGCGCCGGCCCAGCCCAAGGGCTGCGTCTTCGAGTACGTCTACCTGGCCCGGCCGGACACCACGATCTCCGGTCGTGGCGTGCATGCGGCCCGCGTGGAGATCGGCCGGCGGCTGGCCAAGGAGCACCCGGTCGAGGCCGACCTGGTGATCCCGGTGCCGGAGTCGGGCACCCCTGCCGCGGTCGGGTACGCGCAGGCCTCCGGCATCCCCTACGGCCTGGGGCTGGTCAAGAACTCCTACGTCGGGCGCACGTTCATCCAGCCGAGCCAGACCATCCGGCAGCTGGGCATCCGCCTGAAGCTCAACCCGCTGCGCGACGTCATCCGGGGCAAGCGCCTGGTCGTCGTCGACGACTCGATCGTCCGCGGCAACACCCAGCGCGCCCTCGTCCGGATGCTGCGCGAGGCCGGTGCCGTGGAGGTGCACGTCCGCATCGCCTCGCCGCCGGTCAAGTGGCCGTGCTTCTACGGCATCGACTTCGCCAGCCCGGCCGAGCTGGTGGCCAACGGCCTGGACATCGACGGCGTGCGCGCGTCCATCAACGCCGACTCCCTCGGCTACGTCTCCGAGCAGGGCCTGATCGCCGCGACCGAGCAGCCGGCCAACCGGCTCTGCACCGCCTGCTTCACCGGGAAGTACCCCATCCCGCTGGAGCAGCCGGAGGTGCTCGGCAAGCACGTGCTGGAGGGCATCGGCAACCGTGCCCTCACCGGGTGGACCGGTCAGCAGGCCGGCAGCGCGACGGTCCCCGGCGGCGCCGAGGACGCCCTGCTCCGCCCGTGAGCGCCGAGCAGTTCACCTACGCGGCCTCCGGCGTCGACATCGACGCCGGGGAGCGCGCCGTGACGCTGATGAAGGCCGCGGTCGAGAAGACCAACCGGCCCGAGGTGGTCGGCGGCCTCGGCGGGTTTGCCGGCCTGTTCGCCCTGGACACCGCGAAGTACCGGAAGCCCCTGCTGGCCTCGTCCACCGACGGCGTCGGCACGAAGATCGCGCTGGCCCGCCAGCTCGACCGGCACGACACCGTCGGCATCGACCTGGTCGCCATGGTCGTCGACGACCTGGTCGCCTGCGGCGCCGAGCCGCTGTTCCTCCAGGACTACGTGGCCTGCGGCAAGGTCGTCCCCGAGCGGATCGCCTCGATCGTCACGGGCATCGCCGCCGGCTGCACCCTCGCCGGCGCGGCCCTGGTCGGCGGGGAGACCGCCGAGCACGGCGACCTCATGGACGCCGAGGAGTACGACCTCGCCGCGACCGCCGTGGGCGTGGTCGAGGCCGACGCCGTCCTGGGGCCCGAGCGGGTGCGCGCGGGCGACGCCGTGGTCGCGATGGCCTCCAGCGGCTTCCACTCCAACGGCTACTCGCTGGTGCGCCGCGTCGTCGCCGCGGCGGGCCTGGACCTGCACGCCACCCCGGCCGGGCTCGCGCGCCCGCTGGGGGAGGAGCTGCTGGAGCCGACCCGCATCTACGCCCTCGACTGCCTCGCGCTCGTCGCGCGGCACGGCGTCGAGAACGTGCACGCCTTCGCGCACATCACCGGCGGCGGGCTCGCCGGCAACACCGCCCGCGTGGTGCCCGACGGGCTCGAGGCGGTGCTGGACCGGGCGACGTGGGCCCTGCCGCCCGCGGTGCGCCTGATGGAGGAGCACGGCGTCCCGCGCGAGGAGTCCGAGCGCGCGTTCAACTGCGGGGTCGGGATGGTCTCCGCCGTCGCCCCGGAGGTGGCCGACGACGTGGTCGCGCAGCTCACCGCCGCGGGCGTGCCCGCCTGGGTCGCCGGATCGCTTCAGGAGCGCACCGACGGCGGGGCCGCGGGAGCGCGCCTCGTCGGCACCTACCGCTGACGACGGGACTTCCTGTACCGAAAGTCCCGACGACCTCTGGGACTTGCTGTACCGAAAGTCCCTGGGCAACCCGGTGAGGGACGTCCCGACGGCACACGAGAGCACCGCCTCCCCGGGGGAAGGCGGTGCCTCGCGTCAGATGAGTGGGCTCAGCGTCGCCGCGTCAGCGGGTGGCGGCCCAGTCGTCTCCGGAGTCGTCGTCCGCCCAGCGGTCGGCGTACTCGTCGTCCTCATCCTCGTCGTCGTCATCCGTGGCCGCGCTGGGCGCGGTGTAGGTCGACGACGACCCGGCCAACTCCCGCTGCAGCGCGGTGAGGTCGGTGTTGGGTGAGCTGTACTTGAGCTCACGGGCCACGCGTGTCTGCTTGGCCTTCGCTCGGCCGCGCCCCATTGGCTCGACCCCCTCGTTACCGGAGTACGGCGGCCCAGCCCGCGGCTGGACGGCCCGCGTGGCGACCCCGACTGAGTGACTGTGTCTCGGCCAACCTTACGACACGGGTCGGCGGTGAGCACACGTCCCCTCCCCCGGACGGGGACGGCGGCCTCCGACTAGCCGGGCAGGCGGATGGTGGAGAGCCGGCCGACCGAGCGGATCCGCTCCTCGGCGAGCCGGTCGGCAGCGACGACCGGGGGGACCCCTTCGGCGTCAGCTGCGCCGAACACCCGCCGGGCCACGTCGAAGATCCCCGCGGCCCGGGCCTGAGCACGGGCGAAGGAGAAGCCGTGCCGCTCGTCCTCGACCTGGATGACGCCGCCGGCGTTCACCAGGTAGTCGGGGGCGTACAGGATGCCGCGGGCGACCAGCTGGTCAGCGACGTCCGGGGTGGCGAGCTGGTTGTTGGCGCCCCCGCAGACGATGCGGGCGGGGAGCGCGGCCACGGTGTCCGCGTCCAGGGCGCCCCCCAGGGCGCAGGGCGCATAGACGTCGTGCGGCGTCCGCACCAGCTCCGCGGTGTCGGCGACCGCCCGCACCGTGGAGTGCCGGGTGCGCACGCGGTCGACCGCCGCCGCGTCGACGTCGGTGACGACGAGCTCGGCGCCGTCGGCCACCAGCAGGTCGACCAGCTCGGAGCCGACCTTGCCGACGCCGGCCACCGCCACGGTGCGGCCGGCGAGCGACGGCTGCCCCCAGCAGTGCTCCGCGGCGGCGCGCATGCCCTGGAAGACGCCGTAGGCCGTGAGCACCGAGGAGTCGCCGCAGCCGCCGTAGGCCAGCGAGCGCCCGTGCGCGAACCGCGTCTCCCGGGCGACGACGTCGAGGTCGGCGTTGTAGGTGCCGACGTCGCAGGCGGTCAGGTAACGGCCGCCGAGCGCCTCGACGAACCGGCCGTAGGCACGCAGCAGCGCCTCGGTCTTGTCGGTGCGCGGATCGCCGATGATCACCGCCTTGCCGCCGCCGAGGTCCAGGCCGGCGAGGCTGTTCTTGTACGTCATCGCCCGGGACAGGCGCAGCGCGTCGGCGACGGCGGCGTCCTCGGTGGCGTAGGGGTGGAAGCGGGTGCCGCCCAGCGCCGGTCCCAGCGCGGTCGAGTGGATGGCGACGACCGCCCGCAGACCGGACTCCTCGTCGCTGCAGAAGACGACCTGCTCGTGGCCCGAGCCGAGAATGTCCACGGCGCCGAGGGTAGAACCACGGCACGGGCGTGCGGAGCGTCGCACCGGCCGGGCAGGACCAGCGCCGTCCCGCCAGGCATCATGTCCCGTTGGACACCCGGCGGAGGGCAGCGCTGCACCTCCGCGGCACACAGGAGGACTGCCATGCCCGCACCCAGGCGACTGCTCGCGTTCGCCCTGGCCGCGCCGTTGCTGCTGGCGTCGTGCACCACCGACGGCAACGAGTCCGGCGGCGGCGACCGGGAGAGCGCCGGGGGCGGTGGCGGTGACCTGAGCTTCTCGGTCATCACGCACGGCTCGGCCGGTGACGCCTTCTGGGACGTCGTGCAGAACGGCGCCGAGGCCGCGGGCGAGGACCTCGGCATCGACGTCGACTACCAGAGCGACGGCGATCCGCAGCGCCAGGCGCAGCTCATCGACGCCGCCGTGAACCAGGGCGTGGACGGGATCGTGGTCTCGATGGCCAACCCGGACGCCATCCAGGAGTCGGTCGAGGCGGCCGTGGCCGCCGGCATCCCCGTGGTCACCATCAACTCCGGGGGCGACCGCTCGGCGGAGTTCGGCGCCATCGGGCACGTCGGCCAGGACGAGACGATCGCCGGGGAGGGCGCCGGCCGCGAGCTCGCCACCGACGGCGCGCGCACCGTCCTGTGCGTCATCCACGAGGCGGGCAACATCGGCCACGAGCAGCGCTGCGCCGGCGCCAGCACGGGTCTTGGCGCCCAGGTCCAGCCGGTGCAGGTGGACATCAACGACCTGACCGGCGCGCAGTCGACCATCACCTCGCAGCTGCAGAGCGACCCGTCGATCGACGCCGTGCTGACCCTGAACTCCGCCGTCGCCGCGGTGGCCGTCGAGTCGGTCGCGGACGCGGGCTCGGAGGCCGACGTCGCCACCTTCGACCTGAACCAGGACGTGATCAGCGGCATTCAGGACGGCTCGATCCTCTTCGCCGTCGACCAGCAGCAGTACGAGCAGGGCTACCTGCCGATCGTGATGCTGAAGCTCTACGCGGAGAACCTCAACACCGTCGGCGGTGGGCAGCCGGTGCTCACCGGCCCCGGCATCGTCGACGCCACGAACGTCGACGAGATCGCCGACCTGGCCTCGGCCGGCACGCGCTGAGCACCGCGGGGGCGCCGCACCCGGTGGCCACGGGGGCGGCGGGCGAGCCGTCGACGCGGCGGGCCGACGAGCGGCTGACCGCCGTCGGCCCGCTGCGCCGGCTGCTGGTCAAGCCCGAGCTCGGTGCGCTGGTCGGCGCCGTCGCGGTCTTCGCGTTCTTCGCCGTGCAGTCGGAGGTGTTCCGCTCCGCCCGCGGCGTCGCCAACTGGCTCGACCCGGCCTCGACGCTCGGGATCATGGCGGTCGCGGTCGCCCTGCTGATGATCGGCGGGCACTTCGATCTGTCGGCCGGCGTCATGACGGGGACGACGGCGCTGACCGTGGCCATCGTCGCCGTCGAGTTCGAGCAGAACATCTGGGTCGCCATCGGCGTCTCGCTCGTCGTGGCCCTGCTGATCGGCTTCTTCAACGGCTGGCTGGTCACCCGCACCGGCCTGCCCAGTTTCATCATCACGCTGGGCACCTTCCTGATGCTCCAAGGCCTGAACCTGGGGCTGACGAAGTTCCTCACCGGCACGGTGACCGCGGGCGGACTGGCCTCGGTCCCGGGGTACTCGAGCGCCGAGTGGCTCTTCGCCTCGCGCATGACGATCCTCGGGGCGGAGGTGCGCGTCGCCGTCCTCTGGTGGGTGCTGTTCACCGCCCTGGCCACCTGGGTGCTGCTCCGCACCCGCTTCGGCAACTGGGTCTTCGCCACCGGCGGCGACGAGGTCGCCGCCCGCAACGTGGGCGTCCCTGCCCGGCGGACGACGATCGCGCTGTTCATGACCACGGCGACGGCGGCCTGGTTCGTCGGCACCACGCTGGCGGTCCGGCTGACCTCCGTGCAGGCGAACACCGGCACCGGCCAGGAGCTGATCTACATCGTCGCGGCGGTCATCGGCGGCTGCCTGCTCACCGGCGGTTTCGGCTCGGCCATCGGCGCCTCGCTGGGTGCACTGATCTTCGGCATGACCCAGCTGGGCATCCCGTACCTGCGCTGGGACGCCGACTGGTTCTACTTCTTCCTGGGGGCCATGTTGCTGCTCGCGGTGCTGGCCAACCGGCTCGTCCGGCGGTACGCCGAGGCGGCCCGGCGATGACCGCGGAGACAGCGCCCCTGCTCGAGCTGCGCGACGTCGGCAAGGACTACGGGTCGGTCATCGCGCTCGACGGCATCAGCACCACCGTGCGCGCCGGCGAGGTGACCTGCGTGCTCGGGGACAACGGGGCGGGCAAGTCCACGCTGATCAAGATCCTCGCGGGCGTGCACCGCGCGGACCGCGGGCAGCTGCTGCTCGACGGGCGGCCGGCCGACTTCGGCTCGCCCCGCGAGGCGCTCGACGCCGGGATCGCCACCGTCTACCAGGACCTCGCGATGATCCCGCTGATGGCGATCTGGCGGAACTTCTTCCTCGGTGCGGAGCCCACCCGGGGTCGCGGTCCGTTCCGGCGGTTCGACGCGGCGCGGGCGAAGGACGTCACCCGCCGGGAACTGGCTGCCATGGGCATCGACATCCGCGATCCCGACCAGCCCGTGGGCACGCTCTCGGGTGGTGAGCGGCAGTCGGTGGCGATCGCGCGGGCGGTGCACTTCGGCGCCCGGGTGCTGATCCTGGACGAGCCGACCTCGGCGCTGGGGGTCAAGCAGGCCGGCGTCGTCCTGCGGTACGTGGCGCAGGCGCGCGACCGCGGGGTGGGCGTCGTCCTCATCACCCACAACCCGCACCACGCGCACCCGGTGGGCGACCGGTTCCTCGTGCTGAACCGCGGACGCAGCCTGGGGTCCTTCCCGAAGGCCGACGTGAGCCGGGACGAGCTGACCCGGCTCATGGCCGGTGGGGCGGAACTGGACCAGCTGGCGCACGAGCTGGAGCGCCCGGCCACCTGATCCCGTCGGGCGTCGGCCAACCGCCGGAGCCGCTCCACGGTCTCGAGAGCCACCGTGCACCGCGGCTGCACGGCCGCACGGCGGCTCCGGCGCACCACCGCGCTGTCGACATACCGACAGTGCTGAGACGGTCACTTAGCGAATTTGTCGCGGCGCGTCAACTGTTGTGCGTGTTGCCTTTGTGACTGCCGGTGACACTGCGACTCTCGTCGGGCATCACGCCCCATTCCCCTTCCCCGGGAGCGAGACATGTTCCAGCGCCGTCCGTCGCGAGCGGCGACCGTGCGCCCCGGTGCCGGTCGACCCCGACGTCCCCGGCCGGGCCGCTCCCTGCGGACCGGGCTGGTGGCGGTCCTGGCCGGAGCGGCTCTCGTGGCCACCGCCGCCCCGGCGCTCGCCGTGCCGCCTCCGCCGCCGAACCCGACCGACAGCGAGATCGGCGCCGCCCGGTCGCAGCAGGACGTTGCCGCGGCAGAGGTGGGGCGCATCGCCGGCCTGGTGACCGCCGCGGAGGCCGAGCTCGGCCGTCTGGGCATCCAGGCAGAGGCGGCCGGAACCGCGTACGAGATCGCCAAGGAGGCGCTCCAGGCGGCGCAGGCACGAGTCGACAAGGCGGCCGTACTGCTGCGGCGGGCTGCCCACGCGGTCGCCGCCGCCCAGGTGCGGATCGCGGACTTCTCCCGGGACAGCTACATGACCGGATCAGCACTGAGCGGGGCGGCGGCCCTGCTCGACGCACAGGGGCCGTCCCAGCTGATCGAGCGCGCCGCGATGCTGGAGTACGTGGCCGCCGACAAGGTCGACGTGCTGGCCGAGATGGAGACCGCCCGCATCGCCCAGGCCGCGGCGGAGGCCGAGGCGCGCGCCGCACGGGACGAGACGGCCGCTGCCGCCGACGCCGCGGAGGCGGCCAAGGCGCAGGCCGATGCGCAGGTCGCCGTCCAGCAGGGGGCGAAGGCCGAGATCGAGGCGCAGAAGGCCGTGTACGAGCAGCAGTTCGACGCCGCCAACATCGAACTGCTGCGCCTGCAGGGCGCCCGCGACGCGCACCAGGCGTGGGAGCAGCAGAAGGCGGCGGAGGAGTCCGCCCAGCGGGCGGCCGCTGAACGCGCCGCCGCCCAGGTCGCCGCGGCGGCGGAGGCGGCCCGCAACGGCTCCGGCGGGGCTCCCTCGCGGGGATCGGGCGGCGGGGCGTCGTCGGGGTCCTACGTGCAGCCGACGTCGGGTCGGGTGTCGAGCTGCTTCGGCCGGCGGTGGGGGACCTTCCACGGGGGCGTGGACATCGCCGCCCCGATCGGGACGCCGGTCTACGCCGCCCACTCCGGCGTGGTGCAGCGGGCCGGCACGGCCACCGGCTTCGGCTACGCCGTCTACATCCGGGGCGACGACGGCTACGTCACCGTCTACGGGCACGTGAACCGGTACTTCGTGCAGGCGGGGGAGCGGGTGCGGGCCGGCGAGCAGATCGCCGAGGTCGGCAACCGTGGGCAGTCGACCGGCCCGCACCTGCACTTCGAGGCGCACCCGAACGGGGTCATGTACGGCGGGCAGGTGGACCCGGTGGACTGGCTCGCCGCGCGTGGCATCCGCCTCGGCGCCTGCTGATGGAAGGACCTCCCTGCCCCCACCGCTCGCCAGCTCGCGGCGGGTCCCTGCAGGGAGGCCGGGAGAGGCGCGGGTGGTCGCCGGCCGGACGCCGGGGCTAGCGTGCCTCGCGTGACCGCACCCGCCGATCCGCGTGGCACCTGGCAGCTCCCGGCGTTCGGCGCGATGCCGCGGACGGCGGACCTCGAGCCGCTGGTCACGAGGGTGCTGGCCCCCAACCCGTCCGGCATGACCCTCGACGGCACCAACACCTACCTGGTCGGTGCGCCGGGCAGCGGTGCCGCGGTGCTGGTCGACCCCGGTCCCGACGATCCCGCCCACCTGGAGGCGGTGGAGGCGGCCCTGGCCGCGCGCGGCGCCCGCTGCGCGGCCGTGCTGGTCACCCACCACCACGGCGACCACGCCGAGGCCGCGCTGCCCTGGGGCGCCCGGTTCGGTGCCCAGGTGATGGCCGGGAGCGGGGACGTCGCAGGTCCCGGCGGTCGCGTGCTGACCGGTGGGGACCGGTTGCAGCTGGCCGGCACCACCGTCGAGGTCGTCCCGACGCCGGGGCACTGCTCCGACCACCTGGCCTTCCGCATCGAGTCCGGCGCCGTCCTCGTCGGGGACCACGTGCTGGGCCGCGGCACCTCGGTCGTGACGCATCCCGAGGGCGACGTGGTGGCCTACCTCGAGTCGCTGCGGAGGGTGCGCGACCTGGGGCCGGCCGCCCTCTACTGCGGCCACGGCCCGGAGCTGACCGAGGACCCGGGTGCGGTGCTCGACTACTACCTCGCCCACCGGGCCTACCGCGAGGGCCAGGTGCTGGCCGCCCTGCAGGGCGGTGCGACGACGGTCGACGAGCTCGTGGCGAGCATCTACGCCGAGGTGCCCAAGGCGGTCTGGTTCGCCGCGGCGCAGTCCACCCGCGCCACGCTGGACAAGCTCCGGGCCGAGGGCAGGGTCGAGGAGGCCGCGGACGGAACGGTGCGCCCGGCGTGACCGGACCCGTGCCCGTGGTGGGGAGCGCGGAGAGCGAACGGGACCAGCGCCGGGCGGCCGCGGCCCTCGCGAGCGCCGGGGTCCGCCGCGGCGACCGGGTGCTCGTCTCGGCGGCGGCGTCACCGGCGCTGCTGGCCGTCGTCCTCGGCGCCCTGCGCACCGGCGTCGTCCCCGTCGTGCTCGATCCCGGCCTGCCGGTCGCGGAACGCGCGGCCCTCGCCGAGGACGCAGATCCGGCGCTGGACGTGGCCGACGACCCTGCCCGCCTGCTCTCCGGTACCGAGGAGGCGGAGCTCGCCGACGTGCCGCTGGCCCGTCCGATGCACTACACGTCGGGGACGACGGGACGCCGCAAGGGCGTGTGGTCCGGCGTCCTGGCCGACGAGGACGCCCGTGCGCTGGCCGCCGAGGAGATCGACCTGTGGGGGTTCGACCGCGACGACCGGCACCTGGTGCTCTCGCCGCTGCACCACAGCGCCCCGCTCCGCTTCGCGATCCACACCCTGCTCGCCGGAGGCGAGGTGGTGCTGCCCGGCCCGTTCGACGTGACCCGCGCGGTCGGGGCGATCACCGAGCTGCGCCCGACGACGACGTTCTGCGTGCCCACGCACCTGCAGCGGCTGCTCGCGCACGGCGACGTGGACTGGTCGTCGTTCCGCCGGCTCGTGCACGCCGGGGCACCCTGCCCGGAGTCGCTCAAGCGCGCGGTGCTCGCCGCGCTCCCCGAAGGCACCGTGTGGGAGTTCTACGGCTCGACCGAGGCGCAGTTCACCGTCTGCTCGCCCGAGGACTGGCTGGCGCACCCGGGCAGTGTCGGCCGGGCACGACCGGGACGGCGCCTGGAGACCGACGAGCGCGGTCAGCTCTGGTGCGAGGTGCCCCGCTGGGCACGGTTCGAGTACTGGCGGGCACCGGAGAAGACCGTGGCGGCCTGGCGCGGCGACCGCGTCACGGTCGGCGATCTCGGGCGGGTGGACGACGACGGCGTGGTCTGGCTCGACGGGCGCCGCGAGGACCTGGTGATCTCCGGTGGCGTGAACGTCTACCCGGCCGAGGTGGAGGCCGTCCTCGACGCGCATCCCGGCGTGGTGGAGAGCGCGGTCTTCGGCGTGCCCGACGCCGAGTGGGGGCAGCGGGTGGTCGCGGCCTACGTGGGTGGGGTCGATGCCGGCGAGCTCGCGACCTGGGCCCGCGAACGGCTCGCGGCGGCCAAGCGACCCAAGGCGCTGCACCCGCTGACCGAGCTGCCCCGCACCTCCACCGGCAAGGTGCGCCGGCTGGACCTGCCCGGGGTGCTCGGGCTCGACGGTGCCTGACCGCCTCCAGGGCCAAGATGGCCATCATGGCCCCTGAGCCGGACGTCGTGGTGGTGGGCGCCGGCACGTCCGGCTGCGCGCTGGCCGCCCGGCTGGCGGATGCGGGGCGCCGGGTGCTGCTCCTGGAGGCCGGATCCGCCGATGGGCAGTGGCCGGCCGACATCCGGGATGCGGCCAGCCTGGCGGCGGCCGCACCCGGTCACCCGGCGAACTGGGACCTGGCCGCCGAGGTCCTCCCCGGCCGGTCGGTGCGGGTGCCCCGCGGCCGGATCGCCGGCGGCTCCAGCGCCCTGAACGCCGCCGTCTGGATGCGCGCCACGCGACGCGACCTCGACGGCTGGGCGGCCGCCGGCAACCCGCTGTGGGCCCCCGACGCGGTGTTGCCGGCCTTCCGCCGGTCGGAGGCCGACGCCGACTACGGCCGGCTCCCGGGGCACGGCGCGGACGGGCCGGTGCCCGTGCGGCGCCTGCCGAGTCCGTCGGTCCTGGCCGACGCCTTCGCCGCCGGGAGCGCCGAGCTCGGGTTCCCGGCGGAGCCGGACAAGAACGGCGACGCCGCTCCCGGCCACGGGCCGATCCCGTTCAACGTCGAGGGCGGCGTCCGGATCAACGCCGCCATGGCCTACCTGGCTCCGCGGCAGGGCCTGCAGACGCTGGCGGTGCGCGGCGGCGTGGCGGTGCGCCGGATCCTGGTCGAGAGGGGTCGCGCGGTGGGCGTGCTCACCGACGACGGGCCGGTGCGGGCCGGCGAGGTGGTGCTCAGCGCCGGCGCGGTCGGCTCGGCGCACCTCCTGCTGGCCTCCGGGCTCGGGCCGGCCGCGGACCTGGCCGTCGCGGGCATCGACGTCGTGGCCGACCTGCCCGGGGTGGGTGCGGCCTCGAGCGACCACCCGATCGTCTACGTGCCCTACCGGCCGGTGCCAGGGCTGCCCGTGTCCGCCCGGCCGCTGCACGGCGTCCTGCACGCCCTGGTCGACGGCGCGGAGATCGAGGTGCTGCCGTGGCTGCGACCGTTCGGTTCCGACCCCGAGCTGCTCGTCGGCGTCGGCCTGCAGAACCCGGTCGCCCGCGGCCGGCTGGGCCTGGACCTCCGCAATCCCTCGAGGCCGCCGAGGCTGGAGTACCGGTACCTGGCCGAGGAGGCCGACCGGCGGGGGCTGCGCGCCGGGGTGCGGCTGGTGGCGTCCCTGCTCGTGACGGACGCCGTCGCCGGCACGGCCACCCCGTCGGCGGAGCTGCCCGGTGCGCTGCTGGCCGACGACGCGGCGCTCGACCGCTGGATCGCGGACCGCGTGGGCACCGCGGTGCACCTCTCGGGCACCGCCCCGATGGGGCCGGACACCGATGACCGTGCGGTCGTGGACCAGCAGCTCCGCGTCCGGGGCGTGGCGGGGCTACGCGTCGTGGACACCTCCGTGCTGCCGTGGGTGCCGAGCCGTGGGACGGCGGCGACGGCCGTGATGGTCGGCGAGCGCGCCGCCGAGCTCTTCGACGCCTGAGCGGAGGCGGTGGAGGGGCGGGACGACGGTCGCGGCATCATCTGTCCCGATGTGAGGGCGGTCACCGGCCGCGCCCGTCCCGTCAGGAGGAACCGTGCCGCAGGTCCAGACCGTGAGAGGTCCCGTCGACACCGCCGAGCTCGGCCAGACGCTGATGCACGAGCACGTCTTCGTGCTCACCGCCGACATGCAGCAGAACTATCCCGAGGAGTGGGGGAGCGAGGACGAGCGTGTCGCCGACGCGGTCGGGAAGCTCCGGGCGCTGGAGGCCGTGGGCGTACGGACGATCGTCGACCCGACCGTCGTCGGGCTGGGCCGCTACATCCCCCGGATCCAGCGCATCGCCGAGCAGATCGACCTCAACATCGTGGTCGCCACGGGCTGCTACACCTACGACGACGTGCCCTTCTTCTTCCACCACCGCGGCCCGGCGCTCAACGCAGCGGTCGGCGCGGAGGTCCCCGACCCGATGGTCGACCTGTTCGTGCGCGACGTGGAGGAAGGCATCGCCGGTACCGGCGTCCGCGCCGCGTTCCTCAAGTGCGCGATCGACGCTCCTGGCCTGACGCCCGGCGTCGAGCGGGTCATGCGCGCCGTGGCCAAGGCCCACCAGCGCACCGGCGTCCCGATCACCGTGCACACCCACCCGGGCACGCAGTCCGGGCTGGAGGTGCAGCGGGTGTTCGGCGAGGAGGGGGTCGACCCGGGCCGCGTCGTCCTCGGGCACAGCGGCGACACCTCCGACGCCGACCACCTCAGCGCGCTGGCCGATGCCGGGTTCGTGCTGGGCATGGACCGGTTCGGGATCTACCTCGACACCTCGTTCGAGGCGCGCTGCGACGTCGTCGTGGAGATGTGCCGCCGGGGCTACGCCGAGCGGATGGTGCTCTCGCAGGACACCTCCTGCTACATCGACTGGATCGATCCGCAGGTCATGGCGCTGCTGCCGCAGTGGACCTACACGCACATCCACGAGGAGGTGCTGCCGTACCTGCGCGAGCACGGCGTCACCGATGACCAGATCGAGACGATGCTGGTGACCAACCCGCGGCGCTACTTCGACGGCTCCGCCGCCTGACCCTCCCCGGAAGCGGATCGTCCCGGCGGCGCGTGAGTCGCAGCCGCCGGGACGCCGGGGTCGAGGGTGGAGCGCCGGGTCAGCGGACGGCGGGCAGCTCGCTCGTCGTGGTCGTGGTCAGCGGCGCCCACGCGTCGGGGTGCGGCCGACCGGCCTGGGCGACCCACGTCTCGGTCCGTCCGGTGGCCGACGACCGGGCCACCGTGGCCGGCCGGGCGCTGAGGCTGACGATGAGGGCCAGCAGCACGAGCAGCCCCACGAGGACGGCGCAGAGAACGAGGAGCGTCGAGAGCATGCACAGAAAGTAGTGGGCCGGATCAGTCCGTGTCACCGTGGCGCGACGGTCAGAAAGCGCTGAACCTGGCTCGCCCGATGTGCAGAATTCGCTGCCTGGCCTCGGCGTTCGTCCCGCCTGTCACACCGGAGTGCTCAACTCCCGCCAAGCCGGTCCGGGCCACCGTAGCGGGCCGGTGCGCATCCGCGGACCCATCGGCCGGAGTCCCGCCCGATGGGTCCGCGTGGTCCCGGCGTCCCCGGGTAGGGAGCCCGTGGCGAGGGGAGCGACGACGTGGCAGACCTGTCCCGAGGAGCCGGCCGGGTGGTGGCCGCGCCGCTGGCTGCGCTGGCCCGGTGGCGCAACGGCAAGCCGATGCACCCGCGGGGCGCGGTGTTCGACGCCGTCCTCGAGCGGCACGGGAGCGCCCGTCCGTGGGGCGTGCCCTTCCTCGACGCGACGGCGCGGGACGACGTCGTCGTCCGGCTCTCCCGTGGTGCGGGTCTGCCGGCGCCCGTGCCGGACCTGCTGGGACTGGCCGTCCGCCTGGACGAGGGCTCGGAGCAGCCGGTCGACTTGCTGCTCTCCACGACCGGCCGGGGTGCGCTCACGCGGGTGGTCCCCGTGTTCCGCCGCGACACCGCCTCGGTCTACTGCTCGATCATGGCGTACAGCTCGGCGGCCGGACCCATCCGGCTGGCGGCGCTGCCGACGGGCGACGGGGTCCCCTCCGACCCCGAGCCCCTGGCCGCGTCGGTGCGACGGCGTCCGCTGGTGTTCGTGCTCGCCGCGGCGCGCGGGTTCGGGGCGTGGGCGCCGTTCGCCCGGCTGAGCATCGGCGAGGCGGTGCGCCCCCTGGACCCGGACCTGCGGTTCGACGCCGTGCGCCACCCGCCGCCGGGTCTGGTGCCCGACGGTCCGCTCGCCCGGTTCCGCGCGCCCGCCTACGCGGCCGCGCAGGAGGCCAGGGGCGGCTCCGGGGCCGCGACGGCCGGGACCAGCCACTGACGGCTCGGATCGGGCCGGTCACCCGATGGAGTCGGTCACAGGTTGGCCACGGTCAGGCAGGGTAGGGGAGGAGGCCGTCCTGCCCGAACCACGTGGCAGGGCTGCCGCGCGTCGAGCACACCGATCGACGCGGTGCTCGACCGCACGAGGAGCGAAGCCGCGCCAGTGATGTCCGCCGACCCCCACCCGGGTGAGCCGTCTCCCGGGGAGCAGAGCCCGCTCCGCGTGGGCAGCGTGCCGTTCAGCGACCGGTACGTCGACGCCGTGCTGCCGCCGGGCGCCGTGCGCGTGGGGCCGGAGGACGAGCCGAGCCGCTGGCTGGACGAGGACCACCTGGTCGAGCACGCCGGTGAGCTCGACGTGCTGCACCTGCACTCCGGCTACGGTCACCTGCGCGTCCGGGACCTGGAGCGCTGGGCGGAGACCGTGCGGCGGCTGGGGGTCCCGCTGGTCGTCACCGTGCACCAGCTGCGCGACGCCACGCAGGGCTCGCGGAGCCGGCACGACGCCCACCTGGAGGCGGTGCTGGGGACGGCGGAGGTCGTGCTGACGCTCACGCCGTCGGCCGCGGACGAGATCGCGGACCGCTACGGGCGGACGGCGATCGTGCTCGCCCACCCCTCGCTCGCCGTGCCGGACCCGGAGCTGGGCGCCGAGCGGGGCCTCGTCGGTGTCCAGCTGGCCACGGCGTCCCCGGCGGTACCGGACCCGGCGGCCGTGGCCCGCGCCGCGGCGTCCGGAGCGGTCTCCGGCGGCGGGCGGCTGCGGGTCCTCGCCCCAGCCGGCTCGGACGTCGACCCCGGCGTGCGCGTGATGGCCGAGCGCGGGGAACTCGAACTGGTCGTGCACCGGCCCGAGGACCTGGCGGCCCAGCTGCAGCAGCTGCACGTGGCCGTCCTGCCGGAGCGGTGCGGCACGCACTCCCGCGACCTGGAGGTGTGCCGCGACGTCGGTACCCGCGTCGTCGCGCCCAGCTGCGGCTTCTTCGCCGACCAGTGGTCGGAGGTGGTGACCTACGCCAACGACGAGGTCGACGGCCTGGACCCGGTGTCCCTGACCGCCGCAGTGTCGGTGGCGCTCACCAGCCCCATGCCCCGCCCGGCCGACCGCGCGTGGCGCGGGGAGCAGGCGGAGGCGGTCCGGCGGGTGCACGCGGAGGTCTACGCCCAGGTGGCGGCCGACCGCAGCTGGGTGTGAGCCCGCGGCCGGACGACGGCGGCGGGGGAAGAGAAGAGGGTGGGCAGGGGCGGGGTCGAACCGCCGACCTCTCACTTTTCAGGCGAGCGCTCGTACCGACTGAGCTACCTGCCCCTCCCGGTGCTCGCGCACCGGGTAGCGACCCTGACGGGACTCGAACCCGCGACCTCCGCCGTGACAGGGCGGCGCGCTAACCAACTGCGCTACAGGGCCTTGCTGTGGTGTTGCTGTGCCCCCAACGGGGTTCGAACCCGTGCTACCGCCTTGAAAGGGCGGCGTCCTGGACCACTAGACGATGAGGGCTCGTTCTGCCGGGGGCAGAGGAAACAATACATGCCGCCGGAGGGCCTCCTGCACAGGGGCGCCGGCCGTGCCGCGCCCCCGCGCCGTCCTCAGCCGAGGGAGGCGGTGAGCTCGACGCGGTCCTCGGCGACCGACGTGCACTCGAGGTCCAGCGGGCCGGCGGCGACGCTCTCGCCCTCGGCGCAGGAGACGTTCGCCCCGGCGACGCCGAGCGAGGCCCTGCCGTCCTGGGTGCCGGAGAACGTCAGCGTGGTGCCGAGCACCTCGACCTGCGCGTCGGTGCCCTCGAGGATCACCGTGCACGAGCTCGGTGAGCACTGCACGTTCTCCGAGCCGAAGGTGCAGCCGGCCAGGACCGGGAGGCTCAGCCCGAAGGCAAGCAGACCGGCGGCCAGGCGGGAGCGGGGCGTCGTCGTCGCGGGCATGAGCCGAGGGTAGAGCCGTGCGGTCAGTCGGTCGTGGACGCCGGGCTGCTGTCGGCGTCGTCGTCCCCGTCGTCGTCCCCGTCGTCGTCCCCGTCCTGGGGGACGACGGTGCGCTCGATGGTCACCTCGGACTCCCCGAGACCGCCGAGAATGATGTCGTCGTAGGCCTGCAGCCGGCCGGTGGACGCCGAGAAGTAGAGCACCGTGCAGGTCAGCGGTTCGGGGTACTCGCCCTCCAGCGCGCGCAGACCCGCCCCGCCGGTCGAGCCCTGCACCATGAGCAGGGTTCCGTCGTCCAGCTCGGAGACGTCGCGGTCGTGCGTGTGCCCGGCCAGGACCACCGGGGTGAGGCCGTCCAGCGGAGGTGCCTGCTCCGGATCGTGGACGAGGGCCACGTCCGGTGGCTCGTCCAGCGACTCGACGAGGTCCGCCAGGCGCTCGCCGGACCGCGTCAGCACCTCCGGGTCGGCGTCGTCGTCGCCGGTGCTCTTGTCGGGAGTGAACCGGGGGTCCCGCGCGCCGACGACGGACAGCCCGGCGATCTCGACCCGCGAGTCGTCGAGGACGGTGACGTTCGGCAGGGCGGCCATCCGGTCCGCGGTCACGGCGGAGTCGTGGTTGCCGCGGATGAAGACGTAGGGCACGTCCAGCGCGCCGACCGAGGTGAGCACCTGGTTCTCCGGCGGGCTGCCCCAGTCGACGATGTCACCGGTGTCGAGCACGCCGTCGACCCGGAACTGGCCGGCCACCTGCCGCATCAGATCGAAGCCGGCGGGGTTGAGGTGGATGTCGGACACGTGCAGCAGCGTCACGGTCTCGTCGTCCGCGCCGGGCGGCGGTAGCGCAGCGAGGGTGCTGTACAGCGAGCCGACGTTCGCGACGAGGTCGGTCAGCGAGGCGCGGTAGGCGTCGAACCGGGCGACGAGGTCCTGGGCGCTGCCGATGAGGCTGTTGGCGTTCACCAGGAGGCCGGTGTACGTGGGCGTGGACAGTGCCTCGGGCCGCCACGTGGTGGCGCCGACGCCTCCGATGCCCAGCAGCAGCGCGCCGGTCAGGCCGGCGGCGATCAGCGGCTCGCGGCGTCGCCGCAGCACCACCCAGGAGACCAGGGCCGCGCCGGCGAGCGCCGCGAGCACGGTGATGACCACCAGCTTCACCACGGCGTCCTGCAGGTCCTCGGTGACGCGGTCGACGACGCCGGCGAGGCGGACCGGATCGTTGGCGAGGGCCTCCGCGCGGACCTGGTCCACGCGCTGCAGCTGGACGTCGAGGCGCAGCGGGCCGTCGAAGACGTCGGCGGCCAGGGAGCCCAGCGGGGGGACCGCGACCTCGGCGCCACCGGAGCCGGGACGGATGGCGAGGGTGGCGTCGAAGGGGCCGATCGGCGCCGAGATGCGGGCGAAGAGCAGGACGGCGATCAGTGCGCCGACCAGCGCCAGGGCGACGCGCGCCGTCCACCGGCCGGCGACGCGACCACGGCGTCGCCACGGCGACGCGGGGTCCGGCGGCTGCTCCACCTGCTCAGGCTAGTGAGGCCTCGGCCGTGGCGGGCGTCCGGACGGCGGTCCGGTCAGCCCTCGGAGAGCGCGGGACGGCGGAAGATCCAGCGCAGCGCGATGAAGCGCAGCAGGCCGATGATCGCGGTCACGGTGACCACCGCGGTGATCTGCAGCCAGACCTGGTCCTCGGCGGCGGTGGTGTTCACCCAGCTCAGGGTGGCGCTGGTGGCCACGAGCCCGAGCGCGGCGACGGTGCTGGCCTCCCACTGGGCGGTGAACCAGCCCACGCGGTCCTCGGCGTGGAAGGTCAGCCGGCGGTGCATCTCGTTGGCCAGCACGGTGGACGCGACGGTCGCGATGAGGTGCGCGCCCAGGTAGCCCATGCCCTGGAACGGGATGAAGAGCAGTGCGTAGACGAGCGTGGTCGAGCCGCCGACCAGCAGGAAACGGGCGAACTGGGCCAGCGTGTCGTCCTGCCGCAGCCGGTCGGCCAGCCGCTCGGTCCACGGGGCCGGAGCGGCGATCTCCGCGACCGGCTCACCCACGGCGTCGCGGCCAGAGGCGCAGCGGCGCAGCAGGGTCTGGCGGGTCACGGAGGTCCTTCCGGGCGGGAGCAGGTCGTACGCGGTCCAGCGTCCTCCCCGGATCGCGCGTCGTCACAGGTCAGCATGCCCGCCGGAGCTGACGGAATGCACCGGATTACCTGGAAAGCACCAGGACGAGACCTGGTCGTGACCGGGGAGTCGTCACCGGGCGTTGCGGGTAGGGGACCGCCATGAGTCTCATGGGGTTCCTCGACCGGGTCGCGGACGTCGCGACGTTCGACAAGGTGATCGAGCCGGCCCGCCGCGCGGTGCTCGGCGCGCTGAAGCCGCCCGCGGTCAAGGACCTCCTCCACGGCACGTGGATCGGCCACCCGCTGCACCCGATCCTGGTGCAGGTCCCGGTGGGCAGCTGGGTGTCCGCCGGCCTGCTGGACGTCGTCCCGAGGATGCGGCCGGCGGCCACGGCCCTCATCGGGATCGGGGTGGCCGCGGCCGTGCCCGCGGCGGCATCGGGGGCGGCGGACTGGTCGGAGCAGGACACCGGCGTGCGCCGCCTCGGCGCGCTGCACGCCGTCCTGAACACGGTCGCGCTGGGCCTGTACGTCGGCTCCCTGGCCGCGCGGAAGAACGACCGGGGCGGGCTCGGGCGGGTGCTGTCCTACAGCGGGCTCGCCATCGCCGGGGGGTCGGCGGCGATCGGCGGCCACATGTCCTACGCGCAGTCCTCCGGGGCCTCGCACGCCGCGACGGCGGTGCGCGCCCTGTCGACGGACTGGCTGGACCTCGGCCCGCTCGACGACTTCCCCGAAGGGCGCCCGGCGCTGCGCACGGGAACGGGTGGGTCGGCCGACGTTCCCCTCGCGGTGGTGCGGCGCGGGACACGGGTCGACGTGTTCGTCGGAGCCTGCTCGCACCTGTCCGGGCCGCTACAGGACGGGACGGTCGAGGAGGTGCGCGGCTCCCAGTGCCTGGTCTGCCCGTGGCACGGCTCGGCGTTCGACCTGGACAGCGGCGAGCCGCGGCGTGGGCCGGCCGCCAACCCGCAGGAGAAGCTCGAGGTGCGCATGGAGGCCGGGCGCGTGATGGCGCGGGTGCCGAGCCGGCACCGCTGAGGCCGGGAAAGAAGCCGGCCCGGTCGGCCCGGGGGGAACGGGTCGGCCGGGCCGGGGTACGTGGCCGCACCCTGTGCAGGCAGGGCGGGACGGTCATGACTGTAGGTAACCGAGGCCGGGGTGGGGCATCCCCTGATCGGGTGTAAAGCGGACGCCCCGGTGACGCAAAGCACGCATCGCGCCGGACGCGGTTCATCCGCAGGCGCAGCGGGCACCGGACGGCGGTGTTCTTCCTCTTCTCCAGCCGCCTGGGGTGCCTCGGTTCGCTGGCACTGTCCGCGCTGATCACCGTGCTCCTGCTCGTGCTCCTCGACGTCCTGTGACGGGGGACGACGTCCCAGTGGGGATGCGGCGGTGGGACACGTCACGCGCGAGATGTCCGGGCCCGGGTACGTAGACCCCATGAGTGCCGCGTTGTCCCTCTGCCGCTCCGGACGGGGCGAGCCCCTCCTCCTGCTGCACGGCTGGGGCAGTTCACGTCGCGACTTCACCGCCGTCCTGCCGGCGCTGGCCGAGCGTTTCGAGGTGCTGAACGTCGAGCTGCCTGGCTCGGGCCGGTCACCGCACCTGGAGGAACGGCCGACGGTCGGGGCCATCACCGACGCCGTCGAGCGCACTCTGGATGCCTCCGGGATCGGCAGGGTGCACGTGCTCGGCAACTCGCTCGGCGCGCGCGTCGCGCTGGAGCTGGCCCGCCGGGGGCGGGCCAGGTCCGTGGTGGCGATCGCGCCGTCGGGGCTCAACGTCTGGCCGGAGCGGGTGCTCCAGGGCACCGGCATGGCCATCGCCCGGATCGTCGGACGCACCGCTTCCCCGCTCATCGGCCCGCTGTCGCGTTCCCGGCTCGGCCGCACGGCGTTGCTCCTGCCGATGAAGGCCCGCCCGTGGGCGACCAGCGAGGAGGAGGCGATCGGCCTGCGCGAGGGCTTCGCCGACTCGCGGGACTACTGGCGCACGCTGTTCTGGGCGCTGCTCGTCGACGTCCCCCGCGGCATGGACCGCATCGATTGCCCGGTCCTCCTCGTGCAGGGAACGGCGGACTGGATCGCGATGGGCCAGACGGTCCGGTACCTGCCGCTGGTCCCGCGGTCGCGGTTCCGGCCGCTGCTGGCCGCGGGCCACGCCCCGCAGTCCGACCGCCCGGAGACCATCGTGCGACTCGTCGAGCAGACGGCGCGCCGGGCAGCAACCGATGCGGCCGGCACGAGTCCGGTCGAGGCGGTGCGGGACCTGCCGGACGACGTCACCGCGACCCCTCGGAGTTCGGGTGGGCGCAGCGGTACCACGCGTCAGACACGGGCTCGGTGACCTCGGCCGACCACGCCGGGCCTTGCGCTGGAGAGGTCTCCAGCACCCGCTCGTCGAGCACTGTCGGCAGGCCGTCCAGCCCGGTGGGTCGTCCCGCGAGGACCTGGCCGTGCCGTCGGCCTTGCCGTGGGCCGGGCGCCGGTACGCCGGACGTCGGGAGACGCCTGGGCGGTAGCCTCGCAGCGGGCCGCAGGCGCCGCAGCTGTCTCACGCGTGTCCCGTGAGTCCTCTGGAGGTTCCCTGCAGCCAACGGGCCTCTAGCTCAACTGGCAGAGCAGCGGACTTTTAATCCGCGGGTTGTGGGTTCGATCCCCACGGGGCCCACTGTGATTCCGGTTTGACCAGGACTTCCTCTGGTCGAGGGCCGCTTCACGACCGAGCAAGCCAGCCTTCACAGGCTCGTGGATCGGCCCCTGGCCGGGTTGCTCGGTTCGCCCGGAGCAGGCGCACGAGCATGATCGGGGCGTGGACCTCCGACTGCGCTCGCTGGCCGCCTGGCTACTGATCGCGCAGGCTGTCGTTCTTGCCTGCCTGTCGTTCTGGGCGTTCCTGCTCTTGCAGTGGGTCCCGGATGAGGACGAGATCTCCACGTGGGACGCCGACGCCGCGCATCTGCGGGCGGGAGCGGCGAGTGCAGTCCTCGTCGTTCTCGCGGTCGTCTCCGCCGCCGCAGGAGTCGCGCGCCTGCTGGATCGCGCGGCTGGGCAAGGCACGCTCGTGGCCGCACACCTGGGCGGCGCCCTCGCGGTCCTGCTGTTTGCGCTGCCCGGAGTGGCCGTCGTGCTGGCAGTCGCTGGAGCCGCCTGGGCGGGACTACTGCGACGTGACGTTCGACGTCGCGAACAAGCCCACGATCACAGCACTACGTCCAGCAGCCCCTCACCGAGCGGAGTTCCGGGGACGTGACCAGTTCCGATGCCTGAGGGAGACAAGCCTGCGTTTGCGCGGCCACTCGTCACACTTGCGGCCGGCATCGTGATGATCGTGGTGTATGCGGAATTCATGAGCGACGCCGCTGGCGGCGGCGGTGCGAACATCGGTGGCGGCCTCTTCCTCCTCATCGGGTACATCGTGACCGGAGTGGGGCTGGTTCTGAGCGTCAGCGCCCTGATGAGGCGCCGCAAGTAGCAGGAGCGGGCTCGGGTAGCCGCCCGATACCCCGAGTGAACTCGGCTACTGCCCCACCGACTGTTCCGGCGCCGAGGCGTGGCGTCACGGAACCGATTGCCTGGCATGGTCTGGGTCGTGGTGACCACTGACGGGAGTGCCAGCGTGCACCGCCGTCGTGGTCTCTTCGCTGGTTCGGTGACCCTCCTGCTGGTTGGGCTCCCCTCGGATGGGCGGCGAGCCTCTCGCACGCCGCGTTCAGCGGATGCTGGCTGGTCTGTGGCGGTCCCCCCGACTCGACCGAGGGGGTGCTGTGGGCGATCGTCGCGGCGGCACTGCTGACAGTTCCGGTCGGGGTCGCCCTGAGCACTGCCCGCGTGCGGTCGTGGGTGGTCTGGGCCATCGCCGCAGTCGCTGTCCTGCTGGCGGTAGGCGGCTGGGTGATCTTCTCCGTGGACCCGGCCAACGCCGACTTCTTCGTGGGGTAGGAAACGGTTCCGTCCCGATGACTCAGCGGTCGGCGTCGAGCGTCCGGAAAGCGGTCGGTGCCGCCACACCGCAGAGCAGGAAGGTCCACCGGAAACCGAGCAACAGCAGCCAGCGGACCGGCGGGGCGAAGGGCGACGGCGCTGCGGTCGAGCGGATGGGACCGTCGGCCTCGCTCAAGCGGACAGCGACGGCGAGCATCCCGACAGCCGCGCCGAACAGGAGAGTGAGCAGGACGGCGACGGGCCCGGCAGATGCCTCCGCGCCTCCTCCCAGGCCGGTCAGGATGATCGCGACGAAACCCGCCACCCACACCGCCAGTGCGACGAGGTAGGCCTGTGCGAGGCCCCGCGAGAACGTGATCACGCTCGGGCTCCTGGCGGGTGACGGCGGTCGCCGCTCCCCGGAAGCACCCATGTCGCGCGCTCCGGATCGGGGAGCGCGAGCTCGGGCAGTCCGGCCGTCACCGGTCGAGCCTCTCCCGTAGAGCACCGATCGTGGCGTCGTCGAGACCGAGCCACCTCAGGTATCCGGCTGTCGTGCCGTACGCGGTGCTCACGTGGGCGAGCATCTCTCTGATCGGGCTTCCGTCACGTCGTTCGGGACCGGCCGGGTTCGTCGGAGCGTGCGGCCGGTTCGGAGGCGCGGCGTAGTCGGCTTCGATGGTCTCGCGGTCGACGCCGGCGAGGTCCAGGAGCAGGGCGACCACCATGCCGGTGCGGTCGAGTCCGGCGTGGCAGGAGATCAGCACCGGACCCCGAGGTGCGGTCGCCAGCGCGCGGAAGATGGCTGCGATGTGGGCCGCGTTGCGCTGCAGGCTGCTTCTGTAGATGCCGCCGAGCGTGCGGTAGCGGCTGACGTCCTCCCGCGCCTCCGCAGCCGGGTCGATCAACGGCAGCGCCCGGTAGCCCGGCAGATGTGCAAGCGGATGAGGACGGGCCAGCACCTCCTCGCGCGAGCGCAGGTCCAGCACCGTCTCGAAGCCGAAGGCCTCGGCGGTCGCCAGATCGTCGGCGTCGAGCCGTTCCGGGGTGTTCGCGCGGACGATCCGTCGCGCCGGGACCGCTGCGTCGCCAGGCAGAGGCAGCCCGCCCACATCGCCGGAGTTGGCGAAGCCGGGCAGCGCCCCGCGGGATCGGCGCAGCCCCGAGGCGTCCACGCGAGGACCGTAGCCCGCCGGACACCTCCTGGGGCGAGTCCCGTCCGGCGCGAAAGTTCTTCTCGTACCTCTCAACCTCGGCGGTGCGGCGAGGCGTGTGTACGGGTGGAGGCGCCGGTAGGGCGCTCGACCGGAGGGTGCCGGAACCATGCGACAGCTGAGCTGGACGGGTCGGGGTGTCGTCGCAGTCGTGCTCGCAGTGGTCCTCGTCGGGTCGGTCGTCACCGGGCTGGCGCTCCGGGCGTCGTCTGCGGACTCCGAAGGAGGCACGTCGGCGCTGCCGGCGTGCGCCGATCTGGCGGAAACGCGGCTCGGCCCCCTGGGCGAGGACCCGGCGTGGAACGGGTGCCTGACCGACGACGACGCGGCGGTGCGGGCGTACCGCTACCAGTGCTCCGGACTCCGCGAGAGCCTCGTGCCGAGTGGTGAGGCGCGCCGGGCGGACGAGTCGGCCATCGTGTTCCTCCCCGATGCCGGGTTGGTCGCGGCCACGGATCAGGAATGGTTCAGGAGGCCGCGGAACCAGCACCCGGCCTACCTCCGCACGCCGTTCGCCCTGTCGGTCCCCTACCGGTGCGACGAACTCCGCTCACTCCCGCACGACGGCATGGTCCTGGCCAGCTGCGACCTCGACGACGTCCCACTGGACCTGCACAGCACCCAGGGCTGCAGCGAGGACGGTCAGGTCTACACCGCCCTCGGCCGGACCTGCTCGTATCCCGACTTCGACCTCACCACCTCCTGGGAGCAGTGGTCCATCGAGCCACCCGACCTCCCAGGCCGCAACGACGACATCGTCCTCGAGAGCGGACCGGACGAGCAGTGGTGGGCGGTGCCGGCGGCCCACCGTGACCAGCGCTGCTGGACGCCTCCTGACGAGTGGGACCCGGCGTGGCGATGAGGCACCGGCCGGGGCGTGCGGCCCCCAGGCTCACCGCCCTCCCGATCTACGCGGTGCCAGCGGGCTCATCCACGGGGGGAGGCGGCCGTGGCGGGGCGCTCGACCGGGAGGTGCCGTGAGCACGGAGAGCGAGGCCGGGTTCGCCGACTTCGTCGAGCGGTGGTCACCGGCGCTGCTGCGGGTGGCCTTCCTGCTCACCGGTGACCGGTGGCTCGCGGAGGACCTGCTGCAGACCGCGCTGCTCAAGACGTCGCGCCGCTGGTCGAGGATCGCCGACCACCAGGCCGCCTGTCCCTACGTGCGCCGGGTGCTGGTGACCACCTACGCGAGCTGGCGACGCCGTCACCGGGCGAGCGAGGTGCTCACCGACCAGCTGCCCGAGCACCTTCCGGCCGACGGCGCCGAGGTCGAGCTCGGCCGGGCCGTCGCGGCGCTGGACGCGCTCCCGCCGCGGATGCGGGCGGTGATCGTGCTCCGCTACTACGAGGACCTGTCCGAGGCCGACACCGCCGCGGCCCTGGGCTGCTCGCCCGGCTCGGTCAAGAGCCAGGCCTCCCGCGGACTGGCCCGCCTGCGGATCGAGCTGTCTCCCCCCGCCCTGGTGAGGCCCAGAGAGGACGCGCCATGAACACCGACGAGCTGCGCGAGGCGCTGCGTCGCGACGCCGAGCTGGCCGGCCGGCCGCCCACCGACCTGGTCCCACGGG
>NZ_FNBT01000008.1 GCF_900102425.1 Blastococcus aurantiacus
CGCAGCTCGGTGTGCGGACGGGTCGCGGCGACCCGGGCCAGCGCCGCGTCGATGGCGGCGACGTCCACGTCCTGCGCCTCCGCTGAGGCCAGGTTCTCGGCCGAGGCGACCGGCGCGATCGTCGACACCGCCTCCGCGGTCACCGCACCGGCAGCAGCCGCCGCGGCCAGCGACGGCAACTGCTCCAGGGCACGGCCGTTGCGCACCAACCTGCTCGCCTCGCCCGGGGACAGCCGGTGGTGCCCGCGCAGCCACGCCGACATCGACGCCTTGCCGTCGTGGTCCGCCGCCCCGGCCAGCTCGCACTGCCGTACCGTGCGCGCGACCTCGGCCGCCAGCCGGTTCGCCGCCGTCAGCAACGGCTCGAGCCGTTCCAGCAGCGCCGGACCGGACAACCCCTCGATCCGCTCACCGGCGAGCGCGTCCAGAGCCTCGGGCAGCTCGTCCACGACACCTCCTAGCCGTTCGATCAGGTGTTCGAAGTCTACCGGTGGATGCGCTCAGCCGCGGTGCGAATCCCGAGGTCAGAGATTCGTCCACAGATTCCTGCAGCGCCTCGACACCCCCGGTGCCGGTCGACGAGCCTGGCTCCTCCACGCGGACGGATCGCAGGTGTCGGATCACACGCCCTCCCTCCGGGTGAGCGGACGGAGATGCCTGCCCGGGGACGAGGGAGAATGACCCGCATGACCCACGTGCTCGACCCCGACGCACTGTCGGACGACGCCCGGGCGCTGTCCGTGCCGCTGCCTCCGTACCGCGACGTCACCCGGTCCGACTCGGCCTTCCGCGCCTTCCTGCACGGCCTGCCCGGCGTCGACCAGGTGGGCGCAGAAGCCCGCGTGGCACAGCTGGGCACACGCTCGATCAAGACCACGTCCAAGGCGTGGGCGATCGACACCGCGATCTCGATGGTCGACCTGACCACGCTCGAGGGCGCCGACACCCCCGGCAAGGTGCGCAGCCTGGCCGCGAAGGCGATGCGGCCGGATCCCACCGATCCGAGCTGCCCGCGGGTCGCGGCGGTCTGCGTCTACGGCGACCTCGCCGGGGTCGCTCGCGAGGCGCTGGGCGACAGCGGCGTGCACGTGGCCGCCGTGGCCACGGCCTTCCCCAGCGGCCGGGCCAGCCGGGCGGTGAAGCTCGCCGACGTGCGCGACGCGGTGCAGAACGGCGCCGACGAGATCGACATGGTCATCGACCGCGGCGCCTTCCTGTCCGGGCGTTACCTGGACGTCTACGAGGAGATCGTCGCCGTGAAGGAGGCCTGCGGTGAGGCCCACCTCAAGGTCATCCTCGAGACCGGCGAACTGGTCACCCTGGACAACGTCCGCCGCGCCAGCTGGATCGCGATGCTCGCCGGCGGCGACTTCATCAAGACCTCCACCGGCAAGGTGAGCCCGGCCGCGACCCTGCCGGTCGGGCTGGTGATGCTCGAGGCCGTCCGCGACTTCCGCGTCGCCACCGGGCGCCAGGTCGGCTTCAAGCCCGCCGGCGGCATCCGGACGACGAAGGACGCCGTCAAGCACCTCGTGCTCATCAACGAGACGGTCGGCCGCGACTGGCTGGACCCCGGCTGGTTCCGCTTCGGCGCCTCCAGCCTGCTCAACGACCTCCTGCTGCAGCGGCAGAAGCTCCGCACCGGCCACTACTCCGGCCCCGACCACGTGAGCGTCGACTGATGACTGCCCCGACTGTCCCGTCCCAGCCCTCCCCCTTCGAGTACGCCCCCGCCCCCGAGTCGCGGTCGATCGTCGACATCGCGCCGTCCTACGGCCTGTTCATCGACGGCGAGTTCGTCGACGGCACCGGTGAGTCGTTCAAGACCGTGAACCCGGCCACCGAGGAGGTCCTCACCGAGGTCGCGTCGGGCAGCGACGCCGACGTCGACCGCGCCGTCCGCGCCGCCCGCCGCGCGTTCGAGAAGACCTGGGGCCCGATGCGCCCCGCCGACCGCGGCAAGTACCTGTTCCGCATCGCCCGCCTGCTGCAGGAGCGCGCCCGCGAGTTCGCCGTCCTGGAGTCGCTGGACAACGGCAAGCCGATCCGCGAGTCCCGCGACGTCGACGTCCCCCTCGCCGCGGCGCACTTCTTCTACTACGCCGGCTGGGCCGACAAGCTCGACCACGTCGGGCTCGGGACCCGCCCGCGCCCCCTCGGCGTCGCCGGCCAGGTCATCCCCTGGAACTTCCCGCTGCTCATGCTCGCGTGGAAGGTCGCGCCGGCCCTGGCCGCCGGCAACACCGTCGTCCTCAAGCCCGCCGAGACCACGCCGCTCACCGCGCTGCTGTTCGCCGAGGTCTGCCGGCAGGCCGACCTCCCCGCCGGCGTGGTCAACATCGTCACCGGCGCCGGCGAGACCGGTCGCGCGGTGGTCGAGCACGACGACGTCGACAAGGTGGCGTTCACCGGTTCGACCGACGTCGGCCGCTCGATCGCGCGGGCCGTCGCGGGCACCCGGAAGAAGCTGACGCTGGAGCTCGGCGGCAAGGCGGCGAACATCGTGTTCGACGACGCCCCGATCGACCAGGCCGTCGAGGGCATCGTGCAGGGCATCTTCTTCAACCAGGGCCACGTCTGCTGCGCGGGCTCCCGGCTCCTGGTGCAGGAGTCGATCCACGACGAGGTCATCGCGAGCCTGCAGCGGCGCATCGGCACGCTGCGCGTGGGCGACCCGCTGGACAAGAACACCGACATCGGGGCGATCAACTCCGCCGAGCAGCTCGCCCGCATCCGCGAGCTCTCCGACATCGGCGAGGCCGAGGGCGCGCAGCGCTGGCAGCCGGCCTGCGAGCTGCCCGACCGCGGCTTCTGGTACCCGCCGACGATCTTCACCGACGTCTCCCCCGCCCACCGCATCGCCCGTGACGAGATCTTCGGCCCGGTGCTCAGCGTCCTCACCTTCCGGACGCCGGACGAGGCGGTGGCCAAGGCGAACAACACCACCTACGGGCTGTCGGCCGGCATCTGGTCGGAGAAGGGCTCGCGCATCCTCAAGATCGCGGACCAGCTGCGCGCCGGCGTCGTGTGGGCCAACACGTTCAACAAGTTCGACCCGACGTCGCCCTTCGGCGGCTACAAGCAGTCCGGCTACGGCCGCGAGGGCGGCCGCCACGGTCTGGCTGCGTACCTGGAAGGTGCAGAGCAGTGATCGGGAACGACCGGCTGGCCGTGCGCAAGACCTACAAGCTCTACGTGAACGGCGCCTTCCCGCGGTCGGAGTCCGGCCGCACCTACGAGGTCACCGACGCCAAGGGGCACTTCCTCGCCAACGCCGCCCGGGCCTCCCGCAAGGACGCCCGGGACGCCGTCGTCGCCGCCCGGGGTGCCTTCGCGAAGTGGTCGGGCGCGACCGCCTACAACCGCGGCCAGGTGCTGTACCGCGTGGCCGAGGTGATGGAGGGCCGGCACGCCCAGTTCTGCGAGGAGGTCGCCGCCGGCGAGGGGCTCAGCGCCTCGAAGGCGCGGGCCGCCGTGGACGCCGCCATCGACCGCTGGGTCTGGTACGCCGGCTGGACCGACAAGCTGGGCGCCGTGCTGGGCGGGGCCAATCCCGTGGCCGGCCCCTACTTCGACTTCTCGACGCCCGAGCCGACCGGCGTGGTGGCGGTCCTGGCGCCGCAGCAGTCCTCGCTGCTGGGGCTGGTCAGCGTCCTGGCCCCCGTGCTGGCGACCGGTAACACCGCCGTCGTCGTGACGTCGAAGGACCGGCCGCTGCCGGCGGTCACCCTGGCCGAGGTGCTGGCCACCAGCGACGTGCCCGGCGGCGTGGTCAACCTGCTCACCGGCGACGCCGAGGAGCTGGGCACCTGGCTGGCCGAGCACGCCGACGTCGACGGCATCGACCTGACCGGCGCTCCGCTGAACCGCGCCATGGAGTTCGAGCGGGAGGCGGCCGGCACCATCAAGCGCGTGGTCCGCCCCCCGGCCACCGAGCCGGACTGGACCGCCGACCCCGGCCTCACCCGGATGACCCCTTTCCTGGAGACGAAGACCGTCTGGCACCCGATCGGCCTGTGAGTCCCAACCGGGTGCCGGACTGTGGTCAGCCGACGGGGGCGAAGAGCTCGTTGTGGTCGAACGTCCGACCGGTCGTCCGGTAGCCGAGATCGGTCAGCAGGTCGCGTAGCCGCTCGTCCGAGGTGACCGCCCGACCCATGGCGTTCTCCTTGATCTCGACGTAGAGCGCGCGCGGTCGCAGCCGGGCCAGCGTGTTCCGCATGCCGCTCAGCGCCGCGGCCTCGTGCCCCTCGACGTCCAGCTTCACCACGTCCAGCCGCGGAAGCGGCCCGCCGGGGCGGTCGGCTGCCCAGTCGTCGAACCTGACTGCGGAGACCTCTCCGATCTGCTGCCCTCGGCCGTGCAGGGAACGCACACCGGCGTCGGCGACGGGATAGCGTTCGTCGGCGAACAGGGGCAGCCGCCCCGGCACGTCGCTGCACGCGGCCTCGAGGACCTCGACGTCGAGGCCGTTGCGGACCGCGGCACCGCGCAGCGTGGCGGCCGAGTCGGCGGCCGGCTCGAAGGCCAGCACCGAGCCCCCGCCGCCGAGGCGGTGCAGCCGGCGTGCGACGGCGAGGGAGTGCACACCGATGTGCGCGCCCACGTCGGCCACCACGTCGCCCGGGCGCAGGTGGTTGAGCAAGTGGGCGGTGAAGCGTGGCTCGTAGACCCCGGTGTAGAACAGGACGGCCTGCAGGTTGTCACGGAGATCCAGCTCCAGCGCCAACCCGTTGCGCCGGACCCGCACGGTCGGGTTCCGCGACCAGCGGTCCGGAATCTTCACCAGCCCGGGGTTGTCCGCACGCAGCCGCGGCGAGATGCGCCGCACCGTCTTTGCATAGCTGTGCGATGACCGCGCGGTGGCCCGCAGCGCCAGCGCAGCGGTCAGCCGGGCCGCAACCGGCCGGACCAGCCGCTCGCCGAGGAACAGACTGCGCCAGGCAAGCCGGACCACCGGAGGATCGGCGAACACGGGTCCAGCGTCGCGGTTCGCACCCGTGCGCGCGAGAGCTGCGTCGACGGGCGGCCGGTCGGCACTGACCGAACCCGAATGGTCGGGAGCGCGGGCTTCCCCATCTGGCAGAGTCTCCCCGTGGCCAGGCCCAGCATCGTTCCCATCGCACTGACCCTCGACGACCGAACGGGCTACACGCTGTGGGCTCCTCCGTGGGAGGAGGACGGCGAGGAGTGGCAGGCGTTCCTCGGCACCACCGTCGAGGTCCGCGCCGACATCAACGACGACGACCCGGAGAACCCGGTGCCCACCGCCGTCGTCCACCTCTTCCCCTCCCCCGCCGCCCTGGCGGCGTTCTGCCGCTCCAGCACCGACCACGACCTCGCCGACCACCCGGTGTGGCCGGTCGTGGCGGGCCTGGGGGCGGCCGACCTGACCCCCGACGACGACCACCGCTTCGACCTCGACGGCGTGTACGACATCGCCGCGGAGAACCCCGACCGCTGGGCGGTCGAGGAGCTGGCCGCCACGATCGACATCGTCAGCCGGCTGGCCGAGTGCCTCGACACCGCGGACGAGGAGGACGACGACCTGGACGACGACGAGACCGAGTTCGAGGCCGTCGCCGAGCTGGTGGCCAAGCCCGAGATCGGCTCCCTCGGCCTGGGCGCGGAGGCGTTCGTCGGCCGCTCCGGCGAGGACGCCTGGCTGGGGGTCGGCACCGCGCTGGACGAGCTGTGGGAGGACGTCGTCGAGGAGCTCGGCGAGCACCTGGACTGGACCGGCGCGGCCACCGTCGCGGTGACCGACTACCCCTCGGCGTCCGAGGCTGCCCCGGTCGCCGTGGACGACGACCTCGACGACGTGGACGACGTGGACGACGACGACCTCGAGGGGGACGACGCGAACACCGGGGCGTCCGCCGGCGTGCGGACCATCGCCGGTGGTGGCGGGCGGCTCGTGCACGACCCGGCGGCGGTCGCCAAGGCGGCGGAGTTCTGGGAGGCCGTCGGCATCCTGCCGGTCGAGGTGGTCGTGCCGGAGGGCGCCGGCCTCACGCTGCGCTGCTACGTCGACGACGTCGCCCGGTTCCTCGGGCGCGACGGCGAGGTGTTCCTCTTCGACACCCCGGCGGAGCTGTCCCGTTTCTGCGCCGGCTCCGAGACCCACGACCTCACGGAGATCGCGTCCTGGCCGGAGGTCGCCGTCACCGACACCCGGCCGCTGCCGGCCGAGCAGGACCGCTACGACCTGGCCGGCCTGTCCGAGGTACTCGGCGAGGTGGCCGACGGCGCCGCCGGGCTGGTCGCCCACGCGTCCCTGGCCCAGCCGGTGGAGGGCGCACGCGACCTCGCCGAGTACGTGTCCCTGCCGCGCGTCGAGGAGCTGCTCTCCCCCACCGCGCCACTGGGCCGGGCCGTGGCGATCGGCGAGCGCCAGCCGGACGCCGTGTTGCGCCCGGAGGACGCCGCCGCGGTGCGCCCCGCCTGGGACGAGATCGTCGGCCTGATCAGCGGGAAGCTCGTCTTCCGGGATTGACCTACGAACGACCGAGCGGCCGGCCCCGGGAGATCCCGGGACCGGCCGCTTCGTCGTTCAGGTGCTGTCAGCTGCCGTAGCGCGAGGGGCGGCCGGGCCGCCCACCCGGGCGACCGCGGTCGCCGTAGGAGCGCTCACCCGACGCCGAGCGCTCGCCGCCGCCGCCGTAGGACCGCTCGCCCGCGGGCCGCTCACCGGCGGGCCGGGGACGGTCGCCGTACGAGCGACGCGGGCCGCCACGGGAACCGCTGGGACGCTCGCCGTCACGACGCGGACGGCCACCGGGGCCACCGCCACCGCGGCGCATGTCGCGCTGCGTGCGCTCCTTGGGCTCCACCGGCACGCCGGCGGCGATCAGGTCGAGGATCGGCTTGTCGCCGGGCCGCGTCCGGTCCAGGGGCGGGTCGACCTTGGCCGTGCGGAACCGGCGCTTGGCCTGACCGACCTGGTCGGGCAGCAGGAGCGAGACGACGACGCCGCCGGCACCGGCGCGGGCGGTACGGCCCGAACGGTGCAGGTAGGTCTTGGCGTCCGTCGGCGGGTCGTAGTGCAGGACCAGCGAGACGTCGTCGACGTGGATGCCGCGGGCGGCGACGTCCGTGGCGACCAGGACCGGCGACCGTGCGTCGGTGAACTCCTCCAGCGCACGCTTGCGCGCCGCCTGGGGCAGTCCGCCGTGGATCGCCTCGGCCTTGATGCCGGCAGCCTTGAGGTTGTCGGCCAGCCGGTCCACGCCGAGCTGGGTGCGGGCGAAGATGATCGTCCGACCCGGGCGGGAGGCCAACTCCGTGGCCACCTGCAGCTTGTCGCGGAAGGCCAGCGTGAAGGCCAGGTGCTCGGCCGGGGGCGCCTCGCCGCCGGGGCGGACGACCTCGTGACGGGCCGGGTCCTTGAGGTAGCGCCGGACGAGGCTGTCGACCTCCCCGTCCAGCGTCGCCGAGAACAGGAGGCGCTGGGAGTCACGGGCGGTCTGGTCGAGCAGCTCCTTGACGACCGGCAGGAAGCCCAGGTCGGCCATGAAGTCGGCCTCGTCCAGCACCGTGATGACGACCTCGGCGAGAGTGGCCTCGCCCTGGTTGATCAGGTCCTGCAGGCGGCCGGGCGTGGCGATGATGACGTCGACGCCGCGACGCAGCTGCTGGATCTGGCGGTACATGGGCGCGCCGCCGTAGACGGTTGCGAGCACCACGCCGGTGGCCTGGCCGAGGGGCGCCAGGTTGTCGTGCACCTGCTGGGCCAGCTCGCGGGTCGGCACGAGGACCAGACCACGCGGGGCGCGACGGCCCTGCTTGACCTCGGCGCCGATGCGGGCGAGCAGCGGCAGGCCGAAGGCGAGGGTCTTGCCCGAGCCGGTGGCGGCCTTGCCGAGCACGTCGCGCCCGGCGAGGGCGTCCGGCAGGGCGGAGGTCTGGATGGCGAACGGGCGGTGGATGCCGCGCCGCTCCAAGGCGGTGACCAGCGGCTGGGGCAGGCCCAGCTGGCCGAACGTGGGGCCGGTGGGCTCCGCGGGCGCCTCGGTGGTCTCCGGGGTGGTGCTCTCCGCGGCGCTGTTCTCCGTCATGACGACGTCGACCGCGGGGGTGAACTGGGCGGTGTTCTCAGTGGTGTTGTCAGCGTTGTTCGACTCGAACGACACAGGGTTGACCAAAGTCATGCGGGGTGGGGCTCCGATACTGCTCGGAGCGCGTCCCGTGGAAGAGGAGAGCGCCGCAGGTACCGGCGTCCTCACTGGCGATCGTGTGCGCCCAGGGATGGAACGCGTGATCTGCACGGATGCGCTCATGCCCGGACAAACCGTCCGGGAGGATGACCGGCGTTGTGCCGGTACCCCCAGGCTAGCAGCGCCAGCCCTCAGGTGATTCCCCGCGAGGGGGTGGGGACGGTCACCCTCCGTCAGCCCCGCAGGGCGGCGTACCCCGGCCGGACCACGTCGGCGAGCAGGCGCGCGCGCTCGGCGTCGTCGAGGAAGGCCGCCGCCAGGGCACGCTCGGTGACCGTCTGCAGGTCGTCCCAGCCCCACCCGAACGTGGCGGCGACGTCGGTCAGTTCGCTGGTCACCGAGACGCCGCTCATCAGCCGGTTGTCGGTGTTCACGGTGACCGCGAAGCCGAGCCGGTGCAGCCGGTCGACGGGGTGCGCGGCCAGCGACGGGTAGGCGCCGGTCTGCACGTTCGACGACGGCGCGACCTCCAGCGGCACCTGCTCGTCGAGCACCCGCCGGGCCACCGGACCCAGCGCGCCGTCCGCGGCGACCTCGTCGGCGATCCGGATCCCGTGCCCGAGCCGTTCGGCGCGCGCCCCGTCCAGCGCGGCGCGGATGCTGTCGATGCCGGCCGCCTCACCGGCGTGGATGGTGCGGTGCGCGCCGGCGCGGTCCAGCAGCTCGATCGCGGCCGGGACGCGGTCGGGCGGGAAGCCGATCTCGGGGCCGGCCAGGTCGAAGCCGACGACGCCCGCGTCGCGGTAGCGCACGACGAGCCCGGCCACCTCCTCCCAGCGGTCGGCCTGCCGCATGGCGCACAACAGCGCACCGACCCGGATCGGAGTGCCGGCGGCGGTCGCCTCGGCCGCCCCCGCCGCGTAGCCGTCCACCATCGCCTCGACGACGGCCTCGATCGGCAGTCCGCCCGCCGTCGACAGCTCCGGCGCGAACCGCACCTCGGCGTGCACGACACCGTCGGCGGCGAGATCGAGCGCGCACTCGCGGGCCACCCGGTGGATGGCGTCGGCCGTCTGCATCACCCCGACCGTGTGCGCGAAGGTCTCCAGGTACCGGACCAGCGAGCCGCTGTCGGCGGCCTGCCGGAACCAGTGGCCCAGGCCCTCGGCGTCCCCGGCCGGCAGGTCCCGGTAGCCGTGCTCGTCGGCCAGCTCCAGCACCGTCTGCGGCCGCAGCCCGCCGTCCAGGTGGTCGTGCAGCAGGACCTTGGGGGCCCGCCGGATCGACCCGGCGTCCAGCGGCGCGGGGACCGCGTTCACCTGTCCTGCCAGCGGAACGTGCGCACGCAGAGCACCAGGCCCAGGACGCACCAGATCCCGAGCACCAGCGCGACCCGGCCCAGCTCCCACGAGCCGGTCGGTTCGTCGGCGGCGAGCGCGTCGGGCAGGAACACCGACCTCAGCCCCTGCGCCATCCACTTGAGCGGGAAGAGCGCGGCGAAGGTCTGCATCCAGGTCGGGATCTCGCTGAACTGGAAGAAGATGCCGGAGATGAACTGCAGCAGTAGCGCGAACGGCGTCACGGTGGCCGAGGCCGAGCGCCCGTTCTTGGCGATGCTGGAGATCGCGATGCCCAGCAGCGTGCAGGCCGCCGCACCCAGGCCGGCCACCCACGTGAAGGTCAGCCAGTCGGTGCCCGTGGGCAGGTCGATGCCGTAGAAGACGACGCCGACCAGCAGCAGCACGACCACGCTGATGAGGGTGACGGCGAGGACCTGGACCATCTTGCCGACGAAGTAGGCGCTGGGCGGCATCGGTGTGCCGGCCAGGTGCTTCAGCGTCCCGTCGGATCGTTCGGTGGCGATGCTGATCGCCATGTTCTGGAAGCTGGCGCCGAGGATGCCCGCGGCGATGATCCCGGCCATGAAGTACTGGGTGAAGCTCACCCCGTCCCTCAGGTCGAAGTTCAGGACCGCACCGAAGACCACCAGCAGCAGGACCGGCAGCAGCAGCGTGAAGACCACCGACTCCCGCTGCCGGAAGAACTCCTTCAGCTCCACCGAGCTGCGCGAGCGGTAGACCGACGGCAGCGACGGCAGCTGCGTCGTCTCGCGGGTGGCGGTCACCGGTCGTCCCCGATCATCCGCAGGTACACGTCCTCGAGGGTGGGGCGGGCCACGGCCAGGTCGGGGACCTCTCCGGGGAAGCGGGCGGCGAGCTCGGCGACGAACGCGGTGGGGGTCGCCGTCGCCTCGGTGCGGCGGGCGCCGTCCTCGGTCCAGGTGACCACGGCGGGAGCGGTCTCCCGTCCGCCGAGGGCGCTGGGGACGGCGACCTCGACGAGCCGCCCCCCGGCGATGACCCCGACCCGGTCGGCCAGCGCCTCGGCCTCGTCCAGGTAGTGGGTGGTGAGCAGCATCGTGGTGCCCAGGTCGCGCAGCGAGCGGATGAGCGACCAGAACTGCCGGCGGGCCTCCGGGTCGAAGCCGGTGGTCGGCTCGTCGAGGAAGAGCAGCGTCGGGCGGCCCACGATGCCCAGCGCGACGTCGAGCCGGCGCCGCTGCCCGCCGGACAGCAGCTTCGCGCGGACGCCCGCCTTCTCCGTGAGCCCGACCAGCTCGAGCACCTCATCGGCGTCGCGCGGGTCCGCGTAGTAGGACGCCTGCGCGCCGACCAGTTCGCGCACGGTCAGCTGGCTGTCCCCCGATCCCGACTGCAGCACGATCCCCAGCCGCGCCTTCCAGGCGCGGGAGCCCACGGCGGGGTCCTCGCCGAGAACCCGCACCTCGCCGGCGTCGCGGGCGCGGTAGCCCTCGCAGATCTCGACCGTCGTCGTCTTGCCGGCTCCGTTGGGGCCGAGCAGCGCGAAGATCTCGCCGCGCCGGATGTCCAGGTCGAGCCCGTCCACCGCGGTGAAGTCCCCGTACCGCTTGACCAGGCCGCGGACGGAGATCGCCGCGTCCGGGTCCAGCGGGTCACCGGGACGCGGGCGGGCGGCCACGGTGGCGCCCGGCGGAGGACTGGTCACGGGTGAACAGTGTGCTCCCCTCCCCTGTGTGACCTGCGCCGGGGAGATCGCTTTCACGCCGTGATGCGGTCCAGGACCAGGGGCAGGGGCGTGTCACCGGTGTCCACGCCGATCGCGCCCTCGAGCGCCTCCAGCGCGCGCGGGATGCGGGCGGCGTCGTCGGTGTGCAGCTCGAGCAGCGGCTGCCCGGCGGTCACCTGCTCCCCCACCCCCGCTGTCCAGAGCACCCCCGCAGCGGCGGACACCGGGTCCTCCTTGCGGGCCCGCCCGGCGCCCAGCCGCCAGGCGGCCACCCCGAGCGCGTACGCGTCGAGCCGGGTGAGCGTGCCGCTGGCCGGCGCCGTCACCACGTGGGTCTCCGCCGGGCGCGGCAGCGGTGCGTCCGGGTCCCCGCCCTGCGCGGCGATCATGCGCCGCCACACGTCCATGGCCCGGCCGTCGGCCAGCGCGTCCGCGGGGTCGACGTCGGCACGCCCGGCGCCGGCGAGCATCTCGCGGGCCAGCGCCAGGGTGAGCTCCACGACGTCGGCCGGACCGCCGCCGGCCAGCACCTCGACCGACTCGGCGACCTCGACGGCGTTGCCCGCCGCCCGGCCCAGCGGCCGGTCCATCGCCGTCACCAGGGCCACGGTGCGCACGCCGGCCGCCTCGCCGAGCCCGACCATCGTGCGGGCCAGCTCGCGGGAGGCGTCGGGGTCCTTCATGAACGCGCCCGAGCCGGTCTTCACGTCGAGCACCAGGGCGTCGGCACCCTCCGCGATCTTCTTGCTCATGATCGAGCTGGCGATCAGCGGGATCGACTCCACCGTGCCGGTGACGTCGCGCAGCGCGTAGAGCAGCTTGTCCGCCGGCGCCAGGTCCTCGCCGGCCGCGCAGATGACCGCCCCCACGTCGCGCAGCTGGGCCAGGTAGGCGTCTTCGTGGACGGCTGCCCGCCACCCCGGGATCGCCTCGAGCTTGTCCAGCGTGCCGCCGGTGTGCCCGAGGCCCCGCCCGGACAGCTGCGGCACCGCGACACCGCACGCGGCGACCAGCGGCGCGAGCGGCAACGTAATCTTGTCCCCGACGCCACCGGTGGAGTGCTTGTCCGCGGTGGGCCGCCCCAGCGCGGACAGGTCCTTGCGCTGGCCGGAGTCGATCATCGCCTGCGTCCAGACGGCGAGCTCCGCGGCAGACATGCCGCGGAAGAAGACCGCCATCAGCAGCGCGCTCATCTGCTCGTCGGGCACCTGCTGCTGCGTGTAGGCGTCGATCACCCAGCGGATCTGGTCGGCCGTGAGCTCGACGCCGTCCCGCTTGGCGCGGATGACGTCGATCGCGTCGTGGCCGGCCATCAGCCCTGCCCCCGCTCGGCCGCCGCGACCAGGTCGTCCGGGCCGAAGGCGTCGGGCAGGACCTCGCGCATCGGCACGATGCCCAGGGAGACGGTCTCGATGAGCAGATCGGCCCCGCCGAACTCCCACAGCAGCTGCCGGCAGCGGCCGCACGGCATGAGCGGCTGCCCGTCCCCGCCGACGCACGCCACCGCGACCAGCCGGCCGCCACCGGAGCGGGCGAGGTCGCTGACCATGCCGCACTCGGCGCACAGGCTCAGCCCGTACGAGGCGTTCTCCACGTTGCAGCCGGTGACCAGCCGGCCGTCGTCCACCAGGCCGGCGACGCCCACCGGGAACTTCGAGTACGGCGCGTACGCACGGGTCATGGCCTCGCGCGCCGCCGTCCGCAGGACGTCCCAGGTGGCATCGTCCACCCGCCCCACCACCCCGTCGGGCACTAGCTCTCCCCTCGCCTGTACACCAGACCGTCGGCCTTGGGCATCCGCAATCGCTGGGAGGCCAGCGACAGCACCAGCAGCGTGATCAGGTGCGGCGTGAACGAGACGATGCCCTCGGGCAGCTCCTCGATGGTGAGGAAGCCGACCAGGCTCAGCGCCGCGAACGCCGCGGCCAGCACCGCCTGGACGTACTTGCCCCGGACGGTCTGGAACACCGCCACGGCCAGCAGCAGGACGGCAAGCAGGAGGAGCAGCGCGACGACGGCGGTGCGGCTGCGCAGCTGCAGGCCGTCGGCGAACCCGAACAGGCCCGCGCCGGCTGCCAGCCCACCGGGACGCCAGTTGCCGAAGATCAGCGCGGCCAGCCCGATGAACCCGCGCCCGCCGGTCTGCCCTTCCTTGAAGATGTTGGCGACGAAGACCAGCGCCACACCGCCGAGCCCGGCCAGCCCGCCGGAGATGACCACGGCGATGTACTTCATCCGGTAGACCGGCACGCCGAGGGAGTCCGCGGCCGCCGGGTTCTCGCCGCAGGAGCGCAACCGCAGGCCGAACGCCGTCCGCCACAGCACCACGTAGCTGATCGGCACCAGCAGGATCGCGATGAGGGTGAGGACGCCGACGCCGCTGGTCACGCCCCGCAGGAGACCCGCGACGTCGGAGACCAGGAACCACTCCTTGCCCGCGAGGTCGCCGAGCAGGTCGGGACCGTCGGAGAGCACGGGCAGGGAGAAGCTCGGCGGCCGGCTGGACAGGGCCGGCGACTGCGTCACCCCGCCACCGGCCGGGTTGTCGACGTAGAGCAGCTCGGACAGGAACCGCACCAGTCCGCCGGCCAGGATGTTGATCGCCACACCGGAGACGACGTGGTCGACCCCGAAGGTCACCGTGGCGATGGCGTGGACCAGCCCGCCGGCCGCGCCGAACAGGATGCCGCCGACGATGGCGCCGGCCCAGCCCCACTGGTAGCCGGCCCAGCCGGCGCCCCAGGTGCCCAGGATCATCATGCCCTCGAGGCCGATGTTCACTACGCCCGCGCGCTCGGCGAACAGCCCGCCCAGCCCGGCCAGCCCGATCGGGACGGCCAGCAGCAGCGCGGTCGAGAAGGTCGAGGACGAGGTGAGCGCCTGCTCGCCGGAGATGATCCGCACGACCGACAGCAGCAGCATCAGGCCGACGACGATCCAGGTCACCCGGCGGGCGGTGCCGCCGCCGAGGAACAGGTCGGTCAGCGGGCCGCGGCTCGGGGCCGAGGTCGTGACCGGAGCGGCCGTGGTGCTCATGACTGCGCCCCCTGCGGCTCGTCGATGCGGCTGCCGGCGGTGCCCGCCGGACCTCCCGGTGGGCTCTCCGGGGCGGGTGGCCCGGCCTGTCCGCTGTCGCCCTCCGCGCGCCGGCGGGTGATCTGCCGGGCGATCTCGTTGGCGATGACGACGGCGAGCACGATCGTCCCCTGGATGATCGTCACGACCGAGGCAGGGATGTCGGCGAACTGCAGCGGCACGGCGGCCCGGTCGAGGAAGGCGAACAGCAGCGCGGCGAAGGCGATGCCCAGCGGGCTGTTGCGGCCCAGCAGCGCCACGGCGATGCCCAGGAAGCCCAGCCCGGCGGTGAACTCGGTGCCGAAGTGGTGGGTCCGCCCCATCAGGTCGGGCAGGCCGATCAGCCCCGCGATCGCGCCGGAGATCAGCATCGTCTTGACGACCATGGCGCGGGCGTCGATGCCGCTGGCCGTGGCCGCCGAGGGTGACAGGCCCGTGGCCCGCAGGTCGAAGCCGAACCGGGTGCGCTTGAGCAGCACCGAGATCGCGATGCCGACGAGCACCGCCACGATCAGGAAGCCGTAGAGCTCGCCACGCGGCTGGGCCAGCCCGATCACGTCGAACAGGCCGTTGAGGCCCGGGAACTGGCCGGACTCCGGCAGGTCCTTCGTCGTGATGATCGCCGCCCCCTCCTCGCTCCCCCGGAGCGGGCCGGTGAGCAGCCAGGAGGCCGTACCCAGGGCGATGAAGTTGAGCATGATCGAGCTGATCACCTCGCTCACGCCCCGGGTGACCTTGAGGATCGCGACGATGGCCGCCCACAGGGCGCCGACGGCCATCGCCACGACGATGACCAGCAGGATGTGCAGCGGCGCGGGCAGCGCCACGGCGGCGCCGGCCCCGGCGGCCAGCACGGTGGCCATCCGGTACTGGCCCTCCACGCCGATGTTGAACAGGCCCATGCGGAAGGCGACGGAGACGGCCAGGCCGGCCAGGAACAGCGGCACCGCCCGGTTGAGGATGACCACGATCGCCTGGGTCTGCTGGGCGGGGCTGTCCCCGAAGTCGAAGAGCACCCGCAGCGCCGTCGTGGGGTTCTCCCCGATCAGCAGGATGACCAGCGCGGTGATGACGACGGCGAAGACGACCGCGATCGCCGGTGCGAACAGGGCCGAGCCGAGGCGGCGGAGTGCGGTCACAGGGCACCCACCGCGCCGTCGGAGGCGCCGGTCATGTGCCCGCCGAGCTCCTCGGGGGTCAGCGAGGACGGGTCGAGCGTGGCGACCAGCCGTCCGCGGAGCATGACCTGGAGCGTGTCGGACAGGCCGATCAGCTCGTCGAGGTCGGCCGAGATCAACAGGATCCCCATCCCTTCGGCGCGGGCGTCCTTGAGCAGCTCCCAGATCGCCGACTGCGCGCCCACGTCGACCCCGCGGGTCGGGTGGGCGGCGATCAGCAGGCGCGGGGCGGCGCTCATCTCGCGCCCGACGATCAGCTTCTGCTGGTTGCCGCCGGACAGGGCGACCGCCAGGGTGTCCGGCCCGGGGGCGCGGACGTCGTAGTCGCGCATGATGCGCTCGGTGTCCGCGCGCGCGGCGGTCCGGTCGATGAACGGGCCCTTGACCGCCGGCGGCCGGGTCTGGTGGCCCAGGATCCGGTTCTCCCACAGCGGTGCCTCGAGCAGCATCCCCTGGCGGTGCCGGTCCTCGGGCACGAACCCGACGCCGGCCTCGCGGCGGGCGCGGGTGCTCCACCCGCTGATGTCCTCGCCGCCGAGGACGACGACGCCCTCGGCCGGCCGCAGCCCCATGATCGCGTCGACCAGCTCGGCTTGGCCGTTGCCCTCGACGCCGGCGATGCCCACGACCTCGCCCTCGCGGACGGTCAGGCTCACGTCGTCGACGGCGGGCCGCCCGCCGAGCGAGGCGACGGTGACCCCGCGCAGCTCCAGCACCGGCGTCTCGCGCACGGTCGAGGTGCGGGTCTGCGGCGAGGGCAGCTCGGAGCCGACCATCATCTCGGCGAGCTGGCGCGCCGTCGTCGTCCTCGGGTCGGCGCTGCCGACGGTGGTGCCACGGCGGATCACGGTGATCGAGTCGGCCACCTTGCGGACCTCGTCGAGCTTGTGCGAGATGAAGATGACGGTGAGCCCCTCGCGGGTGAGCTCGGCGAGGTTGCCGAACAGCTCGTCGACCTCCTGCGGCACCAGGACGGCGGTGGGCTCGTCCAGGATCAGCGTCGTCGCCCCGCGGTAGAGCACCTTGGCGATCTCGACCCGCTGCCGGTCGCCGACGCCGAGCTCCTCGACCAGCACGTCCGGGTCGAGGTTCAGGGCGTACCGCTGGGAGATCTCCCGGATGCGGCGCCGGGCCTCCGCCCGGTCCAGCCGGCCACCCCTGGTCGGCTCGCTGCCCAGGACGACGTTCTCCAGGACGGTGAAGTTGTCGGCCAGCATGAAGTGCTGGTGCACCATGCCGATGCCCGCGGCGATCGCGTCGGCCGGGCTGCGCAGCGTCGTCTCGCGGCCGTCGAGCAGGATCGTGCCCTCGTCGGGCCGGTGCATGCCGTAGAGCGTCTTCATCAGCGTCGACTTGCCGGCGCCGTTCTCGCCCACGATGGCGTGCACCTCGCCGCGGCGGACCCGCAGCTCGATGTCGCGGTTGGCGACCACTCCGGGGAAGCGCTTCGTGATGCCGCGCAGCTCCACGGCGTACGGGGCGTCCCCGGTCCCGGCAGCGGCGGCGTGCGCGCCGGCTGGTCCCTCGGCCATGGGTGGGCCTCTCTCTTCCGGTGCGTCCGCGGATGGGCGGACCTCGGCTGGTGCTGTGCGCCGGCGCGGGACGGAGGTCGTCCGTCGCGCACCGGGATCTCCGGGCGGCTGGTCCGCTGCCCGGCTGCGCGCATGATGTCGCACGCCGCCGCGGGGCGGTGCGGCAGCCCCTTACGGCGACGGCGGGCCCGGGCGCGTGCGCCCGGGCCCGCCGTGGGACCGCCCGTGAGCGCGGGCCCGCCGATAGCGGGCCCGCGCCTGGATCACGGGGTGGTCGGGACCTCGACGTCGCCGTCGATGATCTGCTGGCGGAAGTCGGCGATGACGTCCTGGATGTCGTCGATGTAGCCGCCGGACTCCGACAGGCCGACGCCCTCGGTGGAGAGGTCGTTGAGGATGTCCGTGCCCGACTCGAGGCTGTCGTCGGCGAAGGAGTTGAGGTACTCCTCCACCGCCAGGTCCACCCGCTTGAGCATGGACGTCATGATCACGGCCTGCTGGTCGGGCGACGCGCTCAGGTACTGGTCGGAGTCGACGCCGATCGCGCGCTGACCGGCCTCGACGGCCGCCTCGAAGACGCCCTCACCGGAACCACCGGCGGCGTGGAAGACGATGTCCGCACCGGCCTGGTACATGCCCTGGGCCGCGACCTTGCCGCCCTCGGGGTCACCGAAGCCGGAGCCGTCGCCGGCCGGCGACAGGTAGGTGACGTCGACGATGATGTCGGGCTTGACCGCCTTGGCGCCGGCGACGTAGCCGGCCTCGAACTTCTCGATCAGCGGGCTCTGCTGGCCGCCCACGAAACCGAGGTGGCCCGTCACGCTCTTGGACGCGGCGGCGACGCCGGCCAGGAAGCTGCCCTCCTCCTCGGCGAAGATCAGCCCGGTCAGGTTGTCCACGCCCAGGTCCTCGACCGAGGTGTCGACGATCGCGAACTGGGTGTCCGGGTAGTCGGCGGCGATGTCGGCGATGATGTCGCCGTACGCGAAGCCGACCGCGATGACCGGGTTGAAGTCGTTCTCGGCGAGCTGGGTGAGGAGTTCCTCGCGGTTGGAGTCGTCCTCGTTGGGCGAGAGCTCCTCGATGTCCTCGTCGACGTCGCCGCCGAGGGCCTGCACGGCCGCCTCGACGCCGGCGATGGCCGAGTCGTTGAAGGACTTGTCGCCGCGGCCGCCGGTGTCGTAGGCGACACCGACCTTGAGGGTGCCCTCGCTGCCGCCGCCGCTGCCGCCGCCGTCGCCGCCGTCCTCGTCGCTGGCGCACGCCGACAGGGCCAGGCCGCCGGCCAGCAGCAGTGCCGCCGTCTTCGTCATCCGCGCTCGGCGCAAGACGATCTCCTCTCTGGGGGGACCCGGCCGCCCGGAGGCGGCGCGTCCCGATGATGTTCCTTCCGCGTGTTCCTGGCCGGACGCCGGAGCGCGCCGCCGCGGGACACGACGCAGAACGCTAACCGCGGGGCCGCGGACCTCCCCTGGCCGCGAGGAGGACTGAGACCCGATCGTTGCGAAGGGCCCGCCGGATGCCGGGGTTCGGTGGCGGAGGTCACGTGCGGCCCGCGGAGGCGGCCCCTACCGTTCGGCGCATGGGACTTCCGCGCGCGGCCCGCGGACCGGTGGCCGCGCTGCTGGCGGCCGGTCTCGCCCTCCTCCCCGTGCTCGCCGGGGTGCCCTCCGCCTCGGCCGGGGCACCGGCCACCGGCTCGGCCGCGCGGCCGACGGCGGACCGGTCGGCACCCACCCCGACCGCTCCGCGCACGGGGCGGCCTCCGCAGGGCAGCGCGCCCGACGGCCGCACCGTGGGCGGCGAGGACCTGGACACCCGCGGGCTCGTGGTGGCCGACGACGCGCCCCCGCTGCCAGGTCCGCTGGCCGCCTCCGGCTGGCTGGTGGCCGACGCGTCCTCCGGCACCGTGCTGGCCGCCCGGGACCCGCACGGCCGCTACTACCCGGCGAGCACGCTGAAGGCGCTGACGCTGCTGACCTTGGCCCCCCGCCTCGACCCCGCGCAGGTCGTCGTCGGCACGCCGGAGGACGAGCAGGTGGAGGGCAGCCGGGTCGGCCTCCTCGCCGGCGGCAGCTACACCGTCGGTTTCCTGTTCCAGGCGCTGATCCTGCAGTCGGGCAACGACGCGGCCAACGCGCTGGCCCGCGCCGCCGGGGGCACGGAGGCCACCGTCGACGCCATGACTGAGACGGCGGAGTCGATCGGCGCCTACGACACCGTCGTCGGCGGGCCCTCCGGCCTCGACGTCGCCGGGCAGTCGTCCTCGCCCTACGACCTGGCGCTGATCTTCCGCGACCTGGTGGCGGACCCGGCCACCGCCGCCGTCCTGACGACGCGGGTCGCGCAGGTGCCGGAGGTGCCCGGCCGCGCGCCCGGCTTCCAGATCCAGAACCAGAACCCGCTGGCCGCCTACCCGGGCACGCTCGGCGGGAAGACCGGCTTCACCGACGCGGCCCGCCATGCCTTCGTGACCGCCGCCGAGCGGGACGGCCGCCGGCTGGTCGTGAGCGTGCTGGACACCGAGAACCAGCCGCTGCGCGCCGCCGACCAGGCCGCGTTGCTGCTCGACTGGGGCTTCGCCGTCCCCGCGGGTACCGAGGGGGTGGGCCGGCTGGTCCAGCCGGCCGACCTGCTGGCCCCGCCCGAGCCCACCCGCTCCGCCCCCCGCCCGGACGAGCCCGCCCCGCCGGTCGCCGCGGACCGGCCCGGGGACGACGCCTCGCCGCTGGTGGGCGCCGGGCTGGCGGTGGCCGCCGTGGTCGTCGTCGGCGTCACCGTGGTGGGCCGGCGGCGGGCCGTGCGCTGGGTGCCCGCCCCGGACCGGGCGCCGGGGCGGGGCGTCAGCGAGGAGGACCGGTGAGCGGGTACTCGCGGGCGACGGCCCACGCACCGGTCGGCGTCTGCTCGAACTCGGTGAAGTGCTCGACCCGGAACTCGGCCGAGAGGTCGGCCAGCCCGGAGTAGGCCAGCTCGAGCATGTCCGGTCCCACGTCGTGCGCCACCGTCACGTGCGGGTGGTACGGGTAGGCCAGCGGCCGGTCCAGCGGACCCCGGCGGACGTCGGTGGCGAGCAGCTCGCAGTCCCCGATCCCGCGGGCCACGGTCACGAACACCACGTCCGACACCGGGCTGAAGGTGCCCGTGCCCGCCAGGTGCATGGTGAAGGCGGGGTGCGCCCGCGCGACGTCGGCGAGGTGCTGGGCGACGGCGGCGCGGTCGGCGGCCGGCACCTCCGTGGGGGGCAGCAGGGTGACGTGCGGGGGCACGAGCCTGGCCTGGGGGTCGCCCACCTTGGTGCGCCAGTCGACGAGCAGCTGGGCCCACGGCTCGGGCACCGCGACGACGACGCCGATGACCGCGGTCTCCGGCGGTGACGGGCGGCGGGTCACGAAGGTGTCGTCGTTCACCGCTTCGCTCCCGGGGCGAGGAAGCCGGTGCGCTCGTAGACGTCGGCGACGGTCGCCGCCGCCACCTCGCGGGCCCGCTCCGCGCCACCGGCGAGGACGCGCTCCAGTTCGGCCGGGTCGTCCAGCAGCTCCTGCGTCCGCGCGCGCACTGGCGAGACGAACTCGGTGACGACCTCGGCCAGCTCCTTCTTCAGGTCGCCGTAGCCGCGGCCGGCGAAGTGCTGCTCGAGCTCGGGGATGCTGCGGCCGGACAGCGCGCTGTGGATCGTGAGCAGATTGGTCACCCCCGGCTTGTTCGCCGCGTCGGCGACGACCTCGCGGCCGGTGTCGGTGACCGCCGAGCGGATCTTCTTCGCCGAGACCTTCGGGTCGTCGAGGAGGAAGACGCAGCCGGCCGGGGGGAGGCTCTTGCTCATCTTCTTCTCCGGCGTCTGCAGGTCCATCACCCGCGCGCCGGCCTCGGGGATGAACACCGAGGGCACCGTGAAGGTCGGCCCGAAGCGGTTGTTGAACCGGGTGGCGACGTCGCGGGTGAGCTCCAGGTGCTGGCGCTGGTCGTCGCCCACGGGCACCTGGTCGGTCTGGTAGAGCAGGATGTCGGCCGCCATCAGCACCGGGTAGGTGAACAGTCCGACCGAGGAGCCGTCGGCGCCCTCCCGCTGGCTCTTGTCCTTGAACTGGGTCATCCGGCTCGCCTCGCCGAAGCGGGCGACGCACTCCAGCACCCACGACAGCTGCAGGTGCTCGGGCACGTGGCTCTGCACGAACAGCGTGCTCCTGGCCGGGTCGACGCCCAGTGCCAGCAACTGCGCGGCCGACGTCAACGAGTTCTGCCGGAGCTCCTCGGGGTCCCAGTCCATCGTGATGGCGTGCAGGTCCACGACGCAGTAGAAGGCCTCGGCCGTCTCCTGCAGGGCCACCCACTGCCGCAGCGCACCCAGGTAGTTGCCGAGCTGGAAGGAGCCCGCGGTCGGCTGGATACCGGAGAACACACGGGGAAGAGGCACGGTCGCCATCAAACCAGCCGGAGCTTCAGCGGAACGGGGCACCGTCCCGCCGGCCGTCCCGCACGGCGTCCAGCGCGGCGAGGAAGGCGTCGTCCTCCTCGGGCGCACCGACCGTGACCCGCACCCCCTCCCCGGCGAACGGACGGGTGATCACCGCCCGCGCCTCGAGGGCCCCGGCCAGCTCCGCGGCCTGCTCCCCGACCGGCAGCCAGACGAAGTTGGCCTGGCTGTCGGCGACGTCCAGCCCGCGCTCGCGCAGCGCCGACGTGAGCCGCTCGCGCTCGGCCGCGACCGCGGCGCAGCGCCGGCGCACCTCGTCCTCGCTGGTCAGCGCCGCGACGGCCGCGGCCTGGGCGAGCATCGAGACGCTGAAGGGCACGTGCGTCTTGCGGACGGCCTCGGCGACGGCGGGGTCCTCGGCGACCAGGTAGCCGACGCGCAGTCCCGCGAGGCCCCACGCCTTCGAGAAGGTCCGCAGCACGGCGACGTTGGGGCGGCCGCGCATGAGCTCGATGCCGTCGGGGACGTCGGGATCGGTCACGAACTCGCGGTAGGCCTCGTCCAGCACCACGAGCGTCGTCGGCGGCACCGCGTCGAGGAACCGCTCGAGCTCCGCCCGCCGGACCGCCGTCCCGGTGGGGTTGTTCGGATTGCACACGAAGACCAGGCGGGTCGTGTCGTCGATGGCGGCCAGCAGGCCGTCGAGGTCGTGCGTGTCGGCCGGGCCACCCTCGCGACCGGGGACGAGGGGCACCTGGACGGCACGGGCGCCGGCCACCTGGGCGAGCAGCGGGTACATCTCGAACGAGCGCCAGGCGAAGGCGATGCTCGTGCCGGGCTCGGTGTAGGCCTGGGCCAGCTCCTGGCACAGCGTCACCGCGCCGCCGCCGGTGGCGATCTGCGCCGGCTCCACCCCGTAGCGCCGGGCCAGCGCCGCGGTGAGCACGACCGCCCCGTTGTCCGGGTAGCGGTTGGTCTCGGCGGCCGCGGCGGCCACGGCCTGGACGACGGCGGGCAGCGGCGGGAAGGCGACCTCGTTGCTGGCCAGCTTGACCGCGCGGTCGACGCCGATCTCGCGGGCGAGGTCTGCGGGATTGCGCCCGGGCCGGTACGCCGGCAGGGCCTGGACCGCCGGTCGCGGGCTCACCACGGGTCGTCGCCTCCTCGTCCGCCTAGGCTGGCGGCATGCGTGTCCTCGTCGCCGGTGGTGCCGGCTACATCGGCAGCGTAGTGACCGCTGCCCTCCTGTCCGACGGCCACGAGGTCACGGTGCTCGACGACCTCTCCACGGGGCACGCCGACGCCGTCCCATCGGGGGCGACGCTGGCGGAGGTGTCGCTGCACGACTCGGCGCCCGTGCTCGCCGACGTCCGGCCCGAGGCGGTGCTGCACTTCGCGGCGAAGTCGCTCGTCGGCGTCTCCCAGCAGCAGCCGGAGGACTACTGGTCGACCAACGTCGCCGGGTCGCTGGCGCTGCTGGAGGCCATGCGTGCCGTCGACTGCCGTCGCATCGTGTTCTCCTCGACCGCGGCCACCTACGGCGAGCCCGACCAGGTGCCCATCCGCGAGGACGCACCGACCCGGCCCACCAACACCTACGGGGCCAGCAAGCTCGCCGTCGACCACATGCTGACCTCCTACGCGGTGGCCCACGGCTTCGCGGCGGTCAGCCTGCGGTACTTCAACGTCGCCGGCGCGGCCTTCGGGCTGGGCGAGCGGCACGCGACCGAGACCCACCTGATCCCGCTCGCGCTGCAGGTGGCGGCCGGACAGCGGGAGTCGCTCACGGTGTTCGGTCGCGACTACCCGACGGCCGACGGCACCTGCATCCGCGACTACGTGCACGTCGCGGACCTCTCGGACGCCCACCTGCTGGCGCTGCCCGCGCCGTCGGCCGGCGAGCACCGCATCTACAACCTCGGCAACGGCACCGGCTTCTCCGTGCAGGAGGTGGTCGACGCCGCCCGCGAGGTCACCGGCCACCCCATCCCGACCACCGACGGCCCCCGGCGGGCGGGTGACCCGGCGCAGCTGGTCGCCTCCAGCGACCGGATCCGCGCCGACCTGGGCTGGGCGCCCCGGCACACCGACCTGGTGGGCATCGTCCGCGACGCCTGGGATGTGGCCCGGACGCGCTAGCCGGCCGGCGGCGCTCCGCCGTCCGTGCGCGTCCCGTCGTCCTCCGGCGTCGCGGGCGGGGGCTCGACCCGCAGCCGGGCGATGCGCCGTCCGTCCAGCTCGACGACGGTGATCGCGCGACCCTCCACCTCGATGGCGTCGCCCACCTCGGGCAGCCGGCCGAGGCCGGCGAGCACGTACCCCGCGGCGGTCTCGTACGGGCCCTCCGGCAGCTGCAGGCCGGTGGCCTCGGTGAAGTCGTCGAGGTTGAGCAGCCCGTCGACCTCGCGCGGGGCGTGGGGCGACTGGCGCGCCTCGGGCTCGACCTCGGCGTCGTACTCGTCGTAGATCTCGCCGATGACCTCCTCGATGAGGTCCTCCAGCGTGACGATCCCGTCGGTGCCGCCGTACTCGTCGACCACGATCGCCAGGTGCTGGTTCTCCCGCCGCATCTCGCTCAGCGCGGTCAGCACGCCGGCGGTGCCGGGCAGGCGCTTGACCTCGCGGGCCAGGTCTCCCACGGTCGCGGCCCGCCCGGCCGGGTGATTGGGCAGGAACAGGTCGCGGACGTGCACGAACCCGACGACGTCGTCCTGGTCGCGCCCCGACACCGGGAAGCGGGACCAGTTCGAGTCGGCCACCTGCTTCGCCGCGCGGCTGGTGGTCATCGAGGCGTCGAGGAAGCCCACCTCGGTGCGGGGGGTCATCACCTCGCGCACCTCGCGCTCGCCGGCGCGGAACACCTCGTCGATCAGCCGCCGCTCGTCGCTGCTGAGGGACTCGTGCGCGGCGACCAGGTCGCGCAGCTCCTCCTGGCTGATCGACTCACCGGCCTGCGTCGGGTCGCCGCCGGTCAGCCGCACCAGCGCGTTGGTGGACTTCGACAGCAGCCAGATGACCGGCCGGGAGAGCTTCGCGATGGCGTTGAGCGGCGCGGCGACGAGCAGCGCGAAGCCCTCGGCGCGCTGCAGGGCCAGCCGCTTGGGGGTGAGCTCGCCGGCCACCAGCGAGAGGTAGCTGATCGCGATGGTGACCAGCACGAGGGCGAGGGTGCCCGAGAGACCCTCGGAGACCCCCCGTTCCTGGAGCCAGTCGGCGAAGGGCTGGGACAGAGTGCTGGCCCCGAAGGCGGCGGAGAAGAAGCCGGCGAAGGTGACGCCCACCTGCACGGCGGCGAGGAACTGGTTGGGGTCGCTGAGCAGCTTCTGCACCGCCAGACCGCGGCGGCCGGTCTCGGCCATGGCGCGGACCTGGGACTCCCGCAGCGAGACGAGGGCGATCTCCGCTCCCGCGAACACGCCGCCGATCAGGATGAAGACGACGACCATGACGATGCTGAGCCAGACGTCGTCGCTCACCGGCGGCGTACTCCTCGGAACTCGGGGGCGGTGCGGGTCCCCATGGTGCCTGCTCGCGACCGCCGGGCGTAGGTCGCGTGCCCGGTCGCGGTATGGAGCTGCCGCCGGTGACCTGCGTCTTGTGGACTGTCGGTGCCCTTGTGCTCACGGTTAGTCTCGGGCTGATAACGAATCGTGATCTTCTCCGGGGAGTCCCGTGCGCCATCGCCCCACCGGCCCGTCGCCGTCCGCACGCCATGCGGCGGGCGGCCGTACCCGCCCCACCGAGCCATGCCGTCGCAGCAGCCGGTGGGCACGGTCCCTGGTGGTCGTGGGCCTCGTGACCGGGTTCGTGATCGCCGCGCCCGTCGTCTCGGGGACCGTGTCGCCGTCCGAACCGCGGGCCGACGGCGACCTCGTCGTGATGGGTCTCGACGGCCGCCCGACCTCCGCGACCTTCGCCAGCGCCGCCGCGGCACTGGAGCTGGACGCCGACGGCACCGTGCGGGTGGAGCAGACGGCGAGCCGGGCGGAGCGCTCGCCCCTGCCCGTTCCGGCCCCCGCTCCGATCCCCGCGCCGGCTCCTGCACCCACGCCCGAGCCCGCGCCGGTCGCGGCCCCGGCACCCTCGGCCGCCGTCCCGGTGCCGGCGGCGCCGAAGCCGGCTGCCGCACCGGCGCGTCCCGCGCCTGCCACCAGCGCGGCGCCCCGGACGGCGCTGCCGGCCGCCCCCGCTCCCCCGCCGCCGGCCGCCGTGCCGGCCGGGTCCGACCGCGCCGGTCAGGTGCTGGCCCTGGTGAACCAGGCGCGGGCGTCTGCCGGCTGCCGGCCGCTGGCTGCCGACGCGCGCCTCGCCGCGGTCGCCGCCGCGCACAGCGCCGACATGCGGGACCGCGGGTTCTTCGACCACGTGAACCTCGCCGGGCAGAGCCCGTTCGACCGCGCCGGAGCCGCCGGGGTGTCCGCGCGGGCCGAGAACATCGCGCGCGGTCAGCGCGATCCCGCGGCGGTCATGGACTCGTGGATGAACAGCCCGGGCCACCGGGCGAACATCCTCGACTGCGGCCTGACGCGGCTCGGCGTGGGCATCGCCGACGGCGGCGGCGGCCCCTGGTGGACCCAGCTCTTCGCCTGACCACCCGCCACGAGCCTCCTCGCCCCAACTACGGGAAAGTTGGCGTTCCACGGACCGAGCGAGGGCCTACTTCCCCGTAGTTGCACGGCGGAGCAGCGCCCGAACCCGCTCGACCAGGAGCGCGGTATCCCGCAGATCGGCCGACGTGACGTGCAGGACGGCCCAGCCGGCAGCAGTGAGCAGGTTCAGCCGGCGGCGGTCACGCACGAACTGCCCGTTCCCGGCGTGCCAGGCACCGTCGTACTCCACGGCCACCCGTAGCTCCGGATAGCCGAGGTCGACACGTGCGAGGAACTCGCCGCCCTGGCCTCTCACCACGCATTGCGGGACAGGCGGCAGGCCGGCGAGCGTCAGGATCACGCGCAGCCTCGATTCCGGCTGCGACTCGGCCCGCGCATCCGACAGTTCCACCGCCCTCCGAGCCTGCCGCGATCCGCGGCCGTCCCGCGATGCCGCCGGCTCGCGCAGGGCCACTTCCGCCACGACGCCGCGCGCCAGCAGGAGGTCCAGGGCTGCCACCGCATCCGGCAGCGGATCCCACCGGGCGATGTCCAGCGCCGTCCGCAGGCCGGTGGTGCACCGCCACTCCCCGACTCGGGCGACGTCGGAGACGGGTAGGTCGACCCGGCGTACCTGGAGCCCGCGGACCGGCCCGAACCGCACCCCCGCGGGCACCGTGACCTCGACCGGCAACCCACGCCGGTCGGCGAGCTCGGGCGCGCCGTGCAGGTGGGCCGCGGTGCGTCCGCTGAAGACGGCCGTGGACGGCGAGATGAGACGCGCTCCGCGGATACGGACGTCGAGCGAGTCCGGGAGGTCTGCGTCCGCGTAGACACCGCGGTACAGCCGCCGCCATGCCTGACTCCGCAGCGCATCGTGGGTGAGCAGGCTGTCGTGGACCACGTCGCGCGCCCGGAACACGCAACCGACGAGTTCCGGCGGCTCGCGGGGGCGAGGCACCGGGCCAGGGTGTCGCAGCCCGGCAGGTGTGCGCTGTCGCCGTCCACAGGCGCCGAGTACCGGGAAGTTGGCCTTCCCGGGCCGGTGCGAGGCCCACTTTCCCCGCAGTTGGTACTCGCGTGTCCGTGAGGGGCCCCGGGCGCGCGACGGCCCCCGTACCCGGAGAGGTACGGGGGCCGTCGTTCGTCAGGCGCTACCTCAGGCCATGGCCTTCTGGAGGTTGGCGTCGATGGCGGCCAGGAAGTCCTGGGTCGTGAGCCACGGGCTGTCCTTGGAGATCAGCAGCGCGAGGTCCTTGGTCATCTGACCGCTCTCGACGGTGTCGATGCATACCTTCTCCAGCGTCTCGGCGAACCGGGTCACCTCGGGGGTGCCGTCCAGCTTGCCGCGGTGGGCCAGACCCCGGGTCCAGGCGAAGATCGACGCGATCGGGTTGGTCGAGGTCTCCTTGCCCTGCTGGTGCTGGCGGTAGTGCCGGGTCACCGTGCCGTGCGCGGCCTCGGCCTCGACCGTGCGGCCGTCCGGGGTGGCGAGCACCGAGGTCATGAGCCCGAGCGAGCCGAAGCCCTGCGCCACGGTGTCGGACTGCACGTCACCGTCGTAGTTCTTGCAGGCCCAGACATAGCCGCCCTCCCACTTGAGCGAGGCGGCGACCATGTCGTCGATCAGCCGGTGCTCGTAGGTGATGCCGGCGGCGTCGAACTTCTCCTTGAACTCGGCCTGGAAGACCTCCTCGAAGATGTCCTTGAACCGGCCGTCGTAGGCCTTGAGGATCGTGTTCTTCGTGGAGAGGTAGACCGGGTAGCCGCGGTCGAGGCCGTAGTTCAGCGAGGCCTTCGCGAAGTCGCGGATGGACTCGTCGAGGTTGTACATCGACAGCGAGACGCCGGCGCCGGGGGCCTGGAAGACCTCGTGCTCGATCGGCTCGGAGCCGTCGGACGGCGTGAACGTCACCGTCAGGGTGCCCGCCGAGGGGAACTTGAAGTCGGTGGCGCGGTACTGGTCACCGAAGGCGTGGCGGCCGACGATGATCGGCTTGGTCCAGCCGGGCACCAGACGCGGCACGTTCTGCATGATGATCGGCTCGCGGAAGATGACGCCGCCGAGGATGTTGCGGATCGTCCCGTTCGGGGAGCGCCACATCTTCTTCAGGCCGAACTCCTCGACCCGCGCCTCGTCCGGGGTGATCGTCGCGCACTTGACGCCGACGCCGTGCTTCTTGATGGCGTTGGCGGAGTCGACGGTGACCTGGTCGTCGGTGGCGTCGCGGTGCTCGATGCCGAGGTCGTAGTACTCCAGGTTCACGTCGAGGTACGGGAGGATCAGCTGGTCCTTGATGAATTGCCAGATGATCCGGGTCATCTCGTCGCCGTCGAGCTCGACGACGGTGCCCTCGACCTTGATCTTCGCCACGTACTGGTTCCTTACTCTCTGCTGCTCCGAGCGTTCGCTCAGAGGTCGGCTATGTCAGCCTGCTTGGCGCGCACGGCCTCGGCTGCATCGCGCAGCCCGGCCAGCTCGCTCTCGGACAGGTCGCCCTCGACGACCGTCCGCACTCCTTCTCGGCCGATCTCGGCCTCGACGCCCAGGTAGACGCCGTTGATCCCGTACTCGCCGTCGACCCACGCGCACACCGGCATGACCGCGCCGGAGTCCTCCATGACCGCGCGGGCCATGCGGGCCGCCGCGGCCGACGGGGCGAAGTAGGCCGAGCCGGTCTTGAGCAGGGCCACCACCTCCGCGCCGCCGTTGCGGGTGCGGTCGACGAGGTGCTCGATCCTGTCGGCGGCGAGCACCTCGGTCAGCGGCTTGCCGTCCACCGTGCACCGCGAGGGCACCGGGACCATCGTGTCGCCGTGCGAGCCGAGGGTGAGCGTGCGCACCGACGAGATCGGGACGCCGGCCTCCTCGGCCACGAAGTTGGTGAAGCGCGCGGTGTCGAGCATGCCGGCCTGGCCCATCACCCGGTGCTTCGGGAACTGGCTGGCCAGCTGGGCGAGAGCGGTCATCTCGTCCAGCGGGTTGGACACCACGATGAGGACGGCGTCCGGCGAGGCGGCGGCGACCTTCTCCGCGACCTCGCGCACGATCTTCGCGTTGGTCTCGATGAGATCCATCCGGCTCATGCCCGGCTTGCGCGGCAGACCGGCGGTGATGACGACGACGTCGGAGTTCTCGGTGCCCTCGTAGGACCCGCCCCCGATGCCGACCACCCGGGTCTCGAAGCCCTCGATCGGCCGCGACTGGTTCATGTCGAGGGCCAGGCCCTCGGGCTTGCCCTCGACGATGTCGGTGAGGACGACGGTCTCGAAGATGTCGTACTCCGCGAGACGGAGAGCAGTCGTGGAGCCGTAGAAGCCGGCACCCACCACGGTGACCTTGCCGTTCCGAGGCTTGTCTGCCATGGCCGCCAACCTAGCGCCGTGCACGCCGTCGCGCCTCAGCGGGTTGCGCGTCAGTACTCGAGACTGGGGATGGCCAGCGAGATGGTGGTGAGCGCGAGGCCGGCCGCCGCGAGCAGGACGACGTCCACCGGCCGGCTGCGCACGGCGAGGAAGCCCACCCGCCGCTCCGGCAGGAACAGGCGCAGGAGCGCTGCCCCCACGAGGGCCAGACCCATGACCGTGAGCCCCCTGCGCCAGTGCTCGACGGCGACCAGCGTCAGCCCCACCGCGACCACCGCCAGCACCGCGAGCAGGGGCAGCTGGCGCACCAGCCCGGCGACGAACGGGCGCCGGACGTAGAGCGGCGGCCGGCCCTCGGTCACGCGGTGAGTGCCTCGCGGGCGGCCGCCTGCTCGGCGGCCAGGACGACGTTCTGGAGCAGCATCGCGCGGGTCATCGGGCCGACGCCCCCCGGGTTGGGTGCCACGTGCCCGGCCACCTCCACGACGTCCTTGGCGACGTCGCCGGCGATCTTGCCGTCGACCCGGCTGACGCCGACGTCCAGGACGGCGGCGCCCGGCTTGACCAGGTCGGCGGTGATCAGCCCCGGCACGCCGGCCGCGGCGACCACGATGTCGGCCGAGCGCACGTGCGCGGCGAGGTCGCGGGTGCCGGTGTGGCAGAGCGTCACCGTCGCGTTCTCCGTGCGGCGGGTCAGCAGCAGCCCGAGCGGGCGCCCGACGGTGATGCCGCGGCCGATGACCACGACCTCGGCGCCGGCGATCGGGACCTCGTAGCGGCGGAGCAGCTCGATGATGCCCACCGGGGTGCAGGGCAGCGCGCCCGGGACGTTGAGCACCAGCCGGCCGAGGTTGACCGGGTGCAGGCCGTCGGCGTCCTTCGCCGGGTCCATCGCCTCGAGGACGACGCTCTCGTCGATGCCGGCGGGCAGGGGCAGCTGGACGATGTAGCCGGTGCACGCGGGATCGGCGTTGAGCTCCTCGACGACGGCGAGGACGTCGGCGAGCGTGGCCGTGGCCGGCAGCTCGCGCTGGATGCTGGCGATGCCGACCTGGGCGCAGTCGGAGTGCTTGGCGTTGACGTACCAGCGGCTGCCCGGGTCGTCCCCGACCAGCAGCGTGCCGAGGCCGGGACGATGACCGGCGTCGGCGAGCGCGGCCACCCGTCCGGTCAGTTCCGAGCGGATCGCCGCCGCCGTCGCCTTGCCGTCCAGGATCGTCGCGGGCACGTGAACAGTGTGCCCGAGAGCTCCCGCCGCCCGCGTCACGGTCCTAGGCTCCGTCGTGGCGGGCCCTTCCTCGCCCGCCCGGCCGGAGGTGCGCGATGACCGAACGCGAACAGACCCCCCTCGGATCGACGGCGGCCTCCGGTCCCCCGCCCGGCGGGACCACGGCACCGGCGTACTCGGCCGAGCCGGTCGCCCGGCGCGGGCCGGAGAGCCTGGGCGGGCTGCTGCTCATCCTCGCCGGAATCGCCGCCGCGGTGAGCCTGGTGCTCGACTGGCTGGCGGACGAGGACGGCACCGGCCTGGACCTGGTGCGGGACGGGTTCGAGGACCTCGGCGGAATCGTGGACAACGGCCTGTGGCAGCCGCTCGCTGTCGTGCTGGGCGGCGGCGTCCTGCTGCTGCTCGGGATCCTGATGTGGCTCCCGGCCCGGTCGCACCGCTTCCTCGGCCTGCTCGGGCTGGTGGTGAGCGGCGTGATCGTGTGGGCGGTGGTCGTACCGCTCCAGGACGCCGACTGGGAGCTGGACTTCTTCGGGCCGGGCTTCTGGTGCGCAGTCGCCGTCGCCGTCCTCGGCGTGCTCGGCAGCCTCAAGGCCCTGCTGACGGGCAGGAAGTACCGCTAGTCGGCCACGAGGGCGCCGTGGGCGCGGGCCACCTGCACCGCCTGCACCAGGTCCAGCCGCACGCCGGTCAGCTCGAAGGACAGCCAGTTGACCTCGTCCATCGATGCGCCGCGCAGGTCGGTGCCGCGGAGCCTGGTGCCCTGCAGGCGGGCCCGGTCCAGGTCCGCGCCGGTCAGGTCGCACTCCCGCAGGTCGGCGTCGGTGAGGTCGGCCTCGCGCAGCCGCTGACCCGACAGGTCGAGGCCCGACAGGTCGGCGGCCCGCAGGTTGACGTAGCTCCAGTCGCAGTCGGTCGACGTCATGGGCCGCAGGTGCGCCCCCGGGAACTGCGAGCCGGTCAGCTTGCAGCCCTCCCAGGTCACGTCGATGAGGGTGGCGCGGTCGAACCGGCACGAGAGGAACGCCGTCCCGGAGTGCCGTGACCCGCTCAGCCGCACACCGGTGAGCACGCAGTCGTCGAACACGCACCGGCGGGTGACGAGCTCCTCGAGCGAGGCGTCGTCGAACCGGCAGCGGGTGAACGTGACCGCGTCGAGCTCGGCGCCCCACCAGTCGACCCGGGCGAAGTCCTCGCCCTCGACGACCGCACCGGCCTCCGGCGGACCGACGTGCGGCCGGCCCCCTCGCAGGGACCCGACCCGAGCCTGCGAGGGACGGGGGGCGAGGGGGTCCTTCATCAATGGGCGAAGTGGCGGGTGCCGGTCAGGTAGAGCGGCACGCCCGCAGCGGCCGCCGCTGCGACGACCTCCTCGTCGCGCACCGACCCGCCGGGCTGGACGACGGCGCGCACGCCGGCGTCCAGCAGCACCTGCAGCCCGTCGGCGAAGGGGAAGAACGCGTCGGAGGCAGCGACCGACCCGGTGGCCCGCTCCCCCGCGCGCGAGACGGCCAGCCGCGCGGAGTCCACCCGGTTCACCTGCCCCATGCCGACGCCGACCGTGGCCCGGTCGTGGGCCAGCAGGATCGCGTTGCTCTTCACCGCGCGCACCGCGCGCCAGGCGAAGACGAGGTCGTCCAGGCCGGCGGCGTCCAGGGGCTCGCCGGCGGCGAGCGTCCAGCTCGTCGGGTCGTCGCCGGGGGCGTCGATGCGGTCGGTGGCCTGCAGCAGCAGCCCGCCGCTGATCGGCCGCAGCTCCGTGGCCGCACCGGGCAGGTGCGGCAGGCGCAGCAGCCGGATGTTCTTCTTCCCGGTCAGCACCCGGACGGCGTCGTCGGTGAACGCCGGGGCGACGACGACCTCGGTGAACACCTCGGCGACCTGCTCGGCCATGGTCAGGTCGATCTCGCGGTTGGCCGCGATGACCCCGCCGAACGCCGAGAGCGGGTCGCAGGCGTGCGCCTTGCGGTGCGCGGCGGCGATGTCGGGGCCGACGGCGATGCCGCACGGGTTGGCGTGCTTGATGATCGCCACGCAGGGGTCGGCGTGGTCGTGGGCGGCCCGCCAGGCGGCGTCGGTGTCGACGTAGTTGTTGTAGGACATGGCCTTGCCGTGCAGCTGCTCGGCGTGGGCCAGGCCCGGCTGGACGGAGCCGCGGTAAAGGGCGGCGCCCTGGTGCGGGTTCTCCCCGTAGCGCAGCACGTCGGCCCGCTCCCAGCTCGCGGCGACCCACTCCGGGAAGTCCGACTCCCCGTCGGGCGCGAGGACGCTGCCCATCCAGGAGGCGACGGCGATGTCGTAGGACGCGGTGTGCCGGAAGGCGGCCACCGCCAGGCGACGGCGCTGCTCGAGGGAGAAGCCCCCCTCGGACACGGCGGCCAGCACGTCGTCGTACCGGGCCGGGTCGACGACGACGGCCACCGAGGGGTGGTTCTTCGCCGCGGCGCGCACCATCGCCGGCCCGCCGATGTCGATCTGCTCGACGCACTCGTCGGGCGAGGCGCCGGAGGCCACCGTCTCGGTGAACGGGTAGAGGTTCACCACGACGAGGTCGAACGCGGCGATGCCCAGTTCCTCGAGCTGCGCGACGTGCTCGGGACGGCGGCGGTCGGCCAGGATGCCGGCGTGCACCGAGGGGTGCAGGGTCTTGACCCGCCCGTCCAGGCACTCCGGGAAGCCGGTCACCTGCTCGACCGGGGTGACCGGGATGCCGGCGTCGGCGATCCGGCGCGCGGTCGCACCGGTGCTCACCAGCTCCACGCCGGCGCCGGCCAGCCCGCGGGCCAGCTCCTCGATGCCGGTCTTGTCGTACACGCCCAGCAGGGCGCGGCGGATCGGGCTGCGGTCGCTCATCGGGAGCTCTCGTCCTCTCGTTCGGTGGCCGCCATCCGGGCCACCGTCTCCACCAGGAGCTCGCGCTCCACGGCCTTGATGCGTTCGTGCAGTCGGGGTTCGTCGTCGCCGGGCAGGACGGGCACCTCGCGCTGGGCCAGCACCGGCCCGGTGTCCACGCCGGCGTCGACCAGGTGCACGGTCGACCCCGTCACGGTCGCACCCGCGGCCAGCGCGTCGCGCACCGCGTGCGCGCCGGGGAAGGCGGGCAGCAGCGCGGGGTGCGTGTTGATCAGCCGACCCTCGAAGGCGTCGAGCACCGCCGGTCCGACGATCTTCATGAAGCCGGCGGAGACGACGAGGTCGGGCTCGAACGCGGCGATCCCCGCGGCCAGGGCCCGGTCCCACGCGGAGCGGTCGGGGTGGTCCCCCAGCGCGCAGACAAAGGTGGGGACGCCGCGGCGACGGGCGTGCTCGAGCCCCGGAGCGGGACGGTCGGCTCCCACGGCGACGACGTCGGCGGGGTAGGCCGGGTCCTCCGTCGCGTCGAGCAGCGCCGCGCACAGCGAGCCGGTGCCGGAGATGAGGACGACGACCCGCGCCCGAGACGTCGATCGCCCGGGGCCGCCCACCCCGCGACCCTACAAGGACCCCGTCCACCCCTGACAGGCTCGGTCCAGACCTCCGGGGGGGCCGTTCAGGCGGAGGCGCGCCAGCGCGTGACCGCCGCCGCGAGCGCTGCGGCGATACCGGCCTGGGCCGCGATCGCCACCCCGGTCGCGACCGGCGGTGCCCCCACGTGGGCGAGGGCGCCGTCGCCCAGCGAGCCGCCGGCTGCCCAGACGAGGACACCGCACACCACGCCGAGCAGCACGCCGGCGAGGACGCCGCCCAGCCCCGCCACGACCGATCCGCCGTCGCGGGCGGAGAAGCGGCGGGCCAGCGTCCGGCCGGCGACGAGCCCCGCGAGCACGGGCACGGCCTGCGACGCGAAGGCGAGCAGGGGCACGGCCTGGGTGTCGGGCAGCGCCGCGAACAGCGGCAGCGCCGGCACCGGGCCCAGCGTCACGCCGTGCACCGAGACGAGCGTGCCGCTGCCCACGGAGAACCCCGGGCCCGCGGCGAGGCCCAGGACCGCCCCCGCGGCGTTGGGGAGCAGCAGCACGCAGAGGCCGAGCAGGCCGAGCGCACCCGCCCCGGCCCCGCCGAGCCGACCGGACACCGCGGCGTACCCGTCGGCGTCGGCGGCCAGCGCGACCGCCACCACGGCGAGGCACAGGGCGAGCGCGGTGAGGAGGCCGGCCAGGACGCCGCGCAGCACCGGACCGGTCTGGGTGGGCAGCCGGTCGAGGGCCGCGTCCAGCAGCCCCGACTCCCGGCCCACTCCCCAGCCGGCCGCCGCGGCCGACAGGAGGGCGCTGCCCAGGAGGGCCCGCGGCAGCCCCACCTCGGCGCCCGGCCCGTCGACCACGAAGGCCAGGACGGCGGTGAGGACGACGTGTGCGCCGGCCAGGACGCCGGCCGCACCGATCGCGGCCCGCGCACCGGAGGGAGCGGAAGCGCGCACCACGACGCGGCCCGCGCCGGCCAGACCCCACGCGATGCCGATCGTCAGCAGCAGCGGGGCGAGGGCGATCGGACCGGAGGCCACGGTGAGGTCCGTCCCCTGCGCGAGCAGCCACAGCCGGCCGGCCAGCAGCACCGATCCGCCGACCCCGGACCCGCCGGTGGGGTCGAGGGTGGAGACCACCCCGACGGCCAGCGCCAGGACCGCGAGACCGGCCGCCGACACGGCCCCGGCCGCGGCGAGCGCGGTCCAGACCAGCGGGAGGGGCCGGGCCGCCTCCCCGCCGTCCCGACCCGAGCGGGGCAGGCGTGCCAGCAACGAGACCACGGGTCCACTCTGCCAAGGCCGCGCCACCCGTGGTCGGCGCACGCGCCCGACGAGCCCGACAAAGCGACGAGGGCCGGCGGCAGGATGCCGCCGACCCTCGTGGGTCGTGCCGGGACACCGGTCAGGCCGGGCCCTGCGGGCCCGGTGCCGGCGGCGGGGTCGGCGGCACGCCCGGCGGCGGCTGCTCCCCCTGGTACGGCTGCTGGTACGGCTGCTGGTACGGCTGCTGCTGGTAGGGCGGCTGCTGCGGCGCCTGCCCGTAGCCCTGCGGCGGCTGGCCGTACCCCTGCGGCGGCTGGCCGGTCGCCGGCGGGGCCCCCGGCACCTGGCCGCCCCCGGCCTTCCGGGCGCGCAGGTCCGGAAGCAGCCGCAGCACGGCGAGGACCGCCGCGGCGAGCACGGTCAGCAGGGCGAGGAAGGCGACGATGCTGAAGCCGGCGTCGTCGTCCGCGCCGTCGCTGAGGCCGAGCTGGTCGATCCAGGTGATGAGGAACAGCACGGCGGCCAGGCCGGTCAGGCCGGCGGTGACGAAGCTGCGGGGCACGGGCACCCGCACCGTGGTGAACGCCGGGAGCAGCACCCACACCGCGGCGGCCAGCAGCAGCAGCCAGGCGAGGACCGCCGGCCAGGTCGCGTAGCCGACGTCGAAGGTGAAGTCACCGAACCCGATGGTGTCGCTGAACCCGTTGGTGGAGGCGTCGACGTCCTCGAGGCCTTCGTCGTCGAAGCCGTACCAGGGCAGGATCAGGAAGAGGGTGAACAGCAGCGCCGAACCGGCGATGAGGCGCTCGTAGCGGCCCACCTTCGAGAAGTCCGCCGAGGTCTTCGAGCCGCCGGGAGCGCCGTGGCCGGGCTGGGCGTACCCGCCCTGCGGGGGCTGCTGGCCCCACGGCTGCTGGGGCTGCTGACCCCACGGTTGCTGCGGCTGCTGACCCCAGGGTTGCTGCGGCTGCTGACCCAAGGGTTGCTGCGGCTGCGCGGGCTGCTGACCCCACGGCCGCTGGGGTGGCTGCTCGCCGGGGCCCGGCTGCCCGGGTCCGCCGGAGGGCGGCGGGGGCTGACTGGTCATCTCGGGCCACTCCTCAGTAGTCGTTCGATCACTGAACGCATGTTCGAGGAGTCGCCCAGCACTGGCAACCTCACCGGCCGCACACTCCCCGTTCGTGGCGGGAACGAGGCCGTCGCCCGCCGCGCTCGACGAGCCTGGCACAGCGACGAGGGCCGGCGGCAGGGCAGCCGCCGACCCTCGTCGGCACGTGCGTCAGGAACCGGTCAGGCCGGGCCTCCGGGGCGGTCCGGTCCGCCGGGGGCGCCCGGCTGCCCCGGGGAGCCGGGCGGGCGGTACGTCGGGGGCTGCGCCGGCGGCGGGCCCGGCTGGCCGTGCGACCGCGCGTCCTGCCCGGCACCCGACGCGGGCCGGTTCGCCCACTGCGCGGCGCCCGACAGGGCGCCCGGCATCGCCGGGCCGTTGCGCAGTTCGGGCAGCAGCGAGAGGACGGCGAACCCGAGGATCGCCGCAGCGGTCAGCATCCCGAGCAGGGCGAAGATCGAGAACTCGAAGTCGAAGGTGTCGAACCAGGCGAAGAGCGTGAGCAGGAACCCCAGGGCAGCCAGGCCGACCGTGACCAGGGACCGGGGGAAGCCGACCTCGAGGTGGGTCACCGCGGGCAGCAGCGCCCAGACGGTGGCCAGCAGGAACAGGAAGAAGGCGAACTTGACCTGTCCGTCGGTCCACCCGCTGACGCTGACGTCGACGCCGAAGAAGTCGTCGCCGAAGTCGTACCAGGTGAAGAAGCTGAGGACGAGGAAGAGCAGCGTGAGGCCGGCGATGGCGTAGTCCGCCATCTTCAGCCGCTTCGGGTCGAACGACACATCGGTCCCACCGGTGTTCGACGGCTGCCCGTAGGCGGAGTGCCCCGGTGGCGGGCCGGCCGCCGGCTGGGAACCTGGCGGGGGCCCGTAGCCCGGCTGCGGGGAGCCCTGCGGGGGCTGGCCGCCCACCGGCGGTTGCGGAGGCTGGCTGGACGTCATCGCGGGGGCTCCTCGCAGGAGTGCAGGATGTTCGCGAGGTGGATGCTGGTCCCGTCCGTCAGCCCGGCGCAAGACACCCGTGCGCGGCGTCTCGTTCCGGTACCGCCCCGGGACGCAGCACTGCCCGGTGACCGCAGCTGCGGTCACCGGGCAGTCCTGAGCTGCTGGCGCGTCAGCCGCCGATGATCTCCCGCATGAGCTGCGCGGTCTCGGACGGCGTCTTGCCGACGCGGACACCGGCGGCCTCGAGGGCCTCCTGCTTCGCCTGCGCGGTACCGGCCGAGCCGGAGACGATGGCGCCGGCGTGGCCCATCGTCTTGCCCTCGGGAGCGGTGAAGCCGGCGACGTAGCCGACGACGGGCTTGGTGACGTTGGCCTTGACGAAGTCGGCGGCCCGCTCCTCGGCGTCGCCACCGATCTCACCGATCATCACGATGGCCTCGGTCTCCGGGTCGTCCTGGAAGGCCTGGAGGCAGTCGATGTGCGTGGTGCCGATGACCGGGTCGCCACCGATGCCGACCGCGGTGGAGAAACCGATGTCCCGCAGCTCGTACATCATCTGGTAGGTCAGCGTGCCCGACTTCGACACCAGGCCGATCTTGCCCTGCTTGGTGATGTTGGCCGGGATGATGCCGGCGTTGCTGCGCCCGGGGCTGATCAGGCCGGGGCAGTTCGGACCGATGATGCGGGTCGCACCACCCTGCGCGTGCGCCCAGACGTAGGTCGAGTCGTGCACCGGGATGCCCTCGGTGATGATCACCGCGAGCCCGATCTGCGCGTCCACGGCCTCGATGGCGGCGGCCTTGGCGAACGGCGGCGGCACGAAGATGACGCTGACGTCGGCGCCGGTCTCCTTCATGGCGTCGGCGACCGAGCCGAACACCGGCACGCTGGTGCCGTCGAAGTCGACGCTGGTGCCGGCCTTGCGGGGGTTCACGCCGCCGACGATCGCGGTGCCGGAGGCCAGCATCCGCGACGTGTGCTTCATGCCCTCGGAGCCGGTCATGCCCTGGACGATGACCTTGCTGTTCTCGTTGAGGAAGATCGACATCTCTACAGGTCCTGTTCGCTAGGGCTTCAGGCGGCGGCGAGCTCGGCGGCCCGGCGCGCAGCGCCGTCCATCGTGTCGACCACGGTCACGAGCGGGTGGTTGGCCTCGGCGAGGATGCGCCGGCCCTCCTCGACGTTGTTGCCGTCGAGACGGACCACCAGCGGCTTGGTGGCCTGGTCGCCGAGCTGCTGCAGGGCGGCGACGATGCCGTTGGCGACGGCGTCGCAGGCGGTGATGCCACCGAAGACGTTGACGAAGACGCTCTTCACGGCGGGGTCGCTGAGGATGATCCCCAGGCCGTTGGCCATGACCTCGGCGGAGGCGCCACCACCGATGTCGAGGAAGTTGGCCGGGCGGACCCCGCCGAACTCCTCGCCGGCGTAGGCGACGACGTCGAGCGTGCTCATGACCAGGCCGGCACCGTTGCCGATGATCCCGACCTCGCCCTCGAGCTTGACGTAGTTGAGGTCCTTCTCCTTGGCCGCGGCCTCGAGCGGGTCGGCGGCGGCGGCGTCCTCGAGCGCCTCGTGGGCGGGCTGCCGGAAGCCGGCGTTCTCGTCCAGCGTGATCTTGGCGTCGAGCGCCAGCACGGTGCCGTCGGGCGCCTTGGCCAGCGGGTTGACCTCGACCAGGGTGGCGTCCTCCTTGGAGAACGCGTCCCACAGCTGCACGGCGATGGCGATGACCTGGTCGCGCACCTCGGGGGCGAACCCGGCGGCGTCCACGATCTCGGCGGCCTTGGCGGCGTCCACACCGACGCTGGCGTCGACGGGGATGCGGGCCAGCGCCTCCGGGCGCTCGACGGCGAGCTGCTCGATCTCCATGCCGCCCTCCTTGGAGGCCATGGCCAGGAAGGTGCGGTTGGAGCGGTCGAGGAGGTAGGAGAAGTAGTACTCCTCGGCGATGTCACTGGCCTGGGCGACCATCACGCGGTGCGTGATGTGCCCCTTGATGTCCAGCCCGAGGATGTCCTGGGCGCGCGCCTTGGCGTCCTCGGGGTTGTCGGCGAGCTTGACGCCACCGGCCTTGCCGCGGCCGCCCACCTTCACCTGCGCCTTGACGACGACGGTCTGCCCGATCTCGCGGGCGATCGCCTCCGCCTGCTCGGGCGTCTCGGCGACACCGCCGGGGAGCACGGGGACGCCGTGCGAGGCCAACAGGTCACGGGCCTGGTACTCGAAGAGATCCACGAACAGGGACCGTAGCCCGCCCGTAACCGGATCGCTGCCCCGGGCGTTGTAGATACGGGTCCGGCGTGGGGTGCATCACAGGCTGCTTCACCCTTCGCAGGGGGAACGTGCTGGCCCGCCGCGTGTCACCCACCAGAGGAGCCCCCGTGCGCCGAGCCGCGACCGTCCTGCTGTCCTCCGTGCTGGCCGCCGGTGGCATGGCCGCCGTAGCGCCTCCGGCGGCGGCGACCGCGGAGATCGCCCCGCGCGACCTCACCATCACGGTGACCGGTCTGGGGCCGGAGAAGCGCACCTGCAGGATCGACGCCGACCTCTACGTGCCCGCCGGCGTCAGCCGGAACCGGCCCGCGCCCGCACTGCTCACGACCAACGGCTTCGGTGGCACGAAGGACGACCAGGCCGACTTCGCCCAGGGCTTCGGCGAGCACGGCTACGTGACGCTGGCCTACACCGGCCTGGGCTTCGTCGACGGCGACACCTGCCCGATCACCCTGGACGACGTCGAGCACGACGGCGCGGCGGCGAGCCAGCTCCTGCGCTTCCTCGGCGGCGACCCCTCGATCGCGGCGATCGACGACACGACCGGCGAGCGCGTGCGGATCGACCAGGTCGTCCGGGAGGACGCGCGGACCAAGGTCCGGCACGACCCGCAGGTCGGGATGATCGGCGGCTCCTACGGCGGCCAGATCCAGTTCGCCGCCGCAGGCTTCGAGAACGCCGCACGGACCAACCGGCTGGACGCGATCGTCCCGCAGATCACCTGGAACGACCTGTCCTACTCCCTCGCCCCCGAGAACAGCAGCCTCCCCGGGGGCACGGTCCGCAACGGGTCGGCCCGCGCCTCGGGCACCGGCGTCTTCAAGTACCAGTGGGCGGCCCTGTTCACCGCGCTCGGGGCCGCGAACGGCGTCCAGGACCTGCGGGCCCTGGCCGACCCGGCGCAGTTCACCGCCTTCTTCACGGCCGCGTCCCAGACGCGGAACTGCGCGAACTTCGAACCGCAGGTGTGCACGGCGCTGGCCGAGGTCGCCACGCTCGGGTACCCGAGCCGCCGGTCCGTCGAGTACCTGCGGTCGAACTCGGTGACCAGCTACATGAGGAACGTCCGGGTGCCCACGCTGCTGGGCCAGGGCCAGGCCGACACCCTGTTCAACCTGCAGGAGTCGGTGGCCACCTACAGCGCGCTGAAGCGGCAGGGGACGCCGGTCTCCCTGATGTGGCAGTCCTGGGGCCACAGCAGCTCGGCCCCGCAGCCGGGCGAGCTCGACGAGCGGCACCCCGCCCGATCGCTGCAGGGGGCGGCGGCTCTCGCCTGGTTCGACCACTACGTGCGCGACCGCGGGCCCCGGCCGCCGCAGGGCTTCGCCTACTACCGGGACTGGGTCCACCGGGCGACCGGCAGCATCGCCAAGGCCTACGCGGTGGCGCCGTCCTACCCCGTCGGCACGGAGCGCACCTTCCACCTGTCCAGCACCGGCGCGGGCGGCGGCGCCCTGGTCGCCTCGCCCCGGCAGGTGGCCGCGGGCACGAGCGGCTACACCAGCACCGCGCCGATCGGCCCGAACTACACCGAGACCTCGTTCCTGGACCAGACCGGACCGGTCACCGATCCCGGCCCGACCGCGATCCGCTTCTCCACGCCACCGCTGGCCCAGCCGCTGGACGTCGTCGGATCGCCGCGGCTGACCGTGCAGCTGACCGCTCCGGCCGTGGCCCTGAGCCAGCGGGCCGGCCCCGGCGGGCAGTTGGTCGCCTACGCCAAGGTCTACGACGTCGGCCCGGACGGCGCGGTCGAGCTGCCGCGCCGGCTGATCTCACCGGTGCGCATCACCGACGTGACCCGGCCCGTGACGATCGAGCTCCCCGGGATCGTGCACCGGTTCGAGAAGGGCCACTCGCTCGCGGTGGTCCTCGCCGGCGGTGACCTCGCCTACCGGGGCGCCACGTTCCCGCAGCAGGTCCAGCTGACCACCGGACCCGGGCGGGTGCAGCGGCTGACCGTCCCGGTCGTCAGCCGCTGAGGCCCTCGCGCACCCAGCCGACCAGCTCGGCCGGCGCGGTGTCGTGCGGGAACACCCGCGCGACCCCGGGCGGGACGTCGTCGGCGACGGCGAAGAGCAGCACGTCCTCGACGCCCCGGTCGGCCAGCAGGTCCCGGAAGCGGGCGAGCGGTCCCGCATCGCCGTCCCGGGGCAGGACGATGCCGACGGCGTCGGCGTCCTCCTGCACGACGGTCTCGACGAGCTGTCCGGGTGCGTGCGGCCGGTCGGTGTAGACGACCTCCATGCCGGCGTCCCGGAGCGCGCGGGCCAGGACCTCGGCCGTCCGGTCCCCGCCCTCGCGGTCCGGCCCGGCGATGACCACCCGGATGCGTTCCTCCACGGGAGAACCCTAGGAGGACCGGCGCAGCCGCCAGGCCAGCACGGTGAGGACGGCGAAGCCCAGCCCGGCCACCACCAGGCCGACGCCGGGCAGCGTCCAGTCCAGGTCGTCGGAGACGACGGCGTCGCGCAGGCCGGAGATGCCGGCGGCGAGCACGGTGACGGTGATCGCGAGGAGCCCCCCGACGGCGGCGAGGCGGGGCCGCAGCGACGGCGCGGTCACCGAGCAGAGCACCAGCGCGCCGGCCAGCAGCAGTCCGCCCAGCAGCGCCAGGCCGGGTCGCTCGAGCAGCGCCTGCGGGCCCTCCCGCGTCACGACGACCTCCAGCCCGGTGGCCGGATCGAGGACGAGGTCGTCGCGCACGTCGGCCGCCGGCAGCGCCAGGGAGAGCACCGTGCCCACGCCCAGCAGCAGCGTGGTGCCGGCCAGCGGTCCGCGGACGGCGTCGAGGGTGCCCCGGTCGTCCATCACCGTGCGCCCCCAGACAGCCGCGGCGACGCAGCCGGCGAGCACCGTCAGGGCCAGCGCGACGAGGCCCGCGACCCACCCGGCACCGATGTGGATGTCGCTGGTCAGCACCTGCTCACCGGCGAGGACCTCGACGCCGGGGCGGTCGGTGGAGCTGCGGCCGCGGTAGAGCTCGATGAGCAGGTTGCCCAGGGACAGGGCGCCGGCGACCGACGCGTAGGCCAGGCCGAACTTGGGGACGGTGCCCCGGACGAGCAGCACGCCCACCGCACCACCGACGAGCGGGACGAGCAGCGTGGCGAGGACACCCAGGACGCTGCCGCCCAGGACGAGCTCCTGCCCGTCCACCTCGAGGTAGGTGGGGAAGGCGGAGACCAGGCCGGCGAGGGCGGCCAGCAGGAGCAGCACCCCGGCGAACCGCGCGCCGGCCGGAACGGTGCCGATGACCAGGCCCTCGCCGCCGGAAGGGCCCGGGCGTCCCGGGCGCACCCGGTCCCTGGAACCGGCCGCGGCCGCGCCCCCCGCTGTCCGGGGGCGGGCGGCGCGGGCTGCCCCGGTTCGGGCGTCGCGGGCAGGCACGCAGTTCCCCTTCACGTCGGTCACGAACCGGCCTCGATCGGGACACCCCTCGGGGGCGTCGGTGTGACGGCCACCACACACGGGCATTACCGTCGGGTGAACGGAGCACAGAGGGGTGCACCGCTCCCGGCAGGCACGCCGAGCACGGCACCGCCGGACGGACGACACGGGGAGATCCAGGCCATGCGACCGACGGGCACTCCGGGCTCCGAACCAGCGTCGCACACGACCGCCGCTCCGGAGGCCGCGCCACGGAGTGCCCTCCGCGCACTCTGCAGCCCGGCGACCCTGACCGGCGGCCTCACCGAACTGGCCTGGGTCGGCGCCCACGTCCTGATGTACCCGCTGGGGACGAGGACCGAGCAGCTGCAGCCCGACTCCCTGCACCGGCCGGGCCGGTCCCCCGCCGTCCGCGCGCTCTTCGCCGCCGACCCGCTGGCCGCCCGCACGCCCGTCCTGCTGGTCCACGGCCTGGTCGACAACCGCTCGATCTTCGCCGTGATGCGCCGCAGCCTGCGCCGCCGTGGCTTCGCCTCCGTGTGCTCGTGGAACTACAGCCCCCTGCTCCGCGACGTCGCCCGGGCCGCCGAGGACCTCGGCGCGCACATCGAGCGCATCTGCGCCCAGACCGGGCACGACCGCGTCCACGTGGTCGGGCACAGCCTGGGTGGGCTGATCGCCCGGTACCACGTCCAGCGGCAGGGCGGGGACCGTCGCGTCGACTCCCTGGTCACGCTGGGCACGCCGCACGGCGGGTCGGTGCTCGCCCATGCCCTGCCGACGCCGCTGGTGCGTCAGCTCCGGCCCGGCTCGCCCGTCCTGCAGGATCTGGCCGAGCCCGTCGACCGGTGCGACACCCGCATCACGGCGATCTACAGCGACCTCGACCAGCTCGTGCTGCCGACGTCGGCCGGCCGCTGCGACCACCCCGACCTCGATGCCCGCAACGTGCTCGTCCGAGGGGTGGGGCACATGTCGCTGCCCATCCACCGCGGAGTGCTGGACGAGGTCGCCCTGACGCTGGCCGGCGGCCGCGCCGCGACCGCCGACCGCGCACCGGTGCACGCCGTCGCCTGACCGGCGGCCCACCCGGCCCACTCCGTTTCGTTACCTGGGGCACAACTCACGACACGGACCGTGATGTGCTTGGTAGCGCCCTTACGCGTCGTTACGGTTCGGTCACGGCGCCGGTACCCACCGGCGGCGCCCCCGCTCCCCCGACGGGCCGCACCGAGCCCTCGCGGAGCACTGTCCCGGAAGGTGCGCCGTGTCCCCCACCAGTGCGCCCACGCTCCTCGAGCGGCCGGGCCCCGAGGACGGCGCCACCGGCCGCATCGAGCTCGGTCGCGGCACCCCCGCGATCCCCGTCCCCCGTCCGGCGACCACCGCGCCCATGCGCGCCGCGGCTGCCGCTGACGCCGAGGCCGCCGCCGGGAACGCCGTCCCCGCGGAGACCGCCGAACCCGTCGTGGCCGACCCGGCCGGTCCGGCCCCGCAGCCCGGCGCCCGCCGCCGGCTCCCCCGCTTCGCCGCGCTCCGGCGCCTCCCGCACCCGCCCGGCCGGCGCGCACCGATCTGGTTCGCCGCCCTGGTCGCCGGCGCGCTGGTCGCCGGCGCCCCCGCGATCCTCGACGGGAACGCCGACCGGTCCGACGTCACCGCGTCCGACCTCGGGCTCGGCACCGACCTCGACCACGGCTTCAGCGGAGGTCTCGAGGACGCCGACGTGCGCCGCGGGATCACCGAGGCCGAGGCCCAGGCCCGCCTCGGCGAGCTGGCCGCCTCCCGCGCCGCCCGCCAGCCCAAGACGGTGCTGCCGGTCACGGGCCGGCTCACCACCTGCTTCTGCCAGCGCTGGGGCACCATGCACTACGGCCTCGACCTGGCCGCCCCCCTCGGTACGCCCATCTTCGCGGCCTCCGACGGCGTCGTCCTCCGGGCCGGCAGCGCCTCCGGCTACGGCAACGCCGTCTACGTCCAGGACGCCGACGGCAACGTCCACATCTACGGCCACATGCGGTACTACGACGTCTCCGCGGGCGACATCGTGCACGCCGGCGACCAGATCGCGAAGGTCGGCAACGAGGGCCAGTCCACCGGCCCGCACCTGCACTACGAGATCCACCGCGGGGGCATGCACGGCCGGCCCACCGACCCACGCGCCTGGCTCGCCGAGCGCGGCGTCTCTCTCTGATCTCTCGTCGGCCTCCGGCCGACACCGCGGCCACGTGCCGTTCCCCTGCTGCGCTGAGCGTGTCCTGCGCGCTCGTCGGGGGACCCTCTGGGCCCCCGCTCCTCAGGTCAGAGCTTGACGAGGGGGGCGTAGCGCAGGACGAGGCGCTTGGTGCCCCCGGAGCCGAAGTCGACGGTGGCCTGCGCCTTGTCGCCCGCGCCCGTCACCTCGACCACCGTGCCGAGGCCGAAGGCGTCGTGGCTGACGCGGTCGCCGACGTCGACGGAGACGACCTGCCGGTTGCCCACGCCGCCGCGCAGGCCACCGGTGGACAGGCCGGTCGCCGCCACCCGCGTCTGCGCCGACCGGTAGCCCGTCGAGGGCGCCGGCGTCGGGTCGAGGCGCTCCCAGTGGATGGTCTCGGCCGGGATCTCGTCCAGGAACCGGGACGGCGGGTTGTAGGCCGGCTGGCCCCAGCTCGTGCGCACCGTGGCCCGCGAGATGAACAGCCGCTGCTGGGCGCGGGTGATGCCGACGTAGGCCAGCCGGCGCTCCTCCTCCAGCTCGCGCGGGTCGCCGAGCGCGCGCAGGTGCGGGAAGACGCCGTCCTCCAGGCCGGTCAGGAAGACCACCGGGAACTCCAGGCCCTTCGCCGTGTGCAGCGTCATCATCGTGACCACGCCGGCGTCGTCACCGGTGACCGGGATCTGGTCGGCGTCGGCCACCAGGGACACCTGCTCGAGGAAGTCGGTGACCGTGCCGTCGGGGTTGGCCGCCTCGAACTCGGCGGCGACCGAGATGAGCTCGTTGAGGTTGTCCACCCGCCCCTCGTCCTGCGGGTCGGTGCTGGCCTGCAGCTCGGCCAGGTAACCGGTGCGGTCGAGGATGCTCTCCAGCAGCGCGGCCGGGCCGGAGCCGGTCTCGACGAGCTGCTCGAACTCCTCGAGCAGGGCCACGAACTCCTGGATCGCCTTGAGCGAGCGGGTGGCCAGCTCCCCCACCTCGGAGCAGCGGCGCAGCGCGGAGGCGAACGCGATCCGCTCGCGGTCGGCGAAGTTCTCGATACAGGCCTCGGCCCGCTCGCCGATGCCTCGCTTGGGGGTGTTGATGACCCGGCGCAGGCTCACGATGTCGGTCGGATTGGCGACGACCTTCAGGTAGGCCAGCGCGTCGCGGACCTCCTTGCGCTCGTAGAACCGGACCCCGCCGACGACCTTGTAGGGCATGCCGACCCGGATGAAGACCTCTTCGAAGACACGTGAGGCGTTGTTGGTCCGGTAGAAGACCGCGATGTCCTTGGGCTGGGCGGCGCCCTCGTCCACCAGCGCGTCGATCTGCTCGGCGACCCAGGCCGCCTCGTCGTGCTCGTTGTCCGCGACGTAGCCCTCGATCAGCTCGCCGTCACCGGAGTCGGTCCAGAGGTTCTTGGGACGACGGCCGGTGTTCTTGGCGATGACCGTGTTCGCGGCCTTGAGGATGCGCTGGGTCGAGCGGTAGTTCTGCTCGAGCAGGATCGTGGTGGCCTGCGGGTAGTCGCGCTCGAACTCGTCGATGTTGCGGATCGTGGCCCCGCGGAAGGCGTAGATCGACTGGTCGGCGTCGCCCACGACGCACAGCTCGGCCATGGGCACCGGGCCCTCGCCGGTGCCCACCAGCTCGCGGACCAGCATGTACTGCGCGTGGTTGGTGTCCTGGTACTCGTCGACCAGCACGTGGCGGAACCGGCGGCGGTAGTGCTCGGCGACGTCGGGGAACGCCTGCAGCAGGTGCACCGTGTTCATGATCAGGTCGTCGAAGTCCATGGCGTGCGCCTGGCGCAGCCGCTGCTGGTACAGCGTGTAGGCCTCGGCGAGCACCTTCTCCGGCGCCGTCCCCGGGACGTAGCTCTCCTCGTCGATCAGCTCGTTCTTCAGGTTCGACACCTGCGCGGCCAGGCTGCGCCCGGGGTAGCGCTTCGCGTCCAGGTCGAGGTCGCGGGCGACCATCGTCATGAGCCGGACCGAGTCGCCCTGGTCGTAGATGGTGAACGAGGACTTCAGCCCGAGCTTGCCCGCCTCGGCGCGCAGGATGCGCACGCACATCGAGTGGAACGTCGACACCCACATCGCCCGCGCGCGGGGGCCGACGAGCTGGGCCACCCGCTCCTTCATCTCGCCGGCGGCCTTGTTGGTGAAGGTGATCGCCAGGATCTCGCCGGGCTGGGTGTGCCGGGCGCCGAGCAGGTAGGCGATGCGGTGCGCCAGCACCCGGGTCTTGCCCGAGCCGGCACCGGCGACGATGAGCAGCGGCCCGCCCTCGTGGACGACGGCCTGCCGCTGCGGGCCGTTGAGGCCGGCGAGCATGCGGTCCAGTTCCCGCCCCAGGGACCCGGGCGCGGAGCGCTGGAGTGCGGCGGTGCCGGGGAGGGCCTGCTGGACGCTGCTCATGACGACATCACTGTAAGCCGATCGGGGGACACTTCTCCGGCGCCGTCCACCCCGTCCTCCCCGCCTCGGGCGCGGTCCTGGCCCGCGCCCGGAGGGTGTGGCAGACTCCGTCCCGTGCTCGCCACTCACAGCTTTTACTACGGCCACCGGGATCCGGTCGCCGTCGCCGCTGGCTGAGCACACGCCGCACCAGACGCCCCGGGCCCGATGGCTCCGGGGCGTTCTTCGTTTCCGGGGCAGCACGGGCTCCCTCCCGGAAGGACACCCATGAGCACCTCCGCCACGACCGCCGTCACCGGAGCCGAGATCGACCGGATCAGCGCGCTCCGCGAGGAGATCGACGCCTGCGACGCCGCGATCATCGAGCTCGTGCAGCGCCGGCTGTCCGTCTCGCAGGAGATCGGCGCCGTCCGCAGGGCCAGCGGCGGCACCCGGCTGAACCTCGCACGCGAGCAGCAGGTGCTCGCGCGCTTCCAGGACGCGCTCGGCCCCGACGGCGCCGCACTCGGGATGATGCTGCTCCGTCAGGGCCGCGGGCGGCTCTGACGGGCTCGCTGCAGGGACCCGCCGCGAGCTCGCGAGTGGCGGGGGGCAGCGAGGTCCTCCTAGAGCCAGGCGCGCCAGACGAGCGAGTCGTCGTCGCTGAGCGCCGCCGCCTCGAGCACGTCGCCCGGGCACCGCTCGCGCAGCTCCTCGCCGAGCGCGCGGGCCTGTTCCAGCGCGGACCCGAGGTCCTCGGCGTCGCACTCGGTGGAGGCCCGGAGCGCAGCACGGTCCGGCTCCCGCCAGACCCGCAGCTCCTCGTCCCCCGGGCGGAGCCCCGCTGCGACGGTGTCGACGGTGTCGTCGTCCACCTGTGCGGCGGCTCGCAGCACGGCGTAGATGGTGAAGGTGGGCACCCGGCGAGTCTGCCCGGTCGGGCACCACGGGTGACGGCGGCCCGGATGTCACACCCGCGCGGGCCGCGTCGTCTCCATCGTCAGCATCCCGACGACGGAGAGGTCGCCGCCATGACCCGCATCCCGCTCGACCCGCCCCGCTCGACCTTCGTGCGGCTCACCGAGTGGTACTCGCGCCGCAGGTTCGGCACGGTGCTGGACCCGGGCGCGGCCATCGCCCACAACCCGCGGGTGCTGCGCACCTACATCCGCTACGAGCAGTCCCTCGCCCGGTGGGACCGCCTGGACCCGACGCTGAGCGCGCTGGCCGTGATGGCATCCGCGGCGACCGTCGGCTGCTCCTGGTGCCTGGACTTCGGGTTCTGGGAGAGCACCACCCGGGGCATCGACCCGGCCAAGCTCCGCGACGTCCCCCGCTGGCGGGACAGCGACCGCTTCACCGACCTGGAGCGGCAGGTGATGGCCTACGCCGAGGCGATGACGACGACGCCGCTGGAGGTGACCGACGAGATGGTGGCCGGGTTGCGCCGCTCCCTGGACGACGCCCAGCTCGTCGAACTGACCATGATGATCTCCGTGGAGAACTCGCGCTCGCGCTTCAACAGCGCTCTCGGCCTCACCAGCCAGGGCTTCCGCGACCGCTGCGAGAGCCCGGCGCGATGAGCGACCTGCTCGACGTCTTCGACCAGCACCGGCGGCTGCTGTTCTCCGTGGCGTACCAGATGCTCGGCAGCGTCGCCGACGCCGAGGACGCCGTGCAGGACGCGTGGCTGCGCTGGTCGGCGGGCGACCGCGACGACGTCGCGGACCCGCGTGCCTACCTCGTGCGCGTGGTCAGCCGGCTGGCGCTCGACCGGCTCGACTCGGCGCGCACCCGCCGGGAGAGCTACGTCGGCCCGTGGCTGCCCGAACCGCTGCTCACCGGCCGGGACACGGTCGCCGCGGGACCGGCGCCGACCGACCCGACCGCGGCAGCGGAGCTCGGCGAGCAGGTCTCGATGGCACTCCTCGTCGTGCTGGAGACCCTCTCCCCCGCCGAGCGCGCCGTGTTCGTCCTGCGGGAGGTCTTCGGCCTGCCGGTGGCCGAGACCGCCACCGCGCTGGGCCGCACCGAGTCCGCCGTGCGGCAGATGGCGCACCGTGCCCGCGAGCACGTCCAGGCCCGGCGGCCGCGGTTCGACACCGACCCCGGAGCGCAGCGGGCGGTCACCGAGCGGTTCCTCGCGGCCTGCGCCGGTGGGGACGTGGAGGCGCTCCTGGCCGCGCTGGCCCCCGACGCGGTGCTGGTCAGCGACGGCGGCGGCAAGGCCAGGGCGGCCCTGCGGCCGATCACCGGTGCGGACAAGGTCGCGCGGTTCGCCGTCGGGATCGCCTGCCAGGGCCTGGCCCTGCCGGGCCTCCGCGTCGAGATCCTCGACGTCAACGGCGCCTCCGCCGTGGTGGCCTGGGCCGAGGGCGTTCCGCTGATGACGATGTCCCTGGTCGTGGCCGACGGGCTGGTCACCCAGGTGCTCGTGGTGCGCAACCCCGACAAGCTGGCGGGGCTCGCCACCCGCTCCCCCGGGTGACCCGACGGCTCGGAGCCGTCCGCGGCGGATGTGAAGGACCGGTCCGCGCCACACCCGCTACCCCCGTCACAGACACCCCACGGGACGCGCAGCCTCCCCGGGCGGACCGGCCGGTCTGCATATCGTTCGCCGCGTGACCAGATTGCGGAACGTGGCTGTCGTGCTTGCCGGGGGAACGGGTACGCGGGTCGGCCTCGCCATCCCCAAGCAGCTCATCAAGATCGCCGGCAAGCCGATCATCGAGCACACGATCGGCACCCTGCAGGCCTCGCCGCAGATCGACGAGATCATCGTGCTGATGACGCCGGGCCACCTGGACGCCATCCACGCCATCCTGCGGCCCGGCGGCTACCCGAAGGTCACCCGCGTGCTGGAGGGAGCCGACACCCGCAACGCGACGACCCAGCGCGCGCTCGACGCCCTCGGCGCGGAGGAGTGCAACGTCCTCTTCCACGACGCCGTCCGACCGCTGCTGAGCCAGCGGGTCATCGCCGACTGCGTGGACGCCCTGGACGAGTTCGAGGCCGTCGACACCGCCATCCCGTCGGCCGACACGATCATCCAGGTCGACGAGTCCGGGCGGACCATCGACGACGTGCTGAAGCGCGGCCTGCTGCGCCGCGGCCAGACCCCGCAGGGCTTCCGGCTCTCGGTGATCCGCCGCGCCTACGCCGAGGCCGCCCAGGACGCCGACTTCGAGGCCACCGACGACTGCACGGTGGTGCTGCGGTATGCACCCGAGGTGCCGATCGCCGTCGTGCGCGGTGAAGAGCGCAACATGAAGATCACCGAGCCGATCGACGTCTACATCGCCGACAAGCTCTTCCAGCTCGACAGCCACGAGGCGCCACGCCCCCGCTACGAGTCGGAGTACCGGGCCGCTCTGGCCGGCAAGACCGTCGTCGTCTTCGGTGGCTCCTACGGCATCGGTGCCGACATCGCCCGCATGGCGGAGTCCTACGGCGCCATCACCAAGGTCTTCAGCCGGTCGGCCACCAACACCCACGTGGAGCGGCGCGCGGACATCGTCGCCGCCTGCGAGCAGGTGCTGGCCGCCACCGGCCGCATCGACTACGTGGTGAACACGGCCGGCATCCTGCACCGCGGCGAGCTGGCCGAGACCAGCGAGGAGACCGTCTACTCGGCGACCGAGGTCAACTACCTCGCGCCGATCCACATCTCCCAGGTCTTCCAGCCCCACCTGAAGAAGACCAACGGATCGCTGCTGCTGTTCACCTCGAGCTCCTACACCCGCGGTCGCAGCGGGTACAGCCTGTACTCCTCGGCGAAGGCCGCCGTGGTCAACCTGACCCAGGCGCTGGCCGACGAGTGGGCCGGCGACGGCGTGCGGATCAACTGCATCAACCCGGAGCGGACCGCCACGCCCATGCGGACGAAGGCGTTCGGCGAGGAGCCCGAGGGCAGCCTGCTCACCTCGGAGGCGGTCGCCGAGACCTCCCTCGACGTGCTGATCTCCGCCTTCACCGGGCACATCATCGACGTCCGTCGCGAGGACGCGCTGGCATCCCACGTCAGCGCGTCGGTGACGGCCGAGCTCCTGCAGGGCGACACGCTGGGCGACCTGCCGCCCGTGGACGCCGACCCGACCGCCGTCCACGGTGGCTGAGCGCCGCCTCCCGCGCGCTTCCCACCGGGTCCCGTGACCCGCGGACCCGTCGTCGGCGTCGTCGTCCTGACGCAGGGCCGCCGGCCCACCGACCTCGACCGGGCGATCCGCTCCGCGCTGGCCCAGCGCGGGGTGGTCACCGACGTCGTCGTCGTCGGCAACGGCTGGCAGCCCGTGGGCCTGCCGGACGGCGTGGCCGCCCTGGGGCTGCCGGAGAACGTCGGCATCCCCGCCGGACGCAACGCCGGAGTGCCCCGGGTGACCGGCGACCTGCTGCTCTTCCTGGACGACGACGCCACCCTCACCGACCCGGACTTCCTCGCGCAGGCCGTGCGTCGGTTCGACGCCGACCCGCACCTCGGCCTGCTCCAGCCGCGGGTGGACGGACCCGGCGGGGTGCCCGGACCGCGGCGCTGGACGCCACGGATGCGGGTCGGCGACCGGCGGCGGAGCAGCCCGGTGTTCTCCGTGTGGGAGGGCGCGGTGGTCGTCCGGCGCGCGGTGTTCGAGCGGACCGGCGGCTGGCCCGAGCCGTTCTTCTACGCCCACGAGGGCATCGAGCTCGCGTGGCGGGTGTGGGACGCCGGCGCCGCCGTCCGCTACGCCGGCGACCTCGTGGTCGAGCACCCGCTCACCGTCACCACGCGCCACCGCGACTTCTACCGCCTCAACGCCCGCAACCGGGTGTGGCTGGCCAAGCGGAACCTGCCGTGGGTCCTGGGCGTCCCGTACGTGCTCACCTGGACGGCGCTGCAGGTCGCCCGCTCGGTCCGCTCCCCCGCCACGCTGCTCCCGTGGTTCCGCGGCTGGCTGGAGGGCTGGCGCACCGACGCCGGACCGCGACGCCCCCTGCGCTGGGCCACGATCCTGCGCATGGCCCGGCATGGCCGGCCCCCGGTGGTCTGACAGGTACCGTGCGACTCGGCCGATCCGAGGAGCCTCCGAGTGCCGTTCCCTTTCCCTGCAGTGCCCGCGCGCGTCCGCTCCGGCGGTGGCCGTCTGGTACGTCGGCTCGGACTCCTTCCCGGCGGTGAGCCGGACGGGCTGGGCGAGGACGCCGTGCTCGCAGGTGCCGTGCTGGAGCAGCGCGTGGTCGTCTTCTTCCCCGAGCCCCTGCGCAACGTCTACCAGCTGGCGCAGTGGCTGCCGGCCCTGGAGGCGCTCCACGGCCGCCGCGGCGTCGCCGTCGTCACCCAGGACAGCCGGACGACCGCCTGGCTGCGCCGGCGGACGTCCCTGCCCGTGCTCTGCGTCGCCCGCACGGCCACGCTCGACGGCATCGTGCAGCGCAGCGACGTCGCCCTGGCCCTGTACGTCAGCCACCACCCGCGCAACTTCCAGATGCTGCGCTACTCCTCGGCCGGTCACGTCTACATCGGCCACGGCGAGAGCGACAAGGCGGTCTCCGCCTCCAACCAGCTCAAGGCCTACGACCGGGTCTTCGTGGCGGGGCCGGCGGCCGAGGAGCGGGTGCTCGCCGAGCTGCTGTGGTTCGACCGCTCCCGCCTGGTCCGCATCGGCCGGCCGCAGGCGGCCACCGCGGCGCCGCGGTCGGCGGCAGCCGTGCCCACCGTGCTCTACGCACCGACCTGGGAGGGGGCCCAGCCGTCGATGGCGTACAGCTCGGTGCCCACCCACGGCAGCGCGCTGGTGACCTCGCTGGTGGCCGCGGGCATCCGCGTGGTCTACCGCCCGCACCCGCGGACCGGCGCCAACCGCCGGGAGGTCGCGGCCGCCGATGCGGCGCTCCGGCGGCTGCTCGACGCCCCGGACGCCCAGGGCACCGGGAGCCGCACGGACGCCGACCGACCGCTGCAGGAGGCGTTCGCCGAGGCCGACGCCCTGGTCACCGACGTCTCGTCCATGGCGGTCGAGTGGCTGCCCACCGGCAGGCCGCTGGTCGTCACGGTGCCGGCGGACCCGGCTGCCGTCGTCGCCCCCTCGCCGCTCCTCGATGCCGTCCCCCGGCTGCCCGCCTCCGCGGCCGATGCCACCGGGACCCTCGTCCGCCGGTGCCTGACCGACGACCGGGAGGCGCCGGCGCGCGCCGCGCTCGTGGAGCACTACCTCGGCGGGTCGGACCCGGCCGCCGCGCTCACCCGCTTCCTGGAGGCGTGCGACGACGTGATCACCGCCCGGGACACCCTCCGCAGCGCCGTGCCCGGGGTCGGCCGATGAACGTCGAACGCCCCGAACGGCCGACCATCGCGGAGCTGCGCGAGGTCACCCAGCCTGCGACCATCAGGGGACGGCGCACGGCCGAGCACTGGACCGGCGACCTGTACATGCGCCGGGTCTCGCCCTACCTGACCCGGCTGCTCCTGCGGGCGGGCCTGTCGGCGAACGCGGTCACCGCGCTGATGATCGTCTCCGGTGCGGCCTCGGGGTTCGCCCTGCTCGTTCCCGGTCTCGCGGGCGCGGTGCTCGCCGTCGCGCTGACGCAGCTGCAGATGCTCTGGGACGCCAGCGACGGGGAGGTGGCCCGCTGGCGGAGGACGTCCAGCCCGCTGGGCATCTTCCTGGACCGGGTGGGCCACTACCTCGCCGAGTCCCTCATCCCGATCGCGCTGGGCGTCCGCGCGGCCGGGGGGCTCGACGACCTGTCGGACGGCTACGGCTGGACCACCCTGGGCGCACTCCTCGCGGTGGTGATCGTCCTCAACAAGTCGCTCAACGACATGGTGCACGTGTCCCGCGCGGCCGCGGGGCTGGCGAAGGCCCCGGACGACGAGGCGACCACGGCACCGCGCTCGGGTGGGCTCGCCCGCCTGCGCCGACTGGCGCGGTTCCTGCCCTTCCACCGGCTGTACCACTCGATCGAGCTGAGCCTGCTGGTGCTGGTCGCGGCGGTGGTCGACGTGGTCATCGGCGATCTCACGGGCACCCGCGTGCTGCTGACCGTGCTCCTCCCGGCGGCGCTGCTGGCGGTGGCCGGTCACTTCCTCGCCATCGTGAGCTCGTCCCGGCTGCGCCCCTGACCCCCGGCCGTACCCCATCGGCAGCTCTGCCGACTCATTCGTCACGGCTACCCCACGCGGCAGCTGGCATCCCCGGGATCCGGAACCCGACCGTAGACTTCGGTCACCCAGCGCGACCGCCCGGATACGGACCAATGTCGGCCGGAGTTCCCGCCACGCGCAGCAGCGGAGCCCTCTCCACCACGGATCGGCTCCCCCACGCATAGGAGTTCCCGCTGTCGAACACCGCGGCTCTCGACACGTACCCGGCGGCGGTCACGCCCCCGACGACGACACCCCCGTTCCGCAGTGACATCCAGGGGCTCCGGGCCGTCGCGGTGGGCCTGGTGGTCATCTACCACCTCTACCCGGACGCGCTCACCGGTGGCTTCGTCGGCGTGGACGTCTTCTTCGTCATCTCCGGCTTCCTGATCACCAGCCACCTGGTCCGCGAGCTGCAGCAGCACGGCCGGGTCGACGTCCTCGGGTTCTGGGCCCGCCGCGCCCGCCGGCTGATGCCGGCCGCGGTCCTGGTCCTGCTGGTCACCTGGGTCGCCTCGGTGTTCCTGCTGCCCGCCTCCCGGCTCGACGCGGCCGCGCGGCAGGTGGCCGCCAGCGCCGTCTACGTGCAGAACTGGCTGCTCGCCGGCGACTCGGTCGACTACCTGACCGCCGAGGACGCGCCCTCCCCCGTGCAGCACTACTGGTCGCTGTCGGTCGAGGAGCAGTTCTACGTCGGCTGGCCGCTGCTGTTCGTGCTCGCCGCCTGGCTGTGCCGCGGGAGGGTGCGCAGCTGGCGCACCGCTGTCCTGGTGCTGGGGGGCGGCGTCGCCCTGGCCAGCCTCGCGTTCTCGGTGGTGCTCACCGCCGGCGGCAGCGGAGCCGCCTACTTCGTCACCCACACCCGGGTGTGGGAACTGGCCGCCGGCGGGCTCCTCGCCGTCGTCCTCGCCACCCGGCGGTCCTCGCTGGGCCTGGCCGGCCGGTCCGTGCAGTGGTCCGGGCTGGTCCTCATCGCCGGGTCCGCGTTCTGGTACGACAGCGGCACCGCCTTCCCCGGAGCGGCCGCGCTGGTGCCCGTCGGGGGCGCCCTGCTGGTGCTCGCCGGCGGCGGCGGCGAGCAGCACGTGGGGTTGCTCGCCTCCCGCCCGGCCACCTGGGTCGGCGACCACTCCTACGCCCTGTACCTCTGGCACTGGCCGCTGATCGTCCTGTGGGAGAGCCACTCCGGCGGGGACATCGGCGTCCTGGACGGACCGGCCCTGCTGGTGGTCGGCCTGGCGCTGTCCTGGCTGACCAAGCGACTGGTGGAGGACCCGGTCCGACGCAGCCGCTCGCTCGCCCCGCGCGGGCGCGGACTGGCGCTGACGCTGGCCGCCGTGATCCCGGTGGCCGTCGTCGCCCCGCAGGTGCTGGCGTCGGACGGGCCGCCGCCGGTCGTCGTCCTGGACGCGGCGCACCCGGGGGCCGCCGCACCGGGCGGCGACGCCGAGCCCGTGGCCGACTCGGTCGCGACGATGCTGCCCGCGGCCGACGACGCCGTCGCCGACCGTCCGGGCTACTACTCCCAGGGCTGCGAGGTGGGCATCGGCACTCCTGGCACGACCCGCTGCGAGTTCGGCGTGCCCGACGGCGCCGTCACCGTCGCCCTGGTCGGTGACTCCAAGACCGGCCAGTGGCTGCCGGCCTTCGAGGCGCTGGCGGAGGAGCGCGGCTGGCGGATCGTCACCTACCTGCGCAGCCGTTGCGCGTGGACCGCCACCGCGACGACGGTCGGTGTCGACGACGAGAGCGCGTACACGGACTGCGCCGTCTGGGGCCGGGACGTGCTCGACCGGCTGCTGCAGGACCCGCCGGACCTGCTCGTCACCACCGACCGTGCCGTGGTGGGCACCGTCGACCACCCCGAGGTCGACGAGGTCAGCCACCGCCAGATCGGGCTCGGGATGACCACCTACTGGGAGGAGGTCATGGCCGAGGGCACCCGGGTCGTGGCCATCCGCGAGACGCCCGAGATGGGCGTCAACGTGCCCGACTGCCTCAGCACCCGCGGGGCCGCCCTCGCCGACTGCACCGCCGACCGGGACGAGGCACTGCCGGAGCAGACCCCGACCGTGGTGGCGACCGAGGCGATGGACGGCCAGGTGCCGCTGGTGGACCTCACCGGGCTGCTGTGCCCCGGCGACGGCAGCTGCCCGCCGGTGCTCGGCAACGTCCTGGTGTACCGGGACGCCCACCACCTGACCCGTACCTACACCGTCTCGCTCGCCCCCTACCTGGAGCGGCAGCTCGTGGCGGCCGGGGTGGTCGAGCAGACGCGCTGATCCCGGGCGGGATCCGCAGCACGAACGACGGCGCCCGGCGTCCGGACCGAGGTCCGGGCGCCGGGCGCCGTCGTCCGTGCGGTCAGGACCGGCGGAGCCTGCGCGCCAGGCGGGCGGCCGTGGAGGGCACGACCGTGGCCTTCTTCTCCGCGGTCCGCAGCTCCTCGCGCAGCTGGGCCACCTCGCGGCTCTGCGCGTCGATCAGGGCCCGCTGCTCCTCGATGACCGTGGTCGCCTGCTCGAGCCGGGCCGCCTGCGAGCGGACGTCCTTGGCCAGGGCCGCCAGGGTGACCTTGGGGGCCGGGGTGAGTCCGAACGGCGGGCGGTACCCGCCCACGGCCCGGCTCTTGTCGGCGGTCGCACCCTGGCGCAGCCAGCGCAGGCGGGGCACCAGCGTCGCCGCGGACACGTCGTCGGCGACGACGCTGGTCACGGCCGGCGGGTAGTCGGTCGCGGCGACCTGCGACTCGAACTCGGGGTTGGCCCGTCCCTCGTTCCAGATGTGGTCGATGCGGTTGCGGTCGAGGAACGCGGTGTACCGGGCGAAGCGCTCGGCCTGGCCGGCGTTGTACCGGGAGAAGTCCTCCGCCGCGTACAGCTCGGCGGCGTCGAAGCCCTCGGGCAGCTCGTCGAGGAGCCGGTAGGGGATCTCGTGGTACTGCGCGAGCTCCAGCGTCCGGGAGTCGTGGGTCAGCACGACGGCCGGCGTCCCGGCGAGCAGCGCGGCGATGTTGCCGTGGATGCGGGTGCCGAAGGAGAAGTGCCGGTCCGCCAGGTGCGAGATCCACGGCACCGGGTCCAGGAAGAACCGCACGCGGTCCTGCCGGTACAGCGGGTGCCCGCTGTGCACCGGCATGTCCGGATCGGCCACCTTCGCCGGGTTCTCACCCCACAGCAGCAGGGCCAGCCGGACGTGCTCCTGGGCGATGAAGTCCAGGTGCGGGTACCGCTCCATGTGCTGGCGGGTGATCTCCGCCATCCGCTGCGCCGACGGCGTGACGTTCAGCGAGACCAGGCTGTCCGCGTCCAGCGCGTCCAGCTTCTTGGTCACGGGGACACCGTCGGGCCCGACCATCAGCGAGGGGCAGCCGATGACGTCGACGGCGTCGTCGGGGAAGCCCAGGTTGCGCAGGTAGGCCTGGGTGATCTCGCCGCGGACACCGATGGAGGCCGAGCGCTCCAGCACCGCCTTGACGAACGCGGTCGCGACGGCGTCGACCTCGGTGTCACCGGTGTCGCCGGTGCCGGTCACGGGCAGCTGCGTCCCGATCCCGACCACCGTGACGGGGATGGTCAGCTTGTCGATGAAGGCGGTCAGCCGCCGCAGGTTCTTGAGGAACTGCGGGCGGAACGCGTTGGCCAGCGGGAGCACGAAGTGCGAGAACTCCTCGTTCACCCGCGCCGCGTACGCGTCGTCGACGTCGTTGATCTCCGACAGCAGGGAGTTGGACACGACCTCGGTCCCGGGCGTGCTGACGGCACGGTGGACCGAGTCGGTGAACAACCGGTTGCCCACGTTGGCACCGAAGACCCCCCACCCGTTGCGGGCCAGCGAGGCCTCGGCCGGAACAGGAAGCAGCGGCCCCTTGCCGGATCGGATCAGTACTCGGGTCATCTCTTCCTTCTCTCACTCGATCACGTCCGGACGTCGCCGGACATGGGAGGGCGTCGGTGGCTCACCAGGAGCACCAGGTCAGGTGGGTTCGCCCACGGTCGCCCGCGGCTCCGGCTGCCGCCGGTGCGCGCGGAGGGCCAGGGCCTCGACGGCGGCCGCGAAGCGGTCGGTGGCAGGCACGTCGTCGCGGCCGAGCAGGTGGGCGCGCACGGCTGCCCGGCGCTGCGCGGCGGGGTCCGGCCCACCGGTGAGGACGTCGAGCAGCGGGCGGGCCGCGTCGGCCCCGGGCGGGAGGACGACGGCCGCACCGGCGGCGGGGAAGCGGGCCACGAACTCCTCCGGGTCCCCGCCCCGGGGATCGCACACCGCCGCCGGCTTGCCGCTGGCCAGGAAGTCGGTCAGCACGCTGGACACGTCGGTGACGAGGGCGTCGGCGGCGTTGAGGCAGCTGATCAGCGGGAGCCGGCCGGGTGGGACCACGACGTGCGCCCCCGCCGGGACGGCGGCCAGCAACTGCTCCCCCCGGGCGACCTCGGCCCGCTCCGCTGCTGCGGCCGACGGCTGCGCGGCACGCTCCGGGTCGACGGACTCCGGGAGGAGGGCAGGGCCCAGACCGGCCCGCTCGTTCGCCTCGTCCAGCAGGGCCACGACCTGCCGGTGCGCGGCGTGGACCGCGCCGGAACGACGTCCCGCGTAGGGATGCGGTCGGTAGACCAGGCGTACCGGCACGGGGCCGCCGAGCAGCGCCCGGACCAGGGCCGGGCCGTGGGTCGCCACGGACGAGTAGTCCTGCTCGGCGTTCCACCCCTCCCACGTGGGGGCGTAGAGCACCGTGACCGGCTGCCCGGGTGACCGGTCGTCCGCCGGCCGCACGAGGGCCACCTGGGGACGGCCGACCTCGACGAAGGCGTCGGGCCGGACGCCGACGTCGGCGCGCAGGTAGCGGTCGCGGCCGGCGGGCCCGGCCACCCACACCTCGTCGTAGGCCTTCGCGAAGGGATTGGCGGAGGCGTTCTTGTCGCTGTCGCCGTGGCCGATGAACGCCGATCGCACGCCGGGCACCCGCAGCATGTGGATGTTGTTGCCGACGTTGGCCACGAACAGGGCCACCTGCGCCCGCTCCATGGGCAGCGACAGCAGGTCGGTGGCGCCGGGCACGCAGAGCGCGGGCACGGTCGTCGGCGGCAGCTTGTCGAGGAGCGCACGGTTGCGCAGCACCAGCATGGCCGGCTGCGGCAGCTGCTCCAAGGTGGGCAGCCAGGTGACGACCTCGTGCACCGACTCCGAGCCGGCCCCCGCGTACAGGAGCACGGTCGGCGGCTCCTGCACGAGGTGGCGTCGAGCGGCGGCCAGCACCTGGCGGCTGCGGCCGCGTTCCCGTCGCAGGGTCAGGCCCCACCGGAGCACCGCGAGGAGCCCCACCGCCGATCCCAGCGCCATGACCAGCACGGCGGGCCCGAGGTGGTCGGCCAGCAGCAGCCCCGACACGTAGAGGGCCAGCTCGGGCACCAGCGGCAACCACACCCTCGCGGGACGGGGCACGGTGGCGACGCCGCCGACGCCGGGCAGGCCGCGCGACGTCGGATGCCTCTCCAGACCCTCGGCCCGGCCGTCGACCAGGTCGACGGCCATGGAGGCGAGCAGCAGCACCGCGGCGGTGACGGCGACCCACGCCGTCCCGGCGTGGCCCCAGGAGGCCGCGCCCCCGGCCACGAACACCAGCAGGCGCAGGGAGAGCCACCCCGGCCCGGCCGGCTCCGGCCGGCGGAGCGCGTCCAGCGCGGCAGCGCCCGCCAGGGCCGCGCTGCCCAGCTCCGGCGTCCCGAGCAGCCCCGCGACGACGGCGACGCCGACGAGCAGCAGCTGACCGGCCACCGCTCCGGCGGGGCCGGCGCCGAGACGGCGGATGGACGCGGCGGGCGCGGTCACCGGGAGAGCCCGACGTCCGCCCGGTAGCGCTCGATGACCTCGTCGATCGGGCCGTCGAAGAGCAGCTCGCCCTTGCTGAGGTACAGGCCCCGGGTGCAGAAGCGGCGCAGCTCACCGAGGTGGTGGGAGACCACGAACATGGTCGTGCCGCTGGTGCGCAGGTTCTTGATCCGGCGGTAGCACTTCTTCTTGAACGCCGCGTCGCCGACCGCGAGCACCTCGTCGATGAGCATGATCGGCTCGTCCAGCCGGGAGACCACGGAGAAAGCGACGCGCACCTTCATCCCGCTGGACAGGTGCTTGTAGGGCGTGTCCAGGAAGTCGCCGATGTCGGCGAACTGGACGATCTCCGGGAACTTCTCGTCGATCGTCGACTTGCGCATGCCGTGCAGGCCGGCGATGAGCCGGATGTTCTCCCGGACCGTCAGGTCGGGCACGAAACCGCCCGTGATCTCGATCAGGGGCGCCACACCGCCGCGGACGTCGAGCGTGCCCTCGTCGGGCAGCATCACGCCGGCGATGAGCTTGAGCAGGGTCGACTTGCCCTGCCCGTTGGCCCCCACCAGACCGACCGACTCCCCCGGCATGACGTCGAAGGAGACGTCGCGGACCGCCCAGAAGGAGCGGTCCTCGCGGGTGCCACGATCGTTGCGGAACAGGAAGTCGCGGGCGCTGCGGTGCCGTCGCCCGGTGGAGAAGCGGATCCCCACGCCGTCGACGGAGACTATCGGCGTCTGCATGAGCTCAGATCTCCTTGAGCACCGTGCGTTCCAGCCGCGCGAAGACCATCCACCCGACGACCAGGACCAGCACGGAGACGACCGCTGCCGTGGCGACGTGGGACCACACGACCTGGTCCGGGAAGAACGCCGCCCGGTACAGGGAGAACACTCCCGTCAGCGGGTTGAGCGCGAACACGGCGCGGTACTCCTCGGGAATGTCGACCGCCCCGTAGATCACCGGGGTCACGTAGAACCACAAGCGCAGGACGATGCGGACCACCCGCTCCAGGTCCCGCACCAGCACGATCAGCGGGGACAGCAGCAGGCCGAGCCCCGCCAGCAGCACGGTCTGCAGCACCAGCGCCAGCGGCGCGTACACCACCTGCCAGTGCAGATCCGCGCCGAAGGCGACGGCGAAGATGGCCAGCACCGGCAGGCTGAGCAGGAACTCCAGGCCCTTGCTGGCCACCAGCCGGAGCACCCACACCTCCCGTTGGACGCTGGTCGAGCGGACCAGCTTCTCGTCCACGCGCAGGGCGCGGGCGGTGTCGGTGACCGCGCCGTTGAACCAGGTCCACGGCAACAGCCCCGCCAGCAGGAAGACGATGTAGGGCTCCTCCCCCACCGTACGCTCGAAGATGGTGGTGAAGACGAACCAGTAGACGACCGCCATCAGCAGCGGGTCGAGCACCGACCACAGCCAGCCGAGCGCGGATCCGGCGTAACGCACCTTCAGGTCGCGGACGACCAGCAGGGCGAAGATGCGGCGGGACCGCCACAGGGCGGAGGCACGCGAGGTCGCCGGCCTCAGCACGGCCGCGCTCATGCATCCCCTCGCGGGCCCATGACGGCGTCCACCAGGCGAGCCGCCGCGTGGCCGTCCTCGAGCTCCATGTACTCCAGCCGGAACCGCTCCCGGGCCAGCTCGTACCGCGCCGTCGCCTTCGGCAACCGGGCGAGGACGGAGAGGACCTCGGCGGTGGTGGAGACCAGCGGCCCCGGCGCGGTCGGCTCGTAGTCGAAGAGCCAGCCACGCGCCTTGTCCTTGTAGACGTCGAGGTCCGGCACCAGGAAGATCATCGGCTTGCCCGTGACCGCGTAGTCGAACCGCAGCGAGGAGTAGTCCAGGATCGCCGCGTCCGACGCCAGCACCAGGTCGGAGATCTCGGGGTGGTCGGTGACGTCGATGACGTTGCCCCGCCGCTTCGTCCGGGTGTTCATCCGGGCGTTCATCGCGTGACCGCGCACCAGGAGCACCGTCTCGGGCCCGACCGCCGTCGAGAACTGCTCCACGTCGAGGAAGTCGACCATGCGGGACCTGAACTCCGAGGTGGAGAGGTTGTCCCGGTAGGTCGGGGCGTAGAGCACCACGCGCTGGGAGTCGCGCAGCCCCAGGGCCTCGCGGGTCCGGCGGCGGGTCGCGGCGGCGTGCTCGTCGACGAGCACGTCGTTGCGCGGGTAGCCGATCTCGAGCATCTCGCCCTCGATCCGGAAGGCGTCCCGGAGCAGCGGCGTGGCGTAGCGGGCCGGGGACACCACGTAGTCCCAGTCGCGCATCCGGCGGTCGAAGGACTCGATGCGGTGCCGGGCGTACCCCGACTTCTCCCAGTACGGGTGCCCCATCAACTTGAAGGGGTAGCCGTGGAAGGTCTGCACGTAGACCTGTCCCGGACGCTTGTGGGCCCAGTCGGGCTGGTGCACGTTGTCGAACACGTAGCGGGCCGACGCCATCAGCTCGTAGTGCTCGCGGCTGTTCGCGACCACGGGGATCCCACCGGAGGGCACTCGCACCGAGTGGTCCCGGACGACCCAGTAGAGGCTCAGGTCGCTGCCCCGTCGCTGCAGCTCGCGGTGCACGGCCAGCCCGTCGGAGGTGTTCTCGCCGTAGAAGGAGCGGAAGAGCACGGCGTCGGGACGCGGCGTGAGCTCGTCGTCCAGGTGCAGGGCGCGCAGCCGCCGCTGGTTGCGGGCGCCGACCTCGTCGGCGGCCAGCGGAGGCTCCACGATGAGCGTGACGACGCCCTGCGGCGAGCGCTCCAGCCGGCCGTGGAGGCCCGGCGTGACCACCTGGAGCGGGAAGCGGGCGATCGCGGTGTCGGCCGGTTCCAGCGCCACCGGCCAGGTCTTCCCGTCCGCGTCCACGGTGCGGGTCACGAGGGCGTAGCGGCCCACGGGCAGGGCTGCCGGGCCCCGGCCCCAGGGGTCCTCGGTGAGCGGCAGCCTGGCGGTGAAGGAGCGGCCGTCGCGCTGCACTGTGCCCAGGACCTCCCGGCCGGTGGCGCGCCAGCACAGCTCGAGCTGGTCGTCGGTGGTCGTCGAACCGGCGACCACCAGCTGCTCGTCCTCCACCCGCCAGTCGGTCACGTCGACGACCGTGCCGTTCTGCACGGCGGTGACGTTCCCGGCCGCGGTCCTCCGCAGCTGGACGCCGCCACCGGCGGCCACCGTGGGGACGACGCCGCCGAAGCCGACCGGGCGGTCCCGCCCGTCCGCCCCGGAGGCCCGGACGGTCCAGTAGCGCGGACGGCGGGTGCCGCGCGGGAGGTGGAGGGTGGCCGACACCAGGCCGTCGTCCCCGGCGGGGACGGTGCGGGCGTGCACCACCTGGTGGGCACGCCGGAGCGACACTTGTTCCACCGGCGCACCGGCGGTCACCCGGAGCTGCACCGACAGCTCCGGACCGGCGGAACGGGCGGAGGCCAGCACGACCTGCGGCCGGTGCGTGTGGAGGACGAAGTGCTCGGAGCCGTCGATCCGCTGGCTGACGCGGGTGCCGTCCGGGAGGTCCTGCGCAGGCAGCTGACCCGCCGAGCCCCAGCGGTTGACGCCGACGACCGGCGCCTCGCGCACGACGCCGGCGGTCTCCACGCGGGCGTGCAGCTGCCACGTCGCGGGCTCGCCGTCGGTCAGCACGGTCAGCGCGGCGACGTCCACGGAGGCCGACCAGCCGCCGCGCGAGTAGTCGCACCAGTGCTGCTTGGGCACACGGGCCAGGTCGGGGTGCGTCCAGGGCCCCACCGACAGGGCCACCTCGTCGTCGCCGCCCTGCCGCCTCAGGACCAGCGTGACGGCGGTGTCGTTCTCGGCGAGGTCGACGTTGGCGATGTAGGCCCAGCCCTGCAGCTCCAGCACGCCCGCGGCGGACCAGCGCCCCGCGCGCACCGCGGTCTTCAGCAGCGTCTGGGACTCGCCCAGCTCGTTCCAGCCGGAGGGCCACTCGATGTCCGGGTCGTCGTGCAGGGGCAGCAGCGAGTACACGCGTCCGTCGCGGACCTCGGTCGGGAAGCTGTCGATGGCCAGGCCGTCCTGCGCGAGGAAGGCCTCGGCGTGCGCCCGGTCGTCGACCAGGACCAGGTGGTACAGGGCACGGGCCTGCGCGAAGATGTCCGGCCACACGTCCTCGGGGGCCAGCTCGAACAGCTGGCGCACCCCCTCGACCAGGATCTTCCAGTACTCGTCGCCGGCCACGGAGATCTGCGCCAGGGACAGCCGGAAGTCGTTGACCAGGAGCTGCCGCGAGCGGGCGCGCAGCACGTCCTCGGTGCTGAACTCCCGCAGTGCCTGCAGGCTCGCCGTGGCGGCGCCGAGCCGCTCGCGCAGGTCGTTCTCGGTGGCCACCTGCTGGGAGATGGAGGACTTGTCCTCGCGCACCCGCCAGTCGTAGAGGACGTCGGGGAGGACGTCGAACGACGACGCCTTGGCGTAGGCCTCGGCCGACACGGCCTGGTCCTCGTAGAGCACGCCCACCTGGAACCGCAGGCCTGCGGCGTCCCAGAACGCCCGCCGGTAGACCTTGCTCCAGGCGACGGCGTTCACCAGTACCTCGGGGTACTCGCTCAGCGTCACCCCGAGGCGCGGCTCCGCGTGCACCTGCCGGATCCACTCCCCGGCGGGCCAGGTCCGCTCGCTGTTCATGCGCCGGTAGCTCATCACGGCGAAGTCGGAGCCGGTGGTGCGCAGCGTCCGCATGACGGTGGCCAGCGTCCGCCGGGCGATGCGGTCGTCGGAGTCGACGAAGGCCAGGTACTCACCCGTGGCCGCCGCGATGCCCGTGTTCCGGGCCGCGCTCAGCCCACCGTTGGCCTGGCGGACGATCCGGATGCGTCGGTCACGCCGCCGGGCGCGCTCCGCGACGGCCAGGCTGCCGTCCGTCGAGCCGTCGTCCACCACGACGATCTCGATGTTCAGGTACGTCTGGTGCGAGATGCTGTGCAGGCACGACGCCAGGTAGGGCTCGACGTTGTAGACCGGCACGACGACGCTGACCTTCGGGGACCGGGCGAGCGGAACCGCGCCGAGTCCCCGGACGCCGATCTCCACCGCACGCCGAGCGGACCGCTTCGCCCTCGGCGCGAGCGCGCGGACGGCATGGCGGATCTTGCTCATGGTCGAACTCCCCGTTCACCTGCTGGTCGTCGGCCGGCGTCGGATGCGCGCAGGGCCATCAACGCGAGACGTCACCGTTCGGCCGACGTCCGAAGAGAAATCCGGCGCCCCAGCTGAGGTGCATGCTGGCCAGGACTGCGGGCAGGACTGCCTGAGCTCGCCAGGGCAGGCCGCGACCCTCGCGGAAGGACGCGAGGAGGACACCGAGCACGTACATCACCGGAGCCAGCCATCCGTGGCGGAGCAGGGGCACTCCGGCGACGGTACCTGCGGCACCGGCCACCGCGCCCGCCAGGATGGCGCCGGTGACGACCGGCGGGGCCAGGTACCGCGCCGACACCGTGTCGGGGTACTGGCGGATCACCTCGCGCCGCCACCGGCCCGTGTGGAAGAACTGGCGGACCAGCTCCGGCCACGACGAGCGCGGCCGGTAGGTCACCGCGAGGTCCGGCGAGAACCAGACCAGCTCACCGGCCTGGCGGATGCGGAAGTTCAGCTCCCAGTCCTGGGCGCGGTGGTAGTGGTCGTTGAAGCCGCCGAGGCGCTCGAGCACCTCCCGGCGGAAGACGCCGAGGTACACCGACTCCGCCGGCCCCTCGATGCCGCCGACGTGGAAGCTGCCGCCGCCCAGCCCGACCTTGGAGCCGTACGCCCGCGCCACGGCCTGCTCGAAGGGGGTCTCCCCCACCGCCAGCATCAGGCCGCCGACGTTCGCGGCGCCGGTCTCCTCCAGCAGCCGGACGGCCTTCTCCATGTACCCGGGCAGCAGGACGCCGTGTCCGTCGACCCGGGCGATGATGTCGTGGCTCGCGGCCAGGACCGCGGCGTTCAGACCCGCGGGCGTGCGGCCGCTCGGGTTGCTGACGAGCTTGATGCGGGCGTCGCTGAAGGCGAGCTTGCGGGCGATGCGGTCGGTGGCGTCCTTGGACGGGCCCAGGGCGATCACCAGCTCCAGCTCGCCGCCGTACTCCTGCCCGAGGATCTGCCCCACGCTGGCGGCCAGGTGCTTCTGCTCGTTCAGCACCGGCATGACGACCGACACGGCCGGCCACTCGCGACGCGCGGGTGGCGGGACGTCGTCCGGGACCGGCCGCGGCACCGGCAGGCGCAGGGCCGTGCCGTCCAGGCGCGAGTCGGCATTCCCGGGGAGAGGCAGTGCCTGGGCTTCTGTCATGGCTTCGTCACTGTACGTTCGCCGACCCTCGCAGCCCGCGACGCGCGAAACCGTTTCGTCTCGCAGCTGAACCACCAGTCACAGCCGCCACCACCAGCCACGGACGTCGCACGCGGAGCGCGACGGACCGGTCCGCTCCCCCGGGTGGGATGGCGCAGCTCGTCCTACGCCCAGGGGTCACGGGGACGAACACTAGGGCCTGTCCGGATGAAGGTGCAGCGACGTCCGGTCGACGCCGGCGTGAACGCGTCGCGCCTCCGGTGGCCGCGGCCTCGGAGGGGCGGTCAGCCCTCGCCGTCGAGGAGCGCGAGGTCGTGCCGCACCATCCGGGCCACGACCTCCTCGAACCCCACCTCCGGCTGCCAGCCGAGCAGCTCCCGGGCGCGGGTGGCGTCCCCCACGAGCTCCGGAGCGTCGTTGGGACGGACGAAGCGCGCATCGAGGGTGACGTGGCGCTCCCAGTCGTCGATCCCGGCGGCGCGGAACGCCGCCTCGACGAAGTCCCGCACGCTGTGCGAGACGCCCGTGGCGACGACGTAGTCGCGGCCCCGGTCGGCGCGGGCGGCCAGGACCATCGCCCGCACGTAGTCCGGTGCCCAGCCCCAGTCCCGCCGGGCGTCGAGGTTGCCCATGGCCAACCCGTCCTGGAGTCCGCGGGCGATGCGCGCGACGCCCGCGGTGATCTTGCGCGTCACGAACGTCTCGGGACGGCGCGGCGACTCGTGGTTGTAGAGCACGCAGCTGGACGCCCGCAGGCCCTGCGCGCGGTAGACACCCACGAGGTGGTGCGCGTAGGCCTTGGCCGCGCCGTACGGGGACAGCGGGCGCAGCGGCGTCGTCTCGTCCTGCGGGATGCGGGAGGTGCGGGCGAAGATCTCGGCGCTGGATGCCTGCACGAAGCTCACCGGCCGCCCGCTGCGCTCCTGCAGGTCGTGAGCGGCCTGGAGCAGGTGCCCGACGGCCAGCCCGCTGATCTGGGCGGTCAGCGCAGGTTCCTGCCACGACAGCGCGACCGAGCTCAGCCCACCGAGGTTGTAGAGCTCGGTCGGGGCGACCTCGGCCACCAGCGCCTCGAGGGCCGCACCGTCGCGCAGGTCGCCCTCGTGCTGGTGCACCTCGACCGGCAGCGGGTGGACGCCGGCGCCCGGCTCCTCACCCTGACGCACGAGGGCGTGGATCTCGGCCCCCTCGGCCAGCAACCGCTCCACCAGGTAGCTGCCGTCCTGGCCGCTGGCGCCGGTCACGAGGACGCGCACGGTGCTCACCGGGCGCTGGTCTTCCTCTGCTCCGCGAGGTCGGAGTCGACCATCATGCGGACGAGGTCCTCGAAGCCGACCTTGGGCTGCCACCCCAGCTGCTCGCGCGCCTTGGTGGGATCGCCGATCAGCAGGTCGACCTCCGCCGGACGGAGGAAGCGCGGGTCCTGGGTGACGAGGCGCTGCCAGTCGTCGATGCCCACGTGGGCGAAGGCGATCTCGAGGAACTCGCGGATGGAGTGGGTCTCCCCCGTGGCCACGACGTAGTCGTCGGCCTGCTCCTGCTGGAGCATCAGCCACATCGCCTCGACGTAGTCGCCGGCGAAGCCCCAGTCGCGCTTGGCGTCGAGGTTCCCGAGCGAGATGCTCTCCTGCAGACCGAGGCTGATGCGGGCCACCGCCTGGGTGATCTTCCGGGTCACGAACTCGGGCCCGCGGCGCGGGGACTCGTGGTTGAAGAGGATCCCCGACGAGGCGTGCATCCCGTAGGACTCGCGGTAGTTGATGGTCATGTAGTGCCCGTAGACCTTGGCGACGCCGTAGGGCGAGCGCGGCCACAGCAGCGTGCTCTCCCGCTGGGGCACGTCCTGGACCTTGCCGAACATCTCCGAGCTCGACGCCTGGTAGAAGCGGATCTTCGACAGGTCCGGGCCCGCGTGGAGCCGCGTGGCCTCCAGGACGTTGAGCACGCCGAGGCCGGTGACGTCGGAGGTCAGCCGCGCGTTCTCCCAGGAGTACGCCACGAAGCTGACGGCACCGAGGTTGTAGACCTCGTCGGGCTGGGAGGTCGACAGCGCACGGATCAGGCTGGACAGGTCGGTGATGTCGCCGTTGAGCAGGCGGACGTCGGGGACCACGCTGCGCACCAGGTCGGCCTTCGGGTTGTTCTGGCCGCGGATGAGGCCGTAGACCTCGTAGCCCTTGGACAACAGCAACTCGGACAGGTAGAGCCCGTCCTGGCCGGTGATCCCGGTGACGAGTGCGCGCTTCATGTGTCCTTCAATCGCCGAGGCGGAACTCCGGTCACCCTAATCAGACGCCCGCCTGTCAGCGTGGCGGCGGCAAGGCGGTCCTGCCTACGCTACCGACCGTGTCCGTCACGTCGGTTCGATCGCAGATCGAGGAGAGGCCGGGGAACAACCGGATCGTCGGCCAGTCCGACCTGTCCGCCCGGCTGACCGTCACGTTCGAGAAGCGTGCGGAGAACTGCGTCCTGGAGCTCGCCGAGGGCGTGGCCTACACCGGGACCGTCCGCTTCCGCGCGCCGAACTCGACGATCCGGATCGGCGCGCGGACCGCCGTCACCGGACACATCGGGCTCGGCCGGGACTGCACGGTCACGATCGGCGAGGGCGGCTGGATCGGCCGCGGGTTCGAGATCACCGCCGCCGAGGGGCAGCAGGTGGTCATCGGCGACGACTGCCTGATCGCCCCGCTGACGAACATCCGCGCCGACGACTCCCACCCGCTCTACGACGGGCTGACCGGTCGACGGATCAACCCCTCGCGCTCGGTGCACATCGGTGACCACGTGTGGATCGGGCGCGACAGCGTCGTCCTGCCCGGCAGCCGGATCGGCAACGGTGCGGTCATCGGGTTCCGCGGCATGGTCACCAGCTCCCGTCCGGTGCCCGACCGCGCCCTGGCGGTGGGCTCGCCGGTGCAGGTGGTGCGCCGCAACATCCTGTGGTCGCGCAAGCACCTCCAGCGGAGCGAGATCCCGGAGTCGATGGATCCGGACCCGGCTGCCCTCGCCGAGGCCGAAGCCGAAGCCGTGGTCGTCGAGGCTCCGCCCGGGCTGCTGCGCCGGTTCCTGCGCCGCTGACCCGACGGGCTGCTCCGTAGGCTCCCGCAGGTGACCGCTCCGCTGCCCCCGGGCCCCGCCGACCACGTCGAGCGCGTCCTCTGCGTCCTGGCCCACCCCGACGACGTCGACTTCGGCTCCGCGGGGACGGTCGCGACGTGGACCGCCGCCGGCACGGAGGTCACCTACTGCATCGTGACCGACGGCGACGCCGGCGGCTTCGACGAGACCCCGCGCGACCGCATGGGCCCGCTCCGCCGGGAGGAGCAGCGCGCCGCCGCCGCGGAGGTCGGCGTCAGCGACGTCCACTTCCTCGGCCATCCCGACGGCCGGCTGGAGCCCACCCTCGACCTGCGCCGTGACATCAGCCGGGTCATCCGCCAGGTGCGGCCGCAGCGGGTGCTCACCAGCTCGCCGGAGCGCTTCTGGGAGCGCATCGGGGCCAGCCACCCCGATCACATGACCGTCGGCGAGTCGACGCTGCGGGCGGTCTACCCAGACGCCCGCAACCCGTTCGCCTTCCCCGAGCTGCTCGCCGACGAGGGCCTGGAGGCGTGGACCGTGCCGGAGGTGTGGCTGGGCGCCAGCCCCCGCCCCGACCACGCCGTCGACGTCACCGACGTCGTCGACCGGAAGTTCGCCGCGCTGCACCGCCACGTGACGCAGGTGGGCCACCAGCCCGAGGGACAGCTCGAGCAGTTCGTCACCGCCTGGATGCGGGAGACGGCCCAGCGTTTCGGACTGGGCGAGGGACGGCTCGCGGAGGCCTTCCACGTCGTGCACACCGCGTGATCCCCTGGGTGCCGTGAACGACGAGAGCTGGGCAGACCTGGTCGACCGGTTCGTCGACGGGGACGTCACGCCCGGGCACATGTTCGGCTGCGCCGGGCTCCGGGCGGGCCGGAGGTTCTTCGCGATCCGGTGGCACGAGCAGCTCGTGGTCAAGCTGCCGCCCGCCCGCCTCGCGCAGCTGGTCGACGGCGGGGACGGGCGCCCGTTCGAGCCGATGGAGGGCCGCCGCATGAACGGCTGGATCGTCCTGGGCGGTCCGGCCGACCGAGCGGACGTGGTCGAGGAGGCACGCGCGTACGTCGCCGCGCTGGCGTGACCCCGACCGTTCAGAGCAGCCGGTTGGTGGCCGCCCACCGGGTGAGCTCGTTGCGGTTGGACAGCTGGAGCTTGCGGAGCACGTTCGAGGCGTGGGACTCCACCGTCTTCACCGAGATGAACAGCCGCGAGCCGATCTCCCGGTAGGTGTAGCCGCGCGCCAGCAACTGCATGACCTCGCGCTCGCGGGCGCTCAGCAGGTCCAGGCCTGGATCCGTCGCCTCCTCGACCGGCGCGGCCGGCGCGGCACCCGCGGCCGAGAAGGCGTCGAGCACGAAGCCGGCCAGCCGGGGGCTGAACACGACGTCGCCGTCGGCGACCCGGCGGACGGCGTCCAGCAGGTCGGGCCCGGAGATGGTCTTGGTGACGTAGCCGCGCGCCCCGGCCCGGATGACGGCGATGACGTCTTCTGCGGCGTCGGACACCGAGAGCGCCAGCCACTTCACGTCCGGCAGCTCCGCGCGCAGCGCCTCCAGCACGCCGAGGCCACCGCCCCCGGGCAGGTGGACGTCGAGCAGGACGACGTCGGGACGCGTGGCCCGGATGCCCTCCACGGCGGTGGGGACGTCGGGGGCCTCCCCCACGACGTCGACCGCGTCGCCCAGCTCGGCGCGCACGCCGGCCCGCACCATCGCGTGGTCGTCGACCACGAACACGCGGATCACGAGGACGCCGCCCTGGGCAGTGCGAGTTCCACTTCAGTCCCCTCTCCGGGGGCGGAACGGATCAGCGCCGTCCCGCCGAGTCGTGTGATGCGGCCGGTGACCGAGTCGCGCAGGCCGCGGCGGTCCGACGGCACGAGGTCGGCGTCGAAGCCGGCGCCGCGGTCGCGCACGAAGACCGAGACGCGGTCCGGCGTCACCTCGGTGTACAGGTCCGCGGCGGTGACGCCGGAGTGCTTGGCCACGTTGACCAGCGCCTCGCGGGTCGCCGCTCCCAGCGCCGCCAGCCCCTCGTCGACGGGCGCGTCGCCGACGACGACGTGGTCGACCACGAGGGCGTGGTCGCCCTCGACCTCGGCGACCATGCCGGCCACCAGCCCCGCCCAGGTCCCGCCCTCGCGGACGACCTTGGGGTCGTAGAGCCAGGCGCGCAGCTCGCGCTCCTGGCTGCGGGCCAGCCGGCCGACCGACTGCTGGTCGTCGGCGTGCCGCTGGATGAGCGCCAGCGTCTGGAGCACGGAGTCGTGCAGGTGGGCGGCCACGGCGGCGCGCTCCTCCGAGCGGATGCGGGCGGCGCGCTCCTCGTCGCGGGAGTCCAGCAGCCGCCGCCACAGGGGTGCCGTGGCCAGCACGAGGCCGGTGAGCAGGACCAGCGTGGCCCCGAAGCCGTTGCGGGCGTTGGCCAGCTGGCCCGTCGTCGCCAGGAGGATCACCAGCCCCGCGCCGGCGAGCACCACGCCGCCGGCGAGCGTCCAGCGGGTGCCGGCGACGGCGAGGGTGCGGTCGGTGTCCAGTTGCCGCCAGATCACCGTGAGCCCGGCCGCCACCAGCACCAGCGGCAGGGTGACGACGCTGTTGTTCCACTGCGAGAGCCCGCTGAGCAGGCTGACCGCCACCAGACCGAGCACCACGGTGGCGATCCACTGCTTGGCGCCCCGGGGCCGCCAGCCCGGCAGCGGGTCGACGGGCTCGTCGCCGGGCGCGGCCACCGGCATGGTCAGCCACAGCAGCCCGTAGGCCACGATGCCGATCCCCGTCGTCGCGAGCAGGGCGAAGGCCACCCGGACCACCAGCGGGTCCTGCCGCAGGTGCACGGCCGTCCCCACCGCGACGCCGGCGATGGCGCGCCCGGATCGCGGGCGCACCAGCGGCGGGCGCGGCGGTGCCGCGGGCACGGTGGTGGTCACGATGACGATCGTCGCACCGCGCGGACCGGGGCCGGTACCGGTGATCACCCTGGAAGAGGAACCAGGGTCGGTTGGGGGCCTTCCCTGATGGTCCGCGAGCCCGGCGCTGGGCAGGCTGGTCGCCATGACATCGGCATTCCCTCCTCCGCCGCCGGCACCGCCGCTCGAGCCGCCGGCCTGGCAGCCCCCTCCGCCGCCCCCCGGCGCCTGGGCCCGCCCGCAGCTGCGCCGCAGCCGCAGCGACAAGGTGATCGGCGGCGTGGGGGGCGGCCTCGCCGAGTACAGCGGCGTCGACGCCCTGCTCTGGCGGGTCGGCTTCGTCGCCCTGGCGCTGGCCGGCGGCACCGGCGTCCTCGTCTACCTCCTGCTCTGGCTGCTCATGCCGGCAGCCACCTCCGTCGGCGAGCAGCCGACCGGTCCCCGTCGGCCGGCCGGGCCCCGCTCCCCCGTCCCGGGCATCACCCTCGCCGGGTTGCTGATCGTGGTCGGCGCCCTCGCGCTGGTCGGCCGCTTCACCGACTGGGACCTGGACGCCACCGTCGTCCTGGGTGGCGCGCTGCTCGTCGTGGGCGCCGGGCTCGTCGTCGCCTCGTTCACCGGCGGCCGCACGGCCCGGGGCGCGCTCATCACCCTCGGGGCGGTGCTGTCGCTGGCGCTCATCGCGGCCGAGTCGGTGCCGTGGGACGACGTGGACGGTGGCCTCGGTGACCGCACGTTCGTTCCCACCAGCGCCGCGGAGGTGCGGTCCTCCTACGAGGGGGGCGTGGGCGACATGACCATCGACCTGTCCCGGGTCGACGTGGGCGACCTGGACGAGCCGATCCGCACCAAGGTCGACCACGGCCTGGGCGACGTGCAGATCATCCTCCCCCGGGACGCCGACGTGCAGGTGGACGTCGACTCGGGGATGGGCGAGGTCAGCATCTTCGGCCGCGACGGGCTCACCGAGGGCTCCTTCGACGGCACCGGGCCCGGCTCGTGGATCGGCGACGACGAGATCGAGATCTACCTGGACGTCGACGCCGGCGTCGGGAACGTGGAGGTGGACCGTGGCTGACTGGCAGGCAGTGACCCCGCTGGAGACCGAGGACGGCACGCCCCCGCGCCGCCGTCCCGACCTCGGCGCCCTGATCCCCGGGCTGCTCTTCATCGCCCTGGCGATCGTGCTCATGTCCCCGGTGGACCTGCCGGAGGAGCTGTTCGACGGCGTCCTGGTGTGGATCGCGGTGATCGTCGCCGGTGTGAGCCTGCTGGTCAGCGAGCTGCGCCGGTCCCGGCGCCGCCGCCGCTGACGGTCCGCCTTTCCGCGGAAAGGCAGCCCGCTATTCCGCGGAAAGACAGCCCGCTTTTCCGCGGAAAGGCAGAGGCCCGGGGAGCGTTGAGCTCCCCGGGCCCTTCCGCGTGCGGGAACCGACCGCTGCTGCCGGGCGTCGTGCAGGCATGCGCCGTCTCGTGCTGCTCCTGCTCGGTGTGCTGGCGATCGCCGCCTGCGGCACGGAGGCGGACGCGGGCGGAGGGACGGCCGACGTCGAGGGCGAGTGGCATCTCACCGGCGGGACGGCGGACGGCGCCGACCTCCCGGCACCTCCGGGAGCGCAGGCGACCCTCGAGCTGGCCGGGGACGACGCGCGAGGCACCGCCTTCTGCAACTCCTGGTTCGCCACCGCCCGGCTCGACGGGTCTGCGCTCACCTTCGACGGGATCGGGCAGACCGAAATGGGTTGCCCGCCGGAGGTGATGGCCGCCGAGAGCGCCTACCTCGCCGCGCTGGGCGGCGTGCGGACCTCGGCCGTCCGCGGGGACGAGCTGGTGCTCAGCGGGGACGCCGTCGAGCTCCGCTTCTCCCGGGTCGCGCCTCTGCCCGACAGCCCGCTGGCCGGCACCCGCTGGGTGCTCGACACCCTGGTCGACGGCGCGACGGCGTCCTCGACGCTCGGCGAACCCGCCGTCCTCGAGCTGGGGCAGGACGGCGCCCTGACGGCGTCGACCGGCTGCCGGTCGATTGGCGGCTCGTGGCGCTCCGAGGGCGAGTCACTCGTCGTCGACGCGCCGTACGACGCGTTCGGTTGCCCGCCGCCGGCGGACCGCCAGGACGTGCACGTGCTCGGGGTGCTCGCCGCCCGTCCCGTCGCCACGATCGACGCCGACCGGCTCACCCTCACCGCCGACGACGGCCGGGGGCTCGTCTACCGGGCCGCGAGCTGAGCGTCGACCCCGGCGCAGAACGCCAGCGCCCGGGTCCACAGCAGTTCCGTGGCCGGCGCGTCGAACTCCGCGGGGAGGCTCGGGTCGGTGAACAGGTGCCCGCTCACCGGGTAGTCGAACACCTCGACCGGGGCCCCCGACGCTCGTGCGACGGCCAGGAACTCCTCGTCCCACTCCCGATGGCGCATCGGGTCGCCCTCCGCCGAATGCAGCTGCACCCGGACGCCGGGCGGCCACGCGGACGCGCCCAGCATCGCCGGCGGCAGCGCGCCCGAGACCATCAGGACGCCGGCGCAGCGACCCTGGAGGGCCACGTGCTCTGCCATGCCGGCGCCGTTCGAGAAGCCGGCGGCCACGAAGCCGTCGGGGAGGTCGGCCACGCCCTCGAGAGCAGCGGCCATGAGCGCAGGGAAGCCGACGCGCTCCACGTGTGCGCCGGCCTGCTCGTAGTCGTCGAAGACCTGCCCGTCGTACTGGTCGACCACGCGGACCTGGTGACCGCCGGCGCGCAGCCGATCGGCGGCGTCGCGGACGCCGGGACGGACGCCGAGGACGGAGTGGAAGAGCGCGATCTGAGTCATGGAGGGACTGTGACCCGCCTCTGGTGACACCGTCCTGTCACCGTCTCTGCCACGATGTCGCGGTGAATCGCACCGACCGGCTGCACGCCGTCTCCGAGGAGTTGCGTCGGGCCGGTCGGCGCGGCCGGACTGCGCAGCGGCTGGCGGAATGGCTCGAGGTGTCACCCCGGACGATCAAGCGTGACGTCGCCGCGCTGCAGCGGGCCGGCGTCCCGATCTGGGCGTCCGCCGGGCCTGGCGGCGGTTACGTCCTGGATGCGGCGGCGTCACTGCCCCCGGTGAACCTGACCCCGGCCCAGGCCGTCGCCGTCGCCGTCGCCCTCGCCGGGGCACCGGACGCGCCGTTCGCCGTCGACGCGCGAGCCGGGCTGGAGAAGATCCTCGACGTGCTCGGACCCGGGGCGCGGGCCGACGCGGAGCGGCTCGGCGCCCGGGTGTGGGTGCGCGAGCCGGAGCACCAGCGGCCGCCCGCAGCCGCCGCCGTCGAGGAGGCGGTGCTGCGCCGGCGCGTCCTGGCCATCCGGTACCGCAGCGGCTCCGGCGAGGTGACCCGGCGTCGGGTGGAGCCGGTGTTCCTCGCCCGGCCCGGGGCTCACTGGATGCTGGCCGCCTGGTGCCGCGAGCGGCAGGCGCCGCGCTGGTTCCGGTGGGACCGGATCGAGGCGGCGAACCTCACGACCGAAGCGGCACCGGACCACGACCCGGCCATCTTCGGCACACCCCCCGAGGACGCCCGCACCGTCAGGTGACGCTGGAGCGGGGTCCTTCTACTCCCACTCGATGGTGCCCGGGGGCTTGCTGGTGACGTCCAGGGTGACCCGGTTGACCTCGGCCACCTCGTTGGTGATCCGCGTGGAGATCTTCGCCAGCACGTCGTAGGGCAGCCGGGTCCAGTCCGCGGTCATGGCGTCCTCGCTGGACACCGGCCGCAGCACGATCGGGTGCCCGTAGGTCCGGCCGTCGCCCTGCACGCCGACCGAGCGGACGTCGGCCAGCAGCACGACCGGGCACTGCCAGATCTCGCGGTCCAGCTTCGCGGCGGTGAGCTCGGCGCGCACGATCGCGTCGGCCTTGCGCAGGATGTCCAGCCGCTCCTGGGTCACCTCGCCGACGATGCGGATGCCCAGCCCCGGCCCCGGGAAGGGCTGCCGCCAGACCATCGCCTCGGGCAGGCCGAGCTGGACGCCGACCTCGCGGACCTCGTCCTTGAACAGCGTCCGCAGCGGCTCGACCAGGGTGAACTGCAGGTCCTCGGGCAGCCCGCCGACGTTGTGGTGGCTCTTGATGTTGGCCGTGCCCGAGCCCCCGCCGGACTCCACGACGTCGGGGTAGAGCGTGCCCTGCACGAGGAAGTCGACCTTCTCGCCGTGCTCCTTGGCGTCGCCGACGACGTCGAGCGCCGCCTGCTCGAAGACCCGGATGAACTCCCGGCCGATGATCTTCCGCTTTTCCTCGGGGTCGGAGACCCCGGCCAGCGCACCCAGGAACTGCTCGCGGGCGTCGACCACCCGCAGGTCCACCCCGGTGACGGCGACGAAGTCGCGCTCGATCTGCTCGGTCTCGCCCTCGCGCATCAGCCCGTGGTCGACGTAGACGCAGGTGAGCCGGTCACCGATCGCCCGCTGCACCAGAGCCGCGGCGACAGCGGAGTCGACACCGCCGGACAGCGCGCACAGCGCCCGGCCCTCGCCGACCTGCTCCCGGATCCGCTCGACCTGCTCCTCGACGACGTTGGCCATGGTCCAGGTCGGCTCGAGGCCGGCGATGTCGAACAGGAAGTGCTCGAGGACGGTCTGCCCGTGCGCGGTGTGCCGCACCTCGGGGTGGAACTGGACGCCGGCGAGCTTCCGGTCGACGTCCTCGAAGGCCGCGACCGGGGCGCCGGTGGAGGTGGCGGTGACCGTGAACCCGGGAGGCGCGGCGCTGACGGCGTCCCCGTGGCTCATCCAGACGTTCTGCTCCAGCGGCAGGTCGCCGAACAGCCGGCCCTCGGTGGTGACGGTCAGCGGGGTGCCGCCGTACTCGCGGTCGCCGGTGCGGGCCACGGTGCCGCCCAGGGAGGCGGCCATCGCCTGGAAGCCGTAGCAGATGCCGAAGGCCGGGACGCCGGCCTCGAACAGGGTCGGGTCGACCTGCGGGGCCTCGGGCGCGTACACGCTCGACGGCCCGCCGGACAGGATGATCGCCGCGGGCTTGCGGGCGACGATCTCCGCGGCCGGGACCTCGGAGGAGACGATCTCGGAGTAGACCCCGGCCTCCCGGATCCGCCGGGCGATCAGCTGCGCGTACTGGGCACCGAAGTCGACGACGAGGACGGTCGGGAAGTCCATCAGCGGGTCTCGTCCCCGATCGCTCCACCGATGACCAGGTCCACCCGCTGGAACTCCTTGAGGTCGCGGTAGCCGGTCTTGGCCATCGTGCGGGCCAGGGCACCGAAGAGGTTGGTGCGGCCGTCGGCGGACTCCGCCGCCCCGTGCAGCACGTCGTGCAGCGAGCCGGCCGGCTCGACCGGGGCCGACGTCGCCCCGCGGGGCAGGCGGGGGTGCGCCGCCACGGAGTCCCACCAGATGCCGCCCCCGGGTGCCTCGGCCGCGATCCGCAGCGGTTCCCCCAGCTGGACGGCGTCAGCGCCGCAGGCCAGCGCCCGGGCGATGGCGCCGCTGGTCTCGATCCGGCCGTTGGCGATGACGTGCACGTAGCGGCCGCCGGTCTCGTCCAGGTAGTCGCGGCGTGCGGCGGCGGCGTCGGCGATCGCGCTGGCCAGCGGCACCCGGATGCCCATGACGGCGTCGGTCGTGGAGTAGGTGTCGGCGCCCACGCCCACGATCACGCCGGCCGCGCCGGTGCGCATGAGGTGCAGCGCCGTCGTGTAGTTCGCCGCCCCACCCACGATCACCGGGACGTCGAGGTCGGCGATGAACTCCTTGAGGTTGAGCGCGTCTCCCCCGGTGGTCACGTGCTCGGCGGAGACGATCGTGCCCTGGATCACCAGCAGGTCCACGCCCGCCTTGAGGATCGTCGGCGCGAGCTGCACGGTGTGCTGCGGCGAGACCCGGACGGCGGTGGTGACGCCGGCGTCGCGCATCTCGCGGATGCGGTCGGCGATCAGCTCGGGCTTGACCGGCTCGGCGTAGACCTCCTGCAGCAGCGCCACCGGCGGCGCCTCGGCGCCCGCGGCCTCGCGCAGCTTCCGGTAGACCGGCAGCGGGTCCTCGTAGCGCCCCCACAGGCCCTCGGCGTTGAGCACGCCGAGGCCGCCGGCCTCGCCGACCGCGATCGCGGTGGCCGGGCTGACCACGGCGTCCGACGGGCTGGTGACCAGCGGGATGCCGAACCGGAAGGCGTCGATCTGCCAGGCGGTGGAGACGTCGTCGACATCGCGGGTGCGCCGGGAGGGGACGATCGAGACCTCGTCGAGGTCGTAGCCGCGCCGGGCGAAGCGGTTGAGCCCGATCTCGACGGTGTCGCGCGCGCTCATCAACGTCCCCGGTAGTTCGGTGCCTCGACGGTCATCTGGATGTCGTGCGGGTGGCTCTCGACCAGCCCGGCGGACGTGATGCGGGTCAGCTGTCCGCGCTCCTTGAGGTCGTTGACCGTGGCCGCGCCCGCGTAGCCCATGGAGGCGCGCAGGCCGCCGACGAGCTGGTGGGCGACGCCGGACAGGGCGCCGCGGTAGGGCACCTGGCCCTCGATGCCCTCGGGGACGAGCTTGTCGTCGGAGAGCACGTCGTCGGCGAAGTAGCGGTCACGGCTGAAGGACTGGTTGCCGCGCTTCTGCATGGCGCCCAGCGAGCCCATGCCCCGGTAGGTCTTGTACTGCTTGCCGTTCATGAAGACGAGCTCGCCGGGGGCCTCCTCGACGCCGGCGAACAGCCCGCCGATCATCACGGTGTCCGCGCCGGCGACCAGCGCCTTGGCGATGTCGCCGGAGTACTGGAGCCCACCGTCGGCGATCACCGGCACGCCGGCCGGGCCGGCCGCCAGCCACGCCTCGTAGATGGCGCTGACCTGCGGGACGCCGACACCGGCGACGACGCGGGTGGTGCAGATGGAGCCCGGTCCGACGCCGACCTTCACCGCGTCCGCCCCGGCGTCCACGAGCGCCTGGGCGCCGGCGCGGGTGGCGATGTTGCCGCCGACGACCTCGACGCCGTTGTCGCCACCGAAGTCCTTCTTCACCCGGGCGACCATGTCGAGGACGGCGCGCTGGTGGCCGTGGGCGGTGTCGACGACGAGCACGTCCACGCCCGCGTCCACCAGCAGCCCGGCGCGCTTGTAGGCGTCCTCGCCCACGCCGAGGGCAGCACCGACGACGAGCCGCCCGTTGGCGTCCTTGGTGGAGAGCGGGAACTGGTCGCGCTTGACGAAGTCCTTGACGGTGATCAGCCCGCGCAGCCGGCCGGCGGCGTCGACCAGCGGCAGCTTCTCGACCTTGTGCTTGGACAGCAGGGCGAGAGCGGTGTCGGCGTCCACACCCACGGGGGCGGTGATCAGCGGCATCGGCGTCATGACGTCGCGCACGAGCCGGTTGGGGTCGCTCTCGAAGCGCATGTCGCGGTTGGTGACGATGCCCAGCAGGACGCCGTCGGCGTCGACCACCGGGGCGCCGGAGATCCGGTAGCGGGCCGACAGCTCGTCGACCTCGGCGAGGGTGTTGTCGGGCGTGCAGGTGACCGGGTTGGTGACCATGCCCGCTTCCGACCGCTTGACCAGGTCGACCTGGCCGGCCTGGTCCTCGGCCGCCAGGTTGCGGTGCAGGACGCCCATGCCGCCGACGCGCGCCATGGCGATGGCCATACGCGCCTCGGTGACGGTGTCCATCGCGCTGGAGAGCAGCGGCACGGCGAGGCGGATGCGCCGGGTGACCTGGCTGCTGGTGTCGACCTCGGTCGGCACGATGTCGGACGCGCCCGGGATGAGCAGGACGTCGTCGTAGGTGAGGCCGAGCGGGGCGAACTTCGCCGGCAGCTCGGGCACGAAGTCGGGCTGCATGTGGGTCGCCACCCCTTCAGGGTCGGGAACGGACTCCGGCCGGCACCCCGACCGGGCGCAGGAAGTCCGCCTCGATCGTAGGCGGCGGTGCCCGGGGGGCGGTGCGCCGCCCGCCGGGCCGTTACCGTGGTCACCGTGTCTGGGTTCGACGACGGCTCCGGCCTCGACTTCGGTGCCTCGGACCCGGACTTCGGTCCGGGCGACCAGGGTCCACCGCCGCTCACTCTCGAGGAGCGTGCGGGGATCCTCGACGACCTCGCCGAGCTCGAGGTCTTCCGCACCCTGCTGGAGCCCACCGGGGTGAAGGGCATCGTCGTCGACTGCCCCGACTGCGACGAGGAGCACCACGTCGACTGGGCGCTGATGGCGGCCAACCTGCGCCAGCTGCTCGACGAGGGGCAGACCGGCAGGCACGAGCCGCCCTTCGACCCCGACCCCGACGACTACGTCAGCTGGGACTACGCGAGCGGCTACGCCGACGGCGTCGCCGCGCTCGCCGAGAACGAGGAGCCCACGGGCCGGCACGGCACCGGCCGGCACGCCCGCGACGACTGACGCCAGGGGGCGACGGGGCGGGTGTGCCGCCTGTGACGGCCGGAACCGTCCGCGGCTCAGCGGCGGCGCGTTCCCCTGGTAGAACCAGCCTCGACCGGGGCCGGCGACTCACGCGGTGCCACCGAGAGGTCGCTGACACCGAGGGCGGTACCCGCGTGCTGAGCTGTGACCGGAGGAGCCGCGCCGTCCTCCCCCTGGTGGTCGCTCTTCTCGCCGCCACGCTCGTCCTCGCCCCTGCCGCCTCGGCCGGCCACCGGTTCGACGACGTCCCCGCCGGCGCCCCGTTCGCCACCGACATCGACTGGTTGGTCACCAACGGCATCACCAGCGGCTACTCCGACGGCACGTACCGGCCGGCAGCGCCGGTGACCCGCCAGGCGATGGCACTGTTCCTCTACCGGTTCGCCCACCCCGGCAGTGGCAGCGCGCCGGCGTGCAGCCGGCCGCCGTTCCCCGACGTCGCAGTCGACGCACCCGCGTGTGGCTCGATCTCCTGGCTGGTCGCCCTGGGAGTGACCGGCGGCTATCCCGACGGCACGTTCAAGCCGGCCGCTCCGGTGACCCGGCAGGCGATGGCGCTGTTCCTCTACCGGCTCGCCCACGGCCAGGCCGCCGCGCCACGTTGCGCGAGCCGACCCTTCCCCGACGTCGCCACGTCGAGCGTGTCCTGCGGCGCCGTCCGCTGGCTCGGCGAGCAGAACATCACCACCGGTTACTCCGACGGCGGCTTCCATCCGCTGACCTCGGTGACCCGCGGGGCCATGGCGGCCTTCCTCCACCGGTACCACGCGGTCTTGTGGACCGGTGTCGGCGTCGACGTCTCCCACGACAAGTGCGGCACGGCCCTGCCGGTGGGCCAGTCGTTCGCGATCGTCGGCGTCAACCGCGGCATCGCGAACCAGACGAACCCGTGCCTGGCCGACGAGCTGGCCTGGGCCGCCGGATCGACAGGAGACACCGCGCAGCCGCGGGTGCAGCTGTACGTCAACACGGCCAACCCCGGCAAGGCCCTCGCCAGCGTGTGGCCGACGAGCGGAGAAAACCGCTACGGCACGTGCAGCGGCGAGCCGAGCACCGCCTGCGCCTACGAGTACGGCCGCGCACTCGCGGTGGCCGACGCCACGGCCCGAGGCGTGAGCCGCCCGCAGGACTACCGCTGGTGGCTGGACGTCGAGACGGAGAACAGCTGGGAGAGCTCCGCCGCCGGCCAGCAGCGCAACGTGGCTGCGCTCGAGGGGATGGTGGAGTACTTCACCGAGATCGGTGTGGCCGGGGTCGGGCTGTACTCCACTGGGTACCAGTGGAACGTCATCACCGGATCGGCGGTGCGCTCCGACAGCCCGTTGCGAGGTCTGCCCAGCTGGCTGGCCACCGGCGCCGATGCCACCGCGGCCTGGCGAGCCTGCACCCTGCCTCCGCTGACGCCCGGCGGTCAGGTGGTCATGACGCAGTGGATCGCCGGCGGGTTCGACCGCAACCACTCCTGCATCTGAACGCAGCTCGCCCGGACACCCGCGGAAGCGGGGTCCGGGCGAGGACGTGCGGGGTGGAGCGGGTGGTCAGCTCATGACGCCCCGGCGGAAACCGATGGCGACGGCCTCCGCGCGGTCCTTCGCGCCCAGCTTGCGGAACAGCCGCCGGGCGTGGGTCTTGATGGTGTCCTCGGACAGGTAGAGCTCGCGGCCGATCTGGGCGTTGCTCTTGCCCTGGCTCATGCCGGTGAGCACCTGCATCTCGCGCATCGACAGGGCGGCGGCGGGCGCGGCCTCCCGGACCGTCGAGCGCACCGTGGTCGGGGCGGAGCCGGCCAGCGGGGTGGCCCCGCTCCACGACGACGCACCGGCCAGCTGCGGGCTCGAGTGCTGCTGCGGGATGCGGGCGCCCTCGGGACGCAGGCCGACGCGGGACAGACCCAGGCCCATCTCGATCGGGCTGGCGTCCCAGCGCAGGTAGCCGCGGGCGCCGAACGCGACGGCCGCCCGGACGCTCTCGGCGTCGTCGGGGGCACCGAGCACCAGGACCGGCAGGCCGGGATGGGCGCGCAGCGCCTGGGTGGCGGCGGTGAGGCCGGTGTCGACCGCGCGCTGGGTGCCGACGATGAGGACGTCGGGGGCCCGGGTGTCCAGCCGCGACATCAGGGACGCGGGGTCACCCACCACCTCCACCCGGCCGACGAAGGACAGCGCGACCAGTCGCGAGGCGACGTCGTCCCGGACCCGCCGGCGCTCGTCGTACACCCACACGGTCGCACCGGGGTTCCCGGTCGCGCGCATCCTGTCGTCGATCACGCCAGCTCCTCGCTCAGCCCGGCGGTCGTACCGGGTCCGTACCGGCCGGGGCTGACCCCGGCCGGGTGGTCGCTTCGGCGGGGGCTCCCCACCAGGGGGAGCCCCGCGCCTCCGCGCTCGTCGTGCGCGGATCCGGGTCTCTCCCCCTCCCGGATTCGGCACGGCGCTGTTCCACCTTGATCGACTCCGGGGGTGGGCAACAGCGGCCCTCACCCCCGCGGGTGAGGGCCACGGACGGGTGGTCGGAGCGAAAAGTTGCGATCACGACGTGTTTGACCATGCGGGGCGTCGGGCACCGCCGCCTTGAAGCCGGAAGGTCCTCCGGCTCGATCGAAGCCTGGAGGAGACATGGCCGACATCCGCAGACTCCCGACGCCCGTCGCCGAGGTCTGGGACTGGCAGCTCCACGGTTCCTGCCGTGGCGAGAACACGTCCCTCTTCTTCCACCCCGACGGTGAGCGCGGGCCCGCCCGGGCGCGGCGCCAGGCCGCGGCGAAGGCCGTCTGCGGGCGTTGCCCGGTCGTCGACGCCTGCCTCAAGCACGCACTGTCGGTGCGCGAGCCGTACGGGGTCTGGGGCGGGATGAGCGAGGAGGAGCGGGCCCGGCTGATCGCCGCCGAGCCGGCCGCCGTCGCAGCCGGGGTCTGACACCCCACCACGAACGCCGAGAGGGCCCGGTCCAGAAATCTGGACCGGGCCCTCTCAGTTCATCCCGGCCCCGTTCAGAGGCTCACGCCGAGCGTGCGAGGCGTGAGGGGAACGGGGTCCTCTTTCAGTGGCTGTGGCCGTGGCCGCCGTGCGAGTGGCCGTGGGTGTGGTGCCCGCCGGCGTGCTCGTCCTCCTCCTCCGGGGCCTCGACGACCGCGGAATCGGTGGTCAGGATCATCGCCGCGATCGAGATCGCGTTCTCCAGCGCGGCCTTGGTGACCTTGACCGGGTCGATGACGCCCTGCGCGAGCAGGTCGCCGTACTCCCCCGTCGCGGCGTTGAAGCCCTGGCCCTTGCCGGCCTCGCGGGTCTTGCTGACGACGACGCGGCCCTCGAAGCCGGCGTTCTCCGCGATCTGCACCGCGGGGGCGTCCAGGGCGGTCCGGACGGCGCGGGCGCCGGTCAGCTCGTCGCCCTGGAGGTCGAGGGCGTCGACGGCCTCCGCCGCGTGCACCAGCGCCGAGCCGCCGCCGGGGATGACCCCCTCCTCGACCGCCGCGCGGGTGGCCGCGATGGCGTCCTCGATGCGGTGCTTGCGCTCCTTGAGCTCCACCTCGGTGGCCGCACCGACGCGGATGACACCGATGCCGCCGGCCAGCTTCGCGAGGCGCTCCTGGAGCTTCTCGCGGTCCCAGTCGGAGTCGGTGTTCTCGATGTCGCGCCGGATCTGGGCGACGCGGTCGGCGATCGTGTCGGAGGCGCCGCCGCCGTCGACGATCGTGGTGGCGTCCTTGGTGACGGTCACCCGGCGGGCGGTGCCGAGCACCTCCAGGCCGACCGACTCCAGCGACAGGCCGACGTCCTCGCTGACGACCTGACCGCCGGTGACGATCGCGAGGTCGGTCATGAACGCCGTGCGGCGGTCGCCGAAGTAGGGCGACTTCACCGCGACGACCTTGATGGTCTTGCGGATCGAGTTCACGACGAGCGTGGACAGCGCCTCGCCCTCGACGTCCTCGGCGACGATGAGCAGCGGCCGGGCGCCGGAGCCGAGCACCTTCTCCAGGAGCGGGAGCAGGGTGGCCAGTGCGCCGATCTTGCCGCTGACCAGCAGCACGAGGGCGTCGTCCAGGACGGCCTCCATGGCCTCCTGGTCGGTGACGAAGTACGGCGAGAGGTAGCCCTTGTCGAACTGCACGCCCTCGGTGACGTCCAGGTCGGTCTCGAGGGTGTTGCTCTCCTCGACGGTGATGACGCCGTCCTTGCCGACTCGCTCCATGGCCTCGCCGATCAGGTCGCCGACGGTGGCGTCCTGGGCGGAGATGGTGGCGACGCCGGCGATCGCGGCGCGGTCCTCGACCGGGATGGCGGCGGCGTCGAGGGCGGCGTGCACCGCGTCGAGGGCGGCGCGCATGCCGCGGCCCAGTGCCATCGGGTTGGCCCCGGCGGCGACGTTGCGCATGCCCTCGTGGACCAGCGCCTGGGCGAGCACGGTGGCGGTGGTGGTGCCGTCACCGGCGACGTCGTTGGTCTTGGTGGCGACGTTCTTCGCCAGCTGCGCGCCGAGGTTCTCGTAGGGGTCCTCGAGGTCGATCTCGCGCGCGATCGTCACGCCGTCGTTGGTGATCGTGGGCGCGCCGAACTTCTTGTCGATGACGACGTTGCGGCCACGCGGGCCGATGGTCACGCGGACCGCGTCGGCGAGCTTGTCGACGCCGCGCTCGAGCGAGCGACGGGCGTCCTCGTTGAACTTGATGATCTTGGCCATGCGCCCTCTTCCGATCAATTCGTGCAAGGCAAAAGGCGACCGCCCCGGGACCCGGTGTACGGGTCGCCGGGGCGGTCGGAGAAATGCGTGGTGGAGCTAGTGACCTGCGGTCACTTCTCCACGACGGCGAGCAGGTCGCGGGCGGAGAGCACGAGGTACTCCTCGCCGGCGTACTTGACCTCGGTGCCGCCGTACTTCGAGTAGATGACCACGTCGCCCACGTTCACGTCGAGCGGGACGCGGTTGCCGTTGTCGTCGATGCGGCCGGGGCCGACGGCGACGACGGTGCCCTCCTGGGGCTTCTCCTTGGCGGTGTCCGGGATGACCAGACCGGAGGCGGTGGTGGTCTCGGCCTCGTTGGCCTGGACCACCACACGGTCCTCCAGCGGCTTGATGCTGACCTTGGTAGCGGTCGTCACGAGGTGACGCCCCCTTCGGTGGTAGGACGGCAGGTGGCAGGTACTGCTGGTGGTGCTGATGCTGTGGCACGGGATCCGGGCACCCGCCGTCGCGGGGGTCGGGCGCCAGCCCGTGTCGGTTGGCACTCTACCCACGAGAGTGCCAGCCGCTCAACCCGGTCCCCGTGGTGGGTGAGCGCCGGGCGGATCGACACGTGCGCCACGCTGTGCCGGTGGATCCGGACACCGACGTGCAGGCCGCCGAGACGGTGCGCCAGCTGCGCGCCCTGGCCACGCCGGAGGGCGCCGCGGCGCTGACCAGGGCGGGAGCCCTGCTGGACGCCGGGGCCGATCCGGTCGCCGGGCTGACCCGGCTGCGGGCGGAGGTCGGCGCCGACCTGGCCGGGCCGGCGTGGGGCATCGCCCGCCAGCGGCAGAAGGCGCGGCCGGCGTTCGGCCCGGACGCCGACCGGATGCTGTTCACCTCCGACGCCCTCGAGCAGGCCGGCCGACCCGAGCTGGCCGCCCGTCGCGCGGGCCGGCTGCTGGCCGGCGGCGCCGACTCGGTGGCCGACCTCGGCTGCGCGGCGGGTACGGACACGATCGCGCTCGCCCGGGCGGGTGCGCGCGTGCTGGCCGTGGACCTCGATCCGGTCGCCCGCGAGCTGACCGCCGCCAACGTCGAGGCGCTCGGCCTCGCCGACGACGTCTGGGTGGTGGCCGGCGACGCGGTGGAGCTGGTCGCCGCGGCCCGTGGTGGCGAGGTGGCCGGCTGCTCGGCCGCCGTCCTCGACCCCGCCCGGCGGGCCGGCGGGCGCCGGCAGCTCGACCCGGACCGCTGGTCGCCCCCCTGGTCGACAGTCGCCGCGCTGCTGGAGAAGGTGCCGACGTCGGTGGTCAAGGTGGCCCCCGGGCTCGACCACGACCGGGTGCCCGCGGGCATCGAGGCGGAGTGGGTCTCGGCCGGTGGCTCGATCGTCGAGGCACTGCTCTGGGGCCCGGCGGTGTCGGCCACCTGGCGGCGGGCGACGCTCGTGCGCGACGGCGCCGTCCACGAGCTGACGGCGGACGCCGACCCCGGGCACGCGCCCGTCGGCCCCGTCCGCGGGTGGCTGCACGAGCCGGACCCGGCGCTGATCCGGTCGGGGCTGATGTCGATGGTGGCCGCCGACCTCGGCGCGACCCTGGTCGACGACACGATCGCCTACCTGACCTCCGGCACGGCCGCGGAGTCCCCGTGGGTCAGCTCCTACCGGGTCGACGAGGTGCTGCCGTTCAACCTCAAGAAGCTCCGGGCGCTGCTGCGGACGCGCGGGGTGGGCCGGGTCGTGGTCAAGAAGCGCGGTTCCCCCATCGAGCCCGAGGCGCTCGCCCGGCAGCTGCGCACCGACGCCGGCGGGACCGCGACCGTCGTCGTCACCCGCGTGGCCGGCGCGCCCACGGTGCTCGTCTGCGACGTCAGCGGCTGACGGGCCGCTAGCGTGCGTGCGTGATCATGGTCGTCGCGGTGCTGGGCGTGGTCCTCCTCGGCTGCCTGGCCGTCTTCCAGGCACTGCTCGCCTCCGGGGCACCCCTGGGGCGATTCGCGTGGGGCGGCCGGCACGACGTCCTGCCCGCGCGACTGCGCATCGGCAGCGGCGTGTCGATCGCCCTCTACGCGTTCTTCGCCCTGCTCCTGCTGCAGTCCGCCGGAGCCGTCGAGGTCCTCGCCGCCGGCGTGGCCGACGTCGGCATCTGGGTGCTGACGGCGTACCTCGCGATCGGCGTGGTCATGAACGCCGTCTCGCGCAGCCGGCCGGAGCGCCTGGTCATGACGCCGGTCGCCCTGGTCCTGGCCTCCATCTGCGTGGTGCTCGCCCTGCGGTGACCGTCCCCGCGCCCTGCCACGGAACGCCTCCTCAGCAGCCGGCGGCCCGCTACAGATCCCGGCGCATGCAGACCCGGGGCCACCGGTCCAGGCCGTGCGCCGCCTCCCGCTCGCGGATCGCCCGCAGCCCGGGCGTCCACTCGCGCTCCTCCAGCACGCGGAACCCGCATCGGCGGTAGTAGGGCGCGTTCCAGGGCACGTCCGCGAAGGTGGTCAGGGTCAGCGCCGTGCGGCCGGCCGCCGCGGCGTGCGTGGCGGCGTGCTCGAGCAGCGCCCGCCCCACTCCCCGGCGTGCGGCCCGGGGGTGCACCGAGACCTGCTCGACGTGCAGCGCCCCGTCCACCGGCTCGGCGAGGAGGTAGCCGACCGGCCCGTCGTCCCCGTCGACCGCCACCCAGGCGAGGCCGGCCCGCCGGTACCGGTCGAGCTCGGCGGCCGGCAGCGGGTCGTCGGCGGCGATCTCCGGCATCCCCACGTCGGCGAAGACCCGCCCCGCGGCGCGCTCGATCCCCTGCGCCGTCGCGAGCTCGTCCGGCGCGAGCGGACGGATCACCGGCGGCAGAGGCACGTCAGCGGCTGACGACGTCGACGGGCAGGGCGCTGTCGGCCCCGAGATCGGGTGCCGACGGCGCCACGCCCGCCGCGACCAGGCGCGAGCCGAGCGCCGCGACCATCGCACCGTTGTCGGTGCACAGCTTGGGGCTCGGGACCCGCAGCACGATGCCGGCCTTCTCGCAGCGCTCCTCGGCCAACGCACGCAGCCTCGAGTTGGCCGCCACCCCCCCGCCGAGCACGAGGTGGTCGACGCCGTGGTCGCGGCAGGCCCGCACGGCCTTGGCGGTGAGCACGTCGGCCACCGCCTCCTGGAAGGACGCGGCGACGTCCGCCAGCGGCACCGGCTCACCGGCGCGCTCCCGGGCCTCCACCCACCGGGCGACGGCGGTCTTCAGCCCGGAGAAGGAGAAGTCGTACGGGGCGTCGCGGGGTCCGGTCAGCCCGCGGGGGAACGCGATCGCCGACGGGTCGCCGTCCCGCGCCGCCTTGTCGATCGGCGGGCCACCGGGGAAGGGCATGCCCAGCACGCGGGCGACCTTGTCGAAGGCCTCCCCCGCGGCGTCGTCGATCGTGCGCCCGAGCGGCTGCACGTCCTGGGCGAGGTCCGGCACGAGCAGCAGCGAGCTGTGCCCGCCGGAGACCAGCATCGCGATCGACGGCTCGGCGAGCGGCCCGTGCTGCAGCTCGTCGACGGCGACGTGCGCGGCGAGGTGGTTGACGCCGTAGAGCGGCTTGTCCAGCGCCAGCGCGTAGGCCTTCGCCGCCGCGACGCCGACGAGCAGCGCACCGGTCAGCCCCGGCCCGCTGGTGACCGCGACCGCATCGATGTCGGAGGCGGCGATACCGGCGTCGGCGAGGGCGCGGTGCACCGTCGGCACCATCGCCTCCAGGTGCGCCCGCGAGGCGATCTCGGGCACCACCCCCCCGAACCGCTCGTGCTCGGCCATGGAGGTCGCCAGGGCATCGGCCAGCAAGGTGTGCCCGCGCACGATCCCGACCCCCGTCTCGTCGCAGGAGGTCTCGAACCCGAGCACCAGCGGCTCGCTCACGGCTTTGTCCTCCTCATCACGACGGCGTCGGTGCCACTCGGTTGGTAGTAGCCGCGGCGGCGGCCGATCTCGGTGAAGCCGCGGCGGCGGTAGAGCTCCTGCGCGTGCTCGTTGTCCGCCCGCACCTCCAGCAGCACCACCGGGCTGCGGCGGTCGGCCTCGGCGAGCAGCGCGTCCAGGAGCAGGGCTCCGGTGCCCTCGCCCTGCCGGGAACCGGTGACGCCGATGGTGGCGACGTGCGCCTCGTCGTCGTAGGCGATCAGGCCGGCGTACCCGACCACCGTGCCGCCGTCCTCGGCGACCAGGTAGTGCCGGGTGTCGGTCAGCGCCAGCTCCTCGCGGTACATCGCCGCGGTCCACGTGTCGGGCGCGAAGAGCTCCTCCTCGAGCTCCATGACCGCGGCGAGGTCGGCCGGCCGCATCGGCCGCAGCTCGATCACTGCGTGACCGTCTTGATGGCGGTCGGCGGCACGGCGTCGGGGCGGCGCAGGTACAGCGGCACCAGCGGCGCCGCGGACGACGGGTCCGCGAGCTGGGGAGCCGCGGCACGCAGCAGCCCCGCCGTCGTCACCTCGGCGCGCTCGACCGCGGCGCCGAGCCGCTCGGCGAACGCCGGGTCGCCGACGAAGGGCCCGGGCCGGCCGAGCTCGTCCGGGCGCACCACGCCCGGCCCGTCGACGCGGGCACCGGCGGCGTCGTAGACGGCCCAGTAGACCTCCTTGCGGCGGGCGTCGGTGACCACCGTGCGGGCACCCGCGCCGACGGCGTCCAGCGAGCAGACGCCGATCACGGGGAGCCCCCGGGCGTCGGCCAGCGCCGCCGCGGTCACGATGCCGACCCGCAGCCCGGTGAACGGGCCGGGACCCAGTCCGGTGACCAGCGCCCCGAGATCGGCCAGCGCCACCCCGGCGTCGTCGAGCGCCGCCCGGATCGCCGGGGTGAGGAGCTCTGCGTGCTTCGTGCCCGACGGCACGGCCCGCTCGGCCAGCACCGCGGTGCCCTCCGGCGTCCACCGGGCCACACCTGCGACGAGGGTCGGGGTGGCGGTGTCGAGCGCGAGGACGAGCACGAGAGGCGAGGGTAGTGCGCGCGCCGGCGACCCCGGTCCGCCCGCTACTCCAGGATGGTCTGCCGCTCCGCCTCGATCCGGACGATGATCCGCTCGGACTCGATGTTCCCGTCGGGCAGCAGCGTGCTGATGACCGTGTAGTCGGGCCCTTCGGCCAGTTCGCGGGTGACCGGATGGAGCTCGGGACCGTCCTGGGTGGCTGCCACGGCGCCGCCCTACCCGGTGCCGTCCGGCGTCATCCGGGCGCCGTCACCGGCCGGGGACCGGGCAGGAGAGAATGCCCGGGACCGGCACCCAGCCGGAGCCGGGACGCGTTCCGGTGCGGCTCACCGGGAGGACGTCGACGTGGTCCAGGACGACGCCGCAGCGGCCCGCTCCGGGCTGCTGGGCCAGCTCGTGCGCTTCGCGATCGTCGGCGGCTTCAGCGCGATCGTCGACCTGTCGGTGTACTCGCTCGGCCTGCACCTGGGACTGTCCACCTACGTCGCGCGGGCGCTGAGCTTCGTCGCCGGCACCACCACCGCGTACGCGCTCAACCGGCGGTGGGCCTTCCAGGTGGAGGGCGGCGCGAGACGGGCAGGCGGCTTCGCGCTGCTCTACGGGACGACGTTCTTCCTGATCCTGGGCGTCAACGCGCTCGCCCTCGCCGTGCTGCCGGAGTCCTCGTGGCGGATCACGCTGGCCTGGGCGATCTCGCAGGGGCTGGGCACCGCCTGGAACTTCGTGATGCTGCGGCTGGTCGTCTTCCGCAACTGAGCCCGGTTCAGCCGACGCGCCGCTCCCAGCCGGGGCCGTGCGGCACGAGCAGGGCGGTGCGGACGTCGTCGTCGCGGCGGTCCAACCGCACCTCGAGGTGCTCGTCGGTCAGCTGCTCGACCAGCCCCTGCCCCCACTCGACGACGGTCACCGAGTCCGCCACGGTGACGTCGAGGTCCAGGTCGTCGACGTCGGCCGCACCGCCCAGGCGGTAGGCGTCCACGTGCACCAGCGGCAGCCGTCCCCCGGTGTGCACGCGGGCGATGACGAAGGTGGGCGAGGTGACCGGCTCGCTCACGCCCAGCCCGCGGCCCAGGCCCCGGGTCAGCGCGGTCTTCCCGGCGCCCAGCGGCCCGACCAGGATCACCAGGTCACCGGGGACGACGACGTCGGCGAGCGCCGCACCCAGCTGCTCGGTGTCCTCGACGGTGGGGAGCAGGTGCTCGGCCTTCACGCGGTTCCTCCCAGCGAGCCGGCGACGGCGGTGAGGTCGGCCAGCAGCCCGGCCCGGGGGGCGCCCTTCGGCCCGAACCGGATCGCGGCCGACGGGTGGTAGGTGGCCCAGACGGCCCGCCCGTCCACCTCGTGCGGGCGGCCGCGGACGGCGGCGAGCACGGTGCGGGGCCCGAGGAACCACTTCGCGGACGAGAGCCCCAGCGCGACCACGACGGGTGCGTCGAGGAGCTCGAGCTGACGGTGCAGCCACCCGCTGCACCGCGCCACCTCCGGGGCCTTCGGCGTCCGGTTGCCGGGCGGGCGGCACTTCACGATGTTGAGGACCGCCGCCTGCGCGCGGTCCAGTCCCGCCTCGGCCAGCAGCTGGTCCAGCAGCTGGCCGGACTTCCCGACGAACGGCCGGCCGGTCTCGTCCTCGGTGGCGCCCGGCGCCTCGCCGACCAGGACCAGTCGCGGACGTCCCGACGCCGGCACGTCGCCGACCACGACGTGCTGTCGGGTGGACGCCAGCTCGGGGCAGGCGACGCAGTCGCGGGCCACGGCGGCCAACTCGTCCCAGCCGGGGGCAGCAGCCGCGGTCCGCGCCACCTCCCCGGCGGTCGCGTCCAGCCGCGGCGGTCGCGGAGCCATCGTCAGCGCACCGCCGGCTGGGCGGCCGCGACCCGGCGCAGCAGCCCGGTGAGCGCCTCGTCGACCACGTCCGGCTTCTCCAGCAGGACCATGTGCCCCGCCTCCGGAACGACGACGAACTCGGCGTCCGGGAGCCGCTCCACGATCAGCTCGCTGTGCTCCTTGGGGATCATCCGGTCGGCGTCGCCGGTGAGCACCAGCGTCGGCACGCGGCGCAGCGGTTCCAGCGCCCCCGTCTCGTCCAGCCCCGCCAGCGCCGGGTAGAACTCCGCGATCACGTCGACCGGCGTCCCCGCGATCATGGCGTCGACGTAGTGGACCAGCGCCGGATCGACGTCGGGCGAGGCGAACGACAGCGAGCGGGTGACGACCGAGATGAGGTCCGCGGCCGCGCGCCGGGTGCCCTCGGCGATGGCCGGCCGGCGGCGCATCGTCCAGGCCGCGATCGGCAGCACCGCCGCCCGCACCCGCGTCAGGAACTCGGGGAGACCGAACGTGAGGTCCGCCAGGTTGCCGCTCGAGGTCGAGAGCAGGGCCGCCCCGACCACCCGGGTGCCGAACAGCTCGGGCCGCTCCGCGGCCAGCCCCATGACGGTCATCCCGCCCATGGAGTGGCCCACGAGCACGATCGGGCCGCGCGGCACCCGGGCCTCCAGCACCGCTGCCAGGTCGCACGCCAGCTGCTCGATGGTCGAGTGCTCGCTGGGCCCGCGCCCCGAGCCACCGTGCCCGCGCTGGTCGTAGAAGACCAGCCGGGCGGCGGGCCGGTGCCCGTTGGCGGTCGCCAGCTGCGCTCCCAGCGTGCGGCGCTGGAAGGCCCACGAGCCCATCGACAGGGTGTAACCGTGCACGAAGACGACGGTCAGGGGCGCGTCCGGCGGTCCGACCTCCTCCACGTTGAGCAGCACTCCGTCGTCGGCCCGCACCACGGCCGTGCGGTCGGCACGCCGCGCCTCCGCGCCGAGCGGGTCGTTGGCGCGCAGCTCGGCGTCGGGCACGGCGGCCAGGTCGGCCGGACGGAGGCCGCCGACGTCCAGCCGGCGCCGGGCGATGCGGGTGAGTGCCACCCCGGCGGCCGTCCCGGCGGCGGCCAGGCCGACCAGGGCGCCGACGACGCCGACGGTGTGCGCGCTGGGGTGCGGGAGCTGCGGTGCGCGGGCCATCAGACCGAACCGGCCGTGCCGACGTAGCGGCGGGTGAACCGGCCACCGACGCGGGTGACCAGCTCGTAGTGGATCGTGTCCGCGGCGTCGGCCCACTGCTGCGCCGTCGGCTCGCCGTCCTCGCCCGGGCCCCACAGCACCACGTCGTCGCCCGCGGCGACGGCGTCGTCCCCGAGGTCGAGAACGAATTGGTCCATGCACACGCGGCCGGCGATCCGCCGCTGCGCGCCCGCGGCCCACACCGGCGCCCGGTTGCCCACCGCGCGCGGGATGCCATCGGCGTAGCCGACCGGCACGAGGGCCAGCGTCGTCTCCCGATCCGTGGCGTAGGTGTGGCCGTAGGAGACGCCGGCACCGGCCGGCACCCGCTTGGTGTGCGCCACCTGGGCCCGCACCGTCATCGCGGGGCGCAGGCCGTACTGGCGGGGGTCGCCGCCCAGCGGGTCCAGCCCGTACAGGGCGATGCCGGGGCGCACCATGTCGAACCAGGTCTCCGGCAGCGCGATCGTCGCCGCCGAGTTGGCCAGGTGCCGCCGGGCGTCGGTCAGCCCCGCGTCCCGGGCGACGGCGACGGCCTCCTCGAAAGCCCGCACCTGGGCGCCGATCGTCGGGTGGGTGGGCGCGTCCGCGTAGGCCAGGTGGCTCCACAGCCCCACCACGGCGACGTCGCCGTCTCCCTGGGCGCGCGCCGCGGCGGCGACCAGGTCGGGCCAGACGTCCGGGGTGGCGCCCTCGCGGGAGAGCCCGGTGTCGGCGGCCAGGTGCACGCGGGCGGTCCGGCCCGCGGCGCGCGCGGCGGCGACCACCTCGTCCAGCCCCCAGCCGGCGTTGACCGACAGCTCGACGTCGGCGGCCAGCGCCGCGCCGACGTCGGCTCCCGGGCCGTTCAGCCAGGCGAGGACCGGCGCTGTGACGCCGGCCGCGCGCAGGGCGAGCGCCTCGTCGACGACGGCGACGCCGAGGGCGTCCGCCCCGCCGGCGAGGACGGCGCGGGCGGCGGGCACCAGGCCGTGGCCGTAGCCGTCGGCCTTGACCACGGCCATGAGCGGGCGGCCGACCCGCTCGCGCAGAACGGCGGTGTTCGCGGCGATCGCGTCGAGATCGACGACCACCTCGGCGCGGCCGGCTCCGGGTGTTGTCGTCACGCCGGTGAGTCTCCCAGGACGGCCGGCCCGACCCCGCGGACACGGCCGACGGCCTCGGGGAGCCGCCGGACGAGATCGCCGGCGACCAGGGGTCCCCGCTGCGCCGCGAGCTGCCCGGTGCGGCCGTGCAGGTGGGCGGCGACCGCGGCCGCCTCGACCGCCGGCAGGCCGGTGGCGGCGGAGGTGGCCAGGACCGCCCCGGCGATCCCGCTGAGGACGTCGCCGGTGCCCGCGGTGGCCAGGTCCGCCGTCCCGGTGCCGTTGACGAACGTCGTCCCGTCCGGGTCGGCCACGACGGTGGCGTCGCCCTTGAGCAGGACGACGGCGCCCAGGTCGGCGGCCAGCCGACGGGCCGCGCCGATCCGGTCGGTGCCGACCTCCGTCCCGAAGCGGGCGAACTCGCGGTCGTGCGGGGTGAGGACCGTCGGTGCGCTGCGCCGTCGCACCAGGTCGGGCTCCCGGGCCAGCAGCGTCAGGGCGTCGGCGTCGACCAGGACCGGGACGTCGGTGGCGAGCACCTCGGCCAGCACGGTGCGCGCGGCGTCGTCGGTCCCCGCACCCGGCCCGACGACCCACGCCTGCACGCGGCCGGCGCCCCCCGGTCCGCCCTCGGTCACGATCGCCTCCGGCCAGGCCGCCCGCACGCCGTCGGCCGCGCCGCCGGCGTAGCGGACCAGCCCCGGACGGGTGCGCAGCGCGGCGCCGGCGCACAGCACCCCGGCACCCGGGTAGGCCGCCGATCCGGCGAGGACGCCGACGACACCCTGCGAGTACTTGTCGTCCCCGGCGGACGGCGGCTCCAGGCGGGCGGCGACGTCGGCGTCGGTGAGCTGCCAGGCGGTCGGGGTGGGCAGGTGCGGGTCCAGCCCGAGGTCCACCAGGTGCACCTGCCCGGCGTGACCGCGCCCCTCCCCCACGACCAGCCCGCGCTTCACCGCGCCGAAGGTGACCGTGTGCATGGCGGGGAACGCGACGCCGTCCACCTCGCCGGTGGAGGCGTCGATGCCGCTGGGGACGTCGACGGCGACGGTGATGCCCGCTCCTGCTGCCGCCGCACGGGCGAGCACGGCCGCGTCCTGGCGCAGCCCGCCGCGACCGCCGATGCCCAGCATCCCGTCCAGCACGAGGTCGGCCCGCGCGACGACCGCCTCCGCTCCGGGGTTCCGTGCCGGCACGACGCGACCGCCGGACCGGCGCAGTGCCGTGAGACCCGCCCCGTGCGCCCGGTCAGGGGTCAGCAGGACGGCGGTGACGCGGGCGCCGCGTCCGGCCAGCCGCGCCCCGGCGAACAGCGCGTCGCCTCCGTTGTTGCCACTGCCCACCAGCAGCGCGACGCGCCGGCCGTAGACGGGGCCGAGCAGCCGGCCGCACACCGCGGCCAGACCGGCCGCGGCGCGCTGCATGAGCGCCCCCTCGGGCGTCGCGGCCAGCAGCGGCTCCTCGGCCGCCCGGACCTCCTCGGCGGTGAACAGCCCGATCACTCGGCGTCCCCGCGGACCACGCCCTCGGCCACGACCACCGCCGAGGCGATGCCGCCGTCGTGGCTGAGCGAGACGTGCCAGCCGCTCACCCCGAGCTGGGCGGCGCGGCCGGCGACGCTCCCCCGCACCTCCAGGTGCGGCCGGCCGCGGTCGCCGACGATGACCTCCGCGTCGTGCCACCGCAGGTCGCCGGGGGCGCCGAGCGCCTTGGCCAGCGCCTCCTTGGCGGCGAACCGCGCGGCCAGGGACTCGGCGGTGCGAGGCGCGCCCGAGGGCGTGTGCTGCTCGGCGGAGGTGAACAACCGGTCGCGCAGACCCGGCGTGCGGACGAGCGACGCCGCGAACCGCTCGACCGGCACGACGTCGATCCCGATCCCGATGATCACCGGGTCAGTCTGCCTGGTGACGGGATGAAACGGCCCCTCGGCCGGGTCCCGCCGCGGGCGTGCGGGCGGTGGGGGCCGAGGGGTCCTTCTGCTATTCGACGGTGACGCTCTTGGCGAGGTTGCGGGGCTGGTCGACGTCGTAGCCGCGGGTGTCGGCGATCTCGCAGGCCAGCACCTGCAGCGGCACCGTGGTGACCACCGGCGCGAGCAGCGTCGGGGTGCGCGGCACGCGGATGAGGTGGTCGGCGTAGGGCACGACGTCCTCGTCGCCCTCCTCGGCGATCACGATGGTCCGGGCGCCGCGGGCGCGGACCTCCTGGATGTTGGACACCACCTTCCCGTGCACCGACTCGCGGCTCCGCGGGGAGGGCACGATTACGACGACCGGCGTCCCCTGGTCGATGACGGCGATGGGCCCGTGCTTGAGCTCGCCGGCCGCGAAGCCCTCGGCGTGGATGTAGGCGAGCTCCTTGAGCTTGAGGGCACCCTCCAGCGCCACCGGGAACCCGACGTGCCGACCGAGGAACAGGACGGTGTCCGCGTCGGCGAGCGAGCGGCCCAGGGCGCGGACCTCCTCCATGCTCGCCAGGACCGTCGCGACGGCGTCGGGCAGCTTGCGCAGATCGTCGACGATGGCGGCGATCTCGTCCTCGTACTTCATGCCGCGCACCTGGGCCAGGAAGAGCCCCACCAGGTAGCAGGCGACGATCTGGCTGAGGAAGGCCTTCGTCGAGGCGACCGCGATCTCAGGACCGGCGTGCGTGTAGAGGACGGCGTCGGACTCGCGCGGGATGGTGGACCCGTTGGCGTTGCAGATGGCCAGCACGCGGGCCTTCTGCTCCTTGGCGTGCCGCAGCGCCATCAGCGTGTCCATGGTCTCGCCCGACTGGCTGATGACGATGACCAGCGTGGAGCGGTCGAGCACCGGGTCGCGGTAGCGGAACTCGCTCGCCACCTCGACCTCGACCGGGATGCGCGTCCAGTGCTCGATCGCGTACTTGGCGATGAGGCCGGCGTGGTACGACGTGCCGCACGAGACGACGAAGATCTTGTCGATGTCGCGCAGTTCCTGGTCCGACAGCCGCACCTCGTCGAGCACCAGCTGGCCCTGCTCGCCCAGCCGGCCCAGCAGGGTGTCGGCGATGGCCTTGGGCTGCTCGGCGATCTCCTTGAGCATGAACCAGTCGTAGCCGTCCTTCTCGGCGGCGGCGGCGTCCCAGTCGACCGTGTAGGCGGTCGGCTCGACAGCGGCCCCGGCGAAGTCGGTGACGGTCACCCCGCGGGCGCGGTCGATCTCGACGACCTGGTCCTGGCCGAGCTCCAGGGCGTTGCGGGTGTGGCCGATGAACGCCGCGACGTCGGAGCCCAGGAAATACTCCGCAGTACCGTCGGCTGTCTCTCCGATGCCGACCACCAGCGGGCTGCTGCGCCGCGCGGCGACGAGGGTGTCCGGCTCGGCGGCGTGGGTGGCGACGAGGGTGAAGGCGCCCTCGAGCCGGCGGCAGACCGCCCGCATCGCCTCGGCCAGCCGGCCCGCGCCCTCGGGGGCGTCGGCGTACGCGGCGGCCAGCAGGTGCCCCGCCACCTCGGTGTCGGTCTCCGAGGTGAACTCGATGCCGGTGCGTTCGCACTCGGCACGCAGCGAGGCGAAGTTCTCGATGATGCCGTTGTGGACGACGGCGACTCGGCCGTCGGCGGAGACGTGGGGGTGCGCGTTGCGGTCGGTCGGGCCGCCGTGGGTGGCCCACCGGGTGTGCCCGATGGCCGTGGTGGCCGCGGGCAGCGGCCGCTCGGCCAGGACCTTCTCCAGGTTGGCGAGCTTCCCGGCCTTCTTCGCCGTCGTCAGCTCACCGTCGGCCAGCACCGCGATCCCGGCGGAGTCGTACCCCCGGTACTCGAGCCGGCGCAGGCCCTCCAGGACGACGTCCCGGGCATCCTGCGGGCCGACGTATCCCACGATTCCGCACATTCGCACGAGGGTACCGGGGGCCGGCACCCGATCGGGGCATCCGCGGACCGGCCCACCCCGCACGGGGCAGCAGCCGGGCTGCCGCGGGCCTCAGCCGGCGCGGGCGACGACGTCCGCGAGCCGGCCGGCCACGGCGTCTGCCTGGTCCTGCGTGGGCGCCTCGACCATCACGCGGACCAGCTGCTCGGTCCCGGAGGGACGCAGCAGCACCCTGCCGTTGTCGCCGAGCTCGTCCTCGACGGCGCGCACGGCCTCGGCGACCTCGGCGCTGCCCGCGACCGCGGCCCGGTCGACGACCGGCACGTTGATCAGGATCTGCGGCAGCTTCTGCACCACGGCGGCCAGCTCGGCCAGCGAGGCGCCGGTCCCTGCCATGCGCGCCATGAGCGCGAGGCCGGTGAGCAGCCCGTCGCCGGTGGTGGCGTGGTCGAGGAACACCAGGTGACCGCTCTGCTCGCCGCCCAGGCTCAGGTTGCCCGCGCGGAGCGCCTCGAGCACGTAGCGGTCGCCGACGGCGGTGGTCTGCACCGCGATGCCGGCGTCGCGCATCGCGTGGTGGAAGCCGAGGTTGCTCATGACCGTGGCCACGACCGTGGCGTCGGTGAGGGCGCCTCGCTCCTGGAGCGCCAGGGCGCAGACGGCCAGGATCTCGTCGCCGTCGACGACGTCACCCGCCGCCGTCACCGCCAGGCAGCGGTCGGCGTCGCCGTCGTGGGCCAGGCCCAGGTCGGCACCCTGCGCACGGACCGCCTCGATCAGCGGTTCCAGGTGGGTCGAGCCGATCCCGTCGTTGATGTTCCAGCCGTCCGGCGCGCAGCCGATGGCGTGCACCGTGGCGCCCGCGCGGCGGTACACCTCGGGCGCGACGGCCGCGGCCGCGCCGTGCGCGCCGTCCACGACGACGGAGATGCCGCGCAGCGGCTGGTCGACCGCCGCCAGCAGGTGGGCCTCGTAGTCGTCGACCGCGTTCGTGAGCGCGCGCACGCGGCCGATGCCCGCCCCGGTCGGCCGGAAGCCGGCCGGGTGGCCGTCGGCCACGGACTCCTCGATCGCCGCCTCGACGGCGTCGGGGAGCTTGTGCCCGCCACGGCTGAACAGCTTGATGCCGTTGTCGGGCATGGGGTTGTGGCTCGCCGAGATCATCACGCCGAGGTCGGCGCCGGTCGACCCGGTCAGGTGGGCCAGGGCCGGCGTGGGGACCACACCGGCGAGGAGCACCTCGGCCCCCGCGCTCGCCAGCCCCGCCACGACGGCGGCCTCGAGCATCTCCCCGCTGGCCCGGGGGTCACGGCCGACGACCGCGACGGGACGCGAGGTCCCGTCGCGGTCGGCGAGCACGCCTGCGGCGGCCCGGGCCACCGAGAGCGCCAGCTCCGGCGTGAGGTCGGCGTTCGCACGACCCCGGACGCCGTCGGTCCCGAAGAGTCTCCCCCCCATGGCCGACGCAGCCGTGCCGGTCAGCGCTTGGAGTACTGGGGCGCCTTGCGGGCCTTCTTCAGCCCGTACTTCTTGCGCTCCGTGACCCGCGGGTCGCGGGTGAGGAAGCCGGCCTTCTTGAGGGCCGGACGGTCGTCCGCCTCGATCTCGATCAGCGCGCGGGCGATGGCCAGGCGCAGCGCACCGGCCTGCCCGGACACGCCGCCGCCGTGGAGGAGACCGATGACGTCGTACTGCTCCGCCTTCTCGAGGATGACGAACGGCTCACGGATGAGCTGCTGGTGCACCTTGTTCGGGAAGTAGTCCTCGATGGTGCGGCCGTTGAGCTTGAACTGACCGGTGCCGGGCACGAGGCGCACGCGGACGATGGCCTCCTTGCGGCGGCCGACGGTTTGGATCGGACGCCCGTCGGCGTCGGTCACGGTCGGAGCGCTGGTCACTGGGCCACCTGCTTGATCTCGTAGTTCTGGGGCTGCTGCGCAGCGTGGGGGTGCTCGGGGCCCGCGTAGACCTTGAGCTTCTTGAGCATCTGACGGCCCAGGCTGTTGTGCGGCAGCATGCCCTTGATCGCGCGCTCGATGACGCGGTCGGGGTGGGTGCGCAGCTGGTCGCCGACGTTGATGGTCTTCAGACCACCCGGGTGGCCGGAGTGCCGGTAGGCCACCTTGTCGTCCCGCTTGCTGCCCGTGAGGGCGACCTTCCCGGCGTTGACGATGACGACGAAGTCACCGACGTCGACGTGCGGGGCGTACTGCGGCTTGTGCTTGCCGCGCAGGAGCTGCGCGGTCTGGCTGGCCAGTCGGCCGAGCACCACATCGGTGGCGTCGATGACGAGCCAGGCCCGGTCGATCTCGCCGGGCTTGGGGGTGTACGTGCGCACGGCGCTCGTGTCCTCCGTCGTTGTCGGGAAGGCTGGTGGGATCGCCTCACCGAGCACGGGAGACGTAGCTGCACGCGCGGCACCAGCCGGCACACGCGCCAACCGAGCACGATACCAGCCGTGAGAGGCCCCCCTTCCCCCCGCACCTCGCACGCTCGGCGCGGAACCCTGGAGGGGGGGCGTTCCATCAGCTCACTTCGCGCAGCCGTCCCGTCGTGACGTCGTAGACCGTCCCCCGGACCTCGTGCGACAGCAGGTACGGGCTCTCCCGGATCAGGCGGATCGACTCGCGCACGTCCTGGTCCACGTCGGTGAACGCCCGGGCCGCCCATGGCGGGCGCCGGCCCGTCGCCTGCTCCACGGTGTCGGCGAAGGAGACGTCGTCGGTGGTCTGCAGCCCGCACTCGGTGTGGTGCACCAGCACGATCTCGCGGGTGCCCAGGGCGTGCTGGCTGATCGTCAGCGACCGGATGACGTCCTCGGTGATGACGCCGCCGGCGTTGCGGATGACGTGGGCGTCGCCGACCTCCAGGCCGAGCACGCCGAACAGCGGGATGCGCGCGTCCATGCACGCCACAACGGCCACCTTGCGGGCCGGGCGCACCGGCTTGCTGCCGGGGAACTCCTTCGCCCACTGCTGGTTCGCCTCGAGCATCCGGTCGATCTCGGCCACGCGTCCTCCTTGCCGTCCTGGTCGCTGGGAGGTTAACCGGGGCGCCGGGCATCCGCTCCCGGACCGCCGGCCCCGGGCCGTGATCCCCTCGGACGGGCGACGGTCCCGGCCCCGGCGGCCCCGGCCCGGACCATCGGCGAGGATGGGCCGGTGCGGACGGTCGAGGAACACCAGGCTGCGGTCGCCGCCCTGCTGCCGCGGCTGCCCGAGGAGCGGGTGCCGCTGGCCGAGGCGCACGGCCGGGTGCTGGCGCGCGACGTGACCGCCGCCGTCGCGCTGCCCGGCTTCGACAACTCCGCGATGGACGGCTACGCCGCGCGGTGGGACGAGGTGGGCGGCGCGACGGAGCGACCGGTCCGGCTGCCCGTGGCCGAGGACATCCCCGCCGGACGCAGCGACGTCGTCCCCCTCGCGCCGGGCACGGTGCACCGGATCATGACCGGCGCCCCGCTGCCCCCCGGCGCTGACGTCGTCGTCCCGGTGGAGCTCACCGACGGCGGCACCGGGCAGGTGGAGATCCGCGACTCCCCCGCCGCCGGCACGCACCTCCGGCGGGCGGGCGAGGACATCGCCGCCGGCGCCGTCGCGCTGTCGGCCGGCTCGGCGCTGGGGGCCGCCCAGCTGGGGCTGGCCGCCGCGGTCGGCCTGACCGACGTGCCGGTCCGTCGCCGGCCGCGGGTGCTGGTCCTGTCGACCGGGAGCGAGCTGGTGGCCCCCGGCGAGCCGCTGGCACCCGGCCAGATCTACGAGTCCAACTCGCTGTTGCTCGCCGCGGCGGTCGAGGAGGCCGGGGGGCTGCCCCGGCGGCTGCACTTCGTGCCCGACGACGTCGACCAGTTCCTCGCCACGGTGCGCGCGGAACTGGCGACGGCGGACCTGCTGATCACCAGCGGCGGTGTCAGCGCCGGCGCCTACGAGGTCGTCAAGGACGCCTTCCGCGGACTGGGCACCGTCGAGTTCGGCAAGGTCGCGATGCAGCCGGGCGGACCGCAGGGCGCGGGCACCGTCGACGGCGTCCCGGTCGTCACCCTGCCCGGGAACCCGGTGAGCGCCTTCGTGTCCTTCGAGGTGTTCGTCCGGCCGGCGCTCCGCCGGGCCCTGGGGCACGCCTCCCCGGACCGGCTGCGCGCCCCCGCCCGGCTGACCGGACCGCTGCGCTCGCCCGCGGGCCGCCGGCAGTTCCTGCGCGGGTACGTGGAGGGTGGCGAGGTGTCGCAGGTCGGCGGGCCGGGCTCGCACCTGGTCGCGCACCTGGCGCGGGCGAATTGCCTGGTCGTCGTCCCCGAGGACGTCACCGAACTGACCGCCGGCGCCGAGGTCGACGTCGTGCTGATCGAAGGAGCGCTGCGATGACCGGACCCCGGCTCACCCACGTCGACGAGGCCGGTGCCGCGCGCATGGTCGACGTCAGCGCCAAGGAGGTGACCGCGCGCGAGGCGACCGCTGCCGGACGGGTGCTGGTGAGCTCCGAGGTGGTGGCCCTGCTCCGCGGCACGGGCGTGCCGAAGGGCGACGCCGTCGCAGTGGCGCGGATCGCGGGGATCGCCGGGGCCAAGCGGACGCCGGACCTCGTGCCGCTGTGCCACCCGATCGCGCTGCACGGGGTCACCGTCGACATCGAGGTGGCCGACGACGCCGTCGAGATCACCGCGACCGCACGCACCGCGGACCGCACCGGGGTGGAGATGGAGGCGCTCACCGCGGTCACCGTCACCGGGCTCACGATGATCGACATGGTGAAGGCCGTCGACCCGCGCGCCTCGATCACCGACGTCCGGTTGCTGCGGAAGTCCGGCGGCAAGAGCGGGCTGTGGACGAGGTGAGCCAGCTGCCGGGGGGCGCGCGTGCACTGGTGGTCACCGCGTCGAACAGGGCCGCCGCCGGGGTCTACGAGGACCGCAGCGGACGGGTGCTGGCCGCCGGCCTCGCCGAGCTCGGGTTCGGGGTGGAGGGCCCGAAGGTCCTCCCCGACGACGCCGTCGAGATCGAGGACGTGCTGCGCGCGGCGGTGGACGCCGGCATCGAGGTCGTGCTCACCACCGGCGGCACCGGGCTCTCCCCCACCGACGTCACCCCGGAGGCCACCCGCCGGGTGCTGGAGCGCGAGGCGCCGGGCATCGCCGAGGCCGTCCGCCGCTACGGCGCGGACAACGGGGTGCCGACGGCGGTGCTGTCCCGTGGGCTGGCCGGGACAGCGGGTCGCACCCTGATCATCAACCTGCCCGGCTCCACCGGCGGCGTGACGGACGCCCTGGCGGTGCTCGGGCCCCTGCTCCCCCACGTCGTCAGCCAGCTGCGCGGCGGGGACCACCCCGCCTAGCGCGCCCCCCGCCGCGGGCTCAGGACCGGTGGCTCCGCCACCCGATCAGTCCGGCGGTGACCACAACCAGCGCTCCGCCGGTCGCGATGCCGTACCCGGAGGCGTCCTGGTCGGAGAGGGCGACCTGCAGCAGGCCGAGGACGGCGAAGGCACCCCCGGCCCCGACCAGGCCCCGCAGCCGGCTGCCGCGCACGGTCATCCCCACCTCTCCCGGTCGCGCCACCCCGACCTCGCGGCCACCGTAGCGCCGGAGGACGCCTACGCGGGGAGGACGATCCGCTCCGTGCGGGTGTAGACGTTGCAGCCGTCGCCACGCAGGAAGCCCACCAGCGTGATGCCCACCTCGCGGGCCAGCTCCACCGCCAGGGACGACGGCGCGGAGACGGCCGCGAGCACCGGGATGCCGGCCATCGCCGCCTTCTGCGTCAGCTCGAAGCTGGCCCGCCCGCTCACCATCAGCACCTGACCGGCCAGGGGCAGTCGGCCCGCGCGGACGCCGTCCCCGATGACCTTGTCCACCGCGTTGTGCCGGCCGACGTCCTCCCGCAGGGCGACCAGCCCGCCGTCCCCGGTGAACAGCCCGGCGGCGTGCAGCCCCCCGGTCTTGTCGAAGACCTCCTGCTCCGCGCGCAGCCGGTCGGGCAGCGCCAGCAGAGTGCCCAGCGGCAACCGGAGCGCGTCCGCCGCGACGTCGTGCACCGTCTTCGTGCGGATGGCGTCGATGCTGGCCTTGCCGCAGACGCCGCAGGAGCTGGACGTGTAGAAGTTCCGTTCCAGGCCGGTGTCCGGGATGGGGACGCCGGGCGCGAGGTCGACGTCCACCACGTTGTAGGTGTTCCGTCCGTCGGCGTCGACGGAGTCGCAGTAGCGGAGTCCGGCGATGTCGTCGGGGCCGCCGATGACGCCCTCGGTGGCCAGGAAGCCGTGCACCAGGTCGAAGTCGTCCCCCGGCGTGCGCATGGTGACCGCCAGCGGAGTCCCGGCCAGCCGGATCTCCAGCGGCTCCTCGGCCGCCACCGTGTCGGGTCGGGTGTTGCGCTGCGCGCCGCGGATGCGCAGCACCGGCGTCCGGCTGGTGACTCGTCCCACGGCAGCGACGGTACCCACGACCCCTACGGTGACGCCGTGGACCAGCTGCCCCCGTACACCGCCCTGGTGCTGGCCGGTGGTCGCGCGGCCCGGCTGGGCGGGCAGGCCAAGCCGCAGCTCGAGGTCGGCGGGCGCACCATGCTCGCCGCCGTGCTCGGCGCGGTCGCCGACGCCGAGCGGCGCGTCGTGGTGGGTCCGCCGCAGCCGGTGCCCGAGGACGTCGTCGTCGTCCGCGAGCAGCCGCCCGGCGGTGGACCCGTGGCGGCACTGAGTGCGGGACTGCCGGCGGTGGACAGCGACGTGGTCGCCCTGCTGGCCGGGGATCTGCCCTTCCTCTCCGCCGGGCTGGTCGCCCAGCTGCGTGACCGGCTGGCCGGCGACGGCGTCCTGGTCGTCGACGACGGCGGCCGGGACCAGTTCCTGCTGGGTGTGTGGCGGACGGCGTCCCTGCGGGCAGCCCTGCCCGGCGCCGAGGGGCCGACGTCGCTGCGGCGGGTGCTGGCCCCGCTCTCCGTGGACCGGCTCCGCCCGACGGTCCCCCCGGGCACGCCGCCGCCGTGGCTGGACTGCGACACCCCTGCCGATCTCGCCCGGGCCCGCGCGGTAGCCGCCGACCTCGACGGGTAGGGGCCGGTCATGCGCATCGTCATCGCCGGCGCCCACGGCCAGGTCGCCCGTCGGCTCGGCCGCCTGCTGTCCGGCCGCGGGGACACCGTCGTGGGCATCATCCGGAACCCCGACCACGCCGCGGACCTGGAGAGCGACGGCGTCCGGCCCGCGGTCCTCGACCTCGAGTCCACCACCGTGGAGGAGCTCGCGGACGTGGTGCGCGACGCCGACGCCGTCGTGTTCGCCGCCGGTGCGGGCCCGGGCAGCGGAGAGGCCCGCAAGCACACCGTCGACCACGGCGCCGCCGTCCTGCTGGCCGACGCCGCGGAGCGAGCCGGCGTGCGCCCCTACGTGCTCGTCTCGTCCATGGGCGTCGAGCAGGCCCGCGAGGGGACGCCGCAAGGGGTGGACCCGGTGATGGCCGTATACCTGCAGGCCAAGCTGCGCGCCGAGGACGCGGTGCTCCCGCGGGAGGCGCTGTCCACCACGGTTCTGCGACCGGGAGGGCTCACCGACGACCCCGGCACCGGCCGGGTGACCCTGGGCCACGGCATCGGTTACGGCAGCGTGCCCCGGGACGACGTCGCCGCCGTGCTCGTGGCGCTGCTCGACGCCCGGCGCGACGGCGCCGTGGTCGAGCTCGTCGGCGGCGACACCCCGATCGCCGAGGCGGTCCGCGACGCGACGTGATGGAACGGCCAGCTGCAGGGTCCCGCCGCGAGTCTGCGAGCGGTGGGGGGCAGCGGGTCCTTCTTCTAGGAGCGGCGGGCGCGGGTGAGCAGGGCGCGGTCGGCCAGCATGTCGTCGGGCGGGTAGTCGACGCGGACCAGCGTCAGCCCGCCGGCCGGGGCCACCGGTACCTCGCTGGCCCGCTCGTCGCGGGAGAGCAGCCCGGCGGGCCAGTCGGGGGTGCGCCGCCCCTCGCCCACCGCCGTCAGCGCACCCACGAGGCTGCGCACCATCGAGTGGCAGAAGGCGTCGGCCGAGGCGGAGATCGTCACCAGCTCACCGGTGCGGACGACGTCCAGGGCGAGCAGGGTGCGGATGGTCGTGGCGCCCTCGCGGCGGCGGCAGTAGGCGGCGAAGTCGTGCTCGCCCAGCAGCAGCGCCGCCGCCGCTGCCATTGCGCCGGCGTCGAGCGTGCGCGGCCAGGCGACGGTGTCGGCCCGCCGCAGCGGCGGTGGACCCCAGACGGCGTCGGTCAGCCGGTAGACGTAGTGCCGGCCCAGGGCGGCGAACCGGGCGTCGAAGTCCGGATGCGCCTCCACCACTGCGGGGACCGCGATGTCCGGCGGCAGGACCCCCCGGAGCCGCCGCACCAGTCGGTCCCGGTGCTCGTCCCACACCGCGCCCGGGACGTCGCAGTGAGAGACCTGGCCGGTGGCGTGGACGCCCGCGTCGGTGCGCCCGGCGACGGTCAGCTCGACCGGGGTCCGGAGCACGGTCCCGAGGGCCTGCTCGAGGTCTCCCTGGACCGTGCGCTGCGCCGGCTGGCGGGCCCAGCCGTGCAGCGCGGTGCCGTCGTAGCTGACCGACAGACGAAGACGGACGAGCCCGCCACCGGTGTCGGTGACGGGCTCGCCCGGGTGTTCGGTGTTCAGCGTTGTCGCAGCGTCAGCGCGGGTCGGGAGCCGACTCGCCGCCGGGGGCGTGCAGGCTCGCGGTGGCCGCGTCGCCCTGCTCCGCGGCGTTGACCTCGGCCGCGGCCGCATCGGCGAGCTCCGGCGAGATGTTGTCGCCCTCGACGACGACGCCGTTCTCCGCGGTGGGCTGCCGGTCGACGGCGCCGTCGTCCTGGCGCTCGCCGTCGGGGTTGAAGACGTCGGTGACGACCTGCTGGGCCTCGTCGGTGACGCTGCCGTCGGTCACCGCCGGGGAGGTGTCCCCGCCGGGTCCGGTGGTCTCGCCCTCGAAGGTCGCGCCCTGGTCGCCGCCGCCGGCGTTCACACCCGCAGCGCCGGCACCGGGCTCAGGCCCGGTACCCGTGGAGCTGGTCACTTGGCGTCCGTCTCGGGCTCGGCCTCCGCGACGGCCTCGGCCTCGTCGGCGACGACCGCGTCGGCCTCGTCGGGGGCGGCGACCGCGTCGGCCTCGTCCGGAGTGGCGACTGCGTCCGCGTCCGCGGAGTCGTCGGCCAGGGCCGGCTCGACGGCGTCGGCGGTGACCTCACCGGAGGCGGCGGCAGCACCGGCGCCGGTGGCGAACTGCGTGCCACGGGCGCGCTCGGCCTCGCCGACGGCCTGCTGCCCGACGGTCAGCGCCTCGACCAGCTCGATGACGGCCATCGGGGCGTTGTCGCCCTTGCGCGGGCCGACCTTGGTGATGCGGGTGTAGCCGCCCGGCCGGTTCGCGAAGCGCGGACCGATCTCGGCGAAGAGCGTGTGGACGACGTCCTTGTCCCGGATGACGGTCATCACCTGGCGACGGGAGTGCAGGTCACCACGCTTCGCGAAGCTGACCAGCTTCTCGGCGTAGGGGCGCAGCCGCTTGGCCTTGGCCTCGGTGGTCGTGATCCGCCCGTGCTCGAACAGCGACGTGGCCAGGTTGGCCAGCATCAGCCGCTGGTGCGCGGGGGATCCGCCGAGACGGGGACCCTTGGTGGGGGTGGGCATGTCGGTCCTTCCTCAGGCTGCCGGCCGGTGCGAGGGGCGGCTGCGTTCATGGTGACGTGCTGGAGTGGCCCCCTCGCAGGGCCCCGCCGCGAGCGTGCGAGCGGTGGGGGGCGAGGGGGCCCTTCCTCAGAGCTGCTCGGTCTCCTGGTAGGAGCCCTCGTCGTACTGGGGCTGCTGCTCGTAGCCGGGGGCGAACTCGCCGGTGCCCTGGTAGGCGTCGGTCTCGTAGCCCTCGTCGTAGCTCTCGATGGAGGTCGGGATGAATCCGGGCGGGCTGTCCTTGAGGGCCAGGCCCATGGCCGCGAGCTTCATCTTGACCTCGTCGATCGACTTCGCACCGAAGTTGCGGATGTCGAGCAGGTCGGCCTCGGAGCGGGTGACGAGCTCACCGACGGTGTGCACGCCCTCGCGCTTGAGGCAGTTGTAGGACCGGACGGTGAGGTCCATGTCCTCGATCGGCATCGAGAAGTTCGCGATGTCGGCGGCCTCGGCCGGGCTCGGCCCGACCTCGATGCCCTCGGCGTCGACGTTCAGCTCGCGCAGCAGACCGAACAGCTCGACCAGCGTCGACCCGGCCGACGCGATGGCGTCGCGGGGGGCGATGGAGGGCTTGGTCTCGACGTCGACCACGAGGCGGTCGAAGTCGGTGCGCTGCTCGACACGGGTCGCCTCGACGGCGTAGGTGACCTTGAGGACCGGCGAGTAGATCGAGTCGACGGGGATGCGACCGATCTCCTGGCCGGGCTGCTTGTTCTGCGGCGCGGGGACGTAGCCGCGACCGCGCTCGACGACGAGCTCCACCTCGAGGCGGCCCTTGCCGTTGAGCGTGGCGATGTGCAGGTCGGGGTTGTGCACCTCGACACCGGCCGGCGGCGCGATGTCCGCGGCAGTGACCTCACCGGGGCCCTGCTTGCGCAGGTACATGGTCACCGGCTCGTCGGAGTCGGAGCTGACGACCAGGCCTTTGAGGTTGAGGATGAGCTCGGTGACGTCCTCCTTGACGCCCGGCACGGTGGTGAACTCGTGCAGGGTGCCCTCGATGCGGATGCTGGTGACAGCAGCGCCGGGGATCGAGGACAGCAGCGTGCGCCGCAGGGAGTTGCCGAGGGTGTAGCCGAAGCCAGGCTCGAGCGGCTCGATGACGAACCGCGAGCGCATCTCCGAGATGGTCTCCTCGGTGAGCGTGGGGCGCTGTGCGATGAGCATGAGATCTCCTTCAGGTCCTCCGGCGACCGCCATATGACGCCGTGAGGGGTGGTGCCGGCGGGGCGGACATCTGTCCGCCCGCCCCGCCGTCGAACTGCTTACTTGGAGTAGAGCTCCACGATCAGCTGCTCCTGGACCGGGGTGTCGATCACCTGACGGGCCGGGATGTTGTGCACGAGCACGCGCAGCTGGCTGCTGATGACCTCGAGCCACGGGGGCACGGGACGCTCGCCGGCGCGGGCCTGGGCGATCTCGAACGGCAGCATCGTGCGCGACTTCTCGGCCACCTCGACGATGTCGTTCTCGGTCACCCGGTAGGACGGGATGTCGACCTTGCGGCCGTTCACCCGGATGTGGCCGTGGCGCACCAGCTGGCGGGCCATGTCGCGGGACTCGGCGAAGCCGGCCCGGTAGACCACGTTGTCGAGGCGGGACTCCAGGATCTGGAGCAGGACCTCACCGGTCTTGCCGCTCTTGCGGTTGGCCTCTTCGTAGTAACCGCGGAACTGCTTCTCCAGCACGCCGTAGATGCGGCGGGCCTTCTGCTTCTCACGGAGCTGGAGCAGGTACTCGCTGTCCTTGGTGCGGCCGCGGCCGTGCTCGCCCGGCGGGTAGGGCCGGATCTCGATCGGGCACTTCGCGGACTCGCACTTGCTGCCCTTGAGGAACAGCTTCATCTTCTCGCGCCGGCACAGGCGGCAGTCGGCTCCGGTGTAACGGGCCACGTCAAATACTCCTAGATCGTCTCGTCAAGAACCGGTCAGACCCGGCGGCGCTTCTTGGGGCGGCAGCCGTTGTGCGGCTGCGGCGTCACGTCCTGGATCTGCCCGACCTCGAGGCCCGTGGCCTGCAGGGAGCGGATGGCCGTCTCGCGACCGGAGCCAGGGCCCTTCACGAAGACGTCGACCTTGCGCATGCCGTGCTCCTGTGCCTTGCGCGCGGCGTTCTCGGCAGCCATCTGCGCCGCGAACGGCGTGGACTTGCGCGAGCCCTTGAAGCCGACGTGGCCGGCGGAAGCCCAGCTGATCACATTCCCGGCCGGGTCGGTGATCGACACGATCGTGTTGTTGAACGTGCTCTTGATGTGCGCGGCGCCGTGGGCGACGTTCTTCTTCTCCTTGCGGCGGACCTTCTTGGCACCAGCCGCGGTGCGAGCCCTGGGAGGCATGTCTCTCCGGTTCCTTCAGTTGCTGTGGCCTGGGGGTGCTGCCGCGAGGCAGCGCACGCCGGGTGCTGTCACTCCCGCCCTCACGGGTCGCTGTGACGGCACGTCGACGTGCTGTGGATCAGCGAGCCTTCTTCTTGCCCGCGATGGTCTTGCGCGGGCCCTTGCTCGAGCGCGCGTTGGTCTTGGTGCGCTGGCCGTGGACGGGGAGCCCACGACGGTGACGCAGCCCCTGGTAGCAGCCGATCTCCACCTTGCGGCGGATGTCGGCGGCCACCTCGCGGCGCAGGTCACCCTCGACGCGGAAGTGCTCGTCGATGTAGTCACGGAGCTTCAGCAGGTCCTCGTCGCCGAGGTCCTTGACGCGCAGGTCCGGGCTGACGCCCGTCGCGGCCAGGGTCTCCTTGGCGTGGGTCTTGCCGATGCCGTAGATGTAGGTGAGCGCGACCTCCAACCGCTTCTCGCGGGGAAGGTCGACGCCTGCCAGTCGTGCCATGTTCAGGTACTCCCTCAGCCCTGGCGCTGCTTGTGCCGGGCGTTGTCGCAGATGACCATGACCCGGCCGTGCCGGCGGATCACCTTGCACTTGTCACAGATCTTCTTCACCGACGGCTGGACCTTCACCGGTGCCGCCCCTCATTCCTCGATCGTGTGCCGGCCGCGTCTCTGCCGGTGGGCAGTCGCTGGCCGAGCGGTTACTTGTAGCGGTAGACGATGCGACCGCGCGTCAGGTCGTAGGGCGAGAGCTCCACGACCACGCGGTCCTCGGGCAGGATGCGGATGTAGTGCTGACGCATCTTGCCGCTGATGTGGGCGAGCACCCGGTGCCCGTTCTGCAGTTCGACCCGGAACATCGCGTTGGGCAGCGGCTCGACGACGCGACCCTCGACCTCGATGGCCCCGTCTTTCTTCGCCATGCCCTACACGCACTCCTTGACTCGGTGGTACTCGTACCTCGCTCCTGCGCCCACGGGTGGACCCGGGGCGACGAGCTCGGTGATTGCAGAACAGGTGGTGCAGGCGCTGTCGCAGAGGGCGTTCCCCGTCACGCGGCCACAGCACGACGAAAGAACGGCGCTAGCGCCACAGGGAATCGTACCTGACGACACACCAGCCACCAACCGGCCCCCGTGAGGGGTGGGACACCCCGGCCGGGGAGGCCTAGCTGCGGGCGGTGACGCCGAAGGGCGCCAGTCCCGCGACGCCACCGTCCTCGGCCGTCAGGACCCAGGGACCCTCGGGCGTGATGGCGACGGTGTGCTCGAAGTGGGCGGCCCGGGAGCCGTCCTTGGTGACGACGGTCCAGCCGTCGTCCAGCTCGACGGTGGACGGGTCCCCCACCGTCACCATCGGCTCGATCGCCAGCGCGAGCCCGGGCACCAGCTTGGGCCCGCGGCCTGCACGCCCGTAGTTCAGGATGTGCGGGTCCTGGTGCATCTCGGTGCCGATGCCGTGCCCGCCGTAGTTGTCGACGATCCCGTAGGGGTGCGCGTGCGCCCGGATCGACTCCTCGACCGCCGCACTGATGTCGGTGAGCCGGCCGCCCGCGACGGCGCGCGCGAGCCCGGCCCACATCGAGCGCTCGGTGACCTCCAGCAGCGCGGCGTCCTCCGGTGAGGGCTCCCCCACCGTCACGGTGACCGCGGAGTCACTGTGCCACCCCTGCAGGACCGCGCCGCAGTCGATGGAGATGTTGTCCCCCTCGGCCAGCGTGCGGCCGGGGTCGGGGATGCCGTGGACGACCTCGTCGTTGATGGACGCGCAGATCGTCCCGGTGAAGCCGTGGTAGCCCAGGAAGTTCGACACGGCGCCCCGGGACCGGATGTGGTCGGCCGCGATGGCGTCGAGCTCACCGGTGGTGACACCGGGCCGGACGGCGGCCTTGACCGCGGCCAGCGCACCGGCCGTCACGAGCCCGGAGGCGCGCATGAGCTCGAGCTCCTGCGCCGTCTTGATCTGGATCATCCGTCCACTCCACTTCGCCAGCAGCGGCACCCGGGCCAGCAGCGCCTCGCGACGGTCGCCGTGCACTGCCGGCCTCCCTCAGGCGCCGGCCGGCGCCGCGCTCGGGTCCTCGGGGTCGACACCGAGCGCCCGCAGCGCCCGGGCCGTGACCTCTTCCACGGAGCCGATCGCGTCGATCCGGGAGAGCAGCCCCACGGTCTCGTAGAACCCCGAGAGCGGCGCGGTCTGTTCCCGGTAGACCTCCAGGCGGTGCCGGACGGTCTCGGGCTTGTCGTCGTCGCGCTGGACCATCTGCCCGTCGACGAGCATGCGCCGGCCGGAGAGGCGCCGGACCAGCTCCTCCTCCTCGACGACCAGCTCGAGCACCCGGTCCAGGCCGTGGCCGAGGTCGGCGAGGGACTCGGCCAGCTGCTCGGCCTGCGCGATGGTGCGCGGGAAGCCGTCGAGCAGGAAGCCGGCCTTGGCGTCGGGCTCGGCCAGCCGGTCCTTGACCATGGCGACGGTGATCTCGTCGGGGACGAGATCACCCGCGTCCATGAAGACCTTGGCCTTGAGGCCGAGCTCGGTCTGCCCGCTGACGTTCGCCCGGAAGATGTCCCCGGTGGAGATCGCCGGGACGGCGAGGCGGCCTGCGATGAACTGCGCCTGGGTGCCCTTGCCCGCTCCGGGGGGCCCCAGCAGGACGATGCGCACTACTTCAGGAACCCTTCGTAGTTGCGCTGGTTCAACTGCGTCTCGATCTGCTTCACCGTCTCCAACCCCACTCCGACCATGATCAGCACTGCGGTCCCGCCGAACGGGAAGTTCTGGTTCTGGCCCTCCTGCGTCACCGCGAGGAAGAAGTTCGGCAGCACGGCGACGATCCCGAGGTAGAGCGCACCCGGGAGCGTGATGCGGGACAGCACGTACTGCAGGTACTCGGCCGTCGGACGGCCCGGGCGGATGCCCGGGATGAAGCCGCCGTAGCGCTTCATGTCGTCCGCGCGCTCCTCGGGGTTGAACGTGATCGACACGTAGAAGTACGTGAAGAAGACGATCAGCGCGAAGTAGAGCGCGACGTGCACGGGGCTGCTCTGGTCGATGATGTAGTTCTCGAAGAACTGGCGGACCGAGCCCGTCTCGTCACCCTGCAGCTGGCTGATCAGCTGCGGCAGGTACAGCAGCGACGACGCGAAGATGACCGGGATGACGCCGGCCTGGTTGACCTTCAGCGGCAGGTAGGTCGACGTCCCGCCGTACATGCGGCGGCCGACCATCCGCTTGGCGTATTGGACGGGGATGCGCCGCTGCGCCTGTTCGACGTAGACGACCGCGCCGATGATGAGGACCGCGAAGGCGCACACCACCGTGAAGACGAGGACGCCGCGGGTCTGCAGGATCGAGCCGCCCTCGGCCGGGATGCGGGCCGCGATCGAGGTGAAGATCAGCACGGACATGCCGTTGCCGATCCCCTTCTCGGTCAGCAGCTCGCCGAGCCACATGATCAGCGCCGTGCCGGCCGTCAGAGCGACGACCAGGACGATCGTCGTCCACACGGAGTCCGAGGGGATGATCGGCTCGGAGCAGCCCGGGAACAGCTGGCCGCTGCGGGCCAGGGCGATGATGCCGGTGCTCTGCAGGACCGCCAGGGCGATCGTCAGGTAGCGCGTGTACTGGGTCAGCTTGGCCTGACCCGACTGGCCTTCCTTCTTCAACTGCTCGAAGCGCGGGATGACCACGACCAGCAGCTGCACGATGATGCTCGCGGTGATGTACGGCATGATGCCGAGCGCGAACACCGACAGGCGCAGGAGCGCGCCGCCGGAGAAGAGGTTGACCAGCGAGTAGATGTCGCGCTGGGAGCCGGCCTCGGCGAGCTCGAGGCAGTTGTTGATCGCCTCGACCGACACCCCTGGTCCCGGCACCTGGGCACCCAGCCGGTAGACGGCGATGATCGCCAGGGAGAACAGCAGCTTGCGCCGGAGATCTGGCGTCCGGAACGCCGCGGCGAACGCCTGCAGCACGAGCCCTCCCCTTATCGGTCGAGTGAGGTTAGCAACCCGTCCGCCAGCGGTCGCGCAGGGCGGACAGGAGAAGGCCCCCCTGCGATCCCCGCCGCGGGCGTGGCGCGCGGCGGGAGCAGGGGGGCCCTCCTGATCAGATGCGGGTGGTGCTGCCCCCGGCCGCGCCGATCTTCTCGGCCGCGGCCGAGGAGAAGGCGTGGGCCGAGACGTCGACCTTGACGCCGCCGAGCTCGCCGGTGCCCAGCACCTTCACCGGCTGGTTGCGGCGGACCGCACCGGCCTCGGCGAGGGTGTCCGGGTTGACCGTCCCGCCCTGCGGGAAGAGCGCGGCGATCCGGTCGAGGTTGACGACCTGGAAGACGATCTTGTTCGGGGGCTTGAAGCCCGAGAGCTTGGGCAGCCGCATGTGCAGCGGGGTCTGCCCACCCTCGAACCGGGCGTGCGTGTTGCCACGCGCGCCGGTGCCCTTGGTGCCGCGACCGGCGGTCTTGCCCTTGGAGCCCTCACCACGACCCACGCGGGTCTTGGCGGTGTGGGCGCCCGGGGCGGGACGCAGGTGGTGGACCTTCAGTGTCATAGCGAGTCGTTCCTCAGACTTCTTCGACGGTGACCAGGTGCGGCACCGTCGCGACCATCCCGCGGATCTCGGGACGGTCCTCCTGGACGACCGAGTCGTGGATCCGCTTGAGGCCCAGCGAACGCAGCGTCTGGCGCTGGTTGGGCTTCGTGCCGATACCGGACTTGATCTGGGTGACCTTCAGCTGCGCCATCTCAGACTCCCTGGCCCGCACGGGCACGGAGCATGGCCGCCGGGGCGACGTCCTCCAGGGGCAGACCGCGGCGGGCCGCGATCTCCTCGGGACGGACGAGGTCCTTCAGGGCCTGCATCGTGGCGTGCACGATGTTGATCGGGTTCGAGGACCCGAGGCTCTTCGAGAGCACGTCGTGGATGCCGGCGCACTCGAGGACGGCGCGCACCGGACCACCGGCGATGACACCGGTACCGGGGCTGGCCGGCTTGAGCAGCACGACTCCGGCCGCCGCCTCACCCTGCACCGGGTGCGGGATGGTGCTGGCGATGCGCGGCACGTTGTAGAAGTGCTTCTTGGCCTCCTCGACGCCCTTGGCGATCGCCGCGGGCACCTCCTTGGCCTTGCCGTAGCCGACGCCGACCTTGCCGTCACCGTCGCCCACGATCACCAGGGCGGTGAAGCTGAAGCGACGACCACCCTTGACGACCTTGGACACGCGGTTGATGGCGACCACGCGCTCGATGTAGTTGCTCTTCTCGGCGGGTGCGCCGCCGGGGCCACGCCCGCCGTCACGACGGTCGCGGCGGTCGTTGCCGCCACCGGCACCGCCCGCGCCACCGGCACCGCCGGCGCCGCCGCCGCGTCGCTGTGGTCCTGGCATCAGAGGTCCCTCTCGATCTGCTGGTTCGTGCTGCTGGTGGGGGTGGTCATCAGAAGTCCAGCCCACCCTCGCGGGCACCGTCGGCCAGGGCGGCGATGCGCCCGGCGTACCGGTTGCCACCGCGGTCGAAGACGACCGCGGAGATGCCGGCGGCCTTCGCCCGCTCCGCCACCAGGGCACCCACCTGACGGGCCAGGGCGGACTTGTCGCCCTCGGCACCCTTCAGGCTCGCGTCCATCGTGGAGGCACTGACCACGGTGCGGCCGAGGGTGTCGTCGACGACCTGCACGTGGATGTGGCGCGAGCTGCGCTTGACCACCAGGCGCGGACGCTCGGCGGTACCGGAGACCCGCTTGCGCAGCCTGTTGTGGCGACGCAGCCGCGATACGCGGCGCGCCGTGCTGATGTCGGTTCCGACGGGCTTGTGGACCCGAGCGGCCTTCTCTGCCTGAGCCATCACTTACCCGTCTTCCCGACCTTGCGCTTGACGACCTCGCCCTGATACCGCACGCCCTTGCCCTTGTACGGGTCGGGCTTGCGGATCTTGCGGATCTTGGCTGCGACCTCACCCACGAGCTGCTTGTCGATGCCCGTGACCCGCAGACGGGTCGGCGCCTCGACGGCGAAGGTGATGCCGTCCGGTGCCTTGACCGGCACCGGGTGGCTGAAGCCCAGGGCGAACTCGAGGTCCGAGCCGCGCGCCTGGACGCGGTAGCCGACGCCGACGATCTCGAGGGTCTTGGTGTACCCCTCGGTGACGCCGGTGATCATGTTGGCGATCAGCGTCCGCGAGAGCCCGTGGAGGGCGCGGTTCTGTCGCTCGTCGTTGGGGCGCTGCACCCGCAGCGTGCCGTCCTCGTCGCGCTCGACGGTGATCGGCGAGGCGACCGTGTGGCTGAGTTCGCCCTTGGGTCCCTTCACGCTGACCGTCTGGCCGTCGATCGTGACGTCCACGCCACCGGGCACGGCGATCGGGAGTCGTCCGATCCGTGACATCTTCGCTCGCTCCCTTACCAGACGTAGGCGAGGACTTCCCCACCCACGCCCTTCTTGTTCGCCTGCTTGTCGGTGAGCAGCCCGGTGGACGTGGAGATGATCGCCACGCCCAGGCCGCCGAGCACCTTGGGCAGTCCGGTGGACTTCGCGTAGACCCGGAGACCGGGCTTGGACACGCGCTTGACGCCGGCGATGCTGCGCTCGCGGTTGGGGCCGTACTTCAGGTCGACCACCAGCTGCTTGAAGGTGCTGCCGTCCTTCTCCACCTCGTCGACGCGCCAGCCGGCGATGTAGCCCTCCTGCTGGAGGATCTCGGCGATGTGCGTCTTGAGCTTGGAGGACGGCATGACCGCGGCGTCGTGGTACGCCTGGTTGGCGTTCCGCAGACGCGTCAGCATGTCCGCGATCGGGTCGGTCATCGTCATGTCGGGTGTTGCCTCTCTCGCCGCGGTTCCTCATGCGCCGGGTCTCGGGGACTTGGCGCTGGGCCTCTCGGCGATCAGTGGTGCTTGGTGGGATGGAACGGCCTGGCTGCCGGAACCCGCGGCGCGCGGAGCGTGTCGTGGGGAGCAGCCTGGTCCTTCTGTTACCAGGAGCTCTTCTTCACGCCCGGGAGCTCCCCGGCGTGCGCCATCTCCCGCAGGCAGATCCGGCACAGGCCGAACTTGCGGAACACCGAGTGCGGACGTCCGCACCGCTGGCAGCGGGTGTAGCCACGGACCGCGAACTTCGGCTTGCGGGCCGCCTTGTTGACTAGCGCCTTCTTGGCCATTGCTTCTCTCCTGCCCGACTCAGCGGACGGTCTGGACGACGGGCTGGCCGGCGAAGGGGAAGCCGAGCTGGCGGAGCAGCTCGCGACCCTCCTCGTCGGTGGTGGCGGTGGTGACCAGCGTGATGTCCATGCCGCGCTGCCGGTCGATCTTGTCGACGTCGATCTCGCGGAACATCGACTGCTCGTTCAGCCCGAACGTGTAGTTGCCGTGGCCGTCGAACTGCTTGGCGTTCAGGCCGCGGAAGTCACGGATGCGGGGCAGGGCCAGCGACAGCAGGCGGTCGAGGAACTCCCACATGCGGTCGCCGCGGAGGGTGACCTTGGCGCCGATCGGCATGCCCTCGCGCAGCTTGAACTGCGCGATGGACTTGCGCGCCCGGACGACGGCCGGCTTCTGGCCGGTGATGGCGGTGAGGTCGCGGACCGCGCCGTCCATCAGCTTGGCGTCACGGGTGGCCTCGCCGACGCCCATGTTGACCACGATCTTGGTCAGGCGCGGGATCTGCATGACGTTCTCGTAGCCGAACTCCGACTGCAGCGTCGGGGCGATGTTCTCGCGGTAGTTGGCGAGCATGCGGGGCAGCTCGCGGGAGGGTGCGCTCATGATCAGAGGTCCTTACCGGTGCGCCGCGAGACCCGGATGTTGCGGCCTTCCTCGTCCTTGCGGTAGCCGACCCGGGTCGGCTTGTCCTCGGAGTCGACCACCATCACGTTGCTCACGTGGATGGGAGCCTCCTGCGTGACGATCCCGCCCTGCTGGGCGCCGCGCTGGTTCGAGCTGATGCGGGTGTGCTTCTTGACCCGCCCGACGCCCTCGACCAGGACCTTCTGGAGCTTGGGGTAGGCAGCGATGACGCGGCCCTTGGCGCCCTTGTCCTTGCCCGCGAGCACGAGGACGGTGTCGCCCTTCTTGACCTTCATGGACGGCGTCTTGCCGTTGCTGGTGGCAGCCATGTTCACAGCACCTCCGGGGCGAGCGAGATGATCCGCATGAAGCGCTTGTCGCGCAGTTCCCGGCCGACGGGCCCGAAGATGCGGGTCCCGCGCGGGTCGCCGCTGTCGCGGATGATGACCGCGGCGTTCTCGTCGAAGCGGATGTAGGACCCGTCCGGACGGCGGCGCTCCTTGACGGTGCGGACGATGACGGCCTTGACGACGTCACCCTTCTTCACACCGGCACCGGGCAGCGCGTCCTTCACGGTGGCGACGATGATGTCGCCGATGCCCGCGTAGCGTCGCCCCGAGCCACCGAGCACCCGGATGCAGAGGATCTCCTTCGCACCGGTGTTGTCGGCGACACGCAGTCGCGACTCCTGCTGGATCACGTGCTACTCCCAAATACTTGTGGTGACAGCCGGGCCGGAACGGTGAACCGGCTGTCCGGCACTCGTGCGGGCGCACCGGCGGCTGAGCCGCCGGTGCGCACCGTCGCACGGGTACCGGGATGTGGCGCGCCGCCCTCGGGACAGCGGTGAGGTGCGCGCCAGTGGTCCAGGGTACTCCTACCCCCACGGCCCCGGAGGGCCGCCTCTTACTTGGCCTTCTCGACGACCGAGACGAGCCGCCACCGCTTGGTGGCCGACATCGGCCGGGTCTCCATGATCTGCACGCGGTCGCCGATGCCGGCTTCCCCCTGCTCGTCGTGGACCTTGAGCTTGGTCGTGCGCCGGATGACCTTGCCGTAGAGCGCGTGCTTCACGCGGTCCTCGACCTCGACGACGATGGTCTTCTCCATCTTGTCGCTGACCACGAGGCCCTCGCGGACCTTGCGGTACCCGCGACCGGCCAGGCCGGGGCCCGACGCTTCCTGGGTCTCGCTCATGCCACACCCTCGTTCGGGGCGACCGAGAGACCCAGCTCGCGCTCGCGCATGATCGTGTAGATCCGGGCGATGTCGCGGCGGACGGTCTGCAGTCGCCGGTTGTTGTCCAGCTGGCCGGTGGCCACCTGGAAGCGCAGGTTGAACAGTTCTTCCTTGTGCTCACGCAGCCGCGAGGCGAGCTCGTCGACGGAGAGCTCGCGCAGCTCGGGAGCGGTCAGACCTGCGGCCATCACACTTCTCCTTCTCGCGTGATGAAGCGGCACTTCATCGGCAGCTTGTGGATCGCGCGGCGCATGGCCTCGCGGGCCACGGGCTCGGCGACACCGGACAGCTCGAACAGCACGCGGCCGGGCTTGACGTTGGCCACCCACCACTCGGGCGAGCCCTTGCCGGAACCCATGCGGGTCTCGGCCGGCTTCTTGGTCAGCGGACGGTCCGGGTAGATCGAGATCCACACCTTTCCGCCACGCTTGATGTGCCGGGTCATCGCGATACGAGCGGACTCGATCTGACGGTTGGTCACGTAGGCGGGCTCGAGGGCCTGGATCGCGAACTCACCGAAGTTGATCTCGGTCCCGCCCTTGGCCTTGCCCGACCGGCTCGGGTGGTGCTGCTTGCGGTGCTTGACGCGCCGTGGGATGAGCATGGCTCAGCTCTCCGTGTTCTCGGTCGTCTCGGCCGCGACGGTCTCGGCGGCAGCGGTGGCCTCCGGGCCGGCGACCTCGGCGACGGTCGTCTCCGGAGCGACGTCGCCGGAGGTGACGGCGACGGTGCTCTCGGCGGTGTCTGCGGTGCTGGTCCCCGGCCCACCCGTCGAGGACTCCACCGCAGCGCGGCCGGCCTCGGTGCCACCGGCGGTCGTGCCGGAGGAGCCCGAACGACGGGGGCGCTGGGGGCGCTCGCGGCGCTGGCCCTGACGCTCGGCGAGCGCCTCGAGGGCGGCACGCTCGGCGCGCGAACCGCTCACGTCACCCTTGTAGATCCACACCTTGACGCCGATGCGGCCGAAGGTGGTGCGGGCCTCGTAGATGCCGTAGTCGATGTTGGCCCGCAGCGTGTGCAGCGGGACGCGACCCTCGCGGTAGAACTCCGAGCGGCTCATCTCGGTGCCGCCGAGGCGACCCGAGCACTGCACGCGGATCCCCTTGACCTGCGGGCTGCGCTGCGCCGACTGCATGGCCTTGCGCATGGCACGGCGGAAGCTGACGCGGGAGGACAGCTGCTCCGCCACGCCCTGGGCGACCAGCTGCGCGTCGGACTCGGGGTTCTTGACCTCGAGGATGTTCAGCTGCACCTGCTTGCCGGTGAGCTTCTCCAGCTCGCCGCGGATGCGGTCGGCCTCGGCGCCGCGGCGGCCGATGACGATGCCCGGACGCGCGGTGTGGATGTCGACGCGAACCCGGTCACGGGTGCGCTCGATCTCCACCTTGGAGATGCCGGCCCGCTCCATGCCCTTGGACATGAGCTTGCGGATCGCGACGTCTTCCTTGACGTAGTCCTTGTACAGCTTGTCCGCGTACCACCGGGACTTGTAGTCGGTGGTGATCCCGAGTCGGAACCCGTGCGGGTTGACCTTCTGACCCACTAGCGGGTCCCTCCCCTCGTGTTGTTCTGCTGGGTGGCCGGGCCGGTCATGCCGGTCTCCCGGCGCGCCTTGCGCGACTTCTGCGCGAGGACGTCGCTGGTGGCGACCTCGCTCACCTCGATGGTGATGTGGCTGGTCCGCTTGTTGATGCGGAACGCCCGGCCCTGCGCACGCGGACGGATCCGCTTGAGCGTCGGGCCCTCGTCGACGTAGGCAGCGCTGACGACCAGGGCGGCCGGGTCGAGCTGCAGGTTGTGCTCGGCGTTGGCGACCGCGCTGGCGACCACCTTCGCCACCGGCTCGCTGGCGCTCTGCGGGGCGTAGCGCAGCAGCGCCAGCGCCTCGTCGGTCGGCAGGTAGCGGACCAGGTCCACCACCCGGCGCGCCTTCATGGGGGTCACGCGGACGAACCGGGCGGTAGCCCGGGCGACCGGTGCCTCCTGTCCCAACTGGGAAGTCATCGAAATCTCTCTCTACCTGGTCAGCCCCGCCGCGAGCGGCGGTCGTCCTTGATGTGCCCACGGAACGTGCGCGTGGGAGCGAACTCGCCGAGCTTGTGCCCGACCATCGCCTCGGTCACGAACACCGGGACGTGCTTGCGGCCGTCGTGCACCGCGAGGGTGTGACCCAGCATGTCCGGGATGATCGTCGAACGACGTGACCAGGTGCGGATCACGTTCTTGGTGCCCTTCTCGTTCTGGGCGTCCACCTTCTTGAGCAGGTGGTCGTCGACGAACGGGCCCTTCTTCAGGCTGCGTGGCATGTCTGTCGGCTCCTATCCCGCTCAGCGCTTCTTGTTGGCGCGCCGGCGGCGCACGATCAGGGCGTCACTGGCCTTCCGCTTGCGCGTCCGGCCTTCCGGCTTGCCCTTGGGGTTCACCGGGTGGCGTCCACCGGAGGTCTTTCCCTCACCACCACCGTGCGGGTGGTCGACCGGGTTCATGGCGACACCGCGGACGGTCGGGCGCTTGCCCTTCCACCGCATGCGGCCGGCCTTGCCCCAGTTGATGTTCGACTGCTCGGCGTTGCCCACCTCGCCGACGGTGGCGCGGCAGCGCACGTCGACGTTGCGGATCTCGCCCGACGGCATGCGCAGCTGGGCGAACCGGCCCTCGCGGGCGACCAGCTGGACGCTGGTGCCTGCAGACCGGGCGATCTTCGCGCCGCCACCGGGGCGGAGCTCGATGGCGTGAACCACCGTGCCGACCGGGATGTTCCGCAGCGGCAGGTTGTTGCCCGGCTTGATGTCGGCCGCGGGGCCGCACTCGACCGTGTCGCCCTGCTTCAGGCGGGCCGGGGCGATGATGTACCGCTTCTCCCCGTCGGCGAAGTGCAGCAGCGCGATGCGCGACGTGCGGTTCGGGTCGTACTCGATGTGCGCGACCTTGGCCGGAACGCCGTCCTTGTCCGCCCGGCGGAAGTCGATCAGCCGGTAGGCACGCTTGTGACCGCCGCCCTGGTGGCGAGCGGTGACCTTGCCGTGGACGTTGCGTCCACCGCGGCCGTGCAGCGGCCGGACCAGCGACTTCTCGGGATGGTCGCGGGTGACCTCGGCGAAGTCGGCGACGCTGGAGCCGCGGCGGCCCGGCGTCGTCGGCTTGTACTTACGGATAGCCATTGCTGACTCAGTCCCTGTCTATATCTCTGGTCCGTGTAGGTCCGGGTGCCGTCAGGCGCCCGGGCCCCCGAAGATCTCGATGCGGTCGCCGGGAGCGACGGAGACGATGGCGCGCTTGGTGTCCTTGCGCTTGCCCATCTGCGTGCCCCGGCTGCGCTTGCGCTTGCCCTGGCGGTTGATCGTGTTCACGCCGAGGACCTTCACGTTGAAGATCTGCTCGACCGCGATCTTGATCTGCGTCTTGTTGGCCTCGGGCAGCACGATGAACGTGTACTGGTTGCTGTCGAGCAGCCCGTAGCTCTTCTCGGAGATGACCGGGGAGAGCAGGACGTCCCGGGGGTCGCGGACGCTCATGCCTTCTCCTCGGTGGTCTCTTCGACGGTGCCCTCGCCTGCGGCGGGAGCGATGGACGGGATGCCACCCGGGATCTCGCGGGTGGCGAGGTCGGGCAGGTCGGCGCCGGAGCGCTTGCCCTTGGCCGGCCCGGCCACGTACTCGGCGAGCGCCGCCTCGGTGAAGACGACCTCGTCGGACACCAGCACGTCGTACGTGTTGAGCTGGCCGGCCTCGATCAGGTGCACCTGCGGCAGGTTGCGCAGGCTCACCCAGTTGAGGACGTCGTCGTGGTCGAGGACCACGAGGACCCGCTTCGCGGAGGTGATCGCGTTCAGCGTCGCCAGCGCGGACTTGGTCCGGGGGGCGTCGCCGTCGACGAACGCCGACACGACGTGGACCCGGCCCTCGCGCGCCCGGTCGGAGAGGGCACCGCGCAGGGCGGCAGCCTTCATCTTCTTGGGCGTCTTCTTGGTGTAGTCGCGCGGCACCGGGCCGTGGGCGACGCCACCACCGGAGAACTGCGGCGAGCGCAGGGAGCCCTGGCGGGCACGACCGGTGCCCTTCTGGCGGTACGGCTTGGCGCCGGTACCGCTGACCTGGGCACGCGTCTTGGTCGAGTGCGTGCCCTGGCGGGCCGCGGCCAGCTGGGCCACGACGACCTGGTGCATCAGCGAGACGTTCGCGTCGGCGTCGAAGAGCGCACCGGGCAGCGTCACGCTGCCGGTGGTCTCCCCCGCCGGGGTGCGCACGTCGACCTGGCGGTCGGTGCGCGTCTCGGTCGACCCTGCCGTTGTAGATGCGGTCACTTGGAGTCACTCCCCACGGGGCCGCCCTTGACGGCCGAACGGACGAGCAGGAGCCCGCCCTTCGGACCGGGGATGGCGCCCTTGATCAGCAGCAGTCCGCGCTCGGCGTCCACCTTGTGGACGACCAGGGACAGCGTCGTCGTCTTCACGTGGCCCATGCGGCCGGCCATCTTGAGGCCCTTGAACACGCGACCGGGGGTCGACGCGCCACCGATGGATCCGGGGTGGCGGTGCTTGCGCTTCACGCCGTGTCCGGCGCCGAGGCCCTTGAAGCCGTGACGCTTCATGACACCGGCGGTGCCCTTGCCCTTGCTGGTGCCGATGACGTCGACCTTGGCCACGCCGTCGAAGACGTCCGTGGTCAGCTCCTGGCCGACCGTGTACTGGCCGGCGTCCGAGGTGCGGAGTTCCACCAGGTGCCGCCGCGGCGTCACGCCCGCCTTGGTGAAGTGCCCGCCCTCGGGACGGTTCACCTTGCGCGGGTCGATCTCACCGAAGCCGAGCTGGACGGCCGAGTAGCCGTCGACCTCGGGGGTGCGCACCTGGGTCACCACACACGGGCCCGCCTTGACGACGGTCACCGGCACGAGGCGGTTGTTCTCGTCGAAAACCTGGGTCATCCCCAGCTTCTCGCCGAGGAGACCGCGAAATGTGCTCGCCATGTCTGCTGACTGCCCTTACTGAATGTTGACGTCGACCGAGGCCGGCAGGTCGATGCGCATGAGCGCGTCCACCGTCTTCGGCGTCGGGTCGAGGATGTCGATGAGCCGCTTGTGCGTGCGCATCTCGAAGTGCTCGAACGAGTCCTTGTACTTGTGCGGCGAGCGGATCACCGCGTACACGTTCTTCTCCGTCGGCAGCGGCACCGGGCCGACCACTCGTGCTCCGGTCTTCGTGACCGTCTCCACGATGCGTCGCGCCGAGGCATCGATCGCCTCGTGGTCGTAGGCCTTCAACCGGATGCGGATCTTCTGTCCCGCCATCGCTGTCTTCTGCTCCTGCCGATCGGTTGTGAAAGTTCGAGTGGGTCTGCTGACCCGGGGTGGGTCCGGGGACCCGTCGGGTCCGGGGACCCGGTGGTGGGCGGCGGCCGGCTCGCGGCCACCGCCCACCAGGGGTACTACTTGTTGATCTTGACGACCCGGCCGGCACCCACGGTGCGTCCACCCTCACGGATGGCGAACTTGAGGCCCTCCTCCATGGCGATGGGCTGGATGAGCTCCACCGTCATCTCGGTGTTGTCGCCGGGCATGACCATCTCGGTGCCCGAGGGCAGGGTCACGACACCGGTGACGTCCGTCGTCCGGAAGTAGAACTGGGGACGGTAGTTGTTGAAGAACGGCGTGTGACGGCCACCCTCGTCCTTCGAGAGGATGTAGACCGAACCCTCGAAGTTGGTGTGCGGGGTGATCGAGCCGGGCTTCACGACGACCTGGCCGCGCTCCACGTCCTCGCGCTTGATGCCGCGGAGGAGCAGACCGACGTTGTCACCGGCCTGGCCCTGGTCGAGCAGCTTGCGGAACATCTCGACGCCGGTGACCGTGGTCTTCGTCGAGTTCTCGCGGATACCGACGATCTCGATCTCCTCGGAGACCTTGACGATGCCACGCTCGACGCGGCCGGTGACGACCGTGCCACGACCGGTGATGGTGAAGACGTCCTCGACGGGCATGAGGAACGGCTTGTCGATGTCGCGCTCCGGCTCCGGGATCGCGGTGTCGACGGCGTTCATCAGCTCCATGAGCTTGTCGCCCCACTCCGCGTCGCCCTCGAGGGCCTTGAGCGCGGACACGCGGACCACGGGGACGTCGTCGCCCGGGAACTCGTACTCGCTGAGGAGCTCGCGGACCTCGAGCTCGACGAGCTCCAGGATCTCCTCGTCGTCCACCATGTCGGCCTTGTTCAGGGCCACCACGATGTAGGGGACGCCGACCTGGCGGGCCAGGAGGACGTGCTCCTTGGTCTGCGGCATCGGGCCGTCGGTCGCCGCGACCACGAGGATCGCGCCGTCCATCTGGGCGGCACCGGTGATCATGTTCTTGATGTAGTCGGCGTGCCCGGGGCAGTCGACGTGCGCGTAGTGGCGAGCCTCGGTCTGGTACTCGACGTGCGCGATCGAGATCGTGATGCCGCGGGCCTTCTCCTCGGGCGCCTTGTCGATCTGGTCGAAGGCGGACGCCTCGTTGAGGTCCGGGTACTTGTCGTGCAGGACCTTGGTGATCGCCGCGGTCAGCGTCGTCTTCCCATGGTCGATGTGCCCGATGGTGCCGATGTTGACGTGCGGCTTGGTCCGCTCGAACTTGGCCTTGGCCACTGGGTTCCTCTCCTCGTGGTTACGCAGGTGGTGCGTGCTCTGGGGTTTCGGGCGGGGCCCGCCGGCCGCGGGCTGGGCCCGCGACCGGTCTGGCGACTACTCGCCGGTCGCCTTGGCGATGATCTCCTTGGCGACGTTGGCCGGGACCTCGGCGTACGAGTCGAAGACCATCGAGTAGCTCGCCCGTCCCTGGGTGCGGCTGCGCAGGTCGCCCACGTAGCCGAACATCTCCGACAGCGGGACCAGGGCCTTGACGATGCGGGCGCCGGAGCGCTCCTCCATCGCCTGGATGGTGCCGCGGCGGGAGTTGAGGTCGCCGATGACGTCACCCATGTTGTCCTCGGGCGTCGTCACCTCGACCGCCATGAGCGGCTCCAGCAGGGCCGGGCTGGCCTTGCGCGCCGCCTCCTTGAAGGCGATCGATCCGGCGATCTTGAAGGCCATCTCCGAGGAGTCGACCTCGTGGTACTGCCCGTCGAGGAGCGACGCCTTGACGCCGACCATCGGGTACCCGGCCAGGACGCCGTACTGCATGGCGTCCTGCATGCCCTGGTCGACCGAGGGGATGTACTCCTTCGGGATGCGACCACCGGTGACCTTGTTCTCGAACTCGTAGGTCGCCGAGTCGGCGCTCATCTCGAGCGGCTCCAGGGCGATCTGCACCTTCGCGAACTGGCCGGACCCACCGGTCTGCTTCTTGTGCGTGTAGTCGTAGCGCTCGACGGCCTTGCGGAGCGTCTCGCGGTAGGCGACCTGCGGCTTGCCGACGTTGGCCTCGACGTTGAACTCGCGGCGCATGCGGTCGACGAGGATCTCCAGGTGGAGCTCGCCCATACCGGAGATGACCGTCTGGCCGGTCTCCTCGTCCAGCTTGACCTGGAAGGTCGGGTCCTCCTCGGCCAGCTTCTGGATCGCGGTGCCCAGCTTCTCCTGGTCGCTCTTGGTCTTCGGCTCGATGGCGACCGAGATGACCGGAGCGGGGAAGGACATCGACTCGAGGATGACCGGGTTCTGCGGGTCGCAGAGGGTGTCACCCGTCGTCGTCTGCTTGAGGCCGTTGACCGCCACGATCTGACCCGCACCCACGCCGGCGCGCTCTTCGCGCTTGTTGGCGTGCATCTGGTAGATCTTGCCGATCCGCTCCTTGCGGTCCTTGGTGCTGTTCAGCACCGCGGTGCCCGCGTCGAGCCGGCCCGAGTACACGCGGACGTACGTCAGCTTGCCCAGGTGCTGGTCGGTCTGGATCTTGAAGGCCAGGGCCGAGAACGGCTCGTCCTCGTCGGCGTGCCGCAGGACCTCGGTCTCGCCGTCGAGCGCGGTGCCGACGATGGCCTCGATGTCCAGCGGGCTGGGCAGGTAGTCCACGACCGCGTCGAGCAGGGGCTGCACGCCCTTGTTCTTGAACGCGGTTCCGGTGAGGACCGGGTTGACCTGTCCGCCGATGGTGGCCTTGCGGATGGCCGCCTTCAGGCGGTCGACCGCGATCTCCTCGCCACCGAGGTAGTCCTCCATGAGCGAGTCGTCGAAGTCCGCGATGTTCTCGAGCAGCTTCTCGCGGTACTCCGCGGCCTGGTCGGCGAGCTCGGCCGGGATCTCCTCGACGGCGTAGTCCTCGCCCATCTTGGTCTCACCGCGCCAGGTGAGCGCGCGCATCTCGACCAGGTCGACGACACCGATGAAGTCGGCCTCGGCACCGATCGGGAGCTGCAGGACCAGCGGGTTGGCGGCCAGCCGCTCGACCATCATGTCGACGCAACGGAAGAAGTCTGCGCCGGTGCGGTCGAGCTTGTTGACGAAGCACATGCGCGGGACGCCGTACTTCTCGGCCTGCCGCCACACCTGCTCGGTCTGCGGCTCGACGCCCGCGACACCGTCGTAGACCGCGACGGCACCGTCGAGCACGCGGAGCGAGCGCTCCACCTCGACGGTGAAGTCGACGTGCCCCGGGGTGTCGATGATGTTGATGTCGTGGCCGTTCCAGGAGCACTTCGTCGCGGCCGACGTGATGGTGATGCCGCGCTCCTGCTCCTGCTCCATCCAGTCCATGGTGGCTGCGCCGTCGTGGACCTCACCGATCTTGTACGTGATACCGGTGTAGAAGAGGATGCGCTCGGTGGTCGTCGTCTTGCCGGCGTCGATGTGCGCCATGATCCCGATGTTGCGGGTCTTGCGGAGCTGGGCCTCGTTGCTGGCCATTGCTTCCCCTCTTGGTTCTTGTCCGTGTGCGGGTTACCGGGCAGCTCTCGTGAAGCGTCCCCGGGAGTCCCGCCGACGGCGGGCGCTGGTGCCCTGCGTTACCAGCGGTAGTGCGCGAAGGCCTTGTTCGCTTCGGCCATCTTGTGCGTGTCCTCGCGCCGCTTGACGGCGGCACCGAGGCCGTTGCTCGCGTCGAGCAGCTCGTTCATGAGGCGCTCGGTCATCGTCTTCTCGCGACGGGCCCGGCTGTACTGGATGAGCCAGCGGAGGCCGAGCGTCGTGCTGCGGGAGGCGCGGACCTCGACCGGGACCTGGTAGGTCGCGCCACCGACACGGCGGCTGCGGACCTCGAGGCTCGGCTTGACGTTGTCCAGCGCGCGCTTGAGCGTGACGACCGGGTCGGTGTCGTTCTTGGCGCGGGCGCCCTCGAGGGCGCCGTAGACGATCGCCTCGGCGATCGAACGCTTGCCGTCGACGAGCACCTTGTTGACCAGCTGGGTGACCAGCTGCGACTGGTAGACCGGGTCGATGACCAGCGGCCGCTTCGGCGCGGGGCCCTTGCGAGGCATTAGCTCTTCTCCTTCTTGGCGCCGTAGCGGCTGCGGGCCTGCTTGCGGCCGCGGACGGCCTGCGTGTCCAGCGAGCCGCGGATGATCTTGTAGCGCACGCCCGGCAGGTCCTTCACACGACCGCCACGCACGAGCACCATCGAGTGCTCCTGCAGGTTGTGGCCGACGCCGGGGATGTAGGCGGTGACCTCGACCCCACTGGTGAGGCGGACGCGGGCGACCTTGCGCAGCGCCGAGTTCGGCTTCTTCGGCGTCGTCGTGTACACGCGCGTGCAGACTCCGCGGCGCTGGGGCGAACCCTTCAGCGCCGGAGTCTTGGTCTTCTCGACCTTGTCCTCGCGGCCCTTGCGGACCAGCTGGTTGATCGTGGGCATGGGTGGCCTGGATCTCCTACCTGCGCTGGGTGGTGCTTGCGATTCGAGCTGATGTCGTGGTCCTGCTGGTCGTGCGCGGGTGCCGGACCCCCGGAGGAGATCCACCCGGACCCGGCCGCCGGCCGTTGTCCGGCCCCCGCGGTCGGGCGTGTCGCCCAACTCGGGACCGGTCCGCGGTCGGACCGAACTCGGTTGCCCCTCGCGATTCGGCGCCGCCACCTTCCGGCCGGGGGCCGGAGGGCGGTCCCCGGTGACCGTGGAAGGTCACCCAGGCGCACCGCTGAACGGGAGCTGGCCCAGGGCACCCTGGGCACGGCTGACCACGATACCCGCGCCCGGAGGACCGGTCAAAGCCGGGTCCCTCACACGCACGGCCGGAGGCCGGCCACCACCCACCGGGGGCGGGTGACACCCCGGGCAACGACGGGCGGCCCGGTCTTCTTCCCCTGCGCCGCACGCGTTCCGCGCGCCGTCGCCGGAGCGCGTCGGACGGTACCCCCTGGGGTCGCCGGACGGGAGTAGGCCGGCGGCGGCACGGGCATCCCGATGAGAGGTCACCCGGTTTCGGTCGTACCCGCGACCTAGCGTCCCGCACGTCCCACTCCCCTGCCCCGGAGGTCCCGTGCACCCCGACTCCGCCCGTGAGCTGAAGGCCCGCATCCTCGAGCAGCTGCCGGCCGCGCCCGTCGTCGCCGCCGACGCCGGTACCGACGCGCCCTGGCCCTGGGTGGCGGTGGGCCTGACCCCGGCCGGCGCGGCCGGTGCGCGGGTGGCCGTGCGGCTCCAGCGGGACGGCGACCGGGCGCTGCTCCCCGACCTGGGACGGGCGGCCGAGCAGGAGCTCGACGTCCGGGTCATCGGCCGGGTCCGGGCCCTGCGCTCCCCCACCCCGGACGAGCTCCAGCAGCGGATCCGGCCGCTCAGCCCCGGCATCTCCGTCGCGCACCCCGACGTCACGGCCGGGACCCTGGGCGGCTTCGTCCGCGTCGGCGGGCGCACCGCGATGCTGTCCAACAACCACGTGCTGGCGGCCAGCGACGCCGCAGCCGTCGGCGACGCCGTCCTGCAGCCCGGCCCGGCCGACGGGGGCGGTCCGGGCGACCGGGTGGCGACGCTGGCCGCATTCGAGCGCTTCCGCGAGGGCCTGCCCAACCTGGTGGACGCCGCCGTCGCGCTCCTGGACGCCGGTGTCGGCGCCGAGCCCGGGAACGTGCCGGGCGGCCCGCTGGGCGGCCTGGTCCCCGACGCCCTCGACATCGACCCGGACGACACCGTGGAGAAGATCGGCCGCACGACCGGGCACACGCACGGCCTGGTCACCGCGGTCGAGGTGGACGGGGTGGCCGTCCAGTACGACGACGTGGTGCACCGCTTCGACGACCAGATCGAGATCCAGGGGACGGCGGGCGGCTTCAGCGCGGGCGGGGACAGCGGCTCGGTCATCTGGCGCAGCCGGGACCGGGCCCCCGTCGCGCTGCTCTTCGCCGGCAGCACCACCGGCGGGTACGACGGGTCGGGCGTCACCTTCGCCAACCCGCTGGCGACGGTGCTCGCCGTGCTGGGTGCGGAGTGGTTGACGGACCTCCTGCCCCCCACCACCCGCTAGCTCGCGGCAGCCCCTGCAGCGGGCCACGGGGGGCGCCTGGGTGTCCTCAGGCTGCCCGGAGGGGCACCATGGGCGCATGACCGACCGGGCCGCAGCGCGTGCCGCGAAGAGCGCGCTGACCGCGCGCCTCTCCTCCGACCCGGGCGTGGTCGGCATCGGGCTGGCCCGTCGCGACGACGGCTACGTGCTCAAGGTGAACCTGGCCGATCCGGCGGCCGCCCCGCGGGTGCCGGGCGACGTCGACGGCGTCCGGGTGGTCACCGAGGTGATCGGCGTGGTCCGTCCCTTGTAGCGGGCCGCTAGCGTGCCCCTCAGGGCGCCGCGACGCGCGCCCGGAACCGAAGGAGGGCAACGTGCGCATCGGCACCCAGGCCAGTTACAGCGGTGGGTTCACCCAGACCGCGGCGGAGCTCCGCGACCTCGAGTCCGCCGGGCTCGACGTCGCGGCGGTCGCCGAGGTCTACACGTTCGACGCGGTCAGCCAGCTGGGCTACCTGGCGGCGGTGACCGAGCGGGTCGAGCTGCTCTCCGCCATCTTCCCCATCTACAGCCGCACGCCGGCCCTGACCGCCATGACGGCCGCCGGCCTGGACTTCGTCTCCGGCGGGCGGTTCACGCTCGGGCTGGGCGCGTCGGGCCCCCAGGTCATCGAGGGCTGGCACGGTGTCCCCTACGACGCCCCGCTGCAGCGCACCCGCGAGGTCGTGGAGATCTGCCGCAAGGTGTGGCGCCGCGAGCGCGTGGAGCACCACGGCAAGAAGTACGACATCCCGCTGGCGGAGGGCCAGGGCACCGGGCTGGGCAAGCCGCTGAAGCTCATCAACACCCCGGTGCGCGAGCGGATCCCCGTCATGCTCGCCGCCCTCGGCCCGAAGAACGTGGAGCTCGCGGCCGAGATCGCCGAGGCGTGGGAGCCGATCTTCTTCATGCCCGAGCGCGCGCAGTCGGTGTGGGGCGACGCCCTCGCCGCCGGCAAGGCGAAGCGGGACCCCGAGCTGGGGGACCTGCAGGTGATCACCGGCGTCCCCGTGGCCATCGGCGAGGACCTCCCCGAGGACCTGCTCGACCGTGTGCGTCCCGGCCTGGCCCTCTACATCGGCGGCATGGGCGCCCGCGGCAAGAACTTCTACAACGACCTCGCGGTGCGCTACGGCTTCGAGGCGGAGGCCAAGGAGATCCAGGACCTCTACCTCGACGGCAAGAAGGACGAGGCGGCGGCCAAGGTGCCCGACGAGCTGGTGCGCGCGACGTCGCTCATCGGCCCCGAGTCCCACGTCCGCGAGCGCATCGCCGCCTTCCGCGAGGCCGGCGTCACCACGCTGATGATCCAGCCGCTCGACGGCAGCCCCGAGGGCCGCCTGAGGACCGTCGAGACCATGAAGAAGCTGACCAACTGACCGTCGGGACTTCCGCGCCGGAAGTCCCGAGGCACACGAAAGGGCCCCCAGGTCTCTCGACCTGGGGGCCCTTTCGTCACTGCCTGGTCGGCATCACTGCCGCCAGTCGTACTCCTCGAGACGCACGGCCTCGCCGGTGCCCTGACCGAAGACGTCGGGGCTGTAGTACTGCCCGTCGTCGTAGCCCGCCATCGTGTAGACGGCGGCCCGCGCCTCCTCGGTCGGCTCGACCGTGATGTTCCGGTAGCGGCTGATGCCCGTACCCGCCGGGATCAGCTTTCCGATGATCACGTTCTCCTTGAGGCCGAGCAGGCTGTCGCTCTTGCCCTGGATCGCGGCGTCGGTGAGGACCTTGGTCGTCTCCTGGAAGGAGGCGGCCGACAGCCACGACTCGGTCGCGAGCGAGGCCTTCGTGATGCCCATGAGCACCGGACGGGCCGAGGCCGGCTCGCCGCCCTCGGCGACGACACGGCGGTTCTCGGTCTCGAACAGCGTCCGCTCGACCAGCGCACCCGGCAGGAACTCCGTGGCGCCCGAGTCGATGATGGTCACCCGCTTCAGCATCTGGCGGATGATCACCTCGATGTGCTTGTCGTGGATCGACACACCCTGCGACCGGTAGACCTCCTGGACCTCGCGGACCAGGTGCAGCTGCACCTCGCGCGGGCCCATGATCCGCAGCACCTCGTGCGGGTCCACCGCACCCTCGGTGAGCTGCTCGCCCACCTCGACGTGCGCGCCGTCCTCGACCCGCAGCCGCGAGCGACGCGACAGCTTCTCGTAGACGACCTCGTCGGAGCCGTCGTCCGGGGTGATGGTCAGCTTGCGGAACTGCTCGCTGTCCTCGATCCGGACGGTGCCCGCGAGCTCCGCGATCGGCGCCTTGCCCTTGGGGACACGGGCCTCGAAGAGCTCGACCACACGCGGCAGACCGTGCGTGATGTCCGCACCGGCCACACCACCGGTGTGGAAGGTGCGCATCGTCAGCTGGGTGCCGGGCTCGCCGATGGACTGCGCGGCGATGATGCCGACGGCCTCACCGACGTCGACCAGCTTGCCGGAGGCCAGCGAGCGGCCGTAGCAGGTGGCGCAGGTGCCCAGCAGCGACTCGCAGGTGAGCACGCAGCGCACCTTGACCTCCGCCACACCGGCGTCGATCAGCGTCTGGATCAGGACGTCGCCCAGGTCGGCGTTCGCCGGGGCGATGACCGTCCCGTCCTCGGCCACCACGTCGGCGGCCAGGGCACGGGCGTAGACGCTGGTCTCGACGTGCGCATCGCGAGTCACGGTCGCGCCGGCTCCGTCACCAGTGATCGTGCCGATCGGCATGACGACGCCGCGCTCGGTGCCGCAGTCCTCCTCGCGGATGATGACGTCCTGCGAGACGTCCACCAGACGCCGGGTGAGGTACCCGGAGTCGGCGGTACGCAGGGCGGTGTCCGCGAGACCCTTGCGGGCACCGTGCGTGGAGATGAAGTACTCCAGCACGGACAGACCCTCCCGGAAGTTGGCCTTGATCGGCCGCGGGATGATCTCGCCCTTCGGGTTGGCGACCAGACCACGCATACCGGCGATCTGGCTGATCTGCATCATGTTGCCTCGGGCGCCCGAGTTGACCATGACCCAGACCGGGTTGGTGGTCGGGAAGTTGTCCACCATCGCCTGGGAGACCTCGGCCCGCGCGCGGGTCCAGATCTCGATCAGCTCGCCACGACGCTCGGAGTCGGTGATGACACCGCGCTCGTACTGCTTCTCGATCTTGGCGGCCTCGGCCTCGTGCCGGTCCATGATCTCGCGCTTGGCCGGCGGGGTGACGACGTCGTCGATGGCGATCGTGACGCCCGAGCGGGTCGCCCAGCGGAAGCCGGCGGACTTGAGGGCGTCCAGCGTCGCCGCGACCTGCACCTTGGGGTAGCGCTCGGCGAGGTCGTTGACGATCGCCCCGAGCTCCTTCTTCGGCACCTGGTAGTTGACGAAGCGGTAGTCCTCGGGCAGGGCCTCGTTGAACAGCACGCGGCCCAGCGAGGTCTCGACGAGCGCGGGCTGACCGGGGGTCCAGTCCTCCGGCTGCGTCCAGGCCTCGTTGACCTTGCCGTTGTCGACGCCGAACACCTCGTCGAGGCGGATGAGCGCGCGCTCCTGCAGGCCCAGGGCCCCCATGTCGTAGGCCATGACGGCCTCCGACGCGGAGGAGAAGGACGCCGGCGTTCCACCGTCGGCCTCGTGCCGCGAGGGCACCAGGGTCGTCAGGTGGTACAGGCCCAGCACCATGTCCTGGGTCGGCGCGGTGATCGGACGACCGTCGGCCGGGCTCAGGATGTTGTTCGAGCTCAGCATCAGGATCCGGGCCTCGGCCTGCGCCTCGGCCGACAGCGGCAGGTGCACCGCCATCTGGTCACCGTCGAAGTCCGCGTTGAACGCGGTGCAGACGAGCGGGTGGATCTGGATGGCCTTGCCCTCGACCAGCTGGGGCTCGAAGGCCTGGATGCCCAGACGGTGCAGGGTCGGCGCACGGTTCAGGAGAACCGGGTGCTCGGTGATGACCTCTTCCAGCACGTCCCACACGACCGGGCGCGCACGCTCGACCATCCGCTTGGCGGACTTGATGTTCTGCGCGTGGTTGAGGTCGACGAGCCGCTTCATGACGAAGGGCTTGAAGAGCTCCAGCGCCATCTGCTTGGGCAGACCGCACTGGTGCAGCTTCAGCTGCGGGCCGACGACGATGACCGAACGGCCGGAGTAGTCGACGCGCTTGCCGAGCAGGTTCTGGCGGAACCGGCCCTGCTTGCCCTTGAGCAGGTCGCTCAGGGACTTCAGGGGACGGTTGCCCGGACCGGTGACCGGACGGCCGCGACGGCCGTTGTCGAACAGCGCGTCCACGGACTCCTGGAGCATCCGCTTCTCGTTGTTCACGATGATCTCGGGGGCGCCGAGGTCCAGCAGACGCTTCAGCCGGTTGTTCCGGTTGATCACGCGGCGGTACAGGTCGTTCATGTCGCTGGTCGCGAAGCGGCCACCGTCGAGCTGCACCATCGGGCGCAGGTCCGGCGGGATGACCGGAACGCAGTCCAGCACCATGCCCATGGGCGAGTTACGGGTCTGCTGGAAGGCAGCCACGACCTTCAGCCGCTTGAGGGCCCGCAGCTTGCGCTGGCCCTTGCCGCTGCGGATGGTCTCGCGCAGCGAGGCGGCCTCGGCGTCGAGGTCGAAGCCGGAGAGCAGCTTCTGCAGCGCCGCGGCGCCCATGCCGCCCTCGAAGTACTCACCGAAGCGGTCGCGCAGCTCGCGGTAGAGGCCCTCGTCGGCGATGAGCTGCTTGACCTCGAGCTTGCGGAAGGTGTCCATCACCTCGTCGAGGCGGTCGATCTCCCGCTGGGAGCGGTCGCGCAGCTGGCGCATCTCGCGCTCGCCGCCCTCGCGCACCTTGCGGCGGACGTCGGACTTGGCGCCCTCCGCCTCGAGCTCGGCCAGGTCGGCCTCGAGCTTCTGCTGACGGGCCTCGACGGTGGCGTCGCGCTGGCCTTCGAGGTTGGACTTCTCGGCGCTGATCTCCGCCTCGATGGTCGGGAGGTCGCGGTGACGCGCCTCGTCGTCCACCGTGGTGATCATGTAGGCCGCGAAGTAGATGATCTTCTCGAGGTCCTTGGGCGCCAGGTCGAGCAGGTAGCCCAGGCGCGAGGGAACGCCCTTGAAGAACCAGATGTGGGTGACCGGCGCGGCCAGCTCGATGTGGCCCATCCGCTCACGACGCACCTTGGCGCGGGTGACCTCCACGCCGCAGCGCTCGCAGATGATGCCCTTGAAGCGGACGCGCTTGTACTTCCCGCAGTAGCACTCCCAGTCCCGGGTGGGACCGAAGATCTTCTCGCAGAAGAGACCGTCCTTCTCCGGGCGGAGGGTGCGGTAGTTGATGGTCTCGGGCTTCTTCACCTCACCGTGGCTCCACTGGCGGATGTCATCGCCGGTGGCCAGCCCGATGCGCAGTTCGTCGAAGAAGTTGACGTCGAGCAAGGTGGTGACCCCTTTCAGGGGCTAGTGCTTCGCTTCTATGGCTGTGGTGGAGCGGTCGGCCGGCCCCGGTTGCTCAGGGCCGGCCGACCACCGATCACACGTCTTCGACGGACGACGGCTCGCGGCGGGAGAGGTCGATGCCCAGCTCCTCCGCGGCCCGGAAGACCTCGTCGTCGGTGTCGCGCAGCTCGATCGCGTTGCCGTCGCTGGAGAGGACCTCCACGTTCAGGCAGAGCGACTGGAGCTCCTTGAGCAACACCTTGAACGACTCGGGGATGCCCGGCTCGGGGATGTTCTCGCCCTTGACGATCGCCTCGTACACCTTGACGCGGCCGAGGATGTCGTCGGACTTGATGGTGAGCAGCTCCTGCAGCGCGTAGGCCGCGCCGTAGGCCTGCATCGCCCAGCACTCCATCTCACCGAAGCGCTGACCACCGAACTGCGCCTTACCACCCAGCGGCTGCTGCGTGATCATCGAGTACGGGCCGGTGGACCGGGCGTGGATCTTGTCGTCCACCAGGTGCAGCAGCTTCAGGATGTAGACGTAGCCCACGGCGATCGGCTCGGGGAAGGGCTCCCCCGACCGGCCGTCGAACAGGCGGGCCTTGCCGGTCTCCTTGACCATCCGGTTGCCGTCGCGGTTCGGGGTCGTCGAGCCGAGGAGGCCGATGAGCTCGTCCTCCTTGGCGCCGTCGAACACCGGCGTCGCGGTTCGGGTGCCCGGAGCGGCCGACCGGGCCGCCTCGGGCAGGCTGGCCGCCCAGTCCGGGGTGCCCTCGACGTCCCAGCCCTGCTTGGCGATCCACCCGAGGTGCATCTCCAGGACCTGGCCGACGTTCATGCGGCCGGGGACACCGAGCGGGTTGAGGACGATGTCGACCGGGGTGCCGTCCTCGAGGAACGGCATGTCCTCCTGCGGCAGGATCTTCGAGATGACGCCCTTGTTGCCGTGGCGTCCGGCGAGCTTGTCGCCGTCGGAGATCTTGCGCATCTGGGCGACGTAGACCCGGATCAGCTCGTTGACGCCGGCGGGCAGCTCGTCGCCGTCCTCGCGGGAGAACACGCGGACGCCGATGACCTTGCCGGACTCACCGTGCTTGACCTTCAGCGACGTGTCGCGCACCTCGCGCGCCTTCTCGCCGAAGATCGCGCGGAGGAGCCGCTCCTCGGGGGTCAGCTCGGTCTCGCCCTTGGGCGTCACCTTGCCGACGAGGATGTCGCCGGGGACGACCTCGGCACCGATGCGGATGATGCCGCGCTCGTCGAGGTCCGCGAGGACCTCCTCGGAGACGTTCGGGATGTCCCGGGTGATCTCCTCGGCACCGAGCTTGGTGTCGCGGGCGTCGACCTCGAACTCCTCGATGTGGATCGAGGACAGGACGTCGTCCTGCACGAGGCGCTGCGACAGGATGATCGCGTCCTCGTAGTTGTGGCCCTCCCACGGCATGAAGGCGACGAGCAGGTTCTTGCCCAGCGCCATCTCGCCCTGGTCGGTGCACGGCCCGTCGGCGATGACCTGGCCGACCTCGACCCGCTGGCCCTCGTCCACGACGGGGTTCTGGTTGATCGAGGTGCCCTGGTTCGAACGCTGGAACTTCAGCAGACGGTAGGTCTGCCGGGTTCCGTCGTCGGCCATGACGGTGACGTAGTCGGCGGTCGAGTCCTCGACCACACCGGCCTTCTCCGCGACGACCACGTCGCCGGCGTCGACGGCGGCGCGCAGCTCCATGCCGGTGCCGACGAGCGGGGCCTCGCTGCGCAGCAGCGGCACCGCCTGACGCTGCATGTTCGCGCCCATGAGCGCGCGGTTGGCGTCGTCGTGCTCGAGGAACGGGATCATCGCCGTCGCGACCGAGGTCATCTGCCGCGGCGAGACGTCCATGTAGTCCACGTTCTCGGGGGCGAGGTAGTCGACCTCACCGCCCTTGGTGCGGACCAGGACTCGCTCCTCGGCGAGGCGGCCCTGCGCGTCGAGCGGGCTGTTGGCCTGGGCGACGACGAAGCGGTCCTCCTCGTCGGCGGTCAGGTAGTCGATCTGCGTCGTGACCTGACCGTTCTCGACCTTGCGGTACGGCGTCTCGATGAAGCCGAACGCGTTGACCCGGCCGAACGAGGACAACGAGCCGATCAGGCCGATGTTCGGGCCTTCCGGGGTCTCGATCGGGCACATCCGGCCGTAGTGGCTCGGGTGCACGTCGCGAACCTCCATGCCGGCGCGCTCACGGGACAGACCACCCGGGCCCAGCGCCGACAGGCGGCGCTTGTGGGTCAGGCCCGCGAGCGGGTTGGTCTGGTCCATGAACTGCGACAGCTGGCTGGTGCCGAAGAACTCCTTGATGGAGGCGACGACCGGCCGGATGTTGATCAGGGTCTGCGGCGTGATCGCCTCGACGTCCTGGGTCGTCATCCGCTCGCGGACCACGCGCTCCATGCGGGAGAGGCCGACCCGGATCTGGTTCTGGATCAGCTCGCCCACGGTGCGCAGGCGACGGTTGCCGAAGTGGTCGATGTCGTCGGTGCCGTGCTCCGGGTCGCCGGCGTGGAGACGCACGACGTACTCGATGGTGGCGACGATGTCGTCCTCGGTCAGCGTGCTGGTGCCCTTGGGCACCTCGACGCCCAGCTTCTTGTTGACCTTGTACCGGCCGACCTTCGCCAGGTCGTAGCGCTTCGGGTTGAAGAACAGGTTCTCCAGCAGCGCCTGCGCGGACTCACGCGTCGGCGGCTCGCCCGGGCGCAGCTTGCGGTAGATGTCGAGCAGCGCCTCGTCGGTGCCGGCGATGTGGTCCTTCTCGAGGGTGGCCAGCACCGTGGGCGACCACTGGAAGTGCTCGCGGATGCGGTCCTCGGTCCAGCCCAGCGCCTTGAGCAGCACGGTGACCGGCTGGCGGCGCTTGCGGTCGATCCGGACGCCGACGGTGTCGCGCTTGTCGACGTCGAACTCCAGCCACGCACCGCGGCTGGGGATGACCTTGGCGCTGAAGACGTCCTTGTCCGACGTCTTGTCCAGCGACTTGTCGAAGTAGACGCCGGGGCTGCGCACGAGCTGGGAGACGACGACGCGCTCGGTCCCGTTGATGACGAACGTGCCCTTGCTCGTCATGATCGGGAAGTCGCCCATGAACACCGTCTGGCTCTTGATCTCGCCGGTGGTGTTGTTCATGAACTCGGCGGTGACGAACAGCGGCGCCGCGTAGGTCATGTCCTTGTCCTTGCACTCCTCGAGGGACGCCTTGACGTCCTCGAAGCGCGGGTTGGAGAAGGACAGGGACATCGAGCCGCTGAAGTCCTCGATCGGCGAGATCTCCTCGAGGATCTCGGCCAGACCGCCCACTGCGGACTCCTGCTCCTCCGGGGCGAGCGTGGCGCGCCACTCGGGGGAGCCGATCAGCCAGTCGAACGACGCCGTCTGCAGGGCCAGCAGGTCGGGGACCGCGAGCGGCTCGGAGATCTTGGCGAACGAGACGCGCAGCGGCGCGCCGGGGATCTTCGCCTGGTCGGCCTCGCCGGTGCGGGGGCCGTCCTGCGGCGTCGGGGTGGTGCGGGTGGTGCCGGACTCGGTGGTGCTGGGGTTGATGCTGGTGGGGCGAGAGCCTGCCAAGATGCGTCCTTCCAAGGACCTCACGACGTGCGGGCGGTGGGTGCTGGTCGTCCTGGGTCGTCGTCGGTAATGGCGAGGCTGTCCGCGACGGCCGCGATCGCCCGGATCGACGGTCAGCGTGGGGCGACCCGGTAGGTTCCCGGGCACCCGTCGTGACCCGTCTCAGCGGGCAGGCAGTCGGAGGGCAGCGCAACAGGAGACCCTACCCCTGCTGTTGCGCGATGTCCACGTCAGGGGTACCGGTGCGACCGGCGCCACAACCGGGCGGGACACGGTCCGCGCGCCGGGGCGGTGCAGCCATGATGCCAGCCGACCGGCGGCTGTCCGACCGCCACGCCGAGGGCTCAGCTCGTGGTGAGCACCGTGAGCTCGCTGATCTTCCAATCGCCGTCGACGTCGACCAGCGTCGCCCGGACCGTCTGCACGCAGGACTGGGCCCCCTCGGGCGTCACCTGGCACTCCGAACCCTCGGGGGCCGGCTGGGTGCCGCTGTTGACCGACTTCAGCACGTACTGGCCGAAGACGACCACCGTCGCGGACTCCTGGGACTCGTCGACCTGCTGCACGCCGACGTCGAGCACCTCGTACCGGGTCGTCGCCGACACCTGCTCGTAGGAGCTGATGATGCCGCCGTCGGTGAGGTCCTGCTCGTACTGGTCGCGCAGGTCGCCGGTGAGCGCGTCGAGCTTGCCCTGCACGCTGCCCTCGGAGTCCTCGTAGTCGTACGCGTAGACCGCCTGGATGCCGCTGCGGGCCGCGGTGAGGATCTCCGGGTCGACGTGCGTGGGGTTCAGCCTCTGCCAGAGCAGCACACCACCACCGGCGGCCGCCGCCACGCAGAGCAGCGCCAGGACGAGCAGGGCGGCCGGCAACCGGCGCCGGGCAGTGCCGGCGGCGGCATCCGCGCCGGCGGACGACGGGGTGCGCCGCGTGCGAGCCCGCGGCGCCGGGGCAGGCGCTGCGTCCTCCTGCACCGCCGCGCCGGCGGTCGCCGGGAGCTCCGCTGCCGCGGAACGGGTCGGCTCCACGGCGTCCTCGCGGTCGCGGCGGCTGCCGGCGACACGGGCCCGGGGAGCAGGGCTGGGGCGCGGGGCCGCGGGGCGGGCGCGCGGCGTGGGCCGCGGGCGCTCGCCGGGGAGGCGGTCGTCACTCATCGCCCGCGGACCCCGTTCCCGTGATCCCGGACAGGAGCCACCGGTCGCCGGACTTCTCCAGGTTCACCTCGAGGCGGTACCGCGAGACCTGCACCTGCTCGCTCGCCGCGCTCTCCTGCGTCGCCTGGATCACCAGGAGGACCGTCGCGTCCTCGGTGTCGGCACGGGTGACGCCCGCACCGATGATCTCGGTGTTGACGACGGCCTCCAGCTCGGCGATCTCCTCCCGCCGGTCCTCGAGCTCGGACACCGAGTCGTCGCGCAGGTCGCCGGTCGCGACCCGGCGGATCTGCTCGATGTCGTCGTCCAGGGTCAGGTAGTCGAAGGACGTCAGATCCACGACGCCGGAGCGCGCCGCCTGCAGCGCGGCCCCGTACTCGCCGGTGCGGACGGAGGAGTCCCCGGGGCGGGTGAACCAGAGGAAGGCCACCCCGGCGAGGAGCAGGACCAGGAGAACCGCGAGTGCGGGCAGCAGCGGGATGGACAGCCGGGCGCGCCGTCCGGTCAGCGGCGGCTCGCCGTCGCCCGGTACCACGGCCTCGACCGTCTCCTGCTCGTCGGCGGCCGCACGCACGGCGGGGTGGTCGGCCGGCACGACGGAGACGCCGTCGCCGGGGACAGGAGCGGTCGCTCCCCCGGCCCGCGCGCCGGTCCGCGCATCGCTGGTCACGCGGGCACTCCTCCAGGTCGGTGGGCGGTGTCGGCCGTCGGCATCCCGCTCACCCCGCGACGCTGGAGAAGGGACTGGCCGAGACCAGTCCGCCCAGCAGGTCGGTGAGCGGCGCGAGCGGACCGGGCGCAGCGGGAAGACCCCCGACTCCGCCCGGACCCTCCTGGGGGGCGCCGGCCTGGCCGCCGTCGCGGCCGATGTTCTGCTCGCCGCGGATGTTAGACCCGTTCTCGTCGTAGCCGTCCCCGGGCGCGGGGTCGACACCGTTGACGACACCGCAGCGGACGGCGTCGGTGTCGACGGACTCGACCGCCCCCTGCGTCGGGGTGGACGAGCTCGGCACGTAGCCGGTGGTGCAGGCGTGCGGGTCCCCCGCGTTCAGCACGAACCCGAAGTGCGAGCGCAGCACGCCGTCCTCGTCGCGGCGGACGACGGTGAAGCCGCCGGTCACCGCGTCCGGGTAGGTGACCAGCATCTGGCGCACGCCGTCGAGGCGCGGGATCGTGACCCCGTTGAGGACGTCGAGGTTGCGGACCAGCGAGCCGAGGCCCGGACCGGCGTCCTCCACGAGGGTCTGCAGCGACTCCCCGGCGTCGGGCGCGTTGACCAGGATCTCGCGCAGGTCGGGGTCCATGTCGACCAGGGTGTCGGTGACCAGGCGCAGGTCCGCCGCCCACGCGCGGATCGCAGACCGGCTGTCCCGCTGCGTGTCCAGCACCGTCTGGCCGTCGGTGATCAGGGCCAGGGTCTGCGGGAGGGACTCGGTGGCCCGGGCCAGGAGCAGGTTCCCGTTGTCGATGAGGCGCCCGAGGTCGTCCCCGGCGCCCTCGAACGCCCGCCCGAGCTCCTCGATCACGATCCGGAGGTTGTCCTGGTCGATCGAGCCGACGAGCTCGTCGAGGTTGAGCAGCATCTGCTCCACCGGCACGGGGGTGCTGGTGCGCTCCTTGGGGATGACCGAGCCGTCCTCGAGGTAGGGCTCCCCCTCGCCGGTGGGCCGCAGGATGACGTACTGCTCCCCCACCGCGCTCCGGGTGGCGACCGCGGCCTCGGTGTCGGCGGGGATGGCCTCGGCGTCGGGGTCGATGCGGAGGACCACGCGGACGCCGTCCTCCACGACCTGCATGTCGGTGACCCGGCCGACGGCGACGCCGCGGTAGGTCACCTCGGCGTTGACGAAGATCCCACCGGACTGCTCGAAGTCGGCCGCCACCTCGTAGCTGCCGCCGAAGAGGACGCGGTCGAGGCCGACGTAGTTGAAGCCGAGGTAGGCCATCGCCACGACGGAGAGGGTGACGAAGGCCACCAGCCTGATCTTGGTCGCGCGGGCGATCACGGTCCCACCTCCGTGACGAGCGGCAGACCCGGGCGACCGGTCGCCTGGTCGGCCTGCGGCAGCTGGTCCAGGACCTGGCCGGGGAGGTCGCCGAGCCCGGGCAGCCCGCCCTGGGACGGCGCGGGCGCCGGGGTGCCGGCACCGCCACCGGCCGGCGAGGCCGCCCCGCCCTCGGTACCGCACTTCCCCTGGCTCAGCGCCTCCGTCAACGGGAGTTCGCGCAGCGCGCCGCTCTGGTCGACGACGTACCGGCAGAGCAGCTGGGTGAGGTCCAGGTCGACCGTCGCGGTCATGTTGGTGAACAGCGCCATGCCACCGGACTGCGCCTGGCGGTAGTTCAGCGCCGACAGGGAGCTGTCGGGGAACGGGTAGGTCAGCAGCAGCTCCAGCGAGTTCGCCAGGTCCGGGCCGGCCGCGGCCAGCTGGCTGAGGATCGGCTGCAGCAGCTTCAGGTCCTCGATGGTGTTGACCGCCGACGCGTCGATGATCCGCGTGCCGACGTCGCCGAGCCGGGCCAGGCCCTCGAGCATCGAGACGAGCAGCCCGCGCTGCTCGTTGATGACGTCGAGCCCCGGGCCGATGGTGTCGAGGGCCGTCTCGATGGTCGCGGTCCGCTCCGCGAGCGTCGCCGCGAGCTCGTCGACGCGGTCGAGGGCACGGTTGATCTCGGCCCGCTGCTCGTCCAGCCCCCCGATGAAGGTGTCCAGCTGGTCCAGGGTGTCCTTGATCTCGGCCTCGCGGCCCTCCAGCGCGTCACCGAGCTCGCGGTTGATCGTCTGGAGCTGGGTCAGCCCACCACCGTTGAGCACCAGCGAGAGCGCCCCGAGGAGCTCCTCGACCTCGACGTTGCGGTTGGTGCGGTCCAGCGTGATCCGCGCCCCGTCGTCCAGGCGCCCCTCCGGTTCCTCGTTCCCGGGGGCGGCCAGCTCCACGTACTTCTCGCCGAGGAGCGAGGACTGCTGGATCGCCGCCACCGCGTTGGCCGGCAGGTCGACGTCACCGTTGACCTTGATGGTGACGACCGCCGTCCAGTTCTCCTCGTCCAGCTCGATGCCGTCCACCCGGCCGACGGGCACATCGGCGACGCGCACGCCGGACTGGGGCACGAGGTCGAGGACGTCGAGGAACTCGACCTCCACCGTGTACGGGTCGTCACCGAGGTCGGCACCGCCCGGCAGGCTCACCGAGTACGCGCCACGGAAGCCGCAGCCGCCGAGCACGAGCACCCCGACCGCGAGCGCGCCGGCCCGCTGCCACCGGCCGGTCACGGGGCACCCGCCGGGAGGACCGGGGGCAGGCCCGGGAGGATGCCGCCGCCTCCGCCGCCGCCACCGCCACCGCCACCGCCGAGGAGCGCGTCGCGCAGCTCCTCGTAGTCGGGGACGCCGTTGCCGTTGAGGTCGTCGACGGTGCCGTTGGCGTCCGCGTCACCGGACAGCAGCCGCGAGCAGACGTCCTGGACGGTGTCGCGGAGCGGACCGGTGAGGTCGGGGAGCGGCAAGGGCAGCTGGAGCTCGATCCGGCCTGCCTGCGCCAGCAACCCGCACACCACCACCTCGGCGTTGAGGGAGCCGAGCCCGTTGTCCCGCGTGTCCAGCGTGCCGAAGTCGGGGTTGTAGGCGCGGGCGAGGTTGCTCAGCGCCGCCGGCGCCACGTCGAGCACCTCGGCGAGCTTGGCGCGCTGCTGCACCAGCACGAGGGTCACGTCCGCGAGCCGGTCGACGTTCGTCGTCAGCAGCGCCGTGTTGTCCCGCACGAAACCGGCCACGTCGCCCAGGGCATCGCTGAGCAGGGCCACCGCCTCCTGGAGGTCGGCGCGCTCGCCCTCGAGCAGGTCGGCGACCGCGGCCATGTTGTCGTTGAACTGGCCCACCTGCGCGTCGATCGTGGCCAGCGCACTGGTGAACGTCTGGAGGTTCTCCAGGGACCCGAACAGGTCGTCGCGGTTCTCGGCGAGCGTCTCGACCGCCTGCGAGAAGCCGGTGAGGGTGCGGTTCAGCTCGTCACCGTTGCCTTCCAGGTTGGCCGCCCCGACGTCGACGAGGTCGGACAGCGCTCCGTTCGCGTTGGCGCCGGTGGGGCCGAGGGCCGCCGACAGCTCGTCGAGCGCGCCGTACACCGCGTCGAGTTCGACCGGGATGGCGGTGCGGTCCAGCGGGATCTCCGCGCCGTCCTCCATCGCGGCGCCCCCGTCGTAGACCGGGGAGAGCTGGACGTAGCGGTCGGAGACCAGCGAGGGCGCAAGGATGATCGCGTCGGCGTCGGCGGGGACGTCGTAGTCCTCGTCGATGCTCATCTCGACGCGGACCCGGTCGCCCAGGGGCACCACGTCGTCGATCGTGCCGATGGCGATGCCCAGCACCCGGACGTCCGAGCCGGGGTACAGGCCGACCGTCTCGTCGAAGAAGGCGGTCACCCGGTACTGACCGGCCGGGCGCAGGACGGTCCACCCGACGGCGACGAGGAGCACGAACGCCGCCGTCAGGGCCACGGCGCGCTGCAGGCTGCCGCTCATCAGCGACCTCCCTCGGTCGGGGTGCAGCCGGTCAGCGGGGTGCTGGCCGCGCCGCAGACGGCCGCGCCGACGACGGTGGGGATGAGGTCGTTGACGAAGCTGTCGAACCAGCGGCCGTTGCCGAGGGTGTTGGTGAAGACGCGCACGAAGGGCGCCAGCTCCTTCACCGTCTCGGCCAGGGCGGCCCGGTTGCGGGACAGGATCTCCGTGACCCGGGAGAGCTGCTGCAGGGCCGGCGTGAGCACCTCGCGGTTGTCCTCCACGAGGCCGGAGAGCTGCCCGGCGAGCTGCTGGGTGCTCTCCAGGATCGAGTCGATGAGCTCGCGCCGCTCCTGCACCTCGGTGAGCAGCGTGTTGGAGTCGAGGATCAACTGGGTGAACTCCCCGTTGCGGTCGGCGAGGACCTGGGTGACCTGGCGGGTCGAGGAGAGCAGCTGGCGCAGTTCGGCGTCCCGCGAGGCGATGGTGTCCGAGAGGCGCGCGAGACCCTGGAGCGAGGTCTGCACCTCCTCGGGCGTCTCGGCGAAGGTGTCGGCGAGCACCTCGAAGCTGGCCGCGAGCTGCCCGGTGTCGATGTCCTGCACGGTCGTGGAGAGGTCGGCGAAGGCCTCGACGACGTCGTAGGGCGACGCCGTCCGCTCCAGCGGGATGCGGTCGTCGGGGTCCAGCTCCTGCGATCCCCGCGGCACCAGCGCCACGTACTTGGCGCCGAGCACGGTCTCGATCTTGATCGCCGCCTCCGAGCGGTCCCCGACGAAGGCGTCCTTCACCCGGAACTCCACGGTGACCGCGCCGTCCTCGAGCGCGAGGCTCTCGACGCTGCCGACCTTGACACCGGCGACGCGCACCGGGTCGTCGGCCTGCAGGCCCGCGGCCTCGGAGAACTGCGCCTTGTAGACGGTCCCGCCGCCGATCAGCGGCAGCGACTGCGCGTTGAAGGCGAGGAGTACGACGGCGAGGACGACGCCGAGGCTGACCGCCCCGACGATCACCGGGTTGCGGTCTCGGAAGTTCGTGGACCGGCGAGCCATCAGCTGCACCCCTCCGCGCCGCTCTCGAACTCGAACGTCTGGGCCACCGGCGCCCCGCCGAGCGGGGTTGCGGGCAGCGTCACGGTGCCGCCGGCCCGGCAGAGGAAGAAGTTGAACCAGCTGCCGTTGATGGCGGTCCGGGTGGTGAGGTCGAGCTTGGCCGGCACGGTCTGCAGGAAGCGCTCGACCACGTCCCCGGTGTCACCGAGGTTGCGCGACAGGTCGTCCAGCGCCTGGATGTCGGCGGTCAGCGGAGCGCGCGCGTCCTCCAGGAAGCCGCTGGTGGCCGTGGCCAGCTGGTCGATGGTGGCCAGGGAGTCGAAGATGACCTCCCGGTCGCCCGCCAGACCGGTGACGAACTCCTGGAGGCTGACCACCAGGCCCGACAGCTGCTCGTCGCGGGCGGCCAGCGTGCCCATGACGGTGGTCAGGTTGTCGATGACGCTGCCGATCACCTGGTCGCGGTCGGCCAGGCTGTTGGTGAGCGAGCCGACGTGCCCGAGCAGGCTCTCCACGGTCCCGCCCTCGCCCTGGAAGACCTGGATGATCTCGAACGAGACCCGGTTCACGTCCTCCGGCGACAGCGCCTGCAGCAGCGGCTGGAAGCCCCCGAACAGGATCGTGAGGTCGAGGGCGTTCGTCGTCTGCGCGACCGGGATCACCGCCCCGGAATCGAGCGTGTCCCCGCCGGCGCCCTCGCCCTCGGTGAGAGCGATGTACCGCTGGCCGACGAGGTTCCGGAAGCGGATGGTCGCCTCGACGCTGCTCGGGAGCGACACCGACTCGCCCACCTCCAGCTCCACCTCGGCGACCGGGCGCTCGGTCTCCTCCGCCAGCCCGATGCCCACCACCTGGCCGACCCGGACGCCGGCGATGCGCACCTCGTCGCCCTCGACCAGCCCGGCCACGTCGGTGAACTGGGCCCGGTAGGTCAGCTGCTCCCCGTAGCCGGCGTTCGTGATGGTCGTGATGAGCACGTAGGCCGCCATGATCGTGACGAGCGCGAACGCGACGAGCTTGACCAGCGGTGCGCCGAGGCCTCTCATCTGACCCTTCATCGGAACATCACGTTCTTCCCCCGCAGGACCGGCGCCAGGGTGGCAGCACCCAGGTCGGACACGTCACCGGGCTCGTCGCCCGTCTGGAACGCGAGGATGCTGCGCACGAAGTCGAGCTCGGCCGAGGATCCGGCGAGCACGTCCGGCAAGGACTCCCCCGCCCGCGCGCCACCGGGCACGTTGTTCGGGTTGCCGCCGTCGTCGGCGCCGCCGGCGTAGCAGGCGGGCTCCTCGCGCAGTTCGCTCTCCGGCGAATCGATGCCGTCGAGGGGCGGGTAGGGGCAGTAGTACTCCCCCGCCTGGGCCTGCGCGATCTCTCCCTCGATGTCGTCCAGGCCGCGGCAGTCCGGCGCCGCCGTGTCGGCGTAGATCGGCTGGTCGCCCGGGACGTAGGGGTTCCGCGGCGGCAGGGTGAAGACGATGTTCAGGTTCAGCGCCGGGTCGCCGTCGGTGCCGAAGGTCTCGCCGATGCGGGGCACGGAGGAGGCCAGCCCGTCGAGCAGACAGGGGTAGACCGGCGAGTACTCGGCGAAGAGCCCGAGCACCGGCCGCGACGTCTCCGCCAGCGAGATGAGGTTGCGCTCGTTGCGCTCGAGGAAGCCGGCGGCCACGTTGGAGGAGCTGGTGCCCACGCTGAACGTGCGGCGCAGCTGCTCCTCCTGGTCGACCACGGTGGTGTTGGTGACGGCAAGGTTGTCCAGCACGGCCAGCAGGTCGTCGGCGGCGCCCTCGTAGGTCTCGGCGAAGTCGGCCACGCCGGAGATGTCCGCCTGCAGTTCGGGCAGCACGGTGTTGAGCTCCCCGATGTACTCGCCGGTCGCGGCCAGGTTCGCGCCCAGCTCGTCACCGCGGCCGCGGACGGCGTCCGCGACGGCACCCAGGGTGAAGGCGAGGTCCTCGGGCTGCACCGCCTGGAGCAGCGGCAGCGTGTCGTCGATCACCCGCTGCAGCTCGATGGCGTTGCTCGTCCGGTCCTGGCCGATGACGTCGCCGTCGGCCAGCCGTTCCGCGCTCGGGTTCTCCGGCAGCTCGAGGGACACGAAACGCTCGCCGAAGAGGGTCTTGGGCAGCAGCCGCGCGGTCACGTCGGCGGGGATCTGCTCGAGGTGCTCCGGATCGATCGCGAGCTCGATCACGGCGCCGTCCGCACTGGCCTCCACGTCGCGCACCTCGCCGACGATGACGCCGCGCACCTTCACGTCGGAGGCCGCCTGGAGCTGGTTGCCGGCCGTGTCCGCCTCCAGCGTCACCCGGACGACGTCGGCGAACGCCTTGTTGTACTGCGCGACGGCCAGGCCGAGCAGCAGCACGAGGACGGCGAGGAACGCCACACCCTGCAGGCGGGTGCGGATCACCTTGCTCCTGCTCATCGGTCGGTCACCCCGCGATCCGGACGGTCGTGGTCGAGCCCCAGATGGCCAGCGACAGGAAGAGGTCGATGACGTTGATCGCCACGATGGAGAAGCGCACCGCCCGGCCGACCGCCATGCCGACGCCCGACGGACCCCCGCTGGCCCGGTAGCCGTAGTAGCAGTGGGTCAGGATGACCACCACGGCGAAGACCAGCACCTTGAGGAAGGACCACAGCACGTCCTCCGGGGGGAGGAACAGGTTGAAGTAGTGGTCGTACGTTCCCGCCGACTGCCCGTACGCCTGAGTGACGATGGTGCGGGTGGCGAAGTAGCTGGTCAGCAGACCCAGCACGTAGAGCGGGATGACGGCGATGAACCCGGCGATGATGCGGGTGGTCACGAGGAACGGCAGCGAGGGCACGCCCATGACCTCGAGGGCGTCGATCTCCTCGTTGATCCGCATGGCGCCGATCTGCGCGGTGAACCCGCAGCCGACCGTCGCCGAGAGCGCCACGCCGGCGACCAGCGGGGCGATCTCGCGGGTGTTGAAGTAGGCCGACAGGAAGCCGGTGAACGCGGAGGTGCCCAGCTGGTCGAGGGCGGCGTAGCCCTGCAGGCCGACGGCGGAGCCCGTGAAGAAGGACAGGGCGGCGATGACGCCGACCGTTCCTCCGATGACCGCCAGTGCGCCGGTCCCGAAGGTCACCTCGGCCAGCAGCCGCATGACCTCCTTCTTGTAGCGCCGCAGCGTGCGGGGGGTCCACGCCAGGGCGCGGCCGTAGAAGCCGAGCTGGTCGCCGAGGTTCTCGAGCGTGTCCAGCGGCTGCCTGCCCACGCGCTTGAGCCGTCGCAGGCCGACCTTGACCCGGTCCACCGGGGAGAAGAGCGCCATCACGACCCCTTCGGCGGGACGAGCTGGAAGTAGATCGCCGTCATCACGAGGTTCACGGCGAACAGCAGGATGAAGGTGATGACGACGGACTGGTTCACCGCGTCGCCGACGCCCTTCGGGCCACCGCCTGCGTTGAGCCCCTTGTACGACGCGACGATGCCGGCGATGAGCCCGAACACCAGGGCCTTCGTCTCCGACGCCCAGAAGTCCTCGATCTGGGCCAGCGCACTGAAGGACGAGAGGTAGGCGCCCGGTGTCCCGCCCTGCAGCACCACGTTGAAGAAGTAGCCGCCGGCGACGCCCACGACGCTCACCAGCCCGTTGAGCAGGACCGCCACCAGCATGGCGGCCAGCACCCGCGGGACGACGAGGCGCTGGATCGGGCTGATGCCCAGCACCTCCATCGCGTCGATCTCGTCACGGATCTTGCGGGCCCCCAGGTCGGCGCAGATGGCCGAGCCACCCGCCCCGGCGATGAGCAGGGCGGTGACGATGGGGCTGGCCTCGCGCAGCACGGCGAGGACCGATGCCGACCCGGTGAACGACTGGGCACCGAGCTGTCGGGTGAGCGATCCCAGCTGCAGGGCGATCACCGCGCCGAACGGGATCGCGACCAGCGCGGTGGGGATGATCGTCACGCTCGCGACGAACCAGGCCTGCTGGATGAACTCGCGCAGCTGGAACGGTCGCTTGGGCAGTGCCTTGAGGACGTCGAGCGCGAAGGCGAACAGGTTGCCGCTCGCGGCCAACGGTCGGGTGGGCGAGAAGCGCCCGTCCAGGAGACCCGGCGCCTTCGGCTCTTCGCTGGTGCTCACGAGCTGCCGCCCGACCGAGGCAGGACGGTCGTGGCCGACGCACCCGCCTCCGGCGCCCAGTGCCGCCCACCTTGGCCGGCCGTGGGCGCGAAGACGCCCGCGTCCGCCTGCGCCAACAGCTCCCCGGGGAGCGACTGACGGATGGCGGCCTGCGTGGTCTCGTCGAACTCGTGCAGCATGCGCGCGACGCGCTCCTGCCGGCGCCGCTCGGCCTGGCGCTCGGGCAGCCCCTCGGACGGGGTCAGCTGCGGCGGGACGGCCTCACCGCCGCTGGCACCCTTCGGGCCGACGCCGTTGTGCGAGTCGCCGCCGCGGGCCTCCAGGGCGGCCATCTCGGCCTCGACCTGGGCGACGTCCTTCTCCTCGCTCATCCCGATGGGCCCCTCGCGGCGGCCGTTGAGGAACTGTCGGACCACCGGCTCCTGCGAGGTGAGCAGCTGCTCGCGGGGGCCGAACATCACCAGGTTCTTGCGGAAGAGGAGACCGAGGTTGTCGGGAACCGTCCGCGCCGTGCCGATGTCGTGGGTGACGATCAGGAAGGTGGCGTCGATCTGTGCGTTCAGGTCGACGATCAGCTGGTTGAGGTAGGCCACGCGCACCGGGTCGAGACCGGAGTCCGGCTCGTCGAACAGGATGATCTCCGGGTCGAGCACCAGGGCGCGAGCGAGCCCGGCGCGCTTGCGCATGCCGCCGGAGATCTCGCCGGGGAGCTTCCCCTCGGCGCCCTGCAGGCCGACCATGTCCATCTTCTCGAGGACGATGGACTTGACCTCGGACTCGCTCTTCTTCGTGTGCTCGCGCAGGGGGAAGGCGATGTTGTCGAACAGGTTCATCGACCCGAACAGGGCGCCGTCCTGGAACAGCACGCCGAAGAGCTTCCGGATCTCGTAGAGCTTGTGCTCGCTGGTCCGGACGATGTCGGTGTCCTTGATGACGATCGAGCCCCGCTCGGGCTTCAGCAGGCCCACCAGCGACTTCAGGAACACCGACTTGCCCGTGCCCGAGGGACCGAGCAGGACGGAGATCTCCCCGGGCGGCAGGGTCAGGGTGACGTCGCTCCAGATGTTCTGGCTGCCGAACGACTTCGACAGACCCTCGACCTCGACTGCGACGCCCACGATCCCCGCCTCCCGCTCCGGTACTGCTACCGGGTCCCCGTCCCGCCGCAACGACGAGCCCCGGCAGTGTGCTGGAGCACAGCCCGTTCCGCATCCGGAGGTGCTGTGCGCGCACTGCCTACTCGTCGGTAACGAACACGCAGCCATCAGGTTACGTGTGTCACGCCTTTCACGTGACCCGCATCTCCATGCATCCGTCCGGCGGTGCTCCACGTTCCCCCGCCCAGGGGACACGACAGGGGCCGCCCTCCCGGAGGAGGACGGCCCCTGCTGCCGTGCTGGTGGTGCTGTCCCCGGCTCAGGCCGGGGAGGGGGTCACTTGACGGTGACCGTGGCGCCGGCGCCCTCGAGGGCGGCCTTGGCCTTCTCCGCGGCGTCCTTGGCGACCTTCTCCAGGACCGGCTTCGGCGCGTTGTCGACCAGGTCCTTGGCCTCCTTGAGGCCGAGGGACGTCAGGCCGCGCACCTCCTTGATGACCTGGATCTTCTTGTCGCCGGCAGCCTCGAGGATGACGTCGAACTCGTCCTGCTCGGCAGCGGCCTCGGGGGCAGCGCCGCCACCGGCGGGGCCGGCGGCCGCGACGGCCACGGGGGCAGCAGCGGTGACGTCGAACGTCTCCTCGAACTGCTTCACGAAGTCGGACAGCTCGAGGAGGGTCATCTCCTTGAAAGCGTCGAGCAGGTCCGCGCTGGAAATCTTGGCCATGTCTGTCTCCTTCTCAGGTCACTCGCCGGCCGCGTCGGCGGCGGCAGCGTCGGTCTCGGGGGTGGTGTCAGCAGCAGGTGCGTCGTCAGCGGCAGGAGCCTCGGCAGCCGGTGCGTCGGCGGCCTTCTTCTCCTGCAGCGCGGCGGCGAGGCGGGCGACCTGCGACAGCGGGGCCTGGAACAGCCCGGCAGCCTTGGTCAGGTTGCCCTTCATCGCGCCGGCCAGCTTGGCCAGCAGGACCTCACGGGGCTCGACGTCGGCGAGGCGGGTGACCTCGGAGGCGTCGACCGTGCGGCCGTCGACCACGCCGCCCTTGACGACGAGCAGCGGGTTGGCCCTCGCGAAGTCGCGGAGAGCCTTGGCGCCCTCGACCGGGTCACCTTCGAGGAAGGCGATCGCGGTCGGGCCGTTGAGCAGCGGGCTCAGGTCGGAGAAACCGACCGAGTCCGCCGCCCGCTTCGTCAGGGTGTTCTTGACGACGGCGTACGTGCTGCCCGCACCGAGGGAACGACGCAGCTCGGTCAGCTGCGCCACGGTCAGCCCGCGGTACTCGGTGAGCACCGCCGCACTCGAGTTCTGGAACCGCTCGGTGATCTCGTCGATCACCGCGGCCTTCGCCTGCGTGGGCATGGGCCTCCTCTCGTCTGTCGGGCGACCCCTGGCCATCGCGCGAGCGCGGGCGATCGGGTGCCCCGGAGACGGGGAACGCCCCGGCGCAGGGCGCACGGGGCGAGGGGCGGGATGCGTGCTGTGCGCGCAACGCCGCCGATCGAACCGTCCTCCTGCGCGGGTCGCCCGGAACTCCGGGACCTTCGATCGCACGCGGACGTGCGACGACCAACGGTCTTGGGGGGAACAGGAGCAAGCGTACGCGACGCGTGCCCCGCGACGCACGGAGGCCCCGCAGCGACGTGCGCTGCGGGGCCTCCGTGGGCTCGTCCCGGGCCCGCCCTGAGCTTGCGAAGGGTGGGGAGACGAGGTCCTTCTCTTACTGCGACGGCTCGTCCACCAGCAGGTTGCGGGTGCGGTTCGGGTCGACCGGGATGCCGGGGCCCATGGTCGTGGAGATGGTGACCTTCTTGACGTAGCGGCCCTTGGCCGACGACGGCTTGGCGCGGAGCACCTCGTCGAGAGCGGCCGCGTAGTTCTCGACCAGCTTGTCCTGGTCGAAGGAGGCCTTGCCGATCACCAGGTGCAGGTTGGCCTGCTTGTCGACGCGGAAGTTGATCTTTCCGCCCTTGATGTCGTTGACCGCCTTGGTGACGTCCGGGGTCACGGTGCCGGTCTTCGGGTTCGGCATCAGGCCACGGGGGCCGAGGATGCGGGCGATCCGGCCGACCTTGGCCATCTGGTCCGGCGTCGCGATCGCGGCGTCGAAGTCGAGGAAGCCGCCCTGGATCCGCTCGATCAGGTCGTCCGAGCCGACGACGTCGGCGCCGGCGGCCTCGGCCTCGGCGGCCTTGTCACCGGTCGCGAAGACGATGACGCGGGCGGTCTTGCCGGTGCCGTGGGGCAGGTTGACCGTGCCGCGGACCATCTGGTCGGCCTTGCGCGGGTCGACGCCCAGGCGCATGGCGACCTCGACGGTGGCGTCGTAGGACGTCGTGGACGTCTCCTTCGCCAGGGCGGCGGCCTGGAGCGGGGAGTAGAGGTTGTCCCGGTCGACCTTCTCGGCCGCGGACCGGAACTTCTTGCCGTGCTTCGCCATGGTGGATCCTCTCGCCCGGGCTGTGCCGGGGATCGTGTGGTTCGCGGGCCAGGCGTGGCCCTCCCACTGGTGCAAGGGTGGTGCGAGGGTGGGACCCGTCAGCCGGTGACGGTGATCCCCATCGACCGGGCGGTGCCGGCGATGATCTTCTCGGCCTGGTCCAGGTCGTTGGCGTTGAGGTCGACCATCTTGGTGGTGGCGATCTCGCGGACCTGGTCACGGGTGACCGTGGCGACCTTGGTCTTGTGCGGCTCGCCCGAGCCCTTCTCGACACCGGCGGCCTTGAGCAGCATGCGCGCGGCCGGCGGGGTCTTGGTGACGAAGGTGAACGAGCGGTCCTCGAAGACCGAGATCTCGACCGGGACCACGTCGCCGCGCTGGGACTCCGTGGCGGCGTTGTAGGCCTTGCAGAACTCCATGATGTTGACGCCGTGCTGGCCGAGCGCCGGACCCACGGGCGGCGCGGGGGTGGCCGCGCCGGCCTTGATCTGGAGCTTGATGACCGCGGTCAACCGCTTCCTGGGGGGCATGACTTCCTTCTATCGGTGGTGGATCAGCTGACGCCGCGGGGGCGTCAGATCTTGCTGACCTGGTTGAACGACAGCTCGACGGGCGTCTCGCGGCCGAAGATGGAGACCAGCACCTGCAGCTTCTGCTGCTCGGCGTTGATCTCGTTGATCGTGGCGGGAAGGGTCGCGAACGGCCCGTCCATGACGGTGACGGACTCGCCGACCTCGAAGTCGACGAGCGCGGCGGGCGCGGCCGCGGCCGGGGTGGCCTCGCCACCGGCGGCGCGGGCGGCCTGCGGGGCGGTGGCCGGGACGAGGATCTTGACGACCTCGTCGAGGGTCAGCGGCGAGGGCTTGGACGTGGCGCCGACGAACCCGGTGACCCCGGGGGTGTTGCGCACGGCGCCCCACGACTCGTCGTTGAGCTCCATCCGCACGAGCAGGTACCCCGGCAGGACCTTGCGGTTGACCTGGGCGCGCTTGCCGTTCTTGATCTCGGTGACCTCCTCGGTGGGCACCTCGATCTGGTAGATGTAGTCCTCCACGTCGAGGGACTGGATGCGCGCCTCGAGGTTGGTCTTCACCTTGTTCTCGTAGCCCGCGTAGCTGTGCACGACGTACCAGTCGCCGGGAGCGATCCGCAGCGCCTTCTTCATCGCCTCGGCCGGGTCCTCGTCCTCCTCGACGGCCGGCAGCTCCGATGAGGTGTCCGGCTCGGCGAGCGGGTCGCTGGCCATGGTGTCGGGGTCGCCCGTCTCGATCTCGGGCGTCGCGTCGGCCACCTCGTCGCCCGGGGCCAGCTCGGCGTCGTCGTCGATCGCCAGGTCGGCGGTGTCGCTGGAGCCCTCGGCGGAGCCGGTCTCACCGACGCCGGTCTCGACGTCGGCGGTGCCGCGCTGCTCGAAGCGGGCGTCGTCCAGGTCGATGCCTTCGACCGCGCTGTCGGTCTCGAAGGGCTCACGGGGGTCGGTCACAGATATCTCTTCCTTGTCGGATGGCGTGCGGGCGCGGGCGGAGGTCAGCCGAAGACGGCGATCACGCCCCGGGAGAAGAGCAGGTCCATCCCGGCGACCAGCGCGACCATGAAGGCCACGAAGACGATGACCACGGTCGTGTAGGTGATCAGCTCGCGCCGGCCCGGCCAGATGACCTTGCGCAGCTCGGCGACGACCTCGCGGAGGAACCGGCCGATGGAGCGCTTGCGGCGGATCTCGTCGGCGCGGGCACGCTCGGCTGCCGCACGAGACCGCGTGCCTGCACCCTCGCGCCCGGCGGGCCGGGAGGCGGAGCGCGCCGCACGACGGCTGCCGGCCTCGGCCGGCTCGTCGTCCTCGTCGTCTCCGGCGGTGATCCGCCCGCCCCGGCGACGGGCCGGGGTCGCGACGACCTTGTCCTCCTCGGCCGAGGCCTCGGCAGCCACCGCGTCCTCGGCCGCCTCGAGCTCCGCGGCGTCGTCGACCCCAGGGGCCTCGCGGTCGAGCTGCTCGTCGGTGAGCTCGGCGTCGCGAGGGTCGTCCTCGCGTCCCGGCTTCTCGTCGCTCACTGCGCCTCGCTCGCCTCGTGGTGGCGGTCGCTCGGGTGAGCGACCGGATGGTCGGTCGGTACCTGCCGTGCGGTGGCAGGGGTGACAGGACTTGAACCTGCAGCCTGCGGTTTTGGAGACCGCTGCTCTGCCAATTGAGCTACACCCCTAGTCCCCTGGGCGGGGCCCGGGACCACCTGCCTCACCACGGCAGCGCGGGGCCTCGCAGAGGTTCCGAGGCACGCCGGTGGCGGGGTCAGCTGCCCCAGGACGGCCAGTGTACGGGACCGCGGCCCGGCACAGCCAACGTCCCACCTCCGGTGCACGGGACTGGGTGCGGGCGCGCCGTCTTTGACACGATGGGCCCATGACCGCCGTGTCGCCGGACTCCTCCGCCTCCTCCTCCGAGCTGCCGCCCGCCCAGCGGCGCATCTCCCGTCGCATCGCCGGCATCGCCGAGTCGGCGACCCTCGCTGTCGACGCGAAGGCCAAGGCGCTCCAGGCCGCGGGGAAGCCGGTCATCGGCTTCGGGGCCGGGGAACCGGACTTCCCGACGCCGGACTACATCGTCGAGGCGGCGGTCGAGGCCGCCCGGAAGCCGGCGATGCACCGCTACACACCGGCCGGCGGACTGCCCGCGCTCAAGGAGGCGATCGCCGCCAAGACCGCGCGCGACTCGGGCCTCCAGATCACCCCCGCCCAGGTGCTGGTGACCAACGGCGGCAAGCAGGCCGTGTACGAGGCACTGGCCACCATGCTCGACCCGGGTGACGAGGTCCTGCTGCCCGCGCCGTACTGGACCACCTACCCCGAGGCGATCCGGCTGGCCGGCGGCGTCCCGGTGCCCGTCGTGGCCGACGAGCAGAGCGGGTACCTGGTGTCGGCCGCCCAGCTCGAGGCCGCCCGCACCCCCCGCACCAAGGTGCTGCTGTTCTGCTCCCCGTCCAACCCCACCGGGGCGGTCTACCCCGCCGAGCAGGTCGAGGAGATCGGCCGCTGGGCGCTCGACGCCGGGCTCTGGGTGCTCACCGACGAGATCTACGAGCACCTGACCTACGGCGGGGCCACGGCCCCCTCGATGCCGGTCCTCGTCCCCGAGCTGGCCGACCGCTGCGTCGTCGTCAACGGCGTGGCCAAGACCTACGCGATGACCGGATGGCGGGTGGGCTGGATCGTCGGGCCGGCCGACGTGGTCAAGGCCGCGACGAACCTGCAGTCGCACGCCACCTCGAACGTGGCCAACGTGTCGCAGGCCGCGGCCATCGCCGCGCTCACCGGCGACCTGTCGGCCGTGGCGACCATGCGCGAGGCCTTCGACCGGCGCCGGCAGACGATCGTGTCGATGCTCCGGGAGATCCCGGGCGTCGCCTGCCCGGAGCCGCAGGGCGCGTTCTACGTCTACCCGTCGGTCAAGGGGCTGCTCGGGCGCTCCATCGGCGGCCGCACGGCCGCCTCCAGCGTCGAGCTCGCCGAGCTGATCCTCGAGCTGGCCGAGGTGGCCGTCGTGCCGGGCGAGGCCTTCGGCACGCCCGGCTACGTGCGGATGTCCTACGCCCTGGGCGACGACGACCTCGTCGAGGGCGTCAGCCGCATGCAGCGCCTGCTGACCAGCGCCGACTAACCGCCGAGGGCGCCGGCCTCCTCGAGCACCTCGAGTGCCTCCGGGAGGTCGGCGAGGGCATCGGCGACGTCGTCAGGTGTGGCGATGCTCCAGGCAGTGGTCTCGACGTAGCAGCGGATCGCGGCGTCGAAGGCCTCGGCGCCGGCCGCCTCGCGGGCCTCCATCAGGGCCGCGCCACCCTTGCCGTAGACGAAGGCGCCGTACTGCTGCTGGCTCCGGAACTCGTCCATGGCCCCGCCGACGTCGCCCTGCACGCCGCGGGCCGACTCGAGGTCCTCGGCCGACGAGGGGTTGACGACGGCCTCGGCCCACGTGGCGAACGCCTCGTCCAGCCAGGGGTCGCGGAACTGGGAGTTGCCGACCATCCCGTAGAACCACATGTGCGCGACCTCGTGCACCAGCACCGCGCGGCTGGGTGAGGCCTGCAGGATCGAGCTCGGGTACTCGATCCCGCCGCCGTAGTCGGGCAGCAGCGGCACGGTGAGCGTCCGGTACGGGAACGGGCCGAGGAACTCCTCGAGCTCGGCGATCGACTCCTCGGTGGCATCGAGCAGCTCCTCCGGCGTCGCCTCGGCCTCCGGCAGGACGCCCACGGTCACCCGGACGCCGTCGGGCGTCGTCCCCTCGGCCGTGGTGAACCGGCCGACGGCGACGCTGACGTCGCGGGCCACCGGCTCGGTGGAGGTCCACGTGCGCCGCCCCTCGGCGTCCGCGGGCGTCGGCTCGTCCTGCGCGCCCGTCATCAGCACGGTGAGGTCGGCGGGTGCGGAGACCCGGACGGTGGTGTCCGCGGCGGGGCTGGTGGTCGTCTCACCGGGGACCTCGACGAACGGGTCGCGCGCCCAGCCGGCGCCCGGCTCCCAGGCGAGCAGCGGGAAACCGCTGGCCCACCAGGAGACGCCCTCGTCGGCGCCGACGCGGTCGAACCCGGCGGAGCCGAGGGTGAGCGTGAAGTCCAGCTCCACCTCGGTGCTCTCCCCCGCCGCCAGCGGCTCGTCCAGCGCCACCACGTACGCGCCGCCGGGGTCGCCGGCTGCGAGCGGCTCGTACCCGGACCCGGCGACGTCGTCGCCCCGGACCGCGTCCACGACCAGCCGGGCGCCGGTCGAGGCGAGCTCGGGCGCGTTGGGCACGAGGCGGAACACCAGCTCCTCGATCTCGAGGTCGGGCGTGAAGACGACGGTTTCGGTACCGGTCACCGTGCGCAGGTCGTCGGCCAGCCGGAAGTCCAGCGCGATCTCCGGGCGGTCGGGATCGGGGTCCGCGCGATCGTCGCAGGCGGCGACCCCGGCGTCCGTGTCGTCGGGCGCCGGGGACGACGCCGGCGGGTCGTCGTCGGTCAGCGTGCCGGCGAAGGAGGTGCAGCCGCCGAGCAGCAGGCCGGCCGCACCGACGAGAGCGGCGGTCCGGCTCGGGTTGCTCACGGCAGACGGAGGACGGCGCGGGCCAGGGAGAGCACCTTCTCGCCGCCGCTGGTGACGGCGAGGTCCACGCGCACGCGGCCGTCGTCCAGCAGGGCGGCGACGGTGCCGCGGACGGTGACCTCGGCGCCGGCGTCGTCGTCGGGGACGGGCACCGGCCGGCCGAACCGGACCTGGAACTCCACCAGCGCGGCGGGGTCACCGGTCCAGTCGGTGACCGCGCGCCCGGCCAGCGCCATGGTGAACATCCCGTGCGCGATGACACCGGGCAGCCCGACCTCGGTGGCGACCCGCTCGTTCCAGTGGATTGGGTTGAAGTCGCCCGAGGCCCCGGCGTAGCGGACCAGGTCGGACCGCGTGATGCGGTACAGCTGCTCGGGCAGCGCGGTGCCGACGACGACGTCGGCCAGGCGCACGGGGCCGGTCATCCGCGCGCCACCAGCATCGACGTCGCCGTGCAGACCGCTTCGCCGTCCTCGGTGGTGAGGTCCACGCGGGCGGTGAGCAGGTCGTTGCCGGCGACTGTCCGGGCGGCGTCGATGGTCGTCGTCGCGACCAGCCGGTCCCCGGCCCGGATCGGGCGGTGGTGGGCGAAGCGCTGCTCGCCGTGGACGACGCGGGAGTAGTCGATCGCGACGTCGGGGTCATCGAGCACGACCATGGCCGCCTCGAGGGACACCGCGATGGCGAACGTCGGCGGCGCGATCACGTCCGGGTGGCCGGCGGCGCGGGCGGCGTCGGCGTCGCGGTAGAGCGGGGAGGGGTCGCCGATCGCGGTGGCGAACTCGGCGATCTTCGCCCGGCCGACCTCGTAGACGGCAGAGGGCGGGTAGCTGCGCCCGACCAGTTCCCGGTCCAGCGCCATGCTCCCGCCCTCTCGCTCAGCCGCAGACCGTCAGCGGGTCTCGCGGTGCAGCGTGTGCTTGCGCTCGCGCGGGCAGTACTTCATCAGCTCGAGCCGGTCGGGGTCGTTCCGCCGGTTCTTGCGGGTGATGTAGTTGCGGTTCTTGCACTCCTGGCAGGCCAGGGTGATCTTCGGGCGGACGTCGGTGGCTGCCATGGGGCGCTCCTAGCCTTGTGGGACAGGACCCGGGTCCGGGTCCTGCTGTCGTGCCGACCTGAGCCGACACGACGACGGACCCCGGGGTGCGGGGTCCGTCGGGAGTAGCGGTGACCGGACTTGAACCGGTGACACAGCGATTATGAGCCGCTTGCTCTACCAGGCTGAGCTACACCGCCGGGACGACCTGCGGCCCGGTCTCGCGACTGGACCGGTAGGTCAGCTTACTAGTTCCAGAGCCCCTTTACGGAATCGAACCGTAGACCTTCTCCTTACCATGGAGACGCTCTGCCGACTGAGCTAAAGGGGCCTGCTCGAAGAGCCGTGAAGAACTCTACCTGACCCCCTGCGGCCCCTCCGCAGGGGCCCACCGCGAGTCGCGCGACCGCGTCAGCCGCGCACGAAGAGCCGCCGGTGGGCCGCGCCCGGGGACGCCGTGCGCACGCCGGTGCGGGCCAGCAGCCAGTTCTCCAGCCGGTCGTCGGGCAGCGGCCGGCTGACCAGGAAGCCCTGCAGCTTGTCGCAGCCCATCTCGGCCAGCAGGTTGCGGGTCATCTCGTCCTCGACGCCCTCGGCCACCACGCGCAGGCCCAGGTTGTGCGCCAGCTCGATGATCGAGCGGGCGATGAAGGACTCGCCCTGGCTGGTGGACATGCCCAGGACGAAGGACTTGTCGATCTTGACCTCGTCGATGGGCAGCTGGCGCAGCTGGGACAGCGACGAGTAGCCGGTGCCGAAGTCGTCCATCGACAGCCGCAGGCCCAGGTCGTGCAGGTCGGCGAGCACGGTGCTGTCGCGGACGGAGTCGTCGACCACGCTGCCCTCGGTGAGCTCCAGGGTGAGCAGCTCGCCGGGCACGCCGTGCCGCTGCAGCGCGCTGCGCACGCGGGAGAGTAGGTCGGGCTCGGTGAGGCAGTGCACGGAGAGGTTGACCGCGACCGAGAGCGCGATGTCCTGGTCCAGCCAGCGGCGGCACCGGGCCAGCGCGAGGTCGAGCACGTGGTCGGTGACGGCGCCGATGCGGCCGATCTGCTCGGCCAGGTGGATGAAGTCGTCCGGCGGGATCGACCCGTACCGCGGGTGAGCCCAGCGCACGAGCGTCTCGACGGAGACGATGTCGGAGGTCTGGGCGTCGATGATCGGCTGGAAGACCACGCTGATCTGACCGTCCGCCATGGCCTGCTCGATCTCGGTGCCCAGCTGGAGCCGGCGGAGGCTCTGCTGATCCAGGACGGGGTGGTAGCTGGCCACCCCGCCGGAGTCGGCCGCCGCGAGCAGGGCGACGTCGGCCCGCTGCATCAGCATCCCCGAGTCGGTGCCGTGCACCGGCGCCGCGGCGACGCCGATCGTGAGCGTGACCTCCAGGTCCAGGCCGGCCACTCGGACGCGGGTGGCGGCCGCCTCGCGGAGGCGGCGCGCGGCGCGCTCTGTGGCGGCCAGGGACAGCCCGGGGAGCAGCACGGCGAACCGCTCGCTCTCCATCCGGGCCAGCAGCGCCTGCGGCGGGGCGTGCTCGCGCAGCAGACCGGCGGTCACGAGGAGCAGCTCGTCGCTGGCGGCGTGGCCGAGCGTGTCGGTGACCTCGGTGTAGTTGCCCACCGCCGCGAAGATGAGCCCCGCGCGACCGGCGGCCGGGTCGGCCGAACCGACCGGTTCGACCGCGAGCAGGGCATCGATCTCGACGGCCAGCCGCTGGCGGTTGGGCAGCCCGGTGAGCCGGTCGTGGTCGGCGTCGTAGCGGATCTGGGTGAGCAGCTGCTGGTGCCTGATGGCGGCATTGACGTGGGTGAGCATCGAGGCGAATGCGCCGCGGTCGGCCTCGGCGAACGAGACGACGTCGCTGCGCCGGTCGCAGACCTCCAGGTAGCCGGCCTCACCGGCCGCCGTCGCCAGCGGGGCGGCGAGCAGTTCGCTGACGCCGCGCCGGGCAAGGCCGGCAACCTCCCGCTCGTCGGCTCGGCCCGCCGACACCAGGATCGGCCCGTCGGCGACCGCGGCGGCGCGACGGAAGATGTCGTCGGGGTCCCCCGGTCCGTCGTACCAGGCCCGGCCGTCCTCGGCGGCCACCACCAGGCGGGGCGGCTCGTCGAGGTAGGGAGGGAGCCACATCGCCACCCGCTCGGCGTTCAGCAGCTCGCGCAGCGACTCGACGATCTGCATCGTGCCCGCGTCGTCGGCGGCCACCTGCTCCACCCGCCGGGCGAAGCCGTAGACGCGCTCGAGCGACTGGCCCTCCCGGGTCACCGCCGCGAACCGCCGGTACACCAGCACCAACGCCACGGTGAGCGGCGTGATCAGCAGCCAGGACCAGACGGTGGCGTGGACCAGCAGCAGGATGGACAGGCCGACCAGCACCGCGACGGGTCCGATCACCGCGACGGGCAGGAACAGGCTCGCCCACAGCTCCCGGCCGGGGTACCCCTGGCTGAGCGTGATGGCGAGGGCGATGAGGCTGGCACCCACCATGCTCGCGATCAGGACGGCCACCAGGTAGGAGATCCAGGTCTCCGGCGAGCCGATGTCGCCGACCGGGAGCCAGCGGAGCAGCGCCACGGCGACCGCGACCTCGACGACCGCGGCGGCCATGTTGAAGACGATCTTCGGGTGCGAGAACCCCTTGGCCAGGAGCACCGCCCCCACGGCAGCCGCCCGTGCCGCGGCGGCCCAGAACCCACCCACCTCCACGAGCGCGATGACGAAGGCGAGTTCGCTGGCCGAGCAGGAGAAGCTCTGCCGCCGGAATTCGAACTCCAGGCTGAAGGACTCGCCGGCGACGAAGGCCAGTACGGCGACCAGCAGGATCGGCACGCTCACCGTGAACGGTCCGCCGGAGAGCAGCAGGACCGCGACCGGCACGGCTAGCAGGAGCCCGAGGGCGGCGATGGCCCAGGGACTGCTCAGCGGGCGCTCGCGCCGCGCGGGTCGGACGTCGTGCTCGGCCACTCGTACCTGCATTCACGGGGGAAGAAGAGCGGGCGAAGGCTAACAGCGGAGACCCCGCTCACCAGCCTCTTCCGCCCCCAAAGGGTCAGTGCCGTCCCGGAACGCGAAACAGCCGACCGGAAACCGGTCGGCTGTCTCGCGTGTGTCGTGGTCGGGGCCGGGGGCCCCGGGGGTGCTCAGCCCCAGCGGACGGCGGTGCGTCCCCAGCGGACGGCGCGTCCCCAGCGGACGGCGCGCTCTGCTGCTGCGTTCGAAACCTTGGCGTTCATGGTGCCTCCTAGGACATGACTGACTGCGGGTGTGCGGCAGGCACTCACGCGCGGGGGCAGAGCGTCGTTCGGTACGGACCGCACTGGGGACATTGCTGCCCGTCACCCTTACGAGGCAAGCATCGATGATCACGACGGAGTGACGATCTTGAGTGTCGTGACTCTGCGTGCAGCTCGATCTACGCAACGTCAGCCGAACGGGGGAACGTCAGCCCGTTTCGGCCTCCGCGAGCTCCCTCAGTTCCTCCATCACCCCGACGCCGGCCTCGACGACGTCCCGGAGCCGATCGCCACCCGGCATCACGTCCGTGGCCAGCCCCACCCAGTCCACCGGCGGTGACTCCGGCGCGATGGGCGCGCCCAGCAGTGCCGCGACGTGCTGGTACGCCGCAGCCGGGCCCGGGGCGTCGGAGGACATCGGGAAATGCAGCCCCTCGTCCTCGGAGCCGTCCCACGTCCCGTCCGCGTCGGCCACGACGGACAGCGCGGAGACGAGCCCGGCCAGCTCGTCCCCGCGACGGGGGATGAACGAGAGCACCTCCGCCAGCACCGTGGTGGTGCGGTCGCGTCGGACGGCCTCCTCCTGGGCAGCGAACTCGTGGAGGGCGTGGTCCAGGCGTTGCCCGTACTCGCGGACAGCGAGGTAGCCGGCCTGCACCGCCGGCGCCGCGGACGCCTGGTCCAGCGCCCGGTCGAGCACGTCGGCGGCGGCCGGGTCGGCACTCAGGTACCCGAGCCCCCGCAGCACCAGCCGGTCCTCCTCCCCCGCGCCCGCGGCGGTCCGCACCAACGGCTCGGCCACCACCTCCGGCCGGGCGGCGACGGCCTCGGCGAGGGCCGGGGCGATCGAGGCCGCCGTGACCCGGTCGACGGTCCAGCCGGCCGGGTCGCCGTCGTCCCCGAGCCCGATCGCCAGGGCGCGCAGCCCGGAGCGCATGACGACGTCGCCCGGCTCCACCGTGGCCCGTTCCACCGCCGCGGCGAACGCCGCTCCGCCGTCGTCCCACGGGCGCGCGAGCAGATGCGTCCAGGTCGGTTCCGCCCGGAGCAGCTCGGCGGCCTGTGGCCCCGCGTCCGCCCGGGCGAGACGGCCGAGGACCTCCTCCAACGGGTCGCCCGGGAGCGCCGGGGACGGCCCGAGACGGTCGAGGATCCGCTCCCCGCCGAGGGCGCGCTCCCGCGCGACGATCTGCCGTCCCCACTCCCGGACCGTGGCCGGCGGTGGCCCCGGGTGTCCGGAGCGCCGCGCGGCGGCGAGCACGGCACCCATGCCCAGTGCCACGTGGTCGGCGTCCAGCGTGCGGACGTCCTCGGGGTCGACGTGCCGCACGTCGCGCGCCCGTGCCACCCCGCCCGCCGCACCGGTCGGCACCGGGGCGCCCAGGACGGCCGCCAGGACGCCCGCCAGGGCACTGCCCGCCGACAGCGAGCCGTCCCCCAGCAGCCCCAGCACCTCCTGCACCCCCGCGGCGCCCAGCCCGGTGAGCACCGTCGCGGCGACCGCCCCGTTCCCCGCCCAGGGCAGCAGGTCGCGGGCCGCCTGCTCGCGGCCGCCGAGGTCGTCGGCGTCGAGGAAGTCGGCCACGAAGTCCGCGCCGCGCCGCTCGAGGGCGGACGCGTGCCAGCCGGGCAGCAGGTCCTCGAGGTGCCGGACGGCATGCGCCCCGTCGCCGCTCCCCGCGGCGGCACCGCACGCGGCCAGCACGGCCGCGGTCGCCGCTGCGTCGACCTCGACCTCGACCAGCATCGTGGCGCGCAGCCGCCCCCGGGCCGCCTCCGCGGCGACGAGCTCGTCGACGACCGCCGCGGCTCCCGGGCCGGGCAGGCCGGTGCCGGGATCCGCTCCGGCGCCCATGCGCCGCACGGCCACGTCGAAGTCCTCCGCCTGCGCCCGCTGCAGCTGTGCCAGTCGCTGCCGCACGTCGACGAGCACCTCCTCGTGGCGCCGCACCCGCGCCGCCGCGCGCACCAGCGCGCCGGCGGCCTCCCGTGCCAGACGGCCGACCCTCGCCAGCTGCGCATCGGCGGCGGCCGCGTCGTCGCCGGCCCATCCGCACGCCGCCGCGGGGGCGCCGTCCAGCTGCCCGGCGAGGTCGCCGAGGACGGCGGCGGCCGCGTCCAGCCGCGTCGTCAGGTCCGCCAGCGCAGCCGGGTCCCCCGGCGGTGGCTCGAGTCGCGCGGGGTCAGGCAGCGGCCAGCCCGTCGGTCCGGTCACCGGCCCGGCCCGTCGTGCGGAACGGGGAGCAGCAGACCGGCGTCGAGCCGCACCCACGCGTCGGCGATGCCGACGACGGTGGAGCCGAGCCAGCGGAGCTCACCCGCCAGTGCGGTGGCCAGCAACCGGTGGCGGTCCAGGAGCAGCTCGACCGGCGTCCGCAGCGGGCCGTCGACGTCCCCGTCGTCGACGAGGCGGCCGCGGACGTCGTCGACGGTCCCGGCCCGTCCGGTCAGCGACCGACCCAGCGCCCGGACCTGCTCGGCAGGCATCTCGATGCTCACGGGGCGCAGTGTCTCCGCGTCGGCACGCCCCGCGCGGCGTCGTCCACAGGACGATCGGCGCTCCGGGCCGCCACCCGATCGGGTGTCCACAGCGTCCACAGGCGTTGTCCACAGGTCGTGGACGAACCGGTCGGACACCTACGCTGCCCGCGTGCCGAACCCGGGGGACGACCGCGAGCGGGGCTCCACGCTGCCGTTCGTGCTGGTCTGCTGGCTGGTCGGCGCCCTCATGGTCTTCGGCGCCATCGCCGCCTCCGACGCCTTCCTGGAGCAGCAGGGGGTGCAGGCGGTGTGCGACGGCGCGGCGCTGGCCGCCGCCAACCGTGCCGACGAGGCCGCCGTCTACGCCGGCGGGGTCGGGACCGAGCTCCCGCTCACCCGGTCGTCGGCGCAGGAGGCCGTCGCCGACCAGCTGGCCTCCGGGGTGTCGGCGCTGGACGCGTGGACGGCCGAGACCGACGGCGCGGAGGTGACCGTCCGCTGCACGCGCTTCGTCGACATCGCCTTCGGCTGGCTCTTCCTCGGCGGGCAGCAGCTCGGGCGCACCGCCACCGCCAGCGCCCGGGCGCCGACCCTGGGCTGAACGACCACCCCGGGGACGGCGACGGCCCCCGACCTGGAAGGGTCGGGGGCCGTCGTACCGTGCGTGGCGGGTGAAGGATTCGAACCTTCGAAGGCTAAGCCGACGGATTTACAGTCCGCTCCCATTGGCCACTCGGGCAACCCGCCGTGCGGTGGTACCGGAGAAGAATACAAGACGGCGGATGCCGACCTCGGAGCCCCGAGCGGTGCCCGCCCGATGAGGGGAGAACCCATGGCCGACGCGTCCTTCGACGTGGTCAGCAAGGTCGACCGGCAAGAGGTCGACAACGCCCTGAACCAGACGGGCAAGGAGCTGTCCCAGCGCTTCGACTTCCGTGGCACCAACGCCACCATCGCCTGGGCGGGCGAGGAGGGGGTGACGCTCCAGGCCGACACCGAGGAGCGCGTCTCGGCCGCCCTGGAGGTGTTCAAGGAGAAGCTGATCAAGCGGAACATCTCGCTCAAGGTCCTCGACGCCGACGAGCCGCAGTCCTCGGGCAAGAGCTACAAGATCTCCGCCCGCATCAAGCAGGGCATCGAGTCCGACGTCGCCAAGAAGATCTCCAAGCTGATCCGCGACGAGGGCCCCAAGGGCGTGCAGGCCCAGATCCAGGGCGACCAGCTCCGGGTCAGCGGCAAGAAGCGCGACGACCTGCAGGCGGTGCAGCAGCTGCTGCGCGGTGCCGACCTCGACGTCGCGCTGCAGTTCGACAACTACCGCTGAGCCGCACGTCCCGGGAGCTCCGGTCCGCCGGCTCCCGGGACGCGTCAGCGTTCAGCTCTCCAGCAGCACGACGTCGAGGGTCTGCACGACCGCCGGGTCGGACACCACCTCGATCGCGGTGATGCGCCCGTCCCGGACCACGAACTCCAGCGCCGCCCGGACGCGCCCGTCGGGCGTGAAGACGGCGCCGGGGGCGTCGTCGACGACCGCCGCGTGGGCGGCCTGCGCCTTGCCGAGGAACGCGCGGGCGACCTCTTCCCGTCCGCGCAGCCGCTCGATCCCGCCCAGCGCCGGGACGGCGGTGTCCGCCCGCAGCACGACGTCGGGGTCGAGCACGGCCAGCAGCCCGCCGAAGTCCCCGCCGCGCGCGGCGGCCAGGAACGCCCGGACCGCGTGCTCGCGGCGCCGGGCATCCGTCGGGTCCTCCGCGCCCGGGCCGACCTCGCGCACCCGGCGCCGGGCTCGGCTGGCCAGCTGGCGGGCCGCCGCCGGGCTGCGGTCCAGCACCGCCGCGACCGACTCGAACGGGACGGCGAAGAGGTCGTGCAGCACGAAGGCGAGCCGCTCCGGCGGCGTCAGGGTGTCCAGGACGACGAGCAGCGCGCGGCCCACCGACTCGGCGAGCACCGCCTCGGCCTCCGGCTCGAGCCCACCCCCCGCGTCCGGCGCCATCGGGTCGAGCGGCTCCTCGCGGCGCACGGCCCGGCGACGCAGCATGTCCAGGCACACCCGGGCGACGACCGTCGTCAGCCAGCCGCCGAGGTTGTCCACGCCGCCCGCGCCGGCCCGCTGCAGGCGCAGCCACGCCTCCTGCACGGCGTCCTGCGCCTCGTCCCCGGCACCGAGCACGCGGTACGCGACCGCCAGCAGGTGCGCACGATGGGCCTCGAACTGCTCGGCCAGGAGCTGGTCCGGCACTGCGGCGTCCTCGCTCACCCGTCACATCCTCCCGTCGGGGTCCGTCAGTCCTGTGACGGCGCAGGCCGCCGTGATGTGACCGAGAGCAGAGGAGAACCACCATGGACAAGCCCGGACGAGAGCTCGGCAGCGTCCGCTACCTGGTCGACGACGTCGGTGCCGCCGTCGACTTCTACGGAGGCGTGCTCGGCTTCCGCGTGGGGTTCGACGCCCGTCCCGCCGTCGCCGAGCTGGTGCGGGGCTCGCTGCGCCTGCTGGTCAGCGGCCCGGTCAGCTCGGCCGGCCGGCCCATGCCCGACGGGCGGGTGCCGGCGCCGGGCGGCTGGAACCGCATCCACCTGCTGGTGGACGACATCGACGCCGAGGTGGCCCGGCTGACGGCAGCGGGCGTCCCCTTCCGCAACGAGGTCCTCGACGGTCCGGGCGGTCGCCAGGTCCTGGTCGAGGACCCGTGCGGGAACCCCGTGGAGCTGTTCCAGCCCGCCGGCGGCTAGCGCGGACCGGTGTCCCGGGCCATCGCCTCGAGGCGGGCGATGCGCTCGGGCATCGGCGGGTGCGAGGCGAACATCGACGCCATGCCCTGACCGCGGAACGGGTTGGCGATCATCAGGTGGCTCTGGGTGACCAGCCGGTCCTCCTGCGGCAGCGGCCGCGCGGCCGCGCCCCGCTCGATCTTGCGCAGCGCCGACGCCAGCGCCAGCGGGTCCTGCGAGAGCTGCGCGCCGGTCGCGTCGGCCTGGAACTCGCGGCTGCGGCTCACTGCCATCTGCACCAGACCGGCGGCCAGCGGGCCGAGGAAGACGAGCAGCAGCCCGCCCAGCGCGTTGCCACCGCCGCGGTCGTCGCCGCCCCGGCCGCCGAACAGCGAGGCGAACATCGCCATGTGCGCGAGGTAGGTGATCACCGTGGCCATGGCGCCGGCGACCGAGCTGATCAGGATGTCGCGGTTGTAGACGTGCGAGAGCTCGTGGGCGAGGACGCCGCGCAGCTCCCGGCGGTCGAGCAGCTCGAGGATGCCCTGGGTGACGCAGACGGCGGCGTTGCGCGGGTTCCGTCCGGTGGCGAACGCGTTGGGCTGGTCGGTCGGGCTGACGTAGAGCCGCGGCATGGGCTGGCGGGCCTCGGTCGCCAGCTCGCGCACCATCGCGTAGAGCTGCGGGGCCTGGGTCTCGGTCACCGGGAAGGCGCGCATCGCCCGCAGCGCAAGCTTGTCGGAGTTGAAGTACGCGTAACCGTTGACGCCCAGCGCGATCACGAGGGCGATGAGCAGCCCGCCCCGTCCCCCGATCAGCGCGCCGGCGAACAGGATGAGCCCGCCCATGAGACCGAGGAGGACGGCGGTCTTGAGTCCGTTGTTCCAGCGCTGCACGACCCTCTCAACGGCGCCGCGGCGGACGCCGTTCCCGGCCGACCTGGCGGAATGCACCGCACCACCGGGTGGTTGCTCCTGACAATCCGCACCTATCGTGTCCGGATCCATACCCGGGCGCGGTTACGCGCACGTAACCTCGGCCGGTGGAGGTACACCACTGATGACTGCCAGCACCCCGCCGCCCATCGGCGCGCCCAACGACGAGGTCTCCGCGACGGCCGCGCACGCCGCGACCGGCGGGCTCGTGAAGAGCGTGGTCGCACTCGACCGCGTCGTGATCCGCCTGGCCGGCGACTCCGGTGACGGCATGCAGCTGACCGGCAACCGCTTCACCAGCGAGACGGCGTCCTTCGGCAACGACCTGTCGACGCTGCCGAACTTCCCCGCCGAGATCCGGGCGCCCACGGGGACCCTGCCGGGTGTGTCGTCGTTCCAGCTGCACTTCGCCGACCACGACATCATGACCCCGGGTGACGCCCCCGACGTCCTGGTGGCGATGAACCCGGCGGCGCTGAAGTCCAACCTCTCCGACCTGCCCGGCGGCGGCCTGCTGATCGTGGACTCGGACGAGTTCACCCCCCGGAACCTGGCGAAGGTCGGCTATGCGACCAGCCCGCTGGAGGACGGCTCCCTCGAGGGCTGGCAGACCGTGCCGGTGCCGCTGACGTCGATGACGCTCGACGCGCTCGCCGACTCGGGCCTGGGCAAGAAGGAGGCCGAGCGCAGCAAGAACATGTTCACGCTCGGCCTGCTCAGCTGGATGTACCACCGGCCCACCGAGGGCACGGTGCGCTTCCTCGAGCGCCAGTTCCGCCGCAAGCCCGAGATCGCCGCGGCCAACATCGCTGCCTTCCGCGCCGGCTACAACTACGGCGAGACGACGGAGGCCTTCGCGGTCTCCTACGAGATCAAGCCGGCCCCGATGGACGCGGGCACCTACCGCAACATCTCGGGCAACCAGGCGCTGTCGCTCGGCATCGTCGCGGCCGGCCTGCGCTCGGGCCTGCCGATCTTCCTCGGCGCCTACCCGATCACCCCGGCCTCGGACATCCTCCACGAGCTGTCCAAGCACAAGGTCTTCGGCGTGCGCACCTTCCAGGCCGAGGACGAGATCGCCGGCATCGGTGCGGCGCTGGGCGCCTCCTTCGGCGGCGCGCTGGGCGTGACGACGACGTCGGGCCCCGGTGTGGCGCTCAAGGCCGAGACGATCGGTCTCGCGGTCATGACCGAGCTGCCGCTGCTGATCATCGACGTGCAGCGCGGTGGGCCCTCCACCGGCCTGCCGACGAAGACCGAGCAGTCGGACCTGCTGCAGGCCATGTTCGGCCGCAACGGCGAGGCCCCGCTGCCGGTCATCGCGCCCCGCTCGCCCGGTGACTGCTTCGACGCGGCCATCGAGGCCGCGCGGATCGCGCTGACCTACCGCACCCCGGTCATGCTGCTCTCGGACGGCTACCTGGCCAACGGCGCCGAGCCGTGGGCCGTGCCGGACGTCGACTCGCTGCCGGACCTCACCGGGGCGGTCGGCTTCGCCACCGGCCCGAACGCCGCCTCCACCGACGGCACCCCGGAGTTCCACCCCTACCAGCGCGACCCGGAGACCCTGGCGCGCGCGTGGGCGGTCCCCGGTACCGCCGGGCTGCAGCACCGCATCGGTGGGCTGGAGAAGGCCGACGGCAACGGCAACATCTCCTACGACCCCGCGAACCACGACTTCATGGTCCGCACCCGGCAGGCCAAGATCGACGGGATCGCCGCCTCGATCGGCCCGACCGACGTGGAGGACCCGGACGGCGACGCCTCCGTCGCCGTCATCGGCTGGGGGTCGACCTACGGGCCGATCGGGGCCGCCTGCCGGCGGATCCGGGCCTCGGGCCGCTCGGTGGCGCAGATCCACCTGCGGCACATCAACCCCTTCCCCGCCGACCTCGGCGAGGTCCTCGCCCGCTACGACCGCGTCATCTGCCCCGAGATGAACCTCGGGCAGCTCGCCCTCCTGCTGCGCGCCAAGTTCCTGGTCGACGTGCAGAGCCACACCCAGGTGAGCGGGATGCCGTTCCGTTCGGCCGAGCTGGCCGCGGTCATCCAGGACGCCATCGATTCCACGAGCACCGACGCGGTCCCGGCCGGGACCGCCGCGAACGGAGCCATGCAGTGACCACGCTCGACACGCACGTGCACGACCTGGGCATGCCCGGGAACCCCATCTCCGCGGCAGTGGCCGCCTCGGTCGCGGAGTCGGGTGAGAAGAAGACCGACCTCAAGGCCAAGGACCTCAAGACCGACCAGGAGGTGCGCTGGTGCCCCGGGTGCGGTGACTACGTCATCCTCAACGCGGTCCAGAGCTTCCTCCCCAGCCTCGGCATCGCGCGCGAGGACATGGTGATCGTCTCGGGGATCGGCTGCTCGTCCCGCTTCCCGTACTACATGAACACCTACGGGATGCACTCGATCCACGGCCGCGCCCCGGCGATCGCCACCGGCCTGGCCGCCTCGCGTCCGGACCTGTCGGTGTGGGTCGTCACCGGTGACGGCGACTCGCTGTCCATCGGCGGCAACCACCTGATCCACGCCCTGCGCCGCAACGTGAACATGACGATCCTGCTGTTCAACAACCGGATCTACGGGCTCACCAAGGGCCAGTACTCCCCCACCTCCGAGGTCGGGAAAGTCACCAAGTCCACGCCGATGGGCTCCATCGACGCGCCGTTCAACCCGATCTCCCTGGCGCTGGGCGCCGACGCCACCTTCGTGGGCCGGGCGATGGACTCCGACCGCAAGGGGCTCACCGACGTGCTGCGCCAGGCGGCGGAGCACAAGGGCACGTCGCTGGTGGAGATCTACCAGAACTGCAACATCTTCAACGACGGCGCGTTCGAGCTGCTCAAGGACCCAAACACCGGCACCCAGTGGTCGATCCCGCTCGAGCACGGCAAGCCGCTGGTCTTCGGGCCCGACGGTGCCGCCTGCGTCGTCCGCGACGACTTCGGCGGCCTGCGCATCGCCGAGACCAACCAGGTCGCCGCCGAGGACATCGTCATCCACGACGCGACCCGCGAGAACCCGGCGTACGCGTTCGCGCTGTCGCGGCTGTCGTCCCAGGACCTGCGCTACACGCCCATGGGGGTCTTCCGCTCGGTCCAGAAGCCGACCTACGACGGCATGATGACCGAGCAGCTCGACGTCGCCCGGGTGCAGGGCACCGCCGACCTGCAGGGTCTCCTCGGCGGCGGCGAGACCTGGACCGTCGACGCCTGACGACCCACTCCGTCCGACACCACGGGCCCGTCTCCCCCGGGAGGCGGGCCCGTCGTCGTCCCGGGCTACCCCTGCAGCAGCGCGGTGAGCGCGGGGAGCGCGTGGTCCAGCTCGGCACGCGTCGGCGCGGCGAAGCCGAGCACCAGTCCCGCGCGGCGGCCGGGCCCGCCGTCGAGGTGGTGCCGGCCCAGCCCGTCCAGCGCGAGGCCGCGCCGCGCGGCCTCGCCGATCAGCGTCTCCTCCGCAGCGACGTCGTCCAACGGCACGAGGACGTGCGCACCCGCAGGGTCGCCCTCGACGACGCGCCCCGCAGCGGTGACCGCGGTCCGCACGAGTTCCCTGCGGCCGGCCATCTCGCGGCGCAGCCGACGGAGGTGGCGGGACAGGTCGCCGGAGCCCGCCAGCGCGGCGAGGACGCGCTGGCCGGCGCGCGCCGGCCGCATCGCGGTGGCGGCGCGGCGGGCCAACAGGTCCGCGCGCACCGGTGCCGGGGCGACGAGCCAGCCCACGCCGAGCGTGGGACTGAGGATCTTGCTCGAGGTGCCGAGGTGCACGACGACGTCGGGCCCGAGGACGCCGAGCAGCGGTAGCGGGGCGACGTCGAAGCGCAGCTCGCCGTCGTAGTCGTCCTCCAGCACCCACCAGCCCTCCGCGCGCGCCCGGGCGACGAGGTCCAGCCGGCGCGCGGCGGACATCCGCCGGCCGGTCGGGAACTGGTGGGCGGGCGTGCAGTAGACGGCCGCGAGACCGCCGGGCAGGGCGTCGACGACCAGCCCGTCGTCGTCGACCGGCACCGGGACGACCTCGATGCCCGCGTCACGCAGCGCCGCCACCGCCCGCGAGTAGCCCGGGTCCTCCACGGCCACCCGGCTGCCCGGTGGCAGGAGCCGCGCCACCTCGCCGACCGCGGCCGAGGTGCCGGCGGTGGCCAGGACGTCGTCCGCGCCGGCCACCAGCCCGCGGTGGCGGAGCAGGTGCTCGGCGACCGCCGCCCGGAAGCCGGGGTCGCCCGCGTCCTCGGGCCGGGGGTCCGGGGCCAGGTCGCCCGCCGCGCGCCAGGCCCGCCGCCACGCGGCGCGATCCAGCACCTCCAGGCACGGCGACCCGGCCCGCAGGTCGACGAGTGCGGGCGCGGGCTCGCCGGCAGCCGTCCGCGGCGACGGCGCCGCCGGCGCGGAGGGCACCGCCCCCAGCACGAACGTCCCCACGCCCCGGCGACCGCCGGCCCAGCCCTCGGCCAGCAGCTGGTCGTAGGCGGCGCTGGTGACCGTGCGGCTGACCCGGAGCGCGACCGCCAGCTCCCGGGTCGAGGGCAGCCGGTCACCGGGCCGCAGGGCCCCGGCGGCCGCCGCGCCGCGCAGCGCATCGGCCAGCTGCGCCGACAGCGGTGCGCTCGAGGACCGGTCGAGCACGACGGGCGGGATGCCGGTCACCGCACCTCCCCGGTCGAGTGGCCTGCGGGAACGCTAGCCGATTGGCCGTTCCGGGAGGCCACCCGGTCGGCGAGCATGGGGGCATGGACGCCACCCCTCCGCTGTCACCGACCGAGCGCAGCACCGTCCGCCGGGGCGCGAAGCGTGCGCGCTCCGACCGCCGCGACCTGTACGCGGTCCTCGACGCCGGGCTGGTGGGCCACCTGGCCGTCGTCCTCGACGGCGCCCCGGTGGTGCTGCCGACGGGCTACGGCCGGCACGACGACACCCTCTACCTGCACGGCTCGACAGGTGCCGCGACGCTGCGCGCCGCCCTCGCCGGTGCGCCGGTCTGCTTCACCGTCACCCACGTGGACGGCGTCGTCTACGCGCGGTCGGTGTTCCACCACTCGATGAACTACCGGTGTGCGGTGGTCCACGGTCTGGCGCGCCCGGTGACCGACCCCGACGAGCAGCTGCTCGGCCTCCGGGCGCTCACCGAGCAGCTGGCTCCCGGCTCCTGGGACACCGCCCGCCTGCCCGACCGGAAGGAACTGGCGGCCACCGCGGTGCTCGCCCTGGACCTGGCCGAGGCCAGCGTCAAGATCCGGACCGGCCCACCCGGGGACGACGAGCGGGACCTGCCCGCCCCGGGCGACCCCGACCCGGTGTGGGCCGGTGTCCTGCCGATCACCACCGTGCTCGGCCGCCCGGAGCCGTGCCCGTTGCTCCCTGCCGGCACCGCCGTGCCGGCGCGGGTGTCCGGGCGGACGCCGGTCCCCGCAGGGTGACGCCGCGCGGACCCGACCCGCGACGCCGGGCCGGGCCCGCGCGTGCGCATCAGCGGCGCCCGGCGCCGACGACCTGGACCCAGCGGTTCTTGGACGCCGGCATCGCGGTCTGCTCGTCCTCCCCGGCCACGAGGCAGAACTGCAGCCAGGCCCGGCCGTTCACCAGGTACCCGAGCGGCCGGGTGGGCGGCGGCGGGACCTCGTCGTCGAGGTCCTCCGGCCGGTTCGCGACGGGGTGCCGGCCGAGATCGACGGGCTTGGTCTGCCAGCGGCCGTTGCAGCGCACCGCGACGTCCTGCGTGATGTTCGTGTCGTACCAGGCGTCCACGGTGGTGCTGCTGCCCGGGGCCGTCGGGTCCTGCCCACCCTGCTTGACCGACACCCACAGGTGGATGGGCTCCCCGGCCCGGCATCGGTAGCTGCCCAGCACCTGCACGGTGTCGGCCTTCCAGGGCACGGACCAGACGACCGGCGTGACGAAGCCGATCTCGGGGCCCGGGGCGGCGGTGCCGGCGCGGCGGACGCCGACGACAGACCGGGGACGACGAGAGCGAGAGCGGCGAGCACGACGACGAGTACGCGGGATGTGCGCATCGCGGACCTCCAGGAGGGGCGCCCGCGCCCGGCGGGCGATCGACAGATGCTCCGAGGCCCTGGCGTCCGGTCCTGCCGGCCGGACAGGAACTTCCCGCACCGCGCGGTCCCCGCGGTCGAGGATCAGAGGCGAGGCGTCACCCTCAGTAGTTCGTCGGCCCCGTCACCGTTGTCGGTGGTGACGTACAACGCGCCGTCGACGCCCTGGCGCACCGACCGGATCCGGCCGTGGGTGCCGTCGAGCTCGGGCACCCGGAACTGCTCGGTCACCCCGCCCGCGTCGTCGAGCCGCAGGGCGAGCACCCCCTGCTCCTTCAGCAGTCCGATCACCAGGAGCCCGTCGTAGCCCGCCCACTGGTCCCCGTCGAGGAACGTCGCTCCGCTCGTGGCCAGGGTGGGCACCCCGGAGGACCAGACGGCCGGGACGGCGCCGGGGATGTCGGGATCGGTCATCGGCACGCTCTCGTCGTAGGAGCCGCCGCCGTCGGGGTCCCACCCGTAGTTGCCGCCGTCGCGCAGCACGTTCACCTCGTCGTCGCGGTCCGGGCCGTGCTCCACGGAGAACACCTGTCCGCTTCCCGGGCGCACGGCCAGCCCCTGCACGTTGCGGTGCCCGAGCGTCCACACGGACACCGCTCCCGTCGCCGCGTCCACCCGCAGCACCTTGCCGCCGAGGGACTCCGGGTCCTGGGGGGCCGAGCCGTCGGCGGTGTCCCCGGTGCCGACGAGCAGGGCGCCGTCGGGCGCGAACTGGAGCCGGCACCCGCCGTGCCGCCCGATCTCCTCGTTGAGCGGCAGCCCGGCGACGAGCGGATCGGCGGCGCGGGTGGCGGCGGACCAGTCGGGTGCGACCGTCCACGCGATCACCTGGATCGATCCGTCCCGGTCGCCCTGGCAGCTGTAGAGCCGGCGGTTCCCCTCGAAGGCGGGGTCGAGCTCGAGCCCCATCAGGCCCGTCTCGCCGAGTGCGAAGAGGTCGTCGAAGTCCGCCCGCACCTCGCGCACCGTGCCGTCGGGCAGGACCGCGGTCAGCCCGCCGGCGCGCTCGTCCACCAGCAGCGTGCCGTCGGGGGCCTGGACCACGTCCCAAGGGTTCTGCAGGCCGTCGGCGACCGTCTCGACCTGCAGCTCCGGCGCCCCGGCCGGCGCCTCACCGGCCGGCGCTCGCCCGGCCGGGTCCGGAGAGCCCTCGTCGGCGGAGGCCCCGCAGCCGGAGAGCACGAGGAGGACGGCGAGGACGAGAGCGGGGCGGCGCACCCCCACAGCATGGCGCTAGCTGGTGCGCGTCACCACGTAGTCGCACAACGCGGACAGCGCGTCGCGGACGTCGCCGGCGGGGATGTCGGCCAGCTGGGCCCGTGCCCGGTCGGCGTACTCGCGCAGCACCCCGGTGGCCCGCTCCAGCGAACGGGACGACCGCAGCAGGGCCAGCGCCTCCGCGTGCTCGGCGTCATCGGTGACGGGGGCCGCGACGAGTTCCCTCAACCGCGCCTCGGCGGGGTCGTCGCCGGCCAACGCGAACAGCGCCGGGAGGGTGGCGATGCCCTCCCGCAGGTCGGTGCCCGGGGACTTCCCGGAGGCGCCGGCGACGCTGACGATGTCGATGAGGTCGTCGGAGAGCTGGAAGGCCACCCCCACCTCCTCGCCGAACGCGGTGAGCGCGTCGACCAGCTCGCCGTCGACCCCGGCGAAGGTGGCGCCGAACCGGGCCGAGGTGGCGACCAGCGAGCCGGTCTTGTCCGCGAGCACCTCGAGGTAGTGGCCCACCGGGTCGTCGCCGGGCTGGGCGCCCACCGTCTCGCGGATCTGGCCGGTGACCAGGCGCTCGAAGGTCCGGGCCTGGATGCGGACCGCCTCCGGGCCCAGATCGGCCAGCAGGTCCGACGCGCGGGCGAAGAGGAGATCGCCGGTCAGGATCGCGATGCTGTTGGTCCAGCGGCTGTTCGCGCTGGGGGCTCCGCGCCGCACGGAGGCCTCGTCCATGACGTCGTCGTGGTACAGCGTCGCCAGGTGGGTGAGCTCGCAGACGACCGCCGCCGAGGTCACCTCGGGACGCTCCGGATCGCCCAGCTGCGCGGCCAGCAGGGCCAGCATCGGGCGGAAGCGCTTGCCACCGGCGGCCATGAGGTGACCGGCGGCCTCGCGCACGAAGGGGTGCTCGCTGCCGACGGAGTCGGCGAGCGCCGACTCGACCCGCGCCAGCCCCTCGGCCAGGGCGACGCCCAGGGGTCCGTCGGGCAGCCAGGGGCCCATGGTGGAGGCCGGCGTCGAGATCCGGTGCCAGACCTCGGTGGGGGTGCCGTCGGCTGCGGCACGGGCTCCGGTCATCAACCGACGAATCTAGCCGCCTGCTCGGCCAGGTCGAGCACCGCCCCGGGCAGGATGCCCAGCGCGAGCGTCGCGCTGGCCGTCACGGCGAGCACGACCGTCGTGGGGACCCCCGGCACGCCCACCGTCGGCCCGTCGGCCGCGGGCGGCGAGAAGTACATGAGCACGATGACCCGCAGGTAGAAGAACGCGGCCACCGCGCTGGCCAGCACCGCGACGAGCACCAGCGGCCAGGCGCCCTGCTCGACGGCGGCCCGGAACACCGCGAACTTGCCGGTGAACCCTGCCGTCAGCGGGATGCCGGCCAGGGCGAGGAGGAACAGCGCCATCACCGCCGCCGTCAGCGGGGACCGCGACGCCAGCCCGGCCCACTGCGCCAGGTGCCCGGCCTCGCCGTCGCCGTCACGCACCAGCGTGAGGACGGCGAAGGCGCCGAGCGTGGTCAGCCCGTAGGTGAGCAGGTAGAACATCGTGGCCGCCAGCCCCGACCCCTCGCCGTCGGCACCCAGCCCGAGCACGCCGGTGAGGAGGAAGCCGGCGTGCGCGATCGAGGAGTAGGCCAGCATGCGCTTGAGGTCGGTCTGGGTGAGACCGAGGACGGCCCCGACGACCATGGACACGATCGCCACGCCGTAGACCAGCGGCCGCCAGGTCCACTCCTCGGTGCCGAAGGCGACGTACAGCAGCCGGAGGATCGCGCCGAACGCGGCCACCTTGGTGCACGCCGCCATGAAGGCGGTGACCGGCGTCGGGGCGCCCTGGTACACGTCGGGCGTCCAGCTGTGGAACGGCGCGACGCTGGCCTTGAACAGCAGCCCCACGATCAGCAGCGCCAGGCCCAGCACGACCAGCACGTCGCCGCCGTCCTCGGCGACCGACTGGCGGATCTCGCCGAGCCGGATGCTGCCGGTGGCGCCGTAGACGAGGGCGAGGCCGTACAGGAAGAACGCCGAGGCGAACGCGCCCAGCAGGAAGTACTTGACCGCCGCCTCCTGCGACAGCAGCCGCCGGCGCCGGGCCAGCCCGCTGATCAGGTACAGCGGGAGGCTGAGCACCTCGAGCGCGACGAACATGATCAGCAGGTCGTTCGCGGTGACGAAGACCATCATCCCGCCGACGGCGAACAGGGCCAGCGGGTAGACCTCGGTCTGCACCCGGGTGGCCGTGAGCTGCTCGCGGTCGCGCGGGCTGCCCGCCGGCACGGCGGCCGAGGCCACGAACGCCGACCGCGCCGGGTCCAGCCCGCGCTCGGCGAACAGCAGCACGGCCAGCACCGAGAGCCCGGCGACCGTCGCCTGCAGGAACAGGCCGGCCTTGTCGACGGCGAGGGCGCCGGCCGCGGTGACGTCGCCCGCGCCGTCCCCCCACTCGTGGGTGGCGGCGTACACGAGCGTCGCGGCCAGGCCGCCGCCCGTGCCGACCAGCGCGACGGCGACCTGCACCGGGTGCCGCACCTCGCGCGGCGCGAACGCCTCGACGAGCACGCCGACGCAGGCCGCGCCGAAGACGAACAGCAGCGGTGCCAGCGCCGCCAGCGAGAGGTCGGGGGCGTCGATCATCGGGTCGCTCCGAGGTCGTCCAGGGTCGCGACGACCGCCGGCTCGATGATGTCCAGCAGCAGCTGGGGTTGGACGCCGAGCACGATGACGAGCACCACCAGCGGCGTCACCACCGCGATCTCCCGGCGGCTCAGGTCACGGAAGCGCACCGCCGTGGCGGACGGCGCCGTCAGCACCGCGGTGGCACCCGCCCCGCCCGCCGGCCCGGCTTCCGGCGGCTCGTCGCCCCCGGCCGGTGCGACCACGCCGCGCGCCGGGCCGTGCATGGTGCGCTGGTACATCAGCAGGATGTAGAGCGCGGCCAGGATGATGCCGAGGGTCGCGACGATCGTGTGCACCGGCCGCTCGGGGAACGAGCCGATGAGCACGAGGAACTCGCTGACGAAGCTGTTGGTGCCCGGCAGTGCCAGCGACGCGAGCCCGGCGACGAGGAACACCGCCGCGAGCTTCGGCGCCTGCGCGGCCACGCCGCCGTAGTCGCCGATCTGCCGGGAGCCGCCACGCGCGATGAGCATGCCGACGACGAGGAACAGCAGGCCGGTCGCGATGCCGTGATTGACCATGTAGAGCACCGCGCCGGTGGCGGCCTCGGTGGTGAAGGCGAAGATGCCCAGCGCGATGAAGCCGAAGTGCGAGATCGACGTGTAGGCCACGAGCCGCTTCATGTCGCTCTGCCCCATGGCCAGCAGCGCCGCGTAGAGCACGCCCACCACGGCCAGGACCAGCACGAGCGGTGCGAAGTAGCGCGACGCGTCGGGGAACAGCGGCAGGCAGTAGCGCAGGAAGCCGAAGGTGCCCACCTTGTCGAGGACGCCGACGAGCAGCACCGCGCCGCCGATCGGCGCCTCCGCGGCCGAGTCGGGCAGCCAGGTGTGCAACGGCACCAGCGGCGCCTTGATCGCGAAGGCGACGAAGAAGCCGAGGAACAGCAGCTTCTGCACCCCCGGGTCGATCTCCAGGTCCCGCAGCGCGTCGAAGGCGAACGTCCCCTCCCCCAACTCGCTGGCGCTCACCACGTACAACCCGATGACGGCGGCGAGCATGATCAGCCCACCGACCAGGCTGTAGAGGAAGAACTTCACCGCGGCGTACTGCCGGCGCGGCCCGCCGAAGCGGCCGATCAGGAAGTACATCGGGACGAGCATCGCCTCGAAGAAGACGTAGAACAGGAAGACGTCGGTGGCCGCGAAGACGCCGACCATCATCGCCTCGAGCAGCAGCAGCCAGGCGAAGAAGAAGCGCATGGAGCGCCCCTCGGTGGCCGCCGCGGGCACGCCGTCGGCACCCGGCGCGCCGTCCTCCCACGAGGCGCCGATGACCAGCGGGACCAGCAGGCCGATGAGCAGCAGCATCACCAGCGCGATGCCGTCGACGCCGAGGGCGAAGTCCACGCCGAAGTCCGGGATCCAGGCCACCGAGGTCGTCAGCTGGAACCGCTCGCCGCCGGTGTCGAACGCGACGGCCGCGAGGACGGTGAGCACCAGGACGACGAGGCTCACGCCGAGCGACAGCTGCCTGGCCAGCAACTCGCGGCCCTTCGGCAGCGCCGCGACCACCGCCGCGCCCAGCGCGGGTACGGCGATCATCGCCACGAGGAACGGGAAATCACTCATGGCTCGCCTCGCAAGCTCGGCTCGGCGCACTCACGTCTGGCTCTCCGTTCATCGACAGGACCTGGCCGCTGCGCGCACGTCGTCCACTCATCCCGACGTCACCGCCAGCAGCGCACCGGCCACCAGCACGGCGCCCCCGAGCATGCCGAGCGCGTAGGTGCGCACGAACCCGGTCTGCGTGCGGCCCAGGCGGGAGGAGGAGCCGCCGAGCCCGGCGGCCAGGCCGTTCACCGCGCCGTCCACCCCGCGGTTGTCCACCCAGACGAGGGCGCGGGTGAGCCACTGGCCCGGGCGCATGAGGAGCGACTCGTTGATCGTGTCCGCGTAGAGCGCGTTGCGGGCCGCCCGGGTGACCGGCGAGACCCGCACGGGTGCGGTGACCGGCACCTCGCGGCGGCCGACGAACAGCCACGCGGCCAGTACGCCCAGCAGCATCACGCCGGTGACCACCAGGCCGACGGTGAGCGGGGCGACCACGTGCTCCGCGGAGTGCTCCTCGCCGAACACCGGCTCCAGCCAGTCCGAGAGCGGGAAGGCCTTCACCAGCAGGAAGCCGGCGCCGATCGAGCCGAGCGACAGCACGACCATCGGCGCGGTCATGACCGTCGGGGACTCGTGCGGGTGCACCCCGTCCGCCCACCGTGCCCGGCCGAAGAACGTCATGAGCATCAGCCGCGTCATGTAGAAGGCGGTGAGCCCGGCGCCGAGGACGGCGACGCCGGCGAGGACCCAGCCCCAGGCGTCGTCCCGGTCCAGCGCGGCCTCGATGATCGCGTCCTTGGTGTAGAAGCCGGAGAGGAACGGGAAGCCGATCAGGGCGAGGTAGCCCAGCCCGAAGGTGGCGAAGGTGATCGGTAGCTTCCGCGCCAGACCGCCGTAGCGGCGCATGTCCACCGAGTCGTCCATGGCGTGCATGACGGAACCCGCGCCGAGGAAGAGCCCGGCCTTGAAGAAGCCGTGGGCGAGCAGGTGCGCCAGTCCCGCGACGTAGCCGGCCGGGCCCAGGCCGACGGCCAGGAACATGTAGCCGATCTGGCTGACCGTGGAGTACGCCAGCACCTTCTTGATGTCGTCGAAGGCGCACCCGGCGATGGCGCCGATGAGCAGCGTGACCGCCCCGACGGCGAGGACGACGGTGCGCGCCGTCGGCGTCTCGTCGTAGATCGGTGCCGAGCGGGCGATGAGGTACACGCCGGCGGTGACCATGGTGGCGGCGTGGATGAGCGCCGAGACCGGCGTCGGGCCCTCCATGGCGTCGGGCAGCCAGGCCTGCAGCGGGAACTGGCCGGACTTGCCGCAGGCACCCAGCAGCAGCAGGAGGCCGATGGCGGTGATCGTGCCCCCGGCCAGGGTGCCGACGGTGCCGAAGACCCCCTCGTAGGACGTCGTCCCGAGCTGGGCGAACATGACGAAGATCGCGAGGGCCAGGCCGACGTCGCCGACCCGGTTCATGATGAAGGCCTTCTTGGCCGCCGTCGCCGCCCCCGGGCGGGTGTACCAGAACGCGATGAGCAGGTAGGACGCGAGACCCACGCCCTCCCAGCCCACGTAGAGCGCGACGAAGCTGTTGCCGAGGACCAGCAGGAGCATCGCGGCGACGAAGAGGTTGAGGTAGGCGAAGAACCGGCGCCGGGCCGGGTCGTGCGCCATGTAGCCGATCGAGTAGACGTGGATCAGCGAGCCGACGCCGGTGATCAGCAGGACGAACACCGCCGACAGCGGGTCGTAGAGCAGGCCCGCCCGCACGTCCAGCTGGCCGGTCGAGATGAAGGTGAACAGGTCGACGTCCACCGACCGGCCCTCGACGTCGGCCAGCGAGAAGGTGCACAGCACCGCCAGCAGGAACGCGCCCACCACCGTCGCCGTCCCGAGCAGGTGGCCCCACCGGTCGGTGCGCCGCCCGCCCAGCAGCAGCACCGCGGCACCCGCCAGCGGCAGCGCGATCAGCAGCCAGGACGCGCCGAGCAACCCCTCGGCCGGCACCACCTCCGACGGCAGCACCTCAGCGGAGATGATCTCCATGTCTCCCCGGTCCCCGTCAGTACTTCAGCAGGTTGGCGTCGTCGACCGAGGCGGACCGGCGGGTCCGGTAGATCGACATGATGATGGCGAGGCCGACGACCACCTCGGCCGCGGCGACGACCATGACGAAGAAGGCCATGATCTGGCCGTCGACCGTGCCGGTGGCGCGGGCGAAGGTGACCAGCGTGAGGTTCACCGAGTTGAGCATCAGCTCGATGCACATGAACACGACGATGGCGTTGCGGCGGACCAGCACGCCGACGGCGCCGATGGTGAACAGGATCGCCGCGAGCACCAGGTAGTAGGTCAGCGTCATGACCGGTCACCGCCTGCCGGGCCGTCGAGGGGGGCGGGGTCGAGGGTGCCCAGCGCGCCGTCCGGGGAGCCCAGCTGCTCGCGGCCCGTGGGTCGCGGCATCTGGTCGGCCACCTGCGGCTCGATGCCGGTGGCCTGGCTGTCCGGCGACGTGCGGCCGTCGGGCAGCAGTGCGGGCGCGGCGACGGAGTTGGCCCGGGCGTAGACGCCGGGGCCGGGCAGGGTCTGCGGCCGCTCGGTGAGGAAGCGGGCCCGCGACAGCTCCTTCTGCGTACGCCGGGTGCCGGGCTCCCGCTCGATGTGCGCCAGCACCATCGCGCCGAGCGCGGCGGTGATCAGCAGGGCGCTGGTGACCTCGAAGGCGAGCAGGTAGTCGGTGAACAGCGACTCGGCGATCGCCGGGATGTTGCCCTCCGGCTGCGCGTCGGCCAGGCCCACCCCGACGAGGTCCTCGGTCGCCCGGGCGATGCCCGCGCCGACGAGACCGGCGAAGCCGAGGCCCAGCACGGTGGCGGCGACCCGCTGGCCGCGCAGCGTCTCGACGACGGAGTCCGAGGAGTCCCGGCCGATCATCATCAGCACGAACAGGAAGAGGATCATGATCGCGCCGGTGTAGACGATGATCTGCACCGCGCCGAGGAACGGCGCTTCCTGGATCACGTAGAAGACGCCCAGCGACAGCATCGTGGTGACCAGCCAGAGGGCCGAGTGCACCGCGTTGCGGCTGAACACCATGCCCAGAGCCCCGGCCAGCGCGACCGGTCCGAGGACCCAGAAGGCGACCGTCTCCCCCGTGCCGATGACGACCTCGTTCACGCCTGCTCCCCCACGACGGCCTCGGACGCCGAGCCCGCCTCCGGAACCCGCAGGTAGTAGTCCTTCTCGTCGTCCCCCAGGCGCATGGGGTGCGGCGGCTGCTCCATGCCGGGCAGCAGCGGAGCCATGAGCTGCTCCTTGGTGTAGATCAGGTCCTGGCGGTTGTCGTCGGCGAGCTCGAAGTCGTTGCTCATCGTCAGCGAGCGGGTGGGGCAGGCCTCGATGCACAGCCCGCAGAAGATGCAGCGCAGGTAGTTGATCTGGTAGACCGCGCCGTACCGCTCACCCGGCGAGTAGCGGGCCTCCTCGGTGTTGTCACCGCCCTCCACGTAGATCGCGTCGGCGGGGCACGCCCAGGCGCACAGCTCGCACCCGACGCACTTCTCCAGCCCGTCCGGGTGCCGGTTGAGCACGTGACGGCCGTGGTAGCGCGGCTTGGTCACCTTGGGCTCGAACGGGTACTGCTCGGTCGTCACCTTGCGGAAGATCTGGGCGAAGGTGACGCCGAAGCCCTGGACGGCGGCCGGGATCAGGCTGTCGCGGACCGCCGGCTTGGCGAGGTGGTCGGTCGAGGGACGGGCCACCTCGCCACCGCTGCGCTTCGCGGGGGTGCGGTCGGACCGGTTATCGGACATCGGGGCTGTCCTCCTCGACGGTGGTGGTGCCGCGCCGGCCGGTGGCCACGACCGCGCCGCCGTCACCGGCGACGGGCTCGCGGCGCAGCCGGGGCGACGGCGGAACGGTGAGGTCCATCGGCGGGATGGGGAACCCGCCCTCGGCGCGGGTGGGTCCGCCGGTGGGACGGCGCGAGGCGCCGGCCGGGGGCAGGACCTCGGCCTCCGGGTCGACGGCGTGCACCCCGCCGGCCGCGGCATCGGCCGCCATGAGCCGGGTGTCGCGATGACCGGACCGGCTGGCCAGGAGCAGGCCGGCGAGCACCAGCAGCGCGACCGGGACGCCGACGAAGAGCGTGACCTCCCCGGTGGACAGGTCGGTCTCGCGGGCGACCGTGCGCATGGTGGCCACCACGAGGATCCAGACCAGAGCGGTCGGGACCAGCACCTTCCAGCCGAAGCTCATGAATTGGTCGTAGCGAAGGCGGGGCAGCGTGCCGCGCAGCCAGATGAAGACGAACAGGGCGACGACGACCTTGAGGAAGAACCACAGCAGCGGCCACCAGCCGGTGTTGGCGCCGTCCCAGATCGAGATCGGCCAGGGCGCCCGCCAGCCGCCGAGGAACAGCGTCGCGGCGAGTGCGGAGACGGTGACCATGTTGATGTACTCGGCCAGGAAGAACAGCGCGAATTTCAGCGACGAGTACTCGGTGTGGAAGCCGCCGACCAGCTCGCTCTCGGCCTCGGCGAGGTCGAAGGGTGCGCGGTTGGTCTCGCCGACCACGGCGATCGCGTAGATGACGAAGGAGACCGGGAGCAGGACGGCGTACCAGCTGGGGCCGGTGAACTCCCATCCGAAGAAGGACACCTGGTTGCCGTCGGCCTGGGCGGCGACGATCTCCGAGGTCGACATCGAGCCGGCGTAGAGGAACACCGCGACGATCGACAGCCCCATCGCGATCTCGTAGCTGACCATCTGCGCGGCGCTGCGCAGCGAGCCGAGCAGCGGGTAGGTGGAGCCGGAGGCCCACCCGCCGAGGACGATGCCGTAGATCCCCATGGCGGAGCAGGCCAGGACCACGAGCACGCCGATGGGGGCGTCGGTGAGCTGCAGCGGGGTGCGCTCGCCGAAGATGCTGACCGTCGGGCCCAGGGGGATGACGGAGAAGGCGATGAACGCCGGGACGGTGGCGATGACCGGGGCCAGGAAGTAGATCGGCTTGTCGGCGAGCGCCGGCATGATGTCTTCCTTGAAGGCCAGCTTCAGCCCGTCCGCGAGGCTCTGCAGGTAACCGCGCGGGCCGACCCGGTTGGGGCCGATCCGCTGCTGCATGCGGGCGACGACCTTGCGCTCGAAGACGATCGCGAACAGCGTCAGGAGCACCAGGACCACGAAGACCCCGACGACCTTGATGAGCACGATCCACCAGACGTCGTTCCCGAAGTCCTCGAGGGTGGGCTGGTCGGGGCTGGCCAGCGGCATCACGCGGCACCTCCATCCGGGACGGCAGCTGCGGCGATGCGGACGACGGCGCCAGGACCGGCGCCCAGGTGCGTGCGCACCTCGCTGCCGGGCGAGCGCATCGGCAGCCAGACCACGTGGTCGGGCATCGGCGTGACGAGCAGGGGCAGCGTCACCGCACCGGCGGGCCCGGTCACGGTCACCGGCGCACCGTCGGCGACGCCCAGCCGGGCGGCGGCCTCCGCGGCGAGCCGGACGACGGGACGGCGGGCGGTGCCGGAGAGCTCGGGCTCGTCGCGCTGCAGCGTGCCGGCGTCCAGGAGTTGCCGCCAGGAGGCGAGCAGGGCCTCGTCGGCGCGCAGTGCGGGCGCTCCGGCGGCGGCGACGTCCGGGCCGGCGACCGCGGACGACCGCGCGGTGCCCAGCGCCGCGAGCTCCGCCCGGGCGGCCTCGGGCGTCGGCAGCCGCAGGTCGACGTCCATGAGATCGGCCAGACCGTGCAGCACCCGGGCGTCGGACAGCCGGCCGGTGTCGTGCAGCGTGGCGTCGAAGGACCGCACCCGGCCCTCCCAGTCCAGGAAGCTGCCCGCCTTCTCCGAGGCGGCGGCCACCGGGAGCACCACGTCGGCCCACTCCGTGACCGCCGTCGGGAACATCTCCAGACTGACGACGAAGCGGGCCTCCGCCAGGGCGTTCTCGGCGAGCAGGGGGTCGGGCAGGTCGGCCGGGTCGACGCCGCCGACGAGCAGCCCGGCCAGCCGGCGGTCGCGCACGGCGGCGAGGATGCCGGTGGTGTCCAGGCCCGGGGACGACGGGAGGGCCGCGGCGTCCACGCCCCAGCGTCCCGCGACCTCGGCACGCGCACCCTCGTCGGCGACGGTGCGTCCACCGGGGAGCAGCGCGGGCAGCGCACCGGCCTCGACGGCCCCGCGCTCGCCGGCCCGGCGGGGCACCCAGGCGATGCGGGCGCCGGTGGCCTCCGCCAGCTCGACCAGGGCGGTGAACGCGCCCGGCACCTCGGCCAGCCGCTCGCCCGCGAGGACGACGGCGCCGGGCTGCCGCAGCGCGGCGACGGCAGGGCCGCCCCAGGTGCCCAGCGCCAGCGCCTGGAGCGACCGCGCCTCCGCACCGGGCAGCGTGGTGAGCACCGTGGCCTGGAGCTTCTGCGCGGCCCGCGTCGGGAAGGGTGCGAGGTCGAAGACCTGCGTCCGCTTGGTGCGGACCGCCTTGCGCAGCCGCAGGAAGAGGATCGGCGACTCCTCCTCGGGCTCGAAGCCCGCGAGGAGGACGACCGGTGAGGCGCCCAGCTCGTCGTAGGTGACCCCGCCCCGGCCCGGACCGGTGCCCGCGACCGTGCTCGCCAGGAACGCCAGCTCCTCCGCCGAGTGGGCGCGGGCGCGGGCGTCGACGTCGTTGGTGCCCAGCGCCACACGGGCGAACTTGGCGTAGGCGTAGGCGTCCTCGACGGTCAGCCGGCCGCCGGGCAGCACCCCGACCCCGCCCGCGTCGCGCGCCTCGGCCAGCCCGGCCGCGGCCGCGGCCCAGGCCTCGGGCCAGGACGCCGGCTGCAGCGTGCCGTCGGCGCCGCGCACCAGCGGCGTGGTCAGCCGCTCGTTGGACGTGACGTAGCGGAACGCGTAGCGGCCCTTGTCGCAGGTCCACTCCTCGTTGACCGCCGGGTCCTCACCGGCCTGGCGGCGGGTGACCTTCCCGCGCCGGTAGTCGGTGCGCATCGAGCAGCCCGACGCGCAGTGCTCGCAGACGCTGTCCTCGCTGCGCAGGTCGAACGGCCGGGCGCGGAACCGGTACTGCGTGCTGGTGAGCGCGCCGACCGGGCAGATCTGGGTGGTGTTGCCGGAGAAGTAGGACTCGAACGGCTCGTCCTCGTAGATCGCCACCTGCTCCAGCGCCCCGCGCTCGAAGAGCTCGATGAACGGGTCGCCCGCCACCTGCTGGGAGAAACGGGTGCACCGGGCGCAGAGCACGCAGCGCTCGCGGTCGAGCAGGATCTCGGTGCTGATCGCCAGCGGCTTGGGGTAGGTGCGCTTCTCGTCGACGAACCGGCTCTCGGTGCGGCCGTGGCCCATCGCCTGGTTCTGCAGCGGGCACTCGCCGCCCTTGTCGCAGGTCGGGCAGTCCAGCGGGTGGTTGATCAGCAGCAGCTCCATCGTGCCCTGCTGCGCCTTGTCCGCCACCGGGCTGGACAGCTGGGTACGCACTGCCATGCCCTCGGTGACCGGCATGGTGCAGGAGGCGACCGGCTTGCGCTGGCCCTCGACCTCGACCAGGCACTGCCGGCAGGCGCCGACCGGCTCCAGCAGCGGGTGGTCGCAGAACCGCGGGATGAAGACACCGACCTGCTCGGCGGCCCGGATGATCAGCGTGTCCTTGGGCACCGCGACGTCGAAGCCGTCGATCGTGCAGTGGACGGCGTCCGGCGGGGTGTGCGGGCCGGGGGTGCCCGGCGGCACCGCGGGCGCCGGCGTCGGGTTCGTCAGCGTCATGACGCAGCTCCCACGGGCTCGAGGCGGAGGCTGCGGCCCAGCCGGGCCTGCTCCTCCGGGGGCAGCAGGGCGACGTAGTCGTCCTTGAAGTACTTCAGCGAGCTGGTGATGCAGCTCGTGGCGCCGTCGCCGAGGGCGCAGAAGGAGCGGCCCAGGATGTTGTCGCAGGTGTCGACGAGGATGTCGAGGTCCTGCGCGGTGCCCCGGCCGTGCGCGATGCGCTCGAGGATCTGGACCAGCCAGTAGGTGCCCTCACGGCAGGGGGTGCACTTGCCGCAGCTCTCGTGCGCGTAGAACTCGGTGAACCGCAGGGTGGCCTCGACGATCGAGTCGGTCTCGTCGAACACCATGAGCGCGGTGGTGCCGAGCATCGAGCCGGCGGCGGCCACGGAGTCGAAGTCGAGCGGGACGTCGAGGTGCTCGGCGGTGAAGTAGGGCGTGGACGAGCCGCCGGGCGTCCAGAACTTGAGCTCGTGACCCGGGCGCACGCCGCCGGCCATCTCCAGCAGCTCGCGCATCGTCGTCCCCATGGGGGCCTCGTACTGCCCGGGGCGGACGACGCGGCCCGACAGCGAGTAGATCTTCGGCCCAGGCGACTTCTCCGGGCCGAACGCCTTGAACCACTCCGCGCCGCCGCGGACGACGAACGGCACGCTGGCCAGCGTCTCGACGTTGTTGATGACCGTCGGGGCGCCGTACAGGCCGGCGACCGCGGGGAACGGCGGCTTGAGCCGGGGCTGGCCGCGGTACCCCTCGAGGGAGTCCAGCAGGGCCGTCTCCTCGCCGCAGATGTAGGCCCCGGCGCCGGCGTGCACGATCAGCTCGAGGTCGTAGCCCGAGCCGAGGATGTCGCTGCCGAGGTAGCCCGCGGCGTAGGCCTCCTCGACGGCGGCGACCAGCCGGCGGTGGGCGTGCACGGCCTCGCCGCGGACGTAGATGACGGCGAACTTCGACCGGATCGCGTACGCGGAGATGATCACGCCCTCGATCAGGGAGTGCGGGTCGGCCATCATCAGCGGCAGGTCCTTGCAGGTGCCCGGCTCGCCCTCGTCGGCGTTGACCACGAGGTACTTGGGCATCGCCGCCGGTCCGGTCGGGGCCTCGCCCGGCTTGGGCTGCGGGATGAAGCTCCACTTCATGCCCGTCGGGAAGCCGGCGCCGCCGCGGCCGCGCAGTCCGGAGTCCTTGACCATCGTGACCAGCTCGTCGGGAGCCATCGACAGGGCCGTGCGCAGCGCGGCGTAGCCCTCCATCGACTCGTAGGTCGACAGCCGCCACGAGCGGTCGGCGCCCCAGCGGGTGGTGAGGACGGGAGTGAGGGGCATGTCAGGCCTTCCCGGAGCCCGGGGTGGCCCGGGGATGGGTGGCGGGGCCTTGGGCTTCAGTACCCGGCTCGGTCCCTGCAGGTGTGTCGGTGCCTTGCTGGTCGAGCCCGCCGGGCGGGCGGCCGCGGCCGTACTCGGCGCCCGCGTCCGGGTGCGCCTGTGCCGCACCGGCGCGCTCGGCGGGGTTGTCGGCGGCCGCCACGCGGGCGTCGCCGGCCTCCTTCTCCGGGGTCTCGCCGGTGCGGCCCGAGGGGCGCACCGTCTCCCGCGGCTCGCCCTGGTCCTCCGGCTCGGACGGCGTGCCGGCGGGCATGGCAGGGGCGGACTCGCCGCGCTCGACGGCCAGCCGTAGCCCGGCCAGCGTCGGCTCCAGTGCGCCCGGGGCGTCGATGGCGGCCCGGGCGGCATCGGCGTCGCCGTACTGGGAGAAGCCGGCCAGCTGGCGGGAGATGCCCCTGAAGTCGGTGAGCGGTGCGCCGCGGGTGGGCAGCGGCTTCTCGCCCCGGCGCAGCGCGGCCACCAGCTCGCGGGCGCTGGCGACGTCCTGCTGGTCGTAGAACTCGTAGTCGACGGTGACCACCGGCGCGTAGTCGCAGGCGGCCAGGCACTCGGCGTGCTCGAGGGTGACCGAGCCGTCGGCGGCGGTCTCGTCGTGGTGGACCCCGAGGTCCGCCGACAGCGCGTCCATGATCCGTTGCCCGCCCAGCACGCTGCACAGCGTGTTGGTGCAGACGCTGACCAGGTGCCGGCCGGTGGGACGCCGCTTGTACATCGTGTAGAACGTCGCGACCGCGCCGACCTCGGCCTTGGTCAGCCCCAGCTCCTCCGCGCAGAGCGTGACGCCCTCGGGTGAGACGTAGCCCTGGTAGCTCTGCACCAGGTGCAGCATCGGGAGCAGCGCCGACCGCGCCTTCGGGTAGCGGGCGATGATCTCCCGCGCCTCCAGCCGGGTCTGCTCGGTCAGCGGCGGCAGGTCGGCCGGCGCGGGCAGCACGGGGCTGTCGTCGAGGCCGGTGGTCGCCGCGGCCTCGGGCGAGCCGGGAAGGGCGCTCATCTGTCCACTCCCCCCATCACGGGGTCGATCGACGCGATCGCTGCGATGACGTCGGCGATCATCCCGCCCTCGCTCATCGCCGCGGTGGCCTGCAGGTTCACGAAGCTGGGGTCGCGCACGTGGACGCGCCACGGCCGGGTGCTGCCGTCGCTGACCACGTGGTAGCCCAGCTCGCCGCGGGGCGACTCGATCGGCACGTAGACCTGGCCGGCCGGCACCCGGAAGCCCTCGGTGACCAGCTTGAAGTGGTGGATCAGGGCCTCCATCGACTGGCCCATGATGTGCCGCACGTGGTCCAGCGAGTTGCCCATGCCGTCGGCGCCGAGGGACAGCTGCGCGGGCCAGGCGATCTTCTTGTCGTCGACCATGACCGGCCCCGGCTCCAGCCGGTCCAGCGCCTGGGCGACGATCTTGAGCGACTCGTTCACCTCGGCCATGCGCACCAGGTAGCGGCCCCACGCGTCGCTGGTGTCGGCGGTCGGCACCTCGAAGTCGTAGGTCTCGTAGCCCAGGTAGGGCTCCACCTTGCGCAGGTCCCACGGCAGGCCGGCCGCCCGCAGCACCGGCCCCGTGATCCCGAGCGCGACGCAGCCGGTGACGTCGAGGTAGCCGGCGTCCTTGAGCCTGTTCTGCCAGATCGGCTGGCCGGTGAGGAGCCGGTGGAAGTCGGCCACCCGGTTCGGGAAGATCCTCAGGAACTCGCGGATGCTGTCGACCGCGCCCTCGGGGAGGTCCTGCGCCAGGCCGCCGGGGCGGACGTAGGCGTGGTTCATGCGCAGACCGGTGATCTCCTCGAGCAGGTCGAGGACCATCTCCCGCTCGCGGAACCCGTTGGTCATGCCCGTGAGGGCGCCCATCTCCATGCCGAAGGTCGCCAGTGCCACCAGGTGGGACGCGATCCGGTTGAGCTCCATGACCAGCACGCGGATCGTCTGCGCCCGCTGCGGTGCCTCGATGCCCAGGAGCTTCTCGACGGCCATGCAGTAGCCGGTCTCGTTGAACAGCGGGGACAGGTAGTCCATCCGCGTCACGAAGGTCGTGCCCTGCACCCAGTTGCGGTACTCGGTGTTCTTCTCGATGCCGGTGTGCAGGTAGCCGATGACCACGCGGGCCTTGGTCACCGTCTCGCCCTCGAGGTCGAGGACCAGGCGCAGGACGCCGTGGGTCGAGGGGTGCTGGGGCCCCATGTTGACCACGAGGCGGTCCTGGTCGTGCGGGTCGGCGAAGGTGAGGTCCCAGTCGCCACCGGTCACGGTGTAGACGCGGCCCTCGGTGGTCTCGCGCGAGCCGGCGTACGGGTCGTAGGTGGTGCTCATCGGTACGCGCCCTTCACCTGTAGGCCCGACGGGTGTCCGGCGGCGGGATCGTCGCGCCGTGGTACTCCACGGGGACGCCGCCGAGCGGGTAGTCCTTGCGCTGCGGGTGCCCGTCCCAGTCGTCGGGCATGAGGATCCGGGTCAGCGCCGGGTGGCCGTCGAAGACGATCCCGAACATGTCGAAGGTCTCCCGCTCGTGCCAGTCCGCCGTCGGGTAGATGCCGGTCACCGAGGGGACGTGCGGGTCCTCGACGGTGACCGCCACCTCGAGCCGGATCCGCCGCCGGTAGGTCATGGACGTCAGGTGCAGCACCACGTGCAGCCGGGGCCGGTGCGGCGCCACGGCGGGGCCGCCGCTGTCGAGGTAGTCGACGCCGGAGACGCTGCTGCACAGCTCGAAGCGCAGCGCCTCGTCGTCGCGCAGCGCCTGGGCCAGGGTCAGCAGGTGCTCCCGGGCGACGAAGTAGGTGATCTCGCCCCGGTCGACCAGCACCCGCTGGACGGCGGCGTCGTAGGTGGCCTGCCCGACCGCGTCGATCAGCGCGTCGGTGACCTCGTCGAACCATCCGCCGTAGGGGCGCTCGGTGGAGTGCAGGGCGACCGCGCCGCCCGGCTCGACGCGAACCAGCCCGCCGAAGCCGGAGGTGTCGCCGCTGCCGCTGACCCCGAAGGCGCCCTTGCGGAAGCCACCGGCCGGGGCCGTCGCGTCGTCGAAGCCGGCCTCCTCGCGACCGGGCACGACCTCGCCACCATCGGTGCTCATCGCCAGGCCTTCCCCTGGCCGCTCGGCCGCTCCTCGGGGAGCAGCACGGCGTTGCCGTTGCGCTGCTCGAAGGCGAACTGGCCGGTGCGCCCTTCGGCAGCGGCCTGCTCGTAGGCACGGCGCGCCACCTTGTCGACCCGCACGGTGGAGGGCATCTCGACCAGCAGGTCCTTCGCGGTGCCTTCAGCCCGCGCCTTCGCCTGCTCCCGCGCCCGCTTCTCCCCCAGTGGCTCGTTCATGATCTTGTGGTGCAGCTTGAGGATGGCGTCGGTGAGCATCTCCGGCCGCGGCGGGCAGCCGGGCAGGTACATGTCCACCGGGACGATGTGGTCGACGCCCTGCACGACGGCGTAGTTGTTGAACATCCCGCCGGAGCTGGCGCACACGCCCATCGCGAGCACCCAGCGGGGCTCGGGCATCTGGTCGTAGATCTGCCGCAGGACGGGCGCCATCTTCTGGCTCACCCGCCCGGCGACGATCATCAGGTCGGCCTGCCGGGGCGAGGCACGGAATACCTCCATGCCGAACCGGGCCAGGTCGTAGCGCCCGGCCCCGGTCGCCATCATCTCGATGGCGCAGCAGGCCAGGCCGAACGTGGCCGGCCACAGCGACGACTTCCGCGTCCAGTTGACCAGCTTCTCCACGCTGGTCAGCAGCACGCCGCTGGGCAGCTTCTCCTCGAGTCCCATTACTGAACCGCCAGTCCCACGTCTAGTCCCATTCCAATCCGCCGCGGCGCCACACGTAGGCGTAGGCGATGAAGACCGTGACGATGAAGACGACCATCTCGACCAGGCCGAAGACGCCCAGCGCCTCGTTGTGCACGGCCCACGGGTAGAGGAAGACGATCTCGATGTCGAAGATGATGAACAACATCGCGGTCAGGTAGTACTTCACCGGAAACCGGCCGCCGGTCAGCGGCTGGTCGACCGGCTCGATCCCGCACTCGTAGGCGTCGAGCTTGGCGCGGTTGAACCGGCGCGGGCCCACGTAGGGCGCGGCGGCGACCGAGAACAGCGCGAACGCCGCGGCCAGCGCGAAGAGCCCCAGGATCGGGACGTAGGTCGACAGCATCAGCACCACCCTAGGGTGAGGACGGTCACGTTCCGTGCCGATCCGGAACGGATTGTCGCCGTGTCGACCGGGGACGGCAGAGCGACGTCGGCCAGGTAGGAGTCCACGTCAGACCGCCGGGGCCAGGCGGGTGAGGACGGCGACGGCGCGGTCCACTGCGTCGCCGTCCCGGCCGTCGGTCAGGTTGCCCATGAGGCGGAGCGCGGCGGCGACGAGCGCGGGCCGGGTGAGCCCGTGGGCGGTGGTGAACCGGACGACCTCCGGGCGGGCGAGCAGGGCGAGGAAGCCGATGCCCAGGCGGTGGTGCCGGCCGTAGGCGGCACGGAGCCGCTCGGGGTAGCGGCGCAGCACCGACTCGCGGGCCGGCCCCTCCGGCCGGGACAGGGCGTCGGCCGCCGTCTCCGCGGCCAGCCGGCCGGTCTCCAGGGCATAGCTGATGCCCTCGCCGTTGAAGGGGTTCACCGTACCCGCGGCGTCGCCGGCGAGCAGCAGGCCGCGGGTGTAGGCGGGCCCGCGGTTGAGCGCCATCGGCAGCCCGGCTCCGCGCAGCGGCGTGACGGCGTCCTCCTCGCCCAGGCCCTCCTCGGCCGGGAAGGTGTCCAGCCAGGCGCGCAGCACCGCGCGGTGGTCCGCCCCGGTCCCCCGCCGCGTGTCCAGCAGCCCGTAGCCGACGTTCGCGGTGCCGTCGCCCATGCCGAAGATCCAGCCGTAACCCGGCATCGAGTCGCGGGAGGGGCCGGCCGCCGTCAGGTCGAAGGAGATGTCGAGGTAGTCGTCGGCCGCGCGGCGCGAGCGGACGTAGCGGCGGACGGCGACCCCCAGCGGGCGGTCCTCGCGTCGCACCAGGCCCAGAGCCTTGGCCAGCCGGCCGGAGAGTCCCTCCGCGGAGACGACGAGGGGCGCCCGCCACACCTGCGGCTCCTTGTCCGGCCCGGCCTGGGCGTGCACGCCGGCCACCCGCCCGGCGTCGTCGAGCAGGGGCTCGGTGACCGTGACTCCCGTGTGCACGCGCGCACCGGCCGCCTCCGCGTGGGCGGCCAGCCGGGCGTCGAGCTCGCTGCGCCGCAGGACGAGCGAGAAGTCCGGCCAGTGCTGCAGCCGCGGCCAGTCCACCTCGGTGACCACGCCCCCGCCGTGCACCCGGAGGCCCTTGTGCCGCACCCAGCCCGCCTGCGGCGAGGTGTCGATGCCGAGGTCCTGGAGCGCCTTCACGCCGCGCGGGGTGAGCCCGTCGCCGCACACCTTCTCGCGCGGGAAGTCCGCCTTCTCCAGCACGACGACCTCGCGCCCCGCCTGCCGGAGCCGCCATGCCGCCGCGGATCCGGCCGGGCCGGCGCCGACGACGATGACGTCGGCGCTCCGGTCGGTCGTCCCTGGCACGCGGTCCCACTCCCCTCGTCCGGACTTTGTGAATTGATTCACAAAGTGCCTCGGTTGCCCACTCTAGGCGGGGGTGTGACGAAGACGACAGCACCCCTGGACAGAGGGATGCATCACAGTTCGGTCGCGGCCTCCCGGAGCACCCGGCGGACCTCGTCGTCGGACGTCTGGGCGAAGCTCCCGTAGGCGCCGCCGACCGCCCGCAGCGTCGCCGGCGCGAAGAGGCAGACCACCTCGTCGGCGAGGGCACTCAGCTCGCGGACCGCCGCCGGCGAGCCCACCGGCACCGCCACGACGGTGCGGGCGGGACGCCGTCCGGCCAGCACCTGCAGCGCGGCCCGGACGGTCGCGCCGGTCGCCAGGCCGTCGTCGACCAGTACGACGGTGCGGCCGGCCAGGTCCACCGGCGGGCGGTCGCCCCGGTAGGCGGCCTCGCGGCGGCGCAGCTCGACCAGCTCGCGGTCCCGCACCGCGGCGAAGGTGGCGTCGTCGATCCCGGCGGCGGTCAGGACGTGGTCGGTGCGCACCGTCTCGACCGCCTCACCGATCGCGGCCACGGCGCCCATGGCGAGCTCCGGCTGGCGGGGCAGCCCCAGCTTGCGGACCAGCAGGACCTCGAGCGGGGCGCCGAGCGCGGCGGCCACCCCGGCGGCGACGACCACACCGCCGCGCGGCAGGCCGAGCACGACGACGTCCCCGGGCACCGTCCCGGCCAGCCGGGCGCCCAGCGCCCGGCCCGCGTCGCGGCGGTCGGCGAACGCTGCCCGGCGCACGGTCAGACCGGCTGCGGCCCCGTCGGCGGGGGCGCGATGGGGTCGCCCGGATCGGGCACCGGGTAGGGAGCCGGCTCCGGCGGGGCGATCGGGTCGGTCGGCGACGGGGACGGTGACGGCGGTTGCGGGGACGGCGGGCTCGTCATGGACCGACGCTAGCGGAAGGACCCCCCTCCTCCCCACCCCCTCGCACGCTCGGGGCGGGCCCCTGGAGGGGCCGGAGAAGTGCCTTGCGCCGCACCCCTCCGGCGCGCAGCCTGAGGCGCATGACCGGTCGGCTCGTGGCGCTGACCGTCGACGCGCTCGACCCCGAGCGCCTCGCGCGCTTCTGGGGCGGACTGCTCGGCTGGGAGGTCACCGACGACCCTCGCGGGGGCATCGCGCTGCTGCCGGCGGACGACACCGGGTTCTCGATCCGCTTCGCGCCGACCACGGAGCGGAAGTGCGTGCCGGACCAGATGCACCCTGACCTGACCAGCTCCTCCCCCGAGGACCAGCGGCGGACGGTGGCGCGCGCCCTCGAGCTGGGCGGCCGGCACATCGACATCGGCCAGCGACCGGAGGAGGGCCATGTGGTGCTGGCCGATCCCGAGGGCAACGAGTTCTGCGTCATCGAGCCGGGCAACCAGTTCCTCGCCGACTGCGGCTTCCTCGGCGCGCTGGCCTCCGACGGCTCCCAGGAGGTCGGCTGGTTCTGGAGCCGGGCCCTGGGCTGGCCGCTGGTCTGGGACCAGGACCAGGAGACCGCCATCCGCTCGCCGCACGGCGGCCCGAAGATCACCTGGGGTGGATACCCGGCGAAGGAGAAGGCGCCGAAGAACCGGCTGCACTTCGACCTCGCACCCGACGGTGACCAGCAGGCGGAGGTCGACCGGCTCCTCGCCCTCGGCGCGACGCGGGTCGACATCGGCCAGGGCGACGTCCCCTGGGTGGTGCTGGCCGACCCCGACGGCAACGAGTTCTGCGTGCTGGAGCGCGCGTAGCTCAGGCGGGACGGCGTCCCCGGTGCAGGGCGACGACGCCACCGGTGAGGTTCTGCCAGGCGACGTCGGACCAGCCGGCCTCCTGCAGCCGCCCGGCGAGGTCCGGCTGGCCGGGCCAGGCGCGGATCGACTCGGCCAGGTAGACGTAGGCCTCGGGGTTGCTGCTGACCGCCCGGGCGATCCGCGGCAGGGCCCGCATCAGGTACTCGAGGTAGACGGTGCGGAACGGCGCCCACGTCGGCCGGGAGAACTCGCAGACCACGAGCGTGCCACCGGGCCGGGTGACCCGCCGGAACTCCCGCAGCGCGGCGTCCGGATCGGCCACGTTGCGCAGGCCGAAGGAGATGACGACGCCGTCCACGCTCTCGTCCGCAAGCGGCAGGGCCATCGCGTCGCCGGCCACCTTCGGCACCGCGCGTGCGCCCCCGGCGCGCAGCATGCCCTGCGAGAAGTCGCAGGCGATGGCGCGCACCCCGTCCGAGGCGAGCTCCACGGTGGACACCGCCGTGCCGGCGGCGACGTCGAGCACCGTCTGCCCCGGCCGGGCGCCCAGCGCCTGCCGCGTCGCCCTCCGCCAGGAGGCGTCCAGCCCGCCCGAGAGCACCGTGTTCGTGACGTCGTAGCGCTTGGCGACGCGGTCGAACATCGCCGCGACCTCCGCCGGACGCTTGTCCAGATCGGCCCGCAGACCGGCGGTGTGCTGGGTGTCTCGCCGGTCGACCACGGTGGCGACGCTACAAGGCCTTCTACGCTGGAACCGTGACGACCGTTGCCCTGACCTCTCCGGCAGCGGCCGCGCGCACCGTCACGACCGTCCGCACCGAGGACGCCGGCGACCTGCTCGACCTCCTGCCGGAGGGCGCCGGGCTGTCGTGGGTGCGTCGCGGGGAGGGCCTGGTCGGCTGGGGCGAGGCGGCGCGCCTGGAGGTCACCGGCCCCTCCGCGCTCGCCGACGCCGCCGCCTGGTGGGAGCGGTACACCGCCGGGCTGGACGTCGCCGACGACCTCGGGATCCCCGGTTCGGGTCCGGTGCTGTTCGGCAGCATCGCCTTCGACCCGGTGGCCGGGACGTCGGTGTTCGTCGTCCCCCAGGTCGTGGTGGGCCGGCGGGACGGCGTCGGCTGGATCACCACGGTCGGCGCCGGCGTGCCTCCCGAGCTGGGGCGTCCCCCCGCTCCGGTCGACGGACCCGCCCCCCGGCTGCGCTACGCCGACGGTGCCCTCGATCCGGCCACCTGGTGCGCCGCCGTCGCCACGGCCGTGGCCCGGATCGACGCCGGCGAACTCGACAAGGTGGTGCTCGCCCGCGACCTGCTCGTCTCCGCCGAGCCCGCCCTCGACCCCCGTCGGCTGCTGCGCCGGCTGGCCGCGCGCTTCCCCGACTGCTGGACCTTCGCCGTCGACGGGCTGCTCGGGGCCACCCCGGAGCTGCTGCTGCGGCGGACCGGGCGGCAGCTGTCCTCCCGCGTCCTGGCCGGGACGGCGGCGCGCGGGGCCGGCGCCGAGGACGACCGCCTGGCCGCGGCGCTGCTCGATTCGGCGAAGGACCGTGCGGAGCACGCCTGGGCCGTCGACTCCCTGGTGGACGCGCTCGCGCCCTACTGCAGCCGGCTCACCGCTCCCGCCGAGCCCGAACTCCTCACGCTGGCCAACGTGCGGCACCTGGCCTCCGACGTCACCGGCACCCAGCGAGGATCGGCCGGCCTGCTGGAGCTGGTCGGCGCGGTGCACCCGACCGCGGCGGTGTGCGGGACGCCCACGGCCGACGCCGCCGCGCTGATCGGCGAGCTCGAGGGCATGGACCGCGGCCGCTACGCCGGACCGGTCGGCTGGATCGACTCCCGGGGCGACGGCGAGTTCGGGCTGGCGCTGCGCTGCGCCGAGCTCACCCCCGACGGCGGCGCCCGGCTGTTCGCCGGCTGCGGCATCGTGGCCGGCTCCGAGCCCGCCGCGGAGCTGGCCGAGACCCAGGCGAAGTTCGCCGCCTTCCAGAACGCGCTCGAGGGCTAGGGCGGATCAGCCCGACCCGGTGAAGGCGACGTCGCTGATCGTCGTGAAGTCCCGGATCGCGCCGTCGTTGCCCGTGCCGGCGATCTCCAGCACCACCCGCGTCGTCGACACGGGTCCGCCCAGCCGGGCCACGGCCATCGCCCGGCCGGGCGCCGGGACGTCCTGCCGGTGGACCACGCCGGTGTCGAAGCCCCACGTCACCGCGGTGACCGTCCGGTTCTCGCCGAACCGGTCCGTGCCGTCGACCGGGTCGGTCTTGTCGTAGCCCGGGACGAGAGCCACCGACGCGAGGACGACCGGGCGGCCGAAGTCGTAGACCAGGCGCTGGCCGACGGCGGAGCCCGCGCAGCGCCAGGCGGTCCCGCCGACCCCGTCCAGCGTGTTCATCGCGTCGTAGCTGACCGGCGCACCGGCGGCGTCCACCCCCGACGGGGCCTGGCAGGTGGCGCTGACCGACACGGGCAGGAGCGGGCCGACGGCTGGCGGGGGCACAGATGCGGGTGGTGGCACGGGCGCGGGCGGCGCAGCGGTCACGGGCGGCGGCACGGGCACGGTGGGGGCCGGGGCGACGTCCTGGTCCCCGACGTCCGCGAGGCCGGGGGCGGGGGCCGGCCCGGCGTCGGCGGCCGGGTCGGGGGTGCCGGAGCCGTCCTGCGCCACAGTCGGGCCGTCGTCGGCGACCAGCAGGCGGTCGCCGACCAGGTAGCCGCCGCCGACGACGAGCAGGCCGGCGCACGCGAGCGCAGCCACCACCAGCGGCCGGCGGTCGGGCGCGCGGCTCGCGTGCCGGGGCCCGACCTCCTCGTGCACCGCGGGCGCGATCTCCACCTCCGGCGCGACGTACGCGGACGGCCAGGCCGCCGGTGGCACCGGGTACACGAAGACGGGCTCCGCGACCGTGCCCCGCTCCGAGTACACCGCCGGCTGCAGGTTGGCACCGCACGCGATGCAGAAGCGCTGACCGGTCCCGGCCTGCACCCCGCAGGCACCGCAGAACCTCATGCCGCGTCGCCCTCCTCGCGACTCATCGGATCACTCCTACTGGCTGGGCGGTGGGACAGGGGGGAGCGGCTGCTGCTGCGGGTAGGGCGGCTGCTCGTGCGGCTGCGGCGCGTACGGCTGCGGCGCGTACGGCTGCGGCGCGTACGGCTGCGGCGCGTACGTCTGCGGCGCGTACGGCTGCGGCTGCGGCTGCGGCTGCTGGTAGGGCGGCGCCGCGAACTGCTGGGTGGGCTGCTGACCGCCCGGCTGCTGCCATCCCTGCCCGCCCGCGCCCGGCGCCGGGCGGGGCGCCGCGACGCCGAAGCGGCCACGGAGCCGGGTGACCAGCGAGCTGGAGATCCGCGTCGCGAGCACGGGGCCGAGCAGCCCGGCGACCAGACCCCAGAGGCCGAGGGCGACCGCGGCGATGAGCGGGTTGAAGGTGGCGGAGGCGTCCGCCGTGCCGCCGAACACCGACACCCCGCCCGAGAACTCCGTGGAGACACGCAGCAGCAGCGCCGCGGCGAAGGCCACGACCGCCAGCGCCCCGGCGAACCGGAACCCCTCGCGCCGCGCGTCCACGACCGAGTTCTGGCGAACCGTGAGCACCGTCGCCACCGCCACCAGGACGAGCAGCAGGACGACCGGCGCCAGCCAGACCCACGCGCTCTCGTCGGTGAAGGTGAACAGGTCGACGCCCTCCGAGGCGCCGGCACCGAGCCCGGCGCCCGCGAAGCCGGCGTCGGTGCCCAGCGGGACGCCCGCCGACCACAGGACGCTGGCGAGCGCGCCGTTGCCGCCGCCCAGCACGAGCACGCCGAGCTGCGCGACCCGCTCGTCGTACTGGACGAGGCTGTAGATCAGGAAGGCGAGGACGCCGAGCAGGCCCGCCGCGAAGACGGCCAGAGCGCCCAGCAGCGGGACCACCACCTGCGCCCGGACGGCGGCGAGCCGGGTGGGCAGGCCGCCGCGGGTCTGCCGGGAGAACAGCCAGACGAGGCCGAGCGTCGCGACGGCGAACAGCACCGCGCCGGTCAGCGTCGACCACACCGACACCCCGACCCGGCCGATGGTGCCGAACGTGTCGTCGGACTCGTCGATGCGGTGCCGGGTCAGCAGGGCCAGCGGCAGGAACAGGACCGTGAACACCAGCGCCGTGCGTGCGCCCTGGAGGAGCACGTCGCGGCCGCGGTGCACGCCCCGGGCGCGCAGCGACCGGATGAACAGCCAGGCCAGCAGCGTCAGGCCGGTGAGCGTGAGGGTGAGCGGCAGCAGGCCGACGCTGCCGGAGCCGCTGACGACCCCGCCGCCGAAGAACTCCTCGCCGCCGCTGTCGAAGAACTCGTCGCCGCTGAAGATGTCGGCGGAGGTCTCGACGAAGACGTCCCCGCCGACGGCCGTGCACACCGCACCCGCGGTGAGGGCCACGACCTCGCGGAACCCGAGTTCGCCGGCGGCGAGGAGCAGCACGCCGACCAGGCCGAGGGCGAGCATGGCCAGCACGGAGAACCCGGCGGCCTTGACCGCGCCGCGCCAGTCCCCGCCGAGCAGGGCGTCGATCGCGCCACGGCCCGCCGCTCCGCCGCTCTGGGGCGCCGCCGAGCCCCACGGCGTACCGCCCTGCGCCGTCGCGCCGTACGGGACGCCGGTCTGCGGCCCGCCGTAGGGAGCACCGGGCTGCTGCGGGTGAGGAGCACCCTGGGACTGCGCGTAGGGCGCGGCCGGCGCCTGCCCACCCTGCGCCGGCGCCACCGGGTGGCCGCAGGCAGCACAGATGGCGGTGTCGGGTCCGACCGGAGCCGCGCAGGTCGCGCAGAAGCGTGCCGTCATGTGTTCTCTCCCCAGAAGTGACGGCGCGCGCCGTGCCCGCGCGACACCCTAGGGGTCACCGCGGTCCGATCCGCTCCTCCCTGTGGACGGCGGCGCGGCGCAGTCAGCCGCGCAGCGCCGCCGCGGCCGCCGCACGAAGCTCCCGGCCCAGGCGGGCCTCGGCTCGCTGATCGGTGCGGACGACGACGATCCGCGGCCCGCCCAGCGCCAGCGCGGCCCGCAGATCGTCCGGCGTGGACACCGCCGACGCCGTCCACCCCAGAGCACCGGCGACGGCGACCAGGTCGCGGCCGTGCGGCGTGCCGAACACGCGCCGGTAGCCGGCCTCGTACCGGTCCTCCCCCGGCTCCAGCTGGGCGAAGATCCCGCCGCCGTCGTTGTCGGGCACCACGACGGTGAGATCGGGCAGCGGCTCCCCCTCGCCGGTCAGCAGACCGGTCAGATCGTGGAGGAAGGTCAGGTCGCCCATGAGCGTGAACGCGGGGCCGCCGTGGACCGTGGCGGCGCCGATGGCCGTGGAGATCGTGCCGTCGATGCCGGCGACCCCGCGGTTGGCCAGCACGGTGAGGTCCGCCCGGGGCCGGGCCAGCAGGTCGACGTCGCGCACCGGGGTGGAGGAGCCGAGCACCAGGACAGCGCCTGACGGCAGCGCGCCGACGACGTCGCGGGCGACCCGGGCGGCCGTGAGCCCGGGCGTCGCGTCCAGCGCGGCGTCGACCGCGGCTCCCGCCCGCTCGGCGGCCGACCGCCAGGCGGCCACCCAGGCGCCGTCGGCACCGCTGCCGTCGGCACCGGCGAACAGGGAGGTCACCCGGGTGCTGGACCGCACCGCGTCGGCCCACCGCGGCGTGGCGCTGACCGTCTCCACCGTCACGGCGGGGTCGGCCAGCAGCGCGTTCACCGGGCGCGAGAGCGTCGGCCGCCCGACCACCAGCACGTGGTCGGGCCGGTGGGCGGCCAGCCAGTCGCGGGCACCGAGCAGGAGCACGCCGCCCCGCACCGCGGCCGGGCCACCCCAGGAGCCGCTGCTCGGCTCGGCCACCACCGGCCAGGGGAACGCCTCGTCCAGTCCGTGCGCGGCACGCGCCGGGCCGTCGCCGGCGATGACCAACGTGCGCGGGGCCAGCCGGTGCGCCGTCGCGGAGAAGCCGGGCGGGGCCTGGGCGGCGGTCCAGGGCGCGCCGTCCGGGCGGCCGGCCCACGGGCCGTCCAGCGCGTCCCCGTCGTCGTCGCCGGGCATGAGCGGGTCGCGCAGGGAGAGGTTCAGGTGCACGGGCCCGGGGTCGGCCGACAGCGCCCCGGTCGCGGTGATCAGCGCCTTGGCGACGACGGAGCGCCAGTAGCGGTTCTGCGCCACCTCGCGCCCCTCCTCGGGCACGCCGACGTCGGCCGTCCACCGCACCGCGCCGCCGTAGAGCCCGGCCTGCTCGATCGTCTGGTTGGCACCGGTCGAACGCAGCTCCGGTGGCCGGTCGGCGGTGAGCGCCAGCAGCGGCACCCCGGACGCGTCGGCCTCCAGCACCGCGGCGTGCAGGTGCGCCGCCGCCGTCCCCGACGTCGTCAGGACCGGCACCGGCCGGCCCGACGCCTTGGCCAGGCCCAGCGCCAGGAACGACGCCGTCCGCTCGTCGATGCGCACGTGCAGCCGCAGCCGCCGGGACCGCTCGGCGGCGGCGAGGGCCAGCGCCACCGGTGCCGAGCGCGAGCCGGGCGCCAGCACCGCGTCGGTGACGCCGCCGCGCAGCAACTCGTCGACCAGGACGCGGGCGAAGGCGGTCGAGGGGTTCACGCCGTGATCACCGCGGCCATCCGCGCGGCCCACCGCTGTTCGGTCTCCGCGTCGGCGGCCACGGCATCGAACCGGTCGGGCACCGGCCGCACGACCGGCAGCCGGCCGTCGACCGGGAGCAGCGGGGTGCTCGACACGTCGTCGGTGAACAGCGCGACCGTGGCCAGGCCGCACGCGAACGGCAGCTCCGGGAGGGCGGCGGCCAGCGCCACCCCGGCGGCGATGCCGACCGAGCTCTCCAGCGCCGAGGAGACGACGCAGGGCAGGCCGTGCGCCTCGGCGACGCGCAACGCTGCCCGCACCCCGCCCAGCGGCTGCACCTTGAGGACGACGACGTCGCCGGCCTCGCGGAGGTCGACCGCGAGCGGGTCGGCCGAGCGCCGGACGCCCTCGTCGACGGCGACCCGGACGTCGATCCGGCGGCGCAGGGCAGCCAGCTCGGGCAGCGTCGCGCAGGGCTGCTCGACGTACTCCAGCCCCACGGCGGCGTCGAGCGCGCGGATGCGGGCGACCGCTGTGTCCACGTCCCAGGCCGCGTTGGCGTCGACCCGGACGGCGCCGGACGGCCCGAGGGCGTCGCGCACCCCCTCCACGCGGGCGAGGTCGTCGGCCTCGGTCTGACCGGGCTCGGCGATCTTCACCTTGGCGGTGCGGCAGCCCGACGCGGCGACGATGGCGTGCGCCCGGTCGGCGTCGACGGCCGGCACGGTCACGTTCACCGGGACGGAGTCCCTCAGCGGGGCCGGCCAGCCCACGGTGGCGGCCTCGACCGCGGCGGCCCACCAGCGCCGGCTCTCCGCGACCTCGTAGTCCCAGAACGGGGAGAACTCGCCCCAGCCGGCCGGCCCGCGCAGCAGCACGCCGTCGCGCACGTCGATGCCGCGAAAGCGGTTGCGGAGAGGCACCGAGTAGACCCACGCATCCGCCGCCGGCCCACCGCCGCTCGCGGGGTTCGAGATCATGGCCGACAGCCTAGGAGGGCGCCGCCGTACGCTCGTGCCTCGTGGCCCGGCACCTGACCCTCGTCCCCGCCGCCGGGCTGACGCAGGCCGACGTGCGCGCGGCCCTGGACGGCGATCGCCCCCTGGCCGTCCTCCCCGCCGGCCCGCCCGCGGCCGGCGACGCCGCTCGCGCGGTGCTCCGCGCGGACGTTCCGCTGGAGGCCGGCGCGGACCTCGTCGTCGTCACGTCCGGCTCCACCGGCACCGGACGCGGCGTGCTGCTGTCGGCGGACGCCGTCCGCGCGTCCGCCTCGGCGACCCTGGAGCGGCTCGGTGGCCCGGGCAGCTGGCTGCTCGCTCTGCCCGTCTCGGCGATCGCCGGCCTGCAGGTGCTCTGCCGGAGCGAGGTGGCCGGACGCGAGGCGGTCGTGCTCGACCGAGGTGAGGACCTGGCGGCGGCGGTCTCCCGCATGCCGGCCGGCGACCGCCGGTACACCGCACTGGTGCCCACGCAGCTGGTCCGCTTCCTCGACGCCGAGCCCGACGCGCTGCGCGGCTTCGACGCCGTCCTCGTCGGCGGGGCCGCCACCGACCCGGCTCTCCTGGCCCGCGCCCGCGCGGAGGGCGTTCGCGTGGTCACCACCTACGGGATGACCGAGACCGCGGGCGGCTGCGTCTACGACGGCGTCCCGCTGGACGGCGTGCGCGTGCGCGTGGTCGACGGCGGGACCGCAGGACCCGGCGGTGGCGGCATCGAGCTGGCCGGGCCCGTGCTGGCCTCGGGGTACCGGCTGGACCCGGCCGCCACGGCCGCCGCCTTCGGGGGCGGGTGGTTCCGCACTCGCGACGCCGGGGAGCTGACCGACGGACGGCTCACCGTGCTCGGCCGGCTCGACGACGTGCTCATCAGCGGCGGCGTCAACGTCGCGCCGGCGGCGGTGGAGGCGGTGCTGCGCGAGCACGCCGGGATCGCCGACGCCGTCGTCGTGGGCCGGCCCGACCCGGAGTGGGGCCAGCGCGTGGTCGCCGCCGTCGTCCCCTCCGGCGACCGCGCCCCGGACCTCGCCGAGCTGCGCCGCTGGGTGGGCGACCGGCTGGGCGCGGCGGCCGCCCCGCGGCAGCTGCACGTGCTGGCCGCCGTCCCGACCCTGCACACCGGCAAGCCCGACCGCCGTGCGGTCGCCGCCCTGATCCCGGAGGTCTGAGTGGCCACCCCCGCGCAGTGGCTGGCCGGCGCCCGGCCCCGCACCCTGCCCGCCGCGCTCGCACCGGTGCTCGTCGGCACCGGAGCCGCCGCGGCGCTGGACGGCTTCCGCCCGTCCACCGCGCTGCTGGCGCTGGTCGTGGCCCTGGCCCTGCAGGTCGCGGTCAACTACGCCAACGACTACTCGGACGGCACCCGCGGCACCGACGCCGACCGGGTCGGGCCGATGCGGCTGGTCGGCTCCGGTGCCGCCTCGCCCCGGGCGGTGCTGGTCGCCGCGGTGCTCGCCTTCGCCGTCGCGGCGGTCGCCGGCCTGGTGCTCGCGGCGCTGACGAGCTGGTGGCTGGTCGCGGTGGGGGCGGTCTGCATCCTGGCCGCCTGGACCTACACCGGCGGACCCATCCCCTACGGCTACCGGGCGCTGGGCGAGGTCTTCGTCTTCGTCTTCTTCGGCCTCGTCGCCGTCGTCGGCACCACGTACGTGCAGACCGGGACGCTCCCGGGGCTGGCCTACGCCGTCGCAGTGCCCATCGGCCTGCTCATCGTGGCGATCCTGGTCGTCAACAACCTGCGCGACATCGACGGCGACGCGCTCGTGGGCAAGCGCACCCTCGCGGTGCTGCTGGGCGAGCGGGGCACCAGGTGGGCCTTCGCCGGGCTGTTCCTGGTCGCCCTGCTCGTCGTGGTGGCCGTGGGCGTCGTCCGGCCGTGGGTGCTGGTCACGCTGCTCGCGGTGCCGCTGGGCGTCCCCCCGCTGCGCACCGTGCTCGGCGGTGGCCGCGGCCCGGCGCTCATCGCGGCGCTGGGCGGTACCGGCCGGCTCACGCTGGTGACCGGGGTGCTCCTGGCCGCCGGCCTCGCGCTCAGCGGCTGACGGTCAGGCGGAGGGCTCCCCGCCGCTGAGCCGCGCGCGGAGCTGCTCCTTCTCGGCCCGGCGCGCCAGGCTGCGGGCGACGAGCGCCTCGCTGAGCCGCTCGCGGGAGGGCCGCAGGGCGAAGTAGGCGACCGGCATCGACAGCAGCAACCCGAACAGCATCCCGGAGAAGAAGTCCAGCCCGCCGACCCACCACAGCAGCAGCGTCAGCAGGGCGAAGATGCCCAGCCGCCCGATGGTGTGCAGGACGAGCCAGGGCAGCACCTTGGGCGGGGTCGCCGGGCCACCGGAGGGCCCGGCCGGGGTCACCGGCGGTCCCGCGGTCTCGTGCTCAGCCATGCCGGCCCTCCCACTTCGTCGACAGCACCACGGTGGTGCGGGTGCGTGCCACGCCCCTGATCCGGTTCAACGCGTTGACGGTGGCCTCGAGTGCCGGGATGTCCGCCACACGCACCTTGAGCACGTAGCCCTCGCTGCCGGCCACCCGCCAGCAGTCCTCGATCCCCGGCACCTCGCGCATCGCGGCCTCGAGGCCCGTGTCGTCGACCGAGTCGCTCTCGATCACCCCGATGAGCGCGGTGACGTCCAGGCCCACCGAGGAGGGCTCGATGACCGCGCGGTAGCCGGTGATGACACCCGCCGCCTCCAGCTTGCCGACGCGCTCGTGCACGGCGGGCGAGGACAGGCCCACCTGGCGGGCCAGCTCGGCGTAGCTGGCCCGGCCGTTGGCCCGCAGCAGCTCGATCAGGTGCCGGTCCACGGCGTCGATGGCGTTGTCTCCGTCCTCGTGGCGGCCGGTTCCCCGTCCGCCCGCACTTCTCGGTCGGCACCGAGTATCGCCGCGGTCGTACGCTGGGGCGGGACGAGGGGGTGTGACCATGATCTTCCTGGTGGTGCTCGTGGCGGCGATCGTGGTGATCGCGCTGGTCATGCGGGCCGCAGCCAATCCGGGCGGGCCCGGTAGAGGGCTGCGTGGTCCCCGGCCGCCCCGGCGTCCCCGGCCGCAGCGGCCCACCCGGCCGCTCGCCCCCGACGACGACCCGGAGTTCCTCCGCGAGCTCGAGCGGCGCGCCCGCCGGGACGACGGCACCCCCGCCTGAGCCGGGACGGGCCCACCCGCCTGATCAGGCGGCCGGGCTCGCCCCGAACAGCCGCCGCCAGCCCCGCCGGGACGCGAGCGGTGCCGTGCCCACGACCGGTGCCACGGCGCTGTCCACCGGCTCGTCGGACGAGGCCGGCTGCACGTCGTCCGGCCCCTCACGGGTGTCGTCCGGCCAGCCCACGGCACCTCCGCCGCCCGGCTCGGGCTCGGGCCAGCCCGTGCTGCCCCCGGAGTGCTCGCCGTGCGCCCCGGCCGGAGCGCCGGCCCGGCGGGAGAGCGCAGCGGCGACCAGCGGGTGCACCGTCGAGTCGTCTGCCGCGGTGTGCTTACCCACGGTGACCTCCTGGGGACCTCGGTCCGGACGCCGTCATGCCTGCATGGAAGCACGCGGGGCCGACATCCGTCACGGACGTGCCGCGCCCCGCCGGAGTCGGCCTCACTCCCCGTGATCGCCCGGGAGGCGGTGGGGCTACTTCCCGCCGTAGCTGTGCAGGCCGCTCGAGACCAGGTTGACGAAGGTCAGGTTGAAGATCATGACCATCAGACCGACGACGTTGACCCACGCGGCCGGGCGGCCGCGCCAGCCGGCCGTCGTCCGGGCGTGCAGGTAGCCGGCGTAGACGACCCAGGCGATGAACGACCAGGTCTCCTTGGGGTCCCAGCCCCAGAACCGGCCCCAGGCGCTCTCCGCCCAGATGGCACCCGCGATCACCGCGAAGGTCCAGATCGGGAAGCCGAAGACGGCGGTGCGGTGGGCCAGCCGGTCGAGGACCGACGACTCGGGCAGGCGCGCGACGAAGCCGCTGCCCCGCTCCTCGGCCGGCTTGGCCTCGTCCTTGCTCCGGACCAGGTACAGGACGCTGGCGATGCCGCTGACCAGGAAGATGCCGAAGCCCAGGATGGCGGCGGTGACGTGGATGCCCAGCCAGGCCGACCGCAGGGCGGCGACGAGCGGGGCACCCTCGACGTACAGGAACAGCCCGATGCCGACCATGCCCAGCACGACCGGGGCCAGCACGAAGACGCCGATGTGCCGCAGGGCCTGCGAGCGCAGCGCGAGCACGACGTAGGCGACGACCGACACGAGCACGACCGCGGTCGCGAACTCGTACATGTTGCCCCAGGGCAGCCGGTCCAGGGCGAGTGCGCGGCAGACCAGGACGCCGGCGTGCGCCAGGGCGGCGAGCACGGTGACGGCAATGGCGAGGCTTCCCCAGCGCTGCGCGCGTCGCTGCGCACCCCGGTCGGCGGTCCCGTCGGCGACACCGTCGTCCCCGACCACGGCCGGGACGCCACCCGCCCCGACCAGCTCGCGGGCCCTCTCCGGACGCCGCCCGAAGGCCAGCTGTGCGCAGAAGGCCACCAGCGCGACCGAGTACAGCGCGACGGCGATCGAGAAGAAGGTGTCCGACAGGTCGAGGAGCGACTGGTCAGGAGTCACGCGGGGAGACCTCCGGAAGTGGTGAGGTGCGGGCGGCGAGCGCGGCCCTCAGGTCGTCGGTGAGGGCGGCGAACCGTGGGGCGCTCTCGCCGCTGCCCCGCGTCAGCGAGGCCAGCGTCAGCACGGTACCGCCGCCGTCGGGGGCGGGGGCGGCCCGGGCGAAGACCCGCTCGCGGCGCAGCAGGAGCAGCCCGAGCAGGCCGGTGAGCAGCGCGATGGCCGAGACGAGCACCCACACCTGACCGGGGTCGTGCGAGTACTGCATGGCGGCGAACTCCTGGAAGCCGCTGAAGGTGATGACCGTGCCGTCCTCGAGGGTCATCGACTCCCCGACCGACAGGTTCGCCGCCCCCGCCTCGACCAACCGGCCGCGCTCGATCTGGCTGGCGTCCAGCGAGTAGACCGACTGCGGGATGCCCGAGTCCAGCCCGAGGTAGCCCTGGTAGGCCACCACCGCGACCCGCGGGTCCAGCGGTCGCGGGTCGATCGAGGTGAGCACGCCGCCCTGCACCAGGCCGGTCGGCGCGAAGAAGCCCTCCAGCGCCAGCTGGGTGTCACCGCCGACGTCGGGCAGCTTGAGCGCGCCCTCGCTGGCCATCGTCTGCGGGTCCGAGGGCAGGAAGGGCACCGAGATCTTCTCGAACACCTGGCCGTCGGGCAGGGTCACGCTGAACTCGGGGCTGAACCCGTGGCCGGTGACGTAGAGCCGGTCGCCCGCGGAGCGCAGCGGGTCGTTCACCCCGATGGTCGTCGGCCGACCCTCCTCATTGGGCCCGCCGTACCGGATGTCGGCGGTGAACGACGACGCCGTGAGGTCGGGCTCGTACTCGGCCTCGAAGTTCTCCAGAGTCACGCAGGTCGGCGAGAGGTCGCCGGTGTCGATCAGCGGCCCGGCCGAGTAGGTGTCGTACTGCTGGAAGGAGTTGCAGAAGCCGTCGCCCTCGGTGACCAGGATGCTGCCCTCGTAGCCCCACAGCTTGCCGCCGGCCAGCCCCAGCAGCAGCGCGATCAGGGAGAGGTGGAACAGCAGGTTGCCCGTCTCCTTGAGGTAGCCCTTCTCGGCGGAGAGGTCGTCCCCCCGACGGACGACGCGGTAGCGCCGGACCCGCAGTTCCTCCTCCACGACGTCGAGGGCGGCGACCGGCGCCAGCGGCGTCGCCACCTCGCCGGAGTCGGGCAGCCGCAGCAGGTTGCGCGGGGCCGGCGGCGGCGCGGCGCGCAGCGCGCGGGCGTGCTCCACGGCGCGCGGAACCACGCAGCCGATGAGCGAGATGAACAGCAGCAGGTAGACCGCGGCGAACCACGGCGAGCTGAAGACGTCGAACAGGTACAGCCGGTCCAGCACCGGCGCGAGGTCGGGGTGGTCGGCGAAGTACTGCCGCACATTGGTCTGCGACAGCGAGCGCTGCGGCAGCAGCGAGCCCGGGACGGCGGCCAGCGCGAGCAGGAAGAGCAGCACGATGGCCGTGCGCATCGCCGTCAGCCGGCGCCACCAGCCCAGCAGCCGGCCGGCCACCCGGCGCCCGGCGGAGGGGCGCGCGGGCGGTGGTGGCGCGGGGGCCTCCCGCGGCGGGGCGGTGGTGGTCACAGCGACGCGTCCGCGAAGCCGTTGGCCGCCAGCCAGCCCTGCAGCCAGCGCATCATGTCGGTCCACGCGCCGGTGAGCAGCAGCAGCCCCACGAGCACGAGCACGGCGCCACCGAAGCGGGTCACCGCCTGAGCGTGCACCCGCAGGAAGGTCGTGGCGCCGACGGCCCAGCGGGCGCCCAGCGCGACCAGGACGAACGGCACGCCCAGCCCCAGGCAGTAGGCCAGCCCGAGCAGGGCTCCGCGCCCGGCGGTCGCCTCGGCGAAGGCCAGGTTCTGCACCGCGGCCAGCGTCGGGCCGAGGCACGGGGTCCAGCCCAGCCCGAACACGACGCCCAGCAGCGGGGCGCCGGCCAGCCCGAGGGTGGGGCGCACGCTGAGCCGCTTGGTGCGCTGGAGCAGCGGCAGCCAGCCGAGGAAGCCGAGGCCGACCAGCACGGTGACCCCGCCCATCACCTGGGTGATCTCCTCGTTGTGCACGAGGAGCAGCCGGCCCAGCCCGCCGAAGGCGGTGGAGATGGCGACGAAGACGGCGGTGAAGCCGAGCACGAAGAGCGAGGCGCCGAGGACCATGCGCCCGCGGGGCGCGCGCTCGTCGGCGCGCACCGCCGTCGCCGTCCCGCCGCCCGCGGGCACCGGCGCGGGCTCGGCGGTCCGGGTACCGGAGCCGACGAGGCCGGTGACGTAGGAGAGGTAGCCGGGCACCAGCGGCAGCACGCAGGGCGAGGCGAAGCTGATCAGCCCGACCAGAGCCGCGACCGCCGCGGCCACGAGCAGCGGGCCGTCGTTGACGAGATCGGCGAAGGTCTCCCCCACGTCACTCCCCCTCGGCCGTCAGCATGCCCAGCACGTCGCGCAGGTCCTGCTCCTCCACGGCCCCGGTGTACACCGCAGCGACCCGGCTCTCGCGGTCCAGCACGATGGTGGAGGGGACGGCGCTGGCCGGGTAGTCGCGGAACGCCAGGGCCACCTCGCCGCGGGGGTCCGACAGCGACGGGAACTCGATGCCGAACCGCTCCTCGAAGGCGCGGGCGAGCTGCTCGGTGTCCTTGACGTTGATGCCGAGGAACTGGACGCCGTCGTCGCGGACGTCGGCGTAGACCTCCTGGAATTCCGGCGACTCGACGCGGCAGGGCCCGCACCAGGACCCCCAGAAGTTGACGACGGCGACGTCGCCGGCGAGGTCGGTGGAGCTGAAGGGCTCGCCGTCGAGCAGCGTGCCGCCGAACTCCGGCGCGGTGGCGCGGTCCTCCTCGGGGATGACCTCGCCCCTCGGCGTGCCCTGGACGAAACGGAACTCGCCGCCGTTGTTGACGGCGACGGCGTCGTCGCCGGTGCTGCAGCCGGTGAGCGCGAGCGCACCGGCGCAGAGGAGGAGCAGCAGCCGCTTCATGCGCCCGGCACCGCGTCCGACGGCGTCGCACCAGCGGGCTCGGCGTAGGTCACGCCGGCGAGCCGGTCGCCCTCGTAGGTCACCGAGGTGACGCTGGCCAGCGCGCACTCGCGGCGGCGGGGGTCGTGCAGGTAGCTGCGGCCCTGGAGGTGCAGCCGGACGGTCCAGATGGGCAGCTGGTGGCTGACCAGGACGGCCTCGTGCCCGCGGGCGGCGTCGCGCGCCGCCTCGACCGCGCCCAGCATGCGCGCGGCGATCTCGACGTAGGGCTCGCCCCACGAGGGCTGGAAGGGGTTGCGCAGCTTCCACCAGTTGCGCGGGGCGCGGAAGACACCGCCCGCCTCGCCGACCACCATGCCCTCGAAGGCGTTGCCCGCCTCGATCAGCCGGTCGTCGGTGCCGATCGGCAGGCCGGTCGCCTCGGCGAGGGGGCGGGCGGTCTGCTGCGCGCGTTCCAGCGGGCTGGAGACCAGGTGGGTGACGTCGTGCCCGGCGAACCACTCGGCGGCCGCCAGCGCCATCGCCTCACCGGTCGTGGACAGCCGGTAGCCCGGCAGCCGGCCGTACAGGACCTTCGCCGGGTTGTGCACCTCACCGTGCCGCAGCAGGTGGACCGTCGTGCGCTCGCTCACGCGCCCACCTCCGGGGCAATCATGGCCATCCTGGCCCTCACGTGGACCGCTCGCTCTCGACGGGCCCGGCCGCCGGGGCGCCGTCGGCCTGGGCCGCGGCGCGCGCCGCGGCGGGCAGCGCCTCGAGCACGCGGTCCAGCGCCTCGCCGGACAGCTGCGCGTTGACGAACCACGACTCGAACGCCGAGGGCGGCAGGTAGACCCCGCGGGCGAGCATGGCGTGGAAGAAGGCGGTGTAGCGGAAGGCGTCCTGGGTGCGGGCGTCGTCGTAGTTCCGCACCTGGCGCTCGTCGGGCACGAAGAAGATCGAGAACATGTTGCCCGCCTGCTGCACGCGGTGCGGCACCCCGGCGGAGAACAGCGCGGCGCTGGCGGCCCCGCGCAGCACCGCGGCGACCTCGTCGCAGTGCGCGTAGACGTCCTCGGTGCAGTGCCGCAGCGTGGTGAGGCCCGCGGCGACCGCCACCGGGTTCCCCGAGAGCGTGCCCGCCTGGTAGACCGGCCCGACCGGGGCGAGGTGGTCCATCAGGTCGGCGCGGCCGCCGAACGCCGCAGCGGGGAGGCCACCGCCCATGACCTTGCCGAAGGTGAACAGGTCGGCGTCCACGGGGTCGAGGCCGTACCAGCCCGACCGGGACACCCGGAAGCCCGTCATGACCTCGTCGAGGACCAGCAGCGACCCGGCGGCCGCGGTGATCCGGCGCAGTGTGGCGTTGAAACCGGGCTCGGGCGGGATGACGCCCATGTTGCCCGCCGCGGCCTCGCTGATGACGCAGGCGATCTGCGGGCCGCGCTCGGCGAAGACCGCCTCGACGGCGGCGACGTCGTTGTAGGGCAGGACCACGGTGTCGGCGGCGGCACCGGTGGTGACCCCGGGGGTGTCGGGCAGCCCCAGGGTGGCGACGCCGGACCCGGCCGAGGCCAGCAGCGCGTCGACGTGACCGTGGTAGTTGCCGGCGAACTTCACGACCAGCGGGCGCCCGGTGACGCCACGGGCCAGCCGCACCGCCGAGAGCACCGCCTCGGTGCCGGAGTTGACCAGCCGGACCTTCTGCACCGGCGCGACCCGCTCGCGGATCTCCTCGGCCAGGTCCAGTTCGGCCTCGGTGGGCGCCCCGAAGGTCAGCCCGCGGCGCGCGGCCGCGGTGACCGCCTCGACGACGGCGGGGTGCGCGTGCCCGAGGATCAGCGGGCCCCACGAGCTCACCAGGTCCACGTAGCGCCGTCCGTCGGCATCGGTGATCCACGGGCCGGAGCCCTCGACCATGAACCGCGGGGTCCCCCCGACGGCCTGGAAGGCGCGCACCGGGCTGTTCACCCCGCCGGGGGTGACGCCGCGGCCACGGGCGAAGAGCTCCGCGGAGACGGGCGCCTCGTAGGGGAAGGGCGAGCTGTCCGGCGAGGTCACGACCCCAGTGTCCCTTCTCTTCCTGGGCGCCCGTCGGAGGCGTCGGACACAGCGGCGAGCAGGGCCGCGCGCAGCGCGACGGGGTCGCGGGTGGGCACCAGCACGGTGTGCCCGTCGGTCAGCCGGAGCGGCAGCCCGCTGCGCCCGGGCGGCAGGTCCCATCCCCCGCCGAGCACCGGCGCCCCGGCGTCCACCCCGCCCTCGACGGTTGCCAGGTGCGCTGCGTCGACGTCGGCCAGCCGGATGACCTCCATGCCGACGACCAGCCCGTCGGAGCTCACCCGCACCGTCCAGATCCGCTGCGCCGACAGGCAGCCGATCCACGTCGCGCCGAGGACGGCGATGACGGCCACCGCCCACAGCCACAGCGGGACGTCCGGGCCCGGCAGCGCCAGGTCCAGGACGAGGAAGAGCCCGAGGGCACCGGCGACGATCCAGACCGGTCGCCAGGAACCCCCGGGCTCGACGTACGGAGTCATCTCAGCCGCGGGCGAGCCAGCGCGCGGCCTCGACCGCCCAGTAGGTGAGCACCTGCCCGGCACCCGCGCGGCGGATGGCGACGAGCGTCTCCAGGATCGCCCGCTCGCGGTCGACCCAGCCGTTGGCGGCGGCGGCCTCGACCATCGCGTACTCGCCGCTGACCTGGTACGCGCTCACCGGCACCTGCACCGCGTCGGCGACCCGGCGCACGATGTCCAGGTAGGGCAGCGCGGGCTTCACCATGACGGCGTCGGCGCCCTCGGCGAGGTCCTGCGCCACCTCGCGCAGCGCCTCGTCGGCGTTCGGCGGGTCCATCTGGTAGGTCGAGCGGTCGCCGAACTGCGGCGCACCCTCGGCCGCCTCGCGGAACGGGCCGTAGAAGCCCGAGGCGTACTTGGCCGCGTAGGCCAGGATCGGGACCTCGGTGAAGGCGGCGCTGTCCAGCCCGGCGCGGATGGCCGCGACCTGCCCGTCCATCATCCCGCTGGGGGCCACCAGGTGGGCGCCGGCCTGGGCCTGGGCGATGGCCACCGCCGCGTACCGGTCCAGCGTCGGGTCGTTGTCCACGACGCCCGCCGGGGTGACCACGCCGCAGTGCCCGTGGTCGGTGTACTCGCACAGGCAGAGGTCGGCCATGAGCACGAGCTCGTCGCCCAGGTCGGCGCGCAGCTGCTGCAGGGCCACGTTGACGATGCCGTCGGCGGCGTCGGCCTGGGAGCCCACGGCGTCCTTCTCGGCGGGGATGCCGAAGAGCATCAGCCCACCGATGCCGGCCTCGGCCGCCTCGTGCGCGGCCTTGCGCAGCGAGTCCAGCGAGTGCTGGACGACGCCGGGCATGGAGCCGATCGGCACCGGCTCGGCGATGTCCTGCTTCACGAAGACCGGCAGCACCAGGTCGGCGGGGGCCACCCGTGTCTGCGCGGTCAGCCGCCGCAGCGCGGGCGTCGACCGGAGCCGGCGCCCGCGCGCGAAGCCGGGGTTCGCGCTGCCCGTGGTCACTTGCCCTCGCCGTCCTCCGACTCGCGCAGCGACAGGGCGTACTCGGCCAGGGCGTCGACCAGCGGGGCGACGGCGGCCGTCTCGGGCTGCACGTCGACGCGCAGGCCGAACTCCTGCGCGCTGGCGGCCGTGGCGGGGCCGATCACGGCGACGACGGTCTTCGCGTGCGGCTTGCCGGCGATGCCGACGAGGTTGCGCACGGTGCTCGACGAGGTGAAGCAGACCGCGTCGAAGCCGCCGCCCTTGATCGCCTCGCGGACCGACGCGGCCGGCGGGGCGGCGCGCACGGTGCGGTAGGCGGTGACGTCGTCGACCTCCCAGCCGCGCTCGACGAGCCCCGCGGCGAGCACCTCGGTGGCGATGTCGGCGTGCGGGAGCAGCACGCGGTCGATCGGGTCGAGGACGTCGTCGTACTCGGGGAACTCGGCCAGCAGGCCCTGGCTGGACTGCTCGCCGACCGGGACCAGCTCGGGCACGATGCCGAACGCGCGCACGGCATCGGCGGTCTGCTCGCCGACGCAGCCGACCTTGACGCCGGCGAAGGCGCGGGCGTCCAGGCCCAGCTCGGCGAACTTCTCGCGCACGGCCTTCACCGCGTTCACCGAGGTGAAGACGATCCAACCGTAGCGGCCGGTGACCAGGCCCTTGACCGCGCGGTCCATCTGCGCGGGGCTGCGCGGCGGCTCGACGGCGATCGTCGGCACCTCGACCGGGACGGCGCCGTAGGCGCGCAGCCGGTCGCTCATCTCGCCGGCCTGGTCCTTGGTGCGGGGCACCAGCACGCGCCAGCCGAACAGCGGGCGGCTCTCCCACCACGACATCCGGGCGCGCTTGTCGACGGCCGCGCCGACGGTGACCACGACCGGCCCGGTCAGGGAGTCCAGGCCGGCCGCCTTCTCGGCGACCGCGGACAGCTTGGCGACGACGCTCTTCTGCGCCGTCGACGAGCCGCCGGTGGTGACGACGACCGGGGTGCTGCCCGACAGTCCGCCCTCGACCAGCCGGCCGGCGGCGTCCGGGAGCTCCTCGACCGTGGCCCGCAGCACCAGGGTGCCGCCGGTCGCGGCGGTGGCACCGGCCAGCGCGGCCAGGTCCACCCCGCTCCGCAGGTCGGCGGTGAGCGCCGTGCTGCCCGGTGCGACGCCCGCGAAGGCGGGGACGGCGGTGGCCGGCGCGACACCGGGCACCACGTCGAAGCCGACGGAGGTCCGGCCGACGGCCAGCACCTCCTTGACGACGGCGTCGTCGGTGTAGGGATCGCCGGCGACCAGGCGCACGACCACCGCACCGCCCTTGGCCGCGGCGACGGCGCCCTTGGCGACCTCGGCCGGCTCGCCGGAGACGGGGACGAGCTCGACCGCGGGGTTGATCCCGCGGACGGCGTCCTGGACGGCGACGGGCACGTCGACGTCGACGAGCACGTGGGCGGCCTCGGCGATCGCCGCCGTGGCGCGTGCGGTCAGCATGCCGGGGTCGCCCGGTCCTGCGCCGACGAAGACGACCCGGCCGGTGCTGCCGACGGTCTTGCGGAAGCGCGTCATCGCGTGCTCCTGATCCTGGCCCGAAGGGCCCTTGTTGCTGGGTTCTGGGGGGCGCGGTATGCGCCCAGGGGGGACGTCGGGAGCTCGGTCACCGGCCGACCGCCATGAGCTCGGCCGCGCCGCGGTCGAGCAGCTCGGCCGCGAGCGTGCGGCCGAGCGACGCGGCGTCGTCCAGCGGGCCGCTCAGCGAGCCGCGGACGCCGTCGCTGCCGTCGATCGCCGTGACCGACGCGCGCAGGAACAGTTCGGGACCGTGCTCGCCCTCGGCCACTTCGGCGTAGGCGGCCACGGGGGCGCTGCAGCCGGCCTCGAGGGTGCCCAGCGTGGTCCGCTCGGCCAGGGCGCAGGCCCGGGTGCGGGAGTCCTCGAGGCGCCCGAGCAGCTCACGGGTGCGGGCGTCGCTGGTGCGGCACTCGACGGCCAGGGCGCCCTGCGCGGGTGCGGGCAGGACCTGGAGCGGGTCGAGGGTCTCGGTGATGACGGCGAGGCGCCCCAGCCGGGACAGCCCCGCGCGGGCGAGCACGACGGCGTCCAGATCACCAGCACCGCCGCCGGGTCCGCCAAGACCGGCGACGCGGCCCAGGCGGGTGTCGACGTTGCCCCGGATCGGCACGATCTCCAGACCGAGGCCCAGCGCGCGCAGCTGGGCGACGCGGCGGGGTGCGCCGGTGCCGATCCGCGAGCCGGCGGGCAGCTCGCCGAGGGTCAGCCCGTCGCGGGCGACCAGCGCGTCGCGCGGGTCCTCCCGCGGCGGCACCGCGGCGAGGATGAGACCGGGCGCGGCCGCGGTGGGCAGGTCCTTGTAGCTGTGCACGGCCAGGTCGATCTCACCGGCGAGCAGCGCGTCGCGCAGCGCGGTGACGAAGACGCCCGTGCCGCCCAGCTGCGCGATGGCGGCCTGCGACCGGTCGCCCTCGGTGGTGATGTGCACCAGCTCGACCGGGGTCCCGGTGGCGGCGGTGATCGCGTCGGCCACGGTCTGCGACTGGGTGCGGGCCAGCACGCTGGCGCGGGTGCCCAGCCGGAGCACGGCGGTGCCCGACGCCGTCTCGGCCGAGGTGCGCAGGGCGGTCACGCGGCACCTCCGGCGCGCTCGGGGTCGGCGGTGACGGCGTCGGCCAGGCTGGCGGTCTCGGCGACCTCGGCGTCGATGCCCAGGCCGAACAGGGCGCGCAGGGCACCGGCGTAGTCGGTGCCGCCCGGCACGGCGGAGAGCTCCTTGACCCGGACGGTCGGCTCGTGCAGCAGCTTGTCCACGACCCGCCGGACGGTGCGGGCGATCTCGGCGCGCGAGCGCGGGTCGAGGTCGGGCAACCGGGTGGAGAGGCGGAGCAGCTCGGCGTCCACGACGTCGGCGGCCTGGCTGCGCAGCGCGGAGACGGTGGGCGCCACCGCCGCGGCCTGCTGCTCGGCGCGCAGCAGCGCGGCCTCGGCCTCGATCATGGCGTGCGCGGCGGCGATGTCGTCGGCGGCGACCGGCCCGGTGGCCGGTGCGCCGGCGTCGCGCGCGGCGACCCGCTCGCCCTGCAGCAGGGCGAGGTCGACGACGTGCACGTCCGGCAGGCCCGCCACGCCGGGGTCGACGTCGCGGGGCAGCGCCAGGTCGACGACGGCCATGGGCCGGCCCGCCCGCTGCTCCATGGCGGTGGCGACGGTGTCGGTGCTCACGACGATGCCGGAGGCGCCGGTGCAGGAGACGAGGACGTCGGCGTCGACGAGCTCCGCGGGCGCGTCCGCCAGCTCGACGGCCCGCCCGCCCAGGGTGGTGGCCAGCCGCTGCGCCGAGGCGTGGGTGCGGCTGCCGATCACGACGTCGGCACCCCGGCGGGCCAGCGTGGTCGCGGCGAGGGCGCCCATGGAGCCCGCACCCACCACGAGCGCCCGGCGGCCGGCGAGGTCGCCGATCCGGGCCTCGGCGCGGTCGAGGGCCACGGAGACCAGGGAGGCCCCGGCCCGGTCGATGCCGGTCTCGGAGTGCACGCGCTTGCCCACCCGCAGGGCCCGCTGGGCGATCGGGTGCAGGGCGCGCCCGACGGTGCCCTCCTCGCGGGCCAGGGCGTAGGCGGCGCGCAGCTGCCCGAGCACCTGCGTCTCGCCGACCACCATCGAGTCCAGCCCGGCGGCGACGGTGAACAGGTGGGTGACGGCCTGGTCCTCGTAGTGGACGGTGACGTACGGGGAGAGCTCCTCGACCGTGGCGCCGGCCTGGCGGGCCAGCACCCGGCTGACGTCGGTGACGCCGCCGTGGAAGCGCTCGACCTCGGCGAAGACCTCGATCCGGTTGCAGGTCGCGAGGACCAGGGCCTCGGCGACGTGGTCGCCGCCGACCAGCTCGTGCAGGGCCTTGACCCGGTCGTCGTCGGTCATCGCGAACTGCTCGAGCAGCGCGACGGGGGCGGTGCGGTGGCTGATCCCCACGGCGAGGAGGCTCATGCGGACTCACCCACCTCGGCGGGCACCCGCTGCTGGCCGAGGAAGGCCAGCACCTGGAGCTCGACGGACAGGTCGACCTTGCGGACGTCGACCCCGGCAGGGGCCGCGAGGGTCACGGGCGCGAAGTTCAGGATGCTCCCCACCCCGGCCGCGGCCAGCCGGTCGCAGATGCCCTGCGCCACCTCGGCCGGCGTCGTGATGACCCCGATCGAGGCACCGGTCGCGGCGACGACGTCCTCCAGCTCGTCCAGCCCGCGGACCTGCAGGTTCCCGATCCGCTGGCCGATCCGGGCGGGCGAGGCGTCGAAGAGGCCCACGAACTCGAAGCCGCGGGTGCCGAAGCCGGCGTAGTCGGCCAGCGCCGAGCCGAGGTTGCCGATGCCGACCAGGACGCAGGCCCGGGACCGCCCCACGCCCAGGACGCGGGTGAGCCGGTCGCGCAGCAGGTCGACGTCGTAGCCCACGCCGCGCACGCCGCAGGGGCCCAGGTGCGAGAGGTCCTTGCGCAGTCCGGCCGGGTTCACGCCGGCGGCCGAGGCGAGCTCACCGGAGGAGACGGTGCTCCGGCCGCCGTCGGCGAGCGTGGCCAGCACCCGGAGGTACACGGCCAGGCGGGCGACGGTGGCCTCCGGGATGGTCCGGGGCCGCGGCTGCATCAACGGGCTCTCCACAGCGGCCGCGCCCGAGGACCCGGCAGAAGCCGGGCGGTGCGACGACACGCAGAACGACGACGACAAGGTTCGGTGGTCACGGGCACCGGGGTGCTCGCGGAGGCCACGGTAGCCGCTTGTGAACGCAGGAACAAAGTCCGCGACGGGGCGACACTGCGCTGACCGGCCCGAACGGGTGGCGCTGTGTCCGAGACCACGTCGGCGACGGTCGTGCACCGGCCGTTCACGCGTCGTTCAGGCGCCTCCGAGCCCGAGGTCACGGCGCAGCCGGGGCACGTCGACGGTGAAGTAGGAGTGCTCGCGCCCGTCGAGCAGGACGACCGGCACGCGGTCGCCGAACTCCGCCTGCAGCTCCGGGTCGGCGTCCACGTCCACCGCCTCCGGGCGCAGTCCGGCCTCGGCGGCGATCCGCTCGAGGGTCTCGGCGGCCACCTCGCACAGGTGGCAACCCGCCCGGGTCATCAGCCGCAGGCGGGGCGCCGGCTCACTCGCCATCGGCGTCCTCGTCCGTCGCGGCCCCGGTGAGCCCGAGCTCGCGCAGCCGGGCGCGGCTGACCTTGCCGGTCAGCGAGTGCGGGAGGCTGGGGAGGAAGTGCACCGAGGTGGGCACCTTGTAGCGGGCCAGGGAGCCCGCGGCGTGGTCGCGCAGCTCGTCGAAGGTCAGCTGCTGCCCCGGCTCCAGGGCCACCACCGCGCGCACCGCGGCGCCCGTCCGGGGGTCGGGCACGCCGATGACGGCGCTCTCCGCGACCGCCGGGTGGGTGTCGAGCACCCGCTCGACCTCGGCCGGGTAGACGTTGAACCCGCTCACCAGGATCAGGTCGCTGCGCCGGTCGACCAGGTGCAGGTCCCCGTCGGCGTCCCGGTAGGCGAGGTCGCCGGTGCCCAGCCAGCCGTCGGCGTCGGGGCCGTCGGAGCCCTCGGGCCAGTAGCCGGAGAAGAGGTTGGGTCCGCGGATCCACAGCTCGCCCGGCCCCTCGCCGGGCAGGTCGTCGGGGCCGTCCTCCTCGGTCCCCTCGGCCCGGACCCCGCCCTCGGGGGCGGCGTCGGCGATGTCGGCCGGGTCCGCGGTGTCGGCGGTGTCGCGCAGGGCCACCTCGATGCCCGGCAGGGGGCCGCCGATGCAGTCGGGCTTGGGTCGGCCGGTGACCAGGGTGCTGGCGACGACGGGGGCGGCCTCGGTCAGGCCGTAGCCCTCCCAGACGGTGACGGCGGCCCGGTCGCGCATCGCCGTCCACACATCCTCCGGCAGCGGGGCCGCACCGGAGGACGCCAGCCGGACCGCGGCGAAGGCGCGGCGGAGGTCGGTGTCGCTGCCGACGGCGTCGGCCACGGCCAGCCAGGCCTGGTACATCGGCGGCGCCCCGGGGACCGCGCTGACGTGCTCCTCGGTCATCACGGCGAGCGTGCCGCGCGGGTCGAAGGTCTCCTCGAGCACCGCGCACGCACCGGTGGCCGCGACCAGCCCGAAGCCGGCGTTCAGGCCGTAGACGTGGAACAGCGGCAGCACCAGGAGGACGCGGTCGTCCGCGCGCACCGGCGGCGGCTCCATCGCCAGGCACTGCTCCTGGTTGGCCCGCAGCGCACCGGACGTGAGCATCGCGCCGCGCGGCCGGCCGGTCGTGCCGCTGGTGTAGCAGAGGAAGGCCAGCTCCGCGGGGTCGTCGGCGACCGCGGGCGGCGCACCGTCGCCCTCGGGTGCACCCGGGCAGACCGGCACCCCGGCGATCTCGTCGCGCTCCCCCGGCGCGACGAGCAGCGCGGCGCCGGAGTCGGAGAGGACGTACTCGAGCTCGGGCTCGGTGTAGGCGGTGTTCACCGGCACGACCACGAGCCCTGCACGCAGCGCCCCCAGCACCGCCCGCAGCCAGGGCAGGCCGTTGGGCAACTGCACCGCCACGCGGTCGCCGGGCGACAGGTCGCGGGCGGCGTACCCCGCGGCGGCGCGGTCCACCTCGGCGTCGAGCTCGGCCCAGGTCAGCCGTTCTTCCCGGGTGACGACGGCCGGCGCGTCGGGGCGCTGACGGGCCGCGGACCGCACGAGCGCGGCCAGCGACCTCCCTGCCTCCAGGTCCGACACATCTCCTCCGGTGGCGCGGGCCTCGCGTTCCGCCGGGGTTGCCGACGGAGCGTCCGGCGGGCTGGCGTGGACGGGCACGGGCGATGTTGTCACCATGGGGCCAGCCCCGCAGCTCACGCGCCTGGATCGCCGTCCGCGTCGGGGAGGAGACGGTCCAGGTACGGCGGGCCGACGAGGAGGTCATCGCCCGCAATGCCGCACCCCCTCGACGCCGAGCAGCCGGCGCCCGCCGCTGCCCGGCGCCCGCGGCCGAGCCCGCGTCCACGGCCGACGCCGTTCCCGCGGGCGAGCGGTGAGGCGGTCGCGCCCTCGCCCGCCGTGCCCTCCCCCACCGCGCCCTCCCCCGCCGCGCCCGACGTCGTGGCACCGGAGCCCGTCGCGCCGGACCTGCCGGCAGCCGACCTCCCCCTGCCCCCGGACGGACAGGCAGCTCCCCTGCCGCCCACCGACGGGCCGGACGTCTGGGAGTGGGTGCGCCGGACGCAGGAAGGGGACGCCGAGGCGTTCGGGCAGCTCTACGACCACTACGTCACGCTGGTCTACCGGTTCGTCTACAACCGGGTCGGCGACCGGGCGACCGCCGAGGACGTGACCAGCGAGACCTTCGTGCGGGCGCTGCGCCGCATCGACTCGCTCACCTTCCAGGGCCGCGACGTCGGCGCCTGGCTGGTCACGATCGCGCGCAACATCGTGCTGGACCACGTGAAGAGCAGCCGGTACCGGCTCGAGGTGACCACCGCCGACATGCGCGACGCCGACCGGGCCACCGACGGCCCCGAGGACGCCGTCGTGGCCCACCTGACCAACCGCGAGCTCCTGGCCTGCGTGCAGCAGCTGGGCAGCGAACAGCAGGAGTGCATCGTGCTGCGGTTCATCCACGGCCTCTCGGTGGCCGAGACCGCCGCGATCATGGGCAAGAAGGACGGCGCCATCAAGGCCCTGCAGCACCGGGCCGTGCGCCGGCTGGCGGGGCTGCTGCCGGAGGGTCTGCGGTGAACGCGACGTCTTGCCCACAGGCCGTAACCGCAAACCACGCTTCCTCGTTGTGCCGTGCGCGAGGGAGCGTGCCGACGGTCGGCTGCCCCGCCCGAGCGACCGGAGGAACCCCGTGACCACGCACGAGAGCAATGCGGCGCCGTCCCGCCGTGCTGCCCGGCGCGGGGACGAGCAGGACGCCAGGGTCGTCATGATGCTGCAGGAACTCGCGCCACACCTCGAGGTCGAGCCGGATCCGGAGTACCGCCGCGCCGCCCGCCAGCGGCTGGTCGCGATGGCCGCCGTCCGCACGCCCGAGCCCGTCCGCCCTTCACCGCTGCGACGGCTGCTGGCCGCCCGCGCCGTCGACGCCCCTGCGGGACGCTGGCACACCCGGGTCACGGCCGGCCTGGCCGGCGCGGCGCTGACGGTGACCTCGCTGGCCACGCTGGTGGCGCTGTCCACCGGCGCACGTCCCGGCGACGTCCTCTACGGCGTCAAGCGCGGCACCGAGCAGACGCAGCTGGCGCTGGCCGGCGACTCCCGCGGCCAGGCCCTCCTGGACCTCGCCCGCACCCGCCTCGAGGAGCTCGACGACGTAGACGGCGACGCCGGCCTGGTGCGGTCGACGCTGGCGACGATGGACGACCAGACCACCGAGGGCGCCTCCTGGTACCTGTCGCAGGCGCTGGACACCTCCGACGCCGCACCGCTGGACCGGCTGTCGGGCTGGACGTCCGAGCAGTCCGCGCAGCTGCAGGCCGTGGGCGTCGAGGTGCCGGCAGGAGCCGCGGACGACGTCGCCGCGTCCCAGGGCCTGCTCGACGCCATCACCGGGCGCGTCGCCAGCCTGCGGGTAGCCCTCGACTGCCCCGAGGGGCCGGCCCTGACCGGTCGCGACCGGCTCGGGCCCGTGCCCGGGGAGTGCCGCCCCGAGGTCACGGCTCCGCAGGGTCCGCCGGTCTCCACGGTCCCGAGCGTCCCGGTCCCGGGTGCCCCGGCTCCGAACGACCCGGCGCCGGGCGGCACGCCGCCGCAGGCGGGGCCGAGCACCACACCCCTCGAGCCGACCACGCCCGCAGGACCCTCTGCTGTCCAGCCGGGGCCGGTGAACCCGCAGCTCCCGGGTCCGTCGGCGGCACCGCCCACGGGTCCGGACGAGGTGGTCCCCCTGCCCGGTCTGCTGCCGGAGCTGCCGGTGCCCACCCTGCCGCCGCGAACCACTTCGCCGGCGGCGCCGTCCGCCAGCCCGTCGCCGTCCCCCGTCCTCCAGGTGCCCACCGACCTCCTCCCGTGCGTGGACATCCCCGTGCTGCTCCGAGCCGGGAACTGCTGAGCGGCCGCGTCGACCGCATCCCGGCGCCCGGCTAGGGTCGCTCTCGTCGGTGCCCCGCCCTCGTGGGCGGGTCGGATCCAGGGAGGACGCCCGTGCCGCGACTGCCCTTCCGCAGCCGCAAGGACGTCGGTCTCGTGCCCGGCGAAGAGGACATCCGCGCCCACGTGGCCGGTGCGGCGTCCGCCGCGGCCGCCGATGTCGCGCCGCCGCCGGCCGTCGAGCCGGATCCCAGCGCCGCGGCCTTCTTCGACGTCGACAACACGATGATGATGGGCGCCTCGCTCTTCTGGTTCGCCCGTGGACTGGCCGCCCGCAAGTACTTCTCCACCCGCGACATGGCCGGCTTCGTCTGGCAGCAGGCCAAGTTCCGCATCGGCGGCAGCGAGGGCAACCCCGACGACATGCTGACCATCCGGGAGAACGCACTGGCGTTCGTCGCCGGCCGTGAGGTCGCGGAGATCGTCCAGCACAGCGAGGAGATCTACGACGAGCTGATGGCCGACCGCATCTGGGGCGGCACGCGGGCGCTCGCCCAGCAGCACCTCGACGCCGGGCAGCGGGTGTGGCTGGTCACGGCGACGCCGATCGAGCTGGCCGCCATCATCGCACGGCGGCTCGGCCTCACCGGCGCTCTCGGCACCGTGTCCGAGATCGTGGACGGGCGGTACACCGGCCGGCTGGTGGGCGAGCTGATGCACGGCCCGGCCAAGGCGGAGGCGGTGCTGGCACTGGCCGAGCGCGAGGGGCTGGACCTGTCCCGCTGCACCGCCTACAGCGACTCGGCCAACGACCTGCCGATGCTCTCGCTGTGCGGCACGGCGGTCGCCGTCAACCCGGACACCGAGCTGCGCTCGGTCGCGAAGGCCCGCGGCTGGACCATCCGCGACTTCCGCACCGGCCGGAAGGCCGCCAGGATCGGCGTCCCCACCGTCGCCGCCGCAGCGCTGTCCGGAGGGATCGTCGGCGGCACGCTCGCCCTGCGCCGCCGCAACAAACTGCCCTGGTGATCTGACCCCGGGGACGGTGTGCGCCCACGGCGCACACCGAGCTCACCATGCGCCGTTACCGCACAGCGTCCTGCCACGAGCGACCTGCGTCAGCTGAAGACGCCCTTGCGCTGCATGAGCAGGCGGTAGAGGGACTGCTGGATGTTCTCGCGCACCTGATCGGTCAGGTTGAACACGAGCATCGGGTCCTCGGCAGCGGCCGGGCCGTAGGACGCCGTCTCGATCGGCTCGCCGAACGCGATGAGCCACTTCGACGGCAGCGGCACCAGACCGAGCGGGCCGAGCAGCGGGAACGTGGGCGTGATCGGGAAGTACGGCAGCCCGAGCAGGCGCGCCGCCGTCTTGGCGTTGCCCAGCATCGGGTAGATCTCCTCGGCGCCCACGATGGCGCACGGGATGATCGGCACCCCCGTCCGCAGCGCGGCGCTGACGAAGCCGCCCCGGCCGAACCGCTGCAGGGTGTACCGCTCGGAGAACGGCTTCCCGACACCCTTGAAGCCTTCGGGGAAGACGCCGACGAGCTCGCCCTCGGTCAGCAGCCGCTCGGCGTCCTCGTTGCAGGCCAGCGTCGTGCCGAGCTTGCGCGACAGGGACCCGATGAAGGGGACGTCGAAGACCAGGTCGGCGCCGAGCAGCCGCAGTCGGCGCTGCGCGGGGTGCTCGTCGTGGAGCGCCACCGTCGTCATCAGCGCGTCGACCGGCAGCGTGCCGGAGTGGTTGGCCACGACCAGGCCCCCGCCGGTCGCGGGCACGTTCTCCAGGCCCAGCGCGTCGACCCGGAACCACTTCTCGTAGAACGGCCGCAGGACCGGCAGCAGGACGTGGTCGGTCAGGTCGGGGTCGAAGCCGAACTCGTCGGTCTCGTACTCGCCGGTCACCCGGCGGCGCAGGAACTCCACCGCATCGGCGAGGTGGTCCTCCCAGCCGGGCGGCGGCGTCGGCGGGACGAAGGGCTCGTCGTCGTCGGGCCGCAGCGGGATGACCCGGGCCTCAGGCATCCCGCACCGCCCGCAGTCCGGGCGCCGGGGGCGCCGGGTTCAGCCGCTCGCCGAGTGCTGCCGCGGCGTCGCCGGCCCGGCCGAGCACCGACCGCAGCCGCGTGGACGTCGTCTCGACCAGCCGCGGCGAGACCACGGGCGGGACCGTCCGCGCGTAGTCCGCCAGTGCCTCGGCGGTGGTGTACCGCGGGACGAGACCGAACTCCGTGCGCAGGACGGTGGTGTCGACGACGCGGCCGAAGTTGAGGAAGCGCATCTGCTCGGGCGAGTAGTCGACGAAGCCGAAGCGGCGCGAGATCCGGCCCACCGAACCCAGGGCGGGCGTGGGCAGCGGCGCCTCGACGCGGCCCAGCCGACGGATCGCCTGGGAGAGCAGCAGCGTGCCCTTCCCGCCCACGTTGACGGTGCCGGTCCAGTCGCCGGTCGTGGCGCGCACGAGGACCGCCAGGGCGTCGTCCTCGTGCAGCAGCTGGACCCTGGCGTCGTACCCCATCGCCGTGGGGACGACCGGCATGCGCAGGAAGCCGGTGAGCAGCGAGTCGATCCGCGGTCCGATGAAGTTGGTGAACCGGAGCACCGCGATGTCGACGTCGGGGCGCCGACGCCCGAAGGAGCGGACGTAGCCCTCGATGTCGACGCTGTCCTTGGCGAAGCCGCCCGAGGGGACCAGCCGCGCCTGCATCGTCTCGGTGAAGACGGCGGGGTCGCGCGGGGAGGCGCCGTAGACGGCGGTCGTCGACTTGAGCACGAACCGGCGCACCGACGGCGCAGCCTGGCACGCGGCCAGCAGCTGCATCGTGCCGATGACGTTGAGTTCCTTCATCGGTGCGCGCCCGCCGGAGCCGGCGGGGGTCGAGCTGATGTTCATGTGCACGACGGTGTCGACCGACGCAGCCGCGATCACCTTGCCGATGAGCGGGTTGCGGATGTCGGCCCGCACGAACTCGGTGCGCCCGAGCCTGCGCAGCATCTCGGGGGACGGCGGGACCGTGTCCACACCGATGACCCGCCCGATCGAGGGGTCCGCCGCGAGCTCGGCCGCCAGCGCTCCGCCCAGCCACCGGCTCACACCGGTGACGAGGACGACCGCGGGCGGCACGAGCGTCAGCTCACTTCTTGTTGCGTCGCTGGACGCGCGTCTTCTTCAGCAGCTTGCGGTGCTTCTTCTTGGCCATCCGCTTGCGCCGCTTCTTGATGACAGAACCCACGTGGTGCTCCCGACCTCGGTATGGCTGAACAGCTCGAACGCGACCCGGGCCCTCGGGCCGGGGTCACCCGGCGTCCGAGCGTACCGGCCGCCCCGCGGCGACGCTGCCGCGGGCGGACCGGGTCCGGTGGATCGGGTGGTACGGGCGCTCCGCCCCGGATGCGGCGGCGGTGGCGCGGTGCGGCCGCGAGGACCGCGGGGTCGTCCGGGGGACGACCGCGACGTCGCTCAGGCGATGTCGGTGTAGGCGTCGCGCAGGTAGTCCTGCACGGCGCGCTCCGGGACGCGGAACGAACGGCCGACGCGGACGGCGGAGAGGTCGCCGGCGTGGACGAGGCGGTACACGGTCATCTTGGAGACGCGCATCATCGCGGCGACCTCGGCGACGGTCAGGAAGGTGACGGCGGCGCGGGGGGCCGGGACGCTCGGACGGCCGAGCGGCATGGCGGCCGGGTGGGCGGCGGGCACGGGGCGGGCGACGGCGGATGCCTGCATCGGACGGCCCATCGGACGCTGGGTGGGCACACCCGGGCGGACGACGGTGGCGGCGTGGTGGCGCTGGGGCATGGTCATGTCTTCGTCTCCGGACCTAGCTCGCGTCGTGGCGCCGGCTTCCCCACCGGCAACTGAACACGCACGTGCTGCAACAGAGCGTAAGGGGACAGGCGTGACAGGAGCGATGGATGAATCGAACAGACGGACCGATCCGTCCTGGGCACATCTGCATATATGTCGACCGATCGACAAGTGGATCTGCGTGTCATCCGATCGGGTGACGAGAAAACAGCGCAGCGTGCTCGACTCCGCCCCGATCCCCCATTACTGTGCTCGGCCGCTCGCACGGAGTGAGCACGAGGAGACGACAGGCGGAACAGCGGTCCCTGCTCTGCCAGCGGACCCGTAGGTCTCAGTCGCGCGGGGCACCCAGCTCCAGCGAGCGCGCGTGCGCGGCCGCCACGGCGGCGGCCATCGCCGCCCGCACGTCGTGCCGGTCCAGCTCGGCGATCGCGGCGACCGTCGTCCCGTTCGGGCTGCTGACCGCCGCCCGCAGCGCCTGCGCGTCCTGGCCGGAGTCGCGCAGCATGACCGCCGCCCCCAGCGCCGTCTGCACGATCAGGTCGGTGGACAGCTCCGGAGACAGCCCGAGCGCCACCCCGGCGTCGACCATCGCCTCCACGAGGTAGAAGAAGTAGGCCGGTCCGCTGCCCGACAGGGCGGTGACCGCGTCCTGCTGCGCCTCGGGCACCCGCCGCACCCGGCCGACGGCGGCCAGCAGCCGCTCGGCCTCGTCGAGGTGCTCGTCGGCGGCGTGGGCCCCGGCCGAGAGGACGCTCATCCCTTCCTCCACCAGGGCCGGCGTGTTCGGCATGACCCGCACCACCGGCACACCGGGCGCCAGCGCCGCCTCGATCCGGGCGGTGGTCACCCCGGCCGCGACCGACACCACGAGGTGGTCGCTGTCCAGGTGCCCGGCCAGCCGACCCAGCAGGCCGTCGACGTCCTGCGGCTTGACCGCGAGCAGGACGACCCTGGCCCGAGCCGCCGCACCGGGGAGGTCGACCAGGTCCACGCCGTACCGCTCTGCGAGCTCGGCGCCCCGCTCGGCGCTGCGCTCGCAGACGACGACGTCCCCCGGTCCGCCGCGCCGGACGATGCCCGCCAGCAGCGCCTCGCCCATCCGGCCGCCGCCGACGACGGCCAGGCCGCGGCGCTCCGGAGCGCTCACCGTGAACCGCCCGGGCGGCCCACGAGCGCGCCGACGGCGCCGGGTCCGGACACCACGGCCACCCGCACCCTCGTGCCGGCGGCGGCCAGCTGCTGCTGCTCCGCGGTTCGGACTCTCCAGGGCATGACGTGCTCCCAGCTGTCGGGCGAGCGGCCGTACCAGGCCGCCCGCTCTCCGGTGATGGCGATGAGTCGCGGATCGGCCGTGGCGACGGCGGGACGCCCGCCGCCGGCCATCAGGACGTCGACGCAGCGGACGAAGGCCAGCCGCGCCGCCGTCCGGGAGCCGGCCCGCAGCCGCACCCGCCGCCCCGCGAGGGCCCGGCAGCGCGCCTCCGCGGACGGCTCGCCCGACCGGACGACGACCCGTGCGCCGGGATGGTCGGCCAGCAGCGGGTCGACCTGGTCCGGCGCTCCGTCGAGGACGACAGCCAGCCCCGCCTCGGCGGTGGCGGCGGCGAGCTCGCGCGCCTCGGCGGGCCGCTGCACCGGCACGGTGAGCTCGCAGTCCCCCGGTGCGCCCGCGACCCGCACCCGGGCGACCAGCGCGGCCAGCTCCGCGGCGCCGTCGTCCCCGCCTGCCGGCCGGTGCTCGAGCGCCACCGGATGCCCTGCGGCGGCGAGCTCACCGGCCACGCGGAGACCGTCCTCGGCCCGGGCCCCGGCCACGAGCCGGCCGGCGAGCAGACGGCCCACGAGGGGGCTCTCCACCACTCGCTGCACCGGGAGGCGGGGCGGCACGGACACGACCGAACCGTAGTGCGCCGGTGTGTGTGCCGTCGGAGCCCCGGGTAGCGGCGGCGACATGGCAGGAGAACTGGACGGGATGAGGGTGGCGGTCCTGGCGACCGACGGCGTCGAGCAGGCCGAGCTGGAGCGGCCGTGGCAGGCGCTCGAGGAGGCCGGCGCCGAGCCGGAGCTGGTGTCGCTGGAGGCGGGCACGATCACCGCCTACCAGCACATCGACAAGGGCGACACCAAGAAGGTGGACAGCACGGTCGCCGACGCCGACCCCGACGACTACGCGGCGCTCGTCCTGCCCGGCGGGGTCATCAACGGCGACTTCGTGCGTGCCGACGCCGACGCCGTCGCGTTCGTGAAGGCCTTCTTCGAGGCGGGCAAGCCGGTGGCGGCGATCTGCCACGCGCCGTGGGTGCTCGTGGAGGCCGACGTCGTCCGCGGCCGGCGGATGACGTCGTGGCCCTCGCTGCAGACCGACCTGCGCAACGCCGGCGCGACCTGGGTCGACGAAGAGGTCGTCGTCGACGGCAACCTGATCACCAGCCGCAACCCCGACGACCTCGAGGCCTTCGGTGCGGCCATCGTCGAGGAGTTCGCCAGGTCGGAGGACGACGAGGCGGTCGAGGCGACCGCCTGACGAGGGCCGGGGCCCCGCCGATCAGCGCGTGGCGAGCAGCTGCGCCGCGGGGACGATCGTGAGCAGGGTCCCGGCGAAGACCAGGAGGGCGAGCAGGCGGGGGCCGACGGGTTCGGCCCCCTGCCGCTGCCGCCACATCCCCACGCCTGCGACCAGGCCGGTGACGGCCAGGGGCACGAGCAGCAGCGCGACGTAGGCGGCCATCTCCCACAGCAGCGTGGCGGCGAAGAAGACGCCGATGCCCACGGCCAGCGCGATGACCAGCTCGACCACGAAACGCAACCAGGCGAGCGGGCTGGCGTCCTCGTCCAGGTCGTCGACCTCGGCGGCCCGGACGACGGGGATCGGACCGGTGGAGGTCAGCTCGTCGCGGGGCTCGGCCCGCTGCCCCGGCCGGGAGGCGCGGACGCCGGTGCGGCCCGTGTCCCGGTCGGTGATGCGGTCCGCGACCCTGCCGGTGTCCCGGCCGACGGCGCGGTCCGTGACGCGCCCGGTGTCCCGGCCGGTCACGCGCTCGGCGAGGCGGTCCCCGCGCAGCGCACCCAGGGGGATGTCGGGGAGCGGAGCCGACGGGTGCGGCACCGCGGGTGAGCGGTCGGGCCGCAGTCCGGGGATCGCGGCGGTCGAGGGACCGGCCACCGCGCGCCGGTCCTCGGAGGGCCGGACGGGTGGGAAGCCGGCAGCGGGTGCGGACCGGGACGGGACGGGCTGGCGCGAGCCGGCGCGGGCCGAGCCGGAACGGGCCGCGCCGCTCTCCTGCTCCTCCGCGTCGGTGCGGCGCCGGCCGAAGGGCCGGTCGGCAGGCGGCTGCGCGTCGGGACGACGCTGCCGCACGGGTTCCTCGGGTTCGTCCCAACGGCGCCGTTTGGCCGCCCGGGAGGTGTCGATCCCCGCCTCGCGCAGGATCTCCGCGAGCGGGCGCCCACCCGTGTCCGGGTTCCAGTCCGGTTCGGCCATCACGCTCCCTCCAACGAGTCCAGCCTGCGCAGGATCACTCCCTCGCGCAGGGCCCAGGGACAGATCCGCACGAACGGTACGTCCAGGAGGCGCATGGAGGCTGCAGCGACAGTCGCTCCCGCGGGAACCTGGTGCGCACGGTTCGCCGAGACACCCGGCAACTCGGCCAGCGCGCCGGACTCGATGCGCGACACGAAGCGCACCAACTGGTCCAGCCCGGTCAGCGACAGCTCCCGCGGCGTGCGGATGCCGGCCGACGACGGAGCCGCGCCACCCAGCCGCGCGAGGGTGCGGAAGGTCTTGCTGGTGGCCGCCACCAGGTCCGGGGGGCCGGCAGCTCTCAGCCGCGTGACCGCCGGCTCGAGCAGCGCCGTGGCGTGCTGTTCCAGTGCCTCGAGCGCGGCCAGGTCGGGGCGTCCGCCGGAGAGCGCGTCGGGCAGGAAGCGCCGGGTCATCCGCCCCGCGCCCAGCGGGAGCGAGAGGGCGACGTCGGGCAGCTCGTCCATGCCGACCGCGAGCTCCAGCGATCCACCGCCGATGTCGAGGACCAGCAGCCGGCCGGCGCTCCACCCGAACCAGCGTCGGACCGCCAGGAAGGTCAGCCGCGCCTCGTCCTCGCCGGTGAGGACCTGCAGCTCCACACCGGTGGTCCGCCGGATGCGGTCGAGCACGTCCTGCCCGTTGCGCGCCTCTCGGATCGCGGAGGTGGCCAGCGCCATGAAGTCGTCACAGCCCTGCTTCTCCGCCTGCCGGCAGGCGTCCTCGACCGACTCGAGCAGCGCCTTCTCCCCCGCCCGCGACAGGAGGTCGTCCGGCCCGACGTGCTCGGCCAGGCGCACCGCCCAGCGGTCGTCGTGCATGGGCGTCGGGTGCGCGCCGCGGTGGGCGTCGACGACGAGGAGGTGGACCGTGTTGGAACCGACGTCGAGGACACCCAGCCGCATGGGGGCCAGTCTGCCTGGCCCGCCCCGTCGGCGCGGGAGGGGAAGGGTGGTCCTTCTTCTACGCTGGTCGGGTGCCTGACGAACCGCCCCCCGAGGTGGACCTCGACTTCGCGCGGGAGTGGGTGGAGTTCCCCGACCCGGCCGACCCCGGGCACGTCGTCCGGGCCGACCTCACCTGGCTGTCGTCGGCGTGGACGTGCATCTTCGGCCGCGGCTGCGCCGGCGTCGTCGAGGGGCGTGCCGACGACGGGTGCTGCAGCCACGGCGCCTTCTTCACCGACGAGGACGACCTCGCGCGGGTCACCGCGGCGGTCGCCGACCTGACCGACGAGGACTGGCAGCTGGCGCGGGTGGGGCGCGGGGCCTGGACCGAGGAGGACGACGCCGAGGAACCGGAGGCATCCGGTGGGGCCGACGACGCCGAGGAGGGCGCCCGGTCGCTGCGCACCCGCACGGTCGACGGGGCCTGCGTCTTCCTCAACCGGCCGGGCTTCCCCGGCGGGAGCGGGTGCGCCCTGCACCGGATGGCCCTGCGCTCCGACCTGCACCCGCTGACGACCAAGCCCGACGTCTGCTGGCAGCTCCCGGTCCGCCGCGAGCAGGAGCACGTCGACCGGCCCGACGGCACCCGCGTGCTGGTCAGCACGGTCGGCGAGTTCGACCGCCGCGGCTGGGGCCCTGGTGGGCACGAGCTGCACTGGTGGTGCACCGGGGCGCCCGCCGCGCACGTCTCGCCCGAGCCGCTCGTCGACACCTACGCCGCCGAGCTCACCGCGCTGGTGGGGGCGCCGGCCTACGCCGAGCTACGCCGGCTCACCGAGCTGCGCCTCGACCAGGGGATGATCGCCCCCCACCCCGCGAGCCCTTCCCCCACCCTCCGGCCCCGCGCGACGCCCGTCCAGCTGCACCGGCGCCGTCCCGCCTGACCGGAAGGTCTGCCGGTAGGCGCGCGGGGAGACCCCGCGCCGACGCGCGAACTGCTCGCGCAGGCCGGCCGCCGTCCCGAAGCCGACCAACCGGGCGATCTCCTCGACCGGGGCGTCGCTCTCCTCCAGCAGGGTCTCGGCGGCGGAGAGGCGCTGGGCGAGCAACCAGGCGTGCGGGGTGGTGCCGGTCGTGGCCTTGAAGCGCCGCGCGAAGGTGCGGGGGCTCATGAGCGCCCGTCGGGCCAGCACCTCGACGCTCAGCTCGTCGGCGAGGTGCGCGCCGGCCCACTCCAGGACGATGCCGAGCAGGTCGTCCTCGCACTTGGCGACGGGCGCGTCGATGAACTGCGCCTGCCCGCCGTCGCGGTGCGGCGGCACGATCATCTCGCGGGCGAGCGCGTTCGAGGCCGCCGCGCCCCACTCCCGGCGCACCAGGTGCAGCAGGGTGTCGACGCCGGCCGCCGTACCCGCCCCGGTGAGGATCCTGCCGTTGTCGACGTAGAGCACCCCCGCGTCGACCTCGATCTCCGGGAAGCGGGCGGCCAGCTCCCCGGCCCACCGCCAGTGCGTGGTCACCCGCATGCCGTCGAGCAGACCCGCGGCGGCCAGCACGAAGACGCCCGTGCAGTGGCTGACCAGCGTCGCGCCACGGGCGTGCGCGGCGCGCAGCGCGTCGAGCAGGGTGTCCGACGGGATGTGGTCGAACAGCTCCCACGCGGTGATGAGCACGATGTCGGACCGTTCGAGGCGGTCCAGCCCGTGCTCGACCAGCACCCCCAGGCCGGTGTCGGTCCGCAGGAGGCCCGGCGTCTCCGCGACCACCGCGAAGTCGAACCGCGGCAGACCCAGCTGCCGGCGGTCGTAGGCGAACACCTCGTGGCTGACACCGAGGCCGAAGCTGCCGATGAGCCCGTCGGCGACGACGGCGCTGACGACGAGGGGGCGGTCGGGGAGCGTCATGCGGGCATGATGGCAGAAAAGCTGCGACCGCGGTCACTCCTGCCACTCGTCGGAGCGGGGGCGCGCGAGCAGGCTGCCGGCATGTTGATGATCGGTTGCCCCACCACCCGGACCCGCGTGCTGGTGTCGCTGGACGCCGTCCGCTCGGTCGTGAACCACCCCGGCTCCATCGCCCTGCACGTCACCTGCCCGGCGTGCGTCCACGTCCACGTGCACCGCACCGGCCGCCGGCTGGAGGAGGCCCGCCGGAGCGCCGCCCTGGAGGTCGCCGTCCGACGGGCGCAGACACCCACCTCGGCCTAGCATCGAACACATGAGCGAATCGCAGCAGTCCGACCCGACCGCCGAGAAGGACCCGTCGACCTGGGTGACCGGTGACGAGCCCGCCACCGGCGCCCAGAAGAGCTACCTCGAGACCCTCTCCCGGAGCACCGACGAGGACGTCGACACCGAGAACCTCACCAAGGCCGAGGCCTCGGAGAAGATCGACGAGCTGAAGAGCTAGCGCCCAAGGGCCTAGGCGTCGAACTTGTAGCCCAGGCCCCGGACCGTGAGCAGGAACTTGGGGTTGGCGGGGTCGGGCTCCAGCTTGGCCCGGAGCCGCTTCACGTGGACGTCGAGGGTCTTGGTGTCGCCCACGTAGTCCGAGCCCCACACCCGGTCGATCAGCTGGGCGCGGGTCAGCACCCGGCCGGTGTTGCGGAGCAGGAACTCCAGCAGGTCGAACTCCTTGAGCGGGAGGGCGACCGGCTCGCCGTCCATGGCGACGACGTGCCGCTCGACGTCCATGCGGACCGGGCCGGCCTCGAGCACCGCCTCCGTCGAGCCCGTCTCGGCCGACTCGCCGCGGCGCCGGAGCACTGCCCGGATGCGCGCGACCAGCTCGCGGGCCGAGTAGGGCTTGGTGACGTAGTCGTCGGCGCCCAGCTCGAGCCCGACGACCTTGTCGATCTCGCCGTCCTTCGCGGTCAGCATGATGATCGGGACACCGCTGCGGGCGCGCAGCTGGCGGCAGACCTCGGTGCCGGGCAGCCCGGGCAGCATCAGGTCGAGCAGCACGATGTCGGCACCCCCGCGGTCGAACTCGGCGAGCGCGTCCGGCCCGGTCGAGGCGACGACGGCGTCGAAGCCCTCCCGCCGGAGCATGTAGGACAGCGCGTCGGAGAAGGACTCCTCGTCCTCCACGACCAGCACGCGGGTCATGCGGTCCCCTTTCCGGGGTCAGCGGCGACTGCTTCGCCGGCAGGTTGTTCGGTGGTCTCGGTGGCGACCGTGGCGAGCGGGATGCGGAGGGTGAACGTCGAGCCCAGCCCCTCCTCGCTCCACACCGCCACGGAGCCGCCGTGGTTGCTCGCGACGTGCTTGACGATGGCCAGGCCCAGGCCCGTGCCCCCGGTGCTGCTGGCCCGCGACTGGTCCACCCGGTAGAAGCGCTCGAACACGCGCTGGCGGTCCTGGCGCGGGATGCCGATACCGCTGTCGGTGACGGTGATCTCCGCGAAGCCCGATCGTGCCCGTGCAGCCACGGCGATGCGCGACTCTCCGACGCTGTACGCGACGGCGTTGGCCAGCAGGTTCGTGACGGCGGTGACGAGCTGGCTCTCCACGCCGCGGACCACCAGCCCCGGCCGGCCGCCGACGGCGATGTCCAGCTTCTTGGCCCGGGCGGCGGTCCGGGTTCGGTCGACGGCCTCGGCCAGCACCTGGTCGACCGGCACCGGCACCAGCTCGGGCAGCGGCTCCCCGCCCTGCAGCCGCGACAGGTCGATCAGCTCCCGCACGAGGCGGCCGAGACGGTCGGCCTCGTGCGAGATCCGGGCGGCGAAGCGCTGCACGGCCTCCGGGTCGTCGGCCGCACCCTCGATGGCCTCCGCCAACAGGGAGAGCGCGCCGACGGGCGTCTTCAGCTCGTGGCCGACGTTGGCGACGAAGTCGCGGCGCACCGCCTCGGTGCGGCGGGTCTCGGTGACGTCCTCGAGCACGAGCGCCACCGGGCCGGGCGGCTGCACGGTGCCGCTGTCGAGCCGCACCCCGTGCACGCTCATCATCCGCGGGCCGGCGCCGACGAGGTTGCCGGGCAGCCGGATGTCCGCCCGGCGGCTGCCGGCGGAGCGCACCGCCTGGGCCAGCTCGAGGAGATCGGGCACCAGCAGCCGGGTGGCGCGCACGATGCCGAGCGCGCGGGCGGCCGGGTTGGCCAGCAGCACGGCGTCGTCGGCGTCGACGACGAGGACGGCGGGGTCCATGAGGTCGAGCAGCCGGCGGGCCATCGCCGCCTCCGGCAGGGGGACGACCTGCGGGTCGAGGGCGGGCCCGTCGAAGTTGCGGCGGGAGCCGAGCACGATCGTGAGGGCCACGGTCCCACCCAGGACGAGGCCCACCACCAGTGCGACCGACGGACTCACGCTGCCGATGCTAGGTGCCCGGCGGGCACGCTCCGGGTCGAACACCTGATCGGGGGCCCCGGAGGAGGGAGTGTTCACGCCGGCGTAGGTCCGCGTTCACCTCCGCGCGGCCGGCCACCCCCGGGACCGGCCTAGTCTCGGGCAGGACCGGCGCGGCGGGGTGCCGCGTCACCCCGGGAGGACGACGTGCGCGACAGCTACCACGAGGAACTCGACGACATCCGCGGATGCCTGGTCGAGATGGCCAACAGCGTGGGCTCGCAGATGAGCACGGCCACGACCGCGCTCCTCGACGCCGACGTGGCCCTCGCCGACCTGGTGATCGCCGGGGACGAGCAGATCGACGCCACGCGCGAGAGCATCGACCAGCGCTGCTTCACCCTGCTGGCGCGCCAGCAGCCGGTCGCGACCGACCTGCGCACGATCGTCGTCGCGACCCGCATCGCCAGCGACCTGGAGCGCATGGGCGACCTCGCCGAGCACATCGCCAAGGTGGCCCGGATGCGGTTCCCCGACCACGCCGTCCCGCAGGAGGTGCGCCCGGCGTTCCTCGAGGCCGGGCACGTCGCGGAGATGCTGGTCGCGAAGGCCGGGACCGTCATCGCCTCGCAGAACGTCGCGAAGGCCCGCGAGCTGGAGACCGACGACGACGCGATGGACCGCATCCACCGCGGGTTGTTCCGCGAGCTGCTCGCCGACAGCTGGCCCTACGGCGTCGAGACCGCGATCGACGTGACGCTGCTGGGCCGCTACTACGAGCGCTTCGCCGACCACGCCGTCAGCGTTGCCCGCCGGGTCGTCTACCTGGTCACCGGCGAGCGCCACGTCCCCGAGGCCAGCACCCCCATCTGATTCGTCGTCCTCCGGACGACGACCGCGGCCAGGAGCCGTGCCCGACCTGCGCTGAGCCCTTCCCTGCGCCACCTCGGCGAACCCTCCGGGCCCGCGCTCAGCGGCTTGCCTCGCGGGGCGGCTCCGAGCACTTCCTCGGGGACCCTCCGGGCCCCCTCGTCAGTGCTTGCCCTGGTTCTTGACGGCCTCGATGGCGGCGGCCGCGGCGTCGGGGTCCAGGTACTGCCCGCCCTTGGTGACCGGGCGCAGGTCGTCGTCCAGGTCGTAGCGCAGCGGCACCCCGGTGGGGATGTTGAGGCCGACGACCTCGTCGTTGCCGAGCCCGTCGAGGTGCTTCACCAGCGCGCGCAGGCTGTTGCCGTGCGCGGCCACGAGCACCGTCTTCCCCTGGCGCAGGTCCGGCACGATCGCGTCGTACCAGTAGGGCAGCATCCGCACGACGACGTCGGCCAGGCACTCGGTGGCCGGGCGGGCCTCCGGCGGGAGGAACGAGTAGCGCGCGTCGCCGTCCTGGGCGAACTCGCTGCCCGGCTCGATCGGCGGCGGCGGGGTGTCGTACGAGCGGCGCCAGGTCATGAACTGCTCCTCGCCGTACTCGGCGAGGGTGGCGGCCTTGTCCTTGCCCTGCAGGGCGCCGTAGTGCCGCTCGTTGAGCCGCCACGAGCGCTGGACCGGGATCCACTGCCGGTCGGCCTCGTGCAGGGCCAGCTCGGCGGTCATGATCGCCCGGCGCAGCAGCGAGGTGTGCGAGACGTCGGGGAGCAGGCCCTGCTCGGCCAGCAGCCGGCCACCCCGCGCGGCCTCCTGACGGCCCTTGTCCGTCAGCGGGACGTCGACCCAGCCGGTGAAGAGGTTGGCCTTGTTCCACTCGCTCTCGCCGTGGCGGAGCAGCACGAGGGTTCCCGTAGAAGTCACGCCGTCATCCTGCCCGACCGGTTCCCGTGCCCGCCGGGCCCGTCACCCGATCGCGGCGGCCGGGCAGCCACACCAGCACGACGACGACCGCGACCGCGCCCGCGGCCGCCGTCCCCACGGCGGTGACGTGCATGGCGTCGACGAAGGCCTCGCGGGCCGGCTGCACCAGACCGGCCGCTGCCTCCGCGGCCTCCGGATCGTCCCCCGCCTGCACCCGGCCCACCGCCGCCAGCGTGCCGACGATCGACTCCCCCGCCTGCTCGCGGGCGTCGGCCGGCAGCACGTCGGTGGCGTCGCCCAGGTTCGCCGCGTAGACCCCGGCCAGCACCGAGCCGAGGATCGCCACCCCCAGCGCGCCGCCCACCTGCCGGACGGAGTTGTTCACCGCCGCGCCGGCCCCGGCCTTCTCGCGGGGGACGACGGACATGATCGACTCGGTCGCCGGGGCCATGACCATGCCCATGCCCGCGCCCTGGACGGACAGGATCACGATCAGCAGCCCGGCGGGCGAGTCGGCGTCGAGGAGTTGGAAGCCGAGGAACGACGTCGTGATCAGCGCGAACCCGACGGCGCAGACGACCTTGGCGCCGTACCGCTCGGCCAGCACGGAGCTGCGCGGCCCCATGATCGCCATGCCCAGCGCCACCGGGATGAGCGTCGCGCCGGCCTGCAGCGGGCTGTATCCCAGCACGCCCTGGAGGTAGAACACGACGTAGAAGGTGGCGCCCAGCAGCGCGAAGAAGTTCAGCCCGAGAGCGCCCGCGGCTGCGGAGAAGGCCGGGTTGCGGAACAGCGAGACGTCCAGCGCGGGGTGCGCCGAGCGCCGCTGCAGCTGGACGAACAGGGCCAGCAGCGCGAGCCCCCCGAGGAGCGGGACCAGCACGCCCGGCGTCGTCCAGCCGGCACCCTCGCCGCCGCGGATGATGCCGTAGACCAGACCGGCCAGCGCCACGATCGACAGGAGGACGCCGGGGACGTCGAGGCGGCCGGGCGAGGGGTCCTTCGACTCCGGGACGATCGCCAGCACGCCGATGATGCCGACGACGGCCACGGGCACCCCGACCAGGAACACCGCGCCCCACCAGAAGTGCTCGAGGACCGCGCCCCCGGCCAGCGGCCCGCCCGCGACGGCGATCCCGGCGGTGCCCGCCCACACGCCGATCGCGCGCCCGCGCTCCGGACCGGGGAAGACGTTGGTGATGACGGCGAGGGTGGTGGGCTGGACCGCGGCGCCGCCGACGCCCATGAGCGCCCGGTAGGCGATCAGTTCGCCCGGGCTGTCGCTCATGGCAGCGAGCACCGACCCCAGCGCGAACACCGACAGCCCGATGACCAGCACCCGGCGCCGGCCGATGCGGTCACCGATGACGCCCCAGGAGAACAGCAGCCCGGCGAACACGAGGATGTAGGCGTCCACCGCCCACTGCAGCTCGGCCTGCGTGGCACCGAGGTCGCGCTGCAGGGTCGGCAGGGCGACGTTGAGGATCGTGTTGCCCATGATCACCACGAGCAGGCACACCGTCATGGTGGCGAGCACCCACCAGCGGCGGGCGTAGCCGGGAGGTGCCTCCTCGGCCGTGGTGCTGTCCGTCGTCACTCCCCGCTGGGGACGCCGTCGGCTGACCGGCGGCTGGGGTCGGCGTCCGGGCGGCGGGTGGGATCGGCGAAGGCGGCGAACGCCTCCAGGTTGCGCAGCGACTCTCCGCGCTTGACCCGCCAGTCCCACTCGCGGCGGATCGAGGTGCCGAAGCCGATCTCCAGCATCGTGTTGAAGTGGTCGTCGGCGTAGCTGAGCACCGAGCCGAGGATGCGGTCGAGCTCCTCGGGCGTGACCGCCGCGTGCGGCAGCCGGCCGGTCAGGTAGACGTCGCCCACGTTGTCGATGGAGTACGAGACCCCGTACATGCGGGCGTTGTGCTGCAGCAGGAAGGTCCACAGCTGCTCGCGGTTCTCGTCGGGCTGGCGGCACACGAAGGCCTCCACCCGCAGCGCGTGCTCGCCGACGCTGAGCCCGCACACGGTCTTGAGCTTCTTGGTGCCGGGAAGGTCCACCAGCCAGACGCCCGGCCCCGGGTGCTCGTGCACCAGCTCGGCCTCGCGCAGCGTCTGGTCGATGACCTCGTCGAGCTCCTCGACCGAGCGCGTCGTCATCGCGCCACCTGGACGCCGGACAGCACGCGCAGCGGGCCGAGCAGGCGCTCGCGCGCGGGGCGGGCCGGCGCGGTCGCCATGTCACGCGCCGCCGCGGCGTAGGCCTCGACCAGCGCGTCGGCGGTGCGGTCCCAGGAGAACCGGGCCGCGTGCCGCCGCGCCCCCGCGGCGAGCAGCTCGCGCCGGGCCAGGACCGCGCGCACCGCGGCGGCGTAGTCGCCCGCGTCGTGGCCGGCCACCAGCACCCCGGAGACGCCGTCGCGCACCGCCGTCGGCAGGCCGCCCACGGCCGCGGCGACGACGGGGGTGCCGCAGGCCTGGGACTCCAGGGCGACGAGGCCGAAGGACTCGTTGTGGCTCGGGACGACGGTGACGTCGGCCGACCGGTAGTGGTCGGCGAGCCGCTCGGGGGGCTGCGGCGGGAAGAACGTGACCACGTCGGCGATGCCGAGCGTGGTGGCCAGCTGCTGCAGCTGCTCGGGGGCGTCGAGGCCGGAGCCGCTGGGGGCGCCCACCACGTGCACGCGCAGCCGACGGCGCAGTGCGGGGTCGTCGGCCAACAGCCGGGCCGCGGTGTGCAGCAGCACGTCGGGCGCCTTCAGCGGCTGGATGCGGCCGACGAAGAGGAGCACGATCGCGTCCTGCGACATGCCGACCGCGCGGCGGGCGGCCGCCCGGCCACCGGGCGAGAAGCGGTCGAGGTCGACGCCGGGCGGGACGACGAGGGTGCGGGCCGGGTCGGCGCCGTAGAGGCGGACCAGCTGGCGGGCCTCCTCGTCGGTGTTGGCGATCAAGCGGTCGGCCTCGGCCACCACCTGCTCCTCACCGATCACGCGGGCACGCGGCTCGGGTCGGTCACCGGCGGCCAGCGCCTCGTTCTTGACCTTCGCGAGGGTGTGCGCGGTGTGGATCAGGGGGACGCTCCACCGGTCGCGCGCCAGCCAGCCCACCTGGCCGGAGAGCCAGTAGTGCGAGTGGACGACGTCGTAGAAGCCGGGCTCGTGCTGGGCCTCCTCGCGCAGGACGGCGGCGGTGAAGGCGCACAACTGGGCGGGCAGCTCCTCCTTGCCCAGACCCTCGAAGGGCCCCGCGTTGACGTGCCGGACGGTGACGCCCGGGCTCATCTCGACGACGGGCGGCAGGTCGCTGGAGGTGGCGCGGGTGAAGATGTCCACCTCGATGCCGCGGGCGGCCAGCCGCCGGGAGGCCTCGACGATGTAGACGTTCATCCCACCGGCGTCGCCGGCGCCGGGCTGGTCGAGCGGGCTGGTGTGCACCGACAGCGTCGCCACCCGCCGCGGCGTGCCGGTGCGGAAGGGGCGGGGAGCGGGCACGTGCGACCTCCCGCTCTCCCGTTGTCGTGGTCCAGACTCTCGGACGGTGAACGCTCACGTACCCCCGCCGGCTTCCCATCCTGCATCAGGGTCAGGATGACCACATGTCAGGTGTCCCACCTCTCACCCGGTCCGGTTCCCCCGAGCAGCCCGGGAGCGGGCGCACCGCCGTCGTCACCGGCGCCTCCAGCGGCATCGGCGCGGCCACCGCGACCCGGCTGGCGGCCGAGGGTTTCGACGTCGTCCTGGGCGCGCGGCGGATGGACCGGCTGAGCGAGCTCGCCGGCTCCATCGGGGCGCGGGCGCTCCCGCTGGACATCACCGACGCGGCATCGGTCGAGGCGTTCGCCGCCGCGCTGGACCGGGTGGACGTGCTGGTCAACAACGCGGGCGGGGCCTTCGACGCCAACACCGTCGCGGACGCCGACCTGGACTCGTGGGCCCGTACCTACGAGGTGAACGTGCTCGGCACCGTGCGGCTGACCAAGGCCCTGCTGCCGGCGCTCGTGGCCTCGGGCGCCGGTGACGTGCTGTTCGTCAGCTCGACGGCCGGGCTGGTCACCTACGAGGGCGGCAGCTCGTACACGGCGGCCAAGCACGGCACGCACGCCCTCGTCGGGGCGCTTCGGCTGGAGATGGTCGACCAGCCCGTCCGGGTCATCGAGATCGCTCCCGGGATGGTGCACACCGAGGAGTTCTCGCTCAACCGGCTGCGGTCCCAGGACCGGGCGGACGCCGTCTACCGGGGCGTGCGCGAGCCGCTGGTCGCCGACGACGTCGCCGACTGCATCGCCTGGGCGGTCACCCGCCCGCACCACGTGAACATCGACCTCATGGTCGTCCGCCCCCGCGCCCAGGCCGCCCAGCACAAGGTCCACAGGGAAGACGTCTGAGCCCTTCGCCGGCCCTCTGGTCGTTGATCATCGTCATGTGGCTGCCCGTACCGGCGTGGCGACCAGCCATCTGGCGATGATCAACCGCCACTAGGGGCGGACGGCGGTCGGCTCGCGGTCGAGGTGGACGCCGAAGCGCTCCTGCACGGTGGCGACGATGCGGTCGGCGAAGGCGAGCAGCTCGGCGGCGCTGGCGCCGTCCTCGGTGGTCAGCGCCAGGCTGTGGCGGGACGACGTCCCCACGTGCCCGTCGCGGGTGCCGCGGCCGAAGCCGGCATGCTGCACCAGCCAGGCCGCGCTGAGCTTGACCTGCCCCTCCCCGGCCGGCCAGCTCGGGCAGCCCTCGACCGCGCGGCCGGCCGGGACGATCGGGTTGGTGAAGAACGAGCCGGCGCTCCGCGAGTCCGGATCGGCCAGGTCCCAGACCATCCCCTTGCCGCGGCGCAGCGCCAGCACGGCCTCGCGGACCTCGGCCAGCGGCGCCCGCTCACCGATCTCCACCCCGAGGGTGCGGGCCAGCTCGGCGTAGCCGACCGGTCGTGACAGCGGGCCCGCCTCCAGGGCGAACTCCACCTCGAGGACGACGAAGCGCCCGGGCTCCCGCTTGAGCCGGCTGTCGCGGTAGGCGAACCCGCACTCGGCCGGGGTGAGCGACCGCCCGGCCTTCTCCGCGCGGTCGTACACGCGGACGGCGGTGATCGTCTGCGCGACCTCCTGGCCGTAGGCGCCCACGTTCTGCACCGGGGTGGCGCCCGTCGAGCCGGGGATGCCGGACAGCGCCTCCATCCCCGACAGCTGCTCCGCGACGGTGTAACCGACCAGTCCGTCCCAGTCCTCCCCCGCCTGCACGGTCAGCCGGTCGCCGTCCCGGCGGATGCCGCGGGTGCGGACCGCGACGACGTCCCCGGGCCAGCCCTCGTCCGGTGCGACGACGTTGGAGCCACCGCCCAGCAGCAGCAGCGGGCGCCCGGCCTCGTCGGCGTCGCGGACGGCGGCGACCAGCTCCTCGGCGGTCTCCACCTCCACCAGCCGCTCGGCCGGCCCGCCCACCGCGAGGGTGGTGAGCTCCGCCAGCGGGACGTCGGATCGCAGCTGCACGCCTCGACGGTAGCCGGGACTAGGCTCCGGACCGGTGAGCGAGGCGGGCAGCGGGCACAAGAAGCGGGCCTCGCTGTCCCCTCAGCCGCAGCGCAGGGCGCCCCGGCTGGCCGCCGGCCGGGCCCGTGCGCTGGGACTCCCGACCCGTGGGACCACCAACGCCAACCGGCTGCGCCGCGTCGATCGCTGGCTGCTGGCCACCCAGGTACCCCGGCTGCGCGACTCCGCCCGCCCGCTGGTCGTCGACCTCGGCTACGGCGCCTCCGCCGTCACCACGCTCGAGCTCGTGGAGCGGCTCGGTCCGGAGGTGGACGGGCTGGAGGTCGTGGGGCTGGAGATCGATCCCGCGCGGGTCGCCGCGGTCGCGGACGACCGGGACCCACCGCGCGTCGACTTCCGGCTGGGCGGGTTCGAGCTGGCGGGTCTGCAGCCGGTGCTGGTGCGGGCGTTCAACGTGCTGCGCCAGTACGACGAGGAGTCCGCCGCCCGCGCCTGGGACACGATGCGCGCCGGGGTGGCACCCGGCGGCCTGATCGTCGAGGGCACGTGCGACGAGTGGGGACGGCGCTCGGCGTGGGTGGCGCTGGACGCCGACGGACCGCTCACCCTCACGTTGGCCGCCCGGGTCTCCGACATCGACCGCCCGTCGGACCTGGCCGAGCGGCTGCCCAAGGCGCTGATCCACCACAACGTGCCCGGGCAGCCGGTGCACGAGTTCCTCCGGGCGTTCGACGCCGCCTGGGCCACCGCCGCGGGGATGTCGACGTTCGGCCCGCGCCAGCGCTGGGTCGCGGCGGTGGAGTCGCTGGCCGATCAGGGCTGGCCGCTGGTCGGGTCCTCGCGGCGCTGGCGGCACGGCGAGGTCACCGTCCGTTGGTCGGCGGTCGCGCCGGTCTGATCCCCTCCGCTCAGGCGCAGGTCCACGCGCCGAGGGCCGGCCACGCCTCGACGGTGTCCCCGTCCACGACGAAGACCGTGGCCAGATCGCTCGCCAGCCACAGCTCGATCCCGGCGTCGTTCTCGTAGCCCGTCGCCACGGCATCGTCGGGCAGTTCCGCGTCCGGCACGAACGGGGCGACGGTGAAGTCGTCCATGACGCCGCCCGGGTCGCGCACGAACGAGCGATGGGCGTCCGGGGCGGGATCGGCGCCGGCCGGCCACACCAGGCTGAGCACCAGCGCGTCGCCCCACTCGCAGTGCGTCTCGCCGGGGCGGAACGTGGGCTGCGAGACCGCACGCCCGTCCAGCTGCCACCCCACCATCAGCCCCTCTGGCAGGGGTGCCACGCCGTCCGCGCCGGGGGCGTCAGCGCTCCGGGCCCGGAGCGCCAGCCAGGTGACGACCGCGACGACGAGCGCTCCGGCCAGCACGAGCGCGACGAGCCGCAGGGTGTCCGTTCGCCTGAGCATCAGTCCTGCAGCGTCTCGAACGGCACCTCGCGCGGAGGCTCCTGCGCCGCTGCGCGCAGGCTGTCCAGCGTGGGGTTCACGGCGAGAAAGGGCTCGACCTGGTAGGGCTCGAGGGCCGGCAGCGTCAGCCGGCCGTCGGACTCGATCTCGGCCAGCATGGCGCCGTTGGAGGCGACGCTCCAGAGGTCCGGCTCGTAGTCGTGGACCGGGGACGACGACTCGAGGAAGAGGACCAGGTCGCCCAGGGCGGGCAGGCCGGCGGCCAGGACGTCGTAGGACGTCGCCGACGTCCCCACCACGAAACCGACGCGGATCGTCCCGTCCGTGACCTGGCCCCCCAGGACCTCCGTCACGGTGAGCCGCGCGTGAGCGGTCCGCCACATGGCGCGGGGGTCGTCGAACGGCACCTCGATGGTGGAGGTCTCGTCCTCTTCGGGGGCGTAGAAGGCGCGGCCCGGGCTGACGCTCGTCACGTGCCCGACGACGACCGCATCGGTCAGCGTTGCCACGTCCCCGTTGATCACCCGGTACCGCCTGTTGGGCAGGTACTCGGCCAGGGAAGCGGGGCTGATGGAACTCGAGGCGGCCGCGTTCGTGCCCGCGATGCTCGTCCGGTAGGCGGCCGCGGCGGCTTCGGTGTCGACGCCGGCCGCGGCAGCGCTGCTCCCGTCCTGCCCGGCGGCCCCCCGGTCCTGCTCCCGTGCGCCGTCGAGGATGGTGAGCCCACCCACCGCCACGGCGATCGCGAGGACACAGCTCACGACCCCGGCCCGGCGGCGGGTGCTGCGCCGCCGCAGGCCTGCCACCCGTGGGACCAGGTCGGTGGGCGGCCGGCCGGCCAGCTCGGCGTCGCGACGCAGCGCCTCGCGCAGCTCGTCGGTGTTCATGGCGCGTCCTCTC
>NZ_FNBT01000004.1 GCF_900102425.1 Blastococcus aurantiacus
CTGCTGGGCGCGGGTGCGGGTGTCCCCCGCGGGGCGGGATGCCTGCAGGATCGACTCGACCGCGGCCTGGAGCTTCTCCCCGCCGATGGCGTCGAGGGTGCCGTGGAAGGACAGCGACCCGTCGGTGCGCTTGCTCAGCGACAGCGACCGCTTCTCGGTGGGGTCGGGTTCGGTGCCGTCGGGGTCGAGGCGGGCCAGGTAGTGGCCGACCACCTGCCGCAGTTCGGCATGCGGCCGGGTCGATGCCACCGTCGTGAGTGCGGCGTCGATCGCCGGGACGTCGACGTCCTGCGCCTCGGCGCGGGCGAGGTTCTCGGCCGAGGCGACCGGCGCGACCACGGACACGGCTTCCGCGGTCACCGCACCAGCCGTAGCCGCTGCTGCGAGGGCCGGTAGCTGCTCCAGGGCGCGCCCGTTGCGCACCAGCCGGCTCGCCTCGCCCTGGGACAGGCGGTGGTGGCCCCGCAGCCAGGAGGACATCGATGCCTTGCCGTCATGCTCCGAGGCCTGGGTCAGCTCGCCCTCGCGCACCGTGCGCGCCAGCACCGCGTCCAACCGGTTCCGCGCCAACACCAGCGATCCGGTGCGCTCGATCACCGCCGGCCCGAACGACTGCTCCAGGTCCTCACCGGCCAGCGCCTCCAGCGCACCTGCCAGGCACGCCGTCGGAGTCGCGCAGTCGATCGAACACATGTACGAATCTTACCGCGATCGACGATCGATCTCTGCCTGAACCCGCAGGCCAGGAGCCTGTCCACAGATCCCGGATCTACGTTGACAGCGGGCCCACCGGGCGGCTCGCGCGCAGCCCTCGATGAGTTCTGCGCCCGACGGGAGTCCAACCGTCGTCGACCATCAGAAGGAGCCCCGTGACCCAGCTGTTGAAAGTCCAGAACTTCGTCGTCTCGAGCGACGGCTTCGGCGCCCGTGAAGGTCAGAGCCTCGAGCGGCCGTTCGGGCACGCCGACCCCGGAACCATGATGGCGTGGGCCGGCGCCACGGCGAGCTGGCCGAACCGGACCGACCCCGGCGGGAGCCGCGGGCTGGACGACTACTTCACCCGCGACTTCGCGCACAACATCGGCGCGGAGATCATGGGCGCCCACAAGTTCAGCCCCCACCGCGGCCCGTGGGAGAACCACGAGTGGCAGGGCTGGTGGGGTGACGAGCCGCCGTTCCACACGCCGGTGTTCGTCCTGACCCACCACCTGCGCCCCTCGTTCACGCTGTCGGACACCACGTTCCACTTCGTCGACGGGAAGCCGGCCGAGGTGCTCGAGCAGGCGCGCGAGGCCGCGCAGGGCAAGGACGTCCGGCTCGGTGGGGGAGCGACGGTGATCCGGGAGTTCCTCGACGCCGACCTGGTCGACACGCTGCACGTCGCCGTCGCGCCGGTCGAGCTCGGTGCGGGAACCCGGCTCTGGTTCTCACCCGACGAGCTGCTCGACCGCTTCCACTGCGACGTCGTGCCGAGCCCGAGCGGGGTGACCCACCACCTGTTCTGGCGGAAGTGACCGCTCAGCCGATCCGGTAGCCCTCGCCGGTCGCGACGACGTCCACGACCTCGCCGGCCGGTCGGCCGCAGCGGCGCTCGCAGCCCACCCAGTGCTGTCGGGCGCCGCCGGCCGGGAGGGCGCCCGCGGTCACCGCCCGGACGACGTCGGTCCGCACGTCGGCCAGCGACTTGGCGCACCCCGGCCGCCCGGCGCACGCGGTCACCCGCAGCCACGGGCTCCCGGGGTCGAGTTCCAGACCGGCCGCCGCGAGCAACGGCAGCGCCGCGGCGTCGGCCAGGTCGGGGACCACGACACTGCGCCAGGGCGTGAGCTGCAGCTCGCCGGCGGAGGTCTCCGCGAGCAGGTCCGCCTGGGCGGCCGTCAGCCGGCCCAGGGGGACGACGGCGACCAGCGCGGTGCGGCCGTGGTCCTGCGGCACCGCGCCGGCCGGTCCGCTCACCGGTGCCGGCGGCACGGGCCGCGGCGCGTCGAGCGAGCCGCCGAGCAGGGTCACGATGCGGGCGCGCCCGTCCGTCAGGTCGGCGATCCGCCAGGCGGCCCCGCCCTGCTCCGCCCGGACGTCGAGGAAGGCCCGGGTCGCGGCCAGCGCCAGCGCGACCGCGCCGTCCGGGCCGGTGCGCAGCCCGCTGTCGACGCCGGCCAGCAGCAGCGCCACGGCCCCGTCGTCCAGGGCCAGCAGCCCGACGTCGGCGCCCAACCCCGCGACGTCGCCCCGGCCGTCGTCGAAGGCGGCCAGGAACCGGCCGGGCAGGGCCGCCAGCGCGGGATCGGCGCAGAGCCCGGCGTCGAACGCCGGCACCCAGGACCGGACGTCGAGCAGGCCGCCGACCCGGCCGCTCAGCACGCTGGCCAGCACGTTGCGCGCCGTCTCGTGGGTGGCGCTGGGCAGCAGGCCGGTCGCGGCGAGCCGGTCGCCCAGCTCCGCCTCGGCCCCCGCCCGCAGGCCGCGCAGCTGGACGTTCCCCCGGCTGGTGAGCTCCAGGGCGCCGTCGCCGAGGTCCCGTGCCGCTGCGCTCAGGTCGAGCAGTTGGGCCGCGGTCAGCACGCCGCCGGGAACGCGCACCCGGGCGAGGGCGCCGTCGGCGGCGGCGTGCGTCTGCAGCGCGCCCGGGCAGGCGTCGGCCCGCAGGCGGGCGGGGGGAACGGTCATGGCGCCCGCGAGGCTACTTCGCAGAGCAGGCGGTGAGTCCGCCGTGCCGAGCCGGCAACTCACTTGACCTCACGTCCACGTGAGGTCCTACCGTCCGCGCCATGCCGCCGATGAGTACCGACAGGACCGGACGTCTGCACCCCGAGGAGCCGGGCGGACCGGGCACGGCAGGAGCAGTCACGGCGGGAGGAGACCCGGCATGAGCATGGAGATGACCGCGTGGTCGGCGCTGTCCAACGCCATGTACGCCCGCGACGACCGCCGTCCCTTCTCCCGGGCCACCGTGCGGCGGGTGCTGACCTTCGCCCGGCCGCACCGGCGGCGGATCGTCGCGTTCGTCCTCGTCGGGATCGTCGAGGCGGTGCTGACGGTGGCGACGCCGCTGCTGGCCGGCCGGGTCGTGAACGCGATCGTCGAGGGCAGCGACCCGTCCGTCGTCATCTGGCTGGCCGTGCTGATCGCCGTCATCGCGGTGGCCGGGACGGGCCTGTCCATCCTGGGCCGCTTCCTGTCCTCCAGCCTCGGCGAGGGGCTCATCTACGACCTGCGGACGGCGGTCTTCGACCACGTCCAGCGCATGCCCGTCGCCTTCTTCACCCGGACGCGCACCGGTGCGCTGGTCTCGCGGCTGAACAACGACGTCATCGGGGCGCAGCGCGCCTTCAGCGACACCCTCGCCGGCGTCGTCGGCAACACCGTGACACTGCTGCTCACCGGCGCCGTGATGCTCACCCTCTCCTGGCAGGTGACCGTCCTGTCGCTGCTGCTGCTCCCCGCCTTCCTCCTGCCCGCGCGGCGCATCGGCGGGCGGCTGGCCGGGCTGGGCCGCGCCGCCGCCGACCACAACGCGGCCATGACCGACCAGACGACCGAGCGCTTCTCCGCGCCGGGCGCCACGCTCATCAAGCTGTTCGGCCGGCCACGGCGCGAGTCGGCCGAGTTCGCCGCCCGCGCCCGCAGCGTGCGCGACATCGGCGTGCGTACGGCGATGGTGCAGTGGGTCTTCGTGAGCGCGCTGATGCTCGTCTCCGCGCTCGCCCTGGCGCTGGTCTACGGGCTCGGCGGCTACTACGCGTTGCAGGGATCGCTCGACCCCGGCGCCGTCGTCGCCCTGGCGCTGCTGCTCACCCGGCTCTACGCGCCGCTGACCGCGCTGGCCAGCGCACGGGTGGACCTCTCCTCGGCGATGGTGAGCTTCGAGCGCGTCTTCGAGGTGCTCGACCTCGTGCCGCTGGTGCAGGAGCGCTCCGACGCCCGCGCCGTCCCCGAGGGTCCGGTGTCGGTCGAGTTCGACTCCGTCACCTTCGGCTACCCGTCGGCCGACCGGGTGTCCCTGGCCTCGCTCGAGGACGTCGCCCAGCTCGACGCCCGCGGCGGCGTGGACGTCCTGCACGACGTGTCCTTCACCGTCGAGCCCGGGCAGGTCGTCGCCATCGTCGGCTCGTCGGGTGCGGGCAAGTCGACCATCGCGTCGCTGCTGCCGCGGCTCTACGACGTCGACTCCGGCGCGGTCCGCCTGGCCGGGATCGACGTCCGCGACCTCAGCTTCGCCTCGATCCGCGAGACGCTCGGCCTGGTCACCCAGGACGGGCACCTCTTCCACGAGTCGCTGCGCTCGAACCTGCTGCTGGCCGCGCCGGGTGCCGACGACGAGGAGCTGTGGGCAGCCCTCACCCGCGCCCGGCTGGGCGATCTGGTCCGGTCGCTGCCGGACGGCCTGGACACCGTGGTGGGGGAGCGCGGCTACCGGCTCTCCGGCGGCGAGCGCCAGCGGCTGACCATCGCACGTCTCCTGCTGGCCCGCCCGCGGGTGGTCCTCCTCGACGAGGCCACCGCGCACCTCGACTCGACGTCGGAGGCGGCGGTGCAGGCCGCGCTCGACGAGGCGCTCGCGGGCCGGACGGCCATCGTCATCGCGCACCGGCTGTCCACCGTGCGCGCGGCGGATCTGATCCTCGTGCTGGAGGACGGGCGGATCGTCGAGCGCGGCGGGCACGCCGACCTGCTGGCCGCCGGCGGCCGCTACGCCGAGCTGTACCGCACCCAGTTCGACCAGCCGCTGGCCGCCGCGCCGGCCTGAGGTGGCGGCACGGCGGGAGCCGTCGCGGGAGCCGGGCGGGCACCCGGTAGCGTCCCGGTCCATCACGGCAGTGATGCGAGGAAGCCGGTGCGATCCCGGCGCGGTCCCGCCACTGTGACCACGGGGCTCTGCAGGTCCGAGAGCCCCGTGGGAGCCAGACACTCCGGCTGCCGTGCCCGACGACCCGGGGCGCGGACCCCGAGGGAAGGCTTCCCCATGAGCACCCAGCGCACCTTCACGCTGCTGTCCACCTCCGACACCGACCTGCTCTCGGCCCGGGCCAGTGGGTCGAACTGGAAGCTCGGCAACCCCTACCGGGTCGGCGCCGATCAGCTCGCCGCGTTCGCCGCCGGCACCGACCTCGTCGTCGTCCGGATCCTCGGGGCCGCCCGCAAGTACGAGGACATGCTCCAGCCGCTGCTCGACAGCGGCCTGCCGGTCGTGGTGCTGGGTGGGGAGCAGCTCCCCGACGCCGAGCTGATGGCACTGTCCACCGTCCCGATGGGCGTCGCCACCGAAGCGCACGCCTACCTGGCCCAGGGCGGGCCGGACAACGTGGTGCAGCTGCACCGCTTCCTGGCCGACACCGTGCTGCTGGACGGCGAGGGCTTCGAGACCCCCGCCGTCGCGCCGGACTGGGGCCTGCTGGACCGGCCGAGCGCCGCGACCGGCCCGCGCGTCGCCGTCCTCTACTACCGGGCGCACCACCTGGCCGGGAACACCGCGTTCGTGCACACGCTGTGCGAGGCGATCGAGACCGCCGGCGGCGTGCCGGTGCCGATCTACACCGCGTCGCTGCGCGCGGTCGACCCGGCGATGCTCGACGTGCTGCGCACGGTCGACGCCATGGTCGTCACGGTGCTGGCGGCCGGCGGTTCGCGGCCGGCCACCGCCCAGGCCGGAGGGGACGACGGCGCCTGGGACGTCGGCGAGCTGGCCCGCCTGGACGTGCCGGTCATCCAGGGCCTGGTGCTGGGCACCCCGCGCGAGACCTGGGCGGCCAACGACGACGGGCTCTCCCCACTCGACGTCGGCAACCAGGTGGCCATTCCCGAGTTCGACGGCCGGATCATCAGCGTCCCGTTCTCGTTCAAGGAGGTCGACGACGAGGGCCTGACCTCCTACGTGCCCGACCCCGAGCGGGCGGCCCGCGTCGCCGGCACCGCCGTGGCGCACGCCCGCCTGCGGCACACCGCGCCGGCCGACCGGAAGATCGTCGTGATGCTGTCGGCGTACCCGACGAAGCACTCGCGGATCGGCAACGCCGTCGGCCTGGACACCCCCGCGTCGGTCGTCCGGCTGCTGGCCGCGATGCAGGGCCAGGGCTACGACATCGGTCCGTTCGAGGGGCCGGGCGCGCTGCCCGGCGTCGCGGACCTGGACGGCGACGCGCTGGTGCACGCCCTGATCGAGGCCGGCGGCCAGGACCCGGACTGGCTCACCGCCGAGCAGCTGTCGGGCAATCCGGTGCGCATCCCGGCCGCCGACTACCGCGCCTTCTTCGACACGCTGCCCGCCGAGCTGACCGACCGGATGGTCGAGCACTGGGGCCCGCCGCCGGGTGAGCTGTTCGTGGACCCGACCGACGACTGCATCGTGTTCGCCGCCCTGCGCTCCGGCAACGTCGTGGTGATGGTGCAGCCGCCCCGCGGCTTCGGCGAGAACCCGATTGCGATCTACCACGACCCCGACCTGCCGCCCAGCCACCACTACCTGGCCGCCTACCACTGGCTGCGCTCGTCGTTCGGCGCGCACGCGGTCGTGCACGTGGGCAAGCACGGCAACCTGGAGTGGATGCCCGGCAAGACCGTCGGCCTCTCGGCGGCCTGCGCCCCGGACGCCGCACTGGGCGACCTGCCGATGGTCTACCCGTTCCTGGTCAACGACCCGGGCGAGGGCAGCCAGGCCAAGCGCCGCGCGCACGCGACGCTGATCGACCACATGGTGCCGCCGATGGCCCGCGCCGAGACCTACGGCGACATCGCACGCCTCGAGCAGCTGCTCGACGAGCACGCCAACATCGCGGCGATGGACCCGCCCAAGCTGCCCGCCGTCCGCCAGCAGATCTGGACGCTGATCCAGGCCGCCAAGCTCGACCACGACCTGGGCCTGGACGACCGGCCGCACGACGCCGAGTTCGACGAGATGATCCTGCACGTCGACGGCTGGCTGTGCGCCATCAAGGACAGCCAGATCCGCGACGGGCTGCACGTCTTCGGCTCCCCGCCCGAGGGCGACGCACGCGTCGGGCTGGTGCTGGCGATCCTGCGCGCCCGGCAGATCTGGGGCGGCTCGGTCGCGATGCCCGGGCTGCGCGAGGCGCTGGGCCTGGTCGAGGACGGCGCGGCCGGGCTGCACGAGACCGACGAGGTCGAGGCCCGGGCGCTCGCGCTGGTCACCGCCATGGAGGACGCCGGCTGGCGAGCCGGCGCCGTGGCGCCGACGGTCCTCGAGGTGCTGGGGGAGCCGCACGCCGAGGTGGAGCGGGTGCTGCACTTCGCCGTCGCCGAGGTGGTGCCGCGGCTGGCCCGGACCACCGACGAGATCGACATGGCGCTGCACGCTCTGGAGGGCGGCTACGTGCCGGCCGGGCCCTCCGGCTCGCCGCTGCGCGGGCTGGTCAACGTGCTGCCGACCGGCCGCAACTTCTACTCCGTCGACCCCCGTGCCGTGCCGTCCCGGCTGGCCTGGGAGACCGGGCAGGGGCTGGCCGAGTCGCTCGTCGAGCGGTACGTGAGCGAGACCGGCACGCACCCGCGCTCGGTCGGGCTCTCGGTGTGGGGCACCTCGGCGATGCGGACCTCCGGTGACGACGTCGCCCAGGTGCTGGCGCTGCTCGGCGTGCGGCCGGTGTGGGACGAGGCGTCCCGCCGGGTGACCGCACTCGAGCCCATCCCGCTGGCCGAGCTCGGCCGGCCGCGGATCGACGTCACCGTGCGGATCTCCGGGTTCTTCCGGGACGCCTTCCCGCACGTGGTGACCATGCTCGACGACGCCGTCACCCTCGCCGCGGGCCTGGACGAGACCCCGGAGCAGAACTTCGTCCGCGCCCACGTGGACGCCGACGTCGCCGAGCACGGGGACCGGCGCCGGGCCACCACCCGGGTGTTCGGCTCGAAGCCCGGGGCCTACGGGGCCGGGCTGCTCTCGCTGATCGACAGCCGCAACTGGCGCACCGACGCCGACCTGGCCGAGGTCTACGCGGTGTGGGGCGGCTACGCCTACGGCCGGGACCTCGACGGCGTCGCGGCGCGGTCGGACATGGAGACCTCGTACCGGCGTATCGCGGTGGCGGCCAAGAACATCGACACCCGCGAGCACGACATCGCCGACTCCGACGACTACTTCCAGTACCACGGCGGCATGGTCGCGACCGTCCGTGCGCTGACGGGGAACTCGCCCAAGGCCTACATCGGGGACTCCACCCGGCCCGAGCACGTGCGCACCCGGTCGCTGGTCGAGGAGACCTCCCGGGTGTTCCGCGCGCGGGTGGTCAACCCGAAGTGGCTGGCCGCCATGCGCCGGCACGGCTACAAGGGCGCCTTCGAGATGGCCGCCACCGTCGACTACCTGTTCGGCTACGACGCGACCACCGGCGTCGTCGCCGACTGGATGTACGAGGGTCTCGCGCAGACCTACGTGCTCGACCCGGAGAACCGCGAGTTCATGGAGAACTCGAACCCGTGGGCGCTGCACGGCATCGCCGAGCGACTGCTCGAGGCGGTCGACCGGAACATGTGGGCCGAGCCCGACCCGGCACTGCTGGCCGAGCTGCAGCAGGCCTACCTCGACACCGAGGGCGACCTCGAGGGTGGTGAGTCACCGGCCCAACTGGGCCGGTGACCCGCCCGCCTCACCGGACGGGGCGCAGCGCGTCGCGGGTGAGCGAGGCGATCGTCGGATAGCCGTCGACGGCCATCGTCAGGTCGGTCTCGGCGAGCAGGCTGCGGAGCACGTGCTCGATGCCCTCCTGCCCGCCGACGGCCAGGCCGTAGGCGTAGGGGCGCCCCACCGCGACCGCCCGCGCGCCCATCGCGAGGGCCTTCACGATGTCGGGGCCGCCGCGGACTCCGCTGTCGAAGATCACCGGCGCGTCGCCGGCGGCGTCCACGACGTCGGCGAGGCAATCGATGGCGGGCAGGCCGCCGTTGGCCTGGCGCCCGCCGTGGTTGGAGCAGTAGATGCCGTCCATGCCGGCGTCGACGGCGCGACGTGCGTCGTCGGGGGAGCAGATGCCCTTCAGCAGGATCGGCAGCGTGGTGAGGGAGCGGAACCAGGCGAGGTCGTCCCAGCTCAGGCTCTGGTTGCCGAAGATCCTGGCCCACAGGCCGGTGGCGGCCTGCGGGTCCTCCTCCGGGGGAGCGTCCAGCCGGGAGCGGAACACCGGGTCGGAGGTGTAGTTGGCCAGGCAGAGGCCGGTGAGCTGCGGGAAGCTCGCGATCCTCAGGTCCCGCGGCCGCCAGCCCAGGGCGAGCGTGTCCAGGGTGATGACGATCGCCTGGTACCCGGCAGCCTCGGCCCGGCGGACCAGGCTCTCGGTCAGCTCGCGGTCGTTCGGCGGGTAGAGCTGGAACCAGCCCGGGGTGTCCCCGAGGGCGGCGGCGACGTCCTCCAGCGGGTCCTGCATCAGCGTCGAGGCGATCATCGGGACGCCGGTGGCCGCGGCGGCGCGCGCGGTCGTGAGGTCACCGTGCCCCTCGGGCTCGCAGATGCCGATGACACCGACCGGCGCCATCATCAGCGGCGTCGGCAGCTGCTGCCCGAAGATCTCGACGCCGAGCTTGCGCTGCGCGGCGCCCGCCAGCATCCGGGGCATGAGGCCCCACCGCTCGAAGGCGGTCACGTTCGCGCGCTGGGTGTGCTCGTTGCCGGCGCCGCCGGCCACGTAGGACCACACCTCCTCGGACATGGCGGCCTCGGCGGCCCGCTCGAGGGCGTCGTAGCTCATCGGCAGTGACGGCTTCTGCCCGACCAGCCCGTTGAAGTAGATGCCGAACTGCCACTCGCCGTGGTTCGCCACGTGCACTCCTCGTCGTCTCCGTCAGCGCGGGCCGGCTCGGCCGGGCCTGCGGATCGTAGGCATCCACCGGCTACCGGAACATGTGCGGCCCCCGACATGGATGCCGCGGGGCCGAAGACCCTTGACGGGGTGAACTGAATCACATTTCAATTGCTGGGTTCGGGCCGGGCCTCGAGGCCGCCCCCGGGTGCACGACTCGAATCCGCAGGCGAAGGGGCGACGATGACCGTCGATGACAGGTTCACCGAGGACTTCCATCGGCGGGAGCCCGTGGAGGAGGAGCTCGGGACGTGGAGCGAGCCCGTGACCGGGCCGGTGTCGGACTGGGCCACCGACTTCTCGCACATCGACGAGCAGTACGCCGCGAACGCCATCGAGATCTGGGCGGACCTGAGGGAGCGATGCCCGATCGCCCACACCGAGCGGTTCGGCGGCGCCTGGCTGCCCACGCGGTACGAGGACGTGCAGGCGATCGCCTACGACACCGAGCACTTCAGCTCTCGCGCGATCATCGTGAACAACTACCGCCCTCCGCTGGACCTGGCGCCGGTGGGCGGTGAGCCGCCCATCTCGTCGGACCCGCCGTTCCACCACGACGCGCGCAAGCTGCTGCTGCCGGCGTTCACCAAGGCGAACGTGGCGAAGCAGGCGGTGACGACCGAGGCGTTCTGCCACTCGCTGATCGACGGCCTCGCCGGCCGCGACGTCGTCGATGCGGCGACGGAGTACGGCATGCACATCCCCATCCGCGTGATCGCCGACATGCTGGGCTTCCCCGCCGAGGACGGCCCGCAGTTCAAGGTGTTCGTGGAGAACGCGCTGGAGGGGATCAACGACCCGATGGAGGAGCGCGAGGAGCGCGGCAACGAGCTCTTCGACTATCTCCTGGCGCAGATCCGCGACCATGCCGCGAACCCCCGGGACGACCTGACGACCCATCTGATCGACGCCGAGCTGTACGGCCAGAAGCTGGAGCCGCAGCATGTGGCCGGCACCATGGCGCTGCTGCTCATCGCCGGCATCGACACTACGTGGAGCGCCATCGGGGCCTCGCTGTGGCACCTGGCCACACACCCGGAGGACAGGCGCCGCCTCGTCGAGGACCCGTCGCTGCGTGCGACGGCGGTCGAGGAGTTCCTCCGCGCCTACGCCCCGGTCACCATGGCCCGGCTGGTGAAGCAGGACATGACCTTCGGCGGGGTGGAGATGAAGGCCGAGGACTGGGTGCTGCTGCCCTTCCCCGCCGCCAACCGGGACCCCGAGCGCTTCGAGCGGGCCGACGAGGTGCTCATCGACCGCGAGGTCAACCGGCACGCGGCCTTCGGTCTGGGCATCCACCGCTGCGTCGGGTCCCACCTGGCCCGGATGGAGCTGCGGGTGGCGCTCGACGTCTGGCTGGACCGCGTCCCGGAGTTCTCGCTGGCGGACCCGTCTGGCGTGCGCTGGTCCACCGGTCAGATCCGCGGTCCCCGGGCGCTGCCCCTGCGCATCGGCTGACCGGTCCCGCGCGGCCGGCGGTCAGCCGGGGGGAGGGGTCCACGACCAGACGTCGTCGACCGCTCCGCTCGCGCCGCCGGAGCTGCTGGTGGGCGTCCGGTGCCCGCCGAAGATGACGAGGCGCCGGCCCAGCGCGGCGCTGGAAGAGCCGTACACATCCGCCCCGCCGGGCGGGTCCGGGACGGACACGTACGCGTTCGTGCGGCTGTCGTAGACCCGGAGCGGGGCGCCGGCGTAGACGGCCCGGCCGGCGTCCAGCACGCCGTGGATGTTCGCGCTGCCGCCTGTGTGCGCAGGCAGAGCCGTCCACGACCACGTGCCGGGGTCCAGGATCCATGCGGGCGAGCCGCTCTCGTACCCGTGCAGCAGCGGACCCCGATCGGTGGGCCACATCTGACGCCCCTGCCCGGGGGCGTCCGGGAGCACGACCCACTCGGCACGGTCGAGGTCGAACCGGGCGGCGAGCTTGCGGTCGAAGCGGTCGGCCATGTCCGCGGGTTCGGCGCTCGGGGGGAGGACCGGGCTCGGGGAACCGGCGAGGACGAGCTGGCGCCCCACCGGCACGATGTAGCGGTCGTAGCTCCAGGGCAGCGGGTCGTCGGGCAGCTCGGTCCAGGCGGCGGTCCCCGGGTCGAAGAGGAGGTCGGCGGCCGGGACGAGCGTGTCGCCGGTCGAGTAGACCAGCAGGCTCCCGTCCAGCGTGGTGACGCGGCGGGGGACTGGCTGCACCCCGGGGATCACGCCGTGGTCGGACCACCGGTCGTCGTCCGGGCGGTAGGACAGCAGCCGGGGCGGTGCCTCGCAGGCCGGTCCGTCGGCGCAGCCGGTGACCAGGTAGGCGGTGCCGTCGAGCGCGGCGGTGTCGCCCTCTCCGCGGCGCAGGCCGAACGGAGGCGGGGCGATGGACGACCAGGCGTCCGTGGTGGCGTCGTAGACAGCGCCGTCGCGGAACAGCGGATCCTGCGGGGCGGAGCAGTCGGCGTTCGGCGGGCAGGAGAACCTCCAGCCCCCGACGACGAGCACGCGGTCGCCCAGGCCGACGAGCACCGCGTCGTCGCGCGGTCCCACGGGCGCATCCGGCAGCTGCCGCCACCCCGACGCCGACGCCTGCTCGGCATCGGCCGGGGTGGAGCACCCCGTTCCGGTGACCGCGAGCAGCACGCCGACCAGTACCACAACCTCTGCCCTGTCCGCCATGTCCCGCTCCCGTCAGCCGCCGTCAGCTGTCAGACGCATCGAGGGGTGCCGGACGCTGCACGCCGACCCGGCGCTACCAGCCCCGCATGTCGACCGGCCAGCAGTCGACGACGACGTCGTTGCCGTCGACAACCCACATGCGCTCGTGCATCGCGCAGGTGGGGTCGATGTGCGCGGGCACGAGCCGCACCCGGTCGCCGACGGCGGGCAGCGGTGCGCCGTCCTCCATCGAGAAGATCGTGTGCTCGTCCGAGCAGTACCAGACCGCCGCGCCCGGCAGGGTCGGGTTGCCGTGGTCCATGCCGAACGCCTTGAGGCCGGCGTCCGCGACGGCGTAGCCCTTGCTGCTGTTCACCGAGACCACGGTCGCGAGCACGGTGAGCGCCTGCTCGAAGGGGACGTCGTCCTGCGCGGCGTACGCGGTGTCCATGAGCGCGTAGGAGCCGGCCTGCAGCTCGGTGACGACGGCATTGGTCCGCCAGGTGCCGGTGCCGCCGCCGGAGAGGATGTCGCCGCCCACGTCCGCGTGCGCCTGCTGCAGCATCGCCATGGCGCCCGCCGTCTTCCCGGCCCGCTCCACGGGATCGGCGACCATCATCAGGTGGCCCTCGTAGCCCATGACGCCGCGCACCTCGAGGCCTGCGGCCCGTGCCGCGTCGGCGAGCCGGCCGGCGTCCGCCGGGTCGCAGCCGCACCGGGGGAGCCCGACGTTGACGTCGATCAGCACCTCCCGGACGCCCCCGGCCACGGCGGCTGCGAGCACGGCGTCGGAGTCGACGGCGACGGTCACCCGGGCGCCGGACTTCACGACCGCGCCGAGCCGGTGCATGTCGAGGACCTCGTTGGCCAGCAGCAGGTCCTCACCCAGCCCCGCCGCGGCCATGACCTCCACCTCGCGGATCGTCGCGCAGGTGAAGCCGGTGTGCCCGAGCTCGGCCTGGCGACGGGCCAGCCCGCTGGTCTTGTGCGCCTTGACGTGCGGCCGCAGCCGACGCCCCGGCCAGACGCCGGCCATCGTGGCGAGGTTGCGCTCCAGGGGACCGTGATCGACGACGAGGGCCGGCGTCGACAGCTCGGCGAGCCGCGATCCGGCCTGGTCGGGGCGGGCGCTCGTGGTCATGGCCGGAGTCTGGCACGGGGACCCGACCCGGCGGTCCGCCCGCAGGCTTCGTCGACCCGGGGCAGAGTTTTTGAGATGACACGCGCCAGCCCCTCGACAAAGTGAACTGAATCACATTTCATTTCCCGTATGGGGCGAACCGTCGGAGCCAATGCCGAGGACACCCGTCGGCGGCTGCTCCGCGCCGCGGCCGACGTCTTCGCCGCCCGCGGTTACGACGGCACTCGCGTGGCCGACATCGCCACCGCGGCCGGTCTGAGCAACAGTGCGCTGTACTGCTACTTCACGTCCCGGGCGGACCTGCTGATCGGCGCCCTGCGCGCGCACGGGCGCCGGCCGCTGGCCGACCTGGTGGCCAGGTTCCCCACCCGCTCGGTGGCCGATCTCCTCCTGCAGACCGGAGCGGCGCTGCGCCGCCGTCAGGAGCCGGAGTCCTTCCTGGCGGTCGAGGCGCTCATCGCCGCCCGGCACCACGGCGAGGTGGCGACGGCGCTGCGCGACTACACCGCCGAGCGGGCCGACTGGCTGGCCGGCCTCGTCCGGGACGGCCAGTCCCGAGGCGAACTCGACTCCGAACTCTCGCCCCAGGCCGTGGCGCACTTCTGCCTCGCCCTGGCCGCCGGGACCACGCTGCTCGGTCCCGACCTGCACGACGTCGACGACCGGGAGTGGACCGAGCTCCTCATCCGCGTCGTCACCTGCCTCGCACCCGTCCACACCGGAGAACAGATCGGAAGCCGCACATGAGAGTCAGCATCGATTCCGCGACGTGCCAGGGCCACGGCCGCTGCTACGACCTCGCCCCGGATCTCTTCGGGGAGGACGAGGAGGGCTACGCGGTCCTGACCGAGCTCACCGCCGACCGGGACGTGCCCGAGGGGCGGGAGGGTGACGCCCGGCTCGCCGCGGCCAACTGCCCCGAGCTCGCCGTCCTGGTCCACGAGCAGGTGCGGGCATGACCGTCGACGACAGGTTCACCGAGGAGGCCCGGCAGCAGCGCATCGCGCAGGCCCAGCTGGGCACGTTCAACGAGATCGTCACCGGCCCGGTCAGCGACTGGACCACTGACTTCTCCCACCTGGAGCCCGAGTACGCCGAGAACGCGATCGAGGTCTGGGACGACCTCCGGGGCCGGTGCCCGGTCGCGCGCACCGAGCGCTTCGGAGGGGCCTGGCTGCCCACGCGGTACGAGGACGTCGCCGCGATCGCCTACGACACCGAGCACTTCACGTCCCGGGCGATCATCGTGAGCAACGTCCGGCCGCCGATGGACGTGGCACCGGTCGGACTGGCGCCGCCGATCTCCTCGGACCCGCCGTTCCACCACGACGCGCGCAAGCTCCTGCTGCCGGCGTTCACCAAGGCCAACGTCGCCAAGCAGGCGGTGACGACCGAGGCGTTCTGCCACTCGCTGATCGACACCTTCGCCGGCCGGGACGTCGTCGACGCCGCGACCGACTACGGCATGTACATCCCCATGCGGGTCATCGCCGACATGCTCGGGTTCCCGCAGGAGGACAGCGAGAAGTTCGCGCACTTCGTCGAGAACGCGCTCGAGGGGGCCAACGGCCCGCTCGAGGAGCGCCAGGCCCGGGGGATGGCGCTGTCGGACTACCTGTTCGAGCAGGTCCGCGACCACCTGGACAACCCGCGCGAGGACCTCACGACCTACCTCCTCAACGCCGAGCTGTACGGGCAGCGGCTGACCCCGCAGCACGTCGTGGGCACCATGACGCTGCTGCTCATCGCCGGCATCGACACGACGTGGAGCGCGATCGGCTCCTCGCTGTGGCACCTGGCGAAGAACCCGCAGGACCGCGAGCGCCTGGTGGCGGACCGCTCCCTGCGCCCGAAGGCGGTCGAGGAGTTCCTCCGGGCCTACGCACCGGTCACCATGGCGCGCCTGGTCAAGGAGGACGTGGAGCTCGGCGGCGTCCAGATGAAGAAGGAGGACTGGGTCCTCCTGCCCTTCCCGTCCGCGAACCGCGACCCGGAGCGCTTCGAGCGGGCCGACGAGGTCGTCATCGATCGGGAGGTGAACCGGCACGCGGCGTTCGGGCTGGGCATCCACCGCTGCGTCGGTTCCCACTTGGCGCGGATGGAGCTGACCGTGGCGCTGGACGTCTGGCTGGACCGGATCCCCGAGTTCAGCCTCGCGGACCCCGACGCCGTGCGGTGGTCGGCCGGCCAGATTCGCGGGCCGCGGGCCCTGCCGATGCGCATCGGCTGACAGGCGGCGGAGACGCGACGAGGCCCTGGTCGGATGTCGACCAGGGCCTCGTGCGCTACCGATACTCGGCCTCCCAGTGGTCGAGCTGGTGCTTCTCCTGGCGGCGGCGACGGCGGCTGGCCTGCCGCTGGGGCTCCTTGCAGACGGTGCAGGTGCAGCGGAGCTCAGGCCGCCACCACTGCTCGGGGTGCTCGGCCTGCTTGAGGCGGTAGGGCGCGGTCTTGTCGGTCCTGCTCATCGCGGTGACCTTTCGGCTCCGCCCGGCCCCGGACGGGCCGGGCTTGCCGAGGGATCCGCGTCAGGAGCACGACCGCCGTTCTACACCTCCGTACCGACGTCCGGGCGCCGGACGTCCCCGCGACCTCAGTCGCCCTGGTGGTGCCGTGCGAGGTGCTCCTCGCTGACCTCCCACAGCCGGCGGGCGTTGTCCGCGTCCAACGCCCACTGCCGCACGCCGCTGCGCACCCTCGCGTCGTCGGCGACGGTGGGCGCCTCGTTGCAGTCCTCCAGGTAGTGCCCGCCGGTGGCGAACTCCGGGGCGACGGCGGCGACGAGGGTGGTGGCCGCGCCCTGCTCGGGGGTCTTGAAGGTCACCGTGCCCTCGCGCTGCGCCTTCTCCCAGCCCTCGATGACGTCGGCGGAGACGTGCCGCTGAAGGTTGGTCATGATCCCGCCGGGCATGAGCGCGTTGGCCACGATGCCGTCGTCGGCCCAGCGCCGGGTCGCCTCGACCGCGAGCAGCACGTTCGCCGTCTTCGACTGGCCGTAGGCCTGCCACGGGTCGTACGCCCGCTGCGCGACGTGGATGTCCTCGAAGTGCACCGGCGAGGCCAGGTGGCCGGTGGAGGACACCGAGACGATGCGGGCGCCGTCGGGGGCCGCTGCCAGGGCGTCGTGCAGGCCGACCGTCAGCGCGAAGTGGCCGAGGTGGTTGGTGGCGAACTGCGTCTCCCAGCCGTGGTCGGTCAGGGTCAGCTGCGGCAGCGCCATCACGCCGGCGTTGTTGATCAGGAGGTCGAGCGGGCCGTCCCAGTCGGCGACGATCGCCGCGACGGAGTCGAGGTCGAGCAGGTCGAGGCGGGCGACCCGCACGGTGGTGCTGCCGGTCGTCCCGGCGATGTTCTTGGCGGCGCGGGCGCCCTGCTCGGGATCGCGGACGGCGATGGTGACCTCTGCGCCGGCCGACGCCAGCGCGCGCACGGTCTCCACGCCGATCCCGGAGCCGCCACCGGTGACGATCGCCCGTCGCCCGCTGAGGTCGTGGCCGGCGACGACGTCGGCGGCGGTGCTGGTGGCGTCGAAGCGCGTGCTGATGAGGGGCATGGCCGCGACTCTGCCCCGGCCGGGCGTCGAGGTCGACCGCGGTCGGCCGACGCGCTACTCGCGGACGATCCAGACCGCAGCCGGCCCCTGGGGGGTGTCGCGGACCTGCGGGGGGTCGAGGGGCTCGTAGACGCCGATCCACTTCGGACCGTCGTACACGAGCAGCGACGAGACGATCTGCTCGTCCGTCACGTGGTCGACGTGTCCATGGCGGGGTCCGCCCCAGTGGTAGATCAACGGCACGGGGACAACGGTAGCCCATTCGTTTACGCCGTAAGCCCGGCACCGGGGTCCAGTGGCGGCTCGTTACGGCGTCGGATGGTCGGCCGCGTGGGTCAGTCGCCGTGGGCGTGGTCGCACAGGACCTCTTCGCCGTCGGGGATGCGGCCCCCGGCGATGCCCTCGAGCGCCGCGAACGGCCCGCACGGGTGCGGCTCCAGCCACACGTGGATCATCGGCGTCTCGACCGGCTTGACGAGGCCCGCCGGGCAGGCGCCGCTCGCATCCGTGATTCCCCGGACCTTGCCGTCGGCGTTGTAGCAGAGGTTGTCGTGGGTGTGCCACTGCATGAGGTTGCCGCCGAGGTCGGGGGCCTGCTCCAGGGGCGTGCCCCGCTTCAGCATGTACATGGCCGCCACCAGCCGGCGACCGCCGCCGCTCGTGTCGTACACGAGGGACTCGGGGACGTCCGGGTCGAGGATGACGTCGTCGTCCATGTGGGCCTCGTTGACGAAGTGCTCGGTGCCCGTGAAGCCGTCGCCGATGGAGTGGAACCCGTTGGCCTCGGCGTGGGCCGGGTCGGCCCACTGGGGGAGGCCGTGGAGGGTCACGGCGATGATGTTCTCGGCCGCGGCCTGCTGCTCGGGGGTGACGCCCTCGACGCCGCTCAGGTCGATCGGCTTGGTGGGGTCATAGGGGACGGTGGCCGCCGAGGCGTCCTCGACGTGGTCCCCGGCCCCGGTCTCGTCACCGTGGTGGTCGGCGGCGACCGTCCCGTGCGAGCCGTGGCCGTCTCCGGCGGCGTGGGCGTGCGAACCGGCCGTCACCATGCCGAACACGGTGAGGACCGAGACACCGACGGCCATGAGTGGCAGCGGCGCCTTCAACCTGAGGCGGGCGTCGTGCTCCGGCCACAGTGCGGAGCCCAGGGCGAGCACCGACGTGAGGGCGAGGCCGGCCGCGAGGCCGTCCGCCGTCTGGATGGGTTCGGCCTGGTCGAGGCCGGCGACGAAGGGGATGCCGCTCACCTTGGCGAGGGCCCAGCCGGCGAGGGCGCCCGTCCCGATCAGCAGGCCGAGGACGGCGACGAGGCGGTTGCCGCGGACGAGGGCAAGGACGCCCCACGCCAGCTGGAAGGCGGCGACGGCGGTGAACGCCACGACGGCCGGCCGGTGCTCGCTGTGGACCCCGATGGCAGCGGCGTGGATGGCCCCCGCGCCGATCGACGTGAGCGCGGCGAGCCCGACGAGGCCGGTGGTCGTGGACGTCGTGGCGCTGGTGCCAGGAGGGTCGAGGGCGACTGTCAGGGGGTGCCTCCAGGTGCCGGGAGGGCGACGTGTCGGACGCTCGTGGTCGGCACCCGACGGATGGACGGCACCTTCCCGTGCGGTCGCCCCCAGGTCAATGACCACCGGCCCGATGTCGTGATGCGCATGACCGACACGGACGGCATGCCCCCGGCGGACACCCGGACATGGAGAGGCCCTGGTCGGCGGACCGACCAGGGCCTCTCCGGGTGGGGTGAGTGACGGGACTTGAACCCGCGACATCCAGGATCACAACCTGGCGCTCTACCAGCTGAGCTACACCCACCATGTCCGTCCTCCGCGCGCGAGCGGGAGGGGAACCGGGGCAACGATACCGGAGCCGCCCCTCCGCCTGACGAGGACGGGGGAGGGGCGTGCCTCACGCTCCGGTGGAGGGCTTCCCGTCCTCGCCGGCGAGCAGCGCCGCGAAGCCGCCGACGACGTCCTCGGCCGCCTTCTTGGCCTCGGAGCTGCTGGGGCCGGGCGCGTCCACGAACACGGTGCGCCGGTAGTAGGCCAGTTCGCGCACAGACTCGATGATGTCGGCCAGCGCGCGGTGGGCCAGGCCCTTCGCCGGCTGCCCGAAGTAGACCCGGGGGAACCAGCGGCGGGCGAGCTCCTTGACCGAGGAGACGTCGATCATCCGGTAGTGCAGGTGGTCGTCGAGCTCGGGCATGTCCCGGGCGAGGAAGCCGCGGTCGGTGCCGATGGAGTTGCCGCACAGCGGCGCCGTCCGGCGCTCGGGCACCCACCGCTTGATGTAGGCCAGCACCTGCTGCTCGGCCTCGGCCACGGTCAGCGTGGAGGCGCGCACCTCCTCGGTGAGCCCCGACTTGCGGTGCATCTCCTGGACGACCTCGTTCATGCCGTCGAGGTCGGCGTCGTCGGCGCCGATGATGAGGTCCAGACCGGGGTCCAGGACGTTGAGCTCGGAGTCGGTGACGATCACCGCGACCTCGATGAGCTTGTCCTTGACGAGGTCCAGTCCGGTCATCTCGCAGTCGATCCAGACCAGGTGCCCTGCGCTGTCAGCCACGGCGCAGAACAGTACGCACCGCCACCGGCGCCGTCCCGTGGGCGGCTGGCGTGCCGTTCCATCCGCGGCGGGTGATTCGCGGTACGTCCGGCGCGGTCCCCGAGACGCCTCCGTGATGTGACGTAGCGTCGAGGTCGATCGCCGGGGGTCGATCGACCACCGGACCCGACCGGTGCCCGAGCCCGCCCACCACTCCCCGGAGGACGACCGTGCTGCCCCTCACCCCGCTGCCGCCGCAGACGGACGGGGAACGTGCCTTCTTCTCAGAACTGGTGCGCTGGGACACCGGCAACGCCATCCGTGGCGCCGTGGTGGCGGCGATCCCGTTCGCCGACGGGCCCCTGCAGCGCCGGCTCTCCGACGCCGTCCTCTTCGTGCCCGAGGGCATCGCCGTGGTGCGCGTGGCCGAGGTCGTGCGCCAGTCCGGCGTCGTCAACGCCTCGCCCGAGGGGCCCTGGACCATCGGCCCGGCCGGCACCGGCGGCGCGGTCCTGCAGCTCGCCGGTGGGGGCTCCACGCCGCTGGACGGACTCATGCGCGCCGGGATGGAGACGGCGATGCGGTTGCGCCGGGCCGGCCTCGAGCCGGGGCGGATCGCCCGGGTCACCGTGCTGACCGGGGCGATCGAGGGCCTCCTGCCGGCCGACGGCGATCTCGGCGAGGGTGACCAGGTCGCCCTGCTCGAGACCCGCTCCCTGCTGCTCGGCATCGCGCGGGCCAGCCGGTACACCGGCGTGGACAACCCGCGGCTGTGGACGACCGCCGACGTGCGCGCCGCGCTGGAGGCGCTGGGCCTGCAGGGGCGCGGTCCCTCGGTCGAGGAGCTCAACGGCGAGGGGTTCCCGTACTCGCCCTACGTGCTGCGCCGGTCGCAGCTCCTGACGCCGGCGGCGATGGCCGCCACGCCTGCCGCCGCTGCACCGGGGGCTCCGCCCGCGCAGCCGGCCCCCGTGCCGCAGCCCCCCACACCGCAGCAGCCCCCGGCGCAGCCGGCCGGACCCACGCGGGAGTCGATCGAGCAGGCGGTGGCCGCCTCGGTCGCGGCCGCGCACGCCGCCGCAGCCGCCCAGGCCGCGGCCACCCCGCAGCCCGGCGGCGCTCCGTCCGACGACGGCGCGACGAATCCCGTCGCCACTGCTCCGCCGACCGCGCCCGGGAGCCCCGCAGCTCCGCCCTCCCCGCCCGTGACGGCCGCTGCCGCGAGGCCGGCCGGGGACACCGTGGCCATCGACGGGCCGTCCGTCTCCTCCGCCGCCGCCGCTGCGCCTGCCCCTGCCGCTGCGGTGTCGGCGCGGGACACCGTGGCCGTGGACGGACCCTCGGAGCCGCCCTCCGGTGACGCGGGCATCGGCGGGCTCTTCGCCGGTGCCGAGCCGGACCTCGCCGATGCACCGCCCGGCACCGCCGTCCTGCCCGCGCAGCAGCCGCCCGCCACGGCGGCGACCGCGGAACCGGCAACGCAGCACTTCTGGGACCGCACCGCCGAGCAGGACGACTCGGATCCGGACAGGCCCGGGCGCACCCGCCGCACCCTGCTGGTGCTCGCTGCCGTCCTGGTCCTGGCGCTCATCGGCGTGGGCCTGTCGCTGGCGCTGGCCGAGCGGGACGGCGACGGCGGCACGGCGGCCCCGACGGAGCCCGCGGAGCCGGTGCCAACCGGCCCCGCGGTGGGCAGCGTGCAGCAGGTGGGGGGCGTGTCGTACACCCTGCGCGCGGCCGAGGTCGACGAGACCTGCGTGGGCAACGCCTATGGCGACACCGCGACCTTCTTCGAGACGTCGGACTGCACGGGCCTGTCCCGGGCGCTCTACTCGGGGCAGGTCGGCGGCCGCGAGGTGGTGGTCTCCGTCGCGCGGGTGCGGATGCCCGACACCGTGGCGGCGCGCGAGCTGCGGGGCCTGACCGACACCAGCGGCAGCGGCAACGTCAGCGACCTGCTGCGTGAGGGGCTGACCTACCCCGGCGGGCCGGAGGAGCTGGGCGACGAGGCCGAGTACGCGAGCGCGGTCTCCGGCCCGACGGTCACCATCGTGGAGAGCGCCTGGGTGAGGCCGTCCGCTGGTGGTACGGATGCCGAGGTCGACCAGGTCGCCACCAGCGGGCTGTCGCTGACCACGCCGCCGCTGCCCGCCGACTGACCCGCGCGAAGGGAGCGTTCAGGCGGTCGCCGCGGCCGACGCCATGTCGGTGAGCAGCCGGGCCATCGCCGAGCGGTCGAGCCGGCCGGCGCTGTGCGGAGTCGAGTTGATCAGCCCGAACACGGCGTGCGCCCGCGCGCGGCAGGCGGCGGCCTCGGCCGTGGGGTGCAGCCGGGCCAGCACGGCGACCCACACCTCCACGTAGCGGCGCTGCAACCGGCGCACCTGCGCGGCGTCGGAGTCGGCCAGCGAGCCCAGGTCGCGGTCGTGGACGGTGATCAGCGCGGGGTTGTCCAGGGCGAAGTCGACCTGGAACTCGACCAGCGCGCGCAGTTGAGCCCGGGGGTCGGCCCCGGCGGTGGAGACCCGCTCGGTCCCACCGACCAGCAGGCGCTCGCTGATCCGCAGCAGCATCTCGGCGAGCATGGCGTCCTTGCCGGCGAAGTGCCGGTAGATCGCCGGGCCGGTCACGCCGACCGCCGCACCGACGTCGTCCACGCCGACGGCGCGGGAGCCGCGCTCGGCGAACAGCTGGGCCGCGGCCTGCAGGATCTGCTCCCGCCGCGAGGGCCGGTCGGCGTCGGCGTGCAGCGCGGTGTCCCGCTCCGAGCCGGTCGTCGTCACGCCGGAATCCTACCGACGGTGAACTCCGGTTCACCGACTCGCGGCGATCACTGGTCCTCCGGAGTGAACGCTGGTTAACCTGCACCCGTGGACGCCCCGGTGCTCGCCCGAACCACGCCCACCGATCCCGGCGCCGCCGCCCGCAACGCGGCGGCGCACGCCGCGCTGGCCGCCGACCTCGCCGCGGAGCTGGGCCGGGTGGCCCTGGGTGGGGGAGAGCGCGCCCGCGAGCGGCACGTGTCCCGCGGCAAGCTGCTGCCCCGCGAGCGCGTCGACGCGCTGCTCGACCCGGGCAGCCCGTTCCTCGAGCTCTCGCCGCTGGCCGCACACGGTCTGTACGACGGCGACGCCCCGGCCGCGGGGATCATCACCGGTATCGGCCGCGTCGCCGGCCGCGAGTGCGTCGTCGTCGCCAACGACGCGACCGTCAAGGGCGGCACCTACTACCCGATGACGGTGAAGAAGCACCTGCGGGCGCAGGAGGTGGCGCTGCACAACCGGCTGCCCTGCATCTACCTGGTCGATTCCGGCGGCGCCTTCCTGCCGATGCAGGACGACGTCTTCCCCGACCGGGAGCACTTCGGCCGGATCTTCTTCAACCAGGCGAACCTGTCCAAGGCCGGGATCGCGCAGATCGCCGCCGTCCTGGGTTCGTGCACCGCCGGCGGCGCGTACGTGCCGGCCATGAGCGACGAGGCGGTCATCGTCCGCGGCCAGGGGACGATCTTCCTGGGCGGCCCGCCGCTGGTGAAGGCCGCCACCGGCGAGGTGGTCACCGCGGAGGATCTGGGCGGGGGAGACCTGCACAGCCGGGTCAGCGGCGTCACCGACCACCTGGCCGACGACGACGCGCACGCGCTGCAGATCGTCCGCCAGATCGTGGGCACCCTCGGTCCGCGCGAGCCCCGGCCGTGGGACGTCGAACCGGTCGAGGAACCGCTGCTGGACCCGGCCTCGGTTGTCGAGGTCGTGCCGCCGGACCCGCGCACGCCCTACGACGTCCGCGAGGTCATCGCCCGGCTGGTCGACGGCAGCCGGTTCGCCGAGTTCAAGCCGCTCTACGGGTCGACCCTGGTCACCGGCTTCGCCCGGCTGCACGGCCACCCCGTCGGGATCGTCGCGAACAACGGCGTCCTGTTCAGCGAGTCCGCGCTCAAGGGCGCGCACTTCATCGAGCTGTGCGACCGCCGGAAGATCCCGCTGCTCTTCCTGCAGAACATCTCCGGGTTCATGGTCGGCCGCGACTACGAGGCCGGCGGCATCGCCAAGCACGGCGCCAAGATGGTCACCGCCGTCGCCTGCGCCCGGGTGCCCAAGCTGACCGTCGTCATCGGCGGCTCGTTCGGTGCCGGCAACTACTCGATGTGCGGCCGGGCCTACTCACCCCGCTTCCTGTTCACCTGGCCCAACGCCCGCATCTCCGTCATGGGCGGGGAGCAGGCGGCGTCGGTGCTCGCGCAGGTGCGCCGCGACGGCCTGGAGGCCCGCGGTGAGGAGTGGCCGGCCGAGGACGAGGAGGCGTTCAAGGCGCCGATCCGCGAGCAGTACGAGCAGCAGGGCCACCCGTACTACGCCACCGCCCGCCTCTGGGACGACGGCGTGATCGACCCGACGCAGACCCGCACCGTGCTCGGCCTGGCCCTGTCCGCCTGCGCCAACGCGCCCCTCGAGGAGGTCGGCTATGGCGTCTTCCGCATGTGACCCCAGCAGCACTCCGCTTTTCCGCGGTAAAGCGGTCCGCTTTTCCGCGGAAAAGCAGATTCGGGCGGTGGCGTAGGTGTTCGAGACCGTCCTCGTGGCCAACCGGGGCGAGATCGCCGTCCGGGTGATCCGCACGCTGCGCGAGATGGGCATCCGGTCGGTCGCCGTCCACAGCGACGCCGACGCCGGTGCGCTGCACACCCGGATGGCCGACGTCGCCGTGCCCATCGGCCCCGCACCCGCGGCGCAGAGCTACCTGTCGATCGAGCGGGTGCTCGATGCGGCGGCCCGCACCGGAGCCCAGGCGATCCACCCCGGGTACGGCTTCCTGTCCGAGAACGTGGACTTCGCCAAGGCGTGCGCCGCGGCAGGGGTCGTCTTCATCGGGCCGCCGGTGGACGCGATCGAGGCGATGGCCGACAAGATCCGTGCCAAGCAGACCGTGATGGCCGCCGGCGTGCCGGTCGTCCCCGGTCGCACCGAGCCCGGGATGACCGACGAGCAGGTCGCGGACGCCGCCGTCGCCGTCGGCTTCCCGGCGTTGCTGAAGCCCAGCGCCGGTGGTGGTGGCAAGGGCATGCGCGTGGTGCGCTCGGCCGACGAGCTGCCCGATGCCATTGCCGCCGCACGACGCGAGGCGCGCAGCTCCTTCGGCGACGACACGCTCCTGGTCGAGCGCTACGTCGGCAACTCCCGGCACATCGAGGTCCAGGTGCTCGGCGACGCCCACGGCAACGTGATCCACCTCGGCGAGCGCGAGTGCTCCCTGCAGCGCCGGCACCAGAAGGTCATCGAGGAGGCGCCCTCCCCGCTCCTGGACACCGCGATGCGCGCCTCCATGGGCCGGGCGGCGGTCGAGGCGGCGAAGGCGGTCGGGTACACCGGTGCCGGCACGGTCGAGTTCATCGTGGACGCCGACCGGCCCCGGGACTTCTTCTTCCTCGAGATGAACACCCGCCTGCAGGTCGAGCACCCGGTCACCGAGCTGATCACCGGGCTGGACCTCGTCGAGCAGCAGCTCCGGGTCGCCGCGGGCGAGCGGTTGCCGGTCGACCAGAGCGACGTCTCGCTGGACGGCCACGCGATCGAGGCCCGCCTCTACGCCGAGGACCCCGCCCGCGGGTTCCTGCCCCAGGCGGGCACCGTGGTCGGGCTCGTGGAGGCCGAGGGCCCGGGCATCCGGGTGGACAGCTCGCTGGCCGTGGGCACCGTCGTCGGCACCGACTACGACCCGATGCTGGCCAAGGTCATCGCGTGGGCGCCCACCCGGGAGACCGCCCGTGCGCGCCTGGTGGCGGCGCTGGGGCGCACCGCCGTCCTCGGGGTGACGACGAACGCCGGCTTCCTGCAGGAGCTGCTGGGCGACCCCGACGTCGTCGCCGGGCGGCTGGACACGGGGCTGATCGAGCGCCGTGGGGAGTCGCTCACCCTGCCCGAACCCCCGCCGGCCGAGGTCTACGCCGCGGCCGCGCTGGCTCTGCTGGTCGAGGGCGAGCCGGTCGGCGCACTGGTCGACCGGTGGGACGTGCCCGACGGGTGGCGCCTGGGCGAGCCCGCCTGGACGGTCCGCCGGCTCCAGGCGCCCGGCGGGGAGCCGGTGACCGTCCGGGTGCGGGGGCGCTCCACCGACGCGCAGGTCGCGGTCGGCGAGGGCGACCCGGCACCGGCCCGCGCCGTCCGCGACGGGGAGCGGCTGCGGGTGACCCTGGACGGCCGGACGTCGTCCTTCGTCGTCGTGCACGACGGCGGCACGGTGTGGCTGGCCGCCGGCGGGCGGGTGGCCGCGCTGCGCGAGCACGAGCGCCTGGCGTCGTCCTCGGGGGCGACCGGTGGCGACGGCGTGGTGACCTCGCCCATGCCAGGCACGGTGACCGTGGTGCAGGCGTCCGTGGGCGATCAGGTCGAGGCGGGCGCCCCGCTGCTCGTCGTCGAGGCCATGAAGATGGAGCACGTGCTCACCGCCCCGATCGCGGGCACGGTGACCGAGCTCGGAGTGACAGCCGGCCGGACGGTCGGGCTGGACGAGCGGGTGGCGCTGGTGACCCCGGCCGCCACCGAGCAGGAGGACTGAATGCTGGACTACCGGCTCAGCGACGAGACCGAGGCCCTGCGGACGACGGTGCGCGAGTTCGCCCGCGAGGTCATCGCCCCGCAGATCGGCGAGTACTACGAGCGCGACGAGTTCCCCGCGCACATCGTGCGGCAGATGGGCGAGCTCGGGCTGTTCGGCCTCCCCCTCCCGGAGGAGTACGGCGGCGGGGGCGGCACCTACTTCGACCTCTGCGTCGTCCTGGAGGAACTCGCCCGCGTCGACTCGTCGATGGCCATCACCGTCGAGGCCGGCGTCTCGCTCGGGGCGATGCCGATCTTCCGGTTCGGCACCGAGGCGCAGAAGCAGGAGTGGCTGCCGCGCCTGTGCTCGGGCGAGATGCTGGGTGCCTTCGGGCTGACCGAGGCCGGGGGTGGCTCGGACGCCGGTTCCACGCGCACCGCCGCCCGGCTCGAGGACGGGCACTGGGTCATCAACGGGTCGAAGGCGTTCATCACCAACGCCGGCACCGAGCTGACCGGGCTCGTCACCGTCACCGCCGTCACCGGCACGCGCCCGGACGGCGGCAAGGAGATCTCGGCGATCATCGTGCCCTCGGGGACGCCGGGCTTCGTCGTCGGGAAGCGGTACTCGAAGGTCGGCTGGAACGCCTCGGACACGAGGGAGCTCTCGTTCGACGAGGTGCGCGTGCCCGCGGAGAACCTCGTGGGGGAGCGGGGGCGCGGCTACGCGCAGTTCCTCTCGATCCTCGACGAGGGCCGGATCGCGATCTCCGCGCTGTCGGTGGGTCTGGCCCAGGGCTGCGTCGACGAGTCGGTGAAGTACGCCGGTGAGCGCGAGGCGTTCGGGCAGGCGATCGGCAGGAACCAGGCCATCCAGTTCATGATCGCCGACATGGAGGTGCGGGCCTCCACCGCGCGGCTGGCCTACTACCGGGCGGCGGAGAAGATGCTGCGCGGCGAGCCGTTCAAGCGCGAGGCGTCGATCGCCAAGCTGTACAGCTCCGAGGTCGCGATGGACAACGCGCGGTACGCCACCCAGGTGCACGGCGGGTACGGGTTCATGAACGAGTTCCCGGTCGGCCGCTTCTACCGCGACGCCAAGATCCTGGAGATCGGCGAGGGGACCAGCGAGGTGCAGCGGATGCTCATCGCCCGCGACCTGGGCCTCGGCTGACGGCGCCCCGACCGGCGGGACGAACGGTCAGCGCCGGAGGTTGCGCTGCGTCCGGTAGGTCGCCCGGGCGGCACGGGATGCGGCCCGCCAGTTGCCGAGCTGGTACCCGAGGTAGCCACCTCCCGCTCCCCCGACGGCCAGTGCGGTCAGCACGGCTTCGCTCATGGCGCCCCCGCTCGCGGATCCAAGGTGGATGCGCGGAATCGTGAACTGCGGGGTCTCGACCGGCCGCGGACACGCCGATCCGCCGGGCGCGCCTGCGGCGACTCCCCGTGCGCCGTGACCGGACGTCAGCTCGCCCACACGCGTGGCGTGGGTCAGTCGGCCTCGGGGGCGCGGTCGGGGACGGCGACGCTGAGCAGGACGACGCTGTCCTCGTCGGCGTGCAGGCTGTGCCGCCGGTCCGGGACGGGGCTGAACTCGTGCGCCGCGAGAGCCACCGACGTCTCGCCGGCCACGAGGCGCACCCGGCCGCGGAGGACGACGACGCTGGCCGGGCCGGGGCTCTCGTGCTCGCCCATCTCGGCGCCGGACCGCAGCGCGATCACCGTCTGGCGCAGCCCGTCCACCGGGTGGGCCAGCGTCCGGCCGGCTCGGCCGGCGTGCTCGGTGGTCGCCCGGCCGAGCAGTTCGTCGGCCAGCGCGTGCAGGTCGGTGGGTGCGTCGGTCGTCATGCGCCCCGACCCTAGGGCCCGGACCGGCCCCGTGGTCAGGCGGTGACGTCGATGAGCACCTTGCCGACGGCGCCGTCCTGCACGGCCTGGTGGGCGGCGGCCGTCTCGGCCAGCGGGAAGACGTGCAGCGGCAGGCCCGCCTCGTCGCCCACCCGGGCCGCCCCGTCCGCGACGGCGGTGGCGACGTCCTCGATGCCGAGCACCTTGGCGCGCTCCGGCTCGGTGTAGACCAGTACGAACTGCCAGCGGGCGTTGGGCCCCATCTGCGACCGCACCGGGACGGTGACCTCCGCGCCGCCGTCGTCGGCGTACATGGCGACGGCGCCGTGCATCCCGACCACCTGCGCGTCGACGGCGGCGTTGGTGGCGGCGGAGACCTCGACGATCGCCTGGACGCCCTTGGGCGCGATCTTCCGCACCTCGGCGACGACGTCCTGCTCCCGGTAGTTGACGACGTGGTCGGCGCCGGCGGCCGCGGCCAGCTGCGCCTTGCGCGGGCCGCTGACCGTGGCGATCACGGTCGCGTCGGCCCAGCGGGCGAGCTGGATGGCGGCGTTGCCGACCGCGCCGGCGCCGCCCTGCACGAGCACGGTGTGCCCGGTGAGGGCGCCGGCACCGAGCCGGTCGGGCAGCGACTCCGCGACGGTCAGGCAGCGGTGCGCCGTGAGGAACGGGATGCCGAGGGAGGCGCCGAGCTCGAAGGAGGGGTCGGCGCCCAGCAGGACGACGTGCCGGGCCGGGACGACGGTGTGCTCGGCGGCAGTGCCCCAGCGGCGCTGCCAGGCGGCCTCCCAGATCCACACCCGCTGCCCGATCAGCACCGGGTCGACGCCCTGGCCGACGGCCTCGATGGTGCCCGCGCCGTCCTGGTTCGGGACCTGGCCCTCGGGACCGGGCTGGGCTGCGCTGCGGGACTTCCAGTCCGTCGGGTTCACGCCGGAGAACGCGACGCGCACCCGCACCTCACCCGGACCCGGGTCGGGCGCGGGGAGGTCGAGGAGTTCGAGGACGTCGGGTCCGCCGGCACGGCGGTAGGAGATGGCACGCACGGTGCAGCCCTACCCGGCAGGCTCCTCCCGACGCACGCGGTCGGTCAGGAGCCCGGGGGAGCGGCCGGCACCTCGGGGGCGGCGACCGGGAGCGACCGCTCCCGCTGTGCGCGGCGCCAGTGGAGGGCGTAGATGCCGCCGGCCAGCAGCAGCGTCACCCCTGCGGTCACGGTCTCCTTGATCTCGTGGCGCCGCTGCACGTCGTTCGTCTGCTCCTCGGAGAGGTACCCCGAGGCCTCCTCGAGCGGCGTGTAGGCCGTCCACCCGAAGTCGGCCGTGGCGTCGGGGTAGGCGATGCCGATCGCGCTCTGCACCAGCTGGACGGCGGCGAAGAGGCCGACCAGCAGGGCGATCAGGCAGACGAGGTAGAGGTACAGGTTGCGGGGGGTGATTCGATCCTGCGCGGCCACGAGGGTTCCTCTCCCTGGCGCGGCTCAGCCGCCGCGCGGTCGGCCGCATCGTGCCGGAACAGCGGCCTGATCAGGGCAGAAGGCGACACGACGCGCCCGATCGTGTCGTCCCGGCGGCGAGCGGAGCCGTTCCCCGGACGGTCAGGTCTGCGTAGCCTCCGGGGCACCGACCGGCCGGACGGAGGAGTCGTCATGAGCGTCGAGTTCCTGCTCACCACGCTCGTCGTCGTCGCCACTCCGGGGACCGGTGTGCTCTACACCGTGGCCGCCGGCCTGGCACGGGGCGCCCGGGCGAGCGTGATCGCCGCCGTCGGCTGCACGCTCGGCACGCTGCCGCACGTTCTCGCCGCCATCACCGGCCTGGCCGCCCTGCTGCACACCAGCGCGGTGGCCTTCCAGATCGTGAAGTACGCCGGCGTCGCCTACCTGCTCTACATGGCCTATAACACGATCCGGGACACCGGTGCGCTCGCGGTCGAGGGCGAGACCACCCCGCGCTCGGCGCGGCAGGTGATCGTCTCCGGGGTGCTGGTCAACATCCTGAACCCGAAGCTGACGATCTTCTTCCTCGCCTTCCTGCCGCAGTTCATCGCACCAGGGACGACGAACGTCCTGGGCAGCATGCTGTGGCTCAGCGCGGTGTTCATGGCCGTGACGTTCGTGGTGTTCGTCGGCTACGGGCTGTTCGCCGCAGCCGTCCGCGACCACGTCATCTCCCGGCCGCGGGTGCTGACCTGGGTGCGGCGGGTGTTCGGCGGGGCGTTCGTCGCCCTGGGCGCCCGCCTGGCATTCGCCCAGCGCTGAGGCTCAGCCGGCGTAGCCGTCGGCCTCGGTCGGCCACTCCACCGGCGGCAGGCCGGCCAGCGCGGCCAGCCGGTCGACGGTGAGCTCGACCGACTCGTCGGTGGGCGGAGCACCGTCGGGTGAGGCGAGCAGCGGGCGGACCTCGGCCGGGTCGACCTCCGCTCCGGTCACCTCCCTCGCCCACGCGGCGAAGCCGTCGGCCTCGGCGTCGACGTCGACCGGGTCCGAGGCGTCGGGCTCCTCGAAGTAGAACCTCGGCTCGTAGCGCAGGAAGAAGCGGCCCCCGCTGGCGTCGGAGCGCCGGTGGTCGACCGTGGCGAACCCGCTGTCGTGCACGTCCACCAGCAGGAACGGCACCGCCGTCGGGCCGCCCCGGCTCCACCGCCCGTCGCTGTACGCGAACTTCCCGAAGAGACCCACGGGCCGAGGCTAGCGACGGACGGCGGTCAGCCGGTCGGGGACGCCGGGACCACCGGTACGGCGTCACGGGCCGGGGTGGTCCCCGAGGATGCGGGTCCCGTGCTCGTCGGCGAGGGCGACGAGGCGGGCCGGGTCGGCCAGCAGGTCGTCCTCGCCGTGCTCGACGACCGCCGCGAAGAAGTTCTCCATCCCCGCCGGCGAGACCAGGGTGAGCATCCGGGCGGGCTCGTCGGACAGCCGGCGCAGCGCGTGCGCCCGTCCCTGCCGCACGAGGGTGAACGCACCCGGGCCGGCCTCGGTCTCGGCACCGTCGAGCCAGACCGCCACGCGGCCGGACAAGACGAAGAACGCCTCGTCGGCCGTCGTGTGGGCGTGCAGGGGCGTGGTCCGGCCCCAGAACTCCTCCTCGGCCAGCCAGTAGGCGCCGCCCGTCGCGCCCGTGGCGGCCTTGGTCGTGTACGTCGAGCCCAGCGCGCTGAGGCGCGAGCCCTGGTCTGGTCCGAGGAACGTCATGGTCGCCCACCTCCGCGCTCGACCACGGTCTCCCGGGGCGGGTGGACCGGTCAAGGGGCTCCCGCCGTGGCCGGCGACGGAACGGTGGTCGGCCGTTCAACCGCACCTCCTCGCCGTCGCGGGCGAGGACGGGCACCGGGGTGCCGGAGCGGGCGGCGACGGCGCTCCTGCGCCCACCGCGGGGCCCCGTCAGGCCCTAGTCTCCGCGTCGGTCACCGGAGGTGGGGGAGCGGGTATGGACGGGCAGCGGGTGCTGCGAGTCGCAGCACGAGGCGTGGCCGCGGCGGTGTCGGGCGGCCTGGTCGGGGCGCTCCTCACTCGCGGCCTGATGCGCGTGATCATGATCGTCGCCGACGGCGACCGGTCGTTCACCTGGAGCGGCTCGGCGTTCATCGCGCTCTTCTACGTGCTCTTCCTGGTTCCTGGGGCCGTCGCGCTGGCCTGGAGCCGCGCCCGCTGGCCGCTCGTCGTCTTCGGTGCGGGAGCGATCGCGATCCCGGTGCAGGCGATCGGCATCGCTACGACCGATCTGGAAGGACTCGGGCCTTTCACCGCGGGCCAGTGGGCCGGTCTCGCGGCGTCGTTCGTCGCGATGGCCGCCGTCTACGTCCTGCAGGCGGCGTTCGCCTACCGCGTAGCGACCTCAGGACGGCGTGATCGACAGGGTGAGCCGTCGGCGACCTTCGTCGGAGCGGGCGGTCGCGAGACGCTCGGCTGATGGCCTTCCGTATTCGGTCGTCCGCTGCCGTGCGGGCCGGCCGATCGCCGCGGCCATCGCCTCCAGCTCGGCGATGGTCTTCAGCGAGCCGTTCTCGCTGCCGGCCATCCGGCTGATCGTCTCCTCCATGAGCGTGCCGCCGAGGTCGTTCGCCCCGCCCTGGAGCACGGCCTTGGTGCCGGCGTCGGCGAGCTTGACCCACGAGGTCTGGATGTTCGGGATGCGGCCGTGCAGCAGCAGCCGGGCGACGGCGTGGATGGCCCGGTTCTCCCGGACCGTCGGGCCCGGCCGGGCGACGCCGGCGAGGTAGATCGGCGAGTTGTGGTGCACGAACGGCAGCAGCACGAACTCGCTGAACCCGCCGGTGCGGTCCTGCAGCGCGGCCAGGGTGCGCAGGTGCCCGACCCAGTGCGCCGGGGTGTCGACGTGGCCGTACATCATCGTCGACGTCGTGGGCAGCCCGACCTCGTGCGCGGTGCCGATGATCTCCAGCCAGGCCGCCGTCGGCAGCTTGCCCTTGGTCAGCACCCAGCGGACGTCGTCGTCGAGGATCTCCGCCGCAGTGCCGGGGATCGAGTCGAGCCCGGCCTCCTTGAGCGCGGTCAGGAACTCCCGGTACGACAGCCCGGTGCGCGCGGCCCCGTTGACGATCTCCATGGGGCTGAAGGCGTGCAGGTGGATGCCCGGCTGCCGCTTCTTCACCTCGCGCGCCAGGTCGAAGTACGCCGTCCCCGGGAGGTCGGGGTGGATGCCGCCCTGCATGCAGATCTCGGTCGCGCCGGCGGCCCAGGCCTCGTCGACGCGGTCGCCGACCTGCTCCATGGACAGCGTGTACGCGTCGGCGTCGGTGCGCCGCTGGGCGAAGGCGCAGAACCGGCAGCCGGTGTAGCAGACGTTGGTGAAGTTGATGTTCCGGTTCACGACGTAGGTGACGTCGTCGCCGTTGACGTCCCTGCGGACGGCGTCGGCCAGCGCGCACAGCGCCTCGAGGTCCGCGCCGTCAGCACCCAGCAGGGCGAGGTACTCGGCGTCGGAGAGCCCGGCGGGGTCCGCCTCGGCGTGCGCCAGCGCGGCGTGCACCTCGGGGTCGCCGACGGTCAGCGCGGTCGAGTGCCCGTCGCGGGCGCTCTCGGTGCGGTCGCGCAGCTCCGACCAGTCGCCGTAGACGGCGTCGAAGTCGCTGCGCCGGTCCGACGTGCGACCGGTCGTGTCCACCTCTACGTGCAGGTCGACCCGGCCGACTCCCGGCCCCGACATCGTCCAGGACTCGTCCGGCTCCTGCCAGGGCAGGCCGACCGGCAGCCGTCCCTCGACGGCGAGGCCGTCGGGGCCGGCTAGCGCGTCGACGTGCGGGCGCACCCGCGGGTCCAGCCACGGCTCGGGCTGCAGCACGTACGGCGGCTGAGCGGCCAGCCGCTCGCGCAACTCGAAGCCGGCGTCGGCCGACAGCTGGGCGAGCTTGTCGATGTTGGGCCAGGGCCGCTCGGGGTTGACGTGGTCGGGCGTCAGCGGCGAGACCCCGCCCCAGTCGTCGACGCCGGCGCGCAGCAGCAGGCCGAGCTCGGTGGAGTCGGACAGGTTCGGCGGGGCCTGCACGCGCGCCTTGGGGCCGAGCAGCAGCCGGGTGACGGCGACGGCGGCGACGTACTCCTGCAGCTCCAGGTCGTCGTGCGCCTGCATCGCGGTACGCGGCTTGGCCCGGAAGTTCTGGACGATCGTCTCCTGCACGTGACCGTGCCGCTGCGCGCTGGCCTTGATCTGCAGGACGGCGTCGACCCGCTCGGCGTAGTCCTCGCCGATGCCGAGCAGCACGCCCGTAGTGAAGGGGACGGCGGAGCGCCCGGCGTCCTCCAGCACCCGCAACCGGACGGCGGGCTCCTTGTCCGGGGAGCCGAAGTGCGGGCCGCCGGGCTCGGACCACAGCCGCGTCGCCGTCGTCTCCAGCATCATGCCCATCGACGCCGACACCGGCTTCAGCCGCTGGATCTCCTCCCACGACAGGACGCCGGGGTTGAGGTGGGGGAGCAGGCCGGTCTCCTCCAGCACCCGGATCGCCATGGCGCGCAGGTAGCCCAGCGTCGAGTCGAAGCCGTGCGCCTCCAGCCACTCGGCGGCGACCGGCCAGCGGTCCTCGGGGCGGTCGCCCAGGGTGAACAGCGCTTCCTTGCAGCCCATCGCCGCACCGGCCCGCGCGACGTCGAGCACCTCGTCGGGGGAGAGGTAGGGGGCCTTGCCCTCGGCCCGCAGCTGACCCGGCGTCGTCACGAAGGTGCAGTAGTGGCAGCGGTCGCGGCACAGGTGCGTGAGCGGGATGAACACCTTGCGGCTGTAGGTCACCACGCCGGGCCGGCCCGCGGATGTCAGGCCGGCGTCGCGCACGCGTGCGGCGGCGGTCAGCAGCCGGTCCAGCGGCTCGCCGTCGGCCAGGCCGCGGGCGTGCAGCAGCGTCTCGGCCTCGACGGCGTCGAGGGTCACGCCTCGCTCAGCGCGGGTCAGCGCGCGGCGGAGGGCGGACTCGGTGGGTGCAGGCAGAGCGCTCATAGCGCGTCCGACGCTAGTCCGCCGAATTGCCTTCCGGGGTCCCGCCCCGGCGATCGGCCTCCCGGCGCCTCAGCCGAGAGCGTCGACGACCACCTCGGCGGCCCGTGCGACCAGCGCGTCGTCGTACGCGGCGTCGGCCGCGTCCCGGCTGGAGAGCGCGGCGAGCACGATCGGGGGACCGTCCGGCCGCTCCAGGACGGCGATGTCGTTGCGCGTCCCGTAGCCGCCGGCCCCCGACTTGTCGGCGACCGCCCAGCCCGCCGGGACTCCCGCCCGGATCAGCGCCGAGCCGGTGGTGCTCTCCTGCATCCACCCGGTGAGCAGCGCGCGGTCCTCCTCGGACAGGGCGTCGCCCAGGAGGAAGGCCCGCAGGTCGGTGGCGAGTGCCCGGGGAGTGCTGGTGTCGCGCTCGTCCCCGGGCGTCGCCTCGTTGAGCTGTGTCTCGAACCGGTCGGCCTGCGTGACGTCGTCCCCGAGGTCGCGGAGCGCCTGCTGGAAGCCCTCCGGCCCGCCGAGCCGGGCGAGCAGCAGGTTGGCGGCGGTGTTGTCGCTCTCGCTGACTGCTGCCTGCAGGACCTCGCGCAGCGGCAGCCCGGTGCCGGCGTGCCGCTCGGTGACCGGCGAGTGGGCCACGAGGTCGTCGGCGTCGTAGGCCACCACCTGGTCGAGCTCGGCGTCAGTGGTCCGGTCGAGCACCAGGGCAGCGCTCAGCGCCTTGTGCGTCGAGGCGTACGCGAAGCGCTCGTCGGCGCGGTGCTCGACCGTCCGCCCGGTCCCGGTGTCCAGCGCGAACACCCCGAGCCGGGCGCCGAACTCGGCCTCCAGCTGCTGGAGGGCAGGGGCGACGTCGACCACGGATGCCGACGACGTGGCGGGTGCCGTGGGCGTGGTCGTGGAGGTAGGCGCGGCCGCGGGCTCCGCGGAGGCGCAGGCGCCGAGCAGCGCGGTGAGCGCGACGGCGAGGGCCGAGGTCCGCAGTGCGCTCATCGGTTCCGGAAGTTATCGAGGTTCTTTCCGGGCCCCGGGACGTGGCTGCCCGGCACTAGCCTCCGCGGCATGACCGACACCGTCATCGGCCTCGTCATCGACGAGCTGTGGGAGCGCCGCACGACCCTCGGCCCGGACGACGACGACGCCCGCGCGCAGGTCGTCGCCGCCATCGACCTGCTCGACGCCGGTGAGGCGCGTGTCGCCCATGTCGAGGGCGACGACGTCGTGGTGGACGAACGCGCCAAGCGGGCAATCCTGCTGGCGTTCACGCTTCTGCCGATGGCAGAGGGCAGCCACGGAGGCTCCTACGTCCACGACCGGGTGCCGCTCAAGACGAGCTTTCCCGGCGTGCGCGTCGTGGCCGGTGCGATCGCCCGGTGGGGCAGTCACGTCGAGCCGGGCGCGGTGCTGATGCCGAGCTTCACCAACATCGGCGGCTACGTCGGCAGCGGCTCCATGGTCGACACCTGGGCGACCGTGGGCTCGTGCGCGCAGATCGGCCGCAACGTGCATCTGTCGGGCGGAGTGGGCATCGGTGGCGTGCTCGAGCCGCCGCAGGCCGCGCCCGTCGTGATCGAGGACGACGCCTTCATCGGGTCGCGGTCGATGGTCGTCGAGGGAGCGCGCGTGCGCCGGGGCGCCAAGCTCGGCGCGGGCGCCGTCCTCACCGCCAGCACGCGCGTGTTCGAGGCCGAGACGGGCGCCGAGCTCGAGCGCGGCGTCGCTCCTGAGCGAGCGGTCTGCGTCGGCTCCAGTCGCGTGCGGAGCTTCCCCGGCGGCGACTTCGGTCTGCCGTGCCTCCTGGTCCTCCGCTACCTGGAGCCTGGCCAGGAGCACGACAAGCTCGCCCTGCACGAGGTCCTGCGCGAGCACGGGGTCGCCCCGTGAATCGGGCGTAGGAGATCGCCAAGGGCTAGGACGTGGACGGCGGGGGCTCGCAGAGGTGTTCCTCACGCAGTCGGCCTCTGCCCACAGGTGTGGGCAGAGGCCGACTGTGCGCGGAAGAGCGTCAGAGGTCCCGGCGGACGAAGGAGACCGCGGCCAGCCCCCACACCATCGCCACCCAGACGGCTGCCCAGGCCAGGTAGGCCCAGGTGAGCGGGGCGACGCTGAGGAACGGGAACGCCTCGCCGTCGGCACCGCCGAACTGGAGCAGCGCCGACGGGTCCTGGAACCCGTGCATCGCCCCGCGCCACAGGCCGTCGGTGGGCAGCAGCACCCGCGACACCGACCCGACACGGGCGACGGCCTCGTTGTCCAGCGAGGCGCCGATGCCGCCGACCACACCCGCCACCCAGGTGGTGCAGAACATGCCGACCGCGACCACACCCGAGGCCATCGGCGAGATGACGCTGGAGAGCAGGACGGCGAGGGTGAGCAGCACGGTCGTCTGCGCGGCGAGCAGGGCGAGCGCGGTCGCCGGCTCCGGTGGCCAGTAGTCAACCGTCGCCCGGACGACGAGGCACTGGGACAGGCCCGCGAGCACGACGAAGACGCTGCCGAAGGTCACCAGCCCCAGCCACTTGCCCAGCAGGAAGGCCGAGCGCCGGATCGGCCGGGCCAGCACCGCCAGCGCGATGCCCGACTCCGTCTCGCCCGCCAGCGTCGGACCGGCGAGAAACGCGGTGCCCAGCGCGGCGATCAGGCTGTAGCCGAACATGACCAGATTGAGCAGGATGGAGGCCGTCAGCCGGGCCTCGCCGCTGGTCAGCGTGCCGCCGGACTCCGCGGCGAAGCGGGAGAAACCCCACCCGCTCAGCGCGAGCAGGACCAGGGTGAGCAGCGCGAGTGCCAGCAGCACTCGCCGTCGGGCGGCCTCGCGCAGGGTCAGCCCCGCGACGGTCAGGACGACGCGGGTCACGAGCGCTCCTCCTCGGCTCCGTCGCGCAGGATGCCCAGCAGCCGTTCCTCCAGGCTGATCCGCCCCGGCTCGACGGCGTGCACGCGAACGCCGAGGGCCACGAGGTCGCGCACCAGGTCGGGCACCGTGGCCTCGTCGTCGGCCGGGAACGCCACGGTGAACCAGTCGCCCTCCCGCTCGACGCGTCCCGCCGTCGCCAGCCGGCCCTCGGCGGCCGGGGGCATACCGGTGAGGTGCAGGCGCACCTCGTGCTGGCCGAGCAGCTCCACCAGCGATCCCGACGCCGCGACGCGGCCCCGGTCGAGGATGACCACCCGGTCGCACACCCGCTCGACCTCGCCGATGAGGTGCGAGTTCAGCAGCACAGCGATGCCACGCGACTTCAGCGACAGCACGATGTCGCGGACGTCGACCCGGCCCAGCGGGTCCAGGGCGCTGGTCGGCTCGTCCAGGACGACGAACTCCGGCCGGGCCACCAGGGCCACGGCCAGGCCCAGCCGTTGCTGCATCCCCTTCGAGAAGCCGCCGACCCGGTCACCGGCACGCTCGGCGAGGCCGACGAGCTCGAGGCAGTCGCGCTGCTCCTGGGCGCTGACCTCGGCGCCCGAGAGCCGGACGTGCAGGGCCAGCACCTCGGCGGCGCTCAGCCACGGCTGGTAGCGGAAGAGCTCGGGCAGGTAGCCCACGCGGGCCCGGGCGGCGGGTTCGGCGGCCGGCTGCCCGAGCAGCAGCACCTCGCCGGCGTCGGGGCGCACCAGGCCGAGCAGCATCTTGATGACCGTGGTCTTCCCGGCGCCGTTCGGGCCGAGCAGCCCGACCACCTCGCCGCGACCGACCTCCAGCGAGACGCCGTCCACGGCGGTGCGCTTCCCGTACCGCTTGCGCAGCCCGGTGCACCAGGCGGCCGCCGGAGGTGGCAGGTCGGCGACCAGCCGCGCCGCGTCCCGCAGGACGTCGTCGCGGCCGGTCCCCGCCCCGTCGATGAAGGCCCCGCCGGGCACCGCGCTCAGCGGAGCCCCCGGGCGACCTCGAGCACCTCGCCGGTGTCGAAGGCGCCGGCCACCACGGTGACCTCACCGTCCTCGACCCAGACCACGGCGGCCAGGGTGCGGTCGCGGGTGGCGAGCACCGTGGCCTCCTCGCCGTCGACGTCCTCGGTCGTGGTGGTCACGAGGTCCGAGGGCACCGGCAGCGGCAGCGTGGAGCCGTCGGCGGTGAAGGTGCGCAGCTGCGCGGCGACGTCCTGGGGCAGGCCGGGCAGCGAGAGCAGGTAGTCCCGGACCGTCTCGAAGGGGATTCCGGAGGAGAAGGCGGACGGCGCGACGGCGCGGCCCACGATCAGCCCGGGCGCACCGCTGCCGCTCTGCCAGACCTGGGCGACGCCCGGGCCGGCGACGAGGCGCACCGAGGCGCCGTCGAGACCGGCCGGCGGGGTCGGCAGCGTCTCGCCCGCCTCGGCCGCGGCCTGCGCCGCGCGGTCGGCGTCGAAGGTGAAGGTGGCCGTCACCTCGCCGCCCACCTGGTACTCCGGCTCCCCGGTGATGCCCGAAGGCAGCGCGTCGACCTCCGGCACGTCCAAGCCGCTCTCCGCCTCGGCGGTCGCGGCGTCCGGCACCGGGCGCAGGTCGTCGTCGCCGGTCATCTCGACGGTGCCGTAGGCCTCCAGGTCGGGGAGGGCGACGAGGTCGGCGCTGTCGAGGCCGATCGCGGCGACCTCCTCGGTGCGGAAGATCGGCAGCCAGTCGTTGGCGGCCGCAGTGCCGGCACCGGCCAGGACGACGCCGAAGGCCAGCGCCGCCGCGGCGGGGCGTCGCACCAGTTCGCCGAACCGGCCGCGGCGGGCCGATCGCGCCGGGACCGGTGCCGGGGCCCGGACCGGGGCCGCGGACGCCGACGCGGCCGTCGACAGCCGAGCCCAGGCGGCCGGGACATCGACGTCGGCCTCGGCGGTCAGGGCGGCGCCGACGAGCGCGGCGTCCTCGCGGGTGGCGGCCAGCGCGGCGAGGCACTGGGCGCAGTCGGCGACGTGCCGGCGGTCGGCCTCGGCCACGCCGGCGGGCTCGTCGAGCAGCCGGCGCAGCACGCCGTCAGTGGGATGACGCATGACGGGTCAACTCCTTGCGCAGGGCGGATTCGGCGCGTCGCACGGTGGTGCCGACGCTGCCGGGGGACAGGTCCAGGGCGGCCGCGACCTCGGCGTAACTCAGCCCGCTGTGCCGCAGCACCAGGGCGACGGCCTGCTTGTGGGGGAGCCGGGCCAGTGCGGCACGGACGCGGCTGCGCTCCTCGAGCGTCACCACGACCTCGGCGACGTCGGGCTCGGCGAGGGGGACGGCGGAGGCCGCGGTCTCCTCGTTCGAGGCCCGGCGGCGCCCGGAACGGATCAGGTTGAGCGCGGTGTGGGCCGCGGCCACCGAGAGCCACCCTCCCGCCTCGCCCGCCGGCACCGACGAGCGGTTGAAGGCGAGGAACACCTCCTGGGCGACGTCCTCGGCCTGGTCGCGCGAGCCGAGCACGCGGGCGGCCACGGAGACCACCCGCTCGTACTCACGACGGAAGACGACGTCGAGGTCCGGGCGCAGCGCGCCGCGAGCGGGCGCATCGGGAACCGGCACGCCGTCCCTCCCTCCGATCCGCGTGATCACGCCGGCGGGCAGCGCCACGGCGAACGCCGGCACCGCCGCTCCGGGTGGGGGATGCCGCACGAGGTCCATGCCTGGGAAGCACCGCCGGGGCCCGGTTTGTGACACCGGCCCCGAAGTCTGCCGTGCGGGCGCCCGCGTCAGGCCCGGCCGGCCGCCGAGCCGGTCGGGTCGACGTACCGCCCGCGGTGGCGCAGCAGCGGCACCCCCACCGGGTCGCCGGGCAGCACCTGGACCACCTCGAGCAGGGCGAGCACGTGGTCACCGGCCTCCACCAGCCGCTCCAGCCGGCAGTCCAGCGCGGAGAGCCCGCCGTCGAGCACGATCGCCTCGCTCGCGGGCGCGCGCGTCCACGGCACGGTCTCGAGCAGGTGCCGTGCGCTGGGCCGCCCGGCCGAGGAGAAGCGGGACGCGATGATCGCGTGCGGCGCGGCCAGCACGGTCAGGGCGCAGCTGCCGACCTCCTCCAGCACCTCCGCCGGGTAGCCCGCGGCGGTCAGCCCGACGGCGACCAGCGGCGGAGCGGCCGACACGCTCATCACCGAGCTGACCGTCGTCCCGACGTCGTCGATGCCGTCCCTCACGGTCAGCAGGCAGACCCCGGCGGCGTACTGGCCCAGGGCGGCGGCGTACTCCGTGGCGTCGACCGGCATGGCCGCCAGTCCAGCACACGGGCCAGGATGGGGACATGAGCAGCGCGCGGGAGCGGACCTACGACGTCGTCGTCCTCGGAGCGGGGTCGACCGGCGAGAACGTCGCCGACGTCGTGGTGAAGGGCGGGCTGTCCGCCGTCCTCGTGGAGAGCGAGCTGGTCGGCGGGGAGTGCTCGTACTGGGCCTGCATGCCGAGCAAGGCGCTGCTGCGCGGGACCGAGGTGCTGACCGAGGCCCGCGCCGTCGACGGCGCGAAGCAGGCGGTGACCGGTGAGCAGGACGTCGCCGCCACCCTGGCCCGCCGCGACTCCTTCACCCACGGCTGGGACGACTCGAGCCAGGTCGACTGGGTTCAGGGCGCCGGCATCGACCTGGTCCGCGGCACGGGGCGGCTGGCCGGCGAGCGCGCCGTCGTCGTCACCGATGCCGACGGGAACGGGACCCGGCTGACCGCCCGCGTCGCCGTCGCGGTCTGCACCGGGTCCGTGGGCAAGCTGCCGCCGGTGGACGGGCTGGCCGACGTCGATCCGTGGGGGCCGCGCGAGGCGACCAGCGCGAAGGAGGCGCCGGCGCGGCTGCTGATCCTCGGCGGCGGCTACGTCGGCTGCGAGATGGCCACCGCGTGGCAGGCGCTGGGCTCCCAGGTCACCCTGCTCCAGCGCGGCGACCGGCTGCTGCCCCGCTCCGAGCCCCAGGCCGGCGAGGCGGTCACCGAGGCGCTGCGCGCGGCCGGCGTCGACGTGCGGTTCGGCGTCGGCGTCACCGCTGCCCGCCGCGAGGGCACCGAGGTGGTGCTGACGGCGGGGGACGAGGAGTACCGCGGCGACGAGGTGCTGGTCGCCATCGGCCGCGCCGCGCGCACGACCGACATCGGCCTGGACACCGTCGGCCTGGAACCGGGCGAGTACCTGCCGGTCGACGACACGCTGCAGGTCGACGGTCTGCCCTGGCTCTACGGCGTCGGCGACGCCAACGGCCGCCAGCTGCTCACGCACATGGGGAAGTACCAGGCGCGTCAGGCAGCGGCCGCCATCGTCGCCCGGTCCCGCGGCGAGCAGGTCGACGGCGCCGCGTGGTCACCGACCGCGGCGACCGCGGACGCCACCGCCACCCCGTCGGTCGTCTTCACCATGCCGCAGGTCGCCAGTGTCGGGCGCACGGCCGCCGACGCGCGGGAGGCCGGTCTGCCGCACCGGGTGGTCGAGTACCCGATCGGCAGCGTCGCGGGAGCGTCGCTGTTCGCCGACGGCTACACCGGGACGGCGGTCGCCGTGGTCGACACCGAGCGCGAGGTGCTGCTCGGGGTCACGTTCATCGGCCCGGGCGTCGCCGAACTGCTGCACGCCGCCACGATCGCCGTCGTCGGCGAGGTGCCGATCGCGCGGCTGTGGCACGCCGTCCCGGCCTACCCGACGATGAGCGAGATCTGGCTGCGGCTGCTGGAGACCTGGCGCGACGGCGACTGATCGACTCGTCGACATCTCGACGGGTCGACGGGTCGACGCCCGGGAGGGTCACAATGGCCATCTTGGCCCCTAGGGGAGCGGGAACGGGGCGTCGTCGGGAGCGGGCAGGGTGCCGGCGGTGGTCGCCGTGACGGTCATGCCCTCGAACCGGGCGACACCGCCCAGCGTGGTCAGGAACGCGGTGTCGGCGGCGTCCCGGCCCGCGCAGATGCGGACCAGCGAGCGGGTGGGGGCCAGCCGGGTCGCGTCGACCACGCACCAGGTGCCGTCGACGTCGGCCTCGACCACCGCGTGGAAGTCCATCGGGTGCAGGCCCGGCGCGTAGACGGCGACCAGCCGGGCGGGGACCTCCAGGGCGCGGAGCAGGGTGATCGTCAGGTGCGCGTAGTCGCGGCACACGCCCTGGCCCATGAGCAGGGTGTCGACGGCGGTGTCCACCGGCCGACTGGACCCCGAGGTGTAGGTCAGCCGCCGGTGCACCCACGCCGCGACCGCCGGCACCAGCTCCGCCCGCGGCATCGTGGTGTCGAACTCCGCGTGCGCGAACCCCTCGAGCTGGTCCGAGGGGCAGTAGCGGCTGGGCCGCAGCGCCACCGCCCAGTCGGCCGGGGTCACCGCGCGCGGGGCCCCACCGTCCTCGACCGACGCCGAGTAGGTGATCGTCGTCTGCCCGGGCGCGAGTCCGAGGCGGTGCACGCGCGCGCCGTCGACCTCGAACTCGTCCGGCTCCAGAAACCCGCCGCCGGAGATCACCGTGAGCTGCTCGGTCAGCGGCGCGGGCACCGCGACCTGCAGGAGCGTGGTCGCCGGGGCGGGGGAGGAGAGGGACAGCGAGGCGGCGACGTCGATGCGCATGCGGGCATCGTGACGGCGGATCGACGTCGCCGCCGGGTAGCAACAGGACCGACGCAGGCTTCTTACCCGCCGTTCACCTGCACCGCCGTCAGACCTCCTTCAGAAAGCCTCCGTCCACCGCGTAGTCCGCGCCGGTCGTGCTGCCCGACCTCGGTGAGACCAGCAGCGCGACGACGTCGGCCACTTCCTGGGGGTCGGCCAGCCGTCCGGAGGACAGGTGCATCGCCTCGGCTGCCACGTGGTCGAGCACGCTCTCGCGGTCGGTGCCGAAGGCTGTGGCGAGCACGTCCGCCGCGCCCCCCTCGTCGGTCCACCACGGCGTCCGCACGGGACCGGGGGAGACGGTGTTCACCCGGATCCCCTGCGGCGCGTACTCCTCGGACAGCGCCTTCGTGAGGACGTTGAGGCCCGCCTTGGCCGCGGCGTAGTCGGCGTTCATGGCCCCGGGCGCTCGGGCGCTGGCCGTCGACACGTTGACGATGGCTCCGCCCCCTCGCTCGAGCATCACGGGAACGACCGCCGGCACCGCACGGACGGCGGACAGGAGGTTGAACTCGATCATCGAGCGCCAGTCGGCGTCGTCGGGTGCCATGAAGGACAAGCGGGGCAGCGTCGCACCCGGGGGTGGTCCACCGGCGTTGTTCACCAGGACGTCCACCCCGCCGAAGACCCCCACGGCGGCGGCGATCACGCCGCCCGGTGCATCGGGGTCGGTGAGGTCGACGACCACGTGGTGCAGGTCCTCGCTCTCGAGGGCGACCAGCTCGGACTGCGTGTGCGGGAGGCGACGACGACCTTCGCACCCTCCCGCAGCAGCGTCTGCGTCGTCGCCAGGCCGATGCCCCGGCTCCCACCGGTGACCACGGCGACCTTGTCGTGCAGTTCGAGATCCATGCCTCGACCGTGCCGGTCCTCGACTCCGGCCTCCGGCGGTCTTCGGACGTCGCACATGCCACGTCCGGGTCCCGCTGGGGCACCGATCGAGCGGAGTGCGCGACGGCACGGACCGGCCGGTCCCGGACGCGGCGGCGCGCGTGATGGAGTGAGCGACGTGCAGTTCGTTCCCACCTCCGCTCCCTGGCACCGCTACATCGCCCTCGGCGACTCCTTCACCGAGGGGCTGAACGACGCCGATCCGACGCGGACCGACGAGTTCCGCGGCTGGGCCGACCGGCTCGCCGAGCACCTGGCGGCGGCGACGGGGGGCGACGTCGAGTACGCCAACCTCGCCATCCGCGGGCGGCTGCTGCGACAGGTCGTCGAGGAGCAGGTGCCCGTGGCGCTGGAGGCGCAGCCGGACCTGGTCAGCCTGGTCGCCGGTGGCAACGACCTCATGCGGCCCGGCGCCGACCCCGACGAGCTCGCCGCGACCCTGGAGGCTGCCGTCGTCCGGTTCCGGAAGGCCGGCGCCGACGTGCTGCTCGCGACCGGCGTCGACACCCGGAACACCCCGCTCCTGCGTCGGGCCCGCGGCAAGATCGCCGTCTTCAACGCCGATATCTGGGCGATCGCCGCCCGCACCGGTGCCGCCGTCCTCGACCAGTGGAGCGCCGACTGGCTGCAGGACTTCCGCCTGTGGGACGCCGACCGCATCCACCTCACGCCCGAGGGGCACCGGCGCACGGCGCTGGCCGCGGCGACCGCGCTCGGGGTGCCGACCGGGAACGACGAGGAGTGGCGCACCCCGCTTCCGCCGCAGCCGGCGCGCGCGTTCCGGGTCGCCGTGGCCGAGGAGGCCGCGTGGGTGCGCGGCTACGTCGGGCCCTGGATCGGCCGGCGGCTGCGCGGGACGTCGTCGGGGGACGGGCGGGCACCGAAGCGTCCGGTGCCCCTGGCCCTCCCGCGGGGCTAGGAGTCCTCGGGTTCGTCGGCGAGGTGGTCGAAGAGCCCGAACTTGCCGGTGTCGTCGGTGGCGAGCACGACCCGGCGCGGCGTCCCGGGGAGGGCGGGGCGCGGCTGCGGGACGATCGGGGTCTCCAGCGCGTCGGGGAGCAGCGCGCCGGCGACGTCCTCCGCGGGGGTGTCGGTGACCTCGCCGATGAGCACGTCGGTCGGGCTGGGCAGCGGTGCGGGCCGGCCGAACGCGAAGCCCTGCGCCATCGCGCAGCCGTGGTCGAGCAGCCAGGCGGCCTGGTCCAGGTCTTCGATGCCCTCGGCGATCACCTGCAGGCCCATGCCGCGGCCGAGCTGCAGCAGGCCCTGCACGAGCGCGGCGGTCGCGGGCTCGGCCACGACGTCGGCGACGAACGAGCGGTCGATCTTGAGCGTGTGGATCGGTAGCCGGTGCAGCGCGGTGATGGCCGAATAGCCGGTGCCGAAGTCGTCCAGCGCGAGGGTCACACCCTGGTCGGTGACGACGGCGACGGAGTGCAGCGTGGCCTCGGCGGCGAAGAGCGCCGTCGACTCGGTGATCTCCAGCTCCAGCCGCGAGGGCTCGAGACCGGACTCCTCGAGGGCTGCGGCGACCAGCTCGCTGAAACCGTCCTCGGCCAGGTGCCGGGCGGAGACGTTGACGTGCACGCGCAGGTCCTCGGGCCAGGTCACGGCGTCGTTGCAGGCGCGCCGCAGCACCCAGGCGCCGAGCTTCGAGGTCAGCCGGTTGTTCTCGGCGGCGTCCAGGAAGGCGCCCGGCGGCAGCAGGCCGCGGGTCGGGTGCTGCCAGCGGATGAGCGCCTCGTAGCCCAGCAGCGACTCGTCGGCCAGGTGCACGATCGGCTGGTAGAACAGCCGCAGCTCGTCGTTGTCGAGCGCGTGCCGGAGGTCGACCTCGAGCTGGAGCGCGTCGACGTCGCTGTCGCTCAGGGCGCCCTCGTGCACCTCGACGCGGGCGCGGCTGCCGTCGGCCTTGGCCTTGGTCAGCGCGCTCTGCGCCTGGCGCAGCAGGTCGTCGGGGGTCATGTCGGAGCCGAGGGTGAGCCCGACGCTGGCCGACAGGGTGATCTCTCGGTCGACCACCACGAACGGTTCGTCGAGCACGCTGAGCAGCCGCTCGGCCAGCGCCCGCAGGCCCTCCAGGTCTTCGACGTCCTCGGCGACGACGAGGAACTCGTCGGCCCCCAGGCGCACCGCGGTGTCCTCCACGCGGGTGCTCCACCGCAGCCGGTCGGCGATCTGGCTGAGCAGCATGTCGCCGGCCTCGTGGCCGAGGGTGTCGTTGACCGCCCGGAAGCGGTCGATGTTGAGGTGCACCAGGCCGACCTGCAGGCCGCGGCGGCGGGACAGCGCGACGGCGTGCCGCAGCCGGTCGGTGAGCGCACGACGGTTGGGCAGCCCGGTCAGCGGGTCGGTGAACGCTCGGCGGACCAGGTCGTCCTCGGCCCGGCGGCGGTCGGTGACGTCGACCAGCGAGAGGACGACGAACTGCGGGGCGCCGTTGTTGTGCCGGACGATCTCGTGGGTCTGCACGACCCATAGCTCGGTGCCGTCGGAGCGACGCATGCGGCGTTCGCCGTCGAGCAGCAGGTTGGGGTCCAGGGCGGGCTCGCCGGGAGCGGGCGCGAGGCCGAGGTCGGCGACCGGCGGGTCGTCGGGGTGGGCCAACAGGTCGATGTGCCGACCGGCCAGCTCGTCGGCGCTGCGGCCGGTGAGGGCGCACATGACCGGGTTCGCCACCAGCACGTGACCGTCGAGGTCGACCAGCGCCTTCGCGATCGGAGCGGAGAGGAAGAGCGCCTGGAACAACTGGCCGCGGTCGGCGAGCAGCGTGTCGATGGCCCGCATGCGCTGCCTTGCCGCCGCGTTGGGCGTGCCGGCGGGCTGCCACGGCGTCTCGGCGGGAAGGCTCACCGGGTCAGGGTTACGCATCGGAGGCGTGAAGTGACGGAACTCGTGCACGGAGAGTCGTGATCGTGCCGTCACAGTGCGTGAGAACGTCCGGACGTCCGGCATGATCTGCCGAAGGTGTGCGGTCTCGTCCGGCAGGTGGGTCCTGTTCGCCGGGCGGCGTCAGTCGTGCCAGAACCGTGGCCCGGTCACGTCCTCACTCGCCGACGGTGACGCCGGGGGAGAAGGCGACGTAGCCGGCGAAGTCGGTGCCGACCCGATCCACGGCCGACGGCTTGAGGTCGGGGTAGCTCCAGGCGCCGTCCGACGTCGTCCCGGACGGGGTGACGACGTCCCAGTACTGGGCCGCGCCCTTCCACGGACAGGTGTAGGCGGTGGGGCTCTCGGTGAGCGCCCCGTCGACCACCGCGGACGGCGGGAAGTACCAGTTGCCCTCGATCCGGACGAGGTCGGACTCGGGGGCCTCGGCGACGACGGTGCCGTTGACGGTGGCGCGCATGGGATCTCCTCCCGCAGGACCGCTCCATGCGGTCGCTCCTCGAGGCAACGCCGCCGCGGGCCCGGGTCATCCCGGGAACACGGCGTGGTCGCACGACGCTGAGGGCGGCGTGGACAAGAAGATCGGCTTCCTGAACTTCGGGCACTGGCAGCCCATCCCGGGTTCGCAGGTGCGCACCGGCCGGGACGCCTTGGTGCAGACGGTCGAGCTGGCCGAGGCGGCCGAGGAGATCGGCCTGGACGGCGCCTACGTGCGGGTGCACCACTTCGCCCGCCAGCTCGCGTCGCCGTTCCCGCTGCTCGCGGCGATGGCCGCCCGCACGTCCCGGATCGAGCTGGGCACCGGGATCATCGACATGCGCTACGAGAACCCGCTGTACATGGCGGAGGAGGCTGCCGCGGCCGACCTGCTCAGCGACGGCCGGCTGCAGCTCGGCGTCAGCCGTGGATCACCGGAGACGGCGCTGCGCGGCTCGGAGGCCTTCGGCTACGTGCCCGGCCCGGACAGCGACGACGCCGAACTGGCCCGCCAGAAGACCGCACTGTTCCTCGGCGCGATCTCCGGCGACCCGGTCGTGGACGCCGACCCGAAGATGACCGGCGGACGTCCCGGCCGGCTGGCCATCCAGCCGCAGTCACCCGGCCTGGCCGACCGCATCTGGTGGGGGTCGGGCACCCGCGCCACGGCCGAGTGGACGGCGCGTCAGGGGATGAACCTGATGAGCTCCACCCTGCTGGTGGAGGACACCGGCGTGCCCTTCGACGAGCTGCAGGCCGAGCAGATCGCCCGCTTCCGCGCCAGTTGGCGGGAATCCGGGTGGGAGCGCGAGCCCCGGGTGTCGGTGAGCCGCAGCGTGCTGCCGATCGTCAGCGACCTCGACCGCCAGTACTTCGGCGGCGACCCGGGCGAGGACCAGGTCGGCATCCTCGAGGGCGTGCGGGCGCGGTTCGGCAAGAGCTACGTGGGCGAGCCCGACCAGCTCGCCGAGGACCTGGCCAAGGACGCTGCCGTCCGCGAGGCCGACAGCCTGCTCCTCACGGTGCCCAACATGCTCGGTGTCGAGTACAACGCCCGGTTGCTGCAGACCATCGTCGAGCACGTGGCCCCGGCCATCGGCTGGGTGCACCCGGACCGCCGCACCGCCTGAAGAAGGACCCCGTCCTCCCCACCCTTCGCAGGCTCAGGGCGGTGCCCTGGACGGGGCCACCAGCGGGTGGTCAGCGGAGGTCGAAGCCGAGGTCGAGCACGGGCGCGCTGTGGGTGAGCGCGCCGACCGCCAGGTAGTCGACGCCGGTCGCCGCCACCTCGGCCGCGCGGGACAGCTCGAGCCCGCCGCTGGCCTCCAGTCGCACGCCGGTGCCGCGTACCAGGCCGACCGCGGTGCGGGTGTCGGCGGTGGAGAAGTTGTCCAGCAGCACCAGCTCGACACCGGCCGCGATCGCCTCCCGCACCTGGTCGAGCGTGTCGCACTCGACTTCGAGCGGGATGTCCGGCGCCGTCGTCCGCACCGCTGCGACCGCCGCCGCGATGCCCCCCGCGGCAGCGACGTGGTTGTCCTTGACCAGGGCCGCATCGCCCAGTGCCATCCGGTGGTTGACCCCGCCGCCGCAGCGCACCGCGTACTTCTCCAGCGCCCGCAGGCCGGGCGTCGTCTTCCGGGTGTCGCGGACGGCCGCCCCGGTGCCCTCGATCGCGTCGGCCCATTGCCGGGTGAGCGAGGCGATGCCCGAGAGGTGGCAGACCAGGTTGAGGGCGGTCCGCTCGGCGGTGAGGAGCGACCGCGTGGGGCCGGTGACGGTGAGGACCGGCAGCCCCGGCTCGGTCGCCGCGCCGTCGGCCTCGTGCACGAGGACCTCGACCGCCGCGCCACCGACCAGGTCGAAGACGGCGGCGGCAACGTGCACCCCGGCGAGGACGCCGACGCTGCGCGGGGTCACGTCACCGGTGGCGACGGTGCCGGCCGGCACCGTGGACTCCGTCGTGACGTCCGGGCCGAACGCGAGGTCCTCGTCGAGGGCGGTGCGGATGATCCGCTCGACGGCGACCGGGTCCAGACCGTCGGCCTGCAGCGCCGCGGCCAGCTGGGGGCGCACGCTCATGCGACCACCTGCTCGTCGGCGCCGGCCTGGACCGGCACGGTGCGGGTGCGCAGGTGGCCGGTGCGGTCGAGCCGGTGCACCAGCCGCACCTGCCACTCCGGCCGGGTCTCGGGGACGTCGAGGCGCCGGTGGCAGCCCCGGCTCTCGGTGCGGGCGAGCGCGGCCGACGCGAGCAGGGTCGCCACCGTGTGCAGCGCCGTGACCTCGACCGCGGCCACGTCGAGCGGCGCGGCGCTCCGGTCGACGGCGGCGAGGGTCCGCACCAGCGCCGTCAGCCCCTCGGCGTCGCGGAGGACGCCGGCGTGCCGGGTGGTGGCCGCGGTGACCGCCGCGCGCGCCGCCGGGTCCACCGCGCCGGAGCCGGATGCGGGTGCGACGACCTCGGTGGGGGCAGGCAGGTCGGTGGCCAGCAGCTCGGCGCAGCGGCGGGCGGCGACGAGCCCCTCGGTGATCGAGTTCGAGGCAAGCCGGTTGGCGCCCTGGACGCCGGTGCACGCGACCTCGCCGACCGCGTAGAGGCCGGTCACGCTCGTGCGGCCGTCGAGGTCGGCGAGCACCCCGCCGCAGACGTAGTGGGCGGCCGGCACGACCGGCACCGGCTCGTGCGCCAGGTCCAGCCCGGCGTCACGGCAGGCCCGGACGATCCCGGGGAAGCGGCCCTCGAGGAAGTCCGCGCCGAGGTGCCGGGCGTCGAGGAAGACGTGGTCGGCGCCGGTCGAGCGCAGGGAGGCGGCGATGGTCGCCGAGACGACGTCGCGCGGGGCCAGGTCGGCGAGCGGGTGGGCGCCGGCCATGATCCGGTTCCCCTCGCCGTCGACCAGCACGGCGCCCTCACCCCGCACCGCCTCGGAGACCAGCGGCTGCTGCCCGCGGGCGCCGGCGCCGGTCCACAGCGCCGTCGGGTGAAACTGCACCAGCTCGACGTCGGCCACCTCGGCCCCGGCGCGCAGCGCGAGGGCCAGCCCGTCGCCGGTGGCCCCGGCGGGGTTGGTGGTGGCGGTGAACACCTGACCGAAGCCGCCGGTGGCCAGCACCACGGCACGGGCGCGCACGTCGGTGACGTCGAGCAGTGCGCCGCCGTCCCCGATGCGCGCGGTGCGCAGCCCACCGACCCGTCCGTCGGCCGTGAGCAGCGCGTCGAGGGCGACGGTGTGCTCGAGCACCGCGATGCCGCGGTCCCGGAGCGCCCCGGCGAGCGTCCGGGTGACCTCGGCACCGCTGGCGTCGCCTCCGGCGTGCACGATGCGGTCGCGGCTGTGCCCGCCCTCGCGGGTCAGCGCGGGCCGGCCGTCGGCGTCGAGGTCGAGGCGGGCGCCGAGTTTCTGGAGCTGCGCGATCGCGTCCGGCGCCTCGGCCACGAGCTCGCGGACGGCGGACTCGTCGCAGAGCCCGGCACCGGCGACGAGCGTGTCCCGCACGTGCAGCTCGGCGTCGTCGTCGGCACCGAGGACGGCGGCGAGGCCGCCCTGGGCCCACGGCGTGCTGCCCGCGCCCAGCTCGCCCTTGGTGACGACGGTGACCGTGCGCCCGGCCTCGGCCAGGGCGACGGCGGTCATCAGTCCCGCGGCGCCGCTGCCCACGACGACGACGTCGGTGACCTGCTCGCGTTCCGCATCCGGCAGCGGCAGCGCGGCGACGACGGTGGGCGCCAGGCTGGCGACCCGGTTGCGCACCTCACTCACCGACCGGCGACGGCGTGCCGATGGCAACCATGGCCTCGACCGCGGCGCGGGCCCGCGCGGCCACCTGCGGGTCGACGGTGACCTCGTCGCGGCCCTCGCGAAGGGCGCGCAGCAGCTTCTCCGGCGTCGACATCTTCATGTAGGGGCAGGCGGCGCGGGAGTTGACCGGCTCGAACGCGGTCGTCGGGTTGGCCTGCCGGAGCTGGTGCAGCATGCCGATCTCGGTGGCGACGAGCACGCGCTTCGCCGTCGTCCTCCGGGCCTCGTCGAGCATGCCGCCGGTGGAGAGGATGTGCACCCGCTCGCTGGGCAGCTGGCCGTCGGACACCATCCACAGCGCGCTCGTGGCGCAGCCGCACTCGGGGTGCACCAGCAGCTCGGCGTCCGGAGCGGCCTCGACGCTGGCGCGCAGGTCGGTGGGGGAGATGCCGGCGTGCACGTGGCACTCGCCCATCCAGATGCGCATGTTCTGCCGGCCGGTGACGCGCTGGACGTGCGCGCCGAGGAACTGGTCGGGCAGGAAGAGGATCTCGCGGTCGGCCGGGATCGACTCGACGACCTCGACGGCGTTGGACGAGGTGCAGCAGATGTCGGTCTCGCCCTTCACCTCGGCGGAGGTGTTGACGTAGGAGACGACGACGGCGCCGGGGTGCTCGGCCTTCCACGCGCGCAGCTGGTCGGCGGTGATGGTGTCGGCCAGCGAGCAGCCGGCGTTCGCGTCCGGCACGAGGACGGTCTTCTCGGGCGCGAGGATCTTCGCCGTCTCGGCCATGAAGTGGACGCCGGCGAACAGGATCGTGCTCGCCTCGCTGGCGGCCGCGAGGCGGGACAGCGCGAGCGAGTCGCCCACGTGGTCGGCGACGTCCTGGACCTCGGGCGCCTGGTAGTTGTGCGCCAGGATCACGACGTCCTTCTCGCGGGCGAGCCGGCGCACCTCGTCGCGCCAGTCCTGCCACTGGGCGGGGGTCCAGCCGGCTGCGGTGGGGGCGGGGAGCGTCGCGGTCACGGGGACCTCCATGCGAGTGGGTTTCTGACTATCAGGCGAAAACCTCGTGGGAAGACCCTAGCATTCCCGGCATGGGTTCCGTGTGGTCGTCGCCGGAGCGCCCGGCCTACCCGCACCAGGCGCTGGCGGTGGTGCTCCAGGTCCGGGCGCGGCGGCTGCACGCGATGCTCTGGGAGCGGCCGAACGAGCCCTTCGCCGGCGCCTGGGCGCTGCCGGGCGGTCCGCTGCTGGCCGACGAGACGCTCGGCGCCTCGGTGGCCCGCCAGCTGACGGCGAAGGTCGAGGTGTCCCACCTCGGCCACCTCGAGCAGCTGGAGACCCGCAGCGACCCCGGCCGCGATCCCCGCGGTCGGACGGTGGCCACCGCCTACCTGGGGCTCATCCCGACCCACGTCGACCCGGCGCTGCCCGACGACACCGCCTGGCACCCGGTCGACGACCTGCCGACGACGGCGTTCGACCACGGCTCGATCGTGCGGTCGGCGCTGGTCAGGCTGCGGTCGAAGCTCTCCTACACGAACGTCGGGTTCGCGCTGGCGCCGCCGGAGTTCACCGTCGCCGAGCTGCGCGAGCTCTACGTGGCCGCGCTGGGCTACGACGTCACCGCCACGAACCTGCAGCGGGTGCTGCTCCGGCGGGGGGTGCTGGAGCCGACGGGGGAGCAGGCGCCGCCCGGTCGCGCGGGTGGCCGGCCGGCGGCGCTCTACCGCTTCGTGACGCCGGAGCTGTCGGTCACCGATCCCTTCGCGGTGTTCCGCCCGCCGTCCCGGAGGCCGGGAAGCGAGGGACGGCGCGGCGGACTCGAGGGGTGACGGGGCGCCCGCGACGCCGCCCTCCTGGCGGGGCGGGGTCGAACGGGACGGTCACCGGACGAACCCCCGGCTGCGTCACGCGGCCGGGGGGGTTCGTCGTCGTCGGGGCTATCGCATCGGCGTGCCCGGGGGGCACACCGGCAGGTCCGGGAGCAGCGCCTTGCCGAGGGGACCGAGCAGGGTGCAGGTCACGCCCGCCACCGGCTCGACGACCTTCGGGGGCGCCGGCGCCGGCGCCGGCGCGGACGCCGGAGGCTTCGGGGGTGCCGGTAGCGGGAGGACGGGGAGCGGGAGCGGCAACGCGGGCGCCGGGGCGGCCGCCTGCGGGGGCACCGGAGCGGGTGCCGGAGCAGGAGCGGGCGCGGGTGCCGGCGGCTGACCGGCGGCCGCCGGGGGCGGGCTGTCGCCACCGTCGCCTGCGGGTGCGCCGTTCCCACCCGCCGGTGCGGGCGCAGGGGGCGCGGGCGGAGCCGGGGCCGGGGCTGCCGGCGGCGGAGCGCTGCTGCCGACCAGCACCGTGTCGCCGGAGGCAGCGGTCCGGTCGCCGACGCCGAGGGCCGGGCCGGGGGCCGCGGGGAAGCCCGAGCTGCCCGACGGGGCCGGAACGGGACTGCTCGTGTCGCCGAGCAGCGGCAGGGAGTCCACCGGGACGCCGGTCGCGTAGGAGCGGGCCAGCGCGAGCACCTGGGCGACGTACTCGTCGGAGTGGTTGTAGGCGAACACCGCCCGGCGCTGACCGGCGTCGGTGCGCAGGTCGCCGCCGGCGGTGCACAGGTAGTTCGCCGACCCCAACGCGGCGTCGTCGATGTCGAACGGATCGGTCGTGCCGTTCCCGTCGGCGTCCACGGCGTAGGACCGCCAGGTGGTCGGGATAAACTGCATGGGGCCCACGGCGCGGTCGTACTGCGGGTCGTGGTCGAAGGCGCCGTCGTCGGAGTCGGCGATGAAGGCGAACTTCACGCCGTTCAGCGCCGGGCCACGGATCTCGGGGCTCGACGTGCCGTCGGCGTTGAGGACCGCGCCGCCGAAACGGCCGTGGTTGGACTCCACGCGGCCGATGGCGGCCAGCAGTGACCAGTCGATGCCGCAGCCGGGGTCGGAGGCGTTCATCCGTGTCGCGGCGACGCGGTAGGCGTTGAGGGCGACGTTCGGGATGCCGTTGTCCGCCAGGCCCGTGATCACCGCAGGCGTGGCCGGCTGGGGGCGGTCGACCTGGACCGGCAACGGCGGCAGGGTGATCGCGCCGGCGGGGGCGCCGCGGGAGAGGGCGGACGCCTCGGGTTCCTCGGTGCTGGTGAGGGCGTCGACCTCCTGCAGTTCGTCGCCGCCGCCGGTGGAGGCGCTGACTCCGCTGAACAGACCGGCGCAGCCGACGACCACCGCAGCCACCAGCACGCTCCGATGCCGGTTACGTGCCCCGCCCCCCGGCTGCTGCGAGTCTGCTCCCCGCGCACGCATCGACTTCCGCACTCGTCACTCCTGGTGGCGTCGCCGTACCGGTCCCCGTGGCGGAGGGCCGGTACCCGTGACGTGTGGTCCTAATCACATGCGTCCGGATCGAAGCCTGACCCGGGACGCCGGCGCAGTGCTCCGGCGTCCCGGGTCCTCGGTCAGCCCAGCTTGGCCTTGGCGTGCTCGCTGAACCGGCGCATGGCGTCGGCGGGCCCGATCTCCAGGAACGCGGTGGCCTCGTCCATCCGGGCCGTGTGCCCGGCCGGCCAGTAGTAGGCCTCGCCGGCACGCGTGACCTCCTCGGTGCCGTCGGCGCTCGTGAGCCGCACGGCGCCTTCCAGCACGACACCCCAGTGCGGGCTCGGGCAGCGGTCCCCTGGCAGGCCTTCCAGTACCGGGCTCATGTCCGTTCCGGCGGGGACGCGCGCGTAGCGCACGCCCATCTCGCCCCACTCCGTGTAGCGCGTGACCAGCTCGCCCTGGTGGACCTCGAGGGGCAGTGCGTCGAGCTCGGTGTTCATCGTGGCGTCCTCTCGTCGGATTCGGAGCCGGCCGTCCGCCGGTCACAGGAGGAGGCGGAACAAAACGTGTTCCGGGGGGAAGGACGACGCCCTGCCGTCAGGCGCGTTCCGCCTCTACGCTCGGACGCCCGGGCGGCGGAGGACCGATGGCGGTAGGCGGGCTCGACCAGGCGGATCGGGACGCCGCAGCCGGCACGGTGCTGATGCGTGGGGAGTGGGCCGCGGCCCTCGATGCGCTCCGGCGTCTCGGCGAGCAACGTCCCCTGACCGACGTCGAACTCGACATGCAGGCCCGGGCCGCCTACGGGGCCGGGGAGTTCGAGCTGGCCATCGGGTCCTGGGAACGGCTCTACGCCGTCCGCCAGGCCTCGGGGGACGACCCCGGGGCGGCCGCCACGGCAGCGACCATCGCCATGTACCTGATGATGGACACGGGTCTGATGGCGCCGGTGCGCGGCTGGCTCGCGCGCGCCGACAGCCTGTCCGCGGGCGCTCCGGAGTCGTCGACCTCCGCGTTGGTGGCGATGGCGCGGACCTACGAGCGGTTCATGTGCGGCGACATGCAGCGCGCCCGGACCTGGGCGCAGGTGGCGGTCGACGCCGGTCGGAGGCAGGCCGTGCCGCTGGCGGTGGCGCTGGGGCGCGTGGCGACGGCGCGCATCGTGATCCTGGACGGCGACGTCGACCGGGGGCTGGAGCTGCTCGACGAGGCGGCGGTCAGCGTCGTCTCCGGCGAGCTCGATGCCCTGGGCGCCGGAATGGTCTACTGCGAGCTGATCTGCGCCATGCAGGGGCTGGCCCAGTACGACCGGGCCGAGCAGTGGACCGAGGCCATGGATCGGTGGCGGTCAGGTGCCGCGTACGGCGGCATCAACGGCCGCTGCCGGGTGCACCGCGCGGAGATCCTCCGCTTGCGCGGCTCATGCGCGGAGGCCGAGCGGGAAGCGCTCGAGGCCTGCCGTGAGCTGCGCCCCTGGATGCGCTGGGAGTTCGGCTGGCCGCTCACCGAGCTCGGCATCATCCGGCTGCGCAAGGGCGACCTCGCCGGCGCCGAAGCAGCGTTCCTCGAGGCCCACGGGCATGGCTGGGATCCCCAGCCCGGCCTGGCACTGCTCCGGCTCGCCCAGGGTGACGTCGTGGCCGCGCGGACGCTCATCGACGACGCGCTCGAGCGCCCCTGCGCCGTGCCGTCGAAGGAGTGGCCGCCCTACGGCGAGCTGCGCACGGCGCCGCTGCTGGCCGCACAGGCCGAGATCGCGCTGGCCGCGGGCGACATCGCCACCGGCCGGTCGGCCGCGGGACGGCTCTCGGAGATCGCCACCACCTACCGCAGTCCTGCGCTGGCCGCCGCCGCATCCGTCGCGCACGGCCGGGTCGCGGTCGGCGAGGGCGATGCGGCGTCGGCCGTCCGGTGGGCCGAGGACGCGCTCGCCGGCTGGAGCGAGGTCGGCGCCCCGTACGAGTGCGCGTCGGCCCGCCTGGTCCTCGCCGGAGCTCACCGCCTCGCCGGCCGGGTCGACCGTGCAGCTCTGGAGGAGGAGACCGCCTGGGCGACGCTCGACCGGATCGGTGCTCGGACTGCCGGCCTCCCGCCGCGGGAGCCGCTGCCCGACGGCGGCCGGTGCGTCTTCCGCTTGGACGGCGACACGAGGACCGTCGTCTTCGGCGGCCGGGCGGTGCTGCTGCAGGACCTCAAGGGCATGCACCACCTGGCCCGGCTCCTGGCGGCCCCGGATCGCGAGTTCCACGTCCTGGACCTCGTCGTGGGCGAGGACGGCGAGGCCGCGCGTGCGGACGGCAACGACGCCGGGCCGGTGCTCGACGGGCAGGCGCGCGCTGCCTACAAGCGGCGTCTCGCCGAGATCGACGACGACCTGGACGAGGCAGCCGCCCGCGGCGACGCCGAGCGCGTGGCGCTGGCCCGGGCCGACCGCGACTACCTGGTCCGGGAGCTGGCCGGAGCCTTCGGACTCGGTGGTCGGCACCGGGTGATGGGCTCCCCGTCGGAGCGCGCACGAGCGAGCGTCACGCGCTCGCTGCGCTACTCGATCGTCCGGATCGCCCGGCACCATCCCGAGCTCGCCGATCACCTCACCCGGACCGTGCGCACGGGCACGTACTGCTGCTACGCGCCTGACCCTCGGATGGAGCTCCGGTGGGAGCTGTGACCGGTGCCGCGGGGCTGCGGCTCAGGTGGGGTCCAGCACGCCCAGGTGGGCCAGCAGCTGAGGACCGACGCCGTCCTGGCCGGCGACCGCGAGTTCGACGAGCTCGGTCAGCTGGGGGTCGCGATCGGCCGGGACGTCCTTGACCACAGCCGAACCGTCCTGCGGCCGGACGCCGCTGATGTGCACCACGCCGTTCTCGATCCGGACCTGGCCGTCGAAGCCGGGTTCCTGCACGTCCCACGTCCCGGTACCTGCCTGTGCGCTCATAGGCAGGTGCCTACCCGCGGAACGGGTCGTCGAGACCGCCCGTCGGGCGCGAGCTGCCCGGACGAGGAGAAGCGCGCCCGGCAGGATTCGAACCTGCGACCGTCGGATTAGAAGTCCGGTGCTCTATCCGCTGAGCTACGGGCGCTCGGTCGCCGATCATCGCATCGCCGGGTCACGCCGGGTTCGAGAGCGTGGCCGGCGTCGTCCACAGGGGTGGGACGGGTCCACAGATGCTCCTGACAGGGACCCGCCGGGCTGCTCGCCCCGCAGGGTCGGAGGACGCCGGCACCGCGCCGGTCGCGCCCTCCGGCGCAGCACATCCGAGGAGCACCGTGAACGACACCACCGTCACAGTCGTCGGCAACGTCGTCGACTCACCCCGACGCGTCAGCCTGGAGAACGGCGCCGTCACCAACTTCCGCATGGCCTCGACCGCCCGCCGCTACGACAGCGCCACCCAGCAGTACGTCGACTCCGGCACCCTCTGGGTCGACGTCGAGTGCTGGGGGTCGCTGAGCGGCAACGTCGCGGCCAGCATCAGCAAGGGCGACCCGGTCATCGTGCAGGGGGCGCTCACCACGCACAGCTGGGAGTCCGAGAGCGGGCCGCGCAGCAAGCCGCGCATCCGTGCGTTCGCGGTGGGGCCGAACCTGTCGCGGGGCACCGCCGAGTTCAGGCGGGACCGGTCCCGCCTGCCCGCCGAGACCGTCGACCGGACGACGGGGGAGATCGCCCCCGAGGCCGGCGAGCCGCAGGACGAGCGCTTCACCGGCGCGTCGGCGGAACCGAGGGCCGGGCGGGACTACTCCGGGGACGACGCGGCGTTGGACCGGGCGGACGCCGACGACTCCTCCCTGGTGCCCGCGCACGCATAGCGGTTGCCCGGGCTGGGAGGATCGGGGGTGAGAACGCATGGGGGCCGGGCCGGGGACGCCGGCCCGCCCCCCGCACGCGACACGACGGAAGGCTCCGAAGCCCAGTGGCTCAGTACATCTACACGATGGTCCGCGCGCGCAAGGCGCACGGCGACAAGGTGATCCTCGACAACGTCACCCTGTCGTTCCTGCCCGGCGCGAAGATCGGCGTCGTCGGCCCGAACGGCGCCGGCAAGTCGACGGTCCTGCAGATCATGGCCGGCATGCAGCAGCCCTCCAACGGTGAGGCGACGCTCGCGCCGGACGCGACGGTCGGCATCCTGCTGCAGGAGCCGCCGCTCAACGAGAACCTCGACGTGCGCGGCAACGTCGAGGAGGCCGTCAAGCCACTGCGCGACGCCCTGACCCGCTTCGAGGAGGTCAGCGCGGCGATGGGCGAGCCCGACGCCGACTTCGACGCGCTGATGGCCGAGCAGGGCGAGCTCATGGAGGTCATCGAGCAGAACGACGGCTGGGAGCTCGACGCCCGCATCGAGCAGGCCATGGACGCGCTGCGCTGCCCGCCCGGCGACGCCGACGTCACCGTCCTCTCCGGTGGTGAGCGCCGCCGGGTCGCGCTGTGCAGGCTGCTGCTCGAGGCGCCGGACCTGCTGCTGCTCGACGAGCCCACCAACCACCTGGACGCCGAGAGCGTCGCGTGGTTGGAGCAGCACCTGGAGAAGTACGCCGGCACCGTCGTCGCCGTCACCCACGACCGGTACTTCCTCGACAACGTCGCCGAGTGGATCCTCGAGCTCGACCGCGGTCGGGCCTACCCCTACGAGGGCAACTACTCCACCTACCTCGAGACCAAGGCCGCCCGCCTGCAGGTCGAGGGGGCCAAGGACGCGAAGCGCGCCAAGCGGCTCAAGGACGAGCTGGAGTGGGTGCGCTCGGGCGCCAAGGCCCGTCAGGCCAAGAGCAAGGCCCGGCTGGCCCGCTACGAGGAGATGGCCGCGGAGGCCGACAAGTTCCGCAAGTTGGACTTCGAGGAGATCCAGATCCCGCCGGGCCCGCGGCTGGGCAGCGTCGTCGTCGAGACGAGCAAGTTGACCAAGGGCTTCGGCGACCGCGTCCTCATCGACGGGCTGTCGTTCACCCTGCCGCGCAACGGCATCGTCGGCGTCGTCGGCCCCAACGGCGCCGGCAAGACCACACTGTTCAAGATGCTGGTCGGCGAGGAGAAGCCCGACGAGGGCGAGATCAAGGTCGGCGAGACGGTCAAGCTCTCCTACGTCGAGCAGAGCCGCGGCGGCATCGACCCGAAGAAGACGCTGTGGGAGGTCGTGTCCGACGGCCTGGACCACATCAAGGTGGGCAACGTCGAGATGCCCTCGCGGGCCTACATCGCGGCCTTCGGCTTCAAGGGCCACGACCAGCAGAAGCTGGCCGGCGTGCTGTCCGGTGGCGAGCGCAACCGTCTCAACCTCGCCTTGACCCTCAAGCAGGGTGGCAATCTGCTGCTGCTCGACGAGCCGACCAACGACCTCGACGTCGAGACCCTCACCAGCCTGGAGAGCGCGCTGCTGGACTTCCCGGGCTGCGCCGTCGTGGTCAGCCACGACCGGTGGTTCCTGGACCGTGTGGCGACGCACATCCTGGCCTACGAGGGCGACTCGAAGTGGTTCTGGTTCGAGGGCAACTTCGACGACTACGAGAAGAACAAGGTCGAGCGGCTCGGCCAGGAGGCCACCCGGCCGCACCGGGCGACCTACCGCAAGCTCTCCCGCGACTGAAGAAGGACCCCCTCGCCCCCCACCGCTCGCGAGCTCGCGGTGGGCCCCTGCGAGGGGGCCGGTTCCAGTACGTCACCGACGGCCGGCCGGAGCACCCGCTCCGCGCCGGCCGTCGCCGTCCGAGGAACCGGGTGCCCGGCAGCGGCGTGTCTGGTGGGGCCCGCCGAGGTCTCCTACGCTTCGGCCACCTCGTCGCGCGCCGCGCGACCGCGACGGCCGACGGAGGACGCATGAGCCTGATGGGCCTGGCGCGGGCGGAGCGGGAAGACCTGCGCGACCTCCTCACCGGACTCAGCGAGGAGCAGTGGCGCACCCCGTCTCTGTGCGCCGGGTGGTCCGTCCACGACGTGGTGGCGCACATGCTCAGCTACGAGGAACTGGGCGCACGGCAGCTCGCGGAGCGCTTCCTCCGCGGGCGGTTGAGCGTCGACCGCGTCAACGACATCGGACTGCGCGAGTACGCGACGCGCACGCCGGCCCAGCTGATCGAGCTCCTGGACGACCACCTCGACCCGGCCGGCCTCACCGCCGGCATGGGCGGGGCGATCGCCCTGACCGACGGGATGATCCACCAGCAGGACATCCGCCGGCCCCTGGCGCTGCCTCGGACCATCCCCGCGGAGCGGCTGGTGCCCGCGCTGCGCACCGCCCTGTTCGCACCCACCCTGCTGGGCGTGCTCCGCGTGCGGGACGTCCGGCTCGTGGCCACCGACATCGACTGGACCTTCGGTCGCGGCCCCGAGGTCCGAGGGACGGGCGAGGCGATCCTCATGACGGTGGCCGGCCGGCGGGCCGCCGTCGTCGACCTGTCCGGCCCCGGACAGGCGCGCATCGCCCAGCGCGTGGGCGGCTGAGGCCGCCTCAGCCGGTTCCGAACCGGAGCACGAAGCGGCGCTGCCATCGGGTCTCGACCGCCCGCGGCCGGTAGCGGCGGCGCACGAACGCCACGGCGTCCTCGGCGGGGACGCCGTCCAGCACGGCCAGGCAGGCCAGCGCCGTGCCGGTGCGGCCCGTGCCGCCGCGGCAGGCGATCTCCACGCGTTCCCCGTCGGCCCGCTCCCAGGCCTCGGTCAGCGCCCGCCGCAGCTCCCGGTCGTCGGCCGGCAGGCCGAAGTCGCGCCAGCGGACCCACTGCTGCTCCCAGCCGGGGTCTGCGGGCCGGCGCCCCAGCAGGTACACGCCGAACTCCGGGGGCGGCTCCGGTGGCGCGCTGCGCAGCCCGCGGCCCAACACCCGCCGCCCCGAGGGCAGGGTGACCACGCCCGGCAGGTCGGGTGGCCAGGGATCGCCCATCGGGCCACGGTAGGACGGCCGGCGAGGTCCGTGCGAGAGGTCGCGGCGCCGTACGGCATGGTGGCGGTGTGAGGCACACCGCTGCGGTCCCGATGCGCTGGTCGGACATGGACGCCTATCAGCACATCAACAACGTGGCCTTCCTCGGCTACTTCGAGATGGCCCGCATCAGCCTGTTTCGCGAGCAGCCCACGCACGACCTGCGGACCGGGAGGCAGCGCGGGCTGATCGTCGCCGCGCACGAGATCGCCTACAAGCGCCAGGTCGTCTACTCGTCGACGCCGCTACAGGTCGACGTGTGGATCACCGACGTCCGCGCGGCCACCTTCCTGTGCCGCTACGAGCTCTTCGACCACGGGAACCTCGCGGTCACCGGCAGCACGAAGATCGTGCCGTTCGACTTCGCCATCGCCCGGCCGCGCCGCCTCACGCCCGAGGAGAAGGAGTTCCTCGCCCGCTGGACCGACGAGCCGGCGGGCTGAGCGGCTCCGCAGGCCAACTGCGGCGAAAGTGGCCACTGGGGAGCGGCCCGCAACGCCATGTTCCCCGCAGTTGGCGAGGGCGAGCACCGCGCCGGCCCCGAGAACGCGACGACCCCCGGACACCGAGGTGTCCGGGGGTCGTGTGCGGCGGGGATCAGGCCTGGCGGGTCGCCTTCCACGCGGTGCCCAGCACCGCGGCGGCGACGCCGGCCTTCACGAGTCCACCGAGGATGAACGGGTAGAAGCCCGCGTCCAGTGCCTGGCTCGCCGACATGTCGGCCGAGACGGCCAGCCACGGAACGCCGACGGCGAAGATGACGGCCTGGCCGGCGATGAACAGCGGCACGGCCATGAGCGGGTTGCGGTCGGCGCCGTGGCGGGCGGCCATGCCGATGAGGACGGCGGCGGGGATGAAGCCGACGACGTAGCCACCGGTCGCACCGAAGACGACGTCGACGCCGCCGCTGGCCTCCGAGTAGAACGGCAGCCCGACCAGGGCGCAGGCCATGTAGGCCACCTGGACGGCGACGCCCCGCACCGGGCCCAGCGCGGCGGCGGTGAGCACGACCGCCAGCGTCTGGCCAGTGATCGGCACCGGCGAACCGGGAACCGGCACCGAGACCTGCGCCAGGGCGGCCGTGAGCAGCACACCGAGCGCCACGAGGACGACGTTGCGCGCGCGCACGGCGGGCACCAGGTCGGCGAGAACGAGCGGGCGCAACGGCTGCGCGGGCATCGAAGCGGTGGCCACGAATCCTCCTGAACGGCGGGCGAGCGTCGGCCGCACGGCCGGCGCTCCGGATCACGGGAGAGTCTGCACTACGGCCCTCCCGCCCGCGTCACCCACCGGCTGCCCTCCGGTTCAGGCCACCAGCCACGCCGCGGCGTCCGAGGGCAGCTCCCCGCCCTCGACGTCCGTGCTCGCCAGCAGCACGGTGCCCTCCGGCAGCGGCACCGCGGTCCCCGAGAGGTTCAGCAGGCACACGAGGCCACCGGGACGGCGGAACGCCAGGCATCCGTCGGGTGCCGGTAACCAGGTCAGCTCCTCGCCCCCGAACGCCGGCGAGGACGCGCGGAAGGCCAGCGCCGCGCGGTACAGCGACTGCATCGATGCAGGTCGGGCAGCCTGTGCTTCCGCCGTGAGGTCCGCCCAGCCCTCCGGCATGGGGAGCCAGGTGTCGGCACGCGAGGAGAACCCGTACGGCGGCTCGCTGCCCGACCAGGGCACCGGGATGCGGCAGGCGTCGCGCCCCCGCTCGGTGCCGCCGGAGCGGAACCAAATGGGGTCCTGCAGCGCCTCGTCGGGCAGGTCGACGTCGGGCATGCCGAGCTCGTCGCCGTTGTAGAGGTAGGCCGCCCCCGGCAGGGCGAGCTGCAGCAGCGCGGCCGCCCGCGCCCGGCGGGTGCCGAGCTCCCCGCCGCCGTACCGGGTCACGTGCCGCGGGCGGTCGTGGTTGGACAGCACCCAGCACGCCGGGGCGGGCGTGCCCTCGACCGCGGCCAGCGAGTGCACGATCGCGTCACGCAGGGCGGTCGGCGTCCACTCCGCCGTCAGCAGCTTGAAGTTGAACGCCAATTGCAGCTCGTCCGGACGCAGGTACTGGGCCAGCCGCTCGTCGTCGGAGACCCACACCTCGCCCACGGCCATCCGGCCGGGGTACTCCTCGAGCACCGAGCGGATCCGCCGGTGAACGACGTGGACGCCGTCCTGGTCGAACCGGTGGTCGCCGGGGCCGTGGTCGTCGAGCAGCCCGGTGTCCTCCATCGGCACCATGTCCGGGAGCCCCTCGGGCTTGGCCATGCCGTGCGCGACGTCGATGCGGAAGCCGTCGACCCCGCGGTCCAGCCAGAAGCGCATCGTCTCCTCGAGGTCGGCGACCACCTCGGGGTCCGCGAAGTTCAGGTCGGGCTGCTCGGGGGCGAAGATGTGCAGGTACCACTGGCCGTCGGGCACCCGCGTCCACGCGGGGCCGCCGAAGACCGACGGCCAGTTGTTGGGTGGTTCGCTCCCGTCCGGCCCGCGCCCGTCGCGGAACAGGTAGCGCGCCCGCTCGGGCGAGCCGGGGCCCGCGGCCAGGGCCGCCTGGAACCACTCGTGGTCGTGGGAGCTGTGGTTGGGGACCAGGTCGATGGTCACGCGGATGCCGAGGGCGTGGGCCTCGGCGAGCAGCGCGTCGAACTCCGCCAGGTCGCCGAAGACGGGCTCGACGTCGCGCGGGTCGGCCACGTCGTAGCCGTGGTCGGCCATCGGGGAGGGGTAGAACGGCGTGATCCACAGCGCGTCGACGCCGAGGTCGCGCAGGTAGGTCAGCCGTCCGCGCAGCCCGGCCAGGTCGCCGACGCCGTCGCCGTTCCCGTCCGCGAAGCTGCGGATGTAGACCTGGTAGAAGACGGCCTCCCGCCACCAGTCGGCGGGCAGGGTTGTCGGTTCCGGGGACACCGGACTCCTCGAGGTCGTGGGGCGTGCGGGTCGGACCGGAGCCCGGACCTCAGGGCGTGAGGTCGCTGCCCGCGTCGGCGGGGAAGCGGTTCTGCATGCTGCGTGCGGCCATCGCCAGGTAGCCCCACAGCGTCGCGTCCTGCTCGGGCGGCAGGTCCAGCGAGTCGACGGCGTCGCGCATGTGCCGCAGCCAGGCGTTGCGCTCGGCCGGGCCGATGGCGAAGGGCGCGTGCCGCATGCGCAGCCGCGGGTGCCCGCGCTCGTCGGAGTAGGTCGTGGGGCCGCCCCAGTACTGCTCGAGGAACCGGCGCAGGCGCGTCTCGGCGCCCTCCCAGTCGTCCTGCGGGTACAGCGGCGCGAGCACCGGGTCGGTGCGGACGGCGGCGTAGAACCGGGCCACGAGCCGCTCGAAGGTGGCGTGCCCGCCGACCTCGTCGTAGAAAGCGGTCCGCTCCGACGGCGACCGCCTCGACTCGCTCATGCCCCCGGTGCTCCTTCGGTGTCGATTCCGGCGGACGTCCCCTGCGTCCGCCGATAGGCAAGCAGCGCCGGGGCGACGGCGATCATTCCGACCCCACCGCACAGGGCCAGCACGCTGCTGGGCGCCACCCCCTCCGCGGCGAGCCCGGCGGCCAGCGCACCCAGCCCTTGGACGCCGTAGAGACCGCTGACCGCGACGCCGAACGCGCGCCCGCGGAAGGCCGCCGGAGTCGCCTGCACGAAGGAGATGTTCAGCGGGATGAGCCAGGAGGAGCCCAGCCCCGACAGGAACAGCAGCGCGAGCAGCGTCGAGAACGACGACCAGCTCCCGCCCACCAGCGAGACCACCAGCCCGCCGGCCAGCAGCGGGACCAGGGAGAGGAGCACCAGCGGGGCGACGAGCCGCTCGCGGCGATCCCGTGGCACCAGCCGGCCCAGCAGCAGCCCGCCGACGACCACGCCGGCGGGGTTGGCCGCCAGCAGCACCCCGACCGCCATGCTGCCTCCGCCCAGCTGCGCGGCCAGCGGGACGGCGACGCCCTCCCAGGCGTTGCCGAAGAGGGCGGCCACCCAGAGGACGGCGATGATCGCCAGCATCCGGCGGGTGCCCCGGATGAAGCGCAGGCCCTCGGCCGTGTCCCGCCACAGCGAGCCGGTGGTCTGCCCCGGAGCGGGACGGCGCTCGAGGCGTGCCGACAGCCACAGCGCCGAGATGGCGAAGGTGGCCGCGTCGATGCCCAGCGCCAGCGAGGGGTCGACGGCGACCAGCGCCCCGCCGACGAGGAACCCCGCGACCTGGGCCACCTGCAGCGTGACCGTCGTCAGCGACGTGGCGAGGGCGTAGCGCTCGCCGTCGAGCACATCGGCCATGAGCGCCGAGCGGGCCGACTCGAACGGGGGCGCGCACAGCGAGACCAGCAGCAGCAGGCCCAGCAGCACCGGCAGGGGCATCCCCGGGACGGCCATGAGCGCCAGGAGCGCGGCGCGGGCCGTGTCGGTGGCGATGAGCACCCGGTGCCGGGGCAGCCGGTCGGCCAGCGTGGACAGCAGCGGACCGCCGATCAGCCACGGGAAGTGGCTGATGGCGAAGGTCAGCGCGGACAGCAGCGGGGAGTTGGTGCGCTGGTAGACGAGCACGGTCAGGGCGACGCGGGCCAGCTCGTCGCCCGCCGTCGACAGCAGGAACGTGCCGAACAGGGGCCGGAACTCCGGCACGGCGAAGACCTCGCGGTACGTGGCCGGGCGGGAGAAGCCGGTGGGGTCGGTGTCCGACGCGGTGGCGGTCACCGGCACCACGACCCGCGGGCCGACGGCCCGGACGGGGCAGCCGGGCGAGCGTCCATGCGCCCTCCGCATCCCTCGGCGCGAGCCGCCGAGCGTTCCTCGGCCACGGTTAGTGACCTGTCCATCACCGAAATACTCTCAGGCGTCGGCCGCGATGTCAGCGAGGGGCGCCGGACGCGTCCCCCCGGGGGAGCAGACCGGTGTGTCGAGCGAGGAACGCGAGCTGATCGGCGGCCAGCCCCACCGTCCGGCTGACCGCCCGGGCCCCGTGGCCCACCGAGACCTCGCGCCGCAGCACGATCGGGGCCTCGGCGCTGGTCGCGTGCTGCAGCGCGGCGGCCAGCTTGCGGCCGTGCAGGGGGTGGACGCGGGTGTCGGACTCGAACGTCGTGATGAGCACCGCCGGGTACGCCGTCCCCTCGCGGACCGCGTGGTACGGCGAGTAGCCCAGCAGCCAGCCCAGCTCCGTGGGGTCCTCGGCGGTGCCGTACTCGTCGTTCCAGGTGCGGCCGAGCCCGAACAGCTCGTACCGCACCATGTCCAGCAGGGGCGCGCTGCAGACGACGGCGGCGGCGAGGTCGGGCCGCTGGGTCAGGGTCGCCCCGACCAGCAGTCCGCCGTTCGAGCCGCCGAAGATCCCGAGCTGCTCGTGGGTCGTCCAGCCCTGGGCGACCAGGTGCTCACCCGCGGCGGCGAAGTCGTCGAAGACGTTCTGCTTGCGTTCCCGCATGCCGGCCCGGTGCCACTCCTCGCCGTGCTCGGACCCGCCGCGGAGGTTGGCGACGGCCCAGACGCCGCCGGCGGCGACCCAGGACAGCGCCTGCGCGCTGTAGGCGGGCGTGAGGGAGACGTTGAAGCCGCCGTACCCGTAGAGCACCGACGGCCGCGGGGTGTCCGGGGTGCCGGTGCCGGAGAGCACGAACATGTGCACCGGCGTCCCGTCGGCCGAGGTCGCGTGCGTCTCGACGACGGTCAGCTCCGGGACGGCGCCGGCCACGGCCGCCCGCTCCCAGTCCTCCAGCCCCGCCCCGGAAGCGGCGTCCCAGCGCAGCACCGACGGCGGAGTGGCGTAGTCGGTGTAGCCGATCCACGCCTCGGATCCGCCCTCGGGCCGGGAGACGACGCCGGAGATGCTGCCGCTGCCGGGGGCGGGCACCTCGCCGATCCGGCCCGAACCGTCCGCCGCCCAGACCGAGAGCCGGTCGGTGGCGTCCACCGCGTGCACGGCCAGCACCTGCAGCGCGCCGTCGGGGCCGTCCACCAGGGTGACGTCGGACAGCACCGCGCCGTCCTGCTGCGGGACGACGTCGCGCCACGCCTCGGGTGCCCAGGTGGCGGGGTCGGCGGGGTCGGCGACGGCGAGCCTCCAGCGCGGTGTGCCCCGGTCCGACATCAGCCACAGCCGGCCGTCACGGGCCACCCACGCCGAGGTCTGCGCGTCCACGCCGACCTGCAGCTCGCGCAGGGCGCCGTCACCGGTGAGGTCGGCCAGCCACACGTCGTCCCGCGGGGCGGTGCCCACCGATCGGGAGACGACCAGCCAGCGGCCGTCGCGGCTGGTGTGCACGCCGAAGTAGCTGGCCGGGTCGCTGCCCTCGCCGTGCACCAGGACGTCGTCGCCGGGGTCGGACCCCACGCGGTGGCGCCACACGCGGCGGTGGAACTGCTCCTCGCCGGCGGGCACCTGGTCGGGAGCGAGCCGGCGGACGTAGAACAGCTCCTCGCCGCCGGGGAGCCAGCCCACGGGGGAGTAGCGGCAGCGGTCGACCGGGCCGTCGAGGATCTCGCCGGTGGCGACGTCGAGGACGTACAGCCGCGACTCCTCGTCGCCGCCGGTGGAGAGCTGGTAGGCCAGCCGGTCGCCCTCGATCGACGGCGACCACGCGTCCAGCGTCGTGGTGCCGGCGGGGTCCAGGGCCATGGGGTCCACCAGCACGCGGACCGACCCGTCGGCCTCGGTCACCCGCAGGACGCCGTGCTCCTGGCCGGGGTCGCGGCGGGTGGAGAACGCCCGCGCACCCCGCCAGACCGGCAGCCCCACCGACCCGGCGTGGACGAGCTCCTCCATGCGGGCGGCGAAGGCGGCGCGCTGCGGCAGCCCGCCCAGCACCTCCGCGGCCAGCGCGTCCTGGGCCTCGCTCCACGCGACGGTGCGCGGGTCCTCGGCGTCCTCCAGCCAGCGGTAGGGATCGGCGACGGGGTGTCCGTGCAGGTCCTCGACGAGGTCGAGCCGCGGGGCCTCGGGGTAGCGCATCGATCCCACGGTAGCGGCGGACCGGAGCGCCGCTACCGGATCGTCGCGAAATCCAGCAGCGCCGATCGGCCGTTCTCGGGTCAGAATGGGGCAGCCCGCGGGTCTCGGAGCCACCGGCGGTCCGCGGCGACCGGAGGTGATCCGTGCTGCGCGCCGCGTCCGGGTCGACGACGGAGGGTCACCCAGGCCCGCGCCGCGACCCCTCCCGTCCATCGGTCCTGCCCGTGCCCTCGCCCGGGACGACCAGCGCCACGCTGCTGCTCAACGCCACGTTCGAGCCGCTGTGCGTCGTGTCCAGCCGCCGGGCCATCGTCCTGGTCCTCGCCGACAAGGCGGTGCCCGTCGACTCGGCGTCCGACGTCGTGCACGCCGCGACCGTCAGCCTGGCGGTGCCCGTGGTCGTCCGGCTGACCCGCTACGTGCGGGTGCCCTACCCCTCGTCGGTCCCGCTGTCGCGGCGCGCGGTCTTCACCCGTGACGGGCAGACCTGCGTCTACTGCGGCGGCTCGGCCACGAGCATCGACCACGTCGTCCCGCGCAGCCGGGGCGGCACGCACACCTGGGACAACGTCGTCGCCGCCTGCCGCCGGTGCAACCACACCAAGGCCGACCGTTCGCTGGCCGAGCTCGGCTGGTCGCTGCCGCAGCCGCCGCGCACGCCCACCGGTGCCGCGTGGCGGCTGCTCGGGCACCGCACGGTCGACCCGCGCTGGCGCGAGTGGCTCGGCATGCCCGAGAGCGTGAGCGCATGACTTCACCGGGGACCGCGCGGCTGCTGTGGAGCCTCGCCGAGCCGTTCCACGCGCTCACGTACTTCGCCGACGAGGCCGCTGCCGCCTTCGCGTCTGCCGGGCTGCGCGGCTTCTGGTCGGGCTACTTCGCCGGCCGGGCGGCGCCCTTGGGCGCCGTCGGTCCGGAGGTGGTCACCGCGACCTTCGTGAACTTCGCGCCGGACTTCGTGGCCCGCCGGGTGCCGGCGGTGTGGGAGTCGGTGACCCCGGCGGCCGCGCTCGAGGCCCGGCTGGCCGGGGTGGACGGCGCGATCCGCCGGGTGCTCGGCGACGAGTGGACGGCGTCGGACCCGACCGTCGAGGCGATGGAGCTGGCCGCGACCGCGGCGGCCGCCGTCGACGCACCCGGCCGCCCGCTGGCCGCCGCCAACACCGCGGTGGTCGTCCCCGGTGAGCCGCACCTGGTGCTGTGGCAGGCGCTGACCACCCTGCGCGAGCACCGCGGCGACGGCCACACCGTCGCGCTGGTGACCCGGGAAATCGACGGCGTCCAGGCGCACGTGCTCGCAGCGGCGGCCGGCCGGTCCGCCCGCGCGTGGCTGCAGAAGGCGCGCGGCTGGGACGACGCCGCCTGGGACGACGCCGAGCAGCGGCTGGTCGACCGCGGCTGGCTGGCCGGCGGTGAGCTGACCGCGCAGGGTTTGGCCATGGTCACCGCGATCGAGGCCGACACCGACCGGCTGGCCCTCGGGCCGTGGCAGGCGCTGGGCGCCCAGGGCTGCGACCGGCTGGCCGAGCTGCTGCGGCCGGTGCGCCGCGCCGTCGTCACCGCTGGGCTGTGGCCGGCGGGCAATCCCATCGGCGTTCCGGAGCCCGACTGACCCGCTCCCCGCGGCGACCCGACGGCTGGCAACTCCTGCGCAGAACCGCGGGTTGTGCCCGCTCGAGTCGTCACATGTGTGTCACTTCACGTTGTACGCGTGTCGCGGCGTCGGCGAGATGTGACCCGGGCGCTAGCTTCCGCATCGATCAGTGCCGACGGGGTGCTGCGCTCGCCGGAAGGCACTGTCATGTCCACCAGCACCGGGTCGCGCCGGCGGCGCGCCCAGCTCCTCGCATGCGCCGGCGTGGGCGCTCTCACGGCCCTCGTCGGCACCGCGTCCCCGGCCGTCGCCGCTGACGGCATCACCGTCCCGCTCGAGCCGGAGGACATCATGGTCTCCGCCGTCCCGGTGGAGAACTACGGCGGCGATCTCGACTCGATGCGGGACCCGTTCGCCGAGCCCGTCGAGGAGCCGGAACTCGTACGGGTGCCGGTGCGGTACAGCGGGACGATCACGGTGGACCTGCCGGCCGAGTTCGACGGCTCCGCGGCCACCGCCGAGCTCGTCTTCGACGACAACGAGGACGGAATCCCGGAGGCGACGTACTCCTCCCGCTTCGCAGCGGCCAACCCGAACCGGCTCCTCATCGCCCCGTCGGCGGGGACCGTGACGGTCACCCTGCCGGCCGACGACCCGATCGCCGGCGACGCCGCCCGGCTGAGCGTCTCGAAGCTCACCTCGACGTTGGGCCCGGCCTTCGGCGATGTCTACGACGTCATCGACTACGAACTCGGGTTCGACCCCGCCGCGCCCACGACGCGGACGGTGGAGCCCCTGCTGGACGCCACGTCGCAGGTGCCGTGCGGCCTCTACGAATTCAGCAACTGCCCGATCCCCACCCCGGCGGCCCCCGGGTCACCGGTCACGCTCGTGCTCACCCCGGGCTCCGCGCTGCGCGAGCTGGGCCTCAGCGACCTCACCGGTGTCCGGGTCGCCATGGCGCAGTTCGACGAGGAGGACTACGACGTCGGGCCGATCGTCGAGATGGACGTGGCGGTCACCGGGTCGACGGCCCGCTTCGTGCTCCCCGCGGACACCGAGCCGGGCGCGCACCACCTGGTCGTGGTGCAGGAGACCCCGACGGGCGGGTACTCGACGGTCCTCGCCGAGCTGACCGTCGAGGCCCGTGCCGTCGAGCCCGTCGTCGAACCCGCCGCCGGGCCCGCGGCCGAGCCGGCCGCCCCCGCGTCCAATGCCGGACTGCGGTCGAACACCGGCGTGCACCTGCCGGAGGCCGGCGGGTCCGACGGGATCGCCGTCGCGGCCGGTGCCGGGATCCTGCTGATGGCCGGTGTCGGCGCCGCCGTCGCCCGCGGCCGGCGCCGGCCCGCGGCCGAGGGTGGCACGTGCGAGGTCTGACCGGGCCGTCCCGCCGGTCGGTCGTGGGCGCGGGGCTCGTCGCGCTCGCGGTGACCGGCGGGGCGGTGCTGGCGATCGGGCTGCAGGGCAGCGAGCCCGCGGCCGCTGCGCCGCCGTCCGCCGCCTCCTCCCGGTCGGCCGACCCCGCCCCGAGCGCTACCTCCACCGCGCCCGCGCCACCCGCCGAGGACGCGCAGCCCGCGCTGCCCACCGCGGGTGCGGCGCTGCCCACGCCGTCCTCGGACGTGCACGTCGTCGTGCCGACCCTGGGGCTGGACCTGCCGGTGCTGCCCCTGACTCCGCGCGACGGCGCCATCAACCCGCCCACGCTCACCGCGGCTTACTGGATCGAGCCCTACGGCGACCCGGTCGGCGCCGCCGACGAGGCGGACAACACCCTCTACCTGGCCGCCCACTCCACGAACACGGGGCGGTACGGCTTCGACCCGCTGCTCGACGACGACGGCGACAGCACGCTGGGCGCCGGCGACGTCGTCGAGGTGAGCACGCCGGGCGGCACCGTCGCCTACACCGTCGAGCGCACGGAGCGCTACGACAAGGACGAGCTGCCGGACGCCGCGGAGGTGTGGGCGGCCGTCCCGGGCCGCCTGGTGCTCATCACCTGCACGCAGGAGGACGGCGGACGCTCGACGGAGAACCTGGTGGTCGTCGCGCGGTCCTGATCCCGCCGGCCGCCCGTCGTCAGGTGACGCGGGCGCGCTCGGCGGGGTAGGCCTCGTACGAGCGGTCGGCGAGCAGCGCGCGGAACCGGTCCATGGCGTCCCAGACGTCGACGAACCGGGTGTACAGCGGTGCCGGGCCCAGGCGCACGCGGTCGGGGGTGCGGAAGTCCGGCACCACCTGGCGGTCGACCAGTGCCTGGGTGAGCTGCCACGCCTGCGGGTGGGCGAAGGTCACGTGCGAGCCCCGGCGCACCGCCTCCCGCGGCGAGGCCAGCGCCACGCCTGCGGGCAGGAGCCACTCGTCGCCGAGGGCGACGATGAGGTCGGTCATCGCCCGGCCCTTGGTGGACAGCTCCCCGATGCCGGCCTCGGCGACGAGGCCTGCGCCGACCTCCACCGCGGCCATGCCGATCACCGGCGGCGTCCCCACCCCGAAGCGCTCGATGCCGTCGGCCGGCTCGTAGGCCGGTCCCATGGCGAACTGGTCGCGCTGGCCGAACCAGCCCTGGATGGGGGAGCGCAGCTCCTCCTGCAGGTCGCGCCGCACGTACAGGAACGCCGGCGCCCCCGGCCCGCCGTTGAGGTACTTGTAGGCGCAGCCCACGGCCAGGTCGGCGCCGATCGCGTCCAGGTCCACGGGCACCGCCCCGACGGCGTGGGAGAGGTCCCACAGCAGCAGCGCGCCGGACTCGTGCACCAGCCGGGTCACCTCCGCGACGTCGGCCAGCGCACCGGAGCGGTAGGCCACCAGCGACAGGACGACGACGGCGACGCGCTCGTCCAGGGCCGCGGCGAGGTCCGCCAGGTCCAGGCCGGTGTCCACGTGCGCGTCGATCTCGCGGACCGTCATGCCACGGGCCCCGGCCACACCCGCCACGACGTACCGGTCGGTCGGGAAGTCGTCCTTCGTGCAGACCAGGACGTCGCGCCCCGGGCGGGCCGTGGCCCCGGCGACCAGCAGCTTGTAGAGGTTCACCGTGGTCGAGTCGCTCACCAGCACCTGACCCGGACCGGCACCCAGCACGCCGGCGCCCAGGTCGTCGCCGAGCCGGGTGGCCGCGCCGATCCACTGCGACCAGGAGCCGACCAGCCCGCGCGCCCACTCCTGCTCGACGACGCGGCTCACGGCGGCGGGGGTGGCCAGCGGCATGCGGCCCAGGGAGTTGCCGTCCAGGTACAGCAGCCTGTCGGGGCCGTCCTCGTCGGCGCCGGCGAATCGCGATCGGAAGCCGGCGAGGGGATCGGCCGCGTCGAGGGCCTCCGCGGCGGCACGGGAGAGGTCCATGCCCCCTTGTGTACGTCACCGCCGGGCCGGACGTGCGCGCGGGCGCGACTAGCCTCGCCGCCCGTGACCCAGCTGCACGACCTGACCGCGCTCGAGCAGGCCGCCGCCGTGCGCTCGGGCGAGGTGAGCCCGACCGAGCTTGTGACCCACGCACTGCGCCGGATCCAGGCCCTCGACGCCGGCCTCGGCGCCTTCATCACCGTCACGCCGGAGCGGGCCCTGGCCGCCGCGGCCGCCGCCGAGCGACGGCTGCGCGACGGGGGCGAGCTGCCGCCGCTGCTGGGGGTGCCGACGGCCATCAAGGACCTCACCAGCACCGCCGGGGTGCCGACGACGTTCGGCTCCCGGGTCACCGCCGATCACGTGCCCACCGTGGACGACGCCGTCGTCACCCGGCTGGCCGCGGCGGGGACCGTCAGCGTCGGCAAGACCAACACGCCGGAGTTCGGCTTCCCCGGCTACACCGACAACGACCTCGTCGGCCCGGCTCGCTGCCCGTGGGACCCGACCCTGCTGGCCGGTGGTTCCAGCGGGGGAGCGGCGGTCGCGGTCGCGGCCGGCTTCGTGCCCTTCGCGCAGGGCAGCGACGGCGGGGGGTCGATCCGCATCCCGGCCAGCGTCAACGGGCTGGTCGGCCTCAAGCCGGCGCGCGGGCGGGTCAGCAACGCACCGCTGGGCAGCGAGGTGACCGGCCTGGTGACCCACGGTCCGCTGGCCCGGACCGTCCGGGACGCGGCCGCGATGCTCGACGCGATGGCCGGCCCGGAGGTCGGTGACCCGACCTGGGCGCCGCCGCTGCCGCCGGGGGAGACCTTCCTGGCGGCGGCCGACCGCGCACCGGGCCGCCTGCGGATCGCCGTGTTCACCGAGTCGCCCATGCCGGACGCCGCGCTCGAGCCAGAGATCGCCGCCGCCCTGGACGGCGCCGCGCGATTGCTGGCCGACCTCGGTCACGACGTCGAGGAGGCGCCGGCCGGGCTGCTGGGCCCCGACGTGCTGCCGGCCTTCGAGCGGGTGTGGGCCCTCTCCGGGGCCACGTTGCAGGTCCCGCCCGAGCGGGTCGGCGAGCTGCGACCCCTCACCCGCGAGCTGCGGGCCCGTGGGCTGGCGCTGTCGGCCCGCGACGCCCTGGAGTCATTGGCCACCCTGCGGTCCTTCGCCCGCGGCTTCCTGCGGGCGACCGGCGACTACGACGTCCTGCTGGCCCCGGTCACCACCATGACGGCACGGCCGGTCGGCTGGTTCGACGCCGACGGGGACGGCGCCGCGGACTTCGAGCGCAACGAGCGCTACGCCGCGTTCCCGGCCCTGTCCAACGTGACCGGCCAGCCGGCCGTGAGCCTGCCCCTGCACTGGACCGCCGGCGGCCTCCCGGTCGGCACCATGCTGGCCGGCCGCCCCGCCGACGAGGCCACGCTGATCTCGCTGTCGGCGCAGCTGGAGGAGGCCCGCCCCTGGGCCGCCCGACACCCCGCGGCCTGGGGAGCGCGGCGGGCTGAGCGACAGGGGTGCCGGTAAGTTGGGACCCGTGACCGTCGCCGAGACCATCCTCGTCTTCGCCGGGGCCCCGCTGGCCGTCGTCCTGCTGCTGGCCCTGCTGACCATCGGGCCCGCCGCGCGCAACCGGCGCCCCCGCTACAAGCCGGGACAGCCGTGGAGCCACGAGCCCATCTGGTACGAGCCGCACCCGGAGGGCACCGGCCACGGCAGTGACCACGGGGACGGCGAGACCACCGCGATCGGCTCCTCGCTCTACGGCGAGCGGCACGGCGCCGACGCCGCCGCCACCCACGCCGTCAGCGGCGGTTCGTCCTCCGCCGGCGGCGCCTCCGCGGCGCGCGCACCCCGGCCGGCAGGTCCCCTCGGCGGCGCCCGGGGCACGTGGTGACCCCGATGCCCACTGCACTCCCGACGACCCTCGCCGCACCGGCGATCGACCTGGCCGGAGGCCCGCGATGACCAGCGCTCTCGAAGTCGAGTCCCACGACACCGCGACCTCCCAGACGGCGGCGGCGCGCACGGACGAGGGCATCGACCAGATCTTCAGCTTCCGCGAGCTGGCCCGCATCGACGAGGCGCTGACCATGTCCTCGCGGGAGACCGGCCTTCGCTTCACCCTCTACGTGGGCGACCTGGGCACGCCGACCCGCGCCCGCGCGGAGGAGCTGCACGCGTACTCCGGCGGGAACACCGCCGAGGCGGTGCTGATCGCCGTCTCGCCCGGGCAGCGCGTGGTCGAGGTCGTCACCGGGTCCGCGGCGGCCCGGCGGCTCCCGGACCGCGCCTGCGCACTGGCGGTGCTGTCCATGACGACGGCGTTCGCCGGGGGCGACCTCGTCGGCGGCATCGTGAACGGCCTGCGCCAGCTGTCCGACCAGGCCGGCCGCCCGTCCGTCCGACACGGGCACTAGCGCACCGCGGTCCACCGATCGCACGAACACGAAGGCCCCGCCTCCCTCATGGGGGGCGGGGCCTTCGTGCTCCGTGGATTAGAGGCCGGCTTCGGCGTCCCGTTCGCGGGCGCGGAGCGCCCGGGCGATGCCGTCGCGGCCCTCGAACACCAGCCGCCGCAGCGCGGCCGGCTGGGTCGCGTCGGCCAGCCAGGCGTCGGCAGCGACGATGGTGCGCGGCTCCACCACCGACGGGAAGAGGTACTGGACGGCGTTCTTCGCGATCTCGCCCGGACGCCGGTCCCAGATCGGCCGGATGTCGGTGAAGTACCGGTCCACGTACTCGGCGGTCAGCTCGCGCTGGGCCGGGTGCCAGAAGCCGGCCACGATCGCCTCGTGCACCGCGTTGGGCACCTCGTCGTCGTGGAACGCCTGCCGCCAGGTCTCGTCCTTGGACTCCGCGGTGGGCCGGAGGGCGCGGGCGGTGGCCGCCCGACGGACGCCGGTGGCGGTCGCGTCGCGCTCGGCCTCCGCGTCGATCTCCGCGTCGCCGGCCGCACCGATGGCGACCAGCCCGTGCAGGAAGGACCACCGCGCATCGGTGTCGACCACGAGTCCTTCGACGGTGCGCGAGCCGTCGAGCAGCCCGCGCAGCGCCGCGACGTGCTCGTCGGTGCGGGCGGCGCTGGCCAGCGTGCGAGACCACATCAGCTGCTGGTCGCTGCCCGCCGACGCCGACTGCAGCGCGGCGAGCGCGTGGTCGCCCAGCAGCGTCCAGCCGGTGGGCGCCCACGTGGGGTCGGCGAAGCTGTTCAGCGCCGACTGCACCCGGGCGAGCAGTGACTGGACGACGCTGATCTCGGTCTCGGCACCGATGCCGGCCAGCACCAGCTCAACCCACTCGCGGGCGGGCAGCTCGGCGTCGCGGGTCATGTCCCACGCCGCGGACCAGCACAGCGCCCGGGCCAGCGGGTCGGTCATCGCCGCGATCCGGGCGCGCAGCGTGGCCAGCGAGCGCTCGTCGAGCCGCAGCTTGGCGTAGGTCAGGTCGTCGTCGTTGACCAGCACGAGGTCCGCAGCCGGGTGGCCCACCAGGTCGGGCACCTCGGTGCGCGCCCCGGCGACGTCCAGCTCGACGCGGTGGCTGCGGGTCAGCCCGTCGGGGCCCTCGCTGTAGAGCCCGACGGCCAGCCGGTGGTTGCGCAGCACCGGGTGCTCGGTGACGGCGGTCTGCTCGATGGTGAAGCTGCTGTACCGGCCGTCCTCGGTGACCTCGAAGACCGGCCGCAGCGTGTTGACCTGGCTGGTGCGCAGCCACTGGTCGGCCCACTCCCTGAGGTCGCGGCCGGAGCTCTCCGACAGCGGGCCGAGCAGGTCCGCGAGCGCGGTGTTGCCGTACTCGTGCTTGCGGAAGTAGCGGCGCACCCCGGCGAGGAACTCGTCCCGGCCGACGTAGGCGACCAGCTGCTTGAGCACCGAGGCACCCTTGGCGTAGGTGATGCCGTCGAAGTTCACCTCGACGGCGGCGACGTCGGGGATGTCCGCGGCGATGGGGTGGGTCGAGGGCAGCTGGTCCTGCGCGTAGGCCCAGGCCTTCTCCGTGTTGGCGAAGGTCGTCCACGCGGTCGTGTACTCGGTGGCCTCGGCCTGGCACAGCGTGCTGATGTAGGTCGCGAAGGACTCGTTGAGCCAGAGGTCGTCCCACCAGCGCATGGTCACCAGGTCGCCGAACCACATGTGGCCCAGTTCGTGCAGCACCGTCTCGGCGCGGCGCTCGTAGCGGGCGCGGCTCACCTTGGAGCGGAAGACGTAGTCCTCCAGGAAGGTGACCGCGCCGGCGTTCTCCATGGCCCCGGCGTTGAACTCGGGCACGAAGAGCTGGTCGTACTTGTCGAACGGGTACGGGTAGTCGAACACCCGGTGGTAGAAGTCGAAGCCCTGCTTGGTGACCCGGAACAGCTCCTCGGGATCGAGGTACTGGGCCAGGCTCGCGCGGCAGTACAGACCCAGCGGGATGCCGTCGTGGGAGTCGGTGACCTTGGCGTAGGGCCCCGCGATCAGCGCGACCAGGTAGGTCGAGAGGCGCTTGGTGGGCGCGAAGTGCACGAGCTGCGCGCCGTTGGCGCCGGCCTCGATGATCCGGTCGCCGCTGTTGGAGACCACCTGCCAGTCGAAGGGCGCCGTCACGTGCAGCGTGAACGTCGCCTTGAGGTCGGGCTGGTCGAAGCAGGCGAACATCCGCTTGGCGTCGGCCGGCTCGAACTGCGTGTAGAGGTAGACCTGCCCGTCCTCGGGGTCGAGGAAGCGGTGCAGTCCCTCGCCGCTGTTGGAGTAGCGGCAGTCGGCGGTGACGACCAGCGTGTTCTGCTCGGCGAGGTCGGGCAGCGGGAGGCCGACGTCCTCGGTCCAGGTGGCCACGTCCAGCTCGACGCCGTTGAGGACGGCCGACCGGATCCCGTCGGCGACCAGGTCGATGAACGTCGAGGCGCCGGGCTCCCGGCAGCCGAACACGACGGTCGCCGTCGACTCGAAGGTTCGCTCGCCGGGATGACCGGCCCCGTCGGTGACGTCGAGCTGGAGGTCGTAGCTCTCGACGGACAGCAGATCGGCGCGCGCTGCGGCGTTGGTGCGGGTCAGGTTGGGTGCGGCCACGTCCCGCAGCTTCCCACGCGGGGACGACGGCATTCGCGGCCGCGGTGGGACCCCGGGCACATGCGACGACCCGGCCTGCGGGGGAACAAGCCGGCGGCGATCCTGATTGGCACCCGACGAGAGCCCCGGTGAGGACACCCGGGACCACCGACCGCGAGGAGAACCCCCATGACCGAGGCAGTGCAGAGCGCGCCCGTGAAGGCCCGCGTCGACTTCTGGTTCGACCCGCTGTGCCCGTGGGCCTGGCTCACCAGCCGCTGGGTGCTCGAGGCTGCCAAGGTCCGCGAGATCGACCTCCACTGGCACGTCATGTCGCTGGCCGTGCTCAACCGCGGTCGCGACCTGCCGGAGGAGTACCAGGAGATGATGAAGAAGGCGATCGGCCCGGTGCGGGTCGCGATCGCCGCCGCCCAGCAGCACGGCGACGAGGTCCTCGGCGACCTCTACACCGCGATGGGCACCCTGCGGCACCACGAGAAGGCCGAGCTCGACGAGCTGATCGCCCCCGCGCTGGAGCGCGCCGGCCTGCCGGCCTCCCTCGCCGAGGCCGCGACCTCCACCGAGTACGACGAGGCGCTCGAGAAGAGCCACCACGAGGGCATGGACCCGGTCGGTGACGACGTCGGCACGCCGGTCATGCACATCGACGGCGTCGCCTTCTTCGGCCCGGTCATCAGCAAGGTCCCCACCGGTGAGGACGCCGGCAAGGCCTTCGACGGCGCCGTTCTGCTGGCCAACCTCCCCGACTTCTGGGAGCTCAAGCGCACCCGCAGCACCGGCCCGGACATGGACAGCGTCCCCGCCGAGACCCTGGAGATCACCCGCTCCTGATCCGCTTATCCGCGGAAAAGCAGACCGCTTATCCGCGGAAAAGCAGACCGCTTTTCCGCGGAAAAGCAGGGTGGGAGGGGCTGCGGCATCCTGGTGCGATGCCGCACCCCCTCCGCCAGCGGATCTTCATCTCCGGCGCCAGCGCGGGCCTCGGCCAGGGCATGGCCCGCCGGTTCGCCGCCATGGGCCGCGACCTCGCGCTGACCGCCCGCCGGCTCGACCGGCTCGAGGCGCTGCGCGACGAGCTGCTCGCCGCGCACCCCGGCATCCGCGTGGTGGTGGCCGCCATGGACGTCGACGACCCTGGGTCGGTCGCCGCGGTGATGCCCCGGCTCGCCGACGAGCTGGGCGGGTTCGACCGGGTGATCGTCAACGCGGGCATCGGCAAGGGCGGTTCGGTGGGCACCGGTGAGGCCGCCGCCAACCGCGCCGTCCTGGTGACCAACGTGCTCGGCTCGCACGCGCAGTGCGAGGCGGCGATGGAGTTGTTCCGCAGGCAGGGCGCCGGTCACCTCGTGATCGTCTCGTCGGTCGCCTCGGTCCGTGGCATGCCCGGCACCCGCACGGCCTACGGCGCGAGCAAGGCGGCGCTCAACTCGCTCGCCGAAGGCATCCGCTCGGACGTCTACGGCTCGCAGATCGTCGTCTCCACGGTCCTGCCCGGGTACATCGCGACCGACATCAACGAGGGACGGCGTGGGCCGCTGACCGTCGGCCTGGACAAGGGCGTGGACGCGCTGGTCGACGTCGTCGAGCGGGAGCCGGTGCGCGGCTACGTGCCGGAGTGGCCGTGGCGCCCGGTCGCCGGCCTGCTGCGCGCGCTGCCGCTGTCCGTCGTCCGCCGCCTCACCGGTTCCTGAGCCCGTCATCGAGTCCGCCGCGAGGGTGACCGTCAGGCAGGTCCAGTCGGGTGACCTGCCACGCCTGCTGGTCGGCGCCGGCCCGCGGGACCGGTTCCACCACGTCGAGCGGGCAGGCATGCAGGAGCGCGGTGAGGCGACGTACCTGGTGGCCTGGGACGGCGACCTGCCCTGTGGTCGGGGAACCATGTTCCACCGCTCGAAGTACGAGCGCGTCCGTGACCTCCTGGGCGACTTTCCGGAGCTGAACGGGCTGGAGGCCGTCCCACGAGGCAGGGGGATCGGCACGCGGCTCGTCGCGGCGGCGGAGGCCCGGGCGACGACGCTGGGAGCTGCGCGGATCGGTCTCGCGGTCGAGCACGGGAACGTCGACGCCCGACGTCTCTACGAGCGGCTCGGCTACGTCGAGTGGGAGCACGGCGACGTCGTCGACCGGTGGTTCGAGCGGGACGGCAGCGGCACGGCCGTCCGCGAGCACGCCGACCCGTGCAGCTACCTGGTCAAGAACCTGACCGGCCGCTGACCCCTGCTCGGGACTTCCGGTACAGGAAGTCCGAGGGTGGTCCGGACTTTCTGCACCGAAAGTCCCTGGGAGGTCACCAGCAGATGCGCATGGGGCGGCCGCGGCTGTCGGTCGTGCCGTCGCCGACGCACTCGCCACGCCTGTCGCTGAGGCGCTGGGCCGACCACGCCGCCGCGCAAGCGTCCAGCGCGTCGACCATCGGCACGAGCCGGGGCGCGTCGGTCAGCGCCTGCTCGACATCCATCACCGCGGACAGCGCGGTGAGCCGCTGCATGGTGCCGCGTGCGGTGACCTTCGGGTCGGTGACCCGGCGGTCGAGCGCCCGGAAGGCCAGCTCCGGATGCACCTCCACCACGCGTTCGGACGGCGGATCGCCCAGGGCGTCGTCGAGCTGGCGGATCGCCTTGACCAGCTGGAACGCCTGCGCCGACGGAGCGCGCGGGGGAGTCGTGTGCAGCCGGGACAGCCGTCGCGCCTCGGCGTAGTCGTCGGTCTGCAGCACGACTCGAACGGGCGCCGGGAAGACGGAGCTCCCGGCGGGCCCCAGCAGCTTCTTGGCCGCCACGTCGCAGGCGCGCGCGCCGTCGTGGGACAGGCCGATCGGCATGTCGATGGCGATCAGCTCCACGTCGGGGACGGCCAGCGCGGCGGCGACGTCGTCCAGGACCAGCAGTTCGACCGTGCGGCCGGTGAGCAGCGCGCCGACCCAGCGACCCCGCCAGCCGTCGACCCCGAGAACCGCCACGCGGGCACCCTGTCAAACTTCACCCCATGCGCGTCTTCGTCGGTACCGACCACGCCGGCCTCGAGTTCAAGGAGCACCTGAAGAAGGTCCTCACCGAGGCCGGGCACGAGCCCGTCGACTGCGGGGCGTTCGAGTACGACGCCCAGGACGACTACCCGCCCTTCTGCTTCGAGGTGGGGGAGCGGACGGTCACCGAGCCCGGCTCGCTCGGCGTCGTCATCGGGGGCTCGGGCAACGGCGAGCAGATCGCGGCCAACAAGGTGCCCGGCGTCCGCGCCGCCCTGGTCTGGAACACCGCGACCGCGCAGCTCGCCCGCGAGCACAACGACGCCAACGTCGTCTCCATCGGCGCCCGGCAGCACAGCGTCGAGGAGGCCTCCGAGCTGGTGCTGGAGTTTCTGCGCACCCCGTTCAGCGGCGACGAGCGGCACGTCCGGCGGATCGGCCTGATGAGCGACTACGAGCGCGACCGGCACCGCCCCGCCGGCGGTCAGCCCACCGGCACGCAGCAGCACCCCTGATTAAAACTCGTCGGGGCACCACGGCGTGACCGGCCAGCCGAAGCCGGTCGACGCCTGGACCACGGCGCCCGGGCTCACCTCGTGCACCCGGCCCGCGCCCTGCAGCGAGGCCAGGGACACCCCGCCCAGGTAGGCCGCGGACAGCTCCTCGATGCCGAGCACGATGTCGGGGTCGCGGTCGGTGCGGTCGCAGAAGGCGCCGGCCGGGTGCCCCCACAGGTGCCAGCGGCCGGTGTTCTCCGGGCAGAACTCGTCGCGCACCTCGAACACCATGTCCAGCGGCGCGGGGTAGCGGCGGGCCGACAGCGCGCGGCCGACGTCGACCACGCGGATCCACAGCGCGTCGACCGGGTGGGCGTGCAGCGCACGCACGTCGGCGATGAGGTGGCGCAACGGGTCGTCGTCGGAGCCGAGGGGCGACCGCACCGTGCGCACCAGGTCGATGGAGAGCAGGTACTGCCACAGGGCGGCGTAGGCGGCCGGTGTCGCGGCGCGCACCTCGTCCACCGTGATCTCGCCCTCGGGTTCGCTCGAGTCGCTCCAGCTCGCCTTGCGTCGGTAGGTGGCGTAACCGGTCGCCGAGCCGTCGGCCTCGGTGTGCAGCAGCAACTGCTTGGCCGGCCGGCCCTTGCGCTCCTCCGGCTCGTCGAGCATGAAGCGGTCCCACCAGCGCTCGTCGCGCGCCAGGTTGCCGGGCACCCAGCGGCGCAGCTGATCGTGCAGGGGCACGGCCGCGCCCCGGAATTCCGCGGGCTCCGCCGGGCGGACCGACCCCGTGCCGGTGTCGGCGCCGGGCCGCAGGCGCATCCCCTGGGTGCGCCCGATCCAGCCGCCGCGTCGGGTCGCCGGGGCGTAGCCGAACCGGCCGTAGATCGATGCCTCCGCTGCCCACAGGGCAGCGACCGGTTCCCGCTCGGCGGCCCGGATGTCGTCGAGCTGGCGGCGCATGATCGCGGTGAGGACGCCGCGCCGCCGGTGGGTGGGGGCGACGGTGATCCAGGTGACGCCCGCACACGGCACGACAGCGCCGGGCACGGTGAGCCGGCGGCTGTAGATCCCCGCCGTCGCCACCACGCGGCCTGCGTCCCACAGCGACAGCGACCGGTCGAGCTCGGCCCACGGCGACGGCGTGTCGAGGAAGCGCCCACTGGGCTCGTCGCCGAACACCTCGTACATCGCCCGGATGAAGGGCGGCCACTCCTCGGCGGTGATCGGACGGAGCTGGTCGGCGAGGTCGTGGGGCACGCACTGTGTCTACCGGTCGGGACGGGCGGGGCGCCAACGGGTTGTCGGGGAGCGATCCGGCTGCACAGGATGCGCGGATGGACGTCGAGCGGCCGATCGGCTGGTGGGTCAAACGCCTGGACACCCTCCTCGAGGAGGCGCTCGACTCCGTCGTCGCCGGGGAGGGGCTGACCCGCCGGCACTGGCAGGTGCTGCACTCGCTGGCCGGCGGCATGGACCGGGAGTCCGACGTCGTAGCCGCCCTGGCGGACTTCTCCGGCGACGCGGGCGCGATCGTCGGCGACCTGGCCGGGCGGGGCTGGGTGGACCGGACCGAGGGCGGTGCCCTGCACCTGACGGCCGAGGGCACGGCCGCGCACGACCGGGTCTCGCGAGCGGTCGGTCGGGTGCGCCGGCACACCGCCGACGGGCTGTCCCGCCAGGAGTACGAGCGCACGGTCCTCGTGCTCACCCGGATGGTCGAGAACGTGGAGCGGGCGCTGGGCCGGGAGTGACTCAGCCGCGCAGATAGGCCAGCGTCGCCATCACCCGCCGGTGCTGGTCACCGTCCTGGGCCAACCCGAGCTTGGCGAAGATGTGCTGGGTGTGCTTCTCCACCGCCCCCGCGGTGACCACCAGGATGCGGGCGATCGCGGTGTTCGAGTGGCCCTCGGCTATCAGCCCGAGCACCTCCCGCTCGCGCGGGGTCAGCCGCCGCACCGGGTCGTCGGCCCGGCGTCGCGCGAACAGCTGGGCCACCACCTGCGGGTCGAGGACGGTGCCCCCGGAGACGACGTCCTCGAGCGCGGCGAGGAACGTGTCGACGTCGGCCACCCGATCCTTGAGCAGGTAGCCCACCCCGCCGCGCCCGTCGGCCAGCAGCTCGTCGGCGTAGGCCACCTCGACGTACTGGGACAGCACCAGCATCGCCGTCCCCGGCACCAGGCGGCGCGCCTCGACGGCGGCCCGCAGCCCCTCGTCGGTGTGCGTGGGCGGCATGCGGACGTCGACCACGGCGACGTCCGGGCGGTGCTCGACCACCGCGCGCACCAGCGACGGGCCGTCGGCGACCGCGGCGAGCACCTCGGTGCCCGCCTCCTCGAGCAGCCGGACCAGGCCCTCCCGCAGGAGGACCGAGTCGTCGGCCAGCACTACGCGCACGGGAGTTCCGCAGTCATCCGGGTCGGACCGCCGCGGGGGCTGTCCACGGTCAGGACGCCGTCGACCGCCTGCAACCGGTCGGTGAGCCCGGCCAGACCGTGACCGGGGGCGAGGACGGCGCCACCGATGCCGTCGTCCTCGACGACGACCCGCATCCGCAGCCCGTCGGAAGCCAGTGCCACCCGGCAGGTGCTCGCGTCGCTGTGCTTGGCCGCGTTTGCCAGCGCCTCGCTGACCACGAAGTAGGCGGTGTTCTCGGTGACCGGAGCCAGCCGCTCGGTGGGCAGGTCGACGGCGAGCTCGACCGGCACGGGGGAGCGGGCGGCCAGCGCGGCCAGGGCGGCGGCGAGGCCGCGGTCGGCGAGCACCGGCGGGGCGATGCCGCGGGAGAGGGCGCGCAGTTCCTCCAGCGTCTCGCGGGCCAGGTCGGCGGCCTCGGTCAGCGTGGTGCGCGCGGCGCCCGGGTCGCGGTCGAGCTGCCGCTGGGCGCGCGAGAGGTCCATCGACAGCCGCACCAGCCGCTGCTGGGGGCCGTCGTGGATGTCCCGCTCCAGGCGGCGCAGCGCCACGGCCTCGGCGGCGACCGCGGCCTCCCGGCCCTCGGCCAGGCGGCCGATCTCCGCCTGCGTGGCCGCCCGTGAGGTCAGCATGATGCGGCTCAGCTGCGCCTGCAGGAGCGCCACGGCGCGGACGGCGAAGGGCAGGATCACGGCGGCCACGAGACCGATGGCCGTGTAGAGGAGGATCCGCCGGCCGGCGGTGCTCTCGTGGCCGAGGACCTCGAGCAGGTCCTGGTTGTCGGGGTCGGTGGAGGAGTTCGGCAGCGTCCAGTCGTAGGCGCCGTAGGTGAGGCCGGTGAGCGCGATCGACCAGAAGACGACCGTCACCACGAAGCCGAGGATCGCCAGCGGGAACCGGATCAGCGCGTGCAGCGCGTCCAGCCAGGTCTGCGGATCGCGCAGGGGGGTGAGCAGCTTGCGGACCACCCCGCCCTCTGGGACCAGGTAGGCCGGGGTCGGGACCGGCCTGCCGAGGACAGCGGGCAACCAGGCGCGCTCGACCGCGGCGAACCCTCGGGCGGCGACCAGCGTGGCGGCGAGGACCGCCAGGCCGACCGTGATCACGAGCAGCCCGGCGCTGACCGACAGGCCGGTGACCACGATGACGAAGGCGGCGACCGCAACCGGGAAGTTGGTCAGCGTGTAGCCGCTGTCCACCGCGAGCTGGCGCAGGACGCCCGGCCGGCGGCGGGCTTCCGGAGCGGGCGCAGCGGTCATCACCGGGAGGACGGCGGTGTCGGTGTTCATGCCGTCGAGCCTGGCCGCGGGCGGGTCCGGGACCCATCCCGCTGACTGGCCGATCGGGGGTCGGGCCGGCCCGACCGTGCGCTGTTCATGTCGGGCTGGATGCTCCCGGCACCGGTGGCCGGGTGTCCAGCGGCCGCTCCCCGTCCGGGTGGTGGGCCGTAGGGTCGGAGGCCAGTACCGGTGTCCGTCGCGCCGTCCGCCCGGGGGCGCCGTCCCGGGTCGAAGGAGGATCGTGCGCTCTCGCGCGGCAGCCGTGCCTGCAGCCCTCCTCCTGCTGGTGGCCGGCTGCACCGACTCCGGATCCGGGTCGTCGTCCTCCGACGACGACCCGACCTCGTCCGGCAGCGCGTCGTCCCCGGTCGCCGCGGAGCCCGGCACCGGCCTGACCGTGGTCGCCGACGAGGACCCGGTCGCGCAGGCGGTGAGCACCAGCCGTGCGTTGTTCGAGAGCTCCCCGGTCGCGGTGCTGGTCCGCGCCGACGACCGCGCGGGGCAGCTCCTGGGTGCGTCGGCAGCCGTCGGCCTGGGGGTCCCGCTGCTGGTCGAGCCGGACGGCGGTGGGGGAGACCAACCGGCGGAGGAGCTGGGCCGCCTGGGTGCCGACGTCGTCCTGACCGTCGGCGAGGCCGAGGGGCCGGAGGACGGTCCCGAGGTGCGGTCGGTGCCGGCCGACGTGGAGGCGGTGGCCGCGGCCACCGGACTGTCCCTGGACGAGGAGCAGACCGTCCCGTCGGACGGCGATCTCGCAGCGGTGGCCGACCTGGATCCCGACGGCCCGGTCGCCCTGCGGCCCGAGGACGACGAGACAGCCGCGGACGACGTCGACGCCGACGAGCTGCCCGAGTTCGACCGCGCCGACCCGGTCGAGGGGGTGGTCGTGCTCGCCGGCGACGACGCCTCGCCCGCCGCGGTCGCGACCGCCCGCGCCGCCGGGGCGCGCGTGGTGCCCATGGCGGGAAGCACCGACCCCCGGGCATCGGCCGACGTCGTCGAGGCCCTGTCCGACGAGGGCGCGGAGACCGTGGTCGCCGTGGGCGCCGGGCTCGGTGCGGAGCCGGGGCTCGACTGGAAGGTGGCGACGGCGGCCACCGGCACCGAGCTGCCCGGCGGGGGACAGCTGCTCTTCCCGGGCCGGATGATGGTGGCGCTGTACGGATTCCCGGGCAGCGGCGCGCTGGGCGTGCTGGGGGAGCAGCCGCTGGACGCGGCGATCCAGCGGGCGCGGGACACCGCCGCCCCGTACGACCCGCTCGTCGAGACCCCCGTCGTCCCCGCCTTCGAGGTCATCGTGACGGTCGCCTCGGAGTTCGCGGGTCCGGACGGCAACTACTCCACCGAGAGCGCCGTCGAGACGGTGCGGCCCTGGGTGGAAGCCGCCGGCGCGGCCGGGCTCTACGTGATCCTCGACCTGCAGCCCGGCCGCACCGACTTCGTCGCACAGGCCGAGCTGTACCGGCCGCTGCTGGAGCTGCCGCACGTCGGGCTGGCCCTGGACCCGGAGTGGCGGCTGGCGCCGGACGAGGTGCACCTGACCCAGATCGGCTCGGTGGGCATCGAGGAGGTCAACCGGGTGGTCACCTGGCTCGCCGACCTGACCCAGGCGAAGGCGCTGCCGCAGAAGCTGCTCGTGCTGCACCAGTTCCGGCTGGACATGCTGCCCGGGCGCGAGTTCCTCGATCTGTCCCGCGACGAGCTGACGATCATGATCCACGCCGACGGGCAGGGGCCGCAGGGCAGCAAGCAGGCCACCTGGAGCGCCCTGCGCCAGGGAGCGCCCGAGGGGCTGGCGTGGGGCTGGAAGAACTTCTACGACGAGGACGCCCCGATGCTGACCCCCGAGCAGACGATCCAGCAGGTGCTGCCGACGCCGGAGCTGGTCACCTACCAGTAGTTCGCCGTGCGGTGAAAGCGTCCGCGGACCCTCCCGAACTGTCGGTCGGCTGTGGTGTGCTGACTCCACCCCGACCGGAGGAGTGGTTCCCAGGTGACCAGCGTGGCCCTCGGCCCGACCGATCAGCTCGACCCGCGGCTCCTCGAGCACCGTCGCGAGCTCACCGGCTACTGCTACCGCATGCTCGGCTCGTCGTTCGACGCCGAGGACGCGGTGCAGGAGACGATGGTGCGCGCGTGGCGCTCCCTGGACGGCTTCGAGGGCCGTTCGGCGTTGCGATCGTGGCTGTACCGCATCGCCACCAACGTGTGTCTGGACTCGCTCAACGGCCGGAACCGACGGGCCCTGCCGATGGACCTGGCGGGGGACCCGTATCCGCCGGTGCCCGCGTCGCTGGCGGGTCGCCGTCCGCCGACGGCGTGGATCGAGCCGGTGCTCGACCGCCAGGTGCTGCCCGAGGACGCCGACCCGGCCGAGCAGGCGGTCGCCCGGGAGTCGATCCGGCTGGCGTTCGTGGCGGCCCTGCAGCACCTGCCGCCGCGGCAGCGGGCGGTGCTGATCCTGCGCGAGGTGCTGCGCTGGAAGGCCGACGAGGTCGCCGGGCTGCTCGACACGACCGTGGCCTCGGTGAACAGCGCGCTCCAGCGGGCCCGCTCGACGCTCGCCGACCTGGACGCCCGCCCGGCTCCGCGCTCCCTGGACTCCGACGACCGCGAGCTGCTCGCCAAGTACCTGGACGCGTTCGAGCGCTACGACATCGAGGCCTTCGTGCAGCTGCTGCACGAGGACGCCACCCAGCACATGCCCCCTTTCGAGATGTGGCTCCGCGGAGCAGCGGACATCGGCACCTGGATGCGGGGCCCGGGCAGCGAGTGCGCGAACTCGCGGGTGCTCCCGGTGTGGGCGAACGGCTCGCCGGCGGTGGCGCAGTACCGGCCCCGCGCGGGTGGTGGCCACGAGCCGTGGGGGCTGCACGTCCTGGAGATCGAGGACGGCAAGGTCGCCCACATCTCCAGCTTCCTCGACCTCGACAGCGGACTGTTCGTGAAGCTCGGCCTGCCGGCGGCCTTCGACTGACCGCCCCCGTGCCGCACCGTTGAACCACGGAGGCCCGTTCCCCGACTGGGAACGGGCCTCTGCGGTTCAACGCTCGGGGCGGGATGGTCCTGCGTGCTCCGCCAGCCAGGCAGTTCGCCGCCTGGCCGATGCCTGGGCGAGCCAGGCGTCCTGCACCAGTTCGGCGAGCTCCTGCCGGCTGAGCTCGCCGAGCCGGCTCGCCTGCACGAGGACCGAGTTGTGGCCGTCGAAGTGCGGGGTGGTGAAGAACGGCGTCGTCGGGTCCTGCACGAGCGACTGCTTGTCCGCCTCGGACTCGACCCAGAACATGATCACGTCGGGCAGCTTCCGGCCCGCGCTGTCGACGGCGTCCGGCCGTGGGGTGCGGAAGAAGACGAAGGACTTGCCGCCCACCTGGTAGACCGCGTTGCCCTTCGATCCGTGGACGACGCTCACGTGCGGCATCGCCTGGGCGAGCTCGTGCACGTCCTCGACCCGCGCCGGCCGGTCAGCGGTCACGCCCGGCAGCGTAGTGAGGAGATGTACCTGTGACGGTGTCAGTCGGCCGGCGGCGCGTACAGCTGCAGGTCGTTGCCCTCGCTGTCCTTGAAGGCGGCGATCCGGCCCCAGTCGAAGCTTGCAATGTCACCGGCGAACTGGACGCCGGCGTCCTTGAGCCGCTGCACCTCCTCCTCGATGCCCGAGTCGGGGGTGAAGCTGATGACCGCTCCGCCGTCGGCGTGCGCGGAGGTGCCCTCCCGGGCGTTGAGGCCGATGGTCAGCCCGCCCGCGTCGATCTCCGACCAGTCGTCCATGGTGTTCTTCGCGGTCAGACCCAGCACGTCGGTGTAGAAGCGCACCGCCCTGTCCATGTCGTCCACGGGTACCCAGACCGTCGCCACACCGCTTGCCATGGTCTCTCCTCGACGCAGATGTCGGAGCGCTCTCGCTCCGCTGCGGCGCGGCTACCCCGTGCGTAAGCACGGACAAACCGCCCGCCCACTCCGTTCACCGGGATGTCGGCCACGGCGCGCCCGGCCCACGCCTGAGCTGTACGGCTGCGGGTAGGGGGCCCGGATGTCCGACTTCGAGATCACCGCCCTGGTCCTGGCCGAGCACGAGATCTTCCGGCGGGACTTCGCCGCGCTCGACGACCTGTCCGGCGAAGATCTCGCCGCTGCCTGGGAGGCGCTGCACGCCAGGCTGGAGGTGCACGCCGTCGCCGAGGAGCAGCTCTTCTACCCGCTGCTGGCGCAAGAGGCCGACGGAGAGGAGGAGACCGCGGAGGGCGTGCACGACCACAACGAGATCCGGCACGCCGCGGCCGCCGTCGGTGAACAGGAGCTGGGCAGCGACGCCTGGTGGGAGGCGGTACGCAACGCGCGGCAGGTCAACGCCGACCACATGGCCGAGGAGGAGACGGACTTCTTCCCGCCCTTCAAGGACGCCGTCGACGACGAGCAGCGCGAGGCCCTCGGGATGCGCTGGCTGGCCTTCCACGACGAGCACGAGGAGGCCGAAGGGCTGTCAGGCGCCGACGCGAAGGTGGCCGAGGTGGTCGCGATCGAGGTGCCGGAGGGCGACCCGACCGTCTGAGGACGCCGCCTCAGTCCCGGGCGGTCGCCAGGTAGACGGTGTTGGTGGCAGGGCGGCCCTGGAGCGGGTTGGGGAAGGAGACCACCTGCGCGTCCACGTCGGCGAAGACCTCGGACAGCGCGGCCAGGTACGTCGCGTCGGGCGGGTCGTTCGACCACAGCGAGAAGACGCCGCCGGGCCGGATCGACGCCGCCAGCCGGCGGATGCCAGTGGAGCCGTAGAAAGGAGCGTTCCCCTCGTCCAAGAGGTCGGCGGGGGAGTGGTCGATGTCCACGACGACGGCGTCGAAGCGCCGTCCGGGGGCAGCCGGATCCAGGCGGGCGTCCGCGGACATCGCGAAGAAGTCGCCGCCCACGAGTCGGCATCGCGGATCCGACGAGACGGCCTCGCCCAGGGGCAGCAGGCCCCGCCGGTGCCACTCGATGACCGGCTCGAGGAGATCGATCACCACGAGCTCGCGGACCCGCGGGTCGTCGAGCACCGCCTGCGCTGTGTAGCCCAGCCCGAGCCCCCCGACCGCGACGTCCAGCTCGTCGCCCTCCACCCGCGCGAGGGCCAGCCGGGCGACCTCGATCTCGGCGACGGTGAACATCGAGGACATCAGGAACTCGTCGCCCAGCTTGACCTCGTACACGTCGTCGCCGGTCCGGGGATCGCGTCGGCGGCGGAGACTGATCTCGCCGATGGGGGAGGCGCTGTAGGCGAGTTCCTCGAACCGGATGCTCACGCAGCCCACGTCACCGTCATCCGGCGATCGTAGGTCGAGCGATGCCGGGCTCTGCTCGGTCCGTGGAGCGGGTGACCGGGATCGAACCGGCATGGCCAGCTTGGAAGGCTGGGGCTCTACCATTGAGCTACACCCGCGAGACCTGCGAGAGGTCCGCGAAGAGCCTAGCGCGGCGGCCCCGTGTGGCTCAGCAGGGCCGCCGCAGAGGTCAGGACAGCGGCTCGATCGCCTCCACGGCCGGCAGGAAGATCTGCTCCCGGTGCACGTCCGCGCGGCTCGGGCTCGTGGTCAGCTGGACCAGCATCAGGCCGTCCGGACCGTCGGCCAGTGCCATGTCGACGCTCTGCCCGAGCTCCACGATCCGGTAGAGCTGCCAGGTCGCAGCCTCCGTGGTCAACTCGCCGACCGGCACGAGCGGCTCCTCCGTGCCGAGCTGCTCCGCGACCGTCGTGAGTACCTCGTCAGCGGTCACGCCGGGCACTACCTGCTGGATGAGCGACGACAGGAACGACTCCTGCCACATCCCGGGGATCGCCTCGACCCACCCCTCCGGACGCAGGCCCGCGAGTTCGAGCTCGTCGCTCTCGAAGGGCGTCATCCCGACCTGGATGCCCTCCGGGGTGAAGGCAGGTGCCGCGATGTCGTCGACGCAGCCCGTCGCCGGCTCCTGGCCCGGCTCGTCCAGGAAGTCCTCGGCGATGCCCACCGCGCACTCGTGGCTGGGCAGGGCCCCGTGCCCGGTGAAGGGGAACTGCACGTAGAAGGCCTCGGACAGGTCCTCGGCGACCTGCTCGCCCCACCGCGGCGGCGTGATCGGGTCCAGGTCGCCGGCCAGCACCAGCGTGGGGATGTCGCTGCTCACCTTCTCGTTCGCCTCGGAGCCGGCCTCGCCGGCGTCCCACGAGTCGCACACGTCGAAGATGCCCGAGCCCGAACTCGGGCCGCTCTCGAAGTAGCCCTCGACCAGCGGGTGGTCCGCGGCGGCCGCGGCGACGTCCTCGCGGGAGCCGAACGACACCTCCTCGTGGCACTGCACGGCCAGCTGCTGGCCGATGGCCTGGAAGTCCAGCGACTGGGTCTGGGTGCCCAGCAGCAGGCCGATCGAGCCGAACTCGCCGGCGGACGCGGCGGTGATGACCTCGGGCAGGTGAGGCACCAGCTCGGTCGAGTAGAGCGAGTCGAAGAGGAAGCCCACGAGGGCGTCCCCGTCGAGCTCGTCGTCCACCCGTTCCCCGCTGCTCGCATCGACGACGGTGATCGGCGCCGGCGCGGCGTTCAGCTTCGCGACCAGATCCTGGAACGTGCGGCTCAGGTCCGGGTACGCGGTCGCGCAGGCGGGGTCGTCGGCGCAGGTGGCGAACAGCGCATCCATGGCCCGCTCGGCGTTGCCGGGCATCTCCTCGTACAGGTCGGCGTCGGCCGGGTACGCGGAGTCCAGCACCACCGACCGGATGCCGTCGGGGTGGTCGCGCATGGCCTGCTGCGCCAGCCGCGTGCCGTAGGAGATTCCGTAGAGGTTCCACTCGTCGTAGTCGAGGGCGACCCGCAGGTCCTCCAGGTCGGCAGCGGAGGCGGCACTGTTGTAGTCGGCGAAGTCGACGCCGTCGTCGGCGAGGCGCTCGTGGCACTCGTCGAGCGCGTCGAAGGCGCCGGCCTCCAGCTCCTCGTCCGACAGGCCGGAGCCCAGGGAGCCCAGCGCCCACTCCGTGTACTCGTCGCACGCCAGCGACGGCTCGCTCAGCCCGGTGCCCCGCTGGTCCAGCAGCACGAGGTCGCGGTTGGCCGTGAGCGGCTCGTACAGCTGCGCGAACCCCTGCGGCACCAGCTCCAGCGTGCTCTGGCCCGGCCCGCCCGACAGGTAGACGACGGGGTCGGCGGCCAGGTCGGGCGCGTCGCTCCGGACGATGCCGAAGGCAAGCTCGATCTCCCCGCCGTCCGGGTCCTCCCGGTCGGCCGGGACCTCGAGCGTGCCGCACTGCATGTCCACGCCCGCCGGCACGTCGAAGTCGCAGTCGTCGAAGTCCACGCTGCTCTTCGGGTCCTTCTCGGCGGCGTCGCCGTGGTCCTCCTCGTCTGATCCCGAGCAGGCGCCCAGGAACAGCAGCGGAACCATCAGGAGTGCTGCGCGACGACCGGTCATGGCCCCTCTTCACCCGTCGGAGGACGGCGGCAGGGGCCGCCGAACGGAACGACGGGGCGCCACCGACGCGTCGTCACTCCGGGCGCACCGTAAGCCACGCCGTCCCGCCCGCACGCCGGTGACACGAGGCCGTGACCAGCGCGCCCGCCGGCGCTAGCGTGCGGACGCATGACCGACACCACCTGGTTGGACGCCACCGCGCAGGCCGAGCTGGTGCGGTCCGGCGAGGCGAGCCCCGCCGAGCTCGTCGAGGCCGCGATCGAGCGCATCGAGCGGGTGGACCCGCAGCTGGACGCCGTCATCCGCGACCGCTTCGACCAGGCCCGTGAGGAGGCGGCCGGCGAGCTCCCCGACGGCCCGTTCCGCGGCGTTCCGATGCTCCTGAAGGACCTCGGCTGCCACGTCGCCGGGGAGGCCACGAACTACGGGACGTCCTACCTGCGCGACGCCGGCGTGACCTGGCCGACCGACAGCGATCTCGCCCGCCAGTTCCGCGCCGCCGGCTTCCTGTTCCTCGGCCGCACCAACGTGCCCGAGTTCGGCACCACGATCACCACCGAGCCGGCCGCCCACCGCCCGACGCGCAACCCCTGGAACCCCGCGCACTCCGCCGGCGGCTCCAGCGGCGGCTCGGCCGCGGCCGTCGCCGCGGGCATGGTGCCGATCGCCCACGCCAGCGACGGCGGAGGATCGATCCGCATCCCGTCGTCCGAGTGCGCGCTGGTCGGGCTCAAGCCCACCCGCGCCCGCGTCAGCCACGGCCCCGACGTGGGCGAGAGCTGGGCCGGTGCCACGACCGACGGCGTGGTCACCCGTACCGTCCGCGATGCCGCGGCCGTCCTCGACCTGATCAGCGCCCCCATGCCCGGTGACCCCTACGTCGCCCCGCCGCTGCCCCGGCCGTTGAGCCAGGAGGTGGGCGCCCCGGTCGGCCGGCTGCGCGTCGGCCTCCTGGACACCGAGCCGGGGGAGCCGTCCCCGGACTGCCGCACCGCCGTCGACCGCGCCGGGCAGCTGCTCGAGCAGGTCGGCTGCAGCGTCGAGCCCGCCACCCCGGACGGCATGTTCGACGAGCAGTTCATGCGTTCCTTCGGCGCCACCATCGCCGCGGACATCGCACTGGAGCTGGCCGACCACGAGCGCCTGCTCGGCCGCCCCGTGCGCGACGACGAGCTGGAACCCCGCAACGCGGCCTACCGGGCGATGGGGCAGCGGATGTCGTCCGCCGACTACCTCGCGGCACGGGCCCGGCTGGGCGCGTGGGCGCGCCGGATGGCCGCGTTCTGGACGCCGGCGGCGCAGGACGGCCGGGGGTTCGACCTGCTGGTCACCCCGACGGTGGGTGCGCCGCCACCGGAGCTGGGCTGGTTCGCCGCGGCCGGCCCGGAGCAGGAAGGTCGCCGGGTCGGGGGCTTCATGCCCTACACGGCCCAGTTCAACGTGACCGGTCAGCCGGCGATCAGCCTGCCGCTGCACTGGACGGCGGACGGGCTGCCGGTCGGCGTCCAGCTCGTCGCCGCCTTCGGTCGCGAGGACGTGCTCGTGCGCGTCGCCGCGGCCCTGGAGCAGGCGGCGCCCTGGGCCGATCGCCGGCCGCCGGTCTCCGCCTGACACGTCACCGGTCCGGGCACGCGCGAGCGGGCCCTAGACTCGGCCCGGCCACGGGGTGTGGCGCAGCTTGGTAGCGCACCTGCTTTGGGAGCAGGGGGCCGCAGGTTCAAATCCTGTCACCCCGACCAGGCTCCGGTTCCCGGGGCCGCGAGGTGCGCATCCCGCCCCCGCGTCCCTGCCCCCGACGCCCGTAGACTCGGGGGTCGACGCGGCGCCGTCGACCCCGAGCGCCCCCACCAGTTGTCTTACCGAGGAGCACTGCCGCTGTGAAGAGCACCATCGAGGAACTCGGCCCCACACGGGTCCGGATGGCGATCGAGGTGGCTTGGGGGGACCTGGACCACGCCTTCGGTGAGGTCTACAAGGAGCTGGGCAAGCAGGTCCGCGTCCCCGGCTTCCGCCCGGGCAAGGTCCCCAACCGCGTGCTCGACCAGCGCATCGGCCGCCCCGTCGTCCTGGAGCAGGTCGTCCAGCACGCCATCCCGGAGGTCTACTCCGAGGTCGTGCGCGAGAACCAGGTCCGCGTGCTCGGCCAGCCCGACATCGAGGTGACCAAGCTCGAGGACAACGACACCCTCGAGTTCACCGCCGAGGTCGACGTCGCCCCGCAGCTCGAGCTCCCCGCGCTCGACGAGCTCGCCGTCACCGTCGACGACGTCGAGGTCACCGACGAGGAGATCGACCAGCAGATCACCGTCATGCGCGAGCGCTTCGGCATGCTCCAGGCCGTCGAGCGCCCCGCCCAGGACGGCGACTTCGTCTCCATCGACCTCGAGGCCAAGCTCGGCGACGAGGTGCTGGAGGACGGGTCGACGACGGGCATGTCCTACGAGGTCGGCTCGGGCAACCTCATGGAGGGCCTCGACGACGCCGTCCGCGGGCTGTCCGCCGACGAGAGCGCCACCTTCCAGACCGCGCTGCTCTCCGGCCCGAACTCCGGCGAGACCGCCGACGTCACCGTCACCGTCCGCTCGGTGAAGGAGAAGGAGCTCCCGGAGCTCGACGACGACTTCGCCTCCACCGCCAGCGAGTTCGACACCCTGGCCGAGCTGCGCGAGGACGTCCGCACCCGCCTGGGCCGCACCAAGGTGATCCAGCAGGGCGCGCAGGCCCGCGACAAGCTGGTCGAGCACCTGCTCGAGGCCGTCGAGGTGCCCATGCCCGAGAACCTGGTCGAGCGCGAGATCGAGTGGCGCAACCAGGCCTTCGAGCAGGAGCTCAAGGGCGCCGGCATGGACTGGGACACCTTCCTCTCGATGTCCGGCGTCGAGAGCAAGGAGGCCTACGACGCCGACCAGCGCAAGAACGTCGAGGAGGCGGTCCGGACGCAGTTCATCCTGGACGCCATCGCCGACGCCCGTGAGGTCACCGTCGACAACGACGACCTCTCGGCGCAGATCATGGCGCAGGCGCAGCGCAACCGGATGAGCCCGGAGCAGTACGCGCAGCAGCTGCAGCAGGGCGGCAACATCGCCGAGTTCGTCGCCGACGTGCGCCGGACCAAGACCCTGGCCCAGCTGCTCGAGCAGACGACGATCACCGACGCCTCGGGCAACGTCGTCGACCTCGAGGCCCTGCGCCCGAAGACGGTGCAGGCCCCGGCCGCCGACGAGTCGGACACCGACGAGGACGACGACATCGCCGTCGAGGCCCTCGCCTCCGAGGCTGCCGAGGGCGCGACCGAGGACACCGAGGACGTCACCAAGGCCTGATCACCCGCAGCTCCGCCGGACGCCGCTCCGCCCCTTCCCGGGGTGGGGCGGCGTCCGTCGTTCGGGGGCGACCGCTGCGCCGACGGCGAACACTCCCCGTCGCGGGCATCGACCGTCGGAGGTGCGCGTTAGGGTCGACAGGACTCAGGCGAATCGCCGGGGGGCACCGTTCCCCGGAGGGCCGTCGAGGCCCGCACGACCGCCCGCACTCCGTCGCCCGACCCGCCCCACCACCCCGGCCGCACGGTCCACCGCGACCGTCGACCGGACAGTCCTACGGAGGTCACCGCACCTGTGAGCACCACCGACCCGAACCTCGCGAGCGCACCCGTGATGCGTGGCGCCAGCGGAATGATGAACCTCGGAGACTCCGTCTACGAGCGCCTCCTCCGCGAGCGCATCATCTTCCTGGGCACCCAGGTGGACGACGTGATCGCCAACCAGCTCGCCGCCCAGATGCTGCTGCTCTCGGCCGAGGACCCCAAGAGCGACATCCACCTCTACATCAACTCGCCCGGTGGCTCCGTCAGCGCCGGCATGGCGATCTACGACACGATGCAGTTCATCGACTGCGACGTCGCCACCTACGGGATGGGCCTGGCCGCATCGATGGGCCAGTTCCTGCTCACCGCCGGCACCGCGGGCAAGCGCTACGCCCTGCCGCACGCGCGGATCATGATGCACCAGCCCTCGGCCGGCGTCGGCGGCACCGCGGCCGACATCGCCATCCAGGCCGACCTCTTCCGCCGGACGAAGAAGGAGCTCAACGAGCTGCAGTCCTTCCACACCGGCCAGAGCGTCGAGCAGATCGAGAAGGACTCCGACCGCGACCGGTGGTTCACCGCGGCCGAGGCCCTCGAGTACGGCTTCGTCGATCACGTGGTGAGCAAGGCCGCCATGACCGACAGCACCAACCCGGTCACCGACAACTGAGTCCGGAGGGACTGACATGAGCTTCCAGATGCCCTCCAGCCGTTACATCCTGCCCTCCTTCGTGGAGCGCACGAGCTACGGCATGAAGGAGTCCAACCCCTACAACAAGCTCTTCGAGGAGCGCATCATCTTCCTCGGGGTGCAGATCGACGACGCCTCGGCCAACGACGTCATGGCCCAGCTGATCACGCTGGAGTCCACCGACCCGGACCGCGACATCACGATCTACATCAACTCGCCCGGTGGCTCGTTCACCTCGCTCATGGCGATCTACGACACCATGATGTTCGTCCGCCCCGACATCCAGACCGTGTGCATGGGCCAGGCGGCCTCGGCTGCCGCCGTCCTGCTCGCGGCCGGGACGCCGGGCAAGCGGCTGGCCCTGCCGTACTCCCGCGTGCTGATCCACCAGCCCTCGGGCGAGGCGGGCGGTCAGGTCTCCGACCTCGAGATCCACGCCGCGGAGATCCAGCGGGTGCGGGCGCAGATGGAGGAGATCCTGGCGCGGCACACCGGTCGGACGGCCGAGCAGGTCCGCACCGACATCGACCGCGACAAGATCCTCACCGCCCAGGAGGCGAAGGACTACGGCATCGTCGACCAGGTGATCCAGAGCCGGAAGCTGAACGCGCTCCCGGCGGTCTGAGCCCTCGCCGGCACGGGTCGGGGATGCGCGTGTCGCGTCCCCGACCCGTACCGTCGGAGGGGTCCAGCGGGTCGGGAGGGCACTTCCGGGCCGGGGACGATGCGGAGAGACGAGCGAGACGGATGTGGGACCCACCGACGCGAACCCGGGTGAGTCATTGCCCGGCGACGTCGGTGGCGGCAGGTACGTTCTGCGGACGCCCGACCCCCGACCTGAGCGCCGGGACGAGAGCTCCGCGGCACGGAGCCTGCCGAGGCGGTAGAGCAGCAACGATGACGACGCAGACGCCTGGCTCCAGGGCTGCGAATCCGAACCGGAGGTCAGCAGGTGGCACGAATCGGTGAGAGCGGTGACCTGCTCAAGTGCTCCTTCTGCGGGAAGAGCCAGAAGCAGGTCAAGAAGCTCATCGCGGGCCCCGGGGTCTACATCTGCGACGAGTGCATCGACCTCTGCAACGAGATCATCGAGGAAGAGCTCTCGGAGTCCTCGGACCTGAAGTTCGACGAGCTGCCCAAGCCCAAGGAGATCCACGATTTCCTGGAGCAGTACGTCATCGGTCAGGACCAGGCCAAGCGCACGCTCTCGGTGGCCGTCTACAACCACTACAAGCGCATCCAGGCCGGCGGTGACCGCGCCTCCCGCGAGGACAGCGTCGAGCTGGCCAAGTCCAACATCCTGCTGATGGGCCCGACCGGGTGCGGCAAGACCCACCTGGCGCAGACCCTCGCTCGGATGCTCAACGTCCCGTTCGCGATCGCCGATGCCACGGCGCTGACCGAGGCCGGCTACGTCGGCGAGGATGTCGAGAACATCCTGCTCAAGCTGATCCAGGCCGCCGACTACGACGTGAAGCGCGCCGAGACCGGCATCATCTACATCGACGAGGTCGACAAGATCGCCCGCAAGAGCGAGAACCCGTCGATCACCCGCGACGTCTCCGGTGAGGGCGTGCAGCAGGCGCTGCTGAAGATCCTCGAGGGGACGACGGCGTCGGTGCCCCCGCAGGGCGGCCGCAAGCACCCGCACCAGGAGTTCATCCAGATCGACACGACGAACGTGCTGTTCATCGTGGGTGGCGCGTTCGCCGGCCTGGACAAGGTCATCGAGGCGCGGACCAGCAAGCAGGGCATCGGCTTCGGCGCCGAGGTCCGCGGCAAGGCCGAGATCGCCGAGGCCAACGCCTTCGCCGAGGTCATGCCCGAGGACCTGCTGAAGTTCGGCATGATCCCCGAGTTCATCGGGCGTCTGCCGGTCATCACGAGCGTGCAGAAGCTCGACCGGGAGGCCCTGATCAACATCCTCACCGAGCCGAAGAACGCCCTGGTGCGCCAGTACCGGAAGCTGTTCGAGCTCGACGGAGTCGAGCTGGAGTTCACCGACGACGCGCTCGAGGCGATCGCCGACCAGGCCATCCTCCGTGGCACCGGCGCCCGCGGGCTCCGCGCGATCATGGAGGAGGTGCTCCAGTCGGTCATGTACGACATCCCCAGCCGTGAGGACGTCGCCTCCGTGGTGATCACCAAGGAGGTCGTGCTGGAGCACGTGAACCCGACCATCGTGCCGCGCAAGCCCACCCGCGAGCGTCGCGAGAAGTCCGCCTGAAAAACACCCACTGCCCCCCGCCACTCGCACGCTCGCGGCGGGACCCTGCAGGGGGCCCGACGGCCCGTCCCCACCCGGGGGCGGGCCGTTCGCGTGCCGGCCCCATCCGCACTGTTGAACCCGCACGGCCCGGACCGGCCGCCTTCTCGGGTTGCCCGGGTTCACCGGTCGGTGAGCCGATGGCGGACGACGGCCTCGATCTCGCGCCGGCACTCCGCCGGCTCGCTGATGAGCCGGTCGTAGCTGAACCGCAGCACCACCCAGCCCACCGCGGCCAGCGCGCTGTCGCGGCGCAGGTCGCGCTCGCGGGCCTCGCGGCTGCCGTGGAAGGCGGCGCCGTCGAGTTCCACGGCCACCTGGGCATCGGGCCACGCCACGTCCAGCTCGGCGTAGCGGCTGTCCGGCAGGGCGATCCGGTGCTGCTGGATGTAGGCAGGCACCGCGGGTGGGGCCGGGAGCACGTGGAGCACGCCGAAGACCTCCAGCTCGCTCTGGCACACGCGCTCCACGAGCTCCAGCAGGGCGGCGAGTTCTGAGCGTCCGGCGTGGCGCGCGGCCCGGCGCGACTCACGCCGGACCGCCGACGCCCGGACCGCCCGTGTCCGCACCGCCTCGATGACCGCCTGACGCACGAGGGGCCGCTCGGAGCGGGCGCGCGCGTTGCGGACCGGTGACCAGGCCCACGACCACGCATCCACCAGACTCCGCGCTGGCTCGATGATCTCGAGGCCGTCGCAGCGGATCGTCTCGAGCTGCCGCCCGGAGCGGTGGACCATCACGTCCTGACCGTCGCGCAGACAGCGCTCGAGGCCCACCGTCACGTGCAGGGCCCCGCGGTAGGGCGCACGAGCCCGGCAGCCGTGAGCGCGGACAGGTGGCTGAGCGGGGCGTCCGCGTACAGCGTCGCCGCCCGCGCGCGATCCACCCACCGCGCGACACGGTCTGGCAGCGCCACCACGCCGGGCGCCACCACCTGCAGGTCGCCACGGGCCAGCCAGCGACCCACGGTGCTGGTGCTGGTGGCCGCGACTACGTCCGCGCGACGCGCGACGCCGTGCGGGTGGAGGACGTCGACCGGGCGGAGCACGCGCACAGGCTCGCCGATCGGGGGCACGAACCGCAGACGGCCTGTGGACGGCGCGGACCGTTGGACCCGGGTGGCCCAGAGCAAGCGCGATTGTGGGCCGTCCAGGTTCAGCGGTCGGAGGTCGGTCGCCTCACGAGGCGTGGTGTCGTCCAGTCGGTGTTGTCGACGACGAGGTCGGCGCGCTCCCACGGCGCGCAGGCGGCGAAGTAGAGCAGCTGCCCACCCACGTAGCGCCGCATCGCCGGGTGGCCCGGGTGCGCGGGGGAGCCGTCGCGGAGCGCCATCCGCGCCGCGGTGACCGCGAAGGGCACGTCCAGCCAGACCGAGAGGCCCCACCGGCCGGCCAGCTCGTCCCGGTGCAGGAAGATTCCGTCGATCACGACGACCGCGCGGGGTGGCGTGGGGGCCGGCGGTTCGTCGACATGACGGTCGGCGGCCAGGTCGTGCCAGCGCAGGCGGACGGGCGCACCGTCACGGAGCGGGTCGAGCAGCTCCCGGCCCAGGGCGGCGTAGTCGTAGGAGTCCAGCCAGAAGCCCTCCGGCGAGGTGCGGCCGCGGCGGTAGCGCTCCGCCCGCGCGTGGTGGAAGTCGTCCACGCTCGCCCGGATCACCGGTCGGCCGGTCGCGTCGATCGCGGCGGCGAGCTGATCGGCGAAGACTGTCTTGCCTGAGCCGTCCACCCCGTCGACTGCGACCACCACGCGGGCGTCACGGCGGTCGGGAACCCGCCCGGCCAGATCCGCGAACAACGCAGCGCTGACTGCGGAGCGTTGAACCCCGGCGGCCCACGGAGTGGCCGGGAGTGGGTCGCCGGGGTGCAACGGTCAGGTCAGGCGTCGGCGGGGGGTGCGAGGACGACGTCGACGGTCAGTTCGCCGTCGCCGGGCTCGACGACCAGCGTCGCGATGCGGCCCGCGTCGACCAGGTCGCCCCGCCCCGCCTCGATCAGCGGCACCTGCGCCGCGGGTGCGGTCACCGTCGCGGTCTCGACGTCGGCGCGCATGGAGACCTTGGCGTCGGACTTGGCCTTGCGCACCCCGGCCAGCGCGGCGGCGGTCGCCGTCACCACGGCCGGGTCACCGGTCGCGGGCAGGTCGGAGGCGACCGGCCACGCGGCACGGTGCACCGAGCCGGCCTGCCACCAGGACCAGACCTCCTCGGTGACGAACGGCAGCACCGGCGCGAACAGCCGCAACTGCACCTCGAGCGCCACCGCCAGCGCCGCCTGCGCCGAGGCGGCCTCGGGCCCGGAGCCGTAGGCGCGCGACTTCACCAGCTCCACGTAGTCGTCGCAGAACGACCAGAAGAACGTCTCGCTGACCTCGAGCGCGCGGGTGTAGTTGTAGGCCTCCATGGCCGCCGTCGCCTCGTCGACCACCCGGGCGAGCGCGGTAAGCAGCGCGAGGTCGATCGGCTCGGTCACCTGCTCGGCGGTGGAGGACGCCGAGGCGCCCAGCCCCAGCACGAACTTCCCGACGTTGAGGATCTTCATCGCCAGCCGCCGGCCGACCTTCATCTGCGTCTCGTCGAACGGCGAGTCCGCACCGGGGCGCGCACCGGCGGCCCGCCAGCGCACGGCGTCCGTGCCGTAGCGCTCGAGGACGTCGATCGGCGTCGTCGCGTTGCCCTTGGACTTCGACATCTTCTTGCGGTCGGGGTCGACGACGAACCCGGAGATCGCCGCGTGCGACCACGGCACCGCGCCGAACTCGTAGTGCGAGCGGACCACGGTGGAGAACAGCCAGGTCCGGATGATGTCGTGCGCCTGCGGCCGCAGGTCCATGGGGAAGACCGCGCCGAAGAGCTCCGGGTCGGTGCCCCAGCCCGACGCCACCTGCGGCGACAGCGACGACGTCGCCCAGGTGTCCATGACGTCGGGGTCGGCCATGAAGCCGCCGGGCACGCCGCGCTGGTCCTCGGTGAACCCCGGCGGGACGTCGGAGGACGGGTCGACCGGCAGCGACTCCTCGGGCGCCAGCAGCGGCGCGGAGTAGTCGGGCTCGCCGGCCTCGTCGAGCCGGTACCAGACCGGGAACGGGACGCCGAAGAAGCGCTGGCGGCTGATCAACCAGTCGCCGTTGAGGCCCTCGACCCAGTTGTCGTAGCGGTGCCGCATGTGCTCGGGCACCCACTGGATCTCCCGGCCGCGGGCGACGAGGGCCTCGCGCAGGTCGGCGTCCCGACCGCCGTTGCGGATGTACCACTGGCGCGTGGTGACGATCTCCAGCGGGCGCTCGCCCTTCTCGAAGAACTTCACCGGGTGGGTGATCGGCTTCGGGTCGCCCTCCAGGTCACCGGACTCCCGGAGCAGCTCGACGATGCGCTGCTGGGCGCTGAACACGGTTTTGCCGGCCAGCTCCGCGTACGGCTCGGCGGGGACGCCGGCGGGCGCGTCGGGGAGCAGTCGGCCGTCCCAGCCCACGATGGCGCGGGTGGGCAGCTGCAGCTCTCGCCACCACGTGACGTCATTCAGGTCGCCGAAGGTGCAGATCATCGCGATGCCGGAGCCCTTGGTGGGCTCCGCCAGGCGGTGGGCCACGACCGGCACCTCGACGCCGAACAGCGGCGTCGTCACCGTCTTCCCGAACAGCGGCTGGTAGCGCTCGTCGTCCGGGTGCGCCACCAGGGCGACGCAGGCCGGCAGCAGTTCGGGACGGGTGGTCTCGATGAAGACCGGGCCGTCCGCCGAGGAGAACGAGATGCGGTGGTAGGCGCCGGGGCGCTCCCGGTCCTCCAGCTCGGCCTGCGCGACGGCGGTGCGGAAGGTGACGTCCCAGAGGGTCGGGGCCTCCTGCGCGTAGGCCTCGCCGCGGGCCAGGTTGTTGAGGAACATCTTCTGCGCGGTCGCGCGGGAGACCTCGGAGATCGTCCGGTAGACGTTGGACCAGTCCACCGAGAGCCCGACCCGGCGCCACAGCTTCTCGAACTCGGCCTCGTCCTCCTCGGTCAGCTGCATGCACAGCTCGACGAAGTTGCGGCGGGAGATGGGCAGCTGGTCCTTGCCCGGCTTCGCGGGCGGCTCGAACGAGGGGTCGTAGGGGAGCGAGGGGTCGCACCGGACGCCGTAGTAGTTCTGCACCCGGCGCTCGGTGGGCAGGCCGTTGTCGTCCCAGCCCATCGGGTAGAAGACGTGCTTGCCGCGCATGCGCTGGAAGCGGGCGACGAAGTCGGTGTGGGTGTAGCTGAACACGTGCCCGACGTGCAGGGAGCCCGAGGCCGTCGGCGGGGGGGTGTCGATCGAGTAGATCTGCTCGCGCGGCGCCTGGAGCGCGGACGCGCGGTCGAACGCGTAGGTGTCCTCGGCGGCCCAGCGCTGGACCCACTTGTCCTCGAGCCCGTCGATCGTCGGCTTCTCGGGTACGTCGACGGTCGCAGCCGGGGCAGGAGTGGCCGGGGTCGCGATGTCGGGAACCATGTGCCTCAGTCTAGGAACCTGTCGACTGGCATCCTGAGCAGGATGAGCAGCAGCAGCACCGGTGAGCTTGCCCGGGTCGAGCGAGAGCTGCTGGCCCGCTGGCCGGAGAGCCGGCTCGAGCCCTCCCTGACCCGCATCAGCGCGCTGGTCGACCTCCTCGGCTCCCCGCACCGGGCGATGCCGGTGATCCAGGTGGCCGGCACCAACGGCAAGACGACGACGGCGCGGATGATCGACGAGCTGCTCCGCGGGTTCGGGCTGCGCGTCGGCCGCTTCACCAGCCCGCACCTGGAGTCGATGCGGGAGCGGATCGTCCTCGACGGCGAGCCGGTGGGCGCGGAGCGCTTCGTCGAGACCTACGACGACATCGCGCCCTACGTGCAGATGGTGGATGCCGCGGGCGAGCACCCGATGAGCTTCTTCGAGGTGATGGTCGGCATGGCGTACGCGCTGTTCGCCGACGCGCCGGTCGACGTCGCCGTCATCGAGGTGGGCATGGGTGGCACGTGGGACGCCACCACTGTCGCGGACGCGCGGGTCGCCGTCGTCACCCCTGTGGCGATGGACCACGCCGAGTACCTCGGGAACGACGTCGCCACGATCGCGGGGGAGAAGGCCGGGATCATCAAGGCCGACTCGATCGCGGTGCTCGCCCACCAGCAGCCTGGTGCCCTCGACGCGCTGATCCGCCGGGCCGTCGAGGTGGACGTCGTCGTCGCCCGGGAGGGCACCGAGTTCGGCGTCCTGGAGCGCCGGGTCGCCCTCGGCGGCCAGCAGGTGCGCCTGCAGGGCCTGGGTGGCGAGTACGACGAGGTCTACCTGCCGCTGTTCGGCGCCCATCAGGCGCAGAACGCGGCGACCGCGCTGGCCGCCGTCGAGGCGTTCCTGGGCGCGGGGGCGGCCACCGGGCCGATCGAGCAGGAGACGGTCCGGGCCGCGTTCGGCGCCGTCCGCTCACCTGGCCGCCTCGAGAAGGTGCGCACGAGCCCCACGGTGCTCATCGACGCCGCGCACAACCCGGCCGGCATGACGGCGACGGTCGAGGCGATCCGCGAGTCCTTCGACTTCACCCGCCTGGTCGGGGTGGTCGGCGCGGTCCGTGGCAAGGACGTCGCCGGGATGCTCGCTGCGCTGGAGGAGATCTGCGCCGAGCTGGTGGTCACGCAGAACTCCTCGGAGCGCGCGCTGCCCGCCGACGAGCTGGGCGCGCTGGCCGTCGACGTCTTCGGCGCCGACCGGGTGAGCGTCTCGCCGCGGCTCGGCGAGGCGATCTCCGAGGCCATCGAGCTGGCCGAGGCGGGTCCGGACAACGCGCTCGGCGGCTCGGGCGTCCTGGTCACCGGCAGCGTGATCACCGCCGGGGAGGCTCGCACGCTCCTGTCGGGACGCCGTCCGTGAGGGCCACCGACCCGGTCCGCGCCGGCCGGGCCCTGGGCGGGGCGGCTGCCGCAATCCTCGTGCTGGAGGGCATCGCCGTCCTCTTCGTGCCCCGCGGCATCGCCCCGACCGAGGGGCTCGGCGCGTTCCGGCTGACCGTCCTGCTCGTGCTGGCGCTGCTGCTGGTCCTGGCCAGCGGCATCCAGCGCCGCGAGCGCGGCCTGGTCATCGGCACCGCGCTCCAGGTGCCGCTGCTCGCGACCGGCCTGATGACCGGTGCGATGTGGTTCGTCGGCGGGGCCTTCGTCCTGATCTGGCTGTACCTGCTGCAGATCCGCAAGGAGCTGCTCGGTTCGATGTTCGGCCCGGTCACGGTGCCGGGTCCGGACGACGCCGACGGGGCGGCCACCACTTAGGTGGCCGCCCTGCCGGCGGTCAGCGCGTGCGCACCACCGGGCTGGTCGCCGAGGGCGCCCCGAGGCCGGCGACGTTCTTCGCGACCACGCGGAACGTGTAGCGCTTGTCGGACGCCAGCCCGGGGACCGTCACCGACGTCGCCGAGGCCGAGACGCTGACGCTCTTGACCAGTTTCCCGCCCGAGTACGCCCGGACGACGTAGCCGGTGACGGGCGCGCCGCCGGTGCTGGCCGGCCTGGCCCAGCGGACCGCGACGGCCTTCACCTGGGCGGTGACCGAGGTGATCCTCGGTGCGCCCGGCGTGGTCCGGGGCGTGGCCGTGACCGTTGCGGACGCGGGGCCGGAGCCGGCCGCGTTCACGGCCGTGACAGCGATCCGGTAGGCGGTGCCGTTCGTCAGGCCGGTGACCGTGACGGCCGTTGCCGAGCCGCCGGCGGTGACGCTTCTGACCAGCGTCCTGCCGGCGTAGGCGCGGACGACGTAACCGGTGACGGGCGCGCCTCCCGTGCTCGCAGGCCTGGCCCAGCGGACGTCGACGGCCTTCGACCGGGCGGTGATGGAGGCGATCCTCGGTGCGCTCGGCGTGGTGCGGGGTGTCGCGGTGACCGGCGTCGACGACGGGCTGGGGCCGGCCGTGTTGTATGCCGTGACGACGAACCGGTAGGCGGTCCCGTTGGCCAGGCCGGTGACCGTCACGGTGGTCGTCGAGCCGTCGACGTCCAGGGACGTGACCAGGGTCGTGCCGCGATAGGCGGACACCCGGTACATGGCGATCGGGGCCCCGCCGTCGTCCGCGGGTGCCGCCCAGGACAACCGCACAGCCGTGGACAGCGCCGTCGGCGTGCCGACCAGGGGGGCCGACGGCGGACCGGCACGGTCGGCCGCGACCGGGGTGACCGGGGCGCTCAGCGCTGAGGCGGCGCCCTCGCCGGCGCTGGTGCGCGCGGTCACGGTGAAGGTGTGCTGCTGCCCGTTCGTCAGGCCGGTGACCGTGCGGCTGGAGGCGTCCCCCGGCGCGCTGACGGTCTGCACGAGAGCGTCGTCGCGGTAGGCGCGCACGGTGTAGCCGAGGACCGGTGCGCCGCCGTCGCTGGTCGGCGGCGTCCACCGGACCGTGGCGGATGCGTCGCCCGCGGTGGCTGTGCCGATCACCGGTGCGCTGGGCAGGACGACGGGACCTGCCAGTCGGGTGTTCGCGGCCGGGCCGGTCTGCCCCCATGCGTCCACGGCCGAGACCGAGTAGGTGTGGGCTGCACCGGGCGGCGGGGCGGACGCGATCGCGCCGGCGGTCACGGGGGTGGCCACGGTGGTCCCGTCGACGCTCAGCCGGTAGCTGTAGGCGGTGCCGAGGTCGTCCCAGGTGAGGCGGACCTGGTCGCCGTCCAGCTGACCGGTCAGCCCGGTGACCGCGGACGGCGGGGCTGGTCGACCGGAGCCCGTGTTCAGCACGTTGGATGCCGCGGACGACCGGCCGTAGTCGTACACAGCGCGGACGGACCACCGCGTCTCGAGCGTGGGCATCGCGCCGATCCCGATGCTCTTCGCGGTCGCCGTCCCGAACGGGAAGGCGACCTGCCCGATCGAGATGCCGTCGCGGAGGATGCTGATCCGGCCGGTGCCGGAGCCGGGGACGGTCGCCGACAGGTCGAGGACGGCGGACGACGCGGTCCCTCGGAGGCTCACCGAGTGGAGGACGGGCGTTCCGGCCACCGGGGCTCCGACGCTGGCGAGGACCGGTCGGCTCCGCGGGCCGTCGTCCGGCTGGACGTCGACGGCCACCTGGTTGCCGTCGGTCAGACCCGCGATCGTGGTCGTCGTGCCGGTGACGACCGCCCGGACTGCTCCGTCGACGCGCACGGTGTAGTGGGTGGCTCCGGGCGCCGCCGGCCAGCTGACGGCGATCTGCTGGGGGCCGGGCGTCACGACGACGTCCACCGGCGCCCGGTCAGCGGCCTCCATGGCCGCGGGCACGACGAGCCGGCCCGCGCCGTACGCGCGGTTCCAGTTGCCGTTCTCGGCTCCCGCCTGGAGGGCGGCCTGGACGTCCTCGGTGCCGATGCCCGGGTGCGCTGCGCGGAGCAGGGCCACGGCGCCGGCGACCGCGGGACCGGAGAACGACGTCCCGCTCCCGACGGCGTACCCGCCTCCGGGGTGGGTGAGCAGGACGCTGTCGCCGACGGTGGAGACGTCGACCTGCCAACCGTGCACCGCCCAGTCCGAGGGGGCGCCCCCTGGATCGGTCGAGGAGACCGCGATGACGCCGCTGTCGGCTGCCGGGTACATGACCGGGTTGCCGTTGAGGCCGTCGTTGCCCGAGGAGGCGACGACGGAGATGTTCTTGTCGAGCGCGTACCGGATCGCCGCGGCGGTCACGTCGGAGGAGCCGGCCCCGGCCAGGGACATGTTGATGACGTCGGCGCCGCGGTCGGCCGCCCACAGGATGCCGCGCGCCACCGAGGCGGATTCGCACCCGGAGGATCCGCAGACGCGGACCGGCAGGATCCTGGACCCGGGTGCCATCCCGGCAGAGCCGATGCCGTTGTCGGCACGTGCGGCGACGATGCCGGCCACGCCGTACCCGTGCCACGGGTCCTCGGCTCCGGTGGCCAGGTCGATGCCCGGCAACGCTGCGCCCACGAGATCCGGGTGGTCGATCGCGGATGCGGTGTCGAGCACAGCGACGATCTGCCCCTCGCCGCGGGTGCGGGGCCAGACGTCCTTGACCGCGCTCGTGGCCTGCGGGTCCGTGGTGTCCCAGAAGGGGTCGTAGCCCGCCTCTACCTGGTAGGTGACCGACGGGCTCGCCGCCACGACCTCGGGAGTCGCCTCGAGCTGGTCGGCGGTCGCCTCGGCGGTCACCGCCGGGACCGTGACGGTCTCCACGACGTACTCGCCGTCGACCTGCTTGAGGACGTCGATGGTCGTCCGGGGCTCGTCCGCCACAGCCGGGGCCATGGGCAGGACGACGAGCGCGGCGAGGACTGCGCCGCTCAGGACGCTTGCGGTACGCATCGGGATCACACGCTCGTATCGGCTCGGAGCACGGCTGTCTGAAGGGCAGCCGCCCGGCCGAGTGACGTAGCGTCCGGGCCTGCCTGGGACGACGCCGACGGGGCGGCCGCCGGATGGGCGGCCGCCCCGTCGGCGGGAACCGTCAGCGCGCGCGCACGACCGCGCTGGCGGCGGAGGTGCCACCGGTGCCGGCGGCGTTCTTCGCCAGCACGCGGAACGTGTAGCTCCTGCCCGATGCCAGCCCCGAGACGCTCACGGACGTCGCCGTGGCCGAGGCGTTGACGGTCCTCACCAGCTTCCCGCCCGAGTACGCCCGGACGAGGTAGCCGGTGACCGGTGCGCCGCCTGTGCTGGCCGGCTTGGCCCAGCGCACCGCGACGGCCTTCACCTGGGCCGCCACCGAGGTGATCCTCGGAGCGCCCGGGGTGGTGCGGGGGGTGGCGGAGACCTGCGCCGACGAGGGGCCGGTGCCCGCGGAGTTCGCGGCCGTGACGGCGAACCGGTAGGCGGTCCCGTTGGTGAGGCCGGTGACGGTGGCCGTGGTCGTCCGGCCGCTGACCACGACGGACTTCACCGGTACGGTGCCGCGGTAGGCGGTCACCCGGTAGCTGGCGATCGCCGCCCCACCGTTGTCCGCGGGCGCGGACCAGGACAGCCGCACCCCGGCCGCAAGGGCGGTCGGCGTGCCGACCCGCGGCGCCGAGGGCTTGCGCACGACCGGTCCGGCGACCGAGACCGTCACGGATCCGACGGCGGTGCCGCCGCGCCCGTCGCTCACCGTGTAGGTGACGGTGTCGACGAAGGGCCCGGACCGCGTCGGGGTGTAGGTAAGCGACGTGGCGGTGGTCCCGACCTGGCCCTTGGCACCCTGGGTGGCGGAGACGATCCGCAGCGGGTCGCCGTCGGCGTCGGTGTCGTTCGCCGTGACCGCGAGCGTGCGGGTGCCCGGGTCGGCGGGCAGCGAGAACGAATCGGCACCGGCGACCGGGGCCCGGTTGGCCGGCCCGGCCAGCGCCTTCGCACCGCGGACCGCTCGGACGGCGTCGACCTGCCCGTGGCCGAACACGTCGTCCCGACCAGCGGCTCCGAGGTCGGTGGCCGACGCGGTGAGCGCCTGCTCGACCTGGTCCGGCGTGATCGCCGGGGCTGCCGCCTCCATCAACGCCACCACGCCGGCCACGTGCGGGGCGGCCATGGAGGTGCCGCTCATGTAGACGTACCCGTACTCGGGAGACGTGGAGAGGATGAACTCACCCGGGGCGGAGACGTCGACGTAGCTGCCGTAGTTCGAGAACCAGGCCTTCTCGGCGAACTCGTCGGTGGCGGCCACGCCGATGACGCCGGGTGCGGCCGCCGGCATGAAGGTCGCCGACGTGTTGTCGTTGCCCGCGGCGGCCACCACGGTGGCGCCCTTCGAACGGGCGTAGGAGATCGCCTGGTTGTAGACGGTCGAGCTGTGCTGGCCGCCGAGGGACATGTTGATGACGTCCGCGCCCTGGTCGGCGGCCCAGATGATGCCGCCGCTGATCCACGCGGACGAGCCGGAGCCCCCGTCGGCGAGGACCTTGACCGGGAGCACCTTGGCGCCCACCGCGACGCCTTCGACCTTCGAGCCGGCGTCCGCGGCGACGGTCCCGGCGACGTGGGTGCCGTGACCGTGGCGGTCGTCGGTGGCCCCGCCGGGGGAGTCGGTGAAGTTCTTGCCGGGGAGGAGGGAGCCGGCCAGCTCCTCGTGCGGCGCCACCCCCGTGTCCAGCACGGCGACGACGACGTCGGCCAGCGCGCCCCTGGGGACCTCGGCCCGGGCCGCGTCCGACCGGATGGCGACGTTGCCCCACTGCTCGAACTCACCCGCCGTGGCCCGCGCCACGACGCTCAGGTCCGCCGCCTCGACCGAGGCCTGTCGCTCGAGGAGCTGCACGGCGGCCGTGGCGTCGGAACGTCCGCCGGCCTCGAGGGTGACGATCTCCGGACCGTCGGGCGTCGCCACGAACGCCTCCAGCTGGACGCCCTCTCCCTCGGTCAGGTCGGTGAGGGTCTGCTGCTCGGCCGGCGCGAGCTCGTCCACGAGCACGGCAGGGAGGTCGGTCACCTCGTCGCTCACGGGCTCCTCGGCCGTCGCAGGGCCGGCGGAGCACACGAGGACGAGGGAGGCAGCAGAGACGGTCAGTAGCCGTCGGGATCCGGTTCGCACGGGTTCTCATCGGGCGGAACCACCTCCGGCTGGATCCCCCGCACGGGGGACACCCTGCCGGGACGCGGGACCCCACCCCGGGACACGTAAGCTCCGCAGCCGTGTCCGCACCCACGCCCGAACGCACCCTCGTCCTCGTCAAGCCCGATGGCGTCGCCCGTGGCCTCGTCGGCGAGGTGATCACGCGGCTCGAGCGCAAGGGGCTACGCCTCGTCGCCGCCGAGCTCCGCACGCTGACGGCCGAGACCGCCGAGACGCACTACGCCGAGCACCGCGAGCGGCCGTTCTTCGGCTCGCTGGTCGAGTTCATCACCAGCGGCCCGCTGATGGCACTGGTGGTCGAGGGGCCGCGGGCCATCGAGGCGTTCCGGGCCCTCGCCGGCGCCACCGACCCGGTGAAGGCCGGCCCCGGCACGATCCGCGGCGACTTCGCCCTCGAGGTGCAGAACAACATCGTGCACGGCTCGGACTCGCCGGAGTCCGCCGCCCGCGAGATCGGCCTGTTCTTCCCCGACCTCGGCTGACCGAGGCATGAGAAGCGATACACCCGTCCGGGCGCCCGGCGCAGGTGTATCGGCTCCCATGCCAGGGCGGGTCAGGCGTCGAGATCCGCGGGCTCCTCGGGCGACGTCCAGGCCAGGTGCCAGTAGGTCAGCAAGCCGCTGGTGAACCACAGCAGGAACCCGAGGCAGAGCGCCAGCGGGACGTGCTCGGTGAGGGCGACGACGGCGACCGCACCGGCGACCGCCGCGAAGGTGAGCGCCGCGGCCGGCCAGCTCATAGCGCTGTGCGACCGCTCGCCCAGTCGCCGCTGGTGCTCGTCCAGCGATCGCTTGTCACGGTCGAGGACGCCGCGAATGCCGAGGTTGAGCAGCGAGTGCAGCGGGATGAACCCGAGCATCCCCACCGTCCAGGCGACGAAGAACCACGTCGACCACCCCTCGTCGGTGGAGCCGGCCACGAGGGTGGCAGTGATCAGGGCCACCAGGAGCGCGGCCTCGGCAACCACGGCGCGCCGGCGTACTCGCGGGTGCCGGGCCCACGCGTAGCGCTCGTCGTCGAAGGTGCGGGCCAGGTAGGTCTGGGTCGGCGTCGTGCTCATGGCGTCCTCCTGAGGAGCTCGGAGCTGAGTGAGGGCAGCGGGTCGAGGGAGAAGATCGCCTCGATCGGCAGGTCGAAGAAGCGGGCGATGCGCAGGGCCAGCGCGAGGGATGGGGCGTACTCGCCGCGCTCCAGGTAGCCGATGGTCTGCGGGTGGACGCCCACGGCGTCGGCCAGTTCCCGGCGGCTCACCCCGCGGTCGGCCCGCAGCACGGCGATGCGGTCGTGCACGCGGTCCGCCTCGGACTTCGGCTGTCGTCCCATGCGATCGAACGTAGCATTGGTACTACGAACGATGTCAAACGACGACGAGTCTGCCGTCGGGGCACCCCGGGCCGCCCGACCCGGCGGCTACCCTGGACCGGTCATGACTGCAGAGCTCCGCACGACCGCCGGCGAGTCGCTCTACCCGCGACTCGAGCCGCTGCTGGCCCAGATCCAGAAGCCCATCCAGTACGTGGGCGGTGAGCTCAACGCCCAGGTGAAGCCCTGGGACGCGGCCGCCGTCCACTGGGCGCTGATGTACCCGGACGCCTACGAGGTCGGGCTGCCCAACCAGGGCCTGATGATCCTCTACGAGGTGCTCAACGAGCGGGCCGACGCCCTCGCCGAGCGCACGTACGCGGTGTGGCCCGACCTCGCGGCCCTCATGCGCGCCAACGGGGTGCCGCAGTTCACCGTCGACGGCCACCGCGCGGTCACCGACTTCGACGTCCTCGGCGTCAGCTTCGCCACCGAGCTCGGGTACACGAACCTGCTCGAGGCGCTGGACCTGGCCGGCATCCCGCTGCACGCCATCGCCCGCGACGAGAGCCACCCCGTGGTCGTCGCCGGTGGGCACGCCGCCTTCAACCCCGAGCCGGTCGCCGACTTCGTCGACTGCGCGGTGCTGGGCGACGGCGAGCAGGCCGTCGGCGACATCACCGACGTCGTGAAGGCGTGGAAGGCCCAGGGCCGCCCCGGTGGCCGCGAGGAGCTGCTGGCCCGGCTGGCGCGGGTCGACGGCGTCTACGTGCCGCGCTTCTACGCGGTCTCCTACGCCGACGACGGCGCAATCGCGAGCGTCGCCCCCACCCGGGACGACGTCCCGGCGAAGGTCGGCAAGCGCACCGTCATGGACCTCGACGAGTGGCCCTACCCGAAGCAGCCCCTGGTCCCGCTGGCCGAGAGCGTGCACGAGCGGATGAGCGTGGAGATCTTCCGCGGCTGCACACGGGGCTGCCGCTTCTGCCAGGCCGGGATGATCACCCGCCCGGTGCGCGAGCGGACGATCACCGGGATCGGCTCGATGGTCGAGCAGGGCCTCAAGGCGACCGGCTACGAGGAGGTCGGCCTGCTGAGCCTCTCCAGCGCCGACCACTCCGAGATCGGCCAGTTGGCCAAGGAGCTCGCCGACCGCTACGAGGGCACCAACACCGGCCTGAGCCTGCCCAGCACCCGCGTCGACGCCTTCAACGTCACGCTGGCCAACGAGCTGTCCCGCAACGGTCGGCGGTCGGGGCTCACCTTCGCCCCCGAGGGCGGCAGCGAGCGGATCCGCCGGGTCATCAACAAGACGGTGTCCAAGGAGGACCTCGTCCGCACGGTGACCACCGCGTACGCCAACGGCTGGACCCAGGTGAAGCTCTACTTCATGTGCGGTCTGCCCACGGAGACCGACGAGGACGTCCTCGAGATCGCCGACCTGGCGGTCGAGGTCATCCGCGCCGGCCGCGAGGCCAGCGGCCGCAAGGACATCCGCTGCACCGTCTCCATCGGTGGGTTCGTGCCCAAGCCGCACACCCCGTTCCAATGGGCCGCCCAGGCCAGCGCCGAGACGATCGACCACCGGCTGCGGGTGCTCCGGACGAAGATCAACGAGGACCGGCGCATCGGCCGCTCCATCGGCCTGCGCTACCACGACGGCAAGCCCGGCGTGATCGAAGGCCTGCTCTCCCGAGGCGACCGCCGCGTCGGCCGGGTCATCGAGCGCGTGTGGCGCGAGGGCGGCAAGTTCGACGGCTGGAGCGAGCACTTCTCCTACGACCGCTGGGTGGCCGCCGCGACCGAGGAGCTGGCGCCCTTCGGCGTCGGCCTCGACTGGTACACGACCCGCGAGCGCACCGAGCACGAGATCCTGCCCTGGGACCACCTGGACTCCGGGCTGGACAAGGAGTGGCTCTGGGACGACTGGCAGGACGCCCTGTCCGAGGAGGAGGTCGCCGACTGCCGGTGGACCCCCTGCTACGACTGCGGGGTGTGCCCGACCATGGGCACCGAGATTCAGATCGGCCCCACCGGCCGCAGCCTGCTCCCGCTCACCGTCGTCTGATGGCCCGCCAGCCCGACGGGCCGCCCCCGCCGCCGACGGTCCAAAAGCTGCGCATCCGGTACGCGAAGCGCGGCCGCCTGCGCTTCGCCTCGCACCGGGACCTCGCCCGCGCGCTGGAGCGTGCGCTGCGCCGCGCCCAGGTGCCGATGGCGTTCTCGGCCGGCTTCAGCCCCCACCCGAAGATCTCCTACCTCGGCGCCGCCCCCACAGGTGCGGCCAGCGAGGCGGAGTACGTCGAGATCGGCCTATCGGTCCGGTGCGACCCGGAGGCCGTCCGCGCGGCTCTGGACGCCGCCCTGCCCGAGGACGTCGCCGTCCTGGAGTGCGTGGAGGCGGGGGAGGGGACTGGTTCCCTGGCCGACCGGATCGACACCTCGGTCTGGCGCGTGGAGCTCCCCGGGATGACGCTGGAGGAGCTCCGGCCGGCGGTCGAGGAGCTGCTGGGGCGGGACGTCGTGGTCGTCGCCAAGCGCACCAAGAACGGCCTCAAGGACATCGATGCGCGCCCCTCGGTGGTCAGCGCGTCGGCGTCCGCAGGGGCAGGTTGTGCCATACTGCACGTGGTCGTCCGGCAGGGAACGCCCGCCGTTCGACCGGACGACGTGTTGGCCGCCCTGGCTGCCGTCGCCGACCTGCACCCGCCGTTGCCCCCCCGGGCCGTGCGTGAGGCGCAGGGCCGGCTCGACGACACCGGGACCGTGGCCGATCCGCTCGATCCGGACCGCACCGCGGGAGCCCCCGACCAGGAGGCGCACGCGACGGTCTGACCGGCGGAGGCCCACGGGGCTCGCACACCGTCGCCCGCGACACGGCTGCCAGACGTGCCGCACACCGAGACCACCGCACGACCCGCACCACCGCATCCAGCCCCACCGGGTGCGCGCACCACAGCAGTCCGGCTCCCCGCCGCGGCAACCGTCGCGCGGGAGTCGCCCCAGACTTCGCAGGACGAGCCGGTCGCCGTACCCCGTGCGACCGCCCGCCCCGCCCCAACCGTGCTCCTGTGCGGCCGCCAGTCATCCGATCGGCGCCCGGGAGCACATGAGGAGACGAGACTTCTCGTGGCCGATACCGACAACAGCACCCCCACCGCCGACGAGACCCCCACCGGTCCCCGGCCCGACGACACGGTGACCGAGGTTCCCGCGGTGTCCGAGGACTCCTCGGTCCCGGAGGACCCGGACGAGGAGGCGGACGACGCCACGGCGGGGGAGCCCCCTGCCGAGCCGCAGCCCGAGCCCGAGGCGCCGACGGACGCCGAGCCCGAGCCGGTCGGCTCGCGCTTCGGCGCCCAGTTCAGCTCCCCGGAGCCGACCGCGGTGGTCGCCCGTCCCCGCCGCCGCGCCACCCGGCCGGCCGCGGCCCCCGACCCCGACGCGGTGGAGCCGGTGACCCCGGCGGCGCCCGCCGCAGCGGTTCCCGCCTTCGTCAGCTTCATGGCCCCGCCCGTCGACGCGCCGCCGGCCCCGCGCCGCCGCAGCCGCCGCCCGGCGGAGTCGCCCGAGATCGAGCCGGACGAGGCCGAGGCGCCCGAGGTGCCCGCCGAGGAGGCCGAGCCGGCGCGTGGCCGCCAGCGCTCGCGCCGCCGTCCCGCCGCAGCACCCGTCGAGGACGTCGAGCCCATCGAGGACGAGGACACCGACGACGAGACCGGTGCCGTCGACGACGACGGGGACTCCGGCGACGGCACGGGCAGCCGCCGCCGTCGCCGCGGGCGCCGGGGCCGTGGCCGTGGCCGCACCGGTGAGGACGCCGGCGACGCCGAGGACGAGAACGGCGAGCAGTCGCCGGTCGCCGACACCGAGACCGACGACGACTCCGCCGACGGGGACGACGACGAGACCGACGGTGACTCCGACGAGGCCTCCGGCGGGTCGAGCACCCGCCGTCGCCGCCGTCGCCGCCGTCGCAGCGGCAGTGCCGGTGAGGACGCTTCCGACGACACCGACGACGACGACCGCCCGGAGCGGGCCGGCCGCAACGGCCGCACGACCAGCGACGACGACGTCCGCGGGGTCGCCGGGTCCACCCGCCTGGAGGCCAAGCGCCAGCGTCGTCGCGACGGCCGCGACACCGGCCGCCGGCGCGCGCCGATCCTCACCGAGAGCGAGTTCCTCGCCCGGCGCGAGGCGGTCGACCGCAAGATGGTCATCCGCCAGCGGGGCGAGCGCACGCAGATCGCCGTCCTCGAGGACGACGTGCTCGTCGAGCACTACGTGACCCAGGCGCAGGCCACCTCGTTCGCCGGCAACGTGTACCTCGGCCGCGTGCAGAACGTGCTGCCGAGCATGGAGGCCGCCTTCATCGACATCGGCAAGGGGCGCAACGCCGTCCTCTACGCCGGTGAGGTGAACTGGGACGCCGCGGGCCTGTCGGGCAAGCAGCGCTCCATCGAGACCGCGATGAAGTCCGGCGACAAGGTGCTGGTGCAGGTCACCAAGGACCCGATCGGCCACAAGGGCGCCCGGCTCACCCAGCAGATCAACCTGCCCGGCCGCTTCCTGGTCTACGTGCCCGGCGGCTCGATGACCGGGATCAGCCGCAAGCTGCCCGACACCGAGCGCCAGCGGCTCAAGGACATCCTCAAGCGGATCGTCCCCGAGGACGCCGGCGTGATCATCCGGACGGCAGCGGAGGGCGCCTCGGAGGAGGAGCTCACCCGCGACGTCAACCGGCTCAAGGCGCAGTGGGAGGTCATCTCGCAGAAGGCGGAGTCGACCTCGAACGCGCCGACGCTGCTCTACGGCGAGCCGGACCTCGCCATCCGCGTGATCCGCGACGTCTTCAACGAGGACTTCAAGGACCTCGTCGTCCAGGGCGACGACGCGTGGGACACCGTCGAGGCCTACGTCGGGCACGTGTCGCCGGAGCTCAGCTCGCGGCTGTCGCGCTACACCGGTCAGGGCGACGTCTTCCACGACCTGCGCATCGACGAGCAGCTGGCCAAGGCGCTGGACCGCAAGGTGTGGCTGCCCTCCGGCGGCTCGCTGGTCATCGACCGCACCGAGGCCATGACCGTGGTCGACGTGAACACCGGCAAGTTCGTCGGCTCCGGGGGCAACCTCGAGCAGACCGTCACGCGCAACAACATGGAGGCGGCGGAGGAGATCGTCCGCCAGCTCCGGCTGCGCGACATCGGCGGCATCATCGTCATCGACTTCATCGACATGGTGCTCGAGAGCAACCGCGACCTCGTGCTGCGGCGGCTCACCGAGTGCCTGGGCCGGGATCGCACCAAGCACCAGGTCGCCGAGGTCACCTCGCTGGGCCTGGTCCAGATGACCCGCAAGCGGGTCGGCCAGGGCCTGCTCGAGGTGTTCTCCGAGACCTGCGAGCACTGCCGCGGCCGCGGTGTCCTCATCAGCACCGATCCGGTGGACGAGAAGCGTCGCAGCGGGAACGGCTCCGGTGGCGGCAACTCCGGTGGCGGCAACTCCGGTGGTGGCAACTCCGGCGGTGGCAACTCCGGCGGTGGCAACTCCGGCGGTGGCCGCCGGGACCGCTCCGGCAAGGGCGACGGCGGCGGCCGGGACGACTCCGCCACGGAGCAGCCGGCCACGATCGAGAGCGCGCCCGCCGAGCCGGCCGCCGAGGCCGACGGCGAGACGCCCGAGGGCACCCGCAGCGGCGGACGGCGCAACCGCGGCCGGCGCAACCGGGGGCAGTCGGGCGAGGAGCGTGCCGCCGCGGACGCCGCCGTCCTGGCGGGCACCGGCGGCGACGACGCCGAGGCCGCCGACGTCGTGCCGGTCGAGGACGTCGCCCCAGTGAACGCGGACGCCGAGGCGGGCCCCGCCACGCCGCCGCGCGAGTCCACGGACGTCGTGGTCGTGCCGCCGCTCGCGGTGGCCGAGCCGGCCGTCGAGCAGGCGCCGGAGCCCGCCGCCGAGGACGTCGCGACCGACGAGGTCCCGATCGAGGAGCCGGAGATCGAGGCCGGCCCGGAGATCGCGGCAGTGGAGGTGGCCGCCGTCGAGGCGGCTGCCGCCGAGAGCGCACCGACCGAGCCGGCCGCACCGGCTGCTCCGGCGGGGCGTCCGCGCCGTCGCCGGGCGGCGAGCCGGCCGGCCGGACCGCCCGTCGTCTGAGGAACGGCCCCGTCGCCCCCCACCGTTCGCAAGCTCACGGTGGGACCCTGCGACGGGGCCGTCAGGCTCAGGTACGCTGGTCGGGTTGCATCGCCACCGCGCGGGCGCCCTCGGGTGCCGCCGGGTCAGGCGTCCGCAACCCGTCCAGCTCCGGCGCCCGCTCGGTCGTGCGCGCCGGACCGACAGCTGGACACAAGCGAGCTAACGAGGAGTCAGTGGTGTACGCAGTGGTGAAGGCCGGTGGCAGCCAGCACAAGGTGGCCGTGGGCGACACGTTCACGATCAACCGCCTGGCGGGTGCGGCCGGCGACACCGTCGCCCTGCCGGCGATCCTGCTGGTCGACGGCGACGCCGTCACCAGCGACGCCGCGGCCCTGGCCAAGGTGACCGTGACCGGCGAGATCGTCGAGCACGGCAAGGGCCCGAAGATCCGCATCCACAAGTTCAAGAACAAGACCGGCTACCACAAGCGGCAGGGGCACCGTCAGCCCCTGACCAGCGTCGTGGTCCGCGACATCTCGAAGGGCTGACCTCGACATGGCACACAAGAAGGGCGCATCGTCGTCCCGCAACGGTCGCGACTCGAACGCCCAGCGCCTCGGCGTGAAGCGCTTCGGCGGCCAGGTCGTCAAGGCCGGCGAGATCATCGTGCGCCAGCGCGGCACCCACTTCCACCCGGGCCTGGGCGTCGGCCGCGGCAGCGACGACACGCTGTTCGCGCTCGCTCCCGGTGCGGTCACCTTCGGCATGCGCCGTGGGCGGAAGACGATCTCGATCTCGGCCGTCGACGCCTGAAGCTCTTCCCCCTGCTCCGGTAGGGGAGCGATCCTCCGGGGTCGCAGCACATTCGTGTCGCCACGAGCGCACGGGCGACCTGCCCGTGCGCTCGTGGCGCTCAGCAGGTAGGAGGCGACCAGGGTTGGCCGCTTTCATCGATCGCGTGGTCGTGCACGTGGCAGCCGGCAACGGTGGCCACGGCGTCTCCTCGATCCATCGCGAGAAGTTCAAGCCCCTCGGCGGCCCCGACGGCGGCAACGGTGGCGACGGCGGTGACGTCGTCCTCGAGGTCGACCCCAGCGTGCACACGCTGCTCGACTTCCACCACCGGCCGCACCAGAAGGCCGGGAACGGCCGCCCCGGCGAGGGCAGCAACCGCCACGGCGGCAAGGGCGAGGACAAGGTCCTCAGGGTCCCGGCCGGCACCGTCGTCAGCACGCCCGACGGCCGGGTCATCGCCGACCTCGTCGGCGCCGGCACCCGGGTGGTGCTGGCCCAGGGCGGCCGGGGTGGCCTGGGCAACGCGGCGCTGGCCAACGCCCGCCGCAAGGCGCCCGGGTTCGCGCTGCTGGGCGAGCCGGGCGAGGCCTTCGACGCGGTCATCGAGCTCAAGAGCATCGCCGACGTCGGCCTGGTCGGGTTCCCCTCAGCGGGCAAGTCGTCGCTGATCGCGGCGATGTCCTCGGCACGCCCGAAGATCGCCGACTACCCCTTCACCACGCTGGTCCCGAACCTGGGCGTGATCCGCTCGGGCGACGCCGTCTACACGATGGCCGACGTGCCCGGGCTCATCCCCGGCGCGTCCACCGGCAAGGGCCTGGGCGTGCAGTTCCTGCGCCACGTCGAGCGCTGCGCGGTCCTCGTGCACGTCGTCGACATGGCCACGATGGAGCCCGGGCGCGACCCGGAGAGCGACATCGAGGCCCTCGAGCACGAGCTGGCTGAGTACGGAGGCGACGAGCTCGACCTCGTCGGCCGGCTGCGGATCGCCGTCCTCAACAAGATCGACGTCCCGGACGCCCGGGAACTGGTCGACCTGGTGCGCGCAACCCTCGAGCAGCGCGGCCTGGCCGTCTACCCGGTGAGCGCCGCGACCGGGGAAGGCCTGCGGGAGTTCGGGTTCGCCCTGGCCGCGGCCGTCGAGGAGCACCGCGCGAGCCTCCCGGCGATGGAGCCCGCCCGCGTCACGGTCACCCCCCGGGCGGTCGACGACACCGGCTTCACCGTGGAGCGCGACACCGAGTTCGACACCGGCGGCTTCATCGTCCACGGCGTCCGCCCCGAGCGCTGGGTCCGCCAGACCGACTTCAGCAACGACGAGGCGGTCGGCTTCCTCGCCGACCGGCTCAACCGGCTCGGCGTCGAGGAGGCGCTGGCCAAGGCCGGCGCGGTCACCGGCGATGCGGTCACCATCGGCGGCGTCACCTTCGACTGGGTGCCCTCGCTGCCGGCCGGCACGCTCACCGCCGAGGAGTCCGCGGGCCTGGGCGGCCGCGGCACCGACAGCCGGATCGACGCGCCGCACCGGCTGCGGGCCGAGGAGCGCCTGGCTGCCAAGCGCGCCCGCCGCGTGCCCTACGAGCTCAGCGAGCCGGGGTGGACCGAGGCCGACCTGCCGGAGGAGCTGCAGTGACCGCCCGGCCCGAGATCGCGGACGCCCGACGGGTCGTGGTCAAGGTCGGCTCCTCCTCCCTGACCACCCTGCCCGGTGGGCTGGACACGGAGCGGCTCACCGCGCTGGTCGACGTCCTGGGCACGGCCCGCACGGCCGGCCGGGAGGTCGTGCTGGTCTCCTCGGGTGCCATCGCGGCCGGCCTGGCCCCACTCGGGCTCGCGGGCCGGCCCCGCGACCTGGCTACGGCGCAGGCCGCGGCCAGCGTCGGCCAGCTGCGGCTGGTGCAGACCTACGCGGACGCCTTTGCCCGCCACGGGGTGACCGTCGGACAGGTACTCCTGACCGCCGACGACCTGACCCGCCGCGGGCACTACCGCAACGCGCACCGGACCGTGGAGCGGCTGCTCACCCTCGGGGCGCTGCCGATCGTCAACGAGAACGACACGGTGGCCACCGAGGAGATCCGCTTCGGCGACAACGACCGGCTCGCCGCGCTCGTCGCCCACGTCGCGCAGGCCGACGCCCTGGTCCTGCTCTCCGACGTCGACGGCGTCTACGACGGGGACCCGCGCTCGGGCCCGGCCTCCCTGGTCGACACCGTCCGCGAGCCCGGCGACCTGGCCGCGGTCACCCTCGGCTCGGCCAGCCGCAACGGCGTCGGCACCGGGGGCATGGCGACCAAGGTGGAGGCGGCCTTCATCGCCGCGCACGCAGGGGTCCCCGTCGTCGTCACCTCGACGGCGCAGGCGGCCGCGGCCCTGGCCGGCGAGCAGGTCGGCACGCTGTTCCAGCCCATGGGCCGGCGGCCCAGCGCCCGCCAGTTCTGGCTGCGCTACGCCAGCCGCCCGCGCGGCCGGCTGACCCTGGACGACGGCGCGGTCGAGGCTGTCCGCGACCGGCACGCCTCGCTGCTCGCCGCCGGCATCACCGCGGTCTCGGGCGAGTTCGTCGCCGACGACCCGGTGGAGCTGGTGGGCCTCGACGGCACCGTGGTCGCCCGCGGGCTGGTCGCTTACGACGCCACCGAGCTGCCCCGGCTGCTGGGGCACAAGACCGGCGACCTGCCGCCGGAGTACCGCCGCGAGGTCGTGCACCGCGACGAGATGGTCCTCGTCCGCCGCCGTCCCTGAGCGCCTGCGGGGAGGGTCGGGCAGGGCCGCGGAGCCCGGCTGAGAGACTGGACGGGTGACGATCCGCCCCATCCGCGAGCTCGGCGACCCGGTCCTGCGCACCCCCTCCGACGAGGTGACGACGTTCGACGGCTGGCTGGCCGCGCTGGTGCGCGACCTCGAGGAGACCGTCGACAACCCCGGCCGCGCCGGCGTCGCCGCTCCGCAGATCGGGGTGGGCGCGCGGGTCTTCTCCTACAACATCGACGGCGTCATCGGGCACATGGTGAACCCGCTGATCGTCGAGCGTTCCGAGGAGACTCAGGACGGCGACGAGGGCTGCCTGTCCGTCCCCGGCATCTGGGCGCCCACGGTGCGGGCGATGCACTGCGTCGCCGAGGGCTTCGACGTGGACGGCAAGCCGCTGCGGCTCGAGGGCGAGGGCCTGATGGCCCGCTGCCTGCAGCACGAGGTCGACCACCTCGACGGCAAGCTCTTCCTCGACCGGCTCACGGGCGAGGCTCGGAAGTCCGCCCTCCGGGCGCTGCGCGACCGCTGACGGCCGCAGCTCAGGGGCGGGCCGCGGCGCAGTCGGCGCAGGTCCCGAACACCTCGACCTGGTGCTGCACGTCGGCGAAGCCGTGCTCCGCCGCCACCCGGGCTGCCCAGCGCTCGACCGGCGGGTCGGCCACCTCGACCGTCCGTCCGCAGGAACGGCAGACGAGATGGTGGTGGTGGCTGGGCGAGCATCGCCGGTAGCCCGCCTCGCCCTCCGGGCTGCGCAGCACGTCCAGCTGCCCGTCGTCCACCATCGCCTGGAGGGCCCGGTAGACCGTCGCCAGCCCGACGGAGTCGCCGCGCTCGCGCAGCAGGGCGTGCAGGTCCTGCGCGCTGCGGAAGCCGTCCAGCTCGTCCAGCAGGGCGAGCAGGGCGCTGCGCTGCCGGGTGGTCCGCCGGCCGGCCACCTCCGGTGTCGCGGGCCGGCCGGTGCCCGTGCCGCTCACCGGTTCGGGGGAGCGGCCACCGGGTGCCCGCCGTGCTCGTCGTAGTGCACGCCCCGGCCCGTGTGGTGCGGCGCGTGGAGGTGTCCGTCGTGGTCGTAGTCGACGTGGTCGCCGTGCGGCACCGGCGGGTGACCACAGGCGGTGCCGTGCTCGTGGGGGTGCGCGTCATGGACGTCGACCCGACGCCGGTGCCGCCGCCGCGCGGTGCTCTCGCGCAGGGTCACCGCCGAGGTCACCAGCAGGAACAGGGCGATGGCCAGCAGCACGATCGTCCCTCCCGACGGCGTCCCGGTGTAGAAGGACGTCGCCGTCCCCGAGACGCTGACCAGCACCCCGATGAGGCAGGCCAGCAGGACGGTCTCCCGGAAGCTGCGCGCGAGCAGCTGGGCGATGGCGCTGGGGAGGATCATCAGCGCGCTGATCAGCAGCAGCCCGACGACCCGCATCGACAGGACGACGGTGGAGGCGACGAGCGCCGCCAGGACGACGTTGAGGCCGAGCACCGGGAGGCCGACCGCACGGGCGTACTCCTCGTCGTCGCTCACGGCGTAGAGCCGCTGGCCCAGCAGTGCCACGCTGAGCAGCACGACCACCGAGATGCCGGCGAAGACCGCGACGTCCTGCGGACTGGTCGTCGTGATCGCGCCGAACAGGTAGGAGTCGAGGTTCGTGGCCTGTCCGCGCGGCGCGAGGCTGAGCAGCACCACGCCGCCGGCGATGCCCCCGTAGAAGAGGACGGCGAGGGCGACGTCCCCGCTGGTCCGGCCGCGCGCGCGGACCAGTTCGATGAGCACCGCCCCCAGGATCGCGGCGACCAGCGCCGTCCACACCGGGCTCGTGGCGGTCAGCACGCCGACGGCGACGCCGGTGAGGGCGACGTGGCCGAGCCCGTCACCGAGCAGGGAGAGCCGGCGCTGGACCAGGAAGACGCCCACCGCCGGCGCGACGAGCCCGACCATCAGCGAGGCCAGGAGGGCGCGCTGCATGAAGTCGTAGTCGAGGAGTCCCACGTCAGCGCTCCCTGTCGGCGGTGGTCCGGGGACCGGAGGTCACCGTGGGCTGGTCCATCCGGTAGCCGGCCGGCTGGCGCTCCGGCGGGTGGTGGTGCAGGTGCTCGTCGTGGTGGGCGGCCCCGCTCAGCGGGCCGTCGTAGGCGATCCGCCCGTGGTCGACCACGACCGCCCGGGTGAGGACGCCGGCCAGCGGTGCGCTCTCGTGGGTGACGACGACGAGGGTCGTGCCGCTCGCGGAGATGGCGGCGAGGGTGTCCGCGAGGGCCTCCTGGCTGGCCGCGTCGACCCCCGCGGTGGGCTCGTCCATGATCAGCAGCTCCGGCTCGGCGGCCAGTGCGCGGGCGACGAGCACCCGGCGCTGCTGACCGCCGGACAGCGCGGCCACGGGGTCGTCCAGGCGATCGGCGAGGCCCACCGCGGCGACCGCGTCGACGACCGCGCGGCGGTCGGTGGCCCCGAGGCGGCGGAAGAGGCCGAGCCGGGCCAGCCGTCCCACGCCGGCGACCTCGCGCACCGTCGCCGGCACCGCGCCGCTGATCGAGTGCCGCTGGGGGACGTAGCCCACCCGTCCGCGCTCGCGCAGCCGGCCGACCGGGGCGCCGAGCACCTGCACCTCGCCGTCGAGCACGGTGGCCAGGCCCAGCAGTCCGCGGGACAGCGTCGTCTTGCCCGACCCGTTGGAGCCGAGGACGGCGACCGCCTCACCGGATCCGACCGTCAGGTCGACGTCACGGACGATCGGCACGTCGCCGTAACCGATCGTGGCGCCGCGCAGGCGGATGGCCGGGGGGCGCTCGCTCATGAGCAGGCCTGGCCCTCCTGCAGCGTCGCGAGGTTGGCCCGCATGACGGCGAGGTAGTCGTCGCCGGCCGACTCGTCGGTCAGGCCTTCGAGCGGGTCGAGGACCGCGGTCTCGACGCCGGCCTCGGCGGCCACGGTCTCGGCGACGGCGGGGTCGACCAGGGTCTCGGTGTAGACGGTGGTGACCCCGCGTTCGGCGACGAGGTCGGCGATCTCGGCGACCTGGTCCGCCGACGGCTCGGAGTTCGGGCTCAGCCCCGTCACACCGATCACCTCGAGACCGTAGCGGTCGGCGAGGTAGCCGAACGCGTCGTGACTCGTGACGAGCGTGTCCACGCGGCATCCGGTCAGCCCGTCGGTCATCTCCCGGTCCAGCGTCTCGAGCTCCTCCCGGAGCGTGGCGGCGTTCTGCTCGAAGGTCTCCGCTCCGTCCGGGTCGAGCTCGGTCAGCTGCTCGGCCAGTGCGTCGCCCACGGCGGCCAGGCGGGTCGGGTCCAGCCAGAAGTGCGGGTCCGTGGACTCCTCGCCCTCGGCGTGGTCTTCGTCCTCCGCGTGCTCCTCGCCCTCTTCTTCCCCGTGCCCGTGCTCCTCCGCGGTCAGCGACAGGTCGGCGGCCTCGGCGGCGTCCCAGGCGTGGTCGCCGGCCTGCGACTCGGCGGCCTCGTCCACCGCGGCCTGGAAGCCACCGAGGTAGACCAGCAGGTCGGCGTCCGCGACACCGGCGACGTCGCGCGGCGTGAGCTCCAGATCGTGCGGCTCGGCGCCGGGAGCGGTGAGCGAGGTGACCGACACCCGGTCGCCCCCGATGCGCTCGGCGGCCCACTCAAGCGGGTAGAAGCCGGCGACGACGGTGAGCCCGTCGGCCGCAGTGCCGCCGTCGCCGCCGTCGCCGTCGTCACCACCGCACCCGGCGAGGAGGAGCAGGGCGGCGGTGGCCACGACGGTCGCGGGCCGACGCCCGACCGAGATGTTCATGAGAACCATTCTCTCACAGGCGTCCGGTGCGGAGTCCTGACCGACCGTCCGCGTAACCTGAGGACGTGTTCGACGTCACGGAGCTGCCGCTGATCGGCGGTGCCGCCCTGCGTGCGCGCTCGGCCGCCCGGGTGCTGCGGACCCTGCCCACCGACGCCAAGGACGGCGCCCTGGTAGCCATGGCCGAGGCGCTGGTCGAGCGGACCGACGAGATCCTGGCCGCCAACGCCTCCGACGTGGAGGCCGCGCGGGCCGATGGGACGCCGGAGTCGGTGCTCGACCGCCTCCGCCTCGACGCCGGCCGCATCGAGGGCGTGGCCGCTGCCCTGCGCCAGCTCGTCGCGCTGCCCGACCCCGTGGGCGACGTCGTCCGTGGCTCGCGGCTGCCCAACGGCCTGGAGCTGCGGCAGGTCCGGGTGCCCCTCGGCGTGGTCGGCATCATCTACGAAGCGCGGCCCAACGTGACCGTCGACGCCGCCGGGCTCTGCCTCAAGAGCGGGAACGCCGCCCTGCTGCGCGGGTCGGCATCCGCATTCGGGACCAACACCGCGCTGATCGCCGTCCTCACCGATGCGGGGGAGAAGGCCGGGCTGCCGGCCGGGTTCGTGGAGCTGCTGCCGGCCGACCGCGCCTCGGTGGGCGAGCTGCTCGGTGCCCGCGGCCTGGTCGACGTGGTCATCCCGCGCGGCGGGGCCTCGCTCATCCAGCGCGTCGTGCGCGAGTCGCGGGTGCCGGTCATCGAGACCGGTGAGGGCAACTGCCACGTGTACGTCGACGCCTCGGCCGACCCGGCGATCGCCGAGTCCGTGGTGCTGAACTCCAAGACGCACCGGGTGAGCGTCTGCAACTCCGCCGAGACGCTGCTCGTGCACCGCGACTACCCCCACCTGCCGCGGCTGCTGGCGGCGCTGGCGGGGTCGGGAGTGGCGCTGCACGGTGACGACGCTTCCCGGGCGGCACACGACGACGTCGTCCCGGCGACCGACGAGGACTGGGCGACCGAGTACCTGTCGATGGACATGGCGGTGCGGGTGGTCGACGACCTGCCGCAGGCGCTGGACCACATCGCACGCTGGACCACCGGTCACACGGAGGCGATCGTCGCCGACTCGGCCACCGCGATCGCGGCCTTCACCGCGGGCGTGGACGCCGCCGCCGTGCTGGTGAACGCCTCGACCCGGTTCACCGACGGCGGCGAGTTCGGCTTCGGCGCGGAGATCGGCATCTCCACCCAGAAGCTGCACGCGCGTGGCCCGCTCGGGCTCCCCGAGCTGACCTCCACCACCTATGTCGTGACCGGCCGCGGTCACGTCCGCTGAGCGGTCCTCCCGGCCCGCCCTGTCCCTTGGAGCTGTCTTGCCCCGTCCGCCGTCGCAGTCCCCGCACTTCTCCTCGGTCGCCGACGTCAGCAAGCGGCTGAGCACCGCGGGCTACCTGCCCGACGCCCAGATCGCGACGACGGTGTTCCTGGCAGACCGGCTCGGCAAGCCACTCCTCGTCGAGGGCCCCGCCGGCACCGGCAAGACCGAGCTGGCCAAGGCGCTGTCCGCCGCGACGGACTCCGAGCTCATCCGGCTCCAGTGCTACGAGGGTCTCGACGAGGCCCGGGCGCTGTACGAGTGGAACTACAAGAAGCAGCTGCTGCGCATCCAGGCCTCCCAGGCCGGCGACGGCGCCGACTGGGACTCCGTCCACGACGACATCTTCGGCGACGAGTTCCTGCTCTCCCGGCCGCTGCTCACCGCGATCCGGCGCACCGACCCCACCGTGCTGCTCATCGACGAGACCGACAAGGCCGACGTCGAGGTCGAGGGCCTGCTGCTGGAGGTGCTCTCCGACTTCCAGGTGACGATCCCCGAGCTCGGCACCATCACCGCCACCCGGCGGCCGATGGTGATCCTGACGTCCAACGCCACCCGCGAGCTGTCCGAGGCCCTCAAGCGGCGCTGCCTCTACCTGGCGCTGGACTACCCCTCGGCCGACCGCGAGCGCGAGATCGTGCTGTCCCGGGTGCCGGACCTCGCCCCCGGCCTGGCCGACCAGCTGGTGAAGACGGTGCGCGCGCTCCGGGCGATGGAGCTGAAGAAGTCGCCGTCGATCTCCGAGACGCTCGACTGGGCGCAGACGCTGCTGGAGCTGGGCCTGGACACCCTCGACGAAGGGGCGATGTCCTCGACCCTCGGCGTGGTGCTCAAGCACGCCAGCGACCAGCAGCGTGCCGCCGCCGAGCTCCGGCTGAACTGATGAGCGCGCCGGTGAGCCGCTCGCAGGAGCTCGGGGGGCTGGCGGGGCACCTGGACGGGTTCGTGCGCGCCGTGCGCGAGGCCGGCATCCCGGTGGGCATCAGCCAGGCGGTCGACGCCGCCGAGATCCTCACGGTGATCGACCTGCTCGAGCGCGAGCAGCTGCGGCACGGGCTGGCGGCGGTGCTGCTCCAGCGCGGCGCCCAGCGGCCGGCGTACGACGTGCTGTTCGATCTCTGGTGGCCGCTGTCGGACCGGCCCACGGCCACCGACGACTCCGGTGACCCGACCGACGGCGGTCAGGACGGCGAGCCGCAGCAGCGCGGCCCGAACCCGGACGACACCGCGCTCGCCAAGGCCATGCGGGACGAGCTCTTCCAGCTGCTGCTCGAGGGCGACGAGGACGAGATCGGCCGGTTCGCCCGCCGCGCGGTGGACCGGCTCGGCAGCGGTCAGCCCAGCCCGACCGGGCAGTCCTACTTCAGCTACCGCGTGATGCGGGCGCTCTCGCCGGACACGCTGGTCGCCCAGCTGCTGGCGGGTCTGCTCGCCGAGGGTGACCGCGGCGGGTTCAACGAGCAGGTCGCCCGGCAGACGGTCCGGGAACGGGTGGAGGCGTTCAAGAACGCCGTCGAGACCGAGGTGCGCCGGCGGACCGCCAACGAGAAGGGGCGGGAGCGGGTCGCGAAGAACGCCGTCCGCCCGCTGGCCGACCAGATCGACTTCCTCCGCGCCCAGTCCACCGACCTCGCGGAGCTGCGTCGCACGGTGGCGCCGCTGGCCCGTCGGCTGGCCGTGCGGCTGTCCGCGCGGCGGAAGATCGGGCGCCAGGGCCGGCTGGACTTCCGCAAGACCGTCCGCGCCTCGCTGGGCACCGGCGGCGTCCCGGTCGTCACCCACCACCGGCCGCGCAAGGTGCACAAGCCCGAGCTCGTCGTGCTGTGCGACGTCAGCGGCTCGGTGGCCGGCTTCAGCCATTTCACCCTGATGCTCACCCAGGCGCTGCGCGAGCACTTCACCGGCGTGCGGGCCTTCGCGTTCGTCGACTCGACCGACGAGGTGACCCGCTTCTTCCGGCCGGGTGCCGACGTCGCGGACGCGGTCACCCGGATCGGGCGCGAGGCGCAGGTCGTGGCCTTCGACGGGCACAGCGACTACGGCACCGCCTTCGAGGTGTTCGCGGACAAGTACGCCTCCGCGATCGGGCCGAAGACCTCGCTGCTCGTGCTGGGCGACGGCCGGACGAACTACCGGCCCGCGGCCGTCCCGCTGCTGGCCAGCATGGTCCGGCGGTCCCGCTCGGCGCACTGGCTGAACCCGGAGCCGCGGCGTCAGTGGGGGAGCGGTGACTCCGCCGCGGACCGGTACGGCGAGGTCATCGACATGGTGGAGTGCCGCAACGCCTCTCAACTGGCGGACTTCATCACCACCCTCTGAGGCCCCCGCCTCGGCGACGCGTGGGCCCGCAGCGTGCCCCTGCAGGAGGCGGCCGACGTGTCGAGGTGTCGACACGTCGGCTCCTCGACTCGTCGACGGGTCGATGTCCCGACATGTCGGGACGCCGGCACCGGGGGTGGACGGCCCGCCGCAGGGGGCGGGCGGCAGCCGGTGTGGGCACGACCACACAGCATTCCGGTACTGGTGCGTAACCCCAGCGCCGTGGAGCCGTTGGTCAGCGCGGTGGCGATGCTCTCGGGCATCGGCGCCGTCCGACCGCCGCGAGGCGGGCACGCCTGCGACCGGCTGCACGGGGGAGCCGGTCGCCGCGGGCCGGACGCCTCGCCCCACCGGGCAGGCGCCGGGTCCGTAGCACCGGAGCCGGTCCGGCCAGGGCCGGCTCCGGTGGGCACGGATACGCTCGGTCCGTGACGGGCGGGCGGATCGGCGTGATGGGCGGGACGTTCGACCCCATCCACCACGGGCACCTCGTGGCCGCGAGCGAGGTTGCCGGGCTCTTCGGGCTGGATGAGGTCGTCTTCGTGCCCACCGGACAGCCCTGGCAGAAGAGCGACCGCCAGGTCAGCCCGGCGGAGGACCGCTACCTCATGACGGTCGTCGCGACGGCGTCCAACCCCCGGTTCTCGGTCAGCCGCGTCGACATCGACCGCGGTGGCCCGACGTACACGATCGACACCCTGGTCGACCTGCGCGCGCAGCGGCCGGACGCCGAACTGTTCTTCATCACCGGAGCAGACGCGCTCGCGCAGATCATGACCTGGCGCGACGGCGATCGGTGCTTCGACCTGGCCCACTTCATCGGGGTGACCCGCCCCGGGTACACACTGGCCGACTCCGACCTGCCCGCGGGGCGCGTCAGCCTGGTGGAGATCCCCGCGCTGGCGATCAGCTCCAGCGACTGCCGCGGTCGCGTGGCCCGTGGCATGCCGGTCTGGTACCTGGTGCCCGACGGCGTGGTGCAGTACATCGAGAAGCGTGGCCTCTACCGGGAGGGCCTGCGCCGCCGGGCGCCGGCGGCCGTCAGCGGCGGCGAGGACCCCGGTCCGGCACCAGAATCCGACAGTCCATCCGCAATCCAGGAGGTACCCCGATGACCGCCTCGGCCGAGGCGCGGGACACCGCGCTGCTCGCCGCTCAGGCGGCCGCCGACAAGCTCGCCACCGACGTCTCGATCGTCGACGTCAGCGAGCGGCTCGCCATCACCGACGCCTTCGTCCTCGCCTCGGCGCCCAACGAGCGCCAGGTGCAGGCGATCGTGGACGCCGTCGAGGAACGCCTGCGCGAGCACGGCATCAAGCCGGTGCGCCGGGAGGGCATGACCGAGAACCGCTGGGTGCTCCTGGACTTCGTCGACGTCGTCGTCCACGTCCAGCACGCCGAGGAGCGGGCCTACTACGCGCTCGAGCGGCTGTGGAAGGACTGCCCCACGATCCCGTTCGTCGACAGCGCACTGCCGGCGCAGCAGGCGGCCGAGCCCTCCACGCCGGAGGACGCGGACCCGGCCGAGGACGTGGAGCCGGCGCAGGACACCCTCGACCGGTGAGCTCCGACGCGGCGCTCGGCCTGCCCGTCCAGCGGCTGATCCTCTGGCGGCACGGCCGGACCGAGTGGAACGCCGTCGGCCGGTTCCAGGGCCGGATGGATCCACCCCTGGACGAGGTGGGACGCCGGCAGGCCGTCGACGCGGCGCCGCACATGATCGACTCCGCCGCGCTCGACGCCGACACGGTGGTCGTCTCCAGCGACCTGGAGCGCGCCGCGGACACCGCCGCTGCGCTCACCCGGCTCCTCGGCGCGCAGCTCCTCCTCGACCCGCGGCTGCGCGAGCACGGCATGGGCACCTGGGAAGGGCTCTCCCGCGACGAGGTGGCCGACCGGTACCCGGACCAGTACGCCGACTGGCTCGCCGGTCGACCGGTGCGCGGGCGCGGGGGAGAGGAGCCCGAGGAGGTCGCCGAGCGGGCCCTCGCTGCAGTGGCCGACCTGCCACCGGCTCCCGTCGCGGTGATCGTCACGCACGGCGGCACCAGCGGGCGGCTCATCGAACGACTGCTGGGGCTCGGTCCCGAGCAGCGCCGGCTGTTCGGCCCCCTGGGCAACTGCTCGTGGAGCGAGCTCCGGGAGCAGTCGGGTACGTGGCGGCTCATGCGACACAACGTGGCCGCGCCGAAGGCGCCCGCGTCAGACGGCAACGGTGCTGTCGACCGCGCACCGGCGGCCGGCCCGGACGTCCCGGTGCGGGCGGGCGCGAACCCGGAGGAGGGCGGCGCCGGCCCCCTCGCGGACGCCGACGCCGTCGTCTGACCACCGGCATCCCGGCCCGGCAGCTCCCCGACGCGGAGCCGACGGTGCCTACGAGTACCGGGACACGATCCCGGGCCAGCTAATCTCGCCGCGTGCCCGTTGCCGTCGTGACCGATTCGACGGCCTACCTGCCGCCGGACGTCCTCGAGCGCTACGGCATCGACGTGGTCCCGCTGTACGTGGTGCTGGCCGGCCACTCCGGGACCGAGGGCGAGTCCATCGGCCCCGCCGACGTCGCGCGGGTGCTGGGGACCCGCGGCGGGCGCGTCTCCACCTCCCGCCCCACGCCCGGCGACTTCGTGGCGGCCTACCGGCGCCTGCTCGACGCGGGGGCGGACCGGCTGGTGTCCATCCATCTCTCCGCGGAGCTGTCGGGGACCTGGGACGCCGCGCGCCTGGCCGCCTCGCAGGTCGGCGAGCACATCGTCACCGTGGTCGACTCCCGCTCCGCGGCGATGGGCAACGGCTTCGCGGTGCTGGCCGCCGCCCGGGCTGCTTCTGCGGGTGCGGATGCCGCCGCGGTCGCCGAAGCGGCCCGGCGCACGGCCGCCGCCACCCGGACGTTCTTCGTCGTCGACACGCTGGAGCACCTGCGCCGGGGCGGTCGGATCGGACCGGCGGCCGCGCTCCTGGGTTCGGCGCTCGCGGTGAAGCCCGTGCTGCACGTGCTCGACGGCCGCGTGGTGCCACTGGAGAAGGTGCGGACGTCGGCGCGCGCCCTCAACCGCCTGGTGCAGCGGGTCGTCGACGAGGTCGGCGGTGCGCCGGTGTCCCTCGCGGTGCACCACCTCGCCGCTCCGGAGAAGGCGGAGCGCCTGGCCGCCGAACTCCGTGACAAGGTGCCCTCCCTCGTGGAGATGCACGTGAGCGAGTTGGGTGCCGCCATCGGGGCGCACGTCGGACCGGGCGCGGTCGGCGTGGTCGTCGCCCCGGCGCCGGACACCCGGGAGGCGCCCGAGCCCGGTGAGGAAACCACTCCGAAGCCATGATCGGCTCCGCCAGTCCCGGACTGCGGCGATGAGAGGCGGCATGGCAGGACCATGACGGCTCCGGCCGACTGATCGGCGGGAGCGTCCACAGGCGGGGCTCCCGTCCACAGATGAGTGCGGCCGCCGCCGGGTGGTGCGGGGTCTTCCTAGCGTCCGCGGGGTGCGCCACACCCCTCGCCGTTCCGCCGACGACTCCGACGTCATCCGTGCCCGGTTGCGGGCGCTGCTCGACGAGGGTGCCCGCGGCGGCTGGGTGCCCGGCGAGGAGGACCTCGCTCCCGCACGCGACGCGGGCGGCGAGGACGTCGATGACCGCGTCGACGGCGCCGGCGACCGGCCCGAAGGAATGGGGCGGCATCGTGCTCCCGGGCAGGAAGTCCGGTGGGACCCGGGGCGCCGGGGCGCCCGGGCGCTCTGGATCGCCGGTCCGCTCGCCGCCCTGGTCCTGGTCGCGTGGACCTGGCTCGACCGGCCACGGGTCGAGCCCGTGCCGGCACCGCCGTCCGGGAGCGCCGCGCCGGCCACGCCGACGGACTCTCCCGCGGTAGGGGAGGCGGCCGGTACGGCCACCCCCGTGGTGGTCGCCGTGGTGGGGCTGGTCGCGCGCCCGGGACTGGTCACGGTGCCCATCGGCTCACGGGTGGCCGATGCCGTCGAGGCGGCCGGCGGACTGCTGCCGGGAACCGATCCGGCCTCGGTCAACCTGGCCGCGCTCGTCACCGACGGCCAGCAGATCGCCGTCGGGGTGCCCGGCGTGGGCGGGAGCTCTCCGGTGCCATCGGCCGGCGCCACCGCAGGTGGCGGCGGGGTGGTCGACCTGAACAGCGCGACGGTGCAGGAGCTCGACGCCCTGCCGGGCATCGGACCGGTCCTCGCTCAGCGGATCGTCGCCCATCGCGACGAGCAGGGCCCCTTTCGCAACGTCGACCAGCTCGACGACGTCCCCGGCATCGGCCCCACGATCTTCGCGGAGCTGGCCGAGCTGGTGACCGTGTGAGGTCGGACGACCGGACGGCGTCCCCGGACGGTCGTTGGCAGTGGCTGGACCTCCGGCTGGTCCCGGCGGCGGGCGCCGTGTGGGCGGTCAGCCTGACGGCTCCCTTCCTCGCACCGTGGCTGCTGGCCGCCGGAGCGGTGGCGGCCCTCTGCGCGGCGGCGTGCCTGCGTCGCCGGCGCACGGTCGCGGCGACGGTGCTCCTCGCCGTGCTCGCCGCCGTGGCGGTCACGTGCGGTACGTCGGCCGTCCGGGGCGCGGCACGGGAGGCATCCCCGCTGAGGGGACCGGCCGACGCGCACCGGGCGGTCGAGGTGGACCTGCGGCTGGACGGCGACCCGCACCTCCTCACCGGCAGCGGGCGGCCCAGGATCGTCGCGGACGCCACCGTGACCGCCCTGCACGAGGAGGAGCACGTCCGGCGCCTGGACGCGGCGGTGCTGCTCTTCGCGCCCGAAGAAGGGTGGCGCCGGCTCCTGCCCGGCCAGCCGGTGCGGGCGCGGGTCGTCGCCGCGCCACCCCGGTCCGGCGACGACGTGGTGGCGGTGCTCTCGGCGCGCGGGCCGCCATCCGTCGTGGGGCGCCCCGACGCCTGGCAGCGGATCGCCGGCGGGCTGCGCGATGGCCTGGCCGAGGCAGCTGCCCGGAGGCTCGATGAGCGTCCGGCCGGGCTACTGCCGGGGCTCGTGGTCGGCGACACGCGAGGCATGGACCCCGTGCTCGTGGAGGACTTCCGGCGGGCCGGGCTGTCCCACCTGACGGCGGTGTCCGGCGCCAACGTCGCGATCGTTATCGCTGCGGTCCTCTGGCCGTTGCGCCGACGGGCGGTCGACCGGCGCGTCCAGGCGGCCGTCGCCGCGCTCGCGCTCGTCTGCTTCGTCGTCCTCGCCCGCCCCGAGCCCAGCGTCCTGAGGGCGGCGGCCATGGGTGCGGTGACCCTGCTGGCACTGGCGTCGGGTCGGGCGCGGGTGGCGGTGCCGGCCCTGGCCACGGCCGTGTGCGTCCTGCTGCACCTCGACCCGGGGCTGGCCTGGGATCCCGGTTTCGCGCTCTCGGTGATCGCCACCGCGGCCATCGTCCTGCTCGCGCCGACGTGGTCGCGCCGGTTGCGGGAGCGCGGCTGGCCGCCGCTGGTGGCGGATGCCCTCGCGGTGAGCGCGGCCGCGGGCCTGGCGACGGCGCCCCTGGTCGCGGCGCTCTCGGCAACGGTCAGCCTCGTGTCACTGCCGGCCAATCTGCTCGCCGCCCCGGCGGTGGCACCGGCGACGGTCCTCGGCCTCCTGGCCACGATCGCGGGCTCGGTGTCCACGCCGGCGGGCGACCTTCTGGTGTGGTGCGCCGGCTGGCCGACGCGCTGGTTGGTCCTGGTCGCCGAGCGCGCGGCACGGCTACCCGACGCCGCCCCCGGCTGGCCCGCGGGCCCGCTGGGCGCTGCCCTCCTGGCGCTCCTCCTGACCACGGCCGGGTGGGTGCTCTGGCGCTTCCGGCGGCTCCGCCCGTTGGCGGTGGCCGCGCTGACGGGGTTGGTGCTGATCGGCTGGCCGGTGCGCCAGGCGGTGCGTGGCTGGCCGCTCCCGGACACCGTGGTCGTCGCCTGCGACGTGGGACAGGGGGACGCCCTGGTGCTGCCCACGGGAACCGCGGGGGAAGCCGTGCTCGTGGACGCCGGCCCCGACGTAGCGGCCGTCGACCGCTGCCTGGAGGCGCTGGGGATCGAGCGCCTCCCGCTGGTGCTCCTGTCGCACCTGGACGCCGACCACGTCGGCGGGCTGATCGGGGCGCTCGACGGACGCGTGGTCGGGACGGTCGCCACCGGGGCACTGTCACCGGCCGACGACCGCCTGCCCACCGTCGACGCCCTCATCCGGCGGGCGGGTGCAGAGCGCATCCGGCTGCTCCCGGGGGACAGGAGGGAGGCGGGCGCGGTGGTGCTCGAGGTCCTCGCGCCCGAGCCGGAGCGAGCCACGGCCGGCGCGGAGGCCAACGACCTGTCGCTGGTCGTGCGGGCCACCGTCCGGGGCGTGCGGGTCCTCCTGACCGGTGACCTCGGGGCCGAGGCGGAGGCGCGCCTGCGGACCAGCGGAGTCGATCTGCGGGCGGACGTCCTCAAGGTCCCGCACCACGGCAGCGCGGACGCCGACCCAGGCTTCCTCACGGTCACCGGTGCCCGCGCCGCGCTGATCTCCGTGGGCGGGGACAACACCTACGGGCACCCGGCCCACACGCTGCTGGAGACGTTGGCCCGGGCGGGCATGCGCGTCCACCGGACCGACCAGCAGGGCGACCTGGCCGTCGTGGGCTCGGCGGACGAGTGGGGTGTGGCCGCCCGTGGCCCTGGTCCGTGACGCCGAGGCCGGTCGTACCCGCGTGGCACCATGCAGACGTGCCAGCCGCCGATCCCGTGCCACCGACCTCGCGGCTGCGGGTGGTGACCGGCGAGGAGGAGCTCCTGCGGTCCCGTGCGGTCTCCGCCGTGCGGGCCGCAGTGGTCGAGCGCCACCCCGACGCCGAACTGCACGAGCTGGCCGCGCAGGGCCTCCCGCCCGGCCACCTGGCCGACGTCCTCGCACCGTCGCTGTTCGGCGGGCACCGCCTGGTCGTCGTCACCGGGGTGCACGAGTCAGCCGGGGCCCTGGCCGACGCGCTCGTCGCCTACGCCAAGGACCCCGACCCGGAGATCACGCTGGTGATCGTCCACTCCGGCGGCAAGCGGAACGAGGCTTTGGTCAAGGCGTTCGTGGCCGCCGGCGCCGCCGTCGACGAGTGCCCGAAGATCAGCTCCGTCGGCGACCGCGCGGCCTTCGTCCGCAACGAGGTGCGCACCTTCGGCGGCCGGATCACCGCCGATGCCCTCACCGCCCTGGTCGACGCCGTCGGCAACGACCTGCGGGCGCTCTCTGCGGCGGCCAGCCAGCTGGTGTCGGACTTCGGCGGGACCATCGACGGCGACGCCGTCGCGAGGTTCCACCGCGGGCAGGCCGAGGTCACCGGCTTCACCGTCGCCGAGCGGGTCCTGGTCGGCGACCGGCAGGGCTCGATCGAGATGCTGCGCTGGGCGCTGCAGCGCGGGGTCGCCCACGTCCTCATCGCGGACGCGATCGCCGACGGGGTGCGCACCGCCGCGCGGGTGGCGTCGCTGAGCTCCACCAACCCGGGCGAGCTCGCCCGCACCCTGAAGATGCCGCCGTGGAAGGTCAAGAAGGCGCAGGCGCAGTCGCGCGGCTGGAGCATCGACGGACTCCAGCAGGCGATCGCGGTGACCGCGGAGCTGAACGCCGACGTCAAGGGAGTCGCGGCCAGCGCGGACTACGCGCTCGAGCGGGCGGTGCGCCGGATCGTCGACATCCGCGCCACGACCGGCCGCGGCCGGGTGCCCGCCGGCCGCTGAGCTGGGGCCGTCACCGGCCCCGGAGCGCGAACGAGCCCCGTCCCGCGGGGGAGGGGCTCGTGCACGTGCGCGCCACGACGGCGGGGGCTGCCGGATCAGGCGCGGCAACTACCCCGCGGGCCCGGCGCCGAGGCGTGCGGAAGGAGTGGCGGCCCGGCCACTTCGGCTGAGAAGGGGCAACAGGCTCCGAAGCCGTAGGTACTGACCTTGTGCTGTAGATCACAGATCGCTACCGTCCCGTCACCGCGCCTCACTCAACGGAAAGAAGAGTCGATGTCGAGCATTGGTCAACTGCGCTCGAGAGGCGGGGTGACTACCGGGGTGGGGCCACGTGGTCGCTTCACGCCTCGAAGATTCTGGCTGGTCTCCGTCATCGTGATGCTCTCCATGGCCGCGATTCCATCCGCTCGGGCGGACGAGTACGGAACAGGGGCCGGGGATTACGTCGGCGTGCGGCCGGACAATCACACGCATACTTGGTGCTGGGTCAACGCCTGGCCGGAAGTTGAATTCTGGGGCGCTGTGCACGGTATCCACAATCTCGATGACCAGAGCGCCTTCACGCAGGTTCATGCCCCGACGTGCGAGTCCATTACGGACGTTCGCTTCACATATTTCAGCGACTCGGGTCAACAGATTCTTGGCGACAACATCTGTCTCGGAAGGAACAGCGCGAACGAGTGCGAGAGCTCACGCACGCGATTGAATGGGTCGAAGATCACCTTCGACTACGATGCGCGCAAGACAGCCTGTCACGAGGTGGGCCACTCCGCCGGCTTGCGGCATCACGTCAGGGACACGCAGCCCAGAAGCTGCATGACGAGCGGCGCACAAGATGCTGATTGGTATTGGAACTACTATTACCAGCACCACGTTGACCACCTGAACAATTGCGGATGTGTCGGATGATCCGCGGCGGGGGCTACAGAGGTCGAGCTGCTGTGGCGAGCTTGGGTGCGCTTGTCGCCGGGGCGCTCGTGGCTTGTCAGGCCGAGTCCGGCGCTGAGGAGAGCGCTTCGTCATCGCGTTCGCTCGAGGATTTTGCTCAGCTGTTCGAGACGATCAGTACGGACTACAACCCGATGCCCAGCCCGCAGGCTCTTGCCGAGTACTCCCAGCTCGTTGTGACGGGACGGATCACCGGCGTCATTCCGGGCAGGGATGTTGGTGGCCTCAGAACGGTCACGTTCGTGGTGAGGGTGGACGACGAGGTGACCGAAGCGGCCAAGCCGGCCGTTGTCCACGTCGAGATGGACATTCCGTTCAACCTTCCCGCGAATGAGGTTGCCCGCCATGTTCCACGCGACATGCAGGTGGCGTACTTCCTCGTGGAAGCGCCGACCGCCGACGAGATTCCGATCGTCGACGAGCGGGCAGGGCGGCCGCCGGGGATGCCCTTGTACATCCCGGTGAGCCCGCAAGGATTTTGGATCGGGGAGCCTGGGCGAGTGCTGCAACCACTGGAGCATGGGCAGGCCTTCCCGGATTCTGACATCCAGGACGTTCTCCCCCCGAGTAAGCGGTTCCCGCTGGAAAAGGTCTCGCCCGGTGACGGTGGGACCACCGACTGACCAGACGGTGTCGAACCGTTCCCGAGCGATGGCGGCCTCAGCGGGTGTTCCACCCGTGGACGTCACTCGGCTCACATCTCACTGTGACCACCTCTGCGCGGCGGGGTGAGCGAGGTAGGCGGCGGCATTGCTTGACGCACAAGATCGGTCCGGGGCTTCGGCTCCGGGCTGTTCTTGTGCGCACTCACCGCTGGGAGGCGACGACCTCGGCCGGCTCGTCGACGGTCGACCGGGGTGAGTGGCGGTGGGTCATCCAGTGGCAGTTGCTGCTCAGGAGCGCCAAGTCGGAGACGCGAGTCGCGGCCAGCGCGGACTACGCGCTCGAGCGGGCGGTGCGCCGGATCGTCGACATCCGCGCCACGACCGGCCGCGGCCGGGTGCCCGCCGGCCGCTGAGCTGCAGCCGTCACCTGACCCGGAACGCGAACGAGCCCCGTCCCGCGAGGGAGGGGCTCGTGCACGTCCGCGTCACGAGGACGCGGGACGCCGGATCAGAGACCGGCGGTGAGCTTCGCCAGACCCGACTTGCGGTTGGCGGCCTGGTTCTTGTGGATGACGCCCTTGCTGGCGGCCTTGTCGAGCGCCTTCGTGGCGGTCGCGAGCGCGGTCGCCGCGGCGGCGGCGTCGCCGGAGTCGGCGGCCGTGCGGACGCGCCGGACAGCCGTCTTCAGGGCGGACTTGACCGCGACGTTGCGCTGACGCGCCTTCTCGTTGGTCTTGATCCGCTTGAGCTGGGACTTGATGTTCGCCACGCGTGAGCCTCGGAAATCTAAGGGGATTCGACAGTGCGTCCGGGGCACGACGAAGCGCCCAGCGGACCGGCCTCACAAGATACCAGTCCGGCACCGTCCACCCAACCGGTGGCGGTCACACCAGGCCGGCGGCCACTCGTCGCATGCTCCAGGCGAGCGCGGTGTCGTGGAAGGCCCGCTGGAACGACCGAAGGGTGGGCAGTCCCGGAGGTGGCGGTCGTCGCATGCTGCGCGCCCACATGCCGGTCATGGCGACCACGAGGTCGGTCACCTGGCGGGGCTCTGCCGCGGCCACGAGCGGTGAGCGGCCGACCAGCCACTCGGGGTCGACGCCGCCCTGTGTCGCGGCGTCGAGGGCGAACAGCACCGTGTCGACCCAGTCGGCGCCACGCACCGCCCATGCCCAGTCGACGAAGGCCACCGAAGCATCGGCCCCGAACAGCAGGTTGTCGGCCCGGAGGTCACCGTGCACGAGGGTGTCCCCGCCCAGCCAGCCGCCTGCGGCCAGCCGGTCGGGCACCGCGCCCAGCCACTCGAGGCTCTCGGCCTCCCACGGGTGCAGGTCGGACGGGGGCTCGGCGGCCAGCTCCGCCCACGCCGAGAGCGGCCCGTCCACCCGCTCACCGAGCGTCGGCAGATCCGGCACCGGACAAGGGGTCGCCGCCCGCGCCAGCTCGGTGAGGCCGTCCACCACGGCTGCGGCGGCCTGCGGCGTCCACGGCAGCGGCGCGGAGTCGCCGTCGAAGGCCTCGAACGCGAGCGCGACCCACTCATCGGGGCCGTCGGCCCACTCGACGTGCGCCCGCAGCGGGGGGACCGGCAGCGACGCCGGCAGGCCGGCCATGACGAGCGCCTCCGCGCGCAGCAGTCGCGGGGTGTCGGGGTTCAGCGGGGTCCCGACCGCTTTGACGAAGGCTCGCCGGCCGTCTGCGCTGGTCACCACGGCCGCCGGGCCGGGGGAGAAGCCGCCGGTCCGGGCCGACACCGCGACGACCGGCGACCCCAGGACGGCGTCGATCGCCGCGCGCAAGCCGGCGGGCAGACGGTCGTAGGGCAGACGGGGACTGCCGGGTAGGGACACCCGTGCAGGGTGTGGGACGCACGTCCTTCCGGGCAATCGCAATACCCGGCCGGGCGGCGTGGGACGATGGCAGCACTGTGACGACTCCTGCTGCCACCGACCCGGCCCTCATCCGGAACTTCTGCATCATCGCCCACATCGACCATGGCAAGTCGACGCTGGCCGACCGGATGCTCGAGGTGACCGGACTCGTCGAGGGCCGTCACATGCGCGCCCAGTACCTCGACCGCATGGACATCGAGCGCGAGCGCGGCATCACCATCAAGGCGCAGAACGTCCGCCTGCCGTGGACGCCGCGCTCCGGCGCGCACACGGGCACCGAGTACGTGCTCGACATGATCGACACCCCGGGCCACGTGGACTTCACCTACGAGGTGTCCCGCTCGCTGGCTGCCTGCGAGGGCGCGGTGCTGCTGGTCGACGCCGCCCAGGGCATCGAGGCGCAGACGCTGGCCAACCTGTACCTGGCGCTGGAGAACGACCTCACGATCATCCCGGTGCTCAACAAGATCGACCTCCCCGCCGCCCAGCCGGAGCGGTACGCCGCGGAGATCGCGCACATCATCGGTTGCGAGCCCGACGACGTGCTGCGGGTCAGCGGCAAGACCGGCGTCGGCGTCCCCGAGCTGCTCGACCTCATCGTCGAGCGCATCCCGGCCCCGGTCGGTCAGGCCGACGGCGCGGCCCGCGCGATGATCTTCGACTCGGTCTACGACATCTACCGCGGCGTCATCACCTACGTGCGCGTGGTGGACGGCCGGATCTCCTCCCGCGACAAGATCAAGATGATGTCGACGGGCGCCACGCACGAGCTGCTCGAGATCGGCGTGATCTCCCCGGAGCCCAAGCCGGTCGAGAGCCTGGGCGTCGGCGAGGTCGGCTACTTCATCACCGGTGTGAAGGACGTCCGGCAGTCGCGCGTCGGTGACACCGTCACCCTCCAGCACAAGCCGGCCGCGGAGTCGATCGGCGGCTACCGCGACCCGAAGCCGATGGTGTACTCCGGGCTCTACCCGATCGACGGCAGCGACTACCCGCTGCTGCGCGAGGCCCTGGACAAGCTGCTGCTCAACGACGCGGCGCTGACCTACGAGCCCGAGACGTCGGCGGCGCTGGGCTTCGGCTTCCGCGTCGGCTTCCTGGGCCTGCTGCACCTGGAGATCGTCCGCGAGCGCCTCGAGCGCGAGGCCGGCATCAGCCTGATCTCCACCGCGCCCAACGTCGTCTACCGCGTGATCATGGAGGACCGCTCCGAGATCACGGTGACCAACCCGAGCGACTGGCCCGAGGGCAAGATCGACTCCGTCTACGAGCCGATCGTCAACGCCACGATCATCGCCCCGAGCGACTACACCGGCGCGATCATGGAGCTCTGCCAGGGGCGCCGCGGCCAGCTCGGCGGCATGGACTACCTGAGCGAGTCCCGCGTCGAACTGCGCTACACGCTGCCGCTGGGCGAGATCATCTTCGATTTCTTCGACGCGCTGAAGTCCAAGACGCGCGGCTACGCGAGCCTGGACTACCAGGAGGCCGGCGAGCAGGAGTCCTCGCTGGTGAAGGTGGACATCCTGCTGCAGGGCGAGGCGGTCGACGCGTTCAGCGCGATCGTGCACAAGGACAAGGCCTACAGCTACGGCGTGATGATGGCCGGCAAGCTGCGCGAGCTCATCCCGCGCCAGCAGTTCGAGGTGCCCATCCAGGCCGCCGTCGGCTCGCGGGTGATCGCCCGCGAGACGGTCCGCGCCATCCGCAAGGACGTCCTCGCCAAGTGCTACGGCGGTGACATCACCCGCAAGCGGAAGCTGCTGGAGAAGCAGAAGGAGGGCAAGAAGCGGATGAAGATGGTCGGCCGCGTCGAGGTCCCCCAGGAGGCCTTCGTGGCCGCGCTCTCCACCAACGAGTCCACCGCTTCGAAGAAGTGACCGGCCGGGTCGAGGCGGTCTGCGTCTCGGGCGCGGACCTGCTGCCACTGCCCGACAAGCGGCCCAACCGCAGCGGGATTCGCAAGTTGCCGGTCGCCGGCCGGGTCGCCGTCCACGAACTCGGTCTGGACGGCGACGTCCAGGTCAACAAGAAGCACCACGGCGGCGAGGGCCAGGCGGTCTACGCCTACGCCCAGGAGGACGCCGAGTTCTGGATCGCCGAGCTCGGCCGAGAGCTCCCGCCCGGACGCTTCGGCGAGAACCTGCGCACCTCCGGCGTCGATCTGCGCAATGCCGTCCTGGGGGACCGCTGGCGGGTGGGGACGGCGCTGCTCGAGGTGACGGCGTGGCGTACGCCGTGCGCCAACTTCGCCCGCTTCTGGGACGTCCCTGACCTGGTCAAGCGCTTCGCCGCACACGGCGCGACGGGTGCCTACCTGCGGGTGCTGGAGACCGGCGACGTCGGCGCCGGCGACGAGGTGGAGCTCGTGTCCCGCCCCGACCACGGGATCACCGTCGAGACGGCCTTCCGGATCGTGATGACGCAGAAGTCGCGGCTGCCCGAGCTGGCGCCCGCCGTCCAGTACCTGCCGGTGAAGGACCAGCCGAAGATGGCCGCCAAGATCGCCGCCCGCAGCGCCGCAGCTTCCTGAGGCCGGCAGTCCTCAGGAGTTCAGCGCGAGGGTGACCTCGTCGCGCAGGGCCGGGAGGTCGACGCCGCGGTCGTGCAGCACCTTGGCCGCGAGGCCCTCGCCCTCGCGGATGAGCCCGAGCAGCAGGTGGCCGTCGCTGATGCTGCGCGACTTGAGCGCGATCGCCTCGCGCAGCGACAGCTCGAGCACCTTCTTCGCGCGAGGCGTGAAGGGGATGTGCCCGGTGCGCCTGCGTCGGTCGCCCTGGTCGTCCAGCGCGCCGGGGCCGAACGTGGCCTCGACCGAGGTGCGGACGGCGTCCAGGTCGATGCCGATCGAGGTCAGTGCCGAGGCGTCTAGCTCGGTGCCGGTGAAGCGGGCCACGTCGGTGGCCACCGCAGAGCGCGTGAGGCCGTGCCGGCCGAGCACGGCGGAGGACGTCGTCCCCTGCCGGGTCAGCAGGGCGAGCAGCAGGTGCTCGGTGCCGATCCGGTCGTGCCGCAGGGCGCGGGCCTCCTGCTGGGCGCCCTCGACCACCTGCCGGGCCTCCGGCGTGAAGCGTTCGAACATCGTCAGTCCCTCCGTCGGAGCGGCGCCCTGCTGGTCGAGGACCTGCCGCGTGAGTGCTTCTTGTGGACGGCCTGCCTGCTGACGCCGAGCCGCTCGGCGATCTGCTCCCACGTCCAGCCCTGGTTGCGGGCGTTGCCGACCTGGAGCTCCTCCAGGCGCTCGACGAGAACGCGCATCGAGCGGACCGCCGCCAGGCCGACGGCCGGGTCCTTGCTGCTGGCCGCGGAGGCCACCTGCGCTGTGTCCGCCATGGCTGTCAACCTAGGTTGCGCTGACCAGACTGTCAACCTCGGTTGACGACCCCTGCGTGAGAAGGTGGAGAGGAGCCCGACCCGGCTCCCGGACGAGCGGTGCCGTACCCGGTGTGCGACAAGACGGCGCCAGAGGAGTTCTCGATGGCGTGGGCCGTGCTCGTCGTGTCCGGGATGCTCGAAGCGGTGTGGGCGACCGCACTGGGGCGGTCGGCCGGGTTCACCCGGCTCGTCCCGTCGATCGTCTTCGCCGTCGCAGTCGTGCTCAGCATGGTGGGGCTGGCGTACGCGATGCGTGACCTGCCCGTGGGCACCGCCTACGCGGTGTGGGTCGGCATCGGGGCCTCGCTCACCGTCGTGTATGCGATGGCGACCGGTACCGAGCCGGTGTCGCTGGCGAAGATCCTGCTGATCATGGGGCTCATCGGCTGCGTCGTCGGCCTCAAGCTCGTGCACTGACGGAAGGACCCCGTCCCCCTCGCCGCTCGCAAGCTCGCGCGAGCCTCCGGACGGGGCCGTACGGCAGCCGCGGGCTCACAGCGTGAAGACGATCTTCCCGTTGGTGCGGCCCTCGGACATGCGCGCGAAGCCCTCGCGGGCCTCGGTGAGGGGCAGTTCGACGTCGATGATCGGGCGGACGCCGGTGACGGCGCACATGCGGATGAGCGCCTCGAGCTCGTCCTTGGTGCCCATCGTCGAGCCGATGACCGACAGCTGGGTGAAGAAGACCCGGTTGAGCTCCGCGCCGGGGTCGTACCCGGTCGTGGCGCCCGAGGTGACGATGACGCCGCCGGGCCTGAGGGACTTGATGCTGTGGCTCCAGGTCGCCTTGCCGACGGTCTCCATGACGCCGTCCACCCGCTCGGGCAGCCGGGCGCCGCTCTCGAACGCCTGCTCGGCGCCGAGGGCGAGGGCGGCGGCCCGCTTCTCCTCGCTGCGGCCGGTCACCCAGATGCGATAGCCGGCCGCGCGGCCCAGCACGATCAGCGCCGTCGCGACACCACCGCTGGCGCCCTGGACCAGCACCGTCTGCCCGGGGCGCAGGCCGGACCGGACGAAGAGCATCCGGTAGGCGGTCAGCCACGCGGTGGGCAGGCAGGCGGCCTCGGCGAAGGACAGGTCGGCCGGCTTGGGCAGCAGGTTCCGGCGGGGGACGGCGACCCGCTCGGCCATCGAGCCCTGGTGCACCTCGGACAGCAGTGACCGCTTGGGGTCCAGCGTCTCGTCGCCCATCCAGCCCGGGCTGGCGATGACGCCGTGCACGACGACCTCGTTGCCGTCCTCGTCGATACCGGCGGCGTCGGTGCCCAGGATCATCGGCATGCGCTCCGCCGGCAGGCCGATGCCCTGGAGGCTGAACAGGTCGTGGTGGTTCAGGGAGACGGCCTTGACCTGGATGGTCGTCCAGCCGTCGGGCACCACCGGCTCCGGGCGCTCACCGACCTCGAGGACGGAGAGCGGGTCCTTCGGGGCGGGCGTCGAGACGAAGGCAGCGAGCATGACCGGACGCTAACCGAGACGCCGCGGCCCAGCGACGCGGGTGGTTGACCGCACCCCTAGCCTGGCGCTGATCCCACCCGGTCGACGCAAGGAGCCCCCTCGATGGCGACACGTGCACTCGTTCTCGGAGGCGGCGGTGTCGCCGGTATCGCCTGGGAGCTCGGACTGCTGAGCGGCTGGGCCGCCGAGGGCGTCGACGTCACGTCCGCCGACCTGATCGTCGGGACGTCGGCCGGCTCCGTCGTGGGTGCGCAGCTGCGGCTCAGCGGCGACCTGCAGGGCCTCTACGAGCGCCAGCTCCTCCCGCCCGTCGGGGAGCTGAAGGTCGAGTTCGACGGCGTCTCCGCCATGGCAGCCTTCGCCGAGGCGATGAAGGGCAACACCGGCGAGCAGGACGCGCGGGCCCGCCTCGGTGCGCTCGCCCTCACCGTGGACGCCGTCCCCGAGGCCCAGCGCCGCGCCATCATCGAGGGCCGCATCGGCGACCCGGAGTGGCCGATCGCACGGCTGATCATCACCGCCGTCGACACGGCGGACGGGGAGTTCCTGCCGTTCGACGCGTCCTCGGGCGTGCGCCTGCTCGACGCCGTGACCGCCAGCTGCGCCGTCCCCGGCGTCTGGCCGCCGGTCACCGTGAACGGCCGGCGGCTGATGGACGGCGGCATGCGCTCGGTCACCAACGCCGACCTGGCCGCGGGCTGCGAGAAGGTCCTCGTGGTGACGCCGACGCGCGGCATGCCCGGTGGGCTGCTCGGCCCCGGCCTGGACCGGGAGATCGAGATCCTGGAGAAGGAGGCCGAGGTGCACGTGGTCACCGCGGACGAGGCGGCGCTCGCGGCCTTCGGCAGCAACGTGCTCGACCCGGCCACCCGCGAGCCCTCGGCGCGCGCCGGCCGGGCGCAGGCCGCCGCCACCCTCGAGGCCGCCCGCGCCTTCTGGGGCTGACCCTCAGGACGGAGGGTCACCGGCGAGCCGGCCGACCAGCTCCACCACCAGCTCGTCGACCGGGCGCCGCGCGTCGACCCGCAGGCATTCGCCCTCGGCCCACGGCGCGTACGCCGCTGCGCGCGCCATGACCTCGTTCCACGACGGCTCGGGTACGTGCGCCAGGTCCCGGAGCCGGGTCTCCAGCCGCCGACGGTGTTCGACCGGGTCGTCGAGCGTCAGCACCACGAACACGAGGTCGCTGTCCGTGGCGGCTGCCCCGGCCCGCCAGGTGCCCCGGGCCGGCTCGCTGTCGTTCACCGCGTCCACCACGACGGTCAGCCCGAGCGCGAGGTTCTGCTCAGCGACGGCCCGCGCTGCCTCGTAGGCGGCCACCCCGGTCCGCCACCCGGGCGGGAGTCCGGATCCGAGGAGGGCGTCCTCGACCGTGTCGATGGACAGGTGGACGGCTCCGGAGCGGGCGGCGAGTCCGGCGGCGACCGCAGACTTCCCGGTGCCGGGCAGGCCCGACACGACGACGAGCACGTCAGCGGACGACGACGACGTGCTCCCCGCGGGGCACGAACTCGCCGATGACCGGGGCACCGGGCACCTCGCCGCCGAGCAGCAGCCCGCCGGAGGTCTGCGCATCGGCCAGCAGCAGCGCCTCGTCCTCGGACACGGCCGACAGGTCGGTGTGCGCGCGCACCCAGTCCAGGTTGCGCCGGGTGCCGCCGGAGACGAACCCCGCCGCCAGTGCCTCGCGGGCGCCGGTGAGGTACGGGACGGCGGCGGCGTCGACCACCGCCGTCACGCCGCTGGCCCGCGCCATCTTGTAGAGGTGGCCGAGCAGGCCGAATCCCGTGACGTCGGTGCCGGCGCGGATGCCCGCGGCCACCGCGGCCTGCCCCGCCTCGCGGTTGAGCGCGGTCATCGAGGCGACGGCCTCCTCCGAGACCTCGCCGGTCGCCTTCATCCGGCTGTTCAGCACCCCGACGCCCAGCGGCTTGGTGAGGCTCAGCGGGGTGCCGGCCACGGCGCCGGAGTTGGTGATGATCCGGTCGACGTCGACCACTCCGGTGACGGCCATGCCGTACTTGGGCTCGGGGTCGTCGATCGAGTGCCCACCGCCGACGTGGCAACCCGCCTCGTGCGCCACCTCCAGGCCGCCGCGCAGCACCTCCGCGGCGAGTTCGGCCGGCAGCACGTCGCGCGGCCAGCCCAGCAGGTTCACCGCGACCACGGGGGTGCCGCCCATCGCGTAGACGTCGGACAGCGCGTTGGCCGCGGCGATCCGGCCGAAGGTGTACGCGTCGTCGACCACCGGGGTGAAGAAGTCGGTCGTCAGCACCAGGCCCTGCCCGCCGGCGATGCGGACGACCGCCGCGTCGTCGCCGTCGTCCAGACCGATGACCAGTTCGGCAGCGGGGTCGGCCGGTCCGCGCGCGGTCAGGCCCGAGACGACGGCCTCCAGCTCGCCGGGCGGGATCTTGCAGGCGCAGCCCCCGCCGTGGGCGTACTGCGTCAGCCGGACCGGAGGGGCAGTCGTCGTCACGGTTCCGACGCTAGTTCGCCTGGGCGCAGGGTGCCCGACAGCACGGGAGCGGGGCGGACAGCATGGAGCCCGGTCAGGCCCGGCCTCCGGGGAGCAGGACCAGCCGGGGCGGCTGGACGGCGTCCGGCTCGGGACGGCGTGCCCGGCCCGCGGGGTGCCGCGACCGGGAACCGGGCTCGCTGGCGGAGCGACGCAACTGGGCGCTGGTCCGCCGGCCCGCGTCGCGGAGCTCGGCCCGCGCGTGCGGGTCGGGTTCGAGCACCGCGAGCACCTTCTCCAGCGCCAGGCGACCGGCGTCGGCGAACGGGCCGTCGGGCTGGGCGGCCAGCGCCACGGCGACGGCGGCGGCCTCCTCGGGCGTGAGGGTGACCGGCGGCAGGAGCGCGGGGGAGCGGGACTCGGTGCGGTTCACGAGGGGGATGCTGGCAGCGACCTCCGACAGTTTTCGTCGCGCCGGCACGTAGGCTGCCCGACGGAGGCGTCAGGGTGTCTGGTGGCCCCCGCGGCCTCTAAAGCCGACGTGGCCGAGTACCTCGGTCAGGCGGGTTCGATTCCCGTCCGCCTCCGCCACCTCCTCCGCCCGCCTACGCTGCGGTGCGATGCCCGACCAGCCCCGCAGCCAGGACCCGCGACGCTCGGTGCCGCGGACCGACGCCCTGCTCGCCGAGCCGCCGGTGCGGGCGGCGGAGCAACGGCTGGGCCGTGCGCTGGTCAAGTCGGCCGTCACCGGGGTCCAGGACCGGATCCGCGCCGGGGAGCTCACGCCCGACGACGCGCTGACCGCCGTCCTCGACGCGCTGCCGCCGACGGCGAGCAGTCTGCGGCCGGTGCTCAACGCCACCGGCGTGCTGGTGCACACCAACCTGGGCCGGGCGCCGCTGTCACCGGCCGCGGTCGAGGCGATCATCGCGGCCGCCGGCACCACCGATGTCGAGATCGACCTGGCCACGGGGCGGCGCGGGCCGCGCGGCGAGGCGGCGATCGGCGCCCTGCTCGACGCCGTCCCCGCCGCCGAGGCGGCCATCGTGGTGAACAACTGCGCCGCCGCCCTGAGCCTCGTCGCCACCGCGTTCGGGCAGGGCCGCGAGCTCGTGCTGGCCCGCGGCGAGCTGGTCGAGATCGGTGACGGTTTTCGCATCCCCGAGCTGCTGGAGTCCACCGGCGCCCGGCTGCGCGAGGTGGGCACGACCAACCGCGTCACGGCCGAGGACTACCGCCGCGCGCTGGGGCCCGACACCGGCGCGGTGCTCAAGGTGCACCCCTCGAACTTCGTCGTCCGCGGGTTCACCCGGGCGGTCGAGGTGGACGAGCTGGCCGGGGCGCTCGCCGGCACCGGAGTCCCGCTGGTGGCAGACGTCGGCTCGGGACTCATCCGCGCCCACCCGCTGCTGCCCGAGGAGCCCGACCTGCAGTCGACCCTCGCCATGGGCGCCGACCTCGTCCTCTCCAGCGGCGACAAGCTGCTGGGCGGTCCGCAGGCGGGGCTGGTGCTCGGCCGCGCGGACCTGGTCCAGCGGCTGCGCCGGCACCCGCTCTACCGGGCCCTGCGCGTGGACAAGACGACGCTCGCGGCCCTGGAGGCGACGCTGCGCGGGCCGCTGCCTCCGGTGCAGCAGATGCTGGCGGCGGAGCCCTCAGGGCTGCGGGCCCGCGCCGACGCCGTGGCCGGGCGGCTCACCGCGGCGGGCATCGACGCCCACGTCGTCGACGCACCGGCGCGCGTCGGTGGGGGTGGAGCGCCCGAGCACCCGCTGGCCGGCGTCGCGATCTCCCTGCCCGCCGGGTTCGCCGAACCGTTGCGGCGGGGCGCGCGGCCGGTCGTCGGCTACCTGGAGGACGGCCGCACCCTGCTCAACATGCGCAGCCTGGCACCTGCGGACGACGACGCCCTGGCCGACGCGGTGCTGGAGGTTGGCCGCCGGTGGACGTGATCGCCACCGCGGGACACGTCGACCACGGCAAGTCGGCGCTGGTGCGGGCGCTCACCGGCATGGAGCCCGACCGCTGGGCCGAGGAGCGGCGCCGCGGGCTCACCATCGACCTCGGGTTCGCCTGGACCGAGCTGCCGTCGGGGCGCACGGTCGCCGTCGTCGACGTCCCTGGCCACGAGCGGTTCATCGGCAACATGCTCGCCGGCATCGGGTCGGTGCCGGCCGCGCTCCTGGTGGTCGCCGCCGACGACGGGTGGTCCGCGCAGACGGCCGAGCACGTCGCCGTCCTGGACGCCCTCGGCGTGCGGCACGCGTTGCTCGCCGTCACCAAGTCCGACCTCGCCGATCCCGCACCCGTGCTCGCCGACGTGCGGGAGCGGCTGGCCGGTACGTCGATGGGGGAGCTCCCGGCGGTCGCCGTCAGCGCCCTGACCGGAGCAGGTATCCCCGAGTTCGCCGCCGCGCTGGAGAGGCTGCTGGCGGACCTTCCCGCGCCCGATCCGACCGCGCCCGTGCGGCTGTGGATCGACCGGGCGTTCACCATCAAGGGCGCGGGGACAGTCGTGACCGGGACGCTCGCCGCGGGTTCGATCGCGCCGGAGGACCGGCTGCGGCTGGGGGACCGGGACGTGGTCGTGCGGGGCGTGCAGTCCCTGGGCCGGCCGGTCGAGCGGGCGCAGGCGACCGCCCGCGTCGCGCTCAACCTGCGGGGCGTCGCGGTCGAGGAGCTCTCCCGCGGCGACGCGCTGCTGACACCGGGGGCTTTCCGCAGCACCGCGGAGCTGGACGTGTCGCTGGTCGGCGCGGGTGAGGACCGGCTGCCCGGCGAGGCGGTCGTGCACGTGGGGTCGGCCACCGTCGGTGCCCGGCTGCGCCCGCTCGACGGCGCCGTCGTCCGCCTCCGGCTCGAGACAGCGCTGCCGCTGCGCGTCGGCGATCGGCTGCTGGTGCGCGAGCCGGGCACGCGCCGGGTGCTCGGCGCGGACGTCCGGGACGTCGACCCGCCCGAGCTGCGCCGCCGGGGTGCCGCCCGACAGCGGGGCGCGGAGCTCGCCGCCCAGGGCGACGCCACCGAGGCGGCATCCGCGGACCTGGCCCGGCGGCGGATCGTGCGCACCGCCGAGTTCACCGCCATGGGATGGACGGTTCCCGACGACGCCGACGAGCAGGGACCGTGGCTGCTCGCCCCAGGCCTGGCCGACGCACTCGCCGCGCGGGTGCCCGACATCGTGGCCCGCTACCGCACACTCCGCCCGCTCGAGCCCGGTCCGCCCGTCGAGATCGTCCGCCGGGCACTGGAGCTGCCCGACGCCGACCTGGTCCGGGCGCTCGTCCGGCAGCCGCTGGCGCTCCGCGACGGCCGCGTGGTGGACGCCGCGGCCGAGCTGCCTCCGGAGGTCCAGCACGCGGTCGACGCCGTCCGCAGGCGGCTGGCCGAGGATCCCTTCGCCGCACCGGCGACGCCGGACCTCGCGGCCGCCGGTCTCGGACCGCGCGAGCTGGCCGCCGCGGTGCGCAGCGGTCAGCTGGTGCGGGTCGCCGAGGCCGTCTACCTGGCCCCGGGCATCGCCGAGGTGGCCCGCGCGCGGCTGGCCGGCCTGCCGCAGCCGTTCTCCGTCAGCCAGGCGCGGCAGGCGTGGGGCACCAGCCGCCGCGTCGCCGTCCCGCTCATGGAGTGGCTGGACGCACACGGCATCACCGCGCGACAGCCGGACAACACCCGTCGCCTGCGCTGACCCCTCGACGGCCGGCGCGAAGGCGACGAGCATCCGCGGCATGGACGACGCCTCGCGCACGGAGCTGCCCCTGCTCCCGGTGGCCTGCACGCTCGGGGTGACAGACGGTGCGGCCCAGCTGCAGCGCTGGCGGCAGCTCGGCGAGCGGTCGCTCACCCACCGCGTCCGGCAGGACCAGGAACTGCTGCTGGTCTACCGCAGCGACGACGCGACGAGGGCAGAGCTCGAGTACCTGGTGGAGGTCGAGAGGACGTGCTGCGCGTTCCTGGACTGGCAGATCGAGGAGGACGACGGCCTCCGGCTGCACATCCGGGGTTCGGCGGCCGAGCTGGACACGCTCGACCTCCGTTGACGTCGGCTCAGTCCGACGTCGGCACCCAGCGGGCCGGGCGCTTCTCGCGGAAGCTCGCGATGCCCTCCTGGCCCTCCTCGCCGGCGAAGAAGCGGGCGGACAGGGCCAGCAGGTCGCCGAACTCGAGGTCCGGCTGCCGCGAGCGCAGCAGCCGCTTCGTCTCCGCCAGCGCGGTGGGGGCGCCGGCCGCGAGCGCGGTGAGCTGACCGGCGACGACGGCGTCGAGCTCCTCGGGATCCGCGACCAGGTCGACCAGCCCCCCCGCGGCGGCGGTCGCGGCGTCGAACACCTCGCCGGTCAGCATCAGCCGGTGCGCCACGTGCGTCCTCATCCGGGGCAGCACCACCGCGGAGATGACCGCCGGCACCAGGCCCAGGCGCACCTCGGAGAAGGCGAAGCTGGCCGACGACGCGGCGACGACGACGTCGCACGCGGCGGCCAGGCCCATGCCACCGGCCCGCGCCGGCCCGCGGACGACGGCGACCACGGGCTTGGGCGAGGACCAGAGCAGTTGCAGCAGCTCGGGGAACTCGCGGACCCCCTGGTCGTCGGACGATCCACCGGCCGCCTCGGCGAGGTCCATGCCCGAGCAGAACACCCGGCCGGTGTGGTCCAGCACGACCACCCGCACGGCGTCGTCGGCCAGCGCGTCGGTGAGCGCGGTCCGCAGCTGCGCGCGCAGCGCGGCCGACAGCGCGTTGCGGTTCGCCGGGGAGTCGAGGGTGAGCGTCGCGACGCCGGCGGACACGCTCACCTGGATCACTCGGTCGTGGGTCACAGCCGCATCCTGCCGCTCCCGGGCGCGGGCGCGGCACACTGGGAGCAGATGAACACCGTCCTGCCCCTGGTGGAGCGCGCCGTCCCGCCGCTCGAGCTTCCGGAGTCCGCTCGCGACGGCCTCACGAGCACTCCGTTCGGCCTCTACGTGCACGTGCCCTTCTGCGCGACCCGCTGCGGCTACTGCGACTTCAACACCTACACCTCCGACGAGCTCGGGCCGGGCGCCAACCGCGCCGAGTACGCGGGGACGGCGATCGACGAGCTCCGCCGGGCCGCCCGGGTCCTCGGCCCGGACCTGCCCACGGTCTCCACGGTGTTCGTCGGCGGCGGCACGCCCACGCTCCTGCCGGCCGGCGACCTGGCGGCGGTGCTGGCCGAGGTGCGCCGGCTCTTCCCGGTGGCCGACGACGTCGAGGTCACCACCGAGGCCAACCCCGAGACCGTCGACCGCCCGTACCTGGAGCGACTGCGGGAGGCCGGCTTCACGCGGGTGAGCCTCGGCATGCAGTCCGCCGCGGAGCACGTCCTCGCCGTCCTAGACCGGCGGCACACACCGGGCCGGGCGGTGCAGGCCGCGCACGACGCGCGGGCCGCCGGCTTCGAGCACGTCAACCTCGACCTCATCTACGGCACGCCGGGGGAGACCGACGCCGACTGGGCCGCCTCGCTGGACGCCGTCCTCGCCTCACCCGTCGACCACGTGAGCGCCTACGCCCTCATCGTCGAGGACGGCACCCGGCTGGCCCGGCGGATCAGCCGCGGCGAGCTGCCGATGCCCGACGACGACGTCCTCGCCGACCGCTACGAGCAGGCCGACACGACGCTGCGCCGGGCCGGGTTCGACTGGTACGAGGTGTCGAACTGGGCCACCTCGGACGCCGCCCGCTGCCGGCACAACGAGCTCTACTGGGCCAACGCCAACTGGTGGGGCGTCGGCCCGGGCGCGCACAGCCACGTCGGTGGGCTGCGCTGGTGGAACGTCAAGCACCCGGCTGCCTACGCCGACCGGCTGGCCGCAGGTCTCAGCCCGCACGCCGACGCCGAGCTGCTCGACGACGACGACCGCGCGCTGGAGACCGTCATGCTCGGGCTCCGGTTGCGCGAGGGGCTGCCGCTGGACCTGCTGTCGGAGCTGGGCCGCCGCCGCGCCGCGGACGCCGTCGCCCGGGGACTGCTCGACGGGGCGGCGCACGCGGGAGGGCGCGCCGTCCTCACCGATCCCGGTCGGCTGCTGGCCGACGCACTGGTCCGCGACCTCACCGACTAGCCGAAAAGCCCGGGCCGGGGGCCGGTTCCTGGGCTAGGGTCTCCTCTCTCCGGCAACGGTGCCGGGCGGGTGAGAGGTGGTCGGCGGTGGACGTGCACACGTTCCGCGCGGCCCCGACGTCCCCGCCGGGGGTGGCCGTCGCCGGTGCCCCCGCGCTGACGGGCGGCATGCTGCTGGCCCTGGCGATGAACCGCCGGGCCCGAGGGCTGCGAGGACTCGACGTACTCCGTCGCAGCCAGGACAGGGCCCCGCCGCAGTTCGCCTGACTCGTTCCCGAGTCCCGCAGCACCCTTTCCTGACGCGCACCCCCCGGGTGATCGCGTCCTTTCGCATACCTCCCGAGGACACGACATGACCACCACGCTCGACAACACGGACCTGCCCGCCGGCGACTCCCGGTGGGACGCCTTCCGCACCCTGCTCGACGAGCAGCGCGCCGACTGCGTCCGCCAGCGGGAGGAAGCCCTCCTCGAGTGCGCCCAGTCGGTGCCCGACCCGGTCGCGCTCCGCCGAAGTGCCTCGTTGCAGGAGACGATCACCGCGATCGACCAGGCCCTCGAGCGGATCACCGCCGGCACCTACGGCGCGTGCGTCCACTGCGGCGCCGTGATCCCCGAGGAGCGCCTGGAGCTGCGCCCCTACGCCGGGTCCTGCGTGGCCTGCACCGACCGGCGCTGACCGGCGCTCACCGGCCGGCCCTCCGCCCGCGCGCCGGGCGGGGGGCCCGGCCGCCGGTTCAGCTGGAACGCGGACCGGGGACCGGGGGCTGGGCGGGGATCGCGGCCGTGGCCGGACCGGACGAGCTCTGCACCGGGCTGAGTGCGTCGAGGTCGAGCACCCGCACGTGGATGACGTTGCGCTGCTGCAGCGCGGCCCGCAGGGCGCGGTGCAGGCCGTCCTCCAGGTACAGCTCGCCGTGCCACTGGACGGCGTGCGGGAACAGGTCGCCGTAGAAGGTCGAGTCGTCGGCCAGCAGGGCGTCCAACGCCAGCTGCCGCTTCGTCGTCGTCAGGGTGTCCATGCGGACCTGCCGCGGCGGGATCATCGCCCAGTCGCGGGGGGACAGACCGTGGTCGGGGTACGGGCGCCCTTCTCGAACCGCCTTGAAGATCAGGGGACCGTCTCCGCTCTCTGTCCGCCGGGGCGCCGACGGCGTCCACCCTATCGGCCGGGGAGGGCGGCCGTCAGGGCCGCGGGCACCGCGAGCCACGCGACGACGGAGCGCGGCGGTCGTATGCTGGGCTGGCACTCCGACCGTGCGAGTGCCAGCAGGTGTCGGTCCCCGGCCGCAGCCTCGGGGACGGCGCCATGGGTACCGCGCGGCAGGTCGACCGGTACGGGGAGGTGTCTCGTGGCGCACGACGAACGCCGCCTGGAGGTTCTCCGGGCAATCGTCCAGGACTACGTCTCCACCAACGACCCGGTGGGCAGCAAGGCGCTGGCCGACCGGCACGACCTGGGCGTCTCCCCGGCCACCATCCGCAACGACATGGCGGTGCTCGAGGAGCAGGGCTACATCACGCAGCCGCACACCAGCGCCGGTCGGGTGCCCACCGACAAGGGCTACCGGCTCTTCGTCGACCGGCTCTCGGCGGTCAAGCCGCTGTCGGTGGCCGAGCGGCGGGCCATCGAGCGGTTCCTCGACGGCGCGGTCGACCTGCACGACGTCCTGGGCCGCACCGTGCGCCTGCTGGCCCAGTTGACCCGCCAGGTGGCGGTGGTGCAGTACCCGACGCTCTCGCGCAGCGCCGTCCGCCACCTCGAGGTGGTGCAGGTGTCGGCCGCCCGGCTCATGCTGGTGCTCATCACCGACACCGGCCGCGTCGAGCAGCGCGTCGTCGACTGCCCGGCCGACATCGACGCCGGCGCGGTCGCCGAGCTCCGCACGCTGCTCAACTCCGCCTTCACCGGGGTGAAGCTGACCGAGGCCGGCGACAAGGTGCCCGACCTGCTGGAGACGGCACCGGCGCACCTGCGCGGTCTGGTCGCCACGGTCAGCTCCACGCTGCTGGAGACCCTCGTCGAGCCCAGCGAGGACCGGCTGGTCATCGGCGGGACGGCGAACCTGGCCCGCGGCAACGCGCTGGACTTCCAGGGCACCGTCAGCCCCCTGCTGGAGGCGCTGGAGGAGCAGGTCGTCGTCCTCCGGCTGATCAGCGAGGTCGATGCGGGCACCGTGCTGGTCCGCATCGGCGAGGAGAACGCGCACGAGGCCCTGACCGGCGCATCGCTGGTCACCGTCGGCTACGGCTCCGCGGACCGCGCGCTCGGCGGCCTCGGCATCGTCGGGCCGACCCGCATGGACTACCCCACGAACATGGCCGCGGTCCGCGCCGTGGCCCGCTACGTCGGCCAGATCCTGGCCGAGAGCTGAGGACGAACAACTTCATGGCAACCGACTACTTCGGCGTCCTGGGCCTGGCCCGCGAGGCCAGCGACTCCGACATCAAGCGCGCCTACCGGCGGCTGGCGAGGGATCTGCACCCCGACGTCAACCCCGACCCCGAGGCCAAGGAGCGCTTCCAGGAGGTCACCCGCGCCTACGAGGCGCTGACGGACCCCGAGAAGCGCCGGATCGTCGACCTGGGCGGCGACCCGTTCGAGACCGGCGGCGGTGCCGGCGGGAACGGCTTCGGCGGCGCCGGCTTCGGCGGGCTGGGCGACATCATGGACGCCTTCTTCGGCGGCGCCACCACCCGCGGCCCCCGGGGCCGCACCCGGGCCGGCCGCGACGCGCTCATCCCGCTCGAGCTCGAGCTCGACGAGGCCGTGTTCGGCACCGTCAAGGAACTCACCGTCGACACCGCCGTCCTCTGCGACGTCTGCGCAGGCGCCGGGACGGCCCCCGGAACGCACGTCACCACCTGCACGACCTGCTCCGGGCGCGGTGAGGTGCAGAGCGTCCAGCGCAGCTTCCTCGGCCAGGTGGTGTCCAGCCGCACGTGCCCGACCTGCTCGGGCACCGGGACGGTCATCCCCGAGCCCTGCGGCAAGTGCGCCGGCGACGGCCGCGTGCGCGCCCGCCGGAACATCTCGGTGAAGGTGCCCGCCGGCGTCGAGGACGGCATGCGGATCCGGCTCACCGGCCAGGGCGAGGTCGGCCCCGGTGGGGGTCCGGCCGGCGACCTCTACGTCGAGGTGCACGAGCGCCCGCACGACGTCTTCACCCGGGACGGCGAGGACCTGCACTGCCGGGTCACCCTGCCCATGACCGCCGCGGCGCTGGGCACCACGCTCAACCTCAAGACCCTCGACGGCGAGGAGGAGCTGGACATCGCTCCGGGCACCCAGTCGGGCAGCGTGCTCACCCTCCGGGCCCACGGCGCCCCCCGGCTGCGCGCCACCGGCCGGGGCAACCTCGTCGTGCACGTGGACGTCGTCACCCCGACCAGGCTCGACGCCGAGCAGGAGAAGCTGATGCGCGAGCTGGCGGCGCTGCGGGGCGAGGACCAGCCGGAGTCCAACCGCGAGGCCCAGGGCGGGCTCTTCTCCCGGGTGCGCGACGCCTTCCACGGGCGCTGATCGGCCGTGACCACCGACGTCGGTGTCCCCGAGCTCGACGGCGCACCGCTGTTCCTGCTCGATGACCTGCCGGAGACCCCGGAGCTGCTGGTCGACGGCGCCGAGGGCCGGCACGCCGTGGACGTGCTGCGCCTGGAGCCGGGGGAGCGGGTCCGGGTCGGCGACGGCCAGGGCACGGTCGCCGAGGGCGAGGTCGTGTCGGCCGGACCGCAGGGGCTGCGCGTGGCGGTGAGCGCCCGCTTCGAGGTGCCCGCCCCGCGGCCGGAGTTCGTGCTGGTGCAGGCCCTGCCCAAGGGCGACCGCGGGCCGCTGGCGGTGGACCTCGCCACCGAGCTGGGCGTCGACCGCATCGTGCCGTGGACGGCGTCGCGGTGCGTGACCCGCTGGCGGGACGACCGGGTGGCCAAGGGCGTGGCCAAGTGGCGCGCCGCCGCGCGGGCGGCCAGCAAGCAGTCCCGCCGTCCGCGGGTGCCCGAGGTGACCGAGCCGATGTCGACCCGCGAGGTGTGCGGGCTGCTCGGGGACGCCGACCTCGCCGTGGTCCTGCACGAGCAGGCGCGCCGCCCGATGGCCGGGCTGACCGTGCCCGACAGTGGGACCGTCGCCGTCGTCGTCGGCCCCGAGGGCGGGCTCACCGACGGCGAGGTCGTCGCCTTCCGCGCCGCCGGTGCCGAGCCGGTGCGGCTGGGCCCGGAGGTGCTGCGCACGTCGACCGCGGGCGCCGCTGCGCTGGCCGCGTTGTCCGCCCGCACCCGCTGGACGTAGTCAGCAGCAGCGGCTGATGGGGTTCGCCTCCAGGGCGTCGGAGCGTCGGCGCTCGTACTCGCGCCGGGTCATCGGCTCGTGGCCGTGCTCCGCGCAGTGCTCAAGGTAGCGGTCCCAGCGCGCCTCGCCGGTGAACTCGCGCAGGTACCAGCGCACGCCCTGCCAGGCCCGGACGACGGCGGCGGTCACTTCTCCTCCGCCTCGGTCCGCCCGGCTCCGGCGCCCACGAGCCGCTGGTGCTCGGCGAGGGCCTCCTTCTCCTCGGGCGTCGCCCAGAAGCCGGCCGGCTCCACCAGCCGCGACGGCGTCGGCGGCTCCTCGGTCGTCGGCAGCCGGCCGACCATGATCGCCTTCGCGATGACCACCACCGCGTTGACCACCACGACCAGCACGAGCACGGCGAACAGCGCCTGCAGGACGCCGTTGAGCGTGGAGTTGAAGACGACCTGGTCCATCTCCGACATGTCGGTCGCAGGGGCCAGCACCTCCCCGGCGTCCCGGGCGTCGGCGTACACCTGCCGCTGCTGGAAGTAGCCCACGCGCGGATCGGAGGAGAAGACCTTCTGGTAGCTGGCCGTCATCGTCACCACGAGATCCCAGACGAGGGGGATGCCGGACACCCATGCGTAGCGCAACTTGCCGTGCTTGATGAGCAGCACCGTGACCAGTGTCAGCGCGATGGCGGCGAGCAGCTGGTTGGCGATGCCGAACAGCGGGAAGAGCTGGTTCACGCCACCCAGCGGATCGGTCACACCGATGTAGAGCACCGAACCCCAGAGGCCGACGACGACCGCGCTGGCGATGATGTTGCCCGGCCGCCACGACAGGTCGCCGAACTTCTTCCAGACGTTGCCGATCGTGTCCTGCAGCATGAACCGGCCCACGCGGGTGCCGGCGTCGACGGCGGTGAGGATGAACAGCGCCTCGAACATGATCGCGAAGTGGTACCAGAAGGCCTGGCCGCCGCCGCCGAACGCGTCGCTGAAGATCTGCGAGATGCCGACGGCGAGCGTCGGGGCGCCACCGGTGCGCGAGATGAGCGTGTCCTCCTGGACCGCGGCGGCCGCGGCGCCCAGGGTCTGCGCCGTCGTGTCGAAGCCGAGGCCGTTGATGAACGCGGCGGCGCTCTCCGCGGTACCGCCGGTGGCACCGGCCGGGCTGTTCATCGCGAAGTAGAGGCCCTGGTCGATGACGCAGGCGGCGATGAGCGCGCTGATCGCGACGAAGGACTCCATCAGCATGCCGCCGTAGCCGATGAGGCGGACCTGGCTCTCCTTGGCCACCATCTTCGGCGTCGTCCCCGACGCGATGAGCGCGTGGAAGCCCGAGAGCGCACCGCAGGCGATGGTGATGAAGACGAAGGGGAACAGCGACCCGGCGAACACCGGGCCGGTGCCCTCCCGGGCGAAGTCGGTGACCGCCTCGGCCTGGAGCACGGGGCGCGCGATCAGCAGGCTGATCGCCAGCAGGACGATCACGCCGATCTTCATGAAGGTCGACAGGTAGTCGCGAGGGGTCAGCAGCAGCCAGACCGGAAGCACCGAGGCGACGAACCCGTAGACGACCAGGGCGAGGACCAGCCACTCCTTGGACAGGGTCAGCGCGTCGCCCAGGCCGGTGTCCTCGATCAGGCCGCCGCCGACGATCGCCAGCAGCAGCAGGGCCACGCCGATGCCGGTGGCCTCGAGCACCCTCCCGGGCCGCAGCCGGCGCAGGTAGACGCCCATGAACAGCGCGATGGGGATGGTCAGCGCGATGGAGAAGACGCCCCACGGGGACTCCGCCAGCGCGTTGACCACGATGAGCGCCAGCACCGCCAGGATGATGATCATGATGGCGAAGACGGCGATGAGCGCGGCGATCCCGCCGACGACGCCGATCTCCTCGCGCACCATCTGACCGAGGCTCTTGCCGTTGCGGCGCATGGAGAAGAACAGGACGGTGAGGTCCTGGACGGCGCCGGCGAAGATGACGCCGACGACGATCCAGATCGTGCCGGGTAGGTAGCCCATCTGGGCGGCCAGCACCGGACCCACCAGCGGGCCGGCCCCGGCGATGGCGGCGAAGTGGTGGCCGAAGAGCACCCGCCGGTCGGTGACGTCGAAGTCGATGCCGTTGTCCATGCGCTCGGCCGGCGTCGCCCGCCGGTCGTCGACCTGCAGCACCCGGTAGGTGATGAACCGGGCGTAGAAGCGGTAGGCGATCGCGTAGGAGCACAGGGCGGCGAACAGCACCCACAGCGCGGAGACGGTCTCTCCCCGGGCCAGCGCGAGCACCGTCCAGCAGACCGCGCCCACCGCGGCGACGAGGCCCCAGATCGCGATCGACCGCGGCGTCAGGCGCCCGCCGGCCGGTGGGGCGGGCGCGTCGTCGTTCGCCGGGCTGCCCGTGGTGACAGAGCTGGACATGACGCCCTCCGTCCCGACGCCGGCCCCGTTGCCGGCCCTGTCGGCTACCGGAGAGCATAAGGAGCCGGGCGCGTTGCGGCTCCCCGGAACCGGTGTCTCCACGGGCCCTGCTTTTCCGCGGAGAAGCGGCCTGCTTTTCCGCGGAAAAGCAGGAGATCGAAGCCGGCTCTAGGGTGCGGGGCGTGTCCGACTGCCTGTTCTGCCGCATGGTCGACGGGGAGATCCCCGCCGACGTCGTCCTCCGGACCGATCGGGTCCTCGCCTTCCGCGACATCAACCCGCAGGCGCCCACGCACGTGCTGGTCATCCCGCAGGCGCACCACGCCACCATCGGTGCGCTCGCGGAGGCCGACCCGGCGCTGCTCGGCGACGTCGTCGCGGGCGCGCACGCGGTCGCCCGGCAGGAGGGGCTGGTCACCGGTGACGGCGCCGAGCCCGGCTACCGGCTGGTGGCCAACACCGGACCTCAGGCCGGGCAGACGGTGCACCACGTGCACCTGCACGTCCTGGGTGGCCGCGGCCTGGGCTGGCCCCCCGGCTGACCGCGTCTCCTGCGAGGATCGGCCCGTGACCGAGCAGAGTGCCCCGCCCGTCCGCGTCGAGCGGGACGGCGACGTCGCCGTCGTCGTCCTCGACAACCCGCCGCTGAACTTGTTCACCCCGGCGGTGTTCCGGGCCTTGGACGCCGCCGTCGCCCAGCTGGTCGCGCTCACCGATCCGCAGCGGCCCGACCGGGCGCGGGCGGTGCTCTTCGAGGCACGGGGCAGGGTCGTGTCCGGGGGCGTCGACGTGACCTTCTTCCGCGACATCGCCGAGGGGCCCGAGCCGATCGTCCGCGGCGGCGAGCTGTGGGCCCAGCTGCTCCGCGTCGCCCAGGCCGTCGAGGACCTGCCGGTGCCCACGGTCTTCGCCGCGCACGGGCTCACCCTCACCGCGGCCTTCGAGCTGAGCCTGTGCTGCGACATCCTCCTGGCCGCCGAGCGCGCGAGCTTCGGGCTGGTCGAGATCGTCGTCGGCCTGACCCCGTCGATGGGCGGGCCCCAGCGGCTGGCCGAGCGGGCCGGCCCGGCACGGGCACGAGAGTTGATCTTCACCGGCGAGCGCTACCCGGCCGCCGTGCTCGAGCGGTGGAACGTCGTCAACCGCGTCCTGCCCGACGAGGGGTTCGCCGAGGCGGCCCGCGCCTACGCCCACCAGGTGGCCGCCGGCCCCACGGTCGCGCACGCCGCGACCAAGCAGCTCGTGGCCACGGCCGTCCGGCAGGGCGCCCGGGCCGCCGACGCCCTCGTGCCCGAGGTCTCGGGGGCGCTGTTCGCGAGCGAGGACCTGCGCGGCGCGGTGCGGTCGTTCCTCACCGACGGTCCGGGGAAGGCGACCTACGTGGGGCGGTGACCTCCGACCGGCGTTCCACGATTCGGGTCGCCGGACGCGGGTAGCATCGAGCGGTCCGCCACTCCCAGCCAGGAAGGCAGGGTCGAGGGTTCTTGCCCGACACCTCCCCGAACGTCCCCGTCGAGGGTGCCCCCACGTCCCGTGAGGCATCGGCGCAGGCCGCCGCCGTGGACGGGTCCGCAGGTGGCCCGCCCGCCGCGGGTACCGGCCCGGCCGCCGTCCGCGCCACCATCTCCGTGCCCGAGTCGGTCCCGATGGTCGCGCTGCTCGGTTCCGCCGACGAGCTGCTGCGCCTGGTCGAGGCCGAGGTCGATGCCGACGTGCACGTGCGCGGCAACGAGATCACCGTGACCGGGCAGCCGGCCGACAACGCCTTCGCCGTCCGCGTCTTCGACGAGCTCATCGCGCTCATCGGCACCGGCCAGCAGCTGCGCCCGGACTCCGTGCGCCGCGTCGTCGCGATGCTGAAGAGCGGCGGGTCCGAGCGGCCGGCCGACGTGCTGAGCCTGGACATCATCAGTCGCCGCGGGCGCACGATCCGGCCCAAGACGCTGAACCAGAAGCGCTACGTCGACGCGATCGACGAGCACACCATCGTCTTCGGCATCGGCCCGGCCGGTACCGGCAAGACCTACCTCGCCATGGCCAAGGCCGTGCAGGCGCTGCAGACGAAGCAGGTCAACCGGATCATCCTGACCCGTCCCGCGGTCGAGGCCGGCGAGCGCCTCGGGTACCTGCCCGGGACGCTGAGCGAGAAGATCGACCCCTACCTGCGGCCGCTCTACGACGCGCTGCACGACATGGTCGACCCGGAGTCGATCCCGCGGTTGATGGCCTCGGGGACGATCGAGGTCGCGCCGCTGGCCTACATGCGTGGCCGCACGCTCAACGACGCGTTCGTGATCCTCGACGAGGCGCAGAACACCACCGCCGAGCAGATGAAGATGTTCCTCACCCGGCTGGGCTTCGGGTCGAAGATCGTCGTCACCGGTGACGTGACGCAGGTCGACCTGCCCGGTGGCGCGCAGAGCGGGCTGAAGATCGTCCGCGAGATCCTGGACGGCGTCGACGACGTGCACTTCTCCACGCTCACCAGCACCGACGTCGTCCGGCACCGGCTGGTCGGCGACATCGTCGACGCCTACGAGCGCTTCGACGCCGCACGCCAGCCCGCCCGGGCGACCACCACCCCACCCGCACCCGCACGACCGGCCCGGCCGCGCCGGCAGGGGAGCTGAGCCAGATGCCCGTCGAGGTCTCCAACGAGTCCGAGATCGCCGTCGACGAGGCGGAGCTGGCCGGGATCTGCCGCTTCGTGCTCGGTGAGATGGACGTCAATCCGATGGCCGAGCTGTCCGTCCTCTGCGTCGACGTCGAGTACATGAGCAGCCTGCACGAGCGCTGGATGGGGGAGAAGGGGCCGACCGACGTGCTCGCCTTTCCCATGGACGAGCTCGACACCGCCCGTCCCGACGACCCCGACCCGGGTCCGGCGCTGCTGGGCGACGTCGTCCTCTGCCCGGCCGTGGCCGTCCGCCAGGCGCGGGCCGCCGGGCACACCATGGACGACGAGCTGGTCCTGCTGGCCACGCACGGCGTGCTCCACCTGCTCGGCTACGACCACATGGAGCCCGAGGAGGAGAAGGAGATGTTCGGTCTCCAGTCCCAGCTCCTCGAGAGCTGGCGGTCCGCCCCGCGCGAGCCGGTCACGGGCCAGGAGCAGACGCCGCGATGAGCTCCGGCGCGATCGTCCTCCTGGTGATCGCCTGCTGCCTCGTCCCGCTCGCCGGGCTCTTCGGGGCCATGGACGCCGCGCTGCAGCGGGTCTCCAAGGCCCGCGTCGAGGAGCTCCGCCGGGAGGGCGCCAAGCGCGCCGGGGCGCTCGAGGAGGTCGTGCTCGAGCGCGCCCGCCATGTCTCGCTGCTGCTCCTGCTCCGCATCGCCTGCGAGATGGTCGCCGCGGTTCTGGGCACCGTGCTGCTCTACGACGCCTGGGGCGGCGGCTGGCGCACGGTCCTCACCGCGGCCGCGATCATGACCGTCGTCAGCTACGTGCTCATCGGCGTCGGGCCGCGCACCCTCGGCCGGCAGCACGCCTACTCGGTGGCGCTGGCCACCGCCGGCGTGGTGAAGCTGCTCGGCCGCGTCCTCGGGCCGGTCGCCACGCTGCTCATCCTGGTCGGCAACATGATCACGCCCGGCCGCGGCTTCCGCGACGGCCCGTTCTCCTCCGAGGTGGAGCTGCGCGAGCTGGTCGACATGGCCGAGGAACGCGGCGTGGTCGAGTCCGGCGAGCGCCAGATGATCCACTCGGTGTTCGAGCTCGGCGACACCATCGCGCGCGAGGTCATGGTCCCGCGGACCGACGTCGTCTGGATCGAGCGCACCAAGACCGTGCGCCAGGCGCTCGCGCTCGCCCTGCGCAGCGGGTTCAGCCGCATCCCGGTCATCGGCGAGAACGTCGACGACGTCGTCGGCGTGGTCTACCTCAAGGACCTGGTCCGCCGCTCGCAGAACTCGCAGGAGCGGGGCGGCCCGCGGGTCGAGGAGCTGATGCGCAAGCCCACGTTCGTCCCGGAGTCCAAGCCGGTCGACGAACTGCTGCGCGACATGCAGGCGCAGCGGATCCACATCGCGATCGTGGTGGACGAGTACGGCGGCTTCGCCGGCCTGGTCACCATCGAGGACATCCTCGAGGAGATCGTCGGGGAGATCGCCGACGAGCACGACGCCTTCCAGCGCCCGCCGGTGGAGGAGCTGCCCGACGGCTCGATGCGGGTGACCGCGCGGCTACCGGTCGAGGACCTCGCCGAGCTGTTCGGCGTCGAGCTGCCCGAGGACGACGACGTCGAGACCGTGGGCGGCCTGCTGGCCCGGGAGCTCGGGTTGGTGCCCATCGAGGGCGCGTCGGCCGAGATCGGCGGGCTGCGGCTGGTCGCCGAGAGCACCGGCGGACGCCGTAACCGCGTGGACACCCTGCTGGTGTGCCGGGTGGAGCAGCCGTCCGAGGACGCCGCCGAGGAGACGGCCGCACCGTCGGGCAGGGGGGCCACCCGCTACGAGGAGCCGGCCCCGGTGGAAAGCTGATCCGGTGCCCGAACTCCAGCCCGAGGACGCCAAGCTCGTCACGCTCGCCCGTTCCGCCCGCGCCCGCACCGGCGCGGCCGAGGGGGCGGCGGTCCGGGACACCGACGGCCGCACCTATGTCGCGGCGAGCGTGGGCCTGCCTTCGTTGAAGCTCTCGGCGCTGCAGGCCGCGGTGGCCGCCGCCGTCTCCAGCGGGGTCGAGGGGCTCGAGGCCGCCGCGATCGTCTCCGAGGGTGACGCCGTGGAGACCGACGGCCTGGCCGCCGTCCGCGACCTCACGCCGTCGGCACCCGTGCACCTCGCCGGCCCCGACGGGACCCTGCGCACCACCGTCTGACTCCGTTGGCCGCTGACGTCGGTGGTCGGTGGGAGACTGTCGGCGTGAGCAGCCCCGAGCAGACGCCGCACCGCAGCGGCTTCGTCGCCCTGGTGGGCCGCCCGAACGCCGGCAAGACGACGCTGACCAACGCGCTGGTCGGCGAGAAGGTCGGCATCGTCAGCAACCGGCCGCAGACCACCCGGCACGCCATCCGCGGGGTCGTGCACAAGCCGGAGGGCCAGATCGTGCTGGTCGACACCCCGGGTCTGCACAAGCCCAAAAGCCTGCTGGGCAAGCGGCTCAACGACGTCGTCCGCGACACGCTGTCCGACGTCGACGTGGTGGTCTTCTGCGTCCCGGCCGACCAGCCCGTGGGCACCGGTGACAAGTTCATCGCCCGCCAGCTGCGCGAGATCAGGGCACCCATCGTCGTCGTGGTGACCAAGACCGACGCCGCGAACAAGCAGCAGGTGGCCGAGCAGCTCATGGCGGCCAGCCAGCTCGTCGAGGCCGCCGAGGTCGTGCCGGTCAGCGCGGTGAAGGGCGACCAGGTCGAGCTGCTCGAGAACCTGCTGATCAAGCTGCTGCCCGAGGGCCCGCCGCTGTACCCGGAGGAGCAGACCACCGACGAGGACGTCGAGCGCCAGCTGGCCGAGCTGGTGCGCGAGGCGGCGCTGGAGAAGGTGTTCCAGGAGGTGCCGCACTCGCTGGCGGTCACCATCGAGGAGATCAACCGCCGGCCCGACCGCGACCTGGTCGAGATCCACGCCCTGCTGCACGTCGAGCGCAACAGCCAGAAGCCAATGCTGCTGGGCAAGGGCGGGTCGATCATCAAGGCGATCGGCAGCGAGGCCCGCGTGGGCATGGAGACGCTGCTGGGCGCGCGCGTCCACCTCGACCTGCACGTCACCGTGCTCGGCGAGTGGCAGGACGACCCGAAGAAGCTCAACCGGCTGGGCTACTGATGAGCGCGCACACCCCGAAGGCCCTGTACCGGGACGAGGGCATCGTGCTGCGCACCCAGAAGCTGGGCGAGGCCGACCGGATCATCACGGTGCTCACCCGCCGGACGGGCAAGGTGCGCGCCGTCGCCAAGGGCGTGCGCCGCACCAAGAGCAAGTTCGGCGCCCGGCTGGAGCCCTTCACCCACGTCGACCTGCAGCTCTACACCGGGCGCAACCTCGACATCGTCAGCCAGGTGGAGTCGATCCGGTCCTACGGTCAGGAGATCGTGGCCGACTACCCGGCCTACACCGCCGGCACCGCGGTGCTGGAGACCGCCGACCGGCTGACCGCCGAGGAGAAGGAGCCGTCGCTGCGGATGTTCCTGCTCGTCGTCGGTGCGCTCCGGACCCTCGGCGAGCGGACCCACCAGCCCGGCCTGGTGCTCGACGCGTTCCTGCTGCGGGCGATGTCGGTGGCCGGCTGGGAGCCGGCGCTGGGTGAGTGCGCCCGCTGCGGGGAGGCCGGTCCGCATCGGCACTTCTCCGTGCCGGCCGGCGGCACCGTGTGCCCGTCCTGCCGGCCCACGGGCTCCGCGATGCCGAGCCCCGTCACCCTCGAGCTCATGGAATCACTGCTGACCGGCGACTGGGCGCGGGCCGACGCCAGCCAGGGCATCAACCGCCGCGAGAGCAGCGGGCTGGTGGCCGCCATGCTGCAGTGGCACCTCGAGCGCGGGTTGCGCTCGCTGCCCCTGGTCGACCGCTCCGACGCCCGGCCGGCCGTCCTGCAGCCGGCCGAGCCGCTGATCGTCGGGACGGGCGCGTGAAGCGCGAGGTCAAGGCGCCCAACCCGCACCCGTCGGGCGCGCGCCCGCCCGAGCTGCCCGCCGACAAGATCCCGGGGCACGTCGCGATCGTCATGGACGGCAACGGCCGCTGGGCCAAGGAGCGCGGGCTGCCGCGCACGGCCGGGCACGAGGCGGGGGAGTCCTCGCTGTTCGACTGCGTCGAGGGCGCCATCGAGCTGGGCATCACCGCGATCAGCGCCTACGCCTTCTCCACCGAGAACTGGCGACGCAGCCCCGACGAGGTCCGCTTCCTCATGGGCTTCAACCGCGACGTGATCCGCCGCCGCCGCGACGAGATGCACGAACTCGGCGTGCGGGTGCGCTGGGCGGGACGGCGTCCCCGGCTGTGGCGCTCGGTGATCAGGGAGCTGGAGGTCGCCGAGGAGCTCACCCGCGACAACGACGTCCTCACGCTGACCATGTGCGTGAACTACGGCGGCCGGGCCGAGATCGCCGACGCCGCCGCGGCCATCGGCCGCGAGGTGGCCGCCGGCAGGCTCAATCCGGACAAGATCGACGAGAAGACGATCGCCCGGTTCCTCGACGAGCCCGACATGCCCGACGTCGACCTGTTCGTGCGCAGCTCGGGGGAGAACCGCACCAGCAACTTCCTGCTGTGGCAGTCGGCCTACGCGGAGTTCGTCTTCCTGGACACGCTCTGGCCGGACTTCGACCGTCGGCACCTGTGGGCCGCCTGCGAGGAGTACGCCTCCCGCCAGCGCCGCTTCGGCTCCGCCTGAGGGCCGGCGGCTCGCTGCCTAGTCGTAGCTGTAGCCGCCCTCCGCGGCGCTGTCCAGGACGAAGCCGGGCCCGCCGAACTCCTGTTCCACCTGGTCGAGCAGTTCCTGTGGCGTGTCCGTCAGCATCGTGAGCCGGACGGCGTTGTTCTGCTCTTCGAGGTACAGCCCCGCGAGGTGCACTCGCAGCGAGGGGTCCGAGAGGACCGCGTCGTTGAGCCGCTCCAGGAGGGACTCCAGCTCGGCCAGGCTCACCGCGACCTCCTCGAGGACGAGCTGCTGGCCGGCGGGCACGAGGGACCGCAGGCGCTGGATCGTCTCCTCCGACCAGCTCCCCGCCACGCCGAGATGGATGACACCGCCCGCTGCCTGGTCGATCCAGATGCCGCCATAGCCGTCGAGGTCCTGCGCCGCCGCCCCGAGGACGCGGACCGTCGAGCTCCGGGCCTCGATGTCCGCGGACTCCTCCGGTGTCAACGGGATCCCGAGCCGGTCGGTGGTCGAGCGCGGGTCGGCGTCGACGGTCCGCACGTAGGGCAGGTCGGATCGCAGACCGAACTGCGAGCGGAGCTGGATCTCGTGGCTCTCCGCGTCGGTCGGAGGCGGCGCCGTCGGGCGGCTCACGTCGTCGACTCGCGGCCGGCGGCGCCGCTCGCGACCAGATCATCGATCTCCGCGTCGCTGTAGCCGAACTCGGACAGGACGGCGGCGGTGTGCTCCCCGAGCGCGGGCACGTCGCCCATCGCCAGCTCCACGTCGGTGAAGGTCATCGGCGGCAGGATGGCCCGCACCGGCCCGACCGGGCTGCCGACCTCGCGCCACCGGTCGCGGGCGCTGAGCTGCGGGTGGTCGATCAGGCCGCGCATGTCATTGAGCTGCGCCGCCGGCACCCCCGCCTCGGCCAGTCGGGCGTCGAGCTCCGCCGTCGTCCAGGTGCGGGTCTCGGTCGCGACGACCGCGTCGCACTCCTCCCGGTTCTCCACCCGCAGCACGTTGGTGCGCAGCCGCGGGTGGTCGGCGAGGTCCGGGCGGTCGAACACCTTGGTGACGAGGTCCTGCCAGCCGCGGTCGTTCTGCACGCCGATCAGCACCTGCCCGTCGCTGGTCGGGTAGGCGTCGTAGGGGGCGATGGCGGCATGACTCAGTCCCATCCGCGGGACCTGCCGGCCGGCGTACATCTGCATGTACATCTGGTGGCCCAGCCACTCGGCGGTCGCGTCGAACATCGACACCTCGACCGTCGCGCCCTCGCCGGTGCGCTCGCGGCGGAACAGCGCCGCCAGCACCGAGTTCGTGGCGTACAGCCCCGCGGCGATGTCGGAGGCGGGGACGCCGGTCTTGGTGGCCGTCTCCGGGGTACCGGTGACCGACACCAGCCCGGTCTCGGCCTGGATCAGCATGTCGTAGGCCTTGCGGTCCCGACGCGGCCCGCTGGCGCCGTAGCCGGACATGTTGACGACGACGAGGCGCGGGTCGGCGGCCCGCAGCGTCTCGCCGTCCAGCCCCAGCCGGGCGACCGCGCCGGGCGCGAAGTTCTGCAGGAAGACGTCGGCACCCGCCACGAGCGCCCGCACCACCGCCACGCCGTCGGGAGACTTCAGGTCGAGGGCCACCGACTCCTTGCCCCGGTTGAGCCAGACGAAGTGCGAGGCCATGCCGTGGACGGCGCCGTCGTAGTGGCGGGCGAAGTCGCCCTCGCCCACCCGCTCGATCTTGATCACCCGGGCGCCCAGGTCGGCGAGGTGCCGGGTGGCCAGCGGAGCGGCGACGGCCTGCTCGAGCGCCACCACGGTGATCCCGGCCAGGGGGAGGGACGGGGGTGTGGCGGTCGTCATAGCCGCACAACATAGTGTCCGCGCCATGAGCAGCCTGACGCCCGACGAGCAGGAGATGGTGGGCCTGGTCGCCCGGTTCGTCGACGAACGGGTCGCACCGCGCGTGCGGGAGTTCGAGTCGGTCGACGAGTACCCGCAAGCGTTCATCGACGAGATGAAGGAGCTCGGCTTCTTCGGCCTCCTGGTCCCCGCCGAGCACGGCGGGGCCGACGTCAGCGCCGCCTGCTTCGCCCGCGTCACCGAGGAGCTCGCCCGCGGCTGGATGAGCCTGGCCGGCGCCATCGGGGGCCACTCGGTCATCAGCTACCTGATCCGCACGTTCGGCACCGAGGCGCAGCAGCGGACCTACCTGCCGGCGATGGCCGAGGGCCGGGTGCGGGCGACGATGGCGCTCACCGAGCCGTCGGGCGGCAGCGACCTGCAGGGCATGCGCACCTACGCCCAGGCCGACGGCGACGAACTGGTCATCACCGGCTCCAAGACCTGGATTTCCAACGCCCAGCACTCCGGGCTCATCGGACTGCTGTGCAAGACCGACCGCACCGCCGAGCCGGCCCACCGGGGCATGAGCGTGGTGCTCGTCGAGCCCGGCGAGGGCCTGACCGTCTCGGGCAAGATCCCGAAACTCGGGTACCGCGGGGTGGAGGCGTGCGAGCTGTCCTTCGACGCGATGCGGGTGCCCGTCTCCGCCGTCCTCGGGGGAGTGCCCGGTCAGGGATGGGCGCACATGATGCGCGGCCTGGAGGTCGGCCGGATCCAGGTCGCCGCACGGGCGGTCGGGGTGGCGCAGGCGGCGCTGCAGGCCGCGCTCCGCTACGCCCAGGACCGGGAGACCTTCGGCAAGCCCATCTGGCAGCACCAGTCGGTGGGCAACCTGCTCGCCGACATGGCCACGAAGACCCGGGCCGCCCGGCTGATGACCCTGGACGCCGCCGACCGGCTGGACAGCGGGCAGCGCGCCGACCTCGAGGCCGGCATGGCCAAGCTGTTCGCCTCGGAGACGGCCATGCAGGTGGCACTGGACGCCATGCGCGTGCACGGCGGCTACGGCTTCTCCCGCGAGTACGACATCGAGCGCTACTTCCGCGACGCCCCGCTGATGATCCTCGGCGAGGGCACCAACGAGGTGCAGCGCAATGTGATCGCCGCCCAGCTGGTCGCCCGCGACCGCAACCGCGAACGCATCTGAACCCCCTGGAAAGGACGTCCCCACCCATGCAGCTCTCCGGACTCACCACCGCCGTCACCGGCGGCGCCTCGGGCCTCGGCCTGGCCACCGCCCAGCGGCTCGTCGCCGCCGGGGGACAGGTCACGATCATCGACCTGCCCAGCTCGGCCGGGGAGCAGGTGGCCGCCGACCTGGGCGACGCCGCCCGGTTCGTCGCCGCCGACGTCACCGACAGCGAGCAGTTCGCCGCCGCCCTGGACGCCGCGGGGGAGAGCGGACCGCTGCGCGGGCTGGTGCACTGCGCGGGGGCCGGCCGCCGGCTGCGCGTCCTGGACAAGGACGGCGAACCGGGATCCCTCGAGGACTTCGAGTGGGTCATGAAGCTCAACGTGACCGGGTCGTTCAACGCCCTCCGCCTCGGCGCCGCCCGCATGGCGCGCAACGAGGCCGTGGACGGCGAGCGGGGCGCGATCGTGCTGACCGCGTCGGTGGCCGCCTTCGAGGGGCAGATCGGGCAGCTGCCCTACACCGCGTCCAAGGCGGCCATCGTCGGCATGACCCTCAACGCCGCCCGCGACCTCGCGAGCAAGGCGATCCGCGTGTGCACGATCGCGCCCGGGATCATGGACACCCCGCTGCTCGCCCGGCTCCGCGACGACGTCCGCGCCTCCCTGGAGGCCTCGGTGCCGAACCCGCCGCGGCTGGGGAACACCGCCGAGTTCGCGCTGCTGGCCGGCCAGATCTTGGAGAACGGCTACCTCAACGGCGAGACGATCCGCCTCGACGGTGCTATCCGGATGGCTCCGCGCTAACCGCCGCGTCGGCCGCCGGGGACCCGGCGGCCGACCGGCACCGGGCGCAGGTGCCGAAGATCTCGAGCGTGTGGCTGACGTCGTCGAAGCCGTGCTCGCCGGCGACGCGGTCGGCCCACTGCTCCACGGCCGGGCCCTCGACCTCCACGGTGAGCCCGCAGCCGCGGCAGACCAGGTGGTGGTGGTGCTGCGGGCTGCAGCGCCGGTACAGCGCCTCGCCGGAGTCGGTGCGGATGGAGTCCAGCTCGCCGTCGTCGGCCAGCGACTGCACCGCCCGGTAGACGGTGGAGAGCCCGACGGAGTCACCGGCGGCGCGCAGCCGGGCGTGCACGTGCTGGGCGCTGTGGAAGCCGTCGAGGTCGGCGAAGACCGCGCGCACGGCCTCGCGCTGGCGGGTGGTCCGGACCATGCCCTCCATGGTGACAGGCCGGCGGTGTGGTCAGACGGCATGGCACCGTTCGCCCCATCGCCTCGACGGACAGGAGACAGCCGGTGTTCGCAGTGACACGCCTCCGGGCGACGGGTGGGGACGGCGCGGCGCTGGAGGCCGCGGTCGGGCCGCTGCTCGAGGCCCTGGGCGCCATGCCGGGCTTCCGCGGCGGCGACTTCGGTCGCGCGGCCGACGACCCGACGCTGTGGGCGCTGGTGACCCGGTGGGACGGCGTCGGCGCCTACCGCCGAGGGCTGTCGGCCGCGGCGGTGAAGATCGCCGGGGCGCCGGTCTGGGTGCACGCCCTCGACGAACCTGGCGTCTACGTCACGGAGTGAGCGTCAGGACGACGGCGGGCGCGCAAGCGCGGGCGCTGGCAGGCTCGGAGCCGTGACGACCGTGGACTGCCGGGGCATCGACGCGGTGCTGGCCGCCAGCCGGGAAGGGGTGCGCCGGCTGTCACCCGCCGGGCTGCGCGACGCCGCGGGCCGCGGTGCGCTGGTCGTCGACACCCGCACCGAGGCGCAGCGGCGTCGGCAGGGCGAGCTGCCCGGGGCGGTGGTCATCGACCGGACCGTGCTGGAGTGGCGCCTCGATCCCGCCGGGGACCACCGCATCCCCGAGGCGACCGGGTGCGACCTGGAGGTCGTCGTCGTGTGCCGGCAGGGGTACAGCTCGAGCCTGGCCGCGGCGTCGCTGCGGGCCGTCGGCCTGCACCGGGCCACCGACCTCGAGGGCGGGGTGGAGGCGTGGCTCGCCGCCGGGCTGCCGATGTCGGACGGCCCCGCCGACGTGCGGGAGTGACGCGCCGCTCCCACGACCGGCGCCGCTCGGCGCTTACCGTCGGCCGGTGGTCAGCCGCACCCGCACCGCCCGGTACGCCCGCCGGCGCAAGCGCCGCATGGACGCCGTCGAGCACGACCTCACCCCTGAGCAGTGGGCCCTGCTGCAGCAGGTGTGGGGAGGCTGCGCCTACTGCGGCGCGACCGGCGTCCCGCTGCAGCGCGACTGCGTGCTCGCCCTGTCCCGCGGCGGCCGCTACACGCTGGACAACATCGCCCCGGCCTGCGGCTCGTGCAACGCCAGCAAGTGCAACGACGAGGTCACCGGCTGGCTGCGGCGCAAGCGCCTGGACGAGCGGGCCTTCCTGGTGCGGCATGCCGAGGTCCGGATGCTGCTCGCCCAGGAGTTCGCCGAGGAGGCCGACGACGAGGAGCCGGTGCTCCGCGAGGCGTAGGGCGCGCGCGGACGGGCACTGAGCACCGGAGTCCCCGCCGCCGGCGGGCCGTGGACACCCGGAGACGCCCCCATGACCGACCGGACGCACGACGATCCGCCGGCGCCCGACGACCGCACCCGCGACATCACGCTGCCGCCGCTGCCCGACCGCCCCCCGCCGGCCCTGCCCAAGGCGTGGGCGGGCCTCGCGTCGCCGTCCCCGCTCGACTCCCCGACGACGGCGGTGCCCGGCCCCGCCCGGCCACCGGCGGCCTCGGCTCCGGAGGTCGAGGTGGTCGAGGAGGCCGACCCGGCCGCCGAGGAGGCGCGGCGGCTGGCCAGGAGCCGCACCGACGAGATGCTGCCTCCCCCCAGCGCCGCGGTGCGGGAGCGGACCCTGGCCTTCAGCTCGCCCGAGATGAGGCACCGGCCCATCGAGCCCGTGCGGGTGGACCGCAACCCCCGCCGCTGGCCCTGGGTGGTGCTGACCCTGCTGCCCATCCTGGTGATCCTGGCCTCGGCGATCGGCTGGCTGATCCTGCTGCGGGGCAGCTGAGCGCACCGCGGGCGGAGGCGTCGTCCACGGCACAACTACCGTGGACAGGTCAACCCGCCGACCGCCAGCCGGATGGAGCCTCTCGCCGTGAGCGACAGCACCGCCAAGCACGACCCCGCCCGCCTCGACAAGGTCGTGAACCTCTGCAAGCGACGGGGCTTCGTCTTCCCGTCGGGGGAGATCTACGGCGGCACCCGCTCCGCATGGGACTACGGGCCCCTGGGCGTCGAGCTCAAGGAGAACATCAAGAAGCAGTGGTGGCGCACCGTCGTCCAGAGCCGGGACGACATCGTCGGGCTCGACTCCTCGGTCATCCTGCCGCGCCAGACCTGGGTCGCCTCCGGGCACGTCGGCGTCTTCACCGACCCGCTGACCGAGTGCCAGAGCTGCCACAAGCGCTTCCGGGCCGACCACCTCGAGGAGGCCTTCGAGGAGAAGAAGGGCCGCGCCCCGGAGAACGGGCTGGCCGACATCAGCTGCCCGAACTGCGGCACGAAGGGCGCGTGGACCGAGCCGCGCGACTTCAACATGATGCTGAAGACCTACCTCGGCCCGGTCGAGGACGAGTCCGGTCTGCACTACCTGCGCCCGGAGACCGCCCAGGGCATCTTCGTGAACTTCGCCAACGTCATGGGCGCCGCGCGCAAGAAGCCGCCGTTCGGCATCGGGCAGATCGGCAAGTCGTTCCGCAACGAGATCACGCCGGGCAACTTCATCTTCCGCACCCGCGAGTTCGAGCAGATGGAGATGGAGTTCTTCGTCGAGCCGGGCAGCGACGAGGAGTGGCACCAGTACTGGATCGACGAGCGCACCCGCTGGTACACCGACCTCGGCATCGCTCCGGACAACCTGCGGCACTACGAGCACGCGAAGGAGAAGCTGTCCCACTACTCGAAGCGCACCGTCGACATCGAGTACCGCTTCGGCTTCCAGGGCTCGGAATGGGGCGAGCTCGAGGGCATCGCCAACCGCACCGACTTCGACCTGAAGACGCACACCGAGCACTCGGGCACCGACCTTTCCTACTTCGACCAGGCGACCAACACCCGCTGGACGCCCTACGTCATCGAGCCCGCGGCCGGCCTCACCCGGTCGCTGATGGCCTTCCTCATCGAGGCCTACTCCGAGGACGAGGCGCCCAATGCCAAGGGCGGCGTCGACACCCGGACGGTGCTCAAGCTCGACCCGCGCCTGGCCCCGGTCAAGGCCGCCGTCCTCCCGCTGTCGCGCAACGCCGACCTGTCGCCGAAGGCGAAGGACCTGGCCACCGCACTGCGACGGAACTGGAACGTCGACTTCGACGACGCCGGTGCCATCGGCCGCCGGTACCGCCGGCAGGACGAGGTCGGGACGCCGTTCTGCATCACGGTCGACTTCGACACCCTCGAGGACCAGGCCGTGACGATCCGCGAGCGGGACTCGATGAGCCAGGAGCGGGTGGGCCTGGACCAGGTCGAGTCCTACCTGGCCGCCCGCCTCGTCGGTAGCTGACGCGTCAGGCCGGCTTCTGCCAGACCACCAGGTAGCGGAAGAACAGCAGCCGCCGGACGCGGACGTCCGGCAGGACGGCGCTCGCCTGCGCCCGCACCTCGCGGGTGGTGAGGGCGCCGTCCTGCACCGGCATGGCGTCGTGGGTGTCCTCGTGCCGGTGCAGGTCGGCCCCGGTGAGCGGCCGGGCGGCGGCGAACGCCAGCCCCAGCGCGTGGTGCGCGGCGGCGGCGGCCACGTCCACCGGCAGCTCGCGGCGCAGGTCGCCGCGGGGGAGGGCTACCGCGGCCAGGACGCCGCCGGGCCGGAGCCAGCCCGCCATCCGGGGCAGCGCCTCGTCCAGCGGCAGATGGTGCAGCACCGCCGAGCTGAGCACGGCGTCGTAGGACCCCGCCGGTGGGTCGAAGGTCAGGGCGTCGCCGACGCTGAAGGTGGCGTTGGGCGGTGCATCCCGGCGGGCGGCCTCGACCATCTCGACCGACCGGTCGACGCCGTCCACGTGCGGGACCGCCTGCGCCAGCTTGCGGGCCAGCGTGCCCGCGCCGCAGCCCACGTCCAGCACCCGCTGCGCGCCCGCGGGCACCGAGCGGATCAGCAGCGGGTGGTACCAGCTGTTGTGGTCCCAGTCCGTGACACCCATGCGGGGAGGCTGCCAGACCGGCGCGCCCGGGGTGACGTGGCTCGCCGCCTACTCTGGGTGCCGTGACCGCCACCCTCGAGCCGACGACGACGGCGCTCCCGCCGTTGCGGCTGGGGGCGCTGACCGTCGACCCCGCCGTGGTCCTCGCGCCGATGGCCGGCATCACGAACCCGGCGTTCCGGACGCTGTGCCGCGAGTTCGGCGCGGGGCTCTACGTCTGCGAGATGATCACCACCCGCGCGCTGGTGGAGCGGAACGACAAGACGCTGCGGATGATCCGCGCGACCACCGACGAGAAGGACGCCTTCTCCGTCCAGCTCTACGGCGTCGACCCCGCCACCGTGGGCCGGGCCGTCGAGATGCTGGTCGACGAGGGCGTCGCCGGCACCCGCCCCGCGCACATCGACCTGAACTTCGGCTGCCCGGTGCCCAAGGTGACCCGCAAGGGCGGCGGCTCGGCGCTGCCGTGGCGCCGCGTGCTGCTGCGCGACATCGTCCGCGCGGCCGTGCGCGCGGCGAAGGACGTCCCGGTCACCATCAAGACCCGCATCGGCATCGACGCCGACCACGTCACCTACCTCGACGCCGGGCGGATCGCCCAGGGCGAGGGTGTCGCGGCCATCACCCTGCACGGGCGCACCGCCGACCAGCTCTACAGCGGCACCGCCGACTGGGCGCCGATCGCGCGGCTGGTCGACGCCGTCGACATCCCGGTGCTGGGCAACGGCGACATCTGGGAGGCCGACGACGCGTTGCGCATGGTCGCCGAGACCGGGTGCGCCGGCGTCGTCATCGGACGCGGCTGCCTGGGGCGGCCGTGGTTGTTCGGCGACCTGGCCGCCGCGTTCGCGGGGGAGGACCGCCGCGCGCTGCCCGGCTTCCGCGAGGTGGCCGCGGTCATGCACCGGCACGCGACGCTGCTCGCCGAGGAGCACGGCGAGCGGCACGGCTGCTCGGACTTCCGCAAGCACGTGGCCTGGTACCTCAAGGGGTTCTCGGTGGGCTCGGACACCCGGCGCGCGCTGGCCATGGTGAGCGGCTTGGACGAGCTGGCCGACCTGCTCGCCCGCATCCCGGACCAGCCGTACCCCACCGCCGTCCTCGGGGCACCCCGCGGCCGCACCACCCCACCGCGGCCGGTCTCCCTCCCCGAGGGCTGGCTGGCCGACCGGGACGACCCGCGCCCCCCGGTGGGCGCGGAACTGGAGACGAGCGGCGGATGACCAGCACCGAGGGGCCCTTCCTCTACGACGACGACCCGGCGCCGCTGCACACCGGGGCCCCGCAGCGCTCGGGCAAGATCCTGGTGTTCATCCTCGGCGGCACCGTGATCGCCGCGTTCCTGGCCGTGTGGGCCAGCGTGGCGCTGCGCGGCACCCCGGGGGAGCAGGCCACCGAGGTCACCGGCGTCTTCCTGGCCGCGCTGGCCGCGGACGACACCGAGACCGCCCACGCGCTGCTCTGCGAGGACGAGCGCGCCCGTCTGGAGCCCGACGAGGTCGCCGCCGCCTACGTCGGCGAGGGCTCACCCGAGTTCGGGGAGCCGGGCCGGGACGGCGACAAGCGACTGGTGCCGGTGCAGTGGGAGGACGGGACGACGTCGGAGTTCACCGTCATCGGCGAGGACGGTCTGCGCGTCTGCGGCATCGACTGACCGGGCCGCACGCGCTCCTGTGCGGCACGATCGCCTCCACGCGGTAACGGGCCGGCGAACGCGGAGGTACGGGGCGATGACGAGCGCGACCACCTGGGTCTACGACTTCAGCGAGGGCGGCAGGGACCAGAAGGACCTGCTCGGCGGCAAGGGGGCCAACCTCGCCGAGATGACCAACCTGGGGCTGCCCGTCCCGCCCGGCTTCACCATCACCACCGACGCCTGCCGGTACTACCTCGAGCACGGCGGCACGCCCGAGGAACTCGACGCCCAGGTCACCGAGCACCTGACGGCGCTGGAGAAGGCCATGGGCAAGACGCTGGGCGACCCGGCCGACCCGCTGCTGGTCTCGGTGCGCTCGGGAGCCGCCGCCTCGATGCCCGGGATGATGGAGACCGTCCTCAACGTCGGCCTCAACGACGAGTCGGTCCAGGGGCTCGCGGCGCAGGCCGGCAGCGAGCGGTTCGCCTGGGACTCCTACCGCCGGCTGATCCAGATGTTCGGCAAGACGGTGCTGGACATCGACGGCGAGCTGTTCGACGACGCCTTCGACGCGGTGAAGCGCGAGCTCGGCACGGAGTCCGACCTGGACCTGGACGCCGACCACCTGCGCGACGTCGTCGGCAGGTTCAAGGCGATCGTGCGGGACCGCACCGGCCGCGACTTCCCGCAGGACCCGCGCGAGCAGATGGACCTGGCGATCAACGCCGTCTTCGACTCGTGGAACTCCGACCGCGCGGTCATCTACCGGCGGCGCGAGCGCATCCCCAGCGATGCCGGGACCGCGGTCAACGTCTGCGCGATGGTGTTCGGCAACCTCGGCATGGACTCCGGCACCGGCGTCGCCTTCACGCGGGACCCCGGCAGCGGCGCGCAGGGCGTGTACGGCGACTACCTGCAGAACGCCCAGGGCGAGGACGTCGTCGCCGGCATCCGCAACACCGTGCCGCTGGTCGACCTGGAGAAGATCGACGCGGACGCCTACGGCGAGCTCATGGAGATCATGGGCCGGCTCGAGTCCCACTACCGCGACCTGTGCGACATCGAGTTCACCGTGGAGCGCAACAAGCTGTGGATGCTGCAGACCCGCGTCGGCAAGCGGACCGCCGCAGCGGCGTTCGTGATCGCCACCCAGCTCGTCGACGAGGGCCTCATCGACCTGGACGAGGCGGTCCGCCGGGTGACCGGTGACCAGCTGGCGCAGCTGATGTTCCCGCGGTTCGTCGCCGGCGGGAACGCCAGGGAGCTCACCCAGGGCATGAACGCCTCCCCGGGTGCGGCCGTCGGGAAGGCGGTCTTCTCCTCGGAGGAAGCCGTGCGGTGGCAGCAGCGGGGCGAGCAGGTGGTCCTCGTCCGCCGGGAGACCAATCCCGACGACCTGTCCGGGATGATCGCCGCGGAGGGTGTGCTCACCAGCCGGGGTGGCAAGACCTCGCACGCCGCCGTCGTCGCCCGGGGGATGGGCAAGACCTGCGTCTGCGGCGCCGAGGAGCTGCAGGTCGACACCAAGGCGAAGAAGTTCACCGCCCCCGACGGCACGGTGGTGGGCGAGGGCGACGTCATCTCCATCGACGGGTCCACCGGGCGGGTCTGGCTGGGCGAGGTGCCGGTGGAGCCGTCGGCGGTGGTCCGCTACTTCGAGGGCGAGATCGACCCCGGTGCCGCGGACACCGACGACGTCGTGCGCAGCGTGCACAGGATCCTCACCCACGCCGACCGGGTGCGGCGCCTGGACGTCCGCACCAACGCCGACACTCCGGAGGACTCCGCCCGCGCCCGGCGGTTCGGCGCCCAGGGCGTCGGCCTGTGCCGGACGGAGCACATGTTCCTCGGCAGCGACCGGCGGAAGCTGGTCGAGCAGCTGATCCTGGCCGACGGCGACGACGAGCGGCAGCGTGCCCTCGACGCCCTGGAACCGCTGCAGAAGCAGGACTTCCTGGAGATCTTCGAGGCGATGGACGGGCTGCCGGTGACCGTCCGGCTGCTCGACCCGCCGCTGCACGAGTTCCTGCCCGACCTCACCGAACTCTCGGTGCGCGTGGCGCTGGCCGAGGAGCGCGGCGAGCCCGACGAGGGCAACCTGCGGCTGCTGGCCGCCGTCCGCGGCATGCACGAGTCCAACCCGATGCTGGGCCTGCGGGGTGTCCGGCTGGGCCTCGTCGTGCCGGGGCTGTTCGCCATGCAGGTGCGGGCGATCGCGGAGGCGGCCTGCGAGCGGAAGCAGGCCGGGGGAGACCCCCGGCCGGAGATCATGATCCCGTTGGTCGGCGCGGTGCAGGAGCTGGAGGCGATCCGCGAGGAGGCCCAGCGGGTGCTCGAGGAGGTCTGCCGGGACTGCGGCCTGGACGTCCAGCCGCTGATCGGAACCATGATCGAGGTGCCCCGGGCCGCGCTCACCGCCGGGGAGATCGCCGGCTCGGCGGAGTTCTTCTCCTTCGGCACCAACGACCTGACCCAGATGACGTGGGGCTTCTCGCGGGACGACGTCGAGGCCGCGTTCTTCCACCAGTACCTGGACAAGGGGATCTTCGGCATCTCGCCGTTCGAGTCGCTCGACCGGGACGGCGTGGGGCGGCTCGTGCAGATCGCCGCCGAGGCGGGCCGCGCCGCCCGTCCGGACCTCAAGCTCGGGATCTGCGGCGAGCACGGCGGTGACCCCGACTCGGTGCACTTCTTCCACGAGGTGGGCCTGGACTACGTCTCGTGCTCCCCGTTCCGGGTGCCGGTGGCCCGTCTGGAGGCCGGCCGGGCCGCGCTGGACGGCGACCGGGCCGGCTCCTGACGACCCCCTCCCTAGCCGGGGACGGCGGTCGAGTGCTCGTCGGACGGGGCCGTCACCGGATGGCCGAGGGTGACCGGCAGCGACTCGTAGCCGCGCAGGATGATCGTGCGGCGGCGCGTCCCCGCACCGGCGAGGGAAAGGTCGGGGAAGCGCTCGAACAGCGCGCGCAGCGCCACCTCGCCCTCCATCCGGGCGAGCGCGGCACCGAGGCAGAAGTGGATGCCGCTGGAGAAGGCGACGTGGTCGCGGGCGTTGCCGCGGGTGACGTCGAAGCGGTGCGGGTCCTCGAACATCTCGGGGTCGCGGTTGGCGGCCGCCAGGCCCAGGAGCACGAGCTCGCCCTCGCGCAGGTGCACGCCTCGCACCGTGGTGTCCCGCTTCACCCGCCGCCCGGTGCGCTGCACGGGCGACTCGACACGCAGCATCTCGTCGACGGCGTTGGGCCACAGCGACGGGTCGTCGAGCAGCAGGCGCCGCTGGTCGGGGGCGGCGAACAGCAGCGCTGCGCCGTTGCCGATCAGGTTGACCGTCGTCTCGAACCCGGCTCCGAACACCAGGGCTGCCGTGGCGACCAGCTCCTTCTCGGTGAGCCCACTGCCGTCGTCGTCGACCAGAGTGGCGAGCTGTGAGAGCAGGTCGTCGCCAGGGTCCTGGCGCAGCCGGCCCAGGTGGCCGCGGAACCAGGCGTCGAGTTCGGCGAGGTTGCGCTCGACGCTGCGGTGAGTGGTCAAGGACAGGCCCATGTCGAGGCTGGGTGTGGCGCCGTCACCCCAGGCGAGGAACTGCTCCCGCATGGCCACCGGGACGCCGAGCATCTCGGAGATGACCGTGACCGGCAGCAGGCTGGCGTAGCGGGCCACCAGGTCGACCGGCCGGCCCGCGGCGGCGTCGCGCTCCAGGTCGTCCAGCAGCTCCGCAGCGATCTGGCCGGTGCGCTCGCGCAGGTGCGCGACGGCGCGGGCGGTGAAGGCCCGGCTGACCAGCCGGCGGTAGCGGGTGTGCTCCGGCGGATCGACGGCCAGCATCGACGGCGGGTCGATGGGGCCGATGCTCTTTCGCGGGCCGGCCAGTCGCAGCACCGTCCGCAGCACCGGGGGGAGGCCTTCGGGGCGGGCCCCGCCGATCACCCCGAAGTCGTCGCTGCGCAACACCTCGGTGCAGACGTCGTGGTGGACGCTGACCCGGGCGAACGCGCCGCGGCCGAAGGGTTCCGCCGTCCGCAGCCGCTCGTAGTGCCCGTACGGGTCCTCGCGCACGGCGGGGTCGCTGAGCACCTCGGCGTCGGGGTTGCCCCGGCGTACCTGGGCACGGATGGCCAGCCGCATCGCACCGTGGGTCGCGGCCCAGCGGACCGTATCGCGCACCGTCACGTCGCATGCCTCCGCATCGGGGGAACGGGATGGTCCTTGGTACCGGACGCGCCCGGCGGACGCGAGTGGGGCGCCGACGACCTTCCCATCGGCGTCCGGGGTCGACGCGGGGTGGCCCTCGCGTTCAGCCTGCGCAGACGAGTCCCCGCTGCAGGGCGGCCAGGTTGGCCGCCATGAGCTCGGGATAGGACTCGTCGTCGGCCACCCGCTCGATCGGGTGCAGCACGTCGGTGGTCAGCCCGAGGTCGCCGGCGAGCACCTCCGCGACCGAGGAACCCGCGGCCGCCTCGAAGAAGATCGTCCGCGCACCCGAGGACTCCACCGCCTCGGCGACCCGGCGCAGCCGGCTGGGGGGCGGCTCCACGTGCGGGTCCAGTCCGGCGACCCCCACCTGCCGCAGGCCGTAGCGGTCGGCGAGGTAGCCGAAGGCCTCGTGCGCGGCGAGGAGCGTGGCTCCCCGGCACGGGGCCAGCCCCTCGGCGTAGTCGCGGTCGATCGCCGCCAGCGACTCCTCGAGCCGGTCGGCCGCCGCCGCGTAGTCCCCGGCGTGGTCCGGGTCGACCTCGGCCAGCTCACCGGCCACCTGATGCCCGAGCTCGGCCAGCCGGAGCGGGTCGAGCCAGAAGTGCGGGTCGGGCCCCTGGTCGGCCAGGCCCGCGGCGTCCACCAGGTGTTCGGGCGCCTGCTGGGCGAGGGCGTCGTCGACGGCCGGCTGCATGCCGCCGGACAGGTGCACGACGAGGTCGGCCTCGCCCAGCGCGGCGACGTCCCGGGGGGCCGGCTCGAGCCCGTGGGTGTCCCCGCCCCGCGGGGTCAGGTTGGCCACCATGACGTGCTCGCCACCGACCTGCTCGGCGACGTACTCGAGGGGGTAGGAGGTCACCAGGACCTCGGGTCGCCCGCCGTCCCCGGCGGGCTCACCGCCGCACGCGGTGAGCCCGCCGACGAGGCAGCCGGCCAGGGCGAGGACGCCCAGTGGTGCCAGGCGGCTCACTCGTCGTGCTCGCCCTCGTGCTCGTGCTCTGCGTGCTCCTCGACGTCGCCGCTCACGCCGGCCAGCTCGTTGGGGACGACCTCCAGCCCGGCGCTCTTCCAGACCTCGCCGGCCTCGACGTCCACGGCGTGGATCTCACGGGTGGCGGGCTCGGTCACGTACGCCATGCCGTCCACGACGACGACCTGCGGGTGCGGGTCCTGCCAGTCGTCGGACTCCTCCCACGGCCCGGTGACGGGGATGGAGCGGGTGACGGTGCCCGTGACGACGTCGATCACCTGGAGGTTGCCGTCGTAGGTGAGGACCAGGCCCTCGCCGTTCGGGCCTCGGTCGAACGACTGGTACCAGTACGGAGCCGGGAGGTCGACCAGGCGCAGGGACGCGGTCGTGGTGTCGATGAGCGCCACGGTGCTGGACCGGTCGTCCTCGCTGCGCTCGTAGTCGCCGAGCACGATCGGGGAGTCCTCGGTGCCGAACTGGTTGCCGATGCGGCCGTAGGCGTCCGGGCTCTGGATCTTGGTGAGCTCGCCCCCGGCGTAGAGGACGGCGCCGTCCTGGCAGCCGATCACGATCGCCTCGCCGGCGGCCACGGTCTCGCCGTGCACCGCGGGGCAGTCGTCGCGGGCGGTGATCTCCTGCCCGTCGGCGTCCAGGATGCGGACGCCGGAGCGCTCGTCCTCGGTGCCGTCGGAGACCAGCATCGTGCCGTCCTCCAGCTGGACCGCGACGCCGTGGTGCGCCTCCGGCGTGGTGAGGGATCCGACCTCGGCGTCGTCGCCCTCGGCGAGCTCCGCGCTCTCGAGCACCGTGATCTCCCCGGTGCCGTCGTCGAAGAGCACGGCGTGCCCGGCGTGCGCGACGACGTGGCCGGGCTTCTCGGCGTCGAAGAGCACGTCGGTCAGCCGGGGGTCTGCGGTGTAGTAGTGCGAGTGGTCGCCGTGCGGCTCTGCCCAGGCGCCGCCGTCGAGCAGGCGGAAGCCGCCCTGGGTGGAGACGAGGAAGTGGCGGCCGTCGCCGGCGGGGTTGAGCCGGTTGAACCCCTCGAGCGGCTCGTCGGCCAGCACCTCGAGCGTGGTGGCGTCCAGCACCTGGATCCCGCCGTCGTAGGTGAACGCCAGGCGCGGAGCGCTCGCTCCGGCCTCCGTGGGCTCCTCGGTGGCGGCTGCCTTGCTGGTGGAGGAGGCGGCGTCGTCCTCGCCGTCGGACGAGGCGCATCCGGCGGCGAGGAACAGCGGCAGCGTCGCGGCCAGCGCGACGGCGCGGAGGGAGGGTGCGGGGCGGGTGTGCATCAGGGGCTCCTGGGTCGTGGCGATCTGTCAGGAGCACCTAAGCACAATGGGAATCATTCCCATGTATGGGGTGCGCGGGTCCGTCCCTCGCTGGTCCCCGCCTCCATCCCGCGTGGTACCCATGTCGCGTGGGGGTGCGGTTGCGGAGTCTGGTGGCACGGGTGCTGGGCGCCGCCGTGCTCGCCTCCCTCCTGCTCGTCGCCGCGACCGCGCTGGCGATCTGGTGGACGGCGCGCCAGGACTCCCGCCCGCAGTCCGACGCGATCGTGGTGCTGGGCTCGGCGCAGTACAACGGCGTCCCCTCGTCGATCTTCGAGGCGCGGCTCGAGCACGCCCTCTCGCTCCACGAGGCCGGCGTCGCCCCGGTGATCGTGACCGTCGGGGGCAAGGCGGCCGGTGACGCGTTCACCGAGGCCGAAGCCGGCCGCGACTACCTGGCGGCCGCCGGCATCCCCACCGAGGCGCTGCTCGCCGTGCCCGAGGGCGTGGACACCCTGGAGAGCATCCGGGTCGTCTCGGACGCCTTCGCCGAGCGCGGCTGGTCCAGCGCCGTCCTCGTCACCGACCCCTGGCACGCGATGCGCGCCGAGCGCATGGCGGCCGACGCCGGCCTCAGCGCCCAGAGCTCGCCGACCCGCCAGGGCCCGGCGGTGCAGACCCGTGTCACGCAGTTCCGCTACATACTCCGCGAGACGGCCGCCTACCTGCTCTACCGGGCGACCGGGGAGTCCGTGGCCGGGGCTCCGGGGATCGGCTGAGGGGGCGCGGTGCTGGAACTGGGCAAGGCCGGCGCGCTCGGCGTCGGCAGAGGTGTCCTCCCGCTGCTCTCCGGCGGTGCGGTCGTCGGCACTCTCCAGGCGTCGAACTGGAAGGAACAGGCGACGGCGGTCATCGGCGACCGCGTGTGGCAGTACTCCAAGCGCAAGGGCGAGCTGAGGGCGCGCTGGGCGGTCGAGCCCGAGGACTCCGCCCGGCTGCGGGCGCGGCAGGCATCCTCGTGGAAGGGGACGTGGGTCGCCGACCTCGAGGGCACGCGGGTGGACGTGGAGGTCCTGTCCTACTGGAAGGGCACCCACCGCTTCGTCTCCGGCGGTCAGCAGGTCGCGCACAGCGCCTCGACCGGCGGCTGGTCGCCGCGGCCGACGCTGACCGCGACGCCGGGAATGCCCCTGGGCCACCAGATCTTCCTGCTGTGGCTGGAGCTGGTGATCAGCCGGCGCAACACCGCCGCGATGACCGCGGCGACCGGGGTAGCGGTCGTGGGAGGGAGCAGCTGATGGCAGGGCGAGGACGCATCCGGGCCGCCGACATCGCGCTGGTCCGCGAGCGCTCGCGCATCGACGAGATCGTCGGCGAGCACCTGCAGCTCAAGAACGCCGGCGGCGGCAGCATGAAGGGCCTGTGCCCCTTCCACGACGAGAAGTCGCCGTCGTTCCAGGTCACGCCCAGCCGCGGGCTCTACCACTGCTTCGGCTGCGGGGTCGGTGGCGACGTCATCTCCTTCATCCAGCAGATCGACCACCTGACCTTCTCCGAGGCCGTCGAGCTGCTGGCCGGCCGGGCCAACATCGAGCTGAAGTACGAGGACGACGGCGGTCGCCCGACGGCCGGCCCGGACCGCGCCTCGGTCGGTCAGCGCGCGCGGCTGGTCGCCGCCAACGCCGCCGCGGCCACCTTCTTCGCCGAGCAGCTGGGCACCCCGGAGGCAGCCCCGGCCCGCCAGTTCCTCGCGGAGCGCGGCTTCGACCGGCAGGTGGCGCTGGACTTCGGCTGCGGCTTCGCCCCCGGCGGCTGGGACGCGCTGACCCGGCACCTGCGCGGGGCCGGCTTCACCCAGAACGAGCTCATCACGGCGGGCCTGGCCAAGGAGTCCTCGCGAGGCACCCTCATCGACCGCTTCCACCGCCGGCTGGTGTGGCCCATCCGGGACATCACCGGCGACGTCATCGGTTTCGGCGCCCGCAAGCTGATGGACGACGACTCGGGCCCCAAGTACCTCAACACCCCGGAGACCCCGCTCTACAAGAAGAGCACCGTGCTCTACGGCATCGAGCGGGCCAAGCGCGACATCGCCAAGCGCCACCAGGCCGTCGTCGTCGAGGGCTACACCGACGTCATGGCCTGCCACCTGGCCGGCGTCACCACCGCCGTCGCCTCGTGCGGCACGGCCTTCGGCGGCGAGCACATCAGCGTGCTGCGCCGGCTGCTCATGGACCAGGACGAGTTCCGCGGCGAGGTGGTCTACACCTTCGACGGCGACGCGGCCGGTCAGGCAGCGGCGATGAAGACGTTCAAGGAGGACCAGCGCTTCGTCGCGCAGACCTTCGTGGCGGTCGAGTCCGAGGGGCGCGACCCGTGCGAGCTGCGCCAGGAGCAGGGGGACGCCGCGGTGCGCGACCTCATCGCCCGGCGGTCGCCGCTGATCGAGTTCGTGCTCAAGACGACGCTGGCGGACTACGACCTGGACACCGTCGAGGGCCGGGTCGCCGCGCTGGAGAAGACCGCGCCGCTGCTCGCGCAGATCAAGGACCACGCGCTCCGGCCTGCCTACGCCCGGCGGCTGGCGTCGCTCATCGGCGACACCGACGAGGCCGACGTCCTGGCGCGGGTCCGCCGGCACACCGGCGAGGGGCAAGCGCCCTCGCGCGGGCGGCCGCGCACGCCGCAGCGCACTCCGGACGACGCCGCGATCGCCATCGAGCGCGAGGCGGTCAAGGCCGCTCTGCAGGTGCCGGAGCTCGCCGGTCCGGCCTTCGACGCCGTGCCGCCCTCGGCCTACACCGATCCGGACTACGCCGCGGTGGCCGCCGCGGTCGCCGGGACCGGGGGAGCGGCAGGGGCAGCGGTGACCGGCCCGGCCTGGCTGGACCTGGTGGCCGAGCAGTGCGACCGCGAGAGCGCGCGGGCCCAGCTGACGGCGTTGGCCGTCGAGCCGCTGCGGTCCACCGGTGAGGCCGACGCCGGGTACGTCACCGCCGTGATGGCCCGGCTGCAGGAGATGGCCACCGTGCGAGAGGTCTCCGCTCTGAAGGGCCGGCTGCAGCGGATGAACCCCGTGGAGAGCGGCGACGAGTACATGAAGGCGTTCAAGCAGCTCATGGACCTCGAACAGTTGGCCATCTCGCTGCGCAAGCGCGCCATCGGCGGTCTCGGGTGAGCCTGCTCGACGCGCTCCGGCGCCGGTTCGCCCGCGCGCCCGAGGCGGTGCGGACGGCGCTGCCCGGCGACGAGCAGGTGCTGGCGTGGGGCTCGCTCATCCGCGACGAGGGCTGGCTGGTGGCGACCGACCGCGGGCTGCGCCGGCTGGCTGCCGACGGCGTCGCGGGAGAGCCGCTGCCGTGGCACGAAGTGGGCTCGGCGACCTGGTCGGCGGCGGGGGAGACGGGTGGCACGTTCCTCGTCACCCCGCTGGCCGAGGTCGAGCCGGGCGTGCAGGCGCGGCAGCCGGTGGAACGCCACTCGCTGGCCGACGCCGGTGACCTGCCCGCGGTGGTGCGCCGGCGGGTGGACCAGACGGTCGTCGACAGCCGGCGCTCGCCGCTGCCGGGGAGGGGAGGGGTGCTGCTGGTGGCCCGGCGCATCCCCGGCCGGCCGGGGCGCGAGTGGACCGTCGTGTTCGACGACGACGCCGACCGCGCCGACCCGGTGGCGCGCGAGGCGGCCCGGCAGAAGCTGGCCGAACTCGTGGCGGCCGACCAGCCCGACTGACTCAGCGGGGGGCGTCGGTGCCCATCTTCGCCCGGAGCGAGGAGAGGGCGTCGTCGGCCCGCGCCTGGGCCATGCCGGCCAGGCTCTGGAGGCGCGGGTCGTCCTTCGCGCGGTCCCAGCCCTGTCGAATTTGCTCGTAGCGCTCACGTCCGGCCTTGGAGCCGAGCACGTAACCGGCGCCGAATCCGGCCAGGAACGACAGCTTCGCCACGGGGACCTCCTGGGCTTCGGGAGCGGAACTGGCGATGACGCTACCTGTGAGCATCGTCGCCTCCGGACACGGCCGAGGGGGGCGAGGTCGGCCAGGACCGTTGCGGTAGTCTCGTCGGCGCCAGCGGGTGCTCGCGCCCGCTCGTCCCCCGTAGCTCAATTGGCAGAGCATGCGACTGTTAATCGCAGGGTTACTGGTTCAAGTCCAGTCGGGGGAGCAGAAAACGGCCCTGGTCAGCGCATGCGGATCAGGGCCTTCGCCGTCTCCGGGGCCGGAGATCGATCCGTGGGAGAGGCCCTCCCGGTCGGTCGGTGCGACATGATCCGGGGATGTCATCCGCCCGAGAGACGTCGTCGTTGCCGTTGCCGGACTTCGTGAAGTGGTCGATCTTCCCGTTCGAGGGTGAGCTCCGGGTGCGGCGGCCCAAGCCGCTGTACCCGACGGACCGTCCACGCTCCGGTGAGCCGGGCGGTGGACCCTGTCACGCGTGCGCGGCCACCGACGACGAGTACATCTGGGCCGACCAGCACTGGCGCGTCAGCGCGACGAAGCCGTCAGGGGTGCCGGTGCAGGTGTTCCTCGAGACCCGTGAGCACCTCGACATGGACGACCTCGACGACGAGCTGGCCGGTGGACTGGGGCGGATGATCGTCCGGCTCGACCGCGCCATCCAGGCCGTCGGTGGCATCGGCCGGGTCCACGTCGCTCGCTGGGGCGACGGTGGCTCGCACTTCCACATGTGGCTGTACGGCCGGCCTCGCGGCGCCGGGCAGATGCTCGGCTTCTGCCTGCCGATGTGGGCGCAGATCCTGCCGCCGACCCCGGAGGACGTGTGGCAGGCCAACATGGCGGTCGTCGCCGCCGAGCTCGCCAAGGTGAGCGGCACGGCGATCGTCAGGCCGTAGTGGCGCTGTAACGCTCGGCCTCGTGCCGGACATGTAGGTGTGTGATGGCCATGCAGGGCGAAGCCGCGCCCGCCCCCGAACACCCGCCCCCGTCCTCCGCGTCGCTCGTCGAGGAGGCCTACCGAACCACCGGTTCCGCCGTGCTCGGCTACGCGCTGCGTCGGACGGCGACGCGCGAGGACGCCCTCGACGTCGTGGCCGAGACCTTCGCCACCGCCTGGCGTCGCCGGGACGACGTGCCGGTCGACGCCGACCAAATCCGTCCCTGGCTGTTCGGCATCGCGCGGCGGTGCCTGGCCAACACCGCGCGGGGACACCGACGCGCCGCCCGGCTGGGTGAGCGCCTGGCCGACGCCTTCGGCGAGACGGGCGCCTGCATCCCCGACCACGCCGGCAGCCCCGACGAGGACGGCCGCCTGCACGAGGCACTGGAGCTGCTCACGCCGGATGACCGTGAGCTCGTGACCCTCGTCGCGTGGGAGTCCCTGACTCCTGCGGAGGCGGCCCAGGTGCTCGGCATCCCGGCAGGAACTGCTCGTGTCCGGCTCCACCGGGCCCGCACCCGGCTGCGTGCCGCACTGTCCGTACCCGACCGTGACCAGGAGGCCCTCCGTGATGATGTCTGACCAGGAGCTGGACGCCCGGCTCGCTGCCGCGCGCGGCGTCCGGGACGAGACCCTTCCAGCCCTGCCCGAGAGCTTCCTCGACCTGCTCCGCAGCGAAGGCTCGGCGGACCTGCCGCGGAGCTTGGAGCTGCTGTTTCCCGAGGAGCCGGCCTCCGTGGTGGCCGCCCGTCAGCTGGCCGAGGATGCCCGGAGCGGTCGACGGACCAGCCCGCGTGCTCGGCGCCGGACGCTCGTCCGACTGGGCGCCGGGGTGCTCGCGCTCGCGGCTGCCTGGGCGGTCGCCGTCGCCGTCGCCCCGTCCGATCGACCGACTGCGCCCGACGGCCGCACGGACGTGCCGGGCGAGACCGTGCCCGGGGCGATCGACCTCGTCGCGGTCGAGGAGGTCACCTTCCCCCTGACCATCGGGGCGCCCCCGCCCGGTGTGACGCCGTTGTTCAGCCGCTGGGGCGGGGTGCCGTTCTTCGGTGACCAGCCGTTGGTCCACGCCGCCGACTACACCTCCGACAGCGGCGACCGCGTGCTGGTGGTCCTGTACCCGCAGGATCCACGCGGCATGGACGACGTCGGCCTCGGCGACGAGCCGGCGGGGACGGTCGCGGTCGGTGATGCCGAGGCGGAGGTCCTGCGCGGTGACGGGTCGACGGAACTCCTGTGGGCACGGCCCGACGGCACGTGGGTCACGGTCTCGGGGGAAGGCGCCTACGACAGCCCGTCGGCGCTGATCCCCGTGGCGGCCTCGATCGTCGACCGGCCGCAGCCCCTGGATCTCCAGTTCGGGCTCGCGCCGGCCGGCTGGGAGGTCGGCGGCTACGAGGAGAGCCGCAGCATCGACCTGGTCAGCGAGACGCAGCCGGACGAGCTCCTCCGGCTGAGCCTGTGGGCCTTCGGCGGCGACGAGGCGCTCGACGGTGCTCTCGAGGGCATCACCTTCACCGGCATCCCGGAGCCGGTCACCATCCAGGGCGGCGCGGGCCGCATCGCACTCGGAAACGGGGGCGACGGTTCGTGCGCGTGCTGGTACGTCGTCGGCCAGTTCCCCGGCGCGAACCGGTTGTTCCTGCTGCTGGGGAGCGACGGCCTGAGTCGCGAGCAGATGCTCGCGATGGCCGAGCAGGTGACGTTCACCCCCTGAGCGGCGTGCTATCGGTCGGCGAGTGGATCAGCTCGCCGACCGATACCGCTCGGAATCGCGAAGTGGCTGGTCAGCGCGCCAAAAGTGTCAGACCCTGGGCCTAGCTTCGAGGCATGGCAGGAAGAGGCGGGTTCGCGGTCGGTGTGACCGTCGTGCCGGTCGATGCCGCCCCGTCTCCGTGGGAGGAGATGGAACACGAGCCGCGGCCGCAGGTGGAGCGATTGGGTGCCTGGCTGCCCCGGCGACGCTCCTCGTCGGAGTCGGCCGCGCTGATGCAGCAGGTCATGGCCGCCGAGGCAAAGCTGGCCGCGCTCAAGCTGGAGCTGGCCCTCGACATCGCCGCGGATCGCCCGGCTCCTGTCGACCCCCGCCCGGGAGAGGCCGGGGCCGCCGGCGTGGGACCCGACGGCGTCAGCGAGTTCGTGCTCGACGAACTGGCGTTGGTCATGAACACGAGCCGGACGGCAGCCGTCACGCTGCTCGACCAGGCCCAGATCCTCGCGACCCGCCTGCCCGCGACCTGGGCGGCACTGGCCACCGGCCGGCTGGACTGGCCACGCGCCCGGGCGATCGCGGCGGAGCTGGGACGGCCGGCCGACGACAGCGATCCGGCGGTCATCGCCGCCGTGGAACGGGCTGTTCTCCCCATCGCGACGGAGCTGTCGGTACGGCGGCTGCGGGAGCGTGTCCAGCGGGAACTCGTGGCGCGCGACGCGGCGGCCGCGGACCGGCGCCGCACGCAGGCCCGGGACGCCGCGGACGTCAAGGTGCGGCGGATCGGGAACGGGATGAGCGAGCTCAGCATGCTGATGCCGCACCCCGATGCGGTGGCCTGCCGGAAGACGCTCGACGGGCACGCCCGCGCCGCCCAGGAGGCGGGGGACCGTCGGCCCATCGGGATGCTCCGCGTGGGAGCCGGCATCGACCTGATGCTCCGGCCATGGCAGCAGCAGCCGTCGGTGTCGGCGCACGTCACGGTGGTCGCCCCGCTCCATGCGCTCACCGTCGGGGCCTTCCTGCGCGACGGCGCGACGCCGCCAGCCGTCTTCGTGCCGGGGCCGGTCCCCGCGTCGGTGGGCGAGGTCGACGGGGAGGCGATCACCTCCGCTCACCTCCGGGAGCTGCTCGAGCAGCTGGACGCGCTGTGCCCGGGCGGGCTGCAGGCGCCGACCGGCGGCACGCTCGACATCGCGGTCACCGACGCGTGCGGGCGGCTTCTCGCGGTCACCGGCCGGCGGGAGCTGGAGCGCCTCGCCGCTCGCGGGTGCACTGCCCACCCCGGAACGCGGTGCGACTGCCCGGTCCTCTCCGCGCCTCCGGCGGTGGACCGGTACAGCCCCTCCGCGGGGCAGCGCCGCTTCCTGGTCACGCGGGACCGGACCTGCCGTCATCCCGGTTGCAGCGTGAGCGCCGGCTGGGCGGACCTCGACCACGTCGTCGCACACGGAGCCGGCGGCGGAACCGACTGCAGCAACCTGTGCTGCCTGTGCCGACGGCACCACCGTCTCAAGACCCACGCGGACGGCTGGACGCACACCATGAGCGACGACGGTGTGCTCACCGTCATCACGCCGTCCGGGGTCACCCGGGTCAGCCGACCCCCCGGGTGGCGGGTGCTCGCGGTGCCCCCCGGCCCACCGCCGGCGCCGCCGGCGGTGGGCGAGGATCCTCCACCGTTCTGAATTCGAGCGGTCAGCTCACCGTGGCGGCGTACTCGTCGCGCAGCTTGCCCTTGACCATCTTGCCGGTGGGCGTGCGCGGCAGGGCCTCCCGGAAGTGGAACTCCCGGGGCACCTTGTAGCCGGCCAGGTGCTCGCGGGCAAACGTCGCCAGCTCGCCGGCCAGGTCGTCCGTGACCTCCACGCCAGGAGCTGGCTCGACGAAGGCCACCACGCGCTCGCCCATCTCCGGGTCGGGCACGCCGATGACGCCGATGTCGGCCACCTTCGGGTGCAGCGTGAACGCGTTCTCGATCTCCTGCGGGTAGATGTTGACCCCACCCGAGATGATCATGAACGACGAGCGGTCGGTCAGGTACAGGAACCCGTCCTCGTCCAGGTAGCCGAGGTCGCCCACGGTCGTCCAGTCCGGGTGCTCGGGGTGCTCGGCTCCCCGGGACTTCTCCTCGTCTCCGTGGTAGCTGAACGGCCGGGTGCCCGTCGCCGAGGCGAAGTAGATCGTCCCGACCTCGCGCGGGCCGAGCTCCTTGCCCTCGGCATCGCAGATGTGCAGGCTCCCCGGCGTGCTCGGCCTCCCGACCGACCCCGGGTGTTCCAGCCACGTCGCCGAGTCGATGAAGGTCGATCCGGCGGCCTCGGTCGAGGCGTAGTACTCCATGATGATCGGCCCCAGCCAGTCGATCATCGCCCGCTTGACGTCCGGCGGGCACGGCGCGGCCGCGTGGATGACCATGCGCAGCGAGGACAGGTCGTAGCTGCTGCGCAGGCTCTCCGGCAGCTTGAGCAGCCGCACGAAGTGCGTCGGCACCATCTGCATCTCGGTGACCCGGAACCGCTGGATCGCCTCGAGCACGCCCTCGGGGTCGAACTTCTCCATCATCACCACGGTGCCGCCCAGCGACTGCACCGCGGCCATGAACGCCATGGGTGCTGCGTGGTACGCCGGAGCCGGCGACAGGTAGATCGTCTGCTTCGTCATCCCGTAGAGCAGCTGCAGCGTCGCCGACATGGTGCTCTGCTCGTCCACCTGCGCCCCGGTCAGCGGCCGCTTGATGCCCTTCGGCCGGCCGGTGGTGCCCGACGAGTAGAGCATCGTGTCGCCGCGCGGCTGGTCACCGAGCGGCTCGTCCGAGGCGGCGTCCCGCACCGCCTCGTAGCTCTCGTACCCGGGCACCGCTCCACCGAAGACGAGACGGTGCTCCACCGACGGTGCCGTCAGCTTCGACGCGAGCTCGGCCAGGTTCGCCGACACGAACAGCACCCGCGCGCCGGAGTTCTCGATGATGTAGTCGGCCTCCGGTGCGGCCAGGTGGCTGTTCGCGAAAGTCACGTACAGCCCGATCCGCACGCCGGCCCAGTACAGCTCCAGCGTCTCGGGCACGTTGTCGCTGAGCACCACGACCGAGTCGCCGGGCACCAGCCCGACGGTGTCGCGCAGGAAGTGCGCAGTCCGGCGACTGTTGTCGTCGAGCTGCTTGTAGGTGAGCGACCGGCCCGAGCCGGCCATCACCATCGCGAGCTTGTCCGGCGCCGTCTGCGCCCAGGTCCCGGGATACATCGGCGGTCAGACCCCGAGCATCTCGGCGACGCGGTCCTGCTGCGCCGTAGGGCCGCCCAGTAGCACGTTGCCGGTGATGGCGTTCCGGTAGTACAGGTGCGCGTCGTGCTCCCAGGTGAAGCCGATGCCGCCGTGCAGCAGCATCGTCATCTTGGCGGCCTCGACGTACCCGCTGGAGGCCAGGAGCCGGGCCGACGCCGCGTCCAGCGACGCCGTGGGGCTGCCCTCGGCCAGCGACTCCGACGCCTTGCGGACGGCGGCGTCGGTCAGGGCCCAGTCGGTGTAGATGTCGGCGAGCGGGTGCTTGACGCCCTGGTAGATGCCGATCGGCTGGCCGAAGCTGTAGCGGATCTTGGCGTACTCGGTCGTCATGTCCAGGCAGGCCTTGGTCGCCGCGGCCTGCTCGGCCGCCAGGGCCAGGTTCGCCAGGTCGGCCACCTTTTCGATGGCGGCGGCCGCGTCGCCGGCGAGCAGGCGCCCCGGCGTCCCCTCGAACGAGACGTTCGCGATGCCGCGGGTCAGGTCCAGCGACTCGACGCGGGTGATGGTGAGGCCGGGAGCACCCTTCTCCACGAGGAAGACGCCCTCGGCGGTGGTCACCAGCAGGACGTCGGCGTCGGCGGCGTTGAGCACCGCCGTCTTCGTGCCGGTGAGCGCCCCGTCCGCCACGACGACGGCCGAGTCGGCCACGGGCCACTCGCGCCGCGGACCCTCGCTGACCGCCAGCGTGCCGATCGCGGTGCCCTCGGCGAAGCGGGGCAGCCACTCGCGCCGCGCCTCCTCGTCGTCCAGGGCCAGCAGCGTGCCGGTCGCCAGGACGCTGGTGGCCAGCAGTGGCGTCGGCACCAGGCCGGCGCCGAGCTCGCGCAGCGCGACGACGAGCTCGGCCCACGAGGCGCCGGCGCCGCCGTACTCCTCGGGGATCGCGAGTCCCGCGACACCGAGGTCCTGGCTCAGCCGCCGCCAGACCTCCGGGTCGAAGGAGGCCTCGGAGGCGATCGTCTTCCGGACGGCGGACATCGGCGCCTGACCGGCGACGAAGCGCTTGACGCTGCTCGCCAGATCGCGCTGGTCGTCGGTGTCGATGAGGGTCACGAGGTCGCTCCTTGGGCGGACGCGGCGGTCACTTGGACAGCTTCAGCTGGTTGAAGGGGACGTTCTTGTCGACGCCGGCGTCCTTGGGCAGGCCCAGCACGCGCTCGGCGATGATGTTGCGTTGGATCTCGTTGGAGCCACCCGCCGTCGCGCCGCCGGGGGCGGCCAGGATCGAGCGGGCCAGGGGGAGCATGTCCGGGGTCTGCAGCGCCAGCTCCTCGCCGAAGATCTCCTGGACGAGGTCGGAGACCCACAGCGGGAAGACGGCGCCGGCGAGCTTGGCCGCCGAGCCCCGTGCGCCGATGGGCAGGCCGGCTTTGGCCTCCTGGTGCAGCACCGCGCTGTAGGACCGCATGGCACTCTCGCGGGCGGCGACCTGGGCGAGCACCCGGCGCACGGTCGGGTCCCCGTCGAGGCCCCGCGCGCGGACCAGCTCGACCAGCGCGTCGTAGCCCAGCGGGTTGGCCCGCGCGCGGACACCGGTGCCGATGGTGACCCGCTCGTACCGCAGCATCGCCACGGCGACGGCCCAGCCGTTGTTGACCTCGCCGATCACCGCGTCCTCGGGGACGTGGACGTCGTCGAAGAAGACCTCGTTGAACGGTGCGTCGCCGGTGGCCACGACCAGCGGGCGCACCGTGACGCCAGGGTGGTGCAGGTCGACGATGAACATCGTGAGGCCCTGGTGCTTGGGCCGCGTCGGGTCCGTCCGGACCAGCACGGCGCCGTAGTCGCTGAACTGCGCACCGGAGGTCCACACCTTCTGGCCGTTGATCAGCCAGCCGTCCTCGACGCGGACCGCGGAGGTCTGCAGGCTGGCGACGTCGGAGCCGCCGCTGGGCTCGGAGAACAGCTGGCTCCAGATCTCGTCGCCGCGCAGCATCGGCGGGATGTAGCGCTTCTTCTGCTCCTCGGTGCCGAACTCCAGCAGCGTCGGCGCGGGCATGCCGAGGCCGATGACGAACGGGCCCACGGGCATGCGGAAGTCGGCGGCCACCTCGTTGAAGGCGAGCTGCTCGGCGGTGCCCAGGCCCTGGCCGCCGTACTCCTTGGGCCAGGTGATGCCGGCGAGACCCGCCTCCCACAGCCCCTTCTGGAACGCCTTGGACTCCTCGAGCGTCGCGGAGCTGCCCTGGGAGTTCTCGTCGAACGGCTTGGCGTTCTGCTGGAGCCAGGCCAGGGCCTTGGCCCGGAACTCGTCGGTCGACATGGTGGTGAGCCCTTCTTGCAGGGGGTGGCGAGACGGTCTGAGCGCGTCGGCGACGTGGTGATCGCTGGGGAGAACACGCTCTACTTACGCGGCGCGGTCATCGTAGCCGCAGGAACGGGAATGAGGCGAGGGTCACGTCCGCGGGTTCTGCGCACGCCGGCGACGGCGGTCAGCCGAGCAGCTTCTCGGCGGCCAGGCGGATGCGCTGCTCCGCGGCGTCGGCGGTCAGCCGGCTGTTGAGCCAGTCGACGGTGCAGCCGATCCAGAGCGACTCGACCATGTGCAGCGCGAGGTACTCCGCCGCCGTCACCTCGTGGTCGGCGCCCCAGGCGGCGGCCGCGGCGATGTCGACGAACGTGTTGTCGTGCCCCACCGGGGGGGTGCGCTCCTCGTGGGCGCCGAAGGGCACCGGCGACTGGCGCACCGACAGCGCCGCGTGGGCGAAGCCGGGGTCCTTGATCATCGCGTGGAACGCGCGGGCGAAGACCTCGCCGGCCCGTGCCTGTGGCGTCGCCCCGCGGGGACGGCGCGCGTCGACGTCTTCGCTGAGCTTGGCCATCTCGGACTGGACGGCGGCGAGCAGCAGCTGCTTCTTGGAGGGGTAGTAGCGGTAGAACGTCGCCAGCGCGACCTTCGCCCGGGCCGCCACCTCCCGCACCTGGACCGCCTCGTAGCCGCCCTGCCCGGCGAGCTCGATGGCCGCGCGGATCATGCGCTGCGTGCGGGCGGCGCGCGCCTCCGACGACCGCCCGGACAGGCGCTCCTCGGCCAGGTCGTCGTCGGTCACCTCGACCGCGTCCGGCGACGTCACGGCCGGCTGTTCGAGAGGACGAGGCTGCCGGCGGCGGCGAAGAACATGCCGACGCCCTGGACGAAGCTGGTGCGGACGCCGGGCACCTGCGCGAAGGCCTCACCACGCAGCTGGCGCACCGCCTCCTGGATGGCGAACATGCCGTACATCCCGGTGTGCGTGTAGGACAGCCCGCCGCCGTTGGTGTTCATGGGCAGGCGGCCGCCCTTGCCGGTGTGGCCCTCGGCGATGAAGTCGCGGGACTCGCCCCGCCCGACGAACCCGATGTCCTCGAGCATGTACAGCGGCAGGTGCGCGAACGCGTCGTAGGCCATGAGGTGGTCGACGTCGGCGTGCGCGATCCCGGCCGTGGCCAGTGCCTCCGCGCTCGCCAGCCGGAACGCCCGGAAGGATCCCGGGTCGGCCATCTGGGACACCATCGGCGCCTCGGCGGACTCGCCCGAGCCGAGCAGGTAGACGGCGCGGTCCCCGGCCGGCAGATCGGCGGCGCGCTCGGCGCTGGTCAGCACCAGCGCGCCACCGCCGTCGGTGACGACGCAGCACATGTCCTTGGAGAACGGCCACGCCACGGGCGGCTGCTCGAGGACCGCCTCGACCGTCGTCGGCGTGCGTCGTGACGCCCGCGGGTTGCCGACCGCCCACTCGCGCTGGGTCACGACGACCTGGGCGAGCGCCTCGCGGTCGAGGCCGCGGTCGTGCAGGAAGCGCAACGCGGGCACGGTGAACGTGGAGTACGGGGTGACCGCCCCGTAGACGGCCTCGAACTGGCCCTGGGGCGACGAGGGGTTCGGCCCCCGGCCGCCCATGCCCACCCGCGACCGCCCGGACTCCCCGTGGGTGACCAGGACGACGTCGGCGGCTCCGGCGGCGATGGCGGCCGCGGCATGGCGGACGTGCAGCATGAAGCTGCAGCCACCGACCATCGTGCCGTCGAGCCAGCGCGGGGTGATGCCGAGGTGGTGGGACACCTCCATCGCCAGCGGTCCGGCCGTCGCGACGCCGTCGACGTCCTTGGTCGTGAGGCCGGCGTCGGCGAGGGCGTTGCGCGCGGCGTCGGCGTGCAGGTTCAGCATCGAGACGTCGGGCAGGCTGCCGATCCCGGTGGTCTCGGAGGCACCGACGATGGCGATGTCGCCGCCGTGCATCGACGTGGTGCTCATCGGGTTCCCTCCGCCGGGGCGAACACGGGGATGGCGTGGTCGCCGCGCTGCTCGAAGGTCACCTGCAACGGCAGGTCGAGCGGCAGGTTCTCCGGCTCCGGCTCCACCCCGACGATGTTGGACATCATCTGCGGCCCCTCCTCGAGCTGGACGAGGGCGATGACCACGGGTGTGTCGGACGCAGGGATCGGCCGGTGGTTGATGACGTAGGAGACGAGCGTCGCCCGGCCGCTGACCACGCGCCAGACGACCTCCGCCGACCCGCAGTTCGGGCAGAACGGGCGGGGGTAGAAGTAGTGCCTCGTACAGCTGGTGCACTGCTGGATGCGCAGTTCGCCGGCCGCCGCGCCCTCCCAGTAGGGGGCGGTGTCCGGTGTGGGCAGTGGTGTCGGCCCGGGCATCGGCCGTCCTTTCGCGTGTCGCTGCTGACGGAGCCGACCTCGTCGAGGCGCACCCTTGCGGGTGTCGTTCCTACCGTAGTAGAACGTGCTCTCACAACCGGTAGAACGTGCTCTCACCACGTCGAGCGCGGGTTGTCACCGACTGCTGCGTTCGACCCCACGAGAGGCATTCCATGAGCGGCACACTCGATGGCCGGGTCGTCATCGTCACCGGAGCGGGCAGGGGGATCGGGGCGTCGGTCAGCCGGCTGTTCGCCGAGCAGGGCGCGAAGCTGGTGGTCAACGACCTCGGCGCCGGACCCGACGGCACCGGCGGCGACGAGGGCCCGGCGCGCGACATCGCCGACGAGATCGTCGGGGCCGGGGGAGAGGCGGTCAGCGACGGCGGCGACATCGCCGACACCGCGACCGGCAAGCGGCTCGTCGACCTCGCCGTCGACACCTACGGCAAGCTCGACGTCGTCGTGAACGTCGCCGGCATCCTGCGCGACAAGATGATCTTCAACCTCGACGACGAGGACTGGGACGCCGTCATCCGCGTCCACCTGCGCGGGCACTTCAGCACCGTCAAGCCGGCGGCCGCCTACTGGCGCCAGCAGCGCAACCCGGACGGCCACTTCCGGATCATCAACTTCACCTCGGACTCGGCCCTGCAGGGTTCGCCGGGACAGCCGAACTACGCCGCGGCCAAGATGGGCATCATCGGCCTGACCGCGTCGCTGGCCAACGCCCTGGGGCGCTACGGCGTGACCGCGAACGCCATCGCGCCGGGTGCTGCGACGCGGCTGACCGCGACCATCCCGCAGGACAAGCAGCTGCGCAGCTCCGAGCGACCGGCCGACGACGACTCGAGGTCCCCGGACAACATCGCGCCGCTGGTGACCTACCTGGCGAGCGAGGCCTCCGACTGGATCTCCGGTCGCACCCTCGGAGCGGCCGGCTACGGCGTGACGCTGTGGAACAACCCGGAGGTGCGAGCGTCCATCGCCTCCGACGGTCCCTGGGACCTCGACGACCTGGCCGCGCAGATGGAGCAGGAGTTCCGGCCGCTGGCCGACGGGCTCCACCCCTCGATCTTCATGCGCCAGGTCCCGAAGTAGGCCGGGCCGTGCGCATCGGATACGGGCTGCGGGGCGGGGCGGCAGAGGTCGCGGAGGAGGCCGCCCGCGCGAGAGACCTCGGCTTCGACGCGATCTCCACCGCCGAGGTCGCGCACGATCCCTTCCTGCCCCTCGCGCTGGCGGCGGGCTCGGCGGGGGACATGCGGCTGGAGACGCACATCGCCGTGGCCTTCGCGCGCAGCCCCATGGTCGTGGCCGGGGCGGCCCACTACCTGCACCTGCTGTCCGGCGGGCGGTTCGTGCTGGGGATGGGGACCCAGATCAAGCCGCACATCCAGCGGCGGTTCCACATGCCCTGGAGCGGCAAGCCGGCCGCCCAGATGCGCGACTACATCCAGGCCCTGCACGCGATCTGGCGGGACTGGAACGAGGGCGTCCCGCTCGACTTCCGCAGCGAGCACTACACGCACACGCTGATGACCGACAACTTCCGGCCGGCGCCGGCGGAGACCGCCCCTGAGGTCCACCTCGCCGCCGTGGGCCCGGTCATGACGCGGCTGGCGGGCGAGCTGGCCGACGGGCTGATTCCGCACGCCTTCAGCACCCCGGAGTGGTTCCGCGAGGTGACCCTGCCCGCGCTGCACGACGGGCTGGAGCGCGCGGGCAGGGAGCGCTCGGACGTCGTCGTGCACTGCCCGGGCTTCGTCGTCGTCACCGCGGAGGACGGGCCCGGTGAGCAGGAGCTCACCGCCCTCCGGCGGCAGATCGCCTTCTACGGCTCGACCCCCTCCTACGCCGAGGTGCTCCGTCAGCGGGACCGCGGGGACCTGTACGAGCAGCTCCACCAGCTGTCCGTCGGCCGCGACCCGGACCGCTGGGTGCGGATGGGCGACCTCGTGGACGACGAGCTGCTCGAGGCGTTCGCGGTGATCGGGACGCTGGAGCAGGTCGCCGGTGAACTGCGGGCCCGCTACGGCAGCGACATCGACCAGGTGCACCTCGCCCTGCCGTCCGACACCGGCCGGGACGCCCTGGAGGAATTCCGGCGCCGCCTGTCCTGACCACGCCCGTTCCGCTCTCCGCGCAACCCTCCGCCCTCAGCTGAAACGGCTTGGCCGGCGACCGCGGATGCCCGAGCGTCGACCTCCTCACCGATCAGGCAGACGGAGGTCATGGGATGAGCAGGATGCTTCTCGCAGTCGGCACAGCAGGCTCGACCGGGACGAGCGAGTCGGTGCGCGACCGGCTGCTCGAGGAACGGATCGTCTTCCTCGGCCAGCCGGTCGACGACGACGTCGCCAACCGGATCACCTCGGAGCTGCTGCTCCTGGCGGCGCACGACCCGACCCGGGAGATCACCTTCTACATCAACTCACCCGGTGGCTCGGTCACGGCCGGGATGGCCATCTACGACACCATGCAGCTGATCCGGCCGGACGTGTCGACCTGGGCGCTCGGCTTCGCCGCGTCGATGGGGCAGTTCCTGCTCTCGGCCGGGGCTCCCGGCAAGCGGTACGCGCTCCCGAACGCCCGCATCCTGATGCACCAGCCGTCGGCCGGGCTCTCCGGTGTGCAGTCCGACATCGCCGTCCAGGCCGCGGCGTTCAGCTCCATGAAGCGGCGGATCGCCGAGCTGACCGCGCAGCACACCGGCCGGTCGGTCGAGCAGATCACCGCGGACGCCGACCGGGACCGCTGGTTCACCGCCGAGGAGGCGCGCACCTACGGCCTGGTCGACTCCGTGGTCGAGCCGGGGAGCGTCCAGCCCGGAGCGTGACGCTCAGCCCCAGGCGCTGGGGTCCCGGGCCGCGGGCGGTGCCATCCGGGCCTTGAGTCGGACGGTGGGCAGGGGCGGTGCGGGCAGGCGCTGCACCTGCCCGCCGTACCCCTCGACCTGTCCGAAGCGGGCCGAGCCGGACTCCCAGTCCTCGCGGTAGCGGGCGATCTCCTCGTGGGTGCGCCCGATGAAGTTCCACCACATCACCACGGGTTCCGGGAACGGCTCGCCGCCCAGCAGCATGACCCGGGCGCCCCGGTCCCCGGGGTTGCCGATCGTCAGCTGCTGTCGGCCGGGCGCGGTGTACCCCAGCTCGGCGCGGCCCAGCTCCACGCCGTCCAGGACGACCGGCCCCCGGTCCACCAGCACGCCGTGCTCGAACCCCGGCGCTACGTCGAGCACCAGCTCCGTCCCGGGCTGGAGCACCACCTCCGCGCCGAGCAGCGGGGTGTGCGTCGGCACCGGGGACGTCGAGCCGGCCAGCGTCCCGAGCAGCACCCGGACCGTGGCGCCGTCCAGCGCGACCACCTCGGGGACGTGGTGCACGAAGGACCGCGGCAGGTGGCGCGCGGCATCGGGCAGCGCCGTCCACAGCTGGACGCCGTGCAGCGTGCCGGTGTCCGGGGTGGAGACCTCCGAGTGCGCGACGCCCGACCCGCCGGTCATGAGGTTCAGCTCGCCGGCCCGGACGATCGCGTGGGCGCCTGTGGTGTCGCGGTGCTCGATCTCGCCGCTGAACAGCCAGCTGACCGTCTGCAGGCCGGTGTGCGGATGCGGCGGGACGTCCATGCCGCCGGTGGTCGCGACGTCGTCGGGCCCGTAGTGGTCGGCGAAGCACCACGCCCCGACCAGGGACCGCGCGCGCTGCGGCAGGGTGCGGCGCACCGTCATGGCCCGCGGTCCACCCAGCGGCACCTCCCGGCTGGTGACCACCTGGACGTCGCTCACGCTCATCAGCCTGGCACAGACGACCACATGCTCAGCCGGCGAACTCCCGGACCGGCAGTCCCCGCACGCCGACGTCGGCACGGAAGAGCGAGCCCGCCAGCGGGTCCTCACCCGGCGGCACGTTCTCCCGCGACGTCGTGATGAACAGCTGGTCGAGGTCCGGCCCGCCGAACGTGCAGGCGGTCACCATGCCGACGGGCACCTCGACGACCTCGTCGTGCACCCCCTCGGCGGTGAAGTGCCACACCTCGCCTCGATCGGCCAGCGCCACCCAGACCCCGCCGTCCGCGTCGACGGCGAGCCCGTCGGGCAGGCCCCCGTCGGGGATCTCGGCGAAGGGACGGCGTCCGTGCAGCCCGCGGTCCGGGTCGTGGTCGAAGACGTCGACGCGGTGCGTGGCGGTGTCGTCGTAGTAGGCGAGGGAGCCGTCGGGACTCCACTCCAGCCCGTTGGAGACGGTGACGCCCTCGAGCACGGCGGTGGTGCCGCCGTCGGGGTCCAGGCGGTAGAGGGTGGCGGCGCCCGGGCGCTGGTCGTAGGCCATCGAGCCGCAGTAGAAGCGCCCCTGGGGGTCGCAGCCGCCCTCGTTCATCCGCACGCCCTCGTCGTCCCACAGCGGCGGGAGGCGGGTCACCGTGCCGTCGGCGTCCTCCAGGGCGAAGCCGCGCTCGATCCCGAGCACCGCACCACCGCCGCGCCGGGGCCGCAGCGCCGCCACGACCGTGCTGACCGACCGCCGCTGGACCGAGCCGTCCGCGGCCAGCGAGAGGACGTCGCCGGCCAGCATGTCCACCCAGCGCAGCCCGCCCCAGGACGGCGACCAGACGGGCCCCTCGCCGTGGTAGGCCACCGGGTCGGTCACCTGCTGCGCGCGCATCCCGCCTCCATGCCCCCGGCGGAGACCCGGCGAACCCGGGCGGCAGACTCGGGGCCGTGCCGCTCCGCCGTCCCCGTCGTGTGCTCGTGCTCGGCGGCGCGCGCTCGGGCAAGTCCTCCTACGCCGAGCGGCTGCTGGCCCGCGAGCGGGTGGTCGACTACGTGGCCTGCGGGCGCCCGGCCGGCCCGGACGACCCTGAGTGGGCCGACCGCGTCGCGCTGCACCAGCGCCGCCGGCCGGCGTCCTGGCGGACGGTCGAGACGCTGGACCTGCCCGGCGTGCTGGGCCGTCCCGGACCGCCGGTGCTCGTCGACTGCCTGACCACCTGGCTCGCCGGGACGATGGACGGGTGCGGCGTCTGGGACGAACGCCCGGGCGCCGACGACCGGCTGGCCACCGCGGTGGACGACCTGCTCTCGGCGTGGTCGGCCACCCGCCGTCGGGTGGTCGCGGTCAGCAACGAGGTGGGCAGCGGGATCGTGCCGGCCACCGCGTCGGGACGACGGTTCCGAGACGAGATGGGGATGCTCAACTCCCGCGTCGCGGCCGCCTCGCAGCGGGTGGAGCTGCTGACCGCGGGAGTGCCCCAGCGGTTGCGCTGACGCCGTTTCGCCCGAGGGGTGCACGGGCAGGTGCGGAGCGGTGCTGCCCTTCGAGCCAACGGAGACGGCGTACCGCCCGGCCAGCGGCCGTGATCCAGGGAGCTCCCCGTGCGCGCGATGGTCTACCGAGGCCCGTACAAGATCCGGGTCGAAGACAAGCCGATGCCGGTCATCGAGCACCCGAACGACGCCATCGTCCGGGTCACCCTCGCCGCCATCTGCGGCTCGGACCTGCACCTCTACCACGGGCTGATGCCGGACACCCGGGTCGGCCACACCTTCGGCCACGAGTTCATCGGCGTGGTGGAGCAGGTCGGCTCCTCGGTGCAGAACCTCCAGGTCGGCGACCGGGTCATGGTGCCGTTCAACATCTTCTGCGGCAGCTGCTGGTACTGCGCCCGCGGGCTGTACAGCAACTGCCACAACGTGAACCCCAACGCGACCGCCGTCGGCGGCATCTACGGCTACTCGCACACCACCGGCGGCTACGACGGCGGCCAGGCGGAGTTCGTGCGGGTGCCCTTCGCCGACGTCGGGCCGGTGAAGATCCCCGACTGGATGGACGACGAGGACGCCGTCCTCCTCACCGACGCCGCCGCCACCGGCTACTTCGGCGCCCAGCTGGGCGAGATCGCCGAGGGCGACACCGTCGTGGTCCTCGGCGCCGGGCCGGTCGGACTGGTCGCGGCCCAGTCCGCCTGGCTGATGGGGGCCGGCCGCGTCATCGTGGTCGACCACCTCAAGGAGCGCCTGGAGAAGGCCCGGACGATGGCCTACGCCGAGACGCTGGACTACGACGAGTACGACGACGTGGTGGTCGAGCTGAAGAAGCAGACCGACTACCTCGGTGCCGACGTCGTCATCGAGGCGGTGGGCGCAGAGGCCGACGGGAACCTCGCCCAGCAGGTCACCGGCCCCAAGCTGAAGCTGCAGGGTGGTGCGGCCACCGCGCTGAACTGGGCGATCGACGGCGTCCGGAAGGGCGGGAACGTCTCGGTGGTCGGCGCCTACGGACCGATCCCGAACGCGGTCAAGTTCGGCGACGCCCTGAACAAGGGCCTCACGCTGCGGATGAACCAGACACCGGTGAAGCGGCAGTGGCCGCGGATGTTCGAGCACGTGCGCAACGGCTTCCTCACGCCGCGCCAGATGGTCACCCACCGGTTCTCCCTGGAGGAGATCCCCGAGGCCTACCACGTGTTCTCCAGCAAGCTGGACGGCTGCATCAAGCCGCTGATCGTGCCCAGCGCGGCCTGAGCGAGGAGCCGACATGACCCACCCCGACATCCCCAGCGCCTACGTCCGCGACAAGCGCACGCCGCCGCCCAGCAGGGAAGAGCTGCGCGCGCGGATCCCCGGCTGGGGCGTGGACCTCGACCCGGTCGACCGGCCCTCGTACCCGAAGCTCCAGTACCCGGCCGACACCGGCGCGCACTGGGACTTCCCCGAGCGCCAGCCGCAGAAGTGGCCGCGGGAGCACTCGATCGAGCACGCGTTCGTCACGCCGGTCTTCGGGACGGCCCAGCCGCCGAAGGGGCTGTCCGGCGTCGTCCGGAAGTACGCCTACGCCCGGTTCAGCGAAGGGCGGCTGGCGCACTGGCTGCTGCTGGTCGCCGGTGACCGGATCGACGCGGCCGAGCACCGGCTGCGCTCCTTCGCCTCCACCCGGCCCGACGTGCCGGCCACCGGCATCCGCAGCGAGTTCACCCGGGGCGGTCTGCGCTCCCGCCGCGGACGGTCGGACGCCCGGCACCACCTGCTCGACCCGGTGGTCGTCGCCGGGCCCTGGGTCGCCGGCGCCGGCGCGGCCGTCCTCGGCGTGCGGAAGGTGACCCGGGCACTGCGCCGCTGAGCGACCTACTCCAGCTCGACGACGACCTCGCCGGCCTCCCGGCCGGCGGCGTGCCGCACCCACGCGGCCACGACCTGCCGCGCCACGTCGGGGTCGCCGGCGATGCCGAGCCGGCGGCCGCCGTCGGCCGGCAGGTGCGGCCGGTGGTCCTGGTCGTCGACGACCCCCTCCGAGCAGGCCCGGCAGAGCACGCCCATCTCGGTGGTCCAGTCCTCCACCTCGAGCTCCGCGAGCTCGAGCGCGTGTCGCAGCTCGGTCACGTCCTCGTCCGCGGCGCGCACTCCCACGCTGGACGTCGGGATCGGTGACCGCTCCCACAGCTCGATCTCCTCGAAGACCGGGTGGTCGGTCCCGTCGTGTCGGCGGGTGCCCTGCGGCTCGCCGTCGTGCAGGACGACGTCGCCGAACCGGTGCCCCGACTCCGGCAGGGGCACGCTGGCGATCCTGATGCGGGCCGGGTCGAGGCGCAGGCCCCACACGACCTCCGGCTCCCACACGCGGCCGTCGAGCTCCAGGTCGCGCTGGCCGACGTAGCGCACGGGCGGGTTGAGCCGGACTGCGCCAGGGCCCCGGTCGTCCTCGATCGGCTCGTCCCCCTCACCGCCCACCCGGAGGCCGTAGGCGGTCCAGGCCCGGCGGGCGGTGGCCCAGTCGCGGCGCGCCGTCGCCGCGATGCCGAGGTTCCAGGCGGCCGGCTCCTCCTCGCGCTGCGACTCCGGGGTGAGCTCGAGCGACCGGGCGCTGTAGTCCTGGGACGCCGGCCAGTCCCGCCGCCACTTGGCGAACATCCCGCGGTCGAACCACATGTTGCGGTCCTGGTCGTCCCGGTCCAGCAGCTCCGCGGCGATGCGGTCCGCTTCTTCGGCCCGCGCCGCGTCGACCTCCTCGTCGTCGTTCGCGCGGAAGCCGAGCTGCTGATAGCGCTCGAGCAGGGGGTCCGTGGACTGCGCGTCGGGACGGCGGTCGGACGAGCGGAACCAGCGCATGGCGGCGATCTTGCCGGTCAGCGGGGCCGATCGGGTCGCTCGATCGGGTGCGATGTGCGACCCGGTCAGCCCTCCGGCGGGAACAGGGCGCCGAGGCCGAAGCGGGTGGGCCGCTGGAAGGGTTGCCACTCGTGCCGCGGCTGGGCCAGCCGGTCGGCGATGACCCAGAGCACGGCGGGGTCGTGGCCCATGCCGAGGTGGCTGGCGTGCACGGCGACGTTCTCGCTGCGCGGGCCGGGCTGCTGGCGGCAGGCGCGCCAGTCGACGACGCCGTCCCACCGCGAGTAGACGGCGGTGCTCGGCACCGGCAGGGGAGCGGCCAGCGAGGTCCGCGGCCTGACGGGTCGCTGCGTGCCGTGCTGCGAGGAGTAGCGCCGGTACAGCCGGGCGGCCGGGCTGTCGTCGACGTCCCCGCCGCCGAACGGCGACCCGAGCGAGACGACCTGTCGGACCTGGCGCGGGACGCGACGGGCCAGGGTCCGGGCGAAGATCCCGCCCAGGCTCTGGCCGACGATGCTCACCGCCGTCCCGTGCTCGGCCGCGAGCCGGTCGAGCAACCGTGGCAGCGCGTCGAAGACCTCGTGCGTCGGTCCGCGGTTGCGGCCCAGCTCCCATCCGACGACGGGGTAGCCCAGCCGCCGAAGCCACACGCGCAGCACCCGGGTGGAGACGTCCGAGGCCATCAGGCCCGGCAGCACCAGCACCGGGTGCGGCTCGCCGCGGGGGGCCAGCTGCAGGAGCGGCAGGCCCGCGGCGAAGGCCCCGGCGCTGGCCAGCGCGCGGACGGGCTCGGTGACCCCGAGCAGGTCGGTGCGCCGGCGCCGGGCCGGCCGGGCGGGGAACTCGGGCACGCCGTCAGTCGACCGTCGGCGGCAGGAGACGGGGAGCGAAGACCTCGTCGATCGGGCGGGGGCCGACGTACTGCCGGCAGGTGCAGGGCACCCAGTTGTGGCCCGACCACCGGCCGCGCTTGTCGTAGGTGTCGCGCTTGAGCTCGGCGTAGCAGGTCGAGGTGTCGCGGTCGTGCTGGCTCAGCGCGTGCCCGCAGCCGCACACCGGGGTGACCGGCGGGGGAGGGGCGGACCGACGCCGGCCCAGCCTGCCCGCGAGGAACCCTGACGCGAGCAGGACACCGCCCACCAGCAGGCTCACCGGATCCATGCGCCCACTCCCTCGACTCGGCCCTCCCGACGGTAACGCGGCTGCGCCACCGCCCGCCTCCGGCAACACCCTGAGGAACACCCGGAGAGCATTGGGGAACGGTTCGGTCGCATTCGTCCCAACGGGCGGGATTGACCGGCTGTGGAACCGGGCACACAAGGTTTCGTGGACACGTACGCCGTAGGGTTCGCCCGCCCGGACCGCTGGTCCAACGGGGAGCCAGCCGAGCAGGCACATCCCTGGCACGCAGTCGAGGCGCATCGCCCACCCGCCGAGCTGGACGGCGAGATCGAGCTGGCCGTCTGCGGCGCGATCGTCCAGATCTGGGGATCGCAGAAGTGGTCCCGGGTCGGTGCCGGGCGCACCGCCTGCCCCGAGTGCGCGCGGGTGACGGCGAAGACGCTCACCTCCGCGCGCTGAGGTTCCGCGGGCCGGGGCTCAGCGCTCCGGCTTGCGCCCGCTGATCGCCGACAGACCGGTGATCTCCCGGCCGACGATCAGCGCCTGCACCGAGTCGGTGCCCTCGAACGTGAAGATCGCCTCCATGTCGGCGTGGTGCCGCGCCACGTGGTGGTCGAGCAGGATGCCGTCGCCGCCGAGGATGTCGCGCGCGTCGGCCACGATCGCCCGGGCCTTGGCCGCGCAGTTCATCTTGGCCAGCGAGGCCATCGCCGCCGTCATCCGGCCGGAGTCGGCGAGCGTGGACAGCCGCCAGCACATCAGCTGCATCGTGGTGATCTCGGAGAGCATCCGTGCCAGCTTGTCCTGCACCAGCTGGAAGCCGGCGATCGGCTGTCCGAACTGCTCCCGCTGCAGGGCGTGGGCCAGCGCCAGCTCGTAAGAGGCCATCGCGAGCCCCAGCGCGCGCCACGCGACGGTGTACCGGGTGCGGTCGAGCATCCGGGAGACGTCCTTGAAGGAGTGGCACTCGGCGAGCTTGTTCTCCACCGGAACCCGGACGTCGGTCAGCGTGATCTCGGCCTGCCAGACCGCCCGCAGCGCCGTCTTCCCGGTCATGACCGTCGCCTCGTAGCCGGGCAGCCCTCCCTCGCGCCCGCCCGTCTCCACGACGTAGCCGCCGACGGCGCCGTCCTCACCACGGGCCCAGATGATCACGTAGTCGGCGATGGAGCCGTTGCCGATCCACTTCTTCCGGCCGTTCAGCACGAAGGAGTCGCCGTCCCGGCGGGCGGCGGTCTCCAGGGCCACGGCGTCGGACCCGTGCTCGGGCTCGGTGAGGCCGAAGGCCCCGATCTTCTCCAGCCGCGCCATCTCCGGCAGCCAGCGCTCCCGCTGCTCCTCCGAACCCAGCACCGCGATCGACTGCATCGCCAGGAAGCTGTGCACCCCGTTGAACGTCCCGACGCTGCCGTCCGCGCGGGCGAACTCGGCTGCGACGAGCCCGGCCGCGACGTTGCTCATGCCTGGGCAGCCGTAGCCCTCGATGGTGCCGCCGACGACGCCGAGCCCCGCCAGCTTCGGCACGACGTCGAAGGGGAACTCGGCACGGTCCCAGAACTCGTTGATCGTCGGCGTCACCTCCTTCGCGCAGAAGGCGCGGACCCGGTCGCGGATCGCGATGTCCTCGGGAGCCAGGAGCTCGTCGAGCAGGTAGAAGTCGGGACTGGGAGCGGTCACCCGCCGGACGCTACGACGACGGGGGGCATGCTGCTCGTCGTGAGCGGGCCGACGTGAGGGAGTTGCGGTGCTGTTCCTGATCCAGCGCCTGTCGCGATTCGCCAGGCTGCGGCTGCACGGGTGGCGGCTGCCGCTGTGCGTCGCCGCACTGGTCTTCGCCACCAGCTGGCTCGTCATGGCGCTGGTCGAGCCGGCCGACAGCGAGATCGTCCACCCGGACACCTACTGGTGGTACTTCGTCGTCACCTCGGCCACGGTCGGCTACGGCGACGTCTTCCCCGTCTCCACCGGCGGACGGGTCGTCGGTGCGTTCGTCGTCGTGGGCGGGATCGTCACCCTCACGCTGCTGTTCACCCAACTGGCCGACGCCCTGCAGTCGATCCGCGGGCGTCGCACGAGAGGAGTGGTCGCCCTGGATCTGTCCGAGCACGTGGTGCTGATCGGCTACTGGCCCGGCCGGACCCAGCGGATCGTCGCGGAGCTGACCGCGGAAGGCCGGTACCAGGTGGCGCTCTGCGCCTGGGACGACGTCGCCGAGAACCCCATGCCCGACGAGCCGGCGCTGCACTTCGTGCGCGGTGACCTGACCCGCGAGGACGTGATGGTCCGCGCCTGCGTCGACCGAGCGCGGACGGTGGTCATCGACGGCCGGGACGACAACGAGACGCTGGCTATCGCGGTCGCCGTCGACCACGCCAACCCCGACGTGCACCTGGTCGCCGCGGTCCGGGACCTCAGCCGCCAGGAGAGCCTGCGCTACGTCAACCGGGGCGTGCAGGTCGTGCAGTGGCACATGCCCTTCCTGCTCACCGAGGAGGCGACCGATCCGGGGATCACCCAGGTCTACAACGACCTGATGAGCAGCCACGGGCACGGCAACACCTACTCGGTGCGGGTTCCGCAGGGCTTCGCCCACGCCACCTTCGGCGAGTGCCAGACGTTCTTCGGGCGCACGTTCGGGGCGACGGTGCTCGCCTTGCGCGGAGAGGCGGGCCTGCGGGTCAGCCCGCCGTGGGACGAGCCGGTGCCGGCCGGCAGCACGCTGTACTACGTGGCTGCCGGCCGGATCGACCACGCACGGCTGGGCGGCTGAGCAGCTGCCCGTCGCTGCCTAGGAGGGGTGAGCTCCGCCCACGGCCTCGTCCGAGGTGCCCTCCGGCTCGCTCTGCGCCTCGAGGTCGGCGGCCTGCTCGGGGGTCTCCTGCTCGAGGGCGATGTCGCGGGGCTGGGGCTCGGGTGTCGTCATGACCTCACCTTGGCCCAGGCGGCCGCGGTCAGCACGGCGAACGCCGGCCCGCCTCAGCTCCGCCGGTCGATGACGGCGAAGGCCAGCGCCCCGACGCCGATCTCGGCGAAGAGCAGGAGCGCCAGGCACATCTCCACCGAGGCGCCGAAGGCGATGGAGATGGCCGCGACGGCGGTCAGCGGGAAGGAGGCCAGGCCCAGCACGGCCAGGGCCCGGGTCAGGACGGCGTCGTCCCGCTCGTCGCCGGTCTGGCTCCACGCCCGCTCGAACGTCGTGACGCGCTCGGGTCGCCGGACCAGGCGCCAGCCCATGACGGCGGCGAGCACCAGGCCGAAAGCCGCTCCTTGGAGCAGGCCGTTGCCCATGTTGCCCGGCCCGTGCTCCCGCAGCAGCAGCCCGACGGTGAGCACGACCGCGAGGGTGCCGCCGAAGACCAGCAGGAGGATGGCGACCTGCTTCGCGGAGGGTCGGTCAGTCGACATGGAAGATCTCCTCGACGGGTCGGGCGAAGTGCCGGGCGATGGCGATGGCAAGCGGGAGCGAGGGGTCGTACCGGCCGGTTTCGATGGAGTTGACCGTCTGCCGGGAGACGGCCAGCGCCTCCGCGAGCTCGCGCTGCGACAGCCCTGCGGCCACGCGCAGCTCCCTGACGTCGTTGTCCATGGCTCCTCTGCTCACCGAGGGTGCATGACAAGCGTGCTTGACACCCGGAGACCTGTCAAGCGTCCTTGTCCTCGGTGTCGGGAACCCTGCCTGTTCCTCTGCCCGTCATGTGTCGATATCATCGCCGCATGACGATGGTTCACGCGGCCTCATCGGTCCTCCACGTGAACGAGCCGGTGGCGATGTCCGCGGCCGCGTGCATGTTCCGCAGCCTGGGCGACCCCGGCCGGCTGGCGATCCTGCGCCACCTCGCCTCGGGCGAGCACCGGGTCGTGGACCTCACCGCCCATCTCGGCCTGGCGCAGTCGACCGTCTCGGCGCACCTCGCCTGCCTGCGCGATTGCGGCCTGGTGTCCTCGCGGCCGCACGGCCGTGCCTCGATCTGGTCGCTGGCCCACTCCGCCCAGCTGATGGAGCTCCTGGCCTCCGCCGAGCGGCTGCTCGCCGCCACCGGCGACGCGGTGGCCCTGTGCCCCACCTACGGCGAGACGGCACTCCGGTGACGACCGAGCGGATCCGCCTCGGCCGGCGGGCGCAGCTGCTGGCCGGGGCGTCGGTCGCCTACAACGTGGTCGAGGCGGTGGTGGCCGTGGTCGCGGGGCTCGCGGCCGGCTCGGTCGCCCTCGTCGGCTTCGGGCTGGACTCCGTCGTCGAGGTGTCCAGCGGTCTGGTCATCCTGTGGCAGTTCCGCTCCCGGCTCCCCGAGTCGCGCGAGCGACAGGCGCTGCGGCTGATGGCGCTGTCGTTCTTCGCGCTCGCCACCTACGTCGGGGTCGAATCGGTCCGTGCGCTGTTCTCGGGCAGCGACCCGGACGCCTCACCGATCGGCATCGGGCTGGCGATCGCCTCCCTGGTCGTCATGCCCTTCCTCTCCTGGGCCCAGCGCCGCACCGGCCGCGCGCTGGGCTCGCAGGCGGTCGTCGCGGACTCCACGCAGACGCTGCTGTGCACCTACCTGTCCGCGGTGCTGCTGGCCGGCCTCGTCCTGAACGCCACCCTCGGCTGGGGGTGGGCCGACCCGGTCGCCGGCCTGGTGATCGCCGCCGTCGCCGTCCGTGAGGGCCGCGCCGCGTGGCGAGGCGAGGGGTGCGGCTGCGGGCCGGTCCTCCCCGGCGCTGCCGCGGAGCACTGCGCCGACGGCTGCTGCGCGCCGGCGCCCACCCTGCAGATCTCGCACCGGGAGGTCGGCCGGTGACCGTCGGAGCCCTGGTGCTGTACGTCGTCGCGCTCGTCGTCCTGTTCGGCGTCCGCTCCTGGGTGCAGCGGCGCCGCACCGGCTCGGCCGGTTTCCACGGCATCTCCGGGACGCCGGCCGAGGCCGGGTGGTGGGGTGGCGTGCTGTTCGTCGCCGCGATCGTCCTGGGGCTCGCCGGGCCGCTGCTCGCGGTGGCCGACGTCGTGCCGACCGATCCGCCCCTCGTCGTCCGGGTGGCCGGTCTCGTGCTGGCGCTGGCCGGCTTCGCCGTGACGCTCGCCGCACAGACCGGGATGGGGGAGTCCTGGCGGATCGGTGTCGACCCGGGCGAGCGCACCGAGCTCGTGACGACGGGCGTGTTCGCCCACGTCCGCAACCCGATCTTCACCGCGATGGTGGTCGCCCAGGTCGGCGTCGTGCTCATGGTGCCCACGTGGGTCAGCGCCCTCGCGCTGGCCGCCCTCGTCGTCGCCGTGCAGCTGCAGGTGCGGGCGGTGGAGGAGCCCTACCTGCGCGCCGTCCACGGTGACGCGTACGGCGCCTACTCCGCGCAGACCGGCAGGTTCTTGCCGGGGATCGGCTGACTCAGTCGAAGAAGGCGCCGATGGCGAGAGCCGCGCCGACCAGCAGTACCAGGAGGACGAGCAGGGTCGTCACGACCGGCACGACGACCCAGCGGCGCTTGAACCGGAACCTCGACTTCGACCGGGCCGGGGGAACGGGCGGGGCCGGCTTCACCACCGGACGCGACTCCTTGCGCTCGCGCCGGGTGCCGCGGATGTGCCGCGCCTGGTCACGGGCGTCGCGGGCGACCGATCCCAGCAGCGCGCGGGACGCCGACGCCAGCGCCAGCAGATCGGCGGCGTCGATGCGCTCCGCCGTTCCGCCCGGGATGGGTCCCGGTGACGACGGAGGAGGCGGTGGCGCCGGGGCAGGGGCCTTCGGAGCCGACGCGTTCCCGGCGGCGACGGCCGCGAGCTGCGACCGGGCGATGGCCGCGGTGCTCCGCTGGGCGGGGTCCTTCGTCAGCAGGCCGCGCAGCACCGGCTCGAGCGGTCCGGCGCGCAGCATCGGGGCCGGGGGCTCGGACACGACGCTCATCAGCGTGGCCATGGACTCGCCGCCGTCGAACGGAGGACGGCCCTCCACCGCGGCGTACAGGGTGGCGCCCAGGGACCACAGGTCTACCGGTGGGCGGGGCTCGTCGCCGTGCGCCCGCTCCGGCGCCATGTAGGACGGCGAGCCGATCAGCGCACCGTTCGTCGTCAGGCTCGAGTCGCCGGTCGTCGTCGCGATGCCGAAGTCGGTCAGGCAGCCGGAGCCGTCGGGGCCCACCAGGACGTTCGCCGGCTTCACGTCACGGTGCACGATCCCGAGGGCGTGCGCGGCCCCGAGCGCGTCCAGCACGTGCAGCCCGATGCGCGCCACCTCCGCCGGCGGCAGCGGTCCCCGCTCCTCGATGACCTCCTGCAGGCTCCGGGCGGCGACGTGCTTCATCACCAGCCACGGCTTGCCGCCCTCCTCCACGACGTCGTAGACCGTCGTGACGTGGGGGTGCTCCAGCCGTCCCGCGGCGCGCGCCTCGCGCATCGTGCGCTCGCGGAGGATGGCCCGCTCCTCTTCGGTGACGTGCAGCGGGAAGGTGACCTCCTTGACCGCCACCTGGCGTTCGAGGACGCGGTCGGTCGCCAGCCACACGGTGCCCATGCCGCCCTGGCCGAGCACCTCCCCGAGCGCGTACCGGCCGGCGACGACCCGTGTCTGGGGTCCCGTGTCAGCGCTCATGGGGCGATGTCTACCCCTCCGCGGGGCAGCCGACCCCCCCGGCGGACCTGCTCGTGGCGACCAGGGCCCGATCCGGTCGGCTCGTCGCCGCGTTGTTGCGGTTCGGCATCGTGCGGCCCTCCGCTGTCACGAGCTGCGGTACAACTCCTCCCTCACGACCGTGGAGGTCCGATGGTCAGCATCGGGGCCGGAGCCGTGGAGGACCTGCCGACGGCGACCGACCTGATCCGCGAGTCCTAGGTCGTCGCCCGCGGCCGCTTCGTCGGCGGTCCCACCGTCGTGGCGTCCTCGCCGGACGATGAGGAGCTGTCGCACTCCCTGGTGGTGTGGGAGTTCGTCCCGGACGAGGTGTACCGCGACGTGCGGACCGACGACGCCCCGTCCCGGGTCGCGGAGGACCATCAAGGCTCGATCCTGGTCGCCGCGAGCGTGAACGAGGTGGGCCGGATGCGCGGGGACGAGCCCGTCGAGGTCTTCGTCCAGAGCTTCACCAGCGTGTACAACCTCAACAGCTTCCCGGTCGACCGACCGCTCTTCGTCTTCCTCCGCCCGGGTCAGGTGCCGAAGGACGAGGTCGCCCGGGACGGTGAGCTCGCCCACGTCATGATCGTGGCGGAGAGCACGCAGTGCTATCCCGTCGACGACCTCGAGCGGTCCTGCGCGTACGTGGCGGACACGCCGGGAGGGAAGCCGGAGGCAGCGCTCGCCCGAGGAGACCTCGTGCCCCGCGGCCTGTCGCAGGAGGTGATCGAGGCGGCCGGGGCGGTGCCCGAGGTGGTCGACTCCGGGTACTTCCAGGCCACCGCGCCGATCGACGCGGAGCGCTACACCGCGATCCCCGGCGGAGGGGGCGAAGGCTGACCGTGGGGCGGGTGGGGCTCGAACCCACGACCCAGGGATTATGAGTCCCATGCTCTGACCAGCTGAGCTACCGCCCCGGCGCGAACAGCCTGCCAGAGAGATGCGGATCACAGTCGGACCGATGTGGAGGCATGTCCGCTGGTCGCGTCGGCGAGTTCGCCGGATGGCCGCCTCATGGGCGTCGTTATCGGCCTGTGACATACCCAGGTTCCGGTTGTACCGTCGCCTGCGGTCCAGCCGAGCTTCGCCCTCGAACCCGAGAGCCTCGGCCGGACCCCGCCGAACCCGCCGGCCTGATGGCCGGGGGACCGGGGACCCACCGCAGTTCTGGGGTGAGTCCTGCCCGCGTACGGGGACGCCGGGCAGGTAGGGCACCTAACGGCCCGAACCCGTCAGCTAACTCGGTAGGCGGACGTGAGGAACGGAGAACCGTCGCCTTGGCGACCTCGCACCACCTGCACACCACCACCTCTCCCCGCCGCCGACGTCTCCGGACGTCCCTGATCGCCGCCACGCTGCTGGCCGCCGCGTTCGTCGGCGCACCAGCCGCCACCGCGGCGCCCGCCGACGACGCCCGCGTCGAGGCGGCCCGCTCCCAGCACGACGCCGTCGCCGCGGAGATCGCCGCTCTCGGCGGACGCGTGGCCGAGGCCGAGCAGAAGCTGCAGCGGATGACGCTGGAGGCCGAGGCCGCCAGCGGGAACGCGCTCGCCGCCCAGGCCGCGCTCGACGCCGCGACACAGGAGGCGGAGGCCGCCGAGGTCGCCCTCTTCGAAGCGAAGCAGGCCGTCGGGCAGGCCCAGGACGAGGTCTCCGAGATCGGGCGCCAGGCCTACATGGGCGGTGGCCAGCAGGCCTTCGGCGACCTGCACCTGCTCCTGGACGCCGGGGGGCCCGCCGAGCTCCTCCAGCAGGCCGCGACGCTCGACACCCTCGGCGAGCAGCGGGCGAAGACCCTGGACGCCATGAAGATCCTCGAGGTGCAGCAGGCCCGCGCCGAGCAGGCCGCGCAGGCAACCGTCGGGGAGCGGGACCGCGCCGCCGGCGCCGCCGCGGAGGCGCACGCCGCCGCAGCGCGGCAGCTGTCCGGTGCGCAGGCCGAGTTCGACGCCCTGGCCCTGCAGCGGCTGGGGCTGGCCCGGCAGCTGCGGGACGCCGAGATCCGGCTGCTGCAGATGCAGGGCGCCCGCGACGCCGCCCGGGCCTGGGAGACCCAGCGGGCCGCCCGCGAGGCGGCCGCCGCAGCCGCCAGCGCCGTCACGACCACGGCGGCTCCCGCGACCCGGACCCTCGCCTCGGGCGGCGGCGGCGCCGTCGCGCCGACGACCGGCCGGGTCACCTCCTGCTACGGCTCCCGTTGGGGCACGCTGCACGCCGGCGTCGACATCGCCGCCCCGATCGGCACGCCGGTGTTCACACCGGAGAGCGGCGTCGTCCTGCAGGCCGGGCCGGCCAGCGGGTTCGGCCTGGCCGTCGCGGTGCAGCACGGCGACGGGACGATCACCCTCTACGGCCACGTCAACCGGTTCTTCGTCAGCGCAGGCCAGACGGTCGGCGCGGGGGAGCAGATCGCCGAGGTCGGCAACCGCGGGCAGTCCACCGGCCCGCACCTCCACTTCGAGGTGCACAAGGGCGGCCTGTACGCCAACCGCACCAACCCGGTGCCGTGGCTGAACGCGCACGGCATCTCCCTCGGCGGCTGCTGACCACCGGCGGCGCCCCCGTGCCGGATCATGAACCGGTGCGGACGCCGGGCAGGGACGACACCACGTGGCTGCGGGCGTCGCTGCTGGTGCTCCTGCTCGTCGCGGGCCTCGTCGTCGCGCTGACCGTCGAGCTCCCCGACGTGGACGTCGTCCGGCGCTGGCTGGACGACGTCGGGGGAGCGGGCTGGGCCGGGCTGGTGGGCGGCGTCGGCCTGGTGCTGATGGCGCCCGTGCCGCGCACCGCCGTCTCCGTGCTGCTCGGTCTGGTCGCGGGGTTCGTCCCCGGCCTGCTCGTGGCCCTGGCGGGGGCGATGCTGGCCGCGCTCGGCAGCTTCGGGCTGGCCCGCTGGCTGGGCCGGGCCGCGGTCACCCGGCTGGCCGGACCGCGGCTGGCCCGGCTGGACCGGCTGCTGGTCGACCGCGGCTTCGTGTCGCTGCTCGTCGGCCGGCTGCTCCCCGTCGTGCCGTTCGTCGTGCTCAGCTACGGCAGCGGGCTGACCGCGATGCGCCTGTTGCCCTACCTTGCCGCGACCGCGCTCGGCATCCTGCCGAGCACCGTCGTCCAGGTGGGCGTCGGGGCCTCGGCGCCCGCACTGGTCTCCGGCGTCACGGCAGCCGTGGCGCTGCCGCTGGTGGCCCTGGCCGTGGCCGGCGCGTTGTGGTTCCGACGGCGCCGCGCGGGCGTCAGCCCTTCCTGAACAGCCGGCCGAGCACGCCGCCGGCCCCGCCCATGGTGCGCGCGGCCAGCTGCAGGATCGGGCCACCGGGGATGCCCGGCACTTTCTGCACGATCGGCGCCAGCGCGAGCAGACCCCCGACGTCGTGCACTCTGAGCTGGCGCCGCGCCACGGCGGGCACCGGGTTGACCCGCCCCGACGCCGCCTCGAGGAGCAGCTCCGCCGACGCCTCGACCGCCGGCCCCTCGTGGCAGCCGCCGGGCACCGGCCGCACGACCCAGCCCTCCGGATCGGCGGCGAAGGACCAGCCGCCGTCCGGCGTCGCCAGCGTGACCCCGCCGGTGATGCCGCACGAGGTGGCCAGGGCCCCGGTGACGTCGGTGAGCGCGGCCAGGCCCGACTGCAGGACCTCCGGTGGGGGCGGCTGCGCGCCGCACGAGACCAGGTCCAGGCCGTGCACGGCCAGCTCGTAGGCCTGCCCCAGGACGACGCTGAGCAGAGGTACCCGGCCGACCACCGAGACCGTGGGCGCGGTGTCGAGCTCGACCGGCTCCTCGGCGAGGTAGCGCGCGGTCGCCTCGCGGTTGCGGCGGAGCGCGTCCAGCACCTCCTCGCGGGAGGCCCCGGCGTGCGCTGCGGTGACGCGGGCGTTGACGGCGTCGGGGTCGGGCTGGGGGCCCGTGGCGCCGGTGCGGGCGGACTGCACGAGATCGGTCATCGCCGTGTGGTCGTCCCAGCAGCCGAGGTGCACGCAGATCTCGTGCGCCCGCCATCCCGGCAGACGCGAGGAGCGGCTCAGGTCCACCCGCTCGGCCTCGGCGAGGAAGGCGTCCCACGCGCCCAGCACGCGCGCCCCCACCTCCTCGCGCCCGGCGTCGGCCATGCCCTGGCGTCGTCCCATGTCGGGCGCGTACCCGGGCGGGAGCGCGGCAGGCATGACATGCGGCTCACGCTGTTCCGCAACCTGCCCTCACCCCCTGGGGTGAGGGCAGGTCAAGCGGCGGTGCCGCGACGACGATCGCAGAGGTGTGACCAGGACAGTTCCGGGGGACCGCCGCTTCCGCGGCGCACCGGCGGGCGCCCGCGACGCGGGTCGGTTCCGCCGGCTCCTCGGGGTCCTCCGCGACGGGCTGTACCGGCCGCTGGCCGAGGACGACGACCGCGTCGCCTACTGGGTGCGCCACGTGCGCTACGGCGTGCTGCTCAGCGAGATCAGCGCCGTCGCCGTGCTGGTCTACACGCTCTTCACCGAGACCCCGGGTCGGCACCACCCGCTGCTCCTGGGTGCCGCGGCGCTCGTCGTCCTGACCTGCCCGGCGCTGCTGCTCCTGCCGCTGGCCGACATGATGCGCGACTCCCGCGGCCCCACGATGTTCTACCTCTGGACGCTGGCCACGACCGTGGTCGTCCTCTTCGGCACCTGGCTGGACGGTGGGGCCGCGAGCCCGCTGGACGCCCTGCTGTTCCTCACCCTGACCTACATGGCCGTGGCCTATCCGCCGCACGGCGTCGTCGCCATGGGCGCGGCGATGATGGGCGGCTACGTCGCGCTCTTCGGGATGTCCGGGCTGACGACGTCCGCCGCGTTCTTCGTCGCGGTCATGGGCGCGTTCACGCTCATCTGCACCATGGCGTCGGCCAATTCGTGGGCGGCGCACGAGCGCCAGGTCCAGCTCATCACCACCCAGCGCACGCTGGCCGCCACCGACCCCCTCACCGGCATCCCCAACCGGCGCACCCTCATCGAGCGGCTGCCGCTCGCCGTGGAGGCCGCTGCGAGCGGGCGGCGGACGGTGGTCTGCGCCGTCGACCTCGACGGCTTCAAGGCCGTCAACGACCGGGACGGGCACGCCGCCGGCGACGCGCTGCTCAAGGCCGTCGCCTCGGTCCTGGGGGCAGCGGTGCGGGAGACCGACACGGTGGCCCGGCTGGGTGGCGACGAGTTCGCCGTCCTGGCCGACGTCTCGGACGCCTTCTCCGGCGAGATGCTGGCCGAGCGCCTGCGCCAGGCGATCGCGCTGGTGGGCGCCCGGGGCGGTGTGACCGCCAGCATCGGCGTGGCGGAGATCGTGCCGGGCGAGGACGTCGCCGACCTGATGCACCGGGCCGACGCCGCGATGTACCGCGCCAAGGCCGCCGGCGGCGACCGGTTCGCCCTGCCGCACGCCTGAGCACCTGGCGCCCGCCCGCTGCGACACGCCGTTCTGTACGGGCGGTACCACTGTCCGTTGCCCACACTCGTTACGGTGAGTCACCGGGCCGGACGGTCTCCGGCAGGAGCCACGCCGGTCGGCCCGAGCCCTCCCGCTGGGCTCCGCGAAAGAGCCGTACAGCGTCGCCGGCCGGTAGACGGAGCGCCGCGGAGCGTGCTATGGCTGTTGACCAGCGGGAAAGCGGCCGATCCGGTCTCCTGCGTCACATGCAGCACAACCGCCCCACTCGGGCTGGCGCGATCGGGTCACCATCGTGCAGACTGTTGACGGGAGCCCTGCTCCGCCACTGCCGAACACAGCCAGTCACCGAATCGATGGGTCCGTAGGGGAAGACGAGACCGATCGAGTCGATGGAGGTGCCCCGTGCAGCGACGGTCAACCCAGGGTGTCGTTTTCGTGCACGCGTGCCCGAAGGCGCTCTGCCAGCATGTCGAATGGGCGCTCGAGCGCGTCGTCGGCGCGCCGGTCTCCCTGTCGTGGGACGACCAGCCCGCAGCGCACGGGTCCTACCGTGCGGAGGTGGCCTGGACCGGTTCGCCGGGGACGGGTGCCCGGCTCGTGGCTGCCCTGCGCCAGTGGCCGATGCTGCGCTTCGAGGTCACCGAGGAAGCCAGCCACGGCAACGACGGCGAGCGCATGTCCTACGTGCCCGGCCACGGTGTCTTCCGTGCGCCGACCAGCGCCAACGGCGACATCATGATCAGCGAGCAGCAGCTGCGGCACCTCGCGGCGACGACGTCGTCCATCGAGGCCTTCCGGCACGGTGTGGACGAGCTGCTGGGGGCGGCCTGGGACGCCGACCTCGAGGTCTACCGGCACGCCGGCGACGGCAGCCCGGTCACCTGGCTCCACCAGGTCGTCTAGTCCTCGAGCTCATCTGGTCATAACCTGGACCCGGTCGTTCGGGCGCCGTCGGGGAAGCGGCGCCCGGGCGATCGTCTCCAGGTGACGTGCTGGAACGGCCCGTCGCAGGGGCCCACCGCGAGCGTGCGAGCGGTGGGGGGCGACGGGTCCTTCTTCAGAGCGGGATGTTGCCGTGTGCTCCGCGGCCGTGCGGGGCGGCGGTCAGCGCCGTCACCAGCCGCCGCCGGGTCTGCGCCGGGTCGACCACCTCGTCGACGACGCCGATCTGCACGGCCCGGTTCACGCCGCCGGCGATCCGCTCGTGCTCCTCCGCCAGCTGCGCGTGCAGCGCCTCACGCTCACCGGGCTGGGCGGCGGCCAGCTTCTTGCGGTGCAGGATGCCGACGGCGGCCTTGGCACCCATGACGGCGACCTCGGCCCCGGGCCAGGCGAAGACGGCGGTGGCGCCCAGCGAGCGGGAGTTCATCGCGATGTAGGCACCGCCGTAGGACTTCCGGGTCACCAGCGTCACCCGCGGCACCACCGCCTCGGCGAACGCGTGCAGCAGCTTCGCGCCGCGCCGCACGACGCCGTCCCACTCCTGGCCGACGCCGGGCAGGTACCCGGGCACGTCGACGAGCACCACCAGCGGGACCCCGAAGGCGTCGCACATGCGCACGAACCGGGCCGCCTTCTCCGCCGAGGCCGAGTCCAGGCAGCCGCCCAGGCGGATCGGGTTGTTGGCGATGACCCCGACGGTGCGCCCGGCGAGCCGGCCCAGGGTGGTGACGACGTTCGGTGCGAAGCGCGGGTGCAGCTCCAGGCCCGGCTCGTCCAGCAGGGCGGTGATCAGCGGCTTGACGTCGTAGGCGCGCTGCGGCTGCTCCGGCAGCAGGGCCTTGAGGTCGACGTCGGGCTCGTCGGCGGCGGGCGTGAAGCTGCCCTGCGCGGCCAGCAGGTCCACGGCCTGCCGCGCCGTCTCCAGCGCGGCCGCCTCCGAGTCGGTGACCACGTGCACCACACCGGACCGACGGCCGTGGGTGTCCGGCCCGCCAAGGGTCTCCTGGTCGACGTTCTCGCCGGTGACCGAGCGGACGACGTCCGGCCCCGTGACGAACACCCGGCCGGCCGGACCCATGATCACGATGTCGGTGAGCGCCGGCCCGTAGGCGGCGCCTCCCGCGGCGGCGCCGAGGACGACGGAGATCTGCGGGATGCGGCCCGAGGACCGGACCATCGCCGCGAACACCTCGCCGACGGCGTGCAGGGCGGTGACGCCCTCGGCCAGCCGGGCGCCGCCGGAGTGCCAGATGCCGATGACGGGCACCCGCTCGCGCAGGGCCGCGTCGATCGCGTCGACGATGTGCCGGCAGCCGTCGACCCCCATCGCGCCGCCCATGACGGTGGCGTCGGTGCAGAAGGCGATCGCGGGGCTGCCCGACACCTCGCCTCGCGCGGCCAGGACGCCGGAGGTGTCGCGGGAGGCCAGCAGCTCCATCGAGCCTGCGTCGAAGAAGCGCGCGAGGCGGTCCTCGGGGTCGCGCGGGTCCGGAGCGGTCAGGAGCGGGGCGGCGGGCGCGGTCGTCACGGGACCTCCACGAAGAGGGATGGGCTGGGCAGGTGCGGCCGCGTCAGGCGGTCGTGAAGACCAGCGCCATGTTGTGGCCGCCGAAGCCGAACGAGTCGTTGACCGCGGCGGTGAGGGTGGCGCGGCGCGGTTCGCCGCGGACGATGTCGAGGGCCTGGACGTTGGCGTCGTCGTCGGGGTCGTCGAGGTTGGCCGTCGCCGGGACGACCTGCTCGCGCAGGGCGAGGACGGTGAACACGGCCTCCAGCGCCCCGGCGGCGCCGAGCAGGTGCCCGGTCTGGCTCTTGGTGGCGCTCACCAGGACGTGGTCGCCGAGCGAGGACCGGATGGCGGCGGCCTCGGCGGTGTCGCCGACCGGCGTCGAGGTGGCGTGGGCGTTGACGTGCCCGACGTCGGCCGGCGTCAGGTCGGCATCGCGCAGCGCGGCGGTGATCGCCCGCGCCGCCCCCTCGCCCTCCGGGTGGGGGGCGACCAGGTCGTAGCCGTCGGCGGTTCCGGCGGCGCCGGCGAGCCGGGCGTGGATCCGGGCGCCACGCGCCCGGGCGGAGTCGCCGCGCTCGAGCACCAGGGCGGCCGCACCCTCGCCGAGCACGAAGCCGTCGCGGCCCTTGTCGAACGGGCGGGAGGCGCGCTCGGGCTCGTCGTTGCGGGTGGACATGGCGCGCATCGCCGCGAAGCCGGCCATGGGCAGGGGGTGCACGCACGCCTCCGTGCCGCCGACGAGGACGACGTCGGCACGGTCGAAGCGCAGCAGGTCCAGGCCCCAGCGGATCGCCTCGGCGCCCGATGCGCAGGCGCTGACCGGCGCGTGCACGCCACCCTTGGCGCCGATCGAGAGCCCGACCGCGGCGGCCGGGCCGTTGGGCATGAGCATCGGGATGGTGAAGGGGGAAACCCGCTTCGGGCCCTTCTCCTCCAGGACGTCGTCCTGGCCGAGCAGGGTCAGGGCCCCGCCGATGCCGGTGCCGAACACGACCGCGATCCGCTCGGGGGCGACCCCGGAGTCGGCGGCGCCGGACTCGGCCCACGCCTGCTCCGCGGCGACGACGGCGACCTGCTGGCTGCGGTCGAGCCGGCGGGCCCGAACCCGGTCGAGCTGCTCGGACGGCTCGGTGGCGAGCCGGGCGACGAGCTGGGCGGGGTACTCCTTGATCCAGTCGTCGGTGATGCGGCTGACCCCCGACCGCCCGGCGAGCAGCGCGTCCCAGGTGGTGGGCACGTCCCCGCCCAGGGGTGTGGTGGCCCCGAGGCCGGTGACGACGACGTCGGACGTGCTCATTGCTTCTCCTCTGGGAACGTTGGCCGGGCGGCCGGACGGCCCTCCTGCGGGGTCCCGCCGCGAGCATGCGAGCGGTGGGGGGCAGGAGGGCCCTTCTCAGCCCTGGTTCTTCTCGATGTAGCTGATGGCGTCGCCGACGGTCTTGATGTTGCCGAGCTCGTCGTCGGGGATGGCGACGCCGAACTTGTCCTCGACCGCCGTGGCGATCTCGACCATCGACAGCGAGTCGACGTCGAGGTCCTCGGTGAACGACTTCTCGGGGGTGGCGTCGGCGGGGGTCACGCCGGCGACCTCCTCCAGGATCTCGGCCAGACCGGACTGGATCTCCTGGGTGCTGCTCACGCGGCGGGGTCCTCTCTCTCGGATGGGACGGCGCCCCGGTGCGGGGCGGACGTCGTCGTCCGGGACGCGGTGTCCCGGGGATCTGGGGTGGTGGTGCTCATGGAAGCCGCAGCACCTGACCGGCGTAGGTCAGGCCCGCGCCGTAGCCGAGCACCAGGGCCAGGTCGCCGGACTTCGCCTCGCCGGACTCCAGCAGGGCGCCCAGCGCCAGCGGGATGGAGGCGGCCGAGGTGTTGCCCGAGCGCACGATGTCGCGGGCGATGACCGTCTTCTCGCCGAAGCCCAGCCGCTTGGTCATCGACTCGATGATCCGGAGGTTGGCCTGGTGCGGCGCGAACACGTCGATGTCCGCGGGCGTGACCCCGGCCCGGTCCATCGCCTGGGCCAGCGCCTCGGTGAGCCGGGTGGTGGCCCAGCGGTACACCGCCTGCCCCGCCATGGCCATGAACCCGCTGTCGACGATCTCGATGGCGGAGTGCTGGTCGCCGTCGCTGCCCCAGGCGATGGGGCCGATGCCCGGCTCGTCGGCGGGACCGACGACCGCCGCGCCCGCGCCGTCGGCGAAGATCACCGCGGTCGATCGGTCGGACATGTCGGTGACGTCGGTGAGCCGCTCGACCCCGATGACGATCGCGTTGCGCGCGGAGCCCGCCCGAATGGCGTCGGAGACGAGGCCGAGGGAGTAGCAGAAGCCCGCGCACCCGGCATTGAGGTCCAGCGCACCCGGGCGGGGGATGCCCAGGCGGTGGGCCACCTGCGGGCCGATCCCGGGGATGGGCTGGCGCAGGCTCGCGCTGGCGAGGACGACGAGGTCGATCTCGTCGGGGGCCAGGCCGCTGGCCGCGATGGCCTTGCCCCCGGCCGCCGTGGCCATCTCCACGAGCGTCTCGTCGTCGTCGGCCCAGCGCCGCTCGGCGATGCCGACCCGGCTCTGGATCCACTCGTCGCTGGTCTCCATGACCTGGGCGAGCTCGTCGTTCGTCACCCGCCGCTTGGGGCGGTAGTCGCCCAGCCCGAGGATCCGGGTGCCGGGCGCGCCGGTCGCCAGCTTCAGAGCGGTCACGCGGATACCTCCGGGTAGAGACGGGCGATCGGGTCGCCGGCGTCGACGAGGTCGCCCTCGTGGACCAGCCACTCGGCCAGCACGCCGTCGTAGGCGGCGGACACGTTGACCTCCTCGCGCCGGCCGCGGATGCAGCCCAGCGGGGTTCCGGCCGGCAGCCGCGTGCCCTCGGCGACCTCCGCCGGGCTCACCGTGCCGCGGGCGGGCGCCACCACCACGCGCCAGTCGGGGAAGTGCTCGGCCTCCGCGCGGCCCCGCTCGGCGGCGATCAGCTCGCGGGCCCGGTCGAGGTCGGCGGGGCTGCTGACCGCGAGGAGCTCGATGCCGGCGCCCTTCCACTCGCGCTTGGCCAGCCCCGTCAGCGCGCCGGCCGGGGGCAGTTCGATGACGGCGGTGACGCCGAGGTCGCGCAGGGTGGCCAGGCAGGCGTCGAACCGGACGGGGCTGGTCACCTGGCTGACCAGCCGGCGCAGCGCCTCGGCGCCGGAGTCGACCGCCGCACCGTCGGCGTTGGACAGCAGCAGGCGGCTGGGGTCCTCGGGGCGCAGCCCGTCCACCAGCCCCTCCAGCTGCCTGCGCGCCGGAGCCATGTACGAGGTGTGGAAGGCGCCGGCCACCGACAGGGGCATGACCCTCGCCTTGGCCGGGGGCTCGGCCTTGAGCGCGGCCAGGCCCTCGAGGGGGCCGGCGGCGACGATCTGGCCGGCACCGTTGAGGTTCGCCGGCGCCAGGCCGTGCCGCTCGATCGCGGCCAGCACCTCGTCGGGGTCACCGCCCAGGACCGCGGACATGCCGGTCGGGGTCTGCGCGCAGGCGGCGGCCATGGCACGGCCGCGGACGGCGGTCAGCGCGATCGCCGCCTCGACGGAGAGGACTCCGGCCAGCGCGGCGGCGGTGAGCTCGCCGACGCTGTGCCCGGCGATCACGACGTCCCGGCCGGCGGAGGGGCTGTGCGCGACCGGCCCCGGCATCCCACCCAGCTCGCGGGCGACGAACAGGCTCATCGCCACCACGAGGGGCTGGGTGACGGCGGTGTCGGCGATCGCCTCGGCGTCGCCCTCGGTGCCGAGGGTCAGCAGGTCGGCGTCGGCGATGGCGCCCGCCCAGCGGAAGAACGACTCGGCGCCGGGGAGCCCGAGCCAGTCGGTGAGCATTCCGGGCTTCTGGGCACCCTGACCGGGAGCGAGGACGGCGAGCACCCCCTCACCGTGCCAAAGACGGCGGTCTCCCGCGGTGGGGAGCGGCACGAAAGGACACCGGTGATCTTTGTAGGAACCCTCTAACACAGGCGCGGTTCCGCGGCCGTATCGCGCGGTCGAGTGGTGGAGACCACTGCACGGTCACTCCCAGAGTGAGCGGTCCCGGTCGAGATGGGCGAGGGCCAGCGCCACCTGCAGCGTCCAGCCGCCCCGGGGGTCGGTGGCCGACAGCCCGGTGAGCTCGGCGGCCCGCTTGAGCCGGTACCGCACGGTGTTGGGGTGGACGAAGATGGCCCGCGCGCTGGCCTCCAGGTTGCCGCCGCTGGCCAGCACCGCGCGCACCGTCTCGAGGACCCCGCTCCCCGCGGCGTGCAGCGGACCGGCCACCTCGTCGCGCAGTGCGGCGCGCGCCAGGGGGTCGCCGTCGAGCGCCCGCTCGGGGAGCAGGGCGTCGGCGGTCACCGGACGCGGTGCCTCCGGCCACGCCCGCGCCGCGCGCCGGCCGGCGAGCGCCGCGGCGGCCGAGTCGCCCGCGCGGCCCAGGCCGTCGACCACGGGGCCGTAGACGACGGGGCCGGGGCCGAACTCCTCGGCCACCCGCGTCACCACCGCGGGCAGGTCCTCGTGCCCGCCCAGGACGACGACCAGCTCGTCGGCGTGCACGCCGACCAGGACCTCGCTGCGCAGCCCCCGAGCGGCCCGGCGGACGGCGCCGTGCGGATCGGCGATCCCCTCCGGCGCGGGGCCGACGACGACGGTGACCGGGTTCATCGCCGACCAGCCCAGCGCGGCCGCGCGACCGGCCAGCTCCTCGGACCGCTCCCCGCGGACGAGGGCGTCGACCAGGAGCGCCTCGAGCCGGGCGTCCCACGCGCCGCGGCTCTCCGCGAAGCTGGCGTACACGTGGGCGGTGGCGAAGGCGACCTCGCGGCTGAACTGCAGGACGGCCAGCCGCAGCATCTCCTCGTCACCGGGCTCGGCGACCGAGGTGACGTGGTCCTCCAGGGTCTCCACGGTGATCTTGATGAGGTCGACGGTCTGCTTGAGGGCGACCACGCGCACCAGCTCGCGGGGCGCGGCGCCGAACACCTCACCGGTCAGCCGCGGGGGGCGGCCCGGGTGCCGGCACCACTCGACCAGGGACGCCAGTCCCGCCTGCGCGACCAGCGTGACCCAGGAACGCTGGTCGGCCGGCATGGTGCGGAACCAGGGCAGCTCCTCGTCCATCCGGGCGACGGCCTGCGTGGCCAGCGCCCCGGACGAGCGCTCGAGCCGCCGGAGCGTGGCCGCGCTCGGGCGGTCGGTCACCCGGCTCCTCACGCGGTCAGCGTGTCACGCGCGGCCCGGATCGGGGAGAGTAGGGCGGTGAGCGCACCCACGGACGCCCGTCCCGCCGCGCCCGGCACGCGCGCCCTCGGGCGCCCGCTGGCGGTGGTGGCCCTCTGCGCGGCGGTGCTGGCGCTGCTCGGCGCCGGGGTGCGCGCGGATACCGGGCCGCTGCTCGACCTGGACACCCGGGTGAGCGAGGCCCTCTACGCCGGGGACGACCGTCCCGCAGCCCTGACCGTGCTGCTGGAGGTCCTCACCGCACCCGGGCTGTCCCTCGTCCGGTACGTGCTGGCGGTCCCGGTGCTGATCTGGCTGGTCCGCCGGCGGGCCTGGCGCACGGTCCTCTGGGTGGTCGTCGCCGCGGTGTTCGTGCGGCACGTGACCTCGGCGCTCAAGGAGTCCTTCGGCCGGGTCCGTCCGGCGTTCGAGGACGGCGGGGCCGACTACGGCTCGCTGAGCTTCCCGAGCGGCCATTCCTCCGGTATCGCCACCCTCGTGACGGTGGGCCTGGTGCTCGCCTGGCCGCTGCTCGCCCCGGGGGCGCGGCGGCTCTGGGCGGTGCTGGGCGTGCTGGCCGTGCTGCTGGTCGGGCTCACCCGCATGTGGCTGGGTGTGCACTACCTGTCCGACGTCCTGGCCGGCTGGGCGCTCGGTGTGGGCTGGACCGTGCTCACCGCCGTGGTGCTGGGCGTGCTGCCCCTCCGCGGGAGGGAGCTCCGGTGACGGGTGCGCCCGAGCAGCGGACCGTGCTTGCGCCCGACGATGGCTCCCTGGGCCCCCTGCTGCGGGTGTCCGACGACCGGCTGGCGCCCCGGCAGGGCTACGGCGCGCACGAGCACGCCGCCGTCGACGTCGTCGCCGTGGTGCTGGCCGGTTCGCTGCGGCACGACTGGGGCGACGGCGCCTCGATGGCGGACGGGGACGTCGCCGTGCTCCGTTCCGGCAGTGGCCTGGTCCACGACGAGTCCGCGGGCGACGAGGGCGCCCGGGTGCTGCAGTGCTACCTGCGGCCTGCCGAGCCGTCCGCACCACCGGCCCACGAGGTGCACCGCGACGTCACCGGCCCGGTGGACCTCCGCCGTCCGGACGCCGGGCTCTGGGTGGCCCGGGCCGCTGCCGGCGTGCCCGTCGAGGTCCCAGCCGGGCTGTTGCTCCAGGCGGGCGCCGAGACCGCCGTCGTCCGGCACGACGGCGGCGAGCTCGTGCCGGCGGAGGCGGGCACGTTGCTGCTCTGGCGGCTGGAGATCGGCCGGCCCTCCTGGGCCGACGGATGACCTCAGCGGTGGTCAGCCGGCCGCGCCCTGGGTGAGAGTGGGGCCATGGCGACCACCTCCTCCGAGCTCCTCTCCGCCGCCTACGACGACGCCGACCGCACCATCGACCTGCGCCGCCGGCTGCACCGGCACCCGGAGCTCGGCCTGCACCTGCCGCGCACCCAGGCGACGGTGATCGAGGCGCTGGCCGGGCTGCCGCTGGAAATCACCACCGGCAAGCGCACCAGCTCGGTGGTCGCGGTGCTGCGCGGCGCACGGCCGGGGCCCACGTACCTGCTGCGGGGGGACATGGACGCGCTGCCCGTGCAGGAGGACACCGGGCTCCCGTTCGCCTCCGAGGTGCCCGGCGTCATGCACGCCTGCGGGCACGACACCCACGTCGCGATGCTGGTCGGTGCGGCGCGGCTGCTGGCCGAGCGCCGCGACGAGCTCGCCGGCCAGGTCGTGTTCATGGTGCAGCCGGGGGAGGAGGGCTTCCACGGCGCCCGGTACATGCTCGAGGAGGGGCTGCTCGACGTCGTCCCCGAGGCGCCGGTGAGCGGCGCGTTCGCGCTGCACATCTCCTCGACCCTCGCCAGCGGCAGCGTGAACGTGCGGCCCGGCCCCGTCATGGCCGCCGCGGATCAGTGGGCGATCACGCTGCGCGGCCGTGGCGGACACGCCTCGGAGCCGCACGCCGCCGCGGACCCCATCCCGGCGGCGGCGGAGATCGTGCTGGCGCTGCAGTCGATGGTCACCCGGCGGGTGAACGTGTTCGACCCCGCGGTCGTCACCGTCGGGCACCTGCAGGCCGGGTCGACCAACAACGTCATCCCGGAGTCGGCGTTCCTCGAAGGCACCATCCGCACGCTGTCGGCCGAGCGGCGGGCCGACCTCGTCGCGGCCGTGCAGCGGGTGGCCACCCACGTCGCCGCGGCCCACGAGCTCGGCGTCGAGTTCGAGCACCGGCAGGGCTACCCGGTGACGATCAACGACGCCGCCGCCGCGGCCCGCGTGCTGGAGACCACGCGCGAGCTGCTCGGCGAGCAGGCCGCCGTCCTGCTGGCGGCGCCGCTGATGGGTGCGGAGGACTTCTCGTACGTGCTGCAGGAGGTGCCCGGCGCGCTGGCGTGGCTGGGCGCCCGCCCGCCGGGCGTGGACCCGGCGGACGCGCCGCCCAACCACTCGAACCTGGTCGTGTTCGACGAGGAGCCGCTGCCCGCCGGGGCCGCCCTCTACGCCCGGATGGCGCTGGACGCGCTCAGGTAGCCGGGCTCGGGTCGCTCCGCTCCTCCGCCGGGGCCGCCTGCACGTCGCGGACCCGGTACTTCTCCACGGCCTCCCGCACCGTCGCGCGGTCGACCTGCCCCTCGTCGGCGAGCGACGCCAGGGTGCGGACGACGATCGACTCGGCGTCCACGTGGAAGTGCCGGCGCAGCGCGGGACGGGTGTCGGACAGCCCGAACCCGTCGGTGCCCAGCGAAGTCAGCCCGCCCGGGACGTAGGGCGCGATGAGGTCGGGGACGGCGCGCATCCAGTCCGACACCGCGACCACCGGCCCGAAGGTCTCCTGCAGCCGCCGGGTGACGTAGGGGGTCTGCGGCTCCTCCTCGGGGTGCAGCAGGTTGTGCTGCGTCACCTCGTCGGCCTGGCGCCGGAGCTCGCCCCAGGAGGTCACCGACCACACGTCGGCCGAGACACCCCAGTCGTGCGCCAGCAGCTCCTGCGCCCGCAGCGCCCACGGCACGGCCACGCCCGAAGCCAGCAGCTGCGCCTTCGGGCCCTCCGTCATCGGGCCCTCGGCGTAGCGGTGCATGCCGGCCAGCACGCCCTGGACGTCCAGGCCCTCGGGCTCGGCCGGCTGGGTGAACGGCTCGTTGTAGACCGTCAGGTAGTACATGACGTCGGGGGAGCGGTGCCCGCCCAGCGGCGCACCCGGGTCGTCGCCGTACATGCGGACGAGGGCGTCCCGGGTGATGTGCGCCAGCTCGAAGGAGAACGCCGGGTCGTAGGACACCACCGCGGGATTGGTGTGCGCCAGCAGCAGCGAGTGCCCGTCCTCGTGCTGCAGGCCCTCGCCGTTGAGCGTCGTCCGGCCAGCCGTGGCGCCGAGGACGAACCCGCGCGCCATCTGGTCGGCGGCGGCCCAGAAGCTGTCGCCGGTCCGCTGGAACCCGAACATCGAGTAGAAGATGTAGATCGGGATCATCGGCTCGCCGTGCGTGGAGTACGACGTGCCGACGGCGGTGAACGACGCGGTCGAGCCGGCCTCGTTGATGCCCTCGTGCAGGATGACGCCCGACTCGGACTCCTTGTACGCCAGCATCAGTTCCCGGTCGACCGACGTGTACTGCTGGCCGCCCGGATTGTAGATCTTGTGCGAGGAGAACAAGGAGTCCAGACCGAACGTCCGCGCCTCGTCCGGGATGATCGGCACGAGCCGTGGCCCGATCTCGTCGTCCTTGAGCAGCTCCTTGAGCAGGCGGACGAACGCCATCGTCGTCGCCACCTCCTGCTTGCCCGAGCCGCGGCGGAGCACGTCGAGCGCCTTGTCCTCGGGCGCCTTGAGCGTCTTGTACTCCGCGCGCCGGCGCGGCACCGCGCCGCCCAGGGCCCGTCGCCGCTCGAGCATGTACTGCATCTCGTCGGAGTCGGGGTCGGGCTTGTAGTAGGGCGGCAGGGTCTTGTCCAGCGCCGAGTCGGGGATGTCCAGGTAGAGCCGGTCGCGGAAGAGCGCGAGGTCCTCGGCGGTCAGCTTCTTCATCTGGTGGGTGGAGTTGCGGCCCTCGAAGTGGCTGCCCAGCGTCCAGCCCTTGATCGTCTTGGCCAGGATGACCGTCGGCTGGCCCTTGTGCTCCATCGCCGCCTTGTAGGCCGCGTACATCTTCCGGTAGTCGTGCCCGCCACGGGAGAGGTTCCAGATCTCCTTGTCGCTCATGGACTCGACGAGCTTGCGGGTGCGCGGGTCGCGGCCGAAGAAGTGCTCGCGGACGAAGGCGCCGTCCTCGGCCTTGTAGGTCTGGTAGTCGCCGTCCGGCGTGGAGTTCATCAGGTTGACCAGTGCGCCGTCCCGGTCGCCGGCCAGCAGCGGGTCCCACTCGCGGCCCCAGATCACCTTGATCACGTTCCAGCCGGCGCCGCGGAAGAAGGACTCCAGCTCCTGGATGACCTTGCCGTTGCCGCGCACCGGGCCGTCGAGGCGTTGCAGGTTGCAGTTGACGACGAAGGTGAGGTTGTCCAGTTCCTCGCGGGCGGCGAGGCCGATCACGCCGAGCGACTCGGGCTCGTCCATCTCGCCGTCGCCGAGGAAGGCCCAGACGTGCTGGTCGGAGGTGTCCTTGATGCCGCGGGCGTGCAGGTAGCGGTTGAAGCGGGCCTGGTAGATCGCGTTCATGGGCCCCAGGCCCATGGAGACGCTGGGGAACTCCCAGAAGTCGGGCATCAGCCGCGGGTGCGGGTAGGAGGACAGCCCGCCACCGGGGTGGCTGACCTCCTGCCGGAAGCCGTCGAGCTGGTCCTCGGAGAGGCGGCCCTCGAGGAAGGCGCGGGCGTAGATGCCGGGGGAGGCGTGCCCCTGGAACCAGATCTGGTCGCCGCCGCCGGGGTGGTCCTTGCCGCGGAAGAAGTGGTTGAAGCCCACCTCGTAGAGGGAGGCGGAGCTCGCGTAGGAGGAGATGTGCCCGCCGACGCCGATCCCGGGCCGCTGCGCGCGGTGCACCATGATCGCGGCGTTCCACCGGATGTAGGCGCGGATGCGGCGCTCCGCGTGCTCGTCGCCGGGGAACCACGGCTCGCGCCCGGGCGGGATCGTGTTGATGTAGTCGGTGCTGCGCAGCGCCGGGACGCCGACCTGCTGCTCCCGGCTGCGCTGCAGCAGGCGGAGCATGAGGTAGCGGGCGCGTTCACGGCCCGCGTGGCCGACGACGGCGTCGAGGGAGTCGATCCACTCCTGCGTCTCGTCCGGATCGATGTCCGGCAGCTGGCTGGGCAGCCCGTCGGTGATGACCGCGCGGGGTGCGCCTGTGTCGCGGGCGGGGTCGCCGTCCGACTGCTGTGCGCTCATGTCCCCATGGTCTCCCCTGGGGGAGCCGCCCGTCACGTTCCGGGCCTCCGCCGCGCGCCCGTACCGTGCCCGGGGGGGTGTGCACGGGTCGTGCAGGCTTGCGTCGTGGCGGTCATGCCCTACGCTTCCGCCCACGTGGCCCGGTGGATCGGGCCCCGGACGGAACCCCTGCACAGCGGGGGGACGAGAGGGGTGACATGACCAGGCAGCGGGGAGCTCTCCCGCCGGTCGTGTCCGTGCTCGTCCACCGTCGCACCGCCCGGGACGACGGTCCGCGCCGGAACCGGTGCGCATGGCTGTGACGCGTCCCCGCGCGGACGGCCCGCAGGCAGGGCACCATCCACCTCACGAGCGATCAACAGCACGTCCACCCATGGAGGAGCAGCACGGATGAGCGTCGACAGCGCCGGCATGGCGGCCCGGCTGGGCATCAAGCCGGGCATGGTCGTGCAGGAGCTCGGCTGGGACGAGGACGCCGACGAGGACCTGCGCGACGCGATCATCGAGCTGTCGGGTGGCGAGATGGTCGACGAGGACACCGACGAGGTGGCCGACGTCGTCCTCCTGTGGTGGCGTGAGGACGACGGCGACCTGTTCGACGCCCTGACCGACGCGATCACCTCGCTCGGCGAGGACGGCGTCGTCTGGCTGCTCGTTCCCAAGTCGGGCCGCCCCGGCCACGTGGAGCCCGGTGACGTCACCGAGGTGGCCCCCACGGCGGGCCTGCAGCAGACCAGCAGCGTCTCCGCCGCCAAGGACTGGTCGGGCATCCGCCTGGTCAGCCCGAAGACCGCGCGCAGCCGCCGCTAGGCCGTACGGCACGATCGGGCCATGACGCTCTCCGTCGGCGACGCCGCGCCCGATTTCAGCCTCCCCGACCAGGACAAGCAGGTCGTCACCCTCGCCGAGCTGCGGGGCACGCCCGTGCTGCTGGTCTTCTACCCCTTCGCCTTCTCCGGCATCTGCACCGGTGAGCTGTGCCAGCTGCGCGACGAGCTGGCGAACTACACCGACGCCGGCGTGCGCGTGCTCGCCGTGAGCACCGACCCGGTGTTCAGCCTCAAGGCCTTCAAGGCGCAGGAGGGCTTCGACTTCCCGCTGCTGTCTGACTTCTGGCCGCACGGCGCCATCGCCCAGGCCTACGGCGTGTTCAACGACAAGGCCGGCATGGCCCTGCGCGGCACCTTCCTGGTCGACGCCGAGGGCGCCATCGCCTTCGCCGAGGTCAACCAGCCCGGCGACGCCCGCGAGCAGTCCGGCTGGAAGGACGCGGTCGGCAAGCTCGCCGCCTGATCCTTCGGGGCGTCCCGGGGTCCTTACCCTGGGGCGCGCAGGGCGTGTAGCTCAGCGGTAGAGCTCTCGGCTTACAACCGAGCGGTCGCAGGTTCGAACCCTGTCGCGCCCACAACATGACGTGCTGGAACGGCCCCCCTCCAGGGGCCCGCCGCGAGCGTGCGAGCGGTGGGGAGGAGGGGGGTCCTCTTTCAGGCGGCGGTGCCGGCCATCGTGCCCACGGGGGCGCAGGGGGACGCCTGCGCGGGCTTCGGGAAAGCCGGGCGGAGGAAGCGCGGCGCCTGGAACGGCTCCCACGTGCCCTCGGGCTGGGCCAGCCGGTCGGCCACGGCCCAGAGGGCCGCCGGGTGGTGGCCGAGCCCCAGGTGGCTGGCGGTCACCGCGATGTTCTCGCAGCGCTCTCCCGGGGTGTTCAGGCAGGCCTGCCAGTGCACGATGCCGTCGTAGTGGGAGTAGATCGACGTCGCCGGCACCGGCAGGGGCACGCCCTCGGGCTCCAGTGGCAGCGTCCGCTGCTCCACGTGCAGGTGCGAGTAGCGGTCGAAGACCCTGGCCGCGCGCGTCTGGTCGTAGCTCGTGAGTCGGAACGGGCTGCCGAGAGTGATGACCTGGCGGACGCGGCTGGGGGAGGTGCGGGCGAGGTCGCGGGCGAAGATGCCGCCCAGGCTCCAGCCGATGATCGTGACGGGCCGGCGGTACCGGCCGTGCAGGTAGTCCAGCTTGTCCCGGAGGCCGTTCACGCACAGTGCCGTCGGGCCGATGTTGCGGCCCAGGCCCCAGCCGTGGACGCGGTAGTCCAGACGGCGCAGAGTGCTCCGCAGGGCGGCGGTCGAGACGTCGTCGGCCAGCAGGCCCGGCAGGACGAGGACGGGGTGCCCGTCGCCCTTGGGCAGGCGCTGGGCGAGCGGCTTCGTGGCCAGGTAGAGGCCGTAGTCGGCCACGGCGCGGCCGGGCTCGCTCAGGTAGAGCGGCAGCGCCGGCCCCGAGCTCGTGCGTCCTGCCACGTCGACCTCCCCGTTGAATTGCTATGAACGGCCAGTACCAATCTGAGGTCTGGCTCACACGCCGTTCATCTGCCTCGCGGGCGAATGTTGCCCAAATGTGTCCCAGGTCATAGTCGTTTCGCCGGGTCACGGACAAGGCCTGTGTGCGCGGCCGGGCCGACGGCATGCCACCGTGGACGCCGGTCACAGGGGCGACGAGGGGACGGGCGGGATGGCGGCGGAGCAGGAATTGCCGGGGGAGAACCGGACGATCGACCTCGGCGGCTTGGTGCACTACGTCGACTTCGGCGGGCCGGAGGACGCACCGCGGGTGGTCCTGGTCCACGGCCTGGGTGGCTCGCACCTCAACTGGGACACCTTCGCGCCGCTGCTGCGCCCGCACGCGCGGGTGCTGGCCGTCGACCTGCCCGGCTTCGGCCGGAGCGAGCCCGGCAACCGCCGGGCGACGGTGCACGCCAACGTGGAGGTCCTGCACCGCTTCCTGCTCGAGGTGGCGGGGGAGCCGGCCGTGCTGGTCGGGAACTCGATGGGCGGGATGATCTCGATCCTGGAGAAGGCACAGCACCCCGAGGCGGTGAGCGGCCTGGTGCTGCTGGACCCCGCCGTCCCGGGCCCGCGCCGCTCGCTGGACCCCCTGGTGGCCGCCATGTTCGCCCTCTACGCCATGCCGGTGCTGGGGGAGCGCTTCCTGTGGCTGCGGCGCGCCCGGCAGACACCCCTGCAGCGGGTGCGGGAGGTGCTGCGGCTGGTCGGCGTGGACCCCGACACGCTGCCCTCGTCGGTCATCGACCGATCCGTGACGCTGCTCGAGGAGCGCGAGGACCACGCCGGCATGGACAGGGCCTACCTCGCCGCCGCCCGGTCGCTGCTGCGCCAGCTGGCCGACCCGCGCCGCTACCGCGCCGCGATGGAGCGGGTCACCGGGCCGGTCCTGCTGGTCCACGGGGACGTCGACCGGCTCATCCCCGTGCAGGCCGCCCGCGACGTCGCCCGCCGCCACCCGGCCTGGCGGTACGTCGAGCTCGAGGGCATCGGGCACGTGCCGCAGCTGCAGTGCCCGGAACGGCTGGCCGACGAGGTCCTGCCGTGGCTGGCCGAGGTCGGCGCCGTCCCCACCGGGCGCTGACGCCGGCGCCCGGTCAGGACCGGTCGCGCAGGGTGTCCCGCAACGCCTCGAGCCCCGTGTAGCGCGGGCGCCAGCCCAGCTGCTCGCGGGCGCGGGTGGTGTCCATGATCGCCGGGCGGCTCGCCGCCTCGATCCACTCGGCCACCGGCGGCAGGAAGGGCAGTCGCGACATCGCACGGGCCGCGGCCTGGCCTGGACCGGCGGGCACCCGGATCGGGAGGACGCCGAACTCCCGGGCGACGTCGGCCGCGGTGACCACGCCCTCCCCGGCGATGTTGTAGGCGCCCGGCGGGCCGGCGCCGACGACGCACAGCTGCAGCGCGCGCCCGACGTCCTCCTCGTGGATGAGCTGCAACGGGTGCTCCGGCACGACGAGTGGGAGCGGTACGGGCAGCCGGCGGGGGCGGCCGAACAGCCGCCTGCCCAGCGGGGCCAGCGGTCCGGGCAGCACGTCCTTGGCGCCGACGGCGTTCGGGCCCAGGACCACGGGTGGGCGCAGCAGGTACAGCGCCAGCTCGGGCGCGGTCTCCGCCTCGCGGTGCAGGAGGTCCTCCAGCTCGGCCTTCTCCTGCGCGTAGAACAGCCGCGCGGCGGGGCGCACCGGCCAGTCCTCGTCGATCAGCGCGGGGTTGTCGGCGTGGAAGCCGTAGGCGGCCACCGACGAGGCGTAGACGAACCGGCGGGCACCGGCGGCCGCCGCGGCGCGGAACACGTTGAGCGTCCCGTCCACGTTGATCGCCCGGATCGTCTCCCGCGAGGCGTTGCCCGAGATCAGGAAGGCCAGGTGGACGACGACGTCGGCACCGGCGAACGCCTCGCGCAGCGCGTCGGGGTCGCGCACGTCGCCCTGCCGGTACTCCATCTTCGTCCAGCCGCGCTCGGCCGGATCGAAGGGCCGGCGGGCCATGCCGATCACCCGGGCGACGCGGTCGTCCTCCTGCAGCAGCGGGACCAGCCCCGCGCCGAAGGTGCCGGTGGGGCCGGTGACCGCGACGGTCAGGTCGAGGTCACCCGCCCGGCGGCGCTCGCCGGAGCGCTTCTTCCCAGGACTCACCGGGCCGCCGCCGCGGAGCGCTTCCGCGGCTTCCCGCCATCTGCCGCCGGTGCCGGCTGCTCCACCTCGGGCTGCGTCACCTCAGGCGTGGCCTGCTTCGCGCGGGCGTGCTCGAGCAGCTCCTCGATGCCGCGCCGGATGCCCGCGGAGAGGACGTCGACGTCGGCGAAGGCGTCGAAGTCGGCGTTGATCCCGAAGGTCATCGTCCTCTGGTAGCTGAAGATCCCGATCGAGCAGCGGGTGCCACCGGCGATGGGCACGTAGGCGTACGCCGAGCGCATCTTCCGTCCCAGCACGTACAGCGGGACGGGCGGGCCGGGCACGTTGGTCGTGACGGCCTGGCACCAGACCTGGCCGGCCGCCAACGCCGCGCGCACCCCCAGGGAGAGCAGCGTGGGGGCCACGTAGTCGCCCATGCCGATGATCGAGGGCACGTCGACGGCCTGCATCGCCTTCTTGTACTCGTCCATCTGGCCGCGGATGGACTCCAGCCGGGCGAGCGGGTCCGGGTTGCCGACGGGCAGGTCGACGAAGACGCAGGAGACCTGGTTGTTCAGGTTGCCCTTCTGGCTGTCCGACCGCACCGACACCGGCACCATCGTCCGCACGACCAGCTTGTCCGACGACAGCTCGCCACGGCCCTGCAGCAGGTCGCGGAAGCCGGTGGAGATCGCGGCCAGCACGACGTCGTTCACGGTGCCGCCCAGGGCGGTGCGCACCTCCTTGAGCTCCGCGAAGTCGCCGGACGTCCACGCCCAGCGGCGGTGCGGCCCGATGGGCCCGTTGAGCGAGCGCGCGGTGGGCGTGAGCGCCTGCTTGGCCAGCGACGGGAGGGTGGAGGCCACCGTCTTCCCCGAGTCGACGAGCTGCTTGACGATCCGCCCCGCGCCGCCGCCTGCCGGCATGGACGAGATCTGCCGCAGCGGGTGCGCCACGGCCTCGGCGAGGGCTCCGGCGACCATCCCGGCACCGGTCGGGGTGCGCTGCGGCGACCAGTCGCGCGGCGCCTCGTGGGTGGCGTCGGGGGAGAGGTCGAACATCAGCTGCATGAGGTCGCTGCCCGCGACGCCGTCGACCATGCAGTGGTGGACCTTCGAGATGATCGCCCAGCGGTCGTCCTGCAGGCCCTCGATCAGGTAGAGCTCCCACAGCGGCTTGGACATGTCCAGGCGCTGACCGAGCACGCGGCCGGCAAGGTTGCGCAGCTGCTCGTCGCTGCCCGGACGGGGGACCGCGGTGTGCCGGACGTGGTACAGGATCTGGAAGTGCGGGTCGTCCACCCACATCGGCCGCCCGAGCTGCATCGGCACCTCGCGCACCCGCTGGCGGTAGCGGGGCACCATGGGCAGCTTGCTGAGCAGCAGCCGCACCACGTCGCCGTAGGTGGGGGCCGGGCCGTCGAAGACGGCCACCGACCCGACGTGCATGGGCGTGTTCTCGCTCTCGGCGAAGTAGAAGCCGCTGTCGAGCGCACTCATCCGGTCCACGTTCTGCTCCTCGCCGCCCCTCGGCACCGCTGCTGGGGCGAGGGGTCGATCACGTCGTCGGGTGGCCGCTGAAATTAGGGGTGTCGCCGAGTTACTGCAAGATGAAGGTGGTGACGGGCGCCACACTCGCATGCCCCGCGCTGCGCCGCTTCAACCGGCCCTCCTCGGGGCCGCATCCACCCGGTCGAGCAGGTCGAGGAAGGCGCGGTCGACGACCTCCGTGCGGGTGAGGTTCACGCTGTGCCCGGCCCCCGGCACGACCACCAGCTCCGCACCCACGGCCTCGGCGATCCGCCGGCCGTGGGCAGCGGGGGTGAGTCGGTCGTGCGTGGCCGCCACGACGGTCACCGGCACCCGCGCCAGCACCTCCAGCGCCGCGCTCTCGTCGTGGTCGAGGAACGTCGCGTAGAACGCCGCGACCACCGGGTACGGCGTCTCCTCCAGCAGCCGTTGCACCAGTCGCACGCGGGCCGGTTCGGCGTCGTCGCGCCCGAACAGCAGCCGTCGGGTGAACCACCGGCCGAAGGGGCTGCCGCGCCAGCGGAGGCGCTCGAGCACCGGCGCGGCCAGCTGCACCCCGCGGAGGTACAGCGGGAGGAGCCCCACCCGCCGGACCAGCTTCACCAGTCGCCCGAGGACGCCCGTCTCGACCAGCCCACCGGCCGACGTGGCGAGCAGGAACGCGCCGACGACGCGGTCGCCGAAGAGCTCCGGTCGCTGTCGCGCCAGCGCCAGGACGCTCATGCCGCCCATCGAGTGCCCGGCGAGCACCACCGGACCGGCCGGGGCGACGGCGTCGAGCACCTGACCCAGGTCGCGGCCGGTGCGGTCGATCGTCGCCTGCGTCAGCGGCGTCCAGCCCGAGCGGCCGTGCCCCCGCTGGTCCCAGAGCACCAGCCGGGCGCGGTCCCGGAGCGCGGTGCGCTGCAGCTCCCACTCGGCCAGACGGGCGGTGAAGCCGTGCGACAGCACGACGGTCAGGGGCGCGTCCTCGTCCCCGTCCACCTCGACGTGCAGGTCGACGCCGTCGTCGGTGCGCACGGTGCGCGAGCCCGGCGGGGGAGGGCCGGTCAGGGGCGGGAGGACGGGAACGGGCGGCGACGGCGGCGGGGTGGGCAGGGAATCCGTGGGCACTCGGCCCATCCCAGGGCCTTCCTCCGGCGGCGCGCAACCGGAGCGCTCAGCGGCGGCCCCGCCGGCCGGGTGCATTGGCGCGGACCAGGCGGCGGGCGGTGTCCACCTCGCGGGCGACGGGGGCCAGCACGCCGTCGGCCAGGATCTCCGCGTCGTCGTCGGCCCCGGTGGTGCGGACGTCGTCCTCGAGCTGCCGGATGGCGCGGCGCAGCACAGCCACCTGGGCCAGGTCGGGGCCCGGCTCGCCGGCCCGCGTGGCGATGACCGCCTCGGTGACCGCGTCCGACGTCCGTTCCAGCGCCACGATGACCGGCCACCACGCCGCGGCGCGCGTGCTGATCGGCGGCGGCTCGGCCAGCCGCCGCTGCAGCTGGGTCTGCAGCTCGGTGAGGGCCCGGTAGTTGCGCCGGCGGGCGCGCCGCCGGTCGGCGGCCCCGCCCGTGAAGGCCGCCTCCACGAAGCCGTCCAGCGCCACCGCGGCGTCGTGCAGGGCGCGGTCCAGCTGCGCCCGGAGGGTCTGCGGCCAGAGCAGGTAGCCGAACACGAGCACGATCCCGCAGCCCACCAGGGTGTCGACCAGCCGCTCGCCGACCAGGCCGGCGTCGTGGGTCAGCGTCAGGTCGAGCATCAGCAGGATCACCGGCGTCTGGAACACCGAGAAGAGCCCGAAGTTGGCCGCCCGGGCCCACGGCAGCACCGCGGCCGACGCCGCCATCGCCACGAGCAGCCACGGGCTCCCGCTGAGCACCGCCAGCACGGCCGAGCCCAGCAGCACGCCGAGCAGCGTGCCCGCGCCCCGCTGCACGGCCCGCCCGAAGACCGATCCGAAGTCCGGCTTGAGCACGATGGCCACGGTGAGCAGCACCCAGTAGGGGCGCTGGGCGGGCAGCAGTTGCCGGGCGATCTCGGCGATCGACATGCACAGCGTCAGGCGGACGGCGAAGGCCCGGCTGTCGGGGCTGCCCAGCGTGCGGTCGGCGAGGTCGCGGAGCCGGGTGCGCAGGTCCGTCCCGGGTGGGGGCGCGGCCGCTCCGGCGCGCTCCTCCGGGTCACCGACGACGTTCCACACCAGGCGCACGCCGTGCCGCACCGCGCGGCGGGCGTGGTGACCCTCCTCCACCGGGGGCGGGCGCTCGCCGGGCAGCTCCTGGTCACCGGTCAGCGCGGCGGCGAGGGCGCGCACGGCGGCGACGTCGTCGTCGGCCGGTACGCGGGCGCGGGCGGCCGCCACCGCAGCTTCCACCAGCGGAGCGGCGGAGTTGAGCACGCCGGCCAGCTCGGAGAGCTCCCGGACCCGGCCGGCGTGATGGCTGCGGCTGCGGATCACGCGGTCGTAGGCGGCGTTGAGGGCGGTGGTGAGCTCCCGGCGCGCCTCCTCGGCGTCCGGTGCGTCCCCGGCCTCGAGCAGGTCCGCGATGCGGCTGAACACCGCGGCGACGGCGGCGCGGTCGGGATCGCCGACCTCGGTGCGGGTCTGCACCAGGGTGGCCAGGGTGGCCCAGAGGGCGCCGGCGAGGAAGAAGGCGATCTCGGTCTGCCAGGGCAGCGAGGTGACGAAGCCCGAGGCGAGCGCGGTGTAGATAAGCAGCTGCAGCGAGCCCAGGGACATGGTGGCGCTGATCGCGCTGATGGCCGCGGCCACCAGGGAGATCAACGCGACCACCGCCACCGGCGGCCAGCCCCCACCCGTCGCGAAGCCGCCGGCGAGTAGCCCCACCGCCCCGAACGCCGTGGCGGTGACCGTCCGCCCGATCTTCTCCCGCAGCGGTCCCGCCTGCGGGGCGAGCGTGGCCACCAACGCCCCCATCGTGCCGAAGGTGCCGGCGCTCAGCGTCGTCCCCGGCTCGATGCCGCCCTCGACGGCGACGGCCACGGCCAGCGGCGCGGGGATGGCCACGGCGAAGCGGACGACGTCGCGCCACTGCACGGCGGGGTGGCCGGTGCGGACCAGCTCCTCGAGCCACGCCGGGGCGCGCAGGCCCCGGCCCCTGCCCGCGTCCGCACCCACGTCGGAAGCTTGTCACCGCCGGGCCGAGCTCTCCTGTCGGCCCGGGGGTGCCGGCCGCTCGCCTACAGTCCCCGGCGTGGCCGTGCTGCTGGGGAAGGCGATCGAGGCCCTCGAGGCGCGCTACGACCCGGCGCTGGCCGAACCGTGGGACGCCGTCGGGCTGGTCTGCGGCGACCGGGACGAGCCCGTGCGGCGGGTGCTGTTCGCCGTCGACCCGACCGCGGCGGTGGTCGACGAGGTCGTCGCGAAGGGCGTCGACCTGCTCGTCACCCACCACCCGCTGTTCCTGTCACCGGTGCACGGGGTTCCCGCCGACGACCCGAAGGGCCGGCTCGTGCACCGGCTCGTCCGCGCCGGCGCCGCCCTGTTCGTCGCGCACACCAACGCCGATCGCGCGTCGGGTACCGGCGTCAACGCCGCGCTCGCCGACGTCCTCGGGCTCTCCGGAGCCCTGCCGCTGGAACCGGCTCCGGGCCGGGCCGGCGCGGGGCTCGGCCGGGTGGGGGAGCTGCCCGGCCCGCTGAGCCTCCGCGACTTCGCCGCCCTGGCCGCCGAGGTGCTGCCCGCGACCGCCGGTGGGGTGCGGGTGGCCGGCGACCTGGACCGGACGGTGCGGCGGGTGGCGGTGTGCGGCGGGAGCGGCGGCTCCCTGCTCGCGTCGGCGGCCGCTGCCGGGGCCGACGTGCTGCTGACCAGCGATCTCAAGCACCATCCGGTTTCCGACGCGCTCGAGGTCGCCGGGCCGGCGCTCTGCGACGTCGCCCACTTCGCCAGCGAGTGGCCCTGGCTGCCGGTCGCCGCGGAGGCGCTGCGCGACGACCTGGGCGGGGCGGTGGAGGTGGCCGTCTCCGGGCTGCGCACCGATCCGTGGAGCCTCGCCGTCGGGCAGTCGGCGGACCCGGCCTGAGGCAGCAGGGAGCACCGGTACGTTCTCCCTCGTGAAGGTGGACCATTTCGAGCAGCAGAAGCTCCTGGATCTCGCGGCCGAGGACGTCGCGCTGAGCCAGCTGGCGCACCGCAGGCGGACGCTGCCGGAGGTCGCGGCGGTGGAGGCCGCCGAGGAGTCCGAGCGCGAGCTGTCCGCCGACGTCGTCCGTGCCGAGACCGAGGTCAAGGACCTGACCCGCGAGGTCCGGCGGCTGGAGTCCGACGTCGACACCGTGCGGCAGCGCGCCGCCCGTGACCAGCAGCGGCTGGACTCCGGCAGCGCGACGCCCAAAGAGATGACCAACCTCCAGCACGAGATGGAGTCCCTCGCCCGCCGCCAGGCCGACCTGGAGGACCAGCAGCTCGAGCTCATGGAGCGGCTGGAGGCCGCGGAGTCCGCGCTGGCCGCGGCGCAGCAGGGCGTGCTCCAGGCACGTGAGGCGCGGGAGCGCGCCGAGCAGCTGCGCGACGACGCGCTGGCCGACATCGCCGACGGCACCGTGCGGCACGAGTCGGCCCGGGCCGCGGTCGCCGGCGTCATCTCCGCACCGTTGCTGTCGCTGTACGACCGCATCCGCGCCCAGACCGGGGGCACCGGTGCGGCGATGCTGCAGGCGCGCGCCTGCCAGGGCTGCCGCATCGAGCTCAACGGCCGCGAGCTCGCCGCCGTCCGCAACGCCGACCCGCACGAGGTCGTGCGCTGCGAGAACTGCGGTCGGATCCTCGTCCGCACGGCCGAGTCCGGGCTGTGACGCGCCGCTTCGTCGTCGAGGCGGACGGCGGCTCGCGCGGCAACCCGGGCCCGGCGGGCTACGGCGCGCTGGTGCGGGACGCCGGGACCGGCCGGGTGCTGGCCGAGCGGGCCGCGTCCGTGGGGCGGGCGACCAACAACGTGGCGGAGTACGGCGGGCTGGTCGCCGGGTTGCAGGCCGCGCTCGACCTGGACGCCTCGGCCGAGGTGGAGGTCCGGATGGACTCGAAGCTGGTCGTCGAGCAGATGTCGGGCCGCTGGCAGATCAAGCACCCGGACATGCGGCAGCTCGCGATGCAGGCCCGCGCCATCGCGAGCCGGCTGGGCGGGGTCCGCTACACCTGGGTGCCGCGCGCGCAGAACGGCGCAGCCGACGCCCTGGCCAACAGCGCGATGGACGGCAAGCCGGTGCACCGGGACATCGCCGCCGAGCCCTCGGTGGCCGAGACCGATGTGCAGCCGGAGGAGCCGAAGCCCGTCGTCACCACCGTGACGCACCTGCTCCGGCACGGGCAGACCGAGCACACCCCCGAGCGTCGTTACAGCGGCCGCAACGACCTGCCGTTGTCCTTGACCGGCCGGGCCGAGGCCGAGGCGGCCGCCTCCCGCGTGGCCGACCTGGGCGTCGAGGTCATCGTGGCCTCCCCGCTGCGCCGCACCCGCGAGACCGCGGAGATCGTGGGCGGGGTCCTGGGGCTGCCGGTGGAGCTCGACGACGACCTGGTCGAGCTGGACTTCGGCGAACTCGAGGGGCTCACCGGCGCGGAGGCGCTCGAGAAGCACCCGTTGGCGGTCCGCCGATTCATGACCGACCTGACGGTGGCGGCCCCTGGCGGGGAGTCGATCGCCGACGTGAGCACCCGGGTGGCCCGGGCGCGACGGCGCATCCTCGACCGCTGCGCCGGGCAGTCGGTGCTCCTGGTCAGCCACGTCACGCCGATCAAGCTGATGGTGGCCGCCGGGTTGGGCGCCGGCGACGACGTCGTCCACCGGATCTACCTGCAGGCGGCCTCGCTGTGCACCGTCGCGTGGTCCTCCGACGGCCGGACCTCGGTCCGCCTGGTCAACGACACCGCGCACCTGCGCTGAGCCCGGGGGCCGGGCAGCGGTTCAGAGCCGCCCGGCGTCGATGACGCGGGACAAGAACTGCCGGGTGCGGGCCTCGACCGGGTCGCCGAGCACCTGTTGCGGCGGACCGGACTCCAGCACCACGCCGCCGTCGAGGAACGCGACCGTGTCGGCGACCTGCCGGGCGAATCCCATCTCGTGCGTCGCCATCACGATGGTCATGCCCTGCGCGGCCACCTCGCGGACGACGGCCAGCACCTCGCCGACCAGCTCCGGGTCCAGCGCGCTGGTGATCTCGTCCAGCAGCAGCACGCGGGGGCGCACCGCCAGGGCCCGGACGATCGCCACGCGCTGCTGCTGGCCGCCGGAGAGCCGGTCGGGGTACTCGCCGGCCTTCTCCGCCAGCCCGATGCGGGTCAGCAGGGCCATGGCCTCGTCGCGCACCTCGGCCTTGGGGCGTCCGTGCACCACGGTCGGGGCCAGCGTCACGTTGTCCAGGACGGACAGGTGCGGGAACAGGTTGTAGGCCTGGAAGACCACGCCCATGCGCCGGCGGACCTGGTCGGCGTCGATGCGGGGGTCGGTGACGTCCTCGCCGTCGAGGAGCACCTGCCCGTCGTCCACGGTCTCCAGCAGGCTGGCGCAGCGCAGCAGCGTCGACTTGCCCGAGCCCGAGCCGCCGATCAGGGCGACCACCTGGTGCTCGCCGACGGCCAGGTCGACGCCGCGCAGGACGGCGTTGTCACCGAACACCTTGACGACGCCGCGGACGTCGAGCACGGGCTCGCTCACAGCAGGCTCCCCGATTGCTGGCGCCGCCGGGCCCGGGCGCTCACCGCGTCCGCCACCCGCGCCGACGGGATCGCCAGCAGGACGAACAGCAGCCCGGCGACGACGTAGGGCGTGAAGTTGAAGCTCTGCCCGACCAGGATCTGCGCCTGCCGCACCGCGTCGAGTGCGCCGAGGACGGAGATCAGCCCGACGTCCTTCTGCAGGGCGATGAAGTCGTTGAGCAGCGCCGGAGTGACCGTCCGCAGGGCCTGCGGCAGGACGACGATCCGCATCGTCTGCCGGTGGTTGAGGCCCAGCGAGCGGGCCGCGGCGCGCTGGCTGGGGTGCACCGACTCGATGCCGGCGCGGAACACCTCGGCGACGTACGCGCCGTAGACCAGCACGATCGCGACCGTGCCCAGGACGAACGGGGAGGTGGGCATGCCCTGCAGGCCGAGCGCGGGGAACCCGAAGCCGACCAGGTACAGCACGATGATCAGCGGCATGCCGCGGAACAGGTCGACGTAGGCGGTCGCCAGGATCCGCAGCGGGGCCAGGGCGGCGCCGCGCAGCGTGCGGGTGAGCGAGACGAGCAGGCCGACCACCAGTACCAGGAACCCGCCGAGCACGAGCACCTGCAGGTTCAGCCACAGCCCCTCGAGGATCAGCGGCAGCGACTCCCAGGCGACGCTGGGGGAGAAGAACGTCGTCTGCACCCGGGGCCAGCCGGGGGCGTTGGTGACGACCAGGTAGGCGACGACCGCGAACACGAGCGTCGACAGCAGGCCGATCAGTGTCGACCGCCGGGCCCGGCTCCTGCGCCAGGCCCGGCGGGACAGCTCGAGGGCGCTGGGCTCCGGCAGCCCGACGCCCTGGTCCACCGGGGTCAGGAGAGGACGGGGGCGTCGGCGACGTCGGAGAGCCACTCCTGCTCGAGGTCGGCCAGGGTGCCGTCCTCGCGCAGGGTGTCGACGGCCTGGGTGACGCAGTCGGTGAGCGGGCTGTCCTTCTCCAGCAGCAGGCCGAACTGGTCGCCGCCCTCCCCGGAGTTCTCCACCTGGCCGACGATCACGCCGTCGTCCAGCTCCGCGGAGGTGATGTAGAAGGCAGTGGGCAGGTCGACGACGATGGCGTCGACCTGGCCGTTCTGCAGGGCCAGCTTCGCGTCGTCGTTGCTGTTGAAGACGACGGGGTCCGCGTCGGGGGCGATGGTGTCGCTGAGCACCTGCAGGCTGGTGGTCGCGACCTGCGCGCCGATCTTCAGCCCCTCGAGGTCGGCGAGGCTCTCGGCGCCCTCGGCTGCCGAGCCCGCCGTCGTGATGACGGCCTGGGTGGCGGTGTAGTACGGCGAGGAGAAGTCGACCGCCTGCTTGCGCTCTTCGGTGATCGAGAACTGGTTGATGTCGAAGTCGAAGGGCCGTGCGCCGGGCTGGATGGCGGCGTTGAACGGCACCCGGGTCCAGGTCACGTCGTCCTCGGCGTAGCCCAGCTCCTCGGCCACGGCGTAGGCGACGGCGGCCTCGAAGCCCTCGCCGTTCTCCGGGCTGTCGTCGGTGAACCAGGGCTCGTAGGCCGGCTGGTCGGTGGCGACGGTGAGCGTGCCCGACTCGAGGGTGTCGAGGTCGTCGGGGGCGCACGAGGAGCCGGAGCCGCCGGCGGAGGCGTCGGAGTCGCCGGAGTCCTCGGTGGCGCACGAGGCGAGGACCAGCGTGGACGCGGCGAGCGCGGCGAGGGTGAGCGAGCGACGGCGCATGGGGTCGGCCCCTTGGGAACTGTTGCGTGAACCTTCAACGACGCAGCGGATTCTAGGGGGCGTCGGTACCGCGGTCGTGCAGGGCCTGCGCGGCCGCTCAGGCCCGGGCGAAGAGGTAGACCGAGACGGCGACGCCGAAGACGACGATCAGGACCCGCAGCGCCGTGGCGGGGATGCGCGTGGCGATCCGTGCGCCGAGGAACCCGCCCAGCAGGCTCGCCGGAGCCGCGACCGCGACCACGCCCCAGTGGACGTCGCCGAAGAACCCGAAGACGACCACGGTCACCGACGCGGTGACCGCCGCGATCGCCGACTTGAGCGCGTTGGCCAGCGGCAGCCGGTTCAGCGCCAGGCCCAGCACCCCGACGAGGATGACGCCCAGCGCGCCGCCGAAGTAGCCGCCGTAGACCGTCGCCAGGAACAGCGCGACGTACAGCCAGCGGGGGTCGTGCGCCGCGGCGTCGTCCCGCTGGGCGCTCCGGAGCCGCCGGTTGAGCAGCGGCTGGACGGCCAGCAGGCAGCTGGCCAGGAGGACGAGTACGGGGACGACGACGTCGAACGCCTCGGACGGCGTGGTCAGCAGGAGGATGCTGCCCGTCGTCCCGCCGAGGACGGCGACGGCGCCCAGCCGCACGAGCCGGCGGCGCTGCCCGGCGTACTCGGCGCGGAAGCCGGCCACCCCGCCCAGGTAGCCCGGCCACTGCGCGACGGAGTTGGTCACGTTGGCCTCGACCGTTCCCAGCCCGAGGGCCACGAGCGTCGGGAACAGGATCAGCGAGCCGCCGCCGGCGATGGAGTTGACCCCACCGGCGAGCAGCGCCACCGCCGCGGCGATGACCAGGTCGAGGGCGGACACGGCGGTCAACCTACGGTGACCGGATGCGGCTCCCGAGCACGGACACCTGGCTGGCGGCGTTGCTGGGCGGTGCCGGGGCGCTGCACCTCGTGCGGCCGCGCATCTACGAGTGGCTGGTGCCCCCGGAGCTGGGCGACGCCCGGACGTGGGTGCTGGCCAGCGGCGTGGCCGAACTGGGGACCGCCGCGCTGCTCGCCGCGCCGGCCACGCGACGGGCCGGCGGGTGGGCGGCAGTCGGACTGTTCGTCACCTTCGTGCCGGCGCACCTGCACACCTTCCGCGCCGTGCCGAGGAAGCCGGTGCCGCTGGCCGTGGCCACCGCCCGCCTCCCGCTCCAGGTGCCGCTGATCGGCGCCGCGCTGCGGGTGGCCCGCGGCCGCTGACAGCGGGGTCGGCGCGCGACGGAAGGGGCTGGTCCGGCGGGCCTCCCGGAGCCAGACTCCGCCCATGCCTTCCGCACCGATGCCCGACGACTGGCAGCGCGCCCTCGTCGTGGCCGCGCACCCCGATGACATCGAGTACGGCCTGGCCGCAGCCGTCGCGGTCTGGACCGCGGCCGGCAAGGAGGTGCACTACCTCCTGGCCACCCGCGGCGAGGCCGGGATGGAGGGCGTGCCCCCGGCCGAGGCCGGCCCGATCCGCGAGGAGGAGGAACGGCGCTCGGCCGCCGTCGTCGGGGTGACCGAGGTCGAGTTCCTCGACCACCGGGACGGCACCCTCGTCGCGGGGCCGGAGCTGCGCCGCGACCTGGCCGCGGCGATCCGCCGGCACCGCCCGGAGCTCGTCGTCACCGGCTACTTCGGGGCGACCTGGACCCCGCCCGGCGTCTCGCCTGCCTACGTGAACTCGGCCGACCACCGGGCGCTGGGGCAGTCGGTGATCGACGCGGTCGCCGACGCCGCCAACGAGTGGATCTTCCCGGACCTCGCCGAGGAGCGCTGGAGCGGCGTCCAGTACATCGCGGTCGGCGAGATGACCGACCCGCCGCACGAGGTGGACGTCAGCGGGACCGTCGAGCTGGCGGTCGCGTCGCTCTCGGAGCACGGCCGCTACCTGGAGCTGCTCTCCGACGAACCGGTCGAGGCGCAGGCGCGGCAGGTCGTCGACATGTCGACGCTCACGGAGGACGGCGGTCGCTGCGTCGGCTTCCGCCTCTACTGGGGCTGAGCGCGCGCCGTCTACAGTGCTGACCACGACGGACGAGTCGGCTGGGCGGTCGCGTCGGCGGGGGAGACCCCGTCGCCGAGGAACGTCCGGGCTCCACAGGGCAGGGTGGTCGTTAACAGCGACCCGGGGTGACCCGCGGGACAGTGCCACAGAGAACAGACCGCCAGTGCTTGCACTGGTAAGGGTGAAACGGCGGTGTAAGAGACCACCGCACACCGGGTGACCGGTGTGGCTCGGTAAACCCCACCCGGAGCAAGGTCAAGAAGGGACGACGGTCCGGTTCGCCGGGACGTCGTCCTGCGCAGGCGTTCGAGGGCGGCCCGCCCGATGCCTGCGGGTAGACCGCTCGAGCCTGCCGGCAACGACAGGCCTAGATGGATGACCGCCCATCGGGAGGCCGTGAGGCACCCGGGGACAGAACCCGGCGTACAGGCCGACTCGTCCGTCGTCCTCCCCGGAACGCGCCCGCAGCAGTGGTGTGATGTCCGCGACTCGCGACTGAGCGTGTGTGGACGGGGGCAGAGCGTGGTCAACAGGAGATCGCTCGTGGCTGCCGCAGCGGTCGTCGGCACGGCGGTCGGCGCCCTGGCCGTGTACCTGGACCCGGACGACTTCCGTTACGGAGGGCGCGCGCACATCGACCTCGACTCCTGGGTCGAGGCCGACGACTCGTGGACGCGGACGGCCATGCCGGGCGCAGCGTGGGCCACGGACGAGCTCTGCGGGACCGACCTGCCCTGCGTCCAGGCGGTCCGGTCGGACACGCTGACGATGTACCGGTTCGGGGACCGGGACGACGCGGTGACCGCCGCACGCGGGTACGCCGACGAGGGCCACCTGTCCGGATGGATCGTCGTGCGGTTCGAACCCGATGGCCTCACCACCGCGGAGCGCAGCGAGTTCGCCGGCTACCTCGACTGCATTAACGTCGGCGTCGCCGAAGGCGGGGTCGAGTGCTGACGGTCCAGGCGTGGAAACACCTCAGGCGAGGACCGCGCGGACGAGGTCGCGCAGGTGCTCGTCGGGGATCCGCGCGGCGTCGGCGTGGGGGATCTTGAGCGTCCCCTTGTCGCCGCACAGCTGCGGGTAGCGGTCGCAGAAGCCGCCGCTGCGCTCCGGGCTCCACCCGTACAGCGAGAGCCCGTGCTTCCAGACGCCGACGTGCAGGCTGCTGTCGCCGACGACGAAGGTGGGCATCTTGTAGGCGAACCGCACCTCGGCACCGGGATGCTCGTCCGCGATCAGGGCGTGCAGCCGGTCGAACAGCGCCCGGCCGGCCGGGTCGAGCCCGTCGACGTAGGTGCGCGCGGCCTCGTCGACGATCGTGTCGGGTCGCTCCACGACGGCTCCCTCCGGTGCCGGTCGAAGGCACTCTCCCGCACCCAGGGGCCGAATGTCGTCGGGCGGAGACGCGACGCGCCCCTCCCCGAGACGGGTAGGGGCGCGTCGCGGTCGTCGCGGATCAGCCGGTGGAGCGGGGCTGGGCGGGGTTGGTCGGGTCGCCCTGCGACGGGGGGTTCATCGGAGGCCCGCTGGTCGCCTCGGACGCCTTGGAGCCGCCCTCGGGCGCCGGCGGTGCGTCCGCCCCGGTGGCCGCGGGGTCCCCGCCGGAGGGCTGGGCGCCGTTCTTCAAGCCGGCCAGCCGGCTCTCCATGACCGTGACGACCTGGAAGCGGTTGCCGTGCGCACGCTCGTAGTCCAGGAGCGTCGTCAGGTCCTCGGCGTCCAGCTGGCGGATACGGGAGGTCAGCGAGCCGACGGGCAGGTGGTCGTAGTCCTTCAGCGGCAGATCGCGCTCTGGCACGTCGCGTCCTCTCGGTGGGTCGTCCATCTCTTCCGATGAGCGCCTACCCCTGCCCGTCGGATCCGACACCGGGTGTGAGGAAGCGGTCGGTGGGTAGGCGGCGATCACGACCTTGTTGCGGCTCAGACGCGGCCGCCATGTCTCCCAGATCGATCGAGGAGTTGTCCCCCTGACATGAACGTGTCCTTCCTGGAGCCGGTGTTCGCCGCCCCCGGTCCGTACGCCACGGTCTGCGCCGACGTCACCCACACCACCGAGAACGCCGACACCGAGCTGGAGCTCCGCGTCCGCGCCATCTCCGAGAAGCTCACCGGGCAGGGTGCCCCCGAGGCGGTCGTCGAGGCGGTGCGCGGCCGGTTGCTCGAGGGCAACGAGGGTGGCGAGGCGGGCACGTTGCGCGGCCGGGCGGTCGTGGTCGACTCCACCGGCACAGTCCTGTTCGACCAGCCGCTGACGGACGCGCCGACGCGCGAGCTGGCCGAGTGGTCGCCACAGCCGGACCTGATGCCGGTGCTCCGCCAGCTCCCCGGCCGGGTGCCGCACATCGTGGTGATGATCGACCGCACCGGTGCCGACATCACCTTCGTCAACCTGCCCGAGCAGGAGGACGAGGAGCACACGGTCCAGGGCGACACCTTCCAGATCCGCAAGTTCCAGGGCGGCGGCTGGGCGCACCACCGCTACCAGCACAACGCCGAGAACAAGTGGATCCACAACGCTGAGGAGGTGGGCCAGTACATCGCCTCGATGGTCCGCCGCCACTCGCCGCGCTTCGTGCTCATGGCCGGTGACATCCGGGCCCGGCAGATCCTCAGCGACCGCGCCAGCGACCTCTGGTCGAACCTGATCGTCTCGATGGACGAGGGCGGCCGGGCAGCCGGGGCCGACCGGGAGCCGGTCGACGCGCGCGTGGCCGAGCTGATTGCCGAGCACGAGGCCCGTGAGATCGCCGAGATCGCGGAAAAGGTGGTGGGCGCGGCCGCCCACGGGCTGTCGGTGACCGGTACCGACCGGGTCGTGGAGGCGCTGCGCAAGGGCCAGGTCGAGACCCTTGTCCTCGCCGACGATCCGGACGATGAGAAGCTGCTGGTCGGCGGCTCGCCGCTCGAGCTCGGCGTCAACCAGCACGACATGGACGCACTCGGCATCCACGGCACCGTCGTACCGGCCGACCGGGCGCTCCTGCACGCCGCCCTGGCCGGCGCCGCCGACGTCGTCGTGCTGCCCCGGTCCGCGATGCCCGACGAGGTGCCCGTCGCCGCCGTCCTGCGCTACACCGACGAATCCACCGATTCGGGCCTGTGAGCCCGCAACCCCCTGACGAAGGAGATCCCATGACCGACCCGCACCAGCCCGCCACCTCGCCCGGCGTCGACGAGGGCGACATCGATCGCCGCGCGGCGCTCGCCGAGTCCCTGGGCAAGGAGGTGTGGCCGGCCGACCGCGACCAGCTCATCGCCAAGGCGCAGGAGGGCACCCCGCCGGACCGTGTGCTCGCCGACCTGCGCCGGCTCCCCGCGGGGCAGCAGTTCGAGAACGTCCAGGACGTGGCCCGCGCCCTGGGCATCGGCACCGAGCAGCAGCGGTTCTGACATGACCACGCAGAAGGAGCCGAGCCCCGAGGCCCTGGCGAACGTCACCGAAGGGAACGTCGCCAGCCGCGCGGAGCTCCTGCCCGAGGAGGAGGCGCTGAAGGGCAGCGGCATGGAGGAGGTCGCGGCCGAGATCATCCTTGCCGAGTCGGAGGAGCGGACGGTCAACACCGACCCCGACGACGCCCAGGGCGGGCACCGGCAGTCGGCCGAGACCGCCGACCTGCCCTGACCGGGCCGTTCTTCGCCGGGTTCGAGGAGTCGCGGGTCGACGTCGGGAACGACGTCGTCCTGCGGCTCCGGACCGGTGGTGCGGGCCCGCCGGTCGTGCTCCTGCACGGCCACCCGCGCACCCACACGACCTGGCACCGGGTAGCGCCGCTGCTCGTCGCGGCCGGCCACACGGTGGTCTGCCCCGACCTGCGCGGCTACGGGGGGTCGAGCACACCCACGACGACGCCGGACCACGCGCCCTACTCGAAGCGGGCGATGGCCGGCGACATCGTCGCGCTGATGCGCACCCTCGGGCACGACCGGTTCGCCGTCGTCGGCCACGACCGCGGCAGCTACGTCGCGCTGCGGACGGCGCTGGACCACCCCGACGCCGTGACGCACCTGGCCGCGCTCGACTGCATCCCGATCGTGGAGCACCTCGAGCGTGCCGACGCCCGGTTCGCCACCGCGTGGTGGCACTGGTTCTTCTTCGCCCAGCCCGAGAAGCCCGAGCGCGCCATCTCCGCCGACCCCGAGGGCTGGTACGGCTCGCTGGCGCCGGGCAAGGCGGAGGCGATGGGGGAGGAGAACCACGCCGACCACCTCGCCGCGATCCGCGACCCGGCGACCGTGCACGCGATGATCGAGGACTACCGGGCCGGCCTGGGCGTCGACCGGGAAGCCGAGGAAGCCGACCGTGCAGCCGGTCGCCGGGTCAGCTGCCCGACCCTTGTCCTGTGGTCGGCGCGCGACGACCTCGAGCAGCTGCACGGTGACCCACGCCTGATCTGGGCGGAATGGACGACCGACCTGCGGGGTGGCGGGCCGATCGACAGCGGCCACCACATGGCCGAGGACGCGCCGGAGGAGCTGGTCGCCGCGCTCGTCCCGTTCCTCGCCGGCTGAACCCGGACGGGTGACCGCAGATGTGATCTTGGGGCGCGCCGCGGGTAGGGCCCGGACCAGCACCCGAGGAGGAGAGGTCATGCCGAAGACCACCAAGAAGGGCGACGCCAAGAAGTCGGAGCTGCCCAGCACTCTGCTGCGCTCGCCGAAGAAGGCCCAGCGCACGTTCGCCAAGGCGCACGACTCCGCCGCCGACGAGTACGGCGACGAGCGTCGCGCGAACCAGGTCGCGTGGGCCGCGGTGAAGCACTCCTTCGAGAAGGTGGGCGACCACTGGGAGCCCAAGGAGGGCGGCAAGAAGGGCCCCTCCGACGCGCAGGCCGAGGGTGGGCGCGGCACGAACCGGGAGACCAAGGGCGGGGTCGACGCCAACGCGACGAAGGACCACCTGCTGAAGGTCGCCAAGAAGCTCGACATCTCCGGGCGCTCGTCGATGAAGAAGAAGGAACTGGTCGACGCGATCCAGAAGGCCAGCACCAAGAAAACCGCGGACGCGCGCAAGAAGACGAAGTAGCCGCCGGCCGGTCGGCTGGGCGTCGCTCAGCCGGCCGGCACCAGCACGAGGTCGGTCCGGCGGACGTCGAGGTACTCGACGCCGGCCTCGGTCAACGCGACGCCCTGCTCCAGGCCCAGGCGCACGCACTGGCCGCCCCACTCGGGCACCGGCCGGCGCACGGCGAGCTCGAGGGCGTACGCGGTGTCCACGTGCACCGGGTAGTCACCCGCGCCCGGAACACCGCCCTGCTCGTCCCACTGCCCGATCGCCGGGCCCGCGCCGTGGCCGTGGACGCCGATCGGGTGGGAGTAGACGTCGGCGTCGATGCCCTCCCGGGCGGCGGCGGACCGGGCGGCCGCGAGCACCTCGTTGCCGGTCCGGCCCGGCAGCAGCTCCGCGGTCGTGAGGTCCTGCATCCGCCTGCCCACGGCCAGCAGCTCGTCCAGGCCCTCGGGCGCCGCGGTCTCGTCGGGCAGCAGGACGTAGGCGTTGCGCTGGCTGTCGGTGCGCAGGCCGAGGCTGGTCAGGCCGACGTCGCAGTGCACCAGGTCGCCGGGTTCGATGACCGCGTCGTAGGGGACCGCGGGCAGCAGCGCCCCGGCCTGCTCCACCAGCGGCACCCCGGCCCGCTGCAACGCCACGGACGGCTGGAACCACGGTTCGACGCCCAGGTCGTGCAGCCGCTGGCGCAGCCACCAGGCGACGTCGATCGCGGTCGTGGTGCCCGGGACGACGGCGGTGGCGAAGGCCTCGGCGATCACCTCGTGGGCCAGCCGGTTCAACGCGTGCAGTGCCGCGATCTCCTCGGGCAGCCGGGTCTCCAGCCAGCCGACCGCCAGCTCCTCGGCCGGCACGAGACGATCGGCGTAGGGCCCCAGCGCCTCGACCAGCGCACGGTGCTCGCTGTGCGAGAGCCCGTCGGCGAGGGCGAAGTCGGCCGAGACGTCGATCCCGATTCGCGCCGGCTGGGCCTGCTCGACGAACCGGCGGACGACGTCCCACTCACCCGCGGGACCGGCCGCGGGCTCCGCCGTCGCCGGGAGGAACTGGCCCACCGGGTAGCGCGAGACGGCGACCGGCGTGACGCCGTCGTCGCTGCGGTGCAGGAGCAGGACCGTGCGTCGTCGGGAGGACAGCCAGGCACCGGGCAGGAGCGTGGCGAGCACCGGGTCCTCGTTGCACTCCCGGCCGGTCACGATCCACAGGTCGATGCCGGTCCGGTCCATGAGCACGGGCATCAGGTCCAGCAGGCGCTGGCTCAGCCACCGGTCGCGGACGGCGGCCTGCTCGCGCAGCGGCAGGGGGACCGTTAGCGTCGGATCGGGCTCGACGAGGCGCACGCCCCCAGCGAATCAGAGTTCGGCCGAACCCACCGCTCGGGAGGTCTCCGACCACCCCGCCGACCCGGGCGCGTGCCCGCGCTGCCAGGTGGAGGACTCGGCATGCCCCGCGCGGGACCTCGGCCGGTCGGCCAGGGCCACCCGGTCCCGGCCGCTGCGCTTCGCCACGTACATCGCGGCGTCCGCCCGGTCGACCAGCCGCCAGAGCGCCGCCACCGGGTCCTCGCCCTCGACCGGCCGGGCCACGGCGATGCCGATGGAGGCGGTCACCGCGTGGCCGTCGTCGCTGCGGGCGTTGGCGACCGCGAGGCGGAGCCGTTCGGCCAGCCGGCGCCCTTCCGCGACGACGCCGACCGAGCCGAGGACCACGAGCTCCTCCCCGCCGGTGCGCGCGAGCAGGTCGGCCGGCCGGACCGCGCCGGTCAGCGACCGGGCGACGGCGCGCAGGACCGAGTCGCCGACGGCGTGCCCGAACTCGTCGTTGAGCCGCTTGAAGTGGTCCAGGTCCAGCACCATGGCGCTGAGCTGCACGCCGTCGCGCCTGGCCTGGCCCCACATCCGGGGAGCCTGCTCGACCAGGTACCGGCGGTTGTACAGCCCGGTCAGCGCGTCCTGGTGGCTGAGCGTCTCGGTTGCGACGAGCAGGCGCTGCACCCGCTGCCGCAGCAGGTACACCCCCATCGCGGCGGCGTTCAGCGTGCCGGCGCTGACGCCGGCCTGGACGATCAGGCCGACGGCGCTGTCGTAGCTCGGCCACAGGGCGGCCAGGCAGATGCCGGTCGTCGCGATCATGTGCACGCACAGCGGCCGCAGCGGGAGGAACCACGCACCGGCGAGCGCCGGGAACAGCAGCATGAGCGGTGTGGCGTACCGCAGCGGGTCCTCGATGCAGAGGACGACCACGAGGTAGATGACGTCGCCCAGGAGCACCAGCCCGAACGTGTGCGCCTGCCCGACCCGGCGGCGGATCGCGAGGTGCGCCGACAGCGCGAACAGCAGCGCCATGGTCGCGGCGTAGGCCCACCGCCCGGCGCCGTCGCGCAGCACGCCGTCGACCAGGAGGTTCAGCGATCCCATGAGGGCGCCGATGAGCAGGAGCGCCGCGAGGGAGAGCGCCGCGACGCGGGAGTCGAGCCCCGCGGGCAGACGGCGCTCCCCGGCTCCGTCGCCGCTGGAGAGGTCGGATGCGTGCGAGGGCCGGCCGATCACTGGAGCAGGATGCCGTACCGCTCCGCATTTCGGGGATCTCGCTGCGTCACTGTCCCTCGCCCGGGTCCGGCGTTCCGGTGGAAGAGTGGGGGCACGACCGGCAGCGAGGAGGCACACATGGCCGCAGGACCCTGGTTCTACTGCCTGAAGCACCACACCGTCGAGGGGCGCGACGGCTGCGCGGAGCGGCACCGGCTGGGCCCGTACGCCACCCGGGAGGAGGCCGAGCACGCCCTCACCTCGGTGGCCGAGCGGGAGAAGCAGATCACGGCGGAGGACCGCGCCTGGGAGGGCGACTGACGGCCGCCGTCCCGCCCCCTGGATGATCGGTGCAGGCGCCGGGCCGTCCGGTACCGGAGAAGGGGCTGACGTGACCGAAGGTCGTGCGGTGGAGGAACTGGTCGTCGGGATCCTCGGGGGGACCGGGCCGCAGGGCCGCGGGCTCGCCGTGCGCCTGGCCGCGGCCGGTCAGCGGATCCTGCTGGGTTCCCGCGACGCCGACCGCGCCGCCGAGGTGGCCGCGGAGGTCGCCACCCGTGCCGCGACGGCCTCGGCCGGGACCGAGGTCTCCGTGCAGGGTGGGTCCAACGCCGACGTAGCGGGCGCCGCCGACCTGGTCATCATCGCCGTCCCCTTCGCCGGGCACGCCGCGACCGTGGCCGAGCTGGCGGCCCCCCTGGCCGGGAAGATCGTCGTCGACTGCGTCGTCCCCATGGGGTTCGACGAGCTCGGCGCCTACGTGCTCGACGTCGAGGAGGGCAGCGTGGCCCAGCAGGCCGCCGCCCTGCTCCCGGACTCCCACGTCGTGGGCGCCTTCCACCACCTCTCGGCCCGCCTGCTCGAGGACCTGTCCAAGCCCACCATCGACGGCGACGTGATGGTCGTGGGCGACGACCGCGCCTCGATGGACACCGTGCAGGCGCTGGCCGGCCGGCTGCCGGGGATGCGCGGCATCTACGCCGGGCGGCTGCGCAACGCCCGCCAGGTCGAGGCGCTGACCGTCAACCTGGTGTCGGTGAACCGCCGGTACAAGGTGCACGCCGGCATCCGCGTCACCGACGTGTGAGGGCCGCCCCGATCTCTGCCGACGAACTGCGGGCGGTGCAGCTCTGCCGCCCGGGCTGGGGGAAGAAGGGCTACGCGACGGTGGAGGTGGACGCGTTCCTGGGGCGTGCGGTCGAGGCACTGACCGCGCTCGCGCTGCGGCGGGAACCGCAGTTGAGCGCGGACGAGGTGCAGCACGTCCGGTTCCGCACGCAGCCGTTCGGCCGCGGCCGGGGCTACGACGAGGACCAGGTGGACGCCCTCCTCGACCGGCTCGAGCAGACCTTCCGCAGTTCGGCGGCCTGACCGACCCCGGTCGACGTCCGGAATGCCGTCCGGCCCTGGCCCTTCCCGCCCCGGCGCTGCCAGGATGAGGATGTGCTGTTCGCGCACGCGGTGGCGCTCCTGCACGCGGCCGCCGTCCTGTTCATGCTCACCGGGGCGCTGCTCGCCGTCCGGTGGCCCCGGCTGGTGCTCCCGCACGCTCCGCTCGCGCTGACGATCCTCGCGGTGAACCTGGCCGGCGCGGACTGCCCGCTCACCGACCTGGAGCTGGCGCTCCGCCAGCGCGCGGGGCTGGCCGCCTACGACGGCGGCTTCCTGGACCACTACTTCTTCGGCCCGCTGGGACTGGACGTGCGGGCCGCCGGGACGCAGCTCGGCATGTACGGCACCGCGCTCGGTCTCAACGTCCTCGGGTACGGCCTCGCGCTCAGCCGGCGCCGAGGACGGCCAGCTCCAGTCGGCGCAGCGACTCCGGCATCGAGCGCGCCATGCGCGCCGGGTACCCGGGCAGCTTGATCGTCAGCGGGGGGAGACGGGCGCGGCCCCATTCGTAGGAGTGGCGCACGAGCGTCCCGGCGTCGCGGGGGACGAGCTCGTAGCGCCACCACTGACCGCCGACGACGGTGCGCCCGCGCCACTCCCCGGTGGTCCGCCACGCGATGACGCGGTCGGGCTCGAAGACCACGACCTCGTTGACGCTGCGGTAGCGCAACGGACCCTGCCGCATCGCCATGGTGAACCGGGCGCCGAGGTGCAGCGGGTCCGGGCCGAGCGGCGCACCGTTCACCGTCCCGCCGCCGTCGAGGGCGCTGTGCCGGGCCGGTGAGACCAGCACCGAGAAGACGTCCTCGGCCGGCGCGGGGATCAGCAGCTCCACGGTGACGGTGCGGCCCTCGGCGCTGCCCACGGGCTACTCGAAGGAGTGCTCGGGGCCGGGGAAGACCCCGCCCCGGACCTCGTCGGCGAACTCCTGCGCCGCGCGCAGCAGCTCGCCCCGCAGGTCGGCGTACTTCTTGACGAACTTCGGCACCCGGCCGGCGTTGAGCCCGGCCATGTCCGGCCACACCAGCACCTGGGCGTCGCAGTCGACGCCGGCGCCGATGCCGATGGTCGGGATGGTCAGCTCCTTGGTCACCTCCGCGGCGATGGCGGCCGGCACCATCTCCATGACGACGGCGAACGCGCCGGCCTCCTGCACCGCCCGCGCGTCGGCGAGCAGCTGGTCGGCCCCGGCGCCGCGACCCTGGACCCGGAAGCCGCCGAGGGCGTGCTCGCTCTGCGGCGTGAAGCCGATGTGCGCCATCACCGGGATGCCGGCCTCGTGCAGCAGCCGGATCTGCGGGGCCACGCGGACGCCGCCCTCCAGCTTGACCGCCTGCGCGCCGCCCTCCTTCATCATCCGGACGGCGGTGTCGAAGGCCTGCTGCGGGCCCGACTCGTAGGAGCCGAAGGGGAGGTCGGCCACGATCAGCGCGCGCTTGGTCGACCGGGTGACGGCCTTGGTCATGAGCAGCAGGTCGTCGACGGTCACCGGAACGGTGCTGCTGTGCCCCAGGACGACGTTGCCCGAGGAGTCGCCCACGAGCATCACCGGGATGCCGGCCTCCTCGAAGATGGCCGCGCTGTAGGTGTCGTACGCGGTGAGCATCGCCCACTTCTCGCCGCGCTCCTTGGCCTGCTGCAGGTGGTGGATCCGCACCCGCGCGCTCGACGTCCCGCCGTACAGCACCGACTCCGTCATGACTGGGCTCCTTCGCGCACGGTGGGCAGGGTCTCCCGCCACCGGTTGGTCACGGGCAGCCGCCGGTCGCGGCCGAACGCCTTGAGGCTGATCTTGGTGCCGGGAGCGGATTGCCGGCGCTTGAACTCCGCGGTGTCGATCAGCCGGAGCACCCGGGCCACGACCTCGGGGTCGTGGCCGCGCTCGAGCAGCTCCGCCATGCCGAGGTCGCGGTCGACGTAGTCGGCGATGACGGCGTCCAGCACCTCGTAGGAGGGCAGGGAGTCGCTGTCCTGCTGTCCGGGCGCGAGCTCGGCCGACGGCGGCTTGTCGATCGAGTTCTGCGGGATGGGCTCGGTCTCGCCGCGGTCGCGTGCGTAGGCGTTGCGCCAGCGGGCGAGGTCCCACACGAGCGTCTTCGGCACGTCCTTGATCGGCGCGAACCCGCCGGCCGCGTCGCCGTAGAGCGTCGAGTAGCCGACGGCCACCTCGCTCTTGTTCGACGTCGCGAGCAGCAGGTGCCCGTGCTGGTTGGACAGTCCCATGAGCAACGTGCCCCGGACGCGGGCCTGCAGGTTCTCCGCGGCCACCCCGGACAGCTCGACCGACGCCTCGTACGCGTCCACCATCGGGGCGATCGGGACGACGGAGTAGTGCATGCCCAGGCGGCGAGCGGAGTCCTCGGCGTCGGACAGCGAGTGCTCGCTGGACCACTTCGACGGCAGCCCCACACCGTGCACCCGGTCGGCGCCCAGCGCGTCGGTCGCGAGCGCGGCGACCAGCGCCGAGTCGATGCCCCCGGACATGCCGAGCACCACCGAGGGCATGCCGTTCTTGTCGATGAAGTCCCGCAGACCCAGGACGAGCGCGCGCCAGACCTCCTCGCAGTCGCTGAGCGGGTCGACGACGGTTGCGGGCCGCCGGTCGAAGGCAGCCACCGGCTCCTCGGAGACCACGTGCCGGGTCACCGTCATCGGCCCGATCCGGCCCTCGCGCCGCTCGGGAACCGACGACGGGTCGAGGTCCAGGTCGACGGTGGCCAGGTGCTCCACGAACTGGGGGGAGCGGGCCAGCAGCGTCCCGTCCGCGGCCACGGCCATCGAGTCGCCGTCGAAGACGAGCTCGTCCTGGCCACCGACCTGGTTGCAGTAGAGGACCGTCGCGCCCGCCTCGGCCGCGCGGCGGCGGACCAGCGGCAGCCGCAGGTCGTCCTTGGCCCGCTCGTAGGGGGAGGCGTTGGGGGACACGACCAGGTCGACCCCGGCCTGCCCGGCGACCCCGCACGGGCCGCCCTCCACCCACAGGTCCTCGCAGACGGTCAGCGCGACGTCGATGCCGTGCAGCCGCACGACCGGTAGCTCGGTCCCCGGGACGAAGTACCGGGCCTCGTCGAAGACGCCGTAGTTGGGCAGGTGCCGCTTGTAGTAGCGGACGACGACCTCGCCGCCGAACAGCAGCGCCGCGGCGTTGCGGGGGGCGCCCCGGCGGGGGTTCGCGTCGCCCGGGCGGTCGTCGTCGGTGGGCGTGCGGTCGACCGGGGCCGGCCCGCTCCCCTCCGTGTGCGCGAGGTACCCGACGACGACGGCGATCCCGCCCAGCCCCTGGTCGGCGAGGGTGGCCGCGAGCTCGACCAGCGAGCGTTCGCTGGCGCGGGCGAAGGACTCCCGCAGCACGAGGTCCTCGGGCGGGTACCCGGTCAGCGTCATCTCGGGGAAGACCACGAGGTGCGCGTTCTCCTGGGCCGCCCGTGCGGTCCACCGCACCACGAGCTCGCAGTTGCCCTCGAGGTCACCGACCCGGGTGTCCACCTGGGCCATCGCCACCCGCAGCTGCACAGGTCCTTGATCGCTCACGCCGCACAGTCTGGTCTCGGACCGGCGGGCGCGGCCAGGCGGGCACCCGCTCACGCAGTACCCGGGGCGGTGTCGCGAGCGGGTCGGCGGCGCTACGGTCCCGGCCATGGCCGACCTCAGCGGACCGGAACTGCTGCTCGCGGGCACGTACGCCGCCATCGGCGTCGGCGCCGCCGTCCGTCCCGACCTCGTCCCGGCCCTGTTCGGCGGTACCGCTGGCACGCCCGAGGCCCGTACGGAGGTCCGGGCCGTGTACGCCGGGATCCCGCTGGCGCTCGCGGCCTCGGTGGTCCGCGCAGCCACCGCACCGCCGGCCCGGCGGAACGGCGTCCTCACCGTGGTCCGCGACGCCAGCGCGGGCATGGCGCTCGCGCGCCTCGGCGGGGCCGTCCTCGCCCGGCGGCTGCGGCCCTGGCCGACGGGTGCGTTCCTGGCGCTCGAGGCGGGCCTCGCGGTCGCCGCCTCCCGGGCGCGGGGCGGCTAGCTCCCGACGGGCGGGCGACCGGCAGGAGAAGAAGCCGCCCGGTTCCGTGACGTCCTCACCCCGACGGGGCAGGGTGGGGCCAGAACGGCAGGGCTGTCACATCCCGGAAACGAGCGGACGCGATCATGGCGAGCATGGACCGACAGCAGGAGTTCGTCCTGCGCACCCTGGAAGAGCGCGACATCCGGTTCGTCCGGCTGTGGTTCACCGACGTCTCGGGCTACCTCAAGGCCGTGGCGGTCGCGCCGGCCGAGATCGAGGCCGCCTTCGCCGAGGGCATCGGCTTCGACGGCTCGGCCATCGAGGGCTTCGCCCGCGTCTACGAGTCCGACATGCTCGCCAAGCCCGACCCCGGCACCTTCCAGGTGATGCCCGCCCGGGACGGGCGGCCCAGCGACACCGCGCGGATGTTCTGCGACATCACGCTGCCCGACGGCTCGCCGTCGTGGGCCGACCCGCGGCACGTGCTGCGCCGGACGCTGGCCAAGGCCGCGGACATGGGCTTCACCTTCTACACCCACCCCGAGATCGAGTTCTTCCTGCTGAAGGACCTGCCCACCGACGGCACGCCGCCCCAGCCGGCCGACACCGGTGGCTACTTCGACCTGTCCACGCACAACGTGGCGCACGACTTCCGCCGCGAGGCGGTCTTCGCGCTGGAGGCCATGGGCATCTCGGTGGAGTTCAGCCACCACGAGGTCGCGCCGGGCCAGCAGGAGATCGACCTGCGCTACGCCGACGCCCTGTCGATGGCGGACAACATCATGACGCTGCGGCACGTCGTCCGGGAGGTCGCGCTGGCCCAGGGCGTGCACGCCACCTTCATGCCCAAGCCGTTCACCGACCTGGCCGGCTCGGCGATGCACACCCACCTGTCGCTGTTCGAGGGCGACCGCAACGCCTTCCACGACGCCGCGGACCCGATGCGGCTGTCCACGACGGCCAAGCAGTTCATCGCCGGGCTGCTCGTGCACGCCCGCGAGGTCACCGCCGTCACCAACCAGACGGTGAACTCCTACCGGCGGCTCCTGGCCGGCACCGAGGCGCCGACCGCCGCCACCTGGGGCCGGGCCAACCGCTCGGCCCTGGTCCGGCTGCCCGAGTACAAGCCCAGCAAGGCGCAGTCGGCCCGCGTCGAGGTCCGCTCCCCGGACTCGGCCTGCAACCCCTACCTCACCTTCGCCATCCTGCTGGCCGCCGGTCTGCGCGGGATCGAGAAGGCCTACGAGCTGCCGCCCGAGGCCGAGGACGACGTCTGGTCGCTCACCGACACCGAGCGGCGCGCCGCCGGCTACGAGGACCTGCCGGTCTCCCTCGGCGAGGCGCTGACGGCCATGCAGGGCAGCGAGCTCGTCGCCGAGACCCTGGGCGAGCACGTGTTCGAGTTCTTCCTCCGCAACAAGTGGGAGGAGTTCAACTCCTACCGGCGCAACGTGACGCCCTTCGAGCTCCAGCGCTACCTGCCGGGGCTGTGAGCGGGCGCGGTTAACCTCCACGGGTGGCCCGCCTCCTCGTCGTCGTCCCGAGCGAGACCGACCCGCCCGCCCGGCTGGGCGGGTGGCTGGCCGACGCGGGCCTGACCCTCGACGAGCGGCACCTCGGGCTGGGCGAGGCGCTGCCGGAGTCCCTCGACGGGCACGACGGGCTGCTCGTCCTGGGCGGCCCGCAGTCGGCGACCGACGACGAGGCGACCAGCCCCGAGCTGGTCGGCGTCCGCGCGCTGCTGCGGGAGGCCATCGTCGCCGACCTGCCCACGCTGGCGGTCTGCCTGGGCGCCCAGGTGCTCGCCGAGGCGGGGGGAGGAGCGGTCCGGGTGGGCGCGGAGGGCCCCGAGGTCGGCCCGACGCTGGTCGCGAAGCGGGATGCCGCCTACGCCGATCCGGTCTTCGGCCCGCTGCCGCTGGCTCCCGACGTCCTCCAGTGGCACCACGACGAGATCGCCACGCTGCCGCCGGGGGCGACGCTGCTGGCCAGCAACCCCCACTACCCGCACCAGGCCTTCCGCGTGGGCGAGGCGGTGTACGGCATCCAGTTCCACATCGAGACGACGCCGGAGCTCGTCCGGTCCTGGGCCGCCGCCGACCCGGTCGGCGTCGCAGCCGCGCCGGTCGACGTCGAGACGCTGTGCGCCCGGTCCGACGCCGTGCACGACGACCTCGCCGAGACGTGGGCGCCCTTCGCCACCCGCTTCGCCGAGCTGGTGCGGGCGCGCGCCGCCGGCGGTGGCAGCCGGTGACCTCCGAGGTGGAGATCCCGCGCCGCGCCGTCGTCCGGCTCGTGCGGTTCGGCTTCGAGGACGGCGAGCGCGCCGCGCGGCTGCTGTCCCACCCCGACCTCGGGCTGTGGGACCTCGAGCGCAACGAGCCGGCCGATCCCGAGGCCGGGCCGGTCGTCGCGGCGCTGGCCCGCGCCGGTGACCCCGACCTCGCGGTCCGCTCCCTGCACCGGCTGATCGAGGCGCTCGACGAGGCCGACGAGACCGGTGGGTGGGCCGCCTCGCTGCTTGCCCGGCTGCGCGGGTCGGCGCTGCTGCGCAGCCGGCTGCTGGCGGTGCTGGGCGCCAGCTCTGGGCTGGCCGACCACCTGGCCGCCCACCCCGACGACTGGACGGTCCTCGACGACGGGGAAACCGGCATGGCCCGGCCGACACCGCAGGCGCTGGAACGGCAGATGCTCACGGCCGTCGGCGCGGATCCGGACGACCCGCCCTGGGGCGTCCGGCTGGGCAAGGGCGCGCCCGACGCCTCGCCGCCCCGCGTCTCGGCCCTGCGGCTGGCCTACCGGCGGGCCATCCTGTCCCTCGCCGGCCGCGACCTCGGGGACAACCTGCCGGCCGAGGACGCCGCGGCGGAGCTGGCCGACATCGCCGCCGCGGTGCTCACCGCGGGGCTGGCGCTGGCCGTGGGGGAGCAGCCCGCCGACGCGGCCGCCTGCCGGCTCTCGGTCATCGCGCTCGGCAAGACCGGCGGACGGGAGCTCAACTACGTCAGCGACGTCGACGTCGTCTTCGTCGGCGAGCCGGTGGACCCCTCGGACTCCGACAGCGCCGCCCTGAGCAGCGCCACCCGGGTGGCCGCCGCGCTCATGCGGATCTGCCGCGAGGCGGCCTGGGAGGTCGACGCCGCGCTGCGCCCCGAGGGCAAGGCCGGCGTGCTCGTGCGCACCGTCGCCGGGCACTCGGCCTACTACGAGCAGTGGGCCAGCACGTGGGAGTTCCAGGCGCTGCTGAAGATGCGCCCGGTCGCGGGCGACCCCGACCTGGGGCGCGACTACGTCGAGGCGCTGTGGCCGATGGTGTGGCGCGCCGGGGACCGGCCCGGCTTCGTCGGCGAGGTGCAGGCCATGCGCCGCCGCGTGGAGGACAACATCCCCGCGGGACAGGCCGAGCGCGAGCTCAAGCTGGGCCGCGGCGGGCTGCGCGACGTCGAGTTCGCCGTCCAGCTGCTGCAACTCGTGCACGGCCGGGCCGACCCGACGCTCCGGGTGGGCGGCACCCTGCCCGCGCTGCTGGCGCTGTCGGCCGGCGGGTACGTCGGCCGGGACGACGCCGCGACGCTGATCGCCTCCTACCGCTTCCTGCGCACCGTCGAGCACCGGCTGCAGCTCCTGCGGCTCCGGCGCACCCACCTGCTGCCCACCGACGAGCAGCAGCTCCGCTGGCTGGCCCGCTCGCTGGGCTACAAGCCCGACGCCCGGGGCGGCGCCGTCGACGTGCTGCAGGCCGAGCTCGCCCTGCACACCCGCGAGGTGCGGCGCCTGCACGAGAAGCTCTTCTACCGGCCGCTGCTGTCGGCGGTGGCCCGGGTGCCGGGGGAGCACCTCCAGCTGGGCTCCAAGGCTGCCGGCGACTGGCTTCGGGCCCTGGGCTTCGGCGACCCCCACGCCGCGCTGCGGCACCTCGCGGCGCTGACCGGTGGCGTCTCGCGGTCGGCGTCGATGCAGAAGTACCTGCTGCCGGTGCTGCTGCAGACCTTCGCGTCCTGCCCGAACCCCGACGCCGGGCTGCTGGCCTACCGGCAGGTCAGCGAGGCCCTCGGCGGCAACCAGTGGTTCCTGCGGCTGCTGCGCGACGAGGGGCAGGTGGCCGAGCGGCTCGCGCAGCTGCTGGGCTCCAGCCAGTACGTCGCCGGGCTGCTCACCCGAACCCCCGAGGCGCTGCGCCTGCTCGCCCACGACGCCGAGCTCGAGCCGCGCGGCGTGGCGGCGCTGACCAAGGCGTGGCGCCAGGCGGCCGGCCGGGCCGGCGACCCGCAGGCGAGCATGCACGTGCTCCGCGGACTGCGCCGCCAGGAGCTGCTGCGGATCGCCTGCGCCGACCTGCTGGGACGCCTCGACGTGCTGCGCGTCGGCGAGGCGCTGACCGACGTCGCCGTCGCCACCCTGCAGACCGGCCTGGACGTCGCCCTGCGCGCCCAGGCGCTGGACTCCGGTACCGACGTGGCGGACCTGCCGATGGACATGGCGGTCATCGGCATGGGCCGGCTCGGGGGCGGCGAGATGGGCTACGGCTCCGACGCCGACGTCCTGTTCGTGCACCGGCCACGGGCGGGTGCCGAGGACGGCGCGGCGACGGCGACCGCGAACGCGGTGGCGCACACGCTGCGGCGGCTGCTCGCCGAACCCGCGCCCGACCCGGCCTTCGAGATCGACGCCGACCTCCGGCCCGAGGGCCGCCAGGGCGCCATGGTCCGCAGCCTGTCGGCGTTCCGCGAGTACTACGAGCGCTGGATGTCGGTCTGGGAGGTGCAGGCGCTGCTCCGGGCCACACCCGTGGCCGGCGACGAGCAGCTCGGCGCCGACTTCGTCGCGATGATCGACCCCATCCGCTACCCCGCCGGAGGGCTGGGCGCCGAGCAGGTCGCCGAGATCCGCCGGATCAAAGCCCGGGTGGAGCGGGAGCGGCTGCCGCGCGGGGCCGACCCGGCCACGCACACCAAGCTCGGGCGGGGCGGGCTGGCCGACGTCGAGTGGACCGTCCAGCTGCTGCAACTGCAGCACGGCGCCGACGTCGAGGGGTTGCGGGTCCGCCCGACCGTCCAGGCCCTCGCGGCGGCCGGTGACGCCGAGCTGCTGGCTCCCGAGGACGCCGACGCCCTGCGTGCGGCCTGGGAGCTCGCCACGCGGGCGCGAAACGCGATCTTCCTGGTGCGGGGACGGCCGAGCGACCAGCTGCCCCGGCCGGGACTGGAGCTGGAAGGGGTGGCGCGGGCCTGCGGCTACGGCGCGGACGCGGAGCCCGGCCAGTTCCTCGACGACTACCACCGCACCACGCGGCACGCGCGCATGGTCGTCGACCACGTGTTCTACGGGCAGGGCACCGAGGGGTGATCGAGCGCTGTGGGCGTCAGGCGCTGTGGAGCCCGAGCTGACCGAGCTCGCCTTCAGGGGCGAGCGGGGCGGTGGGGCCTGCCAGGATGAGCCGGTTGTCCATCAGCTGCACGGAGATCGGCCGCTCGCCGAGCCGGGTCATCACCGCGACTCCGGTGGTCTCGTCGCAGCCGTTGAGCACGACCGCGGTCCGGTCCTCGCTGTGGATCACCTCGTCGGTCGCCCGCAACCGAGCGCGCAGCTCGGGTGCCCGGCGCGGGACGACGGCGAGCACGGCGATGTCGGACCGCGCTGTCCGGGACTGGACCGGGCGGCCGTCGGTGACGGCGGCCATGCGCGCGATCTCCGCGCGGACGACGCCGGCGAGGAGGTCGGCGCTGCGGTCCCAGGAGAAGCACCCGGCCCACGTCCGGCAGGTCTCGGCGATCTGGTCGGCCCGTACCGGGTCGGCCAGACAGCGCAGGGCGTCGGTCAGGGCCGCGCCGAGCTGCCGCGGCTCGTCCACCAGCCAGCCGGTCTCGCCGTCGAGGACCGAGTCCCGCACGCCCGGCACCCGCAGCGCGAGGCACGGGACGCCCCAGGCGGCCGCCTCGAGGACCGAACAGCCCCACCCCTCTGCCTGCGAGGTCGAGGTGGTCAGCCAGGCCCGCGAGAGCAGCTCGTCACGGACCTCGTCGGAGGCCCGCCCGTGGAAGGTGACGGTCGCCTGCATGCCCAGCTCGTCGGCGAGGCTCTCCAGGCGGGCCCGGTCCGGTCCGTCGCCCACGATGTCGACCCGCAGGCCGGGAATCGACTCCGCGACCGTGCGCAGGTGGCCGAGCAGCAGGTCGATGCGCTTGTGCGGCACGAGCCGGCTCACCAGCGCGATGGTCGGCTCGGCGGCTCGCCGGATTCCCGCCGGCGGCAGCTCGACGGTCCCGTTCGGGACGACGAAGATCGGCCCGCGCCACCCCAACCGGTCCCGCAGCTCGTGCCGTGTCGACGGCGAGACCGCCACTACCGGCCGGTCCCCGTAGACGCGGCGCGCCGCTGGGCCCTCGAGCCACCGGCCCAGGGCGGCGACGGGCGCGGGGAAGTGCGTGCCGAACTGGTCCTGGTGCACGTGGTGGACGAGCTGCACCACCGGCGTCCGCCGGCCGGCGAACAGTGGCGCGAAGAAGGGCGTCCCGTTCTGGCAGTCCACGACGGCGTCGAAGTGCCCACGGGCGACGCTCCCGCGCAGGGCCGTGCGCGGATAGACCGTCAGCTCGCCCCCGGCCCGGAGGATGTGCATCCCGTCGAGCCGCTCGTGCTCGGGCTCTCCGGGCACCGCGGCCGTCAGCCAGGTGACGTGGGCGCCGGACCTGACCCAGCGTGACCCGATCTCGTGCATGTACTGCTCGGCACCGCCGGCCAGGGGATGACGGACGTCGCGCCAGTTCAGGACGAGGATCCGGAAGCCGCGCAGCTGCTCGGAGTTGCCGATCACGGCGCGAACCCGGCCGCCACGCGCTGCAGCTGCAGCACGGTGAGGAAGGCGGACATCCCGTCGCGCAACGGGGAGAACGACGATCCTTCCGCATGGCTCCACGAGACGGGGACCTCCACGATCTCCGCGCCCGCGCTCTGCAGGTGTCCCAGCAGCTCGACGTCGAAGGCGAAGCCCGTGGTCCGGCAGGTGACCAGCGCCGGCACGAGCGCGGCCCGGTCGAAGAACTTGAAGCCGCACTGGGTGTCGTGCACCCCCGAGACGAGGCTGCGGGTTGCCATGCGGAACGCGGCACCGCCCAGCCGGCGGGTCGCGGGCTGGTGCTGGACGAAACGGGCTCCGGGGGCGTGCCGTGACCCGACGACCGCCGTCGCACCTGCCTCGAGGTGAGCCATCACGATGGAGAGGGTCTCGACCGGGGTGGCGAGATCGGCGTCGAAGAAGCCGACGAAGCGCGACCGACTGCCCAGCAGCGCCCGCCGGACGGCCGCGCCCTTCCCGGGCCGCGCGCAGCCGACGAGCTCCAGCGGCACGGCCTCGTCCCTCGCCGCTCTGAAGGCGCGCACGACGTCGGCGGTCCCGTCCGAGCTGCCGTTGTCCACGACGACCACGCGGGAGGACCAGGCCTGCTCGCGGAGGAAGTCGACCGTGCGTCGCAGCGTCTCCGGCAGACGCGTCGCCTCGTTGTAGGCGGGGATCGCCACCTCGAGGTCGACGGTCGGCCGGAGCGCGGGGAGCACCGCCGAGCACTCGGTCGCCGGCGCGGCGTCGCGCTGATCCCGCACCTGGACGAGGACGGGCCGCTCGGCGTGGGCCATGCCCGTCGATCCGCCCGTCGGGCCTGTTCTGGGCATACCGCCCGCGGCGAGTGCGCTTCGAGTCATCGGACGCTTTCCTCCGTGCAGCTTCGAGCGCCGAGGTGCGGCGACCGGTGGGCGAGTTCGGTGGTGACCGGAGACGGGAGGATCCGAGAGCGGTCCGGACGAAGGCCGCGCCCCGGGTCGGGCGAGCACGTCGGTCGCTGGCTCGTCACGTCTCGGTGCTCCCTTCGGCCCCGGCATCGCACTCGGCGCCTGCTTAGATCCATTGCGCTGCGGGGCCGTCAATATGAAGCGCGTCCCCCCTGAGGTCAAGCCATACATCCCGCGGCGACGACCACTTAATGGGCACGTGTCCTGGATGGAGTACACCCAAATGGATCGTTTGGCCACCTTTTCGCGCTCGCTGCGGCTGTTCCGGGCGTTCAGGAGGGAGCAGGTCGACCCGGCGGGCTTCTACGGCGTCCTCGCGGCGGACTCGGTCGCGCAGCTCTCGCGCTGGTCCGATGTGAATGGGCGGTCGGTCCTCGACGTCGGTGGCGGGCCGGGCTACTTCGCCGACGCTTTCCGAGCAGCAGGCGCCACCTACGTGGGACTGGAGCCGGACGCCGGGGAGCTCACGGCCCGGGGCGGTACCGAACCCGGCACGGTGCGGGCCAGCGGGGAGGAGCTCCCGATCCGTTCGGCAGCTGTGGACGTCTGCTTCTCGTCCAACGTGCTGGAGCACGTGCCCCGGCCGTGGACGATGACCGCGGAGATGGTGCGGGTGACGAAGCCGGGCGGCCTCGTCTACCTGTCCTTCACGCCGTGGTGGTCGCCCTGGGGTGGCCACGAGACCGCGCCGTGGCACTTCCTCGGTGGGCACCGCGCCGCGCGCCGGTACCGCCGACGGACAGGTCAGGAGCCGAAGAACCGCTTCGGGACGTCGCTGTTCGTGGTCCGGGTGGGTGCGGCCGTGCGCTGGGCCCGCAGTTGCCCGGACGTGGACCTCGTCGCGGTGTACGCCCGCTACTACCCGTGGTGGGCGTCCTGGGTCGCTCGCGTGCCCGGTCTGCGGGAAGTTGCTTCGTGGAACGTCGTGCTCGTGATGCGTCGCCGGTCCTGAGTTGGTCTTCCGTCCGCGCTTATCTGTACTGCTGCCGGTTACGCACAGGATTTACGCGCTTCCTCAGCGTGCTGGTCGCAACATTCCATAACTGCACGGACACAAAGCGTCAGCATCACAATGATGTAAGTCGGGGTATGCCCACCGCCGGCTCGAGAAATGTCGTCTGTACGGTCGAACTTCCGTTCCGAAAGGGCGCCGGGCACGATCCGTCCCTCTAGAGTCCTCGCGTTCGCGTTCCGGAGCCGAGTACCCGGGAGATCCGGTGCGGACGGGCGGCAGCGGGTGTTCCCGCACCGAGGGAGACGGGGGCGGTCGTGGCCGTACAGGACGGATCGGGTCCTGGATGACGACGACCGTCGCGGGCGATTCCGTCGACCGGGGGGTGGCTGCCTCGCCGGCCGCCGGCGCGGCTCCCGCGTCGTCGGCCTCGCGGGCTGGAGCGGAGCTGCGCAGGATGTGGCCGGCGCTGATCTGCCTCGGCTTCGTCATCCTCTGTCTTCTGCAGTCGCCCGGCCAGATCGTCGGGGACACCAAGCTCGACCTGGCCGTGGACCCGCTCAAATTCCTGGCGCGTGCCCTGTCGCTGTGGGACCCGCAGGGGTTCGCCGGTCAGCTGCAGTACCAGGCGTACGGCTACCTCTTCCCGATGGGGCCCTTCTTCTCCGTGGGGAACCTCGTCGGGCTGCCGATGTGGGTGGTCCAGCGACTGTGGCTGGCCGCCCTCCTGTGCACCGCCTTCCTCGGCGTGGTCCTGCTCGCCCGCCGCCTGCGCATCGGGACGCCGTCGACGGTCCTGCTCGCCGGCATCGCCTACGCGATGGCGCCCCGGATGCTCACCGCGCTGTCCGGCACCTCGTTCGAGGTGATCCCGATGGCGCTAGCCCCGTGGGTCCTCGTGCCACTGGCGGGACTGTCGCGGCACGGGTCGGCGAGACGGGCCGCAGCGCTCTCGGGGCTCGCCGTGTTCTGCGCCGGGGGCGTCAACGCCGTGGCCACGGCCGCCGTCTTCCCCCTCGCGCTGCTGTACCTGGCGACGCGTCCCCCCGGCCGGCTCCGCCGCAGGCTGATCGGGTGGTGGGTGCTGTGCGTCGGCCTGGCGTCGTTCTGGTGGGCGGTGCCGCTGCTGCTGCTCGGCCGGTACAGCCCCAACGTCTTCGACTACGTCGAGAGCGCCGGTGACACGACGGCCCCCACGGACGTGCTCAGCGTGCTGCGCGGCACCACGCAGTGGATCGCCGGGATGGCTTCGCCCTCGTCGGGGCCCTACCTGCCGGCCGGGTGGGCGCTCCTCAAGGACACCCTGCCGGTGGCAGCCACCCTGGCGCTGGCCGTGGCCGGGCTGGTGGCGCTCACCCGACGTGACCTGCCCGAGCGCACATGGCTGGTCCTGGGGCTGCTGACCGGCGTCGGGCTGGTGTCGATGGGCCACCTGGCCACCGTGGACGGCGCCTTGGCGGGTCCGCTGCACTCGGCGCTCGACGGCGGGCTCGCCCCACTGCGCAACGTGCACAAGTTCGATCCGGTGCTGCGGCTCCCTCTGGCGCTCGGCACGGCGCACCTGGCCGCCGTCCTCCTGCAGGCGGCGCGACGCGGACGGCAGCCCGGATCCCGGGTCTGGTTCGGCCAGGCCCGGCGGGTGTGCGCCGGCGCCGTCCTCGCGGCGATCCTGCTCGCGCTGGGTGGATCGGCGTCGCCGGCGCTGGCGGGCCGAATGGCGCCCCCGGCCGGGTTCACGGACGTCCCCGCGCACTGGCAGGAGACGGCCGACTTCCTCGCCGACCAGCGATCCACCGGGCGGGCTCTCCTGGTCCCGGCCTCGTCCATCGGCAGCTACGAGTGGGGCAGGCCGGGTGACGAACCGCTCCAGCCGCTGGCGGAGTCACCCTGGGAGGTCCGCTCCGCCATCCCGCTGACGCCCGAGGCGCACATCCGGATGCTGGACGCCGTCGAGGCACAGCTCGCGCGCGGGAAGGCCTCGGCCGGTCTGTCCCGGTACCTCGGCCGGGGCGGGATCTCCCACCTGGTGCTGCGCAACGACCTCGACATCACCGACACGGGCTCGACCCGGACCTCCCTGGTGCGCCAGGCCCTCCTCGGGTCGCCCGGGATCACCCGTGTGGCCTCGTTCGGCGACGACTACCCGCAGGCGGAGCTGCCCTCGCGCACCCTCCTCGACGCGGGTCTGAGCGAGCCGGCGCCGGCCATCGAGGTCTACGCGGTCGCCGACCCCGCGCCCCGGGCGTGGACGGCACCGCTGTCCTCGGCGGTCACCGTCCACGGTGGTCCGGAGGCCGTGCTAGCACTGGAGGAGCGCGGGTTGGTGACCGGGCGGCCGACGCTGCTCGCCGGGGAGTCCTCCGTCGGAACCCGGTCCACCATGGTCAGCGACGCGTTGCTACGCCGGGAACGGGCCTTCGGGCGGGTGATCGGCGCGACCTCCGGCGGTCTGACCGCGGACGCACCCACGATGGCGGACGAGCCGGCCGCGGACTACGCCTTGCCAGGACTGGCTCAGGCGCAGAGCGTCGTCGAGTACGTCGGCGCGACCCCGACCGCGTCGAGCTCGGCATCGGACCTCGGGACGCTCGCCGGCAACCGGCCCGAGGCCCAGCCGTGGGCGGCGGTGGACTCCGACCTGTCCACCGCATGGCGGCCGGCGGACGTCGCCGACCGGTCCCGCCCGGACTGGTGGCGGCTCACGACCGAGCAGCCGTTCGTCGCCTCGCAGGTCACCGTCGCGCTCGGCGCGGACTTCGGCGGGAACCGGCCGGACGAGCTGCGGCTGACGACCGACGTCGGCACGGAGGTCGTGCGGGTCAGGAACACCGGAGAGCCGCAGGTCCTCCCGCTGCCGGCGGGGTCGTCGAGGACGCTGACGATCAGCGGGACGTCGACCGGCGCGGACGCCCCGGCGCTGGTGCTGGTGGAGGTGGCCGTCCGCGGCGTCGACGTGGACCGGACGGTGGTCACCCCCACCCCGTCGGCCGCGGCGGACGTCTACGCGTTCGAGGCGGTGCCCGGGCGTCCCGGCTGCCTCACCCTGGCCGGTGGCTCCGTCCGCTGCGCCGCCGAGCTGGTGACCGGTAGCGAGGAGCCCGTGGCGCTCGACCGGGTGTTCACGACTCTCGAGGCGGCGGACCACGACCTCACCGTCACGGCGGTCCCCCGTCCGGGCGCCGCGCTCGACGCCCTGCTCGCGGCGATCAGGGGCGGTGTGCGGGCGGCGGCCAGCAGCGTCGAGGTGTCCGACCCGCGCGCGGGCGCGGCCGCGGCCGTGGACGGTGATCCGGCCACCTCCTGGCTGCCCGCTCCCTGGGACGAGCGGCCGGGCCTCGTCCTCACCTGGCCCGAGCCGCGCACGGTCGACGCGCTGCGCATCGTCCCGGACCCGGGAGTGGCCGCGCTGCGTCCGGGGACCGTCACGGTCGACGCCGGGGACGGGCCGACGCCCGTCCCACTGGCAGAGGACGGGACGGTGCGGTTGGCGCCCGTCCTCACCGACCGGCTCGAGCTCACGTTCGCATCGGCCGTGCAGGCGGAGTCCTTCGATCCCTACACGCAGTGGACGAGACCGCTGGCCGTCAGCATCAGCGAGGTGGAGGTCGGCGGCCCGAACGAGACCGTCCCCGCCGACAGGCCGGTCGTCCTGCCGTGCGGCGAGGGGCCGATGCTGCTCCTGAACGACCGCTTCGTGTCCACCCGGGTCGACACCGACCTCGGTGCCCTGCTGGCCATGCAGAGCATCCCCGTGACGACCTGCGACGACGCACCGGCGGTCGGGATGGCTGCCGGGGAGCACCGGATGATCGCGCTGGGCACCGCGGCGCTGACCGTGGACTCGGCCACCCTCGTACGCACCGACGGGGCGGCGACCACGGCTCCGGTCCTCCGGGAGCCGGTCGCGGTGGACCGCTGGGACGCCGAGGCCCGGGTGCTGGACGTGGAGGCGCGCGACCGGGAGGAGCTCCTCGTCGTCCCGGAGAACACCAACCCCGGCTGGACCGCGACCCTCGAGGGCCGGCGTCTCGAGTCGGTCGCGGTCGACGGCTGGCAGCAGGGCTACGTGCTCCCGGCCGGGCCGGCCGGCACGGTTGAGGTGACCTTCGCCCCCGGGACGATCTACCGGACGGCGCTGATCGCCGGCGCGGCGACGGTCGTCCTGGTGGCCGTTCTCGCGGTCCTCCCCGTACGACCGCCCCGGGACGCACCGGCCGGCGGGCGGCACCGGGGCCGGTCGCGCGTCCGCGCCGTGGTGCTCGTCCTCGCCGCACTGGGGGGCATGGCTCTGATCGGGGGCGCGGTGGGCGCCGGCGCGGTCCTGCTGCTCTGGGCGGTCTCGGCGTCGCTCCGCCGAAGCCGCTCACTAGGTTTGGCTCTGGTGGTCGCCGGCACGTCGGCCACCGCCGGTGTGCTGCTCCTCGAGTTCCCTGACGGAACGGGGACCGCCCGCCAGGTGCTGGCCATCGTGGCTCTCGGCGCGGTCGTAGCGGGGATCCTCCCGGTGCCGTCGGGGGAGCGCACGGGGCCGTCGTCCGGTCGAGCCGTCAGTGCTTCGGGCGGAAGAGGAAGTTGTTGACGTAGCCCGTCGACATGACCATGTTGCCCAGCAGCCCGCGGCTGCGCACCGCCCCGGCCATCGAGGACTGGTCGCGGTGGACGTCGAACTCCGCGAACGGCAGCCACCGGCGCCCGCGCAGGAAGCTCGCGGAGTACCCCAGTCCCTCGACCAGCGATACGACCTCGTCGACGTTCCCCGGACGGTCGTCGTGGGCCTCGGCCTCGACCAGCAACACCGGTCGGTGGGTCTCGATGGTGTCGAGCGCCCCCTTCAGCACCTGCGCCTCGTGACCCTCGACGTCGATCTTGATGAAGCCGATGTCGTCGGGGATGTCGACGCTGTCCAGCGTCCGCAGCTGGACCGTCACATCCGTGGCGTCGGCGAAGCCGGGTATGCCCAGGGTGGAGCGGCCTTCGCTACCCGGCCCCCCGGAGGGCACGTGCAGCACGGCCTCGCCCGCTGCGTCGGACAGCGCGACCTCGTGCACCGTCACGTTGTCCGCGCTGACCGACTGCAGGAACCGCGCCACGTGCGGAACCGGCTCGAACGTGTGCACCGCGGTCGCGTGGCGCGACAGCCAGTACGTCCACGGTCCCCACCAGCCACCGACGTCGATGGCGGCCTTGTCGGCCGGGACGAAGTCGCGCAGCCGGCGCAGCTCTGCCTCCGACATCCGGTACTGCATGGCGATCAGACGATGCCGCGTTGCTGGTGGCAGGACCGCGAAGCCGGAATTGAGCACGCCCATGGAACTCCCAATCGCAGTGGCCACCCGGCTGAGGGGGCCGATCGGGCGTGACCGTACCGCGCCTCCAGCTCCAGACAGAGGGATGTCAACCGCTGGTGGACCGCTCCCCGGGACCGCGGGAGCAGGCTGTGACGGGTGCTGCCGGTTCGCGCGCCGCGGTGGCTCCGTGGCGGGCCCGGTCACCCGTCCGCGTAGGCGCCGCACCGTGGGCGTGTGCCGGCCGGGGGAGCAGGGCAGTGTGTGCACGTGCAGCCATCGCCGTCCGCCGAGTCCGAGCACCCCGACGACGTCGCCTCCGTCGCCGACGACGGGGGCGCGACGATCACGCCCTACCGAGACGGGCCGCTGATCGTCCGCGGCGACTTCCGCCTCATCGACCAGGACGGTGCCGAGATCGATCCCGGACGCCGGACCATCGCGCTGTGCCGGTGCGGCAAGTCGGGCATCAAGCCGTTCTGCGACGGCACGCACAAGCGGGCCGGCTTCTCCGCGCCCAGCGCTCCGAGCCGGCCGCGGCCCGCCGCCCACCTCCGGGCGGCCGGCGACGCCGAGGACTGACCCGCGTCAGGCGGCCAGCGAGGGCTCCCGGCGCAGGGCGCTCCGGCCGGCCTCCCAGGCGCCGAGCAGGTGCTTCGCGGCCAGACCGTCCATCGCCAGCGAACACCGGGCGCCGAACAGGACATCGGCGGCCAGCTCCGGGTTCTCGGCGACGAACGCGCCGCACATGTCGACCGAGGCGATCTGCTCGTGCACGGCGTCGGCCTCCACGTGCTCGTCGTAGAACACGGTGGTCGACTCGTCGAACCCCAGGCGGCGCAGGCCCGAGGAGTACCGCCGGCTCGGCTCCGAGGAGGTCATCTCCACCGTGGTCAGGTGGCCCAGGGCAGCACCCCGCCACCGCCGGTGCAGCCCGAACAGCGACATGGTGTTGACGTTCGAGAACGCGACGGCGGGGGCGTCGTCCCACAGCGCGCCGTAGCCGGAGTCCAGGCCGAGGTCGCGCATCAGGCCACCGAACAGCTCGCTGTGCATGCGCGCGGCCGACCCGCCGCCGTACTCGTCGGCCTGGATCTCCACCATGGCCGCCTTGGTCCGGCCGCTGAGCCGGGGGATGGCGAAGGTGTGCGGGTCGCCCTCCTTGAGGTGGTAGACCGAGCGCACGGTCAGGTACTCCCGCCACTGCTCGAGGTCGCCCTCCCGCGCCATGAACCTCGACAGCGAGGGGCCGTCGTCCGCGGCGATGGTCGCCGTGAGCTGCACGTCGATCGGCTCGTCGGTCACGGACACCGGCCCGACGAGCTCTTGGAGCGCGGAGAGGTGCAGCTGCTCGAGGATGGCGCGGAGCCGGAGGAGCTCGGGGTCCCACTCCCAGGCGTCGTCGACCTCGTCGAAGCCGCGGTAGTGCAGCTCGTAGCAGATCGCCAGCGAGAGCTGCAGGTCCTCGTCGGTGAGAGCGTCGGTCACCTCGTCGGCCAGGCGGGCGGCGCTCTCGAGGGTCCGGTCCGAGAGGGCCGGCCGGGTGGCCAGGTCACGGACGAGGGACTCGCTGAGCGGACCGCGGGCAGCAGGGAGGCGCATGACAGTCGGCATGCCCAGCATCGAGGAATTCGATACCTGGCCGCATGTGATGTCCCCCGTGGGTAGGACAGCGGCATGCCCGCATCGAGCACCCGCGTCGTCGTCGTCACCGGGGGGAGCGCCGGTATCGGCCGTGCCGCCGTCGAGAGGTTGGTCGCAGAGGGCGCCCGCGTGGTCACCTGCGCCCGGGACGGCGACCGGCTCGCCGAGGCGGTCGCGGGGCTGCCCGGGGTGACCGCGGTCAGCGCCGACATGGCCGACGCCGACGACCGCGCCCGGCTGGTCGAGGCGACGCTGGCCGAGCACGGCCGGCTCGACGGCCTCGTCCTGAACGCGGGGCTGGGGTGGGCAGGCCTCGTGGAGGACATGCCGGGCGAGGCGGTCGCCGGCATCGTCGCGCTCAACCTCACGGGGGCGATCGAGCTGACCCGGATCGCGCTGCCGCACCTGCTCGCCGCCGCGCAGGAGCGGGGGAGGGCAGACGTCGTCGCCGTCTCTTCGGTGGCGGCGTGGTCGCAGGTGCCCCCGCTGACCGTGTACTCGGCCACCAAGGCCGGCCTCACCGGCTTCGTCAAGGGCATGCGTCGCGAGGTCACCGCCCGGGGCGTGCGGGTGCACACGGTGAACCCGTTCTTCGTGGAGACCGAGTGGCTGGCTCGCGGGCACGGGCATCCGCCGACGTCGGACGACGACGCCCGCGGGCGGCTGTCCCGTGGCGTGGCGCCGTCGCGGGTGGCCGACGCCATCGCCGGGTGCCTGACCTCGCCGTGGTCGCGCACGGTCGCGGTGCCGCGCTGGGCCGGGCTCGCCCGGCTCGGCGAGGTGACCCCGGTCAACCGGCTGCTCGACGTGACCCTCTCGCGACTCGCCGGCCGGGTCCGCGAGCAGGCCCGGCGGGCGGTGGACGCCCGCGTCGACTGACATCGAACGCCCTGGTCACCGCGGCAGCGGGCGTTCCCCGTATCGCGGCGGTGCGTTGCTGCGCTGCGGTCGTCCTGTTGCGCGTCACGCAGTCGGGCTCGAGCGGGTCGCGAATTGTTTGCGGTCCCTGGGGCAGCTCAGCCTGCGCGGGCAGTCGCTCGACGCGCTGCTGCAGCAGGTGGCAGATCTGTCGAAGACCGCATGCCGGGTGAGCCCGAGGCGTCGATCCTGATCATGGTGAAGGACCGGCCGACGACGGTGGTGTCCACCGGCGACCTCGCCACGCGGTTGGACGAGGTGCAGTTCTCCAAGAGGCATGGGCCCTGCATGCATGCGGCGACCACCGGTGACTGGCCGGGCGGATCCGTGGCGGTAGCTGTTCCCGTGCCGCGCCTCCACCGTGTGACGGGGTGGTGAGGTCGACGCTCGCGGCTCCGGAAGCGCGTAGCGTCCCGGGCAGCCGTCGGCCAGTTCAACCCAGAGCTTCCGTGGTCAGGCTCCTGCCGGCGCAGCACCGGCTGGTGGGAGCCGACCGGCTCAGGAGCGCTCCTCATCGGCCTCCCGGCCCAGGCGGTCCCACCGCGTCTCGTTGAACCGCGACCGGTTGACCTCCGTCGGCCCGCCGTGCGCGCGCCCGTACTTCTGCACCGTGTTCGGCGAGATCCCGAGTTCGGTCACCGCGCGCACCGACGCCCCGTTGAGCAGCGCGCCGGCGACGGCCTCCTCGAGTTCGGCCTGCGCCGACCGGAGGCCGGCCTGGGCAGTCTTGATCCGCTGCGCATCCTTCTCGTGGACCGGCCTGGCGTCGGGCACGTGATCGACGCCAGGCCTCCCACGTGTGTGTCACCACCTGACACGGACGCACCGCGGCCCCCGGCCTCGCGAGGAGGTCGGGGGCCGCGGCGGACGCCTGGGATCAGATGTCGTAGTACATGGCGAACTCGTGGGGGTGCGGGCGCAGGCGGATCGGGTCGATCTCGTTGGCCCGCTTGTAGTCGATCCACGTCTCGATCAGGTCGGGGGTGAACACCCCGCCGTCGATCAGGTACTCGTGGTCGACCTCGAGCCGGTCGAGGACGGCGTCCAGCGACGCGGGCACCTTCTCGATGCCCAGGGCCTCCTCGGGCGGCAGCTCGTAGAGGTCCTTGTCCACCGGCGCCGGCGGCTCGATCTTGTTCTTCACGCCGTCGAGGCCGGCCATCAGCATCGCCGAGAAGGCGAGATAGGGGTTGGCCGACGGGTCGGGCACGCGGAACTCGATGCGCTTGGCCTTCGGGTTGTCACCCGAGATCGGGATGCGGGTGCACGCCGAACGGTTGCGCGCGGAGTAGACGAGGTTGATCGGGGCCTCGTAGCCGGGCACCAGGCGGTGGTAGCTGTTCACCGTCGGGTTCGTGAACGCCAGCAGCGACGGCGCGTGCTTGAGCAGACCACCGATGTAGTGGCGGGCCATGTCCGACAGCCCCGCGTAGCCGGTCTCGGCGTGGAAGAGCGGCTGGCCGCCCTGCCACAGGCTCTGGTGGCAGTGCATGCCGGAGCCGTTGTCACCGAACAGCGGCTTGGGCATGAAGGTGGCGGTCTTGCCGGCGGCCCAGGCGGTGTTCTTGATGATGTACTTGAACAGCATCAGGGTGTCGGCCGAGCGCAGCAGGGTGTCGAACTTGTAGTTGATCTCGGCCTGCCCGCCGGTGCCGACCTCGTGGTGGCCGCGCTCGAGCACCAGCCCGGCGCTCATGAGGTTCTTCATCATGTCCGACCGCAGGTCGCTCTGCTGGTCGTAGGGCTCGACCGGGAAGTAGCCGCCCTTGGGGCGGGCCTTGTAGCCGCGGTTCGGGCTGCCGTCGAGCTCGGTACGGGCACCGGAGTTCCATGCGCCCTCGGCCGAGTCGATGTGGTAGTAGCCCTCGTTGATCCCGGTGTCGTAGCGGACCGAGTCGAAGATGTAGAACTCCGCCTCGGCACCGAAGTAGGCGGTGTCGGCGATGCCGCTGGCGGCCAGGTAGGCCTCGGCCTTCTTCGCCACGTTCCGCGGGTCGCGGCTGTAGGCCTCGCGCGTGATCGGGTCGTGGATGAAGAAGTTGACGTTCAGCGTCTTGTGCTTGCGGAACGGGTCCAGGAAGGCGCTGTTCGCGTCGGGCAGCAGCAGCATGTCCGACTCGTTGATCGCCTGGAAGCCGCGGATCGACGAACCGTCGAAGCCCAGGCCCTCGGAGAACGTGTCCTCGCCGAACGTCGACGCCGGGATGGTGAAGTGCTGCATGACGCCGGGCAGGTCGCAGAAGCGCACGTCGACGAACTCGACGTCGTTGTCGCGGATGTAGGCGGCGACCTCGTCGGGACTGGTGAACATCGATCCTCCGGGTTTGTGGACGGCCGAACGAAAGCTACGAGCCCGGAGTTGCCCCGGGGTGTCCCAAGTGTTTCGCGGGCGTAACAACGGCTTTCGGCGTGTCGGGTGTGGGTCGGCCCCCTGCAGGGGTCCCGCCGCGAGCTGGCGAGTGGTGGGGGCAGGGGATCCGCTTACTACGCTGGCAGTCATGATCAGGGACGGGTCCTCACCCTCTCAGGAGCGGCCACGGGGCGCCTCCCTGGGGCTGCCGGCTGACGGCCCGGGCTCTCTGGCGGCGTTCAGCACCCGGGTCGGGGCCTTCCTGATCGACTCGCTGGCCGCGGCGCTGGTCGCCGGCCTCTTCACGGCCCCGCAGCTGCCCGGCAACTGGAGCCTCCTCTCCTTCGGCGTCCTCACCGTCGTCTCGCTGGTGGCCGCCGGGCAGACCCCGGGCATGCGGCTGCTGGGCCTGCGACTCGCTCATCCCAGGCCGGGTGCGCGGCTGGCCCTCTGGCGGGCCGTCGTCCGCACGGGGCTGCTGGTGCTGCTCGTCCCCGCGCTGCTGGTCGACGCCGACGGCCGCGGGCTGCACGACCGGCTGACCGGCACCGCCGTCGTCCGGGACTGAGCCCGTCAATCCGCTCGACCGGCACCCCTCGGGGTCGCACACTGCCCCGGTGATCATCCGGCGGGAGCGCCCCCGCGACCACGACGCCGTGCGCGCGGTGCACCTCGCCGCCTTCACCCGCGATCCCGTGTCCGGAACGGTCCGCGCACCGGAGGACGTCGTCGAGGCGCGGCTGGTCGACGAGTTGCGCGAGGACGCCGGCTTCCTGCCGCACCTCTCGCTGGTCGCGGTGGTGGACGACGTCGTCACCGGCCACGTCCTCGCCACGCGCGGGTGGCTGGAGCCGGCCGGCGCGCCGGTGCTGGGTCTCGGCCCGCTCGGCGTGCTCCCGGGAGCGCAGGGGCGTGGCGTCGGCACCGTCCTGGTGCACGCGCTGCTGGCGGTGGCCGAGGCGGCCGGCGAGACGCTCGTGGCGCTGCTCGGGCGGCCCACCTACTACGCGCGGTTCGGCTTCCGGGCCGCCCGGGATCTCGGTGTCGCCGCGCCGGAGCCGCTCTGGGGCGGGCACTTCCAGGCGCGGTGGCTGGCCGGGCCGCGGCCCGGCGGCACGTTCCGGTACGCCGAGCCCTTCCAGCGCCTCTAGCGGCGGCGGACCTGCCGCTGGCTGATCGACATCTGGCGGCCACCGGGCAGCGGACCACCCGGGACGGGCATCCGCGGACCGCCCAGGGCGCTCATCCGGCGTCCGAGGCTGTTGACCTCGGCGGCGGTGAGGTTGCGGGGGAGCTTCATGATGTGCGCGCTGAGCTTCGGCAGCGGCACCTGGCCCTCCTCGTCGCCGACCAGGATGTCGTAGATCGGGGTCTCGCCGATGATCCGGGCGACCTTCTTCTTCTCCTGGGCGAGCAGGTTGCGGACCCGGGAGGGCGCGCCCTCGGCGACCAGGATCACCCCGGGACGGCCCAGCACGCGGTGGACGGCGTCGAGCTGCGTGGTGCCCGCGACCCCGGAGGTCACCCGCCAATCACCCCGCATGCCCTCGAGCACCCAGGCGGCCGCACCGGGCTGCCCCTCCACCTGGCGGTAGGCCGAGCCCTGCGCGCGACGCCCGAAGACGATGAGCGTGGCCAGGACGGCGAACAGCAGCGCGATCGGGATGAACACCAGCGGCAGGCTGAGCAGGATGCCGATCAGCTCGACCACGGCGCCGACCGCCACGAAGGTGATAAGCAGCAGCCAGGGGAGCTTCGGGTCGTTCTTGGCCGTCAGCGTGTACGCCTGCTTGATCATGCGGGCGTTGGTGCCGAGCTTCTTCAGACGCCCGACCTTGGGGTTGCCCTTCTTGTCCAGCTTCACCGCGGGAGCGGAGGCGGCGGTGGAGCCGGACGAGGGCTTGCTGCGTGCCATGCCGCAAGGATACGGCCGGGCGAGGTCAGGCCTGGGAGGCGAGTCCCCGGGCGGTCATGGCCTGCTGGTACAGGCGGCCCGCGCGGTAGGAGCTGCGGACCAGCGGACCGGCCAGCACGCCCGGGAAGCCGATCGCCTCGGCGTCCGCCTGGAAACCGACGAACTCGTCGGGCTTCACCCAGCGGACCACGGGGTGGTGCCGCGGCGAGGGGCGCAGGTACTGGGTGATGGTGAGCAGGTCGCAGCCGGCGTCGTAGAGCGCCTGCATCGTCTCCCGGACCTCCTCGGGCTCCTCGCCCATGCCCAGGATGAGGTTGGACTTGGTCACCAGACCGGCCTCGCGGGCGGCGGTGATCACGGCGAGGGAGCGGTCGAACCGGAAGCCCGGGCGGATGCGCTTGAAGATGCGGGGCACGGTCTCGACGTTGTGCGCGAGCACCTCGGGGCGGGAGGAGAAGACCTCGGCCAGCTGCGCCGGGTCGGCGTTGAAGTCGGGGATGAGCAGCTCCACCCCGCAGCCGGGGAGCTGGGCGTGGATCTGCCGGACGGTCTCGGCGTAGAGCCACGCGCCGCCGTCGGGGAGGTCGTCCCGGGCGACGCCGGTGACGGTCGCGTACTTCAGGCCCATGGTCGCGACGCTCTCGGCGACCCGGCGGGGCTCGTCGGCGTCGAAGTCGGCGGGCTTGCCGGTGTCGATCTGGCAGAAGTCGCAGCGCCGGGTGCACTGGTCGCCCCCGATGAGGAAGGTGGCCTCGCGGTCCTCCCAGCACTCGTAGATGTTGGGGCAGCCGGCCTCCTCGCACACCGTGTGCAGGCCCTCGCGGCGGACCAGCGACTTGAGCTCGGTGTACTCCGGCCCGGTCTTGAGCCGGGTCTTGATCCACTCGGGCTTGCGCTCGATCGGCACCTGGCTGTTGCGCACCTCGAGCCGCAGCAGCTTGCGGCCGGCGGGCTCGAGCGGGGAGTCCTGGGCGGGGACCGGGGACACCGACTGGCTCATGATCCCCACGGTACTCGCGGAGACGCCGCAGCCCCCGTCGCACGGGCGACGGGGGCTGCGGCGTGGAGCACAGGATGTGCGGATCAGACCTCGCGGCCCGCGGGGCCGGCGGTCGGGCCCTCGTCCGCACCGCCGCCGCCCGAGGTGAAGGGCTGCGGGGTGTTCTGGATGTCCTCACCGGTGGCCGTCGGACCGTCACCCTCGACGAACTGGGCGTCGCGCACGCCCATGTCCGACTCGGAGGGCGCGGAGTCGCCGGTCGTGTTGGCGGTGGAGACGGTCTTGCCGCCGAAGTCGTCGGAACTGGGCACGGGGTCCTCTCGGTAGCTCGGGACCGGGCCGTCGCTCGCGGGCGCGGGGGTCCAGTCGTCCTCCTGCTTGCGCCGCAGGAAGACGAAGGCGGCCGTACCCAGCGCGAGGGCGGCGAACACCCACGGCCAGCGACGGCGCGGCTCGGGCTCGGCGCCGATCGTGCGCTTGACCGTCGCGGCGGTGGCCAGCGCCGCCTTCTCGAACTCGCGGTGCTTCTTGCCGGCGTTCTTGCGCGCCTTCTTCGCCGCCTTGCGGGCCTTGCGGCCGGACTCGGCGGCGGCCGCCACGAACTCGGCGCGGCGGGCGTCGATCTCGCCGCGGGCACTGTCCACCCCGGCGAGCAGCGTCTCGCGGGCGCTGTCCAGGGCCGGGGTGACGACGTCGCGGGCGGCGGTCACCTTCGGGGCGGCGTAGGCCAGGGCGGCGACCTGTGCGGCCTCGAGCCGGGGGGCGACGTCGTCCTTCAGCGTCTTCTGGGCGGCCTTCTGCGCGGCCTCGACCCGCGGCGCCAGGTCGGCGGCGGCCTTCGCGGCGGCGGCCTGTGCGGCGGCCACCGCTGCCGCGGCCCGGGGGCCGGCGGCGTCGAGGTGCGGTGCCAGCGCGTCGCGGGCCGCCTCCACCCGGGGTGCGACGGCGTCGAGCGCTGCCTCCACGCGGGGCGCGACGACCTCGCGGGCGCCGGCCACGGCCGGGGCCGCGGCCGCCACCGCGGCGGCGACCTTGGGGACGACGGCGACCTTGGCCGCCTCGTATGCGGGTGTGGCTGCCTCACGGGCGGCCGCCACTCGGGGGCTCACCTGCTCTGCGGCGAGACGGCCGGCCTGGGTGGCCGCCACCCCGAGGTGGGTGAAGCCCTCCTGCAGTTCGGCGCCGATGACCTGACCGCGCGTCTTCTTGCGGAACACGAGCTGCACCTCCGAGTTGATCGCTTGGCGATCATCCTGCCCGGTCCGGGCGGTGAGCACACCCCCGGCTCCCAGGTCGGGGCGCGCAGGGGGCGATGTGTGGCTAGCGTCGCAGCGTGCAGCTCCGCATCTTCACCGAACCGCAGATGGGTGCCACCTACGACGACCTGCTCGCCGTGGCGCGGCGCACCGAGGAGACCGGCTTCGACGCGTTCTTCCGTTCCGATCACTACCTGACCATGGGCGGCGACGGCCTGCCGGGCCCGACCGACGCCTGGCTCACCCTCGCCGGCCTGGCGCGGGAGACCAGCAGGATCCGGCTGGGCACGCTCATGACGGCGGGCACCTTCCGGCTGCCCGGGCCGCTGGCGATCTCCGTCGCCCAGGTGGACCAGATGAGCGGTGGCCGCGTCGAGCTGGGCATCGGCTCGGGCTGGTTCGAGCAGGAGCACGCCGCCTACGGCATTCCCTTCCCGTCGCTGGGGGAGCGGTTCGACCGGTACGAGGAGCAGCTGGCGATCATCAGTGGGCTGTGGAGCACCCCGCCGGGGAAGACCTTCGACTTCACCGGGCAGCACTACCGCGTGACGAACTCGCCGGCACTGCCCAAGCCGGTGCAGGCCGGGGGCATCCCGATCCTCGTGGGCGGGGCCGGGAAGAAGCGCACGCCGCGGCTGGCCGCCCGGTACGCCGCCGAGTTCAACGTGCCGTTCATGTCCGCCGAGGACAACGCGCGACTGTTCGCCGGGGTCCGGGAGGCCTGCGACGAGGCCGGCCGCGACCCGTCGTCCCTGGTGTACAGCTCGGCGCTGGTGCTGTGCGTGGGCAGGGACGAGGCCGAGCTCGCCCGCCGGGCCGCCGCCATCGGCCGCGAGGTCGACGAGCTCCGGGCACACGGCGTCGCCGGGACGCCGGCCGAGGCCGTCGACGTCCTCGGCCGCTACGCCGAGGCAGGGGCCACACGGGTCTACCTGCAGGTGCTCGACCTGTCCGACCTGGATCACCTGGACCTGGTGGCGTCGGAGGTCGCGCCGCAGCTCGGCTGAGCCGGCTCAGCCGACGACGCCCTCCCGGAGCGCCGGCAGGAGGAGGTCGCCCAGTTCGCGCCACGTGCCGACGACGGCAAAGGCTCCGGCGTCCTCGAGCCGGCGCCGGCGGTCGGCCTGCTCCGCCTCGGGCACGAAGGCGACGATGCCCACCGTCGGACACCCCGCGCGGACGGCAGAGGTGGCACCGGACACGGAGTCCTCCACCGCGAGCCCCTCGGCCGGCTCGATGCCCAACTCGCGGCAGGCATGCAGGTAGACCGCAGGGTCGGGCTTGCTGGTCGGCGTGGGCAGCGAGTCCTCGGCGCTGAACCGGCGGGCGGGCGGGAGCAGGTCGGCCAGCCCCGCCGCGCGGAAGCTGCCGTCCAGCCGGGCGAGCGCGCTGGAGCTGACCGCGGCGAGCTCCAGTCGGCTGCTCACCGCCCTGAGTACCTCGAACACCTCGGGATCGGGCCGGAGGACGGCGCTCAGGTGCCCGGTGACGGCCCGCTTCTCCTCGGCCACCCACGTCTCGAGGTCGGGGACCTCCACCCCGGCGGCGGCCGCCAGCTCGCGCGCCGTCGTCCGGAAGTTCTTCCCGGTGAACTCGCTGCGGAGCTCCTCGCCGGTCACCCGGCGGTCGATGCCGGCCGCCGCGAGGAGCCGGTTGGTCACCTCGGCCGAGGCCTCGAAGGCCGGCACCTCGGACGGGACGAGGGTGTCGTCGGCGTCGAGCAGCAGTGCGCGCAGGCCCCCGAGCTCGTTGTCCACTGTCCCGGTCACGCCGGCTGCGACCGCTCGCCGAGGGCGTCGACCGGCTGCGGGACCGGCCCGGAGAGCTCCACCGACTCGGCGACGGTTGCCCGCACGCCGCGCTCCTCGAACCGGACGAGCAGCCGCTCGAGGCGCTCGGCGAAGTCCTGGTCGTCGGCCAGGGCGCCGAAGACGGCCCGGTCGGCCAGCAGCGCCCGGGGGTCCGTGCCCCCGCTGCGTGCCAGCGGCTGCAGCTCCTCGCGGCGGGCGTCCTCGACCTCCAGCGGCCCGCCGGACTCGTCGGTGCCGCGCAGGTAGCGCAGCCACCCGGCCACGGCGAGGGTGAGCAGGTCGTGCGGGCGGCGCTCCGCCCTCGCCTGGTGGAGCGACGGCAGGAGGTACTCGGGCATCTTGCTCGACCCGCGCCGGCTGACGCGCTGGAGCCGGTCGGCGATCGCGGGGTTGGCGAAGCGCTCGAGCAGTGTCTCGGCGTAGCCGGGGAGGTCGACGCCCTCCGGGCACGGGAGCAGCGGGACGACCTCGGTGAGCATCAGGCGACGCAGGTAGTCGCGCAGGACCGGGTCGGCGACTGCCTCGTCCGTGGTCTCCAGGCCCGCGACCTGGCCGAGGAACCCCATCGCGCAGTGGCCGGCGTTGAGCAGCCGGGTCTTCATGAGCTCGTAGTCACCGACGTCCCGCACGAAGCGGACGCCCACGCCGTCCAGCGGCGGGCGACCGTTGCAGAACTCGTCCTCCACGATCCACTGCATGAACGGCTCGGTGATCACCGGCCACCGGTCGTCGACGCCGAAGGTCGCCGCGATCTCGTCCCGCTGGTCGGGCGAGGTGCTCGGGGTGATGCGGTCCACCATGCTGCTCGGGAAGGTCACGTTGTCGGTGATCCAGCGGGCCAGCACCTCGTCGCGCAGGCGCGCATAGCCGACGACGGCGGCGCGGGCGGCGTCGCCGTTGGACTGCATGTTGTCGCAGGACAGCACCGTGAACGGCGGAAGTCCGGCCCGGCGGCGGCGGTCCAGGCCCTCGACCACGAAGCCGAAGACCGACTGCGGCTCGGTCGGGTGCTCCAGATCGGCGCGCGCCTCGTCGTCGGGCTGGAAGGCCCCGGTGTGCGGATCGATCCGGTAGGCGGTGCCGGTGACCGTCATGGTGACCAGCCGCGTCCGCTCGTCGGTGAGCAGCGCCAGCACCCGCTCGGTGTCCTCCGGCGCGTAGACGTAGTCGACCATCGCGGCGATCACGCGGGCGGTCTCGCCGGCACCGTCGCGCTCGACGACGGTGAAGAGGTTGTCCTGGGGGGCGAGGGCGTCGCGCATGTTCGCGGAATGGAGGCCGACCCCGACGACCCCCCAGTCGGTGTTGCCGGCCTCGGCCAGGTCGTCGAAGTACACGAGCTGGTGCGCGCGGCTGAAGCCGCCCACGCTCATGTGAACCACGGCCGGGGCCAGGGCCGAGCGGTCGTAGGTGGGCACCCGGACGGAGCCGGAGTGCGAGGGGAGCGTCGAGTCGTTGAGCGGTGCGGCGTCTGCCATGGGGAACATGCGGTGGTGGGTCCTCGCGAGCATGCCGTCCCCGGGACCGGTCGCCGGTGGAGGCGGGACGTCCGCGCGCACGACCGGCGGCCCCCTGCGGGGGACGTCGTCGGTGCGGGAGGGGTGGCGTGTGCCGGGTACGTCCAAAACCTCCACCGCGTACTCCGGGGTCCGGATGGGGCGGTGGGGGGAGGCGCTGCCATGCTGAACGCCGCCTGGTGCATGGGTGCCCCGGAGGAAGAGGGCGAAACCGTTCCGCCCCGTGACGTCGGGCACGGGCGGCCCACGTCGGAAGGCCGCCCCGCGCCGCACCGTCACGGCCGGCGGCCCCAGGTGAGCGCGTGCATCGGCGTCAGGGACACGCTGCCCAGGTCGGTGAACCCGTGCCTGCCCAGCAGTTCGTCGTAGGCGGCACGAGGGAGCAGCTGGTCGTCGATCTGCGCCTCGAAGAACTGGATGCCGCTCATGATCCGGCCCGGCACGGCGCGCAGCCCCTCGTCGGTGTCCGGGAACGGGAAGTCGGAGATGACGAACCAGCCCCCCGGCTCCAGAGCGGCGCGCACGTTGGCGGCCACCCGATCGATGTCGCGGCACTCGTGCATCGAGATGTTGTTGACCACGAGGGTGGCCGGGTCGTCGATCGCCATGTCCTCGAGCGCGCTGTGCACCAGCGTGACGCGGTCGGCGACGCCGGCGGCCTCGACCCGTTCGCGGGCCAGCGCGATCGAGTGCGCGTCGCCGTCGACGCCGGTCACCGTGCACCGCGGGTACGTCGTGGCGAGCCGGACGGCGCCGACCCCCGCTCCGCATGCGGTGTCGACGATCCTGCAGCCCGCGTCGAGGCGCTCGGCCAGCCCGGGCACGCGCTCCAGGCCGCCGGGCACCAGCCGCGTGTAGAAGGGCGTCCCCGTGCCGGCGACGGCCGCGATCCACTCCGGGCTTGTGTCCTCCCACCACATGCGCTCACCGGAGGACAGCGACGCCTCGAAGCGGCCGAACACCTCCGGTGCCTCGAGCACGCCGAACACCCCGCCGACGAAAGCGGGCGACGAGCTGTCCAGCAGCAGGGTGGCCATGTGCTCGCGCAGCCGGACGCCGGCACCGTCGCGCTCGAGGAGGCCCGCGCCCAGCGCCGCCCGGCACCAGACGGCGACGTAGAAGGGATCCATCCCCAGCGCCTCGGCGAGGTCGTCGGGCGTGCTGCCCGGGGTGTCGGCGAGCCGCCGGAGCAGGCCGCTGCGCAGGCCGGTGGCCACGGTGCGGTGGCCGACGTAGCCCGCGATCAGCGACAGCACCGCCGGGGCGGTCTCGGCGAGGGTGGGCGCCGCGTCGGTGGCCGGTGCGGGAGCCGGGACGGTGGACGTGGTGCGGGTCGTGGTCATGAGGAACTCCTGGGGGAGGGAGGGACGTCGTCGAGGGTCCCGCCCCCGCCCTCCACCCCTCCAGTGCTGGATCTGTAGCGACCCGCTACCGGATCTGTACCGCCGCGGCGCAGGGGGTTCCGGCGGCCGCGGTCCGGTCCTACGGTCGGGGCGTCCCGTGGACGGGAGGGGAGCCATGCCCTCGCAGTACGGACAGTTCTGCCCGGTGGCCAAGGCCATGGAGCTGCTCGACGAGCGGTGGACGCTGCTCGTCGTCCGGGAGCTGATGCTCGGCAGCCGGCACTTCAACGCCCTGCGCCGCGGGGTGCCGCGGATGTCGCCCGCATTGCTGTCCAAGCGGCTGCAGACGCTGGCGAAGGCCGGCGTGGTCGAGCGGTGGCAGGAGGGCAACCGGGTCAGCTACCGGCTCACCGAGGCCGGCCGTGAGCTGGAGCCGATCGTGGAAGCCGTGGGCCGGTGGGGCGTCCGATGGATCCCCGAGCTCGGTGACGAGGACCTCGACCCGCACCTGCTGCTGTGGGACATGCACCGCAACGTCGACACCGAGGCGGTACCCGACGGGCGGACGGTCATCGCGTTCGTCTTCCCGGAGCTGGATCCGACGACCCGGCGTTGGTGGATCGTCGTCACCGCCGACGGGGTCGACGTCTGCGACGTCGACCCGGGCTGCCCGCCCCGCGTCACCGTGGAGTCGAGCCTGCGCACCCTCACCCGGCTGTGGCGCGGCGACCTCGACTGGGCCGGCGTGCTCCGCTCCGGGGAGATCGTGCTGCACGGCGAGCCGCAGGCCCGCCGGGCGCTGCCGCGCTGGCTCCCGCTGACCGGTCTGGCCGGCACGCCACGGCCGCGGCGGGAGGCGCCCGTGCCGGTCGGACCCGGTGCCGGCCCTCCGGAGTAGCATTCACGGCGTGACCAGGCGGCTCCTGCTTGCCAGGCCGTGCTGACCTCCAGACCTCCTGTCAGCACGGCGACCCCTCCTGCGTGAGGGGTTTTTTGATGTCCGCCGCCGGTACCAGTCCCCGGGAGCACGAACGATGAGCCAGACGGCCGACCAGCCCAGCGTCGAGCACAGGGCGGGAGACGTACCCCCGCACCGCTACACGCCCGCGCTGGCCCAGCAGATCGAGCTCTCCTGGCAGGACCGCTGGGAGGCCGAGGGGACGTTCCACACGCCCAACCCGACCGGGCGGCTGAGCGAGGGCTTCGAGCGGGTCGCCGACCGGCCGAAGTTCTTCGCGATGGACATGTTCCCGTACCCCTCGGGCGCGGGGCTGCACGTCGGCCACCCGCTGGGCTACCTGGGCACCGACGTCACCAGCCGCTTCCGCCGCATGGACGGCGACAACGTGCTGCACCCCATGGGCTACGACGCCTTCGGCCTGCCGGCGGAGCAGTTCGCCGTCCAGACCGGTCAGCACCCGCGGGTGACCACCGAGGCCAACATCGCCGCCATCAGCGCGCAGCTCCGGCGGCTGGGCGTCGACCACGACCAGCGCCGCACCTTCGCCACGATCGACCCGGGCTACTACAAGTGGACCCAGTGGATCTTCCTGCAGATCTTCGGCTCCTGGTTCGACGAGGACGCGAACAAGGCCCGCCCCATCGAGGAGCTGGTCACCGAGCTGGACGCCGGCACCCGCGAGCCCGCCGCCGGCACCAACCCCTCGGGCCGGCCGTGGGCGGAGCTGGACGAGCGCGAGAAGAAGACCGTCGTCGACGCGCACCGGCTGGCCTACCTGAACGAGGCGCCGGTCAACTGGTGCCCGGGGCTGGGCACGGTGCTGTCCAACGAGGAGGTCACCGCCGACGGGCGCTCCGAGCGCGGCAACTTCCCCGTGTTCCGGCGTCCGCTCAAGCAGTGGATGATGCGGATCACCGCCTACGCCGACCGGCTGCTGGCCGACCTGGACAGGCTGGACTGGTCGGACTCGCTGAAGCTGATGCAGCGCAACTGGATCGGTCGCTCCACCGGCGCGAAGATCCGGTTCGCGTGTTCCTCCCGGGCGATCGAGGTCTTCACCACCCGGCCGGACACGCTGTTCGGGGCCACCTACATGGTCCTGGCACCGGAGCACCCGCTGGTCGGCGAGCTCACCGCGGACGCGTGGCCCGACGGCACCGACCCCCGCTGGACCGGCGGCGCGGCCACCCCGGCCGAGGCCGTGCGCGAGTACCAGCGGCAGGCCTCCCGGCGCTCGGAGCTGGACCGCCAGGACGCCGGCCGCGAGAAGACCGGCGTCTGGCTGGGCGTCACCGCGGTCAACCCGGTCAACGACCGCGAGCTGCCGGTGTTCATCGCCGACTACGTGCTGACCGGCTACGGCACCGGCGCGATCATGGCGGTGCCGGGCGAGGACCAGCGCGACTGGGAGTTCGCCCATAGATTCGGCCTGGGCATCGTGCCCACGGTCGAGCGCCCCGAGGGCTTCGACGACGCGAGCGGCGCGTACACCGGCCCCGGCCGGATGATCAACTCCGCCAACGACGAGATCTCGCTGGACGGGCTGGACAAGGCCGCGGCGATCGCGAAGGTGACCGAGTGGCTGGTCGCCCACGGCGCCGGCGAGGCCACCACCACCTACAAGCTGCGCGACTGGCTGTTCAGCCGGCAGCGCTACTGGGGCGAGCCGTTCCCGATCGTCTACGACGAGGACGACCGCCCCGTCGCCGTCCCCACCTCGATGCTGCCGGTGCTGCTGCCGGAGGTCGACGACTACTCGCCGAAGACCTTCGCCGACGACGACGCCGACTCCGCACCCGAGCCCCCGCTGTCGCGCGCGACCGAGTGGACGACGGTGGAGCTGGACCTGGGCGACGGCCTGAAGAAGTACCGCCGCGAGACCAACACGATGCCCAACTGGGCCGGTTCGTGCTGGTACTACCTGCGCTACCTGGACCCGGGCGACGACGAGCGGATGGTCGACCCCGAGCTGGAGGCCTACTGGATGGGTCCCCGCTCCGAGGGCGACACCGGTGGCGTGGACCTCTACGTCGGCGGCGTCGAGCACGCGGTGCTGCACCTGCTGTACGCCCGGTTCTGGCACAAGGTGCTGCACGACCTGGGCCACGTCTCCAGCGAGGAGCCGTTCCGCCGGCTGGTCAACCAGGGCTACATCTCCGCCTACGCCTACACCGACGAGCGGGGCTTCTACGTGCCCGCCGCCGAGGTCGTGGAGAAGGACGGCCGGTTCCTGTTCGAGGGCAAGCCGGTCAACCGCGAGTACGGGAAGATCGGCAAGAGCCTCAAGAACATGGTGACGCCGGACGAGATGATCGGCGCCTACGGGGCCGACACCTTCCGCGTGTACGAGATGTCGACCGGCCCGCTGGAGCAGTCGCGGCCCTGGGAGACCAAGGCCGTCGTCGGCTCGCAGCGGCTGCTGCAGCGCATCTGGCGCGTGGTGGTCGACGAGCAGACCGGTGCCGTGCGGGCGGCCGACGACGGCCGGCCCGCCGAGGCGACGCTGCGCGCCCTGCACCAGGCCATCGACGGCGTCCGCGACGGCTACACCACCCTGCGGTTCAACATCGCAATCGCCCGCATCACCGAGCTGACCAACCACCTGACCCAGGCGTACGGCGCGTCGTCGCCGGTGCCGCGGTCGGTGGTGGAGCCACTCGTGCTACTGGTCGCGCCGCTGGCCCCGCACCTGGCCGAGGAGCTGTGGGCCCGGCTCGGCGGCGAGGGCTCGGTGGCCTGGGCGCCCTTCCCGGTCGCCGACCCGCGCTGGCTGGTCGAGGACACGGTGCAGGTCGCGGTGCAGGTGAACGGGAAGGTGCGCTCCCAGGTGAGCGTGCCGGCCGACGCCGACGCCGCCGCGCTGGAAGCCGCGGCCCGCGCGGACGAGAAGATCGCCGCCTACCTCGACGGCGCGACGGTCCGCCGCGTCGTCGCCGTCCCCGGCCGGCTGGTCAACTTCGTCCTCGGCTGATTCCTGCTCTTCCGCGGAAAGGCGGCCCGCTCTTCCGCGGAAAAGCGGTTGTCCGGGGCGGTAGAACGGGGAGATGACCATCTCTGCGGTCCGGCTCGTCGGGATCGGGCCGGACGACCCGTCCTTCGCGCAGTGGTGCGGCGTCTGGGCGGCCGCCGAGCTCCTCGACCGCCCGGACGAGGCGCCCCGGCCTGCGCCTGAGCACGTGGTCCTCGGCCGGGAGCTGGTCGGGCCCGGCGGCTCCCGGGGCGGCACGCACCGCGCGGCGCTGCTGGGGGACGACGTCGTCGGCGCGCTCCGGCTGATCCTCCCGCTGCGCGACAACACCACGGTGGCCTTCGTCGACCTCGTCGTGCACCCGGCGCACCGGCGGCGGGGCATCGGCGGGGAACTGCTGGCCGAGGCCCTGCGGCTCGCGGCGGAGGCGGGCCGCACCGAGCTGATCGCCGAGGTCGACGAGCCGGTGACCGACACGGCCGGCCGGGCGTTCGCGCTGCGGCACGGCTGGACGTGCGACCTGCTGGAGACCCGCCGCGACCTCGTGCTCCCGCCGGACGAGGCGCAGCTCGCCGCCGTGGAGGCCGAGGCCCGGCAGGCGTCGGCGGGCTACGAGCTGGTCACCTGGCGAGGCTCGGTGCCGGACCCGCTCCTCGACGACCGGGCGTTGCTCGAGCAGCGCATGAGCACCGACGCCCCGCACGGCGACCTCCCCGTGGAGGAGGAGCGGTGGGACGGACGGCGCGTTCGCGAGATCGAGGCCATGAACGCGGCGCGTGGGCGCACGGTGCTCGCTGCAGGGGCGGTGCGCGACGGCCGACTGGTCGCGTTCACCGAGCTGCACGTCTCCGTCTCCCGGCCCGAGCACGCGCGGCAGGGCTCCACGCTCGTGCTGCGGGAGCACCGGGGGCACCGGCTGGGCGCGCTGGTGAAGGCCGCCACCCTCCGGGACCTCGCGGCGGCCTTCCCGCACACCCGGCGGATCACGACCTACAACGCCGAGGACAACCTGCCGATGGTGGCGGTGAACCGGGCGTTGGGCTTCGAACCCGCCGGGCACCTGTCGATGTGGTCGCTGCGCGTGGGCGCGGGCAGCCGGCCGGGATGACCCGCCCGGTCAGCCGGCGGACGCGGGCACGCCGGCCAGCACGGCCCGCATCGCCTGCTCGACCGGGTCGATCGCCTCGGCCACCGGGACGTCACGGCCGAGCTCGGCCGAGAGCGAGGTGACACCGGCGTCGGGGATGCCGCAGGGCACGATCGACCCGAAGGCGCCCAGGTCGGGATCGCAGTTCAGGGCGAAGCCGTGCATGGTCACGCCGCGGGCGACCCGGATGCCGATGGCGGCGACCTTGCGCTCCGGCCGGACGCCCCGGCCCGGCTCGTCCGCGGGCAGCCACACGCCGCTGCGCCCCTCGACCCGGCCCGCGGTCACGCCGAGCGCGGCGCAGACGTCGATCAGCGCACCCTCGAGCCGGCGTACGTAGGCGACGACGTCGACGGGGTCGGGCAGCGCGACGACCGGGTAGCCGACCAGCTGGCCGGGGCCGTGCCAGGTGATCTTCCCGCCGCGGTCGACGTCGACCACCGGCGTGCCGTCGGCCGGCCGCTCGTGGGCCTCGGTGCGCTTGCCCGCGGTGTAGACCGACGGGTGCTCCAGCAGCAGCAGCGTGTCCGGCCCCTCGCCGGACACCCGCCGCGCGTGCACCTCGCGCTGCATCTCCCAGGCCCGCTCGTACGGGACGACGCCTGCCCGGATCACCTGCAGTTCGCTCACCGGCCCAGCGTAGGCCCGCAGGGTGCGCCGGGCCCGTCCGTCAGGCCGACGTCGCGGAGTCCGGCCGCAGTCGGCGCAGCACCGCCCGGGCGGTGCGGGCACCGCTGGCCATGGCGCCCTGGATGGACGGGGTGTCGCGGTGGTCGCCGCAGACGAAGAGCCCGCCGCCCAGGTCCACCGGACGGCGCAGCTCCAGCGGGGGGAGCGCGGCGGGCTGGGCGCCGGTGACGGTGACGCTGGTCAGGTGGGAGAGGTCGGTGGTCGCGACGCCGTGCGCGCGGGCGACCTCCTCGCGTGACGGCGCTGTTGACCAGCTGCCCGTCCGGCCGGCCCGGCACCAGCAGCGGCTCGTCCCACGGCGAGGCGGGGAGCACGTGGAAATGGGTGGTGACCTGCCGAGGTGCGGAGGCGGTCACCGACGGGAGCAGGCCGGCGGCGGTGCCGGGATCGGTGGCGACGACGACGGCGTCGGCGTCGATGCGGCCGGACGTCGTGCCGACCACGCCGTCGGCCACCTCGGTGACCCGGCAGCCCAGGTGCACCGTGCCGGCCGGTAGCCGGTCGGCGAGCTGCTGCCCGATCGACTGCATGCCGCGGGCAGGCAGACCGATGCGCCCCCGGACGAAGCTGCGCCAGAGCAGGTCCAGGTAGCGGCTGGAGGTCTCGAGCCGCTCCTCGAGCAGCGCCCCGGCGAGGAACGGGCGCAGGAAGCGCTCCAGCACGACGCCGCCGGCGCCCGCGCTCCAGCGCCTCCTCCGCGGTGCGTTCCGGGGCTCGCAGGAGCCGGTCGACGGGGAGGTAGCCCGCGCGCACCGAGAAGGCCGCGAGCGCCGCTTTCTGGGGAAGCGTGCCGATGGGAGCGGCCGCCGTCGCGCCGATCGACGTGGGCCTGCTCCGCGGGTCGAGGACGCGGTGCGAGCGGTCGTCGACCCAGACACGGGCGCCGGTGAGGAACCAGCCCAGCTCGAGGGCGGCCGGGTCGAGATCGGCGACCCGCGGATAGCCCGTGTTGAGCACCTGGAACCCGCGGTCGAGGAGGAAGCCGTCGATCCGGTCGGTCGTCAGCCGGCCCCCGACGTGCTGTGCGCCTTCCAGGACGCGACGTCGCAGCCGGCGGCCGCCAGCCGGGTCGCCGTCGACAGGCCGGCCAGGCCCGCACCGATCACCACGACCTCTGCGCGCGCCGGCATCGTCACCACGCCAACGTAGCCAGCGGGGCGGCCGGCCACCTGTGGACAACCGGGACGGCGCCCGGCCGGTTCTGCCTAGGGTCCGGGCATGCCTGCAGCCGAGCCGGTCGCCGCACCTCCCGTCGTCCCCGGGTACACGGTCCAGGAGCTGCTCGGCCGGGGCGGCTCGGGCGAGGTGTGGCGCGCGGTGCCGCGCCGCGGCGGCCCGCCGGTGGCGGTCAAGGTGCTGGTCGAGGGGGAGCCGCAGCGACAGGCCCGCGAGGCCGCGCTGCTGGGGGAGCTCGACCACCCGCACCTCGTCCGGCTCGTCGAGGTGGTGCACCAGCCCCGTCGCGGCGGGGTGACCCGGGTGGCCCTGGTGCTTGACCTGCTGGAGGGCGGCAGCCTGGGCGCGCTCCTCGCGGTGCGCGGCCGGCTCAGCCCCGGCGAGGTGGTGACCGTGTGCGCCCCGGTGGCCGCGGCCCTTGCCCACGTGCACGCCCACGGCGTCGTCCACGGCGACCTGTCCCCGGGCAACATCGTGTTCACCGCGGAGGGCCGCCCGGTCCTCACCGACCTCGGCGTCGGGCGGATCATCGGGGAGACGGCGGCCGCCGAGGTCACCCCCGCGTACGTCGACCCGGCGGTGGCGCGCGGGAGCGCACCGGGGCCGGCTTCCGACGTCTTCGGCGTCGCCGCGGCCGCGTTCCACGCGCTCACCGGCATCGCGCCGTGGAACGCCGCCACGCCGGCCGACACGCTGGTGGTGGCGGCGCACGGCCACCTGCCCGACCTCGCCGAGCTGGCTCCCGACGCCCGCCCGCGCTGCTGGAGGTCATCGGGCGCGGGCTGTCGCCGGACCCGCACGAGCGCGGGTCGGCCGCCGCCTTCGCCCTCGACCTCCGGCACGCCTGCCGTCCGGAGCCCGTGGCCCTGACGCCGGGGGCGGTGCCGGGCGCTGGCGCCGACCCGCGGACCGAGCTCACCCACGTCGTGCCGGGACGGCGGCCGAGGCCCGCCCCGGTCGTGGTGGAGGCACCCGGTCGGCTGGACCGGTGGCGCGCCGTCCTGGCCGACCGCACGCCTGCGATGCCGCTGCGCGTCCTGGCCGGGACGGCGACGGCGGTCCTGGTCCTGGCGGTCACCGCGTGGCTCGCCGTGCGCTGGGGGAGTGGTGAGGACCCGGGGACGACCGTGGCGGCGGCCACCGCGCCGGCGTCGGCCTCGCCCACGCCGGCACCGGGTGCCGGGCCGCCGCCGGAGGACGCGGGACCGGTGACGGCGGCTGACTGGTCGGCCGTTGTCGCCGAGTTGTACCGGGTCCGGGCGCAGGCGTTCGCGGCCGCGTCGCCGGAGCTGCTCGGCGGCGTGTGGGTCGACGGCAGCCCGCAGCGGGCCGCCGACGAGGCGCACGCCCGGAGCCTGGCCGACGCCGGGGAGCGGCTGCGGGGCTTCGCCCCCACGGTGGCGGACGTCGCGGTGGTGTCCCGGTCGCCGGAGCGCGTGGAGCTGCGGCTCTCCGACGGCTGGGACGCCTACGACGTCGTGGCCGCCGACCGGCCCGACGAGGCGCCGGTGCGGACGGAACCCGCTCGCGCGGTCACCCCGGTGCGGGTGGTGCTGGTACCCACCCCGGCGGGGTGGCGGCTGGAGAGCGCGCAGCGCCTGGGCTGAGGGGGCTCACTCAGCTGCGGCCCAGCGCCTTCCGCAAGGTCGCCTCGAGGTCGGTCCCGGTGAAGACGTAGCCGGACTCGAGGAGCTTCGCCGGAACCGCCTGCTGGCCGCCGATGACGCTGGCCCGGCCGAACTCGCCCAGCCCGGTGGAGACCGCGAAGGCGGGCACCGGCAGCGGTGTGGGCCGGTGCAGCACCTTCCCGAGGACGCGGGTGAACTCGGCGTTGGTGACCGGGCCTGGGGCGGTGAGGTTGACCGGGCCGGAGACGTCGGCGGTGAGCAGGTGGCGCATGGCACCGATCTCGTCGTCCAGGGCGATCCAGGGCCAGTACTGCTTCCCCGACCCCAGCCGGCCGCCCAGCCCGAGCCGGAAGACCAGCCCGAGCACCTTGACCAGCATCGCGCCCGGGCCGAGCACCAGGCCGGTGCGCAGCAGGACCACCCGCACGCCGGCGTCGGCGGCCGCGGCGGTGGCCGCCTCCCACCGGACGCACAGCTGGGCGAGGAAGTCCTCGCCGGGCGGGGCGTCCTCGCGGATCTCCCCGGGGCCCGTGTCGCCGTAGTAGCCGATGCCCGACGCGTTGAGCAGCACCCGTGGCCGCGACGGATCGGCGGTCGCGGCGGCGGCGAGCGCCTGGCTGATCGTCGCCGTCGCGTCCAGCCGGCTGTTCACCAGCTCGTGCCGGTAGCCCCGGGTCCACGGACGGGGCCGGATGGGGGCGCCGGCGAGATTGATCACCGCGTCGACGTCGCTGAGCACGGTGGGGTCGATCCTGCGGTGCTGGGGATCCCAGCGGTGCTCGTCGACGGTGCGGGGGGTACGCCGCACCAGCTGCAGCACCTCGTGACCCTCGGCGCGCAGGGCGGGCACGAGTGCGCCCCCGATGAGGCCGGAGGCTCCGGCCACGGCGATCTTCACGAGCTACCTCCTTCGGTCCCCCCGGACGCGATCAGGGCCTCGGCTTGGCAGCCGAGGCCCTGATCGAGGTGCTGTCAGGCGAGCCCGAGCTCGCCGTGGAACTGGCCGGACTCCAGCCGCTCCTTCACCGTGGTGAGGAACCGGGCCGCGTCGGCGCCGTCGACGATGCGGTGGTCGTAGGTCAGCGCGAGGTAGGCCATCGAGCGGACGGCGATGACCTCGCCGAGCTCGTCGTCCTCCATGACCACCGGGCGCTTGACGACCGAGCCGACGCCGAGGATGGCCACCTGCGGCTGGTTGATGATCGGCGTGTCGAACAGCGCGCCCCGGCTGCCGGTGTTGGTCAGCGTGAAGGTGCCGCCACCGAGCTCGTCCGGGGTGATCTTGTTGGACCGCGTGCGCTCCGCGAGGTCGGCGATCTTGCGCGCGAAGCCGCCGAGGCTGAGATCGCCGGCGTCGTGGATGACCGGCACCAGCAGACCGCGCTCGGTGTCCACCGCGACGCCGAGGTTCTCGGTGTCGTGGTAGGTGACGGTGCCCGCCTCCTGGTCGATCGAGGAGTTCACCGACGGGTGCACCTTGAGCGCCTCGACGGCGGCCTTGGCGAAGAACGGCAGGAAGGACAGCTTGACGCCCTCGCGGGCCTCGAAGTCGCCCTTGGCCTGCTGCCGCAGGTGCGCGATGCGGGTGACGTCGACCTCGACGACGGTGGTGAGCTGCGCGCTGACCTGCAGCGACTCGACCATCCGCTTGGCGATGACCGTCCGCAGCCGCGACATCTTCTCGGTGCGGCCCCGCACGGAGGTGTCGGGCGTGGCGGCCGGCGACGGCTTCCGCGCGCCACCGGCGGCCGGCGCGGCGGGCGCCGCTGCAGCCGGGGCCGGCGCGGAGGCCTTCTCCGCGGCGGCGAGGACGTCCTGCTTGCGGATCCGGCCACCGACACCGCTGCCGGTGACCGAGGAGAGGTCGACGCCGCGCTCGGCCGCGAGCCGGCGGACCAGCGGGGTGACGTAGCTGCCGCCGCCGTCGCCACCGGAGGACTGCTGCTGGCCGGCCTGCGGTGCCACCTGCGGCGGCGGCGCGGAGGTGGGAGAGGCAGCCGGCTGGGCGCCGCTGGCGCCGTAGTCGCCACCGGGCTGGGCGGTCGCCGTCGTGGCCGGCTTGGCCTCGGGCGCGGCCTGTGGCTTCTCCTCGGCCGGTGCCTGCTGGGGGGTCTCCTGTGCGGGGGCCTCCTGCGCGGGGGCCCCCTGCTCGGGTGCCTCCTGGGCGGGCGCGGCCGGAGCGGGGGCGGAGCCGCCGCCCGACCCGGAGCCGATGACCGCCAGCTGCGCGCCGACGTCGACGGTCTCGTCCTCGTTCACGGTGATCTCGAGCAGCGTGCCGCTCACCGGGGCGGGGATCTCTGTGTCGACCTTGTCGGTCGAGACCTCCAGCAGCGGCTCGTCGGCGGTGACCTCGTCGCCCACGGCCTTGAGCCAGCGGGTGACGGTGCCCTCGGTGACGCTCTCGCCGAGCGCCGGCATGGTCACCGGGGTGCCCTCACCGCCACCGCCACCACCGCCGGAGCCGCCGTCGGCCGGTGCGGCCGGGGGCTCCTCCTGCTGCGCTGCGGGCTCCTCGGACTCGGACGAGCCCGGTCCGGCGTCCTCGACCTGCTCGGCAGGGGACTGCGGGGTGGTGTCGGCGTCCTCCGCGGAGGCCGGGGGAGCGGCCTGGCCGCCGCCGTCCCCGCTTCCGTCGCCGTCCCCACCGATCACCGCGAGTTCGGCGCCGACGTCGACGGTCTCGTCCTCGGCCACCAGGATCTTGGTCAGCACGCCGGCGGCGGGCGAGGGGATCTCGGTGTCGACCTTGTCGGTCGAGACCTCGAGGAGGGGCTCGTCGACCTCGACCTGCTCACCCTCCTGCTTGAGCCATCGGGTGACCGTGCCCTCGGTGACGCTCTCGCCCAGGGCGGGCATGGTGACGGACGTCGGCATCGGGGCAGGACTCCTTCGGTGGCGCTGGCAGGTGGGTGTGCGGGTCAGCCGTGGACGTGCAGCGGCTTGCCGGCGAGGGCCAGGTGGGCCTCGCCCAGCGCCTCGCTCTGGGTGGGGTGGGGGTGGATGAGGCTGGCGACGTCGTCGGCCTCGGCCTCCCAGTTGTAGATGAGCTGGGCCTCGGCGATGAGCTCGCCGACCCGGCTGCCGACCATGTGGATGCCGACGACGGGGCCGTCGGGCGCCTGGATCAGCTTCACCGCGCCGGTGGTCTTGAGGATCTGGCTGCGGCCGTTGCCGGCGAGGTCGTAGGTGAGCGTCTTGACCTCGCCGTAGCGCTCCTTGGCCTGCGCCTCGGTGAGGCCGACCGAGGCGACCTCGGGGTCGGAGTAGGTGATGCGGGGGACCCCGGCGTAGTCGATCGGGGCGGGCTCCAGCCCGGCGACCCGCTCGGCCACGAGGATGCCCTCGCCGAAGCCCACGTGGGCCAGCTGCAGCGTGGGGATCAGGTCGCCGACGGCGGAGATGGTCGGGACGCTGGTCTGGCAGTACTGGTCGACGAGGACGTAGCCGCGGTCCATCTTCACGCCGGCCTCCTCGTAGCCGAGGCCCTGGCTCACGGGACCTCGGCCGACGGCGACGAGCAGCAGCTCGGCCTCGATCTCCTTGCCGTTCTCCAGCGAGACCTTCACGCCGTTCTCGGTGTGCTGGACGCCGGAGAAGCGGCTGCCCAGCTCGAAGGCGATCTTGCGACGGCGGAACGCGCGCTCCAGCAGCTTGGAGGCCGACTCGTCCTCGAGCGGCACCAGGTGGGGCAGGGCCTCGACGATGGTGACGTCGACGCCGAAGGACTTCCACGCGCTGGCGAACTCGCAGCCGATGACGCCGCCGCCCAGGATGATCGCCGAGGCGGGGACCCGGTCCAGGTTCAGCGCGTGGTCGCTGGTGATGACCTTGGTGCCGTCGACGTCCAGGCCGGGGAGGCTGCGGGCGTAGGAACCGGTGGCCAGCAGGATGTGCTTGCCCTCGTAGCTCTGGCCGTTCACCTCGACAGTGGTCGGGGAGGTCAGCCGCCCCTCGCCCTCGACGTAGGTGATCTTGCGGGCCTTCACCAGGCCCTGCAGCCCCTTGTAGAGCTTGGCGATGACGCCGTCCTTGTAGGCGTTGACGCCGTCCATGTCGATGCCGGCCAGCGAGGTCTTCACGCCGAACTGCTCGCCGTCGCGGGCCAGGTCGGCGACCTCGCCGGCGTGCAGCAGGGCCTTGGTCGGGATGCAGCCGCGGTGCAGGCAGGTGCCGCCGACCTTGTCCTTCTCGATGAGGACGACGTTGAGGCCGAGTTCCGAGGCCCGGAACGCCGCGGCGTAGCCACCCGAGCCACCGCCGAGGATGACCAGGTCGGCGGGGGAGGTGGGTGCGCTCACGTGAACTGCTCCTCAGGTGCGGTGGCTGGCCCCGCTCGAGCGGGCGGGGCCTCGCGTCCATCCTGCCACTCCGGGAACGACGCGGCCGGGAGCGCCGTTGCCTTCCCGAGCGTGCCGATGATCACGCCGACCGACGACGGGAGATGCGCCATGGGGCTGTTCGACCGGCTGCGCGGCCGAGGGCGCCCACGCCCGGGCCGCGGGGAGGGCGACGGACGCCGCGGGACGCTCGACCGCGGCTCCCAGCGCAGCGACCTCACGCACCTGGAGCAGTTCGTCGCCTCGCGCCGCGGCGTGGAGGGCTACGTCGAACCGCGGACGGCGGTCACGGAGACCACGATCGTGCTGGTGGCGGCCGACGGTGAGTGGACGCGGCGGCGCATCGCCGGCCCCGACGTCGCCCGCAAGCTCTCGCGTGATCTGTCCATCCCGGTCTACGACGCCCAGGTCACCGGCTACCCGCAGCGCATGCGCGACTGGTCGTCCCGCAACAAGGGCTCCTAGGGACACCCCGGGACTCCCTGTACGGGAAGTCCCGGCCGGCCGCCGACGAGCCTGCTTTTCCGCGGAAAAGCGGTCTGCTTTTCCGCGGAAAAGCGGTCGTCAGTCGGCGATGAGGGCCTCGATGGTGGCGAGGAGCGTGCGCATGGGGACGCCGGTGCCGCCCTTGGGCGTGTAGCCCCACGGGCCGCCGGTGTTGAAGCTCGGGCCGGCGATGTCGATGTGCGCCCACGGCAGGTCCGCGGGCACGAACTCCTTGAGGAAGTGGCCGCCCACCAGCATGCCGCCCATGCGGTCGGCGTTGGCGTTGACGAAGTCGGCCACGGGGGACTCCAGTCCGCGGCGGAGCTCGGGCGGCAGCGGCATGGCCCACATGGACTCGCCGGCGCGCTTCGAGGCGAGGACGACGGCGTCGCGCAGGTCGTCGCTGCCCATGACGCCGGAGGTGCGGGCGCCGAGGGCGACCATCTGGGCGCCGGTGAGCGTCGAGGTCTCGAGCAGCGCGTCCGGGCGGTCCTCGGCGGCCCGCGCGATGGCGTCGGCCAGGACGACGCGGCCCTCGGCGTCGGTGTTGGTGATCTCGGCCTTCTTGCCGTTGCGGAAGGTGACGACGTCGGCCGGCCGGTAGGCGGTCCCGCTGGGCAGGTTCTCGGCCATGGGCACCGTGGCGGTGACCTCGACGGGCAGGCCCAGCTGAGCGACGAGGCAGACGGTGGCGATCACGGCCGCGGCACCGGCCATGTCGCTCTTCATGTCCTCCATCTTCGCGGCGGGCTTGATCGAGATGCCGCCGCTGTCGAAGGTGATGCCCTTGCCGACCAGCGCGATCTTCTTGCGGGCGCCCTTGCCGGTGTAGGTCAGGCGCAGCAGCCGCGGCTTGCGGGTGGAGCCCGAGCCGACGGCGAGGATGCCGCCGTAGCCGCCGGCGGCCAGCGCGTCCTCGTCGAGGATCTCCGAGGTCAGCCCGAGCTTCTCGCCGGCGGCCGCCCCCCGGGCGGCCAGCTCGGCGGGGTAGAGGTCGTTGGGCGGGGTGTTGACCAGGTCGCGCACGAGGGCGACGGCGTCGGCGACGGCGCGGGCCCGGCGCAGCGCGGTCTCGGCCTCGGCGGTGCCGGGCACGACCACCGTGATCTGCTGCGGCGGCAGGGGCCGGTTCGCGGGCAGGTCGGACTTGTAGGCGGTGAACTCGTAGGCGCCCAGCAGCGACCCCTCGCCGACGGCGTGCAGCCGCTCGGCGTCCGGTGCGCCCCCGACGGCGGCGAGCAGGCTGACCAGCGACCGCCGTCCGCTCAGCGCCCGGCTGGCCGCACCGGCGGCGCGTCGGACCGCCTCGGGCGTGTAGCCGCCGTCGGCGCCGGGTGCGCCGAGGCCGGTCACGGCGACGACCGGGAAGGGGCCCTGGCCGAAGGACGCCAGGCGGGTGACCTCGTCCTCCCCGCCGCGGGCGCCGAGGTCGGCCAGCGCGGCGAACAGCCGGCCGCCGAGCAGCCGGTCGACGGCCTCGGCCCCGGGCGTCGGCAGCGGGCCGTCAGGGCCCTTGCCCACGGCGACGACGACGGCGTCGGCGGTGAGCTTCTCGAGGGGCTGGTCGGTGGCGGTGATCGTCGGCGGCACGGCTCGATCGTAAGAGGACCCCCTTCTCCTCACCCCTCGCAGGCTCGGGGCGAGCCTCGGAAGGGGGCCACCACTACCTTTGGCCGTCGTGAGCCCGTTGACCTCCCCGCTGCACGACCGGCATGTCGCCGCCGGTGCCAAGCTCGCCGACTTCGGGGGCTGGTCGATGCCGATCGAGTACGCCGGTGGCGGGGTCCTCGCCGAGCACACCGCCGTCCGCGAGGGCGTCGGGCTGTTCGACGTCTCGCACCTGGGCACCGGCACCGTGCGCGGTCCCGGCGCGGCGGCGTTCGTCGACTCCTGCCTCACCAACGACCTGGGCCGCATCGGCCCGGGCCAGGCGCAGTACACGCTGTGCTGCCTGCCCGACGGCGACCCGCGGGCCGGGGGAGTGGTGGACGACCTCATCGTCTACCTGCACGGGCCCGACGACGTGCTGCTGGTGCCCAACGCCGCGAACGCCGCCGACGTGCTGGGCCGGCTGGCCGCGGAGGCGCCGGCGGGCGTCGTGGTGGAGGACCGGCACGCCGAGGTCGCCGTCCTGGCGGTGCAGGGACCCCGCGCGCTGCAGGTGCTCGAGCTGCTCGGCCTGCCCGGCGAGCTCTCGTACATGTCGTTCGTGACCGGGTCCGGCGCGGGCGGCTCGGAGGTCACCGTCTGCCGTACCGGCTACACCGGCGAGCACGGCTACGAGCTGCTGATCGGTGCCGACCGCGCCGGCGAGCTGTGGGACGCCCTCCTCGTGGCCGGCCAGGATCTCGGGATCCGGCCGTGCGGGCTCGGCGCCCGCGACACGCTGCGCACCGAGATGGGCTATCCGCTCCACGGCCACGAGCTGTCGCACGACATCACGCCGGTGCAGGCGGGTGCCGGCTGGGCGGTCGGCTGGAAGAAGCCCGCGTTCTGGGGCCGGGAGGCGCTGCTGGCCGAGCGGGAGGCCGGTCCGCGGCGCCTGCTCTGGGGCCTGCGGGCCACCGGTCGGGGCATCCCGCGTGCGGGCATGGCGGTGCTCGACGCCTCCGGCGAGAAGGTGGGCGAGACCACCAGCGGCACCTTCTCGCCGACGCTGAAGACCGGGATCGCCCTGGCGCTGATCGACGCGTCCGCCGGCGTCGCGGAGGGCACCGAGCTCGCCGTCGACGTCCGCGGCCGCCCGCAGGCCGTCGAGGTCGTCAAGCCACCGTTCGTGCCCTCGCACGTGCGGTAGCGGCCTCCTCCGTCAGGAGGCGTTCTTCGCGGTGGGGCTGCTGTCGCCCTTGGCCGGCTCCGGCTTCTCCGGCAGCGTGTCCGCGACGACGGCACCGCGGGCACCCATGGGCGCCGGGTCGCCGTCGGTCGTGTCGACAGCGGTCTGGTGCTCGGTCTCGGCGTTGATCTCCGCACCCAGCAGCACCAGGTAGCAGGTCAGGTAGAGCCACAGCATCAGCACGATCACGCCGGCGATGGCGCCGTACGTCTTGTCGTAGGACCCGAAGTTGTTCACGTAGATGCTGAAGCCGACGCTGACCGCCGCCCAGACCAGGGTGACCACCAGCGAGCCGAGGCTGACCCACCGCATCTGCGGCGCGTCCCGGTCCGGCGCCAGCCGGTAGAGGACGGCCAGCGAGCCGGCGAAGACGACGAACAGCAGGCCCCAGCGGGCGACCTGCGCGAGCACCGTGCCGACGACGCCCAGCGGCAGGTCCTCCAGCACGGCGGGGACGACGGCGACCAGCGTGAGGGCGACCAGCACGAAGACGACGGCGCCCAGGGTGAGCCCGAGCGAGAGGAGCTTGCGCTTGACGAAGCCGCGGGTCTCCACCTCGTCGTAGGCGAGGTTGACGGCGGTGACCAGGTTGCCCACGCCACCGGAGGCGCTCCACAGCGCGGCCAGGATCGAGGTGATCAGGCCGAAGGTCAGCGCGCTGCCGCTGTTCTCCGTGATGCTCGTCAGCTGCTCCCCGATGAGCGTCGCCGCCTCGTCCGGGAGCTGGGAGGAGAAGCTCTCGACCTGCTCGGTCACGGTCTCCGGGGACGCCACCAGGCCGTAGATCGAGATGCTCGCGATGAGCGCGGGGAAGATCGCCAGGAAGCCGAAGAACGCCACACCACCGGCGATGATCGGCATGTTGTCGGCGTTGTGCTCGGCCCACGAGCGCTTGACGATCTGCTTCCAGCCGGCCCACGGGATGTGGGTCGGGCTGTGCGCCGTGACGCCGGGCAGCTGCTCCGGCGTGGGAAGGCCCGCCGGCGGCCGGTCGGGGTCGGCGGCCGGCGGACGGGTGGCCGCCTCCCGGGCCGCTGCCCGCCGCGCCGCCTTCTCCTCGACCCGCTCGCGGATGCGGTCGACGGCGCTCTCGCGCGGCCTCGTGCCGGTCATCGGTCCTCTTTCAGTCGCCGGGCCAGGCGCCGGTGACCTGCTTGAACCCCTGGGCCCCGGCGCGGTCGACGGCGGCCTTGGTCGCGGCGAAGATCGCCCCCTGGATGGCGGCGGCGAGCACGACCTCGCGCATCCGGTACTCGCTCTGCAGCGCGGAGGGGGCCTCCTCCTCCTTGGCCACGACCTTCCAGATCTGCTTGAACACGATCCCGCTCAGCGACCCCGCGATGAGACCGCTGACCAGACCGATCGGGCGGTAGGCGAGCTTGGCGCCCTTGTTCTTCTTCGCCTCGCCCTTGTTGCGCTTGCTCAACGGTTCCTCCTCGCAGTGGCGCGCCGACGGCGCAGCACGATCAGTCCGACGACGAGCCCGGCCAGGGCGAGCCCCGCACCGATGACCGCAGGCGGGCTCTCCCGGTAGGTCTCGACGGCAGTGTCCTTGGTCCGCGCGGCGCGCTCGCGGGCACGGGCCGGCACGTCCAGCCGGTTGCTGAGCTCGTCCACCGTCCGACCCAGCTGCGCCCGGGTGGCCTCGATGTCGGCCCTGATCACGTCGGGATCGGTCGGGTCGGGGGTGGTGGCGGCCTCCGCCGTCCCCTCGTCCGGCCGGCCGTTGCTCGGTGTGCTCACCGGCGCGCACTCTCCTTCACGGTCGCGATGTCGGCCTTGACGCTCGAGATCGCCTCGGTGGGCACCGGCGGTGAGCCCTTCGCGACGTCCTTCTTGCCGACGAGGGCGAGCACCCCCGCGATGGCGAACAGGACGACGGCCACGATCAGCGCTGCCAGCCAGGCGGGCAGCACCAGGTCCAGCGCGAGGACGGCGGTGGTGACCAGGACGGCCAGCCCGAGGAAGGCGAACAGGCCCGCGCCGCCGAACAGCCCGGCACCGATCCCCAGCCGCTTGGCCTTCTGGGTGACCTCGGCCTGGGCGAGACGGGCCTCGTCGCGGACCAGGCGGCTGATCTGCTCCGTGAGCTGGCCGATCAGCTGGCCGGTCGAGGCGTTCTCGGGCGCCGGCTGCTGCTCGGTGCGGGTCGCGCCGACGGCGTTGGGGGAGTGCGGTGCGGTCATCGGTCCTCCGGCTGGGACGTGTCGATGGACTGCCATGCCCGGCCGACGAGGGCGGTAACCCGGATGATGATCACGTCACGGCATCGGGGGCGCACTAGCCTGCGGGCATGAGCTGGCACTGGCGCCTGGCCGACCCTTCCGGGGCGACCGTCGATCCGTCGTCCATCGGGGTCGAGATCCCGCCCTCGGACAACCAGGGGGACGCCGAGTCGTGGCTCGGGGAGAACTGGCGGGAGCTGCTCGACCGCGGCGTCGCCACCGCGACCTTGTTCGAGGACGACCGGTTGGTCTACGGCCCGATGGGCCTGGCGGCCCCGTAGGCCGCCAGGCCCCCGGCCCACTTCTTCAGGCGCCGCGCTGGACCTTCGACGGGTCGCGCTCCACGACGTCACCGAGCACGTCGTCGATGCGGGCCAGGACGTCGGCGTCCAGCGTCACGCCGGCGGCCTTGACGTTGTCCTGCACCTGCTCGGGCCGGCTGGCGCCGATGATCGCCGCGGCGACGTTCGGGTTCTGCAGCACCCAGGCGACGGCCAGCTGGGCCATCGACAGGCCGAGGTCGGCCGCGATCGGCTGCAGGTCCTGGACGCGGGTGAGCAGCTCCTCGTTGCGGAGGAAGCGCTTCATCGACCCGCCGGCCTCGGCGTGCCCGCCCCGGGAGTCCGGCGGCGGCTGCTGACCCGGCAGGTACTTGCCGGTCAGGATGCCCTGGGCCAGCGGTGACCAGACGATCTGCGACAGGCCGTGCGTGGCCGACGTCGGCACGACCTCGTCCTCGATGACCCGCCACAGCATCGAGTACTGCGGCTGGTTGCTGATCAGCTGGATCCCCAGCTCGCGGGCGAGCTCCGCACCGGCGGCGATCTCCTCGGCGTTCCACTCGGAGACGCCGATGTAGAGGACCTTGCCCTGCCGCACGAGGTCGGCGAAGGCGGTCATCGTCTCCTCCAGCGGCACCGTGGAGTCGTAGCGGTGCGCCTGGTAGAGGTCGACGTAGTCGGTCTGCAGCCGCCGCAGCGAGGCGGTGCAGCTCTCCATGATGTGCTTGCGGGACAGGCCGCGGTCGTTCCGGCCGGGGCCGGTGGGCCAGTAGACCTTGGTGAAGATCTCCAGGCCCTCCCGCCGCTGGCCGGCCAGCGCCCGGCCGAGGACGGACTCTGCCTTGGTGCCGGCGTAGACGTCGGCGGTGTCGAAGGTCGTGATGCCCTCGTCGAGGGCGGCGCGCACGCACGCGTGCGCGGCGTCCTCCTCGACCTGGCTGCCATGCGTCAGCCAGTTGCCGTAGGCGATCTCGGAGATGGTCAGGCCGGAGCGGCCGAGGCGTCGGAATTCCACGGACGCCGACGTTATGCCTGTCGGCGAACGCTCGCGCGACCGCCCGGGTCAGCCGCGCGCGACGCGGGCTGGCACGTCCAGCTCGGCGCCGTCGGGGAGCATCCGGGCGCCGTACCGGGCCAGCCGTTCCGCCAGGACCCCCGCCGGAGGGTCGTGGTGGCCGAGGTGGACCGCGACGACGTCGGTGGCGGCGGTGACCGCGCCGACCGCCCGCAGCCGGTCGAGCTGGGCCGGGAATCCGGCCAGGTCGAGGTGACGGGTGCCGTGGTCGAGCCGGTCGCCGAACGTCTCCTCCAGCAGCACGACGTCGAACTCCGCCCCGGCGACCGCCTCGACCGCGGCGTCGGGCAGGGGCCCGGTGTCGGTGGCGTAGAGCAGCCGGGCCCCGTCCGGACCGGCGACGTCGTAGAGCACGGTCGGGACCTCGTGGTCGGCGGGCAGGACGCGCACCTGGTAGCCGCGGCAGCGCAGCGTCCGCCCGGGCACCGCCTCGACGAGGTCGACCGGTGCGCCCGGTGCCAGCCAGGGCCGGCACGCCTCGAGGACGTCGGCGGGGCCGGCGAGCGCCAGGCGCTCGTCGGGCAGCACCCAGTGCCGCCACAGCAGCGCGGCCGGTGCGCAGTGGTCGGGGTGGGCGTGGGTCACCAGGACCGTGTGGACGCCGGCCAGCGAGACGCCGTCCGGGGGAAGGGCGGGGGAGAGCTCGAGCAGCACGGCGCCGTCGACCAGCACCGAGGTCTGCCGACGGGTCTCACCCCGGCTCCGGGCGTCCGAGCACGACGCGCAGGAGCACCAGGGGTTCGGCCAGCCGTCGGCAGCACCGGTGCCGAGCAGCCGGACGTGCACGGACGGCGGCGGTCAGCCGCGGGTGCTGAGCGGGACCTCGGGCTTGGGGAAGCGCCAGCGGCGGATCATCGTCGCCCGGCTGATGCCGTACCAGGCCGAGCCGCGCACCTTCTCCGTACCGGCGGGGAACCGCTCGGCCAGCGTCCGCTTGATCTTCCGGTTGAGGACGACGGAGTCGACGATCAGCAGGAGGAAGAAGCCGAACAGCAGGAAGCTCGCGTAGCCCCGGAGCGTCTGGCTCGGCACGAACGTGCCGATCAGGGCGATGCCGGCGACGGCCAGGAACCAGCTGCCCACGTTGCGCCGGCTGTCGACGAGGTCGCGCACGGCCTTGCGGACCGGGCCCCGGTCGCGGGCGGGCAGGAAGGCGTCGTCACCCCGTGCTGCCGCCTGGCGGGCGTCGCCCCGGCGGGCGGCCTGCTGCTCGCGCATGCGGCGGTAGGCCTCCCGGCGGGTGGTCGGCGGGGGCGGCGGCGGCCCGGGCCGGCGTCCCTGCGCCTCGTTGCGCCGGGGCGTGGGGCGGCCCTTGCCCGAGGCCTTCACGAGGTGGGCGGTCAGCTCGCTCGAGTCGTCCGGGGCGGCGGGCGCGGTCGTGTCGGCGGCGTTCCGGCGGCCGGGCAGGCGGAGCTTCACGGGTCAGGAGTCTACGTGGACCCTTTCGCGGGCTCCGGAAACACGGATCGGCGCCGTACAGTGGAAGAAGCTCCGCCACGGCGGCGTTGGTCCGCCGCAGATGGTGCGCAGCGGACCACTCGGATGCAGGAGGACACGGACATGTCGGTGCAGGACACCACGACTCTCGACGGTGGCACGGCCGGATCCACGGGCGTGCTGCTCAGCGACCCCGCGGCCGCCAAGGTCAAGGCGCTGCTGGACCAGGAGGGCCGCGACGACCTGCGTCTGCGCATCGCCGTCCAGCCCGGCGGCTGCTCGGGCCTCCGGTACCAGCTGTTCTTCGACGAGCGGTACCTCGACGGCGACCAGACCTACGAGTTCGGCGGGGTCGAGGTGATCGTCGACCGGATGAGCGGGCCGTACCTCGGCGGCGCCACGATCGACTTCGTCGACTCGATCGAGAAGCAGGGCTTCACGATCGACAACCCGAACGCGGGCAGCTCCTGCGCGTGCGGGGACAGCTTCAGCTGACGAAGGATCCCGTTCTCCTCTCCACTCGCACGCTGGTGGCGAGCCTCTGAACGGGGCCGAACACGAAGGCCCGGTCCCCTCGCGGGGACCGGGCCTTCGTCGTCGTCAGAGGCGGACGGGGTAGACCGTCTGCGGGATCTCCGGGCGGATGCGCTGCTCGACGAAGATGCCGTGCCAGATCATGAAGACCAGCAGGGTCCACAGCTTGCGCGAGTAGTCGACCGGTGAACCGCTGCGCTGGTTCTGCCGGTGCGCGGCCAGCATCGCCAGCACCTGGGACTTGTCCAGCCACTCGTCGGTGCGGCTCGCCTCGATCACCGAGCGCGCCCAGTCGTGCAGGTCCTCGGCCAGCCAGTGCCGGGTGGGGACGGGGAAGCCGAGCTTGCGCCGGTTCAGCACGTGCGCCGGCACGATCTGCTCCAGGGCGCGCCGCAGCGCGTACTTCGTCGTCTCCTTGGTCACCCGCTGGTCGACCGGGAGCGTCCCGGCGACCTTGAAGACCTCGGGGTCGAGGAAGGGCACCCGCAGCTCGAGCGAGTTGGCCATCGTCATCTTGTCGGCCTTGACCAGGATGTCGCCGCGCAGCCAGGTGAACAGGTCGACGTACTGCATGGCGGTGACGTCGTCGTAGCCGGCGGCGCGGGTGCGCTCGTAGAGCTCGCGGGTGACGGTGACGTGCGAGAGGTCGGCGTCCCGGCTGCGGAGGAAGCCCAGCTCGTCGTCCCGGAAGAGCCGCGCGTTGCCGTAGTAGCGCTGCTCCAGCGGGATCGAGCCCCGGCGCAGCAGGTCCTTGCCGCGCATCCCGTCGGGCAACTTCGCCGACAGCGCGCCCAGCGCCCGCCGGACGCCCGAGGGCAGCCGCTCGAACGCGGCCAGCGACAGGGGCTCGCGGTAGATGTTGTAGCCGCCGAACAGCTCGTCCGCGCCCTCCCCGGACAGCACCACCTTCACGTGCTTGCGGGCCTCGCGGGCGATGAAGTACAGCGGCACGAGAGCGGGGTCGGCCACCGGGTCGTCGAGGTACCAGACCACCAGCGGGATCGCGTCGGCGAACTCCTGCGCCGTCACCACCTTGGTGATGTGCTCGACGCCGATCGCGGCCGCGGACTCCGCCGCCACGTCGATCTCGGAGAAGCCCTGGCGCTCGAACCCCGTGGTGAAGGTGAGCAGCTTCGGGTTGTACCGCTTGGCCAGCGCGGCGATGGCGGTGGAGTCGATGCCTCCGGAGAGGAACGAGCCGACCGTGACGTCGGCGCGCATGTGCACCCGGACCGAGTCGTCCAGGACCTCGGCGATCCGGTCGTACAGCGCCTGCTGCTCGTCCTTGGCCACGGGCCGGATCGGGAAGGTGGGGTGGAAGTAGCGCGTCGTCGTCAGGTCGCCGTCGGCGACGGTGAAGGACGTGCCGCTCTCGATGCGCCGGATGCCGCGGTGCAGGGTCGCCGGCTCGGGGACGTACTGCAGGGTCAGGTAGTGCTGCAGGGACGCGGGGTCCACACCACCGGCGGCCGCGCTGCCACCGAGCATCTCCAGCAGCGCCTTCTTCTCCGAGGAGAAGGCGACCGCGCCGTCGGCCAGCCGGGTGACGAACAGCGGCTTGATGCCGAAGGGGTCACGCGCGCCGAAGACCGTCTTCTCCTGGGTGTCCCAGATGAGGAAGGCGAACATGCCGCGCAGCCGGTGGACGACGTCCTCGCCCCACAGGTGGTAGCCCGCGACGATCGCTTCGGTGTCGCCCTCGGTGGCGAACGTCGCGCCGAGGGCCTTGAGCTCGGCGCGCAGCTCCACGTAGTTGTAGATCTCGCCGTTGAAGACGATCCGGTAGCGGCCGTCGGCGTAGGGCATCGGCTGGTGGCTGTGCTCGATGTCGATGAACGACAGCCGGTTGAAACCGAAGACGGCGCGGTCGTCGGACCACTGCTCGGTCTCGTCGGGACCGCGGTGGCGCAGGCAGTGCTGGGCCGAGCGCACCGCCGAGACGGTGCCGTCGTCGACGCGGTCCGCGTCGGTGGAGAAGTAGGCGAGCAGGCCACACATCAGGCGCAGAACTCCTGGGATCGCAGGGGGTGGGCGGGGCCCGCGGTGGTCAGACCCGCTGGCCGGCGCGCGTCTTGGCCGTGGCGCGGCGCTCGGCGAAGAAGGAGAGCACCGGCACCGTGCCGGCGATCACCGTGAGCAGGAAGCCCTTGAGGGTCCACCGGGCGCGCAGGGCGAGGTCCACCGCGGACAGGAAGAACAGGCCGTACAGCCAGCCGTGCGCGGTGCCCAGGACGGTGGACGGCTCCGGGATGTCCGCCAGGTGGTTCAGCGGCACCGCTACGAAGATCAGCGCGATGAGCAGGACGCCGACGACGGTCGCCATCACCCGGTAGCGCAGCAGTGCCTGGCCGATGGCCTCGTCGGTGGTGCGGGACGAGGCGGCGCGCTCACTGGCCATGACCGGCTCGCTGGCCCAGGGCCCGCTCGTTGAGCTCGGCGAGGTAGGCGTTGTAGGCGGCGAGCTCCGGGTCACCGGTCGTGTCGATCCGCGGGCGCTGGTAGAGGACGACGGCGTTGCCCGGCTGGTCCTCGTCCGGGTCGCGGCGCAGCTCGTCGCGCACCATGCGGACGTAGAACCAGAGCCCCATCCCGCCGTAGAGCGGCCACTGCAGCGCGTAGCTCCAGTTGACCGCCCCGCCGCCGGCCTCGGCCTTGGACAGCTGCCAGTACCCGAGGAAGAAGGTGGCGACGAAGAGGGCGGCCACGAGCAGGTGCAGGAGCACCCACTTCGGGGTCAGCAGCCGGTACCACACACCACGACTCTAACCGGCCCGCCCGACCGTTCCCCGCCGTCGCGGCGGCGTCGTCGGCCACAGTCGGTGCGACCCGCCGTGCAGGTGTCTCCGGTGGTCGACCGCCGAGCGGGGTCGGCTAGTCTCGGCTCACACTGAGATCGGCGTGGACGCCGCCTGCCGACACCGGTCGGCGGCCCCGCTGGAAGGACCGTCCGGGTGCACCGGACGGAGGACGAGGAGGCAACGAGCAGTGGCTCGAGGCAGCAGGCTCGCGCGGCTGGCCGCGCTCGGTCTCCTGGGGGTGTTCACCCTCAGCGGGTGCGACATGCCCAACAACGAGTTCTGGCGGTTCGGCTGGCCCGAGGGCATCACGGACCAGGCCGAGTCGATGCGCGAGCTGTGGACCGGCTCGGTCATCGCGGCGCTCATCGTCGGCGTCCTGGTGTGGGGGCTGATCCTGTACTCGGTGGTCGCCCACCGGAAGCGCAGCGACGAGCTGCCCCGGCAGACGGCGTACAACCTGCCGCTGGAGATCGCGTACACGATCGCGCCGTTCCTGATCATCGCCGGCCTGTTCTTCTTCACGGTGGTGACGCAGAACGAGGTCCAGGAGCGCAGCGACACCCCGGACGAGACGATCGCGGTCAACGCCTTCAAGTGGAACTGGCAGTTCGTCTACCCGGAGACCACGGGCGCCGACGGCGAGCCGGTGAACACGATCGGCAGCAGCACCGAGATCCCGGTCCTGGTCCTCCCGACCGACCGGACTATCCGCTTCGAGGTCGCCTCCGCCGACGTCATCCACTCGTTCTGGGTGCCGGAGTTCCTCTTCAAGCTCGACGTCATCCCCGGCAACGAGAACGGCCGCGACAACGTCTTCGAGGTGACCGTCCGCGAGGAGGGTGCCTACGTGGGCCGCTGCGCCGAGCTGTGCGGGACTTACCACGCGTACATGAACTTCGAGGTCCGCGCGGTCTCCGGTGACGACTACGACGCCTACCTCGCCGCTCGCGAGGAGGGCCTGGACACCTACGCGGCTCTGGACGAGATCGGCCAGCCCGGCGCAGCGACGTCCACGACGCCGCTGGAGCTGTTCCAGGCCAAGCAGGACAACCAGCAGCAGTCGAACAATGGCTGAGCAGCGGATGCCCGCGGTCGGCATCGACACGACGCCTGAGGAGGCACGGCCGTGAAGGTCGAGTCGATCATCTTCAACATCATCGCGTTCTTCTGCGTCGCGGCGGCCGTGGTGTACGGCGTGTGGGCGAAGGAGCCGATCGGCACGACTGCGCTCGTGCTCTCGGCCGGCCTGACCGGCATGATCGGCTTCTTCTTCCTGTTCGTCTCCCGGCGCATCGACGCCCGTCCGGAGGACCGCAAGGACGCCGAGATGGCCGACGGCGCCGGTGAGCTCGGGTTCTTCAGCCCGTCCAGCTACTGGCCCTTCGCGCTGGCGCTGTCCGTGGGCCTCACCGGCCTGGGGCTGGCCTACTGGTACTTCTGGCTGATCGCCATCGGTGCCGCCGCCATCCTGGCGACCGTCGGCGGGCTGCTGTTCGAGTACTACGTGGGGCAGAACGCCACGCAGAGCTGAGATCCACCCGGTCCGAGGGCCCCTTCCGCTGCGGCGGGAGGGGCCCTCGGCCGTTCGGGGCGCTGGTGGGGTCGATCTCGCGCTCCTGCGGTGCTGCAGGACCTCACCAGCGCGTGGAGCGCCCGAGGAGCCGCGCCGAATCGGGTCACTGGGCGCTGGGGGTGCTGGCGGTGTTCGAGCGTTGGGGCCCGGGCACGGTCGGCAAGCCGTGAACAGCACCGCCGATGCGGACCACCGACGCAGGCGGGGCCCGCGCCACGGGCGGGCGTGCGAGGCGACGTCTCGGGCCGTTGGCGGGGTCGATCTCTTGCTGATGCGGTGCTGCAGGACCTCACCAGCGCGAGGAACGCCCGAGAAGTGCAACGGATCGGGGGTATCGGGCGGCGGGTGGCTGCGGCGTCGGGCGGAGGGCGCCCGCCTACGTCGCCATCGCACGCAGGACCGCTGTTGCTCTCGTGGGTGAGGCCCCAGGGCGGAGGAGGGCCGGCCGCGGCGTCAGGGGGCACTGATGGGGTCGAACTCGTGCTCATGGGGTGCTGCAGAACCGCAGGAGCACGAGGAACGCCGCACGAGCGGGGGAGTGGCGGGCCGGGGCGCGGCCGAGGACGTCCACACATGCAGCAGGGCCCCGGTGGACGGATCCACCGGGGCCCTGCTGTGCGAGCGGTTCTTCGTCAGTCCTGCGGCGCCTGGGGGCGGCCACCCTCCGAGGGGCGGCCCCCCTCGGACGGCCGGCCGGAGGAGGTGAGCTCCCGGCTCTCGTCGGCTGCGAGTCCACGACCCTCGGCGCGCTGCTCGAGCTCGACCTGCGACGGCTCCTCGATGGGGCTGAAGAACCCGCGGATCGCACGACGGGCGCCGCCGATCTGGTTCATCTTCTTCGGCACCGGCGCACCGCCGTAGGCGAGCGTGCCGTGACCGTGGTCGTCCACCGGGCCGAGCGGCTGGTGGACCTCGATGAACTCACCGTGCGGCAGACGCCGGATGACACCGGTCTCGATGCCGTGCTCCAGCACCTCCCGGTCGTGCTTCTGCAGACCGAGGCAGATGCGGTAGGTGAGCACGTACACCACCGGCGGCAGGACGATGACGCCGAGCCGGCCGAACCAGATCATCGCGTTGAGGCTCACGTCGAACTTGTCCGCGAAGACGTCGTTGGCGCCGGAGAGCATCAGCACGAGGTAGAACGTCAGCCCCATCATGCCGAGCGAGGTGCGCACGGGGACGTCGCGCGGACGCTGGAGCAGGTGGTGGGACGCTGTGTCGCCGGTGAGCTTGCGCTCGATCATCGGGTAGAGCGCGAGCACGGTGAACATTGCGCCGGCGACCACGACCGTGGGCCAGAACAGCGCCGGGATCGTGTAGTCACCGGGCAGGTTGATGTCCCACGCCGGGAAGATTCGTGTCGAACCGTCCAGGAAGAGGATGTACCAGTCCGGCTGCGACGCGGCTGAGACCTGCGCCGGGTTGTACGGGCCCCACAGCCACACCGGGTTGATCTGCACCAGACCACCCAGGCCGGCGATGACGCCGAACACGATGAACAGCAGACCGGTCGCCTTCGCCGCGAAGGTGGGGAAGAGCCGGTTGCCGACGACGTTGTGCTCGGTGCGGCCCGGGCCGGCGAACTGCGTGTGCTTCTGCTTGACCAGGATCAGCAGGTGCACCGCGATCAGGGCCAGCAGGATCGCCGGGATGATCAGCACGTGGGCGATGTAGAAGCGGCCGATGATCAGCTCGCCCACGAACTCGCCGCCGAAGACCGCCCAGTGTGCCCACGTCCCGATGACCGGGATCGACAGGATGATCGCGCTGATGATGCGGAGCCCGGTGCCCGAGAGCAGGTCGTCGGGGAGGGTGTAGCCCGTCACGCCCATGAGCAGGGCGAGCACCAGCATGACCACGCCGATGAGCCAGTTGGTCTCGCGCGGCCGGCGGAACGCGCCGGTGAAGAAGATGCGGAGCAGGTGGATGACGATCGAGGCGACGAACATCAGCGCCGCCCAGTGGTGGACCTGCCGCATGAACAGGCCGCCGCGGACGTCGAAGGAGAGGTTCAGCGCCGAGTCGTAGGCCGCCGACATCTCCACGCCGCGCAGGGGGGCGTAGCTGCCCTCGTACACGACCTCGCGCAGCGACGGGTCGAAGAAGAACGTCAGGTACGTCCCCGACAGCAGCGCGATGAGGAACGAGTAGAGCGCGATCTCCCCGAGCAGGAAGGACCAGTGGTCGGGGAAGACCTTGTTGAGGGTCCGGCGCAGGGGCCCGGCGACGATCAGGCGGTCGTCGATCTCGACGGCCTGCTTGCCCAGCCGGGTTGTCGGAGCCCCAGGGGCCGTGGCCGTTGCTGCCATCAGATGCGCTCCCGGTTCCAGTACGTGGGGCCGACAGCCTCAGGGTAGTCCGCGCGGGCGACGAAGTAGCCCTCGTCGTCGACCGTGATCGGCAGCTGTGGCAGGGATCGCGTAGCGGGCCCGAAGACGGGCTTGGCGCCCTGGGTCACGTCGAACTGCGACTGGTGGCACGGGCAGAGGATCCGGCTGGTCTCCTGCTCGTACAGCGACACCGGGCAGCCGGCGTGCGTGCAGATCTTCGAGTAGGCGACGTAGTCGCCGTAGCCGAAGTCGTCCTGGCCCTCGCGCGGCCGCGCCTCCGCGAGCTGCGCCGGGCGCAGGCGGATGAGCATCGTCGCTGCGTCGGACTGCCGGTTGCCACCGGGCACGGCCGGGAAGACCGTCTCCAGGGAGCCGGGCTCCTGGTCGCCGGGGCGGATCGGGCTGCCGTCGTTGCGGACCAGCCGCACGCCCTCGGCCCACGCGGTGCGGCCGAGCGGGTTGCCGGTGTTCGGGTTGTTGATCAGACCGCCCAGCGGCATGAGCAGCATGAGCCCGAGCCCGCCGCCCATGAAGCCCAGCGAGCGGGTGATGAGCTTGCGCCGGGCCAGGCCGCTGTTGTGCAGGCCGCCGACGAGCGTCGCGCCGGTGGTGACCCGGTCGAAGTGCGAGCCGTCGTGCTTGTCCTGCACCGCCGTCTCGTGCGGCAGGAGCTTCTTCGTGTAGAGGACCAGACCGACGCCGACCAGGAAGAGGGACAGGCCCATCGTCAGGCCGAGGAGCGGCGTGAACAGCGCGCTCCAGCCGCGGTCGGTCACCTCCCACTGCCAGTCCGGGAAGAACCAGCCGGAGCCGATGTACACGACGACGAACGCGAAGGCGAAGAGGCCGGCGAGCGTGAAGACCAGGCCGACCTGGCGGATCGCCCGCTTCTCCATCCGCGAGCCGGGCTCGGGGCCCGGGTCGACGTGCAGGATCTCCACGCCGTCGTACCGGGCGCCGAGGCGGTCCAGGTCCTCCCGCGGCATCGCCGCGAGCTGCTCGGGGGTGTAGTCCTCGTCCGGGCCGCCGTACAGCGGACCGGGGGTGTCCGCGCCGCCGGACGAACCGGGGCGGGTGTCGTGCGTCGTCACGCCTTGCTCCCCATCCAGAAGATCCCGAACATCAGCACGCCGATGCCGACCACCCAGATGACCAGGCCCTCGGCCACCGGACCCATCCGGCCGGCGCCGGCACCACCGGGGTCGGCCTGGGAGTTCATCGTCTGGACGTAGGCGATGATCGAGCGCTTCTCCTCGGAGGTCAGCTGGTTGTCCCCGAACACCGGCATGTTCTCCGGGCCGGTCAGCATCGCCGTGTAGATCTCGAGGTCGTTGGCGTCCTTGAGGCTCGGCGCCGCCTTGCCGCCGGACAGCGCCCCGCCCTCACCGACGAAGTTGTGGCACGAGGCGCAGTTGAGCCGGAACAGCTCACCGCCCTCGGCGACGTCGCCGTCGCGCAGGTCGCCGGACGGCAGGCGCGGCCCGCCGCCGTTGGCCTGGACGTAGGCCATCAGCTGGTCGATCTCCTCGTCGGAGAAGACCGCGGGCTTGTCGGGGGCGTCGGCCTCCTGGCGCACGAGCGGCATGCGCCCGGTGTGCACCTGGAAGTAGACGGCCGCCTCGCCGACGCCGATGAGCGACGGGCCGCGGTTGGGCACGCCCTCGAGGTTCTCGCCGTGGCAGGTGATGCAGCTGCGCTCGTACAGCTCGCGGCCGGCCGCCTCGGCGGCGGACTCGCTGCCGCCCTCGGCCGGTGCGGCCTGAGCGGGGCTGAAGACCGAGTACAGCGCGCCGGTGAGCACGAGGCTCGCCATCAGCCCGGCGACGTTGGCCACGCGGCGGCGGTGCTTGCTGCGCCGCCGGGCTCGGGCCCGTGCGACCGGACTGGTGCTCGCGGTGGCGACGACGGGCGCGGCGTCGGACTGCGGGTTCGAGGTGGACACCGTTCCCCTAGCGGATCAGGTAGATCGTGACGAAGAGCCCGACCCACACGACGTCGACGAAGTGCCAGTAGTAGGAGACCACGATCGCCGCGGTCGCCTGGGCAGGCGTGAATCGGCCCATGGTGGACCGGATGAGGATGTAGACGAAGGCGACCAGGCCGCCTATGACGTGCAATGCGTGGAACCCGGTGGTCAGGTAGAAGACCGAGCCGTACGTCGACGACGAGATCGACGTGCCGTGCTCGGTCACCAGGACGCGGTACTCGTTCATCTGGGCCAGCACGAAGACCAGGCCCATCACGAAGGTGATGGTGAACCAGCGCCGGAGGCCGTAGACGTTGCCGCTCTCCGCCGCGAACACCCCGAACTGGCAGGTGAACGACGAGGCCACCAGGATCAGCGTGAAGAAGGTCGCGTACGGGAGGTTCAGCTCCGTCGGCTCCGGGGGCCAGCCGTCGACTGCCCGGGCTCGCGCGGTGAAGTACATGGCGAACAGGCCGGCGAAGAACATCAGCTCGCTCGAGAGCCAGATGATCGTGCCGACGCTGACCATGTTCGGTCGGGTCAGGGAGTGCACCCGCGAGGTGTCGAAGGTGCTGCTCGCCACGGGGGCCGTTGTCACCCGGCCATCATGGCATCGCCCCCCCGTTGCCACGACCGCGGGTCGGCCCGGCGTGGCGAGCCGGGAGACCCGCTCCCGGTCCGCGGTCGCCGCCCTCCCATGGCGGCGGCGTCGCAACCACTAGGCTCGCCCGCGTGAGCCCAGCCGGAACCCCCGACGCACCGGCCACCGTGCTGGTCTACAGCTCCCGCGCCGCCACCCGCGAGGCCGTGCGCACCGCCGTCGGGCGCCGTCCCGCACCGGACGTGGGCCCGCTCACGTGGGTCGAGTGCGCCACCGGCGACGAGGTGGTCGCCGCCGTCGACGGCGGGGGCATCGCGCTGTGCATCCTCGACGGCGAGGCGCAGCCGACCGGTGGCCTGGCGCTGGCCCGCCAGCTCGAGCAGGAGGTGCCCGACCGCCCGGCCGTGTGCGTTCTCATCGCCCGGCAGCCCGACCACTGGCTGGCCCACTGGTCGCGCGCCGAGGGCACGCTGCCGCTGCCCGTCGACCCGCTGACCGCGCCGGGGCTGGTCGCGGACCTGCTGCGCAGCGCCGCTCGCCGCCCCGCCGTCCGGTGACCGCGCGGTGACTGCCGCCCCACCCTCCCGACCGTCCTGGCCGGGCATGCTCAACCGGCTGCTCGCCGGGCAGGACCTCGCCGCCGCTGACACCGCCTGGGCGATGCGCGAGGTGATGACCGGCGAGGCCACGCCCGCGCAGATCGCCGCCTTCGCCGTGGCGCTGCGCGCGAAGGGCGCCTCGGCGCAGGAGGTGGCCGGGCTGGCCGCCGAGATGCTGGCCCAGGCGACGCCGGTCGACCTCCCGCTCGCGTGCGTCGACATCGTGGGCACCGGGGGCGACGGCGCGCACACCGTGAACATCTCCACGATGGCGGCGGTGGTCACCGCGGCTGCCGGCGTGCCGGTCGCGAAGCACGGTGGGCGGGCGGCGTCGTCGTCCTCCGGTGCGGCGGACGTGCTGGAGGAGCTCGGCGTGGTCATCGACCTGCCGGCCGCCGGTGTCGCCCGCTGCGTGCAGGAGGCGGGCATCGGCTTCTTCTTCGCGCCGGTCTTCCATCCCGGCATGCGGCACGCCGGTGCCCCCCGGCGGGAGATGGGCATCGCCACCGTCTTCAACTTCCTGGGACCGCTGACGAACCCGGCACGGCCGGTCGCCGCGGCCATCGGCTGTGCCGACCGGGTGATGGCGCCGGTCCTCGCGGAGGTCCTGGCCGCCCGCGGTGGCCGGGCGGTGGTGTTCCGCGGCGACGACGGCCTCGACGAGCTGACGACGGCGACGACGTCGTCGGCCTGGGTGGTCCGGGACGGCGTGGTCGTCCCCGACCGGGTGGACCCCGCGGGGCTGGGGATCCCGGCATCGGGGCCCGACGCCCTGCGCGGTGGCTCACCCGCCCACAACGCCGACGTCTTCCGGCGGGTCGTGGCGGGGGAGCGGGGGCCGGTGCGCGACGCCGTGCTGCTCAACGCCGCCGCGGCGCTCGCCGCCTTCGACGGGGAGTCCACCGCCCTGCGCGAGGGGCTCGCCGCCGGGCTGGAGCGGGCCGCCGCGGCGGTCGACGACGGCCGGGCCGGAGCCCTGCTGGAGCGCTGGGTGACGGTGAGCCGCGCCGTGCGCGACGATCGCTGAGCTGCTAGTCCGCGGACTCGAAGCCGATCGAGAACGCCGCGTCGAGGTCGTGGCGGGAGTAGGCGCGGAAGGCGATGTGCGTCTCGGTCTCGAGCACCCCGGGCACCTTGTTGATGCGCCCGGCGATGACCTCGGCGATCTGCTCGAACTCGCGCACCCGGACGATCGCGATCAGGTCGACCTCGCCGGCGGTGGAGTAGACCTCGCTGACCCCGTCGAGGTCGGCGATCGCGGCGGCCACCTCGGGGATCGAGTCGGTGGCGGCATCGATCATCACGATGGCGGTGATCACGTCGGCGATGCTAGCCGGGCCCGCGGTCCGGTGCCCACGCCCGCGGTGATCCGGTCCGGGCGTGCCCGGGTGCCCAGCGACCGCCCGTCGGCGAAGGGGTCGCGCCGGGTGCTGCTGCCGTCGGCCATGGCGAGGAACCTGCTGAAGGGGCCGGTGCCGGGGGCGGGGCTGGCCAGCGTGCCGTCCAGCTCGACCAGCCGGGTGCCCGACTTCTCCATCCAGCGCAGCACGAGCTCGGTCTCGTCGACCGATGCGGCGATCTCGCCGTCGGGACCCAGCGGGGTCTCCGCGGTGGCGAGCAGGCCCGCCAGCGTCCCGCGGACCGAGGCGCCGCGGGGTGCCACGCCCGCGGACACCAGCCGCCCCCGGCGGACGACGGACAGTTCCCAGCCGCCGGTGCCGTCGGGCCTGGCCAGGACCAGCTCCGGGACGGCGGCCAGCGACTCCAGCCGCTGGCGCCGGCGGACGGCCCGCAGCAGGACGGCGACGCGGTCGCGCAGGACCGCTGCGTCCTCGTAGCGCTCCTCCGCGGCCAGCCGCTCGACCCGGTGCAGGAGCGGCGTGACCAACGCGGTGGGATCGCAGGCGACGGCCGCCCGAAGCACGGCTGCGACGTCGGCGTACTCGGTGACGGACTGGGCGCCCGTGCACGGGGCACCGCACCGGCCCATGTCGGCCAGGGCGCACGCCGAGCCGGAAGGTGCCCGCGCCGGGATGCGGGCGGTGCACTGCCGCAGCGGGAGCGATTCGTGCACGGCCGCGACGGCGGCGTCGGCGGCCCGCCGGTCGGGGAAGGGGCCGAGGAACACGCCGGAGCCGGGGCGCACGCGGCGCACCACGGACAGCCGGGGGAACGGCTCGTCGGTGAGCCGGACCCACAGGGCGCGCTCGGGGAACCGGGACCGGCGGTTGTACCGCGGCTTGTGCTCGGCGATCAGCCGCAGCTCGCGCACCGCCGCCTCGAGGGCGTGGGCGCACGGGATCGCGTCGACCCGCTGGGACAGCGCCACCATCTCGGTGATCCGGCTGCGCTGCTCACCCGAGGTGAAGTAGCTGCGCACCCGCGTGCGGAGGTCGGTCGACGTCCCGACGTACAGCGGCTCGTCGCGCGGGCCGCGGAACAGGTACACGCCGGGGCCGTGCGGGACGGAGTCGGCCAGGTGGCGCTTGCGGCGGCGTTCGGGGTCGACCTGGCGGGTGAGGCCGGTCAGCTCCTCCAGCGACGAGATGCCCAGCGGCCCGAGACGTTCGAAGAGCCCGTGCAGGACGTCGACGGTGGCACGGGCGTCGTCCAGGGCGCGGTGCGTCGGGGAGGTGGTGGCCCGGAAGAAGGGTGCGAGGGTGCCCAGCTTGCAGTTGGGCACCTCGTCGCGGGTGAGCAGCCGGCGGGCCAGCACCGCGGTGTCGACCGACGCCGCGGCGGGCCACAGGATGCCGTTCTGGGCGCACGCCGCCTTGAGGAAGCCGAGGTCGAAGGGTGCGTTGTGGGCGACGAGCACGGCGCCGCGGGCGAACTCCAGGAAGGCCGGCAGGACCGTCCCGATCCGGGGCGCGGCGGCGACCATGGACGTCGTGATGCCGGTGAGCACGCTGATGTAGGGCGGGATCTCCTGACCCGGGTCGACCAGGGTCTGGAACTCGCCCAGCACCACACCCCCGCGCACCTTGACCGCGCCGATCTCGGTGATCGCGCAGTCCTTCGGCGACCCACCGGTCGTCTCGAGGTCGACGACCACGAAGGTGACCTCGGCCAGCGGGGTGCCTAGTTCCTCGATCGTTCCCTGCACGTACCGGGGAAGGGGAGGGGAGGAGCTCACGGGCCGGACGGTAGGTCGGGGTGCCGACAGTCCTGGGGACGCCGCGCCGACCGGTCCGGACCCGCCCGTGCCGCCCGGTTCGCCCGGCCGGGCGGAACCGGGCCGCTCACCTGGCGCTTCTCCCGTGATGGGGACAACATTCCAGCGGTGGGCGACGCTGCCCACATCCGCGAAGGTGGTCCGATGTCCCCGCGCTCCCCGTGGCGCTCCCCACGGCCGAGGGCGATCCGCCGCTCGGCGTCGCTGCTGCTCGCGCCGCTGGCCCTCGTGGCCCTGACCGCGACGGCTGCTCCCGTGTCCGCTGCGCCCAGCGACCAGCCCGGGGGCACCTCCGGTGTCCTGGACAGCCGTGCCCTCGACGAGCTCCAGCAGCGCGCCGCGGAGGTGCAGCGCGGCCTGCGGTCGCAGCAGGGCGAGGTGGAGGCCGCGCGTGAGGCGCTGGGCGAGGCCGAGCGCGCCGTGGCCGACGCCCAGGCGGTGCTGGGCGACGCCGAGGGCGAACTGGCCGGCCACCAGCAGCTCGTCGCCCGGTACGCCTCGGCGGTCTACCGGGACGGCGGGGCGATCACCCCGCTGTCGTTGCTGCTCAGCGGCGGCGATCCCGGTGACGTGGTCTCCGCCCTGGGCTTCCTGGACGTCGTCGACCGGCACGCCGCCACGGTGATCGGCGCGGCAGAGACGCAGCGGCAGGCGGCCCTGGAGCAGCAGCAGCGGGCCGCCGCGGCGCTCGAGCAGGCGCGGTCCCGTGCCGACGAGGTGGGTGCCCGGGCGGCCGAGCTCGAGGCCGAGGCGTCGGCGGTGACCGAGGAGCTGGACGCCGCGCTCGGTGCGGTCGACCGTCAGCTGGCCCAGCTGCAGCGCGAGCAGGTCGAGGTCAACGAGCGGACGGCGGCCAGCTGGCGCGCCTATCTCGACCAGCTCACCGCCACCGGGGTGGTCCCGCCGCCGTCCGGGGCGCTGCGGGACCCGGCCGCCGGGCTTCCCGAGCGCCTGGTGCCGGTCGGTGCCGCCGGTGGGGGCGCCCAGCCCGGTGCCGCACAACTCCCCGGTCAGCCCGCGTCGCTGCTCGTGCTGCCCGCCGAGACGCTCGCCGCCGTGACGGCGGCGATGGATGCGCTCGGGCAGCCCTACGCGCCGGGCACCGCCGGGCCGGAGTCCTGGGACTGCGGCTCGCTGGTCCAGTCGGTGTACGGCCGGGCCGGCATCCCGTTGCCGGAGGACCAGGCGGAGCTGTTCGCCGTCACGACCCCGGTCGCCCCCGTCGACGTGCTGCCCGGCGACCTCGTCTTCCTCGGGACCCAGGAGGCCGGGCTCGGGCACGTGGGGATCGCCCTCGACCCGCGCACCATGCTGGCGGCCGACGCCCGTGCCGGCGCGGTCGTGGTGCGCACCCTGCCCGCCGACCAGGTACTCGGGGTGGGCCGGCCGGCCCTCGGCCAGCGGGCGCCCGTGGCGGCGCCCGGACCGGCCGCGGGTGCGCTGCGCATGGAGTGCGGCAACACCGTCTACCCGCCGAGCTACGACGGGGCGCGGCAGTGGGGCGGGTACCCCAACGGCCTGATCCCGCCGAGCGCGATGTGCCCGCTCGGAGCGGCGGGCCACTCCCTGCGCTGCGACGCGGCCGCGGCCTACCGCGCGATGTCGGCGGCCTACGCCGCCGCGTTCGGCGGCCCGCTGTGCATCACCGACTCCTACCGCACCTACGCCGGCCAGGTGAAGCTGTACGGGGAGAAGCCCGCGCTGGCCGCCGTCCCGGGCACGAGCAACCACGGGTGGGGCCTGGCGGTGGACCTCTGCGGCGGCGTCGAGACCTTCGGGACGCCGCAGTACGCGTGGATGGTGGCCAACGCCGGCCGCTTCGGCTTCCTGCACCCGACGTGGGCCGATCCCGGCAACGGCCGCGAGGAGCCCTGGCACTGGGAGTACGCCGGGACCTGAGCTCCGGGACCGCGGATTGTCGGTGGCCGCTCCTACCGTGCGGACGACTCACGGAGGAGAAGACATGCTCATCGACTGCGACACCTGCACCGTCCGCGGCACCGGCTGCACCGACTGCGTCGTCACCGTCCTGCTGGGGGCCCCGCCGGGCTGGGAGGGCGTCGACCCGGTCGTGGTGCCCATGACCGGACGCGCCCGCGCCACCGGCCCCGCGCCCGCCGCCGAGGACGTCGTCGTGCCACCGCCCGGCGTCGTGGTGGAGTTCGACGACGTCGAGCGCCGCGCCGTGCGCGCCCTCGCGGAGTTCGGGCTCGTCCCGCCCCTGCGGCACCGCGGCGGCGGGACGGCCGACGGCGGCGGGATCTCGCCCGACCAGCAGACCGGCTGAGCCGTGCGGACCGCCACCCATCCGGCTGCGGACGGTGCATGTACCCCTACGCAGCGCTGAACTGTGGGAGGCGCGCTGAGCGCGTCGAGATTCTCGTCACAGGTTTACCTGCTGCTCGGGTTTGTCACGGCTACATCACGAACGTAGGGTCGCTGCGTCCGACCGGGTGGTCGTCATCCGCAGACGGGTGGCCTCGGCCGGACACCGCCGAATCGCCGCACGACGTCCGACAGGCCGTCCGAGGTGAACCGGGGACCCACCGCAGTTCTGGGGTGAGTTCCCCTGTAGAGCCGGTCCGCCGGTCCAGCAGGGGATAGGGCCGATCTTCCCCGCCCGAACCCGTCAGCTAACTCGGTAGGCGGTGAAGAGGAAGAAACGGAGAGCCGCCGCTCGTGGCGACCCCTCACGCCCTGCCCCCGCACGTACTCACCCCCTTCCGCCCCGATCCGGCCGGTCCTGCCCGCCGGGTGGGCCGCCTCCGCGCCGGCCTGCTGATCGGCGCCGCGAGCGCCCTGACCTTCACGGTCCTCCCGGGCACCGCCGCCGCCGTCCCCGGCAACCCCACCAGCACGGCCGAGGCTGCCCAGTTGGTGGCCGACGCCAGCCGCGAGCTCGAGGTCGTCAGCGAGAAGCTGAACGAGGCCAAGGTCGACCTGGAGCGCCAGCAGTCGGCCGTCGACAGCGCCGAGAAGGCCGCTTTCGAGGCCCAGCAGCAGCGGGCCGCCCTCGACGGGCGCATCCGCCAGCTGGCTCGTTCCGCCTACACCGGCGGGAACAGCACCATGAACCAGCTCGACGTGCTGCTCTCCAGCGGCTCCGCCGAGGAGCTCGTCTCCCAGATGGGGACGCTCGAGGCGATCGCCGGCCACACGACTGCGGCCGTCAGCGAGGTCGCCGAGGCCTCCGACCGTGCCGAGGACTCCCGCGACGAGGCCCGCTCGGCCCGCGAGGAGGCCGAGCGCAGCGTCGCGGACATCCAGGCGCAGCAGCAGGCCCTCGAGGCCAAGATCGCCGACTACCAGCGGCAGTACGAGGCCCTCGACGCCGCGCAGCGGGCCCTCGTCGAGCGGGCACAGGGTGACTCCCAGCCCGTGCGCGCCTCCCGCGGCACGGAGCGCAGCGCCCCCAGCGCAGCCCCCGCTCCGGCCCGGGCCGCCGCAGCCAGCGGAGCGGCCGCGGTCGCCGTCGACACCGCGCTGGCCCAGGTGGGGGACCGCTACGTGTGGGGCGCCGGTGGCCCCGACGCCTTCGACTGCTCCGGTCTGACGTCCTACGCCTACGCGGCCGCAGGCATCTCGCTGCCGCACTCCAGCCGCAGCCAGTCGCAGATGGGCCGGGCGGTCTCCCGGAGCGAGCTGCAGCCGGGCGACCTGCTGTTCTTCTACAGCCCGGTCAGCCACGTCGGCATGTACATCGGCAACGGTCAGATGGTGCACGCCTCGACCTCCAGCCAGCCGGTGAAGGTCGCCAGCATCGACTCGATGCCGAGCTACAACAGCGCCCGTCGCGTCGCCTGAGAAAGGACCCCGTCCTCCCCACCCTTCGCAGGCTCAGGGTGGGACCAGGGACGGGGCCGAACTCGACGAGGGCCGGTGATCTCCTGCGGGAGGTCGCCGGCCTTCGTCGTGGGTGCGCGGGGTCCTGCCGGGGGAGCCGGAGAGACCCCGCTCAGTAGCATCGAGGTCGTGCGTGCCGGTGCCCCTTGCTCGTGACGGTTCCGGGCCAGGCGACCGTTCCCGGGGGCCTCGGATGACCGGCCGCCGTGCGGCGCTGCTGGCCGCGGCCGTCCTGCTCGCCGCCTTCGCCGTCGTCGTCGCCGTCGGCACCCCCTGGGAGGTCCTGCCGGAGCCGCCGGGCGGGCGTACGCCGACCGATCCGACGGCGGGCCTGCCGGCCGAGCAGGTCGATCGCGCGCAGGCCTTCGCCGCCGCCATCCGGCCCGCCTCCCTCGCCTCCCTGCTGCTGGGGCTGGCCGTCTCCGCCGCGCTCGGGCTCACCCGCCTCGGCGCCCGGCTGGTGCGGAGCCTGCCCGCGCCCCGGCGCGGGCGCTGGGCGTGGCAGGTGCTGCTGGGTGTGTTCGCGCTCGCGGTGATCGGCCGGCTGCTCACGCTCCCGCTCTCGGCCTACGGCGAGGTGGTGCGACACCGGTACGGCCTGTCCACGCGCAGCTGGGGCCTGTGGGCGCGCGACGTGGCCGTGTCGACGGCGATCGACGCCGCCCTGACCGCCCTGGGGGTGGCCGTCCTCGTCTGGCTCGCCCGTCGCGCCTCGCGCGCGTGGTGGGCCCTCGCGAGCGCCGGTGCGGCCGTGCTGGTGATCGTCGGCTCCTTCCTCTGGCCGGTGGTCATCGAGCCGGCCTTCAACAGCTTCGAGTCGATGCCGGCCGGCCAGCTGCGCAGCGACCTGCTCGCCCTGGCCGAGGAGAACGGCACCCCCGTGCAGGACGTGCTCGTCTCCGACGCCTCCCGCCGGACGACGACGCTCAACGCCTACGTGTCGGGCTTCGGCTCCACCCGCCGCATCGTCGTGTACGACACGGTGCTCGACCGGCTGCCCGACGAGCAGATCGAGTCCATCGCCGCGCACGAACTCGGGCACGTGGCCGCGGACGACGTCCTCACCGGCACCCTCCTGGGCGCGCTCGGCGGCGCCGGCGGCGTGGCGCTGCTCGGCGGGGTGCTGACCTCGCCCCGGCTGCTGCGGCGTGCGGGTGCCGAAGGACCGGGCGACCCGGCTGTGGTGCCGCTGCTCCTGCTGCTGGTCGCCGCGGGGACCCTCGTGGCGACGCCGGTGCAGAACCTGGTCTCCCGCCACATCGAGGCGCGGGCCGACGTCGCGGCACTGGAACTCACGCGGGACCCGGAGGCGTTCGTCGCCATGCAGCGCGGCCTGGCCGAGAGCAACCTGTCCGACCCGGACCCGCCGGCGGCCTGGCGCTGGTTCTTCGGCTCGCACCCGACGACCTCCGAGCGGATCGCGCTCGCCGAGGACTGGGCCCGGTTGGAGGGCCGGCGGTGACCCGGACCCTGGTCGTCACGAACGACTTCCCGCCCCGCCAGGGCGGCATCCAGACCTTCGTCGCCGCCCTGCTCGAGCGGCGGCCGCCGGACTCCCTGGTCGTGCTGGCCTCGGACCACCCCGGCTCGGCAGAGCACGACGCCACGCTGCCCTACCCGGTGGTGCGCCGGCCCACGGGCATGCTGCTGCCCACGCGGGCGACCGCCCGGGCGGCCGTCGAGCTGGTCGACCGGTACGGCTGCGACACCGCGTTCTTCGGCGCCGCCGCGCCGCTGGGACTGCTGGCGCCCACGCTGCGCAGGGCCGGCGTGCGGCACCTGGTCGGTGCCACGCACGGCCACGAGACCGGCTGGGTGGCGCTACCGGGGAGCCGGCAGGTGATGCAGCGCATCGCCGGGGGGCTGGACGTGCTCACCTTCATCACCGAGTACACCCGCGCGCGGCTCGCCCCGGCGCTCGGCGGGCGCACCCGGCTCGCACAGCTGTCCCCGGGGGTGGACGTCGACCGGTTCACCCCGCGGGTGGACGGCGCGGCGGTCCGGCGCCGGCACGGCCTGGGGGAGGCGCCGGTGGTCGTCTGCGTGTCCCGGCTGGTGGCCCGCAAGGGGCAGGACGTGCTGGTCCGCGGGTGGTCCCAGGTGCTGGCCCGGCACCCCTCCGCCCGGCTGCTCCTGGTGGGCGGCGGACCCGACGAATCGGCGCTCCGGCGGGCCGTCGCCGCGCGGGGGCTGGGGGGATCCGTCGTCCTCACCGGCGGGGTGGACACCGCCGAGCTCCCGGCGTACTACGCGGCGGGCGACGTGTTCGCGATGCCGTGCCGCACCCGCCGGGGCGGGCTCGACGTGGAGGGCCTGGGCATGGTGTTCCTCGAGGCGGCCGCCTGCGGCCTGCCCGTCGTCGCCGGGACCTCCGGCGGCGCGCCGGAGGCCGTGCAGGAGGGCGTCACCGGGCACGTCGTCGACCCGCGGTCACCGGACGCGGTGGCGGCCACGCTGGCCGGCCTGCTCGACGACCCCGCGCGGGCCCGGGCCATGGGCGCGGCCGGCCGGGCGTGGGTGGAGCAGAGCTGGTCGTGGGAGACCATCGCGCGCACCTTCGGCGACCTGCTCGACCCCTGAACGCGACAAGGCGCCGCCCTGCAGGTGCAGGACGGCGCCTCGGCCCCCTCGCAGGGTCCCGCGGCGAGCGTGCGAGCCGTGGGGGGCGAGGGGGTCCTTCTGCTAGCGGGTGTAGAGCGCCTCGACCTCGTCGCCGAACTCCTTCATGACGACCGAGCGCTTGAGCTTCAGGCTCGGGGTGAGCATCCCGTTGTCCTCGGTGAAGTCCGTGCCCAGGATGTGGAACTTCTTGATCGCCTCGGCCTGCGAGACGGCCTTGTTCGCGTCCTTCACCGCGGCGTCGATCTCGGCCTTCAGGTCGGCGTCCTCACGGATCTGCTCGACCGTCGTGCCCGCGGGCTTGCCCTTGGACTCCAGCCACTGGGGCAGCGCCTCCTCGTCGAGGGTGATGAGCGCGGCGATGAACGGGCGCTGGTCGCCGACGACGATGCACTGGCTGACCAGCCGGTGGGAGCGCAGCCGGTCCTCCAGGACGGCGGGGGCGACGTTCTTGCCGCCCGCGGTCACCAGGATCTCCTTCTTGCGACCGGTGATCTTGAGGAAGCCGTCCGCGTCGAGCTCGCCGATGTCGCCGGTGTGGAAGAAGCCCTCGGCGTCGATGGCCTCCTTCGTCGCGTCCTCGTTCTTCCAGTAGCCGCGCATGACGATGCCGCCCTTGATGAGCACCTCGCCGTCGTCGGCGATCCGGAACGTGACCCCGGGCAGCGGCTGGCCCACGGTGCCGATCCGCAGAGCCTCGTCGTGGTTGACCGACGCGGCGGCGGTCGTCTCGGTGAGGCCGTAGCCCTCGAACACGGTGACGCCGATGCCGCGGAAGAAGTGCCCGAGCCGGTCGCCCAGCGGAGCGCCGCCGGAGATGGCGCCCAGGCAGTTGCCGCCGAGGGCGGCGCGCAGCTTCCCGTAGACCAGCTTGTCGAACAGGGCGTGCTGGACGCGCAGGGCGATGCCGGGGCCGCCGGTGTCCTGGGCGCGCGACCAGTCGATGGCGACCTGGGCGGCCTTGTCGAAGATCTTGGCCTTGCCGTCGGCCTCCGCCTTGCCCCTGGCCGAGTTGTAGACCTTCTCGAACACGCGGGGCACGGCCAGCACGAAGCTGGGCTTGAACTCGCCCAGGTCCTCGAGCAGGTTCTTGACGTCCGGGGTGTGCCCGATGACCGTGCGGTTGTAGATCGCGCCGACCTGCAGGACGCGGGCGAGCACGTGGGCCAGCGGGATGAACAGCAGCAGCGAGCCCTGCACGCTCATGAACCGGTCGAGCAGCGTGATGCCGTTCTCGATCTCGAACAGGAAGTTGCCGTGGGTGAGTTCGCAGCCCTTCGGCCGGCCCGTGGTGCCGCTGGTGTAGATCAGCGTCGCCAGGCTGTCGGCGCCCAGGGTCGCCCGGCGGGCATCCAGCTCGGAGTCGGGGACGTCCTTGCCCGCGGCGATCAGGGCGCCGACGGCGTCGTCGTCGATCACGTGGACGCTCACGAGGCTCGGCGCCTGCTCGCGCACGGACTCGACCGCCGCGGCGTGCTCGCCGCTCTCCACGACGATCGCGGTGGCACCGGAGTCGGAGAGGATCCAGGCGACCTGGTCGGGGCTGCTGGTCTCGTAGACCGGGACCACGACCGCGCCGGCGGTCCAGATCGCGAAGTCGAAGACGGTCCACTCGTACCGGGTCTTGGCCTGGAGGGCGACGCGGTCGCCGGCGGCCACGCCCGAGGCGATGAGCCCCTTGGCGACCCCCCGCACCTCGTCGCCGAACTGCTGCCACGTGACATCCCGCCACTGGCCGTCGCGCCGCCGCCGCAGGCCCACCTCCGAGCCGTGCTCCGCCACGTTGCTGGCGAGCATGTCGGTCAGGGCCGCGTCGGGCTGCACCTCGGTGGTCACAGGAACGCTGAACTCGCGCACGCCTGGTCCTCTCCTCCCTGGCCGCCGGCGGGCACCGTCGCCCACCGGTCCCTGACCAGGATCGTTCCGGACAATCTAGCGGGCACTTCCTACCCGTGAGTAGCGGAACGGGTGACTGACCGGCTCTCCGCCCTCCGGGAACCGTTAGCCTGCTGACCATGGCCGACCAGTCCACGCAGTCGATCGTCGTCGAGGCACCCGCTGCCGACGTGATGGCGGTCATCGCCGACTTCCCCGCCTACCCGCAGTGGGTCTCCGCGGCCAAGCAGGTCGAGGTGCTGGAGGCCGGACCGGACGGGCGGGCCCGCCGGGTCCACTTCGTCCTCGACGCCGGCGCGGTGAAGGACGACTACGTCCTCGACTACACCTGGGACGACGACCGCAAGGTCACCTGGACCCTGGTCAAGGGCCAGATGCAGAAGCGCCAGGACGGCTCCTACACGCTCGTGGAGACCGGCGGTCGGACCGAGGTCACCTACTCGATCACCATCGACCTCTCGATCCCGATGCTGGGCATGATCAAGCGCAAGGCCGAGAAGGTCATCCTGGACACGGCTCTCAAGGAGCTCAAGAAGCGCGTCGAGGGCTGAGCCGCGTGCGCACCCTCGTCGTCACCGGCCCCGGCGGGGCCGGTTCCACCACGCTGGCCGCAGCCGCCGCGGTCCGTGCGGCCGGCACGGGGCGCGCCACCGTCCTGCTGACCCGCCGGACGCCCGCGGTCGGCGGTCTCGACGCCGTGCCCGGTCTCGAGGTCCGGGTCGTCGACGCCGGCGCGGCGGTGGAGCGGTTCTGGAGCACCACGGTGGTCCCCGCGGCGTCCTCGGTGCCGCAGGTCGCGCTGCCGCCGGCGTCCTCGGTGACGCCGCTGCCCGGAGCGGCCGACCTGGCGCTGTTCGCCGAGCTGGGGCAGGCCCGGGCCGACCTGGTCGTCGTGGACGCCGGCACGCCCGAGCAGACCGCCGCCCTGCTCGGCCTGCCGGCGACGCTGCGCTGGTGGCTGGACCGGCTGATGCCCCCGGGTGCGCGTGCGCTCGGCGCGCTCCGCTCGGCCGCCGTCGGCACCGGCGCCGTCCGGCGCGGCCCGGTCGACGCCGCCCTCGCACTCGTGCCACAGATCGAGGCGCTCCTGGCGGCCGACCGGCTGGCCGACGCCTCGGGGACCGCGGTGTACCTGGCCGCCGTGCCCCGCGCCGGGACGGCGGCGTCGCTCCGGGAGCCGGCCGCGGTGCTGGGCCTGCACGGGGTGCGCCCGGCGGCCGTGCTGGCCCGGATCCTGCCGGAGGACGGCACGGGGGAGTGGTGGCGCACCCGTCTCGAGGAGCAGGCCGCCGAGCTGGCCGCCCTGGCGGAGCTGGCGCCCGTGCAGCGCATCCCCGAGGGGGCCACGGGGCCCGCGGACCTCGCGGCCCTGTCCGCCCTCCTCGCCGACGTCGCGCTGCCCCACGGCGGCGGCCTCCCCGAGCCGGTCACCGAGCGCCGCGACGACGTCTGGGAGCTGGCCGTCCCGCTGCCCTTCGCCGAGCGCGGCGCCGTCGGCGTGACCCGCTGGGAGGACGACCTCGTGGTCACCGTCGCCGGCGGCCGCAGGTCGCTGCGGCTGGACCCGCTGCTGCGCCGTTGCGAGGTCACGGGGGGCAGGATGACCGACCCGGGCAGCGCGGACGCCCGGCTCGTGGTCTCCTTCCGACCCGACGAACAGCTCTGGCCGGCTGACCTGCTGGCCGCGGTGAGGAGAACGCCATGACCACCCCCGCCGACTGGGCCGACGCCGCCCGCAGGCTGCTCGACGTGCTCCGCCCGCCCGCCGGCGCTGCGGCGGCCGACCCGGGGAACTCCGGCGAGGGCCGGCCGGCGCACGGGGGCGACTGCCGCTGGTGCCCCGTCTGCCAGGCCGCGGCGGTCGTGCGGGGCGAGCGCCCCGAGGTCACCGCCGCGCTGGCCGACGTGCTCGCCACCACCGCCTCGGTGCTGCGCGACCTGGCGGGGGAGCCGGCCCGGTCGAGCGGTGCGGCTGCCGACGCGGAGGCACCCGGGCCGGCGGACGACCGGGACGGCGACAGCGGTCCCGGAGCGGTGCAGCGGATCGACATCGCGTGAGCGGCGCGGCACCCGCGTCGCTCGCCGCGCTGGGCATCGACATCGGCGGCACCAAGGTCGCCGGTGGGGTCGTGGCGCCCGACGGCACCATCCTGGCCACCGCCCGGCGGGCCACCCCCGGCGCCTCGGTCTCCGACACCGAGGACGCCATCGCGGCCGTGGCCGAGGAGCTGGCGGCCGGCCACGACGGCGAGCTGGTGGGTGCCGGCATCGGCGCGGCCGGCTGGTTCGACCGCACCGGGGACACCGTGCTGTTCAGCCCGCACCTGGCCTGGCGGCACGCCTCGCTGCGCAAGGACCTGGCCGCGCGGCTGCAGCGCCCCCTGTGGGTGGGCAACGACGCCGACGCCGCCGCCTGGGCCGAGTACCGCTACGGCGCCGCCCGCGGAGCGGATCTCGCGCTGATGATCACGCTGGGCACCGGCATCGGTGGCGGGATCGTCATGGACGGCCGGCTGCAGCGCGGCGCGCACGGCGTCGCGGGGGAGTGGGGCCACATGCGCGTCGTCCCCGATGGACGGCTGTGCGCGTGCGGCAACCGCGGGTGCTGGGAGCAGTACGCCAGCGGCTCGGCCCTGGGGCAGACCGCGCGCGAGGTGGCGAGCACCTCACCGGCCGCGGCCGCGCTGCTGCTCGAGCGGGTGGACGGGCAGGCCGCCCGGCTGACCGGCGAGGACGTCGCCCGCGCGGCCTACGACGGCGACCCGCTGGCGCTCGAGCTGGTCACCGAGGTGGGGGTGTGGCTCGGCCAGGGCATCGCCGACCTCGCCGCCGTCCTCGACCCCGAGGTCGTCGTCATCGGTGGGGGTGTGAGCGTGCTGGGCGAGATGGTCCTGGGGCCCGCCCGGGCCCGGCTCGAGCGCGCGCTGCCGGGCCGCGGGTTCCGTCCCGGCCCGCGGATCGTGGCCGCCGAGCTCGGTGCGCAGGCGGGTCTGGTCGGAGCCGCCGATCTCGTCCGTCGCGCCGTCGCCGAGGGCGAGGCCTGACCCGTCAGACGACGGCGCCGTCGTCCCCGTCGTGGTCGGAGCGGTCACGCATGCGCGACACCAGCATCGCGGCACCGCCGGCGATCGCGGCGACCCCGAGCACCAGCCCCAGGTCCGCCGACAGGCGCAGCGACCCGGGGACGGCGATGAGCACCAGGCCGAGGAGCACCAGCAGCCCGGCGTAGAGCGCGTGCGGGGCCGGGACCGGCACGGGTGGCGGCGCCGGCGGCTCGTAGTGCTCCTCGGGCAGGTCGAGCACCGACACCTCGTGGGGAGGAGGCGGGGGTGCGTCGGACGGCTGCTCGTCGACCCGTGCCGCACCGTGCTCGGCCTCGTAGGCGGCGACGATGCGCGACCACTCGGCGTCCTCGTCCAGGTCGGCGCGCACCGGTGCCGGCTCGGCCGCCCGGCGCGGGTGCTCGTCGGCGTGCTCGTCCACGAGGACGCGCGCCTCGGACTGCCGGGCGCGGTCGACGAAGAGCCGGTCCGACGGCGGGCTCGGCAGCGAGACCTCGCGGGTGTACGGACCCACGTCGGCCGACGGGTCGAGGTAGGCCGCGATGCCCGCCGCCTCGAGGACGTCGAGCAGGTGCTCGCCCACGCGCGGGTCGACGTCGCGCAGGGGACTCCACGAGGTGGCCGGCAGCCCGTTGTCCCGCCGCCCTCGGCGACCGGTCACGACGTCGTCCTCTCCCGCTCGGGAGCGGGTGTGCGCTCGCGGATCCAGGCCGCCGAGCGCTCGAAGATCTGCGGGGCGTCGTTGTCCAGGGTGGCGACGTGGTAGCTGTTCCCGAGGACGACCTCGGTGGTGTCGCGGCTGGACACCGACGCCAGCAGCACCTCGCTGTTGGCCGGCTCGACCACGTGGTCCTCGATGCTGTGGAAGACGATGACCGGCGCGGTCACGCGCCGCAGGTCGGCGCGGGTGAGCCCCCAGAGCGTGCGCAGCTGCAGCATCGCCCGCGTCGGCAGCTTCGGGTAGGCCAGCTCGACGACGCCGGGCTTCTTGATGTCGCTGGCGATCGGGGCCCAGCTCGGGGTCAGCCGGGCGATGAGCGGCAGCAGCTTCGCGTCCAGGCGCTGGGTGAACAGCGCCGGGTTGACCAGCAGGAGGCCGGCGACGTCGGCGGAGCGCACCTCGGCCAGCCGGGTGGCCAGCGTGCCGCCCATGGACAGCCCCGCCACGAACACGCGGTCGCAGGTGGCGGCCAGCTCGCCGAAGGCGCGCTCGACCTCGGTCGTCCACTGCTCGTGGGTGCTGGTGTTGCAGTCCTGCCAGCTCGTGCCGTGGCCGGGCAGCAGCGGGCAGCGAACCGTGAAGCCCTGCGCGGCGAGGTGCTCGCCCCAGGGACGCATGCTCATCGGGGTGCCGGTGAAGCCGTGCACCAGCAGCACACCCGTGCGCCCGTGGTCGCCGCTGCCCGGGAAGTCGAAGGGCTCCGCGCCCGGGAGGACCGGGGGCGTCGGCTCGAACGGTGCGGGCACGGGCGTCTCCTGTGGTGGGGCGGGCCGGGGGCGGCGAGTGATCCCTCGCACTGGACGCACCGATTGTCCTACGGCCCCCCTGCTCCCTAGTCTGGCAGTCCACGAGGGAGGCGTGTTGTTCTACTGGTTCCTCAAGTTCGTCGCCATCGGCCCCGCGGTGCGCGTGCTCTTCCGTCCCCGCGCCGAGGGCGTCGAGCACGTCCCCGCCAGCGGTGCGGCCATCCTGGCGAGCAACCACCTGTCCGCGGCCGACTGGATCTTCATGCCGCTGTCGATCAGGCGGCGGGTCACCTTCCTCGCCAAGGCCGAGTACTTCACCGGCACGGGGGTGAAGGGGTTCCTCCAGCGCGCGTTCTTCTCCGGAGCCGGGCAGGTGCCCATCGACCGCACCAGCGCCTCGGCGGCCGAGGACGCCATCCAGACCGGTCTGGGCATCCTCCGCGACGGCAAGCTCCTGGGCATCTACCCCGAGGGCACGCGCTCGCCCGACGGCCGGCTCTTCCGCGGCAAGATCGGCGTCGCGCGGATGGCGCTGCAGACCGGTGTGCCGGTCGTCCCGGTCGCCATGTGCTACTCGCACCAGAAGCTGCCGTTCGGGAAGAAGATCATGCGGGTGAAGGTCCGCTTCGGGGAGCCGCTGGACTTCTCCCGCTACGAGGGCCTGGCCGGTGACCGCTTCGTCGAGCGCTCGATCACCGACGAGATCATGTACGAGATCATGACGCTGTCGGGGCAGGAGTACGTCGACGTCTACGGGGCGACGGTGAAGAAGTCGATGACGGCGGGGAGCTCCAGCGCCGCCGACGCCGTCGCCACCCTGCAGCCTCCGGTGACCGAGGCGGCCGACCGCGCCCCGACGACGCTCGCCGGCTGACCTACCGGCGGCGTCGCCGGGCGGTCAGGACTTCTTGCTCTTCTTGCCGCCTTTCTTCCCGCCCTTCTTCCCCAGCTCGCTCTGCGCGGCGGAGCTGGTGCGCGGGTTCTTCTTCCCCTCCTTCCCCGCCTTCGCGTTCGCCTTCTTGGCCGTGTCGCTGCCCTTGCCGCTCTTCTCGGCCATGCCGGACCTCCCCGTGCCGGGTGCCGCCCGGGTCGGACGGTCGGACGGCTGCCCTACCCGGGTCCGACCTGCTGCAACATGCCGGGCTGCCGCGGACGCCTAGCTGTGCGCGACGAGGCGGTCCAGGACGTCGCGGAGCAGGGCGAGCAGCTCGGGTCGGCTCATGGTGGGCTCGTCGGCCCAGGAGCCGACGAGGTCCTCGGTGAAGGCGAACCAGGCGAGCACCAGCTGCCGGCGACGGACGTCGTCCGGGAGCTCGAGCGCCGTCAGCGCAACCTGGACCAGCCGTTCCCGGGTCTCCTCGTAGACCTCCGCGACCCACGGGTCACCGCCGCCCGCACCGCGCACGAACGCCAGGTGGCTCTCCCGGAAGGTCTCCACCCAGCCCACGTAGCGGTCCAGCATCCCGGAGACCTGTTCCTCCGGTGAGGTGCCGGGAGAAGGCAGGAGGTGGTCGAGCATGAAGTCCGCCGCCGCCCGGGTGACCGCGGTGTAGTACTCGCGCTTGGTCGCGAAGTAGTGGAAGAGCAGGCTGCGGCTGATGCCGGCCCGCCGCGCCACCTCGTCGATGGTCAGCTCCTGCACCGGGGTCGTCGGCAGCAGCTCGAGGCCGATCTGCACCAGCTGCGCCCGACGGTCACCCGCGGTGCGGCGCAGCCGGGGCGAGCCGGGCGTGGAGGACGCCGCCATCAGCGCGCGGTCAGGCGGCGGCCCGGCCGGCGGTCGCGGCCGTGAGCAGCCGCTCGATCGCGTCGGCCACCAGCCGCGGCCGCTCCTGGATGAGCATGTGTCCGGTGCGGTCGGCCACGTGCAGCGCCGCGTCGGGCAGCGCCTCGGCCAGCTGCCGGCTGTGCCGCTGGGGGGTCAGCTTGTCGCTGTCGCCCACGAGGACCTCCACCGGCACCCCGCTGAGAGCCTTCAGCTCGGTGCGCTTGTCGTGCTGGCCCAGGGCCGGGTAGAAGGCGGCGAAGGCGCGCACCGTCGAGGCGTGCATGATCTCGGCGCCGGCGATCACCATCTCGTCGGTCGCGTCGGCCCCGTACAGCAGCTCGCGGACGATCTTCCGGTGACGGGGGTGCGACGGGGGCACCAGCTGGCGGAAGCGCTCGACGAGCCGCGCTCCGCCGATCGCGGCGGTGACCAGGCCGGGGGCCAGCTTGAGCTGCAGCCGCTCGGCCAGCTTCTCGCCGGACGGCGCGAGGTCGCCGGCCGACGTCGACACCAGGGCGACGCCGCCGACGCGGTCGGTGAACAGCTCGGGGCGGGCCGCGGCCAGGCACATGATCGTCATGCCCCCCATGGAGTGGCCGCCCAGCACCACCGGGCCGGTCGGGACCAGCTGGTCGAGCAGGGCACCGAGGTCCGCGCCGAGCTGGTCGATGGACAGCTCCGCGACGTCGTCGGCGTACCGGCCCCAGGTGCTGCGGCCGTGCCCGCGCTGGTCGTAGCGGATCAGCCGCAGCTCGCCCGCGGCGACCTTCGGCGTGAGCAGGTGGGCGACGTCGTCCCAGGACGCCTGGGCCAGGGTCCAGCCGTGCGCCAGGACGAGGGTCACCGGCGCGTCGTCGGACCCGTCGACGACGGCGTGGATGAGCGCGCCGTCCCCGGTGCGGACGGCGGCGACGCGGCGGAGGACCGTGCCCGCGCTCATGCCGCCACCTCCGGGGTGGTCGCCGGGGCAGCGGCGGGGACGCCGACGTAGTTCTCGCGGTCCAGCTTCCTGGTGAGCTTGCGGAACCGGAAGGTGAAGTCCGGCCACAGCGTGGTGTTGTGCCCGTGCTTGTCCAGGTACCAGCTGGCGCAGCCGCCGCCCAGCCACACGGTGCCCTTCGACTTCTCCGCGATCAGCGCGCGGTAGGCCTCCTGCGCCTCGCGGGTGGTCTCGAGGACCTCCAGCGCCTCGGCGTCCATCGTGCGCAGGGCGTCGTCGACGTAGTTCACCTGCGACTCGATCATGTAGACCATCGACGTGTGGCCGACGCCCACGTTCGGCCCGACCAGCAGGAACATGTTGGGGAAGCCCGCGACGGTGGCGCTGCGGTTGCTCACCATGCCCTCCTCCCAGACCTCGGCCAGGCTCCGGCCGTCGCGGCCGCGGATCTTCTCCGCGATCGGCAGGTCGGTCACGTGGAAGCCGGTGGCCAGCACGATCGTGTCGGTGGGCCGCTCGACGCCGTCCTTGCTGACGACGGAATGCGGCCGGACCTCGGCGATGCCGGCGGTGACCAGCTCGGCGTTGGGTGCGGCAACGGCCGGGAAGTAGTCGTTGCTGATGAGGATCCGCTTGCAGCCGATGGTGTAGTCCGGCGTCAGCGCCTTGCGCAGCTTCGGGTCGCGCACCTGGCGCTCGAGGTGGGCCTTGGCGAGCTTGCCCACCGGCTTGAGGAAGCGCCGACGCTTGGCCAGGCCGATGACCAGGAACTCGCGGAAGAGGTACAGCCCCCCGCGGACGGCCTTCTGGAAGCCGGGCACGCGCCGGTAGAGCCGCTGCATCAGCGGCTTGACCGGGTGGTCGGTACGGGGCACGACCCACGCCGGCGTGCGCTGGTAGACCGCGATGCTCTCCACGATCGGCTGGATCGCCGGGACCACCTGGATGGCGGAGGCGCCGGTGCCGATGACGGCGACCTTCTCGCCCGAGAGGTCGTGCTCGGCGTCCCAGCGGGCGGAGTGCATGACGGTTCCGGCGAAGGTGTCCAGGCCCGGGATGTCGGGATAGGTGGGATCGGCCAGGGCGCCGGCCGCCGAGACGAGGATGCGGGCCCGGAAGTCGCCGGCCGCCGTCGACACCAGCCAGCGCCGCGCCTCGTCGTCCCACCGTGCGCCGGCGACCTCGGCGCCGAAGACGCAATGCCGGCGGACGTCGAACTCCTCCGCCACCCGCTGCAGGTACGCCTGGATCTCCGGCTGCTCGGAGTAGGAGCGGCCCCAGTCGGGGTTCAGCGCGAAGGAGAACGAGTAGAGGTTGGACTGCACGTCGCAGGCCGCACCGGGATAGGTGTTGTCCCGCCAGGTGCCGCCGACGTCCTGCGCGCGCTCCAGGAGGACGAAGTCGGTCTCACCCCGCCGCTTGAGAGCGATCGCCATGCACAGGCCGGCGAAGCCCGATCCGATGATCGCCACGCCCACCTCGCGGACGGCCCCCGAGGGCTCCCGGGTGGCGGTGGTCTGGGTCTCGAGCGTGCTGGTCACCGATCGGCTCCTCGTCGTCCTACGTCGCGACTCCCGGCTTGCTGAGCAACGCTCAACAAGCTACAACGACTGCTCAGCAGGCGCTCGATTCGAGCGCCCGGATCCCGAGGAGCCGACGATGGCCTTCCGCACTTCTCGCACGTCCCTGACCGGGAAGTCGGTGCTGATCACCGGCGCGGCACGCGGCATCGGTGCCGCGCTCGCCCGCAAGGCCGCCGCCCGGGGCGCCCGCGTCGCACTGGTCGGCCTCGAGCCCGACCAGCTCGCCCGCGTGGCCGACGAGCTGGGCCCCGAGCACCTGTGGGTGGAGGCCGACGTCACCGACCCCGAGGCGCTGAAGGCCGCCGTCCAGCGGACCGTCGACACCTTCGGCGGCCTGGACGTCGTCGTCGCCAACGCCGGCATCGCCCCGCTCACCACGGTGATGACGTCGTCGGCGCACGCCCTGGCCCGCACGATCGAGGTCAACCTGACCGGCACCATGCTCACCGCGCACGCCGCGCTGCCGGAGATCGCCGAGCGCAAGGGGCACGTGCTGCTGATCAGCTCCGCCGGCGCGTTCACGGTGCTGCCGGGCATGAGCGCCTACTGCGCCTCCAAGGCCGGCGTCGAGCGGTTCGGTGACGTGCTGCGGCTGGAGGTGGCCCACCGCGGGGTGACCGTGGCCAGCGCGCACCCGACCTGGATCGACACCGACATGGTCCGTGACACCGAGGCCGCGCTGCCCACCTTCAAGGCGGTCCGCTCGCAGCTCCCCGGGCCGCTGGGCGCCTTCACCTCCGTCGAGACCTGCGCCGAGGCGCTGGTGGAGAACCTCGAGACCCGAGGACGGCGGGTGTTCGTGCCGCGCTCGGTCGGCACGGTCGCTGCCCTCCGACAGCTGGTCACCGGCGCGATCGCGGAGAAGCTCGTCATGCGGGCCGCGGCCACCCAGGTGCCGCAGCTCGAGCGGGACATCGCCGCGCTCGACGGCCGCGAGTTCGGCACCAACTCCGTCGGCGGTCGCAAGGGCGCCGCCTGACTTCTGCTTTTCCGCGGAAAGGCAGCCTGCTTTTCTGCGGAAAAGCGGATCTCAGTTGGTCCAGTGGCCGGCGCGGCCGACGGCGTCCTTCCAGCGGTCGTGCCGGCCGTCGTCGCGGAGGCCGTGGGTCGGCTCGAAGCGGCGGTCCAGTGCCCACGTCTGCGCCAGCTCGTCGGTCGAGCTCCAGACGCCGGTGCCCAGGCCGGCCAGGAAGGCCGCCCCCAGCGCCGTCGTCTCGGTGACGACGGGCCGGCGCACCGGGACGCCGAGCTGGTCGGCCTGCAGCTGGAGCAGCAGGTCGTTCGCGCTCGCACCACCGTCGGCGGAGAGCTCGGGCACCGAGAGCCCAGCCTCGTCCACCATCACGTCGACGACGTCGCGCACCTCGAAGGCGAGCGCCTCGAGGGTGGCCCGGGCGATGTGCGCCCGCGTGGTCCCGCGGGTGATGCCGAGGATCGCACCGCGGGCGTGCGGGTCCCAGTGCGGTGCGCCCATGCCGGTCAGCGCGGGCACGAAGACGACGTCGCCGGAGTCGGGCACGGTGCGCGCCAGCCCCTCGATCTCGGCGGCGGAGTCGATGAGGCCCAGGCCGTCGCGCAGCCACTGCACCGCAGCACCCGTGACGAAGATGGCCCCCTCGAGCGCGTAGACCAGCCCGTCGCCGAGGTCCCAGGCGACCGTGGTCAGCAGGCCGGCGTCCGAGCGGACCGGGCTCGATCCGGTGTTGGTGAGCACGAACGAGCCGGTGCCGTAGGTGCACTTGCTCATGCCGGGGGAGAAGCACGCCTGCCCGAAGAGCGCGGCCTGCTGGTCGCCGGCCATGCCCGAGATCGGCAGCGAGAGCCCGAGGAAGGAGTCGGGGTCGGTCGTGCCGACGACACCGGAGTTGGGGACCAGCTCGGGCAGGGCGGACCGGGGGACGTCGAACAGGTCGCACAGCTCGTCGGACCAGGCGCCCTTCTCGAGGTCGAACAGCAGCGTGCGGCTGGCGTTGCTGGGATCGGTGACGTGCACGGCGCCGCCGGTGAGCCGGGCGATCAGGTAGGAGTCGACGGTGCCCAGCGCCAGTGAGCCGTCGTGCACCCCCGACCACATCCGTGGCTCGTGCTCGGCGAGCCAGGCGTACTTCGTGCCGGTGAAGTACGGGTCCAGCCGCAGGCCGGTGAGCCCGGCGACGCGCTCCTCCACGCCGTCGGCCCGCAGCCGGTCGCAGATCCCGGTGGTGCGGCGGTCCTGCCACACGATCGCCGGACGGGGGGAGTGGAGGGTGCGGCGCTCCCACACCACGGCGGTCTCCCGCTGGTCGGTGAGGCCGATGCACGTCGGCTGGTCCTCGGTCCCCGCCAGGGCCTCGCGGCAGGCGGCGACGGTCGCCGTCCAGATGTCGTCGGGCTCGTGCTCCACCCAGCCGGGGCGCGGGAAGAGCTGCGCGAACTCCCGGTAGCCGCGGGACAGCACGTCGCCCTGCTCGCCGACGACCAGCGCCGTCACCCCGGTGGTACCTGCGTCGATGGCCAGAACAGGCATGCCCGCGAACCTATAGCCCGGCGGCTCCGGCGCATCTCGGCGGCGGGTGCTCCGGGCGACACCGGCGCGCGGGTGCCCGATGATCACGGGGTGACCACAGGCATCGAGCTCGTGCGCCCGTCGACGTTGAGCGCCACCGCCCCGTACGCGTACGCCGCCGTGACCGACCCGGGCCGCATGGTGTTCACCGCCGGCGCCTGCCCCCTGGACGCCGACGGCGCGACGGTCGCCGTCGGGGACGTCGCCGGGCAGGCCCGGCAGGTGATGGAGAACCTGGTGACGGCGCTGGAGGCGGCCGGCGCCGGGCTCGACGACGTCCTCAAGACGACGGTGTACGTCGCGACGACCGACCGGGCCGACCTGCTCGCCGCCTGGCAGGTGGTGCGCGAGCGCTTCGGCGACCACGACGCGCCCAGCACCCTCGTCGGCGTGACCCTGCTCGGCTACGAGGACCAGCTCGTCGAGGTGGAGGCCGTCGCCGTGCGGGACAGCTGGCAGGAACCCGGTCCGCCGCAGGACGACGCGGTGACCGCATGACGGTCCGGCGCTTCTTCTACGACACCGAATTCATCGAGGACGGCACCACCATCGACCTCGTCTCCATCGGCGTCGTCGACGAGACCGGACGGGAGTTCTACGCGGTCAGCACCCAGTTCGACGAGCGCCGGGCCATCCCGTGGGTGCGGCGCAACGTCCTGGACCAGCTGCCCCCGCCGGCGGACAAGGCCTGGCGCACCCGGGACCGGATCCGCGACGACCTGCTCGCCTTCCTCACCGGCCCCGGCGAGGAGATCGAGCTGTGGGCCTGGTTCGCCGCCTACGACCACGTCGCCCTCGCGCAGCTGTGGGGTGCCATGCCGGCGCTGCCGCGGCCCATCCCGCGCTTCACCCGCGAGCTGCGCCAGCGCTGGGACGACCGCGGCCAGCCACCGCTCCCGCCCAAGCCGGCCGGCACGCACGACGCCCTGGTCGACGCCCGCTACAACCTCGCGCGCTGGCGGGCGATGGAGGAGCAGAGCGGCTGATCGTCCGCCGGCCCCTGGCGCCGGCCCGGCTCGTCCGGGACGCTGCACGGCGTGGCAGAGATCAGCGTCGCCCGGGCGCGCACCGTGCTGGCCCGCTCCTTCTTCGACGACCCCCTCATGGTGTGGTTCTTCCCCGACCCCGACGTGCGCCCGCACGCCTGCGCGGCGATGTTCGGTCTGTTCGCCGAGCACTACCTGGCCGACGGGCGGGTCGACGTCGCCACGCGGTCGGAGCCCGTGGGGGTGGCGATGTGGCGGTGGCCCGGGCCGGACGCCGCTCCGCCGGACGGGCCGGAGGAGCTGCCCTCGATCGGCGGGCTGATGACGGGGTTCATGGGAGCCGCCCGCGCCCGCGAGGTCGGCGTGGCGATGGCCTCGCTCGACGCACTGCGGCCGCCGGAGCCCTACGCCTACCTGCACCTGCTCGCCGTCGACCCCGACGCCTGCCGCCAGGGGCTCGGGGGCGAGCTGCTGGACCGCGGGCTCGCCGCCGCCCGCGACGCCGGTCTGGTCGCCTGCCTCGACACGATGAACCCGGCCAACGTGCCCTTCTACGAGGCGCACGGGATGTCGGTCCGGCACGAGGTGCAGCTCGCCCCGGACGGCCCGACGAGCTGGGCCATGGCGACCGGCTGAGCGAGGGACCCCGCCCGGGCGGGCGGGGTCTCTCGCTCAGACCGTGAAGACGCCGAGCAGGCGGTTGAGCTCGCGGGAGAGGTCGTCGAGCTCCTGGGCGGCGGTGCGCGCCCGCTCGACGTCGATGGCGCTGGCGTCGGCGTCCTCGGCCACGGTGGTGAGCGTCGTCGTCACCGTGCCGGCACCGTCGGCCGCCGAGGCGACGCTGCGGGTGAGTTCTCCGGTGGTGGCGGTCTGCTCCTCGACGGCGCTGGCGATCGTCGTCTGGTGGTCGTTCATCGAGCGGACCACGTCGGCGATCTGCGAGATCGAGCGCACCGCGGCCGACACCTCGTGCTGGATGGCCTGCACCCGCTGCGTGATCTCCTCGCTGGACCGGGCCGCCTCCTGGGCGAGCTCCTTGACCTCGTTGGCGACCACCGCGAATCCCTTGCCGGCGTCCCCGGCGCGCGCCGCCTCGATGGTGGCGTTCAGCGCGAGCAGGTTGGTCTGCTCGGCGACGCCGGCGATCACGCGCACGACGTCGCCGATCTCCGCGGAACTCGCGCCGAGCGCGGTGATGGTGGACTCGGTCTGCTCGGCCAGGCCCGCGGCCTTGCGGCCCACGTCGGCGGCCTCCGCCGCACTGCGGGAGATCTCGGTGATCGAGGCACCCATCTCCTGCGCGCCGGTCGCGGCGGCGGACACGCTGCGGCTGATCTCGGCCGCCGCCCGGTGCGCGCCCTGTGCCTGGTCCCGGCTGCGCGCCGCGCGCTGGGCCAGGCCGTCGGCGACGGCGGACACCCCGCCGGCCGAGACGGCCACCTCGCGGGCGCACCGGCCGATGTCGCGCACCGTGGCCGCCACCTTGTCCACGAACCGGTTGAACGCCCCCGACAGCTCGCCGACCTCGTCGGAGCGCGAGTCGTCCATGCGCTGGGTGAGGTCCCCCTCGCCGTCGGCGATCTCGGCCATGCGGTTCCGCAGGTGCTCCAGCGGTGCGGTGAGCCGGCGGCCCATCCACAGCGCCAGCAGCGCACCGAGGACGGCGATGACGAGACCCGCGACGACCAGGGCGGTCAGCATCGAGGAACGGCCGTCGGCCAGGGACTCGACGGGCCCCGCGAAGTCGCCGTCCCGGGACACGGTCGCGATCACCCAGTCCCACGGGGCGTAGTACGACAGCCGCACCGTGGTGGGGCCCGCGTCGGGGTCGACGTAGCGGACGGTGGCCTGCTCGCCGGCCTCCAGCTCGACGCCGGCCTCGACCATCCGCTGCACGTAGGGGGAGCCCTCCGCGTCGGTGGCCTCGAGCATGTTCTCGCCGTCGCGCACCCCGTCAGGGCTGATCAGCACGGTGCCGGCGCGGTCGCCGGTGCCGCCGTAGACCTCGACGTGGCCCGTCGCGCCGACCTCGGTGCCGTCGAGGCTCTCGCGCAGGGCGGGCAGGTTCTCCTGCTTCACACCGACGTAGAGGACGCCGATCACCTCGCCGGCGCGGTCGAACAGCGGTGCGTAGGCCGAGACGAGCCAGGAGTCGACGACGAGCGCGTTGCCCCGGTAGGTCTCCCCGCCCAGCACCGTCGAGACGACGGCGTTCGGGGTGCCGTCCGGGTTGGTCTCCGGGATGTAGGTGCCGATCGCGCGAGCCCCCGAGGCGGCCTGCACGTTCGTCGCGACCCGCAGGAGACCCTGCGGGGTGCGCTGGAAGATGGTGACGGTGGCGCCGACCATCGTCTTGATCTCGTCGACGACCGGGGCGGGGACGTCGACGTCGGCGTTCTGCCCGAGCCAGCGGCCTCCGACGAGGACCTGCGGCAGCCGGACCGGGGTCACCTCGCCGGTCGCCTGGTTCCTGGCCTCCCACGGCACGAGGTCCTCGGTGCCGTCGCCGATGGCGAAGCCGCCGTTCTGCGCGAGCACGTACTGGGCCGCGGCCAGGTCGGAGTCCACCTTCGCCGCGGTGGAGGCGCCCTGCGTGGCGACGACGTCGTGGACGCCGGCCGCCGTGCGCGAGATGTCCTCGGCGACCAGCGCGCTGACGTCCGTGGCGGCGTCGTCGGCGAAGCGGTCGCTCTGCCACGCGCTCACCCCGCCCATCGCGACGCCCGTGACCGCCACGCTGGACACCGCCAGCGCCACCACCTTGGTGCGGATGCCCCAGGCGCTGGGGTCCGTCCAGCCGGGGAGCGTCCTGTCCTCGAGCAATCCCCGCACGCGTCGTCCTCCATCCGGTCCGCGGCGGTCCAGTGACCGCCGTCCGGAAGGGTTCTCGGCAGGGCGGCGACGATCCGGAACGGAACTGGCCGGTGGTGACCGGAACGACACCTGCGAGGCCGCCGGCGGCGGTCACGGGGATGCCGCGCAAGGGGTCCGGTGCGGTTCCCACCTGCGGCATCATGGCCGGTGCCAACCCGGCCACAGTCCCGCTCCTCGACGCGGAGGTACGCATGCGCATCGGCATCCTGACCGGCGGCGGTGACTGTCCCGGCCTCAACGCCGTCATCCGGGCGGTCGTCCGCAAGGGCATCGGCGAGCACGGCGACGAACTCGTCGGCTTCCGGGACGGCTGGCGCGGGGTGCTCGAGGGCGACACGGTGCCGCTGGACCTGGCCGCCGTGCGCGGGCTCCTGCCCCGCGGCGGCACGGTGCTCGGCACCTCGCGCACCAACCCCTACGCCGTCGACGGCGGCCCCGAGCGCGTGCTCGCGACGCTCGACCGGCTCGGCATCGACGCGCTGATCCCGATCGGCGGCGAGGACACCCTCGGCGTGGCCACCCGGCTGGCGGAGGCGGGGGTGACCGTCGTGGGGGTGCCGAAGACGATCGACAACGACCTCGACGCCACCGACTACACCTTCGGCTTCGACACCGCCGTCGGCGTCGCGATGGAGGCCATCGACCGGCTGCACACCACCGGCGACAGCCACCACCGCACGCTGGTCGTCGAGGTGATGGGGCGGCACGCGGGCTGGATCGCCCTGCACGCGGGCATGGCCGGCGGCGCCAACGTCGTCCTCATCCCGGAGAAGCCGTTCGACATCGACGCCGTCGTCGGCCACTGCCTGCACCGGTTCGAGTCGGGGTTCTCGCCCATCGTCGTCGTCTCGGAGGGAGCGGCGCCCAAGGACGGCGGGCTGATGCTCTCCGGCGGGGAGAAGGACGCCTTCGGGCACGTGCGCCTCGGCGGCATCGGCGCGGCGCTGGCCGCGGTCATCGAGGAGCGCACGAACCGGGAGGCGCGGGCCGTGGTGCTCGGGCACGTCCAGCGGGGCGGCACGCCGTCGCCGTTCGACCGGGTGCTGGCCACCCGGTTCGGCCTGGCCGCGATCGACGCCGTCCACGACGGGCAGTCGGGGATCATGGTGGCCCTCCGCGGCACCGACATCGTGCGGGTGCGGTTGAGCGAGGCGACCGCGCAGCTCAAGCTGGTGCCGCCGGAGCGCTACGCCGAGGCCGAGGTCTTCTTCGGGTGAGGCGTCTCTCACGAGCTACAGGAGGCCGCGCCGTACCCTCAGGGGTGTGAGTTCTCCCGTCTCTGCCGAGCAGGTCCCCGGTCTCGACCGGTGGCGGGAGCTGCCCGCCGCCCAGCAGCCGACGTGGCCCGACCGCGCCGCCCTCGACGCGGTGCTCGGCACGCTGTCGACCGTGCCGCCGATCGTCGCGCCGAGCGAGGTGGACGCCCTCCGCGCCCAGCTCGCCGATGTGGCCCGCGGGAAGGCGTTCCTGCTCCAGGGCGGCGACTGCGCGGAGACCTTCGACCTCAACACCGAGCCGCACCTGCAGGCCACCACGCGGACGCTGCTGCAGATGGCCGTCGTCCTCACCTACGGGGCCAGCGTCCCGGTGGTGAAGGTCGGCCGGGTGGCCGGGCAGTACGCCAAGCCGCGCTCGTCGGACACCGACGCTCTCGGGCTGCCCTCCTACCGCGGCGACATGGTCAACGACCTCGAGCCGGTGCTGGAGAAGCGGATCCCCGATCCCTACCGGCTGGTGCGCGCCTACGCGAACTCCGCGGCGGCGATGAACATGATCCGCGCCTACGCCCGCGGTGGTCTCGCCGACCTGCACGCGGTGCACAACTGGAACCAGGACTTCGTCGCCAACTCGCCGGCCGGCGTGCGCTACGAGGTCATCGCCCGCGAGATCGACCGGGCGCTGGCGTTCATGCGCGCCTGCGGCATCGAGTCCGACGCGATGCGCGGGGTGGAGCTCTTCAATTCGCACGAGGCGCTGATCCTCGACTACGAGCGCGCGCTGCTGCGCATGCACGAGGGCCGCCCCTACGCCCTCTCGGCCCACTTCGTGTGGGTGGGGGAGCGGACCCGGCAGATGGACGGCGCGCACATCGAGTTCGCCTCGAAGCTGGCCAACCCGGTCGGCGTCAAGATCGGCCCGACGACGACGCCGGAGCAGGCCACCGAGCTCGTCGAGCGGCTCGACCCCGACGGCGTGCCCGGCAAGCTGACGCTGATCAGCCGCATGGGCAACGGGAAGATCCGCGACGTGCTGCCGGCCATCGTGGAGAAGGTCACCGCCAGCGGCCACGAGGTCGTCTGGCAGTGCGACCCGATGCACGGCAACACCCACGAGTCGCCCAGTGGCTACAAGACCCGCCACTTCGACCGCGTCGTCGACGAGGTGCTCGGCTTCTTCGACGTGCACCGCGGCCTGGGCACCTGGCCCGGCGGCATCCACGTCGAGCTCACCGGCGAGGACGTCACCGAGTGCCTCGGCGGCGCGATGGAGATCAGCGACGAGGACCTCAACAGCCGGTACGAGACGGCCTGCGACCCGCGCCTGAACACCGGGCAGTCCCTGGAGCTGGCCTTCCTCGTCGCCGAGATGCTGCGCGGCTGATGATCGACCTCCGTTCCGACACGGTCACCCGGCCGACCGACGGCATGCGCAAGGCCATGGCCGAGGCCGAGGTGGGGGACGACGTCTACGCCGAGGACCCGACCACGCGCGAGCTCGAGGAGCGGACGGCGGAGCTGTTCGGCCACGAGGCGGGGCTGTTCGTGCCCTCGGGGACCATGGGCAACCAGATCGGGATGCGGCTGGTCGCCGAGCCCGGCCAGGAGGTGCTCTGCGACGCCGACGCGCACGTGGTCACCTACGAGATGGGTGCCGCGGCCGCGATCTTCGGCCTGTCCACGCGCACCGTCGTCTCCGACCGGGGTCTGCTCGACGCCGACGCGCTGATTGCGCAGGTCCGGCCCCAGGGCGACTCGTACCTGACCGGCACCGCGGCCATCGCCGTGGAGAACACGCACAACCGGGGCTTCGGCCGCGTGCAGCCCCTGGGCGAGCTGCAGAAGCTGTGGGACTGGTCCCGCGGCGCCGGCGTCGCCGTCCACCTCGACGGGGCCCGCATCTGGAACGCGCACGTCGCCTCCGGCGTCGACCTGGCCACCTACGGCCGGCTGGCCGACACCGCCTCGGTCTGCTTCTCCAAGGGCCTGGGGACGCCGGTCGGCTCGGTCCTGCTGGGCTCGGCGCAGCGGATGGCGACGGCCCGGCTGTGGCGCAAGCGCCTGGGCGGCGGGATGCGCCAGGTCGGCGTGCTGGCGGCCGCGTGCCTGTACGCGCTGGACCACCACCTTCCGCGGCTGGGCGAGGACCACGAGAACGCGCAGCACCTGGCCGAGCGCCTCGGCGTGGACCCGGCGTCGGTGGAGACCAACATGGTCGTGCTGGACGACGTCGAGGCGCCGGTGCTCGCCGAGGCGGCCAAGGCGCAGGGCGTGCTGGTGTCGCAGGTCAGCCCCTCGCGCGTCCGGCTGGTCACGCACCTCGACGTCGACCGGACCGGCATCGACCGCGCCGCCGACGTCCTGACGGAGCTGCTCGACCGCTGAGCCACCGCTGCATCGTGCGCTGATGCGCACATCCGGCTGCGAGAAGTGCGCATGAGTGCACATCGCCGACCGCTGTCCCCAGATCTCGCGCCAGGGAACCGTGCCGGCCACCACGGCAGCAGGCTGACGGCGTGGCGCGGGACCCGGCACGGCTGATCGGCGAGGCGGGCTGGGCCGCCGTCCCGGAGCTGCTCACGCACGTCAGCCGGAGAACGCTGACGGACTGGGTGGCGGCAGGGAAGCTCGTGCGACTGCGTCCGGGCGTCCTCGCGCTCCCCGGCACCGCGGCGGACTGGCGAACCCGGCTGGCCTCGGCCCTGCACCGGCGTGAGGCCGTCGCGAGCCATGTGACCGCACTGGCCCTGTGGGAGCTGATCGAGCATCCGCCCGGCCCCGTGCACATCACCGTGGGCCTCCAGGGCAGCGGCCGTGGGCCGGCCGGAGTGATGGTGCACAGGGCCGCGGGCGCCTGGGCGGACAGGCGCCGCGTCGACGGTCTGGCTGTCAGCTCGCCGGAGCGCGCGGTGCTCGAAGCCTGGGGCTCCGGGGGGCCTGGGGGCATGGCCGCCATCCGAGCGGCAGCCATCGGCGGAGTGCGCCGTCGCATCTGCTCGCCCCGCGAGCTGCGGCACGAGCTGTCGAGAAGCCCTGCCCTGCGCGGACGAGGCGAGCTGGCCCACCTCGTCGACCTGCTGATCGGCGGGTGTCAGAGCGAGCTCGAGATCTGGGGGTGCCTGCACGTGCTCCGGACGCCGGGCATGCCGACATTCGTGCAGCAGCGGCGGGTGAGCATCGGGTCCGAGACCTTCGCCCTCGACGCCGCGTGCGAGGAATCGATGCTCGCTGTCGAGATGGACGGAGCGGCGTGGCACGGGACGCGCGCGCAGCGCGAGGCCGATATCCGCCGGGACGCGCTGGTGGCCACGGTCGGTTGGCAGACCTTGCGGTTCAGCTTCGCCCGCCTGACGCGGTCGCCCGAGGCGTGCCGCCGCGAGATCGTCGCGGTCCACACCGCCCGGCTCCGCCTACTCCGGCGCGGCGCTGAGCAGTGATGCGCAGTTCCGGACCGGAGATTCGCGCATCAGCGCACAGTGCGGCGAGTACTCAGGCGGCCGGGGCGTCCGGGATGAGGGAGTTGAGCAGCTTGATGTCGGCGGCGTGGCCGCCGCACGGGTCGCCGTCCTTGAGGCTGGGCGTCTCGACGACGACGGGGACGCCGGCCATCGACGGGTGCGCGAGCAGCTCTGCGAAGGGCGCGACGCCGATCGAGCCCTCGCCGATCGTGGTGTGCCGGTCGCGCTTGGAGCCGCACCCGTCGAGGGAGTCGTTGGCGTGCACCAGCCCGAGCCGACCCGGTCCGACCGTGGCCTCGACCAGGTCCAGCGTCGCGGTCATCCCGCCCGGGGTCGCCAGGTCGTGCCCCGCCGCCCACACGTGGCAGGTGTCGAAGCAGACGCCGACGAGCGGGTGGTCCTCGAGCGCGGCGAAGTAGGGGCCGAGCTCCTCGACGGTGGCCGCCAGCGCCTTGCCGCCACCGGCGGTGGGCTCGATCAGCAGCCGCGGCCCGGACGGGTCGGCGGCCTCGAGCACCGGCAGCAGCCGCTCGTGCAGCTGGCGTAGCGCGTCGGCGTAGCGGTCCTCGCCGACGGCGGAGCCCGCGTGCACGACGACACCCTCGCAGCCCAGCTGGGCGCCGCGGGCCAGGTTGTGCGCGATCGTGGCGACCGACTGCTCGACGGTGGCCTCGGTGGGGGAGCCGACGTTCACGAGGAACGGCGTGTGGATGAACGACGGGACGCCGCGCTCGGCGCAGCCGGCGGTGAAGAGCGCGTCCTGCGCCGGGTTACCCGGGGTGAGCTTCCAGCCGCGGGGGTTGCCGACGAAGACCTGGACGGCGGCGGCACCGACGGCGTCGGTGTAGGGCAGGCCGCCCTTGGCCAGGCCACCCTTGATCTGGATGTGCGCGCCGATCGGCGGCACACGGCGGGGAGAACTCACAGCAGGTGGGACCTATCCGAACGTCAGGAGGATCGTGACCTTGGTGCCCTGCTCGACGGTCTCACCGGGGCTCACGCTCTGCCGGAAGACGCGGTCGCCGAAGAACCGGGTCGACTCGACCTGCAGGCCCACCGCCCGCAGCTTGGCGGTCGCGTCGGCCTCGTTCAGCCCGACGACGTCAGGGACCTCCACCAGCGGGACGCCGACCGAGACCCGGATCGTGACCGTGCTCCGGTACGGCGCCTTCTGGCCCGGCGCCGGGTCGACGGCCATGACCTCGCCCTTGTCGACGTCGGCGCTGCGTCCGTCGTCGCCCCGCACGACCTTGAAGCCGCGCTCCTCGAGGTTGGCGGTCGCCTGCTCCGGCGTCTGGCCGGTCACGTCGGGCACGGCCACCGGCGCGTGACCCTTGCTGACCAGCATGGTGACGACCTGCTCGCGCGTCAGCTGGGTGCCGGCCGGCGGGTCGAAACCGGTCACCATGCCGACGGGAACCGCGTCGTCGAAGACCTCGGTGCGGGTGATCTGCACCGGGACGTTCTCCTGCAGCTCGGCCTCGACCTCGTCGGCCGGCCGGCTCACCAGCTCCGGCGCGATGACGTAGCGCTCGGGCCCCTTGGACACCACGACCTCCACGTCGGTGCCCCGGATGGCCTCGCCGCCGGCGACGGGATCGATGGAGATCACGGTGCCGGCGGGGACGGTCTCGCTGAACTGCTGCACGATCGGCTCGGGGTCGAGGCCGGCCTCCTGGAGCAGGTCCACGGCCGCCTCGCGCGACTTGCCGACCAGCGCCGGGACGTCGGTCCAGCGACCGCTGCCCAGCCACCAGCCGACGGCGCCGATGGTGATCGCGAGCAGGAGCACGAGGGCGACGGCGAAGCGGGCTCGGCGCCGGCGGATGTGCTGCGGCACGCCGGGGCGGGCGCGGTCCACGCCGGGACGGCGGCCGCCGACGTCGGTGGTCGGGCCGGCACCCATCCCGGGGAGCGTGCTCGTGCGGCCGCTGCGCTGGGCACCGAGGACGGCGGTGCCCGGGTCGCTGGGGTGGCGCGGGCGGGTCGGGCGGTTGGTCGGGCGCAGCGTGCCCGGGCCGGCGGTGCTGCGCCCGGTGGGGACCGGCACCGGCTCGATGCCCAGGTCCTTGCGCACGTCGAACAGCTCGGAGAGGAAGGCGCCGGCATCGATGGGGCGGCCGGCGGGGTCGCGCCGGGTGCCGCGACCGACCAGCTCGTCGACCTGCCAGGGCAGGCCGGGGACCTCGGCCGACGGCGCGGGGACGTCGTGGTGCACGTGCTGGTAGGCGACCGCGAGCGGGGTGTCGCCGCCGTAGGGCGGGTGCCCGGTGAGCATCTCGTACAGCACGATGCCGGCGGCGTAGATGTCGCTCCGGGCGTCGGCGCGGCCGCGCTCGAGCTGCTCGGGGGAGAGGTAGGCGACGGTGCCGATGAGGACGCCGCCGGTCTGGCTGGTCTGCCCGGTGCCGACGACGGCGCGCGCGAGCCCGAAGTCGGCGACCTTGACCACGCCGTCGATGCCGATGAGGACGTTCTCCGGCTTGATGTCGCGGTGCACGATCCCGGCCCGGTGCGCGGCGGTCAGCCCGGAGAGCACCGGCTCGAGGACGGCGAACGCCTCGGCCACGGTCAGCCGGCCGCGGGCGGTGAGCAGGTCGCGCAGCGTGCGCCCGCGCACCAGCTCCATGACCAGGAAGACCAGGCCCTGGTCGCTCCCCTGGTCGCTGACCCCCACGACGTTCGGGTGGCTGAGCATCGCCGCCGCCCGGGCCTCGCGGGTGAACCGGTCGACGAAGGTCGGGTCGTGGGCCAGGTGCTCGGCCATGACCTTGACCGCGACCGTCTTGTGCAGCCGCAGGTCGGTGGCCGAGTAGACGGTGGACATGCCGCCGCGCGCCACCCGTTCCTCGAGGCGGTAACGCCCCTCGAGAACGAGGCCGACCACGGGGTCGGTCACGGCGGTGTCCACCCCGTCGAGTGTAGGAGCGCCACCGGGCCAGCGGCGCCCACACGCGGGAGGGCCGCCGGCGGGATGGGTTCTCCTGTCACACCGGCCCCACGGGCAGTCGCCGCCGGGTCAGGCGAGGTCGAGGCCCGGGTAGAGCGGGTGGGCGGCGAGCAGCTCGGCGGTGGCCGCACGGGTCCGGTCGGCGAGGCCGTCGGTGAGCACGTACTTGGCCTTCGAGACGCCGCCGTCCCGGGTCGCGGTCGGGGTGGCGCCCTTCAGGACGTCGACGATGAGCTCCGCCGTGCGGTCGAACTCGGCGGCGCCGAAGCCGCGGGTGGTCAGCGCCGGGGTGCCCAGCCGGACGCCGGAGGTGTACCAGGCGCCGTTCGGGTCGGAGGGGATGGCGTTGCGGTTGGTGACGATCCCGGCGTCCAGCAGCGCGGACTCGGCCTGCCGGCCGGTGAGGCCGAAGGCGGTGACGTCCAGCAGCACCAGGTGGTTGTCGGTGCCGCCGGTGACCAGGCGGGCACCGCGGCTGCTGAGCCCCTCGGCCAGGCTCTGCGCGTTGTCGGCGACGGCCTGCGCGTAGCCGGCGAAGGACGGCTGACGCGCCTCGGCGAAGGCGACGGCCTTGGCGGCCATCACGTGCGGCAGCGGGCCACCGAGCACCATCGGGCAGCCGCGGTCGACGGCGTCGGCGAACTCGGGCTGGGCCAGGACGAAGCCACCACGCGGACCGCGCAGCGACTTGTGGCTGGTGCTGGTGACGACGTGGGCGTGCGGCACCGGGTCGAAGTCGCCGGTGAGCACCTTGCCGGCCACCAGGCCCGCGAAGTGCGCCATGTCGACGACGAACGTTGCGCCGACCTCGTCGGCGATCTCGCGCATCGTCGCGAAGTTCACGCGGCGCGGGTAGGCGGAGTAGCCGGCCATCATGATCAGCGGCTTGAACTCGCGGGCCCGGGCGCGGACGGCGTCGTAGTCGAGCAGCTCGGTGGCCGGGTCGGTGCCGTAGGAGGACTGCTCGAACATCTTGCCGCTGATGTTGGGGCGGAAGCCGTGGGTCAGGTGCCCGCCGGCGTCCAGGGACATGCCGAGCATCCGCTGGTCGCCGAGGGCCCGGCGCAGCGTGGCCCAGTCGGCGTCGGTGAGGTCGTTGACGTGCTTCGCGCCGGCCTTCTCGAGTGCCGGCAGCTCCACCCGCTGGGCGAGGACGGCCCAGAAGGCGACCAGGTTGGCGTCGATGCCCGAGTGCGGCTGGACGTAGGCGTAGGGGGCACCGAACAGCTCGCGGGCGTGCTCGGCGGCCAGGGACTCGACGGTGTCGACGTTCTGGCAGCCCGCGTAGAAGCGGTGCCCCACGGTGCCCTCGGCGTACTTGTCGCTGAACCAGTTGCCCATGGTGAGCAGCACGGCCGGGCTGGCGTAGTTCTCGCTGGCGATCAGCTTGAGCGACTCGCGCTGGTCGGTCAGCTCCTGGCCGATGGCAGCGGCGACCCGCGGCTCGACGGCGCCGATCACCGCCAGGGCGCTGCGGTAGGCGTCCGAGGCCGTCGCGGCGTCGAAGGGCGTGGTGTGGGTGGGGGGCGCAGTGGTCATGGGGGTCTCCTGGCCGGCGTCGTCAACAGGGTCGCCCAGGCGCGCGGCAGGGATGTCGCGGACCGCTCCCCGGTGGGTGCCCACCTCTTCGCGCCAGTCACGGCCCGGGACGAGGTTATCGCGCGGGGACGACGGTGTCGCGGGGCACCGACCGGACGTCGTCGACGCCACACAGCGCCATGGTGTGCGCCAGCTCCTCGCCCAGCGCGGTGAGGACGCGGGTCACGCCGTCGGCACCGCCGGTGGCCAGCCCCCAGATGGTGGGCCGGCCGACGAAGACCGCCCGGGCGCCCAGCGCCAGCGCGGTGAGCACGTCGGAGCCGGTGCGGACGCCGCCGTCGGCGTAGACCTCGACCTCCTCGCCCACGGCGTCGACCACCTCGGGCAGGGCGTGCGCGCTGGCGACCGCCGGGTCGACCTGCCGGCCGCCGTGCGTGGACACCCAGACGGCCGAGGCCCCGGCGCGCACGCAGCGGGCGGCGTCGTCGCCGCGGAGCACGCCCTTGACCACGACCGGCAGGCCGGAGAGGTCGCCGAACCGGGCGATGTCGTCGAAGGTCCAGGTCGCCGTCGCCAGGTCCTGCAGCGAGGGCCGGTCGCCGTCGGCCGGGTGGTTGGCCATGCGGAGGCCGGTGGGCAGGGCGAAGTCGTGCCGCAGGTCGCGCCGCCGGCGGCCCAGGAGGGGGAGGTCGACGGTGAGGACGAGCGCGGTGTAGCCGGCGGCACCGGCGCGGCGGGCGAGGTCGTCGGTGTGCGCGCCGGAGTGCAGCCGGTAGAGCTGGAACCACTTCCGGGTGGCGGTGGCCTCCGCCGCCACCTCCTCCAGCGCGTGCGTCGCGCTGGTGGAGACGGTCATGAGCGATCCGGCGGCCGCGGCGCCGCGAGCGGTGGCGAGCTCCCCGTCGGCGTGCGCCATGCCCTGGTAGGCCCAGGGGGCGACGCCGATGGGGGAGCGGACCGGGGTGCCCAGGAGTTCGGTGGCCAGGGGGACGGAGGTGGTCCCGGTCAGCACGCGGGGGCGCAGCCGCCAGGACCGCCAGGCGCCGGGGGCCTCGCGCAGCGTCGTCTCGGTCTCCGCACCTCCGGCGTAGTAGTCGAAGACGTCGGCCGGCAGCAGCTCGCGGGCCCGGTCCTCGAGCGCCCCGAGGTCGAGGTACGGGGGCTCGTGGCCGGCGTCCTCCGGGGTCTCCTCGCCGACCGCGCGGCGTCGCTGTCCGGGCACCGGGCTGTCAGCGGGTGGTGGAGGCGCCATAGGCTCGCAGCCTATGGACACGTTGACGCCCACGGAGGTCGCCCAGCTCCTCGGCACCTCCCCGAACCGCGTCCGGCAGCTGCTGCGCGACCGGAAGCTGATGGCCGTCCCCGGCAGCGGCAACGGCAAGATCCCGGCCGCCTTCGTCCAGGACGGCGTGATCCTCAAGCACCTGCCCGGGCTGCTGACCGTCCTCAAGGACGGCGGCTTCTCCGACGAGGACGCCTTCGACTGGCTGTTCCGCGAGGACCAGACGCTCCCCGGCACGCCGGTGCAGGCCCTGCGCGACGACCGGCACACCGAGGTCACCCGCCGGGCGCAGGCGCTGGCCTTCTGACCCGCGTGCATCCGGCGCCGGCGCCGGCGCGGAAGGGACTGCCGTGGAGCAGCTGACCTACCTGGGGCTGCTCGTCGGGTGCCTGGTGGTGACCGCGCCCCTGGAGCTGGTGCTCGGCGTTCGGGTGTACGCCCGCTGGCGGCGCTTCCTGGTGGCGATCGTGCCGGAGGTCTCGGTCTTCATCGTGTGGGTGCTCTACGCGATCGCGCAGGGCCACTGGGACTACTCGGCGGTGCGCACCCTCGACGTGCGGCTGCCCGGTGGCATCCCGGTCGAGGAGGTGCTGTTCTTCCTCGTCGTCCCGCTGTGCTCGGTCCTGGCGCTGGAGGCGGTGCGGCGGGTGACCGGCTGGGACGCCGGCTATCCCGCGGAAGAGGCCGAGCGATGAGCTACTCGGTCCTCGCGGTCGTGGCCGTGCTCGTCGTCCTGGTCGTGGACCTGGCGGTGTACCGGACCCGCATGGTCACCCGGAAGGTCTTCTGGACCGCCTACGCAATCATCGTGTTCTTCCAGCTGCTGATGAACGGCGTGCTCACCGGCCTGGACGTCGTGGTCTACGACGAGCGCGCCATCTGGGGCCCGCGGATCGCCTACGCGCCGGTCGAGGACCTGCTCTTCGGCTTCGCCATGGTGACCCTGACCCTCGCCAGCTGGGCGGCGGTCAACCGGCGGGCGAACACCGCCAGGCGCCGCGGCCTGGACACCGAGACCCGGCCGTCGAGCACCCGGTAGTCGGCGCGCTCGATCTCGCTGAGGATCCCGCCGTAGAGATCGGTGGCCGCCCGCACGCAGTCGCGGGACTCCGGCGCGAGCAGCGGCGTGCCGGGCGCGGCGTCGTCGTACCGGCGGCGGGTGATCGCCACCATCTCGCGCATCAGCGCCTCGAATCCGGGGGAGTGCCGCCTCTCGGCGAGCTGCTCCCGGGTGACGCCGTGCGCGGCCATGAGGTCGGCGGGCAGGTACACCCGCCCGCGGTCGACGTCCTCGGCGACGTCGCGCAGGAAGTTGGTCAGCTGGAACGCCTCGCCCAGCGCGATGGCGTGCGGCGCGGCCTCCTCGCGGGTCACGCCGGGCGCGGTGCCCAGGACGGGCAGCACCTGCAGCCCGATCACCGACGCAGAGCCCCACATGTACCGGTCGAGCGCGGCCATGTCGGCGTAGGAGTCGACGTCGAGGTCGCTGGTCATCGCGGCGAGGAAGTCGACGAGGTGGTCGACGCCGATGTCGTAGCGGCGCCAGGTGTGCACGAGCGCGAGCCGGACCGGGTCCTCCGACCAGCCGGCGGCCAGCTCGGCCAGCACCGCGCGGGACCACTCGGTGAGGTCGCCCACCGGGTCCGGGCCGGGCAGGTCGACGAGGTCGTCGGCCGTGCGGGCGGCCGCGTAGAGCGCGTGCACCGCGGGCCGCCGGTCCGGGGTGAGCAGCCGGGTGGCGAGGAAGTAGCTCTTGCCGTGCTCCGCGGCGACGGCGGCGCAGTGCGCGTAGGCCGCGGCGAGCTGCTCCTGCCGCGCCGCCTGCGTCCCCGGCGGGTGCACCAGCGTCATGAGACCTCCTCGCTGGCGCTCGTCGGCCCCATGCCGCGGCGTGCTCTGTTTCTGGATGACCTCGCAAGCTCGGTCATCGGGCCACCGGCCCGGTGATCCGCTCGGCGGCCAGCCGGCCACTGATCAGCACCATCGGCACACCGACCCCCGGCTGCACCGAGGAGCCGGCCAGCACCACGTTCTCCGGCCCGCGCCGGGGGAGGGTCGAGGGCCGGAAGGGGCCGGTCTGGCCGAAGGTGTGCGCCAGCGCGAACGGCGTGCCCGCGGCCATGCCCTGGTCGGCCCAGGTCAGCGGGGTGTCCATGTGCTCCACCTCGATCGCGTCGGCGATGCCGGTCCAGCCGCGCGCATCCAGGGTGGCCAGCAGCTCCTCGCGGTAGCGCGGGCCGAGGGTCGCCCAGTCCAGGTCGGGGTTGCCGCCGCTGCGCGGGTCGAGGTTGGGGGTGGGGGCCACGACGCTGACCACCTGACCGCCCTCGGGGGCCAGCGTGCGGTCGGTGACCGACGGCATGCTGATCAGCAGGCTGGGGTCGCTCATCGGCCGGCCGTCGCGGGTCAGCTCGTCGAAGACCTGCTGCCACGACCCGCCGAAGCTGATGGTGTGGTGGGCCTGGCCGGGCAGCTCGTCGCGCACGCCGACGTGCAGGGCCACGCACGACGGGGACCAGACCGGCCGGCGGGGGGCGGGCACGCCGGGCACCAGCCGCCAGGGCGCGTCGCTGGTGACCACGACGGCGTCGGCGGGCAGCACCTCGCCGTCGGCCAGGCGCACGCCGCTCACCCGCCGTCCCGACGTCGGGAGCGCGATGACGCTCGCCCCGTAGCGGAACTCCACGCCCGCGTCGGCGGCCGCGGCGGCCAGGGCGCGGGGGACGGCCGCGATCCCGCCCTCCGGGTGCCAGACCCCGGCGCCGATGTCGAGCTGGGCGATGACGGCGTAGGCCGCGATGGCCTTGAAGGGGGAGACGCCGGCGTAGAGCGCCTGGAAGCTGAACAGCCGGCGCAGGCGGTCGTCGGCGAAGTACTTGCCCACGTGGGTGGACAGCCGGCCGAAGCCGCCACGGCGGGCCAGCTGCACCAGCTCCGGCCCCAGCAGGTCGAGCGGGGAGTCCAGGTTGCGGTCGATGAAGGTCGTCAGCTGCAGCCGGTACAGCTCGGCGAGGTCGGCGAGGTAGCGGCGCAGCGCGTCGGCCTCGGCCGGCCCGCAGAGCCGGGCGACCTCCGCGGCGAACGCGTCCGGCGCGGCGTGCACGTCGAGGGAGGTGCCGTCGGCGAACTGCGCGCGGTAGCTGGTCTCGAGCGGCGTCAGCGTGAGCCGGTCGGACGTCTTCTCGCCGACGGCGGCGAAGGTGTCGGCGAGCACCTCGGGCGCGGTGAAGACCGAGGGGCCGGTGTCCAGGGCGTAGCCGTGCGACTCGATTCGCCCGGCGCGACCGCCGGGGCCCTCCCCGCGCTCGACGACGGTGACCTCGCGGCCGGCGCCGCGCAGCCGGAGCGCCGTCGCCAGGCCGGCCAGGCCGGCACCGACGACGACGACGCGGTCGGTGGGTCCGGGAACGGTCCGCACGTCAGGCGGTACGGCTGGTCGCCGCGACGGCGAGCGCGTCGAGGGCGGCCTTGGCGTCGTGGGACAGCGGGGCGTCGGCGATGGCGGTGCGGGCGCGGGCGGTGCTCTGCGCGATGCGCTGCTCGACCCGGTCGCGGGCGCCGGTGTCCTCGATCAGTCCGCGCAGGGCCTGGAAGTCCTCCTCGCGGGCCGCGGCGTTGCCGAGCAGCTCGTCGAGCAGCCGGCGGCCGGCCGCGTCCGCGGCCTCCTCCGCCCAGGCGATCAGCAGGGTCTGCTTGCCCTCGCGCAGGTCGTCGTCGGCGGACTTGCCGGTGACCGTGGGGTCGCCGAACACCCCGAGGACGTCGTCGCGCAGCTGGAACGCCTCGCCCAGCGGCAGGCCGATGGCGGTGGTGGCCTCGACCACCCGGGGCCCGGCGCCGGCGATGGCCACGCCGAGCTGCAGGGGCCGCTGGACGGTGTAGCCGGCGCTCTTGTAACGGGCGACGGTGAGGGCGCCCTCGGGGCCGGGCAGGCCACCGGCGGCGCGCAGCAGGTCGAGGTACTGCCCGGCGGTGACCTCGGTGCGCATCGTGTCCCACACGGCCCGCGCCCGGCTCAGCGCGCCCTCGGAGATGCCCGAGCAGCGGAGCAGCTCGTCGGACCAGACCAGCGCCAGGTCGCCGACGAGGATCGCCGCACCGGTGCCGAAGAGGTCGCCGTCGCCGTGGAGCGCGTCGGCGGCGTGGCGGGCGGCGAAGCCGATGTGGGTGGCCGGGCGGCCGCGGCGGGTGACGGCGCCGTCCATGACGTCGTCGTGGACCAGGGCGCTGGCGTGCACGAACTCCAGGGCGGAGACCGCGCGGAGCACCGCTGCGTCGTCCTCGCCGGACCCGGGGCCGGTGTCGCGGGCGCCGCGCCAACCCCAGTAGGCGAAGGAGGGGCGCAGCCGCTTGCCCCCGGCGGCCAGTGCGGCGACCTCGTCGACGACGGGGGCCAGGCCCGCGGCCATCCCCGCGAGCGTGGTGCGCTGCCGGTCGAGGAATTCGGTCAGCGCCGCCTGCACCGCGGCGTGCAACCGGTCGAGGTCCGCGGCGGCCAGCGACGGCGCCGGGTGGGCAACAGCCGCGGCCTGCCGGGTCCTGGTGGTCACCCGGTCAGTATCGCCCCGCAGCTCCGGACGGGCCGGGCCGGCGAGGCCGGGCAGGATGCTGCCGAACATGTGTGGGTCCTCCCGGGTCGTCCGTTCGTGCCCTCTTCGCCGCGACGGCGCAATCCGGATGCGGTCGGTCGGGAGAAAGTGGACGGCCCTCCGTACCCTCGATGACCGTGACCCAGACCGTGCGTGAGCTGCTGGCCTCGGAGCGGCCGACCTGGTCCTTCGAGTTCTTCCCGCCGAAGACCCCCGAAGGCGAGCAGCAGCTGTGGAGCGCCCTGCGCGAGCTCGAGCGGCTGCAGCCCTCGTTCGTGTCGGTCACCTACGGCGCCGGTGGCAGCACCCGCGAGGGCACGGTCTCGGTGACCGAGCGCATCGCGACCGAGACGACGATGACGCCGCTGGCGCACCTGACCGCGGTCGACCACAGCATCGCCGAGCTGCGGCACGTCGTGAGCCGGCTGGCTGCCGCCGGGGTCCGCAACATCATCGCGCTGCGTGGCGACCCGCCGGGCGCTGACCCGCAGGCCGACTGGGTCGCCCACCCCGAGGGGCTGTCGTACGCCGCCGAGCTCGTCGAGCTGATCAAGTCGATGGGCGACTTCTCCGTCGGCGTCGCGGCGTTCCCGGAGCGGCACCCGCGCTCCCCGGACTTCGACAGCGATGTCGACATGTTCGTGGCCAAGTGCCGGGCCGGTGCCGACTTCGCCATCACCCAGATGTTCTTCCGGGCCGACGACTACCTGCGCATGCGCGACCGGGTGACCGACCGGGGCTGTGACGTCCCGATCATCGCCGGGGTCATGCCGGTGACCAACGCCAGGCAGATCAAGCGGATCGTGCAGCTGTCCGGGCAGGCGTTCCCCGCCGAGCTCGCCGAGCGGTTCGAGGCCCTCGACGGCGACCGGCCGGAGGACAAGGCGGCCGTCCGGGCCTACGGGGTCGAGGTGGCCACCGACCTGTGCCGCACGCTGCTGGACGAGGGCGTGCCCGGCATCCACTTCATCACCATGAACCGCTCGACGGCGACTCGTGAGGTCCACGCCAACCTGGTCGGCGCGCCCTCGGTCACGACGGCGGGCTGACCCGGCCGTCGAGGACCACCGCGGCCTTCGCCGCGGCACGGCGGAGGCCCTCGCGCTCGGCGGCGTACCCACCGACGACGCCCACGACGGGCAGGTTGGACAGGGCGCGGTGGCGCCACTTGCCCTTGGGGCGGGCGTCGAGGGACTCGTCGATGCGGCCCAGCAGGCGGGCGACCCGCCACACGGTGCGCGCGACCCCGGCCACGCCCCTGCGCTCGTCGGCGGCGCCGAACGCCTCCTCGCGGTAGGTGCCCTTGCTCCGGGCGAACAGCGGTTCGACCACGGACGCCGGCAGGTCGCGGTCCAGCAGCACGCGGGCCAGCAGCGCCACCCGCTCGGCAGGCTCCGTCACTCCGTGCTCCCCGGCGACCCCGAGGACGACGACCGACTGCACCGCCGTCCCGACGGTGTTCTGCAGCGGCAGGAGGTCGGCGAGCTTCCCGGCGAGACGCGGCGCGGCGGAGACGCCGGCCGCCACCCGCGACACCTGGTCGGCCCACCACTGGTCGCGCTCGGCCTGGGGCAGCGCCGGGGGGCGGCCGAGCCGGGCGGCCAGCGGAGTGGCCAGCCGGTCGACCCGGCGGAGGACGTCGACGACGACGGCGTCACTGATCTGGGCAGCCATGGCGAGGGGGTGCCCCGAACCGCACCGGCGCACGCGTGAGGTGCGTTCCGGGCCCGGCACGCACCGGCTGGGCGCACGTACCGTGGCCGGCATGTCGGACCGCGGGCGCGCCGCCGCGCCACGCTGGGCCGCCGTCGGGGTGCTCGTCGCGGTCCTGGTGTCCCTCCCCGCCGTCGTCGGCGCGCTGCCGGTAGAGGACGCCGACGTCTTCGCCCCCGACCTGCGCGCCGCCGTCCTGGCCAGCGACTCCGTCGGGTACTCCGGCTACGCCGAGTCCGCCGGCGGGCTGGCGCTGCCCGTGACCGACCAGCTGACCTCGGTGGCCGACCTGTTCAGCGACCGCACGACCATGCGCGTCTGGTGGCGCGGGCCCGCCGACCACCGGGTGGACGTCGTCACCACCGCAGGCGAGACCGGGGTCCACCGCGACGCCGGCGGCTCTTGGACGTGGGAGTACGAGCGGGCGACGGCGACCCGCACCGAGGCCGCCCCGCTGGAGCTGCCCGCCGCGCCGGACCTCCTGCCACCCTCGCTGGGCCGGCGGCTGCTGTCGGAGGCGGCGGATGCGGAGCTCACCCGGATCGGCGCGCGCCGGGTGGCCGGCCGCGACGCGCTCGGGCTCCGGCTGGAGCCCGCCGCCCCGGCGGCCTCGGTCCGCCGGGTCGACGTCTGGGTCGACGGCGACAGCGGGCTGCCGGTGCAGGTCGAGGTGGTGGCGAAGGGCAGCGACCGGCCGGCGCTGGACACCCGCTTCCTCGACCTCGAGCTCGCCGTCCCCCCGGCGGAGGTGACCGCCTTCCGGCCACCGCCGGGTGCCACGGCGCGGAACGGCCGGCAGGCCGAGGTGCTCCGCGAGGCCGGCGACCGCGTGCGCCCCGTGGCGCTGCCGCCGGAGCTGGCCGGCCTGCCCCGGCGGGTGCTGGACGGGGCGCCGCGCGGGATCGGGCTCTACGGCTCGGGCGTGACGCTGCTCGCCGTCGCGCCCGTCCCGGAGGGGCTCGCACGGGCCCTGGACGACACGCTCGCGCAGAGCCCGGACGCCGTCGTCGACGACGCGGGCGCGCGGATCGCCGCCGGGCCGGTCGGCCTGATGCTGGTCGAGCCCCCGGGTCGCGGTCCGTACGTGCTCACCGGCACGGTCACCCTTGATGCACTGGTCACCGCGGCCGGCCAGCTGCCCGAGCTGGCAGGCACCGGATGAGCGCGGTCATCAGCACCCGCGGCCTGGTGAAGCGGTACGGCCGCGTGCGTGCCGTCGACGGCATCGACCTCGACGTGCAGCAGGGCGACGTCTACGGCTTCCTGGGCGCCAACGGGTCGGGCAAGACCACCACCGTCCGCATGCTGCTCGGGCTGGTGCTGCCCACGAGCGGCGAAGTCGAGCTGCTCGGCGGCCGGATGCCGCGCGCTGGACGCCGGGTGCTGCCGAGGGTGGGGGCGCTGATCGAGGGCCCGGCCTCCTACGGGCACCTGTCGGGCCGGGAGAACCTGCGCCTGCTGGACGCCTCGGGCCGCGGCGGACCGTGGCGCACCCGCAGCGCCCGCGTGGACGCCGCCCTGGACCAGGTGGGACTCGGCGGCGCCGGGCGCAAGCCGGTCAAGGCGTACTCGCTCGGCATGCGGCAACGCCTCGGGCTGGCCGGTGCGCTGCTGCGCCGTCCCGAGCTGCTCGTGCTCGACGAGCCCACCAACGGCCTGGACCCGCAGGGCATCTCGGAGATCCGCGAGCTCCTCCTGGACCTGCACCGCGGCGGGACGACGATCTTCCTGTCCAGCCACCTGCTCGCCGAGGTGGAGCAGCTGTGCGACCGGGTGGGCGTGCTCGACCGCGGCCGGCTGGTGCTGCAGGACCGCATCCCCACGCTGGTGGCCCCGACCGGGTCGACGGTCGTGCACAGCCCTGCGCCCGACCGGGTGCGCGCACTGCTCGACGGGCGGGTCACCGCCGTCGAGGGCGACCGGCTCGTCGTGCGGGGCGAGGACCCCGCCGAGGTGAACGCGCTGCTCGTGGGCGCGGGCATCCCGGTGACCGGGCTGGCCCTGGACCGGCCGACGCTCGAGCAGGTGGTGCTGGCCGCCGCCGGTACGAGCCCCGACCGGGTGGAGGTACCGCGGTGATCACGGTCGAGCTGCGCAAGATGTTCCGCCGTCCGCGCACCTGGGCCACCATCGCCGTCCTCAACGCCCTGCCGGTGCTGGTGGCGGTGCTGCTGGTCGTCACCGACCTGGCGCCGCGGCCCGGCGAGGGTCCGCCGTTCCTCTCGGCCGTCCTGCGCAACGGGTCGCTCTACCCACTGGCCGCGCTGGCCATCGTGCTGCCGCTGTTCCTGCCGATCGCGGTGGCGGTGATCTCGGGGGACGCGGTGGCGGGGGAGGCCCAGGCCGGGACGCTGCGCTACCTGCTCGCCCGGCCGGTCGGGCGCACCCGGCTGCTGGTCGCAAAGCTCGTCGCCGTCCTTGCCTTCGTGGTGGTGACGGTGGTGGTGGTCGCCGCCGTCGGCTACCTGGTGGGGACGACGCTGTTCGACGCGCAGCCCATTGGCGGCACCTCGGTGTCGGGCACCTCGCTCACGTCCGAGCAGATCACCGGCCGGACCGTGCTCGCCATCGGCTACGTCGCGGTGTCGATGCTGGGAGTGGCGGCTTTCGGCCTGTTCTTCTCGACGATGACCGACTCACCGCTCGCCGCCACGATGGGGGCACTGGCGGTGCTGGTCACCTCGTCGCTGCTGTTCACCCTGGACGCCGCCTCGCCGATCGCGCCCTACCTGCCGACCCGCTACTGGCTGGCCTTCGTCGACCTCTTCCGCGACCCGATCCAGTGGCGCGACCTCACCCGCGGCCTGGCGCTGCAGGGCGTCTACGTGGGCGTACTGCTGGCGGCGGCGTGGGCGAACTTCACGACCAAGGACGTCACGAGCTAGTACCGGACCAGCATCGGTCGCTCCGCTGGCCCAGCGCCGGAATGAGCCGCCTGTCCCTGAGCGTCCCACGATGGGACATCCCGCGACCAACCTCCGCATTGCTTCGCTGAGGCGGCACGCCCGGGCGTCTAATCGTCCGGGGAACCCGCTGACCGAAGAACGGCGTTGCCCTCCTCAGCGGCCGTTGCCTGGGATTCCTTCACCGCTCGATAGCGGCGATAGCCGACCAGCAACAGGGCGTGCCGGAGTGCGCTGGTGGGCGCTACGAGTGCTGCCCATAGCGGGGACCGTCCACGGAGAATCACCCCACCGTTCCATCGAGCCGCCGCTGCGGGAGACAAAGTGAGGTAGATGAGGCCTGCGCCGGCCGCCCATCCGGGGATCTTCCGGTGCTTCAACCGCTGCCATCGCGCAGGCTGACGCACATAGTGCGTCAGGCCCAGCGCCATGAAGGTGTTGAGCAAGGTGACCAGTTTGGGGCCTGTTGGCACACCGGACTCGCCGCGTAGACGGCGCGCGACGGGAACGAAGATCGCGGCCGGTGCGCTCAAGAGCGCGACTCTGCGCATCACTGAGTGATATGGGGCAAAGCTCTCTATGACAGCAGCGATAGCCGGATCGAGGGGCGCTGTATCTCCGCGCGTCACGGCCGGACGGTAGCTGCTGATGCGTCGACAGATGAAGCCCGGAGCGACCCCGGCGCTTTCTCGTAGGCTCGGGTTCAGTGAGGCGGATGCCCGCAAGCGGCCCATTCAGCGACACTCGGCGTGACTCCGGAGTGATCGGGCTAAGGGCCGAGCAATGTGCGCCCATGGCCGGTTCCCGGGCCGGAACCTGCCTTCAGCGCACATCGTTCCGGAGGGGCGGTATCCCATAGCCGCCTTCGGGGCGATGGTTGCCGTACGCGGAACTAGCTGAGGCGCGCGCAGTCGGCCGGGCCCAGCTCCACGGGCTCGCCGGCCGCCAGCTCGGCGAGCACCATCTCCTGCACCAGCCCATCGCGCGGGAGGTCGCTGTGCTCCACCTGTGCACCGGCGCAGACCGACTGGACGGGCAGCTCGAGCGCGCCGCCGAGCCGGGAGCTCTCCGGCGGGACGACCCGGTCCCTGGTGGTCCAGATGGACACCCAGCTCGGCCCCTCCGGCGTCTCGTCGCCGGCGTTCAGCTCCGCGAGCAGCTCGCTGCCGGGCGCCAGCTGACGGCAGGCGACCGGGCACTGAGCGGGCGCCAGCGCCCCCGCCACCCCGGCGAGGTCGGTGCCGTGGTGCGGGGAGCCCAGCGTCACCACCCGGCGGACGACGTCGGCGTTGCCGTCGGCGACCCACAGGCGCGCGACGATGCCGCCGGCCGAGAAGCCGACGACGTCCACGGCCGGGTCGCCGGTGCGCTCCAGAGCGGCGGTCGCCGCGGCGTCCAGCGCGTCGGCGGACGCCGTGAGGTCGCCGGTGCCGTCGCCCGGGAGGCCGACCACCGTGGCGTCCCGGCCCGCCGCGGTCAGCCGGTCGGCGAGGAGCTGCAGGGCGCCGGTGGCGCCGCCGTAGCCGGGCACCAGCAGCACCGGGCCGAGCCGGTCCTGGTCGGCCGGCTGCGGGTCGGCGGCCGAGGGCCGCTGGTGCACGACGCCGGCCAGGACCGCCGCGCCGATCGACGCCAGGGCGAGGACGACGAGGACGACGCGTCGGCGGGCGGGGGAGAGACCGGCGAGCATCCACCTACTGTCCCTGTTCGGGAGCCGGGCATCACGGTCCGGACCGGCGATGCGGGGGAAGGGGCGCGGTGCTGAACCGGGACGAGTACCTGGCGGCGTGGTCGCGCTGGCACGGGGACGCCGACACGTCCTCGCCGCTGGTGCGCGGGTGGCTGACCCTCGCCCACACCCTCGCCCGGCCGCTCGCCGGGATGCCGCCGGTGGTCGCGACCGCCGCCGGCCTGGCCGTCGCCGCGGCCGCGGTCGCCCCCGCCGCCGCGGGGGGCGCCTGGCTGATCGCGGCCGGGCTCCTGGTGGGCCTGTCGGGACTGCTCGACAGCCTCGACGGCGCGCTGGCCATCGGGGCCGGGCGGGCCTCCCAGCGCGGGTTCGTGCTCGACTCGGTGGTCGACCGGCTCACCGAGGTCGCCTACGCCGGAGCGCTGTGGGTGGCCGGCGCTCCGGGCTGGCTGGTGGTCGTGTTCGGCGCGCTGTGCTGGCTGCCCGACTACGTGCGCGCCCGCGCCGGGCAGGCAGGCGTGGACCGCACCGGCCCGATCTCACTGTGGGAGCGCCCCACCCGCGTGGTCATGGCCGCCCTCACCCTCGGCGGTGCCGGCGTGGTCTCCGGTCTCGAGGTGCGCGGCGTGGACGGCGACGTGCTCACGGTGACCAGCGGAGCCGCCGTGGGCGCTGTCCTGGGCGCGGTGGCCACGGTCCAGCTGGGGTGGTGGCTCCGCTCGGAGCTGGCGGGACCGGAGGGCCCCGGGCCGCGCTGACGGGGCACCGTCCGGGGGAAGCGGCGCACCTCATGGCCTCTGGCGGTCCGGGCGGCGCCTACTCTGTTCGGTGCTCGACCCCTCCCGTTCGCCTCTCCGTCACCCAGGCCCGCCCGCGAGCCGGGGGCCCGTGCCCCTCCGGAGCCATCCCCCCAGGAGCAGCCCGTGCCCGTCGTCGTCACCGGGTCCATCGCCACCGACCACCTCATGACCTTCCCCGGGAAGTTCGTGGAGCAGTTCGTGGAGGGGCAGATGGAGAACGTCTCGCTGTCGTTCCTCGTCGACGACCTGGTCCAGCACCGCGGCGGCGCCGGCGCGAACATGGCCTACGGCCTGGGCCTGCTCGGCCTCGGGCCGGTGCTCGTCGGCGCCGTGGGCAGCGACTTCGCCGACTACGAGGCGTGGCTCAACCGGCACGGCGTCGACACCGGCAGCGTGCACTGGTCGGAGCTCAAGCACACGGCCCGCTTCGTCTGCACGACCGACGCGGCCAACAACCAGATCGCGTCGTTCTACTCGGGTGCCATGGCCGAGGCCTCGCAGATCGAGCTCGCGCCCGTCGCCCGGCGGGTGGGGGAGCCCGACCTGGTGGTCGTGGGCCCGAACGACCCCACCGCCATGGTGCGGCACACGCAGGAATGCCGGGACCGCGGGCTGGCCTTCGCCGCCGACCCGAGCCAGCAGCTGGCCTGGGCCGACGGCGCGATGATCCGCGACCTGGTCGACGGCGCCGACCTGCTGTTCACCAACGAGTACGAGTCGCACCTCCTCCAGCAGAAGACCGGCTGGGACGCCGACGAGGTGCTGGCCCGGGTGGGCATCTGGGTCACCACCCGCGCGAAGGACGGCGTCCTCGTGCGCCGCCAGGGCGAGGAGCCGATCGAGGTCATCGCGGTGCCCGAGACCAAGCCGGTCGAGCCGACCGGCGGCGGTGACGCGCTGCGCGCGGGGTTCATCGCCGGGCGCATGTGGGGCCTGGGCCTGGAGCGGGCCACCCAGCTGGGCTCCGCCGTCGCGACCGCCGCCGTGGAGGTCGTCGGCACGCAGGAGTACGACCTGCCGCGGGAGAGCTTCCTCAGCCGCTTCGCCGAGGCCTTCGGCGACGAGGCCGCGGCCGAGGTCGCGGCGCACCTGCCCGCCTAGCTACTCGTCGCGGAGACGTTCGCCGATGGCCGGGTCGGCCGCCCAGGCCCGGTAGGAGATCCGTTTGATCTCGCGCACCTCGCCGACGGTCGACCACTCGTTCCCGCCCAGCCGGGCCAGGGGCCGCAGGTGCTCGATGCGCGGCCGTCCGTCGTGCACCGCCTCGGCCCACACGCTGATGTGCCGCACCCGGCCGAAGACCACCGTGCTGTCGCCGAGGGCGAGCGTGCCGTGCAGGACGCACTCGATGGACACCGGCGACTCGGCGACCCGCATCGCGTCCACGGTCTCGGCGGGTTCCAGTCGCACCCCGGTGTGCTCGGCCTCGCTGGAGTCGGGCGGGAAGTCGGTGGCCGTGGCGTTGACCTGCTCGAACAGGGCCTCGGGCGTGAGGTTCACGGTGAACTCGCGTGTCGCCTCGGCGTTGCGCAGCGAGTCCTTGCGCCCCACCGACGTGAACTGCACGACCGGCGGGGTCACGCACGCCACCGTGTAGAAGGAGTGCGGCGCGAGGTTGTGCACGCCGGACGCCGAGCGGGTGCAGACCCACGCGATCGGCCGCGGGACGACGACGGAGTTCAGCACCCGGTAGAAGGCGCCGGTGTCCATCGCGTCGGGGTCGAAGGAGACGCGCTCGCGCGCTGCCGGGGAGGTCACCGGCCCATCCTCGCCGCAGCGCGGCCCTGCGGCGCGGGCGGCTCCGCGGTCACGCCGCGGCCCCGCCAGCGCAGCGTGCCGCGCCGGTGACCGGCCACCGAGCGCACCATCAGGACGTCCAGGGCCAGCACGGAGAGCGGGTGGGCCAGCGCGTCGGGCCACACCCGGCCACCGGTCGCCGCGGCGCTGACCGCCCGGCCGGCCACCCCGCCCGCGTACCCGACGAGCCCGGCCCGTGAGCCCCGCAGCGCCGCGGCCGCGGGGAGCACCCACACCGCGGTGAGGGCGCCGGCGGTGACGAGCCCGGCAGCCGGCGAGCCCCCGACGGCGGCCCACAGCGACTTCGCGTAGCCCTCCCGCACCCCGGCCCAGCCCTCGTACATGCGGCACACGGCCAGCCGCGACCCGTCGACGACGGCCCCGCGCCCGCCTGTCGCCTTCACCGCGCGCAGCAGGGCGACGTCCTCGATGACCTCGCCGCGGACCGCGGCGTGCCCGCCGGCCCGTTCGTAGGCCGCGCGCCGCACGACGAGGAACTGCCCGTTGGCCGCGGCCAGCGCGGGCCGTGGCGAGCGCTCGGCCAGCCGGAGGGGCAGGAACGTCGCCCACAGCCACTGCTGCAACGGCTGGACCAGCCGCTCGGCAGCGCTGCCGGTCAGCTGCCGCGGCCAGGGGGAGACCAGGTCCAGCCCCGCGTCGTCCAGCACCGCGACGGCCGCGGCGACGGCGTCGGGCATCAGCCGCACGTCCGCGTCGAGGAACACGAGGACGTCGGCGTCGTCCGCGATCGCGGCGCCGTGTGCGCAAGCATTCGGCTTGCCCAGCCAGCCCGGCCCGGGCGGTGGCGCCGTCACCAGCTGCACGCGGGGGTCGGGGTGGGCGGCGACGAGCTCGGCGGTGCCGTCGGTCGAGCCGTCGTCCACGACGACGACGCGCAGCCTGGGGACGCCGCGCTGGTCGAGGGCCGCGGCGAGGCAGTCGCGGACGTCCGCCGCCTCGTCGCGCACCGGGACGACCACGGTGACCGACCGGCGGACCGTGGCCGGCGCGGCGGGTGGGCGGCGCAGCAGCGCGGCGTTGAGGGCAGCGTGCGCCGCGCCCGCGACCGAGATCCCGGCCAGGGTGCGCAGGAACCTGCCGCTCACGGCTGCCGCGCGTGCTGGACGGCGAGCACGGCGAGGACGGCGGCACCGAGGCCGGCGCCCCACACGGCCGATCCGGGCAGCCCGAGCCAGCCGGCGTGGGCGAGCGCGCCGCCGAGGGTCATCCAGGCCAGCGCGAGCAGCGGGGCGGCGTCGCCGACGGCGGGGGGAGTGGCCGTGCGCTCGACGAGGAGGTCCAGCAGCGTCATCAGGACCACCCCGGCCAGCAGCCAGCCGGCGAGGTTGGTCAGCGGCACGGTGTCGATCCCCGGGAGGCCCGGCGAGGGGTGCGCCCACGTCCAGTAGCCGGCGTCGACCATCTGCGGGTCGAGGACGACGTCCCAGGCGGCGAAGACGGCCGCGGCCCACGCGATGCGCGCCGCCCGCCGTCGTCCGGGGCGCACCGGCCGGGCCAGCCGGCCGCCCAGCAGCCAGCTCGGCCAGGCCATCATCAGCCAGGCCAGAGGCACGAGGAACGGCACGCCGAGCAGCGTCGGGCCCAGGACGTCGCTGTAGGTGTAGCTCCCGTACGGGAATCCGGTGGCCAACCCGACGCTCTCGAACGCCACGGCGACGCCGCCGACGAGGACCAGGACGCCGAGGCCGGTGCGCGCTCCCCGGCTCAGCCAGGCGTGCACCACCGACAGCGTCGCGCCGAGCAGGACGATGGCCCAGCTGACGGCGTTCCGGGTGTCGCCGTCGGCGAGGGGATAGGCGATCGCGGTGGCCAGCAGTGCCGCGGCGAGGGCGAGCGGCACCAGCTCCCGGGCGGTGCGGAGCCGTGGCAGGGGGAGCGCGGCGATCGACGGGATCACGAAGGTCTCCGCCCGAGCCTGGCCCCCGCCCGGCGCAGGGACCCGATCGCCGCCGCGCGGGCGCGCGCCGGCCGCGACCGGTCGCCGAGCACGACCCGGGCCGCGCTGCGGCCGGAGTTCCCGGAGACGCCGCCGCCGGGGTGGGTGGAGGCGCCGGCGAGGTAGAGGCCGCGCAGGCCGGGGACGCGGTAGCCGGACAACGCGGGTGTGGGCCGGAACCCGAACATGCTGGCCAGCCCCATCTCCACGTGCATGACGTTGCCACGGGGCAGGGACAGCTCGCGCTCCAGGGCGACCGGGGTCTGGACGTACAGCCGCTGTACCGAGTCGGCGAACCCGGGCGCGAAGCGGTCGACCGCCTCGACGAGCCGCTGCGCCTCCGCGTCGGCGAGGGCGTCCCAGTCGCTGCCGTCGGCCAGGGCGTAGGGATACCACTGACCCCAGATCGTGACGACGTGCGAGCCGTCGGGAGCGAGCGTGTCGTCGCTGGCGGAGAAGGACATCGCCAGGGGCACCGGCTCGCGCGGCACCCGTCCGGCGCCCCAGTCGCCATGGGCGGCGGCGAGCTGCGCCCGGTCGGTGCACAGCAGTTGCAGTCCCTGCAGCGACTCCTCGGGAGTGGCGCCCGGATAGGCCGGCAGCGCGTCGGTGAGCGCGCGCACGACCAGCCCGAAGCCGTTGCCGACCGGCGGATTGGCCTCGGCCAGCGCCGGGGGTGCGTCCTCGCCGGCCAGCCGCCGGGTCACCCCGATGTGGCACGCGGCCACGACCGCGCCGGCGACCACGCGCCGCCCCGACTCCGTCTCGACGCCGGTCATCCGGGGCCCGGTGCCGTCGTCGTCGACGAGCAGGCGCGCGGCGCCGTCGCCGAGCACCACCCGTCCGCCGTCGGCCTCCAGCCGTCGCCGCAACGCCGCGGTCAGCCCACCCGAGCCGCCGACGGGGTGGCCGGGCGGCACGTCGTGCAGCAGCGCCACCCAGCCGACCATGGCGGCGGTGCCGGGCTCGGACATCGGCGGGCCGGACTGGGCGCCGAACCAGGCCAGGGCCGCCTTGAGCCGCTCGCTGCCGAACCAGCGGTCCAGCAGGGCGTCGCCCGAACCCAGGAAGTCGACCGCCAGCTCGCCTCCGGGGGTGCGGGTGCGGCCCTCCCCGGGGGCGCCCAGCGGCCAGAAGGAGCGGACCAGCCCGCCGGCGCTGGGACGACGGCCGAACGAGGCGACGACGGCCCGGCTGCGCGGCCCCCAGACCGCGACGAAGCGGCGGTAGGCGTCGGCGTCGTCCTGGCCGCAGGCGGCGGCGATGGAGGCGCAGGTCGCGTCCAGGTCGACGGAGAAGACCAGCGGCCGGCCGTCGGGACCGGCGTCGCCCGGGGACGGCGCGGGCGCGAAGCCCCACGGGTCGCAGTCGAGGTAGCGCAGGCCGTGGGCGGCCAGGCCCAGCTCCTCGACGATGCCGCTCTGCCGGATGATCACGTGCGCGCTCGAGCCGCGGTCGACGCGCACGCCGGGCCAGCGCTCGACGGTGGAGACCGCCCCGCCGAGGACGGTGTCGGACTCCACGACCTCGACCGACAGCCCTTGGCGCGCCAGGTAGCAGGCGGCGACCAGCCCGTTGTGGCCGGAGCCGATCACGACGACGTCGACGGGAGCCGGTTGCGCTTCGGGGGAGGGCACGCTCAGGTGTTCGCCGGCTGCGGGTCGCGCGGATGCATCGGGAGCTCGACGCCGAGGATCGCGAACGGCCGCGGATCGCCCGGGAAGTGGTAGCCGCGGGCCAGGTCGACGAAGCCGTCGGCGTGGTAGAGCCGGAACGCCTTCGTGTCGGCGTCGGGGGTGGAGAGCAGGGCCACCGGAGCGGTCGCGCCGGCCACCAGGGCGTGCAGCAGCTGCCGGCCCAGACCGCGGCTCTGGTGGTCGGGGTGGACGTGCAGCTCGCAGACCTCGAAGGCGCCGGGCAGCCACTTCTTCGCCGTCCGGCGGTCCAGGGCGGCGCGCACCTGGTCGTGCCACCACTGGCCCGGTGCGATCAGGTAGCCGTAGCCGAAGCCGACGAGCTGCTCGGCCGCCTCGCCCCCACCCGCCCCAGTGGCGGCGAAGGCGCCGACGGCGCGGAAACCGGGGCGGTCGGTGTGCTGGATGGCGTAGCCGTAGCGGCCGGCCACGACCGCCGGGTCGTACCCCATGGCGAGGCCGTAGATGGCCAGCGCCTCGTGCATGTGGTCGCGCAGCCAGGCGACCGGCAGCTCGACGATCCGGGTGCCGGGTCGGGTGTCGGTCACGGGCCGACCGCCTCCGGGACGTCGTAGGGGAGGGGGGCGGGACCGGTGGACGAGGGAACGGCGCCGATCGGGCCGTCGCCGACCTCGGCGGCGGTGCCGTCGGTGAGCCGGAGGAGTTCGTCGTAGGTGGTCGGGAAGACCGTCGCCGGGTGCCCTGCCGCCGCCCAGACCTGCGGGTGGCGGGACAGCTCGACGTCGACGAGGGTGCCGATCGGCTCGGGATGGCCCACGGGGGCGACGCCGCCGATGGGCTGGCCGGTGACCTCCCGGACCAGCTCGGCCGGTGCCCGGGAGACGGAGTCCACGCCCAGCAGGGCGGCGACCTTGGCCTCGTCCACCCGGTGCGCGCCGCTGGTCATCACGAGCAGCGGCTGACCGGCGGCGACGAAGACGAGGCTGTTGGCGATCGCGCCCACCGGCACGCCGAGCTCGGCGGCCGCCGCGGCGGCGGTGCGGACCTCGGCGGGGAGCACGCGTACCTCACCGGGCGCGCCGGCCTCCCGCAGCAGGTGGCTGACCGCGGCGACCCGGGGGTGCGCGGGCGAGGACATGGGTCGATCCTGCCACCGCCCCCGGGAGTCCGGCGGGTCGGGCGACGCGGCCGTCGGTGCTCCGTCAGCTGCGGGCCCAGGTCCGCAGCTCGTCGCTCCCGGGGCCGGTGAGCTGGTCGAGGTGGACCGGGCGCCGGGTGACGGCCAGTGCCAGCGCTTCGGCCGGCCCCTCGACCCGCGGCCCCGAGCCGCGCGACCAGTCGATGTCGGTGGCGGCCCAGGTCAACCGGGGCAGGCCGCGGGGGAGGAAGGCCGGGCTGGCCTTCTTGCTGACGAGGAGGTCCAGGACGTCGGCCCACGGGTCCGGGGACCGGCCGTGGTCGAGGCCGAGGGGGACGGTGATGTCGAGGCGGTGGACGAGCAGGTCGGTCAGCGGGGCGTGCCAGTCCAGGCCCGGTGGGGTGAACCGGTCGCCGGCCTTCTCCCGCAGGTCGGCGACGAGGGTGGCGGTCGGCAGCCGTGCGCGGTCGTCGGCCAGGAGGTGGTTGGCGCGGTCGAAGGACCCCCGGGCGCGCACCATCGCCCGGAGGAAGCCCGTCCAGGAGCCGGTGGGCCCGGCCATCAGGTGGGCGGCGACGTGCCGGACCGTCCAGCCCGCGCACAGGCTCGGGGTGGCCCACTGCTCGGGGCTCAGCCCGTCGAGCAGGTCGGCGAGGGCACGCCGCTCGGCGGCGACGGTGGTCCAGGCGGCGGTCTCGTCCATGGGGTGATCGTGGCAGGTGAGGACGACGGCGCGTCCGTCTTGACGCCCGTCCGGGGCTCGGGTCTACTGGACATCGTTCGAACACGCGTTCGAACGATGGAGTCAGTCGCCATCCGCACCCGTCCCCGCCTTCCCCACGGGGTGGTGCGGACGGCGGGGGTGTCGGAGACGTGGGGAGGTCCGTCATGAGCCGGGTGCTCGGTGAGGCCGTCGACCGGGTCGGCGAAGAGGTGCAGGTGGAGCGGGGCGCTCTCGGTCCGCTGCAGTTCTGGCGCGGGCAGTCCCGCTACCTCGTGGGGGAGCTGCTCGACTCGTGGATGGAGACCTCGCCGTGGTGGCAGCGCGACGCCGGGTCCGGGGGAGCGTCGGCCGACCTGGTCGCCACGCGCGAGGTCTGGCGCGTGGAAGCGGTGCGCGCGGGGCGCTCGCGGACGGACTTCGCCGGCGTCTTCGACCTGTCCTGGGACGCCGCGGCGAACCGCTGGTGGCTCGTCCGGGTGCACGACTGATGGGCGCCCGACCCCTCATGGCCGACCAGCTACCCCTGCCCCCGGCGCTGCCCGCCGCCGCCGTCACGCTGCTGGAGCAGGCCTATCGCGGGCTGTCCGAGGCGACCGGCTGCACCGACGCCCGCCAGCGCTACGCCACCGCGCACCTCGGCGCACTGCGGGCCGCGGCTGCCGTGCTGGCCGCCCGCACCCGTCCCGAGGGTGGCCGCCGCCGCCCGCGCAGCGCCTGGGTGCTGCTCGGCCAGATCGCGCCCGAGCTGGGGGAGTGGGCCACCTTCTTCGCCGCCGGTGCCGCCAAGCGGGCGGCCGCCGAGGCCGGGCTGTCCCACGCCGTCACCGACCGGGAGGCCGACGACCTCGTCCGCGACGTCGGCGCCTTCCTGATCGTGGTGGAGAACCACCTCGGTGCCGTCCCCGCCTACCCGCGGCCGCGGGTCGTCGGGGGCACCTCCTCCGAGCCCCGTCGGTGAACGACCCCTTCGTCCACCTGCACGTCGCGTCGGGCTACTCCATGCGGTTCGGGGCCAACCACCCCGCCGACCTCGTGGCACGCGCTGCCGAGCACGGGATGGGGGCGCTGGCCCTCACCGACCGCGACGGGCTGTACGGGGCGGTCAAGTTCGCCCTGGCCTGCCGCTCGGCGGGGATCCGCCCGATCTTCGGGGTCGACCTCGCCGTGGCCCCCGCGCTGGACACCACCGTGCCCCCGGCGCTCGCGCACGCCCTCGGCGGCGCGGCGTCCGGTGCGCGGGCACCGCGCCTGCACCCGTCCTCCCCGCCGGGCACCCGCCGGGCGCCTGCCCGCGGCGGATCGGCGGTCGACCTCCGGCTGCCGCGCACCACCTTCCTGGCCCGGGACGGCGCCGGCTGGGCGTCGTTGTGCCGGCTCACCAGCAGCACCCACCTGCGCGGCACCCGCGGCGAACCGGTCAGCTCGCTGGCCATGGCCGCCGAGCACGCCACCGGCCTGACCGCGCTGCTGGGCCCCGACTCCCCGGTGGGGCGGGCGCTGGCCACCGGCCGCACCGATCTCGCCGCCGCGCAGCTCGACATCTGGCGGTCGGTCTTCGGTCCGCACCTCGTCCTGGAGGTGGTGCACCACCGGGGTCGGGGCGACCGGCAGCGGGCGCAGGCGATGCTCCGGTTCGCCGCCGAGCAGGGCGTGCCGGCGGTGCTCAGCAACGCGGTCCGCTACGTCGACGCCCTCGACGCGCCGACCGCCGACGTCCTCGACGCCGCCCGCCGGCTCGTCCCGTTGGACCTGCGGCACGTCGACCGGCGCACCGCCGAGGGCTACCTGAAGTCGGGCAAGGAGATGGCGCAGGTCGCCGAGGACCTCGTCGGCCCCGACCGGGACGCAGCAGCGCGGCTGCTCGAGCGCACCGCGCGGCTGGCCGAGCAGTGCGCCGTCGACATCCGCGACGACCTCGGCATCGGCAGCGTCCGCTACCCCGAGCTCGACGTCGTCACCACGGCCGCCGAGCGGGGGATGACCTCCTCCCAGGTGCTGCGGGCCCGCTGCGAGGCCGGGCTCGGCCGGCGCGGGATGCTGCTGTCGGAACGGGTGCGCGTCCGGCTGGACGAGGAGCTGGCGGTGATCGACCAGCTCGGTTACCCCTCCTACTTCCTCACTGTCGCCGACGTGGTCGACCTCATCAAGAGCTTGAGGGTTCGGGCGGCGGCGCGCGGTTCCGGCGCAGGCAGCCTGGTCACCTACCTGCTCGGCATCTCCGACGTCGACCCGATCCGCTACGGCCTGCTGATGGAGCGGTTCCTCTCGCCGCTGCGCCACCAGCTGCCCGACATCGACATCGACGTGGAGTCCGCCCGGCGGATGGAGGTCTACGACGCCGTCCTCGACCGCTTCGGCGCCGACCGGGTCAGCTGCATCTCGATGATGGACACCTACCGGGTGCGGCACGCCATCCGCGACGTCGGCGCCGCCCTGAGCCTGCCGCAGGCCGAGATCGACGCCGTCGCCAAGGCGTTCCCGCACATCCGGGCCAACCAGGTGCACGCCGCGCTGCGCGACCTGCCCGAGCTGCGCGCCAGTCGGTACGGGTCGAAGCGAGCCGGGGGCTCGGGCGATCTCGACCTGCTGTTCGACCTGGTCGCCCGGCTCGACGGGTTGCCGCGGCACATCGCACTGCACCCGTGCGGGGTGCTGCTGTCCGACACCACCCTGCTCGACCGCACACCCGTCGAGAGCAGCTACCTCGGCTACCCGATGAGCCAGTTCGACAAGGACGACGTCGAGGAGCTCGGGCTGCTCAAGCTCGACCTGCTCGGCATCCGGATGCAGTCGGCGATCGCGCACGCCATGGACGAGGTGGCCCGGGTCGACGGCGAGACCCTCGACATCGACGCCGTCCCGCGGGACGACCCGGCGACCTTCGAGCTGATCCGCAGCACCCGCACGCTCGGCATGTTCCAGATCGAGTCACCGGGTCAGCGCGAGCTGGTGGGCAAGTTCGGGCCGCAGACGTTCGAGGACCTCGTCATCGACATCTCGCTGTTCCGGCCCGGGCCGGTGAAGAGCGACATGGTCACCCCGTTCCTCCTGGCCCGGAACGGCTGGCGGGACGCCGAGTACCCGCACCCCGACCTGGAATTCGCGCTGGCGGAGACCGCGGGGGTCGTGGTCTTCCACGAGCAGGTGCTGCACGTCGTCTCGCGGATGACCGGCTGCACGCTGGCCGAGGCCGATGAGGTGCGCCGGGCGCTGGGGGAGAAGGACGCCCACCCCGAGGTGCGGGCCTGGTTCATGCCCCGCGTGCTGGACGCCGGGTACCCGGAGGCGGTCGCCGAGCAGGTCTGGCAGGTGCTGGTGGCCTTCGGGTCGTTCGGCTTCTGCAAGGCCCACGCCGCGGCGTTCGCGCTGCCCACCTACCAGTCGGCGTGGCTCAAGACCCACCACACGGCGGCGTTCCTCGCCGGGGTGCTCACTCACGACCCCGGCATGTACCCGAAGCGGCTGATCCTCGACGACGCCCGCAACTTCGGCATCGCGGTGCTCGGGCTCGACGTGAACTCCTCGGGGGCGACCTACCGGGTCGAGCGCCTCGACCGGGAAGAGGGGTGTGACGAAACCCCGGCGGAGAGTCCGGCCGGGGGCTGGCGGCCGCCGGAGTGGATGCCGGCGGCGATGCCCGACCCCTCCCGGTACGGCATCCGGCTGTCGCTGGCCGACGTGAAGGGCATCTCCGACGACGAGGTCGCCCGCATCGTCACCGGGCAGCCCTACCGGTCGCTGAGCGACTTCTGGTCCCGGGCGTCGGTGTCGCGCCCGGTGGTGGAGCGGCTGGTGCTCGCCGGGGGCTTCGACGCGCTCTACGGGTTCGGCATGCGCGACCGCGAGTCGCGCCGGCCCGCGCACCGCCGCCGGCAGCTGACCCGCCGAGACCTCCTCCTGCAGATCGGCGAGCTCGACCGGTGGAGCCGCAGCGGCGCACGGGCGAGCTCCGCCGGGCAGCTGAGCCTGGACCTCCTGGGCCTGGGCTCGGAGGAGGCAGGCCAGGACGCCGGGCAGGACGGCCTGTTCCCGCTCGAGGACGTGACGGGGCAGGAGGAGGGCGCCGGCGGGCTCGGTGCCGGTCCGGGCTGGGCCGAGGGAAGCGGGCTGCCGGAGTTCACCGACGCCGAGCTGGTGCGCGCCGAGCTCGAGGTGCTCGGCCTGGACGCCAGCCGGCACGTCGTCGACTTCTACAAGCCGTTCCTCGCCGCGCTCGGGGCGGTGCCGGCGGCCGACCTGCTCGGCTGCCGCAGCGGCTCGGAGCTGCTGGTCGCCGGGGTGAAGGTGGCGACGCAGACCCCGCCGATCCGGTCGGGACGGCGGGTGGTGTTCGTGACCCTGGACGACGGCTCGGGATGCACCGACTCGACCTTCTTCGAGGACGCCCAGGGTCCCTACGCCGCCACGGTCTTCCACTCGTGGCTGCTGGTGGTCCGCGGGGTGCTGCGCCGCACCGGTGCGCGTGGGGTCTCGCTGCGGGCGACCGGGGCGTGGGAGCTGCCGGCGCTGCACGAGGCCTGGGAGACCGGCGGGCTGGACGCGGTGCGCGAAGTGATGGCCGCACCCGGGGAGTACACCGAGCAGGCGATCGCGGGGGCGGCGGCCTCGCACGGGCCGCGGCCGGTCGTGGTGCGCCCGGTGCTGGTGCACCCCACCGGCTTCCGGATGTCGCCCTACGCCGACATCAAGCCGGCCGGCGACGACGCCGGGACGGCGGCCCGGCGCGCGGCCTCCGGCCCACCGCGCAAGCTCTGGCACTCCAGCCCCGGCAGCTCCGGTCACTGATCGCACCGGGTGGGCAGGATGGGGAGGTGACCTGGGACCTGCGCGTCTGCTTCGTCGGCGACTCCTTCGTGGCCGGCGTCGGCGACCCCGAGCACCTGGGCTGGCCGGGCCGGCTCTGTGCGGCGAGCGAGCGCGCCGGTCTGCCCGTCACCCGCTACGTCCTCGGCGTCCGCCGGCAGACCACCGCTGAGGTGGCCGCACGCTGGGCCGCCGAGTGCCGCCCCCGGCTGGCAGGCGGCGACTGGAAGCCACGAGTCGTGCTGTCCACCGGGGTCAACGACACCACCGAGGTGGACGGCGCCCCGCGGCTCGACCCGCACGAGTCGGTCGCGGCCCTCGCCGGGATGCTGACCGGCGCGGCAGCCGCCGGGTGGCCGGTGCTCGTGGTCGGTCCGCCGGCCGTCGCCGACGACGCCCAGAACGAGCGGATCGCCGATCTCGACGACCGCTTCGCGCGGACCTGCGCCGGGCACGGCATGCCGTACGTCCCGGTCGTCGCCGCGCTGGCCGCCGACCCGACCTGGCGCGACGAGGTCGCGGCGGGCGACGGCGCGCACCCCGGAGCCGCGGGCTACGCGCTCCTCGCCGACCTCGTCCGCCCCTCCTGGGAGCGGTGGGTTCCCGCAGGTCCCTAGCGGAGCGAGGGCAGGTGGATCAGCCCGGCATCGGTGGTCCGGAAACCGCAGGCGTCGAGGTAGAAGGCGCGCAGCTCGGGTCGGAAGTCCACGTGCAGCCACTCGCATCCCGCTGCCTTCGCGGCTGCGGCCGCCGCTCCGACGACCATCGCCCCGATGCCCTGGCGCTGGTGGTCCTCCCGAGTCTTCGTGTCCAGGAGGAAGGCGTGGTCACCGCCGTCCCAGGCGACGTTCACGAACCCGAGCAGGGTGCCGCCCGCGCGGGCGGTCACCCAGCCGAGGCTGTGCGGGCGGATCCGGTCCCACCAGCCCGGTACGGGCGAGCCGCCGTGGGAGGCGACCAGCTCGACCATCTCGTCGTCGCCCAGGGGGCCGCGCCAGGCGAGGACGACTGCTGGGTCGGCGCGCACGTCCGGGACGCTAGGCGTGGCCTCCGACGACGGCACCTCCGTTCCCCGGCCGGCCGATGAGTTCGGGGCGGGGGGCTGGTCCACACCACGACAGCCATCGCCCGGCGAGGAGGAAGGACCAGCACCATGCCCCAGCAGATCCCGTGCCTGTGGTTCGACGGCCAGGCGGAGGAGGCGGCGAAGCTCTACACCTCGGTCTTCCCGAACTCCAGCATCGGCCAGGTGACCCGCTACGGCCCCGACATGCCGCCGCCGATGAAGGAGGGCGACGTCCTCACCGTCGACTTCACCCTCGACGGCCAGGCGTACACGGCGCTCAACGGCGGGCCGCAGTTCCCGTTCAGCGAGGCCGTCTCCTTCCAGATTCCCTGCGCCGACCAGGAGGAGAGCGACCACTACTGGTACGGACTCATGGCCGACGGCGGCGAGGAGAGCCAGTGCGGCTGGCTCAAGGACCGGTTCGGCGTCTCCTGGCAGGTCTACCCCGCCGAGCTGATCGCCCTGACGAGCGACCCGGACCCCGGCCGGGCACAGCGGGCCACCCAGGCGATGCTGCAGATGCGCCGCATCGACATCGCCGAGATCCGCCGGGCCGCCGACACGGTCGGCGCCTGAACGCGGACGCGGCGCCCACCGTCGGGGAAGCGGTGGGCGCCGCCCCTCGCCACTAGGCTCCGGCAGGTGCCGACACCGCCCGCGCCGTCCTCCGCCGAGCAGCTCCCACCGCGGAGCGCGGCCGTCTGGGCGGCGCTGGACCCGGTCATCGGCGCCGGCACCCCGCTGCGCGTGCTGGACGTCGGCGGCGGCAGCGGCATGTTCGCCGTCCCCCTCGCCCGGCTCGGGCACTCGGTCACCGTCGTCGATCCCAGCGCCGACGCGCTGGCCACCCTCGCCCGCCGCGCCGCCACGGCCGGTGTGGGCGACCGGGTGCAGGGCGTGCAGGGCGACGGCGACCTGCTCGGCGAGGTGCTCACCGCCCTCACCCCGGACGACGGCGGCTACGACCTCGCGCTGTGCCACTTCGTGCTGGAGGTGGTCGACGATCCCGCGGTCACGCTGCGGGAGATCGCCGGGGCCCTGCGCACCGGCGGTCAGGTGAGCGTGGCGGCGGCCAACCGCGCCGGCGCCGTCCTGGCCCGCGCCGTCGCCGGGCACCCGGTCGAGGCGCTGGCGCTGCACGAGGACCGCGACCCGGCGACCGCTCGCACCCGGCCCACGGCGCGGCGCCGCTTCACCCCGGAGGCCCTCCTCGCCCTGGTCGAGGGCGCCGGTCTGCAGGCCGGCCCGTGGCGCGGTGTCTCGGTGGTCGCCGACCTGCTCGACGCCTCCTCGGGCGCCGACCCCGACGCCGTGCGCGCCCTCGAGCTGGCGCTGGCCGGCGCGTCGCCCTACCGCGAGGTGGCCACCGGCCTGCACGTCCTGGCCGCCCGCCCCTGATGGAGTCGTCCGAGCTGCTGCCGGCGGACCTGCACCGGCCGGCCTACGGCGCCGCCTCCCTCGCCGACGTGCTGCCGGGTGCGGCGGCGGCGCTCGGCGTACCGCTGGACCGCGGGGACCTGCCCGCCGACCCGCTGGGCCTGACCACCGCGCTCGCCGGAGCCCGCCGGGTGGCCGTGCTGCTCGTCGACGGCCTCGGCGCGGACCTCGTCCGGCAGCACGCCCACCTCGCCCCCACCCTGGCGGCGCTGGCCTCCCCGGTCGGCGACCTCTCCGCGCCGTGCCCCAGCACGACCCCGGTCAGCCTCACCACCCTGGGCACGGGCCTGCCGCCCGGGAGCCACGGCGTCCTCGGCTTCGTCACCGACGTCCCCGGGGAGGACCGCGCCCTCAACCACACGCAGTGGCGCGACGACCCCGACCCCGGCACGTGGGCGCCGCAGCCCACCGTCTTCGCGCGGGCCGACGCGGCCGGGGTCCCGGCCACCGTGGTCGCGCCGTACCTCTACCAGGGCAGCGGCCTGAGCCTGGCGGCCTACCGGGGTGCGGCCTACTCGGGCACCGTGGGCGCCGGTGACCTGGCCGCCCTGGTGCTGCAGGCGCTGCACGCCACCCCGCGCGCCCTCGTCTACGGCTACTTCGCCGACCTCGACCTCACCGGTCACGTGCGTGGCGTGGACTCCGACAGCTGGCGGGCGCAGCTCCAGCTGGTCGACCGCATGGTCGAGCAGGTCGTCACCGGGCTGCCCGGCGACGCCGCCCTGCTCGTCACCGCCGACCACGGGATGCTCGACGTGCCGGCCGGCACGCGGTTGGACCTCGACGCGGTGCCCGACCTCGGCGAGGGCGTCCGCCTGCTGGCGGGGGAGCCGCGGGCCCGGTACGTGCACGCCGTGCCGGGTGCCGCCGCGGACGTCCTGGACCGGTGGCGGGAGGTCCTCGGCGAGCGAGCCTGGGTCGTGCCCCGCGACGAGGCGGTCGCCAGCGGCGTCTTCGGTGCCGTCGACGCCGGGATGGCCGCCCGCATCGGCGACGTGGTCGCGCTCGCCCGCGGCACGTGGGCGCTCACCGCCTCCGAGCGCGAGCCCGGCCCCAGCCGGCTGACCGCCTTCCACGGCTCGCTCACCGCCACCGAGCTGGCCATCCCGCTGCTCGCCGCCCACGGCTCCGCTCTGACCTGAGGGCGGCGCTCCGGCGTCAGGCGGCGGCCGTCACCGACAGCCGGTGCCAACTGCGCACCCGGCCGGGGCGCACGGCGGAGCAGGTCAGGTGCGCGGCCTCGGGTGAGGGCCGGCTCTCGACGACGACGGTGACCGGCCCCGTGGGCCCGGCCAGCGTCACCTCCCACCGCTCGACGTCGGGTCCGGGTTCCGGCAGCCGGGTCGCGCTCAGGGGAGCGAGATCGTCGATGCCCAGCAGGCCGAGCTCCTCGCGGGCGCCGTGCTGGGCGGCCTGCACGTGCGCCGGCAGCCCGGCCCGGCCGCGCAGCCAGGCGAGCGCGACCTGTCCCTGCTCGTGGGCGGCCACCAGCAGCCCGCCGTCCCCGGGCACCTGCCCGTAGTAGAAGCCGTGGGGGAGGACGACGACGTTGGCGGCGAACCGGTCACCACCGAGGTGGCTGCACTCCCACACGTCGGCGGGGCCGCGCGCGGGCATGGCGCGGGCCAGGGGCCGGCCCCGCAGCGCGCAGCAGGCGTCGTGCCCGCCGTGGGTGCACACCAGGTACGTCGGGCGCTCGGTCCGCTCGCCGACCGACCCGTCCCAGGGTGCGGCGAGCAGGTCGGCGTCCGAGGTCCGCACCGACCACCACAGGCCCTCGCGGCCGGGTCGGCCGTCGGCGTAGGCCCAGCGCCCACCCGCGTCGGACAGCCGGTCGCCGGGGCGGCGCACCAGCAGGACCCGGACGTCCTCCCGGCGGGCCCGCTCGGCCAGCAGCGGCGCCACGCGGGCGTCGAAGCGCGACTGCAGCAGCGCGTCCCGTCCCCACGGCCCGGGCTGCTCGACCAGCAGCCACCGCTGCACGGGGGAGGCCGTCGCCATGCCGGAGTCGCCCCGCGCCAGGGCCTGCACCGAGCAGCGCGCCGCGTCCAGCCGGCCGGCCGGCCGGGCCGGGAGGTCGGGGCGGCAGAAGTCGTCGGCGGGTGGGAGGTCCGCGGTGGTCACGGCCCGGGGGTCAGGGCATCGGGGGTCAGGGCATTGGAGGTCAGGGCGTCGGGGACCACCGCGACCGACTCGGTGACCAGCCGCCGGGCGAGGGCCAGCCGGTCGTCGGGTTCCAGGCCGGGCAGGTCGCCGACCTTCAGCTCGCCGACGGCCAGCAGCTCCGCGAGGGCCGGGCGCACCGAGGCCGGGAAGGAGTGCGTGCGGCGGCCGCCGATCAGGGTCACCCGCCCATCGTCCTCGTCGCGCAGCAGGCAGCGCAGGCGCGGGCGGAGTCGGAGCACGGTGTCGGGGCCGAGCGCCGCGGCGGCGGTCGCCTGCGCCAGGGGAGCGACCGGCTCGGGGCGCACCTGGGACCAGGTGCGGGCGCGGAGCCGCTCGGCCACCTCGGCCGGGTCCACCCGTGCCAGCCAGTCCCGGAGGCCCTCGACCACTGCCGTGACGTCGTCCCGCAGACCGTCGGGATCGGCGAGGTCGACGCCCAGGGGGAGGGAGCCCCGCAGGTCCGGGTCCTCGGCGGCCAGGGTCCGGACCAGGTCCAGGGCGGCTTCGGCCGCGCCCCAGCGGGTGACCGAGTGGACACCGATGGTCAGGTGGGCGCTGATCTCACCGAGCGCGGTGGCCGAGTGCAGGAAGCCGCGGGGGAGGTAGAGGACGTCGCCGGGCTCGAGGACGGCGTCGATCACCGGCTCGCGCGTGGCGGCGGCGGCCACCTCCTCGCGGCGGTCGGTCCACACCTGGGTGCGCAGCGGGTCGCGGAGCACCGGCTCGTGGATGGTCCAGTGCTTCTGACCGGCCACCTGCAGCACGAAGACGTCGTGGACGTCGTAGTGGGGGTCGAACCCGCGGGAGGACGGCGGGGTGATGTAGGCGTTGACCTGCGTGGGGTGGCCCAGGTCGGCGGCCAGCTGGTCGGCGAACTCGATCAGCGGCGGCCAGAGCCGGTGCAGGCCCTGCAGGACCACGGTGCTGCCGTCGGCGAACAGCCGCAGCACGGCGTCCGAGCTGACCTGGTCGGCGATCTCGGCGCCCGCGCCGCCGGAGGTGGTGAAGCGCGCGGTGTCGACGACCTGGCCGTCCTTGGCGATGCGCAGGAACGGCGTGCGCAGCCCGCGGCGGGAGAGCAGCTCGTCGACCGCGGCGAGGTCGAGGAGGTCGGTGAAGGTGTTCCCGGTGTCCGCGGCGCGGGTCAGCAGCGGGTGCCGGCCCCAGTGGTCACGGGCGAAGACCTCGGGGTCGGCGTTCGTGCAGCGCCGCAGGGCCGGGCGGAGCAGCTGCTCCGCCCGGCCCCGCGGGGCAGGGCTCTCGCTCAGGCCGAACCGTCCGCACCGCCGTCGGCGCCACCGTCGGCACCGCCGTCGGCGCCCTTGTCGGCGCCACCGTCAGCGCTCCCGTCGGCACCGCTGTCCGCGCCGCCGTCGGCACCGCCGTCGTGGGTTCCGGGCGTGCCACCACCGGAGCCGGCATCCATCGGACCCTCGTGGCCGTTGTCGGCGCCGGTCGCGCCGCCGCCGACGCCGCCGTCGGCACCGCTGTCGGCGCCGCCGTCCGCGCCGCCGTCGCCGCTGGTCATCTCGTCGTCCAGAGCCATGGGCTCCTCCGCTCGTCTGGGAACCGGCCGCCGGTCGGCGGCTCTCCGCCGCTGCTTACCTCCCCCGGAGCGGTCCGACACATGGTGCGCCCGCGGGTGCCCGGAGCGGAGCCGGTCACGACTGCGTCACGGCGGCCGGGCCGGTGCGCTGCGGCGAGCCGGGGCGGCTACGGTCGACCCCGGTAGGCGAACAGGTGTTCGAACGGAGGAGGCGGAGTGGGCGGGCGCGCGCAGGGCTGCACCGTGCTGCACGTCGACATGGACGCGTTCTTCGCCAGCGTCGAGGTGCGCCGGCACCCCGAGCTCGCCGGCACCCCGGTGATCGTGGGCGGGGCGGGCAACCGGGGCGTGGTCACCTCGGCCACCTACGAGGCGCGGCGCTACGGCGTGCACGCGGCCATGCCCACCGCCCGCGCGCTGCGGCTGTGCCCGACGGCGACGGTGCTCCCCGGCGACCTGTCCCTCTACGCCGAGGTGTCCCGGTCGGTGATGGCCCTGTTCCGCTCGATCACCCCGTTGGTGGAGCCGCTGAGCCTGGACGAGGCGTTCCTCGACGTCTCCGGCGCCGGCCGCCGGCTGGGCGACCCCGCCGAGATCGGCGAGTACCTCCGCGCCCGGGTCTTCGACGAGCAGGGCATCACCTGCTCGGTCGGCGTGGCGGGCAGCAAGTTCGTCGCCAAGCTGGCCTCCACCTCCGCCAAGCCCGACGGAATGCGGATCGTCCGCCCGGCCGAGGTCATGGACTTCCTGCACCCGCTGCCGGTCGGCGCGCTGTGGGGCGTGGGCCCCAAGACCGAGGAGCAGCTGCTGCGGCTCGGCATGCGCACCGTGGGAGATCTCGCGCACGTGCCGGCCAGGACGCTGCAGCGGGCCCTGGGTCCGGCCGCCGGCGCCCACCTGCACGAGCTGGCCTGGGGGCGTGACCCGCGCCGGGTGGTCCCCGACGAGCCGGAGAAGTCCACCGGCCACGAGGAGACCTTCGGCACCGACGTCGACGATCCAGTGGTCATCCACCGCGAGCTGCTGCTGCTCTCCGAGCGGACGGCGGGCCGGCTGCGCTCGGGCGGCTGGCTGGCCCGGACGGTCAGCATCAAGGTGCGCTTCGCCGACTTCGCCACGATCACCCGCAGCCGCACCCTCGACGTCCCCACCGACGTGGGACAGGAGCTCTACGACACCGCCCGGGCCCTCTTCGACGCGCTGGGGCTCGACCGGGCCCGCATCCGGCTGGTGGGCGTGCGCGCGGAACGGCTGGTGGAGGCCGGGTCCGCGCCCCAGCAGCTGGAGCTCGGCGCCCGCGAGCACGGCCGGCGGGACGCCGAGCTGGCGGCCGACCGCGCCGCCCGCCGGTTCGGAGCCGGCGCGGTGCGCCCGGCCACCCTGCTGCACCGCGACGGTCGCCCGGGGCGCGCCGGGCGGCCCTCCGCAGCCCGGCCGGCAGCCGGCGGACGGACCCCCGGGAGCACCCGCGGGGCCCCCGATCGGCCGGCCGCGGGAAACCCGGAGGGGTGATCACCGGCGGTTCGCCCCCGGCTCGCCGTATCGTCATCTTTCGCGCCCCCCAAAGGGCTCGTATCCTCGAAGTCACCGTCGGCGGAAGCCTCCGACGGCCATGGCTCCGCCCACCTGGAGGTCGACGTGCCGCTCTCCGAGCACGAACAACGGCTGCTGGAGCAGATCGAGCGCGCCCTCGTCGATGACGATCCCAAGTTCGCCTCCTCCGTCCGCACCGGCGATCGCCGGCTGAAGTCCCGTCGGCGCCTGCAGATCGGCGCCGCCCTCGTCGTCGTCGGCTTCGCGATCCTCGTCGGCGGCGCCGTCGCGCAGGAGTGGCTCATCGGGGCGCTCGGCTTCCTGGTCGCCTTCGGCGGCGCGGCGCTCGCGGTCCTGCACTACAAGGTCGCCACCGGCGCGGTCGAGCCCGGCCCCGCCCCCACGAGCGGTCGCGGACCGTCCGGACCCGCCCGCGGCAACCGCGGGGCCCGGGGCGGGCGCCAGCCGCTGAAGAGCCGCCTCGAGGAGCGCTTCCGCCGCCGCTACGACCAGTAGCCGGTAGCCCCTGCGCGACGCCCGGACCGTGGCGGGCCCTCTGAAGTACGCGGTGGTGGAGCGGGAGCGCCGTTACCTCCTCGCGAGCATGCCGGACGGGGTCACCGGCACCAGGGACATCGTCGACCGCTACGTGATCGGCACCCGCCTCCGTCTGCGCGAGGTGCGCGGGCCCGACGGCGCGGTGACCCGCAAGCTCGGCCACAAGGTCCGTCTCTCCGACGGGCCCGGCGAGATCGCCTGCACCACCTTCTACCTGGACGACGAGGAGTGGGCGGTCCTGGCGGTGTTGCCCGCCCGGACCCTCCGCAAGAAGCGGCACACGATCGCCCGTGACGGGTGGGTGCTCGCGGTCGACGAGCACGAGGACGGCGCGCTCGTTGCGGAGATCGACGACCGCGACGAGCCCTCCGACCGCCTTCCCGACTGGCTCGACGTCGTCAAGGACGTGACCCGGGACGAGGCGTGGACCGGTGGAGGCCTGGCGCGCTAGCCGCCCACGGTCCGCGCGTCAGACCCGGCGCACGCCCCGCCGCCAGGCCCAGAGGAGCGCGGGCAGCCGGCGTGCCCACGCCGGCAGGCCCGCCTGCACCGCCGCCGGCAGGGACGCCGGCCAGCACACCGCCCGCACGCGGGCCCACCGGTCGGCGCCCCGGACGAGTTCGCGTCGCGCGGTGCGCAGCGCCGGGCGCAGGTCGTCGTCCCGGGCTCCGGTCGTCGGGCCGTAACTGGCCAGCTCCTCGGCCTGCGCCAGGCGCGCGACCGCCTGGGCGCCCGCGGATCCGGCCGTCCGCTCCACCAGGGCTCGGCCCGCCTCCCGCGGCGTCCAGGCCGGGTCCCGGTCGATGCCGAGGTCGTCGGCGGTGGCGGTCAGTTCGTCCCACAGCGCCCGCGGCGTCCCCGCGACGAGCCGCCGGCGCCGCTGCAGCAGCCGCACCCCGGCCGGCAGCGCGAGCGCGGTGACCGCCAGCGCGCCCAGGCCGGCGCGCAGCAGCCAGGTCTCCTCGTCGGCGTCCGCGGAGTAGTCGCCGACCGCGTCGGAGGATTCCAGGTCAGGTCCCAGCGGCACCACCGGGTCGATGAGGAGCAGCTGGTCCGGGGGGATCTCCGGCGCCACGGGCGCCTGCTCCGGGAAGTCCTCGACGGCGACCCGGGGGGCCCACGGCAGATCCGCGCGCCGGTCGACGTCGATGGGCGTGGGGTCGAAGGGCACCCAGCCCAGGTCGTAGAAGTACACCTCGACCCAGGCGTGCGCGTCCTCGCTGGTGATCACCCGGCTGCCGTCCTCCTGGACGGCCCCGGGCGTGTAGCCGAGCGCGACCCGCGCCGGCATCCCGGCGGCGCGCACCATGACCGCCATCGCCCCGGCGTACTGCTCGCAGTACCCCCGGCGCTCGGTCAGGAAGTCGACCAGGTCGTCACCGCTGGTGCCGGGGGCGGTGGACAGGGCGTAGACGAAGCCGTTGGCGGGATCGGTGAGGAAGTCCATGATCCGCTGGACGCGTGCGTACCCGCCCTCCACGCCGTCGACCAGTGCGTCCACCTGCGCCCGGACGCGCGGGTCGAGGGGGGGCAGCGAGGTGAAGCGGTCGCGCACCGGGTGCCCGGGACGGAGCGGGGGCGCGGCCTGCAGCTGCTCCGGCGTCGGGCGCACCTCGGAGGCGGTCACCTCGTAGCTGCGGTCGGCGCTCGTGACGTCCTCGCCCACGACGCTGCCCGCCGTCGGGTCGAGCCGCCACCCGTCCCAGCCGCCGTCCAGCCGCACCGCCAGCGGTGAGACGGGCACCGGGAGGTACCGGTCGTCGTGCCCCAGCGCCTCGATCCGGGCGCTCACCTGACGGCCGGACGCCTTCTGGTGCGGCCGCGGCAGCTGGGCGCCCAGGGGGAGCAGCGAGCCGGGCTCCCCCTCGATCCAGCCCGCCTCCGCGTCGTACCGGTCGACCGTCACCGAGCGCAGGTAGCCGGGGTCGGGCACGTCGGTCTCCAGCCGCAGGAGGTCGACGGGGTCGTTGCGCGTCAGCTGCCCGCGCATGGCCGCGACCGGATCCAGCGCCGTCCCCGTGCCACCCGCGCCACCCGTGCCGCCGGAGCCGCCGTTCAGCGTCCCCTCGGCGAGGGTCGGCAGCATCCCGCCGCCGAGCACGCCCACCAGCACGGCCACCACGGCGATGCGGACGGCGGTGCCGCCGCCTGCCCCGCGCGCGGCGTCGGCCCGGGCGCCGGGGTCCAGCTGCCGCGACTGGTCGGCCCACAGCAGCAGGGCCAGTCCCGCGGCGGGTGCGACGACGGGGACCAGGCCGATGTCGCCGCCGAGGGTGAACACCGGTACGCCGAACAGCACCAGCAGCGCGAGTCCGGCGGCAGCGGCCTGACGCCCGGCCACGGCCAGCAGGTCGACGAACACCGCGACGAGCCCGACGAACACGGCGACCAGGGCCACGAGCGCGGCCACGGGGAAGGCGGGCGCGGTCTGCTCCCGGATCTCGTCCGCGCCGTCGCGCATCACGGCCAGCAGCGCCTCGACGCCGTCCGCCGTGGGGAGGACGCCCCACGTCGTCCCCACGGAGGTGAACCGCCCGGTGAGGTAGCCGGTCAGCGCGACCAGCTGGCCGACGGGGACGGCCAGCGTGCCGAGAGCCGCCCACAGCGGCGGGACCGGGCGCCGGGGGAAGGCGCGGGCCGCGATCGCCTCACCGGCGTACCGGAGCGCCAGTCCGGACAGCAGGACGACGACGACGGCGGCGATCACCGGGCGCACCCAGTCACCCGCCGAGAAGACGGGGGAGAGGGCCAGGGCGCCCGACAGGGTCGCGGCCGCGGCGGCCAGGGAGGTGCGGACGTCGGGGTGTCTCACCGGACTGCCTCCGCAACCGGCCGGCCGGCGAGCTCGGCCCACGCCCGGGCCACGGGGTCGCCGGCCCGGGCGACGGCGACCCGCCAGCCGGCCGCGCGGAGCACCCCCGCGACCTCCTCGCGCTGGTCGGACAGCGTCGTGCTCGCGCCGGACACGCCGGGGCGGTGGCCGCGGACCCCCGGCAGGAAGCTGCCGAGGTCGAGCAGCACCGCCAGGCCGGCCGAGGGGCCGGACCGGGCGCGGACGAGATCGGCGACGTCCTCGGGCCCCAGGGCGCCCAGCACGCAGACGACCTGGCCGTCACCGGCGATGCGCCGCACCACCTCGAGCCCCGGGGCGAGGTCGGTCCCGGAGGAGGGCGTGAGCGTGGCCAGCCGGTCGAGCAGCTCCTCGGGAGCGCCGCCCAGCGGGCCGGCCGGCACCCGACCGGAGCCGGCGAGCTCACCTGCCTCGGTGACCAGGCGCACCTCGTGGCCCCGGGCGCCGAGGGCGACCGCGATGCTGGCCGTGGCCTCGACCGCCCACTCCAGGCTGTCGGCCGGATCGGCGTCGTGCTGGGGGGCGATGAGGTGCGCGGGCCTGCGGGCGTCGAGCAGCACCGTGGTCCGCGCCCGCCAGGGGCGCTCCTCCAGGCGGACCTTGAGCTCGCCGGTGCGGGCGGTGGCCCGCCAGTGCACCTTGCGCAGGTCGTCCCCGCGCCGGTACTCGCGGATGCTCACGTCGTCCTCGCCGTGCACGGCGATCGAGCGGCGCGAGCCCTCGCCGCCGTGCCCGTCCAGCGGACCGGCGGCGCCCAGCGGCTGCACCCGGGGGAGGACGAGCAGTGGCGTGGTGCCGGCTCCGGCGTTGCTGCGCTCCACCAGCCCGAACGGGTCCACCACCCGCGACCTCAGGGGGCCGAGGGCGTAGCGGCCGCGGCGGCGCGGGACCAGCCGGTAGCGCAGGACCGTCCCGCGGCCCACGGGCAGCCGGGCGAGGGTGAACCGCTGGTCGGTGCCGAGCGCGGGGGGCAGTTGCTCGGCGAGCAGCCAGGTGGCTCCCGGCCCGCGTCCGGCGCTGGTGATCTCGAGCGACACCTCGGCGCCCTCGCCCCGACGGACCCGGGCTGGGTCCACGGTGCGGGCCACTGCCGGGCGGAACCGCTCGCGCGCCACCACCAGAGCGGACACGATCGGCAGGGCCAGCACGAAGACGGTCAGCTGCACGACGGACCGCTCGCCGAGCAGCGCCCCGGCGACCAGCAGCGCCGCCCCGCCGGCGAGCAGCCACCGGCCGCGGCGCGTGAGCGCGGTCCGCGGCGCTCCCGGTCCCCGCACCGGCGTCAGCGCCCGCGCGGGACGGGCAGGGTCGCGACCAGCTCGGCGACCACGTGCTCGGCGGTGCGCCCGCCCCCGGCCGCCGCCGGCGCCATGAGCAGGCGGTGGGCCAGCACCGGCCCGGCCAGCTCCTTGACGTCGTCGGGCAGCACCATGTCCCGACCGGCCAGGGCGGCCGAGGCGCGGGCGGCGCGCAGCAGCTGCAGCCCGGCGCGGGGGGAGGCGCCCAGGCGCAGGTGGGGCGAGCGACGGGTGCTCCCGACCAGGTCGACGACGTAGCGGCGCACGGCCTCGGAGACGTGCAGCCGGCCGACGGCGGCGATCAGATCGCTCACCGAGGCCGCGTCGGCGACCGGGTGCAGCCCCGCCAGCGGATCGGTGGTGGCCCGGTCGTCGAGCATCGCCAGCTCGGCGTCCTGGTCGGGGTACCCCATCGAGACCCGGGTGGTGAAGCGGTCCCGCTGCGCCTCGGGCAGGGGATAGGTGCCCTCCATCTCGAGCGGGTTCTGCGTGGCCATGACCAGGAACGGGCGCGCCAGCTCGTAGCTGACGCCGTCCACCGTGACCTGGCGCTCCTCCATGCACTCCAGCAGTGCCGACTGCGTCTTGGGGGAGGCGCGGTTGATCTCGTCGGCCACCACCACGTTGGCGAAGATCGCGCCGGGCTTGAACTCGAACTCGCGCGACTCCTGGTCGTAGACCGCGACGCCGGTGACGTCGCTGGGCAGCAGGTCCGGCGTGAACTGGATGCGGCGGACCGTCGCGTCGATCGAGGCGGCCAGCGCCTTGGCCAGCGTCGTCTTGCCGACACCGGGCACGTCCTCGACGAGCAGGTGCCCCTCGGCGAGCAGCGTCACCAGGGCCAGCCGGACGACGGGGTCCTTGCCCTGCACCACGCGGCCCACGTTCTCCGCGATCCGGCCGGCGGCGGCCGCGACGTCGACGACCGGCCCGGTGGCTCCGCCGGTCGTCCGCGTCGCCTCTGTCACCCCTCCCACGGTACGTGGACTCGACGGTCGCGGGGGGTGATCGGCCTCGGTCCGCCACCGGGCGCTGAGCTGGGTCGGGGTCCGGGTGGGGAGGCCGACCACGACACGGTGCTGAGTGGTGTCCAGTGGGGGCCAGTGGGTTACTGTGTCGCTCGGTGGGGAGGCAGGGACCGCTCAGGGGTCGCTGCGGAGCCAATGGAGGACAGATGCAGGGGGTGATCCGGTGTTCGTCGGCAGCTACCCCTTGCGGCTCGACGAGAAGGGCCGGCTCGCCCTCCCCGTCCGATTCCGCGACCAGGTGGCCGACGGCATGGTGATCAAGAAGGGCCAGGAGCGCTGCGTCTACGGCCTGACGATGGCCCGGGTCGCCGAGCAGAGCGCCGCCATGGCCGCCATGGCTCCCTCCGACACCGCCCGCGCCCGCATGGCCGCCCGCATGAGCTTCGGGTCGATGGTCGAGATCGAGCCGGACAAGACCGGCCGCATCACCATCCCCGCGAGCCTCCGCGAGTACGCGGGCCTGGACCGCGACGTCGTCGTCGTCGGTGTGGACACCCGCTTCGAGATCTGGGACGCCACCAACTGGGAGGCCTACGTGGCCGAGCTGGAGGCGGCGTACGCCGACCTGGAGAGCGAGGGGATGCCGACCCTGTCGTGATCCCCGGTCGCCTCCACCCGACCCCACCCGGGTCCCCGAGAGCCCCGAACGAGCCGCCTTCCCCGCGGCTCGACCGGTTCAAGAGCCCCAGCCGCCTTCCCCGCTGCTGGGTCCCCGCTCCTCGTCGATCCGGACCGGACAGGGTGCGACCGGCCCGCCACCCCCCGGCGGACCGGTCCCGGCGACCTCCCGGCCCCGCGGGGCACCACCTGACGCTCTTCCCCGACGCCAGGCGGGCGCCCCGCGGGCCGGCTCCCCATCCCGCTCCACTGTCCCCACTCCGCCCCACCCACCCCGTTCCGCCCCACCCCACCGCTCCGCCTCGGTGTCGCTCCCGTCCCACCCACCCGCTTCGTCCCACCCGCCCGGATTCCTCCCACCACCGCGCCTCGGGGCGCGGCACCATCGCAGGCGCTCCACCGGAACCCGAGAGGCAGTGACGATGAGCAGCACCGGATCCACCGGCGCGCCCGACGCGCCCGGGTCCCCGGTGCACGTGCCCGTCCTGCTGGAGCGGGTCACCGAGCTCCTCGGCCCCGCCTGCGCGGCGCCCGGCGCCGTCCTCGTCGACGCCACCCTCGGCCTGGCCGGCCACTCGCTGGCGCTGCTCGACGCCCACCCCGGCCTCCGGCTCGTCGGCCTCGACCGCGATCCCGAGGCCCGCGCCGAGGCCGCCCGCCGCATCGAGGCCGCCGGCCACACCGACCGCGTCACCCTGGTCCCCGCCGTCTTCGACGAGCTCCCCGACGTGCTCGACCGCCTCGGCATCGACGAGGTGCAGGCCGTGCTGTTCGACCTCGGCGTCTCCTCGCTCCAGCTGGACCGGCCCGACCGGGGCTTCAGCTACTCCGCCGACGCCCCGCTGGACATGCGGATGAACCCGGAGACCGGGCGCACCGCCGCGGAGATCGTGAACACCTACCCGCCCAAGGAGCTGGCCCGCGTGCTCCGGGTCTACGGCGAGGAGCGCTTCGCCTCGCGCATCGCCGCCGCCATCGACCGCGAGCGGGCCCGGGAACCCTTCACCTCCACCGGTCGGCTCGCGGAGCTGGTGCGCGAGGCGATCCCCGCCGCCACCCGGCGCACCGGTGGTCACCCGGCCAAGCGGACCTTCCAGGCGCTGCGCATCGAGGTCAACGACGAGCTCGGCGTCCTCGAGCGCGCGCTGCCCGCGGCGATCGAGGCGCTCGCCGTCGGCGGACGGATCGCGGTCATCACCTTCCACTCCCTCGAGGACCGCATCGTCAAGCAGACCCTCGCCGAGGGTGCGACCGACCACACGCCCCACGGGATGCCCGTGCCCCTTCCGGAGCACGGTCCCGTGCTGCGGCTCCTGACCCGCGGCGGCGAGGCCGCCTCGGACGCAGAGGTCACCGTCAACTCCCGCGCGGCCTCGGCCCGGGTCCGCGCGGCCGAGCGCATCCGGAGGGCCGCATGAGCAGCCGAGCCACTGCCCGCGTCCCCGTGAGCCCGCGGACGCCGTCCGCCCGGTCCGTCCCCGTGCGGACGACGCCGCGGACGACGCCGCGGTCCCACCCCCGACCGCAGCTCAGTGTGGTCGCACCGCCCGCGCCGCGTCCCCGCCGCAGCGCCCGCACGGCCCTGCGCAATCGCCGGGCGCCGTTCGTGCTGCTCGTCGTCGCCCTCCTGGCCGGCACCGCACTGGGGCTGCTCGTGCTCAACACCGCGATCGCGGTCGACTCCCTGGAGGCCACCCGCCTCCGCGCGGACAACGCCCAGCGAGCTCAGGACGTGCAGCGCCTCGAGCAGCGGGTCATCGACGGCAACACGCCGGCCGCGATCGCGCAGGCCGCCGTCGCCGCCGGCCTGGTGCCCGCGGCCGGGGCCGCCTACCTCGTCCTCGACCCCGAGGGCGCACCCGTGCTGCGCGGGGAGCCGGTGCCCGCCGAGGCGCCGCCCGCCCCGCCGGCACCCGCACCGGCGGAGCGTCCCGCGGGAGGGAACTGACCGTGGCGGGCACCGTCCGCGGCCCCGGTAGCAGTCCTCGCGGCGGGGGCCGGCCGGCTCCGCGCTCCGGTCCGGGCGCCTTCACCTCGCGGCGCCCACCCGGCAGCCGGCGCAGCGGGGGAGCGGGTCTGACCCTCGCCCAGCGCACCCGGCGCAACCGGATCGGCCTGATCCTGCTGGTCACCCTGCTGCTCGTCGTCATCGGCCGGCTCGCCGTGGTCCAGGGCGTCGACGGCGCGGCGTACGCCAACGCGGCCTCCCAGGACCGGCTGCGGACCTATCCCATCGAGGCGATCCGAGGTGAGGTGCGCGACCGCGACGGCCGGCCGTTCGCCTACACCGTCGACGCCTCGCGCGTGACCGCCGACCCCACGGTGGTCGCCGACCCGGCACGCACGGCCCTGGCCCTGACCACGCTGCTGGACGTGCCCGTCCGCGAGCTCACCGAGAAGCTCTCCGCCGAGGGCCGCTACGTCGTGCTCGCGACGCAGGTGCCCCCGGAGACCGCCGACGCCGTGGAGGAGCTGGAGCTGCCGGGCATCGTCCTCGTGGACGACCCGGTGCGGCTGTACCCGGCCGGCGCGGTCGGCGGTCAGGTCGTCGGTTTCGTCGGCGGCGAGGGCACGGGCGCGGCCGGCATCGAGCAGACCTTCGAGGACGTGCTGGCCGGTACCCCGGGCAAGCGCCGCGTCGAGGTGGGCAGCGGCGGCAACCCGATCCCGTCGCGTGGGATCGACGAGGCCGAGCCGGCGACCGACGGCAGCGACGTCACCCTGACGCTCGACCAGGACCTCCAGTACGTGACCGAGCAGCGGCTGGGCCAGGCGTGCACCGACGGGGCGACGACGCGGGCGTCGGCGGTCGTGCTGGACGTGCGGACCAGCGAGGTCGTCGCCATGGGCTCCTGCCCCGGCTACGACCCGGGCCGGTACTCCGACACCGACCGCGACCTGCTGGGCAACCCGATCGTCTCCAGCGTCTTCGAGCCCGGCTCGGTCATGAAGGCGGTCACCATGGCCGCCGCCGTCGAGGAGGGCGTCGCGACGCCGGACCGGGTGCTCAGCGTCAACGGGCACATCGAGGCAGGCGACCGGGTGGTCACCGACGCCCACGATCACGCGCCCATCGACTGGACGGTCACCGGCATCCTCGCCAAGTCCAGCAACGTCGGCACGATCATGCTGGCCCGCGAGGTCGGCGACGAGAAGCTCGAGCGGTACCTGCGCGCCTTCGGGATCGGCAGCGAGACCGGCATCGAGCTGCCCGGCGAGAGCGCCGGCATCCTGCAGGACTCCGACGAGTGGAGCCGGATCCGGGCGGCCAACATCGCCATCGGGCAGGGCGTGTCGGTGACCACGCTGCAGATGGCCTCGGTCTTCCAGGCCATCGCCAACGGCGGTGTGCGCATCGAGCCCCGCATCGTCCGCTCGATCACCTCGCCGGAGGGCCAGGTGCGCCCGACGGAGGAGCCGGAGTCCACCCGGGTGATCAGCGAGGAGACCGCGGACTCGCTGGCCTACATGCTGGAGGCCGTCGTCGGTCCGGGCGGCACCGCGCCGCTGGGGGAGATCGAGGGCTTCCGAGTGGCCGGCAAGACCGGCACCGCGCAGCGGGCCAACCCCGAGACCGGCCGGTACGACGGCGGCGGCTACGTGACCACCTTCGTGGGCTTCGCCCCGGCCGACGACCCGCAGTACGTGGTGGCCGTCGACCTGGAGCGGCCCACCAGCTCGGCCGAGGGCGGCCAGGTCGCGGCACCCGTGTTCGCCGACATCCTCCGCTACGCGCTCACCGCCGACGGCGTCGTCCCCTCGGGCACGGCGCGACCCGACTTCCGGCTCACCGGATAAGCACCCCACCGCCCCCCACCGTTCGCAGGCTCGTGGCGGGACCGTGCAGCGGGGCCGGTGTCGACCACGCCCATGATCGTGGCGTCGCGCGGGCCGACCGGCGGTCGCCGGTAGATTGGAGCCCCGTGACCCCGACCGACGCCGGGTCGGCCCCCCGGCCCTCGGGGAGCCGCCCACGCGATCCGCGCCCCGTGCCGCTGTCCGAGCTCGCCGATCTCGTCGGCCGACCCGTGCCGGGCACCCCCGACGTCCTCGTCACCGGCCTCACCCTGGCCTCGGGCGAGGTGTGCCCCGGAGACCTCTACGCCGCCCTGCCCGGCGCCCGCACGCACGGCGTCCGGTACGTCGGCGAGGCGGTCGAGCGGGGCGCCGTCGCCGTCCTCACCGACCCGACCGGCGCGGCGGAGGCCGCGGCCACGGGGCTGCCGGTCTGCGTCGTGGACGACCCCCGCGCCGTCCTCGGCGAGGTCGCCGACCGCGTCTACGACCGGCCCAGCGAGCGGCTGCGCGTCATCGGCGTCACCGGGACCAACGGCAAGACGACGACCAGCTACCTGATCGAGGCCGGCCTGGCCGCGGCCGGGCAGGCCTCCGGCCTCATCGGCACGGTGCAGACGCGGACCCGCGCCACCGACGGCACCGTGACCGCCATCCCCAGCGAGCGCACCACCCCCGAGGCGCCCGCCGTGCACGCCCTCCTCGCAGCCATGGCCGAGGCGGGCGCGACCACCGTGGTCATGGAGGTCTCCAGCCACGCCCTGGTGCTGGGACGGGTGGGCGCCGTCCGCTTCGCCGCCGCCGGCTTCACCAACCTGGGCCGCGACCACCTGGACTTCCACGGCGATCTCGAGGAGTACTTCCGGGCCAAGGCGCTGCTGTTCGACGGGCGCGCGGCCGCCGAGGTGGTCGACGTCGACGACGAGCACGGCCGGCGGCTGCTGGACCGGCCCGGCCGCCCCCGCCCCACCACCGTCTCCATCGCGGGCGGCGACGCCGACTGGCGGGCCACCGACATCACCGCCGCTCCCGACGGGGGTTCCCGCTTCACGCTGCACGGTCCCGGCGCGGTGCGCCGCGAGGCCCGCGTGCGGCTGCCGGGCCGGTTCAACGTCGCCAACGCGGTGCTCGCGGTCGCCCTGCTCGACGCCGTGGGCGTGCCGCTGGACGCCGCGCTCGAGGGCGTGGCGACGACGGTGGTCCCCGGCCGGATGGAGCCGGTCGAGGCCGGCCAGCCCTTCGTCGCGGTCGTCGACTACGCGCACACCCCCGACGCCGTCGCCACCGCCCTCGGCGCGCTGCGGGCGACGTCTCCCGGGCGGCTGATCACCGTGCTCGGCTGCGGGGGTGACCGCGATCCCGGCAAGCGGGCCGCCATGGGCGAGGCCGCGGCGGCCGGCGGCGACGTCCTGGTCGTGACCGACGACAACCCGCGCTCGGAGGACCCCGCCACGATCCGCGCCGCGATGCTCGCGGGCGTCCTGGACGTGCCGGCGGACCGTCGCGCCGAGGTGCTCGAGGTCGGTGACCGGCGGGCGGCGATCGAGGCGGCCGTGGCGCTGGCCCGTCCCGGCGACACCGTCCTCGTCGCGGGCAAGGGGCACGAGACCGGTCAGGACATCGCCGGCACGGTGCACCCCTTCGACGACCGCGCGGTCCTGCGCGAGGTCCTGACCACGACGAGGAAGCCCGCATGATCCGGCTGACGCTGGCCGAGGTGGCCGAGCTGACCGGTGGCACGCTCACCGGCGGCGGCGGGGACGCCACGGTCACCGGCGCGGTGACCCTCGACTCGCGGGCCGTCTCCCCGGGCGACCTCTTCGTCGCCGTCGCGGGGGAGCGGGTCGACGGGCACGACTTCCTGACGGCCGCGGCTGCCGCCGGAGCCGTCGGTGCGCTGGCGGCCCGCCCCGACCCGGCCCTGCCCTGCGTGGTCGTGGCCGACCCCGTCGTCGCCCTGGGCCGGCTGGCCGCCGGCGTGCACGCCCGGCTCACCGCCACCGGCCTGCGCACGCTGGCCCTCACCGGCTCCTCCGGCAAGACGTCGACGAAGGACCTGCTGGGCCAGGTGCTGGGGGCCGCAGGGCCCACGGTGAGCCCGCCCGGGTCGTTCAACAACGACATCGGCCTCCCGCTGACCGTCCTCTCCGCGGACGAGGACACGCAGTACCTCGTGCTGGAGATGGGGGCCCGGGGCATCGGCCACATCGCCCGGCTGTGCGCCGTCGCCCGTCCGCAGATCGGCATCGTGCTCAACGTGGGCTCGGCGCACCTCGGCGAGTTCGGCAGCGCGGAGGTCATCGCGCAGGCCAAGGGCGAGCTGGTCGAGGCGCTGCCCGGGGACGGCACCGCAGTCCTCAACGCCGACGACCCGCGCGTCCTGGGCATGGCCCCGCGCACCCGCGCCCGCGTGGTGACCACCGGCCGAAGAGCGGACGCTGACGTGCGGGCCACCGACGTCGTGCTCGACGACTCCGCCCGCGCCCGGTTCACGCTGGTCGCCGCCGGCGAGGAGCACGCCGTCGCGCTGCGCGTCGTCGGCGAGCACCAGGTCGCCAACGCGCTGTCGGCGGCGGCGGGCGCGCTCGCCGCCGGGATGGCCCCGGCGGACGTCGCCTCCGCGCTGTCGTCGGCCGGGGCGCTGAGCCGCTGGCGCATGGAGGTCGAGCGGCGGGCCGACGGCGTCACCGTGGTGAACGACGCCTACAACGCCAACCCGGAGTCCATGCGCGCCGCGCTCGCCGCGCTCGCCGGCATGCCCGCCGGCCGGCGGATCGCCGTGCTGGGCGCCATGGCCGAGCTGGGACCCGACGCCGTCGCCGAACACGTTCGGCTGGGCCGCGACGTCGCGGCCGCCGGGATCGACCTGGTCGTGGCCGTCGGCCCCGATGCGGTAGGCATAGCCGACGGAGCGGCCGCAGCCGGGCGTCGTCGAGGAGAGGAGTCGGTGCTCGTGCCGGACCGGGCCGCTGCCCGTCAGCTGATGTCGGAGGTGCTGCGCCCCGGGGACGTCGTCCTCGTGAAGGCCAGCCGGGCCTACGCCCTGGAGCTGCTCGCCGCCGACCTGCTCGACGGGGGGACGCAGGGATGAGGAGCGTCCTCATCGCCGCAGGCGTCGGCCTGATCCTGTCGATCCTGATCACCCCGCTGGCCATCCGCCTCTTCCGGCGGCAGGGCATGGGCCAGGAGATCCGCGACGACGGACCCGAGAGCCACCTGTCCAAGAAGGGCACGCCCACGATGGGCGGCACGGTGATCGTCGGGGCCACCGTCGTCGGTTACCTCGTGGCGCACCTGGCGTTCATCGGCAACGAGGGCTGGGGCTTCAGCGCCACAGGACTGCTCCTGCTGTTCCTCATGGTCGGCATGGGCACCGTCGGTTTCCTGGACGACTACCTGAAGATCCGCCACCGCCGCAGCCTGGGCCTGAACAAGACGGCCAAGCTCGTCGGGCAGCTGCTGGTGGGCGTGACCTTCGCCGTCCTGGCGATCAACTTCCCGAGCAACGGGCTCACGCCGGCGTCCACCGTCGTCTCCTACGTGCGTGACATCGAGCCGCTGGCCCTCGGGTCGATCGGGTTCGTGATCCTGGCCTACCTGTTCATCGCCGGGTTCTCCAACGCCGTCAACCTCACCGACGGGCTCGACGGGCTCGCCGCCGGCAGCTCGGCCATGGTGCTGGCGTCCTACATCGTCATCTCGTTCTGGCAGTTCACCCACGACTGCGCCACCGAGCTCATCGACGGCTGCTACCAGGTGCGCGACCCGCTGGACATCACGCTGGTCGCCGCGGCCGGCATGGGCGCCTGCCTGGGCTTCCTGTGGTGGAACACCAGCCCGGCGCGGATCTTCATGGGCGACACCGGCTCGCTCGCCCTCGGCGGGCTCGTCTCCGGCCTGGCCATCGTCACCCGCACCGAGCTGCTGCTGGTCGTGCTCGGGGGCCTGTTCGTGGCCGTCACGCTCTCGGTCGTCATCCAGGTGGCGTTCTTCCGGGCCACGCGGCGGCGGGTGTTCCGGATGGCCCCGCTGCACCACCACTTCGAGCTGGCCGGCTGGACCGAGAACACCGTGATCGTCCGCTTCTGGCTGGTGACGGGCATGGCCGTGGCCTTCGGGCTGGGGCTGTTCTACGCCGACTGGCTCTCCTTCGCGGGCCTGTGACCGGCCTCGGGACGGCACGGGTCCTCGTCGCGGGGCTGGGGGTCTCCGGCGTCGCCGCGGCCCGGGTCCTGCTCGACCTGGGCAGCAGCGTGCTGCTCACCGACGCCGCCGAGCGCCCCGTGGTCGCCGAGCTCACCGCCGCGGGGGCGACGTGGCTCGGGGAGCTGTCGGTCGTGCCCGAGGGCACCACGCTGGTCGTCACCTCCCCGGGCTGGCGCCCGGACTCCCCGCTGCTGGCCGACGCCGCGCGCCGGGGTATCGAGGTGGTGGGGGAGCCGGAGCTGGCGTGGCGGCTGCGCATCACCGGGCCCGACGGCGTCCCGGCGCCCTGGCTGGCGGTCACCGGCACCAACGGCAAGACGACGACGGTCACGATGCTCGAGGCGATCCTGCAGGCCGACGGGCGGCGCGCGGTGGCCGCGGGCAACGTCGGGCGGCCGCTGGTCGAGGTGGTCACCGCGCGCGACCCCGACGGCACGCCCACCTTCGACACGATCGCCGTCGAGCTGTCGAGCTTCCAGCTGCACTGGTCCTCCACCCTGGCGCCCGCGGCCGCGGCGGTGCTCAACGTGGCCGACGACCACACCGACTGGCACGGCTCCTTCGCCGCCTACCGGGACGCCAAGGCGCGCATCCTCGAGCGCGCCCCGGTCGCCGTCGCCGACGCGGGCGACCCCGTGGCGTCCTCGCTCGTCGCCGCCCACGCCCGTCCGGTGACGGTCACCCTCGGCGAGCCGGTGCCCGGCCAGCTGGGCGTGCGGTCCGGCGCCCTGGTCGACCGGGCGTTCTCCGCCGACCCGGCCGGGGAGGTCCTGCTCGAGGCGGGGCTGCTGCAGGTGCCCGGCCCGCACAACACCGTCAACGCCCTGGCCGCCGCCGCCCTGGCGCGGGCGGCCGGCGTGCCCGCGGCGTCGGTGGCCCGGGGGCTGGTCGGCTTCCGCGGCGGCGCCCACCGCAACGTGCTCGTGGCCACCGTCGACGGCGTGGACTGGGTCGACGACAGCAAGGCGACCAACCCGCACGCGGCCGGTGCCTCCCTGGCGTCCTACCCGCGCGTGGTGTGGATCGCCGGTGGCCTGCTCAAGGGCGCCGACGTCGACCCGCTGGTCGCGGCCGTGGCACCGAGGCTGGCCGGAGTGGTGCTGCTGGGTCGCGATCGAGACCGGATCGCCGCGGCAGTGGCGCGACACGCCCCGACGGTCCCCGTCGTGACGGTGCCCAGCGGCGACGATGACGGGATGGATGGGACGGGTGTGACGGCCGAGGCGACGACGGCCCGCGTGGTCGCGGCCGCGCGCGGGCTCGCGCGCCCCGGGGACACGGTCCTTCTGGCCCCCGCGGCCGCGTCGATGGACGTGTACCGCGACTACGCCCACCGCGGCACCGCCTTCGCCGCCGCGGTGCGGGCGCTGGGCTGAGGCGGCCATGACGACGACGCAGGCCCGCCCTCGTCCCGTCCGCGGCCCGCGCGAGGAACGGCCCACCGGGCCGTCGTCGCCGTCCGCGCGCTGGTCGGGCCCCGCCTGGCTCGACGGCCCCATGACCAGCTGCCACCTGGTGCTGGGTGCGGCCGGCCTGCTGCTGCTCATCGGCCTGGTGATGGTCTTCTCCGCCTCGTCGATCGAGGCGGCGCTGGCCGACCAGTCCGCGTGGGCGCCGGGCGTCCAGCAGCTCGTCTGGGCCGCGCTGGGGCTGGGCGCGATGCTGGTCGCGATGCGGCTGCCCATCGGGCTGATCCGGCGGTGGTCGCCGATCGGGCTGGTGGTCGTCGCCGTCCTGCTGCTCCTGGTCCTGGTGCCCGGCATCGGCGTGCGGCTCAACGGCGCCCGGCAGTGGATCGACCTGGGCTTCACGCTCTTCCAGCCCTCGGAGCTGGCGAAGATCGTGTTCGCGCTGTGGGGCGCCCACGTCCTGGCCCTGCGGGAGCGCTACCTCACGACGACGTCGCTGCTCGTGCCGGTGCTGCCGGTGTTCGGCGTCCTGTCGCTGCTGATCATCGCCGAGCCGGACTTCGGCGGGGTCGTGAGCCTCGGCCTGGTCCTGGCCGGGCTGCTGTGGGCCGGTGGGATGCCGCTGCGCTGGTTCGGTGCGGCGTTCGCCGCCGGAGCCGCGCTGCTGGCCGTCGTGGTCACCGTCTCGGCCGAGCGGCGCGACCGCCTCACGTCGTTCCTCGACCCGTTCGCCGACCCGACCGACAGCGGCTTCCAGGCCATCCGCGGCATGTACGCGCTGGCCAGCGGGGGCCTGTGGGGCGTGGGCCTGGGCAACAGCGCGATGAAGTGGAACATCCTCCCGGAGGCGGAGTCGGACTACATCTTCGCGATCATCGGCGAGGAGCTGGGCTTCCTGGGCTGCCTGGTCGTCGTCACGCTGTACGGCGTGCTGGCCTACGCCGGCTTCCGCATCGCCCGCCGTGCCGCCGATCGGTTCGTGCAGCTGGCCTGCGTCGCCATCACCGTGTGGCTCGTCGGGCAGGCCACCATGAACATGGGCTACGTGGTCGGTCTGCTCCCGGTGACCGGCGTGACGCTCCCGCTGATCTCCGCGGGCGGCACGTCGCTGATCCTCACCCTCGCCGTCGTCGGCCTGCTGGCCCGCTTCGCCTGCACGGAGCCCGCCGCCGTGGAGTCGCTGCGCTCCCGGGACCGCGGGCGCATCGCCCGGCTGCTGCTGCCGGCCCCCGCGGCGGCGGTCGAGCCGGTCCGGCCGCGCCGCCGTCCCGAGGAGCGCGACGCACGCCGTCCCGCGATGGGCGGCGGGCGGACCCTCGTCCACGCCCGCAGCGGAGCTCCCCGACGGACCGCAGCGCCCGGGCCTGCCCGGGCCGAGCGCCCGGCCCCCGGCCTCCGCGCCGTCCCCACCGACCGCCCGGCCCGTGCCGAGCGCCCGACCCGGGCCGACCGCCCGGTGCGCGCCGACCGCCCGGTGCGCGCCGCGCGCCCGGACCCGGCGGCCCGGCCCGTGCGGGCCGAGCGGCCGCCGGCGACCGAGCGCCCCGCCCGTCCGCAGCGACCGGCACGGGCGGACCGGCCGGCCGAGCGCGGCCCGCGCGTGCCACCTGGCGGTGACCGTCCGGCGCCCCGGGTCCCACCGGGCCGCCGTCCCGGGGGAGCGACGTGAGCGAGCTCGCGAGCGCACCGCCGTCCCACCCGTTGTCGATCGTGCTCGCCGGTGGCGGTACCGGCGGCCACATCGAGCCGATGCTGGCCCTCGCCGACGCGCTGCGCCGCCGTCCCGGCGCCGACCTGCGGATCACCTGCCTCGGCACCGAGCGGGGCATGGAGACCCGGCTGGTGCCGGCCCGCGGCTACGACCTGCGACTGATTCCGCCGGTGCCTTTACCGCGGAAGCCGACCGTGGACCTGCTCCGCGTGCCCGGCCGGGTGCGGCGGGCGGTCGCGCAGACCCGGGCCCTGCTCGATGAACTCGAGGCCGACGTCGTCGTCGGCTTCGGCGGCTACGTCGCCCTGCCGGCCTACCTGGCGGCGCGGCGGGCCGGCGTCCCGATCGTGGTGCACGAGCAGAACGCGCTGCCGGGGCTGGCCAACCGCATCGGAGCCCGGCTCGCCGCCCGGGTGGCGGTCACCACGCCGGGCACACCCCTGCACGCCGGCGTCCACGTGGGCATGCCACTGCGCGTGGCGATCGGCTCGCTGGACCGGGCGGCGATGCGGGCCGAGGCGCGCACCGCGTTCGGCCTGGAGGCCGACCGGCCCACGCTGCTGGTCTTCGGCGGCTCGCAGGGTGCCGCCACGCTCAACCGGGCGGCGGTGGGTGCCGCCGGAGCGCTGTCGGAGGCCGGCATCCAGGTGCTGCACGCGCGCGGGCCGAAGAACACCGACGTCGAGGTGCCGCCGCGCACCGGCTCGGCGCCGTACGTGGTGGTCGACTACCTGGAGCGCATGGACCTCGCCTACGCCGCCGCCGACCTGGCCCTGTGCCGGTCCGGGGCGGTGACCGTGGCGGAGCTCTCCGCCGTGGGGTTGCCGGGAGTCTTCGTGCCGCTGCCCATCGGCAACGGCGAGCAGCGGCGCAACGCCCTGCCGGTGGTCGAGGCCGGGGGAGGGCTGCTGGTCGAGGACGCGGACCTCACGCCCGGGTGGATCGCCGAGCACGTCGTGCCGCTGCTCACCGACCCCGAGGCGCTGGCCGGGTACGCCCGGCACGCCGCCGCGGCGGGGGCGCCCGACGCCGACGAACGGCTGGCTGACATGGTCCTCGACGTGGCCACGGGGACCGGAGTCGAACGATGAGCGCTGCAGACGTCGCCGCCTGGTCGGGGCCGGTGCCCTCGCCTGAGGAGCTGGGGGCGGTGCACTTCGTCGGCATCGGCGGCGCCGGCATGAGCGGGATCGCGCGCATCCTGCTGGCGCGCGGGGTCCCCGTCTCGGGCAGCGACCGACGCGACACCCCGACGCTGCTGGCGCTGCGCGCCCTGGGAGCGCGGGTCGAGCTCGGGCACGCCGAGGAGCACCTCGGCCACGCCGACACCGTCGTCGTCTCCACCGCGATCCGCGACGACAACCCCGAGCTGTCTGCGGCGCGGGCCCGGGGCCTGCGAGTGCTGCCGCGGGCGGTCGCGCTCGCCTCCGTCATGGCCGGGAGCCGCAGCGTCGCCGTGGCCGGCACGCACGGCAAGACCTCGACCACCTCGATGCTCACCGTCGCCGTCCAGGCGTGCGGGGTCGACCCGTCCTTCGCCATCGGCGGCGACCTCAACGAGTCGGGCAGCAACGCCCACTCGGGAGGGGGCGACATCTTCGTCGCCGAGGCCGACGAGAGCGACCGCTCCTTCCTCCTGCTGGCGCCCTTCGGCGGGATCGTCACCAACGTCGAGGCCGACCACCTGGACAACTACGGCGACCTCGCCGCGGTCGAGGCGGCTTTCGACCGCTTCCTGCAGACGGTCTCCCCGGACGGGTTCGTGGTGGTCTGCGCCGACGACACCGGCTCCGCCCGGCTGCGCGGCGTGCCGTCCCCGGCCCGGCTGCGGACCTACGGGCGGGCGGCCGACGCCGACCTGCGCCTGGAGGACCTGCGGGTCGAGGGCGACGCCACCAGCTACACCGCCGTCCTCGACGGCACGGAGCTGGGCCGGGTGCGGATCCTCGTGCCCGGGGAGCACATGGCCCTCAACAGCGCGGCCGCGCTGCTCGCCGGCCTGGAGCTGGGGCTGCCGGCCGACGGGCTGATCGACGGCCTGGGTCGCTTCGGCGGGGTGCACCGGCGGTTCGAGCTCAAGGGCGTCGTCGACGGCGTCCGGGTGTACGACGACTACGCCCACCACCCGACCGAGGTGCGCGCCCAGCTGCGCGCCGCCCGCGCGGTGGCGGGGGACGGGCGGCTGGTCGTGGCCTTCCAGCCGCACCTGTACAGCCGGACCCGGGAGTTCGCCGCCGGCTTCGGCGAGGCCCTCGGCCTGGCCGACGACGTCGTGGTGATGGAGATCTACGGCGCCCGCGAGGACCCGGTGCCCGGCGTGACCGGCGCGATGGTGGCCGACGCGGTCCCGCTGCCGCCCGGGCAGGTGGTCTTCGAGCCGTCGTGGTCTGCGGCCGCCCCGGCGCTGGCCGCCCGGGCGCGTGCCGGTGACCTGGTCATGACGATGGGTGCCGGGGACGTCTCGATGGTCGGCCCGGAGGTGCTCGAGGCGCTCACGGCCCGCGCGGCCGGGCGGGACGGGTGGGACGGGGAAGGGAAGGCGGGCGACGCGACGGGCGCGGAGCGGTGAGCCGCACGGGGACGACCACCCGCGACCGCGGGTCGTCCCGGCGGACCTCCGGCCGGCGCGCGAGCGCGCCGGTCACCCCGCTGCGCAACCGGCGCCACCACCCGCGCCGCCGGGGCGCCGTGCTGCTCGGCGTCGGCCTCGTGGTGCTCGCCCTGCTCGGGTGGGCGCTCTGGTCCGGTCCGCTGCTCGCCGTCCGGTCGGTCCAGGTCGACGGCGCCACCACGCTGCCCGCCGCGCTGGTCCGCGAGGCCGCGGGCATCGAGGACGGCCGGTCCCTGCTGCGGGTCGACGTCGACGCCGCGCGCGACGCGGTGGCCGAGCTGCCGCAGGTGGAGTCGGTGACGGTCACCCGTGGGTGGCCCAGCAGGGTGGTCATCACGCTGGTCGAGCGGACACCGCTGGCCGTCGTCGGCGAGGCCGGGCGGCGGTCCCTGCTCGACGAGCGGGGCGTCGTCTTCGACACGGTCACCGGCGAGCCGCCGGCAGGTGTCGTGCCCCTCTCGGTGCGCGACCCCGGGCCCGAGGACGAGGCGACCCGGGCCGCGCTCGGCGCCATCGCCGCGTTACCGGATCCCGTGCGCGAGCAGGTGGCCGAGGCGGCTGCCGAGAACGCCGAGTCGGTCGCGCTGACGCTGAAGGACGGGACCGTGGTGCGCTGGGGCGGCGCGGACGAGTCGGGCAAGAAGGCTGAGATCCTCGCCGCGCTGCTCGACGAACTGGCCGCGGAGAGCCTCGAGCCGGCGGGCGAGCTCGACATCAGCGTCCCCTCGGCCGTCGTCGTCCGCTGAAGAAGGACCCCCTCCTCCTCACCCCTCACGCGCTGGGGGCGAGCCTCGGGACGGGGTCGGCCCGCCACCGTGCGAGGGGCCGTCGCTGTCCGTCGCTGGCCGCCTCCGCACGGCTCGAACGGGCCCGCCCGACCGACACGCCGACGGCGGCGACACGCCCGACGGCAGAAACAAATGTCGTGCGTGTGATTTCTGGGGACGGCGGGAGTCTGCACCCCGACGTGAGACGAAATCAGCGCGGGTCGTCACGATCAGTGGTGCAGTTGTGATCGATGAGTCGCGAGTGTTCGGTCGTGTTCCGCCCTACCGACACGCCGAGCCGGACGGGGTGCTTGTAGCGCCTCTCGACCCGCACCTAACTTCAACCACGTCGACCGAGTTGACATAACTGTAAGGCTGAACTTGAGGATGAGGGTCCAGTTGGGGAGCGCCGCATGACACCTCCGCACAACTATCTAGCGGTCATCAAGGTCGTCGGCATCGGCGGCGGCGGGGTGAACGCGGTCAATCGCATGATCGAAGTCGGCCTCAAGGGGGTCGAGTTCATCGCGATCAACACCGACGCCCAGGCCCTCCTGATGAGCGACGCCGACGTCAAGCTCGACGTCGGCCGCGAGCTCACCCGGGGGCTGGGCGCCGGCGCCCAGCCCGACGTGGGCCGCCAGGCCGCCGAGGACCACCGCGAGGAGATCGAGGAGGTCCTCAAGGGGGCCGACATGGTCTTCGTGACGGCGGGCGAGGGCGGCGGCACCGGTACCGGTGGCGCGCCGGTGGTCGCCTCCATCGCGCGCAAGCTAGGCGCCCTGACCATCGGCGTCGTCACCCGCCCGTTCGCCTTCGAGGGCAAGCGGCGCGCGGTGCAGGCCGAGTCGGGCATCGAGGAGCTGCGCAACGAGTGCGACACGCTCATCGTGATCCCGAACGACCGGCTGCTGCAGTTGGGCGACCGGAACGTCAGCGTGATGGACGCCTTCCGCACCGCCGACCAGGTGCTGCTGTCCGGTGTCCAGGGCATCACCGACCTGATCACCACGCCCGGCCTGATCAACCTGGACTTCGCCGACGTCAAGTCGGTCATGTCCGGGGCGGGCTCGGCGCTGATGGGCATCGGCAGCGCCCGCGGCGACAACCGCGCGCTGCTGGCCGCGGAGCAGGCGATCGCCAGCCCGCTGCTGGAGGCCTCGATGGAGGGCGCCCACGGCGTACTGCTGTCGATCTCCGGCGGGTCTGACCTGGGGCTGTTCGAGATCAACGAGGCCGCCTCGCTGGTCTCCGACGCGGCGCACCCGGACGCCAACATCATCTTCGGCGCCGTCATCGACGACGCCCTGGGTGACGAGGTGCGGGTGACGGTCATCGCTGCCGGGTTCGACAGCGGCAAGCCCAACGTCCGCAAGGACGGCGCGGCCGCCTCCGTGCCCGGGAGCCAGTCGAACGGTTCGGTGCCCAGCGGGCTCTCGCCGCACCGCCGTCCGGCGATGGCACCGATGAACCCGGTGGCCGCCCCGGCGCCGCAGGGCTCCGGCGAGCGTCTCGCCCCGGCACCCCAGGCGCAGGCGGCCCCCGCTGCCCGGCCGGCCCCGGCACCGGCGCCCCAGGGCGGTGGCATCACGGTGCCGCCGCTTCCGCCCATCCCGGGTGCGATCAACGGCCGCCGGCCGCTGTCCAACGAGGACTTCGAGGAAGAGTTGGACATCCCCGAGTTCCTCAAGCAGTAAGAGGACCCCCGTCCTCCTCATCCCTCGCACGCTCGGGACGAGCCTCTGGACGGGGGCCTTCCATCCAGGACCGAGGCCCTAAGCTCGCGTCACATGGATACGACACCGGCCGCCCCGTCGTCGGTACGACCCCGGAGGGTCGTCACCGACCGACGGGGCGGCCGTTCTCGTGCGCCCTACGACTCCTTCAACCTCGGTGACCACGTCGGGGACGATCCGGGCGACGTCGCCGCCAACCGGTCCCGCGTGGCCCGCGAGCTCGGTGTCGGCGAGGACCGCCTGGTCTGGATGAACCAGGTGCACGGCTCCGAGGTCGCCGTGGTCGAGGGCCCGCAGGACGGGCCGTTGGCCGGGACCGACGCCCTCGTCACCGCCACGCCGGGGCTGGTCCTCGGCGTGCTGGCCGCCGACTGCGTCCCCGTGCTGCTCACCGATCCGGTCGCCGGGGTGGTCGCCGCCGTGCACGCCGGGCGCGAGGGGCTGCGCCGCGGGGTGCTGCCGGCCACGCTGTCGGCCATGGCGAGCCTCGGGGCCCGCGCCCGCCACGTGACCGCGCTGCTGGGCCCGGCCGTGTGCGGTGCCTGCTACGAGGTGCCGCAGGCGATGCAGGCCGAGGTGGCCGCCGTCGCGCCGGCCGCCGCCGTCCCCACCCGCCGCGGTACTGCCGGTCTGGACCTGCGCGCCGGGCTGGCCGACATCCTGGGCCGCGCGGGCGTGACCGAGGTCGTGCACGACCCGCGCTGCACCGTCGAGGACCCGCAGCTGTTCTCCCACCGCCGCGACGGCGTCACCGGGCGCCAGGCCGGCCTGGTGTGGCTGGGCTGAAGAAGGACCCTGTCCTCCTTGCCCCTCGCAGGCTCGGGGCGAGCCTCGGGACTGGGCCGGGAAGGATGTACTGATGGTCGCCTCCGAGGAGAGCCTGCGCGCGGTACGGGCGCGGATCGACGCTGCCGCCCGGGCGGCCGGACGGGACCCGGCGACGGTCGCGCTGCTCGCCGTCAGCAAGACCTGGCCGGCAGCCGACGTCCGCGCCCTGGCCGCGCTGGGGCAGGTTGACTTCGGCGAGAACCGCGCGCAGGAGCTGATCGGCAAGGCGGCCGAGCTCGCCGACCTGCCGGTCCGCTGGCACTTCATCGGCCAGCTCCAGCGCAACAAGGCCGCCGCGGTCGCCCGGCTGGGTGCCGTGGTCCACTCGGTCGACCGCACGTCGCTCGCGCAGGCCCTCAGCCGGGCCGGTGAGGCCGCGCAGCAGCCGGTCGACGTCCTGCTCCAGGTGGACCTCGGCGGGCCGGAGGGCGAGCTGGGGGCCCGCGGGGGAGCGGACCCCGGGGACGTGCCCGCCCTCGCCGACGCCGCCGCGGAGCTCTCCGGTGTCCGGCTGCGCGGGCTCATGGCGGTCGCGCCCCGGGAGGAGGAGCCCGGCCCGGCGTTCGCCCGGCTGGCCGCCCTCGCGGCCCGGGTTCGCGCCGACCACCCGGAGGCAGGAGAGCTCTCCGCCGGCATGAGCGGTGACCTCGAGGAAGCCGTCGCAGCCGGCGCGACGATCGTGCGTGTCGGAACCGCGTTGTTCGGCAGCCGGCCCCTAACCTCGCCCTCAGACACACCAGTCACACCAGTCACACGGGCCTCCGGAGCCCCGGGGTGATTACGTCGACGCTCGTCGAACGTGCACGCTGAGCACGTCAGTAGAGGGGGAGGTCCGATGGCTGGAGCCATGCGGAGGATGGGGATCTACCTGGGGCTCGTCGAGGACGACGACGCCCGCGGGTACGGCCGGTACGACGTCCGCCAGTCCGACCATCCCGATCCCGACCGCCGGTACGGGCGGTACGAGGACGACCACTACGACGACTACGCCGGGGGCGACTACCCGGCCGGGTACGCCGACGAGGAGCTCCCCGAGCCCGCGCCGACGCGGGCACCGGAGCCGTTGAGCGTGCGCCGTGTCGCGCCGGCCCGCCCGCTCGGCCTGGCGCCGTCGGGGGGCACCGGTGGCGGGGCGTCCCGGATCAGCGCCATGAGCAGCGGCCCGGTCGGTGCCGCCGGCCTGGCGGTCCGCGAGCCGGTCGCCGCCATCGTGCCCGAGCCGGCCCCGGCACCCGTGCCCGCACCGCAGCCCTACCGGATCACCACCCTGCACCCGCGCACCTACAACGAGGCGCGCGTGATCGGGGAGCGGTTCCGCGACGGGATGCCGGTCATCATGAACCTGACGGAGATGGACGACGCCGACGCCAAGCGGCTCGTCGACTTCGCTGCGGGGCTGTCGTTCGGGCTGCGCGGTAGTATCGAGCGCGTCACGGCGAAGGTGTTCCTGCTCAGTCCGCAGAACGTCGACGTGACGGCCGAGGACAAGGCGCGGATCCGCGAGGGCGGGTTCTTCAACCAGTCCTGAGGCCGCTCGGGCCCCGGCCCGCGCTCACGATGACGGCGGCACGTCAGGTGCCCTGGACGAACGAGGACCGTGGAACTCTTCTGGGCGATCATCTCGGCTGTCCTGCTCGTCTTCCTGATCCTGCTCTTCGCGCGTTTCGTCGTCGACTGGGTGATGGTGCTCGCGCGCAGCTGGCGCCCCACCGGCCTCGTGGCGGCCGGGCTCGAGGTCGTGTACAGCACCACGGACCCTCCGTTGAAGGCCGTGCGCCGGGTCATCCCGCCGCTGAACCTGGGCACCATCCGGCTGGACCTGGGTTTCATGGTGCTGTTGATCGCGGTGGTCATCCTCCGTGGCATCACCACGTCGCTCTCGCGCTAACGTGACCAGTGATCTCGCAGCAGCGGAGCGCGGCGGCCACCCGGTCCCGTGCCCTGCTCTGCACCCCCAGTCCCGCCGTATCACTAAGGTGACCTGATGCCACTCACGCCTGCCGACGTGCACAACGTCGTCTTCAAGAAGCCGCCCATCGGCAAGCGGGGCTACGACGAGGACGAGGTCGACGCCTTCCTCGACGTGGTGGAGGCCGAGCTGGCCCGCCTGATCGAGGAGAACAACGAGCTGCGCTCGGGCGCCGGCAGCCGCGTCCAGGCCCGTGCCGAGGAGCGACCCGAGCCGCCGGCCCCCGCGCCGGTCGCCGTCGCGCCGCCGGTCCAGCAGCCGCGCGAGGACGACAGCGCCCGGGCCTCCCGGATGCTCGCCCTGGCCACCGAGACGGCCGACCGCTACGTCAACGAGGCCAAGACCCAGGCTGAGCAGATGCTCAGCGGTGCGAAGACCAACAGCGAGCGCCTGATGTCCGACGCCCGGACCAAGAGCGAGCAGATGGTCACCGAGGCCAAGCACCGCGCCGACTCGATGATCGGCGACGCCCGCACCCGGGCGGAGACCATGGAGCGGGAGGCGCGGGCCAAGGCCGCCGCCCTCGACCAGGACGCCGAGCGCCGTCACGTCGAGGCCATGGGCAGCCTCGAGGAGAAGCGCACCAGCCTCGAGCGCAAGATCGAGGAGCTGCGCACCTTCGAGCGCGAGTACCGCACCCGCCTGCGGTCCTACCTCGAGTCCCACCTGCGCGACCTCGACGCCCGCGGATCGGCGGAGCCGGCCTCCAACGCGCGTCAGAACCAGCACGCCAGCGCCTGATCCCAGGCCGGCCGACAGGGGCCTCCGGACCACGGTCCGGGGGCCCTGTCGCGTCTCCGGGGCGCGCCGCCGCCGGGACCGCAGCGGCGCAGGGGCGCTGGCCCTATTGTCCTGACCGTGATCGTCGCGGCCGGCCTCTTGGTGCTCGTGGGTGCGGGACTGTTCGTGGCCGGTCTGCTGACCGAGGTCACGGCCTACTACTGGGCGTGCGTCGCCGCGTGCGTGGTCGCCGCCGTGCTGCTGTACTTCGCCCGGCGGAAGATGACCGCCTCCGCCCCGGCCGCCGCTGCTGCCGCGCCTGCGGGCGCCGCCGCCGCCGTGCCTGCCGCTGCCGGGGCCGGCGCCGGCCGGCACGCCGGTACGGGCGACGCCACCACCGAGCCGGGGGCGGCGGTCCGAACGCCGCCGACCTCGCAGACGACGGCGACCCCGGCCCCCGTGGAGCAGGTCGCCACGCCCGCCGCGGCACCCGAGCTGACGCCGCCTGCCGCGGCGCCCGCCTCAGCCGCTGTCGGCACCGCGACGACGACGGCACGGGCCGAGCCCTCCGGCGCCACGGCGGGTTCCACCGCGGGCCCGGCCGGGGCGGGCGAGCCGCCGCTCGAGGAGGTCGAGGTCACCGACCTGCTGCTGGTCGTCGACCTCAGGGACGAGGTCCTCGTCGTCGACGAGCACCCGCGCTACCACGTCGAAGGCTGCCGCCGCCTGACCGGCCAGGAGACCATCCCGATCCCGCTGGACGAGGCGAAGACCGACGGGTTCACGCCGTGCGGCACCTGCCGCCCGGACGCCACCCTGGCCGACCGGGTGCGCGCCCGGAAGAACTAGCAGAAGGACCCCCGTCCCCCTCCCCACTCGCAGGCTCGTGGTGAGCCTCCGGACGGGGCCGCCTACGCGGCGCGGACCACCCAGAACCGGGACCCCTCGGGCCCCTCGACACCCTCCCCGGCACCGGTCCCGGGCTGCACCCGCACGGCGAGGACCTCCGCGGCCAGCGCGTCGGCGTGCTCCTCGACCGCCCGGGCCACCGCGCCCTCGGCCGTCCAGGTGAGCTCGATGCGGTCGCTGACCTCCAGGCCGGCGTTCTTCCGGGCCTCCTGCACCAGCCGGACCACCTCGCGGAACAGGCCGGCCCGCTCGAGCTCCGGGGTGAGCGTCAGGTCCAGCGCGACGGTCAGGCCGCCGCCGCTGGCGACCGTCCAGCCCTCGCGCGGGGTCTCGGTGACGATCAGGTCGCCCTGCTCCAGCGCCACGGGAACGCCGTCGACCTCGACGGTCGCCGTCCCGGCCCGGTAGGCGGCCACCAGCTCCGCCGCGTCCGAGGCAGCCACCGCCTTCGCGACCGCCTGCACCTGCTTGCCCAGGCGCCGGCCCACCGCGCGGAAGTCGATCTTCACGCTCACGTCGACCAGGTCGCCGCCGACGGAGGAGAGCTCCACCAGCTCCGCCACGTTCAGCTCGTCGGCCACCTCGGCCACCAGGTCGCGGGGGAACGTGGACCAGGAGGGCGCGGCGACCAGCGCGCGGGCCAGGGGCTGGCGGGTGCGCACCTTCGCCGAGGTGCGCGCCGAGCGGCCCAGCTCGACGAGCCGGCGCACGAGGTCCACCTGGGCGACCAGCGCGTCGTCGCGGGCCTCCTCGTCGACCGTGGGCCACGTGGACAGGTGCACCGAGTCGACGGCGCGGTCGGCCGCGGATCCGACGAGACCCGGGACGACGGCGCGCCCCCAGACCTCCTCGGTGACGAAGGGGGTGAACGGCGCCATGAGCCGGGTGAGCCCGTCGAGCACCTCGTGCAGCGTCGCCAGGGCGGCCGGGTCGCCGTCCCAGAAGCGCCGTCGGGAGCGCCGCACGTACCAGTTGGACATGTCGTCGACGAACTCCGCCAGCAGCCGGCCGGCGCCCTGGGTGTCGAAGTCCTCCAGCGCGTCGGTGACCTGCCCGGTGACCGACGCCAGCCGGGCCAGCGCCCAGCGGTCCAGCAGCGGGCGGTCGGCTCGTGCGGGCGCGGGTGCGGTCGCCGGGTCCCAGCCGTTGGCCTCGGCGTAAAGGGTGAAGAAGCTGGCGGTGTTCCAGTAGGTGAGCAGCACCTTCCGGACCACCTCGGACAGCGTCTCGTGCCCCACGCGGCGGGCCGACCACGGCGATCCGCCGGCGAGCATGAACCAGCGGACGGCGTCGGCACCGTGCCGGTCCATGAGCGGGATGGGCTCGAGGATGTTGCCGAGGTGCTTGCTCATCTTGCGGCCGTCCTCGGCCAGGATGTGGCCCAGGCACAGCACGTTCTCGTAGGAGCTCTTCTCGAACACCAGGGTGCCGACGGCCATCAGCGTGTAGAACCAGCCGCGGGTCTGGTCGATCGCCTCGGCGATGAACTGCGCCGGGTAGGACGCCTCGAACTGCTCCTGGTTGCGGTGCGGCGCGCCCCACTGGGCGAAGGGCATCGAGCCGGAGTCGTACCAGGCGTCGATGACCTGGCGGACCCGCCGGTAGGTGCCCTCCTCGCCGGGCAGCGTGAAGGTGACCTCGTCGATGAACGGCCGGTGCGGGTCCAGGTCCGCCAGGTCGCGGCCGGTCAGCTCGGAGAGCTCGGCCAGCGAGCCGACGGCCACCATCCGCGACGGGTCGGCGTCGTTGCGCCAGATCGGCAGGGGGGTGCCCCAGTACCGGTCGCGGGACAGCGCCCAGTCGACGTTGTTGGTCAGCCAGTCGCCGTAGCGGCCGGTCTTGATGTTCTCCGGGTACCAGGTGGTCTTCTCGTTCTCGGCGAGGAGCTGGTCCTTGATCTGGCTGGTCCGGATGTACCAGGACGGCTGCGCGTAGTACATCAGCGGCGTGTGGCAGCGCCAGCAGTGCGGATAGGTGTGCTCGTAGCGCAGCTCGCGGTACAGGACGCCGCGCTCCTGCAGGTCCTGCACCAGGGCCGCGTCGGCGGCCTTGAAGAAGTGCCCGCCGACCAGCGGGATGTCGGGCAGGAAGTGGCCGGTGGCGTCGATCGGGACGACCACCGGCAGGCCGTACCCGCGGCAGACGGCGAGGTCGTCGGCGCCGAACGCGGGGGACTGGTGCACCAGGCCGGTGCCGTCCTCGGTCGTCACGTAGTCGGCGAGGACGACGTAGTGGGCGTCGACCGGCTCGCCGTCGTCGCCCTCGGGGAACTCGACCAGCTCGAAGGGGCGCTGGTAGTGCACGCGCTCCCAGTCGCGGCCGGCGGTGCGGGCGAGGACCTCCACGTCGTCGGTCTCGCCGAAGACTGCGGCCAGCAGCGGCTCGGCGACGACCAGCGTGTCCTCTCCGCGCCGCGCGACCACGTAGGTGACGTCGGGGTGCACGGCGATCGCGGTGTTGGACGGCAGCGTCCACGGCGTCGTCGTCCAGATGAGCAGGTCGGCCCGGCCCGCCCACTCGCCGCTGGTCACGGGCATGCGGACGTAGACCGAGGGATCGGTGATCGTCTCGTAGCCCTGCGCGACCTCGTGGTCGGACAGGCCGGTGCCGCAGCGCGGGCAGTAGGGGGCGACGCGGTGGTCCTCGACCAGCAGCCCCTTGTCGAAGATCTGCTTGAGCGACCACCAGACGCTCTGGATGTAGCCCGGGTCCATCGTCCAGTAGGCGGTGGACATGTCGACCCAGTAGCCCATGCGGCGGGTGAGCTCGGAGAACGAGTCGACGTGCCGCTCGACGGACTCCCGGCACTTGGCGTTGAACTCGGCGATGCCGTAGCGCTCGATGTCCGGCTTGCCGGCGAAGCCCAGTTCCTGCTCGACGGCGATCTCGACCGGGAGGCCGTGGCAGTCCCAGCCGGCTCGGCGGGGGACGTGCCAGCCCTGCATCGTCTTGAAGCGCGGGAAGACGTCCTTGAACGCCCGGGCCTCGATGTGGTGCGTGCCCGGTCGGCCGTTGGCGGTGGGCGGTCCCTCGTAGACGTTCCACTGGGGCCGGCCGAAGGAGCCCTCCAGGGTCCGTGCGAAGACCTTGTCGGCCTCCCAGCGCTGGAGGATCTGCTGCTCGAGGGCGGGCAGGTCGACCTGCGGGGGGAGCGCGGCGAACGGGCCGGTGGCCGAGGGGGAACTCACGCGCTCCATTCTCCCCGAACCGGCAAACGGGTTCCGCGCGGCGTCCGCCCCGGCGCGCTGGCCGGCTCCGGGACGCGACACGGCGACGACACGGGCGTACGGGAGACTGCCCCCATGGGGGACGGCGGCGAGTGAGCACGACCGTGACGCTCGCGCTGGGCGTCGGCGCCGTCGTCGTCCTGGTGGCCGCCGTCGCGCTGCGGCTCGCCGACCGGCTGGGGCTGCCCAGCCTGCTGCTCTACCTGGCCCTGGGCGTGGGCCTCGGGGAGAGCGGCCTCGGCGTCCAGTTCGAGGACTACGAGCTGACCCACACCCTCGGCTACGCCGCGCTCGTCATCATCCTGGCCGAGGGCGGGCTGACGACGCGGTGGGCCGACGTCCGGCGGGCGATCGGACCCGGCATCTCGCTGTCCACCGTGGGCGTCGCGGTGAGCGTGGGGGTGACCGGAGCGGTCGCCGCGCTGGTCCTGGGCTACAGCTGGGGCTTCGCCTTCCTGCTGGCAGCGGTGATCAGCTCCACCGACGCCGCCGCCGTCTTCGCCACGCTCCGCCGGCTGCCCCTCCCGCGCCGGCTCGCCGCCTCGCTCGAGGCCGAGAGCGGCCTCAACGACGCCCCGGTGATCCTGCTCGTGACCGCGCTCGCCGAGTTCCTCACGGGGGAGTCGGACGGCCCGTGGTGGCTCGTCGGCGTCGTGGTGGTCGCCGAGCTGATCGGTGGGGCCGTGGTCGGGGTGGGCATCGGCTTCGCGGGTGCTGCCCTCCTGCGCCGGGTGGCCCTGCCCGTGGCCGGCTTCTACCCCCTGGCCACCCTCGCCCTCTGCGTGCTCGCGTACTCGTCCGCCAGCCTGGCGCACACCTCCGGCTTCGTCGCGGTCTACCTGGCCGGGGTGGTGCTGGGCAACGCGACGCTGCCGCACCGATCGGCGAGCGTCGGCTTCGCCGAGGGCATGGCCTCGCTGGCCCAGATCGGTCTGTTCGTCCTTCTCGGGCTGCTGGTCTCCCCGGGCCGGCTGCCCGAGGCGGTGGGGCCGGCGCTGGTCGTGGGCGGGGCCCTGCTGCTGCTCGCCCGGCCGCTGTCGGTGGTCGCCAGCCTGGTGTGGTTCCGCTTCCCGTGGCCTCAGCAGGCGTTCATCTCGTGGGCGGGGCTGCGCGGGGCGGTGCCGATCGTGGCGGCCATCATCCCGTTGACCGCGGACGTGCCCGGGGCGACCAGGATCTTCGACACCGTCTTCGTGCTGGTCGTCGTCTTCACCGTCGTGCAGGGAGGGTCGCTGCCCTGGATGGCCCGGCGGCTGCGCATCGCGACGCCCGTGGCGCCGCGCGACGTGCACGTCGAGGCTGCTCCGCTGGGCGAGCTCGACGCCGACCTCATGCAGGTGACGGTGCCGCCCGGGTCCCGGCTGCACGGTGTCTACCTGCCCGAACTGCGGCTGCCGGAAGACGCCGCCGTGGTCCTCGTCGTCCGCGAGGGCCGCTCGTTCGTGCCGGACGACCAGACCCGCCTCATGCGCGGCGACCAGGCGCTCATCGTGACGGCCCGGCGCTCCCGGCACGAGGCCGAGCGCCGGCTCCGCGCGGTCAGCCGGGCGGGGCGGCTGGCGTCCTGGCGCGGCGAGACGGGCGCGGCGACCGGCGCCGACTGAAAGAGGACGTGGGAAGGTGGCCTGACGACGCCGTCCACGGGGAGGAGCGCGCCATGCGGTTCCTGTTCCGACCTCCCGCCGCCGAGGCGACGGGTCTGCTCAGCCTGCCGTGGAGCGAGCCGCTGGCAGAGTGGGACCCGGAGCTCCTGCTCGAGGTGCCGCAGCGCGGCATCTCCCGGCACGTCGTGCGGTTCGTCGCCTCCGGCGGGCAGGTCTTCGCGCTCAAGGAGATCAACGAGCGCCTCGCCCGTCACGAGTACCGGCTCCTCGCCGAGTTCGAGGAGGAGGGCCTGCCGACGGTCTCCGTGCTCGGCATCTGCGTGGACCGTCCCGATGACCAGGAGGCCATCCTGGTCACCCGGTACCTGGAGTACTCGATGTCCTACCGGTGGCTGTTCTCGCGGCCGCGAGGGGCGCACTCCGCCGATCAGCTGCTCGACACGATGGTCGAGCTGCTGGTCCGCCTGCACCTGGCGGGCGTCTTCTGGGGCGACTGCTCCCTGTCCAACACGCTCTTCCGGCTCGACGCCGGCGCCCTGACGGCCTACCTGGTGGACGCGGAGACGGTGGCCCGCCACCGGACGTTGTCGGCGGGGCAACGGGCCTACGACGTCGACCTCGCCCGGGAGCGCGTGGGTGCCGAGCTCCTGGACCTCCAGTTCGGCGAGCTCCTGCCCGAGGGCATCGACCCGATCGCGGTGGCCGATAGCTTGGCGCCGCGCTACGAGGCGCTGTGGAACGAGGTGACCCACGAGGAGGTCTTCAGCAGCCACGAGCAGAACTGGCGCGTCGCCGAGCGGCTCCAGCGGCTCAACGACCTCGGGTTCGACGTCGGGGAGGTCGAGCTGGTCACCGACGGGGACGGCGTGCGGCTCCGCGTGGAGACCCGCGTCTCCGAGCCGGGCCAGCACCGCCGGGAACTGTTCCGGCTGACCGGGCTGGAGGTCCAGGAGCGGCAGGCGCGCCGGCTGCTCAACGACATCCGGGCCTTCCGCGCGCACCTGGAGCGGACGTCCGGGGGGACCGTTCCGGAGTCGTTCGCGGCACACCGCTGGCTGACGGAGGTCTACCAGCTCGTGGTGGACGCGATCCCGCCGGACCTCGCCGGCCGGCTCGCCCCGGCCGAGGTGTTCCACGAGGTGCTGGAGCACCGCTGGTTCCTCTCGGAGCAGGCCCAGCGCGACGTCGGGACCGCCGAGGCGGCGGGGTCCTACTTCCGGAACGTGCTGCCCCAGACGCCCAAAGAGGTCACGACCCCCTCGGTCATCGTGGGGCTCGCCCGGGAGGGCTGAACCGTCCCACCGGCGCGTCCGGTCACGATCGGGTCGCGCCGCACGTGCAGGTCACGGTTCGAATTGACAGCGTTTGTGGCCTGGACCACGCTCCGAGAACCGCTCTTGATCAGCTCGTGGCGCGCCAACGGAGGCGATGACCGATGCCGAACGCTCCAGGCCGTTCCGGATTCCGAGGGCCCGCCCCGGCGCCCCTCCGAGGAAGGAGCCGGTCGCGCCGACGCGGGGTGGCCGGCGCCGCTGCGCTGCTGGTCACGGCCGGGACGCTCGCCGCCTGCGGCGGGGACAGTGGGGGTACGCCGACCCTGACCTGGTACTTCAACCCCGACAACGGTGGCCAGGTCGAGTTGGCCAGGCGCTGCACGGAGGAGGCCGACGGCCGGTACCGGATCGAGACGGCGATCCTGCCGCGCGACGCCTCCTCCCAGCGCGAGCAGCTGGTGCGCCGCCTCGCGGCGAAGGACGCCTCCATCGACCTCATGAGCCTGGACCCGATCTACGTCCCGGAGTTCGCCCAGGCCGGGTTCCTGGCTCCGGTGCCGGAGGACGTCGCCGAGCGGGTCACCGAAGGTGTCGTGCAGAGCGCGATCGACGGCGCGACCTGGGACGACGAGCTCGTCGCCGTCCCGTTCTGGGGCAATACGCAGCTGCTCTGGTACCGCAAGTCGGTGGCCGAGGCCGCCGGACTGGACATGACCAAGCCGGTGACCTGGGAGCAGATCGTCACCGCCGCGCAGGAGCAGGACGTCGAGCTGGGTGTCCAGGGCATCCGCGCCGAGTCGCTGACCGTCTGGTTCAACTCCCTCATCGAGTCCGCGGGCGGCTCGGTGATCGAGGGCAACGCCGACGACCCGGAGAACCTGGAGCTCGGGCTGGACTCCGACGCCGGCCGGCAGGCCGCCGAGGTCATGAAGATGGTGGCCGAGTCCGGCCAGGCCGGTGCGGCGTTCTCCACGGAGAACGAGTCGGCCTCCGCCGCGGAGTTCGAGGGGGAGCGCGGCGGCTTCATGGTCAACTGGCCGTTCATCTACGCCCAGGCCGTGAGCGGCGTCGAGGGCGGCACGATCGACCAGGCGGTGCTCGACGACTACGGCTGGACCCTGTGGCCGTCGGTTCTCCCGAACGTGCCGAGCGCCCCGCCGCTGGGCGGCATCGACCTCGGGATCGGCGCGTACTCGGCGAACGTGGACTTCGCCTACGAAGCCGCCGAGTGCATCACCACGGACGAGAACCAGGCCTACTACATGATCAACGAGGGGAACCCGGCGTCCTCGGCCGCGGTGTTCGACGCCCCGGATGTCGTCGAGAAGTTCCCCATGGCCGACACCATCCGGCAGTCGCTCGAGCAGGCCGCCCCGCGTCCGCAGACCGCCTACTACAACGAGGTCTCCGGCGGCCTCCAGCGCGAGTACCACCCGCCGGCGTCCGTGCAGCCCGGCGACACGGGCCCCAAGGCGGCCGAGCTGATCGCCGCGGTCCTCCGAGGGGAGCAGCTGCTGTGAGCACCACGACCCTTCCCCCGACCAAGAAGGACGCGCCGAAGTCGGCGCCGGCCGCGACGACCAGCGACCGTGCCCGTAGCGAGCGCAAGCTCGGCTGGCTGCTGGCCGGGCCGGCGTTCCTGGTGATGCTGGCCGTCACCGCCTACCCGATCCTCCAGGCGACCTACGAGTCACTGTTCTCCTACCGGCTCACCGACCCGGACAACCGCTCGTTCGTCGGCCTGCAGAACTACGGCGTCATCCTCAGCGACCCGTTGTGGTGGCAGTCCCTGTGGGTGACGGCGCTCATCACCTTCGTCACCGTGCTCGTGGAGCTGGTGCTCGGCTTCGCGCTGGCGATGGTCATGGCCAAGGCGCTGAGCTCCATCCGTCCGGTGGTCCGCGCCGCGATCCTCATCCCGTACGCGGTCATCACCGTGGTGTCGGCCTACGCCTGGCAGTTCGCCTTCGACATCAACACCGGGTTCGTGAACTCCTGGTTCGCGTGGATACCGGGGGTCGGGACGGACACCGACTGGTTCGGTGACTTCGGGACGTCGATCTTCGTGATCTGCCTGGCCGAGATCTGGAAGACGACGCCGTTCATCTCGCTGCTGCTGCTCGCCGGTCTGGCGCAGGTCCCCGAGGTGCTGCAGGAGGCGGCCAAGGTCGACGGCGCGACGTGGTGGCAGCGGTTGTGGCGGGTCACGCTGCCGAACATGAAGGCGGCGATCATGGTCGCCCTGCTGTTCCGCACGCTGGACGCGTTCCGGATCTTCGACAGCATCTTCGTGATGACCGCCGGCGCCAACGGCACCGAGTCGGTGTCCTTCCTGGCCTACCGGCAGACCATCTCCCGGCTGGAGATCGGGCTCGGGTCCGCGCTGTCGGTGCTGCTGTTCCTGTCGGTGGTGCTGATAGCCGCGATCTTCATCAAGGGCTTCAAGGTCGACCTGGCACAGGCGAGGGGTGAGGGCTGATGTCCCGGCGGGAGAAGACCTGGTGGTGGGTCGGCGGCGCGCTGATCGTCGTCTACTGCCTGTTCCCGATCGCGTGGATCGTCTCGCTGTCGCTGAAGGCGCCCAGTGATCTCAACACCGGGGGATTCCTGCCCAGCGCGGTGTCATGGGAGAACTACCAGCTGATCCTCACCGGTGGCGCCAGCGACCTGTTCCTGCCGGCGCTGCGCAACTCCTTCGGCATCTGCCTGATCGCCACCGCGATCTCCTGCCTGCTGGCGATGTTCGCGGCCTACGCCATCGCCCGGCTGGACTTCCCGGGCAAGAGGCTGATCCTGTCCACGGCGCTCATCGTGGCGATCTTCCCGATCATCTCGATCGTCACGCCGCTGTTCAACCTGTGGCGCAACATCGGTCTGTACGACACCTGGCCCGGCCTGATCATCCCGTACCTGTCGCTGACGCTGCCCATCTCCATCTGGACCATGTCGGCCTTCTTCCGGGAGATCCCCTGGGAGATGGAGCAGGCCGCGCAGGTCGACGGCGCGACCACGTGGCAGGCGTTCCGCAAGGTGATCGTGCCGCTGGCGACGCCGGGTGTGTTCACCACCGCGATCATCGCGTTCTTCATCGCCTGGAACGACTTCCTGTACGGCATCTCGCTCACCTCGACCAGCGCGGCGCGGCCGGTGCCCGCGGCGATCGGCCTGTTCTCCGGCGAGTCGCAGTTCGTGGAGCCGACTGGCGCGATCGCCGCCGCGGCGGTCATCGTCACCATCCCGGTGGTGCTCCTGGTCCTGCTCTTCCAGCGGCGCATCGTCGCCGGCCTCACCAACGGCGCGGTCAAGGGATGACCCCCGAGCCGCTCCCCACCACTTCCAAGCCGCTCCCCACCACTTCCAAGCCGCTCCCCACCACTTCCAAGCCGCTCCCCACCACCCCACCCACCCAGCGAGGGGACTCCTGATGGCCTCGATCGAGATGCGGAACATCGTCAAGCAGTACGGCGACGGGTTCCCGGCGGTGAACGACGTCAGCCTGGACATCGCCGACGGCGAGTTCATGATCCTGGTCGGACCGTCCGGCTGCGGGAAGTCGACGCTGCTGCGGATGATCGTCGGGCTGGAGGACATCACCAGCGGCGACATGGTCATCGGGGGGAAGCGGGTCAACGACCTGGCGCCCCGGGACCGCAACCTGTCGATGGTGTTCCAGAACTACGCGCTCTACCCGCACATGACGGTGTTCGAGAACATCGCCTTCCCGCTGCGGCTGTCCAAGATGCCCGACGACGAGGTGCGCCGCCGCGTCACCGAGGCCTCCGACGTCCTGGAGCTCAAGGAGCACCTCGACCGCAAGCCGGCCAACCTCTCCGGCGGGCAGCGGCAGCGCGTGGCCATGGGGCGGGCGATCGTCCGGCAGGCCGAGGCGTTCCTCTTCGACGAGCCGCTGTCCAACCTGGACGCCAAGCTGCGCGGCCAGATGCGCACCGAGATCTCCCGGCTGCAGCGCCGGCTCGGGATCACGACCGTCTACGTCACCCACGACCAGACCGAGGCCATGACCCTCGGAGACCGGGTCTGCGTGCTGCGCAAGGGCAAGATCCAGCAGGTGGCCTCGCCGCGCGAGTTGTACGAGCAGCCGGTCAACCTGTTCGTCGCCGGGTTCATCGGCTCGCCGCCGATGAACTTCCTGCCGGCCACCCCGAGGGGCGACCGGCTCGAGACCCCGTTCGGCGACATCGCCCTGGACCAGAAGCGGGCCGCCGCCGTGGCCGGTCACGAACTGCTGCTGGTCGGCATCCGGCCGGAGTACTTCGAGGACGCCTCCCTGGTCGACGAGGCGAAGCGGCCGGTCGGCTCGATCTTCAAGGCCCGCGTCGACGTCACCGAGTGGCTGGGCGACTCGCAGTTCGCCTACATCCCCTACGAGGCGCCGGAGTCGATCCAGCAGCACCTGCGCGAGCTGTCGCGGGAGCTGGACTCGGAGGAGTTGCGCACCCAGGCAATCGTCTCGATCGACGCCACCAGCCGGATCCGGGAGGGCCGGGAGGCGGAGTTCTGGCTCGACAGCCGCAAGGTGCACGTCTTCGACCCGGAGACGGGGGAGAACCTCACCCGCGACCCCGAGGCCGGTGCCGAGCTCACCCGCATGGCCACCCAGGACCGGGTGGAGCAGCTCGAGGAGGTCCGGGGGGCGTCGGTCGGGGCGGCGTAGCGGGGGGCGGGGGCGGGCGCGGCTATCGTCGTCGGCGTGACCGAGCAGCCCGACCCCGCCGTCGGCGAACCGGTGCGCCGGCCGCGCACGCGCCTGCTGCTGTCGCTGGCCGCCGCCGTGCTGCTCGTCGACCTGGTGACCAAGCTCGTCGTGGTCGCCACGATCGAGCCGGGCGAGGACATCCGCGTGCTCGGTGGAGCGTTGTACCTGACGCACCTGCGCAACACCGGCGCCGCGTTCTCCTTCGCCGAGGGCTTCACGATCGTCTTCACGCTCGTGGCCCTCGCCGTCGTCGTCGTCATCGTGCGCACCGCCCGTCGGCTGTTCTCCACCGGCTGGGCGGTCACGCTGGGGCTGGTGCTGGGCGGCGCCGTCGGCAACCTGGTCGACCGCGTCTTCCGCGACCCCGGCTTCCTGCGCGGCGGCGTCGTCGACTTCCTGTCGGCCTTCGGTCCCGACGGCGAGATGTGGCCGGTGTTCAACGTGGCCGACTCGGCGATCGTCTGCGGCGGCATCCTCGGCGCCGTCCTGGCGCTGCGCGGCATCGACTTCGACGGCAGCCGCGCGGGTGCCGACCCGGCGGGCTCCACCGGTCGCGGGAGCCGGCCCGTCACAATGGGGGAGTGACCAGCTCTCCCGGCCTGCCCGCGTCCGGGACCAGCCGCGCCCTGCCCGTCCCCGACGGGCTCGAGGGGCAGCGGGTGGACCAGGCGCTGTCCCGCCTCTTCGGGCTCTCGCGGTCCGTGGCCGCCGAGGTGGCCGACGCCGGTCACGTCCTGGTCGACGGCCGGGTGCGCGGCAAGGGCGACCGGCTCAGCGGAGGCAGCTGGCTGGAGGTCGAGCTGCCGCCGCCACCGGGTGAGCCGGCGGCACCCAGGCCGGTCGAGGGCATGACGATCCTGTACGACGACGACGACCTGGTCCTGGTGGACAAGCCCGTCGGGGTGGCGGCCCACCCGAGCCCCGGCTGGGACGGTCCGACCGTCATCGGCGGCCTGGCCGCCGCCGGGTACCGGGTCTCCACCTCCGGTGCCGCCGAGCGGCAGGGCGTCGTGCACCGCCTCGACGCCGCGACGACGGGCGTGATGGTGGTGGCCAAGAGCGAGCGCGCCTACACCTCCCTCAAGGCGGCGTTCAAGGAGCGCACCGTCGAGAAGGGCTACCACGCCCTCGTCCAGGGCCACCCCGATCCCTCCCGCGGCACCATCGACGCCCCGATCGACCGGCACCCCAAGCACGACTGGCGTTTCGCCGTGGTGCAGGGCGGCCGCCCCTCCGTCACGCACTACGAGGTGATGGAGGCGTTCCCGGCCGCCAGCCTCGTGGACATCCGGCTGGAGACCGGGCGCACCCACCAGATCCGGGTGCACTTCTCCGCGCTGCGCCACCCCTGCGTCGGGGACATCACCTACGGCGCCGACCCCACGCTGGCCGCGCGCCTCGGGGTGAGCCGCCAGTGGCTGCACGCGGTGCGGCTGGGCTTCCCGCACCCGGCCGACGGGCGCTGGGTGGAGTTCACCAGCGAGTACCCGTCCGATCTCGCCGGCGCGCTGGCCGTCCTGCGCGCCGAGGCCTGACCCGGCCCAGGCGTCGGCCGTGAGCGGGCTCCCGGACGCACTCACCGACTTCGGCCCGGCGGCTTTCGCCGCCGTCGTCGTCGCGGTGTACCTGGTCGCCGGGGAGCCCGTGGCCGGGCACGTCCTGCACCGCCGCTTCGAGGGCAGGCTGCGGACCGACCCCGGCGCCCGCCGCTCGTTCTACGGCCGGCTGCTCGTCCTGGAGTGGGGTCTGGCCCTGCTGGCCCTCGTCGTGTGGCTGTCCGCCCCGGGGGTGGACGCCGCCGCGGTGGGCCTGACCTGGCCGCGGTCCTGGCCCGGCCCGCTGACGCTGCTGCTGGTCGTCCTCGTGCTCGGCTTCGTCGTCGTCTCCACCCGCGCCCTGCGCGGGGGCGCGCTGATGGAGGCGACGGCGCCACCGCCCCGCCGGCCGCCCGGGCAGGGCAGGCACGCCGAGCCACCGGGGCACGCCACGCTGGCGCTCCTGCCGCGGACGGCGGGAGAACGCCGGCTGTTCACCGTGGTCGGCCTCACCGCCGGCATCTGCGAGGAGTGGCTCTACCGGGGCTTCTTCCTCGCCGTGGTCGCCGCCGTCGCCGGTGACCTGCCCGGCTGGGTGCTCGTTCTGGTCGCGGCGGTCGCGTTCGGGCTGGCCCACGCCTACCAGGGCCGGGCCGGGATCCTGCTCACCGGCGTGCTCGGCGGCGTGATGGCCGCGCTCTACCTGGGCACGGGGTCGCTGCTGATCCCGGTGCTGCTGCACGCCGCCATCGACCTACGCTTTCTCCTCGTGCCCACCCGCGTGCTGCCCACCGCAAGGCCGGCCTGGTGACCGGGCCGTCGGCCTCCGTGGCCACCCCTGACGACTGGCCGGAGGTGGTGGACCTGCGCACCCGCGTCTTCGTCGGGGAGCAGGGCGTGCCGCCGGAGATCGAGCAGGACGACCGCGACGCCACGGCCGTGCACGTCGTCAGCCGGGGCCGCGCGGGGGGCGTCGCCGGGCGCGTCGTCGCCACCGGGCGCCTGCTGCTGCCCGGGGACGGCTCGCGCACCGCGGCGATCGGCCGGATGGCGGCCGACATCTCGGTCCGGGGGCTCGGGCACGGCGCCGCGGTGCTGGCCGAGCTGCACCGCCAGGCCGCCCTGCGCGGCGCGACCGCGGTCGAGCTGCACGCGCAGGTCAGCGCCCGCGGCTTCTACGAGCGGGCCGGCTACACGGCCGTCGGCCCGGAGTACCTCGAGGCCGGTATCGCGCACGTCACGATGCGGCGGGTGCTCGAGAGGCCGGACGCGGACCGGGTGGCGGGCGGACAGGGGAGCGGCGCGGGGCGGGTGTGACCGATCGGTCCGCGAAGCAGCAGACACGTCCTGTCAGACCCTCGGCGTAGACAGCTTCCAGTGCGAGGATCGGGGGCGAACCCGAGACACCTTCTCCCGAGGGCCTCGCACGCCGGTCTTCCCCGCCGGTCGCCCGCCGGAGACCATGCCGGCCGGGCACGCACGACCACTGAGGAGCACGACCGCCCGTGACCAGTTCGTCCGATTCGTTCGCGCACCTGCACGTCCACACCGAGTACTCGATGCTGGACGGCGCGGCCAAGCTGCCCGAGGTGACGAAGGCGGCCGCCGAGCAGGGCATGCCGGCGCTGGCCATGACCGACCACGGCAACGTGTTCGGCGCCTACGACTTCTACAAGCAGGCCACCTCCGCGGGCGTGAAGCCGATCATCGGCATGGAGGGCTACTACACGCCGGGCTCGCGCTTCGACCGCGCCCCGTTCGACTTCGGCGACAAGCTCCTCGACGAGGAGGGCGACGGCGGGAACAACCGGGGCAAGGCGGCGTACACCCACATGACGCTGCTGGCGCGGACGACGGAGGGGATGCACAACCTCTTCCGCATCTCGTCGCTGGCCAGCCTCGAGGGCCAGTACCGCAAGCCGCGCTTCGACCGCGACCTGCTCGAGCGGTACGGCAAGGGCCTCATCGCCACCACCGGCTGCCCCTCGGGCGAGGTCAACATGTGGCTGCGCGCGGGCAAGGAGGACAAGGCCAGGCAGGCGGCGGCGGACTTCCAGGACATCTTCGGGCGGGAGAACTTCTACGCCGAGCTGATGGACCACGGGCTGTCGATCGAGAAGAAGACCCGCCCGGCGCTGCTGGGCATCGCCAAGGACCTCGGCATCCCGCTGCTGGCCACCAACGACCTGCACTACACGCACAAGGAGGACGCGCAGGCCCACGACGCCCTGTTGTGCATCCAGACCGGCTCACGCCTCAACGAGCCCAACCGCTTCAAGTTCAACGGCGACGGCTACTACCTGAAGAGCGCCGCGGAGATGCGGGCGCTGTTCCCCGGCGAGCTCTCGGTCGCCTGCGACAACACGCTGCTGGTGGCCGAGCAGTGCGAGGTCGCCTTCACCGAGGGCGCGGACCTCATGCCGCGCTTCCCCCTGCCCGAGGGCGAGGACGAAACCTCCTGGTTCATCAAGGAGGTCGAACGCGGCCTGCACAAGCGCTGGCCGAACGGCATCCCGGACCACGTGCGCAAGCAGGCGGACTACGAGACCGGGATCATCTGCCAGATGGGCTTCCCGGGGTACTTCCTCGTGGTCGCCGACTTCATCAACTGGGCCAAGGACAACGGCATCCGCGTCGGTCCGGGCCGTGGCTCGGCCGCCGGCTCGCTGGCCGCCTACGCGATGGGCATCACCGACCTCGACCCTCTGGCGCACGGCCTGATCTTCGAGCGCTTCCTCAACCCTGAGCGCGTCTCCATGCCTGACGTCGACATCGACTTCGACGACCGCCGCCGCGGCGAGGTCATCCGGTACGTGTCGGAGAAGTACGGCGAGGAGCGGGTCAGCCAGATCGTCACCTACGGCACGATCAAGGCCAAGGCCGCCATCAAGGACGCCGCGCGGGTGCTGGACCGGCCCTACTCGGTGGGCGACGAGCTGACCAAGCTCATGCCGCCGGGCGTCATGGGCAAGGACATCCCGCTGTCGGGGATCTTCGACCCGTCCCACCCCCGCTACAAGGAGGCCGCGGAGTTCCGCGCGCGCTACGAGTCCGACCCGGGTGCCGCCGAGGTCGTCGACCAGGCGCGCAAGCTCGAGGGCCTCAAGCGGCAGTGGGGTGTGCACGCCGCCGGCGTGATCATCGGCCGGTACCCGCTCATCGACAGCATCCCGCTGATGCGCCGCGAGGCCGACGGCGCGATGATCACGCAGTTCGACTACCCGACGTGCGAGACGCTCGGCCTGCTCAAGATGGACTTCCTGGGCCTGCGCAACCTGACCGTCCTGGACGACGCGCTGCGCAACATCGTGCTCAACGGCAAGGCGCCGGTCGACCTCGACGAGATCAGCAAGGACCTCACCGACAAGGCGACCTACGAGCTGCTCGGGCGGGGCGACACGCTGGGCGTCTTCCAGTTCGACGGCGGCCCGATGCGCTCCCTGCTGCGGCTGATGCGGCCGGACAACTTCGAGGACATCTCCGCCGTCGGCGCGCTGTACCGGCCCGGGCCCATGGGCGCCAACTCGCACACGAACTACGCGCTGCGCAAGAACGGCCAGCAGGAGATCACGCCGATCCACCCGGAGCTGGCCGAGCCGCTGGAGGAGATCCTCGGGCAGACCTACGGCCTGATCGTCTACCAGGAGCAGGTCATGGCGATCGCGCAGAAGGTCGCCGGGTACTCGCTCGGCAAGGCCGACCTGCTGCGCCGCGCCATGGGCAAGAAGAAGAAGTCGGTCCTGGACGCGGAGTACGTCGGCTTCGAGGCCGGGATGAAGGCCAACGGCTTCTCCGCCGCTGCGGTCAAGACGCTCTGGGACATCCTGGTCCCGTTCGCCGACTACGCGTTCAACAAGGCCCACTCGGCGGCGTACGGGCTCATCTCCTACTGGACCGCCTACCTCAAGGCCAACTACCCGGCCGAGTACATGGCCGGGCTGCTCACCAGCGTCCAGGACGACAAGGACCGCCGGCCGATCTACCTGGCCGAATGCCGCCGGATGGGCATCAAGGTGCTGCCGCCGGACGTCAACGAGTCCTCGTGGGACTTCACCGCCGTCGGCACCGACATCCGTTTCGGCCTGGCCTCGGTGCGCAACGTCGGGCACAACGTCGTGGAGTCGATCGTCAAGGCGCGCGAGGAGAAGGGCGCGTTCAAGGACTTCCCCGACTTCATGAAGAAGATCGACACGGTGGCCTGCAACAAGAAGGTCATCGAGTCCCTCGCCAAGGCCGGCGGCTTCGACTCCCTCGGCCACTCCCGCCAGGGGATCGTCGCCATCCACGCGCAGGCCGTGGACTCCGCGATGGGGCTCAAGCGCAAGGAGGCCGAGGGCCAGTTCGACCTGTTCGGCAGCTTCGGCGGGGACGACGCGGTCGAGGACCCCTTCGGCAGCGCACTGGACATCGTCATCCCGACGGCGGACTGGTCCAAGAGCGAGCGGCTGGTCTTCGAGCGGGACATGCTCGGCCTCTACGTCTCCGACCACCCGCTGCACGGCGTCGAGCACGTGCTGGCGCAGAACGCCGACACCCCGATCGCCGAGATCAACGCCGGCGGGGTGGAGGACGGCGCGAACGTCACGATCGCCGGCATCCTCACCTCGGTCTCGCCGCGCACCAACAAGCAGGGCGCGCCCTGGGCCATCGCCACGCTGGAGGACCTGGAGTCCGGCATCGAGGTGTTGTTCTTCCCCAAGACGTGGGCGGAGGTCTCGGAGAAGGTCGTCCGGGACCAGATCGTCGTCGTCAAGGGCCGGATCAGCCGACGCGACGACCAGCCGTCGCTCTTCGGTTCCGAGGTCACGCTGCCCGAGCTCACCGAGGGCGCGCGCGGCCCGGTGCTCGTGTCCATGGCCGCGGCGCGCTGCACCCCGCCGGTCGTCGAGCGGCTCCGCGAGGTGCTGGGCAGCCACCCCGGCACGACCGAGGTGCAGCTCAAGCTGGTCAACGGCAGCCGCGAGACGGTGCTGCGGCTGGACCAGGGCCTCCGGGTTCGGCCCAGCACGGCGCTGATGGGCGACATCAAGGCGCTGCTCGGTCCCACGAGCGTCGCGCTGCTGTGACTCGGGGTTCACTGGACCGGTGAGCACCCCGCCCCAGGTCGCCGTCCGCGATGCCGGCACCGACCACCTGCCCCTGCCCGCCGACCGCTGGAACGGCCGGCAGGAGCTCCGGGCCGACCTGCGCCCCGCTGCCCTGCTGGCCCTCGCGCTGGCCGGGGTCGGCGTGCCGGCCGGGCTGGTGTGGTGGGCGCTGGCCCCCCGCGCGGAGTTCCGCATCACCGAGGACGGCCCCCAGGTCATCGGGTCACCGTCGGGCGAGCTGCTCGTCGCCGACGACGCCGTCTTCGTGCTGGTGCTCGCCGTCGTGGGGCTGCTCGGCGGCGTCGCCGCCTGGCTGCTGCGACGCCACCGCGGGGTGGTGCTGGTCGCGGCACTCGCGCTGGGGGCGACGGCGGCCGGGGTGGTCGCCTGGCTGGTCGGCGAGCTGCTGGGGGGCGGGCCCTCGGAGGAGCAGCTCGCCGACGTCGGGGGGACGGTCACCACCGGCCTCGAGCTCGGTGCCACGGCTGCCCTGGCGGTCGCGCCGTTCGTCGCGGTGCTGGTCTACCTGCTCGGCGTGATCATCAACGCCGACGACGGTCTCGGCCGCCCCGACGCTTCTTCGGCTGGGTCCTTCTAGGCGTCCTTCTTCAGTTGACCGTCATCGGGGTGGCGAAGCGCTGCAGCGGCGCCGGGACCGCTCCGAGCTCGCGCACCAGGGTCAGCTCTCTGCGCAGCAGGCGCGTCTCCGCCGCCAGCCGGCGCCGGGTGGCCGACTCGGCCAGCAGCGCCTGGCGGTCCTCCGTGGTGAGCAGCGCGGTGGAGGCCACCAGCCAGGAGAGGGCTGTCGGGTCGTCGGCCACCGCGTCGAGCAGCGCAGCGCGCTCGGCGTCCGCCCCGTCGCTTCCGGCGCCGAGGTCGGTCACCTCGTCGACGTAGTCGGTGAACAGCTCCTGCACGCCGGCCGCGAGCAGTGCCAGCGAGTCCCGGGCCACGGCGGCAACCACCTCGTCCAGGTGCTCGTCGCACGGCGGTGAGGCGGTGGCCGGATCACCCGGGCCGGCCGCAGCGGACCGGGTGCCGGGGACGACCAGGCCCTCGGCGTCGCCGGCGGCCTCCTCGGCGGCCTCCTCGTCGGCGAGCCACTCGACCTCGCCCTGCAGGTAGGGCGGGTCCTCGCCGACCAGGACGTCGCGCAGCCGGAAGCGCTCCCCTCCGACGGTGACCACCCGGAAGCCGCCGTCGGACTGGGGCCGCACCATCTGCAGGCGGGCCACGCAGCCGATGTCGTACAGCGCCTCGGCCGGCGCGATCCGCTCCACCTCCCAGCCCTGCCGGATGGCGACGACGCCGAAGAAGCGGCGCTCGCTCTCCTCCGGGATCGCCAGCAGGTCGAGGACCAGCCGCCGGTAGCGGGGCTCGAAGACGTGCAGCGGGAGGACCATGCCGGGAAACAGGGGAGTCCCGAGCGGGAACAGCGGGATCAGCTCGCCCATCCCGGCAGCCTACGGCCCCAGGGGGCCGGTGCGTGCCCGGTCGCCCCCGGGCGCCGCGCGCCCGCTGGCTACGCTGAGGATCCGGTCCCACCCCGCGCTGACTCCCCCCGCCCACCATCCCGGAGGCCCCCGTGCTCGCCCGCATCGACCTGCGCGGATCCGCGCTGCCGGGAACCCGCGAGCTCGCCGGCCTGCTGCCGCGCGCCGCCACGGACATCGACTCCGTGCTGGCGACCGTCCGCCCGCTGTGCGAGGACGTGCGCATCCGGGGCGCCCAGGCCGTCCGCGAGATCACCGCGCGCCTGGACGGGGTGGACAACGAGGACTTCGCCGTCCCGCAGGAGGCGCTGGACCGGGCCCTCGCCGAGTGCGACCCGACCCTGCGCGCCGCGCTGGAGGAGGCGATCGCGCGGGTGCAGAAGGTGCACGGCGACCAGCGCCGCACCGACGTCACGACCGAGGTCGTGCCCGGGGGCACCGTGACCGAGCGCTGGGTTCCGGTGCGCCGCGTGGGCCTCTACGTGCCGGGCGGGCTGGCCCCACTGCTGTCCAGCGTGGTCATGAACGTCGTCCCCGCGCAGATCGCCGGCGTCGAGTCGATCGCGGTGGCCTCGCCGCCCCAGCGCGACCACGGCGGGCTGCCCGACCCGGGCGTGCTCGCGGCGTGCGCGCTGCTGGGCATCACCGAGGTCTACGCCGTCGGCGGCGCCCAGGCCGTGGCCGTGTTCGGCTACGGCGCGGGGTCCTGCGAGCCGGTCGACATGGTCACCGGCCCGGGGAACGTCTACGTCACCGCGGCCAAGCGGCTGCTGCGCGGGCTGATCGGCATCGACTCCGAGGCAGGTCCGACCGAGGTCGCGATCCTGGCCGACGACACCGCCGACCCGGCCCACGTGGCCGCCGACCTGATCAGCCAGGCAGAGCACGACCCGCTGGCCGGGGCCGTGCTGGTCACCGACAGCGAGGCGCTGGCCGACGCCGTCCTCGAGCTCGTGCCCGGCCAGGTGACGGCGACGAAGCACTCCGATCGCATCACCACCGCGCTCGTGGGCAGCCAGTCGGGCATCGTGCTGGTCGACGACGTCGACGCAGGCCTGCGGGTCGTGGACGCCTACGCCGCCGAGCACCTGGAGATCCAGACCCGCGACGCCCGCGCCGTGGCCGCGCGGGTGCGCAACGCCGGCGCGATCTTCGTCGGGGCGTGGTCGCCGGTCTCCCTGGGTGACTACATCGCCGGCTCCAACCACGTGCTGCCCACCGGTGGGTGCGCCCGGTTCTCCAGCGGATTGAGCGTGCAGTCCTTCCTGCGCGGCATCCACGTCATCGAGTACGACGAGCAGGCGCTGGCCGGCGTCGCGGGGCACATCGACGCCCTCGCCGGGGCCGAGGACCTGCCCGGGCACGCCGCCGCCGTCCGCATCCGGCAGCGCCCGTGACGTCCCTCGACGACCTCCCGCTGCGGCCGGAGCTTCGTGGCCGCACGCCCTACGGCGCTCCGCAGGTGCCGGCCACGCACCGGCTGAACACGAACGAGAACCCGCACCCGCTGCCCGACGAGCTGCTCGCCGACCTGGGGACGGCGCTGGGGCACGCGGCGCTGGAGCTCAACCGCTACCCCGACCGGGATGCGCTCGATCTCCGCGCAGACCTGGCCGCCTACCTGTCCCGGACCGCCGGGACGCAGGTCGAGCAGCCCCAGGTGTGGGCGGCCAACGGCTCCAACGAGGTCCTGCAGCAGATCCTGCAGGCGTTCGGCGGGGCGGGCCGGACGGCGCTGGGGTTCACGCCGTCGTACTCGATGCACCCGATCATCAGCGCCGGCACGGGTACCGGCTGGGTCGACGGGCACCGGCGCGCGGACTTCACCATCGATGCGGCGGCCGCGGTGGCCCAGGTGCGCGAGGTGGCGCCGGACGTCGTCTTCGTGACCAGCCCCAACAACCCGACCGGCACCGCCGTGCCGCTGGAGACGATCGAGGAGCTGTACGCAGCGACCTCCGGAATGGTCGTGGTCGACGAGGCCTACGCCGAGTTCGCCCGCACCGGCACCCCGTCGGCGCTGACGCTGGTGCCCGGCCGCCCGCGGCTCATCGTCAGCCGAACCATGAGCAAGGCGTTCGGGATGGCCGGGCTGCGGCTGGGCTACCTGGCCGCGGACGCCGCCGTCGTCGACGCGCTGCAGCTGGTGCGGCTGCCCTACCACCTGAGCTCGCTGACCCAGGCGGCCGCGCGGGCCGCGCTGGCGCACACCGACGCGCTGCTGGCGACCGTCGACGCGGTGCGGGCGCAGCGCGACCGGATCGTGGCGGAGCTGCCCGCGATGGGGCTGACCAGCGTCCCCAGCGACGCCAACTTCGTGCTGTTCGGCCGGTTCGCCGACGCGCCGGCCGCCTGGCAGGCGCTGCTCGACCGCGGGGTGCTCGTGCGCGACGTCGGGCTGCCCGGATGGCTGCGGGTCACCGCCGGCACCGCCGCCGAGACCGACGCGTTCCTCACCGCGCTGGGTGAGGTCGTCCGTGATCAGCGCACCGTTCTGGGAGACTGACCCCATGACCGCACCTGCACGCCGCACCGCCCGGGTGGAGCGCGCGACCAGCGAGACCAAGCTGGTCGTGGAACTGGACCTCGACGGCACGGGCACCAGCTCGATCAGCACGGGCGTGGGCTTCTACGACCACATGCTCACGGCGCTGTCGAAGCACAGCGGCATCGACCTCACCGTGCAGGCCGACGGCGACCTGCACATCGACGCCCACCACACGGTCGAGGACGTCGCCATCGCGCTCGGCCAGGCGTTCGCGGAGGCGCTCGGCGACAAGCGCGGCATCACCCGGTACGGCGACGCGACGATCCCGATGGACGAGGTGCTCGCGCAGGCCGCCGTCGACCTCTCCGGCCGGCCGTACTTCGTGCACGCCGAACCCGAGGGCATGACGCCGATGATCGGGCCGGACTACCCGACGTCGCTCACCAAGCACGTGCTCGAGTCGTTCGCGTTCAACGCGCGCATCAGCCTGCACGTGCGGGTGCTCTACGCCGGCCGCGACGCCCACCACATCGTCGAGGGCCAGTTCAAGGCGCTGGCCCGGGCGCTGCGCCAGGCCGTCGCGCTGGACCCCCGCGTCACCGACGTGCCGTCGACCAAGGGCGCCCTGTAGCCGGTGAACTCGGGACTGGTCCTGCTCGTGTTCGGGGGCTTCCTGCTCGGCGGCGCGTGGAGCGTGTGGAGCGTCGACGAGGACGCCCCGACCCGGAGCACCCCGCAGACCGTCCTGGCGGCGGTGCTGCTGCTCGCGGCGCTGCTCGCCACCGCCGCCGGCATCCTCCGCTTCGTCTGAGCCGGGCATGAGCACGGCCGACGAGGGGCGCTTCCTGCGCATCGTGCTCGCCGATCCGACCGTGGCGGCGGTGCTCGACCGAGCGCCCGCGCTGGGCGTGGGGGACTGGTGGCTCACCGCCGGCGTGCTGTTCCAGACCGTGTGGAACGAGCTCACCGGGCGGCCCGCGGGTACCGGGATCCGGGACGCCGATCTCTTCTACTTCGACGAGGACACGTCCTGGGAGGCTGAGGACGCGGTCATCCGTGCCGGGGCCGGGCTCTTCGGCGACCTCGCGGTGCCGGTCGAGATCCGCAACGAGGCGCGGGTGCACCTCTGGTACGCCGACCACTTCGGGGTGCCTGCGCCGGCGTTCCGCGACTGCGCCGACGCGATCGACCACTTCGCGGCGGTCTGCTGCTGCCTCGGGGTCACCGTCGGGCCCGACGGCCGGCCACGCGTGTACGCGCCGCACGGCTTCGACGACCTGTTCGGGCTCGTGGTGCGCCCCAACCGGCGGCTGGCGCCGCGGGACGTCTACGAGGCCAAGGCGGCGCGCTGGCTGGGAGAGTGGCCGGAGCTCACCGTCCTGTCCTGGGACGACGCCGCCCGCTGAACCGTCCTCAGCCCGGCTGCAGGGCGGGCAGCCACTCGTGCCCAGGGGCGACAGTGGTCAAGGCCTCCCGCAGCCAGGCCCGCTGCCGTTCGTCCAGTGTCCCGGCGACCCGCTGGAAGTCGGCGACGTCCTTGGGCCGCGGGGTGCGGCTCTTGCCGAGCAGCTGCACCTCGGGGGCCAGGACCGGTCGGCCGGGGATCGACGCCGGGCCGTACAGCTCGGACACCGGTCGGCGGATGCGGTGGTCGCGGCGATAGACCCAGTCCGGACCGTCGGTGTCGTCGACCATCAGCTGGAGCGACCACGGGGACGTCGGCGTCCGACGGCACCAGATGTCGTGCAACGAAGGAGCCAGCACCTCGCTCTCGGGCCACGGCCGGAGGACGCCCGCGCCGGGCGGATCGGCGACCTGCAGGTCCCAGCCCCGCAGCCGCTCGCGGAGCGTCGGCAGGTCCGCGCGCAGCACGAGCACGTCGATGTCGTGATGGGGCCGCGTCTGCCGCCCGAGGTGGAGGTCCAGCGCCCAGCCGCCGGCGATCCACCAGGGGGCATCTACCCCGTCCAGCAGTTCGGTCACGTCCTGGACGGACAGCGGCTCCCAGCCGTCGCTCTCCTGGCCCACCCTCGGACGCTAACGCGCAACCCACGGGTCGGGCAGCGGCGAACCCGAATCAGGCGGAGACGAGGAACGGTTGGTGGACGACGATCTCGGTGTCGTCGGGGCGCCAGGTGCGCCATCGCCCGTCGGGTTGTCGTTCGACGCGGAACCCGTGGTGGACCTTGGTGTGGTGGCGTTCGCACAGGAGGGCGGAGTTCTCGAGTGAGGTGTCGCCGTCGTGGGCGAGCCATTCGAGGACGTGGTGGACGTCGCACCAGTGGGAGGGGGCGTCGCAGCCGGCGAACACGCAGTGCCGGTCGCGGATTTCCACTGCGCGGCGCAGGTGCGGGGGCACGACGCGGTGGGTGCGGCCGAGGTCCAGCAGCTGTCCGTCGGGGCCCATGACGACGCGGTTGACGGTGCTGTCGCAGGCGAGCCAGCGGGCGCGGGCGGCGGAGATCATCGCCCCGAACCCGGTGCGGCCGGCGCCGGCGCCGGGGTGGGGGTCGACCAGGTCGTCCAGGTCGATGACGACGGCGACGTGCGGCTTCACCGTGCGCATCGTCGGCAGGTCGCCGGAGGCGAGGGCGTTGTCGGCGAGTTGCACCAGGGCGTCGGCCTGCCGCTGGGAACGGGTGCGCAGGTCGCCGG
>NZ_FNBT01000009.1 GCF_900102425.1 Blastococcus aurantiacus
GGGTTCACCGTTCGACTTGCATGTGTTAAGCACGCCGCCAGCGTTCGTCCTGAGCCAGGATCAAACTCTCCGTAGATGATTTGATCGCAGCTGAGAACCGAGAGCTAGCACTCTCGATATCAATCAACCAAAGGAATCCCTGCCCCGACCACAAGTAGCCGGGACACGGGGTATTACTTGGCACTGACTTTCGGCACGCTGTTGAGTTCTCAAAGAGCGGACGCGCAGACACTCGACCCTTCCGGGCGTCGTCCCTGGCTGGATGTCCAACACTACGCCGGTTTCCGTTGCCCCCGCCAGCGGCGGGTCCCGGTCCGGCAGACCCTCAGGTCCGCGCGGCGCATGGAGAACATTACATGACGATCGGGGGCCTCTGCAGGGGGGTCCCCCGCAGCCCCGCGACGACGTCGCGAGGACCCCTGCGAACCCCTGTCACCTGGGCTTCTCCCTGCCCCGGCGACCGCGAGGACGGGCCTAGGCCACGCCGCTGGGGCGGAACTGGACGCTGACCCTCGGCCCGACCGGCTTCGTCGTCTTGGGGATGCAGTGCTCCCACGTGCGCTGGCACGACCCGCCCATCACCACCAGGTCGCCGTGCCCCAGCGGGAACCGCAGGCTGGGTCCGCCGGTCACCGGTCGGAGCATGAGCGGGCGTGGTGATCCGAACGAGACGATGGCGACCATCGTGTCGCCGCTCCGCCCCCGGCCCAGCCGGTCGCCGTGCCAGGCGACGCTGTCGCGCCCGTCGCGGTAGAGGCACATGCCGGCGCTGACGAAGGGCTCGCCGAGCTCCGGGCCGTAGTGGGTGTTCAGCGCCGTCCGCGCCTCGGTCAGCAGCGGGTGCGGCAGCGTCTCGTCGCCGCCGTACCAGCGCAGCAGCCGGGGGACGACGACCTCGCGCTCGTACATCTGGCGGGTGTCCTCGCGCCAGCCGATGTCGCCGAGCAGCACCTCGAGGACCTCGTCCGAGCCGGACACCCAGCCCGGCAGGTGGTCGACCCAGGCACCGGCGCTCAGCAGATGCCGCTGCACGCGGCCGGCCAGCGGGGTCAGCGTGGCCTCCTCGGCCACGTCCCACATCGACGGCTGGTGGGCGAGTCCCATGCCGTGGACGCTACCCCGACTTTTCGCACAGGTGTGCGAAAAGGTGTGGACGGAGCTCGCTAGGCGGTGAGCGCCAGGGCGAAGGGCAGAACGGCCGACGCCCCGGCCCGCCGGAGCTCGCGGCCGGCCACGGTCATGGTCCAGCGGGAGTCCGCCAGGTCGTCGACCAGCAGCACCGGGCCCGACAGGGCGGCCAGCCGCTCCTGCAACTCCGGGCCGACGACGATCCGGTCCCAGACGGCGGCCAGGCGGAAGGCGCTGTTGCCGCCGGGCTGACCGGTCGGTCCGCCGTGCGCCAGCGACAGCTCGCCCAGGTAGTCCAGCCGGCCCATGCGGGCCAGCCCCTGGGCCACGCCGGTGATCAGACGGGGACGGCGCCGCGACGGCATCGCCACGACGGCGACCGGGCGCTGGGACCAGTCCCACGCCGAGAGCACGCGCGCGCAGGCCCGCATCAGCTCCTCGTCCGGGGGGACATCGGAGATGGAGCGCTGGACCGGCACGTCGAAGGCGGCGTCCGGGTCCTCCTCGATGCCGGGAGCCTCCAGGTCGAGCGCGACCACCCCACCCACACCGTCGTCACCGAGCAGGGTGCGCAGCCGCTGACCCCAGCCGAGGTCGGTGAGCCGGGCGACGGCGCGGCCGGGCTCGAGCTGGTCGCCGGCGGCGATCTTCCCCTTCACGTCGACACCCAGCCGGTCCGCGCCGGTGGGCCACTGCGCCCGGGGCGGCAGCTCAACACCGGGTCGGTCCAGCGCCGCCGAGGCGGCATCCGCAGCCGCTTCGGGGACGTCGGTGGAGTACCAGGGACCGGCGCAGACGTCGCACCGCCCGCAGGGCGCCGCGGTCGGGTCGTCCAGCGCCGACTGCAGGAAGGCCATCCGGCACTCGGCCTCGTCGACGGGCTTGGCGTACGCCAGCATCGCCCGCTGCTCGGCCTCCCGGGTGCGCGTGACCCGGGCGTAGCGGTCGGCGTCGTAGACCCAGGGCTGCCCGGTCGAGCGCCAGCCGCCCTGCACCCGTTCCACGGCGCCGTCGACGGCGAGCACCTTGAGCAGGAGCTCCAGACGGGAGCGGCGCACGTCGGCGACGGTCTCCAGCCGGGCCACCGACCAGGCCTTGCCGTCGGCCATGGCGGTGAGCACCGCGGCGGCGTGGTCCTCGCGGGGCATGGAGGAGGTGGCGAACCACTGCCAGATGGCGATGTCCTCGGGCCCGGGCAGGAGCAGCACGTCGGCGTGCTCGACGGCGCGACCCGCGCGGCCGACCTGCTGGTAGTAGCTGACCGGCGACGACGGCGCGCCCAGGTGCACGACGAAGCCGAGGTCGGGCTTGTCGAAGCCCATGCCGAGAGCGGAGGTCGCGACCAGCGCCTTCACCTCGTTGTTGCGCAGCGCCTCCTCGGCGTCCTTGCGGTCGGCGTCGTCGAGCCGCCCGGTGTAGGAGCGCACCACGTGGCCGGCGTCCCGCAGCAGCGCGGCGGTCTCCTCGGCCGCGGCGACGGTGAGCGCGTAGACGATGCCGCTGCCGGGCAGGTCGCCGATGCGCGCGGCCAGCCAGGCCAGCCGGGCCCGGTCCGACGGCAGCCGGAGCACGCCCAGCCGCAAGGAGTCCCGCGACAGCGGCCCGCGCACGGTCGTGACCTCGACCCCACCGGCGCCCAGCTGCTCGGCGACGTCCTCGACGACGCGCTCGTTGGCGGTGGCGGTCGTCGCGAGCACCGGCGTCCCGGCCGGGAGGGTGCCCAGCAGGTCACGGATGCGGCGGTAGTCGGGACGGAAGTCGTGGCCCCAGTCGGAGACGCAGTGCGCCTCGTCGACGACGACGAGGCCGCAGCGGGCCACGAGCCCGGGCAGCTGCTCCTCCCGGAACCGCGGGTTGGTGAGGCGCTCGGGCGAGACCAGCAGGACGTCGACGTCGTCGGCGACCAGGCGGGCCGCGATGTCGTCCCACTCCGTCATGTTGGCGCTGGAGATCTCGACCGCGCGGATGCCGGCGCGTGCCGCGGCCGCGACCTGGTCGCGCATGAGCGCCAGGAGCGGGCTCACGAGCAAGGTGGGTCCCTTGCCCCGGCGGCGCAGCAGCGCGGTGGAGACGAAGTAGACCGCCGACTTGCCCCAACCCGTGCGCTGCACGACCAGGGCTCGCTGGGAGCGCTCGACCAGGGCGGAGACGGCGGCGTCCTGACCCTCGCGGAAGACGGCGTCGGGCCGGCCGGTGAGCTCGCGCAGCACGGCCAGCGCCTCCGCGTGCACGGAGCTGGCGGCCTCGGACGTCGGCGCGGCGGTGGTCATGCCCCCGACAGTAGGCATCCCGGGTGACAGCACGGACCAGCGCGCGGGACCTGTGGGCGACGGTGGAGAATCCACAGGCGATGGCACATCAGCGACAGCGACCGCCGGACAACCACGTCCACACGCACTGGTCGTGGGACACGGCCGACTCCTCGACGATGCGCCGGGCGTGCGAGAAGGCGATCCAGCTCGGGCTGCCGTCGATCGCCTTCACCGAGCACCTCGACTTCACCGTCTGGGACCCCGACGACCGTGCGACCGACGAGGGTCTGGTCGAGCGGCACGCGTCCCGGCACGCCGAGATCGACGTCCAGGGCTACTTCGCCGAGCTGACCGAGGTCCGGGAGCGCTTCCCTGAGCTGCGGATCCTCTCCGGCGTCGAGACGGGCGAGCCGCACCTGTTCGGCAGCAGCGTGGCCGCCTACCTGCGCGACGCCCCGGTGGACCGCGTCCTGGGCTCGCTGCACTCGCTCTCCCACAACGGCAAGCTCTACGGCGTCGGCCACCTGCTGTGGAACGACGAGGACGGCACGATGCGCCGCTACCTCGCCGAGCTGGTGGACATGATCGAGAGCAGCGCCGTCTTCCAGGTGCTCGCGCACGTCGACTTCCCGCGCCGCTACTGGCCCGGGGGGACGCACCGCTTCGTGGAGAAGGACTACGAGGAGGAGTACCGGGCAGTCTTCCGCGCGCTGGCCCGGTCCGGCCGGGCACTGGAGATCAACACGAGCAGCCCGCTGGCGTCGGCGGACCAGATCCGCTGGTTCTACGAGGAGGGCGGCGAGGCGGTCAGCTACGGCAGCGACGCCCACAACCCCTCGGCGGTCGGCCAGAAGTTCGACCTCGCCGTCGACGTCGTGGAGGCGGCGGGCTTCCGGCCCGGCCGCGACCGCTTCGACTTCTGGCGCCGCTGAGCGCCGACGCCGCGCTCAGGCGGGCGTGGCCTCGTCGAGGACCGCCCGGAGCTCCGCCCGGCGCACGGGCTTGAGCAGCACGCCCTGCATGCCCGCCGCGAGGCAGGCCTCGCGGTCCTCCTCCGTGGTCGCGGCGGTGAGGGCGAGCAGCCGCGTGCGGGAGCGTGGTCCGTCCAGTGCCCGGATGGCGCGCGCGGCGTCCGGCCCCGACATGCGGGGCATCTGCATGTCGAGCAGCACCAGGTCGAAGTGCTCCGCCGCCACGGTCCGCACGGCCTCGTCGCCGTCCTCGACGGTCACGACCTCCGCGCCCTCGGCCTGGAGCAACGCCTCGGCGACGCGCAGGTTCACCTCGCTGTCGTCGGCGACGAGCACGCGGACCGCGCGGCGCGACGGCGCCCGTGGTCCCGGGACGGTCCACGCCGCGGGGGCCGGCCGATCGGCCGGGACGGCGGCGGAAGCGTCGCCGGTCGCCCCGGGCAGGTCGACGACGACGGTGAACAGAGAGCCGGTGCCCGGGCGGCTGACCACGTCGATCCGCCCGCCCATGAGCCCGACGATCTGCTGGCTGAGGGCGAGGCCCAGTCCGGTCCCGCCGAAGCGCGCGCCCTGCGCCCCCTGCACGAAGGGGCGGAAGAGCCGCTGGATCTCATCGGCTTCCATGCCGGCACCGGTGTCGGAGACGGACAGTCGCAGTCGCGCTGCCGTCGCGTCAGGGTCGTGGTCGATGCGGACGGCGACGTGCACCCGACCGCGTTCGGTGAACTTGAGTGCGTTGCCGACGAGGTTCATGATCACCTGGCGCAGCCGCACCGGGTCACCCAGGAGCAGGCCGTCGTCGCTGCCCCGGACCGCCAGCTCGATCCCCTTGCGCCGGGCCACGGGCAGCAGGGCGGTGACCACCTCGGCGGCGACGTCGGCCGGCCGGAACTCGCGCTCGGCGAGCGTGACGGCGGTGGTCTCCGCCTTGGACAGGTCGAGCACGTCGTTGAGCAGTGCGAGCAGGGACTCCGCCGAGCTGCGGGCCAGGGAGACGAACTCGCCCTGGCGGGGGGTGAGCCGCTCGAGCTCGAGCGCCTCGAGCATGCCCAGGACGCCGTTGAGCGGCGTCCGGATCTCGTGGCTCGCGGCGGCCAGGAAGGCGGTCTTGGCGCGGGTGGCGGCCAGCGCCTGGTCCCTCGCCGCAGCGAGCTCGCGGGCCAGGCGCCCCTGCTCGAACAGCGCCACGGCCTGGGCAGCGAGATCCTCGAGGGCTCCCAGCTGCGCGGGCGAGAGCGAGCCGGGTTCCTCGGCGAAGACGCACAGGGTGCCGAGCACCCGCCCGTCGAGCAGCCGCATCGGCGCCGTGGCGTAGAGGCGCACCTTGCCCAGGCGGCCGTCGACCCAGGGGTTGCCCGCGTAGGCGGGCTCGCTGCTGGCGTCGGGGACGTGACGCAGCCGGGGTTCGCGCATGGCCAGCGCGCACATGGACTCCGAGAGATCGGACCGCGAGCCGGGGAAGCCGATCTCACCCACCTGGTGCTGGAAGCACTCGTCGAGCAGGTTGACCACCGCATGGGGCACGCCGCAGACGGTCGCGGCCACGCGCGTCACGGCGCGCACTTGCTCGGCCGGGGCGCCCTCGGGCAGCTCGTACTCGCGCAGCAGGTCAGGGCTCGGGCCGGAGGCGAGGAGGGGTGCTGCAGTCACACCTCTGTCGTCGGCAGCCGGGGACTCCCTCTTGAGCGGCCGCCGGCGCACTCAGGCGATGCGCGGGAGAGGGGAGGTGGCCGGCGCCGCCAGCGAGACCAGGACCGGCGGGGGTGGCGGCGGCGGGGGCGTCCGCGTGATCGCGGTGTCGGGGAAGACGAAGCGGTAGGTCGTCTCGTTGTCCTGGACGGCGAAGGTCTGGCCCTCGGGCCCGGCGTGGTGCAGCACCAGTCCGTCGACCCGCTCGGCCACCCGCCGCAGGGCCTGGGCGTCGGAGACGTCGACGACGCTGCCCCCGGGGGTGAGCCCGGTGACCGGCAGGATCCGCGCGGCGTTGCGGACGGCGAACGCGTCGGCCGCGTTCCCGCTGGTCGAGTGGCTGATCCCACCGGCGATCGCGGTCACGAGCAGGGCCGCGAGGAGGACGGCAACCGCGACGACCCGGGCCGCGTCGATGGGCAGGTCCACGCCGAGCGCGGTGAACGAACGCGGGACGACCTCGTCGACGGACACCGGGATCGAGCCGGCCGGTGTGAAGGCGGCGTCGACCGCGGGGGGCCGCAGCGACATCGTGTCCATGGTGAAGGCGAGCGGGTCCAGGTCGGCCGCGGTGAAGGGCTTCCCCTGGAGGCTCCCGCGGACCGCGACGACGGGCGTGACCACGATGGTGGCAGAACCGGCGTTGCCGCCGATCTCCGCGTTGTGCCGGCCGACAAGGGCCGCAGCGAGGGTGGGGTCGAGGTCGGCCGTGGCGGTGGCCGTCCCGTCCCGCACGGGGACGGTGGGGCTGCTGCCCAGGGCGGCGGTCCAGCCGTCGGAGGTGGCGACGGAGAGGTCGAGCCGTAGGTCGCCCTCGACCTCGTCGAGGCCAGGGGCGGTCACGCCGTGCTCGAAGGAGACCGTCAGCGCGTCGGCGAGCTTCGTGTAGATCGGGTCGCCGGTCGAGATGACACCGGTCGGGTACGTCGTCCCCGCTTCGGCGACACCGGCGTAGGTGTACCGGCCCTCCTGGGTCACCGGCTGGCTGCGGACCTGGGTCTCCGTCGAGGGCAGGGCGAGCAGCACCGCGCCCGCACCCGCGGCGAGGATTGCGACGGCGCCGGAGGCGACCGCGATCTGGCGGGCCTGCGCGCGGGTGGGCATGGAGAACGCTGTCGGCAGGGTCAGCGCGGCCGGCGCACGGGAGCCTGTGGCCCGCGGACGAGCGGCGTGCCGGCCCTTCGGCCGACGGGCGGTGCCGGTACCGACCAACCCGACGACGACGGCGCCGATCAGGGTCAGGGACCACGGGGAGGCGATGGCGGCCAGCACCTTGCCGCCCTGGGGGACCTGGCGGAACAGCCGGCCGAGCAGCTCGTCGGACGTCGGGCGGTCCTCGTCGAGCCAGTCGTTGTTGTCGCCCTGCAGGACGAACCGGTCGCCGTCCACGGCGACGATCCGGTGCATGACGACCGTGTCGAGGGTCCCGGAGTGATAAGCCACGACGTCGCCGACCTCGTAGGCGTCGGCGGGACGCAGCACGGCGAGGTCACCGGTGGAGAAGCCCGGCTCCATGCTCACGCCGTGCGTGGTGACGTAGACCGTGGCACCGCCGAGCTGAACCGGCCAGAACAGCCAGACAGCCGCCAGCACCAGCGCGACGACGGCGCTGGTGCTGGCGGCCTTGACTGCGTTGCTCATAACGGGGGCACGGTCTCCTGGTTACTGCACGACCGTCAGACCGACGGCGTTGAAGTCCTCGAAGTTCCGGACGGAACCGGTCGTGTCGCAGATCAGGACCAGGCTGGGCGGGGTACCGCCGGCGTTCCAGGGCGTCTTGACCGTGCAGGCGTAGGGGTCCCCGACGACAGTTCCACCGTCGCCCTGGCTGTCAGCCCCGATCTTGAGCGTCATGGTGGACGTGGCGGTCGAGATGTCCGTCAGCACGGTGAACTCGACGGCGTCGAGGATCGTGCCGTCGTCCGCGTTGCGGACGTAGTGGATCGTGTCGATCTCCGCACCGGTCACCAGCCCCTGCCCGTAGCCGGCAACGCTGTCGGGCACGTCGTTGCTGGCGGTGAAGGCGGAGGTGGCGATGCCGGCAGCGGCGACCGCGACACCGGCGAGCAGAACGCGCGACAGGCGCATGGGAGGAATCCGTTCTCTCAGTGGCCCAGACCCGCCCGAATGCTTCTCAGCCGGTTCGCGAAAGCTGCGCCGTCATCCTTGACGGAGCAGCTTTCGGCAGGGCTCCGCCGTTCTTGACTCCTGTCCCAAAAGAAACTCGAGTCGCTGAGTCGACACGGCGGATCGGTCGTCGTCCGCCATTCCTGCGGAATGACGAACGCCCTGGTGGGGAGGCGGGAGCGGCGCCCGGGAATACCGCTCCGCGGGCAGCCGAGTCGACTCTGCCGGACGCGGAAAGCACGGTGACCGAGACCTGGCCGACCCCGGGGCGGCGCGCGCCACGCTGCTGGCTGGCCGCCGTCGAGGACCTGCTCGACGCCTGAGTCAGCCGGCGAACCAGCTGCCGGCCGGGAGGTCGGGCGGAGGCGGCGGCTCGTGAGGCTGCTCGAGAGGCGGTTCGTAGGGCCACAGGACGGTCGCGGACTCCCCGGCCCGGCGGATCGCCGTGCCGTCGAGCTCTGTTCCGGTCTCCTCCAGCCCGATCTCCGGGCAGCGCACGACGACGAGCAGCGGCCCCTCGGGCGGCAGCGGGCTGAGCCACCAGTCCTGGTCCACCGACACCGACCCTCCGCTGCCGCCACCCGGGTGGAAGACCAGGTCTCCGTCGGCTCCGCGAACCGGCACGTTGCTCGCCCGGCGACCGTCGGCGAACTGCACGCCGAGCAGGAAGCGCGGGCTGCCGCCGCGGTGGTTCCAGAAGAGGTCGCCGAGGCGGTCCGGGGCGGCGGGGTCCTCGGGGCCCCTGGCCCGGGCAGCGAGCTGGAAGGCCACGCCCGTCGTGTAGACCTGCAGCCCGAGCAGCGCCACGGCGACGTCGGGGGTGCGGACGAGCAGTCGGTTCATCGGCAGCGCCGCCGGCACCTCGTTCTCCGGCCGGTTCATCCGTCGCTCGAGGTCCGGGTCGCCGTTCCCGAAGGCATGACTCCACATGCCGCGGAGCCTGTCGGTCCGGGAACCGCACGGCAAGCAGGAAGCAGCGGGCGCGCGGCGCTCCACCACCAGGACGGCGACCCGCCACCCCGGTGCGCGGGACGTGGGCATCCGGTCATCTACGGTGCACCGAAGTCCGGATGCGGCCGTTGGCCCGGCTGTGGGGAGCGACGATTGGGCGGCTCGGACCGCATCCAGCGAGCACTGCCGCTCGGCGTCCTGATCCTCGTCGCCGCCCTCGACGTCGGACTGGGGCGCGACCGTGTGGTCCTGACGCTCGTCGTCATCGCGCCGCTCGTCGCGGCCACCGCGCTGGGCCGGCGGGCGACCGTGGCGCACGGGGCGCTGGCGGTCGTCGTCGGCGCGCTGCTGGGCCTCTACGACGGGCTGTACGCCGACGCCCAGCTGACGGCCCAGGTGATCCGGTTGATCGGCATCGCGGCAGGCACCGTCGCCGCCGTCGTCGCCTGCACCCTGCGGCTCCGACGAGAGGCCGAGGTCGCCCGGCTCGGTGTGGAGGCAGCGGCCGCGCGGGTCGGGCTCGACACGGCGCGGACGCTGCAGCGGCACCTCCTGGGCGTGCCACCGGACCTGCCCGCGCTGCAGTCCGCCGTGCGGTACGTGCCCGCCAGCCGGCACGCGCAGGTGGGCGGGGACTGGTACGACGGCTTCGGGCTCCCGGACGGCGGCACCGTGCTGGTCATCGGGGACGTCGCCGGCCACGACGCCGAGGCAGCGGCGACGATGGCCGAGGCGCGGGGAATGCTCCGCGCGATCGCCCGGACCGGCCCGTCGTCGCCCGCGGCGGTGCTCACCGGGCTCGACGACGTGCTCACCGGGCTGCGCCTGCCGACGTTGATCACCCTCGTCGTCGCCACCGTGGACGGGGGCGGAGGCACCGTGACGCTGCGGTGGTCGAACGCCGGTCATCCACCGCCGGTGCTGGTGCGCCACGACGGCACCACGGAACTGCTGGCGCGAACCCCCGAACCGCTGCTCGGGGTCGCCGCGGCGACCCGGCGCACGGACCACGAACTGGGCCTGCGCCCGGGTGACACGCTGCTCTTCTACACCGACGGGCTCGTCGAGCGACGCCGCTGGACGCTCGACGAAGGCACCGACTGGCTGCTCGGCCAGCTCCAGCTGCGGGCACGCGAGCCGCTGGACGAGCTCTGCGACGGGCTGCTCTCCGAGCTCGGCGGAGGCACCGAGGACGACGTCGCGCTGCTGGTCGTCCGGGTGCCGGCCGAGCTCAGGCGCTGAGGACCGACAGGTAGGACGGCGGGACGGCGTCGACCAGCCAGACGCCGTTCTCGGAGCGGGTCAGGACCGCCCCGTCGTCGGCCAGGCGCCCGGCATCGACGCGCAGGACGACCGCCCTCCCGCGGCGTTCCCCGACCCGCCGGGCCGTGGCGGCGTCGACGCTCAGGTGCACCGCATGACGCCGCCCCGGCCGCAGACCGTCCGCGAGGATCGCCGCGACGTTGCGCTCCGGCGTGCCGTGGAACAGCGTCTCCGGTGGACGGCGGGCCGCGTAGCCGAGGTCGACCCGGACGCTGTGGCCCTGGCTGGCCCGGATGCGGGTGCCGGTCGCATCGAGCGCGAAGCGCCGCTTGTCGTTCGTGGCGACGACGCGTTCGAGCTCGTCCCGGGACATGCCCAGCGCCGCCAGGAGAGCATCGACCTCCACCCAGCCGGCGTCGTCCAGGACCAGCCCGACGGAGTCCGGCCGGTGCCGCAGCACGTACGACAGCCGCTTGCTGGCACGGACGACGTCCACGGGAGGAAGTGTGCGCCGGGGCCCCGACCCGGCGGAGGTCAGCGCGAGTAGTACTCCACGACCAGCTGCTCCTCGCAGATGACCGGGACCTCGTCGCGGGTCGGCGTCCGCTCGTAGCGCGCGACCAGGTCGGCCAGCGTGACCTCGAGGTACTTCGGGGGCTCGGCGTGCGCACCCGAGGCGGCGACGACGAACGGCTCCAAGGTCTGCGACCGCTCCGCGATCTGGACGAAGTCGCCCGGCCTCAGGCGGTAGGAGGGCCGGTCGACGCGCCTGCCGTTGACCAGGACGTGCTGGTGGGTGACGAACTGGCGGGCCTGGTAGATGGTCCGGGCGAAGCCGGCGCGGAGCACGGTGGCGTCCAGCCGCGACTCGAGATCCTGGATCAGCGCCTCGCCGGTCTTGCCGCCGCTCCGCTTCGCGCGGTCGAAGGCGGCCCGGAGCTGGGTCTCGCTGATGTCGTACTGCGCTCGCAGCCGCTGCTTCTCCTTGAGCCGGGTCGAGTAGTCGCTGTCCTTGCGGCGCTTGCGGCCGTGCTCGCCCGGTGGGTAGGGCCGGCGCTCGAAGTAGGCGACCGCCTTGGGGGTGAGCGCGATGCCCAGGGCGCGGCTGATCCGGATCTTGGGCCGGGGTGTGTTCACGAGAACCTCCGTCTTTGGTTAGGCTCACCTTACTAGCCCCGACCGAGAGTACCGAGGTGGTCCCATGACGACTGGTCGCAGGCCGAGCCGGCTCCGCGCCGGCACACCGGCTCCGGTCACCGCTCCCCCCGCCGCGGGCGGTCAGCCGTCGCCGGCCGAGCGGGCGCGCACGGTCGCGGCCCGGCCGACGGCCGCGCTGCACGTCCTCGGCACGGGCACGACGCCCGCCCTGGCAGCGGCGACGACGTCCGACGGCCGCACGCTGGTCGTCGTCCCGTGCGCCGGACCGCTCCTGCCGGCGCTCGCCGGCTCCCCGGTCGGCGACCTCCCCGCCCGGCTGACCGTGACCGACCGGGCGCCCTCCCGGCTGCGCCAGCCGATCCGCGCGCTGGTGGAGCTCGCCGGCTGGCTGACGCCGGTGCCCGGCGCGGACGTGCCGGCCGCCGTGCTGGCCTTCGCCGACGCGTGCCCGTGCGACGCGCTGTTCGAGGTGGGCCTGACCGCCGCCCTGCTGCAGCTCGACGTCGCCGAGGTCGTCCTGCACGAGTCGCACGCGGTCGAGCACGTCGAACCCGAGGACTTCGTGGCCGCCGCCCCCGACCCGGTCACCGAGGCCGAGGCCGACCTGCTGGCGGCTGAGGAGGAGGCGCTGGCCCGGCTGCGCGTGCGGGTGCAGGCCTGGGCCGGGCGGCGGGACGACGTCCGGCTCCTCGGGCTGGACCGGTTCGGCGTCCGCTACCGGGTGGAGTCGCCGCGGGGTGGCTACGACGTACGGGTCGCCTTCCCCGAGCCGCTGACCCGGAGCGAACAGTTCGCCGACGCGGTCGGGAGCCTGCTGAGCTGCGCTCTGGACTGAGGGCCGACCACCCCCGGGGCGGCGCCGTCCCGGGGTGCGACGATGCGCGTCGCCCGCTGCCGGTTCGCGGGCGTCCGTGCTGGTCGAGGAGGCACCGATGGCGTTCGGGTGGAAGCTGTACGGGGACGGGAAGACCCTGCCTCTGGGCGAGGCGGTGGCCCCCGACGAGCGGCTCAGCTGGCCGCGGACGGCGGGCATCGGCGCGCAGCACGTCGTCGCCATGTTCGGGGCGACGTTCGTCTTCCCGCTGCTCATGGGCCTGGACCCGAACCTCGCGATAATGATGAGCGGGGTCGCGACCATCCTGTTCCTGCTGATCGTGCAGGGGAAGGTGCCCAGCTACCTGGGCAGCTCCGCGTCGTTCGTCGGCGGCGTCGTCGCGGTGCGCGCCGCGGGAGGCTCGGACGCCGACGTCCTCGGTGCCCTGCTCGTGTCCGGCGTCGTCCTCGCGCTGGCCGGCCTGGTCATCCACCTGGTCGGCGTCCGGGTGGTCAACCGGGTGCTGCCCCCGGCGGTGACCGGCGCCGTGGTCATGCTCATCGGCTTCAACCTCGCGCCGGTGGCGACGGCGACCTACTGGCAGCAGGACCAGTGGGTGGCGCTGGCGACGATGGCGTTCGTCGTCGTCGCCTCGCTGCTGCTGCGCGGCTTCCTGGCCCGCATCTCGATCCTGCTCGGCCTGGTGTTCGGCTACCTGCTCTCGATCCTGCTCGACGCCACCGCGGGCCCGCACACCTCGGCCCTGCCGGGGCAGAACCTGCGGGACGCCTCCGGCGAGGCCTGCACCGCCGAGGGCCCGTACTGCGTGGCGGCCCCCTTCGCGCACGACCGGGTCAGCTTCGACGCGGTCGGGAACGCGCCCTGGTTCGGCCTGCCCGACTTCACCGGTCCGTCGTTCTCGGCGAACTTCGCGCTGCTGGTGCTGCCGGCGGTCATCGCCCTGGTCGCGGAGAACGCCGGCCACGTGAAGGCGGTGGCCGAGATGACCCGGCGCGACCTCGACCCGATGATCGGCCGGGCGGTGCTGGCCGACGGCGTCACGACCGTGCTGGCGACGTCGGTCGGCGGCTCCCCCACCACCACGTACGCGGAGAACATCGGCGTGATGGCCGCGACGCGGGTGTACTCGACGGCCGCCTACTACGTCGCGGCGGTGGTCGCGATCTGCCTGGGCCTGGTGCCCAAGTTCGGCGCCCTGATCAACGCGATCCCGGGCGGGGTGCTCGGCGGCATCACCGTCGTCCTCTACGGGATGATCGGGCTGCTCGGCGCCAAGATCTGGAAGGAGAACCGGGTCGACTTCGGCAACCCGGTCAACCTCGTACCGCTGGCCGCCGGCATCGTCATCGCCGTCGGCAACTCCGGCAACGACGCTCCTCTCCTGCAGATCACCGACGACTTCTCCCTCGGCGGCATCGCGCTGGGCACCATCGTCGCGGTGGTGGGCTGGCACGTCGCGCGGGCGCTGGCCCCCGCGGAGATGAAGGCGTCGCTGACGCGCGAGGGCCCGCACCCCGCCGCCGGCTCCACCTTCGGGACGGTGCACGGCGCGGAGGACCCGACGCCGGCCGGTGAGGCGGGGCGGGGAACCGCCTGACGGCGGTGTCGGTTGCGCGCCATGAAGCGAGGCGTCTCCGGTACGTCTCGGAACTCAAGCTGCCGATACCGCCTCACGGCGTCCCGGCCTCCGGTCGCCGTCCGACGAGCGAGCCGAGAGAGACCGATGAACCGACGTACGCGCGGGATCACACCCGGGACCGCACCCGTTCCAGTCCCCCGCGACGTCGAGGCGGTCGAGGCGGTCATCAACGCGCTGGACACCGGCGTGAGCGACGCCACCGAGGCGCACCGGACCATCGTCACCACGCTGGCGCGGGAACTGGGCCTCGACTACGGCGCTGCCTGGATGGTCGACGCCGACGGCGGCTTCTCGCTGGCGGCCGAGAGCGGCGGCTACACGGAGACGATGCAGGCCGCACGTGTCGCGCGGCTCCTGCCCTCCGAGGGGCTGGCCGGCCAGGCGATCAAGACGCAGGACGTCGTCCTGGCCAACGAGACCACCGACCCGGCGTTCTGCGGGCGCTGGAAGGCCGCACAGTCCGCCGGCGCCACCCGGGGGTGCGTCCTGCCCATCCTCGACGAGCGCGGCACCGTCGTCTCCCTGTACGAGTTCTACAACGCCGGCGAACTGCCGTTCGTCGGCGCCCGGGCGTCCAAGTGGCGCGCACTGCGCGGCGTCCTCGTGCACGCCCAGCGGGCTGCCGTCGCCCGCGCACACCTGCAGGAGACGCTGCACGACCGCGAGGCCGTGACCACCGTCGTCACCAAGATCGGCGCTGCGCGCAACCAGGAGGAGGCCCTGCGCGTCGCCCTGGACACGGTGCGCAGCGCGTTCGGCTGGGCGTACGGCTCCTACTGGGCACTGGACGAGTCGGCGAACGTGCTCCGCTTCCAGCAGGAGTCGGGCTCGGCGGGCGAGGAGTTCCGCGCCGTCACCCTGAGCGCCAGCTTCGCCGAGGGCGTGGGCCTGTCCGGCCGCGCCTGGCGGGCCAAGGAGATGGTGTTCGTGCAGGACATCGGCCAGGTGACCGACTGCGTCCGCGCACCCGCCGCCCAGCGCGCCGGCGTGAAGTCCGGCGTCTGCTTCCCGCTCGTGGTGAGCGGCAAGGTGGTCGGCACGATGGACTTCTTCGTCACGAAGACCATCGAGCTCTCCGACTCCCGGTCCGCGTCCCTGCGCAACGTGCAGCAGCTGGTGTCGCAGCGGCTGGACGTGCTGCGCCGCAACGAGGAGAGCGCGGAGCAGGCCCGCGAACTGCTGGTCACCGTCGCGAGGCTGCGCGAGGCCGCCAACGAGGCCGGCCGCGTGGCGGAGAGCGCCGTGCACCAGGCCTCGACGATGACCGGGGACGTCGTCGCACTGGACGAGGCGTCGGCCGCCGTCGGCGAGGTCATCCGGATCATCTCGGGCATCGCCGACCAGACCAACCTGCTGGCGCTCAACGCGACCATCGAGGCGGCGCGGGCCGGCGAGGTGGGCAAGGGCTTCGCGGTCGTGGCCAGCGAGGTCAAGGACCTCGCCCGGGAGACGGCCAAGGCGACCCAGCGGGTGGCCGACCAGATCGCCGGCATCCAGACCAGCAGCAAGGCCGTCGGCGAGGGCATCCGCACGACCGGCGAGATCATCGGACGGCTCGACGAGGTGCAGAACCGCATCGGCGAGGTGCTCGGCGAGCAGGAGCGCATGGCCCAGCTCATCGAGGCCGCCGGCTGACCCGTGCGGAACCGATCCGGGCCCGCCTGCACCCGCAGGCGGGCCCGTTCGCGTTCTCAGCGGCGGGACGTCCAGCCCTGCACGCGGAGCCGCTCGAACCCGTCGAGCAGGACGTCGAGGGCGAACTCGAACTCGAACTGCTCGTCGCAGCCACCCCCCACGCCGGAGAGATCCCCCTGGGTGGCGACCGTCGCGATCTCGAGGATGTGGGGGAATCTCCGGCCGAACTCGGCGGCCATCGCCTCCTGCTCCTCGACGGCGGGCGGCGGGGCGTCCGGATCCCGCGCCTCCTCGAACAGCTCCGGGCTGAAGCCCCACATCCGGTTGCCCAGCGCGTGCATGACGTGGTGGGTGAGGTCGGCCGAGAAGCCGCCGGCGCGGAACATCCCGGCCAGCGAGTCCATGTAGCCCAGGACCATCGGCGTGCGCCGCGTGCGCGACTCGATCGCCTTGCGCGCCCAGGGATGGCGCAGCACGGCCTCCCGTGCCGAGAGCAGGCGACGGCGGACGGCGGCCTGCCAGTCGGGCGTGGGATCGGCGGGCTCGATCTCGCCCAGGACGACGTCGACCATGCCGTCCACCAGCTCGTCCTTGTTCGCGACGTGCTTGTAGAGGGCCATGGGGACGACGCCCAGCTCCTGCGCCAGCCGCCGCATGCTCAGCGCCTCGATGCCCACGACGTCCGCGAGGTCGACCGCCGCCCGCAGCACCCGGTCGCGGCTCAGCGGCGTACGTCGCACCACCCCGTCGGTCAACGTCCGCACCCCCATGGTTGACAGGCGTACACCGTACACCTAACGTTCGAGCCATCGGGTGTACGCCGTACACCGCCAATCGAGAGGTAGCACCATGGGACCGAGCAGAGGGAACGCCGTCGCGGCAGGGTGGTTCTTCGTCGTCGCGTTCGTCGCCGCGATCGCCGGCCTGGCGCTGTACCAGCCTGCGCTGAGCGACCCGGCCTACGTCCTCGGCGCCGGGGCCGACTCGCAGGTGCTCCTGGGTGGCTTCCTCGAGCTGCTGCTCGCCGGCTCCTGCATCGGCACCGGCGTGGCGCTCTACCCGGTGATCAGGCAGTACGGCCCCAGCGTCGCGCTCGGCTACGTCTGCGGGCGGCTGCTCGAGGCCGCGATCATCAGCGTGGGCATCGTGGCCACGCTGTCGTTGGTCAGCCTGCGCCAGGCCTCGGCCGGCAGTGACGACGCCCTGACCACTGCCGCCCGGACGCTGATCGCCCTGCACGACTGGACGTTCCTGCTCGGGCCCGGCCTGGTCATCGGCGTCAACAGCATGCTGCTGGCCTGGCTGATGCTGCGCTCGGGACTGGTCCCCCGCTGGATCGCCCGCCTCGGGCTGGCGGGCGGTGCGCTGGTCCTCGCGTCGTCCACCGCGGTGCTCTTCGGGCTGTACGCGCAGACGTCGGCGGTCGCCCTCGTGGCCGCCATCCCCGTCGCCGCCTGGGAGATCTGCCTCGCCGTGCGACTGATCGTCACCGGCTTCACCCCGTCGGCGGTCCAGCTCGGCCCGGTCGCCGCAGCACTGCGGGTCTGACGAGTCATCGGCCGGGGCGGCATTCCGCCCCGGCCGATGGATCACCGCACTCCGCGAGTCACTGCACCGGGCGCCGGTGGGTGAGGGTCCAGCCGGCCACCGAGGAGACGACCACCCAGCCGGCGAGGATGAGGATCGACCGGGTCTCCTCCATGCCCTGAGCCAGCAGCATGGTGGCGTGGGCCGGGTCGACCGCGTCCCCGAGCTCGGGCTTCCCGACCCGGACCAGTGGCAGCACGCCCATGATGAACAGGTAGAGCACGGTCAGCGCGGCCGTGGTGTTCGCGGTGGCCGCTCCGATGCCGGCACCGATCACCGCGAACACCGCTCCAGCGGCCAGCGTCACCACCGTTGCCTGGACCCAGCCGTCCCAGTTCAGGTAGTCCACACCGACCGCGGCGATGACCGCCAGCGACAGCGCCGCCGACACGGCCGCCAACGCAGCACCCAGGAGCGCGACGGCCACCGACTTGGCGGCCAGCACCAGCCCGCGCCGCGGCACCAGCAGGTATGTCGTCTGCACGGTTCCGTGGGTCCACTCCCCCGCGGTCGAGACGACGCCCAGCGCCAGGAGCACCAGCCCGGTCATCATCGCGACGACACCCATCGGTGCTGCCACCCAGCCGAACTCGGCGTCCAGCGCGGCCAGCAGCAACCCGGACGGGCCCATCACCACCGCCGACGCGGCGATCGCGATGCCCGAGCGCGAGGACAGGGACTTGCGCACCTCCAGCCCGACGAGGGACGGGAGGGACGGACCGGTCCGGCGCACCTCGACGGTGGCGCCGAGCGGCGGAGCGGAGGAGGTCAGGGTCGTGGTCATCGGAGGTTCCCTTTCGGAGAAGTGGTGAGCTGGAAGAACAGGTCCTCGAGGCCGCGCTGCACGGGTCGCAGATCGACCAGGACGTGGCCACCGGCGGCGGCCACCGCGCCGACCTCGGCCGGCGAGGCGTCGGCGACGACGAGCACGCCGTCGTCCTCGCGTTCCACGTGGAACCCGGCGGCCTCGAGGGCCACGGCCAGGGCGCGGGGCTGCAGCGCACGGACCGCCACGCCGTCGGCACCGAGCAGCGAGGTCACCGAGCCGTCGGCGACGATCCGTCCGTCCCCGATCACCAGTAGCCGGTCGACCGTGTGCTCCACCTCGCCCAGCAGGTGCGACGACAGCAGCACCGTGCCGCCGCGCGCGGCGTGCCCGCGCAGCAGGTCGCGCATCCAGCGGATGCCCTCCGGGTCCAGGCCGTTGACCGGTTCGTCGAACATCAGCACCGGAGGATCGGCCAGCAGCGCCCCGGCGATGCCCAGCCGCTGCCGCATGCCCAGCGAGTAGCCGCCCACCCGCCTCCGGGCGGCGTCGGCCAGCCCCACCTGGTGCAGCACCTCGTCCACCCGCGCGGCCGGGACGCCGACCGCGGAGGCCAGCAGCCGCAGGTGCGTGCGTCCGGTGCGCCCGGGGTGCACGGCGGAGGCGTCGAGCAGTGTGCCGACGACGGCGCCCGGGTTGGGCAGCTCGCCGTACGACCGCCCGTCCACCGTCGCGACGCCGGCCGACGCCGGCACCAGCCCGGTCATCATGCGCATCGTCGTCGTCTTGCCCGCGCCGTTCGGGCCGAGGAAGCCCGTGACCGTGCCCGGCTCGAGCGTGAACGAGACGTCGTCGACGACGGTCCGGTCGCCGTACCTCTTGGTCAGCCCGCTGACCGTGATCATGGTGCCTCCGCAGTTCGTCGAGGTGGTGACGACGAACCTGCCGGGGCGGCGGGGGCTGCCGCGTCGGCCGCGAGCAGCGGAACCGGGTCTGCGGACGGCTCTGCACCGTCATCCGAAAGTTGGCCCAGGAGTGCACGCACGGGCGACCCGCGGCCCGTCCGTCCGGAAATACGCTCCCCGCATGACGCTCCGGGACCGCCTGTGGCCGGGCCTCGGCGCGCGCGCCGTCTGGCTCGAGCTGCACGTGGCGGTGAGCTGCGCGGCGGTCGTCGCCTTCGAGGTCGCCGCGGTGAACCCGGGGCCGCTGGGCTCGCTCCTGCTGGTCCTCGTCGGGTTGGTCCTCGGCGTGCTGCTGTTCCTCCTGCGGCGGCGGGCACCCCTGGTTCCCTTCGCCGTCGGTGCGGCGTTGAGCGCCATCGGCATCGCCACCGGCCTGCTGATCTCCGCCTACGCCGTCGCCCGGTACGTCGCCTCGTGGCGCACGCTCGCCGTCGCCGGGGGGATCGGGAGCCTGCTCGCGCTGCGGCCGTGGGGGCTCGAGACCCGCAGCGACTGGATCGGCGGGATCGGCACGGCGGCGCTCCTCGTCCTGCTGCCCGGCGCACTGGGTGTCTGGCAGCGCACGCGCGCCGAGCTGTTCGCCGCGCTGCGCGAGCGGGCCGAGCGGGCCGAGGCCGAGCGGGAGCTGCTCGCGCGGGACGCCGTCCTCACCGAGCGGACCCGCATCGCCCGCGAGATGCACGACGCCGTCGGCCACCGGGTGAGCCTCATGGTGCTCCAGGCCGGCGCGATCGAGATGGCGGCGCGGGACGCCGATCGGGTCGAGCAGCTGGCCGGACAGGTGCAGACCGCGGGACGCCGCGCGCTGGACGAGCTGCGCCAGATGGTCGGCGTGCTGCGCGCCGGCGACCTCGACGAGGAGGCCCCGCTCGGCCCGCAGCCCGGGCTGGAGGACCTCCCGCGACTGGTCGCCCACGCGCGGGAGGCGGGCATGGCCGTGGAGCTGGACCTGCCGGCGGTCGACGTCGCCCCGCCGGTCGGCCGGGCCGCCTACCGGATCGCCCAGGAGGCGCTCACCAACGCCGGGCGGCACGCCCCCGGCGCTCCCGTGCAGCTGACGGTCGTCCGGACCGGCGACCACCTGGCCGTGCGGGTGGTGAACGGGGCGCCGCACGGAGACGGCCGGACGTCCGCAGCCCCGGAGACGACGCCCGGCGGCGGGTTCGGCCTCGTGGGGCTGGGCGAGCGGGTAAGGACCCTCGGGGGCCGGCTGACCGCGGAACCTCGGCTCGACGGCGGGTTCTGCGTCGAGGCGGTGCTGCCGGCGTGATCCGCGTGCTGCTGGTCGACGACGAGGAGCTGGTGCGGTTCGGCCTGCGCACGGTGCTCGAGGCCGCGGGCGACTTCGAGGTCGTCGGCGAGGCGGGCAACGGTGCCGACGGCGTCCGGGCGGCCCGGGAGCAGGCGCCGGACGTCGTGCTCGTCGACATCCGCATGCCGGTGCTGGACGGGCTCGCCGCGACCGAGCAGCTGCTCGCGCTGCCGGAGCCGCCGCAGGTCGCCGTCCTCACGACCTTCTACCTGGACGAGTACGTGTACGCCGCGCTCGCCGCCGGAGCCGCGGGCTTCCTCCTCAAGGACACGCCGCCGAGGGAGATCGCCGCGGCGGTACGGGCGGTGGCCGAGGGGACGGCGACGCTCTCGCCCAAGGTGACGGCGACGCTCATCGAGTCCTACGTCGGCCGGCGGGCCGCCCCGCGACGGGCCGAGGCGCTGTCGAAGGTCGCCGGACTGTCCGACCGCGAGCGGGAGGTGCTGGCGCTGCTGGGCACCGGCGACTCGAACGCCGACCTGGCGCGCCGGCTGTTCGTCAGCGAGGCGACGGTGAAGACCTACGTCTCCCGGCTGCTCACCAAGCTGGACCTGGCCAACCGCACCCAGGCGGCGATCCTCGCCCACGAGGCCGGCCTGCTCGAGGGCTGACCGGCGCACGGAATTGCCTCGGGCGGCCACCGCCCCGACCATTCCCGGCGAGGGACGGGGGCGGTCATGAGGTGGCTGGAGCGCGTCGCGACCGGGCAGACGCCCGGGCCGCGGCCGGCGGTCGCCGCCGTGAAGACGTACCGGTACCTGCGGCTGGCGATGGTCGCGATGGTGCTCGGCCTGGCCGTCGCCGTGGTCCACGAGGTGCTGCGGGTCGACGGCACCTGCTGGCAGACCTCGCTGAGCGGCTACTACTACACCCCGGTCCAGAACCTGTTCGTCGGCGCGCTGGTCGCCATCGGCGTGTGCCTGGTGTCGCTCAAGGGCAACACCGACTCCGAGGACGTGCTGCTGAACTTCGCCGGCATCTGCGCGCCGTTCGTCGCACTGGTGCCCATCCACGATCCCAGCGCGTGCGGGGTCGTGACCGACGGTCTCAACCGGGACCTGAACATCGCGAACAACGTCGTCGCGCTGCTCGTCGTCTTCGGTGCCGGGCTGGTCGCCCTCGCCGCGCTCCGGTGGCACAACCGCAGGAGCAGCAACGACGAACCGGCGCCCACCGGCATCGAGATCCTGGGGTATGCGGAGTCGGTTCTGGTCTTCCTCGCGGCGGTCGCCGTCTTCTGGCTGCAGCCGGAGTGGTTCGACCGGTACGGCCACCCGGTCGCCGCCATCGCGATGTTCGTCTTCGTCTTCGTCAACGTCGTCGTCAACGCGGTGAACATCTACTACGAGCGCCGCGGCACCGATGCGCCCGTCCGGCGGCTCAACCGCTACACCTGGATCGCGCTGGCGATGGCCGCCTGCGTCGTCGGCAGCCTGCTCCTGGCCTGGCTGGGCGTCGAGCACTGGCTGCTCGTCATCGAGGCGAGCCTGATCGGCTGCTTCGCCGTCTTCTGGGGGTGCCAGACCTGGGAGTTGTGGGACCAGGGCCTGCGGACCGAGCCGGCCGTCGCGAGAACGCGCTGAGGGCTCTCCCCGGCGCGGGGAGAGGCGCCCTCAGTGCGTGGTGATCATGCGAGAGTCAGCCGACCTGCTCCAGCGTGGGGTAGTCGTTGTAGCCCTCGGCGCCGGCGGCGTAGAAGAGGTGCGGCTGCGGCTCGTTCTCCGGGTGCTCGCCGGCCCAGCGCTCGACCAGGTCCGGGTTGGCGATCACCGGGCGCCCGACCGCGACGGCCTCGGCGTGCGCGTCCTCGATCAGGCTGATCGCCTCGGCACGCGAGGTGACCGACGCGAAGCCGCTGTTGGCGACCAGCGGACCGCCGAAGCGCCGTCGCAGCTCCTGCACCAGCTCGCCGCCGGGCTCCGCGTGCAGCACCGAGAGGTAGGCCAGGCCGAGCGGGCGCAGCTGGTCCAGCAGCGAGCCGTAGGTCAGCAGCGCGTCCGCCTCGTCGGTCTCGAACGCGCCCTGGATGTTGTGCTGCGGCGAGATGCGCAGGCCCACGCGACCGGCGCCGATCGCCTCGGCCACCGCCGTCGCCACCTCGACGACGAAGCGGGCCCGGTTCGCAGGCGTGCCGCCGTAGGAGTCGGTGCGCTCGTTGGACGCCGGCGACAGGAACTCGTGCAGCAGGTAGCCGTTGGCCCCGTGCAGCTCCACGCCGTCCAGGCCCGCGGCGACCGCGTTGCGCGCGGCCTGCACGAACTCGTCCCGGACGCGGGCCAGTTCCTCGGTCGTCAGCGCGTGCGGCACCGGGTACGGCTTCTTGCCGGCCGGCGTACGTACCTGGCCCTCGATGGCGAGAGCCGACGGCGCCTCGGCGTCCCGGCCGCCGTTGACGTCGGGGTGGGTGACCCGGCCGGCGTGCATCAGCTGCATGACGACCAGCCCGCCCCGCTCGTGCACGGCCCCGGCGACGCGGCGCCAGCCCTCGACCTGCTCGTCGGTGACGATGCCCGGCTGGCCGGGGTAGCCCTGGCCCTGCGGGTTCGGCCAGACGCCCTCGGTGATGATCATCCCGAGGCTCGCGCGCTGCGCGTAGTGCTCGACGATCAGGTCACCGGGTACGCCGCTCTCACCGGCGCGCAGGCGGGTGAGGGGCGCCATGACGACGCGGTTGGCCAGCTGCAGGTCGCCCAGGGCGACGGGGGAGAACAGGTCCACGACGGCTCGAAGGCGGCCGGACACGGACCGCATTCCGAGGTGCGACCCAGGTCACTTCGAGCCTCTAAGGTGTCGGCGTGATCGACTCCCGCTTGCGCCGTCCGCTCTACGTCCTCGTCGCGGCCGCGCTCGCGCTGACGGGCTGCTCGTCGGACTCCGATGACGGCGGCACGCCCGAGGCCGCCGACCGGACCGAGGCGGCCGAGGGCACCGACCCGCTGCCCGCCCTGCCCGACGACATCGCCCTGCCGATCGTCTTCGTGCACGGGTTCGCCGGCTCGGCCCAGCAGGTCGAGTCCAACGCCATGCGTTTCGTGGCGAACGGCTACCCGGCGGACCGCGTCGTCGCCTACGACCACGACGGCGCGGGCCTGGACATCCCCGGCTACGCGGCCGGGCTGACCGAGGTCGTCGACGAGACCCTGGCCGAGTTCGACGCCGAGCAGGTCTACCTGATCGGTCACTCGCGTGGCACCGCCGTCTCGAACCTCTTCCTCGGCGACCCGGCGCAGGCCGCCAAGGTGGCCAAGTACGTCGCCATCGACGGCCGGCCCTGCCCCGAGCCGCAGATCGTCCCCTGCATCGCGCCGAACCAGGCCCAGTTCCCGGGGCAGACGCACGTCGAGGTGGCGACGTCGAAGGAGTCGTTCGCGGCGCAGTACGAGTTCCTCGTCGGCGAGGCGCCCGAGGTGGTCGACATCGTGCCGCAGCGCGACCCGGTGGAGATCTCGGGCCGGGCGGTCAACTTCCCCGCCAACACCGGACGGGAGGCGACGCTGGACATCTGGGCCATCGACTCCGACACCGGTGCCCGCACCGGGGACGAGCCGCACGCCAGCGTCGAACTCGGCCCCGACGGGGAGTTCGGCCCAATCGAGCTGGAGAGCGGCGCCCACTACGAGTACGCCCTCAGCTCCGACGCCTCCCCCGTCGTCCACCACCTGTACCTGCAGCCCTACGTGCGCAGCAGCGCCTTCGTGCGGCTGCTCTCCTCGGAGCCCGACGGCACCATCCGGCAGAACACCAACATCGGCGACGAGCACACCGCGCTGGTCATCAGCCGCATGCGCGAGTGGCACTCGGAGGGCGACGCCGACGTGCTGGAGCTCAGCGTGGACGGCGGCGAGCCGGTGGACGTGATCACCGACTTCGTCGGCAACGGCGCGATCGGGCTCCACGTGCACGACGACGTCGCCACCCCGGGCGAGAGCACGCTGGCCAAGCTCCCGTACTTCGGCGAGCAGCCGTTCCAGAGCGGCATCGACGCGTACCTGCCGGCCTCCCCCGACGCCGACGGCACCGTCACCGCCCGCAACCTCCCCCGCGGCGACGCCGACCGGCCGCAGACGCTCAACGTCCCGAACTGGCCGTCGAGCGGGCACACCGTGAGCCTGGTCTTCGCCGACTGGGCGGTCGACGGCGCCTAACCGCCCAGCAGCCGCCGGGTCTGCCGGCCGCTCGCGACCAGCGAGCCGTCGAGCGCGCGCAGCTCGATGTCGTCCACCGCGACCCGGTGGTCGGACCAGACGGTCCGCTGGTCCACCCGCACCCAGGCGCCGGTCTCCGGCGGCGGGCCGGCGAGGTGGGCCGTCAGCTCGACGGTCGGCATCGCCGCCGGCACGGTGCGGACGGCGAACAGCGACGGCGGCAGCGCGTCCAGCAGCACGCCGAGCTGGACCAGCGGCGGGAGCTCGGCGCCGCGGATGCGCACCCAGGCGTGCAGCCGCGGCTCGTCGCCCCCGCCCATCGGTCGCGAGGCGCCCAGGGCCCGGATCTCGGTGTGCTCGCCGACCGGCACGTAATCGCGCGGCAGCTCGAACGGCTCGCCGTCCTCGAGCCCCGGTACGGAGGACGGCGGGTACGTCTCGGTGACCGGATCGGGGGGACCGGCGGACGTGAGCACCTGGGCGACCGCCCGCAGCGCGCCGTCCTGCCGCAGCTCGCTCCGGACGCTGCCGGTGCGGCCGGACCGGTCGGCGGCCGCGGTGACCACGGCCTCGGCATCGGGGACGACGCCGCCCAGCAGGTGCGCGGTCACGGCCCGGGGCGGAGCGCCGGCCAGGTCCGCGGCGGCGGCGAGCAGGTGGCCGATGACCAGCCCGCCCTGCGTGGTGGTGAACGAGCGCCACGTGGGGTCGAACGCCAGCCGGCGGGAGGTGCCGGCCGGTGCCGCGGGCGACGGGGCGAGGCTCATCGGAGCTCCTTGATCTCGGCGGCCGGCGCGGGCGCGGGTGAGGGCACGGGCGCGGGCACCGAGACGGGAGCGGGCACCACCTGCAGGTCGGCGTGGTGCCCGCGGCCGACGGCGAGGGCGACCAGGGCAGCCGTGACGGCGAGGCAGACGATGAGCAGCCATCCCCGCTCCGCACCCGCGAGCTCCCCTCCCCGGCCGGCGACCGCGGCCAGCAGCACGGCGACCCCGAGCGTCGCGCCGATCTGGCGGGCCGCGCCGAAGGTGGCCGTCCCGGTGGCCAGCGCCGCCGGCGGCAGCGATGACGACGCCGCCGCCGACAGGTTGGTGAGCGTGAGCCCCACGCCGATCCCGGTGAGGATCTGGCCGGGCAGGAACTCGGTGGCGAAGGCGGGTTCGGTGCCAACCTGGAGGAACCAGACGAGGGTGCCGAGCGCGAACAGGGTCATGCCCGTCGCGGCGACCGGCCCGCACCCCACCCGGGCGCCGAGCCGTCCGGCGGGCACGGCGGTGAGTGCAGCCAGCGCCGGGCCGGGGATCAGCGCGAATCCGGCCTGCGTCGGGGTGAAGCCCCAGCCACCGGTGAGCCACAGGACGTTGCCCAGCAGCATGCCCGCGAAGCCGGCCATGAAGATCGCCATCGCCAGGCTGGCCAGCGTGAAGGACCGCACCCGGAACAGCGCGAGCGGCAGGACCGGCACGGTGCCGCGCGGGGCGCGGGCCGCCCGCAGGCCCACCAACGCCCCTGCCACGACGGCGCCGGCGAAGGCGCCCAGCACCACGCCGCTGTCCCAGCCGCGGTCCGGGGCGGCGACCAGCCCGTAGGCCAGCAGGCCGACGGCGAGGACCAGCAGCACCGTGCCCAGGAAGTCCGGACGCCGGGTCTCGGACTCGTCGCGCGACTCGGGGAGCACCCGCAGGCCGACGACCAGGGCCGCGATGCCGACCGGGATGTTGACCAGGAAGATCCAGCGCCACGAGATCTCCACCAGCAGCCCGCCGATGGGCGGCCCGAGGGCGGCGGCCACGCCCCCGACCATCGACCACACCGCGATCGCCTGCGACCGGCGCGCCGGGGGGAACGCGGCCAGCAGCAGCGCCAGGGACGTCGCCGTCACCATGGCACCACCGGTCGCCTGCACCACCCGGAAGGCGATCAGGCTGCCCACGTCCCAGGCGAGCGCACAGCCCAGCGAGCCGGCGAGGAAGGTGGCCAGGCCGGCGAGGAAGACCAGCCGCCGGCCGATCCGGTCGGCCATCCGGCCGGCCGGTGCCAGCAGCGCGGCGAAGACGATCGTGTAGCCGTTCAGCACCCAGGAGAGGGCGACGGTCGAGGCGTCGAACTCGGCGCTGAGCGTCGGGAACGCGATGTTGACGATCAGCAGGTCCAGCGCGGACAGGAAGACCGCCGCCGAGACGACGAGCAGCACCAGTCCCGGGCTGCGGGCGGGACTCGCCATCGGGACCGGATCCGTCGTCGCGCTCATGGCACCCCGCCTCGTCCTCGGTTCGTGCCTCGAACCGACTGAGCCGGACCGTACACGAGTTGGTTCGGTATGCGAACCTTGACGGCATGACGGACCGACTCGACGAGCTGCCGGGCCGGCGCTGCTCCATCGCGGGCGCGCTGGACGTGGTGGGCGACCGCTGGGCGCTGCTCGTCGTGCGCGAGGTGTCGCTCGGCGCGCACCGGTTCAGCGAGATCCTGCGCGGCACCGGCGCACCCCGGGAACAGCTGACCGCGCGGCTCAACGCGCTGGTCGACGCCGGGGTGCTCGAGCGTCGGCAGTACAGCGCCAGCCCGCCCCGCTCCGACTACCACCTGACGAAGGCCGGGCGGGACCTGCTGCCGGTGCTGCAGGCGCTCATGCAGTGGGGCGACCGCTACGTCGCCGACGAGCCGCCGGTCGAGTTCCACCACTCCGGCCACCGCATCACGGCGTCGTGGGTGTGCGACGTCTGCGGCGAGAAGGTGGGCCGGGGCATCGAGCGGCACGTCCGCGACCGGCACGAGCCCGCTCCCGCCTGACGTCGTCCCCAACTGCGGGGAAACAGGGCTCAGCCAGCGGCCGAGAAGTCCAACTTCCCCGCAGTTGCGGCCGTTCAGGCGGGCGGCACGACCAGCGGCACCCCGGTCTCGCGCTCGGAGACCTCCCACAGGACGTCGATCTGCTTCTGCAGGTCGTAGCGGCGCAGGATCGGCCGGCGCACCGGTGGCCCGTGCGAGCCGAACCGAGGCGCGTACAGCTCGCCGCCGACCGCTGCGGGATCGGTGGCCGCCCGCAGCTGCGGCCGGGCGCCCTCGAGCGGCGTCATGCCCGAGCGCGCCGTCATCGCGTGCGCCGCCGCACCCACCCAGCCGCCACCGCCCTCGCGCACCGTGCGCGCCTGCAGGTCGGTGTTCGACAGCCCCGGGTGCGCGATGAGCGACGCCGCCGCGAGCCCGGCCTTCGCGAAGTGCTGCTGCAGCCCGAGCCCGAAGTGGTAGTTGGCCATCTTGGCGCGGGCGTAGGAGCCCCACGCCCGGTACTTCGTGCGCATGTGTGGATCGGCCGGATCCAGGGGGCCGCCCATGAACCGGGCCGTGCTGGTCACGGTGACCACCCGGGCCGCCGGGGCGCGCAGCAGGGCCGGGAGCAGGTGCGCGGTGAGCGCCCAGTGCCCCAGGTGGTCGACACCGAGCTGCATCTCGAAGCCGTCGGCCGTGGTCCGCTGCGGCATCGCCATCACCCCGGCGTTGTTCACGAGCAGGTCGATCCGCTCGTGCGCGGCCAGCACGGCCTCCGCCGCGGCCCGGACCACCGAGAGGTCGCCGAGGTCCAGCGGCACGACCTCGAGCGAGGCGGCCGCGTAGCGCTCGCGGATCCGCGCCGTCGCCGACGCCGTCTTCTCCGGGTCGCGGGCGGCGACGACGGCATGCGCACCGGCGACGGCGAGCGCGAGCGCCGTCTGGTAGCCCAACCCGCCGTTCGCGCCGGTCACCACGGCGGTACGACCGCTCAGGTCGGGGATGTCCTTCTCGGTCCAGGCCACGGGCCGATCCTCGCGCAGCTCAGGCGGTCGCGCGCAGCTCGACCGCCGTCAGCAGCTCCCAGCGGACGGCGGTGCTCCCGTGGCGGATGACCCGCCAATACCGGGCGAAGGCCGCGCGGCTGGCGTCGTCGGTGGCCCTCACCCGAGTCTCCGAGGAGAGCTCCGTGCCGCCGCGGGCGGGGGTGAGCCGGAAGTCCATCGCGACCTTCACCCAGCCCGGCCCGTCCCAGTCGCGCAGCGTCGCGGCGTCGAGCTCCGGCGCGGGCCCACCGCCGGTCAGGCGCCAGGGCTGGAGCAGGCCGCCGAACACCACCGAGGACGGCGGCCGCGCCTCCAGCAGCGGGACGGGGAGGGCCTCGAGGAACGGCCGGTCGCGCAGCTGCCCCAGCCCCCGCCCGGAGAGCGCCACCGGGAGGAAGCGGGCGGCCGACAGCGCCAGCGTGAGCGGGAGTCCCGAGAACCGCACACCGTGCAGCGCGTCCCAGACGGCTGCGGGCTCCGCCGCGATCCAGCGGACCTGCCGCGTGACGTGGTCCGGACGCGGGACGACGTCGTCGAGCTCCATCAGGCCAGCGCGGCGTAGACGGCCCGCACGTAGGCCTCGCTGCGCGGCGAGCCGAGGATCCCGCTGCCCATCCGGTTCATCATGTAGGTGATGGTCAGCCGCCGGTCGAGGTCCATCACCGCCAGCGAGCCGCCCCAGCCGCCCCAGAAGAAGGTCCGACCCTCCGGCACGTAGGGCACGATCGGCGAGCCGAGGCAGTAGCCCGTCCCGAACCGGAACGGCACGCCCAGCACCAGGTCCACGCCGTCGGACTGCTGCGCGAACACCTCCTCCACCGTCTCCGGCGAGAGCAGTCGCACGCCGCCGGCCTCACCGCCGAGGCTCAGGGTGCGCAGCACGCGCATGACCCCGCGGGCGTTGGAGTGGCCGTTGAGCGCGCCCAGGTCGGCGGCCCGCCACTCCGGGGAGTTCGCCGCGGTTGCCGAGGCGCGCGGGCCGGTGAAGGTCTTCACGGCGACCGAGTCCGGATCCGGCGGCGCCGCGCCGGTCTCCGGCGGGGGCGGGGCGACGACGGGGGCGATGCGGGAGACCTCGGACTCCCGTGCTCCGATCTGGAAGTCCGCCCCCAGGGGGCCTGCGATCCGGTCCGCGACGAACTTCTTGAACGTGGTGTTGGTGATCCGGCGGATGACCTCGCCGACCAGGTGGCCCTGGTTGTTGGCGTGGTAGCCCGAGGCCGTGCCGGGCTCCCACCACGGGGCCTGCTGGGCCAGCCGCTCGGTCGCGGAGTCCCAGTCGTACATGTCCCGGATCGAGAAGGGCTGCTCCCAGCCCGAAACGCCTGAGGTGTGCGACAGCAGGTGCCGCACCCGCACGTCCTTCTTCCCCTTGGCGGCGAACTCGGGCCAGTAGTCAGCGACCGGCGCGTCGAGGTCGAGCTCGCCGCTCTCGACGAGCATCAGCGCGGCCAGCGCCAGCACGCATTTCGTCGTCGACCAGACGTTGACGATCGTGTGCTCCGACCAGGGCTTCGTGCGCTCGGCGTCGCGGTGCCCGCCCCAGAGGTCGACGACGGTCTCCCCGTCCAGGTCGACGGCGACGGAGGCGCCGAGCTCCTCCCCGGCGTCGAGCTGGTGGGCCATCGCCTCCCGCACGCCGGCGAACCGTTCGCTGCACGAGCCGTGGACCTCGGCCATGTCCGCCCTCCGTCCCGGAGCGGCACCGTTGCCACACCGTCCCGGGATGACATCACGAGCACACCGGAGCGACAACGCGGGCAGCGTGTCGGGTCCGTTCCGGGCGGTCACGCAGCGCGGAGACGCCGCTCACACTTCACCCGTCCGGGTGCCTGTGAGTTTCCTGTGACTGTCGTGATGGGTAGTGGCTGCGCATGTCCAACTCTGCTTCACAGGCACATTCGCACGATGGCGATCGCCGGCACGACCGCCGGGCGAACCCGATGGGTGCCTACGTCGCCACCGCCGGTGTCGTCGTCTTCCTGATCAGCGTCTTCCTCGACTGGGTCTCCACCCAGGACGACACGGTGACCGGCAGCGGTTACGAGACCGACACCGTGATCCCGTACCTCGCCTACTTCGGCATCGGTCTCGCCGCTGCCCTGCTCTACACGCTCAACCGGGCACGCGGGCGCCAGCACCGTGGCCTGTCCCTCGTCACCATGGCTGCCGGCGTCGCCGCGACCCTCGTGGCGCTCAGCTACGTCATCGACGCCCCCGGTGCGCTCGAGCGCGGCGGCGACTACTCCTCCGAGATCGGCTCCTACATCGGCCTGATCGGCGGTCTCGTCTGGGCCGTCGGCGCCTTCCTGCTGGCCAAGGAGCCCGAGGGTGACGACGACTGGCACGACGCCCACCGCGTCGACGCCGGACGCACCGCTCACTGATCCGGCCGCCCACGGGCCTCGTGGGCACCAAGCACGGAACGACCTCGCTGGAGGGCTGACCACGGTCAGCCCTCCAGTGGCGTGTCAGGGTCCGCCCGCGCGGGTCCGGCCGCGTTGTGCCAGCGTGCGGGCATGATCCCCACTCCGGACGGCGGCCGGCGCGGCCTCCAGATCGTCCTCGGCACCCTGTCGCTGATTCCCTTCGCCTCCGGGGCGGCGGGGGTCCTGGTGGGGCCGCGCGCCCTTCCCGGCGTCGACGGGCCCGTGCCCACGGACGTCGACAGCGAGTACCGCTACACGCACGCGATGTGGTTCACCGCGGCGCCGACCCTCTGGCGCGCGCTTCCCCGCATCGAGGAGGAGGCGGCCGCCGTGCGGGCCGTCTCCGCCGCCGTCTTCCTCGGCGGTCTGGCCCGGCTCGTCTCCTGGCGGGCCACGGGCCGCCCGCACCCGGTGCTGGTGGGCGCCACGGCGCTCGAGCTGGTGGGCATCCCGGTCCTGCTGGCCTGGCAGCGGCGGGTGGCCCGGCTGGCCAGTCGGTGACCGGCTTCCTAGCCCGGCTCTTCGGGCGGGGCACAGAGGAGATCCCGCAGATCCCCGGCATGGTGTCCGGACGGCCGCAGCCGCACGTCCCGGCGCCGGAGCCCACCCCGCGGGCGGACGACCCCGGACCGGACCTGCACCGGGCGATGTACCGCTCGGTGCACGACGACGCATGGCTCTTCGACATCCCCGACGGCGACTTCGTCGACTGGGAGGGCGAGGCGCCTCCGGGCGGGCCGTTCGACCCGGCGGACTGCTCCGCGGTGCTGCTGCGCTGGTTCGACGCCGGCCTGATCGAGCTGCACCAGGACCGCGATCCGCCGAAGGACGCACCGGCCACCGACCTCGACTACGCCGCCGCCGAGCTGCCGCGCATCCCGGCGGAGGACGCCCGCGCCCTGCTCGCCGCGCCGGAGCGCTGGACCGACGCGACGCCCGACGGCTTCGCCGTCCCCGTGCCCACCGAGCGCGGGAGGAGCACCCCGGCCGACCGCTGGCCGTGATCCCGGCCGGGGCCGGCTCACGGCACCGCCGTGCGCTCCACGGCCGCGAGCATCGCGGTGAGACCGGCCCGGTCGGCACCGGGGACGTCGGCGAGCAGGCGGTCGAGGGTGGCCACGTGGTCGGTGACCGCCTCGTCGACCAGCGCCCGTCCGGCCCCGGTCAGCTCCACGACGCCGTACCGGCCGTCGGCCGGATCGGGCCGGCGGACGACGAGACCGCGCTCCTCCAGGCGTTGCAGGCGGTTCGTCGTGGCCGCGGGCGACAGCACGAGGGCGCGCGCCAGCTCGCCGGGCGAGAGCCGGTAGGGCGCCGACGAGCGGCGGAGCGACGCCAGCACGTCGAACTCCCCGCGGTTCAGGCCGTGCCGGCCCAGCGTCGCCTCGATCGCCCGCGACGCGGCCAGGTGCGCCCGGGTGAGCCGCGCGAAGACGGCCATGGACGACGGGTCGACGTCGGGCCGCTCACGTCGCCACTGCCGCACCATCTCGTCCACCGCGTCCGCCTCCGCCACGGGAACAGTTTGACATCGAAATGACTCCGGGTGCATCATTTCGACGTCGAAACGACAGCGGGCGGCGATCCGTCCGCACAGGCACCCCTGGAGGACGACATGGCTTCACCCTTGACGCGGTGGTACGACGCCCTGGCCGCCGGCGACCTCGCCTCCGCCGCGGAGAACCTGACCGAGGACACCGTGCTGCACGTCCCCGGCCGGAGCACGAACACCGGCACCTACACCGGTCGCGACGCCGTCCTCGGCTTCGTCGGCCACGCCGCCGAGGTCACCGGGGGCACCCTGCAGCTGACCGTGCACCGCGTGCTGGACGACGGCGAGTGGGGCGTCGCCCTCGCCACCTACCGCGCCACCCGCCCCGACCGCGACCGGCCGCTGGAGAACAACCTCGCCCACGTGGCCCGGCTCAGGGACGGCCGGATCGCGGAGTCCTGGCTGCACAGCCGGGACCAGTACGAGGTGGACGAGTTCTGGGGCGAGCCCGCCGAGGAGGTGGCGCGGTGAACGTCGAGCGCCGGCACCTGCCCTGGTCCGCGGAGGATGCCGCCGCCCTCGTCCTCGACTGGTCGAGGGACGCCGAGTGGCGGGCCGCGGTGGTGCGGATGGACGTCGAACCGCCCGGCCGGGCGCGGATCGGTCAGCGGATCACCGAGGAGCTGCACTTCGGTGGCCGAACCTTCGTCACGCCGACGACCATCACTGCGGCGGACGAGCGGTCGGGCTCCTTCGCCGGAGGCAACGCGAACGCCGTCGTCGAGGGGCGCCGGACCGTCGTCCCGGATGCCGGGGGCGGCTGCACCGTCGTCCTGGAGGTCGGTGTCCGGATGACCGGGCTGCTCGCCGTCCTGAATCCGGTACTGGCCGGCGGTTACCGGCGCCGGCTGGCAGCGGAGGCCGACGCCCTGGTCGCGCTGGCGGTGGCGCGTTCGGCGGTCCAGCCGACCAGCTCCACCGCCCGTTCGGCGGATCCGACCAGCCGGGCGTAGCGGCCGCCTCGGGCCATCAGCTCGTCGTGCGACCCCTGTTCGACGACCCGCCCGGCATCCAGGACGACGATCCGGTCGGCGTCGCGCACCGTCGAGAGGCGGTGCGCGATGGTGACCGTCGTCCGGCCTCGGCCGGCCTCGTCGAGGGCCGCCTGCACCGCCCGCTCGGTCACGGTGTCCAGGGCGCTGGTGGCCTCGTCGAGCACCAGCACCGCGGGGTCGCGCAGCAGCGTGCGGGCGATGGCCAGGCGCTGCTTCTCGCCCCCGGAGAAGCGGTGGCCGCGCGCGCCGACGACGGTCCCGTAGCCCTCGGGCAGCGCCGCGATGACGTCGTGCACCTGCGCCCGGCGGGCCGCCGTCACCATCTCCTCGTCCGTGGCGTCGGGCTTGGCGTGCAGGAGGTTCTCCCGCACCGTGCCGTGCAGCAGGTAGGTCTCCTGGGAGACGACGCCGACGATGCGGGCGAGGTCGGCCAGCGCGAGGTCGCGGACGTCGACGCCGTCGACGAGCACCCGGCCGGTGGTCGGGTCGTTGAGCCGCGCCACCAGGGACGCCAGGGTGCTCTTGCCCGAGCCGGTCTCGCCGACCAGCGCCAGCGTCGTCCCGGCGGGCACGGTGACGTCGACGTCGCTCAGCGCCGGCCGGGCGCCCTCGGGGTAGCGGAACCCGACGCGCTCGAAGCGGACCTCGCCGCGCACGGCGGCCGGGTCGACCGCGACCGGGTGTTCGCGGTCGTCGATGTCGACGGGCAGGTCCAGGTACTCGAAGACCCGGCTGAACAGCGCCATCGAGGCGGTCAGCGAGACGCCGATGTCGAGCAGCTGCATGAGCGGGCGGAACAGCGCGCCCTGCAGCGTGGTGAAGGCGACCAGCGTGCCGATGGTCATGCCGCCGGACGTCGCGGGCAGCCCGGCGGCCAGGTAGATCAGGGCGGGGATGCCGGCGAAGACGATGCTCATCGTGGCCATCCGCCAACGGCCGGCCAGCTGGGAGCGCACCTCCAGGTCGACGAGGAACTCCGAGGTACCGGCGAACCGCCGCGACTGCGCGGGGCCGGCGCCCAGCGTCTTGCCGAGCAGGACGCCGCTGACGCTCAGCCCCTCCTCGACCTGGGAGTGCAGGTCGGCCAGGTGCCGCTGGCGCTGCGCGGTGAGGGCGCGGCGCATGCGGGCGACCCGGCGGGTCAGCCAGATCGCCGGCGGCAGCACGGCGAGCGAGAGCAGCGACAGCCGCCAGCTCAGCACCGCCATGGCCACGACCGTCCCGATGACGGTGGTGGCGTTCGCGGCGAAGGACGTCGCGGTCGAGGTGACCACGGACTGCATGCCGCCGATGTCGTTCATCAGCCGTGACTGGACCTCGCCGCCCTTGGTGCGGGTGAAGAAGCCGAGCGACTGGCGCTGCAGGTGCGTGAAGACCGCCGTCCGCAGACCGTGCATGACCCGCTGGCCGACCGTCGTGGACAGCCAGGTCTGGACGACGCCGAAGACCGCCGTCAGCACGGTGACGGCCAGCATCCCGCCGACCGCCCACAGCAGCAGCGGAACGTCCTGCGCGGGGATCGCCTCGTCGATGACCATGCGGATGAGGAACGGCGTGGCCAGCGCGACGACGGAGGAGGCCACGATCAGGGCCATCACGACGGCGAGCTGCCCGCGGTAGGGCCGGAACAGGGCGGCGACCCGGCTCCAGCGGACGGGGGAACGCTCGAGCTGCGCGCGGTCGGCCGGGTCGGGCTTGCGGCCCCCGGGACCGCCACCGCCGGGGCCGCCGCCACGGCCACCCATCATCATCTCGCTGATACCGACACCTCCAGAATGTATGCTGAGGTTACCTCATGGTCCGGTAGCCCCTGCACCTCCGCTAGTGTTCCCCCGTGCCCGACGACGCGACCGGAGAGCTGGGCGAGCTGCTCATGCGTGTCGCCCGGAACCAGCGGCGCCGCTGGCGCGAGGCCCTCGCCCCGTGGGACCTCTCGCCGCACCAGGCCCGCGCCCTCCGCGTCGTCGTCGAGCGGGACGGCGTCCGCCTCTCCGACCTCGCCGAGTCCCTGCACATCGCGCCGCGCTCGGCCACCGAGGTGGCCGACGGCCTGCAGGCACGAGGCCTCGTCGAGCGCACCCCCGACCCGGCGGACCGGCGCGCGGTGATCCTGCGCCCGACCGCGGAGGGCCGCCGCGTCCGCGCCGAGGTCGGCCGCGCACGGGCGGCGGACAACGACGAACTGCTGTCCCGGCTCTCCGCCGACGACCGCGCCACCCTGGCTCGCCTGCTCGGCGCCCTCCTCGACTGACGACCCCACGCGGAGCAGGATCCTCCCGTGGACCTGACCAGGCGGGATGTGCTCGCCTTCCGGGCGCGCGCCCAGCAGCTGGGCCGCGACGCGGGCTCGCTCGAGGACACCGCCGTCCTGGACCTCGGCGTGCAGGACACCGGTACCGACGGCGCGGCATGGGCCCTGGCGCTGCGCGGGCTGCCCGACCCGCCGGCCGACGAGCTCGTGCTGCTCTGGACGCTGCGCGGCGCACCGCACGCCTACCGGCGGGCCGACGTGGGCGGGGTCGCCGCGGCCACGGCGCCGTTCTCCGACGCCGATGCCGCCAAGCGCATGTTCGACGCCGCCCGTCCGCTGAAGGCGGCGGGCACCCCCGCACTGGCCGGGCTGGACACCGTCGCGGCTCGGATGCGCGAGATCGTGGACCGGCCGACGGTCAAGGGCGAGCTCTCCACCCGCCTCACCGCCGTCCTCGAGGAGCCCTACCTGCGCAACTGCGTGCCCTGCGGCGCCGTCCACGCCTACGAGCAGCCGTTCCGGCTGGCCGCGCTGCGGGCCGGGCTGGAGCTGGAGCCGGGCACCTCACCGCCGGTGCTGCGCCCGATCCCGGGGTTCGCCCCGGCCGGGACGGCGCCGGAGCACCTCGACGTCGTCCGGGGCTACCTGCGGCTGCTCGGCCCCGCCACCCCCGCGCACGTCGCGGGCTACGTGGACGCGCCGCTGAAGGAGGTCAAGGCCCACTGGCCCACCGACGCGGTGGAGGTGCGGGTCGACGGGGAGCGGCGCTGGGTCCTGGCCGAGGACGCCGACCGCCTGACGGGTGAGGCGCCGGGAGGGACGCTGCTGCTGGGCAGCCACGATCTCTTCCTCCAGGCCCGGGACCGGGCCACGATCGTCCCCGACGCCGCTCGCGCCAAGGAGCTGTGGCGGATCATCGGCCGGCCGGGAGCGGTGCTCGCCGACGGCGACGTCGTGGGCAGCTGGCGGGCGCGCAAGGCGGGGACGTCGCTGGACCTGACCATGGAGCCCTTCGGCCCGCTCCCGTCCCGCCTGCGCGCCGCCGTCGAGGCCCAGGCGGAGCGGCTGGCCGACCACCGCGGGCTCACCCTGCGGAGCCTGTCGACGGGCGACTGACCGGCGTCAGACGTCCAGGTCGGTGCTCCCCGGCGCCGGTTTGGCCTCGTCGCCGGTGACCCCCTCATCGCCCTGCGGACGGGCGGTGTCCTCGTCGGCGCCCTCCACGTCCTCGGGCACCAGCGGGGTCTCCTCCTCGACGTTCTTCCGTGCCTGGTCGCGGTCGGTTCCCGGGATCTCGGTCATGGCGTCTCCTTCGCGCGTCGGAACCGGCACCTACCCCGCCCCGGCAGCGTCGACCCCGGCTATGCCACGGGCGAACAGGCCCGGACTGCGGTCAGCCCGCCCGGCGCAGCGCGGCGGCGGTCACCTCGTCGGCGGGGAGGAACGCCTCGACGCTCAGCTCGGCGGCAGTCAGGTCGACGGCGGTGCCGAAGGTGGTCACCGTGCTGAGGAAACTGAGCACCTCGTCCCCGGACCGGAGGCGCAGCGGCACCGCGATGCCGTTCGGCGGGGTCCGGTCCATCCCGCCGGGCAGCGCGAGCAGTTCCCGGTGCAGCGCCGCCAGCCCGAGGTCGCCGCTGAGGTGCGCCTCCCGCCCCAGCCGGTGCAGCACGTGCCGACGCCACTCGGGCAGGTTGAGGATGCGCGGTGCCAGGCCGTCGGGGTGCAGGCTCAGCCGGAGCACGTTGACCGGCGGCTCGAGCAGGTGGGGTGCGGCCCCGTCGAGCAGCCCCGACAGGGCCCGGTTGGCCGACACCAGGTGCCACGACCGGTCGACCACCAGCGCGGGGAACGGCTCGTAGGCCGTCAGCACGAGGTCGAGCGCGGTCCGGACGGCGGTCATGTCGGGGTCCCCCAGGTCACGCCGCCGGTAGACCGGCGCGAAACCGGCCGCCGCCAGGAGCTCGTTGCGCGCACCGAGCGGGATCTCCAGCTGCTCGGCCAGGTGCAGCACCATCTCGCGGCTGGGCCGGGCGCGGCCGGTCTCGACGAAGCTCAGGTGGCGGGCAGAGACGCCCGCCTCACCGGCCAGGTCGAGCTGGCTGAGCCGGCGGCGCTGCCGCCACTGGCGGAGCAGCTCCCCGACGGGTGCGTCTGCTGCAACGGCGCTGGTCACGAGGGCGACGCTAGCCACCGGGCTGCGCGCTGTCGCTTACCTCGGAGGTAATCGACCTGCTGCACCGGCGCGTCCACGGTTGCTGCATGACCACGACACGCACCGCACCCGCTGCCTCCCCGCTCACCCGTGCCGGCGGACTGCTCCGCCTCGCCCTCGGACTCGACGCCGTCGTCACCGGCGCGAACGGCGCCGCCTACCTGCTCGGCGCCCCGCTGCTCGACGGCCCGCTCGGCCTGTCCCCCGGCCTGCTCCGCGGCGTCGGCGTCTTCCTGCTCGTCTACGCCGCCGCCGTCTGGCTCGTCGCGACCCGTCGCCGGATCCCCGGCGCGGCGGTCGGGGCGGTCATCGGCGCCAACCTGCTGTGGGCCGCCGGCAGCGTCGCCGCCGCCGTCGTCGGCATCGGCTCGCTGACCGGGCTCGGCGCGGGATGGCTGGTCCTGCAGGCCGCCGTCGTCGCCGGCTTCGCCGCCGCCCAGGTCGCCGGCCTCCGCCGCTGATCACCCCGTTCGCCCCGTCCCGCGTATCGCACCGCCCCGAAGAAGGAGAACCGACATGACCGCCACCACCGCCCACGCCGACCGCTACCTGGCCGCCTGGAACGAGACCGACCCGGAGGCCCGCCGTGCCGCCGTCGCCGAGGTGTTCAGTGACGACGTCCGCTACACCGACCCGATGGTCGACGTCCGGGGCGCCGAGGCGCTCGCCGCCACGATCGGCGCCGTCCAGGCGCAGTTCCCGGGGTTCGTCTTCCGGCTGGCCGGGCCGGCCGACCCCCACCACGACCAGCTGCGCTTCACCTGGGAGCTGGGGCCCGAGGGCGCCGAGGCGCCGGTCGTCGGCTCCGACGTGGCGCTGCTGGACGCCGACGGCCGGATCAGCGCCGTGCTCGGCTTCCTCGACCGGGTGCCGGCCGCTGCCTGACCGGTGTTCCGCGAACGGTCGGCCCCTGCCCACCACCGTGGGCAGGGGCCGACCGTGCGCGGAGTGCGTGCCGGCGGGAGACTCGCGCCGTGACCGAGCCGCGCGAGGACGACGAGGCCAACAACCTGCACCCGGGCCAGCACGACGAGGGCGGCCACGGCGGCATGGCCACCCGCGAGCACGACGCGCACAAGGACGACGCCGCCGAGGACGACGCGCAGGCCTGACCGGCAGCCGCCCTCAGCGCCGGCGCCACCAGCTCCGGCGCACAGGCGGCGACGCGGGCGGTTCCTCCGGCGCGGGCTGCGGGGCCGGCCGGTCGCGCTCCCAGCCCTCGACGAGCGCCTCGACGTCGGCCAGGCCGGGCACCGCAGCCCACCTGCTCTCCGCCGGCAGCCGCCAGAAGGCCTCCACCCGCGCGTTGTAGTCCTCGGCGAGGGCCCGGACCTCCGCCTCGGTGGCCAGGCGCGCCGCCCGCTCCGGCAGGTCGTCGCGCTCGCGGCGCAGCCGCAGGCCCGGCGGCAGCATCGCCCCGGTGTCCACGCCCTCGCGCCGGGCCTTGGCCAGCGCCCAGTCGTAGGCGGTCTGCTCGCGGTCGAGGCCCTTCAGCGGCCCGCTCGGGAGCCGCGCGAAGTCACCGCGCTCCTGCGCCTGGGCGATCTGCCGGTCCACCCATGTCTCGAAGGACATCCCCGGCGGTTTCCGCTCGGTCACCCTTCCATCGTGACACCGTTCTGCCAGGGTCGGAGGGTGCGGACGACGAGCAGCCGAGAGGTCTACCGGAACGACTGGATACGCGTCCGGGAGGACGCCTTCGAGCTCGACGACGGCTCGACCGGCATCTACGGCGTCGTCGAGAAGGCCGACTTCGCGTTGGTGCTACCTGAGCAGGACGGCGGCTTCTGGCTGGTCGAGCAGTACCGCTACCCCCTGGGGCGCCGGTCGTGGGAGTTCCCGCAGGGGACGTGGCCGGCCGGGACGGCCGGGTCACCCGAGGAGCTGGCGCGGGCCGAGCTGGCCGAGGAGACGGGCCTGCGGGCCGGACGGTGGGAGCACCTGGGGCGGCTGGATCTCGCCTCCGGGCTCCTGACCCAGCGGTTCGACGTCTGGCGGGCCACCGACCTCACCCCCGGACCGACCGCGCGGGAGGCGACCGAGGCCGACATGCGCCAGGCCTTCGTCCCGGAGGCCGAGCTGCGCCGGAGGATGCGCGACGGTGGGATCACCGACAGCCCGTCGCTGGCCGCGTACGCCCTCCTGCTGCTGGAGCGTGCGTGACCAGGAACTCAACCACTCTCCCCTGACGTGAGGGTCGAGTTGCGGCAGGATGGGGGCCAGTCCGCTCGCCGCGACGCCGGTCGAGCGAAGCTCACACCCTCCGACCGGAAACGGGAGCATGTCCGTCCTGCCTGCCCTTCGCCTCACCCGACCGTCGTGGCTCGAGCCGCGCACCGCCCGCACCGAGGTGCTCGCCGGACTCGTGGTCGCGCTCGCCCTCATCCCCGAGGCGATCAGCTTCTCGATCCTCGCCGGCGTCGACCCCCGCGTCGGCCTGTTCTCCTCCTTCGTCATGGCCGTGGTGATCGCCTTCACCGGCGGCCGACCGGCGATGATCACCGCTGCGACCGGCGCCATCGCGCTGGTCGTCGCTCCGCTGGCGCTCGACTACGGCGTCCAGTACCTCTTCGCCGCGGTCATCCTCGGCGGGATCTTCCAGGTGCTGCTCGGCCTGTTCGGCTTCGCCCGACTCATGCGGTTCATCCCGCGCAGCGTCATGGTGGGCTTCGTCAACGCCCTGGCGATCCTCATCTTCACCGCGCAACTGCCGCAGCTCACCGACGTCCCCTGGCTGGTCTACCCGCTGGTCGCCGCCGGCCTGGCGATCATCTTCCTGCTGCCCCGGCTGACCACCGTCGTCCCCGCACCGCTGGTCGCCATCGTCATCCTGACCGCCCTGGTCCTGACCGTCGGTTGGGACATCCCCGACGTCGGCGGCGAGGGCGAGCTCCCCGACAGCCTGCCCTTCTTCCTGCTGCCGGACGTGCCGTTCACCTTCGAGACGCTGGGCATCATCGCCCCCTACGCCCTTGGCGTGGCCTTCGTGGGGCTGATGGAGTCGCTGATGACGGCCAAGCTGGTCGACGACATCACCGACACGCACTCGGACAAGACCCGCGAGTCCATGGGCCAGGGCGTTGCCAACGTGGCGTCGGGCTTCTTCGGCGGCATGGGCGGCTGCGCCATGATCGGCCAGACGATGATCAACGTGAAGGCGTCGGGGGCCCGCACCCGGCTCTCCACGTTCCTCTCCGGGGTCTTCCTGCTGGTGCTGGTCGTGGCACTCGGGGACATCGTCAGCACCATCCCGATGGCCGCCCTGGTCGCGGTGATGATCTTCGTGTCCATCGCGACCTTCGACTGGCACTCCCTGCAGACCATCCACAAGATGCCCAAGAGCGAGACCACGGTGATGCTCACGACCGTCGCCGGCACCCTGCTCACCCACAACCTGGCCATCGGCGTGGGCGTCGGCGTGCTCGTCGCCTGCGTGCTCTTCGCCCAGCGGATCGCCCACCTCGTCGACGTCACCCGCGACGTCGGGGCCGACGGCAGCGTGCGCTACTCGGTGGACGGCGCCCTGTTCTTCGCGTCGAGCAACGACCTCTACACCCAGTTCGAGTACGCCGCGGACCCGGCCGAGGTGGTCATCGACCTGTCGAACGCGCAGGTCTGGGACGCCTCCACCGTCGCGGCGCTGGACGCCATCACGCACAAGTACGCCACCCGCGGGAAGCGGGTGGAGATCGTCGGCCTGGACGATCATTCGCTGACCCGGTTCGAGCGGCACACCGGGCAACTGGGGGCGGGGCACTGATGGTCGCCCGCACCGGCCTGCTGCAGATCGGCCAGGTCGCCGAGCGCACCGGGCTCAGCCTGCGCACCATCCGGTTCTACGAGGAGAACGGACTGGTCCGTCCCACCTCGCGCAGCGGTGGCGGCTTCCGGCTCTACAGCGACGACGACGTCGCCCGGCTCGAGGTCATCAAGCGGATGAAGCCGCTGGGCTTCCGCCTCGAGGAGATGCAGGAGCTGCTCACCCTGCTGGCCGACCTCACCGAGCGCCCGGAGGACGCCGCGCTGACCGACCGGCTGCGGATGTTCCACGAGGCGGCCGCCGCCCGGGTGCACGCACTGCGCGAGCAGCTGGACATCGCCGAGCGGTTCGCCGCCGATCTGGCCGGTCGCCTCGACTGATCACGGCGCGTGCGGGCGCGCCCCCGATCGGGTGTGACGTCGCCGGTCGGCCGTGCATCCGCGCCGGTCAGCCGCCAGGCTGTCCGGGTGCCGCTGACCGCCCCCGGCCTCCCGGGCCTCCCGCCCGGGCTCACCGGCCCCGTCGGCGTGCAACTGTCCAAGCCGGTCCGCGAGATCCCCCCGCCCCACGCGCTGCCGGGCGGCTGCCGGTACGAGCCGAAGTGGGACGGCTACCGCCTCGTGATCGTCCGGGACGCCGCCTCCACGCGGCTGTGGAGCAAGCAGGGCCGCGACCTCACCGACCGGTTCCCCGACATCGTCGCCGCCGCGCTCGCCCAGGTCCCGGCCGGCACGGTGCTCGACGGCGAGGTCGTGATCTGGCACGACGACCGCCTGGACTTCGGCCTGCTGCAGAAGCGCATGGTCACCGCGCCCGGGCGGATCGCCGCCCAGGTCGCCGCGCACCCGGCCTCCTACGTCGCCTTCGACGTGCTCGCCCTCGGGGGCACCGACCTCCGGGAGAAGACCCTGGGCCGCCGCCGGGCCGAGCTGGAGACCCTGTCGGCCCGCTGGGCGCCGCCCCTGCAGCTGTCCCCGAGCACCGCGGACCCCGAGCTCGCGCAGCAGTGGTTCGAGGAGTTCCGGGTGGCCGGCGTCGAGGGCCTGGTCGCCAAGGGGGCCGGCAGCCGCTACGCGCCCGGCCGCCGTGAATGGCTGAAAGTGAAGAGCTGGGAGAGCACCGAGGTGGTGGCCGGTGGGGTCATCGGCCCCCTGGACCGGCCCAGCCAGCTGGTGGCCGGCCGCTACCGGGACGGCGAGCTGGTCGTCGTCGGGCGCACCAGCCCGCTGGCGCCCCGGCAGAGCGAGGAGCTCGCCGCCGTCCTCCGTCCCGCGGACGACGACCACCCCTGGCCCGACCGCATCGGCACCGGCCGCTTCGGCGGGGGCCGGCTCTCGGTGCCCCTCACCCGCGTGCGGCCGGACGTGGTCGTCGAGGTGAGCGCCGACGCCGCGCTGCAGGCGGGCGTCTTCCGGCACCCGCTGCGCTTCCTACGCGTGCGTCCCGATCTGCGGGTCGAGGACCTCCCACCCCTGCCTTGACCTGGGCGGATGCCGTGCGGCGGCATCCCCCTCACGGGTGAACGACCGTAAGGTCGGCGGCCCGGGTGTCGATGGGTAGGTGTGACCGTTCCCGCCGTACCCACCGCCCGTGCCGCCTGGCTGCACGGGGCGCTGGTCGTCGCGGTGGTGGCAGCCGTCGTCTCCGTCCCCATGGGCCCCTGGCGCCCCGCGGCCGAGATCGCGCTCTTCTGCCTCGGCATCGCCGCCGTCCGCACCGCGATCGTCCACCACCGGACCCCCGCGGCCTCGGCCTGGGCGGCGCTGGGCGCGGGGCTGGCCTTCTTCGCGCTGAGCTGCCTCGCCGAGGTCCTCGAGCTGGCCGGGATCCGGCCAGCCGCCTCGGGTGCCGCGGAGGCGGTCCTGGACGTCGCCGCCTACGCCGCCATGGCCGTCGGCGCCCTGGGCGTCGTCCGCGCCGAGCGCCGGCGCCGCGACCGCTCGTGGCTGGACACCGCGACCCTGGTCCTCGCCTGCGGGCTCACCGTGGTCGCCGTGAGCGGGAACGGGCGGACGTCCGCCGGCGAGGTGCTGGAACTCGATCTCGGCACCCCGGTGCTCAGCGTCGTCCTGCTGATGGTCTGCGTCCCGCTGGCCATGTCCCGCCACCACCGCTCGGTCCCCACGGCTGCCCTGCTGGCGGCGGCGGCCCTCACCGTCCTCGGCTACGGCGGCCGGATGATCGCCGATGCGCCGCTGCGCGAGCTGCCGCTGCTCGATCCGCTCCCCCTCCTGGCCGTCGCCGCCATGACCGTGGCCGCGCGGCACCCGTCCGTCGCCCGGATGGGGGCCGGGCAGGACCCGGACGACGAGGCGGAAGGCTCCCGGGTCCTCGGCGTCGGCACGACCCTGCTCATCAGCCCCGCCCTGCTGGTCCTGTGGACCATCGGGAACGGCGGCCTCGGCTACCTCCTCGGCCTCGGCACCGCCACCCTGACCGGCCTGGCGCTGTGGCGGCTCGCGGCCCTCGACGCCGACCGGGAGGCGACCCGCGTCGCGCTGGCGGCCAGCGAGGCCCGGCTGCAGCTCCTGCTCGAGAACGCCGCCGACGTCATCGCCATCGTGGAGGCGCGGACCGGCACGATCACCTACATCAGCCCCGCCGTGCAATCGCTGCTGGGCCGGCCGCCGTCGTACTACCTGGGCGTGGACGCCATCGACCTGGCCGACCCCCGGGACCAGCCGCGCCTGCGCGCGGCCGTGGCCGCCGCGGGCGACGCCGCCGACGTCCACGCGGGTGCGGTGGACACCGACGTCCGGGTCTCCCACGTCTCCGGGGAGACCCGCTGGGTGGAGATGCGGATCAGCGGACGGGTGAACGCCGCCGGCATCAAGGGTTGGGTGGTCAACTTCCGCGAGGTGACCGACCGCAAGCGCCTCGAGGACGAGCTGCGCCAGCAGGCCCGGACCGACCCCCTGACCGGGCTGCTCAACCGCGCCGCCTTCTCCGAACGGCTGGCCGCGGCCACCGCCTCGATCGAACCCGCCGCACCGCCCGCGGTGCTCTTCGTGGACATCGACGACTTCAAGGGCGTGAACGACTCGCTGGGCCACGCCGCCGGGGACGACCTGCTGGTCGCGGTGGCCGGCCGGCTCACCGGGGACGTCCGGGCCGACGACGTCGTCGCCCGGCTGGGCGGTGACGAGTTCGCCGTCCTGCTCTGCGAGGCCGACGACGAGCGCCTCCGGGACGTCGCCGGCCGGCTGCTCACCTCGCTGCGCGCCCCCATGGTGCTGGGCGGGACGACGCTGTCGGTGACCGCGAGCGTCGGCGGCGCACTCGGCGCCCCGGGGGACACCGCGGAGCGGCTGCTGCACCGCGCGGACACCGCGATGTACGAGGCGAAGCGGACCGGCAAGGACTCCTCCTCGCTGCTGGGCAGCGCAGCGGCCTCGACCGTCTGACCCGGCCGGCCGCTCAGTCCGCAGTGGGCAGCGGCAGCCCGGCCAGGTGCTCGGCGAACGTGCCTGGCGGCCGCCCCAGCAGGGCGGTCAGCACCCGCGGGCTGCCGACGAACCCGTGGGCGCGCCGGTGGTCGAGCATCGCCCGCCGGCACCGCGCGGCGTAGGCGCTCGGCTGCTCGCCGGCCGGGATGACGTCGTCGGCCACCACCTCCCGCCCGAGGCGCTCCCCCATCAGCTCGGCGATCCGCGCCGCGGTCAGCGGCTCGGGCCCGGCTGCCTCGAACGTCCCGCCGTCCAGCCCGTCCTCGGTCAGCAGCACGGCGGCGGCCTCGGCGACGTCCTCGACGTCGACCAGCGACTGCGCCGTGCGCAGACCCCACAGGGAGCGCAGCACCCCGGTGCGCGCGACCTCCGGCAGCTCGGTGTCGTAGTCCTGTGCGTACGCGCACGGCTGCAGCACCCGCCAGGCGACCCCGGAGCTCTCCAGCGCCTCCTCCGCGCGGTCCTTGGCCGCGTGGTGCGGCAGGACACGGGTCTGGGGGCGCAGCACCGAGTGGTACACGACCCGGCCCACGCCGGCCCGGCGCGCCTCGGCGAACAGCGCGGCGGAGCCCTCGGCCTCTTCGGGGTGGAACTGCGGCCAGAGGAGGTGGAACGCGGTGGCGCCGTCGAGCAGCTTCGCCCAGGGCATCGGCTGGGTCAGCTCGCCGACCACGACCTCGGCCCCGAGGTCGGTCAGCTCGGGGCGCGGACCGCGCCGGGCGACCACGGCGCGCACCTGCTCCCCGCGGGCACGCAGCGCCCGGACGACGGCGACCCCCGCGCGACCGCCCGCCCCCGTCACCACGATCACCGGGACACCTCAGCAGCGCAGCCCCGGTGAGGCAAGGGGCCGCCGGGGACCGGGACCGTGCTCAGGGGACGCGGGTGGCGAGCCGGACGACGAGCCCGTCCGGGCCGGGCAGCAGGTCGACGTGGTCGAACAGCTTGCGCGCCAGCCACAGGCCCATGCCCCCGCGGCCCAGGTCCGGCCCGTGGGCGGGCTGGAAGCCGGCCAGCGGGTCGGCGAACGCCGAGCCGCGGTCGCCGATCTCGCAGATCAACTGGTCGGGGCCGACCCACATGCGGGCGGAGACGGGCGGAACCCCGTGCCGGAAGGCGTTGGCCGCGACCTCGCTGACGGCCAGGTGCAGGTCGTCGGCCAGGTCGGCGTCGGCCACGTGCGCCGTCAGGGCGGCGCCCAGCCGGTGCCGCAGGTCGGCCAGGACGGTCGCGGCGGGGAGGTCCAGGACCGGGGCCGAGGCCTCCACGGGCTCCCGGTGGACGGGGAGGCGGCGCAGGAAGTCCCGGGGGTCCGCGAACTCGGCGCTGCTCCGGCGGACGCCCCCGACGACGAGCTCGGGATGGGTGGCTCGGGCGCCGTCCACGACCTCCTCCGGCAGGATCCGCGAGTCGTAGAGGCACAGGCCGGCGAGCGATTCCCTCGCCAGCAGCACGTTCCGCGCGGCCTCGTAGCGGGCGCCCTCGCGCCAGCTCCGCGGCTGCTCCCCGAACTGCACCTGGCCGACCAGCCGCACCCGTCCCGACCCGGTGCTGCGCGCACGCTCGAGCAGCCGGTGGGTCACGGTGAGCGCGTCGGGCGCACGGGTGTCGAGCAGCCCGATGCGCGGGAGGTTCTCCAGGGTGTCCGCCGGCACCCCGAGACCGGCACGGATCAGCTCGGCGAGCTCGTCGGGACAGGCGAGCACGGTCGTGTCGCCGGCCTCGAGGCCCGCGGCGAGGAAGGGGAGAGCGGCCGCCAGGATCTCGTCGTCCGAGCCCACCACGGCCGCCGCGTGCGACCGGACCCCTGCCGATCCCGGTGGGCGCGGCACGGGCAGCACGGAGCGCTGCACCTGCTCGCCCGCCGCTCGCTCCACCGACGCCTCGTCCTCGTTCCCGGCCGTTGTCCCGGCCGTTGTCCCGGCCACGCCGATCCAGTGTCGGACACGCCGGCCGCTCGCGCGGGACCGGGGGACCCTAATCGGGCGACCCGCACGACGAGCGGTCCGGGCTCGTGCCCGTGGCCGCGGGGAGTCTAACCGCGCCGGCTGCGCGGATCAGGGACCTCAGTAGCGGAACCGGGCGACCGACCCGTGCAGCGACGTCGCCATGCGGGCGACCTCGTCGATGGCCGCCTGGGCGTCGGTCATCGCGCGGGTCGTCGAGGACGTGGCGGTGGAGACGGCGTCGATGTTGGCCGCGATCTCACCGGCCGAGGCCGCGGCCTCGGCGACGTTGCGGTTCATCTCGGTCGTCGTGGCGGTCTGCTCCTCGACGGCGGCTGCGATCGTGCCCTGCGAGTCGTTGATCAGCCCGATGATCGAGGAGATCTCCCCGATCGCCCGGACGGCGCCCCGCGTGTCCGCCTGGATGGCCTCGACCCGGGCGGTGATGTCCTGCGTGGCCTTGGCCGTCTCCTGGGCCAGCTCCTTGACCTCGTTGGCCACGACGGCGAAGCCCTTGCCCGCCTCACCGGCCCGAGCGGCCTCGATGGTGGCGTTGAGCGCGAGCAGGTTGGTCTGCTCGGCGATGCTGGTGATCACCTTCACCACGCCGGCGATCTCGAGGGAGGACTCCCCCAGCTTGGCGACGGTCGCCGTCGTGTCGTCGGCGGCGGCCACGGCCTGCCCGGCCACCCGGGACACCTCGCTGGCGTTCTGCGCGATCTCGCGGATCGAGGCGCCCATCTGCTCCGAGCCCGCGGAGACCGTCTGCACGTTCGTCGACACCTGGCCGGCGGCCGTGGCCACGATGCGGCTCTGCTGCGAGGACTCCTCGGCGAGCCGGGCCATGTCCCGGGCGCTGGCCGTGAGCTGCTCGGTGGCCGACGCCAGCGTCGTGGAGCTGTCGCCGATCGCCGTCATGACCTCGCGCACGTTGGCCATCGACGCCTCCAGGGAGGCGGCCATCTGCCCGACCTCGTCGTGGCTGGTGACGTCGGTGGAGCCGCGCAGGTCTCCCTCGGCGAGCCCCGCCAGCACGGCGCGCACCTTGTTCAGGGGGCCGACGACCGACCGGGTCACGATCCAGCCGAGCAGGGCGAGCACCAGCACGCCGACGGTGGCGACGACGATCGCCTGCGTGATCGCGGTCCCGCGCTCGTCGCTGCTCCGGGTGGCGGCGGACTCGGCGAAGGCGGTCACCGCGTCGCCCATCGCGGGCAGCTCCTCCTCGAGGGCGGAGAAGGCCACGGAGAACTGCGGGTAGGCGGCCTCGGCGCCGGCCGGGTCGCTCTGCGCGGTGGTGACGATCGCGTCGGCGGAGGTCAGGTAGGCCTCGACGGCGGGGACGACGGTCTCGACGGCCGCGGTCACCTCCGGGCTGAGATCGTCGGCCAGCGCCTCGGCCATGATCCCGCGGAAGATCTCGGCGTGGTCCGCGAGGTCGCTGACCGCGCCGCTGTAGAGCTCGCCCGCGCCGTCGCTGAGCAGCGCCTGCAGCACGTCGGCCCGCACGGCGTCGTGCATCATGTCGGCGAGCAGGACGTCCCCGGTCACCTCGGCGCTGGCCAGCACCTCGTCGGTGCGCTCGCCGGTGTCCTGCAGCGCGCCGACCGTGACCACCGCGAACACCCCGAGCGCCGCGGCGCCCGCGGTGACCAGCGCCGCCAGCTTCACGCCGAGCGGACGGTCGGACCAGAGGGAACGCGACATCGGGTTACTCCATCACCGGGCGGAAGGGGGAGTGCCCCCGATCCTCTGCATCGGCGCCGGCTGGATCGACTACAGCGGAGAGCTCGAAGTTCGCCGTTTTTTCCGGTTCCGCATCCCGGAGCGGTCCGTCAGCGGCGCGTGGAGACCGTGACGGTGAACTTCGGGGTCTGCTCGGCCACCCGGGTCGGCCCGACGAGGCGGGTCAGCGTGGGCTTGTAGCGGAGCGCGCTGTTGTAGACCGTCCACAGCTCACCGCCGGGCCGCAGCACCCGGCCCGCAGCAGCGAAGAGCCGGTCGGCCGCGGTGGTGACGACGGCGGCGCCGACGTGGAACGGCGGGTTGCACACCACCAGGTCGACGCTCCCCGCGGGCACGGACTCGGCGGCGTCGTCGCGGATCACCTGCAGCCGGTCCCCGAGCCCGTTGGCAGCTGCCGTCGACAGTGTGGAGGCCACTGCCGCGGCCGACTGGTCCACGGCGAGCACACCCAGCGCGGGGCGGGCCACGGCCAGGGCCGCCGCGAGCACACCGGTTCCGCAGCCGAGGTCGAGCGCGGTCGCGGCCCCGGGCGCCATGGCGTCCAGCCGGCCGAGCAGCGCCCGGGTGCCGATATCGACCTTCGTCCCGGCGAACGCGGCGCCGTGCGCGCACAGGGCGAGCCCGAGGTCCGCGTGCTGATGGCAGCGCGGGAACGACGACGTGCCGGGCTTCGGGCCGCGGGCGACCAGCACCCGCGACTTCTGCCGCGCCAGCGTGGCGGAGACGTCGGCGAAGGAGTCGCGGAGCACGTCGTTCATCGCATGGGTCATGTGCTTGACCCGGCCGCCGACGAGGACGGTGACGTCGGGCGCCGCGGTGGCGGCCACCTGCTCGGCGATCTCCCGGAGGGCGTCCAGCGCCCTGGGTGCCTTCACGAGGACGACGCGGGCACCAGCGGGCGCCTCGGCCAGGGGGACGGACCGGTACGTCCCTGTCAGGCCCGTGCGCTCGGCGTTGCGGGCCAGCGCCCGCTCCCCCACGAGCAGGTCCTGGGCCACCCGGACGTCGCGGGCGCCGTGCAGGGCGACCGCCCCGAGGGTCAGCGCCCCGTGCGAGTCGTCGACGACGGCGACCTCACCGGGCCCGCACAGCGCGAGGGCCGCGGCCGCCTCGTCGAGCAGCAGCCGGTCGGTGGCGTCGACCGCGACCAGCTCGGGCGCCTCGACGTCGGGAGCGCGGCGCAGCCGGTCGAAGAAGTCGGAGGCGGTCACCGGGGCGTGGCCGCGATCAGGTCCACCACGACGCGCGCGAGCTCCGGCCCGACGTCCTCCTGCAGGAAGTGGCCGCCACCGGCCAGCGTCGTGTGCGGCATGCCCTGGGCGCCGGGGACGAGCTTCTGGAACACCCGCTCGCCGCCGCGGGTGATCGCGTCCTGGTCGGAGAAGGCGGTGAGGAAGGGCTTCTCCCAGCGGCCGAGCACCTCCCAGGCGGCACGGTTGTCCGCGGCGGCCGGGTCGTCCGGCGACGTCGGCACCAGCGTGGGGAAGATCCGGGCGCCCGCGGTGTGGCGGTCGTCGGGGAAGGGTGCGTCGTAGGCGGCGACGACCTCGGGGGTGGCTCCTCGGGCGGTGCCGTTGCCGACGATCCGGCCGATGTGGAAGTCGGGGGACTCCTGCGAGAACCGCTGCCAGGCGAGGAAGGCCTCGCTCATCGGCTGGTCGCCGGTGGGCAGCCCGGTGTTGGCGACGACGACCCGGGCGAACCGGTCCGGGTGCTCCGCGACCAGACGGAGGCCGATCAGCCCGCCCCAGTCCTGGCAGACGAGCGTGGCGTCCCGCAGGTCGAGCCCATCGAGCAGCGCCTCGCGCATCCACGCGACGTGCCTCGCGTAGCTGTAGTCGTCGCGGTGCACGGGCTTGTCGGACCGGCCGAAGCCGACCAGGTCCGGCGCCACGACCCGCAGGCCCGCCCCGACCAGGACGGGGACCAGGTGCCGGTACAGGAACGACCACGACGGCTCGCCGTGCATGAGCAGGACGGTCTCGCCGTCCGCCGGTCCCTCGTCGACGTAGGCGACCCGCAACCGTCCGCCCTCGGTGTCGTCGACCTCGACGTACCGCGGGGCGTAGGGGAAGTCGGGCAGATCGGCGAACCGCTCGTCGGGCGTGCGCAGGGCCTCCATGCCCCCACCCAAGCAGCCGGGCCGCACCCCCGGAAGGCCGACCGGGCGGGCGACGCCGGTGGCGTGCCGGTCGGACACCCCGATCACCCCGCCTCGGGGCCGGTGAGGGGCGCGGGCATGATCGGCCATGTGTCCCTAACCACACGTGAGTGGCAGCTGGCGGCCCGTCCGCACGGCGAGCCGAAGCCCGAGGACTTCCGCCTGGTCGAGGTCGAGCACCCCGATCCGACCGAGGGCCAGGTCGTCGTCCGGATGCTGGCCATGTCCGTCGACCCGTACATGCGCGGGCGGATGAACGCGGGAAAGTCCTACGCGGCCGCGTGGGAGGTCGGCGAGACGATGCAGGGCGGCGCGATCGGCCGCGTCGTCGAGTCCCGCTCGCCCGACGTCCCCGTCGAGTCGCTGGTGTCCACGAACGCCGGCTGGCGCGACGTCGCCGTCCTCGACGCCCGGACCGTCCAGGTCCTTCCCGAGCTCCCGGGCATCCCGCCCAGCTACCACCTCGGCGTCCTCGGGATGCCCGGGCTGACGGCGTGGGTCGGCCTGTTCCGCCTCGCGGAGTTCAAGGCCGGCGACGTCGTCTTCGTCTCCGGTGCCGCCGGCGCGGTCGGCAGCATCGTGGGCCAGCTCGCCCGGCTGCACGGCGCCGCCGCCGTGATCGGCAGCGCCGGGACCCCGGACAAGGTGCGCTGGCTGACCGAGGAGCTCGGCTTCACCACCGCTTTCGACTACCACGACGGCCCGGTCGCCAAGCTGCTCGCCCAGGCCGCGCCCGACGGCATCGACGTCTACTTCGACAACGTGGGCGGCGAGCACCTCGAGGCCGCCATCGGCGCCTTCAACGAGTTCGGCCGCGGCGCCCTGTGCGGGGCCATCTCCAGCTACAACGCCACGGAGCCGGTTCCCGGGCCACGCAACATGGGGCTGATGGTCGGCCGGAAGCTGAGCCTGCGCGGCTTCATCGTCAGCGATCACGCGGACATGCGCGCGGACTTCATGCAGAAGGTGACGCCGCTGGTGACCTCCGGCGAGCTCGTCGTCCGCGAGACGGTGCGCGAGGGGCTGGACCAGGCGGTGCCCGCGTTCCTCGACCTCCTGCGCGGCGGCAACACCGGCAAGATGATCGTCAAGCTGGCCGACGACCCGGCTTGAGCCCGACCGGTTGAGCACCGGCGGGTGAGGGCAGGGTGCACGCCATGTGGCTCTTCCTCACCCGCCGGCTCCGCATGTGGGTCGTCCTCACCGTCCTCGCCCCGCTGGCCACCAGGGTCTTCCGTGGCCTCGGCCACGCACTGGAGCGGCGGACCGGCCCCTCCGTGGTGAGCAACGGCCTCCTCAAGGCGGGCGAGTTCGGCGAGCGCGCGCGGGTGACGCTGGGCGGCAAGGCCCGGCGTCGACCGCTCCGCAACCCGTGAGCGCCCCGAACGGCCCCGGCGCAGACCGCCCGGCCCGCCGCTCCCCGGAGCTGGAACAGCGGCCGGCGCCCGAGGAGACCCGGGGCATCGCCCTGTTCTGCCACGGCGGCACCGTCGCCGGCATCGAGCCACCCCGGGAGCGGGCCCTCTCGGTGGTCCGCATGCGGGGCGTCGAGCAGGCCGTGCACCGCAGCACGGCCCACCGCGGGGTCTCCACGGCCCTGCTCCGCTACCGCGTGGCCGGCTGGAACGGCGAGGCCGCCGACGCGTTCCAGGACGTGCGCTGGGCCGTCGACCGGCTGCGCACCCAGCACGGCGCCGACGTCCCCATCGTGCTGGTGGGCCACTCCATGGGCGGCCGGGCCGCCCTGCGAGCCGGCGGGGAGCCATCGGTCACCGCCGTCTGCGCGCTCGCTCCGTGGACCCCGCCCGGCGAGCCGGTGATGCACCTGGCCGGGCAGACCGTGGCGATCCTGCACGGTCTGGGCGATCGCTGGGTGCCACCCCGTCTGTCGGCCGAGTTCGCCGTCCGCGCCCGACGGGCCTCCGCCCGCGTGGCCCGCTTCACCATTCCCGGCGGGCACGGCATGGTGCGGCGGTCCGGGCGCTGGCACCGCTTCGCCACGGACGTCGTCCTGGCCGGGACGGGGCTCGAGCCGATGCCCGAGGCGATCTCCAACGCCCTGGCGCGACCGAGCCCGGAGGGCCTCGCCGTGCCCCTGTGACCAGGCGCGGGCGGGGCAGGCGGGCCGTAGCGCGGTCCTGACACCTCCCGGTCGGCTACTCGGCGGAGCCGGGCTCGGCGACCGGCCGGAACGTCTTCGCCGCGATGCTGTCCGGCGTCATCGCGGACAGGTGGCCCATCGCCTTGCTGGTCAGCGAGCCGCCGAAGACGCTGGCCTCGCCGTTCATCAGGCCCTTGAAGCCGTCCTCCGCCACCTTGGCGGGGTCGTCCTTGTGCTCGGTGGCGCCCAGCTTGGTGTCGGTGAGGCCGGCCCGGTCGAAGAACTCCGAGTGCGTGACGCCCGGCAGCAGGCTCGTGATGGTCACGTCGGTGTCCTTCAGCTCCTCCCGCAGTGCCAGGGCCAGCGACTGGACGAACGCCTTCGAGGCGCCGTAGACCGCCTGGAACGGCTGAGGTGCCTGCGAGGCGATCGACGAGGTGAACAGGATCCGGCCCGCGTTCCGGGCCGCCATGTCCTGGGCGATCCGCTTGCCCAGGTGCATCGTGGACGTGCAGTTCAGCGCGATCAGGTCCAGCTCGGCGTCCAGGTCCGTCTCGATGAACGGACCGCCGACGCCGACACCGGCGTTGAGGGCCGCGGCATCGAGCGGCCGGCCTGCCCCGCGCACCGCCGCGACCACCTTCTCGACCTCGGCGCGCTGGGTCAGGTCCGCGCGGACGGGGGAGACGGCCGCGCCCAGGCCGCGGAGCTCGGCCGCCGCGGGCTCGAGCTCGTCGTCCTCCGCGACGACGATCAGGTCGAAGCCGTTCTGGACGAACTGCTTGGCGAGCTCGAGGCCGATGCCGCTGGAGGCACCGGTGACGAGGGCGAGCGGGCGGGTGGGTGCGGACACGGGAGCCTCCGGGGGCAGTCGGGAACAGTCCGTCACTGCCCCGCGGCCCGCCGCCTCACTCGCGGGGTGGACCCTCAGGCGCGCACCGAGACCCCGATGCCCCCGAGGGTGGCCGCGCCGTAGCGCTCGATCTCGCCGGCCAGGTCCAGCGGGCGGGTGGTGGCGCCCTGGGCCCGGACGTCGTCGGTGATCAGGTCGGCCGGCAGCAGCCAGGAGACCTCGAACTCCAGGCCGTCGGGGTCCTGCGCGTAGAGCGCCTTGGTGGTGGCGTGGTCGGACTCGCCGACGAGGGCGCCGGCGACGAGCAGGGCATCCCGGATGCGGGACAGCTCGGCGAGCGTGTCCACCTCCCACGCCAGGTGGTAGAGCCCGACGGTGCTGTGGCCGGCCTGGGACGGGCCGGCGCCGGCGCCGATCGCGAACAGGCCCAGGTCGTGGTCGTTGGTCGACCCCTCCGCCTGCAGGAACACGGCCCGGCCGGGGATCTCCACCTTCACCCGGAAGCCGAGCACGTCGCGGTAGAAGGCGAGGCTCCGCTCGACGTCGCGGACGTACAGGACGGCGTGGTTGAGGCGCTGGACGGGCACGGGAACTCCTAGGACGGGGACCCTCAGTGTGCCCGCATGTACTTGAGACTTCAAGTAAGTCGGGCTGGTTCACCCGACGAGCACTGGCCTGCCGGGGTCTCCCGGGGCCGGGAGGCCCCTCTGGACAGGGCTGATCTTCGGTGAGCCTTGCTTGGCCCCCGGGGGCCACGGGTCGGCCCCGACGTGTCACCGGCGCCGGGCAGGACAGGAGCGCCCGCCCACCCGCTCGCCTGATGACCCCGCTGCGAGGCCGCCGTGTACCTGTCCAAGACCGAGGCCGCCGTCCTGCCGACCACGCTCGTCGCCGGGCCCCGCCCGGTGGCACCGGCCCCCGGCCCGGCGGGACGGCGGCGGATCTGGCCGATGCTGGGCCCGGCGTTCGTGGCGGCGGTGGCCTACGTCGACCCCGGCAACTTCGCGACGAACTTCTCCGGCGGCGCGACCTTCGGCTACACCCTGCTCTGGGTGATCGTCGCGGCCAACCTCATGGCGATGCTCATCCAGTCGCTCACCGCCAAGCTCGGGATGGCGACCGGCCGCGACCTGGCCACGCTGTGCCGCGAGCGGTTCCCCCGGCCGGTCACCTGGGGGCTGTGGGTGCAGGCGGAGGCGGTGGCGATCGCCACTGACGTGGCCGAGATCGTCGGCGGCGCCGTCGCGCTCAACCTGCTGTTCGGGGTGCCGCTGCCGATCGGCGGGGTGATCACCGCCGTCGTCGCCTTCGTGCTGCTGGCGGCGCAGTCCCGCGGCCACCGGCCCTTCGAGCGGGTCATCACCGGCCTGTTGCTCGTCATCGGCCTGGGTTTCGGCTACACGCTGGTCGGCTCGGGCGTGGACATGGGCGGCGTCGCCGGCGGCATGGTGCCCTCGTTCGAGGGCGCGGACAGCGTCCTGCTGGCCACCGGCATCCTGGGCGCGACGGTCATGCCGCACGTCATCTACGTGCACTCGGCGCTCACTCCGGGCCGCTACGGCGACGTCGTCACCGCCGGCCGCACGGCCGAGGGCCGGGGTCGCCTGCTCCGCGCCCAGCGCCTGGACGTGCTGCTGGCCATGGGCCTGGCCGGCCTCGTCAACGCCGCGATGCTGATCATCGCCGCCCAGCTGTTCACCGGCGGGAACGACGCCGACAGCCTCGAGGGCATCCACGCCGGCCTCGGCGACCAACTGGGCACCGGGGCGGCGCTGGCCTTCGCCCTCGCGCTGCTGGCCTCGGGCTTCGCGTCCTCGTCGGTGGGCACGCACGCCGGCCAGGTGGTCATGGCCGGGTTCCTGCGCCGCCACATCCCCGTGCTGGCCCGGCGGCTGATCACCCTGGCGCCGGCGCTGGCGGTCCTGGTGTTCGGCGGGGACCCCACCACCGCCCTGGTGTGGTCGCAGGTGGTGCTCTCCTTCGGCATCCCGTTCGCCCTCGTGCCGCTGCTGTGGCTGACCGGCAGCCGCGACCTCATGGGCGGCTGGGTGAACCGGCGGACCACGACCCTGGTCGGCGCCGTCGTCGCCGCACTGATCATCGGCCTCAACGGCCACCTGCTCCTCGGCTTCGTCCTCTAGGGACTTCCTGTACAGGAGGTCCCCCGCTTTTCCGCGGATAGGCGGGCGGCTCTTCCGCGGAAAAGCGGGCGTGGGGGAGGTCCGTTCACCACCAGCGGACGAAGTGGTGGACCGGACCGTGCCCGGAGCCGATGCCCAGGGACTTCCCTGCCACCAGCGCCTCCTGCAGGTAGTCCCGGGCCTGCTCGACGACCGGAGCCCACGCCCCCGGCCCGCCCTGCCCGCGCGCGACCAGAGCCGCGATCGCCGAGGAGAGCGTGCAGCCGGTGCCGTGCGTGGCCGACGTCGCCACCCGGGGGCGCCGGGTCACGACGACCCCAGCGGCGTCGACCAGGACGTCGACGCTCTCCGCACCGCCCAGGTGGCCGCCCTTGAGCAGCACCGCGCCCGGGCCGAGCCCGAGGAGGGCCTCCGCCTGCTCGACCATCCCGTCCACCGACTCCGCCGGCGCCCGGTCCAGCAGCGCCGCCGCCTCCGGCACGTTGGGCGTCACCAGCGCCGTCAGCGGCAGCAGGTCGGCGCGGATGGCATCCACGGCGTCCGGCCCGACCAGCCGGTCGCCGCTGGTCGCCACCATGACGGGGTCGCAGACCACCGGTCCGGGCCGCCGCTCGGCGAGCACCGCGGCGATCTCCCGGACGACGTCGGCCGTGCCCAGCATGCCGAGCTTGGTGGCTCCCACCGGCACGTCGTCCAGCAGCGTGCGCAGCTGGTCGCCCACGAAGGCGGCGGGGACGGCGTGCACGCCGGTGACGCCGCGGGTGTTCTGCGCGGTCAGCGCCGTGAGCACCGCGGTGCCGTAGACGCCGAGGGCACTGAAGGTCTTGAGGTCGGCCTGGATCCCCGCGCCCCCGCTGGGGTCGCTGCCCGCGACGGTCAGCGCAACAGCGGTCATGGCGTCACCGCCGTCGCCAGGGCGGAGCGCAGCTCGCGTGCCGCCGCCTCCGGGTCGGGCGCCGCGCAGATCGCCGAGACCACGCAGATGCCGTCCACGCCGGACACCGAGGCCGCCCGGGCGGCGTCGATGCCGCCGATCGCCACCGTCCGCAGCCCCGCGGCCCGGGCCTGCCCCGACAGCGCCGCGACGCCCTCGGGGCCGAGGCCGGTGCCGGCGTCCGGCTTGGTGGGGGTCGACCACACCGGCCCGATGCCGACGACGTCGACGGTGCCCGCGGGCAGCGCCAGCGTGGCCGCCATCTCCGCCGCACTCCCGGCCGACAGCCCCAGCAGCCGGTCCGGGCCCAGGAGCGCACGGACCTCGGCCGGCGGCAGGTCGTCCTGGCCGATGTGCACGCCGTCGGCGCCCGCGAGCAGGGCGACGTCGACCGCGTCGTTGACGAACAGCGCCACCCCGGGCGTCGCGGCCAGTGCCTCCCGCACGGCGAGGGTGAGCGCGTACAGCTCGCGCCGGGAGGCGGTCTTGTCCCGCACCTGCACCGCGGTCACGCCCCCGGCCACCGCGGCCCGCACGATGTCGGCGACGGCCCGCGGGCGGGAGAGCTCGGTGTCGGTGACCAGGTAGAGCGCCGGGTCGAGGGCCGGCCTCACGTGTCGTCCCGGACATCGGCGCGCAGGAGGTCCTCGGCGGTCACGGCGTCGAGGGCGTCCACCCAGGCGGCCGCGAAGGTGCCCGGCCCGGAGCAGACCGCGGCGGCGGCCTCGGCGGCCAGCGCCACGTGGGCGTGCGCGGCGACCGCGCCGTCGAGCCGGTCGCCGGCCACGGCGACGTAGGCGGCGGTGAGCGCGCCCAGCGCGCAGCCCGCCCCCGTCGTCCGGGTGAGCAGCGGGTGCCCGCCGCCGACCCGCACCACTCGCGCGCCGTCGGTGACGACGTCGACCGGGCCGCTGACGGCCACGACGCCGCCGGTGCGCCCGGCCAGCACGACGGCCACCTCCAGCGCGTCGTCAGCGGTGGCCGTGGAGTCCACGCCCCGCCCGCCCGCGCCGGCGCCGGCCAGCGCCATGACCTCCGAGGCGTTGCCCCGCACCACGGCCGGCCCGCTGTCCGCCAGCTCCACGGCGAGGTCCGTGCGGAACCGCAGGCCGCCCACGGCGACCGGGTCGAGCACCCACGGGGTCCCGGCCGCGCCGGCGGAGCGGACGGCGACGCGCATCGCCTCGGCGGAGCGGCCGTGCACCGTGCCCACGTTGACCAGCAGGGCCGAGGCGATCGCGGCGAAGTCGCCGGCCTCCTCGGGCGCCTCGACCATCGCCGGTGCCGCGCCCACCGCGAGCAGCACGTTCGCGGTGAGGGTCTGCACGACCGTGTTGGTGAGGCAGTGCACGAGCGGGCTGCTGGTGCTCAGTGCGGCACGGGCGGCCGCGAGCGCATCGAGGTCCACAGCGGATGACATCCCTTCGCCAGCATGACCTGGGCAGGTTCGACGGGTGTCTTCTCAGCCCGGCCAGCGGGCACCCCGTGTCGCGGACGAGCCTAGCTCGCCCGCGCCCTCAGGCCCGCCCGTCCCCCGGCGACCAGGCCGCCGCGAAGAAGCCCAGCTCGAGCTCCATGGCCCGCCGGTAGGCCCGCGCCACGTCCGGGGTGTCCTCGGCGTACCGGTCGAGCAGGCGCTCCAGCGTGGCCGCCAGCTCCTCGAAGCCGGGGTCGGCGTACGTGGTCACCCACTCCGTGTACGTGCCGGCGGGGCGCCCGGCCAGCGACTGCCCGAGGTGGGCGTACAGCCGCATGCACGGCGTCATCGCCGCGCAGATCTCCCCCAGTCCGCCGGTCGCGGCCGTGGCCAGCAGGAAGTCGGTGTAGGCCGAGGTCGCCGGGGCGGGCGCGACTCCGGCCAGGTCGATCCCCCAGCGGGCGGCGTACCCGTCGTGCAGCCGCAGCTCCTCCCGCACGCCGGCCAGCAGGTCGGCGAACGCCTCCAGGCCGGCCCGGTCGGGGCTGCGGACGACGGCCATGGCGTAGGCGCGGGCGAAGGCCTGGAGGAAGAATGCGTCCTGGGCGACGTAGCCGGTGAACCGCTCGCGCGGCAGCGACCCGTCGGCCAGGCCCTGCACGAACGGGTGCGCCAGCGTGGCGTCTGCGAGGTCGCTGGTGTCCGCCCACAGGCGGCGGGCGAGGCTCACGCGGCGGCCCAGGCGGTGTCCCAGAAGGCGACCTCGGCGCCGAGCACCTCGAGGACCACGTCGTCGTGCCGCCCGCCGAGCGCGTCGGCCGCGGCCGCCAGCCCGTCCACGTACCCGGCGAAGGCCGGCGCGGTCCAGTGCTCGACGTACCCGGCGTACTCCTGCGCCCCGGGAGCCGCGGTGGTCCACGCGTCGAGGTAGACGCGCTCGATCGCCCAGAGGCCGGTCAGGGCCGCGGGGACGTCGGCGGCGTCCAGGCGCTCGAGCAGCTCGCCGTATGCCGCGGTGGCGGGGAGGCGGGGCGCGCCGAGAACGAGGCCACGGCGCCCGGCCAGCTGCTCGAACCAGGCCAGCTCCTCCACCAGGGCGACCGCTCCACCGGCGAGGACCGCCTGCGCCGCACGGGGGGCGCGCGCCAGCAGCCGGGCCTGGAAGCGCAGCAGGTCGCCGACGTAGTGGTGGTCCTGCACCAGCCACGTGTCGAAGGCCCCGGCGGGCAGGGTGCCGTCGCGGACACCGAGCAGGAAGCGGTGGCGGGTGGCGTGATCCCAGGCGGCGGGGTGGTCGCGGAGCAGTTCGGACGTCGGCACGGCGCGACAGTACGGGCGGGTCTAGAGTCCTGTGGCACATGTGCGGGAGCTCGGGCGGACCGGGCTGAGAGGGCGGCTGACTGCGCCGCCGACCGCTGGAACCTGTCCGGGTAATGCCGGCGTAGGGAGCTGGTCATGAGCACGTCCGACGTCGTCCGCGCGTCCTCCTCGGGGGACGCTCCCCTCACCCTCACCGAGCGGCCCGCCCGCACGCTCGGGTTCCGGGACGCCCTGGGGCTCTGGGGCAACCTCGGCGTCAGCCTGCTGCTGCCCGTGGCCGCGGTGTTCGTCGTCCTGCCGGGCCGGCCGCTGGTCGAGACGCTCGGCGCCGTCGTCGTCGGGGCGGTGATCGGTGCGCTGCTGCTCGGGATCGGCGCCGCGGCGGGCGCCCGCGAGGGCGTGCCGGCCATGGTGCTGCTGCGCGGGCTCCTCGGCCGACGCACCTCCTGGCTGCCGACGGGGTTCAACCTCGTGCAGTGCGTCGGCTGGGCGACGTTCGAGATCGTGATCATCGCCGAGGCCGCGTCCCGGGTCCTGGACGCGCCGCGCTGGCCGTTCGTGCTGGCCGCCGGCGTGCTGGCGACCCTCATGGCCCTGCGCCCGCTCGGCGTCGTGCGCCTGCTCGCCCGCTACGCGATCTGGGCGGCGCTCGCGGCGGTCGTCTACCTGCTCGTCGAGGTCCTCTCCCAGCCGCTGCCGGACACGATGGACGACGGCGTGGCGACGTCGTTCTGGACGGCGACCGACATCGTCATCGCCCTGCCGATCTCGTGGTTCCCACTGGCCGCCGACTACACCCGGCACGTGCGCAGCGGCCGGGCCGCCTTCGCCGGCGCGAGCATCGGCTACGGGCTGGCGACGATGGTGATGTTCACCCTCGGGGTTCTCGCGCTGGCCGCCTACGGCAGCGGCGGGTTCGACGTCATCGACGCCCTCCTGGCCGTGCCGCTGGGTGCGCTCGCGGTGCTGATCCTCGTCACCGTCGAACTGGACGAGGCCTTCGCGAACCTCTACTCGACGGCGGTGTCGGCGCAGAACGTGGTCGGCCGGCTGGACCGCCGGGTGGCGGTCCTCGTGGTCGGCACCCTGGCCACGCTCCTGGCGCTGAGCTTCGACATCGTCGCCTACGAGCCGTTCCTCTTCCTCATCGGCGCGGTGTTCGTGCCGCTCGTCGGCGTCTTCGGGGTGGCCTACGCGCTCACCCCGAAGGGCGCCTGGGACACCTCCGACACCGCCCGCGCCCGGCCGGCGCTCCTGCTGCCCTGGGCCGCGGGGTTCGTGGCCTACCAGCTCACGCTGCCGACCTTCTTCGGCGGCCCCGGCTCGGGCTGGACGGCGTGGTGGACGGCGCGGCAGGCCGACCTCGGCATCGACCCGGCGAACGGATGGTCGGCCTCGCTGATCAGCCTCGCGGTCGCAGCGACGCTCACCGCGCTGCTGGTGGCGCCGTCCGCGCTCCGCCGGAGGCGGGAGCTCCGGTGACACCGGTCGACCTCGCCGTCGCCGGCGGAGGGCTGATCGGGTTGTCCGTCGCCTGGCGGGCCGCCCAGCGGGGCCTGTCGGTGACCGTCGTCGACGACGCCCCGGGCAGCGGTGCCTCGCGGGCCGCCGCCGGGATGCTCGCGCCGGTCTCGGAGGCCGGCTACGGCGAGGAGGCGCTGCTGCGGCTCTGCCTCGCCTCGCTGGAGCGCTACCCGGCCTTCCTGGACGAGCTCGCGGACGCCACCGGCGTCCGGGTGCCGCTGCGGACGGCCGGCACGCTGGTGGTCGGCTTCGACGACGACGACATGCGGGTGCTGGCGGACCTGCAGAGGTTCCACGTGGAACTCGGGCTGGAGGTGCACCGGCTCCTGGGCCGCGAGGTGCGCCGCCGGGAACCGGCGCTGAGCCCGCGCGTGCGCGGCGCCCTGCACGTCGCCGGCGACCTCTCCGTCGACCCCCGCGAGCTGCACCCGGTGCTCCTGGCGGCGGCCGAGGGAGCCGGCGTCCGGTTGGTCCGCTCGCGCGTGGCGGGTCTGCTCACCGAGGACGGGCGCGCCTGCGGGCTGGCGCTCGACGGCGGCGGCGAGGTGCGCGCCTCCACCGTGGTGCTGGCGCTCGGCCCGCGAAGCGGCGGCCTCGCCGGGACGCCGCCGATCCCGGTCCGGCCGGTGAAGGGCCAGATCCTGCGCCTGCGCGGCGCCGCGGGGCTGCTGGAGGGCACCGTGCGGGCGCTGGTCCGGGGCCGCTCGGTCTACCTCGTGCCCCAGGGCGACGACGGCCTCGTCGTCGGCGCGACGGTGGAGGAGCGGGGCTTCGACGCCACCGTCACCGCCGGCGGCGTGCACGACCTGCTGCACGACGCGATCGAGTTGGTCCCGGGGGTGACCGAGCTGGAACTGGCCGAGACCCTCACCCGCTGGCGTCCCGGCACCCCCGACAACGCCCCGGTGCTGGGCGCCTCCGGGATGCCCGGGCTGGTGCTGGCCACCGGCCACCACCGCAACGGGGTGCTGCTCACCCCGCTCACCGGCGAGCTGGTGGCCGAGCTCGTCGTCTCCGGCGAGCCGCCCGCGCTCGCCGCTCCGTTCGCCCTCGACAGGTTCGGGAGAGGACCGACATGAAGGTGTCCGTCAACGGCACCCCCACCGACGTCGGCGAGGACGCCACCGTCGCCACGCTCGTCGCGGCCCGCGCCGGCGGGCACGACCGGGTGGCCGTCGCCCGCAACGGTGACGTCGTCCCGCGCAGCAGCTGGGCGGACACCCGGCTCACCCCCGGGGACCGCCTGGAGGTCCTCGCCCCCACCGCAGGAGGTTGAACGCATGAGCGTGCCCGAGGTCGTCACGGCCCTGCACCACGAGGAGAGCACCGACCCGCTGCTGCTCGGCGGCGAGACGTTCACGTCCCGCCTGCTGCTGGGCACCGGTGGGGCCCCCAGCCTGGAGTCGCTCGAGCGGGCCATCCGGGCCTCCGGCACCCAGCTGGTCACCGTGGCGCTGCGCCGCGTGGAGGCGTCCAGCAGCGGGGCGATGCTCGAGGTGCTGGACCGGTGCGGCGTCCGGCTGCTGCCCAACACCGCCGGGTGCCGGACGGCGCGGGAGGCCGTGCTCACCGCCCGGCTGGCCCGTGAGGCCTTCGGCACCCCGTGGGTGAAGCTCGAGGTCATCGGCGACGAGCACACCCTGCTCCCGGACCCGATCGAGCTCTTCGACGCCGCCGAGCAGCTCGTCGCCGACGGGTTCACCGTGCTGGCCTACACGACCGACGACCCGATCCTCGGCCGCCGGCTGGCCGACGCGGGGTGCGCCGCCGTCATGCCGCTGGGCTCGCCCATCGGCAGCGGCCTGGGCATCCGCAACCCGCACAACATCGCGCTGCTGCGGGACGCCGTGTCGGTGCCCGTGGTGCTGGACGCCGGCATCGGCACGGCCTCGGACGCGGCCCTGGCGATGGAGCTGGGGTGCGACGCCGTCCTGCTGGCCTCCGCCGTCACGCGGGCCCGCGAACCCGAGCGGATGGCCCTGGCGATGCGCCACGCGGTGGAGGCCGGGCGGCTGGCCCGGGGTGCCGGCCGCATACCCCGGCGCTGGCACGCGGAGGCGTCGACACAGATGTCCGGGCTGCCGGAGCTGTGAGCCTCCCCCGTCTGCTCGTGCTCACCGACCGGACCCAGTGCGCCGGCCCGCTCGTGCAGGCCGTGGCGACCGCGGTCGACTGCGGCGCACGGGCGGTGGTGCTCCGGGAGAAGGACCTGCCCGAGGACGCCCGCCGCGAGCTGGGCGACCAGCTGCGCGCCGTCCTGGACCCGGTCGGCGGTCTGCTGATCCACGGCGGCCTGGCCGGTGGCTCCGGGAGCGAGGCGGTGCACCTGTCCGGCAGCGATCCCTTCCCCGCCGTCCGGCCACGGCTGGTGGGCCGGTCCTGCCACTCGGCCGACGAGCTCGCGCGCGCGGGGGAGGAGGGTTGTGACCTCGTGACGATCTCGCCGGTCTTCGCGACGTCGTCCAAGCCGGGCTACGGCCCGGCCCTCGGGCTGGACGGGCTGGCTCGGCTGCTGCCCGGAGCGCCCCGCGCCTTCGCGCTCGGCGGGATCCGCCCCGAGGACGTGCCGGGCTGCCTCGGGGCCGGGGCGTACGGCGTCGCGGTCATGGGCGCCGTCATGCGGGATCCGCGGACCATGCGTGGCTACGTCTCCGCTCTGCGGGATCTGCCTGCGGGAGAGGCGACGTACCCGACGTGATGTAGGTCGCACTCATGTTTGGCGCATCCCCGCCGAACCCATACACAGTTGTTCGACCGCCGGCGTGCGGTGTCCGGGAATGCGAGGGTGCAGTACGTGACAGGGCAGGCGGCGGAGAGCTTGTGGCCGTCCTCGTCCCCTCCGGCTGCCGAGCAGCTCCTCCAGTGGCAGCTGGCCGACGTGGCCGAGCTCCCGGCGATGCGCGGCCGGGTGCGCCGGGTACTCCAGCCGACGGTCGACTCCGACGCCCTCGACCAGATCATCCTGGCCCTGGACGAGATGGCCTCCAACGCACTGCGGCACGGCGGGGTCGGACCGGTGGAGGCCTCCATCCGCACGACCGACACCGGCTACCTCGTCGAGGTGTCGGACTCCGCGGCGGCGCGGCCCCCGACACCCGCGGTCGACCGCGACCCCAGCCAGGGCGGACTGGGCCTCTACCTGATCGCCCGGATGGCCCTGCGGCACGGCTGGTACGCCAGCGCCCGGGCCAAGCACGTCTGGGCGCTGCTCCCCCGGTCCTGAGCGGTCAGGCGAACCGCGACGGCAGCTGCTCCGGACCGGCCTCCCGCGGGCGCGGGCGGTCCTCCCGGTGCAGCCGGATCGCCACGAGCGCGACGTCGTCCTGCAGACCCTCCGGGCGCAGGCGAGTGATCACCTCGTCGCACAGCTCGGCCAGCGGCCGGTCCGCGAGCTCGGCGAAGGCCTTCCGGAGCCGGTCGATGCCCTCGTCCAGCGGCAGGTCCCGGCCCTCGACCAGCCCATCGGTGTAGAGCAGCAGCGTGGCGCCCCGCCGGACGGTGACCACCGTCTCGGTGCGGCGGGCGGACGGGTCGACGCCGAGCATCAGCTCGGCCCGCTCGGTGGCGAGCTCCTCGATCCGGCCGTCGGGGTGCAGCAGCAGCGGGGGCGGGTGCCCCGCGTTCGACCAGCGCAGGCGGCTGAGCCCCTGCGCGCGCTCCTCGGGGGTCTGCTCCACCCGGGCGATCGCGGCCGTGGCCATCGTCCCCATGCCGAGGCCGTCGATGGCGGCGTCGAGGTCGGCGAGGACGGCCGCCGGGCCGATGCCGTCCCGGTAACCGATCCCGCGCAGCATGCCGCGCAGCTGGCCCATCGCGGCCGCGGCAGCCGTGTCGTGCCCGACGACGTCGCCGATCACCAGCACGGTGGCCCCGCTGGGCTGGAGGAAGGCGTCGTACCAGTCGCCCCCGACCTCGGCGACCTGCACCGCCGGCAGGTAGCGGACCACGATCTCGGCGTGGTCGGGCTCCGGCGGCTCGGTGAGCATGCTGCGCTGCAGCCCCTCGGCCAGCCGGCGCTGCTGCTCGTAGAGACGTGAGTTGTCCAGCGCCAGCGCGACGCGGTCGCCGATGTCGCGCAGTGTGGCGACGTCCTCGGCGTCGGCCTGCTGCCGATCGGCCGACCGGTAGACGCTGAGTGCGCCCAGCGTGCGGCCCCGGGCGGTGAGCGGGAGCGTCACCGCCGACCTGGGTGCGAGCTCCTGCAGCACCTCGGCGGCCTCGCCCGAGGGCATGGAGCGGCCGACGGCGGCCATGACGTCCGGGATCTCGCGGGGCTGCCCCGTCGCCAGGGCCGCGAGAACGGGCGCGCCGGGTGGCAGCGCGGCCAGCCGTAGGGCCGCGTACCGCTCCACCAGCGGGGTCGATGCGGCGTCCCGGTGCCGGACGGCGACGTCGCGCACCCGCCCGTCCTCGTCGACCAGGCTGGCGATCACCCAGTCGCCGCTCACCGGGACCAGCGCTTCGGCGACGTTCTGCAGCGCGGCCTCCTCGCCGGCCCCGGTGGCGAGCCGCTGGGCCATCGCGGCCGTGGTGTCGGCGATCAGGCGCAGCCGCGCCGCGCTCCGGCGGGCGCGGTCCTCGGCGGCGCGGCGCTCGGTCACGTCGAGGAAGGAGACGGAGAGGCCGTCGGGGCCCGGCCACGCGCGCACCTCGAACCACGCGTCCAGCGGGGCGGGGTAGTACGCCTCGAAGACCTGCTCGCGCCCGGTCCCCACGGCCTCGAGGTAGCGGACGCCGAACTCCGCCTCGGCGGCCTCCGGGAAGGCGTCCCACACCACCTGGCCCAGCAGGTCGTCGCGGGAGGACTGCAGCACCCGCTCGGCCTCGGCGTTGAGGTAGGTGAACCGCCAGTCGCGGTCCAGGCTGAAGAAGGCGGACTTCACCGACTCCATGACCCGGGCGACGCGGGCGTCGGCGTGCCGCTGGGCTGTCGTGTCGTAGCCGGCTCCGACGAGGCGGACGGCGACCCCCGTCTCGTCGGCCAGGGCGCGACCGCGGCCCTGGATCCACCGGGTCTCCCCCGACGGCAGGACGACCCGGAACTCGGCGTCGTACTCCCCCACCGTGTCGATGGCCGCCTGCAGCGCCTCCATCGTCCGCTCCCGGTCGTCGGGGTGGCAGCGGGCGGCGAACGCCTCGATCGTCTGGTCGAACGCGTCCGGCTCGAAGCCCATCAGCTCCTGGAGGCGGTCGTCCCACACCAGTCGGCCGCCGGCCAGGTCCCAGTCGAAGCTGCCGATGCCGGCGGCGTCGATGGCCAGCTCGAAGGCCAGCCGGCTGGACTCCAGCTCCCGCACCTGGGCGGCCAGCTGCAGCTCGACCGCCACGGCGTCACCCAGCTGGCGGAGCAGGGCGACGTCTGCGTCGGACCAGTCACGCGGCCGGCGGCCGAACGCCGACAGCGCGCCGACCACCTGACCGTCGAAGACGGCGAGGGGGAGCCCGAGGTAGCTGGCCACGGTTCCCCCGGCCACCGGCGGCAGGCCGGCCAGGCGCGGGTCGAGGCGGGCGTCCGCAGCCACGACCGGATCGGGAGCGGCGGTGGTCGTGACGGCGCACAGCGACTCGGCCAGCGGGACCCGGATGCCCACGGTCCCCTGGGGCAGGCCCGTGCCTCCGAGCACCAGCTCGTCGATCCCGAAGAGGGACACCTGCGCGGCATCGGCGCCCAGCAGCTGCACGGCCAGGGCGGTGAGCCGCTGGAGGGCGGGCGAGCCCACCGCGGTGGCCTCGAGGCGGGCGACGGCGGCCACCCGCTCACCGGCGCCGGGCGTGGGGTCGACGGGAGTCACGTCGTCCCCTCCCTGTCGGCCGGTGGTTCCGCGGCCCGGATCGGGCCTCCGGCCCATTCTGTCTGCTGCGCGGGCCAAGGGGCGGACCGGGCACCGGAGGGCGGAGGGGACCGGCGGAGCACAGGGGCGAACGGCCGAGCGGCGGGCGCCGGGGGAACGGCGCCCGCCGCTCGACGGGGGTGTGCGGGCGAGGTGCTCGCCCATTGCGCGGCCACGGGCCCGAGGGCCGTGGAGCGTCCTGCCTCGTCGCCTCCCGGGGAGGCCGCTTCCGGATCGCGCCGGTCGTGGTGCGTCGCCGTTGCGGGTCGTATCGGCGTCCAGCCGGCCAGGTGCTGACGGTCAGAGACCCGGTGGTGGTCACGAGTGGGGGTCGTGTCGCACCGGGTACCGGCAGGCCTGTTGGTCTCGCCTCGGCGGATCCGGGTTCCCGGCAGCCGGCGCCGGCCACGGTCTCCGCCTCCCTGGAGGGTCCGCTCGCTGCTGGGCAGTCGGCGGTGGGTCGAGGCGGGATTCGTCGCGCGGTGCGGTCTGCCGGCGCCCGGAGGGGCACCGTCGGGGTGGGCCAGGTGGAGGCCGAGTCGGCCCGGAAGGGTCGCACTCGGACGACCGAGGCGGTCGCGATCCCCGGGATGAGGGGGACGGTCGCGGCGTGCTCGGGTGGAGCGGAGGACGGCGGCACGGCCCGGTGGCCGTGGTCGCGCAGAAGGATCAGCCGGGCGCGGCGGGCGCCGGGCGCAGAGCGGGGATCGACCTCGGGTCGCCCCTGGCCCGGGCCGGACCGGCGCGGACACCGGCGGACGCCCGGGCGGCGGGCACGGTGCGCCGGGGACCCGCCGGCAGCGGTGGGAGGACCGTCGTCCGGCCGACCGGGACGGCGACCTGGCGGCGACTGCCCCACGCCGGGGGCTGGGGCCAGCCGGGCGGCGGCGGTGCCCACCCGGGACCGACGGGCCCGGTCGGCGTGGGCCGGACCGCGGCCGCCGGGGCGGTCGCGGGAGCCCGCAGGACGGTCCGACCCGTACGGGGGGACGGGACCGTCGGTGCGGGAAGCAGCGCCACGGCGGGGGAAGACGCCGCGGGCCGGATCGTGGGGGTGCTGGGCAGTTCGCGCAGCACCACGGGGGGGTCGACCTGCCGGGGCGCCGCCACCGGTGCGGGCCCGCCCCAGGCGAGGTGCTCGCCCCGGGGCCCGGAGCCCCAGAGCGCGATCCGCCGGGTGAGCGCCCGCAGCCGTGGCCGCAGCGGGGGCCGGGGCGCGGGCTCCGTCGTCCGCCAGGCGGCGTACTCGCCCTGCGGTCCGGCGCCCCAGAGGGCGGCGCGGCGGGCCAGGTCGCGCAGCCCCGTGACGGGACGGCGCTCCGGGTCCGGCACGACGGTGACCGTGGGCCTGCGCGGAGCGACGACGGGGACGCGCCCGGGGCGGGCCGTGGGTGCCGCCGGCACCGACCGCAGCGGGACGGCGCGCGCCGAGGCGCGGTAGGCGCTGGTGTGGACCGGGCGGCTCCGCTGCGCCGACGGTGCGCCGTCGGCGCGGTCCAGCAGACCGATCAGGCCGGCCAGGGAGGCACCGGGCTCGGCGGGGGAGGCGCCCCCGCGTGCGGGCGTCAGAACGCTCGCCTCGCTGCTGCTCATCTCGCCTCCAGGTCGTCGTCCGCGACCGGGGAAGGTGTCGCGGACAAGGAGAAAACTAGGCAGTCCGGTGCCCTCCGGCCGTCGTTCCGGACACCTCCTCCGACCCGCGTGACCCAACTGTTGTCCGGCCGTCCCGGACCGGCCGGTGACCCGTCCTCCAGGGGATGTCCTTGTCGACAAGAGGCGCTCCCCGAGCGTGGACACGCGTGACCGGCCGGCCGGTGGCACCCGGCCGGTCCGTGACGCGCCCGCGTGTCGCGGGCCCGCAGCGGCGCGCCACCCGATCGGGCTCCGTCGAATTGCCACCGCAGCGGCGGGCTCCGAGACTCGGCCCGTGCATGATCACGCGCAGGACGCGCCGGCCACCCCTCCGCAGGCCGACGGGGGTGACACCCGCCTCAAGCGCTCGGTGACCGGGCGGCTGCTCTTCCTCTTCATCCTCGGCGACGTCCTGGGCGCGGGCGTCTACGCGCTGGTCGGGGAGATCTCCACCGAGGTGGGCGGCGCGGTGTGGCTGCCGATGCTGGTCGCGCTCGTGCTCGCGATGCTGACGGCGGCGTCCTACGCGGAGCTCGTGACCAAGTACCCGAAGGCCGGCGGCTCGTCGGTCTTCGCCCAGCGCGCCTTCCGCAGCCCGCTGGTCTCGTTCCTGGTCGGCTACTGCATGCTCGCCGCCGGTGTCACCAGCGCGGCCGGTCTGTCTCTGGCGTTCGGTGGCGACTACCTGGGCGTCTTCCTCGACGTGCCCGCGGTCCTCGCGGCGGTCGTCTTCCTGGTGCTCGTGGCGCTGCTCAACGCCCGCGGGATCAAGGAGTCGGTGCGGGCCAACATGGTCATGACCGTCATCGAGGTCTCCGGCCTGGTGCTCGTGGTCGTGCTGGGCGCGCTGGTCCTCGGCCGCGGGGACGGGGACGTCGGCCGGGTGACGGAGTTCCCCGACGGCGTCTCGGTGGGCTCCGGGGTCCTCGCCGCGGCGCTGCTGGCCTACTACTCCTTCGTCGGGTTCGAGGTCTCCGCGAACGTCGCCGAGGAGGTCCGCGACGTCCGCCGCGTCTACCCCCGGGCGCTGTTCGGTGCGCTCCTCGTCGCGGGCGTCGTCTACCTGCTGGTGGGCCTCGCCGCCTCGATCGTGCTCGCGCCGGAGGAGCTGGCCGGCTCGACCGGACCGCTGCTCGAGGTCGTCCGGGCCGCCGACGTCGGCGTCCCCGACAAGCTGTTCAGCGCCGTGGCGTTGATCGCCGTGGCCAACGGCGCGCTGCTCACCATGATCATGTCCAGCCGGCTCCTGTTCGGGATGGCCGAGCAGGGGCTGCTCCCCCGCCCGCTCGCCGCCGTCCTGCCCAACCGCCGCACGCCGTGGGTGGCCATCGTCGTCACCACCGCCGTGGCGATCGCGCTGACGCTCACCGGCGACCTGGGCGACCTGGCCAACACCGTCGTCCTCCTGCTGCTCTTCGTCTTCCTCAGCACGAACATCGCCGTCCTGGTGCTGCGGAAGGACGAGGTCGCGGCCGACCACTTCCGGGTGTGGGCCGTCGTCCCGGTGCTGGCCATCGGCTCCTGCGTGCTGCTGCTGTGGCAGCAGGAGGCGGGCATCTGGTTCCGCGCCGCCATCCTCCTGGTCGTCGGCATCGCCCTGTACCTGCTCGCCCAGGCCCCCTGGTGGCGGGCCACGCCGCAGCGGGTCCGCGACGAGCAGGCCCCGACCGCCTCCTGAGGGGTGCGGGACCTGTTCCTCGCCGGGGCGGGGCCACTGCGAGGATGCCGGGGTGACCCGCATCCCCCTGGTGATCGACACCGACCCCGGCATCGACGACGCGCTGGCGATTCTGCTGGCGCTGGCCAGCCCCGAGGTGGACCTGCGGCTGGTCACCACGGTGCACGGCAACGTCGACCTCGCGCTGACGACGGAGAACGCGCTGCGGGTGCTGCAGCTCGCGGGCCGCTCCGACGTCCCGGTCGCGGTGGGCGCCCGGGCCTCGTTGATCCACCCGCAGCCCGAGCGGGCCGGCCACGTGCACGGCGCGGAGGGGCTGGGCGGCGTGCAGCTGCCGCCCTCGCCGGCGCGGCTCGACCCACGCCCCGCGGTGGTGGCCCTCGCGGAGCTGCTCGCCGGCTCGCCGGAGCCGGTCACGGTCGCGGCCATCGGGCCGCTCACGAACATCGCGCTGCTGCTGGCCGTCTACCCCGAGGCGGCGGCCCGCATCGACCGGCTGGTCGTCATGGGCGGCTCGGCGGCACGCGGCGGGAACGTCACCGCGGCGGCGGAGTTCAACATCTGGTCCGACCCGGAGGCGGCCGCGGCGGTCTTCGGCTCGACCGTCCCCACGGTCATGGTGGGCCTGGACGTCACGCTGCCCACGGTGCTGTCCGAGGAAGGCATCGCACGGTTCGCCGCGGCCGGCCCGGTCGGTGCGACCGCCGCCGCCATCCTCCAGCAGTACCTCGACCACGCGCGCGACGCCTACGGCGTCCCCGGGGTCGTCGTGCACGACGCGCTTGCCCTCACCGAGGCCATCGCGCCCGGCACGCTGGGCACCGTCCGCCGGGACGTCGTCGTCGACACGACCCTGGGCGCCGGCCGCGGGCAGACGCTGGTCGACCGGCGGTCGGTCTCGCCGTCCCCCACCGCGGTGGAGGTGGCCGAGACCGTCGACAGCGAGGCGGCCGTCGAGTTCCTCGTGTCGCGGCTGTCGCGGCTCGACGGACAGGTGCTGCCGGGCTAGCTCTCCTGCGTGGACTCCACGATGCCCGCGGCGATGTCGCGGAGCTTGCGGTTGTACCGCTGGGAGGCCCCGCGCAGGACCTCGAACGCCTGCTCGGCGGTGAGGTGCCGCTGAGCCATGAGGATGCCCTTCGCCTGCTCGATCACCGCCCGGGACTCCATGGCGATCCGCATGTTGCGGGTCTGCTCGGAGAGCTGCCAGTGCGCGTCGGCGTTCGCGACCGCGACGGCCACCACCTCAGCCGTCTCCAGCCCCGCCTCCAGCGCCTCGGGGCCGGCGAAGGCCGCCACTCTCGTGGAGTAGATGTCGAGCGCCCCGATGCTCGAACCCTGGTACGGCAGCGGCACCGACAGAGAACTGCGGACACCGACCTCCTGGGCGTGCGCCACGTAGTCCGGCCAGCGCTCCTCGGCCTGCACGTCGTCGATCCGCAGCAGCACCCCGCCCCGGCCGGCGTCCATGCAGGGCCCGTAGCCCTTCTCGTACTGCAGCTCGTCCGCTGCCAGCGCCATGTCGCCGTGGTGGGCCGCGGTGAACGGCTTGTCGTTCTTCAGGAGTGTGATGGACGTCGACTCGGCACCGGGGATCCCGGCAGTGGCGATCCGCGTGATGTCGGTCAGCACCTCGGTGAGCGTCCGGCCCACGAAGGTCACCCGGTTCAGCTCCCGCAACAGCGCGTCCATGGGCACAGTCTGCCTGCTCAGACCGCCGTGCCCGGCCCCCCTTCGCGCGTCCAGGCCCTATCGGTCAGGATGGGGCGCGGCCGGGACCCCCCGGCCACCCTGCGAAGCAGACGCGAGGGAGATGCCATGGCCGACGAGCCGGCCCGGGACACGTGGCCCTCCGCGCCCGTCCCGTCGGTCCCCGGCGACGTGTGGCACTGGCAGCTGGAGGCGATGCACGTCGTCTCGCGGGTGCGGTCGGATCTGCGCGCGCGGATCGCCCACCCCTCCGTGGCCTCGGCCTCCACCGAGGACGCCCGGGACGGGCTGCTGCTGGTCTTCGAGGAACTGGCCTCCAACGCCCTCCGGCACGGCGGGGGCGACGTCCGAGCCCTCGTGGTGGCCGGCCCGGAGGGCTGGCTGCTGGACCTGAGCGACGAGGCACCCGACCGCCCGCCGGTCCCCGCCGTCGACCGCGACCCGGCGCTCGGCGGCATGGGCCTGCACCTGGTGACCCAGCTGTCGACCACCTACGGCTGGGAGGAGCGCCCCGGCCGCAAGCACGTGTGGGCGCGGCTGCCGTCCGGCCGGGCGGAGTCCCCCCAGGGTCAGCAGCGCGACCGCCTCCCCGAGCCCCGCTCCGGCGAGATCCGCCGCGAGTAGGGCCGGACGTCACTCCATGCTCTTGGCGCGCTCCTCGCGCAGCGCCTGGAACACCCGCCGGCGCACCCGGTCCTGGTCCTTCTCCTGGATGCCGACGAAACGGATCGACATCAGCCAGCGGGCGCCCCGCGCCTGGGCGCGGACGACCTCCGCCTTGGTGCGCAGCTCGCCGTCCTCGAGCATGACCGAGAGGTCCAGCGACGCCCCGGCCTCGGGCAGCACCCCGAAGCTCTCGAACTGGGCGCGGATCCCGTTCTCGCTGACGTCCACGCTCTCCCCGGCGAGCTCGACGGCGCCGTGGCCGGCCGTGACCGGGAGGACGACGCGACCGCGGACCGCCGTCCTGCGCTGGCTGTCCTCGGCGGGACCGGTGACCTTCAGCCGCCAGCGCACGATCGTGCCGGTCTCCACCTCGAGGACGTCGGCGGGCACTGCCCGACGGGTCTCGGCGGCCTTCCAGTAGATCTCGACGGCGTCGCCCGGGACGACGACCGACTGCCCGACGTAGTCACCGGCCGAGGGCCGGACCACGATGACGCCGTCCCCGACGAACTCGACCCGCGAGTTCACCGAGATGCCGCGTGCCGCGAGGGTGACGTCGGCGTCGGACTGCTCCTCGGGGTGGTCGACGCCAGGAACGCTCGTCATGCTGATCTCCGTTCTCGTCCGCGCACGCGCACGGAGCCGCGCCCGATCGGCCGGCGCCCGCGGTGGGGAACGGTATCCGCCGTTCCGCGCGCGCGTGCCCTCAGGTGCGGCGTGCCGTGTAGGAGCTGACGAAGTCCCGCAGGCTGCGCGTCGGGCGCAGCCAGGCGCCGTCGGCGGGCAGCGCGTCCAGCCGCACCCGGTCCAGCGGCTCGGTGAACGCGCCGGGCACGTCCTCGATGTCGATGAACTGGATGAGGTCGGAGCTGATCGCGTAGCCGGCCACCTCGCTGAAGGCGACGACGACCACCTGGGTGCCCTGGCGGGCCAGGTCCTCCAGCGGCTCGGCGAAGTTCCGGCCGTCACCGGAGAAGACCAGCAGCCGGCGCAGGTGGTGACTGTGCGCCCGGACCGCGATGTGGTCGAGCATGTCCTGGTCGATGTCGTCGTCGGGAGAGGTCTTGGGCCGGGCGAACACCGCGTACCCGAAGCCCCGCAGCGCTTCCACCCAGCGCTGCAGGGTGCCCGGCACCGGCGGGATGTTGGCGAAGACGCACGCCTCGACGTCGGGCGCGCTGCCGTCGCGCCCGGCGGCCGACGGATCGCCGGCGGCGGCCACGAACCAGGCCGCGATGGCGTCGAAGCGGGGCCGGGACGCCGCCGTGGGCCGGGCGCCGATGACCGTCGACAGGGTCATGTCGATGTTCGGGGCGTCCCAGATGAGCAGGTCCAGCGCAGGCCGCGGGCGGCTCTCGCCGGAGCCGGCGGCGTCGGCCGGCAGCGGATCCCGGACGTCGTCGTCGACCGGGGCGGAGGAGGGGGGACTGTCCAGCACGGGAGCAGTCTGCCCCGCCGGGCCCGGGTCCGCCGTCGGCGGTGCGGGTGGGGACGGCCGGAGGGCAGCCGGGGGTCCGGCCGGCGCCGTCGCCCGTCGGGTGATCCGACGGGCGCTCACGGAGCGGTGGTGACCGGGGTGCGGGCCGCGGCCAGCGCGCAGGCGTCGCCTCCCGCCTCCTGCACCCGGCGCAGCCAGCCCGGCAGCTCGTCCGCCGGCATGGGGTGCCCGAGCAGCCATCCCTGCACCATGTCGCAGCCGGCCTCGCGCACCATCCGCAGGTGGTCGACGGTCTCGACGCCCTCGGCGACCGAGCGGATGCCCAGCGTCCGGGTGAGCGCCACGATCGCGGCCAGGACGGCGCCGCCCTCGCCGCCGGTGACCTGCTCGGCGGCCACCAACAGCGACCGGTCGATCTTCAGCGTCCCGATGGGCAGCGAGAAAAGCTGGGCCAGCGACGACCAGCCGGTGCCGAAGTCGTCGATGGCGATGCGGACGCCGGCCCGGCGCAGCACGGTGAGCTGGTCCTCGGCGCGGGTCGGGTCCTCGGCGACGCTGGTCTCGGTCAGCTCCAGCACCAGCTGGTCGGGGGCCAGGCCCGACTCGCGCAGCGCCAGCCGCACGTCGCGGACCAGGGTCTCGGCCGAGAAGTGCCGGGCGCTGATGTTCACCGACATGCGCAGCGGCAGCCCCTCGGCAGCCCACGCGGCGGCGCGACGGGTGGTCTCGCGCAGCAGCCACCGGGTGATGGGGATGATCTGCCCCGTCTCCTCGGCGACGGAGAGGAAGGTGTCCGGGCCGAGGAGCCCGCGCTCGGGGTGCTGCCAGCGGACCAGCGCCTCGACGCCCTCCACCGCACCGGTGTCGAGGCGGACGACGGGCTGGTAGTAGACGACCAGCTGGTCGATCGCCTCGTCGCGGAGCCTCGTGGCGACCTCCAGCCGCCAGCGGGCGGCCTCCCGCAGCCCGGGCGAGAACAGCCGTACCCGGTCCCGGCCCATGCTCTTGGCCGCGAACATCGCCGCGTCGGCATCGCTGAGCAGCTGGTGCGGGTCCCGCGCCTCCGGCTGGGCGACCGCCACACCGACGCTGGCCGACAGCGGCACCGAGATGCCGGATGCCGGGAAGGGCCGGGTGAAGGTGCCCTGCAGGCGGAAGGCGAGGTCCGCGGCGTCCGAAACGTGGCACCCGCGCGCCAGCACGACGAACTGGTCGCTGCCCAGCCGGCCGACCGCGTCACCGGGGCGGAGTGCGCCGGCGAGCCGGTGGCCCACCTGGCGCAGCAACTGGTCGCCGATGCCGTGGCCCAGCGAGTCGTTGATGGTCTTGAACCCGTCCAGGTCCAGCACGATCAGGGCTGCGCCGGCACCGTCGTCGGACGGTCCGTCGGCGAGCGCCTCGGCGGTGAGGTCGAGCAGGGTGCCGCGGTTGGCCAGCCCGGTCAGGTCGTCGTGCCGCGCCCGCCAGGCCAGCGCCTGCTCGCTGCGCACCCGTTCGGTGATGTCCGTATGGGTCACCACGATCCGGCGCGACTGCTCGACCCGGGACGCCTGGAGGCGGAACCAGCCCGTCGTGGTGGGAGTCGACCGGGGGTACTCGTGCTCGAAGCCGGCCGCCGCCGATCCGGCCGGCGCCTCGAGCAGGCAGCCGATCCCGGCCTCGATCGTCTCGGCGTCGGCGGGCGCGAGCCCCGGCCGGATCGCGGCGAGGTAGTCGCTGCCGGGGACCCCGGCCGACTGGACGGGCTGCGTCCGGCCGGTGATCCACGCGCGGTTGGCGGTGAGGATGCGCCGGTCCTCGTCCAGGAGCACCGTCGCGGAGGGCAGCGCCTCCAGCACCGAGGTGAGCCGCCGCAGCTCCGCGTCGCGCTCCGCATCGGCCCGGTGCCGGGAGTCGACGTCCCGGAAGAACACCGAGATCCCGGGCGGATCGGCGAAGACCCGGATCTCGTACCAGCGGCCGTGCGGCTCGTAGAAGTAGTCGAACTCCCGGGCGCAGCCGTCGGCGAGCGTCTGCTGGTACCGCTCCGCGGCGAGGGTGTCCACCGCGGCCGGGAACAGGTCCCGGGCCCGGCGGCCCATCAGCTCGTCGACGCCGTGCCCCAGCAGCAGCTCGGCGGCGGCGTTCACGTACGTGAAGCGGCCCTCGAGATCGAGCCGGAAGACGGCGTCGGGCGCGGCGGCCAGGTCCGGTCGGACCGGTCGCGCCCCGTCGTCTGAAGCCACGCTCCCCGCTCTCCGTCCCCCTGGCCCCAGGACCCCTGTGTGCACGGATCCCGGCGCCGGACCGTCCCCGCCCTCCTGGGTGGGGCCCGCGCTCCGGCCTACCGAGACTACTGCCTGCGGGGCCCTCAGCCGGGGGCCTCGATCGACGAGCGCCTGACCAGCGACGCGACGTCCGTGGAGGCCGGGAGGGTGCCCAGCACGGCACCCCAGTCGCCTCCCAGACGGGAGGCGCAGAAGGCGTCCGCGACCGGCGCCGGCGCGTGCCGGAGGAGGAGCGAGCCCTGCAGGCACAGCGCCAGGAGCCCGGCGATCCGGCGCGCCCGAAGCGGCAGCCGGTCGGGGTCGCCGAGCTCGGCGGAGAGGCGCTTGACGGCGTCGTCGAACCGGGCGTCCACGCCGCGCGCCAGCTCGAGCTCCGCGGTGACGGCGGCCAGCGACTCCGACGAACGCCCCAGGGCGCGCAGGACGTCCAGCGCGATGACGTTGCCCGAGCCCTCCCAGATCGAGTTCAGCGGCGACTGGCGGTAGAGCCGCGGGAGACCCGAGTCCTCGACGTAGCCGTTGCCGCCCAGCACCTCCATCGCCTCGGCCACGACGCCCGGCGTCCGCTTGCACACCCAGAACTTCGCCGCCGCCCCCGCGAGCCGCAGGAACGCCGTCTCCCCCGCGTCCACGGCCGCGGCCAGCCGGACGGCCAGCGCCGTGGCGGCCTCGCTCTCGACGGCGAGGTCGGCGAGCACGTTCTGCATGAGCGGCTGGTCGGCCAGCAGCGCCCCGAAGGCCGATCGGTGCCGCGCGTGGTGGCCGGCCTGGGTGAGGGCTGCGCGCACCGTCGCCGCCGAGCCCAGGACGCAGTCCAGGCGGGTCATGTTGACCATCTCGATGATGGCCGGCACGCCACGTCCGGGCTCGCCGACGAGCCAGCCGGTCGTGCCGTCGAACTCCACCTCGCTGGAGGCGTTCGACCGGTCGCCGAGCTTGTCCTTCAGACGTTGCACGTGGAACACGTTGCGCGTCCCGTCGGGCAGCACCCGCGGGACGAGGAAGCACGACACCCCCTCGTCGAGCACCGCGAGGACGAGGAACAGGTCGCTCATCGGCGCCGAGGTGAACCACTTGTGGCCGGTCAGCCGGTAGGTGCCGTCGAGCTGGGGGACGGCGCGCGTGGTGTTGGCCCGGACGTCCGAGCCGCCCTGCTTCTCGGTCATGCCCATGCCGGCGATCAGGCCCCGCTTGCCGGTGGGCTCGGCCAGCCCGAACTGGTAGGCCGCCGCGGTGAGCCCCGGCTCGAAGCGTGCCGCCAGCTCCGGCGTCCGGCGCAGGGCCGGGACGACGGCGTAGGTCATGGTCGTGGGGCAGCCGTGCCCCATCTCGACCTGCGTCCAGCCGAGGTAGCCGACCGCCCGCCGCACGTGCGCGTGCGCGTCCCCCGCGGCCGAGGCGCGCCAGGGCACCCCGGCGAGGCCGTGCTCCACGGCGGTCCGCATGAGCTCGTGCCAGGCGGGGTGGAACTCCACCTCGTCGATCCGGTGGCCGTAGCGGTCGTGGGTGCGCAGCCGGGGCGGGTTCTCGTTGGCCAGACGGCCCCACTCCTGGGCCTGCTCGCTGCCGGCCAGCCGGCCCAGCCCGGCGAGGGAGTCCAGCGTCGCCCGGTCGGCGTGCCGGACGCAGGCCTCGGCCAGCGCGGCGTCGCCCGCGATCGGGTCGTGGCCGGCCAGCGGCGGCACCTGGTTGGTGACCTCGTGGGTGGCGGGCATGACGGCACGGTAATCCAGCCGGGCGCGATCGCGGCCCCCGTTGCGCCCGCCAGGAGCGGGTCAGGCGCGCACGAGGCGCCCCAGGGCCAGGAGGGCGGCGGGGGCGTAGGCCAGGACGAGCGGAGCCGGTCCGGAGAGCCGCAGCCCGGTCGTCGTCCCGCCCCCGGGACCCTCGGCGACCCAGTGCAGCAGCCGCACGCCCAGCGGCCCGACCGCCACCCGCCACGACCACCGCCGGGCGGCCTCGTCGACGTCCTCGATGGTGAAGGGCACGGCCAGCCCGAAGGGGCCGAGGACACGCCCGGAGAGGCCCGGGGCCAGCCGGTGCGCCGGGAGCTCCACGCCGGTGATCTGCGGCGACCACCCCGGCCACCGGGCGGGGACGGCGTACCGCTCCCAGACCTCGGCGGGTGGAGCGGTGCCGGTCGCGTGCAGGGTCAGCGTGGTCACGGCCCGGAGGTGCCCCGCCCGGGCGCGCTGGACACGCGTCGTCGTCACCCCGCCCGGAGGTCGAGGTCTCGCCGCGCACGGCACCGCGGCGGCCGCACGGGACCGGCGAGGACATTCGGACGTGACCGTGCGTATTCACCCGATCGTGTGTGACTCAAGACACACCGATGACCGAGATTCGCCGGGCCGAGCGGACTGGCCGCGAGACGGACCAGTTCCTAACGTCCGCCGCGTGACGGACCGCCCAGGAGTCGACGACGGGCGCGTGCTGCCCGCTGCCGGGCGTCCCTGGCTCCGCCGCACGCTGGCCGCCGGGCTCCTCGGCGCCGGGCTCTACGCCGGGCTGGCCGTGGCCGCCGACACCGCACGCGCCGAAGAATCCGTCCCGAGCGCGCCGGCGGAGCAGACGGCCCCGCCCGCGGACGCGACGGACGAGCAGGCCGGGACCGACGCGGCTCCGGGCACCACCGACCGGGACGAGTCGTCCGCCGAGACGGCCAGCACGGTGTCGACGACCAGCACGGTGTCGACGACGAGCACGAGCACCCGGGACGACAGTTCCGCGACGACGACCGACAGCGCGACGCCGTCCAGCACCACGACGACCACGACCACCACCACGACGACCACGACCACGACCGAGGGCGCCACGGTGACGGTCTCGACCGTCTCGGAGGCCACCACGGGAACGACGCCCGCGGTGGCCGCGACACCCACCGCCGGCGCCTCGTCGTGCGGAGCGTCCGCCGCGGAGGACGCAGGCGCCGGACCCGCCGTCGACACCGGCGAGAACTGTCCCCCTGCGTCCCCGGGGCCCGCTCCGGCTGCCACGCCCGCGCCGACCCCGGTCGCGGATCCCGCCGCGGCCCCCGCCACCGCGGCCGCCGCCGATGTCGAGACGTCGGCCGCGGCCCCCTCGTCCCGCACCGCGGTGGCGGTCCGTCAGGTCGCCGCTGCGGCTCCGGCTCCCGCCCCACAGGTGCTGGTGGATGCGGGCCAGTACCCCTCCCAGCCCACCCACCCGGTCGCTCCCCTCCCGCTCCCGGCTCCGGCCCCCGCCGCTCCGGCGGCGTCCGGTGCGCCCACGGGATGCGCAACGAACGGCGCCGGTCAGGGCGGCTCCGCAGGGGGCGGTTCGCACACCTCCGTCGTGCTCCCGGCCACGCATGTCGATCTCGTCCTGGCCCTCAGCGCCGGACGCAGCGCCCCTCTCGAGGGCTCCATCGGCGGCCCGGTCGCCGACCGCGGTACCCGACCCGACTGAGCTCCGGCCACCCGGATCCGCACCCGTCCCGGTGTGCCACGGGGGGCACATCACGACCCGGTGCGGTCGCCTTGAGCCTCGTCTCCTGCTCCGCCATCCGTTCCACGTCGCGGTTCGTCCACCGCGCATCTCCCACGCGCCCATCCATGGCCCTGCGGCGCGCAGCACTCCACTCCGCACCACTCCCACACCACACGACACGAAGGACATCCACGTCATGAATCGCTCCGTGCGCAACGGACTCGCCATCGCAGGTATGGCCGGAGGAATGCTCTTCCTCGGCCAGGCAGTGGCCAGCGCCGACACCGGCGCCGAAGGCAACGCAGCCATCGTCTCGGACACGACCAGCGCCCAGGACACCAGTGGCTCCGGCAGCGGCAGCACCGGTGGCTCGGCTGAGTCCACCAGCGACAACAGCAACACCGTCGTCGTCACCAACGAGGAGAACAACACCGCCACCGGCGGGAACACCGACGCCAGCGGCGGCAACAACAACGCCGGCATCGCCACCCTCGGCAACAGCGGCTCGGTCGACGCCAGCTCCTCCACCTCCGGCGAGGGTGACGACAGCGACAGCAACACCGACGTGGAGGGCTCGATCGTCGTCAACAGCGGCGGCAACTCCATCGACCAGCACGCCAACGGCGGAACGGTCCGCGACTCCGGCAACGCCGGCGTCTCGCCCTCCTCCGGCGGCGGTGGCGCCTCGGGCACCGCGGTGATCGACTCCACCACCACCAGCTCCTCCACCGTCGAGACCGACGACGACGAGGACGGCGGCTCCACCTCTGGCTCGAGCACCTCGGACAGCACCAACACCAACGTCGTCGACGTCTCCAACGAGGAGAACAACACCGCCACCGGCGGGGACACCGACGCCAGCGGCGGCACGAACAACGCCGGCATCATCACCGGCGGCAACAGCGGTGACCTCACCTGCATCGCCAACGCCGGCGAGAACACCACCACGATCAACATCGACTGCTACATCATCGTCAACAGCGGTGGGAACTCGATCGACCAGCACGCCAACGGCGGCACCGTCGAGAACTCGGGCAACGCCTCGGTCGGCAACAACAACGGCGGGAACGGCCACAACAACGGCGGCAACAACGGCGGCAACAACGGCGGCACGGACGGCGAGAAGCCGGCCGGCCACAAGCCCGTTCACGTCGTGCACCCGGTCGCCCAGCACCACAAGCCGGCCCACGCCGTCCACGTCGCCTCCACGAAGGTGGCCGTTCCGGCCGCCCACCGGTCCGCGGCGATGAACACCTCCGCACAGCCCAAGGGCCAGCTCGCCTACACCGGTGCCGAGACCTCGGTCCCGCTCACCCTGGGCCTGATCGCCCTCGGCGCGGGTGGCGCGCTCACCCTCGCCGGCCGTCGCCGCACCGCAACCGCGGCGGTCTGATCCACCGGCCCGCCGCCGGAACCACCCACGGCGGCGGGCCGGGCACCACCTTCGGACGTCGCCCGCACGGAGACCTTCCGAACGGGCGGCGTCCGCTCCATCGAGGGCCATCGGCAGACGGGAGTGCGTGGTGAGCGACGAAGCCGAGCTCGACGCGCCGCCGCGGGAGACCCGCGTGCGGGCACCTCGTCGACGGGGCGACCTGGTGCGCACTGTCAGCCGCGGCATCGGCCAGACGCTGATGACCTTCGGGCTGGTCGCCCTGCTCTTCGTCGTCTACGAACTGTGGGCGACGGACCTCCTCGCCGCCCGTGCACAGGACCAGCTCACCCAGCAGATCGAGGAACAGTGGGCGGACGAACCACCCACCACTGTGCCGCCCGCCGACGCACCCACCGTGGTGGCACCGGAGAGCGCGCCCGCTCCCGCCCCAGGCCCCGCGGCGGAGTCGGTCCGGGTGGACGTCGGAGAGCCGTTCGCAGTGCTCCACGTCCCGGCGCTCGGGAACGACTACTCACGCGTCATCGTGGAGGGGACGGCACAGGACCAGCTCGACCAGGGGCCGGGGCACTACATCGACACCGCGATGCCGGGGCAGCAGGGGAACTTCGCGGTGGCCGGTCACCGGGTCGGCCGTGGCTCACCCTTCGTGGATCTGGACCGGCTGCGTCCCGGGGATGCCATCGTGGTCGAGACCGGGAGCGACTGGTTCACCTACCGGGTGCTCGGCGACCAGGCCACCGGGGACTTCGGCAGCGACCCGAGCGGGATCCCGGGGCAGCAGATCGTCAGCCCGGGCGACGTCGACGTGATCGCGCCGACACCGGGTGGACCGACGACGGCCGCGCCGTCGGACGCCTACCTCACGCTGACCACCTGCCATCCGAAGTACTCCGCCGAGCAGCGGCTCGTCGTGCACGCACGGTTGGACGGGGCACCCCTCAGCAAGGCGGCCGCCCCTGGCGGGCCGCCCGCGCTCGACTCCTGACCCGGTCCGTCCGGCTGACCGCCCACGGAGGTCCGGCCGGCCCGTCACGCCGGTGGACCGCCCAGAAGCAGCTCGCGCAGCAGGTGCAGCGCCATCGTGACGGATCGTTCCCGCACGGCCGTCCGGGAGCCGCGCAGCCGCAGGGCGCGGGCGACCCGGCCGTCCGGCCCGACGACGCACACGTGCACGGTCCCGACCGGCTTGTCCGCCGTGCCCCCATCGGGCCCGGCGACGCCGGTGATGCCCACCCCGACGTCGGCGCCGAACCGGGCCCGCGCGCCGTCGGCCATGGCGGCGGCGACCTCGGCGCTGACCGCCCCGTGCCCGGCGAGGAGGTCGGCCGGGACGTCGAGCAGCGCCTCCTTGGCGCTGTTCGCGTAGGCGGTGATCCCGCCCAGGAGGTGGGCGGAGGATCCGGGGCGGGCGCTCAGCCGGCCGGCGAGCAGCCCACCGGTGCAGGACTCGGCGGTGGCGATCGTGAGGCCCCGGCCGGACAGGGCGTCGGCCACGATGGCGTCCAGGTCGGGCCCGGTGGAGAAGACGGTGTCCCCGTGCCGCTCGGTGAGCACCTCGACCAGCCGGTCGTAGGCCGGCTGGGCGTCCGGGGCGTACCGGGTGACGATCTCGAGCTCGCCCTCGCGCAGGCAGGTGGTGATCTCCAGACCGCCCAGCTCGGGCTCGGCGTCGCGGAGCGTGGCGGCCAGCTGCGCCTCGAGCGTGCCCCACATGCGCACCGTGGCCTGGCGCAGCTCCGGGGCGCCGGTCAGCAGCGCGGCCACCGGTCCGCTGGCCACCGCGGCCGGCCACATGCCGCGCAGCTCCCCCGGCGGCCCGGGCAGCACCAGCACGACCGGCCCCGGCCGGCCCTCCGCGGGCGGGACGACCAGCCCGGGCGCGGTGCCCACCGGGTCCAGCACGGTGGCGCCGTCGGGGACCCGGGCCTGCTTGCGCACCCCGGCCGCGGTGGACTCCGCGTCGGCCCGCCAGCCCCGCATCGCCATGAGCCGCTCGACGACGGCGGCGATCCGCTGCTCCAGCGCCTCATCGACCGACGAGGGGCGCCCCTGGTACCCGCCGACGACGTCGGCGGTGAGGTCGTCGGCCGTGGGGCCCAGGCCGCCCGTGGTGACGACGAGCGGCACGCCGGTGCCGGCGAGGAAGGCCAGGGCGGCATGCAGGTCGTCGGGGCGGTCGCCGACGACCACGACGTGGCCGACGTCGACGCCCAGCTCGCGCAGCCGCTCCGCGAGCCAGGGCCCGTTGGCGTCGGCGACGCGCCCGGTGAGGACTTCGGTACCGGTGACGACGATGCCGGCGCGGATGCTCACCCGCCCGACCCTAGGACGGCGGCTGCCGGTGCGCCCGGCCCGCCCGGAGCACTCGCCCGGATACGGTGCTGGGACGGACCGGCCGCACGGCCGGCCGAACGCTGCGAGGGAGGGCCCGTGAGTTCCCCGACCGACCCTCAGCCGCCCGACGACGCCCAGCCGCCGGCCGAGCCCGCGGCTACCGCGCCACCGCGCACGCAGGAGATCCCGGTCGTCGCACCGGCGGCGCCCGCACCGCAGCTGCCGCCGCACCCTGCGGCCACCAGCCCGGCGCCCGTGCCGACGGTGCAGGCGACCGGACCGGTGGGCTTCGTCCCGGGTCTGCCCGGGGCTCCCCCGCATCCTGGAGCGACCGCTGCTGGAGCGACCGCCGTCGGGCCGGCGGCAGCGCCGCCCGCGTCCACGCCCCCGCCGCAGGAGCCGGGTCCCGCGGCGGGGTGGCCCGACTCGCTGGTGACCGGGCCGGTCCCGATGCTCGAGGACGCCGCCGAGCCGCCGGCCCGGCGGACGCCCGACCGGTCGTCCCTGGTCGTCCTGGGGCTGGTGCTGGCCTCCCTCGTCCTGCTGGAGGTGGGCCTGGCGCTGCGGTTCGGCGGGGAGTCGTTCTGGTCGGACATCCCGCTGTGGTCCGCCTTCGCCACCGCCTGCACCGCGCTGGGCCTCGCCGCCTCCGCCTCGCTGCTGCCCGGCGGCCGGCGGATCGGCGCGGGAACCGCCTGGCGCATCGCCGCTGGCGGGCTGGTCGGGCTCGCCGTCTTCTGGGTCCTCGTGGTGCTGCCCGTCGTCGCCACCGACCGCGGCTTCCTGCTCACCGCTGCTCTGGCGTGCCTGGGTGGCGCCCTCTGGACCGGTCCGGGCCGCCGGAGCTGATCGGGGAGCCGCCGGACGGTCAGCCCCTGCCGCGGCCGGCGTTCCCCTGGGCGGCACCGTTCCCGTTGCCGTTCCCCTTGCCGCGGGCGTTGCCGTTCCCGCCCGCCGGCGCCGGTGGTGGCTCGGCAGCCGGCCGGCCGGTCACTGGGGCCTCGGCCGGCGGAGCGGTGCCGGGTGCGCCCGCGGCCGGAGCGCCCGGGGGCACCACGACCGGTGCGGGCGACGCCGGTGCCGGCGCCTCCGAGGTCACGTCGGAGACCTCCGGACCGCCCGCAGCGGGAGCCTCCGGCCGGCCCGTGGCGTAGGTGACCCGGACGAGCGTCCCGCGTTCCAGCGCACCCGTGGGGCCCAGAGCGGTGACGGCGCCGGCCGCCCCGTCCGCGGTGTCGTCCGCGACCCGCTCGACCCGCAGGCCCAGCCGGCCGAGCTCGGCCTCCACCTCGCTGACCGGTCGTCCCAGGTGGTCGGCCGCGACCAGCAGGACGGTATCGGCGGTGTCGGCCCCCGCCGCCGGAGCCGGAGGGGCGTCGAGGGCCATCTGCAGCGCGCCGACGCCGAGGCCCGCACCGACGAGGAGCGCGGCCAGCGGGGCCAGCACGCGCGTGCGGCGACGCCCCCGGCCGGCTATCGGCCCGGTGGGCAGCGGGCTGGTGTCCGGCGCCGGCGGGGACAGCCGCCGGCCGGCGAGCACGTCGTCGATCGCGTCCCGGAAGGCCGCACCGTCCGGCAGCCGTCGCGCCGGGTCCCTGACCGTGGCGCGCCGGATCAGCACCCGCACCTGCTCCGGGACGTCGTCGGGCAGCGGGTCGGGCGTGTCCCGGAGGTGACTCAGGGCGATCTGCACGGAGTTCTCGCCGTCGAACGCACGCCGCCCGGCCAGGCACTCGTAGCCGACCAGCCCGAGGGCGTAGACGTCGCTCGCCGCTCGGGCCCGGTGCCCCTCGGCCTGCTCCGGTGAGATGTAGTGCGCGGTGCCCACGACCTGGCCCGTCTGGGTCAGGGGCAGGCTCGAGGCCGACACGGCGATGCCGAAGTCGGTCAGCTTCACCGAGCCGTCGGCGGCCACGAGGACATTGCCCGGCTTCACGTCGCGGTGGACGAGCCCGGCAGCGTGCGCCGCGGCCAGGGCGTCGGCGGCCTGCCGCAGGATCGCCAGGGTGCGTGACGCCGGCAGCCGCCCCTCGCGCGCGAGCAGGTCGGCCAGGGACTCCCCCTCGACCAGCTCCATGACCAGGAAGGCCAGCCGCTCCCCGGTGAGCGCGTCGTCGAGCTCGCCGTAGTCGAACAGCGCGGCGATGTGCCGGTGGACGACGAGCGCGGCGTGCTGGGCCTCGGCCCGGAAGCGGGCGATGAAGGTCGGGTCGCCGGTGAACTCGCTCCGGAGCACCTTCACCGCGACCGGCCGGGACAGCACCGTGTCGCGGGCGCGCCAGACCTGCCCCTGCCCGCCCGTGGCCAGCAGGGTGTCCAGCTCGTAGCGGCCGCCGAGCAGCCGCCGTCCGGGCTCCGCCACCGGCCTCACCTCGCGTTCCGTGCTCGTCCTACCCGGCCGGGGCCGTCGGCGCGACCGCCGTCCTCCGTACGAGGGACCTCAGGTCTGGCTGGGACCGGTCGAGGGGGTCGTCGGCGTCGTGGGCGTCGAGGACCCCGTCGTCGTGGGCGTCGAGGTCTCCGTCGGTGTGGGGGTCGAGGTCTCCGTCGGGGTCGTCGGCTCCGTCGGCTCCGTGGGGGTCACCGTGGGCAGCGGCTCCCCGGTGGGCTCCGTCGGCGTCGCGCTGGGCTGCCCTGCCTGGAGCGTGGGCTCCGACGACACGGGCGCCTCGGCCGCGTCCCCGCCCGCGGGGACGTCGGACTCCGGGGCGGCGTCGGTGACGCGGGCCTCCCGCGGACCTCCGCCGCCCGTGCTCTCCGGAGTCCGCGGCAGCGGTACGGCGTAGCGGACGACGACGACGTCGCCGGCACGCAGCTGCCGGCCGGTCGGCGAGATGCCGGTGACCTGGTCCGCCGGGACGGCTGCGGACGGCTCCGCCTTCAGCTCGACGACCAGTCCCAGCGCGGTGAGCTCCTCGGCGACCTCGTCGACCGGGCGGCCGACGTGGTCCCCGGCCCTGAGCAGCACGCTCGCGCTGTCCCGCTGCTCGGCCGCCACCGCCGTGGACGCGGGCGGGCTGTCGGAGATCGTCTGCAGCACCCCGGCCGCGATGCCCGCGCCGGCCAGCAGGGCCACCAGCGGCAGCACGGCCGTCGCCAACCGGCGACCGCGCCGCGGGGCGGGCGGGCCGAGCACGGTCGTCCCGGTCGTCGGCCCTGCGCCGTCGCCGGACGGGAGGGGCAGCGCGTCGACCTGCTGGGTCGGGGGCGCCGGCACCTCCGCCGGCTCGCGCCCGGCCAGGACGTCGTCGATGGCGGCGCCGAAGGCCGCGCCGTCGGGGATCCGTGCCGCGGGGTTCTTGACCAGCGCGCGGGAGATGAGCGTGCGGACGCCGGGCGGCAGCGCGCCGGGCAGGGGCTCGGGCTCCTGCTGGACCTGCTTGAGCGCGATGGTGACCGCGTTGTCGCCCTCGAAGGCGGGGTGGCCGGTCAGGCACTCGTAGCCGATGAGGCCGAGCGCGTAGACGTCGCTGGCCGGCGTGGCCAGCCGGCCCTCGGCCTGCTCGGGCGAGAGGTACTGCGGGGTGCCGATCACCTGGCCGGTGCGGGTGAGGGCGACGCTGCGGGCCGACCAGGCGATGCCGAAGTCGGTGATCTTCACGCTGCCGTCGTCCCGCACCAGGATGTTGCCGGGTTTGACGTCCCGGTGCACCAGGCCCATCCGGTGGGCCTCGGCGAGGGCGAAGGCGGTCTGCTGGAGCAGGCGCAGCGTGGTGTCGGGGTCCAGGGCGCCCTCGCGGGCCAGCAGGGCCGACAGCGGCTCGCCCTCGACGAGCTCCATCACCAGGTAGGCCAGCGTCTCGCCCGTGCCGTCCTGGGCGGTCTCCTCGCCGTAGTCGAAGACGGCGGCGACGTGGGGGTGGCTCAGGGACGCCGCGTGCTGCGCCTCGGCGCGGAAACGGGCGAGGAAGCTCGGGTCGCCGGTGTACTCGCTGCGCAGTACCTTCACCGCCACCGACCGGTGCAGGGCGATGTCCGTCGCGCGCCAGACCTGGCCCATGCCGCCGGCGGCGATCATCTGGTGGAGCTCGTACCGGTCGCCCAGGCACCGTCGTCCTGGTTCGACCACGGGGGCCACTCCTCGTCAACGTCCGGTTGATGCACCGGGGACCGGTGCGACCGCTCCCCGCCCCCCACGGTGTCCAGACCCGGCCGGGTCTACACATGCGAGGGCCGGATCCCATGGTCGCCCGCGGGCCGGCCCCTGCCCTCGGCCGGCGGACGTGACGCCCGCGACCATCCCGGCGCGCCCGGCGCGGCGGCTGCTCAGCGTGTGTGCGTCGTCGCCCGGATCCCCGGCGGGCGGGGCGGACACCGCCGCTGACGTGCCGTACCGGAGCCCCGCCGGACGGCCGCAGTGCAGGCGCACCCCGGACGCGGTCGATCCGTCGTGCGCCACCCTCCGGCCGGCACCGTGACCTGGACCACCGGCGTGGCAGGGTGGGCCCACGGGGGCGGTCCGGCGCCCGGACCACAGCGCGCGAGAGGCGGACGACGATGGCCGAGACCGTGACCAGGGAGGACTCCGGCGGCGTCGCCACGCTGACCATGCTGCGGCCCGGTCTGTCCTCTGCCTCCCGCCAGGAGCTGCTCGGGTACGTCCGCGACATCGCCGCCGACGAGTCGGTGCGGGCGGTGCTGCTGACCGGCACCGGGCGTGCCTTCTGCGTGGGCCAGGACCTGCACGAGTCCCGCGCGCGCCGGGAGGCGCCGGCAGGGCCACCGGAGGAGCCCGACCAGCCCCTCGCGGTGCTCGTCGACGAGTACAACCCGCTGGTCCTGGCGCTCTCCCGGCTGCCGGTGCCGCTCGTGGTGGGCATCAACGGCGCGTGCGCCGGCGCCGGCATGGGGCTGGCGCTCACCGGCGACCTGCGGGTGGCGGCGGCCGGCGCGAAGTTCACCACGGCGTTCGCGGGGGTGGGCCTGTCCAGCGACTCGGCGGTGGCCTCGCGGCTGGTGCACTGCGTGGGTGGTGCCCGCGCCACCGAGCTGCTGCTGCTGCCCGAGCCCTTCCTGGCCGAGACGGCGGCGCACTGGGGCCTGGTGCACCGCGTGGTGCCGGCCGAGGAGGTCCGGGCGGAGGCGTACGCCCTGGCCGCCCGGCTCGCGTCGGGTCCGACGGTGGCCTACCGCGCGATCAAGACCGTCCTGGCCACGGCGGCGACGGACTCCCTCGAGGAGACCCTGGACCTCGAGGCGCGGCTGCAGCAGGTGGCCGGGCGCACCGCCGACCACCGCGAGGCGGTGGCGGCCTTCCTGGAGAAGCGACCCGCGCAGTTCACCGGTCACTGACCGCAAGAGGCCAGAACCGGTAAGTGATCGACACGGGCCGCGACATCCCGCGTTTCCCTCGCGGACGGTCTCGGGGCCGTGCGAGGGTGCCACCCTGCGAGGACGTCGAGCCCGACGGAGGTGGAGCCCGTGGCCGACCCGGAGGCCGACCGGGCCCGCTCGTCGCCGCCGTCCGAGGGCGTCGTCCGGCCGCGGGTGCCCAAGCAGCCCCTCCCTGCACCCACCGCCGGCCCCCCACCGCGGCCGCAGGTGACCAGCCGGCTCGCACCGCCGGCGCGGACGCCGGTGGCCCCCCGCCCCTGGTCGTTGCGGCTCTCGGCCGCCGGCTGGGTCCTGGCCGCGGTCGCCGGGGGCGCCGGCGTGCTGGGGGCCCTCGCCGACCGCGAGGCGCTGCGGGCGAAGCTCACCGCCGAGGCGACCGAGGCGGACCCGGATCTCCCGGCGGACGCGATCGCGGACGGGGTGGCCGCGACGACAGGGCTCGTGCTCGGGTCCGTCACGGTCCTGAGCGTGGCCCTGCTCGTCTGGACGGCCCTGGTGCTCCGCCGGCGGGCGTGGGCACGGTGGCCGTTGCTCGGCACCGGTCTGCTCGTCCTGGTGGCCGACGACGTCGCGCAGAGCGTCGTCTCCGGCGGGGCCGAGCTGGACCGCAGCGCCCTGGTCGTGCAGGCGGGGCTGGTCGTGGCGGCGCTGGTGGCGCTGTTCTGGCCGTCATCCCGCCAGTGGCTGCGTCCCGGCCGCGGCTGAGGGCACCGCGTCGGCTGGAGGTACCGCGTCGGCTGGAGATCCGGCGTCGAGTTCGGCGAGCACCGACTCCAGCGACCGCACGACCGCCGCCACCGCGTCCCGCACGGTGCGCGGGGCCAGCGGGTCCGCCGCGTGCGCCTGCCAGCGGTCGAGCGTCTCGCCCGCGCGGGTCCGCAGCGCGTCGGGCGTGCTGTCGCCGGCCGGCATCCCCAGGCGCGCTGCCGGGCTGCCACCGTCCGCACCGAGCAGCCGGGCTCCCTCCGCCCGGAGCTCTTCGGGCAGCCGGCTCACGGCGCCGCCCGGATGGCAGGCGGAGAGCTCCACGACGTGCCGGGCCAGGCGCAGGCGTTCCAGCTCCGCCCACAGCTGCCCGTCGTCGTCGGCCGGCGCCGTCCGCAGCGCCCACTCCACCGCGGCCAGCGCGGAGCCCTCCTGCAGCTGGGCGCCGCGCGCAGTGAAGTCCACCGTGATCCGGCGGTGCAGCTCCTCGAGGCCGCTGCGCCGCACCAGCTCGTCCGCCAGGGCCTGCGCGCTGTCGATCCCCGCCCGTACGAGGACGATGCAGAGCCGGACCCCGAAGAGCCCGAAGCGCTCCACCAGCGTCCGGCGTACCGCCTGCGCCACCCCGCCCGGGACGTCCGGGCGGCCGAACCGGTCCGCGGTCAGCAGCAGCGGCTGCAGGTCCGCAGGGGGCGTGCCGGCCAGGCTCCGCAGGGCGACGAAGTCACCGTGCCGCAGCGTCCGCCCGGCCAGGCCCAGCAGGCCGGTGACCGGGAGGACCGTGGGGGCGACCTCGGCCAGGGCCGGGTCCGCGGCCCACCGCCCGGCGACCTCGGCGGCGCGCTGCAACGCGTCGAGGCTCCCCGAGCCGATCTCGTCCGCCCGCGACAGGACGGTGATCGTGGTGGCGCGCGACCCCGTCCGCTCCTGGAAGGCGCGCAGCACCTCGATGTCCTCCGCCTGCAGCCGGCGGGTCAGGAAGACGACGGCGTCGGCGCCCGGCTGTGCGTCGCCGGGTTCCAGGAACCCCTTCGTGCGCGCGCTGAGATCCGTGGACAGGGAGGCGATGCCCGGGGTGTCCACGAGCGTGGCCTCGGCCAGCCCCGCCGTCGGCCAGTCGACGCGCAGGTGGTCCACGTCGGCGGGGTCCAGACCCGCGAGGTCGAGCCGCAACCCTCCGGCGACCCGGTGGACGGGGAGGTGCCGCTCCCCGTCCGCGGTGTGCGCGGCGACGCGGGGCCACTGCCCGTGGCGGTAGACGGTGACCAGGCGGGTGCACTCGCCCGCGTCGGTCGGGGCGATGCGGACACCCACGAGCGCGTTGAGCAGGGTGGACTTGCCGGCCTTCACCCGGCCGGCCAGGGCGATGCGCACGGGTGAGTCGAGCCTCGCCCGGTGGTCGGCCAGCCGGGCGGCGACCTGCGGGTACCCACGGCGGGCGTCCAGGGTGGCCGCCAGCAGGTCGCACACGGCCGGGTTCCCGGTCATCGGGGCGGTCCGCCGGCCGCGGTGAGCGGGCGGGTGGCGCCGGGTGGTGCGGACGACGCGCGGGCCGGTGCCGGGGACGTCGGTGCCGGCGACGTCGGGGCCGGTCGGCGCGCCTCGGCGGCCAGCGCGTCGATGCGCTCGAGCCGCTGGCGCAGCGTCCGCAGGCGGGCGGCGTGCTCGCCGGCCGCCTCCTTGGTCGTCCGCTGGGCCACCCGCACGGCGTCGGTCAGCGACTGCGTCATCTCCTCGACGGTGTCGCCGAGGAGGTCCCGCAGCGTCCGCTGGACCACGCGCAGCCGGTCCTTGAGGTGCTTGCCCACCTGGAAGACGACCTCGTCCACGTGCCGCCGGACGACCGACTTCGCCTCCGCCTGCCGGCGCTGGAGGCGCTGCGCCTTGTCGTCGTTGTAGGCCTTGCGCCCGAGCAGCACGCCGGCCGCGAGGGAGATCGGGTTGATCAGGGCCATGCCGGCGAGGCTCGTGGCCAGCCCGGTCATGAGCACGCCGGTGTAGGAGCCGCGTACGCCGATGAGGAACCGCTCCCGCAGCCGCAGGTAGCCGTCGTCGATCTCCGGCAGGTCGACGACGGCGGCCAGCACGTCGGTCGCCTCGCCGATGGCCAGCTCCGGCAGCGCCGCCCCGCCGTCGCGGGCGAACTGCTCGACCACCTGGTCGGCCAGGTACCGGGAGCGCTGCTCGGCCCACACGAAGCTGTCGGCGACGGCTATCTCGATGCGCTGCTGCAGCCAGCTGCTGAACTCGGGCCAGAGCGCGCCCGGATCGTCCGCGTCGATGGCCTCCTCGGCCTCCCGGGTGACGACGCGGGACCGGTCGCGCAGGTCGTAGTCGATGTCGGCCATCAGGTCGGTCACGCCGTCGCCCAGGATCTGCTGCCACCTGGAGGAGCGACGACGCAGCTGGTCCACCGACGCCCGCGCCGACTCCAGGTCCTGGACCAGCGCGTCCTGCGATGCGGGGTCCTCCAGGCCGGCGAGCTCGGTGCGCGTGGCCAGCCGCAGGTGCTGGGTGACCGTGGCGACGTCGTGCGCCAGCGAGCGCCGGGCCAGGGCCTCCGCGCGGGCGACGACCTGCTCGCGCAGGTGCTGGACGAGTGCCCCCAGCCCCGACTCCTCGCGCAGCTCGGCGTCCCCCTGCTGGGCGGCCAGGAGCGCGAGGGCGGAGGACACGGGGAACACCGGCGCCTCGACTCCGCGGTCGGCCAGGTGCCGCCGGTCGAGCTCGGCCACGGTCCGCCACCCCGGCGCGACGTCGGTCTTGGTGATCGCGAGGAGGACGGTGGGGCACAGCGCGGCGGCCTGCTCCAGGAACGCCATCTCCGGCGCGGTGAACTCCTGCGTCGCGTCGGTGACGACCAGGACGGCGTCGGCCCCGGGCACGAGGTCCAGCGCGGACAGCGAGGGGACGGCGCCGATGCCGCCCGGACCCGGGGTGTCGACCAGCTCGAGCCCGCCGTCGAGCACCCGCCGGGGCAGGGTGACCTCGATGCGCAGCGGCCGGTGCTCGTCGTCGGGGTCCGGCGGCCGGGAGGCCAGGGAGGACAGCGGCACCCGTTCCCGTCGGACAGCCTCTCCCGTGCCCGGCGCGCCGTCGACGGCGTGGACCAGCTCCGCTCGTGGCTCGGTGCCGCCCGCGACCACGGTGGGGACGACCGTGGTGACGTCCTCGCCCACCGCGCACACCGGCGCGCCCACCAGGCCGTTGACCAGCGAGCTCTTGCCCTTCTTCGGCTCGCCGACCACGAGGACCCGCACGCTCGGGCGCTCCACCCGCCGGCGCACCTCGTCCAGCCGGCGCTGCAGGTCCGGCCGGTCGCACTCCGCGGCCAGCGCGGCGGCGCGGTCGATCAGCTCGGTCTTCGGCACGGCCATGTGCCCTCCTCGGGAGGTCCTCCCCCGGTCTACCACCGGGTCCGCACGGGGAACAGGGTCCGACCCCGGTCCCGGCGGCAGCCGGGACCGGGGTCGGTGCAGGGGGGATCAGGCGGCGGGTGCCGCGTCGAGGGCCACCGGCACGTCGACGTCGATGAGATCGGGGTCGAAGTTGTTGACGAGCCCGTCCTGGTCGTTGACGTCGTTGTCCTCGTTGTTGCTGAGGACGTCGTTGTGGCTCAGCACGTCGTTGTTGCTGAGCACGTCGTCGTCGGAGGCGTCCACGTCGTCACCGACGTTGACCAGGCCGTCCTGGTCGATGCCGTCGTCGTCGGAGGCGTCCAGGTCGCCGCCGGCGTTGCCGTTGACCAGGCCGTGCTGGTCGACGTCCTGACCGTCGTCGTCCGAGGCGTCGAAGTTGCCGTCGCCGTTGGCGTTGACCAGACCGTCCTGGTCGACGCCGTCGTTGTCGATGACGTTGACGAGACCGTCCTGGTCGACGCCGTCGTCGTCGGAGGCGTCGAAGTTGCCGTCGCCGACGGTGTTGACCAGGCCGACCTGGTTCACCTCGGACCCGTCGTTGTCCTGGTTGTGGCTGCCGATGTTCAGGGTGTCGTTGTCCTGGTTGTTGCTGCCGATGTTCAGGGTGTCGTTGTCCTCGTTGCCGATGACGTTCCCGCTGTTGATCGTGTTGCCGCTGTTGATGTTCAGCGTGTCGTCGTCGGAGTCCCCGGTGTGGATGGTGCTGTCCTCGATGTCGTCGCCCGCAGCGACGGAACCGCCGCCGGCCACGACGTTGTCGTCGCCGGTGACGACCTGGGATCCGGCCCCCGCCCAGATCGCGTTCTCGATGTCGACGTCGACGTCGGTGTGCGAGTAGTTGTTCTCGACGTACCGGACGTTGTGGATGACCGCGGCGTCCTGACCGTGCCCGGCGTAGTCGTGGCCCCGGTGCCCGCCGTGGTCCTTGTCGTGACCGCCGTGGTCGTCGTCGTCGCAGTGGTCCTTGTACTCGACGTCGCAGTCGTCGTCGTCGTGCCAGACCTTGTGCCAGTGGCCGTCGTCCTTGTCGCAGTCCTCGTCCTTCACGGGCTTGTGCCCGCCGTGGTGCCCGCCGTGGCCCTTGTCGTCGTGGTCGCCGTCGTCCCGGTGGCCGCCGTAGCGGCCGTGGGCGGCCGGCGACGAGTCGGCCATGACGGGCATGAGGGCGTGGACGGTGGCCGGGTCCACGTCGGGGAACCCGGCCGCGGCCAGCGCGGCCTCGGGGTCCTCCTCGAAGGCCTTGGCCGCCTCCTCGTCGCCGAACAGCCCGAGGATGAAGTCGAGCAGGGTGCTCGCCACAGTGGTCATGTCGTTCTCCCGATGATCGAGCCGTCCGCCGTCGGCCGGCTGGCGGACGCAGTCAAGGACCGGTCGGGGCCGGGGCCCATCGGGGGACGGTCCGGTGTCTGTCACCCGACGTTGGGGGATTCGCGGTCACCGACCGTTAGGGGCACCCGGGGTGTTGCCTCTTCCTCGGGCCGTACGGACGAATACATCCGATGGCCCTGTCGCAGGTCACGATTCGGCCGCTAATTTCCGGCCGGAGCAGAACCGCCACCAGGCCGGCCGGGGGGACGGCACAGCCAGGGGGACAGATGGACGAGGACGACTACGGACTGGGCGTCGACATCGGCGCCGGCGGCGTGTCCGTCGCGGCCTGCACCGGGACGGCCGACGAGCCGGAGGCGATCCCGGTGCCGCTCGCCGCCGGACGCACCGCACGCGTGATGGGGCGGGTGGGAGCCCCCGTCCCGCTGTACGAGGACGGCACGGGACGCCCCGCCGTCGGGATCGCCGTGGACGTCGTCGACGCGGCCCGGGCGGCCGCGGAGGCGCAGCGCGGGCGGGCACCGGCCTGGACCGTCGTGACGGTCCCCCCCTCCTGGGGCGCGTACCGGACCGGGCTGCTGGCCGATGCCCTCGCGGCCGCCCTGGGACCGGCGACCTCCGTGGTGTCCGGAGCGCTGGCCGCCACCTACGCCCACCTGCACGCCGGACGCCTGCCCGACGCGGCCACCGTCGCCGTCCACGACCTGGGGGCCTCCACCCTCGACACCGCCGTGGTCCGGGGGGTCCCCGGGGGCGAGCTCCGGCACGTCGGCACGCCGCCGGCCCCCTCGCCCTGGGCCGGGGAGGACATCGACGACGCACTGATGGGCCACGTGGTGCAGGCGCTGGCCGCCGGGCTCCCTCCCGACCGGGACAGCGGGCGCGCACTGCGCGATGCGGTGGTCACCGCCAAGGAGGCGCTCAGCTCGGACACCACGACGACGATGGCCCCTCCTCCCGGGACCGGCCGGCACACGGACGGACTGCGGCTGACGCGCGAGGAGCTCGACGAGCTCGTCGGCGCCGGGATCGAGCAGTCGGTGGACACCCTGGTGGCGACGGTGGAGGACGCCGGGCTGGACGCGGCCCGGATCGACGCGGTCGTCCTGGTGGGCGGCTCCGCGCGCGTGCCCCTGGTGGGCGAGCGCCTGTCGGCGGTGCTGGGGCGCCCCCTGGTGGTCGATCCCGAGCCCGAGCTGACGGCGGCCCGCGGGGCGGCCCGCCTGGCCCACGGTCTCGCCGCTGCGCGGCTCGAGGACGGGAGCCCGGCGCCGGACGCGGTGACGCACGTCCTCGCGCCGGGGCGCAGCCGGCCCGCTGACGGCGGCCTGCTCGTGGCCCGCCCGCCGACGGCACGGCGCAGGCGTCCGGTCACGCGTCCCGTGGGGCGCTCGTCCTGGCGGTCGACCAGCCGCGCCGTCGTGGTGGCGGGGTTGCTGCTCGGGCTGGTGCTCGTCCCGCCCACGTTGTCGAATGGCCTCGTCTCCGGACCCGGCCCGGTCGGCGCCCCTCCTGCCGCGGAGGCGGAGACAGCGGCCGCGGAGACCGGCCCGGCGCCGCGGACCGGGCCCGGGGAACGCGCGGGCACGGACGGCAGCGGCCTGCGGTCGGCAGCCGACCGACGGGAGGCCCCGTCCCCGGCCTCGGCCCTCGCCCAAGCGGCGGCCTCGGTGCGGACCGCGGCCCAGCGTCTGGCAGCGGACACGTCTTCGGCTATGCCCGGCTCACCTGCCCCGACGGGGCCGTCGCCGTCGGCCCCCACCCCCGCTGGGGCCTCGCCTCCTGCCACCGCGGGGACGCCGTCCGCCACGACCACTGCGCCCGGACCCACCGGTGCACCTCCGGCAGCGACGACCCAGGCGAGCCCCTCCCCGACCACCCAGGCATCCCCCACGACCCAGGCGCCGCCCGCCGGCTCGCCGTCCTCGACGTCCCCCGCGCCGCAGCCGCAGCCGCAGCCGCAGCCCGAGCCGCAGCCCGAGCCGCAGCCCGAGCCCGAGCCCGAGCCCGAGCCGGAGCCCGAGCCGGAGCCGGAGCCGGAGCCGGAACCCCCCGTGAGGACCCCGCCCGCCGAGTCGCCGGCCCCGGCGAGCGAGCCCCCGGCCGCACCGTGATCACCGACCTGCCCGCCTCGCGCAGCCAGGCGCCCGAGCGCGGGGCGCGCACCCGCCGACCGCCGGCGTCCGGGAGCCCCCACGGGCACGTGGTCGTCGAGGGCCCGGGCGGCACCGGGAAGTCGCTGGTGCTGGACCGGATGGCCGACGACTTCCGGTCCGCGGGCACGACGGTCCTCGACGTGGCGGTCCTGGACCTGGCGGGGGACCCCGCACCGGAGGCGGCTCCGGGGCCGTCCGCGGTGGTGGTGGACGACGCGCAGTGGCTGTCCACGGCGGCTCTCGACCGGCTCCGGCGGCTGGTGGACGAGGGCAGCTCCCAGGTGGCCCTGGGCCTCCGGCCGTGGCCGCGCCCCGACGCGCTGACCGGGCTGGTGCACGCCCTGGGCGGCGAGCGGCTCGTGCTGGGCCACCTCGACCGGGGAACCGTCCAGCGATGGGCGCAGGAGAGGTTCGGTGGGGCGTTGCCCCCGGCGCTGCTGGAGGCCGTCGTCACCGCGACCGGTGGGCTCCCCGCGCTGGTCGAGCCGCTGCTCCGGTCGCTGGCGCACGCCCGTCCGGACGCGTTCCCCGACGGTCGGCTGCCCGTCCCCGACGACGTCCTCGACGTCGTCCGCGCCTCCCTGGGCACGCTCGACGCGGGCACCCGGGCGATGATGCTGGCGCTGTCGGCCGGCGCTCCGCTCGAGACCGACGTGCTGGCGGCGGCGCTCGCGGTCCCGCCGCACGTGATCGGCGAGCTGCTGGCCGAGGCACGGTCGAGCGGGCTGGTGCTCGGCAGCGGCGCGGTCGTGCCGCTCGCCGCCCGGGTGCTCCGGGAGACGTCGCCGCCCGAGCTCGTCCACGACGTCCTCCGCCGGTCGCTCGACGTGCTGGTCCGGCGTGGGGACCAGCCCGTGGGCCTCGCGCGGCGGCTGGCGGCGGACCGGGTCCGCGACACGGCGGCGGCCCGGCTGCTGGAGCGGCAGGCCGACATCGCGCTCCGCTCCGACCCCGCCACGGCACGTGGGCTGCTCGACGCGGCGGTCGCCTGCGGGTCCCCGGGTGCCGTGGTCGGGGCGCGTCGGGCGCAGGCGGCTGCGCTGTCGGGCGAGTTCGACGCCGCCCTGCGGTGGGCCGACGCCGTGCTCTGCGACGACGAGGCCCTCGACCGTCCGCGGGCGGCGGGCGTCGCCGCCACGGTGCTGGCCCACCGCGGGCTGCCGTCCCACAGCGCTCGGCTCTACCGGCTCGCCGGGTCCGAGCGGACCGGGGCGGTGGCGCTCTCCCTGGTCAGCACGGGCTCGGCCAACGAGGCCCGGGCGGTGATGGCGGGCCCGGGCCATGCCGCGGAGGTGCCGAGTCTCCTGGCCGGCTGCGAGGAGCTGATGGCGCGCGGCGTGCTGCAGTCGCTCGGCGCCGGGGAGCACGCGGGCGGCGACATCAGCGCGGCCCTGTCGACGCTGTCCCGCGCCGCCGCCATGCTCGAGCCGCTCGGTCGCAGCGCGCTGCTCCAGGAGACGCCGTCGGCCCTCGCGGCGCTGGTGGCGATGCACTGCGGGGAGCTGGGGGTGGCCGAGTCCGTGCTCGACCGGGCCGTCGCCGCCGACACCGGCGGAGCGCCCAACCGCGCACGGCACCTCCTGCTGCTGGCGTGGGCGGCCATGCTGCGCGGACGACTCGACCGCGCGCGGGAGCACCTGCTGCGGGCGCAGGACCCCGAGCACGCGCTGGAGCCACGCGACGAGCTGTACCTGCAGGCACTCGACGTCGGGCTGGCCCGCCGGAGCGGCGATGCGCCCGGCCTGGCCGCGGCCTGGGCCCGCGCCCGCGAGGCCCTGCTGCGGTACCCGGTCGACCTGTTCAGCCTGCTCCCGCTCGGTGAGCTCATGATCGCCGGTGCGCGGCTGGGCGAGAGCGACCGGATCGCGCCCAACGTGGCCGACGCGCAGGCCCTGCTCGAGCGGCTGGGCTCCCCCGAGCTCTGGGCCACGCCGCTGCACTGGAGCGGCGCGCAGGCCGCGATCCTGCTCGACGACCCCGCAGCGCTGCGACCGCACGCCGCGGCGCTCGAGGCTGCGGCCAGAACGAGCCCCTACGCGGCGAACCTGGCCCGGGCCGGGCGGTGCTGGCTGCAGGTGCTCACCGGCGAGATCGTCGCGGGCGTCGTGGAGTCCACGGCGCACGACCTCGCCGCGGTGGGGCTCGCCTGGGACGGGTCGCGGCTGGCCGGGCAGGCGGCTGCCCGCACGGTCGACCCGCGGGCGCGGACGACGCTGCTGTCCTGCGCCCGGGCGCTCGCGGAGGCCCACGACCTGGGCGCGAGGACGGCGGCCACCGGGCCGGGCTCCGGGCGGCCGGGGTCCACCCCTCCGCCGGCCGGCCGGCTCAGCGACCGGGAGCGGGAGGTGGCCGAACTCGTCGTGGCCGGTCAGACCTACCGCGAGATCGGCAGCCGGCTGTTCATCTCGGCCAAGACCGTCGAGCACCACGTCTCGCGGATCCGGCAGCGGCTGGGCGCCAGCAACCGCTCCGACCTGCTGGCGCGGCTCCGCCTCGAGATCGCGCAGAGCGGCTGAGCTCCGCAGGCGTGCGGCACCCCGACGGCGGGGTGAGCCGGTCAGCCCGCCAGGGCCGCGCAGGCCGGGCAGACGTCCGTGCCGGTCCGCGGCCACGAGTCGTCGGGGGAGACGCGGGCCAGGGAGCCGCAGACGGTGAGCTCGCAGGCGCCGTCGATCTCGGCGGCGGGCCGGTGCAGCTCGACGGCGTGCCAGAGCGCGGCGGTCGAGCCGTGGGCGCGGCTGAGGGCCGGGGCGTGCACGGTGGTCTGCAGCATCATGGGGACGACGTCGGCAACCGGGTCGACCGGCGTGACGGCGCGGGCCGCCGTCCTCCCCCGGAAGGGTGGGGCGGCCACCGGGCGCGGGGCGACGGCAGCCGGTGCAGGATGCGGGCATGGAGCTGACCAAGTACGGCCACGCCTGCGTCGTCGTGAGCGACGGCGCGCAGCGGCTGGTGATCGATCCGGGGGCCTTCACCGACGCCGCGGCCCTCGAGGGGGCGTCGGCCGTCCTCGTCACCCACGAGCACCCCGACCACTTCGTCCCCGACCGGCTGCGGGCTGCGCTGGACGCGGACCCGGCCCTGGAGGTGTGGACGAACGCGTCGGTGGCCGGCCAGCTCGACGGGCCGGCCGGGCGGGTGCACGTCGTGGGTCACGGCGACGCGGTCACGGTGGCCGGCGTGGAGGTGCAGGTGCACGGCGAGCTGCACGCGGAGATCCACCCGGAGATCCCGCGGATCACCAACATCGGGTTCCTGGTGGGCGGTCAGGTCTTCCACCCCGGCGACGCGCTCACCGTGCCCGACGAGCCGGTGGCGACGCTGCTGGTGCCGATGCACGCGCCGTGGTCCCGCACCGCCGACCTGATCGACTACGTGCGGGCGGTGCACGCCGACCAGGCGTTCGCCGTGCACGACGGGGCGCTGAACGACATCGGCCTCGGCATGGTCACCGGGCTGCTCGGCGAACGGGGGCCGGGTACGCCCACGCCGTTCAGCCGGCTGGCCCCGGGAGACACGGTCGAGCTCTGAGCCCGGCCGCGTCCCCCGGGTGGGACGTCAGCGGACGGCGCCGCGCTTCGAGCGACCCGCGATGCCCTCGGCGACGCCGATCAGCAGCACGGCGGCGATGACGGCGAGCACGAAGCCCACGACGTTCAGCTCCCAGATGTCGCCCTTGTTGAACGCCTGGGCGATGAGCCCGCCGATGATCGAACCGACGAGGCCCAGCGCGAGGGTGGCCAGGATCCCGAGGTTCTGCCGGCCCGGCACGATGAGGCGGGCCAGGGCGCCGATGATGAGCCCGGCGACGAGAAAGCCGATCACTGAGGTTCTCCTTCTGTTCGTTCTGTTCTGTTCGGGGGACGCCTGGACTGGCGTCGACCCGGCCGCTCGGACGAGCGGGCCGGGACGGTGACGAGGCCCCGGGGGCACGGTCGTCGGACCGTGCCCCCGGAGCGCGACGTCAGCGGACGGAGCGGTTGCTGCGACCGGTGAGGGTGGAGGCGGCGATGACCAGCACCGCAGCCACGGCGATCGAGATGATCCAGCGCAGCCAGTCGATGCCGTCGGTCTTGTCCACGCCCAGCGCGCCTGCGACGTAGTAGCCGATCAGCACACCGCCGATGCCGCACAGCACCGTCAGCCAGATCGGGATGTTGTCCTTGTCGCCGGGGGCGACGAACTTGCCCAGCAGGCCGATGATGATGCCCGCGACGATGAGACCGATGATCTCCATGGATGACTCCTCCGTTAGGGCCGACGAACGCGCCCGTCCCCGGCACGGTGCCGGGTACGCCGTCGGTGCACGGAGGAGCTGGTACCCCCGGAGAAGATCATCGAAGCGCCGTTCGCCCGATCGGGGACCCATTCGTGATCACGGCCGGGCAGCCGGGGCGCTCAGCCTCCGCGGACCAGGGCCACGTGGGCGGGCACCTTGTCCAGCTCGGACTCCACCGTCTGCGCGACCATGGGGCGCGCCGCCCGGCCGTGCACGAGCCGTGCCAGCCGGCCCTTCGCCCGCGTCTCGTGCGTGATCGTCAGCGTCACCTGCGTGCCACCGGCGGGGGTGTCGGCCAGCTCGATCCGCGTCGTCCAGGTCTCCGGCGTGAGCTCCAGCGACGTGACGACGACGCGCCCAGGCACCCACTCGACGATCCGCCCCCGCGGAGCCCCCTCCGGCGGCTCCCCCTCGGGCCGGCCGGGCACCGCCACGAAGGTGGTCCGCCGGCCCGAGCCCGTGACGACGTAGGAGACGTCGCAGACCGGGCAGTAGGGGGCGAGCACGGCCAGCGCACGCCAGACGTCGTCCCGCCGCTCGGGCAGCTCGCGGGTGCCGGTCACCGAGCTCACGACCCGAACGTACCCGCTGCTCAGCGGCCTTCCGGAGCGGCGAGTGGCCGAAACGGGGGTGTGGCCGCACCATCTCCGCGTGACCGAGACGCCGGACTGGCGAACCCGCCGGTGGGAGGCCACCCACCGGCGCCTCTTCGCGACCGCTCTGGCCCTGTTCGAGGACTTCGGCTACGAGCGGGTGAGCGTCAACCAGATCGCGAAACGGGCCGACGTCTCGGTGCCGACCTTCTACGCGCACTACCCGAGCAAGGAACACCTGATCATGGCGCTGCCCACCGCCGAGATGGTGGGCGCGCTGCTCGCCAGCCAGCCGGCCGAGCTGCCGATGGGCGAACGCATCCGCCGGGCCCTGCCCGTGTTCCTGGCGGAGATGCCGCCCGACGAGCAGGAGGCGATGCGCGCCCGCTGGCGGATCATCGCCGCGACGCCGACGCTGCGCACGCGGGCGGCGGAGTTCGAGCGCAGGACCGCCGGCATGTTCCTGGACAGCCTGGCGTCGTCCTCCGGCAAGGCGCCCGGGCCGGTGGAGGTCGTCCAGACCGGGGCCGCGCTGGTCGCGTACACCACGGGCCTGCTGAACTGGGCCGACAGCAACGGCGAGCTGGAGCTGGTGGAAGCCGTCGACCGGGCCTTCCGCGCCCTCTCCGACTGACGCCCTGCTCAGGGCGAGCGCAGCTCCACGACGGTGACCTCCGGGCGGGCCCCGATCCGCATCGGCGGCCCCCAGTAGCCCGCCCCGGGCGTCACGTACAGCTGGGTGTCCCCGTGCCGGGACCAGCCCTGGACCGCCGGCTGGTCCAGCCGCACCGCGTAGTCGAACGGCCACAGCTGCCCGCCGTGGGTGTGGCCCGACAGCTGCAGGTCCACCCCCGCGGCCCGCGCCTGCTCGACCATGACCGGCTGGTGGGCGAGCAGGACCACCGGGGTGGCGTCGTCCCGGCCGTCGAGCGCGGCGTCGAGGTCCGCCCCGTGACCGGCCAGCCCCGAGGACGCCGCGGTGCGGTCGTCGATGCCGGCGAGGTCGACCGTGGCGCCCGCCCGGCCGATCGCCACCCGCTCGTTGCGCAGCACCTGCACGCCGACCGTCGGGAGGTGGCGCAGCCAGGCGTTCGTGTCCACGAAGTACTCGTGGTTGCCGGTGACGAAGTAGACGCCCTGCCGGCTCACCAGGTCGGCGAGCGGGGCGACCTCCTCGCGCAGCTCGGAGACGTCCCCGTCGACCAGGTCGCCGACGATGGCGACGACGTCGGGCTGCTGGGCGTTGACGAGCTCGACCAGGCGCTCGAAGCGCCGTCCGCCGTAGGTGGCCGACAGGTGCCCGTCGGAGAAGGTGACGATGCGCAGACCGTCCAGCGCCGGGTCCAGCCCCGCCAGGGTGACCGGCACCCGGCGGACCACCGGCGCGCTGTTCGCGAAGTAGGCACCGGTGCCGGCCGTCCCGACCGCCACCGCGCCCGCGGTCACCGCCAGCGACCGGGCGAGGAACAACCGGCGCGAGGGTGCGGGGACGTCGTCGCCGGCCGGATCACCGGGCCCGCCTGCCACGGTCACCGGAGCGGCGGCCACCTCCCGCGTCCGGCGACGGCGGCGGGAGAGCGCCGCGAGCCAGCGCACCGGTTCGAGCACCAGCAGCGACAGGAACGCGTAGAACGCGACGCCCAGCCAGCAGTAGGCCACCCAGTCCAGCGGAGCAGCGGCCTCCAGCGGGAGGGTCCGCCGCAGCAGCAGGGCCGCGACGGGCAGGAGCCCGAGGACGGCGAGGAGCACGGTCAGCCGCCGTCGGGCCCGGCCCGAGCGGGTCGTGTCCCGGACCAGCCGCAGCCACAGGTAGGCGTGCAGCAGGGCCATGGCGGCCAGGACGACCGTGCCGAACACCAGCAGTCCGATCACCGGAGCGGTCAGCCGCCGAGCCGCCGGCCCAGCGCCGGCCAGCGCTCCGCGAAGGCCTGCTCGGCGTCCCGGGCCCGCGCCTCCGCACGCCCGAGCAGCAGCCCGTACGTGAAGCCGGGCTCCCCCGCGGCGTGCGCGTTGATCGCGAGCTGCCGGCAGTGCTCACCGGCGACGACCACGTCCTGCAGGGCGCCCAGCAACCGCTGCGTCTTCTTCGCGGCCCGGGCGACGTCCCGCGCACCCTCGCCGGCGACCGGCGCGACGGCCTCGGCGGCGTGCCTCGCCCGCCGCGCCACCCGGCGGACGCCGTGCAGCGCCTCGGTCCGCTCGGGACCCTCCAGCGCCTCGGCCGCCGAGGCGGCGCGGAGCACCCGCCGTGCCTCGCGGTGCAGGACCCGGTCCAGCACCGGGCCCGCGGGCTCGGCGGCCCGCTCGGTCAGGGGCGGATCGGCGAGCAGGCCGTGCAGGGCGTCGAGCAGGTCGAGGTGCCGCCGCTCGGCCACGAGGCCGACGGCGCGGGTGCGGCCGAGCTCGTGGGCGGCCACCTGCTCCGCCTGCAGCCGGGCGACCACCGGCCCGAGCACGAGCTCCACCGGCAGCTCGGCCACCGCGGCACGCAGCGCGGCGAACGCCACCTCGTCGTCCCGGGCCTCGGACAGCCGGCCGGCCAGCCAGCCGAGCTCAGCGCGCAGAGGCTCGGTCGCGTCGCGCTCCAGGACCGGCCGGAAGGCGGCCAGGGTCGCGCGCAGGGTGCGGCAGGCGATCCGCATCCGGCGCAGGCCGTCGTCGGCACCGGTGCGCAGCCCGACGTCGGCCAGGAGCAGCGCGGTCACCTGTTCCCGGAGGACGGCGAGCACCACCTCACCGGCCGGGGGTCCGGCGGCCCGGTGCTTCTTCCCGCCCTTCTTCCGCCGCGGTTCCACCTCCGCTGCCGATGCATCCGGCTGCCCGGGCTCGAGCCCGAGGGCCCGCGCCAGCTTGGAGGCGCGGGAGGTGCGCTCGGCGCCCGCTTCGACCAGGTGCTCGCCCACCCGCGTCAGGAGGTCGCGGTCCCCCTGGAGGAGCTCGACCTCGACCTCCCGCCAACTGCGCACCTCGACCGTGCCCTCCGGGCCGGACAGCCGGGTGGCGCTCACCGAGTCGTCGGCCACCTCGGCGAGCGGGCGCCCGTCGACGTCGCGCAGCACGGTGACCACCCGACGGGTGCGCAGCTGCGCCACGGCCACCGGCGCCGCGCCCCGGAGCACGCCCACGAGCGGGGCCACGACGGCCTTGGGCGGGCGGCGGGTCGCGCGGCCCAGCGGGGAGTGCAGCTCCCGGCGGGCGTCGCCGGACGCGGGGAGCTTGACGTGCCAGCCGTCGTCGGGCCCGCCCGTGCGCCGCCGCAGCGTGATCCGCGCTGCCGCCAGCCGCAGGTCGGCGGTGTCGAAGTACTGCGCCTCGAGCCGGTGCTCGACGGGGGCGTCGGCCGACGCCACCCCGTCCACCGCGGTCAGCTCGGGCAGCGCGTACGGCAGGGGGACGTCGAACTTCGTCTCGATCTCGAGGTGGTCGGCGGGCACCAGGGAACCGTACGGCGGAGCGTCGAGGAGGCGCGCGCCGCTGGTCCGGGACCCCTCGCCATGTTCACGACGGTCCGGGGGTGGGCACGCCCCAGAAGGCCGGGGCCCGGGACGGGGCACCGCGAAGCTGGAGGTCGGCCCATGGTCAGCGAACGAGACGTGTCAGCGGCGATCGGCAGCACCGCGTACGGCAGTGACGGCGAGTCGGTCGGCACCGTCGAGACCTTCTACACCGACGACGTCACCGGAGCCACGACGTGGGTCTCGGTGTCCAGCGGCCTGCTGGGGCGCAAGCAGGCGATCGCCCCCGCGGACGACGCCACGTTCGTCGACGGCCGGCTGCAGCTGTCCGTGCCCGCCGACTCGGTGTCCCAGGCGCCGCGGATGAGCGGCGAGCACCTCGCGCCGGAGGACGAGGAGGCGCTGCGCCGGCACTACGCGCGCGGCGCTGCCGCGGGCGGCGACGACGTCGAGCGCCGGGCCGTCGTGGACGACAGCGAGCGCCGGCCCGTCGTGGACGGCGCCGCGACCCAGGCCTCCGGAACTCCCGCCCACGCAGCCCCGGTGCACGACGTGGCCGGCGGCGGCGACGGCAGCATGGTGCGCAGCGAGGAGCAGCTGCGGGTGGGCACCGAGCAGGTGGCTGCCAAGCGCATGCGCGTGGTCAAGTACGTGGTCACCGAGGAGGTGCAGATCACCGTGCCCGTCCGGCGGGAGGAGATCCGCATCGAGGAGGTCCCGATGGACGCCCTCGACACCGACGGCGGCGTGGTCACCGAGGGCGAGCCGTTGCAGGCGGGATACGCGACGGACGAGCTCGCGGGCGGCACCCGCGCGGGCGGCTCCCTCACCGACGGGCTTCCCGACGAGATCGTGCTGCACACCGAGCGTCCCGTCGTCACGGTGGAGGTCGTGCCCGTCGAGCGCGTGCGACTGACCACCGAGGTGGTGGCCGGGCAGACCTCGGTCTCCGAGACGGTGCGGCGCGAGCAGGTCACCGTCGACCAGCACGCCGTCCCCCGCGGAAGCTGACGGCGCCCCGGCTCAGCCGACGGGTGCGGACCCGAGGCGCACGAGGTCGTCGCCGCTCGGGTCGAACAGCACCCGCCCGTCCGCGGCCAGGACCACCGGCGTGTCCGCCGGAGCCTCCAGCTCCTCGATCATCGTGCGGGCCGCCGGGTCGTCGGTCGGGTCCAGCCAGGTGTGCCCGACGCCGTGGTCGGCCAGCAGCTGGCGCAGCCGCTCGCTGGCAGGCCACCGCCGGTCGCCGAGCACGCGGATGCCGGTGGCCCGGCCGATCAGCATGGCGCGACGGATGAGCATCGCCCGCATGACCGCGTTGGACAGCTCGCGGTCGGCGGCGAGGGCTGCGCGCAGCCGGTCCACCGACAGGGTGAGCACCTCCCCGGGCGCGGCCGCGACGATCGACCGGACGGCGCGCTGGCCGGCCAGCATGTTCAGCCCGCCGAGGAAACGCTTCGGGCCCACGACGGAGATCACTCGCGGCTCGTCGTCCGGCCCGTCGGCGTCCTCAACGACCGCGACCGTCCCGGTCAGCACGACCACGAAGTCCCACTCGGCGTTGCCACCCTTCACCAGCACGTCGCCGGTCGCCGTCGGGCGCCGTCGCCCGAACCGGTGCAGCACGGCCAGTTGCGAGTCGCTCAGCCGGGGGGAGGAGCCGTCGGTGTCCGGCGTCTCCGCCGCGCCGTCGAGGCCGGCCAGCTCGGCGACCGGGTCCAGGCGCGCCTGCGGCGAGACCGGCACGGCCATCGGCACGTCGCCCCTGGCCTCGGCCGGTTCCGGCAGCCGCTCGCCGGGTGCGCCGCGCGGATCGGTGCGCAGGAGAGCGGCGGCCAGCGCGTCGGTCGTCGTCGGGCCGTCGTGCCGGATGCCGTTGACGAAGAAGGTCGGGGTGCCGCCCACTCCGCTGGCCTCCGCGCTGGCGACGTCGTCCCGCACCCGGGCGGCGTGCGTCTCCCGGCCGAGCTCGCGGGTGAAACGCTCGAGGTCCAGGCCCAGCGCGGCCGCGTGGTTGAGCAGGTCGGGGACGTCGAGCTCGCCCTGGTGGCTGAACAACCGGTCGTGCATGGCCCAGAAGGCGCCCTGGGCGCCGGCGGCCTCGGTCGCCTCGGCCGCCAGCTCGGCATGCGGGTGGACGTCGACCAGCGGCAGGTGCCGGAAGACGTAGCGCAGCTCGTCGCCGAAGCGCCCGCGCAGTTCGCCGATCACACCGGTGGCCCGGCCGCAGAACGGGCATTCGACGTCGCCGAACTCCACGAGGGTGAGCGGCGCGTCCTCGGGCCCGCGCACGTGGTCGACGGCGGGATCGACCGGGGGATCGAGGCGCACCGGCCGGGGTGCGGCGGCCGAGGTCGTGCGGCGGGTGAGCAGCCGGAAGGCCAGTGCGCCCAGCAGTGTGGAGGCGACCGCCGCGGCGAGGATGCCGACCGTCGCCTCGTCGCGCAGGCCCTCGTCGTCGAAGGCCAGGTCCGTGACGAACAAGGAGACCGTGAAGCCCAGCCCGGTGAGCGCCGCACCGGCCCAGACGCTGCCGAGCGTCACCCCGGGCGGCAGCGATCCCAGGCGCAGCTTGACCGCCAGCATCGCACCCAGCGCGACGCCGAGCAGCTTGCCGACGACCAGGCCGAGGAAGACACCGTGGGTGACCGGGGACCCGAGCGCTCGGTCCAGCAGGTCTCCGTCGATCCGCACCCCGGCGTTGGCCAGAGCGAACACCGGGACGACGAGGTACGTGGTCCACGGCACGAGGACCGCGCCGATCCGCTCGTTGGGGGACATGGCCCGCTCCACGGAGAGCTTGGCCTGCCGGGCGAGGTCGACGTCGGGGGACTGGCGGAAGGCCCGGGTGAGCGACCCGGCCAGCTCGACCGCGTCCCGGCGCGGGGGGTAGGCGCTGACCAGCAGCCCCAGGACCACGCCGCCGATGGTGGCGTGCACGCCGGACTGGTACATCGCGAACCACATGACGACGCCGACGGCGAAGTAGGCCGGACCGCGCCACACCTGCAGCTTGGACAGCGCGATGAACACCAGGACGCACAGGCCGGCCACCGCCAGAGCGCCGAGGTCGATGTCGTCGGTGTAGAAGATCGCGATCACGCTGAGCGCGCCGATGTCGTCGACCACCGACAGGGAGAGCAGGAAGACCCGTAGCTGGATCGGGAAATGCCGGCCGAAGACTGCGAGCGCGCCGAGCACGAACGCGGTGTCGGTGGCGATCGGGATGCCCCAGGCGTGGGCGGCGGGGGTGCCTGCGTTGAACGCGTAGTAGATCAGCGCGGGCAGGACCAGCCCGCCGACCGCGGCCACGGCCGGAACCGTCAGCCGGCTGCGCTGGGCCAGCTCCCCCATCGAGAGCTCGCGGCGCACCTCCATGCCGAGCAGGAAGAAGAAGAACACCATCAGGCCGTCGTTGACCCAGTGCTGCAGGTCCTGGCCGATGGTCCTGTCGCCCAGCCGGACGGCGAACTCGGTGTGCCACAGCCGCTCGTAGGACCCGCCCCACGGGGAGTTGGCCCAGATCAGGGCCAGGAGCGTCGCGGCGACCAGCAGCGTCGCCCCGGCCAGACCCGACCGGACCAGCCGGCGGACGGGCGCGGACAGCTGGCCGCTGAGATGACGGGACTGGGGGCGGCTGACTCCGCCGACGACGCTCACGTCGCGCCCAGCGCCGTCGGGGTGCGGACTTCTTCCCGGAGGCCGGCCGGCGCGTGTCCCATGCCCCCGGGACGCTAGCCTGCCGCCAGCGCCGGGAGGAGCCCCTCCACCACACCCCTGGCCGCCGCGTCCAGCGCGGACCGGGCCGTGTCCCACGGGACCTCCTCGGGAAACTCGCCCAGCAGCACCACGGCGGTCCCGTCGGGCAGCAGGCCGGCGCTGTGCAGCTGCCGGTGCCCGTCGACGCAGCACATCCAGCCCTGCTTGACCGCGGTGCCCTCGGGCGCACCGACCCCGGCCGAGCGCAGCCCGAAGCCCTGGTCGAAGCCGTCGGCCGCCTGGGTGGAGGCGGCCCGCATCCACCCGCTCAGGGCGGCGAGGTCGTCCGGGGCCAGATGGGCGGGGAGGGCGGTCAGGAAGCGGGCCATGTCCGCCGCGCTCGCCGTGGCCTGCCCCCACTGACCGGGGACCGCGGGAGGCGCGGTCTGCTCGAGGCCGAACTCGACGACGGCCGACCGCACCAGCCGGGCGCCGTCGAAGGCGACCCAGAGCCGGTTCATCGCCTGGTCGTCGGAGATCGTGACGGCCCGTTCGAGGTCGCGGCGGTCCGCGGCGTCGAGCGGCAGCCCGTCCTCGGCGGCCCCCTCCAGCAGCTGCTCGACGACCAGCAGCTTGACCAGCGAGGCCGTGTAGACCGGCGACGAGGCGCCGGAGGACTCCGCCACCGTGCCGCCGGGCCCGACGACGGCGACCTCGATCTCGCCACCCGCGGCGTCCCCCGCCGCACGGACCGGCGCCGTGAGGGAGCCGTGGTCGGCCCGGTAGCGGTCCAGCTGCCACGCCCCGAGCCCGGCAGCCAGGGCGGCACCGAGCAGCAGGACCAGCAGGCGCGAGGGACGCCCTCCGGTCCGCCGCGCGCCGACCGGTCCGGTGGCCGGGCGGCGCGGGGAGAGCTCGGCCGGGAGCGGCCCGGGCCGGGCGGGGCGCCGGATCGGAACGGCGCGCTGGGTGGAAACAGCGCGCGGCGACGGGCCGTGGCTGCGGCGGGCGGCGGGGCGCTGCCGCGTGGTCGGGTGCTGCGTCATGGGGCGAACGGTGACGGCGCGGGCGTTCGGCGGACGTCAGCGTTCCGCTTATCGTTCTCTTATCCTCCGCCGGTCACGCTCGACCGGCCTCGCCGAGCGGGCGAGGGCGGCGCGGCGCCCGTGACCGGCAGACCGGGGGCACGGTCGGCTCGGTGCGACGGGGAGGGACGGACATGCGGGTGCTGGTCGCCGACGACGAACGGCTGCTCGCCGACACCGTGGCCGACGGGCTGCGCCGGCTGGCGATGGCCGTCGACGTCTGCCACGACGGGGACGCCGCGCTGGAGCGGCTGTCGGTGAACCGGTACGACGTGGCGGTGCTCGACCGGGACATGCCCGGGCGCACGGGGGACGACCTGTGCCGGTACGTCATCTCGTCGGGCCTGGAGACGCGGGTGCTGCTGCTCACCGCGGCCGCCGGCATCCGCGACCGGGTCGACGGCCTGTCCCTGGGCGCCGACGACTACCTGACCAAGCCGTTCGCCTTCGCCGAGCTGGTCGCACGGGTGCAGGCGCTGGCGCGCCGCAGCCGGGCGGCGGCACCGCCCGTGCTCGAGCAGGACGGCATCGTCCTCGACGTCCCCCGGCACAGCGCCTCCCGGGACGGCGCGCTGCTGAACCTGACGCCGAAGGAGTTCGCCGTCCTGGAGGTGCTGCTGCGCGCCCGCGGAGAGGTGGTCAGCGCCGAGCAGCTGCTGGAGCAGGCCTGGGACGAGCACGCGGACCCCTTCACCAACGCCGTCCGGGTGGCCGTCATGACCCTGCGCCGCAAGCTCGGCGAGCCGCCGGTGCTGCACACGGTGCCCCGGGTGGGCTACCGGCTCGGGGCGGCCTGAGTGCGCATCGGCCTGCGTGCCCGGGTCGTCCTCGCCGTCCTGCTGACAGTGGTCGTGGGGCGCTTCTGGTTCGACTGGGCGTGGCACCTGGGCACCAACCTCATCGACCACGTCGGGACGCCGTCCTACACGACCTGCTACGGCGACTGGCGCGAGCTCGGCTACGCCTGCGAGAACGTCCAGTTCCTCGGCCCCTACGGCCTCACGCTCCTCCTGGGCGTCACCGCCGTCGTGGCGGTCGGGCTGTTCGTGCTGCTGCGGTGGGTGCTGCGCCCCCTGAACCAGGTCACCGGCACGGTGCGCCGGCTCGGGCCGCAGAACCTGGCCGAGCGGATCGGGACCCCCGGCCGCCGTGACGAGCTGCGCCGGCTGTCGGCCGAGATCGACCGGATGCTGGACCGGGTCGCCGAGGGCTACGACGGGCAGCGCCGGTTCGCCGGCAACGCCTCCCACGAGCTGCGGACGCCGCTGGCCGTCCAGCGGACGCTGATCGAGGTCGGCCTCTCCGGCGACCCGACCCCGGAGCAGCTGGAGCTGCTCTCCCGCCAGCTGCTGCAGACCAACGAGCGCAACGAGCAGCTCATCGAGGGTCTGCTCGTGTTGGCCGAGACCGACCAGGGGCTGCGTTCCCGCACGCCGCAGCAGCTCGACGAGCTGGCCCGCGCGGCGGTCGCGCTGCACGCCGACACGGCCCGGACGGCCGGGGTGACGCTGCACGCGGAACTGGCACCGGTGACCGTCCCCGGCGAGGCCGCGCTGCTGGACCGGCTGCTGAGCAACCTGCTGTACAACGCCGTCAAGTACAACGAGCCCGGCGGCTGGGTCTGCGTCCGGGTGGCCGACGGGCAGCCGGTGCTGGAGGTCGAGAACAGCGGCCCGGTCGTGCCCGCCGAGCTGGTGCCCACCCTGTTCGAGCCGTTCCGGCGGGCCCGCGGCGACCGGCTGGTGCACAGCGGTGGAGCCGGGCTGGGCCTCACCATCGTCCGGTCGATCGCGACCGCCCACGACGGGACGGTGGACGCGGTCGCGCGTCCCGACGGTGGCCTCGTGGTGCAGGTGGACCTGCCCGACGACGACGGGTGACGGAGCGGTCGGTACCGCCGTCCGCTCAGCCGCGCCGGTCCCCCAGGAACCGCAGGCGGTCGCGGGTGGCCGCGACCTCGGCGGCGTCGACGTCCGCGATCACGACGGTCTCGGTGCCGGCAGCCGCGGCCAGCACCTCGCCCATCGGGTCGATGATCCGGCTGTCGCCGGTGTGCGCGGTGCCGTCGCCGGCGGTGCCGACCCGGTTGCACCCGACGACGTAGGCCTGGTTCTCGATCGCCCGGGCGCGGAGCAGCGTCGTCCAGTGCTCGCGGCGGGCGGCCGGCCAGTTGGCGGTGACCAGGTAGACGTCGGTGTCGGCCGCGGCCGCCCAGAAGACGTCGGCGAAGCGCAGGTCGTAGCAGACGAACGGCGTGATCCGCAGGCCGCCGACGGTCAGCGTCACCGGTCCTTCACCGGCACGGAACCGCTCGTGCTCGCCGCCGTGGGTGAACGGGTGCAGCTTGCGGTAGCGGTGCACGTCGCCGTCCGGACCGGCCAGGACGAAGGAGTTGTAGGGCAGCGCCGCCTCACCACCCGCCCCGTCCCCGGCGACCTCCGGGCAGCTGCCGCCGACCCAGATGCCGTGCTCGGCGGCGCATCCCGCCAGGAAGGCTGCCGACGGTCCCCCCTCCGGCTCGCCGATTCCCGGCGTCATGGAGAAGCCGGTGGAGAAGGTCTCGCTGAGCACGACCAGCTCGGCGCCGGCACCGGCGGCCCGCGCCACCTGCGGCGCGAGCCGGGCGAAGTTCGCCGCCCGGTCCTCCCAGACGATGTCGTGCTGCACCGCCGCGATCCTCACGCCGCCCTCCTCCTGCCAGGGCCAGAATGGCCATGGTGGCCCCTCATGCCAGCCGCCCGAGCCGCCGGACCGCCTCGCCCAGCACGTCGTCGCTCTTGCAGAACGCGAACCGCACCAGGTGCCGGCCCAGGGCGGCGTGCTGCGGTGTGTAGAACACCCCCGACGGGACGGCCACCACGCCGGCCCGCCCGGGCAGGGACCGGCAGAAGGCCAGCCCGTCGCCGTCGGGCTGCACGCCGCGGACGTCGACGGTGGCGAAGTACGTGGCCTCCGGGCTGATCACGGGCAGACCGGCCTCCTGCAGCCCCCGGACGAGCACGTCGCGGCGGGCCTGGAGGTCCCGGGCGATGCCGGCGAAGTACGCGTCCGGCAGGCGCAGGCCGGCGGCCACGGCGGGCTGGAACGGCCCGGCGTTGACGTAGGTGAGGAACTGCTTGGCGGTGCGGACGGCGGCGACCAGCGGCGCCGGGCCGCAGATCCAGCCGACCTTCCAGCCGGTCACGTTGAACGTCTTGCCAGCGCTGCTCACCACGAGGGTGCGCTCCTGCATGCCGGGGAGCGTGGCCGGCGAGACGTGCCGGGCGCCGTCGAAGACCAGGTGCTCGTACACCTCGTCGGTGACCACCAGCAGGTCGTGGGCGACCGCCAGCTCGGCCAGGAAGTCCAGCTCTTCGGTGGTGAGCACCGTGCCGGTCGGGTTGTGCGGGGTGTTGAGCAGCAGCAGCCGGGTCCGCGGCGTCACCGCCGCCCGCACGTCGGCCGGGTCGAACGTCCACCGGCCGGCCCCGTCCTCCGGCGGGTGCAGCGGCACCGGGCGCACGACGCCGCCGGCCATCGCCGTCGCCGCGGAGTAGCTGTCGTAGATCGGCTCGAACAGGACGACCTCGTCGCCGGGTTCCAGCAGCGACAGCATCGCCGCAGCCAGTGCCTCGGTGGCGCCGGCGGTGACCAGCACCTCGGTGTCGGGGTCGTAGACCTGGCCGGTGAACCGCTGCCGGTGCTCGGCGATCGCCTCCCGCAGCTCGGGGATGCCCGGGCCGGGCGGGTACTGGTCGGCGGCGGTACCGATCGCGGCCCGGGCGACGTCGAGCACCTCCGGCGGGCCCGGGTAGTCGGGGAACCCCTGACCGAGGTTGATCGACCCGGTGGCCACCGCCAGGGCGCTCATCTCGGCGAACACCGTCGTGCCGAAGCCCCGCAGGCGGCCGGCCAGCTGCGGTGCCGCGGTCATGCCACCACCTCGAAGCGCACCGTACGGGCGTCGACGTCGGCCTGGGTGAGCCGCACCTCGACCCGGGCGCCGGGCTCCAGGCCCGGGCCCGAGCAGCGGGCCCGCACGGCGAGCGCGTCCAGCACCACCGTGCCGGCGTCGTCCCCGGCCTCCACGACCACCCCGCGGAAGGTGCGGCCGACCGACCCGCGCAGCAGCCAGGCCTCGGTGGCGTCGACGACCGCCCGCTCGACCTCGCGGGTGCGGCGGTCGGAGGCGGTCATGAGGCCCGGCAGCTCCGGCAGGACGGCCCGGAGCGCGGGGTCCGGTTCCCCACCGGCCGCCAGCGCCAGGCAGACCTCGGTGCCGAAGCGGTCGACGAGCCGGCGCAGCGGCGCGGTGACGTGCGCGTAGGGGGCGCCGACGCCGGCGTGGGTCGGCTGCTCCGGCAGGGCGCCGTCGAACGGGGTGTACCCGGCGCCGCGCAGCAGCGTCACGGCTTCCTCGAGGAAGGCCGCGTGCATCGGCACGGCCGGGTCGAGGCCGGCGATCACCTGTCCGGCCCCGGTGTCGGCGGGCCACTCGACCCCCAGGGCCGGCGCCAGCCGCCGCAGCCGGTCCACGTCCTCGGGGCGGGCCGGCGGGAGGGTCCGAAGCACGCCGACGCCGCCCTCCAGCATCAGCGCCGCGGCGCAGCGGCCGGTCAGGAGCGAGATCTGGGCGTTCCACCCCTCCACGGGCAGGTCGCCGCGCAGCGCCAGCGTCCAGCCGCCGTCCGGTCCGGCGACGACCTCCTGCTCCGGGGTGCCGAGCTCGATCGCGCCGCGCTCGGCGGCCCGCTCCTGCAGCAGCCCGCCGATCCGCGGCAGCAGCGCGAGCGCCTCGGGCAGGGTGCCGGCATCGGCCTGCCCCTGCACCGACCGGTAGTCCAGCTGGGCCCGGCTGCGGACCCGGGCCCGGCGCAGGTCGACGTGCACCGGCTCGCCGTCGGCGTCCAGGTCGATGGTCCACAGCGCGGCGGCGCGCAGCTCGCCGGGCAGCAGGCTGGCCGCACCCTCGCTGAGCTCCGGCGGGTGCAGGGGCGTACGGCGGTCGGGGCTGTACAGCGTCTGCCCGCGCCGCCGGGCCTCGGCGTCGAGCGCACTGCCGAGCTCGACCACCGCGCCGACGTCGGCGATCGCGTAGCTCACCCGGTAGCCGCTGCCGAGCACGTCGAGATGCACGGCCTGGTCGAGGTCCCGGCTGCCGAGGGGGTCGAGGGTGACCAGCGGGACGTCGGTCGCGTCCAGCTCGGGCAGGCGGGGCTGCGCCGCCCGACGCCGGGCCTCCGCCAGGACGTCGGCCGGGAACTCCTCCGGGACGTCGAGGTCGGCGCGGATCGCCGCGAAGTCGGGGCCCTCCGGCGCCGCGGCCGGCCAGCGGGGGACGCGGAGCGGAGGGCTGGCCATGCCGCCAGCCTGGCAGAGCCGACGGGCGCCCGCGTTCCACGTGGAACCTGCAGGGTCGCGCCGCGAGCGTACGAGCGCTGGGGGGCAGGGGTCCTTCAGCGGATGCGGACGTCCCCGAAGCCGTCGACGGAGACGACGTCCCCGGAGCGCAGCTGCCGGCCGCGCCGGTCCTCGGGCTCGCCGTTGACGCGGATGTCCGTGGTGGCCAGGACGTCCTTCACCTGGGCGCCGGTCGGCACGGCGTCGACCAGCTTGAGCAGCTGGCCGAGCCGGATGGTGTCCTCCCCCGGCCGCAGGTCGACGGTGCGCATGCCGCTCAGTCTGCCGTCGGCTCCAGGACGTCGCCGACCCGGACCGTCCCCGGGTCCAGGACGGCGGCCCGCACGGCCAGCAGCCCGTCCCGCTCGCGGTGGATGGTCTTGAGCACCGAGGTGTCGCGGGCGATGCCACCCGGCTGCGGGCGCGTGGTCATGACGCAGCGGAAGATCGGCGCCCCGAAGGCCAGCCGGGCGGCACCGAGACAGGTCTCCCGGCCGCGGAGGGCGTCCTCCCCCTCGCCGTCGAGCACCACGTTGGCCCGGAAGCGCCGCCGGTCCCAGGTGCCCAGCGTGCCGGTGGAGACCAGCGAGAGGCGGATGCGGGGGCTGTCGTGGAAGGGGCCGGTCGCGCCCTGCCACTGCTGCCACTCCGTGGGCCCGTCGGGCTCCTCGTCGCCCGGGTCCTCGTAGGTGGGGGCGGCGCCCTCGTTCTCGGTGGCGGCCCGGAGCTCCACCCGCCGGCCCAGCCAGTCGGACAGGACGGCGTCGTCGGCGGTCACCGTGCCGTCGGGCAGGACGACCTCGACCGCTCCGTCGGGGCGGACCCTCGCTGCGCCGAAGAGCAGCTCGGGCACCCGGCGGGCGGTGAGCCCGAGGCCGGTGTCCCGGTCGAACAGCGCCCAGCCGCGGTCCCGGGGGATGCCCAGCGGGCCCACCCAGGCCTCGGTCAGCCGCTCGCCCTGCAGCGACTTCACCGGGTAGCGCCACAGCTCCAGGACCCGCACGTCAGCCGCCCGCCGTCCAGGACAGCGTCCAGCTGCCGGCCCACGTCTCTCCCGGCTCGAGGACGACGAGGTCCACCCCGTCGGCCAGCGCGTTCGGTGGGCAGGTCATCGGCTCCACGGCCAGGCTGCGCCGCCGCTGACCGGCCGGCAGGGTCTCCCCGCTGTAGACCTGCAGCCACGGCCAGGCTCGGTCGACGGCGAGCTCCAGCTCCCCCGCCGCGCCGCCCAGCCGCACGCGGGCCCAGCCGTCGTCGTCGCGTGCCAGGTCGGTCAGCGGGGTGTCCAGCGCGCGCTCGCCGATCCGGCCGACGGCGCCGTCGAAGGGGCGCCGTCCGCCGCTGGGCAGACCGCCGTCGACCAGCAGCTCGGTACGGGCCGGCACGTGCAGCTCGGCCTCCCCGATGCCGCCGTCGGCGTCGGCACCGACCGACAGGTAGGGGTGGAACCCGGCGCCGAAGGGTGCGCGGCGGTCGCCGTCGTTGCGCACCCGCAGCGTGGTGATCAGTCGCTCCGCGGTCAGCGCGAGGTCGACCGCGGCGGCGAGCCGGAACGGGTAGCCCGGGCGCGGGAGGACCGTCGTCCCGACCGTGGCGGTGCCGCCGGTGGCCGCGAGCACGGACCAGGGCTGCCAGCCGACCAGGCCGTGGGCGGCGTTCGGCGAGGCCGCCGAGGCGACCTCCAGCTGCAGCTCCTCGCCCTCCCACGTCCACCGGCCGTCGCGCAGCCGGTTGGGCCAGGGCAGCAGCACCGCACCGCGCCGGCCGGCCGGGGTGCCGCCGGCCGGGTAGCCGTCGAGCACCTCCCAGCCCGCGACGGCCAGCCGGCGCAGCGCCCCGCCGCGCAGGTCGACGGCGAGCGAGGCGTCGCCCGCGGTCAGCTGCACCTCGCGGGGCTCGGCCGGCGGCCAGATGTGGGGCATGGGAGCCAGCTCACCACATCCGGGCCGCCGCCCGCGCCCTGCCGTCCGGCGCCCGGTCTCAGGGCGTGTACGCGACGCCCTCGGCGATGGCCAGGACGTCGTCCCGGGTGAAGTCCTCGGGCGTCTGCACGGAGCACAGCGTGCCGTCGGGCAGTTCCCACGCCACGAGCCAGAAGCGCTGGTCGGCATCCATGTAGTCGGCCGCCCGGACCATCCGGGCCGGCTGCCCCCCCACCGTCGTCGTCACCGGGGGGTCGAGGGCGGTGACCGAGGCGACGCGCCCCTCGACGGTGCCGTTGTCCATCTCGTTCGCCCCGGCCGGCGCCTCCGGCATGCACTGCACGGTGAAGGCCCGGGTCGGGTCCTCGTCGCTGGCGACGCCGATGGCGCCGCTGCTCTCGTGCCAGTCGACGACGGACCAGCCGGCCGGGGCGAGCCCGACCTGGAGGGTGATGGGCTGAGGGCGGTCGACCAGCGACTCCCCCACCGCGACCAGGGCCGCCACGTCGCCGTGGGAGCCGTCGCCCGAGAGCCGGATCCACTGACCCGGCGCCCGCTCCCAGATCAGTTCCGCGAACGGCAGGTCCTCGAAGCAGACGTTGGCGACCGTGCAGATCTCCGGTGTGACGCCGGAGGTCCATCGGGCCTCGGCCCCGGCGACGGCGACCGTTCCGCGGTCCGTCACGTTCGGGTCGTCCGCCGGGGGGAGCTCGGTGGGCGACAGGTAGATCGCGAAGCCCGTGCCGTCGGGAGAGGTGTAGCCCGCGACCGCCTCCGGGTCACCTGTCGAGCCGGTGAAGGACGGCGTCATCCCGGCGGGCACCGGGTCGAGGGAGAGCGGGAAGGTGATCTCGTCGACGGCCACCAGGGTCATACCGCCCGGTGCGGGGTCGGCGGCCTCCGGCCCGGTGATCGCCACCGCGCCGGCCCAGGCGGCGGCCGCCGTGGCCGCCGCGACCCCGGTGCGCAGGGCCGCGGTGCGCCCGATCCGGACCTTCCGGCGCGGCGCAGCGCGCATCGCGGCGCCCTCGATCTCGGTCAGCAGCGCGGCACGGGCGGCCGAGCGGGCGGAGGGCGACAGCGGTGCGGCCCCGGGGCCGGCGTCGCGGAGCAGCTGCAGGTCGTTCATCGGTCGTCCTCCTCGGACGTCGGGTCGAACGGGGAGACGTCGCCGAGCGCGGCGCGGGTCTGCCGGCGCGCGCGGTTGAGGCGGGAGCGGACGGTGCCCACGGGGACGTCGAGGACCGCGGCGATCTCGCCGTAGCCGAGCTGGCCCCAGGCCAGGAGCAGCAGGGCGTCGCGGTCGCGGGGCTTCAGGCCCGCCAGGGCCGCGGCCAGCGGGCCGCGCAGCGCCTGGGCGGCGAGCCGGTCGCCGGAGTCGGCGGGATCGTCGCCGTGCTCCTCCGGCCGTCCCGCCGCCCGGGCCAGGGCCCGGTACCGGCGCCGTTCGCTGCGCTGGTGCCCGCGCACCACGTTGGTGGCGATGCCCAGCAGCCAGGGCCGCACCTCCAGGTGCTCGGGCCGGTAGGCCGCCCGCCGGCGGAAGGCCACCAGGAAGGTCTCGCTGAGCAGGTCGTCGGCCAGCTCACCGACCCGCCGGCCCAGGTACCGGTGCACCGTCGTGGCGTGCCGGTCGAACAGGGCAGCGAACTGCGCGGGGTCCTCGATCGATCGGGATACCAGCTCGGAGTCGGACGGCGCGGAGTCGGGGAGGGCGCGGAGCCGTGGCGGCTCGTCGGGCGGGCCGGCCGACGAATGCACCGCCGTGGACGTCACGGCTGGTGATGATGCGGCCGCTAGGGGTGATGTGGTCACACCCCTCCATGTCCGGAGCGGCGGAACCGGTTCACGCCCCGCAGAAAACAGAATCCAGTTCGGGAATTGTGGCCTGGATCGCACCGCCGGTCCGCCGCGCTGTGAGAGTCTTCCCCGCACTGTGGCGCGGAGCACAGCCGGACGAGGGGAACGCGAGATGACGACCTCCACCCGCGGGCCGGTGCGCCCGGACGGAACCCCGATCGACAAGGACGCCGTCCGGCGCAAGTACCTCGAGGAGCGCGACAAGCGCCTCCGCGCCGAAGGGAACGACCAGTACCTGCGCCTCACCGGCGAGCTGGCCGGCTACCTCGCCGACCCGTACACCCCCCGGGTCGAGCGCGAGCCGAAGAACGACCACGTGACCGTGGCCTTCATCGGCGGCGGCTTCGCCGGGCTGGTCACCGGCGCCCGCCTCAAGGAGGCCGGCGTCGAGGACGTGCGGATCGTCGAGAAGGGCGGGGACTTCGGCGGCACCTGGTACTGGAACCGCTACCCCGGCGCCCAGTGCGACACGGCGTCGCTGATCTACATGCCGCTCCTCGAGGAGACCGGCCACATGCCGACCGAGAAGTACGCGCACGCGCCGGAGATCCTCGAGCACTGCCAGCGCATCGGGAAGCACTTCGGCCTCTACGACGACGCGCTGTTCCACACCGAGGTGACCGACATCAGCTGGGACGCCGAGGGGTCGCGCTGGCTGGTGCGCACCGACCGCGGCGACGCCTTCACCGCGACGTTCCTCGCCATGGGCACGGGCCCGCTGCACGTGCCCAAGCTCCCGGGCATCCCGGGGATCACCGACTTCACCGGGCACAGCTTCCACACCAGCCGGTGGGACTACGCCTACACCGGCGGCGACCCGTCGGGCGCGCCGCTGGACGGCCTGGCCGACAAGCGGGTCGCGATCATCGGCACCGGCGCGACCTCGGTGCAGGCCGTGCCCCACCTGGCCGGCGCGTGCGCCGAGCTCTACGTCTTCCAGCGCACGCCGTCCTCGGTCGACGTCCGCGCCAACGCCCCGCTGGACCCCGAGTGGTTCGCCTCGATCGCCACCCCGGGCTGGCAGCGACGCTGGCTGGAGAACTTCACCGCCACCCAGACCGGCGCCGGGGACGGCGAGGACCTGGTGATGGACGGCTGGACCGACCTGGCCCGCCGGATGCGCGAGCGCGTGCTGTCGCTGCCGCCGGACCAGCAGACCCTCGCCGGCATGCAGGCGGCGATGGAGGACGCGGATCTCGAGAAGATGGAGGAGATCCGCGCACGGGTCGACGCCGTCGTGGCCGATCCGGCGACCGCCGAGGGGCTCAAGGCCTGGTACCGGCAGCTGTGCAAGCGGCCGTGCTTCCACGACGAGTACCTCGACGCCTTCAACGAGCCGGGGACGCACCTGGTGCACACCGACGGCAAGGGCGTGGAGCGGATCACCGAGACCGCCGTCGTGGCGAACGGGCGGGCCTACGAGGTCGACTGCATCATCTACGCCTCGGGCTTCGAGGTCGGGACCGAGTACACCCGCCGCGCCGGCTACGACGTGACCGGGCGGGACGGCGTCCGGCTGTCCGAGCGCTGGTCCGACGGCATGCGCACGCTGCACGGCACCCACGTGCACGGGTTCCCGAACCTGTTCGTCGTCCAGCCCACCCAGGGCGCGAACCTGATCAGCAACGTGCCGCACAACCTCACCGAGTCCGGTCGGACGATCGCCGCCATCGTGCGGCACGCCCTGGACACCGGGGCCGCGGAGGTCGAGGTGACCGCGGAGGCGGAGCAGGCGTGGGTGGACCTGCTGCTCACCCACCCGGGCAGGGGGGTGATCGGCTCTCCCGACTGCACCCCCGGCTACTACAACAACGAGGGCCACGACGCCGGTCTGCGGGCGAAGCTGAACGTCGGCTACCCGGCCGGCGCGGCGGCCTACTTCACCTACCTGGACGGCTGGCGCTCGTCCGGCGACTTCGAGGGGCTGACGTTCCGGTGAGCGATCTGGAGGACCTGGTCCGGAACATCGACGTCGTCGACCCGTACCCGCTGTGGCAGCAGCTGCTCGCCGGCGGGCCGATCGTCGCCCCCGACGAGTCGTTCGCGCTGCTCACCTCGCACGCCCACTGCGACGCGGTGCTGCGCTCGCCCCTGGTCAGCGTCGATCGGAACAACTCCACGCAGTGGCAGGAGCTCCTCACCTCGCTCTCGCCCGAGGACCGCGAGCGCCAGGAGCGGCAGCGGAGCTTCCTGTTCCTGGACCCGCCGGACCACACCCGCCTGCGGCGGCTGGTGAGCAAGGCGTTCACGCCGCGGACCGTCGCGGAGCTGACGCCCTTCGCCGAGCAGCTCACCGAGGACCTGCTGGACGCTGCCGTCGCGCGCGGGGGGCTCGAGGTGGTCGGCGACCTCGCCTACCCGCTGCCGGTCACCGTCATCAGCCGGATGCTGGGCGTCCCCGAGGAGGACCACCTGCGGTTCTCCGAGTGGTCCGACGTGCTGGCCAAGAGCCTGGACGACGGCCCGGCCATCGACGAGACCGAAGAGTCCCGTGCTCGGCGGCACGCCGCCGACGAGTTCCGCGCCTACTTCACCGAGCTGTGCGCGCAGCGCCGGGCCGATCCGCGCGACGACCTGCTGAGCGCGCTGGTGCAGATCGAGCACGACGGCGACCGGCTGTCCACCGACGAGCTGCTGAGCACCGCGCAGCTGCTCCTGGTCGCCGGCCACGAGACGACGGTCAACCTCATCGCCAACGGCACGCTGGCCCTGCTCCGGGACGACGACCTGCGGGCCCGGGTGGCGACCGACCCCGTCTGCGCCGCCGGCGTCGTGGAGGAGGTGCTCCGCCTCGACCCACCCGTGCAGATGACCGGTCGCATCGCGCGCGAGGACCTGGAGGTCCCTGGTGGCCGCGTCCGCGCCGGCGGGCGGGTGGTGCTGCTGCTCGCGGCGGCCGGCCGGGACCCCGAGCAGCACCCGGACCCGCTGCGGCTGGACCCGGCCCGCACGAGCCCGCACCTGGCGTTCAGCATCGGCCACCACTACTGCCTGGGTGCGCCGCTGGCCCGGCTGGAGGGGCGGATCGCGCTGCAGGCGCTCGCGCGCCGCATGGACGGTGCCCGGCTGGGCGAGCTGACCTACAAGCCGAACCGGATCCTGCGCGGCCCGGCGAAGCTCGAGGTCCTGCTCCCCTGACGCGTCAGGGGAGGGCGCGCTCGAAGAACAGCGAGGAGACCGCCTTAGGGTCGCCGGCGTAGCCGCCGAACGCAGCGATCGGGCGATAGCCGCCGGACTCGTACAGCCCGATCGCCGCGCTCTGCCGCGGACCGGTCTCCAGCCGCAGCGTCGTCCAGCCGCGGCTGCGCGCCGCCTCCTCCAGGCCGGCCAGGACCGCCCGGCTGACCCCGCGTCCGCGCGCGGCCGGGACGACGTACATCCGCTTCAGCTCGGCGGCGCCGTCGCCCAGGGCCCGCAGCGCGCCGCAGCCCAGCGGCGCGCCGTCGTCGTCCCGGGCCACCAGGACGACGGAGATGTCGGCCGCCGACGGTGGGCGCCCGGGCTCGGTCTTGCCGCCGTAGAGCTCGATGAGCTCGGCCTGCTGGTCACCCGCGAGCTGCTGGACGACGGGGTCGTCCCAGGCCACTTCCTCGATCCGCACGCCCTCATCCTCCGCGACCGCCTCCGCGAGGTCCGGCGGTACCGTCCGCGGAACAGCCCGACCGGAGGAGCACCGTGCCCGTCGACCGCGAACTGCCCACCCCCGAGGCCGAGGACCTGCTCGCCCTCACCCGCGAGATCGCCGACGCGGAGCTGGCCCCGAAGGCCGCAGCCTACGAGCGGGAGGAGCGCTTTCCCCGCGAGGTCTTCCGGCTGCTGGGCGACGCCGGGCTCATGGGCCTGCCCTTCGGTGAGGACGTCGGCGGCGGGGGCCAGCCCTACGAGGTCTACCTGCAGGTGGTCGAGGAGCTCGCCGCCCGCTGGGCCAGCGTGGCGCTGGGCGTCAGCGTGCACACGCTCTCCTGCTTCCCCATCGACCGGTTCGGGAGCGAGGCCCAGCGCCGGGACCTGCTGCCGGACATGGTGGGCGGGCAGCTCCTGGGCGCCTACTGCCTGTCCGAGGCGCACGCCGGCTCCGATCCGGCGGCGATGCGGGCCAGCGCCCGGGCCGCCGACGACGGCTGGCGGGCCTCCGGGGAGAAGGCGTGGGTCACCCACGGCGGCCACGCCGACTTCTACTCGACCTTCCTGCGGACGCCGGACGACGGCGAGCGGGCAATCTCCTGCTTCCACCTCACCCCGGACCTTCCCGGCTTCAGCGCGGCACCGCCCGAGCAGAAGATGGGGCTGACCGGCTCCACGACCGCCGCCGTCCGGCTGGACGACGTGCCCGTCCCCGCGGACCGGATCGTCGGCGAGCGCGGTCGTGGCATGGGGATCGCCCTGGCGGCGCTGGACTCGGGGCGCCTCGGCGTCAGCGCGGTCGCCGTGGGCCTGGCGCAGTCGGCGCTGGACCTCGCGGTCGGCTACGCGGTGGAGCGGGAGGCGTTCGGGCGGCCCATCGCCCAGCACCAGGGCGTGTCCTTCCTGCTGGCCGACATGGCTGCCGCGGTGGAGTCCGCGCGGGCCACGTACCTGGTCGCCGCCCGCCGCAAGGACGCCGGCAAGCCCTACTCGCGGCAGGCGAGCATCGCCAAGCTGGTCTCCACCGACGCGGCGATGAAGGTGACCACCGACGCCGTCCAGGTGCTGGGCGGTGCCGGCTACACCCGCGACCACCCGGCCGAGCGCTACATGCGCGAGGCCAAGGTCATGCAGATCTTCGAGGGGACCAACCAGATCCAGCGGATGGTCATCGGCCGCTCGCTCACCTCGGCCGCCGTCCCGCCGAACGCGTAGCCCGTCGGTTCCACGTGGAACCCACCGAAGGGTGGACGACGACGGGGCTCCGCGGCCCGATACTGGGAGCCACCGTCCCAGGAGAGCCTCGATGCCCGAACCGCACCTGCGCGCCGCCGACGCCGACCGCACCGCCGTCGCCACCGTGCTCGGCGACCACATGGCGGCGGGCCGGCTCACCGTCGCCGAGTACGAGGAGCGACTGACCCGTGCCTACGCCGCGAAGACCTACGGCGAGCTGGCCGAGCTGACCACCGACCTGCCGGCCGGCTCCGCCGTGCCCGCGGTGCCGGCCGGGGCCACGGCCGCGGGCGGGGAGACCCGTCCGGACCGGTGGCACCGCGACTGGTCGGGAGCGGGTGCCGGGGAATGGCGCTCGTGGGCGAGCACGGCGGCGATCGTCATCGCCATCTGGGCCACCACGTCGCTGGCGAGCTGGGAGTTCCTGTACTTCTGGCCCATCTGGGTCATCGGCCCCTGGGGCGCGATCCTGCTGGTCCAGTCCCTCACCGGCGGCGACGACGAGGACGGCGCCGAGGACGGGACCGGCCCCCAGGCGCTGCCGGGCCGCTGACGCGCATCCCGGACCCGCGGCGTCGCGACGGCCGGGGTCCGGCGATAGCTTGGCCGGCGGGGCGCGGTCGACCGAACCGTGCACCTCATCCCCCTGGGAGGCGCGCGTGACCGGTGACATCGAGCTCGACGAGCCCGGCCAGGTGCTGTGGACGCCGTCGCCCGAGCGGCTCGAGAGCTCGAAGCTCACCGCCTTCGCCCGCCGGATCGAGGCGGCCCACGGCGAGCGCTTCGAGGACTACGAGTCGCTGTGGCGCTGGTCGGTGGAGCACCTCGAGGACTTCTGGGCCGAGGTGTGGGACTTCTTCGACGTCGCGCCCGGGACGTCGTACGACGCGGTGCTGGCCGACCGCAGCATGCCCGGTGCCGTCTGGTTCCCGGGTGCGCGCCTGAACTACGCCGAGCACGTGCTCCGGCGCGGCGAGGGCCGCGGCGGCGAGACGGCGCTGGTCGCGGTCTCCGAGGACGGCACGGTCTCCGAGGTGACCTGGGACGAGCTGATCGGCCAGGTGGGTGCGGTGGCGACCGCGTTGCGCCGGATGGGCGTCCAGCAGGGCGAGCGGGTCGTCGGCTACCTGCCCAACGTGCCGCAGGCCGTCGTCGCCTTCCTCGCCACGGCCAGCATCGGCGCGGTGTGGTCGGCATGCGGGCCGGAGATCGGCTTGCAGAGCGCCATCGACCGCTTCGCCCAGCTCGAGCCGGTGCTGCTCATCGCGACCGACGGCTACCGCTTCGGCGGCCGGACCCACGACCGACGGGAGCTGGTGGGCGACCTCGCCGCGGCGCTCCCCACGCTGCGCGACGTCGTCTCGGTGCCCGTCCTCGGTACCGAGCCGACCGGCGCCGTCCTCCCGTGGTCCGACCTGCTCGCCGAGCCGGGCGAGGCCGCCCCGGTCCAGCTGCCCTTCGACCACCCGCTGTGGGTCGTCTACTCCTCCGGCACGACCGGGCTGCCCAAGGGGCTGGTGCACGGGCACGGCGGGATCCTGCTGGTCGCGCTGGCGGGCAGCGGGCTGCAGAACGACCCGCAGCCGGGCGACCGCGGCATGTCCTACACCTCGACCACCTGGATCATGTGGAACAGCATGGTCAGCGGGCTGCTGACCGGCAGCACCGCCGTCCTCTACGACGGCAACCCCATGTACCCCTCGGTCGACCGGCTGTGGCAGCTGGCCGAGGAGCACCGGCTCACCAGCCTGGGCGTCAGCCCCGGCTACCTGCAGGCGTGCGCCAAGGCCGGGCTGCACCCCGCCCGCGACCACGACCTGTCGGCCCTGCGCAGCCTGGGCGTGACCGGCTCCCCGCTGCCGGCGAGCTCGTTCCGCTGGGTGTACGACGAGCTGGGGCCGGACTTCGTGCTGCGGGTGTTCAGCGGCGGCACCGACTTCGCGGCCACCCTCGTCGGCGGCTCCCCCTGGCTGCCGGTGTACCTGGGCGAGATGTCGGGCCGGTCGCTGGGCTGCCACGTCGAGTCGTGGGACACCGACGGCAAGCCCCTGGTCGACGAGGTCGGCGAGCTGGTCATCCTGTCGCCGATGCCCTCGATGCCCCTGCGGATCTGGGGCGACGAGGACGGCCGGCGCTACCACGACGCCTACTTCGACACCTATCCCGGCGTGTGGCGGCACGGTGACTGGCTGACGATCACCAGCCGCGGCACCGCCCTGATCCACGGCCGCTCGGACTCCACCCTCAACCGGCACGGCGTGCGGATGGGCAGCTCCGACATCTACCAGGCGGTCGAGGCGCTGCCCGAGGTCGCCGAGGCGCTGGTGCTCGGCATCGAGCAGCCCGACGGCGGCTACTGGCTGCCGCTGTTCGTCCGGCTGGCCGACGGCGCCGTGCTCGACGAGGAGCTGGTCGACCGCATCCGCTCCGCCGTGCGGACGCAGGCCTCTCCCCGGCATGTGCCCGACGAGGTGCTCGAGGTGCCGGCCGTACCGCACACCACCACGGGCAAGAAGCTCGAGGTGCCCATCAAGCGGATCTTCCAGGGCGTCCCCGTCGAGAAGGCGTGCAACCTCGGTGCCGTCGACGACCCGGCCGCCGTCACCTGGTTCGCCGACCTCGCCGGACGACGGCAGCGCGCCGTCGGCTGATCCCCGGCGACGATGTGCGCCCAGGGCGCGTTCCCGGCCCCGGATGCGCCGTCCACGCACATCGTCGGGCGTGCGCGCGACGGGTGGGTGGGACGCGACGGGGTAGGGCGCGATGGCCGCCCCGTGACCACCGCCCCAGGAGGAACCGTGCACTCCATGACCGAGCGCTTCACCGCCGCGCTGCACACGATCGACAGCGACCGGGACGTCGCACCGATGCTCGAGCTCACCGGGGACGACGCCGAGCTGATGAAGCTGGACGAGCGGAACGGGACGTCGGGCAAGGACGGCGCGAGGACCTTCTGGGAGGACTACCGGAACGTCTTCGGCGAGCTCGAGACCACGTTCACCTCGTCGGTGATCGGCGAGCGCAGCGCGGCCCTGGAGTGGACGTCCACCGGGACGCTGCGCAGCGGCTCGGCGTTCACCTACCGGGGCGTCACCGTCATCGAGGGCGACGAGGACCGGCTCACCGGCGTCCGCACGTACTACGACTCGGCGGCCTTCGTGCAGAAGGCGGGCGGCACGGCCTGACCGCTCAGCCCGGGGACGACGAAGGGCTCCCCGGAGCGGGGAGCCCTTCGCTGCCTGGTGGGCAAGGGGGGAGTTGAACCCCCACGTCCTTTCGGACACACGGACCTGAACCGTGCGCGTCTGCCATTCCGCCACTTGCCCTGGCGAGCGACGACGATATCAGCCCGGGAGCGCCGGCCCGGCCGGGGGTGGCAGCGTCTCGCCCCCGCCAGCACAAACGGGCACCCTGGCGCGCGTTGGCCGGTCCACGGCGCGCCGCCCGGCTACGATCACCGACAGCACAGACATGTCCGGGCGAGCGCAAGGGAGCGACCGTGGGTGTGCTCCAGCGCTTCGAACGGCGTCTCGAGGGCATGGTTGGCCTGGCCTTCGCGCGCCTGTTCAAGGGCAAGGTGCACCCCGCCGAGATCGCCAAGGCGCTGACCCGCGAGGCCGACGAGCAGCGCTCCGTCGTGGGCGAGGGCCGCATCCTGGCGCCGAACGTCTACGTCGTCCGCCTCGGTGACACCGATTTCGAGCACCTGGGCCAGTGGTCCGACCAGCTCGCCGGCGAGCTCGCGGACATGGTCTCCGAGCACATCGACGACGAGGGCTACGCGATCTTCGACGCCGTCCGCGTGCACTTCGAGCTGGACAGCGACCTGCCCACCGGCGTCTTCGAGGTGTCCTCGGAGGTGGCCGACCCGTCGGCGCCCGGCCACCGCGGCGACCTCGCCCCCGCCGGCCCGCCGCCGGTCAACGGCCACCCCCCGCTGCCCCCGCTCCCGCCGCTGCGCGGGCACGCCGGCGACACCGGCAAGGTCGCCCCGCCCCTGCTGCGGCCCGGCCGGTCGACCGTCACGCACGCCCTCGTCGTCGACGGCCCCGGCACGCGGCACGAGCTTTCGCACGGGCGCAACGTGATCGGCCGCGGCACCGAGGCCGACATCCGGCTCCCCGACACCGGGGTGAGCCGCAAGCACGTCGACGTCGTCCTGGAGGGCGGCGTCGCGACCGCCGAGGACCTGGGCTCCACCAACGGCACCCTCGTCAACGGCCGGCGGATCACCCGCCAGCCGCTTGCCGACGGCGACGTCATCCGGATCGGCCACTCGGTGCTGGTGTACCGGCGGGACGGCGCGTGACGAGGTCACCGAGGTCACGCATGAGCACCGCACTTCCGGGCACGGACTCGCTGATGGCGAGCGAGGTGGACGGCTGATGGCCGAGATCGTGCTGCAGGGGTTCCGCTTCGGGTTCCTCCTGCTGCTGTGGCTGTTCATCTTCGCCGCGTTCCGAGTCGTGCGGGCCGATCTGCTCGGCGGTCGCGTCGGCCGGGTGACCTCGGTGCCGCCCCGGGCAGCGGCGCCTGGTAAGAAGCGGAGCGGCAAGGGCCCGCGCACCCTCGTGGTCACCGCCGGGCCCCTCAGCGGTACCAAGATCACCCTCGGCGAGCAGCCGATCCTCATCGGACGGGCGGACGACTCGACCCTCGTGCTCACCGACGACTTCGCCAGTTCCCGCCACGCGCGGCTCACCAACCGCGGTGGCCAGTGGTACGTCGAGGACCTCGGCTCCACGAACGGCACCTATCTCGACCAGCAGCGCGTCCAGGGGCCGCTGCTGATCAGCCCCGGCCAGCCGATCCGCATCGGCCAGACGGCGCTGGAGCTGCGCTCATGAGTCTCGTCCTGCGCTACGCAGCGCGTTCCGACCGCGGACTGATCCGCGGCAACAACCAGGACTCCGTCTACGCCGGACCGCGGCTGCTCGCCGTCGCCGACGGCATGGGTGGCCACGCCGCCGGCGACGTCGCCAGCAAGGTGGTGATCGCCGCCCTCCAGCACCTGGACGACGACACCCCCTCCGGCGACATGCTGGAAGCCCTGCGACGCGGCGTCTTCGACGGCAGCGAGCACCTGCGCGAAGTCATCCGCGACTCCCCGCAGCTCGAGGGCATGGGGACGACGCTGACCGCGATCCTCTTCGCCGGCGGCCGGCTCGCGCTGTGCCACGTCGGCGACTCGCGCGCCTACCTGCTCCGCGACGGCGAGTTCTCGCAGATCACCCACGACGACACGTTCGTGCAGACGCTGATCGACGACGGCCGGATCACGGCGGAGGAGGCGAACAGCCACCCGCAGCGCTCGCTGCTGCTGCGCGCCCTCAACGGCCAGGAGGTCGAGCCCGACCTCTCCATGCGCGAGGCCCGCGCCGGTGACCGGTACCTGCTCTGCTCGGACGGGCTGTCCGGCGTGGTCAGCGAGGAGACCCTCGCGGACGCGCTGACCGACCCCGATCCGCAGACCACCGCCGACCGGCTCATCGAGCTGGCGCTGCGCAGCGGCGGCCCCGACAACATCACCGTTATCGTGGCCGACGTCGTGGACGACGACGGCCGCGGCGTGCTCATGGAGCCGGTGGTCGACGGCGCGGCCGGCGACTACGTCGGCCAGCGACAAGTGGACGCCACCTCCGCGGCCGGCCGGGCCGCACTGGCCGATCCCGCACCACCACCGCCTCCGCCCGCACCGCCGACGGGCGGTGGCCCCTCCGCCCGCCGCCGCCCGCTGCGACTTCTCCTCGGGGCGGGGATCCTCCTGGTCGTGCTCGTGGCCGGGTCGATCGGTACCTACGTGTGGGCGCTGCAGCACTGGTTCGTGGGCGTCGACGAGGAGCAGGGGCAGGAGCAGGTCGCGGTCTTCCGCGGCCTCGACGTCTCGCTGCTCGGCCTGGACCTCTTCCGCGTCGACCGGGACGCCGACCTCCCCGTCACCGACCTGACGCCGGCGGCCCGCAACCGGGTCGAGGGCGGCATCACCGCCGACGACTCCGAGCACGCCGCGCGCATCGTGTCCGCGCTGCGCGACCAGCGCCTCGAGCCCTGCCCCGCCGCCGAGGACGAGGAGCCGGCCGACGACGCCGAGCCGACACCGACGCCGACGCCGGCCCCGGTGCCCGGCGCCCTGCCCTCGGCGCCCGCCACCGCCGAGCCGAGCACGCCGGAGAGCTCCGCCGGGACCAGCACGTCGGCCGCGACGACGTCGTCGTCCCGGCCGGGGGTGGACTGCCGGGAGGCCGAGTGATGGCCGGACCGACGACCGACCCCCGCGCCGCGGCCGCCCCCGGCACCCCCGTGCCCACGCGCCGAGGCACCGAGGCGCTGCTGCTCGTGTTCGCCGTCGTCATCACCCTGGCGGCGCAGTGCATCGTCGACCTCACCGTCACCGGCTCACTGCGCCCGGAGCTGGCCACGTTCGGCATCTGGTTCACCGCGCTCTGGACCGTCGCGCACGTCGTCGTCCGGAAGTTCGCCCCGTACGCCGATCCGCTGCTGCTGCCCTGCGTCGCCGTCCTCAGCGGGCTGGGCCTGGTGATGATCCACCGGCTGGACATCGCCGACCCCGACGCCGGCGCCGACGCCCCCGTGCAGCTGCTGTGGGCCACCATCGGGCTGCTGCTTTTCGTCGCGGTGCTGCTCGGGGTCCGCGACCACCGGCTGCTGTCCCGCTACGCCTACATCCTCATGCTGGTCGGCCTGGTGCTGCTGGCCATCCCGGCCGTGCTGCCGGCCTCCATCTCGGAGGTCTACGGCGCGAAGTTGTGGATCCGCGTGGCCGGCTTCTCCATCCAGCCCGGTGAGTTCGCCAAGATCTGCCTGGTCGTCTTCTTCGCCGCCTACCTGGTGGACAAGCGCGACGTCCTGGCGCTGGCCAGCCGCAAGGTGATGGGCCTGGAGTTCCCCCGCGGCCGCGACCTGGGCCCGGTGCTCGTGGTCTGGGTCGTCTCGATCCTCGTGCTCGTGTTCGAGCGCGACCTGGGCAGCTCGCTGCTGCTGTTCGGCATCTTCGTGGTGATGCTCTACGTCGCCACCGAGCGGGCCAGCTGGGTGGTCATCGGCCTGCTGATGTTCGCCGGCGGCGCCACCGTGGCCTACCAGGCGTTCGGCCACGTGCAGGCCCGCGTGGACACCTGGCTGGACCCGTTCGCCTACTACGACGGCTCGGGCTACCAGGTGGCGCAGTCGCTGTTCGGCCTGGGCACCGGCGGGCTGTTCGGCGCGGGGCTCGGCGGCGGTCGCCCCGACGCGGTCCCCATTGCGAAGAGCGACTTCATCGGGTCCGCGATCGGCGAGGAGCTCGGCCTGTTCGGCTTCGCCGCGGTGATCATGGTCTACCTGATCCTCGTCGAGCGCGGCCTGCGCACCTCGCTGATCGTGCGGGACCCCTTCGGCAAGCTGCTGGCGGCCGGTCTCTCCTTCGCCGTCGCCTGGCAGCTGTTCGTCGTCCTGGGCGGGGTCACCGGCCTGCTGCCGCTGACCGGCCTCACCACTCCCTTCCTCGCCTACGGCGGCTCCTCGTTGGTGGCCAACTTCGGCCTGGTGGCGCTGCTCGTGCGGATCAGCGACGCCGCCCGGCGCCCCGCCACCCCGCACGTGGCCCCCCAGCGGCTCACCGATGCGCCGACCGAGGTCGTGCAACCGTGAACGCCCCGCTGCGCCGCGTGGCCATCAGCGTGCTGGTGCTCTTCACGCTGTTGATCCTCAACATCAACTACATCCAGGTGGTCCGCTCGGACGACCTGCGCGAGGACGGGCGCAACACCCGGCTGCTCGCCGACGAGTACTCCCGGGAGCGGGGCGCGATCGTCGTCGACGGCGAGCCGATCGCGCTGTCGGTGTCCACCGACGACCGGCTGAAGTACCTGCGCCAGTACCCGCAGGCGGGCCTCTACGCCGCCGTCACCGGCTTCTACTCGGTGATCTACGGCGCCACCGGCATCGAGAAGGCCGAGAACGCGTTGCTCGCCGGCACCGACGACCGGCTGTTCGTCCGTCGGATCTCCGACCTGTTCACCGGCCGCGACCCCTCCGGCGGCGATGTCGTGCTCACGCTGGACCCGGCCGTGCAGCAGGCCGCGATGGCCGGCCTCGAAGGTCAGGTGGGCGCCGTCGTGGCGCTGGACCCCACGACCGGCGCCGTCCTGGGGCTGGCCAGCACCCCCACCTTCGACCCGAACCCGCTCGCCTCCCACGACCTGGACGGCGTCCGGGACACCGCGGCCCTGCTCGATGGCGCGGACCCCGACCCGCGCAGCAACCAGGCCATCAGCCAGCGCTACGCGCCGGGCTCGATCTTCAAGGTCATCGTCTCGGCCGCCGCGCTCGAGGACGGCTACACCCCCGAGACCGTCGTCCCGGCCCCGCAGACCATCACCCTGCCCGGTACCCGGACCGAAGTGGAGAACTTCAACGGCTCGGCGTGCGACCCCAGCGGCCAGCAGCCGCTGATCGAGGCCCTCACGATCTCGTGCAACACCGCGTTCATCCAGCTGGGCATCGACCTGGGCGAGGACAAGGTCCGGGAGATGGCCGAGGGGTTCGGCATGACCGGCGAGCGCTTCGAGATGCCGCTGCGCGTCGAGGGGAGCACCGTCGGGGACATCGAGAACGACGCCGAGCTGGGCGTGAGCTCGATCGGCCAGCAGGACGTGCAGATGACCCCGATGCAGGCAGCGATGGTCGCCGCGGCCGTGGCGAACGACGGCACCCTGATGAAGCCCTACCTGGTCGACCAGCTCCTGGCCCCCGACCTGACCGTCATCGACGAGACCGACCCCGAGGTCCTCAGCGAGCCGATCTCGACCGACGTCGCCAACCAGCTCACCGAGATGATGACCAGCGTCGTGACCAGCGGCTCGGGCCGGAACGCGCGCATCAACGGTGTGCAGGTGGCCGGCAAGACGGGGACGGCGGAGAACGAGGGACCCGACCACAACTGGTTCATCGGGTTCGCGCCGGCCGCCGAGCCGCAGATCGCCGTCGCGGTGTTCGTCCGCAACGGCGGCGGCACGGGCGGCGACACGTCCGCGCCGATCGCCCGCCGGGTGATCGAGGCCTACCTCGACGGGCAGGAGGGCCGATGACGCTGGCCACCGGCAGCCTGCTCGCCGGCCGCTACGAGATCACCGCACCCATCGCCGTGGGCGGCATGGGCGAGGTCTGGAAGGCCCGCGACCAGGTGCTCGACCGCACCGTCGCGGCCAAGGTCCTCAAGAGCGAGTACACCGACGACCCGAGCTTCCTGGCCCGCTTCCGCAACGAGGCCCGGCACACCGCGGCGCTGTCCCACCCCAACATCGCCTCGGTCTACGACTACGGCGAGACCGTCGACGACACGGGCACCAAGAAGCTCGCCTTCCTCGTCATGGAGTTCGTCGAAGGCCAGCCCCTGGTGACGATCCTGCACGAGGAGGGGAAGCTGCCGGTCGACTGGACGCTCCACGTGCTGGAGCAGTCCGCCGACGGGCTCTCGGCCGCCCACCGGGCCGGCGTGGTCCACCGCGACATCAAGCCGGGCAACCTCATGGTGCGCCCCGACGGCGTCGTGAAGCTCACCGACTTCGGCATCGCCCAGGCCCGCGACGCCACACCGCTCACCCGCACCGGCATGGTCGTGGGCACCGCCCAGTACCTCTCTCCCGAGCAGGCCCAGGGCCTGGAGGTCAACGCCGCCTCCGACGTCTACTCCCTCGGCGTCGTCGCCTACGAGTGCCTCACCGGGGGCCGGCCGTTCGACGGCACCTCGCAGGTGGCCATCGCGCTCGCGCACATCAACCGCCAGCCGCCGCCGCTGCCGCCCGAGGTCCCCCCGGCGGTCCGGCTGCTGGTCGAGCGCGCGCTCGCCAAGGACCCGGCCGACCGGTTCCCCGACGGCGGCGCCTTCGCCGACGCGGTCCGGCGGGTGGCCGCCGGCGGGACGCCGACGCCCCTGCCGGTGGGCCCGTTCACGGCCCCCACCCAGGTCGTCGGCGACAGCTTCGCCGACGGGCGGACGACGGTCCTCGCCGCGCAGACCGGGGCGCTGACCGGCACCCGGGCGCTCACCCCGGCGACAGGCGCCGGCCCCATGCCCCCGCTGCACGGGCCCGAGGACGACGACGACTGGCTGGCGGACGACGCGGGCCCCGCCCCCGCGAAGCGCCGCCGCTGGGCGTGGTTGCTGGCCGGGCTGCTCCTGCTGCTCCTGGTCGGTGGGGGCACCTTCCTGCTGCTCGACCGGGGCGACGGGAACAACGGCGACCGCACCGCGAGCCCGAGCACCAGCTCGAGCACCTCCAGTGCACCCGCGGCCGGCGTGGCCATCGGTCCGGCCGACGACTACATCGGCGAGGACGCCGACGAGGTCGCCGAGGAACTGCGGGCCCTCGGCCTGACCGTGGAACAGGAGCCGGCCGACGAGGCCACGCTCGCCGAACTGGGCCTGGAGCTCGATCCCAACGACGTCGCGGCGATCACGCCGGCCGGGACGACCGTGGACCCGGCCACCACCACCGTGGTCCTCACCGTCGCCGAGGAGGGCTGGACGGTCGAGGACGAGGAAGAGCCGGAGGAGGAGCAGCCGCCGCAGGCCCCCGAGACGGAGGAGCCGACCGCGCCCACCACCACCGAGGCACCCACCACGACGACGACTCCGCCCCAGGACTCGACGACCCCGGACTCTTCTCCCGGTGGCAGCGGCAGCGGCAGCGGCAGCAGCAGCAGCGGAAGTCCCTCCCCGCCCAGCAGCGGGTCCCCCACGCAGTCCGGGTCCAGCGCACCCCCGTCGTCGGAGACGCCTCCCGGGGAAGACGTCGACCCCGACGCGAGCGGGGGCGACGAGGCGGCTGCTGCGGGTGGGACCGGGTGACCTGGTCGACCCTCGTCGGTTACCCGGGAACGCACCGTCCCGCGGCTAGGCTCGCCGACGGCGTGCTGCGAGCGGCGCGCCCCGGCCGCTGCCCGCGCGCCGAGGTCCGTCCCCGGACGACGCACGCTCCTGTTCGAGAGGACCACCGATGACCACGCCGCAGGTGCTCGGCGAGCGCTACGAGATCGGCGGGGTGCTCGGCCGCGGCGGCATGGCCGAGGTGCACCTGGGCCGCGACCTCCGGCTCGGCCGCGAGGTGGCGGTGAAGGTGCTGCGCAGCGATCTCGCCCGCGACCCCTCTTTCCAGGTGCGCTTCCGCCGCGAGGCGCAGGCCTCGGCCTCGCTGAACCACCCCGCCATCGTCGCGGTGTACGACACCGGCGAGGACCGCACCGCGCTCGGCGCGACCCCGTACATCGTCATGGAGTACGTCGAGGGCGAGACGCTGCGCGACGTGCTGCGCCGTGAGGGCCACCTCTCCCCCGAGCGCGCGATGACCCTGGCCGCCGACATCTGCGGCGCCCTGGACTTCAGCCACCGCAACGGCATCGTGCACCGCGACGTGAAGCCCGGGAACGTGATGATCACGCCCCAGGGCACCGTCAAGGTGATGGACTTCGGCATCGCCCGAGCGGTCTCCGACTCCGCCGCCACGATGACGTCGACCGCCGCCGTCATAGGGACCGCCCAGTACCTCTCCCCGGAGCAGGCCCGCGGCGAGAGCGTCGACGCCCGCTCCGACGTCTACTCCCTGGGCTGCATGCTCTACGAGCTGGCCACCGGAGCGCCGCCGTTCACCGGCGACTCCCCCGTGTCGGTGGCCTACCAGCACGTGCGCGAGGACCCGCGGCTGCCGTCGTCGATCAACCCCGAGGTCCCGCCGGAGCTGGACGCGATCCTGCTCAAGGCCATGAGCAAGAACCCGGCCAACCGGTACCAGTCGGCCGCGGACATGCGGAACGACCTGCTCCGCGCGCTGGCCGGGCAGCGGGTCGAGGCGACGCCGGTCATGGGCGACGCCGAGAAGACCGCCATCATCGGCGCCGCTCCCGTCGGCTACGACGACTGGGACGACGAGGACGAGCAGGCCCGCCGCCGCAAGCGCCGCATCATCATCGCCGTCGTCTCCGTGCTGGCCGTGCTGCTGCTGGGCGGCGCCGTCATCGCGGCCATGAACATGGGCGGGGACGCCCAGGACCCACCGGTCGCCACCCAGGTCCAGGTGCCGCCGCTGGAGAACCTGCCCGAGGCGGAGGCGCGGGCCGCCATCACCGACGCGGGGCTGGAGGTCGGCACGGTCACGCAGCAGGTCACGACCGACAGCGCCCAGGAGGGCACGGTGCTGGACAGCACTCCGGGCAGCGGCGCCCAGGTGCCGGAGGGCACCCCCGTCGACCTGGTCGTCGGCGTCGCTCCCGACACCGTTCTCGTCCCCAACATCATCGGACTCGACGAGGAGCGGGCCCGGGAACAGCTGGCCCAGGCGAACTTCACCGGGACCATCGACGTCCGCGAGGAGGACTCCCTCCAGGAGGCCGGCTCGGTCGCGTCGGTGACGCCCGACGAGGGTCAGCCGGTCGACCCGGACGGCAGGATCACGCTCGGCATCTCCACCGGCTCGATCGAGCTGCCCGACGTCCGCACCCGCACCGAGGCCGACGCCCGCGGCGTGCTGACCGCCGCCGGCTTCCGGGACTCGCAGATCAGCACGGAGCAGGTGGACTCCGACCAGCCGCCCGGCACGGTCGTCGCGACCACTCCCGGCGGCGGCAGCGCGGCCTCGGCCGACACGCGGATCGTGCTGCAGATCTCCGGCGGCCCCGCCGAGCCCGAGACCATCGGGGTGCCGAACGTCACCGAGGGGGCGCCCGCCAACGCCGCCCTGAGCGCCCTCCGGAACGCCGGCTTCACCAACATCGCGGTGCTGGACGAGGACGGCGCGGAGGCCTCCCCCGCCGATGCGACGGCCCTCCGCACGGAGCCACGCGCCGGCACCCAGCTGCAGCCGGACGACCGGCTGGTGCTGATCGTCCAGCCGAGCACCCCTGCGGGAGATGAGGACGGCGAGGACGGCGAGGACGGCGAGGGCACCACGGCCCCGAACTGAACCCGTCCGGTCCTCGTCGACGAAGGGCTCCTCCCGATCCGGGAGGAGCCCTTCGTCGTTCCGCGAGCCCCTGTGGGGGCCGGGGAGTGCCTGGGTCAGGCGGTGGCCACGTTGAGCCGCTCCGCGGCCGCCGAGGCCGCCTCCAGGGCCGCCGGGTCCGGGGCCAGCCCGCAGGTGGTCAGCCACGTGGCGAGCATGCGGTGCCCGCCCTCGGTGAGCACCGACTCCGGATGGAACTGGACGCCCTCGATGGGCAGCTCCCGGTGGCGCAGCGCCATCACGATGCCCGAGGGCGTGTGGCCGGTCACCTCCAGCTCGGATGGCACCGAGGCGGCGTCGACGGCGAGCGAGTGGTACCTCGTGGCGGTGAAGGGCGAGGGCAGCCCCGCCAGCACGCCGGTGCCCTCGTGCACTACCTGGCTGGTCTTCCCGTGCAGCAGCTCCGGGGCGCGGACGACCTCGCCACCGAAGGCCTCGGCGATGGCCTGGTGACCCAGGCAGACGCCCAGCACCGGCACGCCCTGGGCGGCCGCGGCGTGGACCATCGGCACGGTCACGCCGGCGTCCGCGGGGGTGCCGGGGCCGGGGGACAGCAGCACCCCGGCGACGTCCAGGTCGGCCAGCTCGTCCACGGTGACGGCGTCGTTGCGCCGGACGATGCAGCGGACGCCGAGCTGCCCCAGGTACTGCACCAGGTTGTAGACGAAGCTGTCGAAGTTGTCGACGACGAGGACCGGCCGCGCGGCGGCGGTCCCGGTCGGGTGGCTCTCGGCGGGCACGAATCTCCCGGGTGGTCGGCTCGGTGGGGCGCGTCGGCTCAGCCGGCGACGGCGTGCTGCAGCGTCAGTGGGCCATCGTAGGCGGGCAGCTCGAGCTGCGGCCGCTCGCGCACCTCGTAGGTCAGCCCGTAGGCGTCCACGACCTGCCGGAAGACGAGGATCTGCGGGGAGGCGGCCAGCTGCTGGCGGGCCGCGGTGGAGTCGACGACGGCCCTGACCACGAACGGCGGGGAGTACGTGCGGCCCTGCAGCAACAGGGTGTTGCCGACGCAACGGACGGCGCTGGTGGCGATCAGCCGCTGGTCCATGACCGTCACCCCGCTCGCACCGGCGGCCCACATGGCGTTGACCACGGCCTGCACGTCGGACTGGTGGATGACCAGGTCGTCGGGGCGCGCGTTCCCGGGCAGGGTTCCGTCCGGTCGCCGCGGGGCGTCGTCCAGCGTGATCTCCAGGCCGGAGCCGCTGACCGGGGTCAGGCCGGCGGCCGGCACGCCCAGCTCCCCGGCGCTGCGGGCCTCGGCGACGGCGCCGTCGCGCGCCGCGGCCTGCTCCGTCAGCTGCTCGGAGCGCCGCTGCAGCTCGGCCAGCCGCTGCTCCTGGGCGGCCATGGCGCTCTCGCGCTCGCGGATCAGGGCGGAGAGCTCGGTGACCTCGCCGGCGCGCAGGTCGGTGCCCTGCGCCGTGCGCCCCGAGGTGGCGAACAGCAGCCCGGCGGCCAGCGCCACCACGGGCACCAGCGCCCCCCAGGCCGACAGACGAGCCACGGGCACCTCCGGCGTCTCGGGGCGGACGACGACGGGCGTGAGGGCCGTCCGAGGGACCTCCGCCACCGTGGCGACGTCGTCGTGCTCCGCCCACAGCTTAGGCTGGGCCCCGTCGCGGCCGGTGAGGACGCACCCGGCCACCCGGAGGGAGCAGGTACGTGCCCAAGTCGAAGGTGCGCAAGAAGTCGGTCTACACCCCGCCCGAGGGCGTGCTGCAGGCCCGGTCGGCGGAGCAGGCCCGCATCGCCCAGCCCAGCCCGCGCTGGTACGTCGCTCTCATGGTCGCGCTGCTGCTGGTCGGCCTGCTGTGGATCGTCGTCTACTACATCGCCGGCGACGAGATCCCGTTCATGGTCTCGCTGTCGGCCTGGAACTTCGCCATCGGCTTCGGCGCGATGGTCGCCGGCCTCGTGATGTCGATGCGCTGGCGCTAGCGGAACTCCGCACCGGAAGGCCCTCGTCCCGCTCGGGACGGGGGCCTTTCCTCGTTCCCGGCACGCTGTGCACAGCCGCCGACCGTCGTCCACAGGTCGACATGACGCCCCGCCCCCAGGGTTGTCCACGGGATGTGGAGGGACGGGACCGGCCCGTACCGCCCTGACCTGCGCATTCTCCGTCGGTGGGACTGGTGTGGCGCATCGTCCACGCGCGTAACTACACCTGTGTGAGTCTGTCCCCAGCTGTGCACACCGCTGTGGACGAGTCGACTTGTCCGCCCCCGGGAGGCGGTGACCTCGAGCCCCTCATACCCGGCCTGACCTGCGACGACACCTCGTCCGGACCCCTGGACGACGACGGCCCCCGACGCCGCGTGGCGTCGGGGGCCGGGCCCGGCGGTCCCTGGGGACCGCCGGCGTGGATCAGGGGTCGTGGATCAGGCGTCGATGAGCTCCAGGATGGTGGCGTTGGCCATGCCGCCGCCCTCGCACATCGTCTGCAGGCCGTAGCGGCTGCCGGTGTTGCGCATCCGGTGGATGAGCGTGGTCATCAGGCGGGCACCGGAGCCGCCCAGCGGGTGGCCCAGGGCGATCGCGCCGCCGTGCGGGTTGAGCTTGTCGGGGTCGGCGCCCGTCTCGGCCAGCCAGGCCATGGGGACGGGGGCGAAGGCCTCGTTGACCTCGTAGACGCCGATGTCGTCGATCGACAGCCCGGAGCGGTCCAGCAGCTTCTTCGTCGCCGGGATCGGCGCGGTCAGCATGATGACCGGGTCGTCGCCGGCCATCACGGTGGTGTGGATGCGGACCAGCGGGGTGAGGCCCAGCTCGCGGGCCTTCTCGCTGGTGGTGACCAGCAGGGCCGCCGAGCCGTCGGAGATCTGGCTGGCGTTGCCGGCGCTGATGACGCCGTTCTCCTTGAACGGGGTCTTCAGGGAGGCGAGCTTCTCCACGGTGCCGCCGGGGCGGATGCCCTCGTCGGCGCTGACCAGGCCCTCGGGGGCCTCGTAGGGGGCGATCTCCTCCTCGAAGGCGCCGTCGGCCTGCGCCTTGGCGGCCTTCTCGTGCGAGGAGAGGGCGAACTCGTCGAGCTGCGTGCGGGAGAAGCCCCAGCGCTCGGCGATCATCTCGGCGCCGACGCCCTGGTTGATCTGGACGCCGTTGTAGCGCTCGGCGAACTTCGGACCCATCGGGCGACCGGCCCCGGTGGCGGGGTTGCTGGCCGAGCCCATGGGCACGCGGCTCATCGACTCCACGCCACCGGCGACGACGACGTCGGCCTGGCCGCTGATGACGGTGGCGGCGGCGAACGCCACGGACTGCTGCGACGAACCGCACTGGCGGTCGACGGTGGTGCCGGGGACGGCCTCGGGCCACCCGGCGGCGAGGACGGCGTTGCGGGCGATGTTGAAGGTCTGCTCGCCGACCTGGCTGACGCAGCCCCAGATGACGTCCTCGATCACGGCCGGGTCGATGCCCGTCCGCTCCACCAGGCTGGTGAGCACGTGGGCGGAGAGGTCGACGGGGTGCACGCCCGACAGCCCTCCGCCTCGCTTGCCCACCGGCGTGCGAACGGCGGCACAGATGACGGCATCCCGCATGGACCTACTCCTCGTCGACGATTCGGGCGGAGCCAAACGGTCCGTCCTGACTGTCATCGTATGACGTAGGCCTCTTCTGGCAAGGTCCCCCCGTGACCTGGACCACCCGGACCGCGGAAACGGTCCTCTCCGCCGTGATGGGCGGCCTGTTCGTCGCCGGGTGCCTCGTCGTGGTCGACACCCCGGGGCGGATCCTCGCGACGCTCGCCGCGGCGCTGTTCCTGGGGCAGGCCGGACGGGACCTGCTGCAGCGGCCGCGGCTCGCGGCCGGGCCGGACGGCGTCCGGGTCCGCAGGCTCGCGGGCCCGGTGCACCTGCCGTGGGGTCCGCTCCGCATCGGCGTCCGGGAGACCCGCCGGCTGGGGCTGCGGACTCCGACCCTCGAGTTGGACACCGCGTCCGGACCCGACGACGAAGGCGTGCTGGTGGTGCTGGGCCGCCGGGATCTGGGGGCCGATCCGGCGGCGGTGGCACGGCAGCTGCGCGAGCTGGACCCACGCGCCTAGCGCTGCGGCGCGGGGTTAGAGGTCCAGCACCGTGAGCGTCGGCACGGTCAGCGACACCACGAGCAGCACGATCGCGACGAGCGCCAGCGCCGGCACCTGCAGCTGCGTCCGGCGTCGGAGCAGCACGAGCACAGCCCCGGCGAGCGCGCCCGCCAGCAGGCCACCGAGGTGCCCGAGCAGCGAGATGCCGGGCAGGAAGCTGATGAACACGTTGATCGCCAGGAGCGTCAGCAGACCGCGGATGTCCTGCCGGCTCGCAGTCATGAGCACGCCGAGAGCGCCGAGCAGACCGTAGATGGCGGCCGAGGCCCCGGCGACGACCACGCGGGGGTCGCCCAGCAGCTGGATGGCGACCGCGCCGCCGAGCGCGGAGGTGAGGTAGACCGCCAGGTAGCGCGCCCACCCCAGCTGCCGCTCGAGCTCGGAGCCGAACAGCAGCAGGGCGAGCATGTTCATCGCCAGGTGCACCGGGCCGATGTGCAGGAACGCTGCGGTGAGCACCCGCCACCACTCGTCCAGGTAGTGCACGCCGGCCGGCCACTGGGCCAGGTCGACGAAGACCGAGGACCGCTGGTTGTCGGCCGGGGAGTTGCCCGCGGACACCGCCGACACCGCGGTGACGACGAACATCGCCACGTTGAGCGCGATCAGCGCCAGGGTGACGACGCCCCAGCGCCGCCCCGCCGTCCGCAGGCCGAAGCTCCGGACCGTCCGGACGCCGGCGTTCCCGGCCTTGACGCACTCCGGGCACTGGAAGCCCACGGAGGCCGGGATCATGCACTCCGGGCAGATCGGCCGGCCGCAGCGCGTGCAGGCGATGCCCGTGGGCCGGTCGGGGTGCCGGTAGCACGTGGCGGGCGGGGGCGCCGGCTGGTCTGCCCGGCCGGCGCCCCCGTCGTCCGGGGTGGTGCTCAGCTGCGCTGCACCTCGACGGACTGGATGACGACGTCCTCGAGCGGCTTGTCGCCCCGTGCGGTGGGCACGGCGGCGATCGCGTCGACGACGTCCCGGCCGGCCTGGTCGGCCACCTCGCCGAAGATCGTGTGCTTGCGGTTCAGGTGGGGGGTCGGGCCGACGGTGATGAAGAACTGCGAGCCGTTGGTGCCCGGGCCGGCGTTCGCCATGGCGAGCAGGTACGGGCGGTCGAAGGCGAGCTCGGGGTGGAACTCGTCGCCGAACTGGTAGCCGGGGCCACCGATGCCCTGCCCGAGCGGGTCGCCGCCCTGGATCATGAAGCCGGAGATCACCCGGTGGAAGATCGTGCCGTCGTAGAGCTTGTCGGTCGTCTTCTGGCGCGTCGCGGGGTGCGTCCACTCGCGGGCGCCCTCGGCGAGGTCGGCGAAGTTCGCGACCGTCTTGGGCGCGTGGTCGGGGAACAGGTCCACGGTGATGTCGCCGTGGTTGGTGTGCAGGACCGCGCGGCGGGCGGGAGTCGATTCAGTCACGCCCCTACTCTCCCACTGGTCGGCCCGCAGTGAGGAAGCGGCGGTGGGATCAGTCGCCGGTGCAGGCCGCCGAGAGCCCGCCGTGGAACGCCAGGACGAGCGGCGCCCCGTCGCAGACGGTGCTGCGACCGGGCTCCAGGGTGTCTGCGCCGGTGCCGCCCGTGGGCGAGTGCGCCGACAGCAGGGACTCCAGCAGGCCGGGGCCGGTGATCCGGTCGACCCGGGTGTCGTCGGGGTCGAGGTCGTTGAGCTCGGCGGCGTACCGGTAGGCCTCCTCGCGGCCCAGCACGCGGTCGACCAGACCCAGGTCGACGGCGGTCTGCCCGTCGAAGACGAAGGCGCCGAGCTCGTCCACGACGGTCTCCGCGGGGATGCCGCGGGCCTTCGCGACCCACTCGACGAACTCCGCGTACTCGCGGTCCAGTCCGCCACCGAGCACGGCGCGCTCCTCCGGCGTGATGTCGCGGTAGGGGTTGCCGAGGTCCTTGCCGCGCCCACGGGTGAAGTACTCCTCGGTGATGCCGCCCTCGGTGGTGATGCCCGGCTCGAGCAGCGTGCCGGGGATGCCCGTGACGTCGCGGAAGCGCTGGAAGGGCCCCATGACCACGCCGATGCTGCCGACGAGGCTGCCGTGGTCGGCCACGATCTGGTCGGCCCCGGCCATCGCGTAGACCCCGCCCGAGGCCGACAGCCCCTGGACGTGGGCCATCACCTGGTGGCCGGTGCGCTCCTGGTAGCGCTCGACGGCGTCGGCGATGGCGCGCGAGCCGTAGATGGTGCCCCCGGGGGTGTTCATCTCGAGGATCAGGCCGTCGGCGTCCTCGGCGTCCAGCGCGTCGATGGTGTCGGCGACCTCGTAGCCGTAGGTCGAGCCGCCGAAGGTCGCCCCGTCGCTCTCACCGCCGAGGATCACGCCGGTGACGGGGACGGACAGCAGCCGGCCCTCGGCCGTGTCCTCGCCCCAGACCGTCTCGGTCACCGGTCCCGACGTGTCGCTCTCGCCGGCACCGGACACCAGCCCGACGAGGGCCAGCACCAGGATCACGGTGCTGCCCACGCCGACGACGGCCAGACCGATGCCGGCACCGAGGCTGGCCCCGAGGCCCACGCCGAAGCCGCGCTTGAAGTTGCCCTGCTGAGGCATCGGCGGAGGCGGCATGGGGCGCCAGCCCGGTGGCGGACCGCCAGGTGGTGGACCTCCGGCCGGCGGGCCGGGTGGCCGGGGACCGGCGGGCCGGCCGGCCGGCAGGGATCCGGGCGGTGGGGACCCAGCGGGTGGTGATCCGGCTGCCGGCTGGTCGGTGCTCACGTCGGACCTCCCGATCGAGGAGTGGAGACGAGGGGAATCGAACCCCTAACCCCCGCCTTGCAAAGGCGGTGCTCTGCCAATTGAGCTACGTCCCCGACGGGGCCGGGGCCCCGGGGTGGTGGATCAGCGTGCCGTGGGGGTGCTGACGGCCTGCGGGCCGCTGGTGGCCTCGCGCCAGAGGTCGGCCTCGACCTTGCCGGTGGAGCGCTTGCGGACGGCGGCCACGGCGCCGACGGCCGCTGCGGCCAACGCCAGCTTCTTCAGCACGCGGAGGACCTCCTGGCGGTGGATGCACCGGGTCGATGCACGTACGCGCCGGGGGCACCGGCACACGGGTGGGCCTGGGAGGACTTGAACCTCCGGCCTCATCCTTATCAGGGATGCGCTCTAACCGCCTGAGCTACAGGCCCGTGAACCTCGAACAGAGTACCTGGGGCGGCGAGGACCCCCGGAGGGGGGTCCTCGCTCAGTCCCGCTCGGAGAGGGTGACCTCGAGGCCGCCCACGAGGTCCGAGCACATGTTGTAGATGAACGTGCCCACGGTGCACAGCGCCGTGAGCAGCACGACGTTGATCGCGCCGATGATGGCCGCGCCACCGAAGACGATGCCCGGGGTCAGCACCTCGCTGCCGGTGTCCTCGCCGCCCTCGGTGCCCAGCTGGCCGAACAGCTCGTTGAGGGTGTCGAAGACGCCGAGTGCGTTGAGCACCAGGTACAGCACGCCGACGGCGACCATCCAGATGAAGAACAGCGCGATCGACAGGACCAGCGAGATCTTCAGCGCCGACCAGGTGTCGATGTGCCGCAGCTGCAGCCGGGCCCGGCGCGGCCCGCGGCCCGAGGTGCGGCCCGGGCGGCTCTTGGTCGCGGTCGCCTGCGCGGTCCCCGGGACCGACGGCGCGCTCTGGGCCGCGGCGCCCCGGGACGGGGGCCCAGCAGCCGGCGGGACGGCGACCGGGGGGACCGTCACCGGCGGCGCGGCCGCGGGCGGGCCCGCGGGTGCACCGGCGGCCCGCTGCGCACCGGTCGTGGGGATCGCCTGGGTCCCCGTGGAGGGGATCGCCTGCGTGCCGGTGGCCGGACCGGACTGCGCGGCGGAGGCCGGCTGTGCGCCGGTGGGTGCCTGCGCACCGGGGATCGCGTGCGTCCCGGTGTCGGTGGGGGCCGGCTGAGCCGGCGTCTGCGCGGCGCCGTCGGCGGGCGCGCCGCCGTCGGCCGGGGCGTTCCCGCTGCGGGACCCGGTGCGCACCGAACCCTGTGGCCGGTCGCTCATACCAGTCTCCCGTTCGCCAGCGGCACGGACCGCTCCCTCGCGACCGGCGCCCGGGCAGCGCGCATGCGTGCCCGGGTGCCGATCAGTTCGTCACCAGGTGTCACCCTAGGCCGACGGCTCGTCGTTGTCCGTCGTACGCGCGATCGCCACGATGGACACGTCCTCAGGCAAGTTCATGAGCTTGACGCCCATGGTGGCGCGGTCCTTGTTGTGCCGCACCCCGTTGACCGGCGTCCGGATGACACCGCCCCCGGAGGTGATCGCGTACAGCTCGTCCCCGAGGGTGACCGCGAGCGCGCCGACCAGGGCGCCCTTGCGGGCCTTCGGGTCGGCGGTGAGCACGCCCTTCCCGCCGCGGCCCTGGTTCGGGTAGTTCTCGATGCCGGTCCGCTTGGCGAAGCCGCGCTCGGTGGCCACGAGAACGTCGACGCCCTCCTGGACGACCATCATCGACAGCAGGCGGTCATCCTCGGACAGCGAGATCCCGCGGACGCCCTCCGTGGCCCTGCCCATGGGGCGCAGGGCGCCGTCGTCGGCCGTGAACCGGATCGACATCGCCTTGCGGGTGACCAGGAGCAGGTCCGAGGTGCTGTCGATCAGCGCGGCCCCGACCAGCTCGTCGCCCTCGCGCAGGTTGATCGCGATGACGCCGCCCTGGCGGGGAGAGTCGAAGTCCGTCAGCCGGGTCTTCTTCACCTGCCCGCGCGCGGTGGCCAGGACCAGGAACGGCGCGACCGTGTAGTCCTTGATCTGCATGACCTGGGCGATCTTCTCGTCCGGCTGGAACGCCAGGATGTTCGCCACGTGCTGGCCGCGGGCGGTGCGGTTGGCCTCGGGCAGCTCGTAGGCCTTCGACCGGTAGACCCGACCCTTGTTCGTGAAGAACAGGATCCAGTCGTGGGTGGAGCCCACGAAGAAGTGGTCGACGATGTCGTCCTGCTTGAGGGCCGCGCCCATCACGCCCTTGCCGCCGCGGCGCTGGGAGCGGTAGAGGTCGCTCTTCGTCCGCTTGGCGTACCCGGTGCGGGTGATGGTGACGACGACCTCCTCCTCCGCGATGAGGTCTTCCATCGACACGTCGCCGTCGTTCGCGATGAACTGCGTGCGGCGGTCGTCGCCGTACTTCTCGACGATCTCGGCGAGCTCGTCCTTGATGATCTGCCGTTGGCGCAGCGGCTTGTCGAGGATGTCGAGCAGGTCGGCGATGCGGGCCTCGATCTCGGCCAGCTCGTCCAGGATCCGCTGCCGCTCGAGGGCCGCGAGCCGGCGCAGCTGGAGGTCGAGGATCGCGACGGCCTGGATCTCGTCGACGTCGAGCAGCTCCATCAGGCCGGAGCGCGCCTCGTCGGCCGACGGACTGCGGCGGATGAGGGCGATGACGTCGTCGAGGTGGTCCAGGGCCTTGCCGTACCCGCGCAGGATGTGCGCGCGCTCCTCGGCCTTGCGCAGCCGGTACCGGGTGCGCCGCTGGATGACCTCGATCTGGTGGTTGACGTACTCGCGCACCAGCTCGTCGAGGCGCAGCGTGCGTGGCACGCCGTCGACGATGGACAGCATGTTGCAGCCGAAGGTGGTCTGCAGCTGGGTGTGCTTGTAGAGGTTGTTCAGCACGACCTTGGCGACGGCGTCGCGGCGCAGGGTGAACACCAGGCGGCGGCCCACGCGGTCGCTGGACTCGTCGGCGATCTCGCTGATGCCCTGGATGCGGCCTTCCTTGACCGCCTCGGCGATGGACTCGGCGAGGTTGTCCGGGTTGACCTGGTAGGGCAGTTCGGTGCAGACCAGCTGCACCCGGCCGCGGGAGTCCTCCTCGACCGTGACGACGGCGCGCATGCGCACCGAGCCACGGCCGGTGCGGTACGCGTCCTCGATGCCCTCGCGGCCCACGATCAGGCCGTGCGTCGGGAAGTCCGGGCCCTTGATCCGCGCCATGCACGCGGCGAGGGACTCCTCGGCCTCCGCGTCGGGGTTGTCCAGCACCCAGAACACCGCCTCCGCGACCTCGCGGAGGTTGTGCGGCGGCATGTTGGTGGCCATGCCGACGGCGATGCCGGCGGAACCGTTGATCAGCAGGTTCGGGATGCGCCCCGGCAGGACCAGGGGCTCCTGGTTCTTGCCGTCGTAGTTGGGCTGGAAGTCGACGGTGTCCTCGTCGATGTTGGCCAGCATCTCCATGGCCAGCGGCGTGAGCCGGGCCTCGGTGTACCGCATGGCCGCGGCCGGGTCGTTGCCCGGCGATCCGAAGTTGCCCTGGCCGTCGACCAGCGGGTACCGCATCGACCACGGCTGGGCCAGGCGCACGAGCGCGTCGTAGATCGAGCTGTCGCCGTGCGGGTGGTAGTTACCCATCACCTCACCGACGACGCGGGCGCACTTGACGTAGCTGCGGTCGGGGCGGAAGCCCTGGTCGTACATCGCGTACAGGACGCGGCGGTGGACCGGCTTGAGGCCGTCGCGGACCTCGGGGAGGGCGCGGCCCACGATCACGCTCATGGCGTAGTCGATGTAGCTGCGCTGCATCTCCTGCTGGAGATCGACCGGCTCGACGCGGTCGCGGGGCGGGGTCTCTGTCACGGTTCGGGTCTCCACAGGTGGGTGCACAGAGGTGGACAAGTGTGCTGGTCAACCGGGCCGTCGGGCGCCGGCCAGGGGGTGTTCACCGGCCGGCCACCCGGCGGCGCCGGGTCACACGTCGAGGAAGCGGACGTCCTTGGCGTTGCGGGTGATGAAGCTGCGCCGGGCCTCGACGTCCTCGCCCATCAGCACGCCGAACAGCTCGTCGGCGGCCGCGGCGTCGTCCAGGGTGACCTGGAGGAGCACACGGGTCTCCGGGTTCATCGTGGTCTCCCAGAGCTCGGTGGCGTTCATCTCGCCGAGACCCTTGAAGCGCTGGATGGCGTCGTCCTTGACCTTCCGGCCGGACTCGGCAGCCGCGCTGAGCACGGCCTCCTTCTCCCGGTCGGTGTAGACGTAGTCGTCGGCGTGCTTGCCGCCCCACTTGATCTTGTACAGCGGCGGCTGCGCGAGGTAGACGTAGCCGGCCTCGACCAGCGGCCGCATGAAGCGGAACAGCAGGGTCAGCAGCAGGGTGCGGATGTGCTGGCCGTCGACGTCGGCGTCGGCCATCAGCACGATCTTGTGATAGCGGAGCTTCGAGACGTCGAACTCATCGTGGATGCCGGTGCCGAAGGCGGTGATCATCGACTGGACCTCGTTGTTCTTGAGGACCCGGTCGATGCGTGCCTTCTCGACGTTGATGATCTTGCCGCGGATGGGCAGGATCGCTTGGAACATCGAGTCGCGGCCGGACTTGGCCGAGCCGCCGGCGGAGTCGCCCTCGACGATGTAGATCTCCGAGGCGCGCGGGTCGGTCGAGCGGCAGTCGGCCAGCTTGCCCGGCAGCGAGTTGTTGCTGAGCAGGTTCTTGCGGGCCAGCTTGCGGGCGTCCTGCGCCGCGCGCCGGGCGCGGGCCGCCGACGACGCCTTGTTGATGATCGTCTTGGCCTCGGCCGGGTTGGCCTCGAACCAGTGGCCGATCTGCTCGTTGCAGACGCGCTGGACAAAGCCCTTGACCTCGGTGTTGCCGAGCTTGGTCTTGGTCTGGCCCTCGAACTGCGGGTCGCCGAGCTTCACCGAGACCACGGCGGCCAGGCCCTCGCGGATGTCCTCACCCGTGAGCTTCTCGTCCTTGGTCTTGAAGAGCTTCTTCTCCTCGGCGTACCGGTTGACGATCGAGGTGAGCGCCGTCCGGAAGCCCTCCTCGTGCGTGCCGCCCTCGTGGGTGTTGATCACGTTGGCGAACGTGTACACCGACTCGGAGTAGGCCTCGGACCACTGCATGGCGACGTCGATGGACATGGGCATGTCGTTCTTGCCCGTGCCCTCGGCGGCGAAGCTGATGACCGACTTGTGGATCGGCGACTTCTTGGCGTTGATGTGGGCGACGTAGTCGACCAGGCCACCGTCGTACTTGTAGGTGATCTCGGTGGGCTCGAAGGCCTCGGCCTCGTGCCCGACCTCGGTGGCCGCCTCGACGACGGAGATCTCCTCGGCCATCCCGGTCTCGGCCTTGCTCTGCCCCGGGCGCTCGTCGCGCAGGACGATGGTGATGCCCTTGTTGAGGAAGGCCATCTCCTGCAGCCGCCGGCTGATGGTGTCGAACGAGTAGTGCGTCGTCTCGAAGATGTCGCCGTCGGCCCAGAACGTGACCGCCGAGCCGCGCTTCTTCGTCGGCCCGACCTCCTCGAGCGGACGGGGCTTGGCGAGGTCGTAGCGCTGGAACCACTCCTGGCCGTCGCGCCAGACGTTGACCTCGAGCCGCGTGGAGAGCGCGTTGACGACGGTCACGCCGACGCCGTGCAGACCGCCGGAGACGCCGTAGCTCTTGCCGTCGAACTTCCCGCCCGCGTGCAGGACGGTCATGATCACCTCGAGGGTGGGCCGCTTCTCGACCGGGTGCATGTCCACCGGGAAGCCACGGCCGTTGTCCTCGACCCGCACGCCGCCGTCGGCCAGCAGGGTGACGCGGACGGTGTCGCAGTAGCCGGCCAGCGCCTCGTCGACGGCGTTGTCCACGACCTCCCACACCATGTGGTGCAGGCCGCGCTCGCCGGTGGACCCGATGTACATACCGGGGCGCTTCCGGACCGCCTCGAGGCCTTCGAGGACGGTGATGGAGCTGCCGGAGTAGGCGTTCTCGGTCTGCGGTGCTGCGACCACGGGGGGCCTTCCTTTCGCGCAACCGGCACACGCTCCCCCAGCCTTGACAGGGGATACGCGCAGAACGGCACTGGGCCCCTCAGGGGCGCAGAACGGCACTGGGCCGGTTGCTGGCGGTTTCTGCATCCGAGGATACCGGGTCCACCGACAAGAATGCCGCCGTCCACGCCCTCACGTCGTGTCTGAGCCCCTTGCAGCGTCCTCGCCACCACCGGTCCTGCCCCCGGGTATCGACACGCCGTCTCGGACGGCTCACGGGCGAGCAGCCTCCGGGCCGCAGTTTCCCGGCCCCGTCCGGAGGCTCGCCGCGAGCGTGCGGGGGGCGCCAGTGAAGCGGTCCTTCGTCAGTTACGGGGTCCCGAGGGGCGGTCGCCGCTGAGGTTCTGCGGGTCGAACGACGGCGTCTGCGCGCCCGTGCGGCGGTTGACCAGGACCGTCACCAGCCAGAGCACGACGCCGATCGCCAGCAGGATGCCGGCGATCCGGTACTGCTCGGCCGGGCGCCCGGCGAAGGGGGTGGCGAGGTAGCCGCAGGCCAGCGCGCCCACGACCGGCAGGAACGTCGGGGTGCGGAAGTGGTCGGCGTCGACGTGGTCCCGCCGCAGCACCAGCACCGCGATGTTGACGACGGTGAAGACCAGCAGCAGCAGGAGCGCGGTCGTGCCGCCGAGCGCCGGCACGGCCCCGACGAAGGTGATCAGGCCGAAGGCCAGGGCGGTGGTGAACAGGATCGCCGTCGTCGGGGTCCGGCGGCGGGCGCTCACCCGCCCGAGCAGCGGCGGCAGGACCCGCTCCCGGCTGAGTCCGTAGACCAGCCGGCTTGCCATGAGCATGTTGATGAGCGCCGAGTTGGCGACGGCGAACATGGTGATGACGCCGAACAGGCCGATCGGGAAGCCGGGGGCCCCGGCCTCGACAACCTGCAGCAGCGGGGTGTCGCCCTCGCTGAGCCTGTCCGCCGGGACCAGAGCGATCGCCGAGATCGACACCAGCACGTAGATGACGCCGGTGGCCACCAGTCCGGCGAGCAGCACCCGCGGGAAGATCCTCCGCGGCTCCTTGCACTCCTCGGCCATGTTCACCGAGTCCTCGAAGCCCACCATGGCGAAGAAGGCCAGCCCGGTCGCGGCGATGACGCCGCCCACCACCGACCGATCCCCGGTGTCGAACTCGGTCACGCGCGAGAAGTCGCCGTCGCCACCGCCCAGCGCCCACACGCCGACGCCGATCACGATGAGGAGGCCGGTCAGCTCGACGCAGGTGAGCACCACGTTGGCCTTGACGCTCTCGCCGACGCCCCGGTGGTTGACCAGCGCCACCAGCGTCATGAAGGCCAGCCCGATGAGGGTGATGCCGATGCCGTCGCCGAGGTCGAGCTCGAAGACGCTGGCGAAGTTGGCGCTGAAGGCCCGTGCGGCGGTCGACGCCGAGGTGATGCCGGAGCTCATCACCGCGAAGGCGACGATGAACGTCAGGAAGTGCACGCCGAACGCCTTGTGCGTGTACAGCGCTGCGCCCGCCGCCTGCGGGTACTTCGTGACCAGCTCCAGGTAGCTGAAGGCGGTCACCAGCGCGACGAGGAAGGCGACCAGGAACGGCAGCCAGACGACGCCGCCCACCTCGGCGGCCACCTGACCGGTGAGCGCGTAGATCCCGGTGCCCAGGACGTCGCCGACGATGAACAGCAGGAGCAGCCCCGGCCCCATGACCCGCTTGAGGGTCGGCTGGCCGTCGCCCGTGCGCTCGGCGGTGGTGGTGTCGGCCATCGAACCCTCCTGGGTGACGTGCCGCGCAGCGACGCCGGCGGAGGCGTCGATCGTCCTGCGCGGGACGCTGATCCGCGATGCGAGCGCCACCGCCCGATGACGCCGACACGGCGGCGTCGGGCTGCGCCGCGGGCGGCGGAACCCCGACCGGCTCCACGTCGGCGACGCCCCGGACTTGCGGCGGGTCGAGGAGGTCGAGCCCGGCCGGCTGCGGCGGCGGGCCGACATGCGGCTCCCCGGACCGGCCTGGCTCGGGTTCCACGTGGAACACGACGCCGACGGCGGAGGGACGACGCTTCGCCAGCGGGCCACGTTCGCCCCGCAGGGGCTGGCCGGCCACGCCTACCGGCGGTCGATCGGGATCTTCGACGGCACCGTCTTCGACGGGATGACCCGCGCCGCCGAGCAGTGCGGCTAGACCAGGAGCTGGGCGGTGGCGAGCTCGCGGTAGAGCGGGCTGCTGTCGACCAGCTCCGCATGGGTACCGCTGGCCACCACCCGCCCCTGGTCGAGCACCACGATCTGGTCGCTGTCCAGGACGGTGGACAGCCGGTGGGCGACCACCAGCAGCGCCCGGTCGGCCGCGGCCCGGCCGAGCGTCTCGCGCAGCAGGCCTTCGTTGCGCGCGTCGAGGCTGGCGGTGGGCTCGTCCAGCAGCAGCAGCTCGGGCCGGGCGAGCAGCGACCGCGCGATCGCCAGGCGCTGGCGCTCGCCGCCGGACAGCAGCACGCCCTCGTCGCCGACCAGCACGTCCAGGCCGCGGGGTGACCGGCGCACCACCTCGGTCAGGCCCACGTCGGCCAGCACGGCCCACAGCTCGGGGTCGGTCGCGTCGGGCCGGGTGAGCAGCAGGTTGTCGCGGACGCTCCCGGCCAGTACCGGCGCCTCCTGCTCGACGTAGCCCAGCCGGGCACGCAGCGCCGCGCGGGGCAGCTCCCGCACGTCGGTGCCGGCCCAGCGGAGCGCGCCGCCGGACACAGGGTAGAAGCCCTCGATGAGCGCCAGGATCGTCGACTTCCCCGCACCCGAGGGTCCGACCAGCGCCACCCGGCTGCCGGCGGCCACCTCGAAGGAGACCCCTCGCAGCACCGGCGTCCCGTCGGGATAGGAGAACGAGACGTCCTCCAGCTCGAGCAGCGGCGCACCCGCCCGGGGCGCGGCCGTGCCGGCCCGCTCGGGCTGCTCGTCGCGCTCCGGGGCCAGGGCCAGGATCTCCTGGATCCGCGCCAGCGCGCCGAGACCGGTCTGCAGCTGCGTGTACGCCGAGATCGCGTGACCCAGCGGCATGACCAGCAGGAACAGGTACAGGATGAAAGCGACCAGCGAGGCCACGGTGATCGAGCCGGCCGCGACCCGGTAGCCCCCGACGCCGAGGACGGCGAGGAACGCCCCCTGCACGGCGATGGACCCTGCCGGCGCGACCAGTGACTCCAGCCGCGCCACCCGCACGCCGGCCTCGAAGGCGCGCCGGGCGCTGCCCCCGACCGCAGTCACCTCGCGGGACGTGGCGCCGCTGGCCCGGATGGTGCGGACGGCGGACAGCGCCCGTTCCACGGCGGCCGTCATGGCGCCCACCTCCTCCTGCGCCTGCCGCGACGCGCGCTTCACGCCGCGGGAGGCGAGGACGGCGACGGTGAGCCCGAGGCCGACCGCGAGGAGGGTCACCAGCAGCAGCCAGACGTCCACCAGCGCCATCGCGACCACCGCACCGATGCCGAGCACCGCCGAGCCCGCCACGTCGACGACGCCGGAGGTGACCGTCGCGCGCAGCAGCGTGGTGTCGGCGCCGACCCGCGACATGAGGTCGCCCGTCCGCCGGCGGTCGTACTCGGCGACCGGCAACCGCAGCAGCCGGTCGGCCAGCAGCTGCCGGGTGGTGAGGACGACGCCCTCCGCCGTGCGCTGCAGCAGGTACTGCTGGAAGGCCCCGAGGGCGGAGGCCGCCAGGAGCACCACGACCAGCAGCGAGACGGTCGGCATCAGCCGCCCACCGGAGCCGACGACGTCGATGACCCGGGCGACCAGCGCGGGCTGGGCCAGCGCCCCGCCGGCGGACACCAGGGACAGCGCCGCGGCCGCGACCAGCGCACGGCGGTGCGGCCGGAGCAGGGGCAGCAGGTCCCGCGGACCCGCGCCGGGGGCGGCGGGTGCCCGGTCGGGCCGGTCCGGTGCGCTCAGCGTTGCGGCCCGGTCAGGAGCCGGCGGCGAGCGCGCCGACGAGCGCGGTCAGGAGCCGGGTGTGGTGCTCGATGAGCTCGGGCCGGTGACCGTCGGGGCGGATCGCGGCGAGGAAGCCCCCGGCGGTCCAGAACTCGTCGCCGTCGTCCGTGGCGAGCAGCAGGCGGCGCACGTCGGCGTCCCCGGCCAGCCGGCGCACCTGGGGGCCGTCCCCGGCGGCCAGCAGCATCCAGCGGCGCTCGAAGTCCGGATCCTCCGAGGGAATCTGCACCATGCCGCCCACGCCGTGCTTCCACAGCCGCGCGGGGGACAGCCGCAGCACCGGCGGTACGCCCAGCAGGGGCGCGGCGGTGATCGCGTACTCCGGCACCACGTAGCGCCCGGACGTGTAGACCGCGTCGAAGGCGACGAGGTCGAGCGCGCCGGCGCGGCCGCGCAGCACGCTGCCCGGGCGGTGGTCCTTGCTCAGCCGGGGCGGCGCGGAGGTGATCAGCGGCTGCAGGGCGGCGTCCTCGGGGGCGGTGCCGTCGGAGATCGTCCAGCCGCGCTGGAGCGCCCAGCCCTGGGCGCCGACGACGTCCCCCTGGTAGGTGAACGCCCGGTCCATCTCCGGATCCCGCTGCCGGCGACCGCCGAACAGCCCGCGTCGCTCGGGGACGGGCGCCTCCTGCGGCGGCGCACCCGGGGGCGCCCAGGAGGGGTCGACGGCGGAGGGCTCGACGCCGGAGGGGTCCGACGGCTGGGCTTCCTGCGCGGGCCGCTCGGGCCGGGCCGGCGGCAGGTCCCAGCCCGGGGGACGCCAGGCCTCGGGGTCGACGGAGTGGTCGCTGTCGCGCGGCCGACTGCGGCGGTCGGCGATGTTGGGCTCGTCCTGCACCGGCTCGTCCTGCGCAGCCGGCTCGTCGCCGCCGAGATGGGCGGGCTCCTGCCAGCCGCGGCCGGTGTCGTCGTCGTTGCTGTCGCGGTCCCGGGGCGTGCTCATCGCTGGCCTTCCGTCGTGGTGCGGGCTATCCGTAGGTGTCGCGGGGCCCCCGGCCGCGCACGGAGCGCGGGCCCTTCTTCCAGCTGGGGGCCGTCGGTCCGACAACGCGCAATCGGGTCACGACGTCCCCGCCGACCCCGGCGCGCAGCTTGCCGAGGATGGTGGGCGCCAGCAGGCGCAGCTGCGTGGCCCAGGCCGTGGACTCCGCGATGATCAGCAGCTCGCCCTCGGTGAGGGTCTGCGGCGCGCAGTGCGCGGCGATCTCCGGTCCGACGAGGGTCTCCCACCGGCCGAACACCGCGCCGGTCCGGGTGCGCTCGGACCAGTCCTGCGAGGCGACGAGCGAGTCGACCAGCCGGCCCAGCGGCTGGGGGTCGTCGGCACCGGGGCCGGGGCCGCTCCAGGTGCGGCGCGGCCCGGCGATGCGGCGACGGGTCGGCCGCGGGCGGGAGGCGGAGGCGGCGCGGGCCGCCTCGAGGGCCGCGCGGGCGATGTCGCTGGGGCGCGCCGGCCGGTCCTCGCTCATGGCTCGACTCCGGGCTCGTTCCGCTCCTCGCTCGCTGGCGCTCGCTGCGATGCTCGCTCCCCCGTCGTTCTCGCGGTGCTCATGCCACCTCCCCGGGATCGAGCACGCGCACGGTGCCGGCGCCGACCTCGACCCGGCCGCCGCGGAGCTCGGGCGGCACGTCGTCGAGCACGGCGGCGGTGATCAGCGTCTGCTCCGCTGAGCGTGCCACCTCGGCGAGCGCCGCGCGTCGCTCGGCGTCCAGCGTGGCGAAGACGTCGTCCAGGACCAGGATCGGGTCCTCGCCGTCGGCCCTCAGCAGCGCGAAGGTCGCGAGCTTGAGCCCGAGCGCCAGGGACCAGGACTCCCCGTGGCTGGCGAAGCCCTTGGCCGGAGCCGGGCCGAGGTGGATGACCAGGTCGTCGCGGTGAGGGCCGACCAGGGTCATGCCGCGGTCGAGCTCGTCCCCACGCCGCTCGGCCACCCGCTCGCTCATCGCGGCGGTCAGCTCGACGGCCGTCGGCAGCGGGGCGTCCGGGAGCAGCGCCGTCCCGGTCCCGGCCAGGGGCACCGTCGAGGAGTAGCCGAGCCCGGCGGTGAGCCCCCCGTCGCCGGCCACCCGGGCGTAGGACTCCGCGAGCTGCGGCGCGAGGTCGGCGACGAGCCCCAGCCGGGCGGAGAGGAGCTGACCGCCCAGGTCGGTGAGGTGGCCGTCCCACACGTCGAGGGTCTCGATCGCCTTGCCGCGCGCCAGGCGCGCGGTCTTGAGCAGCGCGTTGCGCTGCTTGAGCACGCGGTCGTAGTCCGCCCGGACGCCCGCGAGCCGGGGAGTCCGGGTGACCAGCAGCTCGTCGAGGAACCGCCGGCGCTCGGTCGGATCGCCCCGCACCAGGGCGAGGTCCTCCGGTGCGAACAGCACCGTGCGAACCATGCCGAGCAGGTCCCGCGGCCGCTGCAGCGGCGCCCGGTTCACCCGCACCCGGTTGGCCCGGCCCGGATTGATCTCGATCTCGACGAGCAGTTCGCGGTCGCCACGGCGCAGCGCAGCCCGTACGACGGCCTGCGCGTCACCGTGGCGGACCAGCGGGGCGTCGCTGGAGACGCGGTGACTGCTCATCGTGGCCAGGTAGCCGACGGCCTCGACCAGGTTGGTCTTGCCCTCGCCGTTCCGCCCGACGAAGACCGTGGGGCCCGGGGACAGCGGCAGGTCCACGCGTTCCCAGCTCCGGAAGGAGCCGACCTGCAGGTGCCGGACGTACATGTCCTCAGCTTTCCAGCGGCGGCGGGTCGGACCGGAACGGCCACCCTCCAGGGGCCCGCGCCGAGCCTGCGAGGCGTGGGGGGAAGGGTGGTCCTTCTTCAGGCGGGGCGCTCGACCTCGCCCTGCTCCACCGCGCGGACGGCGTGCCCGCCGAACTGGTTGCGCAGCGCGGCGACCGCCTTCATGGTCGGCGAGTCGTCCTGGCGGGAGGAGAAGCGGGCGAACAGGGACGCGGCGATCGTGGGCATCGGCACGGCGTTCTCGATCGCCTGCTCGACCGTCCACCGGCCCTCGCCGGAGTCCTCGGCGTAGCCACGCACCCGCTCCAGCGAGGGGTCCTCGTCCAGGGCGCGCACCAGCAGGTCCAGCAGCCAGGACCGGATGACCGTGCCCTGGGTCCACGACTTGATGACCCCGGGCACGTCCTCGATGAGGTCGACGGCCTCGAGCAGCTCGTAGCCCTCGCCGTAGGCCTGCATGAGCGCGTACTCGATGCCGTTGTGGACCATCTTGCTGAAGTGGCCGGCACCGACCGGTCCGGCGTGCACGAAGCCGGCGTCACCGCCGACGGGCTGGCCGGACTCGTCGGTGGGCGACGGCGGCTTGAGGGCGTCGAAGATCGGCTGGACCTTGGCGACGTCCTCGCCGCTGCCGCCCACCATCAGGGCGTAGCCGTTCTCCAGGCCCCAGACCCCGCCGGAGACGCCGGCGTCGACGTAGCCGATGCCCTTCTCGCGGCACATCACGTCGTGCACCTGGTCGTCGGTGTACTTCGAGTTGCCGCCGTCGACGATCACGTCACCGGCCTCGAGCAGGCCGGCGAGCTCCTTGACCGTCTCTCGGGTCGGGTCGCCCGAGGGCACCATCACCCACACCACGCGAGGAGCGGAGAGGGCCTCCACCAGCGCCGGCAGGCTGTCGACGTCCCGCTTGCCCGGCGAGCGGTCGTACCCGACGACCTCGTGACCGGCGCGGCGGATCCGCTCCGCCATGTTGCCGCCCATCTTGCCCAGCCCGATCAGCCCCAGCTGCACGTCGGCGTCCCCTCTTCGCGAATCACGGTTGTCCTGCCCATCGTGCCCCGGCTCAGCCCGGGAGGCGCACCGGCATGATCAGGTAGCGGTAGCTGCCCGGCCGGGGCGCGGGGGCGTCGCCGTCGTCGGCGGGCTCCTCCACACCGGAGAGGACCGCGGGCTTGAGCGGGCTGGTGAAGTCCATCCGCGCCCGGTCGGTGTGGACCGCGGCCAGCCCGTCGAGCAGGAACGTCGGGTTGAAGCCGATGGTCAGCGGCTCGCCGTCGAACTCGACGTCGCAACGCTCCTCTGCCTGGCCCTCGTCGTCGGTGCCGCCGGCCCGCAGGGTGACCTGGCCGGGGGTGAACTCGCAGCGCAGCGGCGTGCCGCGCTCGGCGACCAGCGCCACGCGCTTGGCCGCGTCGGTGAACAGCCCGACCGGGAGCGTGGCGCTGGACGCGGACTCGCTGGGCATGATCGCGCGATACTTGACGAACTCGGCGTCCAGCAGGCGGGTGGTGGTCTGCCGGTCCTTGCCGGAGAGGCCGAGGATGCCCTCGCCCGAGCTGCCCGAGGACAGCGAGACGGTGATCTCCGGTCCGCTGGTGAGCGTCTTGGCGGCGTCGGCCAGGGTGCGGGCCGGCACGAGGACGGCAGCGGACAGGCCCGGGGTGTCCGGCCGCCAGGCGAACTCGCGGACCGCCAGCCGGTACCGGTCGGTGGCGGCGAGGGTGATCTGGTCGCCCTCGATCTCCAGCCGGACGCCGGTGAGCATCGGGAGGGTGTCGTCGCGGCCGGCGGCGATCGCCACCTGGCTGACGGCCTCGGCGAAGACGTCGCTGTCCACCACGCCCGCCGACGACGGCATGTGCGGCAGCGACGGGTAGTCCTCGACCGGCAGGGTCGGGAGGCTGAACCGTGCGTTGCCGCACGTGATGGCCAGGCGCGGGCCGTCGGCGGTGAGCTCCACCGGGTGCGGCGGGAGGGCGCGGGTGATCTCGGCCAGCAGCCGGCCCGGGACCAGGACGCGGCCGCTCTCGCCGGCCTGCACGTCGGCCTCCGCACGCGCGGACACCTCGTAGTCGAAGCCGGACACCGACAGCTGGCTGCCGTCGACCTCGAGCAGGATGCCGGCGAGGACGGGGACCGAGGGCCGCGGCGGCAGGCTGCGGGCCGTCCACGCCACGGTGTCGGCGAGCACCTCTCGTGCCACCCGGAACTTCATCTGTCCATCCACCCGATCTCTTCTGCGTCCACGGTGCGCCGGGGAGCGGGGCGTGAGGCCCCGGCGCCGGTGCGGTGCTCATCGTGCCTGCTCGGGTGCCTCCGGGGGAAACCCTGTCCCCTGTCGGGTGCTCTGTGGAACCGCTCGTCCTGGCTGCTTCTGCGCTCCCTGGGCAGGGCCCAGCGGAGCGTCCCCATCCTGAATGTGGTTCAAGAAATTCTGGGTAGAAGTACTTCATCTTCGTCATCACACGTGTGGAAGCTGGGGACCGGGCCCCTTTCCGCAGGTCAGATGCCCACCGGGGCTGTTGGCCCGCTGTGGGTGGTCAGCGTCCGTCTGTTGTCGACACGTGGACAACTCGACCGCCGTGCACAGCGACCGCTGTTCGTCCACCTCCACTCCCCTGGTTGCCCCCCGTTCGTCCCCATGCCGTGTGCACGGAGGCCGGCCGGTGCACCGGGTCCTCGGCGGCTCGTTCCCTCGCCGTCGGAGAAAGCCCAGGTCAGCGGCGTATCGGGTGGTATGTGTCGTGCACTGCGAGGCCGGGGGCGGGATCGGGTCGGCTGTCCCGGTCCGACACCGGGACGGATCTCCCCAACCTGTGCACATTCCTGGGGACAACTTCTCGACGTGTCGACCGGATCATCGCTCGATGACCGGTCTCCGAGCCGTCGGAACAGGGCTTCCGCTGTCCACGGAGTTCCCCACAACTGTGGACAGCGACATGTCGACCCGGTCCCTGAGGTAGCCGGACGACCTCGTCGGTGGTGCGCAACCTGACGCGCCGGATGACCTCCTCCGACGAGCGAGGAAGCGGGCCCCGGGGGTCCCGCGAGGCCGACCGGTGAACCGTGGTGACCCGCAGCGGCGGTCCATCTGGGTCGTCAGGGCTCAACGGTTGTCGGAGGCCGCGGACGCGGACGGCGACCAGCCCCGCGGCCGGCGAGCGCCTGGGGGCCTCGAGGCCGACCGGTGAACCCTGATGACCCGCAACGGCGGTCCATCTGGGTCGTCAGGGTCCAACGATGCCCACCACACGGCTGGCGGCCGCGGTGTCGTCCGGCGGCCCCCTCCGGAGGCTCGCCGCGAGCCTGCGAGTGGTGAGAGGGAGGGGGTCCTCTTACTGCCGGGCGCGGCTCTTGATGCGGGCGGTGAGCTCGGTGACCTGGGTGTAGGTGGCCCGTCGCTCGCTCATCAGGTTGGTGATCTTCTTGACCGCGTGCATGACCGTGGTGTGGTCCTTGCCGCCGAACGAGGCACCGATGCGCGGCAGGGACAGCTCGGTGAGCTCGCGGCACAGGTACATGGCGATCTGGCGGGCGTTGACCAGCGTGCGGCTGCGGTTGGAGCCCTGGAGCTCCTCCATCGTCACGGAGAAGTACTCGGCCGTGGCGGCCATGATGATCGCCGCGGTGATCTGCGGCCCCTGCTCGTCGCTGATCAGGTCCTTGAGCACCAGCTCGGCCAGCGGCAGGTCCACCTGCTGCTTGTTCAGCGACGCGAAGGCGGTGACCCGGATCAGGGCGCCCTCGAGCTCGCGGATGTTGGTCTGCACCTTGCTGGCGATGAACTCCAGCACCGCGTCGGGCACCTGCAGCCGCTCGCCCCACGCCTTCTTGCGCAGGATCGCGATGCGGGTCTCGAGGTCGGGCGCCTGGACGTCGGTGATGAGGCCCCACTCGAAGCGGGTGCGCAGCCGGTCCTCCAGCGTCGTCAGCTTCTTCGGCGCCCGGTCGGAGGTGATGACGATCTGCTTCGACGCGTTGTGCAGCGTGTTGAAGGTGTGGAAGAACTCCTCCTGCGTCCGCTCGGCGCGCTCCAGGAACTGGATGTCGTCGATCAGCAGGAAGTCGATGTCCCGGTAACGACGGCGGAAGTCCTCGGCCCGGCCGGAGTGCACCAGGTTGATGAACTCGTTGGTGAACTCCTCGGTGCTGACGTAGCGCACCTTGACGTTGGGGAACATCCGTGCGGCGTAGTGGCCGATCGCGTGCAGCAGGTGCGTCTTGCCCAGCCCGGACTCGCCGTAGATGAACAGCGGGTTGTAGGCGCGCGCCGGCGCCTCGGCCACCGCGACGGCGGCGGCGTGGGCGAAGCGGTTGCTGTTGCCGATGACGAAGGAGTCGAAGACGTACTTCGGGTTCATGCTCGGGTCCAGGCCTGCGGGGCGACCGGAGTCCGTGCGCCGCCCGCGTCCTCCCCCACCGGCGGAGCGCCCGCGCTGGTCGCCGCCGCTGTCGTCGCTGTCGGAACCGTCGACGTCGAAGGGCAGGATGTCGGCCGATCGGCCGTCGTCACCGCCGCCCCAGTCGCGCCCGGTGGACTGGCTCCCCCAGGTGGTCGCCCAGTCCCCCGGCGCTCCGCGGTCGACCGGCGCCCGGTCGGCGGGTCGCAGCTCGCGGACCTCGGAATCCGCCCGGACCTGCCGGTCGTCGTGGCCGTCCCTGTCCCAGGGCGCGGATCCCACCACGTCGGTCCGCACGCCGAAGGCGCTCCGGCCGTCGTCGGCGCGGTCCCGGCTGGCCCGGTCCTCCTCGGCGCGCTGCACCTCGGCGGCGGTCCATGGGCGCCGGGTGGGCCGGGCCTCGTCGCGGGGCTCTTCGGCCGGCTCGGCCGGGGCGTCCTCGAGCTGGATGGCCACGCGGATCTCGCGGCCGAACTGCTCGGACAGCGCCTCGGCGAGCACCCGGCGCATCCGGGACTCCAGGACCGTCTGGGTGAACTCGTTGGGGGCGGCGAGCACGGCGGTGTCCTCGACCAGCCCCAGCGGGCGGGTGAGGTTCAGCATGGCGTTCTGCTGCGGGGAGAGACTGGTGGCCAGCCGCTCCCGGATCTGGTCCCAGACCGTCGCCAGGTCCAGCGTGGCGTCCGCCATGCGCTCGTCCTCCCCATGCCGTCGACCCCGAGCGGCCGGTTCCCCCGGGAGTCGCACCCCGTCAGCCTGACGGCTGCCGGGGATCCGCGCTCCGAACTCCTGCAGCACCTGCGGACGCTCGTGTTCCACACGGGTGTCCACAGGCTGTGCACGACCGGTGCCGTCGCCACCGGGGCCGGCGAGGTGCCCGGGGTCTGCCCAGCGTTTCCGCTGGTCAGCGCCCCGTCGTCGGGATCCACGGGCGCTACGGGGGTCGGGAGACCGAGGGGTCGGCCCACGCGCCGTGACCCTGTCGTCCGGTGCGGGGCGACGGCGACGCTAACAGCCCCGTCCACAGCCCGGCAATCACGCGTCCACTGCTCCGGGCGCGTCGCGACGGCGTGCCGTCACCGCGACGTGGCGGCCGCCGGGGCATCATGACCTGTCCGGACGAATCCCGGGCACCGGCGGCCCGGCTTCCTCGGCTATGCTGTCCGGAGTCCGTGACGGCTGTTGCCGCCATGCCCGCTCCGCGCGGCGCTGGCGCGACGTGTCCGTCCGCGGAGGACCAGCTTCCGGGGTGCGGCTGGGTGCGGCTCGCGCCGCGCTGGCCGGCACCCCCCGCGCGTCCGCCCACCGGGGGCGCGCACCGCCGAACGTCATTGTGGGAGTACCTCGTGAGCAAGCGCACCTTCCAGCCGAACAACCGTCGCCGGTCCAAGACCCACGGCTTCCGGCTGCGGATGCGTACCCGTGCGGGCCGCGCGATCCTCGCCGGCCGCCGGCGCAAGGGTCGCGAGAAGCTCTCCGCCTGACGTGCTGCCCGCGCAGGCACGCCTGCGCCGGCGCCCGGATTTCACCGCGGTCGTCCGGTCCGGCCGACGTGCCGGGCGGCCGACCATGGTGCTCCACTTCCTCCCCGAACGGCCCGCGCACGCGGGCGGTCAGCCGGCGCGTGGCTTCGGAGCCGGCGCCGTGACGCCGCCCGGTGCCCGGGCCGGTTTCGTGGTGGGCAAGGCCGTGGGCAACTCCGTCGTCCGTCACCGCGTGACGCGCCGGTTGCGCGCCGCGGTCCGGGAGGAGCTGGACCGGCTGCCCGCCACCGCCGACCTGGTCGTGCGTGCCCGCCCGGAGGCGGCGACCGCGAACTCGGCGAACCTGCGCTCGGACCTCCGCCGCGGCCTCGACCGGTTGCTCGACCAGCGGGCCGGCCGGTGACCGGGCGGGCTCCGGTGCGCCGGGCGCTGCTGGCGGTCGTGGGCTTCTACTCCCGGGCGATCAGCCCGGCGCTGCCGCCGCGGTGCCGCTTCCACCCGACCTGCAGCGCGTACGCCGCCGAGGCGATCGAGCGGCACGGTGCGGCCCGCGGGAGCTGGCTGGCGGTGCGCCGCATCCTCAAGTGCGCGCCCTGGCACCCTGGCGGCGTCGACCTGGTGCCGGTCGCTGCCGGAACCCCCGGGCCAGCCCGTGCGTCGAGCACTGCGGTGCCGGCTGCTGCCCCACCCGATCCCGCACGTGCCATCCCGCCGGCCTCGCGCCGGGCGAACGAGGAGACCTTCGTTGCTTGACTGGCTGTACACCGCGATCGCCTGGGTGATGGCCCGGTGGCACGACGTGCTCTCCACGTTCCTCGACCCGGCCGGTGGACTCACCTGGGCGCTGTCGATCGCGCTGCTGGTCGTCACGGTGCGGCTGCTGCTCTTCCCGCTGTTCGTCAAGCAGGTGAAGTCGCAGCGCGCGATGCAGGAGCTCCAGCCGGAGATCGCCAAGCTGCGCAAGCAGTACGGCAGCGACCGCCAGGGCATGAGCCAGGCGATCATGGCGCTGCAGAAGGAGCGCGGGGTCAACCCGCTGGCGGGCTGCCTGCCGATCCTGCCGCAGATCCCGATCTTCATCGCGCTCTTCCACGTGCTGCGCCGGCTCGCACCGGACAAGGACGGCCTCTACACCTGGTCCGACGAACTCACCGACCAGGCGGCCCGCGCCGACCTCTTCGGAGCGCCGATCTCCTCGTCCTTCAACATGGACGGCGCCAAGGAGCAGGCGCTCCTGGCCCTGGACGGGGTCACCTACGGCAGCATCCGCACCGTCGCGCTGATCCTCATCCCGCTGATGTGCCTGACCACCTTCTTCACCCAGAAGCAGATCATGAAGCGCTCCGGTCCCGTGGAGGGCCAGGCGGCCACCGTGCAGCGGCTGCTGCTCTACGGCATGCCGCTGAGCCTTTTCGTCACGGGCTTCTTCTTCCCCATCGGCGTGCTGATCTACTGGGTCGTGAACAACTCCTGGACCTTCGGCCAGCAGTTCTTCATCCTGCGCAAGATGCCCCCGCCCGGGTCGCCCGCCGCCAAGGCCAAGGCCGCCGCTGACAAGCCGGCCGTCGACCCGAGGACCCTGGCGCCCAAGCCCGGCGCGAAGCCGGTGCGCCCGAAGGGCGGCCGTCCCGCGACCGCCGCCCCGGAGAGCACCGTGCAGCCCGACCTCCCCGAGGTGCCCGGCCCCCAGCCCGACGGCCGTGCGAACGGCTCGACCGGCAACGGCTCCACGGGCAACGGCGCCTCGAACGGCCCCCGCGCCGGCAGCGGGCGCGCCGGTCAGGGCCCGGCGAACCGGGGCAAGCGCAAACGCCGTTGACGGCGCCTCCGGACCGAGCTCCGGACCATGACGACCGGGCCATCCCGGATGCCGAACCGACAGTGGAGGAATCTCCGTGAGTGCCCCGCAGCAGCACACGACCGACAGCACACCGGCGCTGCCCGACGCCGACGCGGCCAGTGACGACGCCCTCGTCGAGGGGGCCGACCTGGACGCCGATGGGACCGCTGAGGCCCCTGGGGCCACCGCGCCGCGTGGGGAGGCTCTCCTCGTCCAGGAGGGCGACGTCGCCGGCGACTACCTGGAGCGGCTCCTCGACATCCTCGACGTGGACGGCGACATCGACCTCGACGTCGAGGGCGACCGCGCCTCGGTGGCGATCGTCGGTGGCCGCCTGAACGACCTCATCGGGCAGGACGGCGCCACGCTGGAGGCGCTCCAGGAGCTGACCCGGCTCGCGGTCGCGCAGTCGACCGGCGTGCGCAGCCGGCTCATGCTCGACGTCGGTGGCTTCCGGGCCAAGCGCCGGGCCGACCTCACGGCGCTCGCGGGCGAGACCGCCCGCCGGGTCGGGACCAGCGGCCAGCCGGAACGGCTGAGCCCGATGAACCCGTTCGAGCGCAAGGTCGTCCACGACGTCATCGCCGGCATCGCGGGGGTCCACAGCGAGTCCGAGGGCGAGGAGCCGAACCGCCGCGTCGTGGTCCTGCCCGACAGGTGAGCTCCCCGTCGACCGCACCGACGCCTCCCGCCCCGCCTCCTCCGGCGGTGGCAGCGGAGGTGTTCGGTGATGCCCTGCCCGCGGCGCAGCAGTTCGTCGCGAAGCTCGCCTCGGCCGGGGTGACGCGGGGGCTCATCGGACCGCGAGAGGTGCCGCGGCTGTGGGAGCGGCACGTCCTCAACAGCGCGGCGGTGGCCGAAGCGGTGCCCGACGGTGCGCACGTCGTCGACGTCGGCAGCGGCGCGGGACTGCCCGGCATCCCGCTGGGCCTCGCCCGCCCTGATCTGGCGCTGACCCTGGTGGAGCCCATGGCCCGTCGCGTGGAGTTCCTCCAGGAGGCGGTCGCGGAGCTCGCCGGCGTCCAGCGCACGCCCTGGCGGGTGATCCGTGGTCGGGCGGAGGAGCGGTCCGTGGCCGGCGCCGTCGGTCCGGTGGACGTCGTCACGGCGCGGGCGGTCGCTCCCCTCCCCCGGCTGGTCGGCTGGTGCCGTGGTCTGCTGCGGCCGGGCACCCAGCTGGTCGCCCTCGTCGGGTCGCGGGCGCTGGAGGAGCTGCCCGGCCTGGTGCCCGAACTCGAGGCGGCGGGCATGCGCGACATCCACCCACGGGCGGTCGGTGCGTCCCTGGGGTCGGCTGCCACTACCGTGGTGGTCATGACGCGTGCGGGACACTGACGGCCAGCTGTTCCACGTGGAACAGGTGCAGCGGCCCGACCCGTTCCACGTGAAACGGCACCAGGAAGGACTGCGATGACCGACCCGGGCGAGCGGCTGCGGAGCAGTCTCGCGGCGGACCAGTCGGCCTCCAGCGGCATGGCGGACTTCGACAGCCCCATCGCGATGGAGGCTCTCCGCGCCACCCGTGTCCTGCACGCGGCCGACCAGGAACCCTTCCCCCCGCCGGCGCGGATCCGCATCATCACGATCGCCAACCAGAAGGGCGGCGTCGGCAAGACGACGTCCACGGTGAACCTCGGCGTCGCGCTGGCCCTCTACGGGCTGCGGACGCTGGTCATCGACCTCGACCCGCAGGGGAACGCGAGCACGGCCCTCGGCGTGGACCACACGGTGGGGACGCCGTCCATCTACGACGCCCTGGTCGGTGACAGCACGCTCACCGAGGTGGTGCACCAGACGACGGCGAGCCCGCACCTGCTCTGCGTCCCCGCCACCATCGACCTCGCGGGCGCGGAGATCGAGCTGGTCTCGGTCGTGGCCCGCGAGCACCGGCTGCGCCGCGCGATCGAGGGCTACATCGCAGCCCTCCCGCCGGAGCGCCGGCCGCACTACGTGCTCATCGACTGCCCTCCCTCGCTGGGGCTGCTCACGCTGAACGCGCTGGTGGCCGGCGACGAGGTGCTCATCCCCATCCAGTGCGAGTACTACGCGCTCGAGGGGCTCGGTCAGCTGCTCAACAACATCGACCTGGTCCGCCAGCACCTCAACCCGGGCATCGCCGTCCGCACCATCCTGCTGACGATGTACGACGGCCGGACGAAGCTCGCCGACCAGGTCGCCGACGAGGTGCGCAACCACTTCGGCGACGTGGTGCTGAACGCCGTCATCCCTCGCAACGTCCGGGTGTCCGAGGCGCCGGGCTACGGCCAGTCGGTGCTGACCTACGACCCCGGCTCCCGCGGGTCCACCAGCTACGTCGAGGCCGCCCGCGAGCTGGCCCACCGCGGCGTGAACCTGCCGCCGATCGACTCCACGAGCACGCCGGGTGCGGCGACGAGATTCGCCGTCGCCGACGCGGCGGCTCCGCAGAACCGCCAGTGAGCGCGACCGTGAGCGAGGAGCAGCGATGAGCAAGCGCGGTGGACTGGGTCGCGGGCTGGCCGCCCTCATCCCGACGGGCCCACCCCCGGCGGCCGCGCCGGCTGTTGCACCGCAGGCCGCTCCGCCGCAGGCTGCTCCCCCGCAGGCCGCCGAGGAGACCGACCGTCCGGTGTCCGCGGAGTCGGTACCGGCTCCCGCGCCGTCGCCGGTGAGCCTCGTCCCGCCGCCCGCGACGCCGACGGCCGACGAGCCGGCTCCCGCGGAGCCCAGCGCCGCCGGGCCGGTGGTCGCCGCGGTCCCCGCAGTGGAGAACGGCGCGCTCGGCGTCCCGGGAGCCCAGCTGCGCGAGGTCTCCGTCGACGACGTCGTCCCCAACCCGAAGCAGCCGCGGCAGGTCTTCGACGACGAGGCGCTCGAGGAGCTCAGCCACAGCGTCAAGGAGTTCGGCCTCCTCCAGCCCATCGTCGTTCGCGAGAACGCGGATGCCGACGGCGGGCACGTCACCTACGAGCTCATCATGGGCGAGCGCCGGCTGAGGGCGGCCCGCGCCGCGGGCCTGGAGACCGTGCCCGCGATCGTCCGGGACACCACCGACGACGCGATGCTCCGCGACGCCCTGCTGGAGAACATCCACCGGGTGCAGCTCAACCCGCTGGAGGAGGCGGCGGCCTACCAGCAGTTGCTCGAGGAGTTCGGCGCCACGCACGAGGAGCTGGCCAGCAAGATCGGGCGCAGCCGCTCGCAGGTCACCAACACGATCCGGCTGATGAAGCTCCCGGTGAAGGTCCAGACGCGGGTGGCCGCCGGGATCATCTCCGCCGGGCACGCCCGGGCGTTGCTCGGTCTGCCCGACCCGGAGGCGCAGGACGCACTGGCGACCCGCATCGTGGCCGAGGGCATGTCGGTGCGGGCCACCGAGGAGGCCGTCGCCATGGCCGCCGCGGACCGACCGGCCGCGAAGCGCCGCACTCGCAACATCTCTGCGCCCGGCGTGGAGGAGCTCGGCTCGCGGCTCTCCGACCGGTTCGAGACCAAGGTCAAGATCCAGATCGGCCGGTCCAAGGGGAAGATCGTCGTCGAGTTCGGGTCGGTCGACGACCTGCAAAGGATCATCGGCGTCATGGCGCCGGAGATCACCGGGCGACGTTCGGAGCCCTGAACAGGCCCGATACGAGGAACGCCCCCCTTTACGTCACAACGTAAAGGGGGGCGTTCTCGTGAGTGCCGGGATTCAGCGGGCGCGACCGGCCCGGGCGGCGAGGAGCCGGGCGATGACATCCCCCAGGTCGTAGCCGGCCGCCTCGACGGCCATCGGGAACATGGACGTCTCGGTAAGCCCCGGGGAGACGTTCACCTCGAGGAAGTGGACCTCCCCGTCCGGGGTGATCATCGCGTCGGTGCGGGAGAGGTCGGCCAGGCCGAGCACCTCGTGCACGCGCACGGCGACCTCGGCAGCCCGAGCGGCGACGTCGTCGGGGAGGCGGGCCGGCGCGTGGTACTCGGTGAGGCCCGGGGTGTAGCGGGCGGTGTAGTCGAAGACGCCGGACTCCGGCGCGATCTCGACGGCGGGCAGCGCCTGCGGCCCATCACCCAGGTCGACCACCGCGAGCGCCACCTCGACGCCCTCCACGTACCGCTCGACCATGACGGTGTCCCCGTACGCGAAGCAGCTGACCATGGCGGCCGGGAGGTCCTCCACCCGGTTGATCTTCTGCACGCCCAGCGCGGAGCCCCCGGAGGCCGGCTTCACCATCAGGGGCAGCCCGAGCCGGGCGACCATCAGGTCCAGCACGGTGCCGGCACCCAGCTCGCGGAACGTGCTGTGCGGGAGCGCCACCCAGTCCGGCGTCGTGATGCCCGCGGAGCGGACGACCGACTTCGCGGCCGGCTTGTCCCACGCCAGCCGGCAGGCCGCCGCGGGAGAGCCCACGTAGGGCACACCGGCCAGGTCGAGGACCGCACGCAGCGCGCCGTCCTCACCGGTGGCGCCGTGCAGGGCGATGAAGACGGCGTCCGCCGGCGAGGCCGCGAGGCCGGGCAGCAGCTCGGCATCGGCGTCCCGGAGCTCGGCATCCAGGCCGGCGCGGGTCAGCTCCTCCACCACCTGGGTGCCCGAGGACAGGGAGACCTCGCGCTCGAAGGTGAGCCCGCCGGCGAGGACGACGGCGCGCAGCGGGTGCTCGTCCTCCGGCGTGCGGGCCGGTGCGGCTGCGGACTCGGTCATCGGCCACCCTCGTAGGCGTTGCTGTTGGCCGGGCCGACGATGGTGCCCGACCCGGTGGTCTCCGGCCCCGGCCGGACGGCCCGGAAGGAGCCGGTGTCAACGGCGTCGAACGTGCTGTGCAGGTCCAGCTCGGCCTCGATGACCCGGGCCAGGCGACGCACGCCCTCGCGGATCTGGTCGGGCTCGGGGTAGCAGTAGGACAGCCGCATGTACTCCTGGCCGCTGCCGTCGGCGTAGAAGCCGATGCCGGGCACGTAGGCGACGAGCGCGTTCACCGCCCGCGGCTGCATGAGCTTGGCGTCGAGGCCGTGCGGCAGCTTCAGCCACACGTAGAAACCACCGTCCGGCCGGGTCCACGTGGTGCCCGCGGGCATCAGGGCGCTGAGCGACTCCAGGCAGGCGTCGCGGCGCTCGCGGTAGAGCTCGGTGAAGAGCTTGATCTGCTCGCGCCACGGCTGGGTGTCGAGGTAGCGGGCGACCGCGTACTGGGTGAGCGAGGGCGGGCAGAGCACCTGCGCCTCGGTGGCCAGCACCAGCTTCTCGCGCACGGCCAGCGGGGCCAGCACCCAGCCCACGCGGAGGCCCGGGGAGAACGTCTTGGAGAACGAGCCGAGGTAGATGACCCGCTCGGAGTTCCGCGCCCGCAGCGCCCGCATGGGCTCGTGCTCGAACCCGAGCAGGCCGTAGGGGTTGTCCTCGATGACCAGCAGGTCGTACTTCTCCGCCAGCGCGACGATCGCCTGACGGCGCGGCTCGGTCAGGGTGACGCCGGCCGGGTTGTGGAAGTTCGGCACGGTGTAGAGGAACTTGACCCGGTCGCCGTTGGCGCGGCACTCGATGAGCGCCTCCTCGAGGGCCTCGGGGATGAGGCCGTCGTCGTCCATGGCGACGTGCCGGACGCGCGCCTGCGCGGACTGGAAGACGCCCAGGGCCCCGACGTAGGACGGCGCCTCGGCGAGGATGACGTCACCGGGGTCGACGAAGACGCGGGTGACCAGGTCCAGGGCCTGCTGGGAACCGACCGTGACGACGACCTCGCTGGGCGAGGCGTCGGTGATGCCCTCGAGCGCCATGACGTCGCAGATGCGCTCGCGCAGGCGGGGGTCGCCCTGACCGGAGCCGTACTGCAGGGTCTGGGCACCCATCCCGGAGACGAGGTCGCCGATCATCGAGCCGACGGCGTCCAAGGGCAGCGCGGTGACGGCGGGCATGCCACCGGCGAGGGAAACCACCTCGGGCCGGCTCACCACGGAGAACAGCGCCCGGATCTCCGAGCTCTTCATCCCGTGGGTGCGTGCTGCGTACCGGTCGGCCAGCGGGTCCAGCCGCGGATGCCGCGGGGAGGGGTGGGGCGCACCGCGGTGCGCGCCCTGCTGTCCGGAACCGGCTGACGAGCCGGGCGGGGGAGTGGCCACCTTCGAGAGTCTAGGCCCGGGTGGTAGCGACTTTCCGGACGCCGGGCGGACCGGCCCGTCACACGGGCAGGACGAAGGTCCCCGTCGGTGGGTCGGCCTCGGCCGGCAGGAACAACCGCTGGACGGCGGCGAGCACGCCCTGGGCGATCGAGGCGCGCACCCGGGCGTCGAGCAGGAGCAGCCGGTCGACCGGGTGCGAGAGGTACCCGCAGTCCAGCCGCACGGCCGGCATCCGGCTCATCCGCAGCAGGTCCCACGTCTTGGCGTGCGACCCCAGGTCGAGCATGCCGGTGCGGGCGACCACCTCGCGGCGCGCGAGGTTGGCGAACTGCTCGCCGACCGTGGACGACGCCCCCGACCCGGTGCCGTAGTAGTAGCTGGCCACCCCGCGGGCGTGCTCGGAGGCCTGCGCGTCCACGTGCAGGGAGAGGAACAGGTCGGCGCGGGCGTCGTTGGCGAACGCGGTGCGCTCGGCCGCGGTGGGGTTCTGGTTGCGGCCGCGGGTCAGGTAGACGGTGGCTCCCGCGGCGGCCAGCCGGCCCTCGATCCGGGAGGCGAGGTCGAACACCAGGTCGGCCTCGGTGGTCTCGCCGAAGGTGTGGCCGGGATCGCTGCCGCCGTGGCCGGGATCGACGACGATGCGCCGGCTGATCAGGTGCGGGCCGCTGTCGACGAAGGACGCGCTCTGCCGCAGCAGCTGGGGGCGGCCACCGGTGACCTTGCGGCCCAGCTGACGCAGCGCTCGCAGGGTCGCCGGGCCGCACGTGCCGTCGGAGGTGAGGCCGTAGTCCCGCTGGAAGGCGCGCAGACCGGTCTCGGTGTCGACGCCGAAGACCCCGTCGACCGGTCCGGCGTCGTAGCCGAGCTCGTGCAGCCGCTCCTGCAGGTTGATGACGTCGTCCCCGCGGATGGCGCGCTCGGGGTCGTAGCGCAGCAGCCGGTCCCCCAGCGACCAGCGCGCCTCGTTGAGGGCCCGGTAGGTCTCCTCGCCGACCCGTCCGTCCACCGACAGGCCGCGGTTCTGCTGGAAGTGCCGGACCGCCAGCTCGGTGGTCTCGTCGAACACGGCCGAGTCCAGTGCGACGTCGGGCAGCGTGGCCATGGCCTGAGGGGGCCGCGGGGCGGCCGTGCCGTCGAGGTCGGGGAGCAGGCCGAGACTGCGGAGCGCGGTCTGCACGTCCGCCACGGCGGCTCCACGGTCCCCGAGCGCCAGGATCTGCATACCGCTGTTGGCTCCCATCGTGTCCCGATTGTCGTCCCCGGCGCCCCTCCCGGCCCAGCCGGGGTCCCCTGGACGACGACGGGTCCACCTGCCCGGGTGGACAGGTGGACCCGTTGTCACGCTGTGTGCCCCTGCCGAGCAGGGGATGTCGCTCAGATGTAGTCGGCGAGGTCGTTCAGGATCGCGCCCTTGGGCTTGGCGCCGATGATGCTCTTCACCGGCTTGCCACCCTGGAACACCGTCATGGTCGGGATCGACATGACCTGGTAGTCGCGGGCGATCTGGGGGTTCTCGTCGATGTTCAGCTTGGCGATCGTCAGCTTGTCGCCGTGCTCGGCGGCGATCTCCTCGAGGACGGGGGCGACCATCTTGCAGGGGCCGCACCACTCCGCCCAGAAGTCGACCAGCACGGGCTTGTCGCTGCCCAGCACATCGCTGGCGAAGCTGGTGTCGGTGACCGTCACGGTGTTGCCTGCCATCGGTCGTTCTCCTTCTCGTCCACGTGCTCGGGGTCGATCAATGTGGTCCTGCGGGGAGAACCCGCGGAACGGTGGTTCTATGCCCGTACGTGGACGGGCTCAGCGTTCGTCGAAGGTGTCGGCGAGCCAGCGCTCGGCGTCGATCGCCGCGGCCGCGCCGGTGCCGGCCGAGGTGATCGCCTGGCGGTAGATGTGGTCGACGACGTCGCCGCACGCGAAGACGCCGTCGATGTTGGTGCGGGTGGTCGGGTGCTCCACCTGGATGTAGCCCTCGTCGTCCAGCTTGAGCTGGCCGACGAACAGCTCGGTGCGGGGGTCGTGGCCGATCGCCACGAACAGGCCGGACACCGGCAGCGTCTCGGTGCCGCCGGTCGTGGTGTCGGTGAGCTCGACCGCGGAGACGGTGGACTCGCCCAGCACCTCGGTGACCTGCTTGCCCAGCGCCCATCGGATCTTCTCGTTGTCCTGGGCGCGCTTCTGCATGATCTTGGAGGCGCGCAGCTCCTCCCGGCGGTGGACGACGGTCACGCTCTTGGCGAAGCGGGTGAGGAAGGTCGCCTCCTCCATGGCCGAGTCACCACCGCCGACGACGACGATGTCCTGGTCGCGGAAGAAGAAGCCGTCACAGGTGGCACAGGCCGAGACGCCGCGGCCCAGCAGGCGCTGCTCGTTCTCCAGGCCCAGGTACCGGTACTTCGAGCCGGTCGCGACGATGACCGCGTGCGCGCGGTGCACCTCGTCGCCGACCTTCACGATCTTCGGGGTCGCGGTGAGGTCGACCTCGGTGACGTCGCGCGGCACCAGTTCCGCACCGAACTTCTCTGCCTGGGTGCGCATGTCGTCCATGAGCTGTGGGCCCTGGATGCCGGCCGGGAAGCCGGGGAAGTTCTCCACCTCGGTGGTGGTCATCAGGGCGCCGCCGAACTGGGAGCCCTCGAACACCAGCGGGTGCAGGTTGGCCCGGGCCGCGTACGTGGCGGCGGTGTAGCCCGCGGGGCCGGACCCGATGATGATCAGGTCGCGGATGCCGTCGTGCTCGGCCGGCGGGATCACCGGATCGACGATCTCCTCCGTCGTCACCGCAGGGCCAGGGGTCGGGAAGTCACTCACGGGCGGCACAACGAGGATCGTAGGGGCGGCATTCCCCCGCCGCCGCCGGGTGGCCCCGTCCAGAGGCCCGCCGCGAGCGTGCGAGCGCTGGGGGGCTTCCGGGGATCCTTCGTCAGCCGGCTGCCTGGGCGGTGAACTCGCCGATCTGGGCGGCGAAACCGTCGCCGCCCTCCACCAGGCCGGTGACCCAGAGCAACACGTACCGGGCCTGCACGGGCTCCTGGAACGCCACCTCGGTGGTATCCTCCAGCGTCGCCGAGGACGCGACCTGGAAGCCCTCCAGCGAGCCGGCGGCCGTCTCGGCGGTCCGGATCTCGACGGTGGCGCCCGGGGTGGGCGTGGCCACGGTGACGCCGCCCAGCTGCTGGGAGCTGCCGAGGTCATACACGATGCCGACGCCGGGCTTGAGGTTGCCGAAGGCCGGCGAACCCCGGTAGTTCAGCGTCGACCACGTCGTCGCGGGGTCCCCGTCGAAGGTGAACTGCACGTCGCCGTCGTTCTCCGGCTCGCCGTCGCCCTCGGGGTCGAAGATCTCCGCGCCCTGCACGGCCACGTCGGGGCCGGCCGGCGCGGCGCCCTCACCGGTGGGCGCACCGGCGGTCGGCACGGTGATCGACGGGGTCGAGTCGTCGTCGACGGAGCCGGCGACCGACAGCAGGCTGGTGCCCACCCACCAGGCCAGCGCCACGACCACGAGCAGGGCGAGCAGCGGCAGGCCGATGACGAGCAGCTTGTGGCGGCCGGCACCGTCCTGGTCGTCGTCGAGGGACGTGGAGCCGGTCGGGGGCCCGGTGTACAGGTCGTCGGGCAGCGGCGACGACCCGCCGTCCACGGACGGCCCGGAGCCGTTGCCGGCGTAGGCGCCGCCGACAGGGACGACGGTGGCCGCATTCACGGTGTCGCCGCCCCGGACGGCCGGGGAGACCGCGGGGCGGGCGGGCGGGACCGGCGGCATGGTGTCGGGGTCGAGGCGGACGGGTGCCTCGGCGCGCTGGCGGTCCGCGCGGTGGCTCTCGTTGCGGTCGGCGCGGGAGCTGCTGCCCGTCGAGGGCCGGCTGCGCGGGCGCTCGGCCAGGATCGCGGCCATGGCGGCCACGCTGGACAGCGCGTGGCCCGGCTCGGTGGAGCGGGCCCGCCGGGCCAGCGCCACGAGGTCGGAGGGGCCGGTCAGCGGCCGCGGCTCGGCCTCGCCAGGTCGCAGGCCGGTGAGGCACACCTCGAGCAGGCCGCCCAGCGCCGCGACGTCGCCGTCGATGGTGCCGCTCGCCGCGGGCACCCCGCGCAGGCCCACCAGGCCGTTGGGGCGCAGCACGACGTTCTCGGGGGTGAGCCCACCGACGGCCAGCCCGACGCGGTGCGCCTCGGCGACCCCGTCGGCGAGGCGGCGCAGCACGGTGCGGACCTCGCGCTCGGGCAGCGGACCCTGGGCCAACCGGTCGGACAGCGCCTCGCCGTCGATCCACTCGTTGACGACGTAGGCCGCTCCGCCGGGGACGGCGGTGTCACCCTCGGTGGCCACGCTGCCCTCGGACGCGTCGTAGACCATCGCCAGCGCGGGGGTGGCGAGGCCACCGGCGGTCAGGGCGCGGGTGATCCAGGCGTGGGCGGCCGGGCCCGCGGGGGTGTGCACGCGGACGGCGACGTCGCGGTTGAGGATCCGGTCCTTGGCCCGCCAGGTCTGGATGACGCCGGTCTCGGTCTGCTCGTCGGGACCCACCTGGTCCAGTGGCCGGTAGCGCTCCGGGAGGCCGGTGACCGTGGACGTCATCGACACTGTCGACCTCCTGTCCTGCTCGGGCCGCCGGCGCGTTCGCACCGGCGCGGGCACCGCGTCCCGTCGGGGGATCGGGTCATCCGCGCCGGACGCGGGACCTGACGGCTGCCAGGGGCTCGCGGATCTCCGGGACGCGGGCGACCACGAGACCTGCGAGAGCCGCGGCGCCGATGACCACGGTACCGAGGAGCACCCGGCCGAGCGACCCTGCGGTCGACGATCCGAGCAGGTCGTCGGTCACGATCAGGACAAGCTGGCCCAGCAGGCCCGCGACCAGCGCCACCGCGGCCACCCGTGCGACCTGCAGGAGCGTCGTGCGCGTCTGCAGCGCACCCAGCCTCCGGCGCAGCGCCAGGTCCCCGAGGACCCACCCGGCCAGGTAGGTGGTGCTGGTGGCGAGCATCAGACCGGCCACGACGTGCTCGGGCTCGACGACCACCGGGACGAGCAGCAGCAGGGGCACGCGGACGGCCACCATGCCGAGCTGGATGAGCGTCGGCGTCCGGGCGTCCTTCATGGCGTAGAAGACGCGCAGTTGCAGCAGGGTGACGGCCATGGGCAGCAGCCCGAAGGCGCCGACCGCCAGCGCGGTGCCGATGGCCTCCGCCTGCTCCACGGACGTGTTGCCGCGGGCGAAGGCGACGATGCCCAGCGACGGGCCGAGCACGGTGAGCACGGCGGCGACGGGCAGCAGGCCCAGCGCCGACAGCCGGGTGCCCAGTGACAGGTCGGAGACGACCCCCTCGACGTCGTGCCGCGAGGCCGCCCGGCTCATCCGGGGCACGAGCGCGGTCAGCAGCGCCACGCCGATGACCCCGTAGGGCATCTGGAACAGCAGGCTGGCGTTGGCGAAGCCCAGGGAGCCGATGGCGTCCGGGCCCTGCGCCTGGTTCGCCAGGCGGGTCGCCACGACGACGCCGACCTGGCTGATCGCGACGTAGCCGATCACCCAGAGCCCCAGGGTCCCCGCCTCGCGCAGCCCGGTGTCCCGGAGCCCCCAGCGCGGGCGAAGCGGTACGCCGACCTTCCGCAGCAGGGGCAGAAGTACCAGCGCCTGCACCGCGATGCCCAGGGTGGTGCCGATCCCGAGCAGCCACACCTGCACGGGCGTGATCGTGACGGGACTGAGGTCCCCGGGCCCCCCGGCGGCGAGGAAGAGCAGCCCCGTGGCGATGACGACGACGTTGTTCAGCACCGGCGCCCACGCGGGTGGGCCGAAGACCCCGCGCGAGTTGAGGATCGCCTGGGCGAGCGCACCGATGCCGTAGAAGACGATCTCGACCAGCAGGATGCGCGCCAGCCAGACGGCCAGCTCCATCTGCTCGGGATCCTTGTCGATCCCGTAGATCCGGGTCAGCAGCGGAGCGGCGAGCACGGCCAGGCCCGTGACGACGACGAGTCCGGCGACGGCGATGGTGCTCAGCCGCTGCGCATAGGCGGTGCCGCCGTCCCGGTCGCGCTCCTGGGCGTGCACCAGCAGCGGCACGACGACGGAGGCCAGCACGCCGCCGAGCAGCAGCTCGTAGACGATGTTGGGGAGCGTGTTCGCGGTGTTGTAGGCGTCTCCGACCGCGGCGACGCCCAGCGCGGCGACGAGCACCATGCTGCGCAGGAGACCGGTGATGCGGGAGACGAGCGTGGCCACGGCCATGGTGCCGGCCGCGCGCAGGATGCCCCCGCTGGCGCCGGGGGTGCCCTCGCGCTGCTCGACGTCGTCGTCGGTGTCGGCGACCGTCCTCGGCACCGGCGGCAGCACCGGCATCGGGAAGACCTGGGTCTCGTCCGCGGCGGGGACCCAGCGGTTGCGCAGCGGCGGCAGGGGCGGCAGGGGTCGCGCCGACGGTCGGCGGGCGCGGTCCGGCTCGGGCAGGGGCGGGGTCGGCGCCTGGGGCCGCTCGGAACTCGCGCCGTCGCGCCGCCGGACCGGCGGGGGAACCGGGGGCAGCGGGGGGCGGCCGTCCTCGGGCGCGGCGAAGGCCGCGCCCTCGGGCGGCGTCGCCCGGTAGGGCGGGGGCGGCAGCCGCCGGCCACGGGGTGGCGAGGGCGGGTCATGGGGCGGCCGGGGTGCCTCGGGGGTCACCCGCTGCTCGTCGTCGGGGACCGCGCTCACACCGGGCTCCGGGTCGGCGCGGGCAGGGGCGAGCCGTCCGGGCCCAGCGGCGGGCCGCCGGCGTCGGGGACGGAGCCGCGGGCGCGGCGGCGCAGTACGAAGTGCACCAGCCGGCGCAGGAACAGCAGCGCCAGCAGCGCCGCCGCCCCGATCGTGATGATGAGGGAGATCGGCCCGTAGGCGGTGCTGCGCACCTGCATCTCGACCCGTTCGCCCAGCGTGCTGCCGCCCGGCGTCACCAGCGTGGCTGTGACGGCGAAGCCACCGGACTGGCGCAGCGAGGTGGGCACCTGCAGCACCGTCCGCGACCCGGGGGCCAGCACCTGGACGCCGATGTCGCCGACGGAGAACCCGCGGGTGTTGCGGGCCCGCACCTCGGGCAGCACCCGAACGGCGAAGGGCAGGTCGTTGCGCACCGTGAGCACGAGCGGGGCGTCGGTCGAGGCGAGCGTGTAGGTCCCGTCGGCCGGCGCGAGCAGGGTCACGCGGTCGCGCAGGCGCTCGGTGGCGTCGTCGAGGTCGGCGGCGGCGTCGCGCAGACCCGCCGGGTCGGTACGCCAGGCCACCGAGGTGGCGCGGGCCGTGGCCGCGTCGAGCGCCTGGAGGGCGGTGCCGGCGTCGCCCGCGACCGCGCCCGCGAGGTCGTCGCGCGAGGCCACGGCGTCCGCGACGCCCGCCAGCCCCTCGGCGTCCAGGCGCACCTGGTCGGCCGGCTCCACCAGCTCGCCGTCCTCGCTGCGCGGGCCGTCGGCCAGCGACGCCAGGGTGGCAGGACGGAGCCAGGAGGGCAGCGCCGCGGTGTCGGCCATCATCGCGCCGGCGCCGTCGGGTCCGGCGTCGACCTCTCGAGGCGCGGTCACCAGCACGGTCTGCTCCGAGCCGGGCGGGGCCTGGGCGGTGAGGACGGCGAGCTCGGCCAGGTACCGCTGCTGGGCCAGGCGCGGGCCCCCCTCGGCCTGCTCGGCGCCGGCGACCACCTCGCTGAGCCGGGAGTCGGCGACGAGGGCGTCCACCGGGCCGTCCGCCGTCCTCACCGTGACCGGGACGGCCGCGGTCGGGTCCTGCAGCCCGACGGCCGAATCACCCGTGGTCAGCGCGCCGGGGGCCAGCACCACCTCGTCGATGCCACCGTCGGCGAGCCGGGCCAGGGTCGAGCCGCGCAGCGTCCCGCCCGGCGCCCAGGCGACGTCGGTCCTCGGCTCGACGTCGAGGGCGTCGGCGAGGATGCGCGCCCCGGCGCCGTCCTCGAAGGCCGGGACCTCCTCTGCGGGGACGTCGGACCCCTCCGTCGGGGTGGCCGTCTCGCCCGCCGCGGTGTCGATCGGCGATCCCGGCGGGTCCTGGGCGGTGCCGGCGGGCGTGCCGGGCAGGCTGCGGGTCACGACGTCGCCCAGGCCGGCGGCATCCAGCGCGTCGGCGTCCACGTCCCCGTAGGGCAGCGCGACGACGGGGTGGACGGCGGCGACCGCGCGCAGGCGCTCCAGGAAGGCCGCCGCCGCGTCGGTCCCCGCCCCCTGCTTCCCCGCCACCTCGTACGGGCCGGCCGCCATGAGCTGCAGCTCCTCGACCAGGGCGGGGTCGATCGCGAGGGTGACCGGGAGGGTGGGCTCCCCGCTGCCGCCCCGCAGCCGCTCGATGACGCCCAGCGCGCGGTCGAGGCGCCCTTCGTCGGAGACCGATCCGGCCAGCTCGTCGTCGGCGAACCGGCCCGAGGCGTTGCGGTGGGTGCGCTCGGTCAGCGGCCACAGCCACGCCACGGCCGTCCTGGCTGCGGGGACCAGGGGCTGCTGGATGACGTAGGTGGACAGCTCGCCCACGCGGCGGGTGTCGCCGTCGATCGAGCCGTTGACGTTGAGCAGCACCGGGAAGACGCCATCGCGGTCCAGGCGGAGCTCGGCGGAGTCCACGGTGTACGTGAAGCTCAGGTCCCCACCGGCGTCGAGGCGCTCGGGGACGGGCTGGAAGGGGAGCAGCACGCTGGACGCCGGATCGGGGTCCGCGCCGTCGGCCGCCAGGTCCGCGCGGCTGATCAGCGCGTCGCCCCGCTGCAGCCGCACGTTGAGCTCGTCGATCGGGACGGTTCCGGTGTTGGTGAGCGTCATCGTGACGGTGATCAGGGAGCCGGGGGTCACCGTGCGCGGCTCGAAGCGGCTCACCTCGATCCGCACCGGGCGCTCGGGATCGCTGGCGTCGTCCGCGGGGTCGGCCGCGAGGAGCGGCTGGGCGGGAGGAGCCGGTGCGGCGGAGGCGGGCGGCGCGAGGGGCGCGACCGTCGCCAGCAGCACGGAGAGCAGGGCGGCGCGCAGCGACGCCCTCCGTGCGCCGTGCCGGACGGGGCCGACGGCGGCGGCGGGGCGGCCACCGGCGCCACCGGCGGCCGACCGGGTCACGCGGTGTCGGCCAGCAGCCCGGGCGCACGCTCGACGAGGGCACGTTCGTCGGCGTAGGCGAGCCGGCCGCTGAGCTCGTCCAACGGCACCCAGGCCACCTCGGTCACCTCGATGTCGGCGTCGGAGAGGGCGCCGCCGACGGCGCGGAGGAGGAAGTGGTGCACGGTCTTGTGCACGCGACGCCCGTCGGCGACGAACCAGAAGTCGATGATGCCGAGCGGTGCGACGACCTCGCCGATGATCCCGGTCTCCTCCGCGACCTCGCGGACCGCGGTGTCCTCGGGCGTCTCCCCGGCCTCGATGTGGCCCTTGGGCAGCGACCACAGCAGGCGGCCGCGCCGGTCGGTGCGCCCGATGAGGGCGGCGCGGGGGCCGTGCACGCCGTCGTCGGCGACCACCAGGCCCCCGGCGGACGTCTCGTCGACCCGACGCAACCGGCGGCCGGGGCGCGCTCGTCCGCCGGTCCCAGCCATGCCAGGAGGGTAGCGCGACCGGCGGCACTACTCTGGCTGGTCGTGTCCGCCCAACCCCCGAGTCGTCCGAGCAGGGCCAGTGGGCGCCGTCCGCTCGCGGAGCCCGTGCCGCCTGCTGTCCAGGAGACCGTGCGGGAGCTGGTCGAGCTCTCCCCGGTGCTCGCCGAGGTGGGCGAGCGCTTCACGGCCGCCGGTTTCCAGATCCACCTGGTCGGTGGGTCGGTGCGCGACGCGCTGCTGGCCGGCGCCTCCGGTCGAGCCCGCGTGCCGGGCGACCTCGACCTCACCACCGACGCCCGGCCGGAGCAGACGCTCGAGGTGCTGCGCGGGTGGGCCGGTTCCACGTGGAACACCGGCATCGAGTTCGGAACCGTCGGGGCCGACGTCCGCGGCACCCGGCTGGAGATCACCACCTACCGCGCCGACCGCTACGACCGGCAGTCGCGGAACCCGGAGGTCGCCTGGGGCGACTCCCTCGAGGACGACCTGGCCCGCCGCGACTTCACCGTCAATGCGATGGCGGTCTCGCTGGGCCCCGACCGGGCGGTCACCGATCCGTTCGGCGGTCTGGGTGACCTGATCCGGCAGCGGCTGCGCACCCCCGGTCCCGCCGAGGACTCGTTCGCCGACGACCCCCTGCGCATGCTCCGCGCCGTCCGCTTCGTGGCCCAGCTGGGCCTCACCCCCGAGGACGACGTCGTCGCGGCCATGACGGCGATGTCGGGCGAGCTGGGCCGGATCACCGCCGAGCGGGTGCAGGCCGAGTTGTCCAAGACCCTGCTGCAGGACTCGCCCCGCGCGGCGCTGGAGCTGTTCGTGGCGACCGGCCTGGCCGACGTGGTGCTGCCGGAGCTCTCGGCCCTGCGGATGGAGATCGACGAGCACCACCAGCACAAGGACGTCTACTCCCACTCGCTGACGGTGTTGGACCAGGCGATCGACCTGGAGAAGGCCGATCCGGACGCCGGTTCGCCGGACCTGGTGCTGCGGCTGGCGGCCCTGCTGCACGACATCGGCAAGCCGGCGACGCGGCGGCACGAGGCCGGCGGCCGGGTCTCCTTCCACCACCACGAGGTGGTGGGCGCCAAGCTCGTGCGGAAGCGGCTGATGGCACTGAAGTACCCGAAGGACGTCGTCGAGGCGGTCTCCCGGCTGACCTTCCTGCACCTGCGCTTCCACGGCTACGGGTCGGGCGAGTGGACCGACTCGGCCGTGCGCCGCTACGTGACCGACGCCGGTGAGCTGCTCCCCCGGCTGCACAAGCTGGTGCGCTCGGACTCCACCACCCGCAACAAGCGCCGGGCCGCGGCCCTCGCGGCTACCTACGACTCCCTCGAGACCCGCATCACCGAGATCCAGGCGAACGAGGACCTGGCGCGCGTGCGCCCCGACCTGGACGGCAACGCCATCATGGAGCTGCTCGGGCTGCCCCCGGGCCCCGAGGTGGGCCGGGCGTGGCGCTTCCTCAAGGAGCTGCGGCTCGAGCGCGGGCCGCTGGACCCGGACGAGGCCGAGGCGGCCCTGCGGGAGTGGTGGGCGGCGCAGCAGGCCTGACCCGCGGCGTGCCCCGGGTTCACGCGGCGGCGGGCACGGCCCGGCGGCGGATGCCGAGGTAGGTGGCGACGGCCACCAGGTAGCCGGCGCCCACGAGCAGCAGCACCGGCACCGACTCCCCCGACGGCGGGAGGACGAGCGCTGCGGCGAGGACGGCGCCGACGAAGGCGACGTTGAACAGGGTGTCGTAGACGGAGAAGACGCGGCCTCGGAAGTCGTCGTCCACGGTCTCCTGCACCGTCGCGTCGACGCAGATCTTCACGCCCTGGCCGACCAGCCCCAGCACGAGACCGCCGGCGATCACCGTCGGCGGCTGGAACGGCAGCCCGAGCAGCGGCTGGGCGACGGCGCCGAGCAGCAGCAGCCCGACCGTCCAGCGGACGCGGCCGGCGCGGCGCACCACCGCCGGGGTGACGGCCGCCGCGAGCAGCGATCCGGCCGCGATCGCCGCCACCAGCTGCCCCAGCCCGGCCAGGCCGCCCCGGAAGAGGCCCGAGGCGTTCTCCAGCGGCCCGCGGTAGAGCAGCAGGGTCATGAGGGTGAGCAGGCCGAAACCGATGCGGTGCAGCCCGATGGCGGCCAGCGCCGCCGCCGCGGGTGGGCGTGCCCAGACGTGCCGGGCGCCGGCCACCATGCCGGCGAGGACGGTGCGGGCCGGTACCGCGCCGGCGCGGTCGACCGCGTCGGGGCCGAGGTACCCGGAGGGGAAGCCGGAGACCACGCCGGCGGCGGCCAGGTAGGGCAGCGCCGACGCGAGCGCGATCGCCGCGTACCCGGCGTCGCCCGCACCGGCCAACGGCAGGAGCAGGATCGCCGCGCCGCCGCCGGCGACCGCGGCCACCGATCCCGCGGTCGTGGACAGCGCGTTGGCCGGGACGAGTGCGTCGGTGGTGTGCGGGAGCCCGGCGGACAGCGCGGCCAGGACGAAGCGGTTCACCGAGACGACAGCCAGGCCGGCGAGCAGGAAGGGGACGCCGTCGACGCCGCCCAGCACCACCGCGGCCACGACGGCGACCAGCGCCGCCCGGACCACGTTGGCCCGCAGCAGCACCGACCGCCGGCTCCAGCGGTCCAGCCACACCCCGGCGAAGGGACCGAGCAGCGACCAGGGCAGGAGGAGGACGGCGAAGCCCACGGCGACGTCGAGGGGGTCGGCGGCGCGCTGCGGGTTGAACAGCACCGTGCCGGCGAGCGCGGCCTGGAACACGCCGTCGCCGAACTGGGAGAGCAGCCGCGTGGCGAACAACCGGCGGAAGTCGGGCCGGACGAGCAGGGACCGCACCGTGGCCCCCGAGTCCCGCACCCGGTCAGCCTAGGGAAGGCGGGGAGACAGGGGCCGACGGCGCCGAGGTGCGGCACACTGGGTCCGGTGAGCCCGGTCCCCGCGTCGTCCGATCCCGAGTCCGGCCCGCCGACCCGTCCCGCGACCGGTGGCCGTCGCTCGGCGGTCCCGGCGCTGTCCATCGGGGAGCTCGAGGACGTGCGTCCGGGCTCCCTCCTGGTGGCCATGCCGGGGCTCACCGACCCCACGTTCGCCGGCGCCGTCGTCTACGTCCTCGAGCACTCCGCGACCGGCACGCTGGGCGTGGTCCTCGGCAGCCCGAGCCAGGTGGAGATCCGCGACGTGCTGCCCGGCTGGTTCGACCTGGCCGTGGCGCCCGCGGTGTTCCACGTGGGCGGGCCGTGCGAGACCGACACGGCGCTGTGCCTCGCCCGGTGCCCCGGGCCGTCCCCCGACCCGGAGACCGGGCTGCGGCCGGTCGCCGACGGCATCCACCTCGTCGACCTCGACGTCGACCCTGAGCCGCTGGCCGGTCACGTCCAGGGCCTGCGCGTCTTCGCCGGGTACGCGGGCTGGTCCCCCGGTCAGCTGGCCGGGGAGCTCGCCGAGGGTGCGTGGGCCTGCGTCCCGGGCTCGCCGGACGACGTTCTGGCCGAGGTTGCGGGTGCCGAGCTGTGGCGCACGGTCCTCAAGCGCCAGACCGGGCGCCTCGGCGTCCTCACCACCGCGCCGGCGGACCCGAGCGCCAACTGACGACGGGGTGCCGCGAGAGCCCGACATCTGGTAGGAAGTACCTGGGAAGGGGCGGTCTGGGGAAGAGGCCGCCCCTTCCCACTGTCTTCAGGGCCTCGTACCGCCCGGAGCGCGGTCTCTACAGACCCAGCGCCGCAGCCAACTCGGGATGGTCGGCCACCGGAGCGGTCCGCCGCTCGTCGGGCAGGTCCAGCGAGCGTCGGCCGTGCTCGGCCAGCGTCGTCGTCGCCTCCAGCTCGTCGGCCCCGGAGCCCGCGGGCAGCGGCGTAGCGAACTGCACCAGGACGTCCTCGGTCGAGGAGACGGCCACCGCGCGTCCCCCCGGCAGGCCGAACAGCTCCGTGGGGCGACCGTCGATGGACCGCCGTCCCTGCCAGCTGTAGCCGGCGTCGAGGAACGCGGCCGGGTCGTCGGCCTCCTCCGCCGCCAGCCCCAGCAGCACCGTGACCAGGACGTCGACCAGCGGCGGCCGCTTGCCCTCCACCGCGATCGGGCGGCTCAGGTAGACCGCCCCCGCCGCCTCCGCGCCCGGGACGTCGCCGATCCAGAGGTCCTCGCGGGTGAAGAAGACGGTGCGGACGTCCTCGGTGCCCCCGGTGCTCGTCACGGCCTGCGCCCGGCCGGTGCCGGCGCGGAAGTCGACCTCGCCGGTGAGCGTGAGCACCGCCTCGGGGCCGTAGGGGGCGGTGACCACGAAGTCGGCGCCGCCCTCCTCGTGGTTGCGCTGGAGCAGCCCGGCCAGCAGCGCGGCGTCGGCCTCGGTGACGGGGTCCCCCGCCTGGCGCTGGGCGCCGTCGCCGGCGCACCCGGCGGCCAGGGCCAGCAGCAGCCCCAGAGCGGACAGCCGCGCGTGGGTCCGGGGCCGCATGGGCGGAGCGTAATCAGACCGGTGACCGCAGGCCCGCAGACGCGACGAGGCCCGCCCCCATTGTCGGGAGCGGGCCTCGACCGGCCCCGTCCAGAGGCTCACCCCGAGCCTGCGAGGGGTGAGGAGGACGGGGTCCTCTTTCAGCGCTCGATGTCGCCGCGGATGAAGGCCTCCACGGCGTCGCGCGCCTGGCTGTCGTCGTACTGCACCGGCGGCGACTTCATGAAGTAGGACGACGCGGAGAGGATCGGACCGCCGATGCCGCGGTCCTTGGCGATCTTCGCGGCCCGGACGGCGTCGATGATGATGCCGGCCGAGTTCGGGGAGTCCCAGACCTCGAGCTTGTACTCCAGGCTCAGCGGGACGTCGCCGAACGCGCGGCCCTCGAGCCGGACGTAGGCCCACTTGCGGTCGCTCAGCCACGGCACGTGGTCCGAGGGGCCGATGTGCACGTTGTCCCTGCCCATGTCCCGGTCGACCTGGCTGGTGACGGCCTGGGTCTTGGAGATCTTCTTGGACTCCAGGCGCTCGCGCTCGAGCATGTTCTTGAAGTCCATGTTGCCGCCGACGTTGAGCTGCATCGTGCGGTCGAGCTGGACGCCGCGGTCCTCGAAGAGCTTGGCGAGCACGCGGTGGGTGATGGTGGCGCCGACCTGGCTCTTGATGTCGTCGCCGACGATCGGCACACCGGCGGCGGTGAACTTGTCCGCCCACTCCTTGGTGCCGGCGATGAAGACCGGGAGGGCGTTCACGAACGCGACGCCGGCGTCGAGCGCGGCCTGCGCGTAGAACTCCGCCGCCTGCTGCGAGCCCACGGGGAGGTAGCAGACGAGCACGTCGGCACCGGACTCCCGCAGGGCGGCGACGACGTCGACCGGCTGGTCGTCGGACTCCTCGATGGTCTCCCGGTAGTACTTGCCGAGGCCGTCGAGGGTCGTACCGCGCTGGACGGAGACGCCGAGCGGCGGGACGTCGCAGATCCGGATGGTGTTGTTCTCGCTGGCGACGATGGCCTCGGAGAGGTCGCGGCCGACCTTCTTGGCGTCCACGTCGAACGCGGCGACGAACTCGACGTCGGAGACGTGGTAGTCGCCGAAGCGGACGTGCATCAGGCCGGGAACCGACGCCGACTCGTCCGCGTCGCGGTAGTAGTGAACGCCCTGCACGAGCGACGCGGCGCAGTTGCCGACGCCGACGATGGCGACCTTCACGGAGCCCATGGCTCTCCTTCCCCTGGACCCTCGGCGGGTCCGACGGACGCGGACCGGGTGCGGTCCGCGGATGACGGTGCAGGGGCCGCCGGTGCCGGTGCGGCGCCCGGCTCCTCGCGTCCTGCCGTGCTCCCCGACGCCTCACGGCGTTCGGAATCGATCAGCTCCGAGAGCCAGCGGACCTCACGGTCCACCGACTCCAGGCCGTGGCGCTGCAGCTCGAGGGTGTAGCGGTCGAACCGCTCGCGGGTCCGCGACAGTGAGGACCGCAACCCTTCGCGCTGCCGCTCGACGGTGCGACGGCGGCCCTCGAGGATCCGCAGTCGCACGTCGGAGGCCGTGTGGCCGAAGAAGGCGAGGCGGACCCCGAAGAGCCCACCGTCGTCGTACGCCTCCGGCCCGGTCTGGCTGACCAGGTCGTGGAAGCGCTCCTTGCCCTCCGCGGTGATCGTGTAGACCACCTTCCCGCGCCGGCCGGTGAGCGGCGGAGCGTCCGCCGGCAGCAGTGCGTGCGGGTCGGGTTCATCGGTGCTGATGAGCCCGGCCGCCCGCATCCGCTTGAGCGCGGGATACAGCGAGCCGTAGGAGATGCTGCGCAGCCCGCCCAGCACCTGCGCGAGCTGCTTGCGCAGCTCGTACCCGTGCATCGGCGACTGGTGCAGCAGACCGAGGATGGCGAACTCGAGCACTTCGCCTCCTCGCACCCCGCGGTCGATGTATCGAGACGATACATCGAGGAGTGCACATCGCGACCCTCCGGGTCGCCTCCCGGTCACTTTTCGTTCGCCTTCGCGCGCCGTCCTCCCGCCACGCTCGCGCGGACGGCTCGGGACCCACCGGGCCCGCCACCGTTGTGGCGCTGGTCGCGAACCCCCCGGTCCACAGGCCCGGCACGTACATTGGCCGCCGTGCCCGGACGTCGATCCGTCGTGGACTACGCGCTGCAGAGGCGTGCCGTCCTGGCGGAGGTCTACGCCGGGCGCACCGGCTTGTTCGAGGTCTGCGACGCCAGTCCCTACCTCTCCCGGGCCGCCAAGTACCACGGCGAGGCGACCGAGACCCCCTGCCCGGTGTGCCGCAGGGAGCGCCTCACCCGCGTGAACTACGTGTACGGCGACCACCTCGGTCCCGTGGCCGGCCAGGCCAAGACCCCGGTCGAGCTGGCCCGGATGGACTCCGCCCAGGAGGAGTTCACCGTGTACGCCGTCGAGGTCTGCCGGGGCTGCGGGTGGAACCACCTGGAGTGCTCGTACGTCCTCGGGGTCGAACCCGTGCCGGGGCAGCAGCCCCGCCGGGGACGACGGCGCCGGACCGCCACGGACCAGCGCCCCTAGGGGGTCCTTTCCGCCGTCACGGGGGACCCCTCCGTCACTGCAGCCCCTGCCGGTCGCTGCCGGAGGAGGTCCTCCCCCGTATCCACAGCTGAAGACGCAAGGCTGCGACCGGGCATCCCCGTCGCCCACCACCAGTCAGGAAAGAGGAACTCCCGCGTGCCTCCCCACGACGAGACCTCGCCCGTCGGGCCACGCGCCGGCTCGGTCCGCCGTCCGGCTCCCGCCCGTACCCGGAGCACCGGGGGCGGCGGCGGTGCCGCGCGCGGCGCCGGCGCCGGTCGGCCCGCGGTCCCGCCGCCCGGCCGCGGGCGCACGACCGCCGGCCGCTCGGGGAGCGCGGCGGGTCGTCCGCCTGCCGGGGGTGGCCGGCCGCCGAGTTCGGGCGGCCGTCCGCCGGGCTCCGGCGGTCCTCCCGGGTCGGGGCGCCCGCCGGGCTCGGGCGGTCGTCCGCCCGGTGGTGGGCGGCCCTCCGGCGGCAAGGGTCGCCCGGCGCGCACGAAGAAGCAGCGCCGTCGGCGTCGGCTGAAGATCGGCTTCGGCGTCCTCGGCGGTCTCTTCTTGCTGCTCTGCGTCTTCATCGGCGTCGTCTACGCCAGCACCGAGGTGCCCAGCCCCGACTCGATCACCAGCGCCCAGACGACGGTCGTCTACTACTCCGACGGCACCACGGAGATGGCCCGCCTCGGCGACGAGAACCGCACGAACGTGCGCCTGGACCAGGTGAGCGAGGCCGCGCAGAACGCCGTTCTCGCGGCCGAGAACCGCGACTTCTACACCGACCCCGGCATCTCGGCCACGGGCATCGCCCGCGCCGCCTGGAGCAACCTGACCGGCGGCTCCACGCAGGGCGGGTCGACGATCACCCAGCAGTACGTCAAGAACGCGATCCTGGAGAACTCCGAGCGGTCGTTCAGCCGCAAGTTCCAGGAGCTCTTCGTGGCGATCAAGCTGGACAACAACTACTCGAAGGAACAGATCCTCGAGAACTACCTGAACACGATCTACTACGGGCGCGGTGCCTACGGCATCGAGTCCGCGGCCAAGACGTACTTCGGCGTGCCGGCCGCGGAGCTGACGGCGGAGCAGGCGGCGGTGCTCGCCGTGCTGATCCGCAGCCCCGGCGCCTACGACCCCGAGCTGAATCCCGAGGGTGCGCAGGACCGCTGGGGCCTCGTGCTGGATGCCATGGTCGGCGAGGGCTGGCTGTCCGCAGAGGAGCGGGCGCTGTCGCAGTACCCGCTGGTGCTGCCCAAGGTGCCGCCGTCGAACGGGATCCCGAACGACTCGCGCGGCCACGTCGTCAACCGTGCACTGGCCGAGCTGGCCGCCAAGGGCTACACCGAGGACCAGATCAACGGCGGCGGCCTGCGGATCGTCACGACGGTGGACAAGCGCTACCAGGACGCCGCGGAGACCGCGGTGAACGACGTCATGACCGGTGAGCCGGAGCAGCTGCGCGAGGCGCTCGTCGCCGTCGACCCGAAGACCGGCGCGGTGCGCGCCTACTACGGGGGCGAGAACGGCGCCGGGTTCGACTACGCCCAGAGCCCGCGGCAGCCGGGCTCGTCCATGAAGCCCTACGCGCTCGCCACCGCGCTGAAGGACGGCATCAGCGTCACGGCCCGGCGCAACGGCAGCAACAACCAGACGTTCGAGGACCGCGAGGCCCCGGTGGTGAACTCCGGCGGCGCGTCCTGCGGGTCCTGCACGCTCCGGGAGGCCATGACGCGCTCGCTGAACACCACCTACTACGGACTGGCCCTCGAGGTCGGTGCGGACAAGGTGCGGGAGACCGCGCTGGCCGCCACCGGGCTGCCGGACGTCTGGGACGCGGGCGGCGAGCTGTTCCTCCGGAAGCCGACCCTTGCCAACAGAGACGGCTTCACCGGCGCGGCGATCGGGATCGGCGAGTACGAGATGCGCCCGATCGACCAGGCGGTCGGCTTCGCCACCTTCGCCTCGGGCGGCATCCGCCGGGCGCCGTACTTCCTGGCCCGGGTGACCGACAGCGAGGGCACCGTCCTGCTGGACAACCCCGGCGACCCCGGCCAGCAGGTCATCGAGCCCCGTGTCGCCAACGACGTCACCTACGCGCTCACCGACGTCGCGCGTTCCTCGGACCTGGCGCTCGCCGGCGGCCGCGAGGTGGCCGCGAAGACCGGTACCCAGGGGCTCAACCGCACGGACAACTCGGACGCCTGGATGGTCGGCTACACGCCGTCGCTGTCCACGTCGGTGTGGATCGGCACCGATGTGCGGGACCCGATCCGCACCGTCGGCGGCTCGATCATCTACGGGTCCGGCCTGCCCGGTGACATCTGGCAGCAGTTCATGAACACCGTCCTCGAGGGCACCCCCGAGGAGAACCTGCCCGACGCCCCGCTGATCAAGGGCGACACCGGCGAGGGCGTGCCCGAGCCGACCCAGCAGCCGACCCGGCCGACCTCGAGCGCGCCGTCGAGCTCGGCGCCCTCGACCCGCACCTCGACCCCGGCACGCCCCACCGCGCCCGTCGAGCCGGAGGAGCCGGCCGACACCGGCGAGGAGGAGCCCGAGGAGGAGACGGAGGAGACGACGACACCGGAGAACCCGTCGACCACGCCGACGTCGCCGGTCCGTCCCGTTCCCCCCGTGAACCAGGACGGCGCTCCCGCGCCGGATCCGGCGGGTCGGGGCAACGGGTGACCCCTGCCGCACACTGACCGGGTGAGCAGCTCACCGTCGGGCCCGTCCACATCCGTGGGCGGGCCCGCGGTGTCCCCGGACCGGATCGTGCCGTCCTGGACCGACCCGGTCGCCGCCCAGGCCAGCGAGGCGGTCGGCGGACCGTGGGGGCGGCACGCCGTCACCGGCCGGGCCCTGTTCTGGACGCCCCTGCGGGTCTGCCTGCTCTTCGTCGTCCTGGGGCTGAGCCTGGCCTGGATCAAGCAGGAACCGTGCGCCGACGGCGACTGGAGCGGCTTCCGCCAGTACACCCATCTCTGCTACGCCGACCCGCTGCCGCTCTTCGGCCGCTTCGACCTCGGCTCCGGCGCCCTGCCCTACCTCGACTCCCCCGTCGACTACCCGGTGCTCACCGGCGGCCTCATGGCCCTCGCCGCGGCCGTCGGGCGGGCCTACGACGGCGCCGCGCGGGCGAGCGACCTGCTCCCGGACCTGCCGCCGGTGCAGAGCTTCTACGTCGTGACCTGCCTGCTGCTGTCGGTCTCCGCGCTGGTCACGGCCCGCGGGGTGCTCGGGCTGTCCGGCCGGCGGCCGTGGGACGCCGCGATGATCGGGCTCTCGCCGCTGCTGGTGGTGCACGCCTTCACCAACTGGGACCTGTTCGCCGTGGCCCTGACCACGCTGGGCATGTGGGCCTGGGCGCGGGACCGGCCCGTGACGGCGGGGGTCCTCCTCGGCCTGGCGACGGCGGCCAAGCTGTACCCGCTGCTGGTCCTGGTCGCCCTGTTCCTGCTCTGCCTGCGGGCGGGGCTGCTCCGCACCTGGCTGCGGGCGGCGGGAGCCGCGCTGGCGGCGTGGGCGGCGGTCAACGTGCCGGTCGCCCTGGCGGCGTGGGACGAGTGGGGCCTGTTCTTCCGCCGCAACGGCGTGCGGGAGGCCGATCCGGACTCGCTGTGGAACATCGCGCTGCACCTCAGCGGCGACCGGCTCCTCGACGGCCCCCTCGAGCCGGGGCAGACGCCGGTGGTGCTCAACACCCTGAGTGCGCTGGCCGTGGTCCTGATGGTCCTGGGCGTGGGGTGGCTGGTCCTGGCCGCCCCCGTGCGCCCGCGGGTCGCCCAGGTCGCCTTCCTGCTCGTCGCCGGCTTCCTGCTGCTGAACAAGGTGTGGAGTCCGCAGTACTCGCTGTGGCTGCTGCCGCTCGCGGTGCTGGCACGCCCCGCCTGGCGCTCCCTGCTGGCCTGGCAGGCCACCGAGGCGCTGCTGTGGGCGCCCCGCATGCTCTGGTACCTCGGCACCGACAACCGCGGCATCGACGTCGGGTGGTTCTTCCTCGCGGTGGGCATCCGCGACGCCGCCGTCGTCGTCCTCGTGGCCCTGGTGGTGCGGGACGTGCTGCAGCCCGACCGCGACGTCGTCCGGGCCGGCTGGCGCGGTGTCGACGACCCCGCCGGCGGTCCCCTGCAGTGGAGGGGGGACGCCGTCGTGCTGCCCCGCCGGTCAGCCCAGGACGCTGCGTAGGAGGGCGATCTCCTCGGCGTGGCTGGCGGCGTCGCCCGGGGTCTCCAGGACGACGGGGCAGTCGGCGGCCCGCGCCACCTCGAGGAGCAGCTCGGTCGGGATCTCCCCGCCGGCGAGCGGGGCGTGCCGGTCGCGGCTGGAACCGTGCGGGTCCCGGCTGTTGTTGAGGTGCACCAGGTCCAGCCGGCCGGTGATCGCGCGGACGTCGTCCACCGCGGTCGCGAGGTCCCAGCCCGCCGCCCAGGCGTGGCACGTGTCCAGCACGAAGCCGGCGCCGAACCCGCCGATCGCCTCCCACAGCCGGGCGACGGCGTCGAGCTCGCGGGCCATCGCGTTGCCGCCGCCGGCGGTGTTCTCGATGAACAGCGGCAGCGCGAAGCCGCCGTCCTTCTCCTGGTAGGCGAAGGTCTTGCGCCAGTTGTCGACGCCGGCGGCCGGGTCGTCAGTGGCGAGCACGTGGCCGCCGTGCACGACGAGCCCGATGGCCCCGACCGCCGCGGCTGCAGCGGCGTGCTGGGCCAGCAGCTTGCGGCCGGGGACGCGGATCCGGTTGTTCGTCGACGCCACGTTGAGCATGTAGGGCGCGTGGACGACGACGGCGACGTCGGAGGCGCGCAGGTCGGCCTCGTCGGGCCGGGGCCTGGGCGCCTTGTAGCTCTGCGGATCGGTCAGGAAGATCTGCACGCCGTCGGCGTCCATCTCGGCCGCCGCCGCCAGCGGCCCCTCGTCCGCGGAGCCCACGTGTACGCCGATCGGGTGGTTGGCCACGAGGAAGAACCCTAGTTCGCACCAGGATCCAGGTTTAGCCGTAACCCCGATCACACATCATCGTTCAAGCACGTGACGGGGGTTACCCAGCAGTAGGTCATTCGGAGGTTCTTCGCACATGGCAACCGGTCGCATCCGCCGCACGGCCCGGCGCGGGGTTGCCGTCGCGGTCCTGGGCTGGCTCTCCGTCGCAGCCGCCTCGGTCGTCCTGGCCCCGTCCGCCGCCGCCGCTCCGTCAGCGACGATCGAGATCCGCAACGTGACGCCGCCCGTCGCCAGCGTCGACCCCGGCGGCACGGTCACCTTCGTCAACAAGATCCCGGCCGAGAACCGTGGTGGGCTCTCGATCCCGCTGCCCCTGGGACGCAGCGTCTCCGTCGGCGCCACCGTCTACACCGACGTGACCGTGGACTTCTTCGGGCAGCGCCGGGCTCTGCAGCCCGAGCAGAGCACCTCGTGGCGGTTCGACGCTCCGGCCACCGCGGGCACGATCACGTACACCTACCGCGTGGTCCCGCAGGCGCAGCTCCCGCTCGGCGTCAGCGTCCAGCAGGTCGTCGACGGCGTCCTGGGCACGTTGCCGAAGCTGCCGGCGCCGATCCCCTACGTCGTCCAGACCATCGCGCCGGCGCTGCCCAACCTGCCCAGCGTCGGTCTGCCGCAGCTCCCGCAGGTGGCCCTCCCGCCGCTCCCGCTACCGCTCCCGCCGGCCCCCGCTCCCGGCGGGGCCCTGCCCACCGCTCCGGAGGCCGCTCCGGCCCCTCCGGCGCCGGCACCAGCCCCGCAGTTCCAGGGCGGGCCGGGCACGCAGTACGCGTACACCCTCGGTGCGGCGCCGCAGCTCGACCCGAGGAGCGGCAACGCGGCCGCCGCCTTCGACCCCTCGCGCTTCCTGGGCACCGGCGGCAGCCCCGTCGGCTCGTCCACGCAGTCGAGCTCCGGCACGGGTTCCGGCTCGGGCGGGCAGGCCGGCACCTACGACGGCGCATCCGTTCCGGTGTTCGGTCAGCTGGCCGGGCTGAACGGCACCGGCCTGGACGAGGAGAGCGCCGGGTCCGAGGCCACTGCCGACACCGCCCCCACCGCGACTCCGCTACCGGCCGCGGCGCTGGCCGCGGTCGTCGCCCTGGCCGCCGCGAGCGCTGCGCTGGTCCGCACCCACCAGGCCTCCCGCGCCAGCCGTTGATCGTGGCCCCGTCCCAGGGGCCCGCCGCGAGCTCGCGAGTGGCGGGGAGGGACGGGGTCCTTCAGCTGTGGACGACGCCCGGAGTGGGCAGGTCGCGCACTGGTAGCCTGGGTCCGCGCGTTCCGGCACTCCACGAGCTCGTCGGGACGCGCAACGCATGCATGACCCTCCTGCTGCAGATCCCCTGCGGCCGCTGAGACCAGAGGAGGTGGGGTTCTCCGTGCGCAATTACGAACTGATGATCATCCTCGACCCCGATCTCGAGGAGCGCACCATCGCGCCCTCGCTCGACCGGTTCCTGACCGTCGTCACCAACTCCGGTGGCACCGTCAAGACCGAGATCTGGGGTCGTCGCCGGATGGCCTACGAGATCAACAAGAAGCCCGAGGGCATCTACGCGATCATCGACATCCAGGCCGAGCCGGCCGCCGTCCAGGAGCTGGACCGCCAGCTGAACCTGAACGAGTCGGTGCTCCGCACGAAGCTGATGCGCCCCGAGGCTCACTGAGCATGGCCGGCGAAACCGTCATCACCGTCATCGGCAACCTGACGTCGGACCCCGAGCTGCGGTTCACGCCGTCGGGTGCCGCCGTCGCCAACTTCACCGTGGCCTCGACGCCGCGCACCTTCGACCGTCAGTCGCAGGAGTGGAAGGACGGCGAAGCGCTGTTCCTCCGGTGCAACGTGTGGCGCCAGGTGGCCGAGAACGTCGCCGAGTCCCTCACCCGCGGTTCGCGGGTCATCGTCAGCGGGCGGCTCAAGCAGCGCTCGTTCGACACGAAGGAAGGCGAGAAGCGCACCGTCATCGAGCTGGAGGTCGACGAGATCGGCCCCTCGCTGCGCTACGCCACCGCGAAGGTCACCAAGGCCTCCCGCGGTGAGGGTGGTGGCGGCGGCTTCGGTGGCGGCGGCGGTGGCGGCGGCTTCGGCGGCCCCGGCGGCGGTGGCGGCGGTGGCGGCGGTGCGAGCGACCCCTGGTCGACGCCGGCCGGCCCCTCCGACGAGCCGCCCTTCTGATCCCTCGATCCCTCTTTCTCTCTGAGATCCCTGGAGTACTCCGGTGCCCAAGCCACCCATTCGCAAGGTCAAGAAGAAGGTCTGCCAGTTCTGCAAGGACAAGGCGACCGGCGTCGACTACAAGGACACGACGCTGCTGCGGAAGTTCATCTCCGACCGTGGCAAGATCCGTGCCCGCCGCGTCAGCGGCAACTGCAGCCAGCACCAGCGTGATGTCGCGATCGCTGTGAAGAACAGCCGCGAGATGGCCCTGCTGCCCTACACCTCCACGGCGCGCTGATCATGAGCACCCTGAAGCTGATCCTCACGCAGGAGGTCACCGGTCTCGGTTCCTCCGGCGACACCGTCGAGGTCAAGGGCGGCTACGGCCGCAACTACCTCCTGCCCCGCGGGCTGGCCATCAAGGCCACCCGTGGCGCCGAGAAGCAGGTCGAGTCCCTCCGCCGGGCGCGTGCCACCCGTGAGGTGCGCTCGCTCGAGGAGGCGCAGGCCGTGGCCGGGCAGCTGTCCGGTCTCAAGGTCCGCGTGCCCGCTCGCGCCGGTGACGGTGGCCGCCTGTTCGGCCGGGTCACCACCGCCGACGTCGCCGCCGCGGTGACCGCCGCCGGCGGCCCGGAGCTCGACCGTCGCCGGATCGAGCTGCCCAGCAGCATCAAGACCACGGGCCAGCACACCGTCACCGTGCGGGTGCACCCCGAGGTCAGCACCTCGCTGGCGATCGAGGTCGTCGCGGGCTGAACCGCCTGAGAGCGCCCTGAGCGCTCGCAGCGTCCCCGAGGGGCGTCGGACTCCGGTCCGGCGCCCCTCGTGGCGTTCCAGGGCAGCTGAGAGGGCTCCCGCGGCGCCGTGCGCCGATCGGACACGCGCCGGTGCGCCCCCCACCACCGGCGCTGCGTCGGTGTGGGCAAGCCTGCGCCGAGACGGTCCCGTCCGCCACGGCGACACCACGCGTGCCAGCCGCGAAAAAACTTTCCGGGAACTTCCTGTCCACAGGTGGTGGACGACGTCCGCGCAGGTGACCGGCTCGTGGCCGGGAACCGGCCCCAGGGTGTCCCCGGCCGTCTCCACATGTCGACACGCCTCCGTCCACCGACTTGTCCACATGTTGTGCAGATCGAGGTGTTGGACGGCGCCGCTCCGGCTTCCTAACGTTCCCTCGCAGCTGCCGCCGGGCGCGAACTGTCAGTGCCCGGCGGTAGCAATCATCCGAACACGTGTTCGGCACGGCGGCGTCCGCCGAGCTCCCGGCTTCCCCTCGGTGAGTGGCGGTGCGGGCGCGCCCGCAAGTGAGAGAGAGGTACCCCCGTGGCGGTGGCCGACGAGTACAGCCGGCCGATGGCGGCGGCGCCGGAGTACGACCGGCAGCCCCCGCAGGACGTCCAGGCCGAGCAGTCGGTGCTCGGCGGCATGCTGCTGAGCAAGGACGCCATCGCCGACGTCGTCGAGGTGCTGCACGGCGCCGACTTCTACCGCCCGGCGCACCAGATCATCTTCGACGTCGTCCTCGACCTGTACGGCCGCGGCGAGCCCGCGGACGCGATCACCGTCGCCGCCGAGCTCAACCGCACCGACCAGCTGTCGAAGATGGGCGGCGCGGTCTACCTGCACACGCTGATCCAGTCGACGCCGACCGCGGCCAACGCCGGCTACTACGCCGCCATCGTCGCCGAGCAGGCCGTGCTGCGGCGGCTGGTCGAGGCCGGCACGCGCGTGGTCCAGCTCGGCTACGGCGCGGCGGGCGGGCGGGGCGACGTCGACGACATCGTCGACCGCGCGCAGCAGGAGATCTACGACGTCACCGAGAAGCGGATGAGCGAGGACTACTCGCGTCTCGCCGACGTCTTGCAGCCCACGATGGACGAGCTGGACGCCATCGCCTCCCGGGGAGGGGTGAGCCGCGGCGTGCCGACCGGCATCCGGGACCTGGACGAGCTGACCAACGGTCTGCAGTCCGGGCAGATGATCGTCATCGCCGCCCGACCCGGTGTGGGCAAGTCGACGCTGGGCCTGGACATCGCCCGCTCGGCGTCGGTGAAGCACCACATGCCCGCCGCCATCTTCTCGCTCGAGATGAGCAAGCACGAGATCACCATGCGTCTGCTGTCGGCCGAGGCGAAGGTGCCGCTGCACCACATGCGCGCCGGCTCGCTGAGCGACGAGGACTGGTCGAAGCTGGCCCGCCGGATGGGCGAGATCGCCGATGCGCCGCTCTACATCGACGACTCCCCGAACATGACCATGATGGAGATCCGCGCCAAGGCGCGGCGCCTCAAGCAGCGCAACGACCTCAAGCTGATCGTCATCGACTACCTGCAGCTGATGACCTCGGGCAAGAAGGTGGAGAGCCGCCAGCAGGAGGTCTCGGAGTTCTCCCGCGCGCTCAAGCTGCTGGCCAAGGAGCTCGAGGTCCCGGTCATCGCGATGTCGCAGCTCAACCGTGGCTCGGAGCAGCGTCAGGACAAGAAGCCGATGCTCTCCGACCTCCGTGAGTCCGGCTCGATCGAGCAGGACGCCGACATGGTCATGATGATCCACCGCGAGGACATGTACGAGAAGGAGTCCCCGCGGGCGGGCGAGGCCGACATCATGCTGGTCAAGCACCGCAACGGCCCCACCGCCAACGTCACCGTCGCCTTCCAGGGCCACTACAGCCGCTTCGTGGACATGGCCAACTGATCCACCGGTGGGCGTGACCCGAGGAGGAACCGTGGACGAGCAGCCGGCACGGATGACCGCTCCCGCGCTCGCCGCCGTGCGGGACGAGCTGGCCGCGCGCGAGCCGGTCTTCCACCACCCCCGGCTCGGCACGTCCCGCGAGGCGCTCGACCGCCAGGCGGCGGCCGAGTTCGAGGAGGTCGGGGCCTCCGGGCGGCGGTACGGCCGGGAGTTCGTCCTCGCGACCGTGCACGACCGCGTCGCCCGCGGCCTCCCGGACGACCCCTGGGCGGCCGGCGACTTCCACTGCGTGGCCCTCGGCCCGCAGACCTACCTGCTCACGTACGACCTGCGGCAGGGTGACCGGCTCACGCGTCGCGCGACGGTCTGGCGCCGCACGGCGGACGACTGGGAGGCCGTCTACCACCAGGGCACGGTCGCCGGCTGACGTGCGACCCGAACTGTCGGACCCGCCCGCCAGGGTCGCGCCATGAAGCTGCTGACTGCGACGCGTGAGGGCCAGGGCGACCGGGACGGGGACTTCTGCCACGCCGTCGAGGGGGAGCTGGTCTTCGCAGGCTTCGTCTGCGCGACCGACCGGTCGGACCCTGACGGAGGCTGCGGCTGCGGCCGCGCGTTCTCCGGCCTCAACTCCCTGCGGGCCACCACCACCGCGCTGGTACGGGATCTCGAGCTGACCTACGACGACGTCCGCATGGCGCTGTCGGCCCATCTCGTGGCCGCCGGCATGGGGCCTGACGTGCTCGGTGCGGTGGACTTCGAGGACATGCTGGCCGACGAGGTCGACCAGACGATCCGCTACGCCCAGGTCTGGGAGCCAGGGTCGGTCGTCGGCCGCCGGCTGGACTCGGTGCACCTGCGCACGCCCGCCGTCCGCTGACGCAGTTCCACGGGAAACATCGTCGAGCGGTGAACGCGAGAGGCCCAGAACCTGACCGGTCCTGGGCCTCTGCGGTTCAACGGTCCCGGCCCCGCCCGGAGGCTCCCCTGAGCTTGCGAAGGGTGAGAGGGGCGGGATCCTTGCTCAGGCGGCAGCGGGCCGGGTCTGCATCGCCCGCCGGACCTTCGGCCCCCCGGTCGTCATCTTCCAGAGCTTGCCCAGCTGGGAGGGCAGGTTGGAGGGCCGGGTCTCGGCCAGCCAGTCGTTGGGCAGCGACAGGCGGATGACCTTGTGCCACGCGGACGCGACCTGCTGCACCAGCGGGGCGGAGTGGTAGGTCAGCTCGTAGCGGTCGAAGATGTCCTTCACCCGCGGCGCGATCTCGGCGTACCGGTTGCTGGGCAGGTCGGGGAACAGGTGGTGCTCGACCTGGTGGCTCAGGTTGCCGGTCAGGATGTGCATGGCCTTGCTGCCGGAGATGTTGGCCGAGCCGAGCATCTGGCGCAGGTACCACTCACCGCGGGTCTCGCCCTCGATCGAGGTCTTCTCGAAGGTCTGGACGCCCTCTGGGAAGTGCCCGCACATGATCACCGAGTGCGACCACAGGTTGCGCACGACGTTCGCGGTGAAGTTCGCGGCCAGCGTCGGCACGAACGAGGGGCCTGACAGTGCCGGATGCAGCACGTAGTCCTTGGTCGCCTGGTTGCGGACCTTCTTGAGGACCTGCTTGGTGGCAGCGCGGAACTCGGGGTTCTGCCGGCGCTTCTTCGTCGCCAGGTTCTTGCCCAGCTCCAGGTCGTAGGCCGCGATCCCGTACTCGAAGAAGCAGGCGTTCACGAAGTTCCACAGCGGCTGGGCCAGGTAGAGCGGGTGCCACTTCTGGTCCTCGTCGACGCGCATGATGCCGTAGCCGAGGTCGTTGTCCTTGCCGATCACGTTCGTGTACGTGTGGTGCAGCTCGTTGTGCGAGTGCTTCCACTGCGCGGCGGGGCTGGCCATGTCCCACTCCCACGTCGTGGAGTGGATCTTCGGGTCACGCATCCAGTCCCACTGGCCGTGCAGGATGTTGTGCCCGATCTCCATGTTCTCGAGGATCTTGGCCAGGGAGAGCCCGACGGTGCCCACGAACCAGGCCGGCGGGAACATCGAGGCCAGCAGGACGGCGCGGCTGCCCAGCTCGAGCTTGCGCTGCACGTCGATGACGGTGCGGATGTACTTCGCGTCGTCCTCACCGAGGCTGTCGCGGATCTCCTGGCGGATCGTGTCCAGCTCCTTGCCGATGAGCTCGATGTCCTCGGCGGAGAGGTGGGCGATCGGGTTGTCGTCGATCTTCTTCTGGATGACGGTCATGTCCGGCTCCTGAGTGTCGGGTCGGTCAGTGGTCGATGTCGCAGGCGCCGGCGGCGGCGCTGACACAGGTCTGGATGAGCACGCCGTCGCCCGGGGCGGCGGTGGTGATCTCGCCGTTGCGGAGGTCGCGGACGGCGCCCTCGCGCAGCGGGAGGACGCAGCCGAAGCAGATGCCCATGCGGCAGCCGCTGGGCATGAGGACGCCGGCCTCTTCGCCGGCGTCGAGGATGGGCGTCGCGCCGTCCGCCTCGACGGTCGTGCCGTTCTTGCTGAACGTGACGGTGCCGCCCTCGCCGGTGACGAGGATCCGCGGGCGGAAGCGCTCGGTGTAGAGCTTGTCGGCGGCGCCGACCGAGGCCCAGTGCTCCTCGAGGGCCTCGAGCATGCCGACGGGGCCACAGGCCCAGGTGGAGCGCTCGTGCAGGTCGGGGACGAGCTCGGCGATGGAGCGCGCGTCGAGCATCCCGGCGGTGTCGGTGTGCTGCTCGATCAGCCGGATGCGGCCCTCGGCGGCCATCTGCCGCAGCTCGGCGCCGAAGACGACGTCGTCCGCCGTCGGGGCGGAGTGGACCAGCACCGTGTCGGTGAGCAGCTCGGCGGAGTTGCGCAGGATGCCCATGACCGGCGTGATGCCGGAGCCGGCGGTGACGAACAGCGCCTTGTCCGGCGCCTGCTCGGGCAGGCAGAACTCCCCGGTCGCCTGGTCGAGCTGGACGATCGTGCCGGGGCGGACGCGGTGCACCAGGTGGTTGCTGACCAAGCCGCCTGGGATGGCCTTGACGGTGATGGTGAAGCAGCCGTCGGCGCGATCCAGGACCGAGGTGATCGAGTAGGCGCGCCACTGGCGCACGCCGTCGACGTCGATCCCGATGCGGACGTACTGGCCGGGCTTGTGCGGCAGCCAGTCGCGACCCGGGCGGATCACGATGCTGGCGGCGTCCCGCGTCTCGTGGAGCACGGCCTCGATGCGGCCACGGAGGGCGGCACCGGACCGGAGGGGGTCGAACAGGTCGAGGTAGTCGACGGGCAGCAGAGGCGTGGTCACCATCTCGGCCAGCCGCACGGCCCGCTCCCGGAGCGAGGCCAGGGGCGACCGCACCGAGTTCGGGCGGGGAACGGTCGTCGTCATACACAGAGGGTTGTCCAACTCAGGCGTCAGTTACCTGTGTGACGGACGTGAATCAGCCGCTATGTTCTGTTCTCTCCGAACAAGTGAGGCGCCATGGCGGACCCAGCCCTGAGCATCCCGGCCCCGGTCGCCGACGAGATGCGGCGGGAACTGCCGTCGGTGGCCGAGCGAACTGTCGCCGCGATCGTCGTCGAGGTGCCCAGCTACGCCGACGCGTTCAGCGGCGAGATGGGCCGGAACATCGAGAACGCCGTCCAGCTGGCGCTCGGTGGCTTCCTCGAGCTCGCGTCCGAGGGCGGGGACGGCGACGCGAGCACGCCGATCCAGCCGGCGCTGGACGGGGCCTACGCGCTGGGCCGCGGCGAGGCGCGCAGCGGGCGATCGATGGATGCGCTGCTCGGGGCCTACCGGGTGGGAGCGCGGGTGTCCTGGCGGCACATGGCCGACAGCGGGGTGCGGGCCGGGCTGTCCGCCGAGCAGCTCGCCCACTTCGCGGAGCTCGTCTTCGCCTACATCGACCAGCTGTCGGCGGCCAGCGTGGCCGGCCACAGCGACGAGCTGGCCACCACGGGCCGCGTCCGGGAGCGCTACCGGGAGCGGCTGGCGAACGTGCTCCTGGGGCGGGGGTCGCGGCGGGAAAAGGAGGCCGCCGCCGAGCGGGCCGACTGGCCGCTGCCGCGGACGCTGACGGCGGTGATCGTGCCCGAGGCCCGGGTGCGCACGGCCCTTGCAGCGCTGGACGCGCGGACCCTGCGGTCCACCGAGGAGGTGCCCGGCCCGCCCGGGGCCGGCGAGCTGGTGGTCCTCCTCGTGCCGGACGCGGAGGGACGCTCCCGGCCGGCCCTGATGCGCTCGCTGCGGGAGGCGGAGGCGGTCGTGGGCCCGCCACGGCCGTGGGACGACGTCGACGCCTCCTACGCCCGGGCGCTGCGGTCGCGGCAGCTGGGGCTGGCGCCGGACGACGGCGGTCCGGTGGATACCGAGGAGCGCCTGACGGAGCTGGTGCTACGGGCCGACGAACCGGCGCTGGCCGATCTGCGGGCGCGGGCGCTCGCCCCGTTGGCCGACCTGAGCGAGAGCGCCCGGGAGAAGCTGACCGAGACGCTGCGCTCCTGGCTGCTCCACCAGGGACGCCGGGACGCCGTGGCCGCCGAGCTGTTCGTCCACCCGCAGACCGTGCGCTACCGGATGACGCAGCTGCGCGAGCTCTACGGCGCCCGGCTGGAGGAGCCCGCCACCGTCCTGGCGCTGGTCCTCGCGCTCGGCGTGCTCCCGGAGGGGACGGTGTCGTGAGCTTCCTGATCGTGCACGGCTGGCAGAACCGGCGGCCGGAGGGGCACTGGCAGCGCTGGCTGGCCGGGCGCCTGCGCGACGACGGCCACCAGGTCCGCTATCCGCAGTTCCCCGAGCCCGACGTCCCCGTGCCGGCCGACTGGCTGGCGCTGCTCCGGTCGGAGCTGGCCGCGCTGGACGGCGGCGAGCGGGTGCTCGTGTGCCACAGCCTCGCCGTCCTGCTCTGGTGGCAGGCGGCGCCGTCGCTGGGCGAGCTCCAGCCCGACCGGGTGCTGCTCGTGGCGCCGCCGTCGGCAGACGTGCTGCGCGGGTACCCCGAGGTGGCGGCGTTCGCGCCGCCGGGCATCGAGACGGCGACGCTGCCGCCGGACCTGGTCGCCCGGACGCGCCTCGTGGCGAGCGACGACGACCCCTACTTCCCCGGCGGCGCGGCCTCGCTGTACGACGATCGGTTCGGGCTGGACGTCGACGTGGTCCCGGGCGGGCGGCACCTCGACCTGCCGGCCGGATACGGCTCGTGGCCGTCGGTGCCGGCCTGGTGCACCGACCCGTCGGTGCGGATCACCCCCCGGTGACCGCGCTCCTGGGCGACGTGGCCGCGGCGACGGGCGTGCCGCTGGACGTCCCCGTCGCGGTCGTCGGCGACACCGGGCTCGGCGGCCCGCTCGCGGTGCCCGAGCTCGTGCTGGGCGCCGTCGCCGCCCAGCTGGTGGCGGCACGGTCGCTGACGGGCGACCCGTCCCCCCTCCGGCTGGACGCGGCGCACGTGGCCCTGGCGGTGCGCAGCGAGCGGTTCGTGCGACTGGACGGGCGCCCGGTGGGCCTCGGGTTCGCGCCGCTGTCCCGGTTCTGGCGCACCGCCGACGGGTGGCTGCGGCTGCACGGCAACTATCCGCACCACCGGGCGGCCGCGGCGTCGGTGCTGGGGTCGGAGGACGTCGCCGCGGTGGCGGCCGCGGCGGTGGGCCGGACCGCCGAGGAGCTGGAGACCGCCGTGGTGGCGGCCGGCGGGGCGGCGGCCGCCGTCCGGACGCCGGAGGCGTGGGCCGCCTCTCCGCAGGGCCGGGCGGTGGCCGGGCTGCCGCTGCTGGACCTGCGCCGGGTGTCCGACGGCGCCCCTCGGCGGCCGGAGCTGCGCGGGCTGCGCGTCCTGGACCTCACGCGGGTCATCGCCGGGCCGGTGGCGACCCGCGTGCTCGCCTCGCACGGCGCGGACGTGCTGCGGATGGACGGTCCGCGGCTGCCCGACCTGCGCGAGGGGCTGATCGACACCGGCGTCGGCAAGCGGCACGTGGTGCTGGACCTGGCCGGCGCACGGGACCGGGCGATGGTGGAGGAGCTGCTGTCGGCCGCGGACGTGGTGGTGCAGGGGTACCGGCCGGGCGCGCTGGAGGCGTTCGGCCTGGATCCGGCCGCGCTGGCGCAGCGGCACCCGCACCTCGTCGTCGTCCGGCTGTCCGCCTGGGGGACGAGCGGGCCGTGGGCGGACCGACGGGGCTTCGACTCGCTGGTGCAGGCGGCCACGGGCATCGCGACGACGTACGGCTCACCGGAGGAGCCGGGGGTGCTGCCGGCGCAGGCCCTGGACCACGCGACCGGCTACCTCGCCGCCGCGACGGTGCTGGCGGCGCTGGTGCGGCAGCGGGGCGAGGGCGGCGGCTGGTACGGCGAGCTCTCCCTGGCGCAGACCGCGCGCTGGTTGCTCGCCGCACCGCAGGACCCCTCGGCTCCGGGTCCGGTGCCCGACCCCGAGCCCTACCTGCAGACGCTCGCCTCGACGGACGGGTCCGTCACAGTGGTGGCCCCGCCGGGCTCACCGGCGTGGACGACGGCTGCCGTGCTGCCACCGGAGGCCGCGCCGGAGTGGCTCCCCCGGGCAGGATCGGCGTCATGACCGTGAGCCTCGACGCCGCAGCGGCGTTCCTGGCCGGGCACGGACGGGTGCTCGACCGCCGCCGCTTCGACCTGCTCACCGGCGTCGGCGGGGCGGACGCCGTCGTCGCTGCAGTCGACGGCTACCGGAACGCCGACGGCGGCTACGGCTGGGGGCTCGAACCGGACCTGCGCTCGGGCACCAGCCAGCCCGGCGGCGCGCTGCACGCGCTGGAGGCCTTCGCCGACCTGGCGCCGGCCACGACGCCGCGGGCCGCGCAGGTGTGCGACTGGCTGGCCTCGGTGACGCTGCCCGACGGCGGACTGCCCTTCGCGCGGCCGGTGCCCGATCCGGCGGCGTGCGCGCCGTTCTGGGTGCAGGCGGACCCGTCGGTGTCGTCGCTGCAGATCACCGCGGTGGTCGCCGCGACGGCGTACCGGGTGGCGGCTCTGGACCCGGCGGTGGCGGAGCACCCCTGGCTGGCGCGGGCGACGGCGTACTGCCTGGGCGCGGTGGGGGTGCTGGACGCCGACGCGCACGCCATGGAGCTGGCCTTCGCGGTGCAGTTCCTCGACGCCGCAGGCCGGGCCGGTGGCGCCTCCGAGGAGGCCCGGTCGCTTCTGGACCGGCTGGCCCCGCTCGTCCCGGCGGACGGGCTGCTGCACGTGGCCGGGGGCGCGGAGGACGAGTTCATGCGCCCGCTGGACTTCGCGCCCATGCCCGGCGGACCGGCCCGCGAGCTGTTCGCCCCGGCCGTGGTGGAGGCCGAGCTCGACCGGCTGGCGGCGGAGCAGCAGGACGACGGCGGGTGGACCGTCGACTTCGACAGCTACTCCTCCGCGGCCACCCTCGAGTGGCGCGGGCACCGGACGGTCGACGCGCTGGTGCTGCTGCGCGCCAACGGCCGTCTCTGACGGGGGTCAGGCCGGGCGCAGCACCGCGACGAGGAAGTCGGCGTCCGGGGTGAGCGGCCGCAGGTCCCAGGTGGACAGCAGCAGGTCCTCGGCCCAGCCCACGGCGCGGGCGTCGGCCAGGAAGTCGTCGAACTCGTAGCCCCGGCCGGCTCCGAAGCCGATGGCCGCGCGGCCCTCGGGCGCGAGGTGTGCCCGCATCCGCCGCAGCACCTCCCGCCGGGTGCTCACGGCGAGGAAGGCCATGACGTTGCCGGCGCACACGATGGCGTCGAAGGGCTCGGCGATGCCGTGGGCCGGCAGGTCGAGCTCGGCCAGGTCGCCGACCAGCCAGCGCGGGCCGGGGTGGTCCTCCTCGGCCGCGGCGATCAGCACCGGGTCGGCGTCCACCCCGACCACCTGGTGCCCGACCCCGTGCAGGTACGCGCCCACCCTGCCCGGACCGCAGCCGGCGTCCAGCACGCGGGACCCGCGCGGCAGCATCGCGTCGACCAGCCGGGCCTCGCCCACGAGGTCCATGCCCTGCTCGGCGAGCGTGCGGAAGCGCTGCACGTAGGCGGCCGAGTGGTCCGGGTCCTCCTCGGTCATGCGCATCCAGGCGCTCTGCTCGGTCACCCCCGCAGTTCTACACGGGGTCGACGAGCACGCCCGGGTTGAGCACCCCGGCCGGATCGAGCGCGGCCTTGGCGGCCCGCAGGGCGACGGCGAACGGCTCGGGGCGCTGCCGGTCGTAGCCGGGACGGTGGTCGCGGCCGACGGCGTGGTGATGCGTCACGGTGGCGCGCAGCCGCGTGAGCACCTCCATCGCGGCGGTCTTCACGTCGTCCCACATGGCCACCTCCGAGCCGGGCCGCCCTACCCCCACCACCGTGAAGTAGGGCGCCGGCCCGTCGGGGTAGACGTGCGTGAACCGGCAGTTCACCAGCCCAGGGGCGCCGGTGACCTCGCGCACCGCGGTGCCCACCTCTGCCTGCACCGTCGCGTACAGCTCGTCCACGCGGTCCCACGTGGTCGCCGTCTCGAAGGTCTCGACGACCGCGCTCATGCGGGCCAGCCCGTCGCGGCCGTAGGGTGCACGCAGGAAGGACGAGCGCCACGCGTCGGCGGCGGCGTCCCGGGGGCCGTCCCGTCGGGGAGCCACCACGCCGCCGCAGTCGCGGGCCAGCGTGGTGAGTTCCTCGAGTCGGCTCTCGACCGGGTGCGCCGCCGATTCGACGCCCAGCACGAGCACGCAGCCACCTGACGTCGAGGCGCCCGAGGTGGCCGCCTCGCCGGCGTCCAGGAGGCGGCAGTTCGCGGGGTGCAGCCCGGCCTGCGCGATCGCGCGGACGGCGCCGATCGCGGTCGTCATGTCGGCGAAGGTCACCGACGCCGAGGCCTTGGAGCGGGGCCGGTCCTGCAGGCGCATCCACGCCTCGGTGATGACGCCGAGCGTGCCCTCCGAGCCCAGGAACATGCGGTCCGGTGAGGGGCCCGCACCCGAGCCCGGCAGCCGCCAGGACTCGCTGATGCCGACCGGCGTGACGACGCGCATCGACTCGACCAGGTCGTCGATGTGGGTGAGCAGCGTGGCGTAGTGCCCCCCGGCGCGCGTGGCCAGCCAGCCGCCGAGCGTGGAGAACTCGAAGCTCTGCGGGTAGTGGCGCAGCGTCAGGCCGTGCGGGCGCAGCTGGTCCTCCAGCACGGGCCCGAGCGCGCCGCCCTGGATCCGCGCCGCCCGGCTGGTGCGGTCGATCTCCAGCACCCGGTCCAGGGCGGTGAGATCCATGGAGATCCAGGGCCGGTCGCCGCGGTACTCGACGCCGCCCACCACCGAGCTGCCGCCGCCGAAGGGCACGACCACGACGCCGGCCGAGGACGCCCAGTCGAGGAGGCGCACCACGTCGTCCTCGTCCGCCGGGTGGGCGACGGCGTCCGGAGCACCCGGCAGCTCGCCGGACAGCGCACGGACGACGTCCCGGTAGGCCTTGCCGTAGGCGTGGCGGGCCCGGTCGGCGGGGTCGGTCGTCACCGGGAGCCCGTCAGGGGCGGCCACCCGCGAGGTGGGCAGGACGACGTCGGCCAGGTCCGGAACCGGTCGCGGCCGGTCGGGCAGCCCCGGCAGCACCGCGGCGCGCGCGATGCACTCCTCGTCGCTCAGAGCGTGGTCGGTGGTCCCCCACCCCCACCACGAGCGCTCGGGCGTCATGCAGGTGGCCTCCAGTCGGGCGGGTCGGCGGCCTGCAGCAGCGGGTCGTCCGCCGCGAGTGTGCGCACCGGCCCGGGCGCGGTCAACGGCCCCTCGAAGCGCACCGTGACCCGGCCCAGCCCCCGCCCCCACACCCACCCGGCGCCCAGCTCCTCGTGCCGCACGTCCTGTCCCGGCCACCAGCGCTTGTCCGCCGGGAGCGGCGGCTCCGGAGGTGTCTCGTCGGCGACGGACTCCTCGGTGGCGGACACCGCCGAGCCGTCGTCCTCCTCGGCGAACAGGTCGCCCTGCGCGTAGAGCGACAAGCCGGAGACACCGACGCCGAGCAGCCGCAGACCGCCCTCGGCGCCGGCGTCGGCGAGCAGCCGGCGGGCGATCGCCGCGATCTGGCGGGCGTCGTCGGTGGGCTGGGGGAGCGTCTGCGAGCGGGTGAGGGTGGTGAAGTCGTAACGGCGCAGCTTGAGCGTCACGGTGCGGCCGGAGAATGCCGAGTCCCGCAGCCGCTTGCCCACGCGGGTGGCCATCGAGTCGATCTCCCGGCCGAGGACGGCGAGGTCGGTGAGGTCGCGCTCGAAGGTCTCCTCGTGCGAGACGGACTTCGCTTCGCGGTCGGGCACGACGGCGCGGTCGTCCTCGGCGCGGGCCAGCGCGTACAGCCCTGCGCCGTGCGCCCGGCCCGCCAGCGCGACCAGGTCGGCCAGCGACTTGGCGGCCAGGTCGCCCACGGTCTTCACGCCCACCTGGTGCAGCCGCTCCGCCGTCGCCGGCCCCACGCCGCCCAGCGTGGTCACCGGCAGGGGGTGCAGCAGGTCCAGTTCCGCCCCGGGCGGGACGACGACCAGCCCGTCGGGCTTCTGCAGCTCCGAGCCGATCTTCGCCATCAGCTTGGACGAGCCGATGCCCACCGAGCCGGTGACTCCCCCGGTGGCCGCGGCGATGCGGGCCTTGAGGGACAGACCGAGTTCCGTCACACCCTCGACCGAGAGGTCGTGCCCCCCGGCGGCGAGGTCGACGTAGGCCTCGTCGATCGACACCGGCTCGACCAGCGGGGACAGCTCGCGCAGCAGCCCCATCACGACGTCGGAGGTCCGGCGGTAGGCGGCGAACCGGCCCCCGAGGAACGCCGTCCCGGACGGGCAGCGGCGCCGGGCCTCGGCCGTGGACATGGCGGAGCGGGCACCGTAGGCGCGCGCCTCGTAGGACGCAGTGGCGACGACGCCGCGCCCGCCGACCCCACCGACGACGACGGGCCGGCCGCGCAGGGAGGGCTTGTCCCGCTGCTCCACCGCCGCGAAGAACGCATCGAGGTCGAGGTGCAGCACGCTGGCCTCCCGACGCATGCCCACGATGATCCCTGGTCGTGGGCCGGCGCCTCTCCCCCATCCGGGTGCATCGACTACGCAGAGTCTCCTAGCGAACACGTTGAGTCCCTAGCCTGTCCGTGTGACCCCTGAGCGCAGCGCTGCGCGGCCCGGTCGCCGTGCGCGGCGCCTGGGTCTGGCGGCGTGCGTACTGGTCGCCGTCGTCGGGTCGTCGCTGGTCGTCTGGCAGTCGGCCTACGCCACGTTCGCCGACTCGGCGGGCCCGGTGACCGCGACCGCGAGCACCGGCACGCTCACCCTCGGGGACGACGACGCGGGGAGCACGCTGTTCGGCGTCTCCGACATCAAGCCCGGGGACAACGGCACACGGTGCATCCGCGTCACGGCGAACGGGACGGCGCCGGCGACCGTGCGCATGTACGGCACGGGACGCTCCAGCAGCGCCGGCCTCGCGGCGGCCATGACGCTCACCGTGCACCTGGGCACGGGCGGGTCGGCGGCCTCCTGCAACGGCTTCTCCAGTTCCGCCCTCCTCCACAACGGCTCGCTCGCCGCCTTCACCGCCGAGGGTTTCGCGGCCGGGCTGGGCAGCTGGACCGCTCCGGGCAGGGTCGCCACGGCCCGCACCTACCGGATCGCCTGGTCCCTGCCGTCCTCCGCGCCGCTGTCGGCCGAGGGCGGCTCCGCGGCGGTCTCCTTCGTGTGGGAGGCGCAGACCCGATGACCGGCTTCACCTCGTGGCGGCGGGGCTGGACCGCGTTCGTGGTCAGCGTCGTCGCCCGCAGCGTCCTCGGCCTGCTCCTGCTCCTGATGACCGCCGCCACCGTGCCGGCCCTCGCCGGCTGGGAGACCAGCGTGGTCATGTCCGGGTCGATGGCGCCGGCGCTGCAGGCCGGCGATGTCGTCGTCGTCCGGCCGGTCGACGCCGAGGATCTGGCCGTCGGCACGATCCTGCTGGTCGACGACCCGGATGCGCCCGGGATGCTGCGCCTGCACCGCCTCGAGCAGGTGGAGGCGGGCGGGCTGCGGCTGCGCGGTGACGCGAACGCCGAGGCCGATGTCGCGCTGGTCGCGCCGTCGGCGGTGCACGGTGCCGGCGTCTGGTCGGCGCCGCGGCTTGGACTGCCGGCGCTGTGGCTCGCCGAGGGACGCACGGTGCCGCTCGCGCTGACCGGAGCCGGGCTGGCCGCCTTGCTGGCCCTGGCCCTGCTGCACCGGCCCGACGACGACCGACGCGGGACCGACGGCACGCGCGCCGTGGCCCCCGCTCGCCGACGCCCCGGGCGGCGGGCCCTCGCCGTCGGCACGGCGGCGGTGGCACTGGCGGCCGGCCTGCCGCCGATCACCGGGGCCGGCGCGGTCTTCAGCGCCTCGACCGCCAACCACGCCAACTCCTTCGCCGCGGCGCCGTACTTCACGTGCACGTCCGCCGGCGCCGGCGTCGACGCGCCCGGCTACCTGCCGCTGCAGGAGACCGCCGGCCCCACCGCCACCAACGTCGGCACCGCGGGCTGGTACGCCAACGCCACCTACGCCGGCGGGATCACCTACCGCGTGAACGGGCCCACCTGCGGGGCCGGCGGGGACAAGGCCGTGCGCCTGGACGGCTCCTCGGGGCGGCTCTACACGACGGTGGCCCTGGACAACCCGCAGACGTTCACCGCCCAGCTGTGGTTCTCCACCTCGACGAACCGGGGCGGCAAGCTCGTCGGCTTCGGCAACGGCGCGAACGGCGCGGCGTCGGGCCAGTACGACCGGCACGTCTACATGCGCAACGACGGGCGCCTGACCTTCGGCGTCTACAACGGCACCCCGACCACCGTGACCAGCCCGGCCGCCTACAACAACGGCGCCTGGCACCTGGTGACGGCGACCTTCTCGCCCTCGACCGGCATGCGGCTCTACGTCAACGGCGCGCTGGTCGGCTCGGCGGCCGCGACGTCGGCCGAGCCCTACACCGGCTACTGGCGGGTCGGCTACGACTCGCTGGCCACCAGCTGGCCCAGCGCCCCGACCAGCCCCTTCTTCGGCGGCTCGGTCGCGCACGTGATGATCACGCAGAACGTGCTGAGCGCCGCGCAGATCGCCCAGCAGTACGCCGTCTCGCGCTGAGCCGGCTCCCGGGCCCCGGGACGGGCCGGCACGGCGCGGTGGGCAGACTGCCGGGATGACCGAGCAGACCTCCGCGCGCTCCTGGCCGGCGCTGCCGGTCGCCGACTGGGCCGCCACCCGCGACACGCTGCAGCTGTACACGCAGGTGATCGGCAAGGTCCGGATGGCCAACACGGGACTGTCCAACCACTGGTGGAACGTGCCGCTGTACGTCACCGCACGCGGGCTGACCACCTCGCTGGTCCCCCATCCCACCGGCCCGTCGTTCCAGATCGACCTCGACCTCGTCGCCCACCGCCTGGAGGTCTCCACCGTCGAGGGCCGCAGCGGCGGCCTGCCGCTCGGTCCGCAGGCCGTGGCCGACTTCCACGCCGACGTCATGGGGCTGCTCGAGGGGCTCGGCGTCGGGACGGAGATCTGGCCCGTGCCGGTGGAGATCCCCGGGGCCATCCCGTTCCCGGACGACCGCGACCACGCCGCCTACGACCCCGACGCCGTCCACCGCTTCTGGCTGGGGCTGGTGCAGACGACGCGGGTCCTCACCACGTTCCGCGACCGGTTCGTCGGCAAGTCCAGCCCCGTGCACCTGTTCTGGGGCGCGCTCGACCTCGCCACCACCCGCTTCTCCGGTCGGACCGCCCCCGACCACCCCGGTGGCGCGCCCAACTGCGGCCCGCACGTGATGCTCGAGGCCTACTCCCACGAGGTCAGCAGCTGCGGCTACTGGCCCGGTCCGCCCGGGGAAGAGGGCGTGTTCTACAGCTACGCCTACCCCGAGCCCGCCGGGTTCCGGGACATCACCGGCCTGCCCCAGGGCGCGCGCTGGGACGACGGCCTCGGCGAGTTCGTCCTCCCCTACGAGCTCGTCCGCACGGCCGCGGACCCCGACGCGCTGCTGCTCGCCTTCCTCCAGCGCACCTACGAGGCCGCCGCCGATCTCGCGGGCTGGGACCGGGCGGCGCTGGAGCGGGGCGGCACCGGCGGCTGACCCGGGTTGTCCACCGGCCGGGGGACGGCGTTGCCGCGGACGTACCGGAACTGGGAGGCTGCGGGCCCACGGCCGACGAGGAGGACCCACGCGGTGGCAGCGGTCTTCCTCGTCATCGGGGTGCTCGGCCTGGTCGTGCTCCTGCTCTCCCTGTTCGTGGGCGAGTTCGGTGAGCTGGGGCTCGGTGACCTGGATGCCGACGGGCCCTTCTCCGTCCCGGCCCTCGCGGCGCTGCTCGGCGGCATCGGCTTCGGCGGCGCGGCCGCGGTCAGCCTGCTGCCGGGGTCGCTGCCGGACGCCGTCACCGCACTCCTCGCCCTGGCCGTCGGCATCGGTGTCGCCGTCCCGCTGGCCTGGGGCGCGATCCGGCTCTCCCGCGCGCTGAAGGACATGCCCACCCAGCCGACGCTGACCCGGCATTCCCTCCTGGGGGCGCAGGGCGTCGTCGTCTCGGCGGTCCCCAGCCCCGGGTACGGCGAGGTCCGGCTCGCCCTCGCCGGCCAGCAGCTCAAGTTCTCCGCCCGCAGCGACGTGCCGCTCCCGACCGGGACGCCGGTCTACGTCGTCGAGGCGCTCAGCGAGACCGCAGTCGAGGTCGTCTCGACCGCGCCCGATCCCCATCCCCTGCCTGGAGGCGACACCCCGTGACGCTGGTCTACGCCATCGGCGGCATCGCCGTCCTGGTCATCCTGCTGGTCCTGCTCGTGCTGTCGCGGATCAAGGTGGCCGGCCCCAACCAGGCCTTCCTGGTCACCGGACGCCAGGGGCGGCAGGTGACGAGCGAGTCCGGCGTCGTCTCCCGCGACTCGTCCGGCCAGAAGGTGGTCATGGGCGCGAGCGTGTTCGTGCTGCCCGTCGTCCAGAAGCTGCACACGATGGACCTGTCCAGCCGCCGCATCCCGGTCGGCATCCGCGGGGCCGTGAGCAAGCAGGGCGTGAAGTGCGACCTCGAGGGCGTCGCGATCGTCAAGGTCGGCGGCACCGAGGACTCGATCCGCGCCGCCGCCCAGCGTTTCCTCAACCAGCAGGAGGGCATCGACACCTTCACCTCGGAGGTGCTCGCCGGTGCGCTCCGCTCGATCGTCGGCCGGCTGACGATCGAGGAGATCATCCGTGACCGCGCCGCGTTCGCCTCCGCGGTGGCGGAGGAGGCGGAGTCCTCGCTGACCGGTCAGGGCCTGGTGCTCGACACCTTCCAGCTGCAGGACATCCAGGCCGAGGGCTCCTACCTCGCCGACCTCGGCCGCCCCGAGGCGGCGCGCGTGCTCAAGGAGGCCTCGATCGCGGAGGCGCGCGCCCGCCAGGCCTCCCAGCAGGAGCAGCTGCTGGCCGACGAGGCGATCGCGATCTCCCAGCGGCAGCTCGCGCTCAAGCAGGCCGAGATCACCGCCGAGACCGACGCCGCCAAGGCCCGGGCCGCCGCGGCCGGTCCGCTCGCCCAGGCCGCGCAGGATCAGGCGATCCTCATGGAGCAGGAGAAGGTCGCCGAGCGGACCGCTGCGCTGACCGAGCGGCAGCTGGACACCCAGGTGCGCCGCCCGGCCGACGCGCAGCGCTACAAGGTGGAGCAGGAGGCCGAGGGCCGCAAGAACTCCGCGATCCTGACCGCCGAGGCCCAGCGCCAGGCGACGATCGCCGCCGCGGAGGCGGCCGCCCGGCAGGCGGAGCTCTCCGGTGAGGGCGAGCGGGCCCGCCGCTCGGCGCTGGCCGAGGCCGAGGCGATCGAGGGCGCCAAGCGCGGTGAGGCCGAGAAGCTGCGCCGCCAGGCCATCGCCGACGCCGTCGAACGCGAGGGTGCCGCGGAGGCGGCCGCCATCCTCGCCCGGGGTCAGGCCGAGGCCGAGTCGATGGACGCCCGCTCCGACGCCTTCGCGAAGTACGGCGAGGCGGCGATCCTGGAGATGCTGGTCAAGGTGCTGCCCGAGGTCGTCGGCGCCGCCGCCGCACCGCTCTCCGCCGTCGAGAAGATGACCGTCATCTCCACCGACGGCGCGGGCTCGCTCGGGAAGTCGGTCGCCTCCAACGTCGCGCAGGGGCTGCAGCTCTCCGGCGACCTGACCGGCATCGACGTCGCCGCGCTGCTCCGCCGGCTGAGCAGCAGTGCTGCGGCGAGCGCCGTGGACGGCGTCACGATGGTGCCCATCTCCTCCGACGGCGACGGCGCCGCCGGGAACGGCAGCCGCCCCTGAGCGCACGGGGTGTCCCCGGGCGCGGAGGAGCAGCGGTGCGCCGGCGTCGCCGGTCGGTGACCGTGCCCGTCCCCGGGCGGGACGTCGACGACGCCGTGCAGCGGCTGGCGGCGCTCGCGGCCCGTCAGCGGGTCCGCCGGCCGCGCAACCCGGGCGACCTGCGCATCCGGTTGCGCGGTGGTGGCCGCGTCCGGGTCGGCCGGTTGTCCGGCACGAACACGGTGTTCCCGGTCCTCCGGGGCCGCCTGGAGGCCCCGCCCGGAGGCGGGGTGCAGCTCACCGGGACGGTCACGGAGAACGAGGCGACCCTTCTCGTGCTGGCCGGGCAGGTGTTCGGGCTCCTGGTGAGCGTGGTGCTGCTCGCGCTCTCCGTGTCCGCCGGATCGGTGAGCGGTGGCCTCGTCACGGGCGGCCTCGCGCTGCTCTTCGTCGTCGTGGTGTGGGGACTGCAGCGGGTGCGACGGGACTTCGTCTCCGACGCCGACGCGCTCCTGAGCGCCCTCGACCGGGCTCTCGGACGCCGGCGCTAGCGCGTCGGCGCGCGACCGGTTCCGGCGGCTCCGTCGTCGGCCGGTGTCCCGAACCTGGCCACGCAGTGCCAGACGCGCTTGAGGTCCTGCGGGTCCTCCCGGCCGGCGCGGGCTGCGCGGCCGATTGACGAAGGCGTCCAGGAAGCCGTCCACCGCGATCCGGCGGCCGACCTCCACCGTGCGGGGCCCCCGGAACGTCGGATGCGCGGCGAGGGCATCCACGGTCAGCCGCCGTCCCTCGTGCCACTCGACCGGAACGCCCAGCGCCAGGGCCTGCTCCTCGACGGGCGAGCCGCGGAAGCAGGGGTCGAGCACCAGGGCCTCCACGTCCGCTGCCAGCTCGACCGGGCCGTGCACGTGCGCCTCGACGTAGTCGTCGAGCAGCCCGCCCTCCGCGGCCTCGAGCTCGTCGGTGAGCGGCCGGGCGTCGAAGCGCTCCACCAGCGGGAACAGCCCGAAGCGGTCGGCCGTCGCCAGCGCGGTCGGCTCGAACACGGAGTCCGGGAAGCAGAAGGTGGTCCGGTCCAGGACGGCTCCGGTCAGGCGCAGGTGGGCGGACCCGAACCGCGGTGCACCGCCCACCGGGCGGCGGCGGTGGTCCAAGGCCCCGTACTTCGGGCGCTCGGCGGCCGGTGCGTCGTCGTAGGCGTGGCCGAACATGCGCTGCTCCCAGCGCCACCGATCGCCTCCGGGGTGGGCGGTGAGCCCGCCGTTGCTGGTGCCGGTCTCGAACTGCGACCGGTAGCGGCCGTCGCGGGCCAGCCGTTCCAGCACGGTGGCCCCGGCCATCAGCCGGTCCGGGTGGAAGTTGAGCGTCACGCGCAGCGAGCGGTCGAGGACGTTCCCGGCAGAGGATCGCGCCACGTGCCCGACGGCCCGTCGCGCCCACGGCGTCGTCCTGCTGTCCACGCCTGCATGCTGCCGTGCGGGAGCCGTGTTCACCCCGTCCAGGGCGGTGCGACTCCCCAGCCCCACCGGGGCACCGGCGCGGATCGGACCACCTCGGCGCCCGGCCGGGAGTTGAGCAGCGCCAGCCGCGTGCCCCACTCGACGTAGCCCACGAAGGCGGCGCGGAACTCGGGATCGGCGGGGAGCCCGGCGTCGTCCAGGCTGTCGAGCAGCAGCGCGACCCATCGACGGCGCTGCGGCTCGGTGATGCCCTTGCCCAGGTGGTGGCCGAGCATCGCCGGGTAGCCGCCGCGCTCGCGCGTGTACCGGTCCGGGCCGCCGAGCACCTCGGCCCGCCACATCGCCACGTGCCGCGGGTGGTCGTCGTCCATGTGCGCGAACAGCGGGCCGATCAGGTCGTCGGCGAGCACCCGCTCGTAGAGCACCGTCGTCAGCCGCTCCAGCGCCGGCGTGCCACCGGCCCAGTCGTGCAGCGTGGGCACCGCGGCCCCGGTGCCGGTGACGGTGGTCCGGTCGTAGTGCCGCATCTCCTCGATGTCGCCCACGTAGGGGCGGATCGAAGCCAGGAAGCCCGGGACGAGGTCACCGCCCCTGAAGCCCTGCAGGTGGTCCTCCGCCGAGGTCCAGGTGATGCGCAGGACGTGGCAGGCCGGCTCGTCGACGCTGCGGCTGAGCTCGTAGTCCACGCACTGCGGCGCCCGGCCGAGCACCAGCGCGGCCCGCCCGTAGTCGGCGAGGAAGGCCTCGCGGCGGTCGTCCGGGATGCGGTTGCGGATGTACTCGACGATCACGTGGGCTCCCGGGCTCGGACGGAGGCGTCGATCAGACGCCCCCGGCCGACCCGGCCACAAGAGGATCCGGTCAGCCTTCGGTGAACGCCGTCCCGGGCAGCCAGTCGGCGTCGAGCAGCTCGGCGATCTCCTGCAGGGCGGAGGTGTCCGCGCCGGCGGTCGAACCGGTGACCGCCAGCCGCTCCACCATCACGCGCGCAACCTGCTCCTCGACCGTGTCCTCGGCGAACGCGACCAGCCACGGCGAGGTCCGGCCGTCACGGTGGGTGCGGCCGGTGACCTGGCGCGCCTGGATGCCGGAGAACCTCGGCTGGTGGAACAGCCCCACGCGCGGGAGCTCCGAGGCGTGCGCCCCGTCGGGGAGCAGCTCCCCGGCGTGCAGGCTGATCGAGGCGGTCACGGTGAACACGCACACCTGCGCCTCACCGCGCTGGAAGCGCAGCCGCTCGGCCTCGACGTCGAAGCGATCACGGCCGTAGATGCCGGCCACCTCGATCCCCGCCGCGATCAGCGCCTCGCGGATCGGGTCGGCCGCGGTCTCCACGAACTCCACCGACACCGCGACCTGCCGCTCCGCCTCCACCTGGGCCTTCACCCAGTCGACGGTGGCCTGGACGCGGATCAGCCCCGCCTTCTGCCGGAACCGCAGCAGTGCGGCGCGGCCCCGGGCGGTCTGCCGGCCGCGCCGGGCCAGCTGCATCTCGGCCCGGAACTCCGACCACTCCGCCTCGTAGGACGCCCGCTCGGCCGGCGTCAGCGCAACGGGCGCTCCGCTCACCGACACCGGGCCCCAGGGCGCGGGCCGGTGCAGCGTCGCGGGCGGGTCCGCCTCGGCCAGCCAGCCCTGCAGCGCGGCGAGGTCGGCGCGGCGCTCGTCGGCGTCCTCGGTCCACTGCCAGCCGTAGCGGCCACGTTCCACGTGGAACCCTCGCGCGGCCAGCCGCGCGGGCAGGTCCGCCCAGTCCTTGAGCGGCTCGCCGTGCTGGACGGCGAACTGCGGCGCCAGGTAGGGAAGCTCGAGGGGCGTGTGCGCCGGCGTCGCGGTGCAGGCCAGCACGTACGGTGCGTCCTTGACCCGGCCGGCGCCGGAGACGGCCTTCCAGTGCTTCCAGCGCTGGGTGGTCGTGTGCCGCACCATGTGCGCCTCGTCGGCGACGACGACGTCGAAGCGCGCACCGGTCGCCCGCTGGACCGCGGCCACCTTGCCCAGCCGGTCCCAGGTGGTGACGCACCAGCGCAGCCCGCCGTCGCCGAAGCCGGCGATCGAGCGCGACCAGTGCGGGATCGTGATCGCGGCGGGCCGGTCGGCGACCACCAGCACCCGGGTGACGTCGCGCTGCTCGGCGATCGCCTTCACGGCCAGGATCGCGGTTCCCGTCTTGCCGACGCCCGGGTCGTCGCCGAGCAGGAACACCCGGCCACCGGCCGCGGCATGGGCGGCGACGACGTCGGCGCCGTCGCACTGCTGGTCGCGCGGAGTCAGGGGACGCGCCTCCGGAAGGGGGCGCGGCGAGGCGTTGAGCTCGTCCTCGACGAAGCGCTCGAAACTGTGGGGCGGTGGGTCGTAGGGCACCAGCGCCGCCGGTAGCTCGCCGCCCACCCACACGTGCGCCTGCAGCCCCGCGTTCCAGACCGCGCCCGGCGCCGGCGCCCGGAACGGCACGGCCAGCACCCAGACGCGCTCGCCGGGCCCGGCGATCGGCAGTTCGGCGGCCGGCTTGCTGGGCTTCGCGGGCGCCCGCTTCCGCGGTGCCGCCGCCCGGGTGCGGGTCGTCGTGCGGGTCGTCGTGCGGGTCGTCGTGCTGGTGGTGTTCCGGCTGCTGCGCCGGCGTCGTCCCGGCATGCCGGTACCTCCCTCGTCCCGAGGCACGGTAGGCGCCGCCTCCGACGGATCGAGGTCGCTCGCGGGCATGTCGCGGAGCGAGCGGACGACCGTGGCCCATGTGGTTCCGCGCGGGCCGGCGCGCCGCTACGGTCCACCGCGTCACGCCCGACGGCGAGGAGCGGCCCATGCCCGGCACCTGGCGCGCAGTGCTGGTGGCCCTGGCCGCGATCGCGGCGCTGCTCGTCCCGCCCGCGCCGCAGGCCCAGGCCGCGGACCGGGTCATCACCTACTCGGTGACCTCGCAGGGCGCGGTGCGTGGCGACCTGGGCCAGTTCGCGGCGGTGGCGGCCGGCACCCTGGCCGATCCCCGGGGCTGGAGCCTCGGGGGTGCGCTCGCCTTCTCCCGCGTCGCCTCCGGCGGGGACTTCACGCTGGTCCTCGCGGCGCCGTCGGTGATCGGCCGGTTGGCCGGCTGCGACGCCTACTACAGCTGCCGCGTGGGCCGGAACGTCTACATCAACGACGACCGGTGGCGGACGGCGACCCGCACCTGGCCGCACGGGGTGCCGTACTACCAGCAGTACGTGATCACCCACGAGGTCGGCCACTGGCTGGGCCTCGGGCACTCGAACTGCCCGGCGCCCGGCCGCACCGCCGCGACCATGCAGCAGCAGTCGATCGGCCTGCAGGGCTGCCTGTCGAACATGTGGCCGCTCATCGCCGAACGGGACCGGGTGGCGCGGAACTTCGGCGTCGGCGTCCGCTGGTCGGGGGTCGAGGGCCGCTACCTGGCGCTCGGTCAGGAGCGGGGCCCTCTCGGTGCGCCCGTCACGTGGGAGCTGCCGACTCCGGACACCTGGGGGCGGATGACGCACTACGCCCGGCCGGGCGGCGCGTCGATCTACTGGCATCCCTGGACCGGGGCGCACGAGATCTACGGCGACATCCGGGCGCGCTGGGGTCAGCTGGGCTGGGAGCTCGGACCGCTGAGCTACCCCGTCACGGGCGAGCTGCCGACGCCGGACCGACGGGGCCGGTTCAACCACTTCGCCCGGGGCGACGGGGCCTCGATCTACTGGACGCCGTCGACCGGCGCGCACGAGGTCTACGGCCGGATCCGCGCGAGCTGGGCACAGCAGGGCTGGGAGCGCGGGCCGCTGGGCTACCCGGTCAGCGGCGAGTACGCGGTGCCGGGCGGGCGGAGGAGCGACTTCGAGGGCGGCTCCATCCGCTGGGACTCGGCGCGCCGGGTCGCGGAGGTCCTCCCGCGCTGACGGCGCGCCCGGGCGGACGGCGCGACGCCGGGCTGGTGGGATGGGCGGGTGGACGACGACCTGCGGCTGCACGGCCGCACCCTGGGCGAGGCCGGCCCGCGCGTGGTCTTCCTGCACGGGCTGTTCGGGCAGGGCAAGAACTGGACGACGGTCGCGAAGGGGCTCAGCGACCGGCACCGGGTCACGCTGCTGGACCTGCCCAACCACGGGCACTCCCCCTGGACCGACCGCGTCGACTACCTCGACATGGCGGAACTCGTCGCCGCGGAGCTGGCCGGCCACGGCGAGCCGGTGACGCTGGTCGGGCACTCCATGGGCGGCAAGGTGGCGATGACGCTCGCGCTGCGCCGCCCCGAGCTGCTGCGGGCCCTGGTCGTCGTCGACATCGCGCCCGTCGAGTACCCGCTGCAGGGCGGCCGGACCGACGACGAGGACGAGGAGGCATCCCCCTTCGGCGCCTTCATCGCCGCAATGAAGGCGATGGACCTCGGTTCCCTGGAGACCCGCGAGGACGCCGACGCCGCGCTGCACACCGCCGTGCCCAGCCGGATGGTGCGCAGCTTCCTGCTGCAGAGCCTCGTCCGCGAGGGGGCGGGGGCGGGTGGGGGCTGGCGCTGGCGGCTCAACCTCGACCTCCTCGAGCGCGACCTGGGCGAGCTGCGTGGCTTCCCCGAGCCGCCCGCCGGGGCGACCTTCGACGGGCCGGTGCTCTGGATCGCGGGGGCGACCTCGCACTACGTCCTGCCGCAGGACCGGGAGCGCATGGACGCGCTGTTCCCCTCCACGCGCCTCGTGCGGATCAAGCACGCCGGCCACTGGGTGCACTCCGAGCAGCCCGACGTCTTCCTGCAGACGCTGCGGGTCTTCCTCGACTCCGTGGACGCCGCCGGCGGGTGAACCCCCTGTCGCCGCCCGCCGGCCCCCGCCATGCTGGCCGGGTGGAGCAGGAGTCCGTGGTGCACCGCGTGCACCCGCGCCTGCGCCCGTTCGTGGCCGCGGCGGTCGGCTACCGGCACGAAGGCATGCCGCCCGGCGAGCACCTGGGCCTGCCCTCGCCGTTCCTCACCGTCGTCCTCCCGTTCGACGAGCCGCTGGAGATGGCCGCGCACCCCGACCCCGCCCAGGCCCCGGGCCGGTACGAGGGGCTGATCGGCGGACTGCACACGCGGCCGGCACGCATCGCCCACCGGGGTCGTCAGGCGGGGATCCAGCTGTCGCTGACCCCCGCCGGGGCCCGCGCGCTCCTGGGCTGCCCGGCCGGCGTACTGGCCTCGCTGGACGCCCCCGTGGACGACGTCCTCGGGCCGGTGGGCAGCGAGCTGGTGGAGCGGGTGCGGTCGGCGGCGGGCTGGGCGGCGCGCTTCGCCGTCCTGCAGGAGGTGCTGCTCCGCCAGCTGCGGGACGACGTGGCCCGCCCGGAGGTCGCCGAGGCCTGGCGGCTGACGACGGCGTCCGGGGGGCGGCTGCCCGTCTCCGCCGTCGCGGCGCGGATCGGCTGGTCGACCCGGTACCTGGAGCAGCGGTTCCGCGCCGAGACCGGTCTGGCCCCCAAGGAGGCGGCCCGGGTGGTGCGCTTCGACCGGGCCCGCCGGGAGCTGGCCGTCCGGGCGGCGGAAGGCCGGCCGCTCGACCTGGCCGGCCTGGCCGGCGCCACCGGCTTCGCCGACCAGGCCCACCTCACCCGCGAGTGGCGAGCCCTCTCGGGGCTGCCGCCGACCCGCTGGCTGGCCGCCGAGTTCGGATTCGTGCAAGACACCCGGGCCCTGACGGCGGCACTCTCCGAGGCATGACCACGCCGCACCTCACCACGCCGCAGCCCACCGTCTGGCCCGCCTTCCGCGCCCGGGACGCCCGGTCCCTCATCCGCTTCCTCGTCGACGCCTTCGGCTTCGAGGAGACCGCCGTGCACGGCGAGGGGGACCACGTCTCGCACGCCCAGCTCTCCTGGCCCGAGGGCGGGGGCGTGATGCTCGGGTCCGTCCGCGAGGAGGCCGACGACGCCTGGCCCGCCGTGCCCGGCACCGCCGCCTGCTACGTGGTGACGGCCGACCCGGCCGCCGTCCACGCCAGCGCCGTCGGCGCCGGGGCGACGATCGTCAGGGAACTGAGCACCACCGATTACGGATCGAAGGAGTTCGCCGCCCGCGACCCCGAGGGCAACCTCTGGTCGTTCGGGACCTACGCCGGGGAGCCGCGGCGGGCGGGCTGACCCGCCCCCCGGCTGCTCCGGCCGGCCGGTCGCGCGCTCAGTCGCGCGACCGGCGCCGGAAGGCCGCCACGGCCAGGGGCGCGAAGATCGCGGTCAGGAGGAACGACCAGCCGATCGACACCGTGACGGCGTGCTGCAGCGGCCAGGCGGCGTCCGCGGGCGCCGGCAGGCCGTTGCCCCACAGCTCCCGGCACGCCTGGGTCAGCGCGGACACCGGGTTCCACTCGGAGATCGCGCGCAGCCACGCCGGCATGCTCTCCGTCGGGACGAACGTGTTGGCCACGAACGTCAGCGGGAACATGATCGTGAACATGAAGCCCTGCACGGCCTCGACGGTGCGCATCAGCGAGCCGACCCAGATGCCGAGCCAGATCATGGCGAAGCCGAAGAGCAGCAGCAGGAGAAAGGCGAGCACGCCGTCCACGACACCGTTGCGGATCCGCCAGCCGATGAGCAGGCCGGTCACCGCCATCACCGCGATGCCGATGCTCGAGTGGATGAGGCTGGAGATGCTCCGCCCGACGAGCACGGCGGGCCGGGGGACCGGCAGCGACTTGAAGCGGTCGACGAAGCCCTTCTGCAGATCGCTGGTGAGCCCCATCGCGACGACGGCTGAGGAGAACACCATCGTCTGGACCATGATCCCGGGCAGGAGGAACTCCCGGTAGTTCGACCCGTCCACCGCGATCGCCCCGCCGAAGACGTAGGCGAACAGCAGCACGAACATCACCGACTGCACGGTGACGTCGAGCAGCATCTCCGGCATTCGGCGGATGTGGATCAGGTTGCGCCAGACGATCGTCGACGCCGCCCGCAGGAGGGACGGCGGCGAGATCGGCGGTCGCTCTGTCGGGGACAGGGTGGTGGGTTGGCTCCGGACGGCGGTCACGGGGTGGCTCCCTCGGGGGTCGCGTCGGTCGAGGCGTCGGTGGCGGTCTCCGCGCCGGGCTGGGCCTCGGCGCGGCGCCCGGTGAGGTGCAGGAAGACGTCGTCCAGGCTGGGACGGGCGAGCCCGAGGTCGTCGAGCTCGATGCCGCTGGCCTCGAAGACGGCGGCGATCCGGGTCATGTCGCTCAGCCCACCGGCCTGCGCGGTGAGCCGGCGGCTGCTGCGCTCGACGTGCACCTCCGGTGAGTGGGCACGCATCAGGTCCGCGGCCGCGTCCACGTCGGCGGCGTGCGTCAGCGTGACCACCACGCTGGCGCGGCCGGCCTGGTCCTTGAGCTGGGTCGGGGTGCCGGCGGCGATGACCGTGCCCTTGTCGACGACGACGATCTCGTCGGCCAGGTGGTCGGCCTCCTCGAGGTACTGCGTCGTCAGCACCAGGGTGGTGCCCTCGTCGACGAGCTCGCGCAGGACCGCCCACAGCCCGGACCGGCTGTGCGGGTCGAGCCCGGTCGTCGGCTCGTCGAGGAAGAGGATCGGCGGCGCGGCCAGGAGGCTCACGGCCAGGTCGAGCCGGCGGCGCATGCCCCCCGAATAGGTCTTCGCCTGCCGGTCGGCGGCGTAGGTCAGGTCGAACCGGTCGAACAGCCGCTCGGTGGCCTCCCGGACGTAGGCCCGCGGCAGGCCGTAGAGCGCGCCGATCAGCTTGAGGTTCTCGCGGCCGGTCAGGAGCTCGTCGACCGTCGCGGCCTGGCCGGTCAGCCCCATGCTGCGGCGCACCTGGATGGGCTCGCGGACGATGTCGTGACCGGCCACGCGGCCGGTGCCGCTCGTCGGCACGCTGAGCGTGGTCAGCATCCGCACGAGCGTGGTCTTGCCGGCCCCGTTCGGGCCCAGGAGGCCCAGGACCGTGCCCTCCGGGACGACGAAGCTCACGCCGTCGACGGCGTGCGTGTCCCCGAAGTGCTTGACCAGGTCGATGGCCTCGACGGCAGCGGTGGTGCTCATGGGCCACAGTGTGATCCGCCCCACCGACATTTCCGCAGTGGTTTTCGCGCAGCGCGGACGCACGGCCGGGCGGTGGCCAGGGGCTGGGGGCCGCTACCGTCGCGCGGTGAGCGTCGCCCGGTCCGTAGCGTTGTTCCTGCTGGCGGCGGTGGCCGAGATCGGTGGCGCCTGGCTGGTGTGGCAGGGCGTCCGCGAGGCGCGCGGGTGGCTGTGGATCGGCGCGGGGGTGATCGCGCTCGGTGCGTACGGCTTCGTCGCCACGCTGCAGCCCGATGCGAACTTCGGCCGGATCCTGGCCGCCTACGGCGGCGTCTTCGTCGCGGGATCCCTGCTGTGGGGCATGGCCGTCGACGGGTTCCGGCCCGACCGGTACGACGTCGCGGGTGCGCTGCTGTGCCTGGTCGGGGTCGCGGTGATCATGTACGCCCCGCGCGCCGCCTGACCGCCCTGCGGAGCGGACGACCGGAACCCGGGCAGACTGGCTGCGTGAGCGGAGACGGGTCGGAGCACCACGGGTCCCCGGAGCCCTACGCGGGGCCACCGTCCTACGAGACCCCGCCGCCCGGCTACGGCCCTCCTCCCGGCTACGGCCCTCCTCCCGGCTACGGCCCTCCTCCCGGCTACGGCCCTCCTCCCGGCTACGGGCCACCCCCGGGTTACGGCCCCCCGCCCGGGTACGGCCCTCCCCCCGGTTACGGCCCCCCGCCCGGTTACGGCCCCCCGCCCGGGTACGGCCCTCCCTCCGGGTACGGACAGCCCTACGGGTACGCGCCGGGCTACCCCGGGTTGGTGCCCACCTGGCCGGCCGGGCCGGGACGACCGGGTGTCGCCACCGCCGCGGCCGTCCTGGGGTTGGTCACCGCAGGCCTGACCGCGCTGATGACCGCGGGCCTCCTCTTCGGTCTGGCCGACGGCGACGACGAGGCCGCGTTCCTGCTGACCATCGTCACCGGCGTGCTCTGCGCCGCGGGCTTCCTCGCCGGCGGCATCCGGCTGCTGAGCCGGACGTCGGCCGACCTGCTCTTCGCCACGTCCCTGGCCGCGCTCGCCTCCCTGGCGCTGATCGCCGTGGTGGCCGAGACCACCCTCTACGGGGACGACGCCGGCTTCCTGCTCGGCCTCGCCTTCCTGGGCGCACCGCTGCCGGCCGTCACCGCCGTCCTCGCGCGGTCCCGCGCGACGGTCGGCTGGGCCTCGTCCGGCCCCTGACCCGGGCCGGCCGGTTCAGCGGGACCGGGAGCGCGCCCGCCGGCGCCGAACCTTGTCGGCGTACATGGCGTCGTCGGCGGACCGGATGACCCGCTCGTGCACGTCCGCGGGCTCCTCGCCCCCGGGTGCCGAGCCGATCCCGATGCTGATGCCGATCGAGACCGCCTGACCGTCGAGCTCCAGCGGGGCGGTCACCGCCGTGCGGAGCCGTCCGGCCAGCACCTCGGCGTCGGGCCGGTCGGTGTTCTCGCACACGATGCTGAACTCGTCACCGCCCAGCCGGGCGGCGGTGTCGCTGGCCCGGAGGACCGAGCGGAGCCGGTCGGCGAAGGCGATCAGGACCTGGTCGCCCATGGGGTGGCCGAGCTCGTCGTTGATCGCTTTGAACCCGTCGAGGTCCATGATCAGCACGCAGGTCGGCGTGCCGTCGCGCTGACCTCGCTCGAGGGCGTGCCACAGCCGGTCCTGGAACAGCGAGCGGTTGGGGAGCCCGGTCAGCGGGTCGTGCAGCGAGCGGTGGACCAGCTGCTCCTCGAGCGCCTTCCGCTCGGTGATGTCCTCGATGATCATGACCAGGTGCGGTTCCTGCCCGGCCGCCTGCGGGGCGACCCACGAGGTGGCGATCTGGACGGGGACCGGCGTGCCGTCCGGGCGGACCAGCCGGCACTCCTGCCGCACCGGCGTCTCCGGGTGGACCTGCAGCCCGGCGCAGGCCGCGCGGGCCGCGGTCAGGTCGCCGGGGTGGGTGAGGTCGAACAGCGAGCGGCCCCGGAGGTCCGCCTCGGGAGCGCCGAGCAGCTCCGACAGGGCTGCGTTCACGTCGAGCAGGACGCCGTCGGTCGTGGTCAGCGCGACGCCCGTGGGCGCGTGCAGGAACACGGAGGCGCGGTCAGCAGAGGGGTGCTCGCCCACCACCTCGATCACATCCCACCTCCGTCGCCTGCACTCATCTTGCGCGACGGCACCGACGAACGGCGCGGCAGGCGTCACGGAACCGTTCCGGGTCGCCTCATCGGGGGACCCCGGACGGGTGCAGGATGCACGGTGAGTGACGACAGGAGGCCACCGTGAACGAGTTCGACCTGGTGCTGCCCTCGGAGGTCGACGTCCGCGAGGTGGGCATGCGCGACGGCCTCCAGCTCGAGGCGCCGGTGCCGTTGGCGGCCAAGCTGGAGATGCTGGAGGCGCTCGTCGCCACCGGCGTCCGCCGGATCGAGGCGACGTCCTTCGTCTCGCCGAAGGCGGTGCCGGCGCTCGCCGACGCCGACCAGGTGGCCGCGGAGCTCGCGCGCTGGCCCGGCGTGCACTGGTCCGCGCTGGTGGCGAACGAGCGCGGCGCCGTCCGGGCCGTCGACGCCGGGGTGGCCGATCTCGAGTACGTCGTCTCGGCCGCCGACGGGCACAGCCGCGCCAACGCCGGCCGCTCGACCGCCGAGGCCGTCGCCGCCGTCGGGGAGATCGCCCGCCTGGCCCACGCCGCGGGCGGGTCGCTGGAGGTCATCATCGCCACCGCCTGGGACTGCCCCTTCGACGGCCGCACGCCCATCGCCCGCACGGTCGACGTCGCCCGCGCCGCCGTCACCGCCGGGGCCGACCAGTTGTGCCTGGGCGACACCATCGGGACGACGACGCCGCTGCGCGTCGTGCAGATGCTCGACGCCGTCCGCCGCGCATGCCCGGGCATCCCGCTGGGGGTGCACTTCCACGACACCCGCGGCACCGGTCAGGCCAACGCGCTGGCCGCGGTCCAGGCGGGGGTGACCCAGCTCGACGCCTCCATCGGCGGCCTCGGGGGCTGCCCCTTCGCTCCCGGGGCCAGCGGCAACATCGCCACCGAGGAGCTGGTCTACATGCTCGAGGAGTCGGGCGTGCGCACGGGGCTGGACCTCGACGCCCTGCTCGTCGCGGCCCGCGCCACGGAGCGGGCCGTCGGGCACGAGCTCCCCAGCTCGCTGTACCGCGCCGGTGGCCGGTCGGTGCCGCGTGCCCTGGACGCCCGGTGAGCGCGCCCGGTGCCGAGGAGCCGCAGCGGATCGTCGACCCGCTGGTGATGCGCGACGTGCTCGGGCACTTCGCGTCCGGCGTCACCGTGCTGACGGCGGACACCGCCGAGGGCCCGATCGGCTTCACCTGCCAGTCGTTCAGCTCGCTGTCGCTCGACCCGCCGCTGGTCGCCTTCGCGCCCGCGCGCACGTCCCGCACCTGGGCGCAGCTGCGGGCCCTGGGCCGCTTCTGCATCAACGTGCTGGCCGAGGGCCAGGACGCCGTGTCGCAGAACTTCGCCCGCTCGGGCACCGACAAGTTCGCCGGGGTGCCGTGGACGCCGAGCCCGCACGGCTCCCCCGTCCTCGACGACGTCGTCGCCTGGATCGACGGGGAGTTGTGGGCCGAGTACGACGGCGGCGACCACACCATCGTGGTGGCCCGCGTGCTGGACCTCGGCGCGTCGGCCGACCGCCGGCCGCTGCTGTTCCACCGGGGCTCCTACGGGCTGCTGCACCGCGCCGAGGGCTGAGTAAGGACCCCGTCCTCCTCACCCCTCGCTCCGCTCGGCGCGAGCCTCTGGACGGGGCCGTGGTGTGGGGATCCGCTCCTGCGGGCACCGGACCCGAGCAATCTCCGAGGAGGAACGCCATGGGACTGCTCGACCGGCTCTTCGGCCGATCCCGCCAGCAGCACGCAGCGCCGTACCCGGGTCAGGGGTATGCCGGCGGGGCCCCCGGCCGCTACGCCCGCCAGCCCGACGGCCAGCCGCTGCCGGACGAGCAGGCCGTCGCCCGCTACCGCTACCTGCTGCGCACCGCCCCGCCCGAGCAGATCGAGCAGGCGCACGCCGAGGCGTTCGCGCAGCTCACCACCGACCAGCGCCAGCAGGTGCTCGCCCAGCTGGCCGCGGTCGTGCCGGCCGCCGAACGACCGCGCACCGACGACGCCGGAACCCTCGCCCGGGTGGCCACCCGGGCGGAGATGCGCCAGCCGGGGACGCTGGAGCGCGCCCTCGGCGGCTACGGACCCGGCTACGGCAGCGGGTACGGGTGCGGCGGCTACGGCGGCGGCTACGGGCCGGGCTACGGCGGCGGGTACGGCGGCGGCATGGGGATGGGCGGCATGATCGGCGGCAGCCTGCTGGGCACCATCGGCGGCCTGGTCATCGGCACCGCCGTCGCCGACGCGCTCTTCGACACCGGCCTGGGCGACGGCGGGCTGTTCGGCGGCGGGGACGAGGAGGCCTACGCCGAGGGCTACCAGGACGGCGCCGACACCGGCGCCGACACCGGGGACGGCGGCGGGGACTTCGGCGGCGGCGGGGACTTCGGGGGTGGGGACTTCGGCGGCGGGGACTTCTGAGCTCAGCGCTCCGCCGGCCGACCGCTCCGCCTGCGCAGCAGCAGCGCCAGCCCCAGCACCGGCAGCACCAGCGGGACGTAGAGGTAGCCGCGGCCGTAGCCCGACCACACGGTCTCGTCGGGGAAGGCCGCCGCATCGACGAGGGACAGCGTGCCGACGACGAGGACGCCGACCAGCTCGACGGTGATCGCGGTCAGGGCGACCCGACGTCCGGCCGGGCCCCGGGCCAGCGCGACCGTGGCCACGAGGTAGACGGCCGCGGCCAGCGCCGAGAGCAGGTACGCCAGCGGAGCCTCGTCGAAGCGGGTGGCCAACTGCACGCCGGCCCGCGATCCCGCCGCCAGCGCGAAGACGGCGTAGAGCGCCACCAGCACCCGGGCGGCACCCGATGTGCCCGATCCCGGCTCGGCCGGCGCCCCCAGCGTGCGGTCGTCAGGCACCCGTCGCCTCCCAGAGCTCGAGCAGGCGCCAGACCATGACGCCGACGGACGCCCCCGCCACCGCGAGCACGCTGCCGGCCCAGCGGGTCACCTCGGTCCGCGCCCAGAGCACCCCCGCGACGGGGATCAGCACCGCGCCCGACAGGTAGCCGAGGAACGTCGGGGTGTCCGCCGGGGTGTCCGCGTCCAGCCCCGCCAGCGCGACGGCCGCCTGCACCAGCAGCAGCACCTCGAGGACGCCGGCGAGCACCAGGTGGACCAGGCCGACCCGCCGCCGTGCCAGCGTCGAGGCCAGCCCCGCCACCACGAGCAACGCGGCGACGACGGTCGACGCGACGACGAGCGGCAGGGTCACCCCGTCATCTTCCCGTGCCCCCTCCTCAGCGGTGCACGGAGGACATGTCCGGGTAGCGGTTTCCCACGGCGGCTCCCGCGGGGGCCGCCGCGTCGATGCGGGCCAGGTCCTCGTCGCTCAGCGCGATCTCCGTGGCGGCGGCGTTCTCCTCCAGGTACGAGACCCGCTTGGTCCCCGGGATGGGCACGACGGCCGGGTTTCCCCCGCGGTCGCTCTGCGCCATGACCCATGCCAGCGCGAGCTGGGAGGCCGTCACGCCCTTCTCGTCGGCGATCTCGCGCGCCCGGTCGACGAGGGCCAGGTTCTGCGCGAACGCCTCGCCCTGGAATCGCGGGTTGTGCCGCCGGAAGTCGCGCCGGTCGAGGTCGTCGATGCTGCGGATCTGGCCGGACAGGAAGCCGCGGCCGATGGGCGAGTAGGCGACGAAGCCGATCCCGAGTTCGGCGCAGGTGGCCAGCACGCCGTCGTCCTCGGGATCACGGGTCCACAGCGAGTACTCCGTCTGCACCGCCGTCACCGGCTGCACGGCGTGCGCCCGCCGGATGGTGTCGGGCGCCGCCTCGGAGATCCCCGCGTACCGGATCTTGCCGGCCTCGACGAGCTCGCGGAGGGCTCCCCAGGTGTCCTCGACGGGCACCGTGGTGTCCACGCGGTGCTGGTAGTAGAGGTCGATGACGTCGACGCCGAGCCGCTGCAGGGAGGCGTCGCAGGCCCGGTGGACGTACTCGGGCCTGCCGTTGATGCCCAGGAAGCCGCCGTCCTCCCCGCGTTCGTTGCCGAACTTGGTCGCGAGCACCACCTCGTCCCGCCGGCCGGCGATGGCCTGCCCGACCAGCCGCTCGTTCGTGAACGGCCCGTACATGTCGGCGGTGTCGAGGAAGGTGACGCCCAGGTCCAGCGCGCGGGCGATGGTCCGCTCCGCCTCCGCCTGGTCGGCCGTGCCGTAGAACTCGCTCATCCCCATGCAGCCCAGGCCCTGGGCCGGGACGGGGAGGGAACCGAGGGTGCGTGTCTGCATGCCCCGCACCTGCCCGTACGGCGCCGATCCCAACCGGGACCCCCGGTGGCCGGGTTACGGAACGCGTGTGGCAGTTTAGGGTCGGCTTAGTTAGGCATACCTTCCCTTCGTCCGAACAGGATCCCCATGCGCGCATCCCGGCCGCTCCCCGCCCTCGCCCTCCCGCTGGCCGCCGTCCTGGCGCTCTCCGCCTGCGGCGGGGACGCCGACGCCGACGAGCAGGCCGGCGGGGGTGCCGCCGAGACCGTGTCCTTCACCTGGGACCGGAACGTGAACGCCGCCGACGAGGCGGCCGACCCGGAGCTCGAGGAGACCACGGTCGAGGTCCCCAAGGACCCGGAGACCATCGTCGTCTTCGACATGGCGTCCCTGGACACCATCGGGGCGCTGGGCGGCGAGGTCGCGGGCGCCCCGCTGGACTCGGTGCCGGGCTACCTCGAGAAGTACCTGGCCGACGACGCCTTCAACGTCGGCACCCTGTTCGAGGCCGACATCATCGAGGTCGAGTCGCAGCAGCCCGACCTGATCATCATCGGCGGCCGCTCGGCGGCGCTCTACGACGACCTCAGCGAGATCGCGCCGACCGTGGACCTGAGCCTGCGCGGCACCTACATCGAGACGCTCGAGCGCAACGCCACCTTCCTCGGTGAGGTGCTCGGTGCCGAGGAGGAGGCCGAGGCGGCGATCGCCGAGGTCACCGACGGCATCGAGGAGGCGAAGGCCGCCACCGCCGACGCCGGCACCGGCCTGGGCCTCATGGTCTCCGGCGGGGAGCTCAGCGCGATGGCCCCGGCGGGCGAGGACAGCGACGCGCGCGGTGCGCGGGGCGGGCTCATCTACGACGCCTTCGGCGTGGAGCCGGTCGTCGAGGACATCAAGGCCGCCACCCACGGCGAGCCGGTCTCCTTCGAGTTCCTGCTCGAGACGAACCCCGACTACCTGTGGGTCGTCGACCGCGACGCCGCCACCGGGGAGGCGGGGGCCCAGGCCGCGGAGGCGGTCCTCGACAACGAGATCGTCCGCCAGACGAAGGCCGCCCAGGAGGACCACATCGTCTACCTCGACCCGGTCGCCTGGTACGTCGTCTTCGGCGGCATCGACACCACCAAGATCATGATCGACGACGTCCTGCAGATCGCCGGCTGACCGTGCCGGCAGCCACCGAGCGCGTCCGGGCGTGACCACGCTCGACCGGACCTCGACGAGCACCCTCCCCCACCTGCGGCCCCGCCGCTCCTGGGTGGGGGTGCTCGTCGGCGTGCTGCTCGTCGTCCTCGCGCTCACGAGCCTGTTCGTGGGGGTCTCGGACGTGTCGCCGGCGTCGGTGCTCACCGGCGGCCCCGACAGCGACGCGGCCTTCCTGCTCGTGGCCAGCCGCATCCCCCGCACGCTCGCCGTGATCCTGGTCGGCGCCTCGCTGGGCATCGCCGGCCTGATCATGCAGATGCTGGTGCGGAACAAGTTCGTCGAGCCCAGCACCACGGGGGTCACCGAGTTCGCGTCCCTCGGGATGCTCACCACGATGGTGTTCTTCCCCGGCCTCGCCGTTGTCGGCAAGATGGGCGTGGCGGCGGCCTTCGGGCTGGTCGGCACGTGGGTGTTCCTGCGCGTGGTGCGCTTCGTCCCCGTCCGCCAGCTGGTGCTCGTCCCGCTGGTCGGCATCATGCTCGGTGGCGTCGTCGGCGCCGTCACGACGTTCTTCGCCTACCGGCTGGACCTCCTCCAGTCCCTCGGCCAGTGGTCGCAGGGCAGCTTCGCCACGATCATGCAGGGCCGGTACGAGTTCCTCTGGATCGCCGGCGCCATGGTCGTCGTCGCGTGGATCGCCGCCGACCGGTTCAGCGTCATCGGGCTCGGCGAGGAGTTCGCGACCAACCTGGGCCTGGACTACCGCCGGGTGGTGGCCGTCGGGATGCTGGTCATCGCGGTGATCACGGCCGCGGTCCTGGTCACGGCGGGGATGATCCCGTTCCTCGGGCTGGTCGTGCCCAACGTCGTCAGCCTGATCATCGGCGACAACGTGCGCCGTGCCATCCCGTGGGTCGCCGGCACCGGGGCCGTGTTCGTCCTGGCCTGCGACCTGATCGCCCGCGTCGTGCGCATGCCCTACGAGATCCCGCTGTCGGTGATCGTGGGCGTCGTGGGCGCGGTCCTGTTCCTGTGGCTGCTGCTGCGCAGGGGGAGCCGTGCTCACTGACCCCACCGCGACGGCCCGCCCCGCGCCCGCCCCGGCACCGGCGCCGTCCCGGCTCGCCGCCGCGTGGGCGCAGCCGTGGACCCGGCTGGCCGCCCTCGGCGGCGTCGTCCTGGTCCTGACCGCGGTCTACCTGTTCAGCGACGTGCCGGGCTCGCTGTCCTTCGCCCTGGAGATCCGCAGCCGCACGGTGCTGGCCATGCTGGTCGTGTCGACGGCGGTCGGCGTCTCCACGGTCGTGTTCCACACCATCACGCAGAACCGCATCCTGACCCCGTCGATCATGGGGTTCGACGCCTTCTACGTGCTCATCTCGACCGTCATCGTCTTCTTCTCCGGCTCGGCCGCGTTCCTGGCGTTCGACGAGCTCACGCTGTGGCTCGTCCAGGTCGTCGTGATGGTCGCGTTCAGCGTGCTGCTGTTCACCTGGCTCTTCGGCGGGAAGCGGCGCTCGATCCACCTCATGCTGCTCGTCGGCATCGTGCTGGGCACGTTCTTCCGCAGCTTCACCGAGTGGATGCAGCGGATGCTGGACCCGCTGGACTTCCAGGTGCTCTCCGACGCGATGTTCGCCTCGCTCACCCGGCCCGACGAGACGCTGCTGGCGCTCTCCGCCGTCCTGGTTGCCGGTGCCTGCGCGGCGGTCGTGCCGCTGCGGCGCACCCTCGACGTGCTCGCGCTCGGCGAGCCGGCTGCCGTGGGGCTCGGCGTCGACCACCGCCGCGTCGTCATGGTGCTGTTCGTGAGCGTCTCGGTGATGATCGCCGCCTCGACCGCCCTGGTGGGGCCGATCCTCTTCTTCGGCCTGATCGTGGCCAACCTCGCCTACTCCTGGGCGGGCTCCTTCCGGCACGTCTGGACGCTGCCCACCGCGGTGCTGCTCGGGATGGTCTGCCTGCTGGGCGGGCAGCTCGTCCTCGAACGCGTCTTCGGCTACGGCGGCACCCTGTCCACCGTCATCGACTTCGCCGGCGGCTTGTTCTTCCTGTACCTCGTGCTGCGGAAGGGGGCGCGGTGATCGCGCTCGAGAACGTCACCAAGCGCTACGGGAGCCAGACCGTCGTCGACGACGTCTCGATCTCCTTGGGCGAGGAAGGCGTGACGGCGCTGATCGGGCCCAACGGCGCCGGCAAGTCGACGCTGTTCGGCCTCGTCGGCCGGCTGCTGAAGCCCGACGGCGGCCGGGTCACCGTGGACGGCATGGACGTGGCGACGACGGCGTCGAGCACGCTGGCCACCACGCTCGCCGTGCTCCGGCAGGACAACCACGTCGCCGCGCGCCTGACCGTGCGGGACCTCGTCGAGTTCGGCCGCTTCCCGCACTCGCGCGGCCGCCTCACGGTGGAGGACCGCGACCACATCGAGCGCGCGATCAGCTACCTCGACCTCGACGCCTACCGGGGGCGGTTCCTCGACGAGCTGTCCGGGGGGCAGCGCCAGCGGGCCTTCATCGCCATGGTGCTGGCGCAGGACACGAAGTACGTCCTGCTCGACGAGCCGCTGAACAACCTCGACCTGCGCCACATGGCCGAGATCATGCGGCTGATCCGCCGGATGGCCGACGAGCTGGGCAAGCGGATCGTCGTCGTGCTGCACGACATCAACGTGGCGGCCCGGTACGCCGACCGGATCGTGGCCATGCGCGACGGTGTCGTCGTGGCCGATGCGCCCGCGCGCGAGATCATGCGGCCCGAGGTCCTGGGCGCGGTCTACGACACCCCGGTCGACGTCCGGGAGATCGACGGGAAGCCGGTCGCCCTCTACTACGGCTGAACCGGCCGGTAACCACCCGAGCGGGCCGTCGTTGGGGCAGGGCACACATCGTCGTGTCCCGCCTGGAGGGTCCATGCGCCGCTCGTCCCGCCGTCTCCTCGGTGCCGTCAGTGGAGCGGCCGTCGTCGCCGCGCTGGCCGCCGCCCCCGCGTCCGCCGCGCCGTCCGGGGAAGCCCTGGCGCCCGTCCAGGAGTTCCTGGCCGACCAGCTCGGCAGCCTGACCGGCAGCACGACGGTCCTGGTGCACGGCGTCGACGCCGAGGCCGCCCGTGCCGCCGTCGCCGCGACCGGCATGCGCGCCGTCACCGAGTTCGAGCGGATCGGCGTGGTCGTCGCCACGGGCACCGCCGGGCAGATCGAGTCCGCGCGCACGCAGCCCGGGGTGACCTACCTCGAGGGCAACACGCCCATCGAGATGGCCCAGGAGACGTCGAACGTCGCCACCCGCGGTGCGGAGGCCGCCGCCACGCTGACCGGTGCGAACGGCGAGGCCCTGGACGGCAGCGGCGTGTCCGTCGCGGTCATCGACTCCGGGATCGACCCGAACCACCCCTACTTCCGCAATCCCGACGGCAGCAGCGCCGTCGTCGCCAACCTCAAGAGCCTGTGCCTGGTCGAGGCGAGCACGAGCCCGGACTGCGTCGTGCGCGTGCCGAAGGTCGTCGACACCGACACGCTCTCCCTCGGCGGGCACGGCACGCACGTGAGCGGGATCGTGGCAGGGCGGCCGACGACGCTGTCCGACGGCGGCCGGCTGCAGGGCGCGGCCCCCGGCGCCAGCCTCGTGTCCATCTCCACAGGCGCGGTGCTGCTCATCGTCGGCGCGGACTCGGCGCTGAACTGGGTGCTGGAGAACCACGAGGCCCCGTGCGGGCCCGGCGTCTCCCCCACCGTCTGCCCGCCGATCAAGGTGACGAACAACAGCTACGGCCCGACCGGTGGCGGCGCGTTCGACCCGAATTCGGCCACCGTCAAGCTGCAGCGGGCGCTGGCCGCCGAGGGCGTGGTCACGGTCTGGGCCGCCGGCAACGACGGCGGTGACGGCTCGGCCTCGGTCACCAACCCGCCCGGGCAGGACCCGACCGGCGGCATCCTCTCGGTCGCCTCGTACTCCGACCAGGAGACCGGCACCCGCGACGGCGTCGTCAGCGAGTTCTCCTCCCGTGGCGCAGCGGCCGACGCCTCCACGTGGCCGGACCTCTCCGCCCCCGGTGACACCATCACCTCGGCCTGCCGGCCCTACCTGCCGATCTGCGCCACCGGGCTGGACTTCCGCAACGGCCCCGGCCTGCTGGACGTCGGCACCTTCAACACCATCAGCGGGACGTCGATGGCGGCGCCGCACGTCGCCGGCATCGTGGCCCAGCTCTTCCAGGCCGACCCTGGCGCCACCCCGGCCGAGGTCGAGGCGGCCCTCACCGGCACCGCGCACCGGTTCACCGACGGCGCCCCGTACGCGACGGTGGGGGGCCGGACGACGTCGTACGACAAGGGCACCGGCCTGGTGGACGTCGTCGCGGCGGTCGCCCGGCTGACCGGAAGCTGACCATCCCGGGGGGGCCGCCACGGCGGTGGTGGCCCTCCCGGCGGTTCCACGTGGAACCTTGTTACGACTGTGTGTGATCTTGCTCCCCGGGGGGCGTGAACTCCGTCCAGCGGGTTAGATCGTTGTGCATGTGCGGCCTCTGCGGCGAGATCACCTTCGACGGATCGACGGCGGACACGACCGCCGTCGCACGCATGGTGGAGGCCCTCGTGCCCCGCGGACCGGACGGTCAGGGATCGTGGAGCAACGGCCGCGTGGCGTTCGGCCACCGCCGGCTGTCCGTCATCGACCTCTCCACCTGCGGCTCCCAACCGATGGTGGACAACGAGCTCGGGCTCACCGCCGTCTTCAACGGCTGCATCTACGACTACCAGGAGCTGCGGGCCGAGCTCGAGGGCCACGGCTACCGGTTCTTCTCGCACAGCGACACCGAGGTGATCCTCAAGGGCTACCACCACTGGGGCACCGACGTCGTGTCGCACCTGCACGGGATGTTCGCCTTCGTCATCGCCGAGCGGGACACCGGCCGGGTGGTGCTGGCCCGCGACCGGCTGGGCATCAAGCCGCTCTACCTGGCCGAGGAGCCCGGGAAGCGGCTGCGGTTCGCCTCGACGCTGCCGGCCCTGCTGCGCGCCGGCGACGTCGACACCTCGATCGACCCGGTCGCGCTGCACCACTACCTGTCCTGGCACGCCGTCGTCCCGGCGCCCCGGACGATCCTCAACGGCGTCCGCAAGCTGCCGCCCGCCACGGTGCGGATCGTCGAGGCCGACGGGACGAGCACCGAGCACCGCTACTGGAACGCCACCTACGAGCGCCGGGCCGAGCACGCGAACTGGTCGGCCCGCGACTGGGAGGACGCGATCGAGGAGGCGCTGCGGGTCGCCGTCCGCCGGCGCCTGGTCTCCGACATCCCCGTCGGCGTGCTGCTGTCCGGCGGGCTGGACTCCAGCCTGATCGTCGGGCTGTTGGCCCAGGAGGGGCAGACCGGCCTGGCCACGTACTCGATCGGCTTCGAGTCCGTCGGCGGGCACGAGGGCGACGAGTTCGCCTACTCCGACGTGATCGCCGAGCGCTTCGGCACCGACCACCACCGCATCCGGGTCGGGTCCGACGAGCTGGCCGGTGCCCTCGGCCACGCCATCGGCGCCATGGCCGAGCCCATGGTCAGCCACGACGTCGTCGCCTTCGACCTGCTCAGCGAGCGGGTCTCGCAGACGATCAAGGTGGTCCAGTCCGGGCAGGGCGCCGACGAGGTGTTCGCCGGCTACCACTGGTACCCACCGCTGGCCGGCGTCGGCCGGGAGGAGGCGGTCCGGACCTACGCCAAGGCCTTCTTCGACCGCGACCACGCGCAGATGCGCGGGGTCGTCTCCGACCGGTACGCCCTCGCCGAGGACCCGAGCCTGGCGTTCGTGCGGGCGCACATGGAGGCCGCGGGCGCGGAGACCGCCGTGGACGCCGCGCTGCGCCTGGACAGCGAGATCATGCTGGTCGACGACCCGGTCAAGCGGGTGGACAACATGTCCATGGCCTGGGGCCTGGAGGCCCGCGTGCCCTTCCTGGATCACGACCTGGTGGAGCTGGCGGCGATGTGCCCGCCGGAGCTCAAGCTGGCCGACGGCGGCAAGGGCGTGCTCAAGGCGATCGGCCGGCGGATCATCCCGCCGGAGGTGATCGACCGGCCCAAGGGCTACTTCCCGGTGCCGTCGATCACCCACCTCGAGGGCAAGGTCCTGGGCCTGGTCCGTGACGCGCTGACCAGCGAGTCCGCCCGCGACCGGGGTCTGTTCCGCCCCGAGTACGCGCGCGAGCTCCTGGCGGACCCGAACGGCGAGCTGACGCCGTTGCGCGGGAACAAGCTCTGGCAGCTGGGGCTCCTCGAGCTCTGGCTCCAGACGCACGTGGGATGAGGGAGATCGCGATGGCATCCCGGCTCGCCGGCCATCGGCGCCGGACGGCCGTGGCCAGCACCCCGGCCATGACCGACCGGTCGTGGCGGGAACCCTCCGAGCACCAGCGGCAGGGGATGCAGCAGGACGTCGTCCTGGACATGGGCTGGGGCCGGCTGGTCATGGGTCAGACGTTCTCGGACCTGACCGGCATCGTCCACGCGCTGCGGGCGGAGGAGACCGGCGAACGGGACATCTGCATCTACCCGCGTGACCCGCACGTGCTGGTGGGCCTGGCGCCCGACGAGCTGTTCATCGACCCCAGCTACACCTACCGGCTGGACCTGCACCGCTACCGGCCTCGCCACGAGCTCATCCGCGACGTCTTCGTGCGCACCGCGACCTCGCGCGCCGACATGGAGGCGATCAACGACATCTATGCCCTCAACGGCATGGTGCTCGGCGACGCCGACGTCATGTGGAGCAACCACCGCACGCGCGCGTTCACCTACCTGGTGGCCGAGGACCAGCGCACCGGCAAGATCATCGGCACGGTCACCGGGGTGGACCACGCGCTCTCCTTCGACGATCCGGAGGCCGGCACGAGCCTGTGGTGCCTCGCCGTCCACAACCAGGACGCCCCGCCCGGCACCGGCGAGGCGCTCGTCCGGGTGCTGGCCGAGCGCTACGTCGGCCGCGGCCGGGCCTACCTCGACCTCTCGGTCATGCACGACAACCAGGGTGCGATCCGGCTCTACCGCAAGCTCGGCTTCCACCGGGTGTCCGCCGTCTGCGTCAAGCGCAAGAACCCGATCAACACGCCGCTGTTCGCCGCCCGGCCGCCGGGCCTGGAGAAGCTCAACCCCTACGCCCTGATCATCGCCGAGGAGGCGCTGCGGCGGGGCATCCGCGTCGAGGTGACCGACGCGGAGTGGGGCGAGATGCGGTTGTCGGTCGGCGGCCGGACCGTGGTCACGCGCGAGTCGCTCTCGGAGTTCACCACCGCCGTCGCGATGAGCCGCTGCGACGACAAGCGCGTCACCCGCCGGGTCATGGAGCGCGCCGGGGTGCGCGTCGCCCGCGGGGTGCTGGCCGGCGACGGCGAGCTGGACGACGCGCTGGCGCTGATGACCGAGGTCGGGTCCGTGGTGGTCAAGCCCGCCCGCGGGGAGCAGGGCCGCGGCATCACCGTGGGCGTCCAGGACGAGGCGGGGCTGAAGCGCGCGGTCGACCTGGCCCTGCAGTTCTGCCCCGACGTCCTGGTCGAGGAGCTCGTACCCGGGCAGGACCTGCGGGTGCTGGTCATCGACCGGGCCGTGGTCGCCGCCGCCGTCCGCCGACCGGCGGAGGTGATCGGCGACGGGCGGCTGCCCGTCACGGAGCTGATCCGGTCGACCAGCCGGCGCCGGGAGCGTGCCACGGGCGGTGAGTCGCGGATCCCGGTGGACGCGACGACCGAGGAGGTCGTCGCCGAGGCGGGCTATGCGATGGACGACGTCCCGCCGAACGGGGAACGCATCCAGGTGCGGCGGACGGCGAACCTGCACACCGGCGGCACGATCGAGGACGTCACCGACCAGCTGCACCCCGAGGTGGCCGCGGCGGCGGTGCGGGCCGCCGAGGCGCTCGACATCCCGGTGACGGGCATCGACTTCCTGGTGCCCGACGTGGCGGGGCCCGAGTACGTCTTCATCGAGGCCAACGAGCGGCCGGGGCTCGCCAACCACGAGCCCCAGCCCACCGCCGAGCGGTTCGTCGACCTGCTCTTCCCCGAGACCCGCCGCCGCTGATCCTGCTTTTCCGCGGTAAAGCGGGACGCTTTACCGCGGAAAAGCGGATCAGAGGCCGAGTTCGGCGCGGATCTCGTCGCTGTGCTGGCCGGCCCGGGGCACCGAGCCGACGGCGCCGGGGGTCACGGAGAACCGCGGGGCGACGGCGGGCTGCACCGTGCCGTCCACCTCCACGAACACCTCGCGCTCGCGGTTGTGCTCGTCCTGGGTGGCCTCGACCAGCGACCACACCGGCGCCACGCAGGCGTCCGTGCCGGCGAAGACCTGCCACCACTCGTCGCGGGTGCGGCCGGCGAACAGCTCGGTGAACCGCTCGCGCAGGGCCGGCCACTGCTCGGGCTGGTAGCGGTCGGGGAAGGTCTCGTCGCCCGCGACGCCCAGCCCCTGCAGCAGCGCGGCGTAGAACTGCGGCTCCAGGGCCCCGACGGCGAGGAACTGCCCGTCGGCGCAGCGGTAGACGTCGTAGAACGGCGCACCGGTGTCCAGCAGGTTCACGCCCCGCTCGTCCTGCCAGCCGCCGGTGGAGAGCATCCCGTGGATCATCGTGGTGAGGACGGCGGTGCCGTCGACGATCGCGGCGTCGACCACCTGCCCCTCCCCCGTCGCGCGGGCGTGCAGCAGGGCCGCCACGGCACCCAGCGCGAGGAACACTCCCCCGCCACCGAAGTCGCCGAGCAGGTTGATCGGCGGTGCCGGGCGCTCGTCGGGACGCCCGCTGGCCCCCAGTGCCCCGGTCAGCGCGATGTAGCCGATGTCGTGCCCCGCCGTGGGTGCCAGCGGGCCGGTCTGCCCCCACCCGGTCATCCGGCCGTAGACCAGCGCCGGGTTCTCCCCCAGCAGCTCGTCGGGCCCCAGACCCAGCCGTTCCATCACGCCCGGGCGGAACCCCTCGAGCAGGACATCGGCGCGCCGCACCAGGGCCCGCACCACCTCGACGTCGGCGGGGTCCTTGAGGTCCAGCGCGATCGAGCGCTTGCCGCGGTCGAGCAGCGACGTCGCCCCGAGACCGCCGCCGCCCCCGCGGCGGTCGATGCGGACGACGTCGGCACCGAGGTCGGCCAGGAGCATGCCGCAAAAGGGCCCCGGCCCCAGGCCGGCGAACTCGACGACACGCACTCCCGAGAGCGGACCCACGGCTTCTCCTCTGCTGCCCCGGGGCCACGCCGACGTGCGCCCTCGTCGATGGCATGCTGCCCGATGTCGCGGACGGCGGACAGGGGGCGGTCGTGTCGGGGTACGTCGCCGCCGCGCTGGGCGGGGCACTGGGCGCGCTCGCCCGCTGGGGCGTGGCCGAGGCGCTGCCCCGCGACACCGGCGGCTGGCCCTGGGCCACCCTGCTGGTCAACGTCCTCGGCTGCCTGGTGCTGGGGCTGCTGATCGGCCGCGTCTTCCAGCGCTCCCCCGACCCGTCGTGGCTGCGGCCCTTCCTCGGCACCGGCGTCCTCGGCGGCTTCACCACGTACTCCGCCTTCGCCGTCGAGACCGTGCAGCTGGCCGAAGCCGGGCGGGCGGGGACGGCGGCCGCGTACGTGCTCGCCTCGGTGATCGCCGGTGTCCTGGCCACGGCCCTGGGGCTGCGGGCCGGCCGGTCGGCGCGCGAGCCGGCACCGTGACGCCGCTGCTGGTGGTCCTCGGCGCGATGGTGGGTGCGCCGCTCCGGCTCTTCGCCGAGCGACTGGCGGCCTCCCGCCGAGGCGCCGGCTCGGTGGCCGGCACGGCGGTGATCAACGTCGCCGGCAGCGCTCTGCTCGGGTTCCTGCTGGGACTGGCCGACGTCCCGGGCTGGGTGGCGGCCCTGGTGGGCACCGGCTTCTGCGGCACCCTCACCACCTTCTCCACGCTCGGCGCCGAGGTCGTCCGGCTCGGCGAGCAGGGGCGTCGGGCGCGGGCGCTGGGCTACCTGGCCGGCACGATCCTGCTGGGCATCGGGGCCGCCGCGGCCGCGTACGGGGCCGCCGGCCTGCTGTGACCGGCGGCCATGGGTAGGGTTCGATCCGGTATGACCGCTGGAACGGAGAACGATGTCGGGGCCGAGAGCCCCGTCGTCGTCGTCGCCAACCGGCTGCCGGTGGACCAGGTCACCGACCCCGACGGCAGCACGCGCTGGCAGCGCAGCCCGGGCGGGCTGGTCACCGCGCTCGAGCCGTTCGTCGCAGGTCGCGGCGGCGCCTGGGTGGGGTGGTCGGGCTCCGCGGGCGAGGCGCCCGAGCCGTTCGAGTCCGGCGGCATGTCGCTGGTCCCCATCCCGCTCACCGAGGACGAGGTCGACCGCTACTACGAGGGCATGTCGAACGCGTCGCTGTGGCCGCTCTACCACGACGTCGTCGAGAAGCCCGAGTACCACCGGAACTGGTGGGACACCTACGTCCAGGTCAACAAGCGCTTCGCGGAGCGGACTGCGGAGGTCGCGGCGGAGAACGCGATCGTCTGGGTGCACGACTACCAGCTGCAGCTGGTGCCGGCCATGCTCCGCCAGCAGCGCCCGGACCTGACCATCGGCTTCTTCCTGCACATCCCCTTCCCGCCGTACGAGCTGTTCACCCAGCTGCCGTGGCGCTCGGCGATCGTCGAGGGCCTGCTCGGCGCGGACCTGGTCGGCTTCCAGCGGCCCGCGGCGGCGGCCAACTTCGTGCAGCTCGCCCGCCGGCTGCACGACCTCCCCGCCCGCGGCTCGACGATCGAGTACGACGGCCGCACGGTGGCCGCACGGGCGTTCCCCATCTCGATCGACGTCGACTCCTTCGACCAGCTCGCCCGCTCCCCCGAGGTGCTCGCGCGTGCCGAGGAGATCCGCGCGGAGCTGGGCAACCCGGCGAAGATCATCCTGGGCGTCGACCGGCTCGACTACACCAAGGGCATAGGCGTGCGGCTCGAGGCCTTCGAGGAGCTGCTGGAGGACGGCGCTGTCGAGGCGCCTGACACCGTGCTGGTGCAGGTGGCCACGCCCAGCCGCGAGCGCGTGGAGCACTACGTGCACATGCGCGAGACCATCGAGCAGCAGGTCGGCCACATCAACGGCGTCTTCGGGTCCATCGCCGGCCCGGCCGTGCACTACTTCAACCAGTCGATGCCCCGGGAGGAGCTGGCCGCGCTCTACCGGGCCGCCGACGTCATGCTGGTGACGCCCTACCGCGACGGCATGAACCTGGTGGCCAAGGAGTACGTGGCCGCCCGCGGGGACCTGGGCGGGGCCCTGGTGCTGTCCGAGTTCGCCGGGGCGGCCGCCGAGCTCAAGCAGGCCTTCCTGGTCAACCCGCACGACATCGCCGGCGTGAAGAGCCAGCTGCTGCGGGCCCTGCGCATGGACCCCGCCGAGGGGGCCAAGCGGATGCGCGCGATGCGCCGCCACCTGGCCAAGAACGATCTGGACCACTGGGCCAGCTCGTTCTTCCGGGCGCTGAACGACCAGGCCTCCGGTCAGCCCACGGGACGCACGGTCGGCCGGGCGACGGCGCCGCTGTCCACCGGCCGCGGCGGGGCACAGGGGTGAGCGCACCCCCGCCTGAGCTCGGGGTAGCGCTCGCGGCGCTGGCCGGCCGCCGGCCGCTGCTGGTGGCCAGCGACTACGACGGCGTGCTCGCTCCGCTGGCCGACGTGCCGTCGGAGGCGGTTCCGGAGCCGGGGACGGGCGAGGTGCTCGAGCGGCTCTCCGCCGTCCCCGGGGTCACCGTCGCGCTGGTCAGCGGCCGCGGCCTCGCCGACCTCCGGGCCACCAGCGGCTTCACCGGGGAGCTCCGCTGGATCGGCAGCCACGGTGCCGAGTTCGACGGTCCGCTGGCCGGTGACCTCGCCGGCCGGCGGGACGAGCTGACCGCCCGGCTGGAACCTCTCGTGACCGGCACGCCCGGCGCACGCCTGGAAATCAAGCCCGCGAGCGTGGCGGTGCACGTGCGGCAGGTCCCGGACCGCTCGGCAGCCGCCGCGCTGCTGGAGCGCGCCCGTGCGGCGGTCGATCCGTCACTGACGATGAAGCCGGGCAAGGACGTGTTCGAGGTGGCCGTCACCGACGCGGACAAGGGTTCGGCGGTGCGCCGGCTGGCCGCGGAGATCGGCGCGCGGGGCGTGCTCTACCTCGGCGACGACGTCACCGACGAGGACGCGTTTCGCGCCCTGGGGCCCGACGACGTCACCGTCAAGGTCGGTGACGGCGAGACGGTGGCTGCCCACCGGGTGGCCGATCCGGCGGCCGTCCGCGCGCTCCTGGAGCAGCTGGCCGACCTGCTCGGCTGACGCCGGCGGCGGCTATTCGACCGAGACGTGTCGGTCCCGCGAGCTTCAGGACCTTGGTCCCGGGTGCCGGGTCACCGCACCGCGGTGTCGACAATCCACGCGTCCGGTCGACGGTGACCTGCACCTTTCCGGAGAGGCCCGGGAATGGCGGGGAGGTCGCGTGGAATGCGATGTCGACAAATGCTCCGACATCGACGGTCGACCATGCCCACACATCACGATTGCGCAATTGTGCGACACGGTGCGGTCGTGGGAACGGTGGAGCGACAACACTTTCGTCGTCCAGCTCGGTCGTCCGGGCCACTTCTCTTCCCCGCGAGGTCCCCGTGACATCCACCGCTGCTCCTCCTCCCGCTCCCCGCCGCGCCGGCTGGTTCGCCAACCGCCCGCTGGCGGTGAAGTTCGGCCTCCTCGTCGGCGTCATCGTGCTGGCCTTCGGCGGGCTCCTCACCGCCGTTCTGGTCGGCAACTCGGCGGTCCGCACGGCCAACACGGACCTCCGGCACCTCAACGAGGCCGAGGAGCTCGTCCTGCAGCTCGACACCCGCGCCAGCGAGCTGAAGGTCGACGGCTTCAAGACGCTGGTGCGCTCCGACCCGGCCGCGCAACTGACCGAGCTGGCCGACGACATCGCCACGCCGGAGGGGATGCTCGCCGAGCTCGCGACGATCCCGCTGGCCGGCGTGGCCGCCGAGTCGGTCGACGGACTGGCCGGGAGCTTCGGCGCCTACACCGACGCCATCACCGCCTGGGTGGACCTCGCGGTGGCCGACCCGGTGGCGATGTCGGCCCGCTGGGAGGAGATCCAGGCGGCCAACGACCTGACCGACGGTGCCGTCAGCCAGGCCAAGGACGCCCTGGCCGCCGAGAGCGACGCCGCCCAGGTGCGGCTGGACGACGCCATCGCGCGCTCGCAGCAGGTCAGCCTGGTGGTCGCGGTCGTGGCGCTCGCCGTCGTCCTGGTCATCAGCCGGATGACGATGAGGTCGGTGACCCGGCCCGTGCAGGCGGTCAAGCGTTCCCTCGTGGCGCTCGCCGACGGCAACCTCACCATGGCCACCGGCGTCACCTCCCAGGACGAGGTCGGCCAGATGGCCGCCGCGCTGGACACCGCCCAGGAGAACCTCCGCGTGGTCATGGCCGGCGTCGCGTCCTCTGCGCACGCCGTCGCCTCCTCGTCCGAGGAGCTGAGCGCCAGTTCCGCGCAGATCTCGGCGTCGGCCGAGGAGACCTCGACGCAGGGCGGTGTCGTCGCCTCGGCCGCCGAGGAGGTGTCCCGCAGCGTGGAGACCGTGGCCGCCGGCGCGGAGCAGATGGGTGCCTCGATCCGGGAGATCGCCACCAACGCGGCCGAGGCCAGCGAGGTCGCGAACCGGGCGGTCACCGCGGCCGCGACGACGAAGGCCACCGTGGACAAGCTGGGCGAGTCCTCCGCGGAGATCGGCAACGTGGTGAAGGTGATCACCAGCATCGCCGAGCAGACCAACCTGCTGGCGCTCAACGCCACGATCGAGGCCGCGCGGGCCGGCGAGGCGGGCAAGGGCTTCGCGGTGGTGGCCAACGAGGTCAAGGAGCTG
>NZ_FNBT01000005.1 GCF_900102425.1 Blastococcus aurantiacus
GCCGATCGCGACGCAGTGCCGATCGCGACGCAGTGCCGATCGCGACGCAGTGCCGATCGCGACGCAGTGCCGATCGCGACGCAGTGCCGATCGCGCTAGGAGCTCAAGTCCATGTTGCCGAGGATCAGGCGCCGCGCCTTGACCGTCACGCGGATGACCACGCTGTTCCAGTCCGGGTCCTGTACAGGCGCGAGCAGCCGGTCGGTCTCCACGGTGACGCGGGTGATCAGCCGGTCGTCCTGCAGCAGCGTGTACAGCGGATCGTCCGCACTCGTCGGCCGCGCACCCTCCGGCACCTGCTGCGCGTGCGCAGGCGCACTGAGTGCATCCAGCAACGTCTTCAGCCGGTTGTCGATGTCACCCCGGACGATCGGCCCGGCCGCCGACTCGGGGCGCAGGAGGAGCAAGTCGAGCTCTGCGGTCAGGTGCAGGTTGTCGTGGACCAAGGCCCCGTAGAACTGTCCGCTCCGCTCGACCAGGACGGAGATCTCCGTGGTTCCCGCGGGCTTTAGGAGGTCGTGCCGATCGCGCAGCGGCTCGTGCTGCCACAGCTCCACCAACTGCGGGTGCAGTGCATCGCGGATCGCTTGCAGCGACCGTGCATTGCGTTTGCTGCCGGGCAGCGGCCCGTCGTAGGTGAGCGTGAATCGCACGGCTGGACACTACGGAGCAACAGCTCCATGACAGGCCAGTACTCAGTCTCCACCAGCGGCTTGGTGGCGTCACGAACATGGCCAGCGACACCGCGAAGGCTGCATGCAGCCAGGTGCGGCGCCGCACCTGGCCCGCCGTCCGGGGACGTTGGAGCCCCAGACCGGGGGCAATCTGTGGCACGCAGGATCACCGGCTGTTGATTGGTGTCCCTGACGGCCTCGACTGACCGCTGATCTCAGATCCGCTTGACACCGTGCCGGGAGTGGTCAGCCGCCCGATTCCGTGGCGTAGCGGGCTGCCGCCCGCAGCGCCCGCTCTGGGTCGGCGACGGCCACCAGCTCCGGCACTTCGCCGGACAGCAGGCTGGACGGTTGCGTCAGCCACGTCCAGGCCGTCCAGTCGCCGGCGCCGGCGCCGAGAAGCCGCTCGAGCAACGGACGCAGCTCCGAGCGCACCTCACCGGCGTCGGTGAGCTGGAACGCCGGAACTTCCAACGACCCGTCCGGAAAGGTGCACGCGAGGAGTGAACGCTCTCGGCGCCGCGCGGCCACCCAGCCGGCGGTGGCGTTGAGGCCGCTATCGCCTCGGCGGATCGCGAGCTGCGCCAGCGTCAGCCCGTCGGCTGAGAGGCGTGCACGGAAGGCGGCCAGCCGCTCGACCTGCGGCTCCGTCGGACTGGTTCCGTTCACCATGCGCAAGCTACGGCCAAGCACCGACGATCCGCCATGGCCGGCATGACGGGCATGCCGCACCCTCATTTCCGCCTTCAGACGCCAACTCGCGGCCGAGAACGTCGGCGCGTCGAGTCTCTGGGCTGTGGCAAATCGAGCGAGCGGACATGCTGGCCGGTGCTGCTGGGCTGGCAACGACACCTAGTCGTTGGCTCGGGACAGGCGGAGGAATGACCGGCCGGAGTTCGCGTCCTCGACGACGACTGCCTCAAGGTCCCCGGCGCCGGCTCCGTTGTAGCGAGCTGCCACGGCCCGGTTCCCCTCGAAGGTGGTCCCGGTGACCGTGCCCTCGAAGCCGAACCTCTCGAACTGTGCTGCGTAGGCGGCGACCACCTGGTCGGCATCGGCCCCGTCGTCGAGGGCCACCACGACGCCGTACCCGCCGCTCAGGCTCCACGAGTGGGCCGGCGGTCCGACGACGCGTCCGCCCGGTTCGAGGATCGCGACTGCCCCGCCGGTGTCGAAGGCATCCGTGGGCGCCGCCACCGGCTCGCCGGCCTCCGGTCCCTCCCACTCGTCGATCGACGGAGGCGCCGGTGGGAGGTCTGTCTCGAAGCTGACGGAACCCGATGGGACGTCGTAGGCCCGGCTCTGCCGACGGACGAGCACATGACTGAAGCCGGCGCCCTGGAAGGTGCCCCACTGAAGGTTGAACTCGTAGCTGCCGGACCCGTCGTCCCGCACCGTGAGCGCCTGGCACTGGAGCACGCTCTCGTGGAGGACGCCGCAGGCAGCGGATTCCGGGCTGAAGGAGCGCAGGGCGAAGCCGGACTCCTCGGCCTGTGCCACCAAGTCTTTCAGGACCGCGACGGGGTCCTCGCCGGTGATGACAAGGACTGCGTCCCAGGTCTCCTCCTGAGAGCCGGGCCAGCCGTTCTGCGCGCCGGGGAAGACCGCCCCGAGCAGCTCCGCTCCTTCCGGGACCTCAAGCACGGAGTCCATGCGGGACCCCGCCGCCTCCCGATCCGGACCGCTCCCGCTGCACCCCGCCGCGGCCACCAGCAAAGCCGTGCAGATGACGGATGAGCGAACCCACGACCCCCGGACCAGCATCGCGCCATAGTGCCCGAAGTGGATCACTGCGGTCATCCGCATGGACTCGATCGTGCGCTGCAGCAATCGGTGGGCACACGTTCTTGTCTCCCCCCAGTCACAGGGGAGCAACGACACCTGCGAAGGCGAATGCAGCAAGGTGTGGTGCCAGCACCCTGCCGGCCGTCCGGGGACGTTCGAGCCCCGGTCCGGAGGCGATCTGTGGCACGCAGGATCACCGGCCTCCCGAACGGCCAGCACCTGGCTGTTCTGGATCCGGCCGGCAAGCTGGACGACGAACTGGCCCGCGCGGTCGCGCACTGGCACACCGCCGGTACGCACACCGATGGCTCGCTGGCACGGCTGCTGGAGAACACCGCTGCCTTCACGCGGCGACTGAACGCGCAGGGCGTCGCGTCCTACACCGGAGTGTCCCCGGCACACGCCGCAGCGTTCCTGTCGGCCCACACCCGGCACGGGGCGGTACCTGAGCTGGCGACCCGGCACGCACGCCGAACCGCACTGCGCACGCTTTTCCGCACACTGCGCGCACTGGGTCTGCACGACTCAGATCCCACGCTCGACCTGGTTCTTCCGCCGCGTGGCCAGCTGGCCGCACGGCCCCTAACCGACGACGAGGTCGGGCTGTGCCGGGCCAGCGCGCAGATGGGCGCCGGGGCGCGGTCGCAGATGCGGGCAGTGGCGTGGGCGCTGGGCGAGGCCACCGCACTGTCCAGCGAGGTCACGATGGTCCGCATCCGGGATCTCGACGACCCGCACCAGCCCAGCGCCGTGCTGCTCCCGGGCACACGCGATCTCGACGATCGGCCGGGTGTCCTGTCGGCCTGGGGTCGGCGAGTGCTGCACCGGCGGGTCGCCACCCTGCTGGAGAACGGCGCGACCAGAGACACGCTGCTGTGCTACTCCGGATCGGAACCGCCGGGTGGCTCGAAGGCGCAGGCCGCCGCGTGCAACGCACTGCGCAACGTGCTGGCCGCCGCTGGCCTCGGCGCCGAGCCGGACGTACGCCCGGCCTCGCTGAGGCACTGGGCCGGCCGGCGCCTCCACGACCGGGGCGCCCGGATCGAACAGGTCGCCCGAGTCCTCGGGCACCGCAGCCTGGACATCACCGCCGCACACATCGGCCTGGACTGGCGAGGCACCCGATGAGCCGGCGCAGGGCTCGCAGCACCGGGCTGACGACGATCGAGCAGGTGCGGGCGGTCTTCCGGCTGCCGGCCCTATACCAGCTCGGCGCCCTGGTCGAGCGCCGACCGGTGGGCCGGCCCGCGGAGTTCCCGCCGTACCTACTCCTGGGCTACGGGGTGCTGGCCCGGGTGTTCCGCTCCGGCGCCCGCGTGGAGATCGAACTGGCGCAGCCGGCGACGTGGTCGGTGATCGTGCAGAGCGTCGAGCAGATGCGCCGGCAGCGGCCGGACCTGGAGATCGCCGCACCGCCGCGGCAGGCGCCGGGCTGGGACGCCTACCGGTACGCCCGCAACCGGCGGTTCACAGCCGAGGACGTCCTCGAGGAGCTGTGTGAGGAGTTCACCGAGCTCGCCGTCGCGCAGGCCCAGGAAGCAGGGCTGCTGCGCCCGGACGGCCCCGGATCGCTGTGCCACCCGGACCGCAGCCGCGTCGTCTACGGTGACGGGACCGTCGTCTCGCCCATGTACCGCCCGCCGGCCGCCAAGCGCGTCAAAGACGACGACGGCGTCGCCCACACCGTCTACCTCGACGCTGCGGGCAACCCGATCGACGCCCCGCGGAAGCGGTACGACCCGGACAGCGCCGAGCACCACGGCCACACCGGCCCGGTGCACGGGCAGAACTTCGTCGGCCTCTACGTGCGCGGCGACGGCCCGCACCAGCGGATCGTGCTGGCCGTCGACCGGGTTCCTCGCCCCGGCGCGGAAGCCGAGACTGCGGTCGAACTGCTGAAGCAGCTGCATGCAGTCGCCGGCGCCGGGATCCAGGCCGTCGTCTACGACGGCGCTCTGCGCGGCAAGCACATCGACGACCTGATGAGCACCTGCGGCGTGGTGGTCATCAACAAGGTGCACTCCACCTCCCGCTCCCCCGGCCGGCGCCGCACCACCCCGGCTGAGGGCCACCCCCGCTGGTACGCCCTGGGCACCTGGGAGCACGACACCGAACGCGGGCAGTGCACGCACACCCTGGCCGCCGTCGACGGTGCGGTCAGCGAAGTCGGCCTCGATGCCGAGGGCGGCCCGGTGGTGCTCGCCCGCCTGCTGCGGCGACAGGTGAAGCGGCCGAAGCGCAAGAACGGGCGCTACCACTTCACCGCCGGCTACACCGTCCCCTGCCCGGACGGGGAGTTCCTCGCCTGGATCAGCCCGCACCCGCAGCACCCCGGGGACGTCGGCCGCCCCGACGCGATCCGGTTGATCGCCGAGGGCGAGCCGGACTTCGACGTCTACACGCTGCGCAGCGACAGCGAGAGCCACAACAGCGGCTTCAAGCGCACGCTCCTGGTCGACCGCGCCCAGAGCCTCGGCGGCCGCCGCCAGCTCCTCGACTTCCTCAGCTACGGGCTGCTCACCAACGCCATCACCGCCCACCACGCCGCAGCCGCGGCCGTGGTGCCCCTGCGCCGCGCCGCCTGAGCGACCGGCCCACTGGAAGGACGTGCTCATGTCCGCCCACGCCCCCCGCACCGCCGAGCAGGTCCTCGATCTGCCTGACGCCAGCGTCCTGCAGCTGCTCGCTGCCCGGCTCTCCTCCACCGCCGCCGACACCGTCCACGGCCTGCACCAGCGCCCTGGCGTCGTCACCGCGGCCGCGCTAACCCGGGTCCGCTACCTGCTCCTCCTGCTCGCCTTCGACACCAGCCCGTTCGCCTGCCCGGCCTGCAGCACCGACCTCGACGCCGCCTTGCACTGCGCCGCCGAGCACGGCGCACTGGCCGCACGAGCCCAGAACCAGGCCGACCGGGCCGCCCGCCGGCTCGCCGACCTCATCACCACCGGCACCACCAGCCGCTGGGACTGACCAGTGAGCGAGATGCCGGCCGGTGAAGGCGGTGCTCGTGCTTCCCGGCCGGCGGGCTGAACCTGTCCTCGGCTCACGTAAGGATGGCCCCGTGGCCGACATCGCCGACGTGAGCACCAGTGCCTCCCTCGACCGCGTCGACCGCTTACTGCGGCACTGGGAAAGGGCCCAGCAGGACGACGTCGCACTCCGCATCCGGGGACACGTAGAACCGGCCCACGGACTCGCCCTGTGGGGCTTGACGTGCCACGTGTACGAGCAGACCCGCCTGGTCCGCCCCCTCATCGAGTCCCACGGTGGCATCGAGCTCGCGCCGATGATCCGGTCGTTGTACGAGAACGCACTGATGGCCCAGTGGCTCGTTCAGCGGGGCCCCAAGGCGCTGCCCGGCTTCCTGAAGGTGGGAGCGCGTCAGCGGTTCTACCTCGCGAAGACCATGCACGAGGCCAGCTGGACGGGCATGACTGACGAGATCGTGCAGCGTCTCGAGAACGGCATCCCAGAGGAGGGTGAGTTGGCGGCACAGGCCAAGCACTTCGAGAAGATCCTCGGCGACTTCGGGAGCGGTCGTCTGATGTACGCGGTCTACCGGTATCTGTCCGGCCTCTCCCACCCCGGAATCACGCTGGTCGACGCCTACGCCCACATGGACGCTGCGGGCAACGTGAGCCTGCGGCGCGAGGCGGAGGTGCATGACGCCGGCACGTGGGCCTGGACGACCGTGTGGGCCCTCGTGTGGTCTCGGGGTGCACTGGACTCCCTCACCGACGCCAGTCCCGCGCGGCACTTCCTCAAGGGCATGGCGCGCGAAGCGGGCATGCCCGGCTACACCCTCAAGTTGACCAAGGAAGCCGCGGCCAAGGCGTACGCGGATCGGTATGAGGCCGGACGACCACGTCGGCGCACGGCCAAAGACTGACTCACAGCCCATCACCGGCGGGCTGGGACACCACCCGGTATGGGTTCACCTCCGCACCGCACGCCGCCTTGTGCCCCCGTGGAGCGCCCCAACGGTGCAGCGCGAGCGGAGATCCGCTCCGCGCAGCCCGGCACTCCTGCCGGTCCCTGCGCCGTCCAACGGAGGCACCCATGATCCACCCGCAGCTCGACTCCCCCAACCGGCTGCGTCGCCATCAGCTGCTCGCCCACCGCGAAGAGCTCGCCACAGCCGCGATCGAACACCTCGGCCACGACCTGCCCGGCGCCGACGTCCTCTTCCGCGCCATCCACCTCGTCGAGCAGCTGATCAGCGCCGAGTACCCCGACACCTGGCAAGCGCACTACCCCGACTGGATCAGCCGCGACGCCGACCGGCTGCACAACGCCGACACACCTCGCACCGACACCTGCCGGATCTGCCGCACCGCGGCCCGGGCGGTCGTCCGCACTGATCTCGCACCGCCCACCGCGGCCTGACCGCACCACCCCGACCTCGACGAGCCCCGGCACACGCCGGGGCTCGTCGCCCATGCACCACCGCGGGCGACTGCGCACCCCCAAGTCCTTCGGACCGTCCGCCGACGTCTCACCCCGACGTCCGAAGGACCACCCCGATGCACCGCCACTCGCAGCGCACGGCCGCCGGCTACCAGGCGCAGTTCACCGCGAACAGCCTCGCCACCCGGTTCCTGATCGACGACCGACCCGCGCTCACTGACCTGCCACTGGCCGGCCCACGCCGCAAGAAGGAGGGCCGCGGCGGCGCCACCGCCAACCTGGTCGTCTTCCGCACGATCATCCGGAGCCCGCTGCTGCCGGCGTTCACCGCCGCGCTGCCCCAGGCCCGTGGCGGCCGACCCACTCCACTGTCCGACCTGTACTGGGTGTTCTACGGCTGCGCGATGCGCGAGCTGGCCAGCAACGAGCTGCTCGACCAGGAGCTGCCGCAGGTCTGGACCGAGATCCGCAAGGAGTTCTGGTTCGAGCACGGCATCCTGCTGCCCGACGCTTCGCCCAGCGGCAAGATTGCCGGTGGCAGCTACAGCTACCGCAAGTGGCGCACCCGGCGCATCCTCGCCCCCGAGAAGAAGCCCAGCCCGCTGCCGGACCTCGTCGGCCGGCTCACCGACATCTCCATCCCGCTCGCCCTCGCAGTACGCACCGCCGAGGGCGGCAACGTCCCGCGGGCCCTCATCGACCCCGCGGTGTGGGACATCGTCGCCATCGACGGCACCGTCCTCAACGCCCCCTCCGACGTCCGCGAGGAGGAGATCGTCAACGACAACGGCGAGGTCGTCCTGCGGGTCACCGGCAGCCGCGCCAAGAAGGGCAAGCCGCGCGTGCACCACGACGTGACCGACGCCAGCGGCAAGGAGCACGGCGCCCAGAAGGGCCTGTACAACGTCGTCGCCACCACGAAGGGCCTCGACACCTACACCCGGGTCGTGCTGGGCCTGGACATCGGCTACCCCCGCGAGGGCGAGGACCCCGTCGCCATGCGCGTCCTCCGAGCCCTGTACCGCCGCGCAGGCCACCGCTTCCCGGTGCTGACCATCGACGGCATCGGCAAGCCCGGCATGTACCAAGACCTGATGGCCGAGTCCGGCATCTACGTCGTGAACTCCCAGAACGCCCGCCAGCGGGCGAAGAAGGAGTCGGAGGCCGACCCGGCCAACTCACACCTCACGGGCACCACCATCCGGCGCTACGGAGTCAAGAAGGACCAGGTCAAGCTCAGCTACGACACCCCGCTGGGCGCGGCCGACCACGACATCGACGGCGTGGCGCACCAGCACCACCTGATGGCAGACGACGGTGCTGTGTACGAGACCGACCGCCCGCACACCCGGGGCAGCCGCGTCCGCAAGCTCGGCATGCTCGAGCCGAGCAGCGTCGAGCGGCGCCGCGACTCCGACGGCAGGTACTACCTGCTGCTCACCCTCACCCGCAGCTGCTCACACGGCGGGAAGTTCACCACCACGCTCGAGCTGCGGTGGACAAAGCCAGGCAGAGATGGACGGGTGCAGTGGCGGTCGATGGTCGCCAACGTGCGGGTCATCCCCGAGGCGCTGGTCGACAAGTACGCCCTCACCTTCGGCAAGCGCAACCAAATCGAGAGCTTCTTCTTCTGGCTGGAGAAGCGCTTCTACGTCAAGGACCGGCACGCCAGCTGGGGCCGGGAGGCCCAGCTGCTCGACCTCGTCTTCGCCGCGCTCCTGCACAACACCGAGACGTGGGCGCACCTGGCCTACCGACACCCCCAGGCAGCCGCCGACCTCGCGCGCACCCTCGCCCAGCTCCCCGACCACCCGGTCCCGCAGGCCGACGACACGAACCTCGACAGCGAGGTCGCCGCCTGACAACAGGGTGACTGACCAGCACCCAGGGGCTCCGAACGGTGACCCGCGTCCACCCAGACGCGCCTCACCTTCGGAGCCCTCGTGCGTGCCCAGACCGCTGCCCCCTACGACTACAGCCGCATCCTGCGCCGCACCGACCCGGCCAGCTCGCCGCTGTCCCTCCCCATTGCTGACCAGACGGTCGACGTGGCCGCCGAGATGACCGGTGACCTCACCGCGACACTGCCCGCCATCGCTGCCATCTGGCAGCAGGTCAGCCCCGACGCCGACACCACCGGCCAGATGCTCCGCGTCCTCACCGCCTTCACAGCCAGCGCGATCGCCGCCGGCGCGACCACGTGGCACGACGTGGCCGTCGACGACATCGCCTCGTTCATCCACGCCCCCGGTCCCAGCGCCGGAGATGTGTGCCGGCTGCGCAAGAACGCTGTCCACGGCGCGTACCTCGCGCTGTACGACGCGGGCCTGTTCGACGACGTCAGCCCCGCTGCAGGCGTCGACCCCGTCCCGGAGCAGGTTCGCAACGACGACCGCGGCCCGATCCGCACCGCCACCCACGACGAGATGCTGATCCTGCGGCTGGCCACCCGCCTGGCCGTCTCCTCCCGTGCCGCGCACCTGTCCGCCGCAGCCGTCGCCATCTGCTCGGCGTCGGCAACCACCACCGAGGCGCCGCAGGTGCTGTGGGGGCACGCGGGCCTGACCGGCGACGTCCCGCAGCTCACCCTCGCCGGCAGCCCGAGCGCCACCAACGACGACGAGGCACGCATCGACGCCCGCATCGTCACCCTCGACCGCTGGGAGGCCGAAGCCCTCACCGACTGGCACACCGAGGTATCGGCGAAGGACAAGCCCGGCAAGACCTCGCGGGCCGCCTCTGCGACCTCGGTCCTCTACACGGGCGCGCAGGCCCTCGACAGCAACAGCGCGCACGCGGCCGTTGACCAGCAAGTCCGCAAGGCGTTCACGATCGCCGACCTCGGCCGCGAACTCGGGCTCTCCGCCGGGTCACTCCGACTCTGGGCCGCCGCCCGCCACGTCACGGAGTTCGCCACCCTCATCACCGGTGCCAACATCACCGGCATCGACCCGTTCACCCTGCACCGGCGGGTCACCCGCAGCGGCGCACCGGGACCGGGCAGCAGCTGACCCTCCATCTCCCTCAAGACCATCCGGAGAGGCCCCCCACCTACCCTCGCAGGCATGACCAGTTCCCCGGCCGGGGGCAACGCCGGCGATGCCGCCCGCCGCTTTCGGACGGCACTCGAGACGGCAGAGAGCCCGCGGCTACTCGGGCTCAGGTCGTTCCCGAAAGCAGCGTGCGGCGACGCCAGCCGGCTGCTGGCCCAGTACCTACGCGATCGCGGCTTCGGAGAGTGGACCATCGTGACCGCTTGGCGCGACGGCATGTCGCGCACGCACGCATGGCTGGAGCAGGACGGCTGGCTCATCGACATCACAGCTGACCAGTTCGAGGACGTCTCGGAGCCGGTCATCGCGACTCGGCGCTCCGACTGGCACGACGGCTGGGAGGTGCGACAGCCCAGCACCCACAGTGGCGGCCTGGCCCACTACGACTCCACGTGTGGAGCTGACGAGGACTACGACCGGCTGAGCCGCCTCGCTGACCAACTCGAGGCTGCGTGAGCACCCCCCGCGAAGGCCGGCGCGGTCAGCTTGTACGGCGCGCTCGGACTCCCCACTCCATGCACTCCTTCTTCTGGTCCTCCCAGAAGCGTGTTGCCGTCACCTGGTCCGCAGCCGAAACCCGATCCTTCAGTGGGTCGACAAGACCGTTGACCTTGAAGTAGCCACCGCCCGGCCAGCTCTGCCGAGGTCCGGCGACATGAACGACCAGGGAGTCCAACGGCGGGAGCCCGCGCTGGATGCACCGGTCGTGGATGGCCTTCATGAAGTCGGTGACGAGCTGGGACTCTGCGCCTTGATGGAGCTGCTGTGGCTCTGGAAGGCCGGCGGCCGCGAACACTGCTGAGTAGCGAATCGTCTGACCGCGGTCCTTCGCCCGCTCGATGATCGCGTCGATGCCAGCGTCGACCTGTTCTTCGTTGAACGTGTGGCGCGCCACCCGCATCTCCCTGAAGGCCAACACTCTCGCTCCACATCTGGAGCCGTCGTCACGGAGCCTGGAAGTAAAGCAGGCGGGCACCCCAACCTGTCCGAGCACCGCTCACCCGCTTCCAGCGCGACGCGCTCATGACTACTGCTAGATCTCGAAGCAGGCGTTCCACGGGGCGCTGACCTGCGCTCCAGGATCGGCCACATGGCGTCCCGAGACGGCGCAGGCCCTCAAGCAGCGGCGGACACGAAAGCGCAGGTCACCGGAGTTGTTCCCATACCCCACGTCGGCGGAACACGAGAACCAGGTGCGGGCCCAGGATAGGGACTAGCCGGCCGGGGCGAGCTCCCGGTGGGCCGCGGTCAGGACGGCGTCGCGCACCCGGTCCAGCGTGGCTGAGCGCAGCCTCCACTGCTGCCAGTGCAGCGCGACGTCCTCGACGGCCGGCGGGTCGAACGCGACCAGGTCCGCCGTCGTCGCCCGCCGCTGCAGGTCCGGGACCATCCCCCACCCGAGCCCGAGGCCGACGGCGGTCACGAATTCCGCCGACGCCGGGACGTGGTGCGCCGGCGGGGCGACCTCCCCCACCCGAGCCCGCAGGTAGCGGTGCTGGAGGTCGTCGTCGCGGTCGAAGACGACCACCGGGGCCCGGGCGAGCGCCTCGCGGGCCGCGCCGTCGGGAAACCAGCGCCGGACGAAGCCCGGGGACGCCATCGGCCGGTAGCGCATGGTCCCCAGCGGCGTGGAGGTGCAGCCCGCCACCGGAGCCGCCTCGGCCGTCACCGCGGCCATGACCGTGCCGGCGCGCAGCAGGGCACTGGTGTTCACCTGGTCCTCCCGGTGCAGGTCCACGCAGACGTCACCGGCGAGCGGAGCCAGGGCGGGCAGCACCCAGGTGGCCATCGAGTCGGCGTTGACCGCGATCGGCAGGGTCGGCGTCCGATCCGGTTCGTCGTCGCCGAGCTCCCGGGCGACCTCTGCGGCGAGCAGCTCGATCTGCCGCGCGAGACCCAGCACCGCCCGTCCGGAGTCCGTGACCTGCACCGGCTTGCTCCGCACCAGCAGGATGCGGCCGGTCGCCACCTCGAGCGCACGGAGCCGCTGGCTGACCGCCGACGGCGTGATGTGCAGTGCGCGTGCGGCGGCCTCGAGGGTCCCTCCACGCACCGTCGCGTCGAGCGCACGGAGCTGCGCCAGATCCAGGTCCATGAAGCGACGCTAATGCAGCTGTAGAATCCTGAGCTGGACCAGGGCCCGCCCGATTCCTACCGTTCCGCCCGTGCTCGCCGGTCCCGCTCTGGTCGCCCTCGCGTCGGGCTTCGCGCTCGGCCTCGGTCTCATCGTCGCCATCGGCGCGCAGAACGCCTTCGTCCTCCGGCAGGGGCTCCGCCTGGAGCACGTGGCGCCGGTGGTCGTGGTGTGCGCGCTGTCCGACGTCGCGTTGATCGCCGCCGGGGTCCTGGGCGCCGGTGCCGCGGTCTCCCGGGCGCCGCTGCTCATCCCCGTCGTGTGCTTCGCCGGTGCGGCCTTCCTCCTCGGCTACGGGGCGCTGGCCGGCCGGCGCGCCCTGCGGCCGGGGGTGCTGGTGACCGAGGCCGGCGGGGCCGGCGCCGGTCTGGCGGCGGCCGTCGCCACGTGCCTGGCGCTCACCTGGCTCAACCCGCACGTCTACCTGGACACCGTCGTCCTGCTGGGCTCGATGGCTTCCACGTACGGAGAGCACCGGTGGCAGTTCGGCGTCGGAGCGTGCGTGGGCAGCGTGCTGTGGTTCTCCGCGCTCGGCTATGGCGCACGCCTGCTGCGGCCGGTCTTCGCCCGGCCGGCGGCCTGGCGAGTGCTCGACGCCGTCATCGCCGTCGTCATGACGGCGCTGGCCGTCTCGCTCGTCGTCCGGGGGCTGGACGCCCGCTGACCGTCAGGGCCACCGGTAGCGCACGTCGGGCTCGCGTTCCTGGTTGCCGGCCCCGTCGGTGCGCTCGACGGCGACGAACCCGTGCCGCTCGTAGAAGCGCCGGGCCGGTCCGTTGACCTGGAACGTCCACAGCTGCAGCCCGGAGGGCTCGCGCTGCTGGGCGAGCGCGACGAAGCGGTCGCCGATCCCCTGCCCGCGCGCGTCCGGGTCGAGGTAGAGCTGGTCGATCCACCCCGGGGACAGGGCGAGGACACCGACGACGTCACCGGCGGTCTCGGCCACCCAGGTGCCGGCGCGGACCACCAGCTCCTCGCGCACCCAGCGGCGCACCTCGTCGTCCGGGTGCGCGCGCCGGACCGTCGGGAGGGCGGCGTCGAACGAGCGCAGCCACACCTCGGCGACGGCCGCGCCATCGTCCGCCCGGGCCGGGCGGAGCACCACCGGATCGGCCACGGCGGCCACGCTGCCAGGCCGGGCCGGGCCGCACGACCGGTTTACCGGCCGGCGCGCTCAGGCGGCGCCGGTCCCCGCTGCCGGGAGGTCGCGCACGTGGTCGGCGGGGTTGCTGCTGAGCGACGGGCCGTCGGCCAGCCAGCGCGCGAAGCCGGTCCCGTCCCGGCGCTCCAGCTCGTCGAGGATCGCCTCCCGGCGGTCGACCACCGACCTGCGCAGGCCGGGCCCGATGCGGGCCTCCAGCAGGGCCGCGGTGCGCAGCCACTCCTCACCGAGAGCCCGCGCGCTCAGCCCGCCGACCGAGGGCCGCGGCAGCACCGGCCCCTCCAGCCGGACCGGGCGCGGTGGCACCGAGGGGGACGGCCGCGGAGCCGGCCGGACCGCGGAACGGGACCGTGCACCGGCGCGGCGGAGGTGCAGGCCGACGGCGACGGCCGCGACGACGACGGTCACGAGCAGGGTCACCACCGCGCCCGCCACCGCGGCCAGCCCGGCGAGCAGCAGGAGCACGCCGGCGGTCCACCCCGCCACCCGTCCGCCGGTGTCGAGGGCCCGGCCCCGTCCACCGCCGGGCATCTCGGACGCCATGCCCGCGGAGACGGCGCCCACGACCGCCGCGGTGACGAGCACGGTGACCAGCCCCGGGCCCCGGAGCGCCAGGGCGCCGACCACCGCCAGCGCGGCCGCGGCGAGGAGGGCGAGGAACTGAGCTGACCGGACGAGCGGAACGGGCACGGACGGCCTCCGGGAGACGGCAGGGGACGACCCGGGCGGCCTGCCGGGCGCCCGGTGCGGCCGCACTACCCCTGGATCGCGAACCATGCACGCGTCCCCGGTGTGTCGCGCTTGGACCGGCGCGCCCCGCCGGACGCGCCGTCGGTCAGCCGGCGCCGCCGCCGGACCGGGGCTCCTCGCGCAGGAACTCCGCCGGGTTGCTGCCTCGATCCGTCCCGTGCGCCAACCAGCGCGCGAACCCCTCCGGATCGCGCCGCTCCAGCTCGTCGAGGACCGACGCCCTGCGCGCTGCGACCGCCTCACGGGTGAGCGGCTCCGGTGCGGCGTCCAGGAGTGCCGTCGTGCGCAGCCACTCCTCGCCGAGCGACCGGCTGCTGAGGATGCGGACCGGCGGGAGGACCGTCCTCGCGCTGACGGCCCCTCCGATGCGGAACGTCGGAGCCGCGGGGTGCAGCGGGGAGAGGACGACAGGGCTCTCCGGCTCGTCCGGCAGCGGCGCTCCGGCCCGTGCGGCGCGGCTCGGGTCGGACCGGCGGAGCACCACGGCGGCCGCGGCGAGCAGCGCACCGGCGAGCAGGGTCGCCGCCGTCCCGACGAGCAGCGCGGCACCGCAGACGACCAGCAGCCCACCGGCGGTCCGTGCCGCCGCCCCCGCCCCCGCGACCAGGGCCACCTCGCCCACCCGTGACTCCTCCCAGGCCGCTCCTGCCCAGGCAGCACCCACCAGGGCGGTGGCGACCGCCAGGCCGAAGACCGCCGAGCCGTCCAGGCCGAGCCCGCCGACGACCGCCAGCACGGCCGCGAACGGTGCAGCGAGAACCAGTGCGGGCCGTCCGGGGAGACCGGGCACGGGCGTCCTCCTGCTGGGCTCGGGCGACGTCGACGGCCGGCCGCCTGGCCGTCCGCGTCACCCGCCAGTATTCACGTCCGTGGGCTCCTCCGTCGTCGACCCGGATCTCCGGCTGGCCCTCGTCCTGCTCGCCCTCACCGCGCTCGCCGCAGCGGCCGGCCGGTTCTCCGGTCTCGGCGAGCAGCGCCCGGTCCTGGTCGCCGCGGTCCGGGCCACGGTGCAGCTGGCCGTCGTCTCCGCGGTGCTGCTCGCCGTGGTCGAGTCGCTGCTGCTCTCCGCGGCCTTCGTCCTCCTCATGACCGCCATCGCGTCGGTCACCGCGGCCGGACGGGTCAGCGGCCGGACGCTGCGCGCCCCCGGTGCCCGCGACCGGCTGCTGGCGACCGCGCTGCCGATCACCGTCGGTGCCGCACCGGTCGTCCTGCTGGTGCTGGCCAGCGGGACGGTCCCCTTCCGGGGTGAGGCGGTCATCCCGATCGCCGGCATCCTCATCGGGGGCGCCATGACGGCGACCTCGCTGGCCGGACGGCGGCTGCACGAGGAGCTGGACTCCCGGCGCGGCGAGGTGGAGGCCGCGCTGGCCCTCGGGCTGCTCCCCCGCGACGCCGTCCTGTTCGTGCTCCGGCCCGCGGCGACCTCCGCCCTGATCCCGCCCCTGGACCAGACGCGCACCGTCGGTCTGGTGACCCTGCCCGGCGCCTTCGTCGGCGTGCTCCTGGGCGGCGGGACCCCGCTCGAGGCCGGCGCCGCCCAGCTGCTGGTGCTCCTGGGGCTCCTGGCCACCGAGATGCTGGCGGTCTGGGCCGTCACTGAACTCGTCGGGCGCGGGGCATTGCTGGAGGACGTCCCGCGTTGAGCCGTCCAGACATCTCACAGAGATCCTCCAGCCGGGCGCCAGTGCGCGGCAGGACAGTGGGACCGTCGCGCCGGCCGGATGGCCGCGCGGAGGGAGGAGAGGACCAGTGAGCGAAACCGGATCGCCGGGTCACACCGGACCGGTCGGGCCCGCGGAGGGCTCCGGCCAGCAGCCGGGAGGCCCCGACCGCACGCCGACCGCTCCGCAGCCGTCCTACGGGCAGCCGAGCACCAACCAGCCCTACGGGCCTCCGGCCGGGCAGCAGCCCTACAGCGGGACGCCGTACGGACAGCCCTACGGCCGGTCCCCCTACGCGCCGCCCCCGCCCGGATCCCCGCCTCCCGGGCAGCCCTACTGGGGCCCGCCACGCATGCCGACCACCCCCGTCCCGAACCCCTCCGGCGGGCTGCCGCCCGGCGCCGCGCCGGCCGATCCGGGCGCGTTCGCCGCGCCGGCCCGCCGCAGCGGCCGGCTCAGGACGGGGCTGGCCGGGCTCGTCGCCGGCGCGCTCATCGGCGGTGCCGCCGGCGCGGGCGTCGCCACCCTGGACGACGACGGCGGCCGGTCGGGCTCCTCGCCGGTCGCCGCGCAGAGCGTGGTCATCGAGAACCCCGAGTCGGCGACGACGGCCACCGCGGCCGCCGCCAAGGCCGCGCCGAGCGTGGTCACCGTCTACGTGACCAGCCGGTCCAGCGCGGGCAGCGGCTCCGGCGTCGTCCTCACCGAGGACGGCTACGTGCTCACCAACAACCACGTGGTCGCCGGCGAGGACGGCAACGCCGGGACGGTCCAGGTCCGCACGGCCGACGGCACGCTGTACGACGCCGAGGTGGTGGGCACCGACCCGTCCGCCGACATCGCCGTGGTCAAGCTCGCGGACGCCTCGAACCTCACCCCGGCCACCTTCGCCGACTCCGACGACGTCCAGGTCGGCGACGTCGCGGTCGCCATCGGTGCTCCACTGGGCCTGTCCAACACCGTCACCGACGGCATCATCAGCGCCACCGGGCGGGCCGTGCAGACCGGTTCCTCGCAGGACGAGGCGACCGTCATCGACGCCATCCAGACCGACGCGGCGATCAACCCGGGCAACTCCGGCGGCGCCCTGGTCAACGGCGCCGGCGAGGTGATCGGCATCAACACCGCGATCGCGACGGTCGCGTCGGGCAGCTTCGGCGGCGAGGCGCAGAGCGGCAACATCGGCGTCGGCTTCGCGATCCCGAGCAACACCGCCAAGCGGATCGGCGACGAGATCCGGGAGACGGGCAAGGCGAGCCGCGCCTTCCTGGGCGTCAGCTCCCGCACCGCCGCCCAGGGCCAGAACACCGAGGTCGGCACGGGCGCGGAGGTCGTCTCGGTGGAGCCCGACAGCGCCGCCGAGGACGCCGGCCTCGCGGTGGACGACGTCGTCGTCGCGGTGGGCGACCGACCGATCACCACCTCCACCGAGCTGACCGCCGCGGTGCGCAGCGAGGCCCCGGGCGCGACGATCGAGCTCACCGTCCGGCGGGGCGGCGACGAGCGCACGGTCGAGGTCACCCTCGGTTCCACCGGCTGACGCCCAGGCGGGAAGGGCGGGCGAGGGTCCCTAGGCTCGGCGACGTGCCGGAACCTCGACCGTCCCTCCCGCTGGTCGGCTCGCTCGACGACCCGCAGCGGGCCCGCGACCTGGCCCGGATGAAGCGGCTGGCCACCGGGCTCTTCCTGCTCGCGGCGGCCGTCTTCGTCGTCTGCGTGCTGCTCGGGCCCGAGCGCGGCGCCTGGGTCGGGTACGTCCGGGCCACCGCGGAGGCGTCCATGGTGGGCGCCCTGGCCGACTGGTTCGCCGTCACCGCCCTCTTCCGGCACCCCCTGGGGCTGCCGATCCCGCACACCGCGATCATCCCGCGCAAGAAGGACCAGATCGGCGAGAGCCTGGGCACCTTCGTCCAGGAGAACTTCCTGACCCGCGCGGTGGTCGAGGAGAAGCTCGGCACCATCGACGTCCCCGGCCGGCTCGGCGCCTTCCTGGCCTCACCGGGCCGGGCCGAGCGCCTCTCCGGGGACGCCGCCGCGGCCCTGAGCGCGGTCACCGAGCTGCTCCGCGACGAGGACCTCGAGCCCGCCGTCGCCGCGCTGGTGCAGCGCAAGCTGCACGACACCCCCGCCGCACCGGCCCTGGCCCGGGTCCTGGAGCTCGTCGTCGACGGCGACCGGCACCAGGAGGTGCTCTCGGCGGCGATGCGGCTGCTGTCCCGGTTCCTCGAGGAGAACCGGCTGGTCTTCCGCGCCCAGCTCGGCGACGCCTCCCCCGCCTGGGTGCCCGACTGGGTCGACGACCGGGTGTTCGACCGCGCGTTCGCCGGCATCCAGCGGTTCTTCGACGAGGTGGGTGCCGACCCCCGGCACGAGCTGCGCCGGTCCTACGACGTCCGCCTGCGGGCCTACGTCGAGGCGCTGCGCACCGACCCGGGGACGGCGACCCGTGTCGAGGCCCTCAAGAAGGAGCTGCTCGAGCACCCCGCGGTGCGCACCTGGTCGGGGTCGCTGTGGTCGAACGCGAAGACCGCCGTCCTCACCGCCGCCGCCGACCCCGGATCGGAGCTGCGCGCCCGGGTCACCGAGCTGGTCCTGCACGGTGCCCGGCTCCTGGAGTCCGACCCGACCGTGCGCGAGCTGGTGCAGCGGCACTCGCGCACGATCGCCGGTTACCTGGTGGAACGGTTCTCCGGCGACCTCGCCGACCTGGTGAGCAGCACGGTCGCCCGGTGGGACACCGACGAGACCAGCCGCCGGATCGAGCTGCAGGTCGGCCGCGACCTCCAGTGGATCCGCGTCAACGGCACCGTCGTCGGCGGGCTGGCGGGCCTGGTCATCTACACCGTGGCCCAGCTGATCGGCTGAACGCGGCGGCCCTCAAGGCGTCTGGATGTAGTCGACGAGCTGGCGGCGCTCCTCCTCCAGCTCGTCGAGCCGCGCCTTGACGACGTCGCCGATCGAGACGATGCCGACCAGCGCGCCGTCGGCGACGACGGGGACGTGCCGCACGCGGTGGTCGGTCATCGTCCGCGCGAGGGCCTCCACGTTGGCGTCCGGCGGGCAGACGTGCACGTCCGCGGTCATCACGCTGGACACGGGGGCGGCGAGCAGGTCGGCGCCGCGCGCGTGCAGGCCGCGGGCGACGTCCCGCTCGGAGACGATGCCGTCGACCCGGCGGCCGTCGGAGGAGACGACCAGCGCACCGATGCCCTTCGCCGCCAGCAGCGCGAGGGCGGACCGGACGCTGGCCGACCCGTCCACGGTGGCCACCTCGGGATCCTTGTGGCGGAGCAGTTGGCTGATCTGCACGAGGTCCTCCTCGGGGCGGTGGCCGGGAGTGTGCTCCTCCTTACGCCCCGAGGGCAATGCCCCGCTCAGCGGCGTGCGGCCGCCGCGGCGTAGAGGGCGATGCCGGCGGCGACGCTGACGTTGAGGGACTCGGTGTCGCGGTCGATGGGGATGCGCACCACGATGTCGCACTTCTCCCGGACCAGCCGCGACAGGCCGGTGCCCTCGGCGCCCACGACCAGCGCCACCGGGTCGGCGAAGCCGTCGTACTCGTGCAGGTCGACGTCGCCGTCGCCGGCCAGGCCCACGGTCTGCAGCCCGGCGTCCTGGTAGGACCCCAGCGTGCGGGCCAGGTTGACCGCGCGGGCCACCGGGATCCGGGCCGCTGCTCCGGCGCTGGTGCGCCAGGCCGATGCCGTCATGCCGACGGCGCGGCGCTGGGGGACGACGACGCCGTGGGCGTCGAAGGCGGCCGCGGAGCGCACCACGGCACCGAGGTTGCGCGGATCGGTCACGCCGTCGAGCGCGACCAGCAGCGGCGGGCGCCCGGAGTTGCGGGCCAGGTCGATCAGGTCGTCCGGGTGCGCGTAGTCGTAGGGCGGCACCTGCAGGCCGATGCCTTGGTGCAGGGCCCCCTGGGACATCCGGTCGAACTCGGCCTTGCCCACCTCGAGCAGCGGCAGCCCTCGGTCGGCGGCCAGGCCCAGCGCCTCGGTGATCCGCTCGTCGGTGGCCCGGGCGGTGTCGCCGGTGACGACGTACAGCGCCGTCGCGGGGATCCGCGCGCGCAGCGCCTCCACCACCGGGTTGCGGCCGAGCAGGAGCTCGGGTGCCTCCTCGGCGCGCTGGCGGGCGCGGGTCCGCTCGGCGCGCTGCCGCTCCGCGGCCTGCGCCTTGCGCTGGGCGGGGTGGCCGTAGCGCTCGGCGGCGGGCGGGGTCGCCCCGCGGCCGGCCAGCGACCGGCGGTTCTTGCCGCCGGTGCCGGCCGAGGCCGTCTTCTTGCCTGCGCCGGTCGTGCGGCCGCGGCGCTGGCTGTTGCCGGCCATCAGCGGGTCAGCTCCCATCGGGGTCCGTGCGGGGTGTCCTCGACGGAGACGCCGAGGGTGGTGAGCTGGTCGCGGATCGCGTCGGCGGCGGCGAAGTCCTTGCGCGCCCGGGCGGCCTGGCGCTGCTCGAGCGCGAGCGCCACCAGTCCGTCGGTCGCCTGCGCGAGCCGTTCGTCGGAGCCGGAGGCCCACTGCGGGTCGAGCGGGTCCAGCCCGAGGACGCCGAGCATGGCGCGGACCGAGCCGAGCGTGCCTGCGACGGCGCGGTCGTTCCCGTCCGCCAGGGCGGTGTTGCCTTCGCGCACCATCTCGTGGATCGCGGCAACGGCGGCGGGCGTGCCGAGGTCGTCGTCCAGTGCGTTGGTGAAGTCCGCACAGAGCACGGCGGCACCCGCGTCGGGACCCACCCGATCGGCTGCGCGCTTCACGAACGACTCGATCCGCCGGTACCCGGCGGCCGCCTCGTCGAGCGCGGCGTCGGTGAACTCGATCATCGACCGGTAGTGGGGGGCCACGAGGTAGTAGCGCAGCTCGACCGGGCGGACGCGCTGCACGACCTCGTCGACCAGCGCGGTGTTGCCCAGCGACTTGCTCATCTTCTCGCCGCCGAGGGTGACCCAGCCGTTGTGCATCCAGTAGCGGGCGAAGCCGTCGCCGGCAGCGCAGGACTGGGCCAGCTCGTTCTCGTGGTGCGGGAAGCGCAGGTCCAGACCGCCGCCGTGGATGTCGAACTCGGACCCCAGGTACTTGCCGACCATCGCGGAGCACTCGAGGTGCCAGCCCGGGCGGCCGCGACCCCAGGGCGTGTCCCACGACGCGGTCTCGGGCTCGCCCTGCTTGTGCCCCTTCCACAGCGCGAAGTCGCGGGGGTCGCGCTTGCGGTCGTCGGTGTCGGTGTCGCCCGCGGACTGCAGGTCGTCGAGCCGCTGGCCGGTGAGCGCCCCGTACTCGGGGAAGGAACGGACGTCGAAGTAGACGTCGCCGTCCACGGCGTAGGCGTGCCCGGCGTCGATCAGCCGCTGCATCAGCACGATCATCTCGGGGATGTGCCCGGTGGCCCGCGGCTCGTACGTGGGGGGCAGGACGCCCAGGACGGCCAGTGCCCGGGTGGCGGCGAGCTCGTTGTCGTACGCCCAGGCCCACCACGGGACGCCGTGCTCGGCCGACTTGGCGAGGATCTTGTCGTCGATGTCGGTGACGTTCCGGACGTAGGTGACGTCGAGCCCGCCCTGCATCAGCCACCGTCGCAGCACGTCGAAGGCGAGCGCGGCGCGGATGTGGCCGATGTGCGGGCGGCCCTGCACGGTGAGACCGCAGACGTAGACGGACGCCTCACCGGCACGCAGGGGCGTGAAGTCGCGGACCGCACGGGCGGCCGTGTCGTACAGGCGGAGGCTCACTGCTGGGAGTCTACGGAGTGCGAGGAGCCGCTTCCGCCTGCGGAGAGCCCGTCTCCCCCGTCCGGACCACCAGCGCGGTGGCGATCGCGGCCCGGCCCTCCCCGCGGCCGGTCAGGCCCAGCCCGTCGGTGGTGGTGGCGGTGACGCTCACCGGGGCGCCCAGCGCGGCCGACAGCACCGCCTCGGCCTCGGCCCGGCGCGGTCCGACCTTGGGGCTGTTGCCGATCAGCTGCACCGACGCGTTGCCGACCTGCCAGCCTGCGGCGGCCAGCACGTCGCGGACGTGTGCGAGGACGTCGGCGCCCCGGGCGCCGGCCCAGCGCGGGTCGTCCGTGCCGAGCAGCCCGCCGATGTCACCCAGCCCGGCCGCGGAGAGGACGGCGTCGGTCAGCGCGTGCGCGACGACGTCGCCGTCGGAGTGCCCGGCGCAGCCGTCGACCCCCGGCCACTCGAGTCCGGCGAGCCAGCAGGTGCGGCCGGCCTGGACGGGGTGGACGTCGGTGCCGGTGCCGACGCGGGGCAGGGCGCTCACCACACGGGCTCCCGGGCGTCACCGGCACGCAGGACGAGCTCGGCCAGGGTGAGGTCGTGGGCGACGGTGACCTTCGCGCACAGGTCGTCGCCGGCCACGGTGGCCACCGGCACGCCCGCCCTGCGCACGACCGCGGCGTCGTCGGTGAGCTCGGCGTCGGCCTCGAGCCCGGCGTAGGCCGCCTCGAGCGTCGCGCGGTCGAAGCCCTGCGGGGTCTGGACCCTGCGCAGCGGGGCGCGCGGCACGGTGTCGGTGACCAGGCCGTCGGCGTCGACCAGCACCGTGGTGTCGACGACGGGAAGGACCGGGACCACCGCGGGAGCGCCGGCGGCGAGCGCGTCCAGCACCCGCGCGATGACCGCGGGCGGGGTCAGCGGGCGCGCGGCGTCGTGCACCAGCACCGCGGTGGCCGCCGGGCCCACCGCGGCCAGGCCCGCGCGCACGGAGGCGGTGCGGGTGGCGCCGCCGTCCACGACGACGACCCCGGCGGGCAGCGCGGCCTCGAACTCGGCTCGCTGCGCAGGCGGCACCACGACCACCACCTCGGCGACGCCGCCGTCGAGCAGGGCGTCGACCGCCCGGCACACCAGCGGGCGGCCCGCGAGGGGCACCAGCGCCTTCGGCAGATCGGCCCCCAGACGCGAACCACTCCCGGCCGCTGCGACGATCGCTGCAGCGTGCACGGGAGTGGTCCGGATGTCTCGAGCGCTCAGGGCGGCCCTGTTCAGCTGGCGAGGACCTCGTCGAGCAGGATCTCGGCCTTGTCCTCGTTGGTGCCCTCGGCGAGCGCGAGCTCGCTGACGAGGATCTGCCGGGCCTTGGAGAGCATGCGCTTCTCCCCCGCCGACAGGCCACGGTCCTTGTCCCGGCGCCAGAGGTCGCGGACGACCTCGGCCACCTTGTTCACGTCACCCGAGGCCAGCTTCTCGAGGTTGGCCTTGTAGCGGCGCGACCAGTTGGTCGGCTCCTCGGTGTGCGGGGCGCGGAGCACCTCGAACACCTTGTTGAGGCCTTCCTGGCCCACGACGTCGCGAACACCGACGATCTCTGCGTTGTCCGCGGGGACGCGGACGGTGAGGTCGCCCTGGGCGACCTTGAGCACGAGGTATGCCTTCTCGACGCCCTTGATGGTGCGCTGCTCGATCGCCTCGATCAGTGCGGCACCGTGATGCGGATAGACGACGGTCTCGCCGACAGTGAAGCCCATGTGAATGTGACCCCTTTCGCTGTTCCCAGACTACCACGGCAGACTGACCCACCGGACCCGGCCGGTGTCGCAAAGGCGCAGGTCAGAAGGCAGGTCCGTCCTCCGGCGAGGGGTTGACACAGGCATGGCTGATGTGCGTGCACGGGGCCCGCGGGCGGGTCTCGGGCCGGCCCTGGCGCGCGCCACGCACCCCGGCCCGGCGGTCGCGGTGACCCTCGTCGGGACGCTGCTGGCGGTCGCGGCGGGCACCGGCCCCGGCCGCACCGCACTCGTCTGCGCGGCTGTATTCGCAGGTCAGCTGTCCATCGGGTGGAGCAACGACTGGCTGGACGCCGATCGGGACCGCGCCGTCGCGCGGGCGGACAAGCCCGTGGTGCAGGGTGCGGTCGAGCCCCGGCTGCTGCGCACCGCGGCGCTCTCGAGCCTCGTCGCCGCCGTCGTCCTCTCGCTGCTCCTCGGGGTGGTGCCCGGGCTGCTGCTACTGGTCCTGGTGGCCAGCGGATGGGCCTACAACGGCGGCCTGAAGCGCACCGCGGCCTCCGGATTGCCCTACGTGACCGGTTTCGGGGCGCTGCCGGCCGGCGTGGTCGCCGCGGCACCGGGCACGCCCGCGGCACCGTGGTGGCTGGTCGCCGCCGGGGGCGCCCTGGGCGCGGCGGCCCACCTGGCCAACGTCGCGCCGGACATCGAGGACGACCTGGCGACGGGGGTCCGCGGTCTGCCGCACCGCCTCGGCCCGGTCCCCTCGGCCATCACCTGCGCGGTGCTCCTGCTGGGCGCCTCCCTCGTGCTGGTCCTCGGCCCGGACGGGCCGCCGACCCCCGCGGGGTGGGCCGGGCTCGTCGTCGCGGTCCCCGCCGCCGTCGTCGCCGCGCTGGCCGGCACCTCCCGCGCCCGCCGGCTGGCCTTCCCCGCCGTGATGCTGCTGACCGTGCTCGACGTCGTCCTGCTGCTCACGGGCGGCGCCGGCCTCACCTGAAAGAGGACGTCACGCGGTCAGGGCGGGTCGGTGCCGCGCAACTGCTCCTGCTCGACCACCGCGGGCAGGTCCTTCAGCCGGTCGAGCCCCTGGAGCGGCCGGCGCATGCGGTGGTTGGCGGCCAGCCGCTCACGGGTGCGGTCGAGGAAGCTCCAGTACCCCGCGGTGTAGGGGCAGGCGTCGTCCCCGAGCCGCTTGCGCGGGTCGTACCGGCAGCCGCCGCAGTAGTCGCTCATCCGGTCGATGTAGGCGCCGCCCGAGGCGTAGGGCTTGGTGGCCAGCACCCCGCCGTCGGCGTGCTGGCTCATGCCGACGACGTTGGCGACCATGACCCACTCGTAGCCGTCGACGAAGCTCTCGTGGAACCAGTCGGTCATCGCCGAGGGGTCGATGCCGCGCTGCAGCGCGTAGTTCCCCAGCACCATCAGCCGCGGGATGTGGTGCACCCAGCCGTCGCGGCGGAGGTCACCGAGGACGTCGGACAGGCAGGCGGCGTCCACCGCGCCGGCGTCGAGGTCGGTCAGCCACCCGGGCACCTCGGCGTGCGCAGCGAGGTGGTTGCGCCTGCGGAAGTCCCGGCCCAGGTGCCAGTACATGTGCCAGATGTAGTCGCGCCAGCCCATCACCTGCCGGACGAAGCCCTCGACGCTGTTGAGCGGCAGCAGGTCTCCGGCCGCCGCGCGGTCCCGGGCGCTCTGCTCCGTCGCGACGACCACCTCGAGCGGATCGAGCAGACCGAGGTTGAGCGCCGGCGAGAGCAGCGAGTGGGCCAGCCAGCGGTCGCCGGCCAGCATCGCGTCCTCGTGCGGGCCGAAGGCGCCGAGGCGGTGCTCGAGAAAGTCCTCCAGCCGGTGCAACGCCTCCGCCCGGGTCGCCGGGAACAGCCGCGGACCGTCGTCGCCGACGAAGGAGACCAGTCCCTCGGCCTCCCACCGGTCGAGGTCCGCGCGCACCCCGGCGTCGGTCTCGTCCTCCTCGGGCCACCACGGCTCGGGCACGCCGATCCGGCCGTCGACAGGTGCGGGCTCCCGGTTCTCCTCGTCCAGGTTCCACCGCCCGCCCACCGGTTCGGCGCCGTTCATGAGGACGTCGTGCCGCCGACGGGAGTCCCGGTAGAAGTCCTCCATGAGCAGGCGGCGCCTCCCCCTGCCGTCGGCCCACGAGGCGAACTCCTCCTGGGTGGTCACGAAGCCGCGCGCGGCCAGCACCTCGACACCCGGACGGCGCAGGACCAGGTCGCGGCTGCCCCAGGACGTCGGCGCGCAGACGCTCAGCGGCTCGCGGACCAGGTCGAGCGCCTCGGCGTAGGTGCCGACCTGGTGGAACTCGGCCTGCTCGCCCAGCTCGGCGGCGCGGTGCCGGAGGGCGGAGAGGACCAGGTGCGCCTTCTGGCGGTGGAAGCGACGGCGGGCGAAGACGGCTCTGGACTCGATCAGCAGCACCGGCTGGTCGGGCCGGTCGAGGAAGTGCGGGCCCAACTGGTCGGCGAAGCACCACCGGCGCGTTCCCGGCGCGCGGTCCGGGAACTCCGCGAGTGCGGGGTCGGGTCGTGGACCCGCCCCGGCCGCGCTCGACGCCACCGACCTCACCTCCCGGCGAACATCGTGGGGTGACCGATACCCTGGACGCGACTCGGTCCCGATCCCCCGGAACCGCTACCCCGAACCTGTGTGGAGGTCGACGGCCGTGACCCGCGCTCTGCGCGCCGCCATCGTGGGCGTTGCTCTGTTCTCCCCCGTCGCCCTCTCCGCGTGCAGCGCCGGCCAGGTGACGCAGACCGCCACGCAGGAGCGGGACAAGGTCGGGGCCATGGCCCAGGTGGGCGACATCACCCTGCGCCAGGTCGAGCTCGCCTACCCGCGCGGCGGGAGCTACGACGCGGGCGACGACGCCGAGCTCACCATGGCCATCGTGAACACCGGCGAGGAGGCGGACACCCTCGTCTCCGTCGAGGGCGAGGGCTTCTCCTCCGCCGAGATCACCGGCTCCTCGGCCGAGGTCAACACCGCCGGCGCCCCCGCCGGCAGCACCCCGGTGGCGACCGCCGACGAGATCGAGATCGCCCCGGACACCACCGTCTTCGTCGGCTCCGGCGACCTCTCGGTGACCCTGACCGGCCTGGACGACGGCCTCACCGTCGGGCAGCACATCCCCCTCGTGCTCACTTTCGAGAACGCCGGCGAGGTCGAGATCTCCGCCACGGTGTCCACGCCGTCCCGCGAGGAGGAGCGCGGCGAGGGCTTCGACTTCCACCACTCGGAGGAAGAGGGCGGAGAGGGCTCGGAGGACATCGCGCGCGAGCGGGAGTCCGAGGTCGGCGACGAGGACTGAGGAAGGACCACCCCTCCCCGCACGCCTCGCACGCTCGGCGCGGGTCGCTGAAGGGCGGCCGTCGCCGCACGTCCCGGAACTTGTCGGTGGCCGGGGTTAGCGTCGCGGCGTGCCGCCCGCTGGAGTGAAGTCCGCCCGTCCCGCCCACCGCTGCACCGAGTGCGGCTACGCCTCGGCCAAGTGGGTCGGGCGCTGCCCCGAGTGCCAGGCCTGGGGCACCATCGCCGAGATCGGCTCGACCGGCCCCGGTCTGCGCGCCGTCTCTGCAGGTCCCGTCACCGCCCCTGCCCGCCCGATCGCCGAGGTGGAGCTGGCCGGCGCCCGCGCGGTGCCCACCGGCATCGGTGAGTTCGACCGGGTGCTCGGCGGCGGGCTGGTGCCCGGTGCCGTGCTGCTGGTGGCCGGCGAGCCGGGCGTGGGGAAGTCCACCCTGCTGCTCGAGGTGGCGCACCGCGTGGCGGCGAACAACGGGCCGGCGCTGGTGGTCTCCGGCGAGGAGTCGGCCGGTCAGGTCCGGCTGCGGGCCGAACGCATCGGCGCGCTGCACGAGCGGCTCTACCTCGCCGCCGAGACGGAGCTGTCGGCCGTGCTGTCCCACGTCGAGCAGGTGAACCCCACGCTGCTGGTCCTCGACAGCGTCCAGACGGTGCGCTCCCCGGGCGACGGCACGGACGGCGGCGCGACGCAGGTGCGAGCGGTGGCCAGCGCGCTGACCGCCGTGGCCAAGAGCCGTGGCATGACCACGATCCTGGTCGGTCACGTCACCAAGGACGGCGCCATCGCAGGGCCCCGCACCCTCGAGCACCTCGTCGACGTGGTCATCTCCTTCGACGGCGAGCGCCACTCCACCCTCCGGCTGGTCCGCGCCACGAAGAACCGCTTCGGCCCCGCCGACGAGATCGGCTGCTTCGAGATCGGCGACAACGGCGTCGTCGGCGTCCCCGACCCCTCGGCGCTGTTCGTGTCCCGCCGCGCCGCCCCGGTGCCGGGCAGCTGCGTCACGGTCACGATGGAGGGCAGCCGCGCCCTGCTGGCGGAGGTTCAGGCGCTGGTCGCGAGCTCGTCCGGAGGCGGCTCCCCGCGCCGGGCGGTGAGCGGTCTCGACGGCCAGCGGGTGGCGATGGTCAACGCCGTCGTCGAGCGGCGCGGCGGGGTGAAGCTCGCCGACGCCGACGTGTTCGCGGCCTCGGTCGGAGGCGTCCGCATCGCCGAGCCCGCGGCGGACCTCGCCCTGGCGCTGGCCATTGCCTCGGCCGCGCACGACCGCGCGCTCCCGGCCGGGATGATCGCCCTGGGCGAGGTCGGGCTGTCCGGCGAAATCCGCCGGGTGGGCGGCACCGGCCGGCGGCTGGCGGAGGCCGCACGGCAGGGCTACAAGGTCGCGCTCGTGCCCGAGGACGCCGGCCCGCCGCCGCCCGGGATGCGCCTGGTGGAGGTGCCCGACCTCGGCTCGGCCTTCCAGCGACTCTTCTGATCCCGTCTGGTTCCGCATCTGCCATGCTGGCCGACAGCCGGACCACGGTGCCCCGGGGAGCGGACACGTAGACTCGGCATCCGTACCACTCGACCGTCAGGAGCGCTCGTGCCCGCCGTTGAGGACCCCGAGGTCGCCTTGCGCGAACTCCTCGGCCGGATCGCTCCGGGTACCGCGCTGCGCGACGGTCTGGAGCGGATCCTGGCCGGGCGCACCGGGGCGCTGATCGTCCTCGGCTACGACCGCGTGGTCGAGGGGCTGTGCACCGGCGGGTTCGCGCTGGACGTCGCCCTGTCGGCCACCCGCCTCCGCGAGCTGGCCAAGATGGACGGCGCGGTCATCGTCTCCTACGACGGCACCCGGATCGTGCGCGCCGGCGTGCACCTGATGCCCGACCCGACCGTCCCCACCGAGGAGTCGGGCACCCGGCACCGCACCGCCGAGCGGGTCGCCATCCAGACCGGCTTCCCGGTGATTTCGGTCAGCCAGTCGATGCACATCATCAGCGTCTACGTGGCCGGTCGCCGCTACACCCTCGAGCACCCGACCACGATCCTGGCCCGCGCCAACCAAGCGCTCGCGGCGCTGGAGCGCTACAAGCTGCGGCTGGACGAGGTGGCCAGCACGCTCTCGGCGCTGGAGATCGAGGACCTGGTCACGGTGCGCGACGCGATGAGCGTCAGCCAGCGCCTGGAGATGGTCCGCCGCATCGCCGACGAGATCGAGGGCTTCGTCGTCGAGCTCGGCACCGACGGCCGCCTGCTCGCCCTGCAGCTGGACGAGATGCTGGCCGGTGTCGAGGAGGACCGCGGCCTGCTCGTCCGCGACTACCTGCCCGACGGCGGCCGGCGGGTGCGCACCATCGACCAGGTGCTCACCGACCTGCGCGCGCTGACCGCGACCGAGCTGCTCGACCTGTCGGCGGTGGCCCGCTGCTACGGGCTGCCCACGTCGCCCGACGCGCTCGACTCCCCGGTCAGCCCGCGCGGGTACCGGCTGCTCAACCGGGTCCCCCGGCTGCCGTCCGGGATCATCGACCGGCTGGTCGACCACTTCGGCGGCCTGCAAAAGTTGCTGGCGGCCACCATCGAGGACCTGCTGGCCGTCGAGGGCGTGGGCGAGGCCCGCGCCCGCGGCATCCGCGAGGGGCTCAGCCGCCTCGCCGAGACCTCGATCCTCGACCGCTACAGCTGATCCGCCGGCGCGCCGAGGACGCCGCGCACCACGTCCAGCCAGGTGCCGCCCACGCCGAGCAGCCGCCCGAGCACGAACCCGAGGAGCACGGCCGCGGACCAGGCGGCGATGGCCACGTCGGACCACCGGCGAGCCCGCACGGCCGCCGGGTCGCCCGACACGCCCGGTACCGACCAGGCCCGGCGGAGGAACACCGGGGCCAGCAGGCCTGCGACGGCGGCGAGCAGCAGGACCCCTGCGCCCGGCGTCGCCAGCCGGGGACGCCGCGCACAGTGGTCCCCGCTGCGGGCCCGCGCCCGCCGATTCGGCGCTCATGTCGGCGCGACCCTGACCGCAGCCGGCGGCGCCGTGCGGGCGCGCGCGGGCCGGCTCCGCCGATCAGGTGAGGGTGAGCGGCGCGTCCGGAGAGCTCTTGGTGTCCAGTCGCCCGCGCACGGCGTAGTCGCCGCGAGGCGGCGGTGTCCGCTCGGCGGCGCACCCCGGCGTGCTGCTGAGCCCACCCCAGGTCACCGGGAAGACGACGACCTCGCCGGGCGCCAGGGTGCGCACGTCGGCGCCGGACTCCGGGAAGCAGTCGTTGCTGCCCCACACCCGGGCGCCGCCGCCGTCGAGCAGGATCAGCTCCTGCAGGCCCTTGTCCAGGTCGCGCACGCACGGCACGGCCGAAGCGTTGGTCACCACCAGCTCGAACACCGGCTTGCTGCCCACGACGGCGGAGCCGGGCGTGCGCACCTCGATCGCCAGCATGTCGTCGGTGCACGGTCCGCCGGGCGCCGGCTCGGGCGGTGCTGCCGGGGCCGGCGTCTGCGCCGCGGCGCTCTCCGCGGCTGCCGCCATCTCCTGCGCGGCCGGCGGCGGCACGGGAGTCCGCACCGCGCTCAGCGACGGCACCACCTGCGCCAGGGCCGGTGTGCGCGGCGCGGCTCCGGCGCGCTCCGCCACGGCCCCGTCCGCGCTGTCCGTGCCGCCGCGGAACAGCAGCACGGTCCCCCAGGCGCCGGCGCCCAGGACGGCGAGGAGCACCGCCAGCACGACCAGCCGGCGGCGCCAGTAGACGCGGGCCCGCAGCGGTCCGACCGGGTGCAGCACGGGCACGACGCTAGCCCCGGCCCCCGTGGAGCCCGACCCGGCACGCCGCTCCCCCGGGACGGCACACTGGACCCTCGTGACCAGCCTTCCCACCAGTCCCGCGCAGGCGCCGGGACCGGGCACCGGCGACGTGATCGTCGACTGGTTCGCGACCGCCGCCCGTGACCTCCCCTGGCGCCGTCCGCGTGTGGACGCCTGGGCGGTGCTGGTCAGCGAGGTGATGCTGCAGCAGACGCCCGTGGCCCGCGTGGAGCCGGTCTGGCGCGACTGGCTGGCCCGCTGGCCCACGCCGTCGTCACTCGCCGCCGCCACCCCCGCGGAGGTGATCCGCGCCTGGGGCAAACTCGGCTACCCCCGCCGCGCGCTGCGGCTCCGGGACGCGGCCACCGCGATCGCGGAGCGGCACGGCGACGTCGTTCCCGCCTCCGTGCCCGAGCTGGAGGCGCTGCCGGGCATCGGGACCTACACCGCCCGGGCGGTGGCGTGCTTCGGCTACGGCCAGCGGCAGCCCGTCGTCGACACCAACGTCCGGCGGGTGGTCGCCCGGCTCGTCCACGGTCGCGCGGAGGGCGGGAACGCCCGCGCCTCGGACCTCGCCGACATCGCGGCGCTGACCCCGGAGGACGACGACCGGGCGGTCCGGTTCTCCGTCGCGATCATGGAGCTGGGAGCGCTGGTGTGCGTGGCGGGCACGCCGCGGTGCGGCGCCTGCCCGGTGCGCGACCGGTGCGCCTGGCGGCTGGCCGGGTCCCCGGCGCACGCCGGGCCGGCCCGGCGGGTGCAGAAGTTCGCCGGCACGGACCGGCAGGTGCGCGGGCGGCTGCTCGACGTCCTCCGCGCGGCGCACGAGCCGGTGGACGCCGCCGCCCTCGAGCCGGCCTGGGACGACGCCGTGCAGCGGTCCCGCTGCCTGGACTCGCTCCTGACCGACGGGCTGGTCGAGCAGACCGAGGACGGTCTCTTCCGCCTGCCGGCCTGAACGGCGAAGGGCCGCCCCCACCTCGCGGTGGGAGCGGCCCTTCGTGGTCGTGCAGGCGCTACTCGGCGGCTGCGGCCGGCCCGTTCTCGTCCCCGTCGGCGCCCGAGAGGGCAACCGGCGGGGTGTCGGGCAGGTCGACCGGCTTGGCCTCGCCGCGGAAGGTGAACTTCTGCAGCGGGCCCTCCGCGTCATCGACGTCCACCACGATGATCTGACCGCCGGTCAGCTCGCCGTAGAGGATCTTCTCGCTCAGCGTGTCCTCGATCTCGCGCTGGATGGTCCGGCGCAGCGGCCGGGCGCCCAGGACGGGGTCGAAGCCACGGGAGGCCAGCAGCTGCTTGGCCGCAGGCGTGATCTCCAGCGCCATGTCCTTGTTCGCCAGCTGCGTCTCCACGCGGGCGACCATGAGGTCGACGATCTGGATGATCTCGTTCTCGGTCAGCTGGTGGAACACGACGATGTCGTCGATGCGGTTGAGGAACTCCGGCCGGAAGTGCTGCTTGAGCTCTTCGTTGACCTTCAGCTTCATCCGCTCGTAGTTGCTCGTCGAGTCGTTACCGGCCTGGAATCCGAGACCGACCGCCTTCGAGATGTCCCGCGTTCCGAGGTTGGTCGTGAGAATCAGGATCGTGTTCTTGAAGTCCACGATACGGCCCTGACCATCGGTGAGCCGGCCGTCCTCGAGAACCTGCAGCAGCGTGTTGAACACATCTGCGTGCGCCTTCTCGATCTCGTCGAAGAGGACCACCGAGAACGGCTTGCGCCGCACCTTCTCGGTGAGCTGTCCGCCCTCGTCGTAACCGACGTAACCGGGAGGGGCCCCGACCAGACGCGACACGGTGAACTTGTCGTGGAACTCGCCCATGTCGATCTGGATCAGCGCGTCGTCCTCGCCGAAGAGGAACTGCGCGAGCGCCTTCGCCAGCTCCGTCTTTCCGACACCCGAAGGGCCGGCGAAGATGAACGAACCGCCGGGGCGGCGCGGGTCCTTGAGACCCGCCCGCGTGCGCCGGATCGCCTGGCTGACGCTCTTGATGGCCTCTTCCTGGCCGATGATCCGCTTGTGGAGCTCGTCCTCCATGCGGAGCAGCCGCGAGGTCTCCTCCTCGGTCAGCTTGAAGACGGGGATGCCGGTCCAGTTCGCCAGGACCTCGGCGATCTGCTCCTCGTCCACCTCGGCGACGACGTCCATGTCGCCGGCCTTCCACTGCTTCTCGCGCTCGGCCTTCTCGCCCAGCAGCTGCTTCTCGGTGTCGCGCAGCGCCGCGGCCTTCTCGAAGTCCTGCGCGTCGATCGCCGACTCCTTCTCGCGGCGCACGGCCGCGATCTTGTCGTCGAACTCGCGCAGGTCCGGCGGGGCCGTCATCCGCTTGATCCGCATCCGGGCGCCGGCCTCGTCGATCAGGTCGATCGCCTTGTCGGGCAGGAAGCGGTCGGAGATGTACCGGTCGGCCAGCGTCGCGGCGGCCACGAGGGCGGCGTCGGTGATGCTGATCCGGTGGTGCGCCTCGTAGCGGTCGCGCAGGCCCTTCAGGATCTCCACGGTGTGGGCGAGGGTCGGCTCGCTGACCTGGATGGGCTGGAAGCGGCGCTCGAGAGCGGCGTCCTTCTCCAGGTGCTTGCGGTACTCGTCCAGCGTGGTGGCACCGATGGTCTGCAGCTCGCCCCGGGCCAGCATCGGCTTGAGGATGCTGGCGGCGTCGATCGCGCCCTCGGCGGCACCCGCACCGACGAGGGTGTGGATCTCGTCGATGAACAGGATGATGTCGCCGCGGGTGCGGATCTCCTTGAGGACCTTCTTGAGCCGCTCCTCGAAGTCACCGCGGTAGCGGGAACCGGCGACGAGGGCGCCGAGGTCCAGGGTGTAGAGCTGCTTGTCCTTCAGCGTCTCGGGCACCTCGCCCTTGACGATGGCCTGGGCCAGGCCCTCGACCGCGGCGGTCTTGCCGACGCCGGGCTCGCCGATGAGGACGGGGTTGTTCTTGGTGCGGCGGGACAGCACCTGCATGACCCGCTCGATCTCCTTGGCCCGGCCGATGACCGGGTCGAGCTTCTGGTCGCGCGCGGCCTGGGTCAGGTTGCGGCCGAACTGGTCGAGGACCAGCGAGGTCGACGGGGTGCCCTCGGCGGGGCCGCCGGCCGCGGCCGGCTCCTTGCCCTGGTAGCCCGAGAGCAGCTGGATGACCTGCTGGCGGACGCGGTTGAGGTCGGCACCCAGCTTCACGAGGACCTGGGCGGCGACGCCCTCGCCCTCGCGGATCAGGCCGAGCAGGATGTGCTCGGTGCCGATGTAGTTGTGGCCGAGCTGCAGGGCCTCGCGGAGCGAGAGCTCCAGGACCTTCTTCGCCCGCGGGGTGAAGGGGATGTGACCGGACGGCGCCTGCTGGCCCTGCCCGATGATCTCCTCGACCTGCTGGCGGACGCCCTCGAGCGAGATGCCCAGGGACTCCAGTGCCTTGGCAGCGACGCCTTCACCCTCGTGGATCAGGCCCAGGAGGATGTGCTCGGTGCCGATGTAGTTGTGGTTGAGCATCCGGGCCTCTTCTTGGGCCAGGACGACGACACGGCGGGCTCGGTCGGTGAACCGTTCGAACATCTGCTGTTTCTCCTTCGACCGGCTGGTCCGGCACTGTCCCTCCCTGGTCTGGGGAAGGAGCACCCGACATCCGTCGGCGCTGGGGGCACCGGTCATTCCACTGTAGTCGCGAACCACGCCGCCCCGTCGGTGTCCGACGGGCGCGGTGGATGGCTGTCCGGTCCAACGGGTGCCCGCCCTGCGCTGTTCCGCCGCCGTTACGCCGTCAGCGGACGTCGGCGTGCCGCCCCGGGGACGACGAAGGCCCGGCCCCCCGAGGGGGAGCCGGGCCTGGTGACCGTCTGGGACGGCCGCCTCGCAGGGTCCCGGCGCGAGCGGAGCGAGTGCCGGGGGGCGAGGGGGTCCTTCTACTTTCAGTGGGCGCCTTCGTAGGCCTCGACGACGCTGGCCGGGATGCGGCCGCGGTCGCTGACCTGGTGGCCGTTCTTGCGGGCCCAGTCGCGGATAGCGCCGGCCTGCTCGCGGTCCATGCGGCCGCCCGTGGCGCGGGAGCGGCCCCCACCGGAGGCGCCGCGGCTACCGCGACCCACCTTGCGCGCGGCCGAGACGTAGCGCGCGAACGTGTCGCGCAGTTCCTTGGCGTTCTTGTCCGCGAGATCGATCTCGTACGACGTGCCGTCGAGCGAGAAGCTCACGGTCTCGTCGGCGGGGAGGTTCTCGTCGAGGTCGTCACTGAGGATGACCTGTACCTTGCGCGCCATTCCGTTCCTCACTTCTGTTTTCCCAGCCCCGTGATCGGATGGGTGCGTCACCGTCGGCGACGAAGCCATTACATCACATCGCAGGACCATTCGCCGCTACAAATGCACAGCGGGCTCGAAAGGGGGGCCTACAGGAACGCGCGTTCTCGGAATTAGGACGGAGAGAGCGGTCGGACGAGTGGGAACAGGATGGTCTCGCGAATGCCCAGTCCGGTGAGGGTCATCATGAGTCGGTCCATACCCATGCCCATACCGCCGGTGGGCGGCATTCCGTACTCGAGCGCCTCGAGGAAGTCCTCGTCCAGCGCCATGGCCTCGGGATCGCCGGCGGCGGCGAGGACGGCCTGGGCGGTGAAGCGCTCGCGCTGGACCACCGGGTCGACCAGCTCGGAGTAGGCGGTCGCCCGCTCGATCCCCCCGATGTACAGGTCCCACTTCTCCGCCAGGCCCGGAGTCGACCGGTGGGCCCGGGTGAGCGGCGAGGTGTCCACCGGGTAGTCGATGACGAACGTCGGGGCCTGGAGGGAGTCCTGCACCAGTGCCTCGAAGATCTCCTCGACCACCTTGCCGGGCAGCCAGTGGGGGTCGACGCCGACGTCGTGCCGCTCCGCGACGGCGCGCAGCGCGTCGATCGGCGTCTCCGGGGTGATCTCCTCGCCGACGGCCTCGGACACCGCGGTGTACAGCGGGACCTGCGGCCACTCCCCCGACAGGTCGACCTCGGTGCCGTCGTGGTGCCGGGCGGTGTGGTCGCCGAACAGGGCGACCGAGGCGTCCTGGATCAGCTCGCGGGTGACCGTGGCCATCTCCTGGTAGTCGGCGTAGGCCTGGTACGCCTCCAGCATCGCGAACTCCGGCGAGTGCGAGCTGTCCGCGCCCTCGTTGCGGAAGTTCCGGTTGATCTCGAACACCCGGTCCAGGCCGCCGACGATGCACCGCTTCAGGAACAGCTCGGGCGCGATGCGCAGGTACAGGTCGAGGTCGAAGGCGTTCATGTGGGTGCGGAACGGCCGGGCCGCCGCACCCCCGTGCACGGTCTGCAGCATCGGCGTCTCGACCTCGAGGTAGCCGCGCGCGGTGAGCCCGGCCCTGAGCGACGACATGACGGTGGCCCGCTGGCGCACCGTGCGGCGGGCCTCGTCGCGCACGATGAGGTCCACGTAGCGACGGCGGACCCGCAGCTCCTCGCTCATCGGCTTGTGCGCGACCGGCAGCGGGCGCAGCGCCTTGGCGGTCAGCTGCCAGGAGTCGGCGAAGACCGACAGCTCGCCGCGACGCGACGTCCCCACCTCACCGGTGACCAGCACGTGGTCCCCGAGGTCGACGTCGGCCTTCCACGCCGCCAGGGACTCCTCGCCGACGCGGTCGCGGGAGAGCATCACCTGCAGCTCGGCGTCGCCCTCGCGCAGCGTCGCGAAGCAGAGCTTGCCGGTGTTGCGGAAGAAGATGACCCGCCCGGTGACGCCGACCTGCTCGCCGGTCATCGAGTCGGGCTCGAGGTCGGGGTGGGCGGCGCGGACCGCGGCCAACGTCGTCGTCCGCGGGACGGTGACCGGGTAGGGGTCGATCCCGGACTCACGGAGGCGGTCGAGCTTGGCCCGGCGGACCCGCATCTGCTCGGGCAGCTCGTCGACGCCGCCGTCCGTTTCGTCGGGCAGGCCGTCGGAGGGGCCGTTCGGTCCGTCGTTCACGGGGTCCGAGCCTACGGGGAGGCCGTCGGGGGGGGCGGGTGGGCGGGGATCGACCCCGGCAGGGAGCTACCGGGTGTGCTGCCGTTCGAAGGCGAGGCGCAGCCCGTGGACGGTCAGGTCCGGCTCCCGCTCGGAGATCGTCCGGCAGCTGTCGGCCATCAGCGGGGCCAGCCCCCCGGTGGCGACGACGACCGGCGCGGTGCCGAACTGGGCGACGAGCTCGGCGGCGATGCGGCCGACGAGGCCGTCGACCAGGCCGGCGAAGCCGAGCACCAGACCGGACTGCAGCGCGGCCACGGTGTTCTTGCCGATGGCGTGCGCGGGGACGGCGAGCTCCACCGAGCGGAGCTGCGCCGCACGGGAGGCCAGCGCGTCGTGGCTGACCTCCACCCCCGGGGCGAGCGCACCGCCCAGGAACTGACCGTCGGGGCCCACGGCGTCGACGTTGGTCGACGTGCCGAAGTCGACCACCACCACCGGGCGGCCCGAGCCGTCGGGCCGCCGTCCGAACATCTCGTGCGCGGCGAGTGCGGTGACCACGCGGTCGGCGCCGACCTCGCGGGGGTTGTCGACGTGCAGGGGAACGCCGGTGCGCACGCCCGGTCCGATGAGGACGACCGGCACCTCGAGGGAGTCCAGCAGCTGGCGCAGTGCCGGCAGCAGCGCCGGCACGGCGGAGCAGACGGCCACGCCGGTGACCGTCGTGTCCCGGAGCAGGCCGCGCCAGAGCATGCGGAGCTCGTCGGCGGTCGCCCTGGGTGCGGTGGTGACCCGCCAGCAGTCCAGGCGCCGCGGGCCGTCGAAGGTGGCGAGAACGGTCTGGCTGTTGCCGACGTCGACCGTCAGCAGGGTCACCGGACGGGCACGCCGAGGTCGCTGCGCCGCTGGTCGGTCGCGCCGGGCACGGGGGCCGAGGGGTCGCCGCCGAGCTCCACGATCCGGTTGTCGGCGTCCACGTGCACGACCGTCGGGATGTAGCTCTTGGCCTCGGTCTCGTCCATGAGGCCGTAGCTGATCAGGATGACCATGTCGCCGGGGTGCACCAGGTGCGCGGCCGCGCCGTTGATGCCGATGACGCCGGTGCCGCGCTCGCCGGGGATGACGTAGGTCTCCAGCCGGGCGCCGTTGGTGATGTCGACGATCGCGACCTGCTCGCCGGGGAGCAGGTCGGCGGCGTCGAGGAGATCCTCGTCGACGGTCACGGAGCCCACGTAGTGCAGGTCGGCCTGGGTGACCGTCGCGCGGTGGATCTTGGACTTGAGCATCATGCGCATCATCGGGTCTCTCCCAGGGTGACGTCGGCGTTGTCGAGGAGCCGGGTGCTGCCGGCGCGGACGGCGACCAGCAGGCGGGCGGGTCCGGCGGCGGGCGGCGGCCCCAGATCGGTATCGGTGAGTTCGAGGTAGTCCTGGAGCAGGTCGGGGCGGCCGTCCAGGACGGCGCGGGCCGCGGCCAGCACGGCGTCGGCCCCCTGCGGACCGGCCGCCGCACCGGCGCGCAGCGCGGCCGAGATGGTGGCGGCCGCGGCCCGCTGCTGCGGGTCGAGGTAGCGGTTGCGGCTGGACAGGGCCAGGCCGTCGTCCTCCCGGACCGTGGGGACGCCCACCACCTCGACGGGGAGCGCCAGCTCCCGCGCCAGGGCACGGACCAGGGTGAGCTGCTGGTAGTCCTTCTCGCCGAAGTAGGCGAGGTCCGGCCGCACCAGCCCGAACAGCTTGGCCACGACGGTCAGCACGCCGGCGAAGTGGCCGGGGCGCACCGCGCCCTCGAGCACCGAGCCGAGCGGTCCGGGCTCGACGGTGACGCCCACCGCGCCGGGTGGGTAGACCTCCTCGACCGGCGGGTGGAAGACCACGTCGGCACCCTCCTCGGCCACCGCGGCGAGGTCGGCGTCCCAGGTGCGCGGGTAGCGGTCGAAGTCCTCGCCGGGGCCGAACTGGGTCGGATTCACGAAGACGGAGACGACGACGGTGGCCGCGCGCTCGCGAGCGGCGCGGACCAGTGTCCGGTGGCCCTCGTGCAGCGCGCCCATGGTCGGCACCAGCGCGACCGGCCCGGGCAGGTCGGCGAGGAGCTTGCGGAGGTCGGCGACCGTTTCAGCGACGACGGGGCCGCCGGTCACCGCGAGCCCGCCTCGTCGTGGCTGGTGGCGAGCAGGTCGAGCAGCGGAGCGCCCTCGTGCCGCTTGAGCCGCCCGGCGGCCAGGGCGCGCTCGGTCGTCCGGCGGGCCATCGCGACGTAGGCGGCGACCGATTCCGGCGCCCGCTCGGCGAGCGTCTCGAGATGACGGCCGACCGTGCCGACGTCGCCCCGGCTCACCGGCCCGGTGAGGCCGCGGTCGCCGCGGCGCAGGCCGTTGTCCAGGGCGGCGGTCAGCAGCGGGGCGAGGATCCGGCCCGGCTCCGCGACGCCGGCGGTGCGGAGCAGGTCCGCAGCCTCGGCGACGAGGGTGACCAGGTGGTTGGCGCCGGTGACCAGCGCTGCGTGGTACAGCGTCCGGTCGGCCTCGGCGACGAAGAAGGGCTCGCCGCCCATCTCCAGGACCAGGGTCTCCGCGACCGGCCGGTACGCGCGGTGGCTGGTCACCCCGAAGGGGCATCCGATCAGCCGGTCGGCGTCCTCGGCCGCGCCGGTAAAGGTCATGGCCGGGTGCAGCGCGAGCGGCAGGACACCGGCCCGCTCGGCCGGCGCCAGCACGGCCAGGCCGTGCGCACCGGAGGTGTGGAAGGCCAGCTGGCCGGCCCGCCAGGCGCCGGTCTCGGCGAGGCCCGCGACCAGCCCGGAGAGCGTGTCGTCCGGGACGGCGAGCACCACGAGGTCCGCCGCGGCGACGACCTGGTCGGCGGGCAGCAGGGGAACGCCGGGCAGCAGGCGGGCCGCGCGCTCGGCGGAGGCCGTGGAGAGGCCGGAGGCGGCGACGACGTCGTGACCTGCGGCGGAGAGCGCGGCGCCGATGACGGCACCGACGCGGCCGGCGCCGATGATCCCCACGCGCAGGCGCGCGGGCGCATCGGCCGCTGCGGGGAGTCCGGCAGCGCGGACGGTCCTGCGGACAGCAGGCATCGGGGCACCTCTCGTTCCAGTCCCGAGCGGGTACCGGACGTCGGTTCACGGTTCCCTGGTCGGGAACCGGGTCGTGCTGGTCGTGCGGGCGGTGCGACGTGTCCCTGCTGCAACCGTGGTGTGTCGCGCAGGGGAACGTCGCAGGCGAGTGTGGAACTCCCCCGTCCGCCGTGCAACGCGCGAGGGGTGTGGCATGCCTCACCCGAGGTGGGTTCCGGCCGGGAGAGGGCCGCCCCTAACGTGACCGCGAACACCCCTACATCGACTGGAGACGGCGTGGACAGCTTCGAGGGACGGACCGCACTGGTGACCGGCGGCAGCCGTGGGATCGGTCTCGGCATCGCCGAGAGCCTGGTGAAGCGGGGGGCCAAGGTCGTGCTGACGGCGCGGAAGCCCGAGGCGCTCGCCGAGGCGGTGGAGTCGCTGGGCGGCTCCGACGTCGCGGTCGCGGTGGCGGGCAACGCCGGCGACGCCGAGCACCGCGCCACGGCGGTGCGCACCGCCGTGGAGACCTTCGGCAGCCTGGACATGCTGGTCGGCAACGTGGGCATCAACCCGGTCTACGGCCCGATGATGGACCTCGACCTCGGCGCCTTCCGCAAGATCCTCGACACGAACGTGGTGTCGGCCCTGGACCTGGTCCAGCAGGCCTGGCGGGCGTGGATGTCCGAGCACGGCGGCTCGGTGCTCTTCGTGGCCTCGGTGGCCGGCCTGCGGTCGTCGCCGATGATCGGCGGCTACGGCGTGAGCAAGGCGGCCCTCATCAACCTGACCACGCAGCTCGCGGTGGAGATGGGCCCGAAGGTCCGGGTCAACGCCGTGGCCCCCGCCGTCGTGAAGACCCGCTTCGCCGAGGCGCTGTACGAGGGCCGCGAGGAGGAGGTCGCCGCCGGCTACCCGGTGGGCCGGCTCGGCGTCCCGGAGGACATCGGCGAGGCCGCGGCCTACCTGCTGGGCGACGGCGCCGGCTGGGTCACCGGCCAGACACTGGTCCTCGACGGCGGTTCCGGCTCGCGCGGCCGCTAGTCCCCGACCGCCGGGTCCCGCCCGCCTACTCCCGGCCGAGGACGCGGGAGAGCACGTCGTCGGCGTCGTCGTCGTCCCGGTAGCGCCGGCGCCGGCGGCCGCCAGTCGCCGGGCTCACCCCGTTCTCGGCCAGGATCTCCGCCAGCCGGTTGCCGCTGCCCGGGGACGTCGTCGGCCCGGCGGCGGGCACCGGGGGCTGGACGACCGGTGCCGCTGGTGCGACGGCGGACGCTGACGGTTCCGGCATCGCGACGCGGTAGCCGCCACGGTCCTCGATCCGTCTGCGGGGCGTCGGGCTCGGCCGCTCCGCCGTCCGCGCCTCCGCCTCGGGCACCGGGGGCAGCTCCACGTCGTCCCCGCGCCGCCGCCGCGGTGTGGGCTGCGGGGGCGTCGGGGACGGCTGCCAGGCGGGTGATTCGGCCGGGGTGTCGAGCAGCTCGCGGGCGACCAGCCAGTCCAACGGGGAGGGCGGCGGGTCGACAGGAGGCGGCGGCTCGACCGGAGCCGGCGGCGGCGGCGGTTCCGCGTGCGCCGCCTGCGGCAGCAGCGGGAAGGACATCGTCGACGGAGCGGCGGCGACCGGGTCCACCGGCGCGGACCGCGCGGGAGCAGGGCTCGGCGGCGCGCCGGCCGCCGAGGGAGGCGGCCCCAGGCGCGAGGGCTGCGGCCCCGCGAACGTCGTCGTGGGGGGTGCCGGCGGGGTCCACGCCGCGGCGGTGTGTGTCTCGCGGGGGCGCGGCTCGGAAGGCGGGCGGACGTCGGTCCGCTCCACCCGCACCTGCTCGACGTGACGGGTCTCGCGGGGCTCGTCCAGACGCACGGCCGGCCAGCCGCCGGTCAGCTCGCGCGGTGTCTCCTCGTTCCAGACGGCGTCCAGCGTGCGGGTGGGCTCCCCCGGCAGCCGGCTGGCCTGGGTGCGCATGACGATCCGCTCGATCAGCATCTCCGACGACAGCTGCTCGGTCAGCTCCGCGCGCAGGCGGCCCATGTCGTCGCGCAGCTCGTGCAGCTGGCCCAGTTCCTGCCGCAGCGAGCCCAACGCCAGGATGTCGTCGCGCATCGCGGCAACGCGGGCCACCTCGTCGCGCAGGGCGGCGAGCCCCGCGATCTCCGAGCCCAGGGCCGCCACGCCCGCCACCTGGTCGCGCAGGTCCGCGAGCGCCGTGAGCTCGGAGCGGAGGGCGTCGAGCTCCTCGCGCATCCCCTGCTCGGACTCCCGGCGGAGTTCGTTCTCCAGCTCCAGCTCGTACTCGCGCCGGGCGGCCACCTCGAGGTCGAGCTCGTGCTCGTAGGCGCGGCGCAGCTGCGCCTCGCGGGCCGCGGCCGCCGCGCGATCACCACCGCGACGGCCGGCGGCGAAGGTCGCGAGGACGAAGGCCCAGGCCACGGCGACGACGGCGATGCGCAGGTACTGCGGGTTGTCGGTGAGGAAGACCGCCAGGGTGGCGCCGGCCGCCAGCAGGAAGCCCGCCCCCGCCATCAGGGAGCGCCGGCCGGGGACGTCGGGGCCGCCGGTGGCGACGTCGTCGTCCGGGCGGCGGGGCATGCACCTAGCGTAGCGGCGCGCGACCCTCCGTCCCACTCTCCGTCAGTGGTCCGGTCATGACTCGTGGCGCGCGGCTGCCACAGTGGGCCGGTGACCCTGACGCTGCTGGACTGGCGCCGCCGCACCGCCGCGCTGTACTCCGCCGCCCGCGCGGCGGCCGACCCCGAGGCGGGCTGGCGGACGTGGCGGGACGGGCGGGACGAGCTGTTCGCCGGCCATCCCGACTCCCCGCTGGACGCCGCCAGACGGGAGACGTTCGACGGGCTGCCGTTCCTGCCCTACGACCCGGCACTGCGGTTCGAGCCCGCGCTGGAGCCGGCCGGGACCGCCCGGCTGGAGGTCCCCACCGCCGCCGACGGGAACGTCCCGCTGGAGCGGATCGGCGCGGTGACCCTGCCGCGACTGGGCCGGCTCGACGTGTGGTGGGTCGCCCTGTACGGCGGCGGCGTCTTCGTGCCCCTGCGCGACGGCACGGCCGGGCAGGGGACCTACGGCGGTGGCCGCTACCTGCTCGACACCGTCAAGGGCGCCGACCTCGGCAGCGCGAACGGACGGCTGGTGGTCGACCTCAACTTCGCCTACCACCCGTCCTGCGCCTACGACCCGCGCTGGTCGTGCCCGCTGGCACCCGAGGGGAATCGGATCGAGGCGCCGGTCGCCGCCGGGGAGCAGTTGCCCCCCGGCGGCTGGTACTCGTGACGTACTGGAACGGCTCCCGTGCAGGGCCCCGCCGCGAGCCTGCGAGCGGTGGGGGGCACGGGGGTCCTCTTACTGAGCGAGGGCGCCGTCGGAGCTGAAGACCAGGCCGATGGACACCTCGCCCTGCGTGATGGCCGCCTTGGTCAGCGGGCCGCCCTCGTCGTACTCCTGGAAGGAGTCGAACTCCAGGCCGTAGGTCTCCTCGAGGCCGAGCTGGCACTGCGGGCGGGTCGGGCACTCGCCGGGCCCACCGAGGCTCAGCGAGCCGTCACCGCACGCGTCGGCGAGCTCCGAGAGGGTCGTGACCCCCAGCTCGTCGGCGAACTCCTGCGTGACCGCGAAGGCGTTCTGGTCGGCGGCCTCGGCCGGCTCCCCGAAGACCAGCCCGGCCTGTTCGGCCAGCGGGGTGAGCTCCTCGAGCGTGGCGTCGACGTCGCCGGAGGCCACCCCCTCGGCGTCGGCACCGTTGAGCTGCCGGTTGATGATGTCGGTGACCGTGGCCAGGTACTCGGGGAAGGCCTGGATCTCGCCGCGCTGGAGGGCGGGCAGGTACAGCTCCCGGTTGCCGACGGTCTGCACCGAGGCGTCGAACCCGGCCGCGTCGAGGACGTCGGCGTAGATCGTGGCCAGGATCTGGGACTCGGTGAACCCGGCCGCACCCACCACGACGGCGCCGCTGCCGCCGGTAGCACCGGAGCCCAGGTCCTGCTCCTCGACGTAGCCCGCAGCGACCTCCTCGACCGCCTGGCGCTCGACGTCGACGGCGGCGTTCATCTCGATGAGGTCCTCGGTGGTGAGCACCGCGGAGACCGCGTTCAGCGTCTCCAGCAGCGCCGGGTTGGCCGCGGCGGCCGCCGCGTTCACCGCCGGGATGATGTTGTCCGCGTTCTGCAGCTGCTGGTCGTCCTCGAGGACGACCAGCTGGTCACCGGCGACGGGGGCGCACGCCTCGCCCGACGCCTGGTTGCTGCCGCCCTCGTCGCCCCCACCGGTGCCGGAGGAGCCGGACTCCCCGCATGCCGCCGTCACCAGGGCGGTGAGGGCCAGGGGGAGGATGTACCGGGTACGCGCGCGCATGCTTGCCCGCCTTCTGTGTCCCGTGGCCCCGTCTTGGACCACGCGTGTCTGGCGGGAGGACTCCCGCGCTCCCCATCGAACTCGGCAGGTCGGTGGGGCGCAATGCATTTCGGGGCCCGTTAGCGAGACGTGACCCCGTGGGTCAGAGCGGGACGCCCGCCGCCGTGGGCTCGGGCACCGGGGAGTTCCTCCGGGCGGTGAGGAAGGGCAGCCGCTTCTCCCCCGGGGTGAGCGCCCAGGACACGGCCACGAGGAGCAGCTCGGTGAGCACGGCGAGGGCGGCGACCAGGATCGCCCCGGCGACGACGGCGCCGTAGTCCTGCTGGCGGAAGCCGAGCGTGATGATCCGGCCGAGCCCTCCGCCGGCCACCAGCGCGGCGAGCGTGGCCGTGGCGACCACCTGCACCGCCGCCGTCCGCACGCCGGTCATCAGCAGCGGCATGGCCAGCGGCAGCTCCACCCGCGTGGCCACCTGCCGCTCGGAGAAGCCCATGGCCCGGGCGGCCTCGACGACGTCCCGGTCCACGCCGCGGAACCCGACGTAGGTGTTGGTCAGCATCGGGGGGACGGCGAAGACGGCCAGCGCGATCGTCGTCGCCGTCGGCCCGAAGCCGATCGGGGTGACGGCGAAGACGGTGAGCAGCGCCAGCGTCGGCACGGCGCGCGAGACGTTCGACAGCGCCACCGTGAAGCCACCGCCCCGGCCGGTGTGCCCGAGCAGCATGCCCACCGGCACCGCCACCACCAGGGCGGCCAGCACCGCGAGGGCGGAGATCCGCAGGTGCTCGACGAGCAGGTCGAGGATGCCGTCCCGCTTCGTCCAGTTGAACGGGTCGTTGAGGTAGCGGATCGCGTCGCCGAACCGGTTCACGCCCGCACCCCCCGCGCCCACGGGGTCAGCAGCCGCTCGGCCCCCGCGAGGAGGAGGTCGGCGAGCAGCGCCAGCAGGACGCAGCCCAGCGCCCCGGTGACGATCTGCGCCCGGTAGAAGTTCGCGGCGAACCCGCCGGTGATGAGCTGGCCCAGCCCGCCGTGGCCGACGATCACGCCCACGGTGACCAGGGCGACGGTCGACACGGTGGCGACGCGGATGCCGGCGATGAACGCCGGCAGGGACAGCGGCAGGTCGACCTGCCAGAACAACCGCGTCGGGCCGTAGCCCATCCCGCGAGCGGCCTCGCGGACGTCGTCGGGCACCGCCTGCAGGCCGGCGAGGAAGTTCCGCACCAGGATCACCAGCGAGTAGAGCACCAGGCCGATCAGCACCGTCGTCGTCGTCAGGCCGGTGACCGGTGCGACGAAGGCGAACATGGCCAGGGACGGGATCGTGTAGATGAGGGTGGAGGTCACCAGGACCGGGCCGGCCAGCCACCGGCTGCGGCGCGCCAGCACGGCCAGCGGCAGGGCGATCAGCGCACCGAGGACGACGGCGGCCACCGTCAACCGGACGTGCTCGCCGAGGAGGCGCAGGATGGACTCACGGTTGTCGATCACGTAGGAAAGGTCGAACCACGGGTTCGGGGCTGCGTCGACCGCCAGCACCGCACCGTCCACCGCGTTCAGCATCGAGCGCGCACCAGGGAGGCCACGTCGTGGACGCTACTGCTCCGAACCCGCCGCTCGCACCGTCCGGAGGCGCGCAGGAGATCCGGCTCGAGGGCCTCAGCAAGGTCTACGCCGACGGCACCGTCGGCGTCGCCGAGCTCGACCTCACCTTCGCGGCGGGCGAGCTGACCGTCCTGGTCGGGCCGTCCGGCTGCGGCAAGACGACGACCATGAAGATGATCAACCGCATCATCGAGCCGACCACCGGGCGGATCATGATCGGCGGCGAGGACGTGACCGGGGTCGACGCGGTCAAGCTGCGCCGCCGGATCGGCTACGTGATCCAGAACGTCGGGCTCTTCCCGCACCAGACCATCCGGGCCAACATCGGCACGGTGCCGCGGCTGCTGGGCTGGGACCGGTCGCGCACCCGTGACCGGGTCGAGGAGCTGCTCGCCCTCGTCGGTCTCGATCCCGCCGTCCACGCCGACCGCTACCCCCACCAGCTCTCCGGGGGCCAGCGGCAGCGCGCCGGGGTCGCCCGGGCCCTGGCCGCCGATCCTCCGGTCCTGCTCATGGACGAGCCCTTCTCCGCTGTCGACCCGGTCGTCCGCGAGCGGCTGCAGTCGGAGTTCCTCCGCCTCCAGGAGCAGGTGCGCAAGACGATCGTCTTCGTCACCCACGACATCGAGGAGGCCGTGCGGCTCGGCGATCGCATCGCCGTCATGAGCACCGGCGGCCGGGTCGAGCAGTTCGCCTCCCCCGCCGACCTCCTCGGCCGGCCGGCCAACCCCTTCGTCGCCGACTTCGTGGGCGCCGACCGGGGGCTCAAGCGGCTGGCCGTCACCGGCGTCGACGCCGCCGACCTCGAGCACCCGCCGGTGGTGCACGTGGAGGACGGACTGGCCGACGCCCGCAGCGCGATGCAGCTCTCCGGCGCGCGCTGGGCCGTGGTGCTCGACGACGACGAGGCCCTGCACGGCTGGCTGTCGGTGGAGCGGGCCGCCGGCGCCGGGACGGTCGGGTCCGCGGCCAGGCGCATGGAGGCCTGGGTGCCATCGGACGCGAGCCTCAAGAGCGCGTTCGCCACGATGCTGCAGCACGAGGCCGGCTGGGTCGCGGTGCTCGACGGCGACCGGTTCCTCGGGGTGCTGACCCCGGAGTCGCTGCACGCCGCCCTCCGCCGGTCGGTGGAGGGCACCGTGCCGGAGACGGCGGGCGCCTCGCTGGTCTAGCCCGCCACGCGGTCCTCCAGGAGCGGACCGGCCACCCGGTAGCGCGCGTTCACGAAGGCGCCGCTGCGCCCGGTCTCCACCAGCTCGAGGTCCAGCCGCCGTGGCAGCAGCGGGCGGCCGGCGCCGAGCGTCACCGGGGCCACCGAGACGACGACCTCGTCGAGCAGGTCGGCTTGCGCGAACTGCCCGGCCAGGTCCCCGCCGCCGACCACCCAGAGGTCCTTGCCCCCGGCGGCCGCGGTCATCGCCTCGTGCACGGCGCGCACGTTCCCCGATGCGAAGCGGATGTCCGCGCCGTCGACGGGGGTCAGCGCGCGACTGGTCATCACCCAGGACGGCATCGCGTAGGGCCACGACTCCCCGGACCGGGCCAGGTGCGCGCGCACCCACTCGTACGTCGTCGACCCCATGACGGTCGCCCCGACACCGGACAGGAACGCGTCGAAGCCGAAGGAGCCGCCCTCGCCGCCCTTCTGGCGGAGCAGCCAGTCCAGCGAGTCGTCGGGATCGGCGATGAAGCCGTCGAGCGTGGTGGCCGTGTAGTAGGTCAGCACGGGGGTCCTCCTCGGGTCTCGCCGCGCCGCGCGCGGAGCCAGTCGATGGGGTCGCCGGTGTCCACCTCGCGGCCGGTCGCCCGGAGCAGGTGGCGGGCCAGGTGCCGGCGGTGGGCGGAGTAGGTCAGCACGTGGGCGACCACGCTGCTGAGCACGAAGCTCTCCGGCGGCTCGCACAGCGCGTCGATCAACCGGTCGTCCCAGCCGCCCCGGCGGTCGATGTCCCGGACGGCGGCCAGCCAGCGCGGGGCCACCTCGTCGTGGCGCTCCAGCAACCGGGCCGGGCCGGGGTCGTCGTCCCGCGTCGGCACGTCCCGTCCCTCGATCGAGGCCAGCCAGATCTCCAGCGTGTGGACCAGGTGGTCCAGCACGGCCTGGAGCGACTCCTCGGGTCCGTCCCAAGGCAGGACCACGAGCCCGGGCAGGAGCGACGCCCGGAACTGCTCGGCGGTCAGCCCCTTCGCCGCCTCGAGCAGGTACCGGGTGTCGTCCAGGTGGTGGGCGACCAGCTGCTCGGTCAGCGGATCCATGACGTGCTCCGTGCTGTGCACCCAGAGCGACATCGGCGGGTGGAAGTGGATCCCGTTGGGGGCCGGCAGCCAGTGCCCGGTCGTGGCGTCGACCGTGCTCGGGGCCCGCCCGTAGGCGCGGGTGAAGGCGCGGCTGAAGCCCTCGAGGGACTCGTAGCCCGCCGCCCAGGCGACGTCGGTGACGCTGCTGCCCTGCCGCAGCTGCCACGCAGCGCGCTCGAGCATCACCCGTCGTCGCATGGCGACGGGTGCCTCGCCGGCGTGGCGGGAGAGCAGCCGGCTGAAGTGGTGGGGCGAGGCGTACGCGTCGCCGGCCATCTCCTCCAGGGTGCGGTTGTCCTCGTCGAGGACCGCGTCCAGGAGCTCGCGCAGCCGATCCCGTCCGGTCATGCGGCCAGTCTGATGCGCCGGGACCCGACGGAGCTTGACCGTTCTTGCTCGTCTCCCGGGCGGTCGCCTAGGCCGCGACGCCCCCGGACGGCTGGTCCTCGTCCGGGGGGACGCGGCAGACCGACTCGAGCCAGAGCGCGGCGGCCACGAGGCCGAGCGAGCAGACGACGCCGATCACCGCCGTGACCGTGTCGCTGCCGGCGGCCTGCACCCGGTCGGCGGCCGGCCCGACGTGCACCAGGACCCCGGTCCAGGTGCCGGCGAACACCGCGCCGACGTAGGCGCTGGCCTGGGCGAGCACCGCCAGCCGCGCGACGAGCAGCGGCTCGACCAGGCGCACCGGCCGGGCCGCGGCCTCCCCCGCCCGGGGCGCACGTCCCGCGCGGGCCGCACGCTGGTCGGCCAGCCGGCCCCGCAGGGTGCGCGCGGCGAGCGCCTCGGCGACGGCCAGCAGCGCGAGCGGCGCCGGCAGCCACCAGTCCAGCGAGGGAAGCTCGCCGTACCAGGACCGCACGAGCAGCCAGGCGGCCACGGCCAGCCCCGCGGCGAGGACGACGAGGTCGCGACGGCGCACCGGGGTCATCGGGTCACGCCACCGGGATCCACGGCACGACGGCGGCGACCTCGGCAAGGTCCAGGGCCGCGACGAGGGCCCCGACCGGCCCGTGCCCGGGGAGCTCCGCGGCGGCGTCGACGGCCAGCCACGGCACCAGCACGAAGGCCCGCTCGTGCGCCCGCGGATGGGGCAGCGTCAGCTCCGGATCGGCGGAGACCACGGGCTGGCCGTCGGCAGCGGTGACGGTCACGACGTCGACGTCGAGGGTCCGCGCTCCCCAGCGGACCTCGCGGGTGCGCCCGGCGTCCTGTTCCAGCTCGTGCGCCCTGGCCAGCCAGCCGCGGGCGTCGTGGTCGCCGTCCAGCACGGCGACGGCGTTCAGGTACGGCGGCTGCTCCACCGGTCCCCAGGGCGGGGTCTCGTACAGGCCGGAGTGCGCGAGCGCGCCGTCGGCGGCCAGCGCGTCGAGGGCGGCGCGCAGGGTGGCGGCCCGGTCGCCGAGGTTGGCGCCCAGCGAGAGGACGACGCGGGTCATGCGCGTTCGCGCCGGATGCTCACGGTGACGTCGTCGAAGGGCACCCCGAGCTCGGCCTGCGGCTTGTGCACGGTGATCTCGACGGCCTCGACCAGCGGATCGGCCAGGCAGACGTCGGCCAGCCGCTGGCAGAGGGTCTCCAGCAGGTCGACCGGCTCGCCGCCCAGGACGTCGTGCAGCCGGTGGGCCAGCTCGGCGTAGTTCACCGTCAGCGCGAGGTCGTCACCGGCCGCGGCCGGCGCGGTGTCCAGCTCGAGGACGGCGTCGACGGTGAAGAGCTGGCCGCGCTCGCGCTCGAAGGCGTAGACGCCGTGGTGTGCGTGGGCCCGCACCCCGCGCAACGCGATGCGGTCGGGTACCCGGCGGGGCTCAGCCACGACGCGCCCCCCGCACCGCGCGGACGGCGTCCAGCGTGCGCAGCGCGTCGACCGACGCGGCGGCGTCGTGCACCCGCACCCCCCAGGCACCGGCCTGGGCGGCCAGCACCGTCGTCGCGAGCGTGGCGGCGTCGCGCTCCTCGGCCGGCCGCGGGACGCCGTCGGCGCCGGCGAGCAGTCGCCCCAGGAAGGTCTTGCGGGAGGCGCCCACCAGCACCGGCAGGCCCAGCGCGGTCAGCCGCTCGAGCCCGGCCAGCAGCGCCCAGTTGTGCTCGGCGCGCTTGGCGAACCCCAGACCGGGGTCCAGGACGAGCTGCTCGGGGGCCACCCCGGCGGCGACGACGTCCTCCACGCGGGCGGTGAGCTCGGCGCAGACCTCGGTGACCACGTCGCCGTACTGGGCGGCGGCGTACATCTCGCGGCTGTGGCCCCGCCAGTGCATGAGCACCCAGGGCACGCCGGCCTCGGCGACGAGGTCGGCCATGTTCTTGTCCGCCAGCCCGCCGCTGACGTCGTTGACCAGCTCGGCGCCGGCCTCCAGCGCCGCCTCGGCGACCTCGGCTCGCGTGGTGTCCACGCTGGTGCGCACCCCGGCGGCTGCCAGCTCGCGGATGACCGGGACCACCCGGGTGCACTCCTCGCCGGCGTCGACGCGGTCTGCACCGGGCCGGGTGGATTCGCCGCCGACGTCGACGTAGTCCGCGCCGGCCGCGTGCATCGCCAGGCCGTGCGCGATCGCCGTCGCCGGGTCGGAGAAGCAGCCGCCGTCGGAGAACGAGTCGGGCGTGACGTTGAGGACGCCCATCACCACGCAGTGGGCCGGCCGCGGGAGGGCGGTGCTCACCGCTCCGTCACCTGCCGAGGACGAGGCTCATCGCCTCGCTGCGGGTGGCGGGGTTCTCCCGGAAGATCCCCCGCACCGCGGAGGTGACCGTGGTCGTGCCGGGCTTGCGGATCCCGCGCATGGCCATGCACAGGTGCTCGGCCTGGATCACCACGATCACGCCCTGCGGCTTCAGGACGTCGTTGAGCGCATCGGCGATCTGGCGGGTCAGCCGCTCCTGCACCTGCGGACGGCGGGCGTAGACCTCGACCAGGCGGGCCACCTTCGACAGCCCGGTCACCCGGCCGTCGGCGCCCGGGATGTACCCCACGTGCGCGACCCCGTGGAAGGGCACCAGGTGGTGCTCGCAGGTCGAGTACATCGCGATGTCCTTGACCAGCACGAGCTCGTCGTGGTTCTCGTCGAACGTCGTCGCCAGGATCTCGTACGGGTCCTGCCAGAGCCCGGCGAAGGTCTCTGCGTAGGCGCGGGCCACCCGCGCCGGGGTCTCCTGCAGACCCGGGCGGTCGGGGTCCTCCCCCACGGCGAGCAGCAGCTCCCGGACGGCCGCCTCCGCGCGGGCGGGGTCTATCCGGTCGAACGCGGGCTCGACGCGGTCCTCCGACTCGATCGGGATCTCGCTCATGCGGGCCTCCCGACCGCCACCGGGCTCACCGCTGGACCGGTGCGCCGACGTCCCCGACCGGCGTCGGGTCGGCACCGGCCGATCCGTTCTGGCCGGCCCGCTCCGAGGGCGTGAGGACCGGCGGCTGGTCCGACGGCGTGCGCTTGCCGAAGCCGTTGTACGGCGCCAGGGAGGGACGCTTGGTGACCGGCGCGCAGATCCGCGCCATGTCCTCCTTGGACAGCGTCTCCTTCTCCATCAACTCGAGGACCAGCTGGTCCAGGACGTGCCGGTACTCGACCAGGATCTCCCAGGCCTCGTCGTGGGCGGCCTCGATCAGGGCGCGGATCTCCGCGTCGATGTCGGCGGCCACGGCCTCGGAGTAGTCGGGCCGGGAGCCCATGTCGCGGCCCAGGAACGGCTCGGCGTCGGTGCTGCCGTACTTCACCGCACCGAGCTTGGCGCTCATCCCGTACTGGGTGACCATCGCCCGGGCCATGGAGGTGGCCTTCTCGATGTCGTTGCCCGCACCCGTGGTCGGCTCGTGGAAGACCAGCTCCTCGGCCGCGCGCCCACCGAGGGCGTAGGCGAGGGTGTCGATCATCTCGGAGCGGGTCTGGGTGTACTTGTCCTCGGTCGGCAGCACGAGCGTGTGCCCGAGCGACCGGCCACGCGGCAGGATCGTCACCTTGTGCACCGGGTCGAGGTTCGGCAGCGCGTGCGCCACGAGAGCGTGCCCGCCCTCGTGGTAGGCGGTCACCTTCTTCTCCTTCTCGCTCATCGCCCGCGTCTTGCGCTCGGGGCCGGCGATGACCCGGTCGATCGCCTCCTCGAGCACGGCGTCGGTGATCAGCGAGCCGTTGTTGCGCGCGGTGAGCAGGGCGCCCTCGTTGAGCACGTTCGCCAGATCCGCGCCGGTGAAGCCGGGGGTGCGGCGGGCGACGGTCTCCAGGTCGACGTCGGGTGCGAGCGGCTTGCCCTTGGCGTGCACCGAGAGGATCGCCTTGCGGCCGAGGAGGTCGGGCCGGTCGACGGCGATCTGCCGGTCGAAGCGGCCGGGGCGCAGCAGCGCCGGGTCGAGGATGTCGGGCCGGTTCGTCGCGGCGATCATGATGACGCCGCCCTTGACGTCGAAGCCGTCCATCTCGACCAGCATCTGGTTGAGGGTCTGCTCGCGCTCGTCGTGGCCGCCGCCCATGCCGGCGCCGCGGTGCCGGCCGACGGCGTCGATCTCGTCGACGAAGATGATCGCCGGGGCGTTCTCCTTGGCCTGGTTGAACAGGTCGCGGACCCGGCTGGCACCCACACCGACGAACATCTCGACGAAGTCCGAGCCGGAGATCGAGAAGAACGGGACGCCGGCCTCGCCGGCCACGGCGCGGGCCAGCAGCGTCTTGCCGGTCCCGGGCGGGCCGAACAGCAGCACGCCCTTGGGGATCTTGGCGCCGACGGCCTGGAACTTGACCGGGTTCTGCAGGAAGTCCTTGATCTCGTGCAGTTCCTCGATCGCCTCGTCCGCGCCGGCGACGTCGGCGAACGTCGTCTTCGGGGTGTCCTTGGTGACCTGCTTGGCCTTGGACTTGCCGAAGGCCATGACTCCGCGGCCGCCGCCCTGCATGGAGTTGAACAGCCAGAACAGCAGCAGCAGCAGGATGAGGAACGGGAGGAAGCTCACCAGGAGGCTGACCAGCAGGCTGTCCTGGGTGACGTTGGTGTCGAAGTCCTCGGTGTCGTTCTCGCGCAGCAGGTCGACGATGTCGTCCTCGACCGCGAGCGGGTAGGAGGCCTGCACCTCGGAGCTGTCGTCGACCTCGTCGCGCAGGACGAGATCGAGCGTCTGCTCCTTGGTGTTGAGCGTCGCCGACTCGACGTTGCCGCCCTCGATCTGCGTCAGCGCCGTGGCGGTGGAGACCTCCTGGAGGTTGCCGCCGCCGCGGAACAGGGAGGAGAGCGTGAGGGCCAGGAGGACGACGATGACGACCCAGAACCACACGGAGCGGTAGAACTTCTTACGTTCCATACACCGATGCCGGGCACCGGCGGAGCCGGTCTGCCCGTCGACCCTCCTGATCGTCCGGTGACACTGCCTGCGACCCGGGCAGGGCCCCCGGCGCTCTACGCAGCGTCGTCGGACCCGACGGTACACCGGGGCACCTGTGGATCCCCTGGGCTTCCGCCCTGACGAGTGGCGCCCGGAGGGCGACCGCTACTGGTACACCTCGGGCTTGAGCGTGGCGATGTAGGGGAGGTCGCGGTAGCGCTCGGCGTAGTCGAGGCCGTAGCCGACGACGAACTCGTTCGGGATGTCGAAGCCGATGTACTTCACGGGCACCTCGACCTTGACCGCGTCGGGCTTGCGCAGCAGGGCGCACACCTCGAGCGAGGCCGGCTGGCGGCCGCCGAGGTTCTTCAGCAGCCAGGACAGGGTCAGGCCGGAGTCGATGATGTCCTCGAGCACCAGCACGTGCTTGTCGGTGATGTCGCGGTCGAGGTCCTTGAGGATGCGGACGACACCGGAGGAGCTGGTCGCCGAGCCGTAGGACGAGACGGCCATGAACTCCATCTGCGTCGGGAGCTGCAGCGCCCGGGCGAAGTCGCTCATGAACAGCACCGCGCCCTTGAGGACGCCGACCAGCAGTACTTCCTTGCCCGCGTAGTCGCTGGCGATCTGGGCGGCCAGCTCACCGATCTTGGCCTGGATCTGCTCCTCGCTCAGGAGCACGTGGTCGATGTCGGGTCCGTAGCCGTGGTCAGGGCCCAGTGCCCCGGAACTGGTCGCAGACTCGCTCACGCGTCGGGCTCCTCGCGGTCGTGTGGTGCAGGGGAGGGCCGCCGCCGTCGCGCACGGGCACCAGCTTCAGGGTGCCAGACGCCCGGACGACGCCCGCGCCGCCGGGTAGGTCCACGCGGCCCTGCCCGCGCCAGCGCACCAGCAGCGCGTCGACGGCGTCCAGGTGCACCGCCTGCAGGTCGGGGATCCCGGCGTCGCGCAGCCATCCGCGCAGGACCCTCGTCCTCAGCGCGGCGGGGAGCTCGGCGACCGGGGCCACCGGCAGGCCGTCGTCGCAGCTCAGCGCGGCGAGCCGGCCGGTGGCGAGGTCGTCGAGGGCGTCGAGGTCGGCGCGCAGCAGGGCGGCCGTGCGGGCCAGCGCGGGCGCCACTCCCCCGCCGAGCACCTGCTCGAGCAGCGGCAGCACCTCGGTGCGCAGCCGCACCCGCGTGTAGGCGGGGTCGTCGTTCCAGGGGTCGTCCCAGACGGGGAGTCCCTGAGCGGCGCAGGCGGCGCGCGTGGTCGCCCGCCGGACGCCCAGCAGGGGCCGCCACCAGTCGGTGCTCCCGGTCCGCCGGTGCTCGACCATGCCGGCCACCGATCGCGGTCCCGACCCGCGGCCGAGGCCGAGCAGCACCGTCTCGGCCTGGTCGTCGAGGGTGTGCCCGAGGACCATCCGCGCCCCGCGCCCGGCGGCGGCGCCGGAGAGGGCGGCGTACCGCGCTGCGCGGGCCGCGCCCTCGGGTCCGCCGTCGGCACCGACGACCGCCTGGACGACGAGCACCGGCGCGAGCCCGAGGTCGCGCAGCAGCGCCGCCGTCCGCTCGGCCTGCTCCGGCGACCCCGGCTGCAGCCCGTGGTCCACCGTGACGGCTCCGGCCCGGACCCCCGCCCGCGGTGCCTCGAAGGCGACCGCTGCGGCGAGCGCGAGGGAGTCCGCTCCCCCGCTGCAGGCCACCAGCACCGGCCGGTCGTCCCCGGTCAGGCCCGGCCGCACGGCGCTGCGGACCTGCGCGACCGCCGGATCGGGACCGGCCACGCTCAGGCGGGGACGGCCGGCCGGCCGAGCACCCGCTCGACCCAGCGCTCCGGGGCGGTGAGCTCCTCGATGAGCGGCAGGTTCTCCGGCTTCGCCCACACCTGGTTGAAGCCGTCCATGCCGGCGCGGTCGATCACCCCGCCGACGAACACCCGGCCGTCGGCGTACTGCTTCATCTTCTGCTCCAGCCCGAGGAGGCGGCGCATGACGCGGTCGATCGGCCCGCGGCCCTTGCGGCGCTGGGCGAACCGCTTGCGCAGGGTGCGCACCGACGGCACGACGTCCGGCCCGACGCCGTCCATCACGTACTCGGCGTGCCCCTCGACCAGGCTCATCACCGCGGTCACCCGGTCCAGCACCTCCCGCTGGCGGGGGTCCTTGATCAGCGCCATGAGGCCCTCGGACCCGTCGTCGTCCCCGCGCACGGCACCGGCGACGCTGCGGAGCACGTCCTGCAGCCGCTCGCGCAGGACGTCGGCGGTCAGGTCGGTGGCCTCGACGAATTCGGCAATCTGGGCCTCGAGGTAGGGCCGCAGCCAGGGCACGGCGGTGAACTGGAGCTGGTGGGTGACCTCGTGCAGGCACACCCAGAGCCGGAAGTCCGACGGGTCGACGCCCAGCTTCTGCTCGGTGGCGACGATGTTCGGGGCGACCAGCAGCAGGCGCCCGCCGGTGCCGAAGACCTCGTACTGGCCGAGGACGCGGGAGCTGAGGAACGCCAGGACGCCGCCGGCCTGGACGCCGGTCGCGCGGGAGCCGATGGCCGTGGCCAGCGCGCCCGGCCGGCTGCCGGTCCGCTCGGCGAGTGCGTCGACGAGGGGGTCGAGCAGCGCGGCCATCCCGCGTGCGTTGGCGTCGACCCAGCCCGGGCGGTCGACGACGGCGACCTCCGGGACCGGCCCACCGGGGACGGCGGTCATCCCGGTGAGCTCCTCGACGTGCGCGACGGCGATGGCCGCGGCCTCGTGCAGCTCGCGCACCACGGCGGCGGCGTCCTCCCGGGTGGTCTGCGGGCCGGGGCCGGCGAGCCGGCGGGCGGTGCGGCCGGCGAGGTCCCAGTCGACCATCGAGGAGGCGCTGCTCATCGCCTCACCGTACCCGCGGCAGCCGGGGCCGCCGGCCCCGTCCGAAGGCTCGCCGCGAGGCTGCGAGTGGTGAGAGGGACGGGGTCCTTCTGTCAGGAGCAGCCGCAGGCGGCGAGGGCGGCGGCGACGCCGTCGAGCGCGGCCTCGGCGCTGGCCTCGCTGCCGGACTCGTCGGCGATGACGGCGAAGGCCAGCAGCCGGCCGTCGGCGGTCACCGCGGTGCCGGAGAGGGCGTGCACGCCCAGGAGCGTCCCGGTCTTGGCCCGGACCACACCGGGGGCGGTGTCGGCGTCCCCGCGGTCGAACAGGGTGCCGTCGTAGCCGGCCACCGGGAGGCCGGAGAGCAGCGCGGAGGCGCCCTGGAGGGAGCCGTCCGCCGCCCCGGCCACGATCTCGGTGAGCACGCCGGCGGGCACCTGGTCCAGCCGGGACAGGCCGCTGCCGTCGGCGAGCGTGACGCCGCTGGTGTCCACGCCGGCGTCGGCCAGCGCACCGACGACCGCCTCCCCCGCGCCCTCGAAGGAGGCCGGCAGGTCGCGGCTGAGCGCCACCTGGCGGGCCAGCGCCTCGGCGAGGACGTTGTCCGACATCGACAGCGCCTGCTCCACCAGCCGGGCGATCGGCGCCGACCGGACCTCGGCCAGCTTCTCCGCCCCCTCGGGCGCCTCGCCGAGGACCACGGTCGCGCCGGGCGCCCCGAGGGCGTCGGCGAGGGCCACGCCGGCGTCGATGCCGGGCTGGCCGCTGCGGGCCTGCGAGCGGGAGCTCACGCGGGCGCCGTCCACGGCCGTGGCGGTGACCGGGGCGGCGTAGCTCGACGGCGCGTCGGCCGGTCCCCATCCCTGGGCGGTCAGGGGGCCGGTGAACAGCGAGCTGTCCACGACCACGCGGGTGACCGTGGTTCCGGGGAGAGCGGCGACGACCTGCGCGGCGAGGTCGGCCACGGTGGGGGCGCCGGGATAGGTCTGCGACGGCGAGGTGCGCGACAACGTGGGGTCGCCGCCCCCGACGAGGACGACCTCGCCGGGCGCGCTGCCGGCCACGACCGTGGTCGCCAGGGTCTGCGCGGGGTCCAGCGCGGTGAGCGCGGCCGCCGCGGTGAGGAGCTTGGCCGTGGACGCCGGGACCGCCGGGGAGTCGGCGTCCTGGTCGAGCAGCACCTCGCCGGTCTCGACGTCGACGACCTCCGCGGACACCCCGGACCCGAGGCCAGGGGCCCGCAGCAGCGGGGCCAGGGCGGCGGCCAGCGCGTCGGGGTCGGGTGCGGGGGCCGCAGAATCGAGCGAGGCGAGGACGGGGGTGGCGTCGCCGAGGTCGGGCAGGACCGCGTCAGGGACGGTGACCGTCTCCGCCGACGCCGTGTCGTCGTCGCCGTCGCCGAGTCCTCCGGCGAGGGCGACGCCGCCTCCGACGAGCACGAGAACCAGGGCGATGGCTGCCAATGCGATGCGCCGACGAAAACGTCCGGTCTTGGCTGTGACGATCGTCGAACCGCTCGACGCGATGGTGCCCACCCCCCAAAAGGTGACCTCCGCCGAACACGCGGGGCCACCATGGGCCAGACTATGCGCGTGCAGTTCGACGTGACGGTAGAAATCCCGAAGGGCCAGCGAAACAAGTACGAGCTGGACCATGCCACTGGACGCATCCGCCTGGACCGGATGCTGTTCACCTCAACCCGCTACCCGGCGGACTACGGCTACATCGAGAACACCTTGGGACAGGACGGCGACCCGCTGGATGCCCTGGTGCTGCTCGAGGAGCCGACGTTCCCCGGATGCCTGATCACCGTCCGGGCCATCGGCATGTTCCGGATGACCGACGAGGCGGGTGGGGACGACAAGGTCCTCACCGTGCCGGCGACGGACCCGCGCCAGTCGCACCTCCGGGACCTCACCGACGTGTCGGAGTTCGACCGCCTGGAGATCCAGCACTTCTTCGAGACCTACAAGGACCTCGAGCCGGGCAAGTCGGTCGAGGGCGCCAACTGGGTCGGCCGCGAAGAGGCCGAGGCGGAGATCGTCGCCTCGCTGCAGCGCGCCAAGGACCAGAACTACCACTGACCCCTGTCCCCGGCCCCTTTCGGGTCCCCGAGCGCACCGACGGCGGCTCACCTCTTCCGAGGTGGGCCGCCGTCAGCGTTCCCGGAGCCGTGGGACGCCCGGGTCGACGGCTCGGGACGAGGCCCGGAACGACGCAGCGGGCCCGTCCCGGAAGACGGACCCGCTGCGGTGAGGAGAGCCGCCTGTCGGAATCGAACCGACGACCTTCTCATTACGAGTGAGATGCTCTACCGACTGAGCTAAGGCGGCGGACGTGCCCGCACAGAGTACGGCACCGCCGTAGCCGTCCGGCGCAGGGGCGGGTGGGCGGAAAGGTCCTCAGGCGGGCAGTCGCAGCGCCACGGTCAGCGCCTCCAGCGCGATCTGCGGCTTCACGTTCTGCTCCAGCGCCGTCCGGCAGTCGAGTATCGCGTCGATCCGCCGCAGCGCCCCCTCGGCACCCAGCCGGCGGGCCAGCTCGACGGCGTCGGCCCGGCGGTCGGGGTGGTTGAGCGGCAGCTCCCCCTCGGGCGCCGAGGCGATCACCATCGCGTCGCGGTAGAGCCCCGCGAGGTCGACCAGCGCGCGGTCCAGGGAGTCCCGGCCGATGCGGGTGGCCCGCGACTTCTGCCGGCGCTCCAGCTCCTTGAGCTGCCCGGCGCTCCCCCGGCTCGCCGCCACGACCCCAGGGCCTCGGGCGCCGACGCCCAGGCTGTTCTTCAGCGCGTCCGTCTCGGCGCCGTCGAGGACCTCGGTGGCGGCCTCGGTCTCCTCCTTCGCCGAGCCCACCAGGTCGTCCGCGGCGTCCATGCAGGCCGCCAGCGACACCAGCCGCAGCGGGACGTCGAGCACCGCCTTGCGCGCCAGCCGCGCCTCCTCGTCCCGCGCCAGCCGGCGGGCACGGCCCACGTGACCACCCGACGCGGCGGCCGACCAGGCGGCCAGTGCCGGGTCGACGCCGTCGCGCGCCAGCACGTCGGCGATGGCGGTGACCGTCGGCGTCCGCAGCGCGACGACCCGGCAGCGCGAGCGGATGGTGACCGGGACGTCGTCGGGGTGCAGGCTCGGCGCGCACAGCATCACGACGGTGCGCGGCGGGGGCTCCTCGATCATCTTGAGCACCGCGTTGGAGGCGGACTCGCTCATCCGGTCGGCGTCCTCGACGATGATCATCTGCCAGCGGCCCTGGGACGGCGACCGGCCGGCCACCCGGACCAGTTCGCGCGCCTCGTTCACGCCGATCGAGAGCCCGTCCGGGACGATGACCTTGACGTCGGCGTGCGTCCCCGCGAGCACCGTCCGGCAGGCGTGGCAGGTGCCGTCGCCGCCCTCGGGGCACTGCAGCGCGGCCGCGAACGCGCGGGCGGCGACCGAGCGCCCCGAGCCGGGTGGTCCGGTGAACAGCCAGGCGTGCGTCATCGCGGCCGGGTCGTCGATCGCCGCGCGCAGCTCCTGCACCACCGCGGGCTGGCCGATGACCCGCGCCCACACCCCCTCGTCCGCCGCGACGCTCATGGGTGCAGCTGGGGGGTCGCGCCGGTCTGGGCGTGCGGATGCCGCTGCACCGGCGCCGACGGCTCCGCGGGCCGGCCGGGCTGCTGCGGCAGCGTCTGCAGCGGGAGACCGGAGAGCAGGTCGGTGACCCTCACCCGGATGGCCGCGGCGAGCTCGTCGGCCCCGCGCGTGGCGTCGAGCACGAGGTAGCGGTCGGGATCGCTCTCGGCGAGCGCGCGGAACGTCTGCCGCACCCGCTGGTGGAACTCCAGGGACTCGGACTCCATCCGGTCGGCGACCGACCGCCCCCGGGCACGGGCCAGCCCGGTCTCCGGCGGCAGGTCCAGCAGGATGGTCAGGTCGGGCTCCAGACCGCCGGTGGCCCACCGGGAGAGCATCCGGACGTCGTCGAGCGGGATCGTCCGGCCCGCGCCCTGGTAGGCCAGCGAGCTGTCCACGAAGCGGTCGGTGATCACCACCTCGCCGGAGTCGAGCGCCGGCCGCAGGACGTCGTGCACGTGCTGGGCGCGGTCGGCGGCGTACAGCAGCGCCTCGGAACGCGGCGAGATGGCCGTGTGCGCCCGGTCCAGGAGGATCGTCCGGATGCCCGCACCCGAGGGAGTCGCGCCCGGCTCGAACGTCGTACGGGCCACCAGGCCCTCGTTGGTCAGCCACTCCTGCAGCCGCTTCACCTGGGTGGACTTGCCGGCGCCCTCGCCGCCCTCGAAGGCGATGAAGACGCCACCGCCGGCCAGCCGCCGGCGGGCCGTGGTGTCGCGACGCAGGGCGGTGACGACGTCGGCCAGCAGGGGGACGGGCCGGCCGTCGTCCATCTGCCGGTAGGCCAGCACGCCGACGCCCACGGCCAGCAACCCGGCTGCCAGCAGCATGATCCGCTCGCCGGTGACCGGGACGGTGAGAACGCCGAGGTCGACCGAGTGCCGCCCGATGAGGCCCACCCCGAACGGCACGACCGCCAGCGACAGGATCAGCGCCGCCCGCACCAGCGACTGCACGATCGCGAAGGTGCGGCCGCGCACCTCGTCCTGCACCTCGGTGCCCAGCAGCGTGAAGCCGGCCAGGTAGGCGATGCCCGCGAAGAACCCCATGAGGACGACCAGCAGCAACGCGACCCAGAGGGTGAACGTCCACGCCATCAGCACGACCATGATCCCGGCGCCGACGATGGCGATGCCGAAGATGCGCTCGCGGGCGAGGTCGTGGGCCACGCTGGGCCCCAGGGCGATCCCCAGGCCCAGCCCGATGAACACGGCGCCGAACAGCAGCCCGTAGGCGGCCTCGCCGCCCCCGAGCGCGTTCGCGTAGGCCTGGCCGGTCGCGATGATCACGCCGGCGGCCATGAAGGCCCCGGTGATGCCCACGACCAGCCCGCGGACGAGCGGGGTGTGGCCGGCGAAGGAGAAGCCGTGCCGCAACGAACCGAGGAAGCTCTCCGGCTCGCCGCTGGTCCCCGCCGCCCGCCGGCCGCTGATCGAGGGCAGCCGCCAGATCACGATCGCGGCGACGAGGAAGGTCAGGGCGTTCACGTAGAGCGCGAGGTCGACCTGGTCGACGGCCGGGAGCGCCTTCTGCAGGCTGCTGCCGGTCGAGTTCAGGGCGGCGAACACGATCGCGGCCAGCACGGGCGTCAGCCCGTAGGTGGTGACCAGGGAGAGCTGGTTGGCCGGCTCCAACTGGTCCTTGCGCAGCATGTTGGGGACGGCGGCGTCCTTGGCCGGGATCCAGAACATGCTGAGCGCCTCGATGAGGAACTGGGCGACGAACAGCCAGACCAGGTTGTCGACCAGGGGGATCGAGGCGAAGAAGCCGAACCGCAGGACGTCGGTGACGACCATCGTCTTGCGCCGGTCGAACCGGTCGGCGAAGGCGCCGGCGAGCGGGCCCAGCACGATCGTGGGCAGCAGGCGGAACAGCAGGACCGCTCCGAGGGCGAAGTTCGAGGCCGCGAACCCGTCGACCAGCGACGTCGCGGTCGCGGTGATCGCCAGCAGGCCCAGCCAGTCGCCGAAGCTGGACAGCGACATCGACAGCCACAGCCTGCGGAAGTCGCGCACCCGCAGCACGGCCCGCAGCTTGGCGACCAGGCCCACCGACGCCATCCCGTCCGTCGGCGGGACGTCGCCGTCGCGCTCGGTGCCGGCGCCGTTCGGCGAGGGACCGGGCCGGTCGGCGTCGACCTCACCGAGCGGGACCGCCGCCTCCGCGGGCACCGGCGTGTTCGCCGACGGCAGCCCGTCGGGCGGCGGCGCGGTCCGCTCGTCCGGCGTCGCCGGCTCCTCGCGCGGCGACACCGGAGGCGTCGGGTCGGACTGGATCTCGGCTCCCGGGGTCGTGGGAAGGGGGGACGGAGGCCGGCCCCCCAGCGGGCTCACGGTACCGGCCACCGCCGACGATCCGGACCGGTTTCCACCCGGAGAGCTCCCTGTTGCCTCTGCGTCGGATCGGGTCCACCCGCCGGAGGGCTAGGGTTCCCCAGAGTGGGGAGCAGCGGGCGGGCCGGCGCCTGGGACCCCGCCCGTTACCTGCGGTTCGCCGGCGAGCGCGCCCGCCCCTTCGTCGACCTGGTGGAGCGGATCGACGTCACCGCGCCCCGCACGGTGGTCGACCTCGGGTGCGGGGACGGCTCGACCACGACGCTGCTGGCCGACCGCTGGCCGGCGGCCCGCGTCACGGGCGTCGACTCCTCTCCCGAGATGCTCGCCGCGGCGCCGTCCCGGCCGGGGCTGGAGTTCCTGCTCGGCGACGTGCGGGACTGGCTCCCGCGGGAGCCGGTCGACGTGCTCGTCTCCAATGCCGTGCTGCACTGGGTGCCCGGCCACGACGTGCTGCTGAGCCGCTGGGCGGAGCAGCTGGCACCCGGCGGGGTACTGGCCGTGCAGGTCCCCGGCAACTTCCGGGCGCCGACCCACGCCCTGCTGGCCGAGCTGTGCCGGTCCCCGGCCTGGGCGGAGCGGCTGGGCGACCTGGCGCCCTCGCCGTCGGCCGTCCTCGAGCCGGCCGGCTACCTCGAGGTGCTCACCGGCGCCGGTCTGTCCGCCGACGTCTGGGAGACCACCTACCTGCACGTGCTCTCCGGGGAGGACCCGGTGTTGGGGTGGGTGCGCAGCACCGCGCTGCGGCCGGTGCTCGCCCGACTGGACGAGGCGGCCGCGGCGGCGTTCACCGGGCAGTACGCCGCCGCGCTGCGCACGGCCTACCCGCGGCGCCCCGACGGCAGCACCGTGCTCCCCTTCCGACGGGTGTTCGCCGTCGGCTCCCGCGCGGGCCTCAACCGGGCGTGAGGCGGTAGGCCGTCGTCCGGTAGGGCAGGTCGAGGACGTCGCGGCCCCGGGTGTCCGGATGGTCCGCGAGGAGGGCGCGGACCCCGTCGAGGAAGGCCCCGCGGGTGACCTCGTCCATGACCGCCACGTAGCTGCGCGTGGCGACACCCCCCACCACGTCCTCCGGGGACACCCGCTGGGCGATGCCCGACTCCACGACCGCCACGTCGGCGCGCAGAGCCGCGGCGAACGCGTCGACGACCGCCGCGTCCGCCGGATGGCCGCGCTCCTCACCGGCCAGGACCTCACCGAGTGCCGCCACCCACGGGACGCTCTCGTCGCGGCCGTTCCAGACCAGACCCAGCACCCCGCCGGGACGCAGCACGCGGCGGAACTCGCGGGCGGCCGGTAGGACGTCGAACCAGTGGGCGGCCTGTCCGGCGACGACGGCGTCGACCGCGGCATCGGCGAGCGGCACCGACTCCGCGGTGCCGGCCAGGGCAGGCACCCCGGGCCGCCGGGCCGTCAGCTGGGCGAGCATCTCCGGGGAGGGGTCGACCGCGACGACTTCGTGGCCGGCAGCGAGCACCACCTCGGTGAGGAGTCCGGTGCCCGCCCCGACGTCCAGCACCTGCCGCGGTCCTCCTCCCCGGCCGAGGAGGTGGGCCACGGCGTCGGACGGGTAGCTCGGGCGTTGGGCCGCGTAGCCGGCCGCGACCGACCCGAACGAACGCCCCGGCGACCGCGCGCCGCCGTCGTCCGGGCCGGCCACGGGTCAGACCGTGGCGACCGGGTCGGCGGCCTTCTTGGCAGCCGTCTTCTTGGCGGTGGCCTTCTTCGCCGGAGCCTTCTTGGCCGTCGTCTTCTTCGCGGCCTTCTTCTTCTTGGCCGGACCGGCGGCGCGACGGTCGGCGAGCAGCTCGGCGGCACGCTCGATGGTGATCGTCTCGACGTCGTCGCCCTTGCGCAGGCTGGCGTTGGTCTCGCCGTCGGTCACGTAGGGCCCGAACCGGCCCTCGCGGACCGTGATCACGCCCTCGGTGACCGGGTCCGGGCCGAGCTCCTTGAGCGGCGCCTTGGCCGCTGCGCGCCCCCGCTGCTTGGGCTGGGCGAAGATCGCCAGTGCCTCGTCGAGGGTGATCGTGAACAGCTTCTCCTCGCCCTCCACGGAGCGGGAGTCGGTGCCCTTCTTGATGTAGGGCCCGTAGCGGCCGTTGAGCGCCTGGATCTCCTCGCCGTCGGGCGCGGTGCCCACGGTGCGGGGCAGGGTCAGCAGCTTGAGCGCGTCATCGATGGTCACCGTCTCCACCGACATGGACGAGAGCAGGCTCGCCGTCCGCGGGGCCTCCTTGCTGCCCTCGGGGACGACGGTGGTGACGTAGGGGCCGTAGCGGCCGGCCTTGACGACGACGGGCAGCCCGGACTCCGGGTCGGTGCCGAGCTCCCGGTCGCCCGACGGCGCCGCGAGCAGCTCGCGCACCTTCTCCTCGGTGAGCTCGTCGGGCGCCAGGTCCTCGGGGATGCTGACCCGGGCGCCGTCCTCGCCGGCCTGGAGGTAGGGGCCGTAACGGCCCACGCGGGCCACGACCGGCTTGCCCTCGGGGCTGGTCGCGCGCAGCGGGATGGAGTTCACCCCGCGGGCGTCGATCTCCTCGAGCCGCTGGCCGATGACCGACTTGAGGCCGCCGGACTCGGCGATGGCGCCGGCGTGCCGGCCCTCGCCGCCGAAGTAGAACTCGGTCAGCCAGTCGACGCGGCCCAGGGTGCCGCCGGCGATCTCGTCGAGCTCGCTCTCCAGCGACGCGGTGAAGTCGTAGTCGACGAGCTGCGCGAAGTGCTGCTCCAGCAGGTTGGTCACGGCGAACGCGATGAACGAGGGCACCAGCGCGTTGCCCTTCTTCCACACGTACCCGCGGTCCTGAATCGTCTGCATGATCGAGGCGAAGGTGGAGGGCCGGCCGATGCCCAGCTCCTCGAGCCGGGCCACGAGGCTGGGCTCGGTGTACCGGGACGGCGGCTGCGTCGTGTGGCCCTTGGGCTCGAGCTCGCGGGTGTCGAGCTGCTGCCCCCGCTCCAGGCGGGGCAGCCGGCGCTCGGCGTCGTCGCTGCCGTGGTCGTCCTCGCCCGAGTTCTGGGCGCCCTCGTCGCGGGACTCCACGTAGGCCCGGAGGAAGCCGGGGAAGGTGATCGTACGGCCGCTGGCGGTGAACTCGACCGCTTCGTCGGTGGCGCTGCGGCCGGCCAGCCGGATGCTCACGGTCTGCCCGACGGCGTCGGACATCTGCGAGGCGACCGTGCGCTGCCAGACCAGCTCGTAGAGCCGGAACTCGTCGCGCCCCAGTTCGGCGGCGAGCTGCCCCGGGGTGCGGAAGCTGTCGCCGGCGGGGCGGATCGCCTCGTGCGCCTCCTGCGCGCCCTTGGACTTCTTGCTGTAGCGGCGGGCCTCGGCGGGGACGTAGGCGTCGCCGTAGAGCTCGCGGGCCTGCTGCCGGGCGGCGTTGATGGCCTCCTCGGACAGGTTCGTCGAGTCGGTACGCATGTAGGTGATGTGACCGTTCTCGTACAGCCGCTGGGCCACCCGCATCGTCTGCGCGGACGACCAGCCGAGCTTGCGGCCGGCCTCCATCTGCAGCGTCGAGGTGGTGAACGGGGCGTACGGGCGGCGTCGGTAGGGCTTCTCGTCGACCCGGGTGACCGCAACCTGGCGGCCCTCGAGGCGTGCGGCCAGGCCACGGGCGCCGGCCTCGTCGAGGTGCACGACCTCGCCGGTGGTGCGGCCGGTGGCGGCGTCGAAGTCCCGCCCGGTGGCGACCCGGCTGTCGTCGACGCTGACCAGCTTCGCCCGCACGGTGGTGGGCTCGCCCTCGTCGGCGCCGGCGGCCTTGCCCGGGACGGCGAAGGTGCCCTCCAGCGACCAGTAGTCGGCGGCGTGGAACGCCATCCGCTCGCGCTCGCGCTCGACCACGATGCGGGTGGCCACCGACTGCACTCGGCCGGCGGAGAGCTTGGGCAGCACCTTCTTCCACAGCACGGGGCTGACCTCGTAGCCGTACAGGCGGTCGAGGATGCGGCGGGTCTCCTGCGCGTCGACCAGGTCGGTGTCCAGCTCGCGCGGGTTGGCGACGGCGCGGGCGATCGCCTCGGGGGTGATCTCGTGGAAGACCATCCGGCGGACCGGGACCCGCGGCTTGAGGGTGTCGATCAGGTGCCAGGCGATGGCCTCGCCCTCGCGGTCCTCGTCTGTCGCCAGGTAGATCTCGCTGGCGTTCTTGACGAGCTGCTTGAGCCGGCTGACCTGCTGCTTGCGGTCCGGGCTGACCACGTAGAGCGGCTCGAAGGAGTTGTCGACGTCGACACCGAGCCGGGCCCAGGAGGAGCCCTTGTGCTCGGCCGGGACGTCGGCGGCGTTGCGCGGCAGGTCGCGGATGTGCCCGACGCTGGCCTCGACGACGTAGCCGCTGCCGAGGTACCCGGCGATCTTGGTGGCCTTGGTCGGCGACTCCACGATGACCAGCGGCTTGCCGCCGGCTGCGGCCGAGCTGCGCCGAGGGGGCGTGGTGCTCCCGGCGTCGGGCTCGGTGCTCTCGCTCCCGGTGTGCGTGGTCTTCGTGGGCACGGTGCTCCTGTCGGTGGTGCGTGGTCGTGCTGGCGCGGCGTGCGTGGACGGTTCTCGACGTCGCACCCGGGGGCCGGCGCCGGGCGACGCTGTGGCGATGAGCCCCCTCGGCGGGCCACGGTAGGCCACGCGGGCGACCGGAGCCCCCGGACGACCTCCCGTGGCGTGCCGTCCTCCTTACCGAACGTGCATGCTGCGCTGCTGTTCCCAGGCCGGGAAGAGGCCTCCCGCGATGGGGTCAGCCGGCGCGGCGCCCCACCACCACCTCCCCCATCGCGGCCAGCGTCGGCCGGTCCCGGTCGAAGTAGCCCGAGTGCCCCGTGCCGGGATCGGTGGGCAGGCCGGTGGAGCCGAACCTGCCGGCCCAGGTCTCCGTGCCGAACCAGCCGCTCCACGAGATCGGGTCGGCCGCCGACGCCGCGTCGTACACCTCGGGCGCCTCCAAGGCCGCAGCGTCGTCCTCCATGCCGGGACTGCCGAGCAGGACGACCGCGTCGGCGGCCAGCCGGCCCGGCCGGTCGGCCGCCTCGTCCAGGACCACCGTCCCGTAGCTGTGCCCGACGACGGTCGTCCGCGGCAGCGCTGTTCCGGCCGTGCTGCGCGCCCCCGCGAGTCCGGCCAGGGCGGCGTCCAGGAGGGCCCCGCCCCTGACGGCCGCGCCGCGGGTGAGGACGGCGGGGACGGTGTGCGGCGCCCGGTAGCCCAGCCAGGCCATCGCGGCCACCGCCGCCGCAGAGTCCGCGTGCCGCGCAGCGGTGGCGAGGTCCCGCGCATCACCGGCCACGCCCGCGAGGTCGTCCTCCGGGGAGGTGTAGATGCCGGGGACGACGAGCGCGACCGCCTCCGCGGAGTCGAGGTCGCCGAAGGCCACCGCCACGCGATCCGCGTCCAGGTCCAGCAGGTGCAGCTGCGCGACGCGGCCGGCGTCCTCCTCGGCGGCCAGCACCTCGGCCACGACCCGCGCGGTGGCGCGGTGGTCCTCGTCGGCCCGCGGGTCCGCGAGCACCTGCCGGAGCGCGTGCCGGTTCGCGCGGTCCCTCGCCCACGCGGGCACACCGTCCGACGATCCGACGATCCGCGGCTGTGACTCGACGAGGGTCAGCTGGGCGGCGATCGGCAGTGCCGCCCACCAGTGGGCCGTCGCCGCCGGGTCCCCGCCGGCCGGCGGCCGGCGAACGGGGTCGACACCGGCGAGGGCGTCCAGCCACGCCGCCGGACCGGTCGCCGCCGCGGGCACCAGCACCTCCCCGGCCCGGCCGGCCGCCGCCTCGACCGCGGTCACGGCGGACAGCGCCTCCCGCGCCGTGGCGACCGCAGGGGGCACCGAGCCCGGACCGAGCACCAGCCGGTCGACCGAGGCCGCGAGCGTGTCCTCCGCGGCGAGGGCGGCGTCCAGGGGCATCGGCAGCTCCCGAGCCAGGGCCAGGGCAGTGGCCGCCCGCTCGGCGGCGGTGGCCGCCTCGCGCGCCAGCCGGGCGCACTCCTCGCGCGAGGCCGCGAACCCGAGGTCCAGGGCGGCCGCCGCAGACGACAGCCGCACGAGCAGTTCGCCGGCCTGCGCCGCGGCCGGCCCCGACCAGCACCCGTCCTGCTCCAGTTCACGGACGACGGCGTCCAGCCGGCTCCGCCATGCCGGGAAGCCCTCGTCCAGCGCCGTCAGAGCGTGCAGCCCGGCGCGCAGCGAGACGACGTCCCAGCCGGCCACGGTCTGCAGCCGGAGCACCGGGTCCGGGTACGCGACCGGGGCGCTCACGGCGTTCCCCCTGCCGACCGGCTCAGCACGACGGGTCCCCGCCCGGGAGGACCGGCGCCCCGAAGCGCTCCGCCAGCTCCTCGTCCGCGTCCCGGTAGGCGACCGCGGCAGCGCGCACCGTGCCGGCCACCGCTGCGGTGCCCTCCGCGAGCGCGCCGGCCAGGTCCGCCCAGGCGGTGGCCACGGCGCCCGTGACGGTGCCCTCCCGGCCGGCCAGCGCGGCGTCCAGGACGCCGGCGGCGGACCTGCAGCGCTCGCCGTCGGTCGCCAGCGCGGACGCCAGCCGGGCCAGCTCGTCGGCGAGCGCGGCCAGCGCGTCGGGCTGGACGGTGATCCTCGGGGCCACGGGCTGCCTCCTGGTCGGTCGTCGCCCGTCCGGGGTGGACGGGAGGCGGCGACGCTAGGCAGGCCGGACGACGGCGGGCGCGCGGACGTCCACAGCGCAGGCGGGCGTCCACAACGCACACCGCGACCCTCCCGCCGGAGCGTTTCCGGCAGGAGGGTCGCGGTGTGGGCGGATCAGGGAGCGGTGCTGGTGAGCGACCCCGCGCCCGGCTCGGCGGTTACCTCGCCGACCACGACGGAGCGCCTCTTGGACACCACGACGGCACCCACGATGATCAGCGTCGCAGCCAGCGCGATGGCGATCCGGACCGCGTCGTTGGCGTCCTCGCCCACCGAGAGGCTGACGACGGCCGGGGCGATGATCAGCGCGACGAGGTTCATCACCTTGATCAGCGGGTTGATGGCGGGGCCGGCGGTGTCCTTGAACGGGTCCCCGACGGTGTCACCGATGACCGTGGCGGCATGGGCCTCGCTGCCCTTGCCGCCGTAGGCACCGTCCTCGACCATCTTCTTCGCGTTGTCCCAGGCGCCGCCGGAGTTCGAGAGGAAGACCGCCATCAGCGTGCCCGCGGCGATGGCACCGACGAGGTAGGCGGCCAGCGGGCCGAAGCCGAGCCCGAAGCCCACCGCGACCGGCGCCAGGACGGCGAGCAGGCCGGGGGTGGCCAACTCGCGCAGCGAGTCCTTGGTGCAGATGTCGACGACGGCTGCGTAGTTCGGCCGCTCCTCGTAGGTCATGATCCCGGGCCGGGTGCGGAACTGCTCCCGGACCTCGAAGACCACGCGCCCGGCGGCCCGCGAGACGGCGCTGATGGCCAGGCCGGAGAAGAAGAAGACCACCGCGGCGCCGATGATCGCCCCCACGACGTTGTTGGGGTTCACCAGGCTGAACGCCTCCTGCAGCGTCTGGCCCGCGGTGTCCCCCGCGTCCTCGAGGGCGACCTCGAGCTGGGAGTTGTAGGAGCCGAAGAGCGCCGTGGCCGCCAGCACCGCGGTCGCGATCGCGATGCCCTTGGTGATGGCCTTGGTCGTGTTGCCGACCGCGTCGAGGTCGGTGAGGACACGGGCGCCCTCTTCGTCGATGTCGCCGGACATCTCGGCGATGCCCTGCGCGTTGTCGCTGACCGGGCCGAAGGTGTCCATCGCGACGATGACACCGGCGGTGGTGAGCAGGCCGCAGCCGGCGAGGGCGACGGCGTAGAGCGCCGCACCGCCGCCGATGAGGAAGGCCCCGTAGACGGCACCACCGATGAGGATCGCGGCGTAGACCGCGGACTCCAGGCCGAGCGAGATGCCGGACAGGATGACGGTCGCCGGGCCGGTCAGGGAGCTGCGGCCGATGTCCTTGACCGGCTTGCGGCTGGTCTCGGTGAAGTAGCCGGTCAACTGCTGGATTGCTGCGGCGAGCACGACGCCGACGAGGACGGACACGAAGCCGAGGACCTGGGGGCTGACCTCCATGTCGACGCCGTCGGAGATGCTCGGCAGGTAGGTGAAGGACGCCGCCGCGACGAGGACGAGCGAGACCGCGGCAGAGGTGAAGAAGCCCCGGTTGATCGGCGCCATGCCGCTGGCGTCGGTCTTCGCGGGCCGGGTGGCGAGCACCCCGACCATCGAGGCGATGACGCCGATGGCCGCGACGATGAGGGGGAACACCATGCCGACCGGGCCGAAGAAGACCTGCCCGAGGATGAGGGCCGCGACGAGGGTGACCGCGTAGGACTCGAAGAGGTCCGCAGCCATGCCCGCGCAGTCACCGACGTTGTCGCCCACGTTGTCGGCGATGGTCGCGGCGTTGCGCGGATCGTCCTCCGGGATACCCGCCTCGACCTTGCCGACGAGGTCGGCGCCGACGTCGGCCGCCTTGGTGAAGATGCCGCCACCGACACGCATGAACATGGCCAGCAGCGCCCCGCCGAACCCGAAGCCCTCCAGCACGATGGGCGCGGTCTCGTCGAAGAGGAGCAGCACGAGCGCGGCTCCGAAGAGGCCGAGACCGATGGTGATCATCCCGACCACGCCGCCGGTGCGGTAGGCGGTGCGGAAGGACGGCAGGTAGCCGCCGGCGTTGGCGGCCGCCGCGACCCGGAGGTTCGCCCGGGTGGCCAGCGTCATCCCGATGAAGCCGACGGCGGCGGAGAAGCTCGCGCCCACGAGGAAGAAGACCGCGCGACCGACACGTGTCCCCCAGCCGCCGTCCGCCACGGGCAGGACCAGCAGGAGCAGGAAGACGATGACGGCGAAGATGCCGAGCGTCCGGAACTGCCTGCGCAGGAAGGCCGCCGCACCCTCCTGGATCGCCTGCGCGATCTCGCGCATCTTCATCGTGCCCTGGTCGGCGGCCATGACGGCCTTGACCAGGTACGCGGCGAAGCCCAGGGCGGCCAGCGAGATGACGAGGATGACGGCGACGATCGCCGTATCCCCGCCGGACAGCGATTCGTCGGGCATGTGGGTCCTCCCAGCGTCGACTGCCGCCCGGGGGGCGCCGGTGCTCCCCGGGTGCGGCGGAGGTGCCGATGCGGTGCGGACGGAGGCGCACCGTAACGGCCGGAAGTGTAAGGGAGATCACACGATGTGCATCCCCCCTGAACACTGCGTTCTTTCCGGGCCCCACCAGCCCTGATGACCGCCCGCACCGGGTTGCCGCCAGGTGTGACAGTGGAGGTGCGGGGAGTGAGGTGCTCCGCCGCGCAGGACGCAGCCAGCAGCGGGGTGACGGCCCGGCGGACACCAGCGAGGAGGCCCGGTGACCACGCTCTCCCCCGGCCTGCCCGGCGCACCCGCCGCGACCGACGGGGCTCCGCGCGGCCGGGGCACCGAGAGCCCGCCGCCGGGGGCCGAACTGCTGGAGTCGCTGCTCGCCGCCACGGCCGAGGAGGAGCGCCCGGTCACGCACGTCCACTCGGTGCCGGTGCGCGAGCGGCGCACGCTGCCCTGGCCGGAGTGGGTCGGTGCTCCCCTGCGCGAGCGCCTGCAGGAGCGCGGAGTCGCGTCCCCCTACGCCCACCAGGTCGAGGCCGCCCAGCTCGCCCACGACGGCCGGCACGTCGTCGTCGCCACGGGGACCGCGTCGGGCAAGTCGCTGGCCTACCAGCTGCCCGCACTCAGCCGCCTGGCCGAGGACCCGCGTGCCTGCGTCCTCTACCTCGCCCCGACCAAGGCGCTGGCCCGCGACCAGCTGGCCGCGGTGGCGGAGCTGGCCGATCCCTCGGTGCGCCCGGCCGCCTACGACGGCGACACCCCCGGCGAGGAGCGCGACTGGGTGCGCCGCCACTCGCGGTGGATCGTCACCAACCCCGACATGCTGCACCGCGGGATCCTGCCGGCCCACCAGAAGTGGTCGAGCACGCTGCGCCGCGTGGCCTACGTCGTGATCGACGAGTGCCACGCCTACCGCGGCGTCTTCGGCTCCCATGTGGGCCACGTGCTGCGCCGGCTCCGCCGGATCTGCCGCCGCTACGGCGCGGAGCCGGTGTTCGTGCTCGCCTCCGCGACCGTCGCCGAGCCCGCCGCGGCCGCCTCGCGGCTGGTGGGCGAGCCGGTGGTGGCCGTGACCGAGGACGGGTCGCCGCGGCCCGGAGCGACCTTCGCGCTCTGGGAGCCGCCGCTCACCGAGCACACCGGCGAGCACGGCGCTCCGCTGCGCCGGTCCGCCGCCGCCGACGCCGCCGGGCTCCTGGCCGACCTGGTCGAGCGGGGCGCCCGCACGCTGGCGTTCGTGCGCTCCCGGCGGAGCGCGGAGTCCGTCGCCGACCAGGCCCGCCGGCTGCTGCGCGACCGCGGCCGGGAGGACCTGGTGCGCCGCGTGGACTCCTACCGCGGCGGCTACCTGCCCGAGGAGCGGCGCGAGCTCGAGCGGGCGCTGTCGAGCGGTGACCTACTGGGGGTCGCGACCACGAACGCCCTGGAGCTCGGCATCGACATCGCCGGCCTGGACGCGGTGGTGCTCGCCGGCTACCCGGGCACCCTGGCCTCGCTGTGGCAGCAGGCCGGGCGCGCGGGCCGCGCGCAGCGGGAGTCGCTCGTGGTCTTCGTCGCCCGGGACGACCCGCTGGACCACTACCTCGCCCACCACCCGCGCGCGGTGTTCGGCCGGGCGATCGAGGCGACGGTGACCGACCCCGCCAATCCCTACGTGCTGGGCCCCCAGCTGTGCTGCGCCGCGGCGGAGCTGCCGCTGGTGCCCGCGGACCTGCCCGACTTCGGCGGCCCCGCCGCGGAGGCGGCCCTCGAGCAGCTCGTCGCCGACGGCCAGCTCCGGCGGCGGCCGGCCGGCTGGTACTGGGCCGGACGGGGACGCCCCGACGTCGACATCCGCGGCAGTGGCGGGGAACCGGTGGCGATCATCGAAGGTGCGACCGGGCGGCTGCTGGGCACCGTCGACGGCGGCGCCGCCCACGCCACCGTCCACGAGGGCGCCCTCTACGTGCACAGGGGCGAGACCTTCGTCGTGGACGAGTTCGACGTCGAGGACGCCTGCGCCGCGGTGCACCCCGAGAGCCCGGAGTGGACCACGGTCGCCCGCGACATCACCGACCTCTCGATCGTCTCGCCCGACCGGAGCCACCGGCTGGGCACGGTCACGGCGCACACCGGCGTGGTCGACGTGACCAACCAGGTGGTGGCCTACCAGCGCCGCAGGCAGGGCACCGGTGAGGTCCTCGCCGAGTTCCCGCTCGACCTGCCCGCCCGCCAGCTGCGCACCCGCGCGGTCTGGCTGACCCTGAGCGACCGGGCCGTGGAGCGTGCCGAGCTCGACGAGGTGGCACTGCCCGGCTCGCTGCACGCCGCGGAGCACGCGGCGATCGGGATCCTCCCGCTGCTGGCCACCTGCGACCGCTGGGACCTCGGCGGGCTGTCGACCGCCCTGCACCCCGACACCGGCACCGCGGCGATCTTCGTCTACGACGGCCACCCCGGCGGTGCCGGCTTCTCCGATCGCGGCTTCGACGTGCTGCGCCAGTGGCTGCAGGCCACCCGCGCCACCGTCGCGAGCTGCGAGTGCGAGAGCGGCTGCCCCTCGTGCGTCCAGTCCCCCAAGTGCGGGAACGGCAACGACCCGCTGGACAAGGCGGGCGCCGTCCGCGTGCTGGACGTCGTGCTCGACGAGCTCGCCGCCGCGGGCGACCTGCTCGCCGGAGATGACGAGGGCGACCGGGACGGCGGGGGCGACCGGGTCGACGGCGACAGGACCGACGAGGAGACCACCGACCCACCCGAGCCCGACCTCGTCTTCTGACGCCGCTCGCGGGGCGGCGCCCACCGGCCCGGCCCGCGCCCGCGCGGTCGCCGTCCGCTGACCCGCCGGACCGAGGTGCACCCGCACGCTGACGGTCACCTCGACCACGCCGCCGGGCTCCTGGAGGCAGTCTTCCAGCCGTGCCCCGTTCTCCTCCGAGATCACGGCGGCGGCCTCGCAGGCGCGCGGATCGGCCAGCACCGCCCGTCCGGCCGCTGCCAGCGCGGTGAGATCGGCCGCGCTGCCGGCCCGGTGCCGGGCCACGGCGGCGGCACCCACCAGCACACCTGCCAGGCCCACCAGCGCGAGGACACCGGCCAGCGCGAGGACCCACACGGTCGCCGAGCCGCGCTCGCCCTCGTCCCTCACCACGTCCCGCCCGGTTCGCGCTGCGCGACCGCTTCGGCCGACACCCGGGTGCGCAGCGGGACCGGGCCCAGCGGCGACACCTCGACACTCACCGTGACCCGGACCCGCTCCCCCTCCGGCTGCACCGCGGTGACCGCGCCGTCGGGTGCTACTCCCCCGGCCAGCTCGGCCACGACCGCGTCCGTCTCGCCCCGCGAGGCGGCGCGGGCACCTTCCCGCGCGGCGTCGACGCAGCGCAGCTGGGCCCCGACCACGATCACCGCCGCGACCGCGCAGACCAGCACGAGGAGGAGCACCGGCAGCACGACCGCGGTCTCGGCGGTCACCATGCCGGCCTCGCCATCGGAGTCCCGCCGGAGTACGCGCCGGGCGCTCCCTGGACGCCGCACGTCAGGCGAGCGTGGCCAGCGCGCGGTCGACGAGGTCGGTCAGCCCGTCGACGACGGAGTCCCCGGTGACGACCCGGTAGAGGACAGCGGCGAAGGCGCAGGCCGCCACCGTGCCGACGGCGTACTCCGCGGTGCTCATGCCTGCCTCGGGCTCCTCATGCAGCGCTACCAGCCGCCGGGCCAGCGCGGAGCGGACGCGAGACGCGCGGGCGGGCGCCGGGGCGGGCGCCGGGGCGGGCGCCTCCGCCCCGGTGGGGTCGGGCACGGGCATGGCAGCGGTGGACACGGTGGCCTCCTGGCGTCGAGGGCCCGCAGGTCGGGCCGTGCACCGACCCTCGGCCCGCGCGACCGGTCGTCCTACGGGTCAGCGGCATCTGTGGACGGCGGACGCGGCTGTGGATCCCGGTCGCGTGATCCGGCGGCCCAAGCGCACCACCAGTGCGGCGCAAGTACCGCCTGGCAGCCTTCGCGGCGACCACACGAACACCACGACAGGACGAACCCATGGACACGACCGTGCTGGACGACGGCAACCTCCGACTCGAGTTCACCACCACCGGCGAGGACAGCGACGGCCGGCTGCACGAGATGCGGGCCACCTACCGCCCCGACTCGGCGCTGCCGATCGCGCACCTCCACCCGAACCAGAGCGAGCACTTCACCGTCCTGCAGGGCGAGATGTGGTGCCGGGTGGACGGCGTGGAGACGACCCTGCGCACCGGCGACACCCTCGACGTCCCGGCCGGCAGCGTGCACCAGATGCGCAACCCTGGCGCGGTGGACGCCGTCGTCACCTGGCAGACCCGACCGGCACTGCGTACCGGCGAGTTCCACCTCCAAGTCGCCGGAGCCCGCCGGACCGGGGACATCACCGCGGTCCTCGAGGTCGTCTCCGAGTACGCCGACGTCTTCGTCGTGGCGCCCCGGCAGCCCTGACCGCTACGGCGGGCCGGATCCGCCACCCGGCTCCACGGTCATCGGAAGACGTCGTCCGCGATGCCGAGGACCAGTGGAGCCACCCCGAGGCACACGAACGCCGGCAGGAAGCAGGCGCCCAGCGGCGCGAGCACCCAGACCCCTGCACGCTGCACCGCAGCCTGCGTGGCGGCCCGGGCCGTGGCCCGGCTCTCGGCGGCCAGCGTCCGCAGCGAGCCGGCGACCGTCGCTCCGGACTCCCCCGCCCGCACGAGGACCCGGCCCAGCCCGGCCAGCTCCGCCGGCACCTCCGCCCAGGCCCGGCGCGCGTCGGCCCCGAGCCGGGACAGGGCCGCGACCGACCGCAGGTGCTCGCCCAGCGGCCCGCCCACGGCGCCGCCGACCGCCTCGAGCGCTCCCTCGACGGGCAGCCCTGCGGACAGGCAGACACCCAGGAGGTCGCAGGCCGCCGGCAGGTCGCGCACGATCAGCACCCGATCGGCCGCTCCCCCGTCCGACCCCCGAGCGCGCAGCACGCGTTCGACACCGACGGCGACCACGCCGCCGGCCACCGCCCCGGCGGCCCCGCCCAGGAGCAGCGCGACCGCCCCGCCGAGAGCCGCCGCGAGGACCCACCGACGCAACCGTTCCCGTCCCGGGTCCTGCGGTGGTCCCGGCACCGAGGGCTCAGGGGCGGTCGGTCCTGCCGCTTCCAGCAGCGCCGTCCAGCGGGCCAGACCTGCTCCGCCCGGGGCGGGCCACAGGGCCAGCGCGACAGCGAACACCAGCAGGGCCGCCCAGGTCAGGTCCGGCGTCACCGCCGGCAGCCCCGTCCGCTCACCGGAGCGCCCGCTCGACCAGCCGGTGCGACCAGACGAGGCCGGCCGCCTCGAGCGCCACCCCGCCGACGAGCAGTGCCTGACCGGCGCCGGTCGTGGTGAGGACCCGCCAGGGATCGGCACCCACCCCGCTGCCCATGAGCAGTCCGAGCAGCGGTAGACCGGCGAGCACGGCAGCGCTCGCCCGGGGGCCGGCGGTGGCCGACCGCAGCTCCGCCCGGTGCCGGGCACGGGCGCGCAGGTCGTCCTCCACGGCGGTGGCGACCGCTGCCAGCGAGCAGCCGGTGCGCGTGCTGAGCCGGGTGGCGGCCGCGATCCGGGTGAGCGTGTCCACGATCTCGCCCGGGGCCTCGTCCGGAGGCGCCTCCGGCGTCCGCAACGCCCGGACCAGCCAGAGACCGGCGCGAGGGTCCCCGCAGGCCTGCTCGGCGGCGGCTGCGGCTGCCGCCATGGACCGGCCGCTGCGCAGGTCGGCCGCCAGCGCGCCGAGACCGTCCGCCAGCCCGCGCAGCCGTGCGTCCACCTGCGCGGCGGCCCGCCTCCCGGTCCACCCGCGCACGCCGGCCGCCGCGACCGCCGCAGCCAGGACCGCGACGAGCGGCGTGCTCAGCATCGCGCCGACGGCCGCGGCGAGCACCGCTGCCAGGACCACCGGTGCGCCGGTGGCCGGGCCGCCCCCCGGGACCTCCGGCCCCGCGGCCCGTTCGGCGAGCCGGACCACCGCCCGCCGGCCCGGCCAGAGGAGCAGCGCCGCACCGGCGAGCAGGAGCATGGCGGTCACCGGGGTGCCGTCCGGTCCAGCAGTGCGTGCAGCCGGTCGGCGGCCGGGCACGGAGCGCCGTCGGCCCGCCAGCCCGGTTCGACCACCACGAGGTCGCCCGCACGCCGCAGGACCCCGAGTTCGTCGACCCGTCGACCGGCGGCGGTTCGGCGCAGGTGCACGACGACGTGCAGGGCGGCGGCGGCCAGGCTGTGCACCGCGGCGCGGTCGAGCCCCGCGGCGACGCCCAGGGCCTCCAGCCGGGCCGGCACCTCCGCCGGCGAGTTGGCGTGCAGGGTTCCGCAGCCGCCCTCGTGACCGGTGTTCAGCGCGGCGAGCAGGTCGCCCACCTCGGCGCCGCGGACCTCTCCCACGACCAGCCGGTCGGGCCGCATCCGCAGCGCCTGCCGCACGAGGTCGCGCAGCGTCACCTCACCGACGCCCTCCACGTTGGGCGGGCGGGTGAGCAGTGCCACGACGTGCGGATGCGCCGGGGCGAGTTCGGCGGCGTCCTCGCAGGTCAGCACCCGCTCGGCCGGGCCGACCTCGCCGAGCAGCGCGGAGAGCACCGTCGTCTTGCCCGAGCCGGTGCCCCCGGTGACGAGGAAGGGCAGCCTGCAATCCACCAGTGCGCGCAGCAGCTGCGGGCTCTCGCCGGGGAGAGCGCCGAGGGCCTGCAGGTCGGCCAGGCTCCGGGAGCAGCGCCGCAGCACGCGCAGCGACAGGCAGGTGCTGCCCGCCACCGGCGCGAGCACGGCGTGCAGCCGGGTCCCGTCGGGCAGGCCGACGTCCACCCAGGGCGCGGCGTCGTCTAGCCGGCGGCCGGCCGCGGCGGCCAGCCGCACGGCGAGCCGCCGCACGGCGGCGTCGTCGTCGAAGCGCACGCCGGTGAGCTCCAGCCCGGCTCCACGGTCGACCCACACCCGGTCCGGGGCGGCCACCAGCACGTCGGTGACGTCCGGCAGCCGGAGCAGCGCCTCGAGGGGGCCGGCCCCGGCCAGCTCGTCGACGGCGTCGCGCACGGCCCGCAGCACGTCGTCGTCCCCGAGGAGCCCACCGCTCTCCTGGCGGACCACGGCCGCGACGTCCGCCTGCGTCGGCATGCCGGGCTCGAGCGCCAGCCGGGCCCGCACGCGGTCGAGCAGTCCCGCACTCACCGGGCCGCCGCCCGCACCCGGGCCAGTGCCCGGCGGGCGACCCCGCCCAGCGGCGTGCGCGGCGCGACGGCCGGCACCTCCCCGCGCTCGCTCCGGGGCACGGCACTGCGGTCGTGCGGGAGCTCGGTGAGCACCGGCCGGCCGACCACGTCGGCGACCTCGGCGGTGGACAGCCCACCGGGCACCGGCCGGACGACCAGCTGCGCCGCCGCCCACGGCGACCCGGGGCCGGTCACGAGCACCCGGGCAGCGGTGGCCGCTCGCAGCCGAGCCGGCACGACGAGCAGCGCGAGCTCGGCCTCGCCGAGCACGGCGTGCGTCGTGGCGCAGAACCCGTCCGGCCCCGGGCGCGGCAGGTCGACGACGACGGGCGCACCGTCGGACCGAGCCGCCTCCACCACCGCCCGGACGGCCTCCTCCGGGAGCGGGGCGTGGGTGGAACGCGACGCGGCGAGGACGTGCACCCCGGCCACCTCGGGGAGGCAGGCGCGCAGCGCGTCGCCGGACACCCGTCCCCGGAGCCCAGTCAGGTCGGGCCAGCGCAGACCCTCGGCTCGTTCGGCGCCGAGCAGCAGGTCGAGACCAGCGCCCCAGCCGTCGACGTCGACCAGGACCGCACCGGGTGCCGCGGCGACGGCGAGGGCGGCGGCCACGGTGCTGGCCCCGGCACCGCCGCACCCGCCTCCGACGGCCAACAGCCACCCGCGCGCGACAGGGGTGGTGACCGCCGCGACGGCCCGGGAGAGCAGCCACGCCTCGTCATCGGGCAACAGGGCCACCCGCTCGGCGCCCACCTCCACCGCCGCCGCCCACTCCGGGGCCGGCAGCTCCTGGCGGGCGACGACCACCACGCCCGGTCGCCGTCCCAGCCCGCGGACCGCCGCCGAACCCAGCACGTCCGCCCCGAGCAGAACCAGCGGCGCGCTCCGGTGCGCGCGGCGCAGCGGGGCGCCGCCGACGGCGAGCTCGGGTTCGGTCCCGGCGGCGGCCAGCACGCGCAGCAGCTCGTCCAGCAGCTGCTCGTCGCGGCTGACGACCAGCGGCCGGGAGGACGGATCGGGGGGCGAGGCAGCGGGAGGCACGGCACCAGCCCACCCGAGTTCGGGCGAACAGTGCCAGACCAGGGCCCGAAGTGTGGATGACTCCTTCGGGTGTGGACGGCGCGCGGGCTCTGTCTCACCCGCCGGGCCCTACTAGCCTCATGTCTCGTGACCCGCGGAGCGGCGTTCTTCGACCTGGATAAGACGATCATCGCCAAGTCCAGCACCCTGGCCTTCGGCCGTCCGTTCTTCCAGGGCGGGCTGATCAACCGGCGCACGGTCCTCAAGACCGCCTACGCCCAGTTCGTGTTCTCCTTCGCCGGCGCCGACGCCCAGCAGATGGAGCGGCTGCGCGCGCAGATGACCGCCATGGTCACCGGCTGGGACGCCGCCACCGTGCACGAGATCGTCCGCGAGACGCTGCACGAGATCGTCGACCCGCTGATCTACGCCGAGGCGGCCGACCTCATCGAGGAGCACCGGGCCGCCGGGCGGGAGATCGTCATCGTCTCCAGCAGCGGGGCGGAGATGGTCGAGCCGATCGGCGAGATGCTGGGCGCCGACCGGGTGGTCGCCACGCGGATGGTGGTCGAGGACGGCCGGTACACCGGCGAGATCGACTTCTACGCCTACGCGGAGAACAAGGCAGCCGCGATGCGCGAGGTGGCCTCCGAGGGCGGCTACGACCTGGCCGACTGCTACGCCTACAGCGACTCGGTGACCGACCTGCCGATGCTGGCTGCGGTCGGGCACCCCACGGCCGTCAACCCCGACCGCGGGCTCCGGAAGGCCGCGCTGCAGAACGGCTGGCCGGTGCTGCGCTTCGAGCGGCCGGTGAGCATGCGCGCACGGTTCTCCACGACGGCGGCCCCGATGGTCACCGGCGCGGCCGCGATGGGCGTCGGCGCGGCCGTCGTGGGCCTGGCCTGGTACGCCCGTCACCGGACCAGCCGGACGGTCCTCCCCAGCGCACCCGGCCCCCTCACCGGCCGCCGGCGCCGCCGGGGGGCCTGAGCCCCCGGCCCCTGGGACCACCCACCCAGGCACCACGTTGCGGCGAGGCACCGGCCGCACCGCCGGACCGTCGTCCATCCTGCGAACGTGCTCACCGCGGTCCTCGCCTGGCTCGTGGCCTTCGCCGTGTGCGTGGCCGCGGTGCTCGTCGGCCAGTCCGTCCGCACCGCCCCCCGCCGGCGCCGTCGCCGGCCGGCGGCACGCGTCGGCCTGTTCCTCTCGCTGTCCGGGCCGTGGCTGTCGGTGCTCGCCGCCCTCGGCTACGGAGCGTTGACCGGCGCCTGGGTGCCGGCCGCGGCGGCGGCCTCGATCGCGGTGACCGTCGTGGCGCTGACCGGACTGCTCCTCGCCCCCGGCTGACCGACGGGTCCGCGGTGCCCGGCGGGAGGTCAGCCGCGCAGCAGGCTCTCGCAGATGGCCAGGCCCTCCAGGGCGCCGTGCTCGGTCGCCTGGCAGCAGTGCACCAGCCAGCGGGCGACGCCCGCGGGGTCTCCGGAGGAGTAGCCGGCCAGCGCCTCGGCGTAGGCCTCGGGGCCGAACTGGGCGAAGCCGACCTCCGGGGCCGAGACCGCCTTGGGATCCAGGCCGCGAGTGATGCCGGTGAGCCGGCCGGCCGCGCGGGCGACCAGTCCGTCGGCCACCCCGAAGGGCGCGAGCGCGGCGATCTCCCCGTGGACCAGCGCGGCCATGATCACCGCCGGAGCCGCCGTCGGGCCGGTGACGAGCGAGAACAGCCCGGACAACCGGGGGCCCGCGTGCGCCGCCGGCCGGCCGAGATCAGCCGTGGCAACCCGGTCGCTCGCAGCCAGCACGTGCATGCGCGCCAGCACCTGACCGGGCGCCTTGGGCCAGGTGTCGATCATGCCGCCGAGGCCTGCGGACAGCCGCAGCGCACCCTGCACCACCGGGTCGTCGACGGCGCCGGCCCGCAGCTCCGCCAGGGGCACGTCGACCCCCTCGAGGGCCGCGGAGGCGCGTGCTCCCCGCAGCGCGGACTCGGTGCTCACCCCGGCGGACTCCCGCCGCAGCACCTTGTGGCTCAGCAAGCGGTCCACGCCCGCGCGCGCGGCGTCGGCGGCGGCCCTGACCCCGGGCAGCTCGAGCAGCGGCAGCAGCGGGTCGGGGGCGCCCGGGCGGGCGGCGGCGCGCGCGGCGCCGGGACGGACGGGGATGCTCACGTGCTCTCCTCGCTGCGCCCGTCGGTCGGGCCGACCGGCGCTGCTGTGCTCGGTGCGCGACCGCCTCGGAACGGTCGCGACGACGACGGTACGAGGCGCGCTCCCCGCGCCGCCGCCCACCTGGTTACGCTTTCATCCACCATGGCCCGCCCCCTGACCCTCCTGCTCGTGCGCCACGGGCAGAGCGAGTGGAACGCCGCCGGCCTGATGCAGGGGCAGACGCCCCACGTCCCGCTCACCGATCTGGGGCGCAGCCAGGCCGAGGCCGCCGCCGAGGAGCTGGCCGGCCTCTCCCCCGGCGTGCTCATCAGCAGCGACCTCGTGCGTGCCGTCCAGACCGCCGAGCCGTGCGCGCGCACGACCGGCCTGCCGATCCTGACCACACCGGCCCTGCGCGAGCAGGGGTACGGCGTGCTGGAAGGCCGGCCGTCGCGCGAGCTGTGGGACGTCGTCGACTGGAGCGACGCGCAGTGGTCGGCGGAGGGCGGCGAGAGCCTCGCCGAGCTGCACGGCCGCGTGGAGGCGTACCTCAAGGACCTCTGCGCCGAGCCGCCCGCCGATGTGATCGCCCTGGTCACGCACGGCGACACGATCCGCGCGATCCAGGCCGTCGTGGCCGGGCTGGGCCCCGACGCCATGCCGGCGGTCACCCCGCACAACGGCAGCATCACCCGCCTGGAGTTCTGCCCGTGACGGCCGCGCGCCGGCTCCGGTCCGACGTCGTCGGGCGTGCCCACCGGCCTCGATGAGGCTCACCGGTCCCCTGGAGTCCGCGGCGCTGCTCACCGCCCTGCCGGTGCCGGCACGCGCGGGGGCCTCTACCCGGGGTGTGCTGCCGTGGGCGCCTCTGGTCGGCGTCGTGCTGGGTGTGGTCGCGGCGGGCGTCGCCGAGGCCGGCAGCCACGCGGTCTCCCCGCTCACCGGTGCGGTCCTCGCCGTCTCGGCCCTCGCCCTGCTCACCCGTGGGTTGCACCTCGACGGGCTCGCCGACACCGCCGACGGCCTCGGCCCGCTGCGCGGCCGCGAGCGCGCGCTGGAGGTCATGCGCCAGAGCGACGTCGGCCCGTTCGGTGTGGCCACTCTCGTGCTCACCCTGCTGCTGCAGGTCGCCTGCCTGGCGGCGTTGCTGCCGCAGGACGGGGGCTGGCTGGTGCTGTGGGTGGCGGTCGTGACGGCCCGCCTGGCCATGACCCGTACCGGGCTGGCGGGCGTGGCGGTCGCGGAGGGGTCGTCGCTGGGCCGCACCGTCGCCGGCACCGTGTCCGTCGCGTGGCTGGCCGGGGCAGCGTTGCTGACCCTGGTCGTCTCCGGCCTGGCCGCTACCGCGGTGCGGGGCCCCGGGCAGGCGGCCGTGCTCGTCGGCGCGATCGCAACCGGCCTGCTGGCGGCCGAGGTCCTGCACCGCCGAGCCCGGCGTCGCCTGGGCGGCACCAGCGGCGACGTCATGGGCGCCATGGGCGAGGTGGCGACGGCGGCGACCCTGCTGGTCGCCGCCGCCCTCTGGTAACCGCCCGACCACGCGACGGGCGCGGGTCAGCGGGTGATCAGATCAGCGGCGCCGCAGCAACCCACCCACGATGGAACCCAGTCCGCCTGCCGATGCGGGGGCGGCGGCCCGGCCACGACGCATGCCGCGACCACCGACGCTCGGCCCTGCGGACCTGCCCATGCCCCGCGCCGGCCGTGCGGTAGCGCGTCCACCACGAGCCGCACCCCGTGCGGTGCTCTCTGCCGTACCCATCAGTCGTCCGAGGATGCTCATGGGCACTGTGTGCCCACGGTCACCGCCGTCGACCCGGGTGACCGGGCCGACGGCGGCGTGTCGTGACTCTGCGTCGAGGAGCAGGGGCCAACAGCCCAGAGGCGGCTCAACGCGCGCCGAGGGCGTCGGCCATCCGGTGGTGCGGCGCAGCCTCGTCGTGCCGGCTCTGCCGCTCCAGCGTCCGCGCCAGCGCCCGCCGGGCCCACCCGTTGGCCGGGGCCAGCTGCACCAGGCGGATCAGGGCGTCCTCGGCGCGGGTCAGCTGGGCCGACCCGAAGTAGGCGCGGGCCAGCGCCTCGAGAGCTGCCTCGTTGGTGGGTTCGCCCTCGACGACGGCTTCCAGGATCCGAGCGGCCTCGGTCGGCTGGCCCATGGCCAGGAAGAGGTCCGCGCGCAGGAACTCGGAGTGCAGATCGACCTCGTTCGGCTGGTTCACGCCCGGACCAACACGTCGGGTTCCCGTCGGCTTCCCGCGGTCGGCAGGACACGCCGGCCCGCCGCATCCGGACCGGCACGGGGAGCGGAAGAGCGGGCATCCACCTCGACCGAGGAGTCCCCATGCAGCGTCGCCCCCTCCCCCTGCGCACGTCGAACGGCGAGGACCACCCCGCCCTCGCCACCGACGAGCACGGCCGCAGCTACGACCCACGGGTGTTCACCGTCCAGCGGATCGGCGCGCTGGCCGTCGCGGCGGTGATCCTGGTCTTCGGCGTGCTGGGCTTCGCCGGCGGCCTGGACTTCTTCTCGACCGACGGCGAGCCGATCCTCGGCCTGTCGTCGAACGGCCTGCTCTCGACCGTCTCGGTGCTGACCGCCGGTGTCCTCGTCCTCGCCGCACTGCGCAGCCCGCGGACCGCGTCGACGCTGATGATGGCGGTCGGGATCCTGTTCCTGCTGTCCGGGCTGTTCAGCCTGGCGGTGCTGCGCACCGAGGCGAACCTGCTGGCGTTCCAGATCGAGAACGTCGTGTTCGCCGTGGTCACCGGCCTGGTCCTGCTGCTCCTGGGCGCCTACGGGCGGGTCAGCGGGAACCTCCCGGCCGACAGCCCCTACGCCCGCCCGCGCCCCGGTGACGACGGCGTGGCCGACGGCGACGGCCCGGACGGCGTCCCCTCGACGCCCGCGGAGTTCGCCGCCGAGCGGGCCATGCGGGAGGCCGAGATCGCGGTGGTCAACCACACGGCGACGCCCGACCAGCGCCGCCGGGTCGAGGCCATGGCGCGGGTGCACACCCGGGGCGACCGGCGCCGGGTGTGGATGTCCCTGGACTGAGGTCAGTCGTCCTCGGGCTCGGGGAACCGGGCGCCGGCGGCCAGGTGCGCGCCGGCGTCAACGACCGCGCGGCGGCCGACCAGCGTGATGTCGCCGTCGCCGCCGACGGTGGCCGACTCCCCGATCTCGACGCGGTCGTCGAGCACCGAGCGGGTCACCGTGGCCCCGGCGCGCACCCGCGCCCCGGGCAGCAGCACGGAGTCGACGACCGTGGCCCCCTTCTCCACCACCACACCGGGTGACAGGACCGAGCCCCGCACCTCGCCGGCCACGCGCGTACCGCCGGACACCAGGCTCTCGTCGACGACGGCGCCGGGCAGGAGGCGGGCGGCGCTGTGCCGGCCACCCCGGGTGTGCAGCGGCCAGGCGGGGTCGTCGAGGTCGATCGGCGGCTCCGCGGCGAGGAAGTCCCGGTGGGCCTGCCAGTAGGCGGGCACCGTCCCGACGTCGCGCCAGTAGCCCTCCAGCCGGTGGGCCCGGGCCAGCCCGTCACGGGTCTGCGCGGGGAGCAGGTGGCTCCCGAGGTCCTCGAGACCGTCGTCGCCGAGGTCGGCGTGCAGTCCCTCCAGCCGGTCCAGGGTGGCGCCAGGGGTGAAGACGAAGACCTCGTTGGTGGCGGTGGTGGTGGCGGGTTCTTCGGGCTTGTAGGCGTAGTCGGTGATCCGATCGTCGTCCCCGACCTGGACGATCCCGTAGCGCGCGGCATCGTCCGCGGCGACCTCGGTGGTCACCATGGTCACCTCGTCGCCCGACCCGAGGTGGGCCTCCACCACCTCGCGGTAGTCCAGCTTGTAGACCGCGTCGGAGCTGACGACGACGAGCGCGTCGGCGGCGTACTCGCGGATCAGGTCGGCCTGCCGCCAGAGCAGGTTGGCGGTGCCGCTGACCCAGCCGCCGCGGTCGGTGCCCTGGAACGGCGGCAGCATCATCAGCCCGCCGGCCGTGCGGTCGAGGTCCCACGGCCGGCCGTTGGCGAGGTGGTCCGACAGCGAGGTCGGGTGGTACTGCACCGACACCCAGACGTCGGAGATGCCGGAGTGCTGGCAGTTGCTCAGCGGGAAGTCGACCAGCCGGTACACCCCGGCGAAGGGGACGGCCGGCTTGGCCCGCTGGTCGGTCAGCAGCTCGAGCCGACCACCCGCTCCACCGGCCAGGACGACGACGAGGATGCGGGGAAGAGCCATGGGCGCCCCCTACCCGGACGGGCGCCCGCCACGCCCCGTCCCGACACGCGTCGCGGGGAATCAGCACCGGAGCGCGGGACTTCCTGTCTGTCGTGCCCGAGTCCCGCCGCCTGCCCCGGGCGCCCGCCTTCTGGTCGGTCGCCGTCCTCCTGGTCCTCATGCTGGCGGCGTCCGGCGTCCCCTCGCCGCTGTACCGGGTCTACCAGGAGGAGTTCGGCTTCGGCCCCGGGGTCCTGACGACGATCTTCGGCATCTACGCCTTCGCGCTGCTCGCCTCGCTGCTCGTGGTCGGCGGCCTGTCCGACCACGTCGGGCGGCGGCCGGTGCTGATCGCGGCGTTCCTGCTCGAGGCCGTGGCGATGGTGCTGTTCCTGGTCGCCGACGGCGTGGGGTGGCTGCTGGCCGCGCGCATCGTGCAGGGGCTGGCGACCGGCGCGCTGACCAGCACGCTCGGGGCCTCGTTGCTGGACCTGCAGCACCGCGACCGCCCGATGGGAGCCTTCATCAACAGCGCCTCCCCGGGCCTCGGCCTCTCGATCGGGGCCGTCGGCGCCGGCCTGCTGGTGCAGTCGGTCGCGGCGCCGGACACGTGGGTGTTCGCGGTGCTCACCGTGGTCTTCGTGCTGGCAGCCGTCGGCGCGCTGCTCCTGCCCGAGAGCTCGCCCCGCCTGCCCGGCGCCGTGGCGTCGCTGCGCCCGCAGGTCCACGTGCCCGCCGCCCACCGGCCGGCCTTCGTCGTCGCGCTGCCGCTGCTGCTCGCCTGCTGGGCGGTCGGCGGGCTCTACGCCTCGCTCGGCCCGTCCCTGGTCGCCGATGTCTTCGCCATCGACAACCACCTCGTGGGCGGGCTGCTGATCCTGGCGCTCAACGGCACCGGCATCCTCGGGTCGCTCGCCCTGCGCACCGCCCCTCACGAGCGGGCGATGCTCGTCGGTGCGCTGGTCTTCACCGTCGGGGGCGTGGGCACCCTCGGCGCGCTGCTCGCCACGTCGGCCCCGCTGCTCTTCGGCGCGGCGGTGGTCACCGGCTTCGGCTTCGGCGCCGCGTTCCTCGGCGCCGTCGCCACCATCACCGCGGGGGTCGCCCCGGGGCACCGGGCCGGTCTGCTGGCCGGTGTCTTCGTCGTCGGCTACCTCGCGTTCAGCATCCCGGCGATCGCCGCGGGCATCGCCGCCGGGCACGCGGGTCTCACCCGCACGACCGAGGTCTACGGGGCCGCCGTCGTCGTCCTCGCGCTGGTGGCCGTGGCCGGCCTGCTGCGCGCCCGACGGAGGGCCGGGTCGCTCGCCGCCGCCGGGCGGGCGGCGGACGAGCGGGAGGACCGGCTCGCCCCCGCTCAGCTGCCCGGGTAGGGACTCGCCTTCAGCGCGCGGGCCAGGTGCGCGGCGTTCTCGGCCAGCGTCGCCGTCGTCGAGGCGACCGCCTCGGGCGTCTCGTCGAGGTCCATGTAGTCGGTGCCGCCCATGGCCTGGTCGTTCCAGTAGGTGCCGCCCTGCGACGGGATCGTGAAACCGATGTCGTTCAGCCCCTGGAACAGGTCGGCGATGATCTTGTGCGCGCCGTCCTCGTTGCCGACGACGGCGGTCACCGCCACCTTCCCGGCGACCAGCGGCCGCCCCGAGTCGTCGGTCTCGGACAGCTCGCCGTCCAAGCGCTCCAGCACCCGCTGGGCGACGCTGCTCATGTGACCGACCCAGGTGGGCGTGGACACGACGAGGATGTCGGCGGCCATCATCCGCTCGCGGATGGCAGGCCAGGCATCGCCCTCGCCCAGGTCGATCTCGACGCCGGGCAGCACGTCGTGGTCGACGACGCGGAGGACGTCACCGGTGACCCCGTGCTTCCCGAGCTCGTCGAGGATCTGCCGGGCCATCAGGTCACTGCTGGACGGCGCCGGGGATGCCTTGAGGCTGCAGACGAGGGCGAGGGCGGAGAGCGGCTGGGGGACGGACGCGGTTTCGGTCATGCGCGATCAGATGCCCCGTCACCCGACGCACCCACACATCAGCGGCGGACCGCCTCGACGAAGTTCAGCACCCGTTCCCGCAGCTCGGCGGCGCGTTCGGCGACGACCTCGTCCGGGTTCCGGTCCTGCAGCCACGGCGGGATCTCCGTCCGGACCCGGTCGGCACAACCCAGGTCGGCGCACATGTAGGTGCCCACGGTGTTGCCGTTGCGGCCCGCGGCACCGGTTCGCTTCGCCGTGAACAGCGACACGGCGTCCCCGGTCTGCGCCGTCTGGCAGAGCAGGCACATCGCCGCCGTCCGGCTGGACATCCTCGTGTCGGCGGCCCGGACGGCGATGCCGACGGGTCGCTCACCGGTGTCGACGACGAGGTAGCCGCGCAGCGGTGCCTTCGGGTCCCGCCAGCCGAGCAGCTCGAGGGCGGCCCAGTCGAGGTCGGCGAAGTCCTTGGGCAGCGCCAGCCCCTTGGCCTCGCCCTGGGAGCAGTTCACGAACGAGCGGCGGACCTGCTGCTCGGTGAGGGCGTGCACGATCGATCTCCTTGCGTGGGGGAACGGCCATCGTGCGTCACGACGGCACGGAGCTCAGCCCATTTTCCGCAGGAGCGACAGCACGTCGGCCGGACCGGCGGCGACGGCCGCGGCACCCGCCGCCTCGAGCTCGCCGTCCTCGGCCGGGCCCCACCCCGCCCCGATGCAGGGCAGACCGTGGGCGGCGGCACCGAGGACGTCGTGGGAGCGGTCGCCCACGAGGACGGGGCCGTGCCCTCCGGGATGGGCGGCGAGGGCCGCCGCGACGACCTGGTCCTTGTGCCGGACGGCCCCGTCCAACGTCGCACCGTGGACGGTCGCGAAGGAGGACAGGAGGCCGGTGTGCCCGAGGACACGGAGGGCGAAAGGCTCCGGCTTGCTCGTGGCCACGGCCAGGATCACGCCCGCCTCGGCGAGGGCCTCCAGCAGGTCGGGCACGCCGTCGTGGACGGTGACGTCCAGGACGGCGCCGGCCGCGTAGTGCTCCCGGTAGGCGGCCACCGCACGCGCCACGTCCGCGGCCGGGACGCCCAGCACCAGGGCGAAGCCGTCCTGCAGCGGTGGTCCGACCATCGCGCGGAGCTGCGTCGGCGTCGGCTCGGGCAGCCCGAGGACGGTGGCTGCGTGCCGGACGGAGGACGAGATGCCCGGCGAGGAGTCGACCAGCGTGCCGTCGAGGTCGAACAGGACGAGGCGGCCGTCCAGGCCGACGCTCACGCGGGCAGGTCGCCCGCCGGACCGGCCGCCTCCGCGAGCAGGCGGTCCCGTTCCTCCTCGGGGAGCCGGTCCACGTAGACGATGCCCTCGAGGTGGTCGACCTCGTGCTGGAGGCACCGCGCCGCCATCCCCGTCGCCTCGATGTGCACCGGGTCGCCGTTGACGTCGACCCCGTCCACCCGCGCGCGGAACGCCCGGGCCAGCTCGGCGTAAGGACCCGGCACGGAGAGGCAGCCCTCCTCGGTGACCTCCTCGGCGGGTTCGCCGTCCACGGCCTCGAGGAGCGTCAGCGTGGGGTTGACGACGTAGCCGACCACGTCCTCGCCGGCGGCGTCGGGGCAGTCGATGACGAAGATCCGCGCGTCCACGCCGATCTGGTTGGCCGCCAGGCCCACCCCGTCGGCGGCCTCCATGGAGGCGAACATGTCGAGCAGCAGGTGGCGGAGGCCGCGGTCGAAGGCGGTCACCGGTGCGCAGGGACGGTGCAGCACGGGGTCGCTGCCGTAGGTGACGATGGGCCGGGCGACGCCGTCGTAACGGCCGGGCAGACGCATGACGACCGATCCTAGGGAGGTCTCCCCGGGACGGGCGGGCACCATGACGCCCGTGGACGTCCCGACCGCCGCCGGCCTGGCCCTCGGCTCCGCCGCCGATCTGCTGCTGGGAGATCCGCGGCGCGGGCACCCGGTGGCCGGCTTCGGGTCGGCCGCCGCCGCGCTGGAGCGCCGGACCTGGCGGGACGACCGGATCGCCGGCGTCGGCCACGTCCTCGTGCTCACGACGGCCGCGGCCGCGCTGGGGACGGCGCTGCAGCAGGCGACGGGGTCGCGGCCGGTGGCGCGCACGCTGGTCACCGCGGCCGCGACGTGGACGGTGCTCGGTGGCACCTCGCTGTCTCGCACCGCCGGCCGGATGGCGGACGCCCTCGACGACGGCGACCTGCCCCGGGCACGCGCGGTGCTGCCCTCGCTGGCCGGCCGCGACCCGAGCGGCCTGGACACCGGCGAGCTGGCGCGGGCGACAGTCGAGTCGGTCGCGGAGAACACCTCCGACGCCGCCGTCGCCCCGCTGTTCTGGGGTGCGGTGGCGGGCGTCCCGGGGCTGCTCGCGTACCGGGCGGTCAACACGCTGGACGCGATGGTCGGCCACCGTTCGCCGCGCTACGAGCGCTTCGGGTGGGCCTCCGCGCGGCTCGACGACGTCGCCAACTGGGCCCCCGCGCGGCTGACCGCCGCCCTCACGGTCGCCTGCGCCCCACTGGCCGGCGGGTCCGCCGCCGGCGCCCTGCGCACGTGGCGCGCGGACGGCGCCGCGCACCCCAGCCCCAACGCGGGGAGGTGCGAGGCGGCGCTGGCCGGCGCCCTCGGGCTGCGGTTGGGCGGCCGCAACGTCTACGGATCCCGGGTGGAGGACCGGCCGGTGCTCGGCTCCGGACGGCTCCCGGAGGCCGGCGACGTCCGCCGGGCGACGCGGCTGTCGACCGCGGTGTGGACGGCGGCGGCGGCCCTCGCCACCGGCGCCCGGCTGCTCCGGTCGGCCCAGCGCCGCTGAGCCGATGGGTGCACCCGCTCGCACTGGGTGACGGCGCGACGCGGAGTCGGACAGCCCGGCTCCGGCTCCGGCTGCGGAGCGCGCGGCACGGACGTACCGTCCTCGGCATCGGAGCGGCCGCCCCCGCCCGGGGCGGTGGATCCGCGGAGGTCGAGCCAGCGGCTGCGTGGTCCTGCCGGGGATCCGGTACGCCTCTCGCTGGAGCGAGCGTCATGTCCTCTCCCACGCTGCCGCGCCACCGGCTGCGGTCCCGACGTCCCCTCACCACCCCCGACCCGCTGCCCGAACCGGACGGCCCGGCTCCTGCGCAGGCCGACGCCGACCGCGCGGCCGCGCTGGAGCTCGAGGTCGCGCAGCTCCGCGCGGCCATGGCCAGCCGTGCCGCGATCGAGCAGGCCAAGGGCATCCTCATGCTGCTCACCGGCTGCACCGACCAGGTGGCCTTCGACCTGCTGTCGCACATCTCCGGGCACACCCACCGCAAGCTGCGGGACGTGGCCCAGGCGATCACGGCGTCGGCCTCGGGCGGGGCCGGCCTCCCGGCCGACATCCGGGCGATCCTGCGCGACGCCTGCCCTCCCGGCACCTCCCGGGCCTGACCTCCGGCACGGCCGGGGCGGCCTGCGCGCAGCCGTCCCGGGCCGTCCGCGAGAATGCGGACGCGCACGTGCCGTGCGCCCCTGCCGGCGGTCGACGGCGGGCCGAGGAGGGGAGCACCCGGTGTTCTACGTCATCGCCCGCTTCGTCATCCGCCCGCTGCTGTGGATCCTGCTCCGGCCCCGGGTCACCGGCCGCGAGAACGTGCCCCTCGACGGGCCGGTGATCCTGGCCAGCAACCACCTGTCCTTCATCGACAGCATCGTGATCCCGATCGTGGCCCCGAGGCGGGTCGCGCTGCTGGCCAAGGCGGAGTACTTCACCGGCGGTGGCATCTCCGGCTGGTTCACCCGCACGCTGTTCACCGCCCTGGGCGCGCACCCGGTCGAGCGGGAGACGCACCGGGCCGCGCAGGCAGCGCTCGACACGGCACTGGGCGTGCTCGACAGCGGCCTGGCCTTCGGGATCTACCCCGAGGGCACCCGCTCGCGGGACGGGCGACTGGCCCGCGGCAAGACCGGCGTCGCCTGGCTGGCTCTCACCGCGGACTGCCCGGTCGTCCCCGTCGCGGTGCACGGGACCGACCGCGTCCAGCCGATCGACGCCCGCTGGCCCCGCCCCCGTCGCGTGGCCGTGACGTTCGGGAAGCCGATGACCTTCCCCGAGCACCGCGGACTGGCCGGCAAGGGCCGGGCCCGGCGCGAGGTCACCGACGCGATCATGGAGGAGATCGCCGCCCTCTCCGGTCAGGAGAAGGCCGGGTGGGGCACCCCTCCCGGAGCTGCCGCGTGAGCGGAGCACTGCTCGTCGCGGGCACGACCTCGGACGCCGGCAAGTCCCTCGTCACCGCCGGGATCTGCCGCTGGCTGGTCCGCCAGGGCGTCTCCGTGGCGCCGTTCAAGGCGCAGAACATGAGCAACAACTCGATGGTCACCGCCGACGGCGCGGAGATCGGCCGCGCCCAGGTCATGCAGGCCGCCGCGGCGCGGGTCGAGCCCGAGGCCGCGATGAACCCCGTGCTGCTCAAGCCCGGCGGCGAGAACTCCAGCCAGGTCGTCGTCCTGGGCCGCGCGGTGGGCGAGGTGACGGCGCTGTCCTACCGACCGCGGAAGGCGGCGCTGATGGAGCAGGTGCTGGCCAGCCTGGCCGACCTGCGGGAGCGCTTCGACGTCGTCGTCTGCGAGGGCGCGGGCTCCCCCACCGAGATCAACCTGCGGGCCGACGACATCGCCAACATGGGCCTGGCGACGGCGGCCCGGCTCCCCGTGGTGGTGGTCGGTGACATCGACCGCGGCGGCGTCTTCGCCGCGTTGCACGGCACCGTGGCGCTCATGCCCCCCGGGGACCAGCGGTTGGTCGCCGGATTCCTGGTCAACAAGTTCCGCGGCGACGTCCGGCTGCTGCGCCCGGGGCTGGAGCGGCTCGCCGAGCTCACCGGCCGTCCGACGCTCGGCGTGCTGCCCTGGCTGGCCGACCTCGAGCTCGACGTCGAGGACTCCCTCGGCCTGGACGCACCGCGCTCGGCAGCCGGCCCGGCACACGGTGAGGACGTGCTGCGGGTGGCGGTGGCGCGGCTGCCCCGCATCTCCAACTTCACCGACCTGGACGCGCTGGGCGCCGAGCCCGGCGTGCTGCTCCGCTACGCCACCCGTCCCGAGGAGCTGGCCGACGCCGACCTGGTGGTGCTGCCCGGGACCCGCGCCACCGTCGCCGACCTCGGCTGGCTGCGCGCCACCGGGCTGGCCGACGCGGTGTGCCGACGGGCCGCGGACGGCGTCCCGGTGCTGGGCATCTGCGGCGGGTTCCAGATGCTGGCCCGCACCATCCACGACGACGTCGAGTCGCGGGCCGGCGTCGTCCCCGGCCTCGGGCTGCTGCCGACCGAGGTGCGGTTCGCGCCGGCGAAGACGCTCGGCCGCCCGGTCGGCTCCGCGCTCGGCGAGCCGGTGACCGGCTACGAGATCCACCACGGCGTCGCCACGCTGGACGACGGCGCGGAGCCCTTCCTCGACGGCGCCCGTGCGGGGTCGGTCTTCGGGACGACGTGGCACGGTGCGCTGGAGAACGACGGCTTCCGCCGGGCGTTCCTGCGCGAGGTGGCCGGACTCGCCGGCCGGCGCTTCCTCCCGGCACCCCGCACCGACTTCGCCGGCATCCGGGAGGCGCGGCTGGACCGGCTGGGCGACCTGGTCGCCGAGCACGCCGACACCGACGCGCTGTGGCGGTTGATCGAGCAGGGGCCGCCGGCCGGTCTGCCTCTCCTGCCGCCCGGCTCGGGCTTCTAGCCGGCCAGGCGCGCGCGGAGGTCGTCCGGCCAGGGGGCGGACTGCCCGCCCGTGAGGCACACGTAGGTCGTCCGCACGGTGCAGCACAGCCGCTCGCCCACCCGGATCGTGAAGCGCACGGTCAGGCTGGTGCGGCCCAGCTTCTCCAGGTCCGCATCGACCTCGACGACGTCGCCGAGCCGAGCGGACGACGTCCACTCCAGCGTGCTGGCGACCACGACGTACTGGTAGCCCTCGGCGCCGAACCGGCCCCAGTCGATGCCGCGCCCGGTCCACCACGGCGTGAGCGCCTCGTCGGCCCACACCAGGTAGTGGGCATTGAAGACGATGCCCTGCATGTCGCACTCGACGAACCGGACCGGAGCACTCCACACCTGAGGCACGAGGCGCCACGGTAACGGGGCCGCCGGTTACCGTCGTCGCGTGGATGCCGTCACCGCTCCGGATGCCCAGCCCACCGATCCCGATGGCCGCGCCGTCGTCGACGGGTACCGGGCCCCGGGCGGGCTGGTGCTGGACAAGGTGATCGACCACCTCGACCCGCACTGCCGCGAGTTCATCGCCCACTCCCCCTTCGCCACCCTGGCCACCGCCGACCCCGAGGGCTGGCCCGAGATCTCGCCGCGCGGCGGGGACCGTGGTTTCGTGCACGTCCTCGACGAGCACCGGCTCGCGCTGCCCGACCGCCCGGGCAACAACCGCGTGGACAGCCTGCGCAACCTGGCGGCGAACCCCCGGGCGGCGCTGATGTTCTTCGTCCCCGGCGTGGACCAGACGCTGCGCGTCTACGGGACGACGTCGCTCGTGCGGCACGAGGACCTCGGCGTCGACCTCACCGAGTTCGGCCGGGCGCCGCTGTCGGTGCTGGTGCTGCACGTCCGCAAGGCGTTCTTCCAGTGCCCGAAGTCGGTCATGCGCTCGGGCCTGTGGGACCCCGCGCAGCGGGTGGCACCCGGCACGCTCACCCCGTTCGGCCGGGTGATCAAGGACCACTGTGCCCTGGAGTCCGACCTCCCCGACGACGCGACCATCTGGGCGGACCTGGCCCAGGAGCTCTAGCCGGGAGCCCTGCGCCAGGAGTCGAGGCCCTTGGAACGTCGGTGCCCTGCCTTAGCGTCCGGGCATGGCGTTCGATCTCCAGGTGGTCGTGGACTCCACCGCCCCGCACGAGCTCGCCGACTGGTGGGCCGAGGCGCTGGGCTGGCAGGTGGAGCCGCAGGACGAGGCGTTCATCACCCGCATGGTGCAGGCGGGTGCGGCGAGCGAGGCCGACACCATGCGGCACCGCGGCGCGCTGGTGTGGTCGCTCGGCGCGGCCGTCACCTCGCCCGAGCCGGGGCGGCCGCGGGTGCTCTTCCAGAGGGTGCCCGAGGAGAAGACGGTCAAGAACCGGCTGCACCTCGACGTCCGGGTGGGGCCGGAGCGCCGCGAGGAGGAGGTGGCCCGGCTGGTCTCCCTCGGCGCCACCGAGCTCTGGCGGGGCGCGCAGGGCCCGATGTCCTGGGTGACGCTGGCCGATCCGCAGGGCAACGAGTTCTGCGTCGCCTGACTCAGCTGTCGGGCAGGTCCCGCTGCAGCTTGCGGTCGGCCACCGCCCGCTCGGCGAGGAGCCTGGCCCGCTGCGTGCGGGGTCTGCGGCCGTTGCCGAGGTAGCGCGCGTCCTCGACGAGCTGGAAGGCGGCCAGCACGCTGGCCTGCACCTCACCAGCCCGTGGGACGGCGGGGCGCACCGGCTCTGCCGACGTCATGGGGACCCCTCTTCCCAGGGAACCGCCACGACCGCCTGTCCCGACCGAACCCGTGCCGGAACGGATTCCCCGGAAAACGGTGCGCCAACCACTCAGTGACGGGATGGTGCCCATGCGTCACACAGGTCACAGCGGACACACCGCCGGCGGCCGGCGGAACCCGTAGCGTGCGGCGCATGGCAGCGCGGCGAGGGCTCCGTTCGGCGGTGCGGTCGGTGCTGGACCTCGTACGGAGGACGGGCACCGAGACCGGCACGAGGACGGGCACGAGGACGGGCACCAGGTCCACCGCGCCCGACGTGCAGTACCGGCCCCGGGACGACGACGCGGCCGACCCCGGCGAGATCGTGTGGGCGTGGGTGCCCTACGACGAGGGCGACGGGCGCGGCAAGGACCGCCCGGTGCTGGTCATCGGACGGCGCGGGACCGACCTGCTCGGGCTGATGCTCAGCAGCCAGGACCACGACCGCGACGCCGCCGACGAGGCCCGCCACGGCCGGGTGTGGACCGACCTGGGCACCGGCGCCTGGGACGCGCGGGGGCGGCCCAGCGAGGTCCGGCTGGACCGGCTGCTGCACCTCGCGCCCGGGGACGTGCGCCGCGAGGGCGCGGCCCTGGACCGGGCGCGGTTCGATCGCGTCGTGGCCGAGGCCCGCCGCGTGCAGGGGTGGTGAGCGCCGCTCAGTCGGCGACGGACTCATCCCGGGCGTGCTGGTCGGCGCGCGGGCGCACGGTGTAGACACCCGCCCCGTCCGCGAGCGTCTGCAGGTCGTACCGGTGGACGACCTTGGGCCCGCCGTGCAGGTGCACGTGCGTGACCGTCGGGAGCGGTTCGCCGTGGCGGGCCGGGCGGATCTCCACCCGCCCGTCCAGCGGACCGCCGACGTACAGCAGCACGGCGTCGTCGTCGGCCGGCTCGGCCCCGGTTCCAGCATCCTCGGACAGGTCAGCGCTCCCTCGCTCGTTCCGCGACCAGCCAGAGTAGGCGCGGAACGGGGACCGGTGCCTGCTCGGCGGCCTCCCGGCGGGACGCGGTGAGCGCCGGGCTGGTGCTCGGGGAGCAGACGGCACCGGCGCGTCTGCGATCCTTGGACGCCGTCCCCGCGACCGAGGAGTTCCGCTGAGCACCGAATCCGCCCTGTTCGCCGGCACCCTGCTCGGCGACACCATCGCCGCGATCCGCCCGCGGGACGCCGCCGCCGAGCGCGCCGCCCGCGAGCGGCTGGACCGGATGACGAAGCCCGTCGGGTCGCTCGGCGTTCTGGAGGACGTCGCCGCGCAGCTCGCCGGCATCGCCGGCCGATGCCCGGCCCCCCTGCCCGAGCCCGCCACCGTGGCCGTCTTCGCCGGCGACCACGGGGTGCACGCCCAGGGTGTGACGCCGTGGCCGCAGGAGGTCACCGCCCAGATGGTGGCCAACTTCGTGGCCGGCGGCGCCGTGGTGAACGCCTTCGCCGCCGGGCTGGGTGCGCGGGTGGTCGTCGTGGACGTCGGCGTCGCCGTCCCGCTGGACGCCATGCCGTCGCTGCTGGACCGCAAGGTGCGGCCCGGGACCGCCGACCTGTCCGTCGGCCCGGCCATGACCGTCGACGAGGCCCGGCAGGCGCTCGAGGTCGGCATCGATGTGGCGACGACGCTCGCGGCCGACAGCGGGTGCCTGATCACCGGCGACATGGGCATCGCGAACACCACCGCCTCGGCCGCCCTGGTCTGCGCCTTCACCGGCGCGACCCCGGCGACGGCGACCGGGCGCGGCACCGGCATCGACGACCCCACGCTGGCCCGCAAGATCGAGGTCGTGAGCCGCGCGGTGGCCCGGGTGCCGGCGCGGCCGACGACGCCCGAGGCGGCGCTCGCGGTGCTGGCCGAGCTCGGCGGGCTCGAGCACGCGGGCCTGGCCGGCTTCGTGCTGGGCGCGGCCGCCGCTCGGGTGCCGGTGCTGCTGGACGGTGCGATCGCCGGCTCAGCGGCGCTGGTGGCCGCGGCGCTGTGCCCGACGGTGCTCGACTACGCGCTGGCCGGGCACACGTCGGTCGAGCCGGGGCACGCGGTCGCGCTCGAGAGCCTCGGCCTGCGCCCGCTCCTCGGACTCGACCTGCGGCTCGGCGAGGGCACGGGGGCGCTGCTGGCGCTGCCGCTCGTGACGAGCGCCGCCCGCGCGCTGCGTGACGTGGCCACCTTCGACTCCGCCGGCGTCACCGAGAAGAGCTGATGGCCACCGGGACTGCGGGCGACGGCGGCGAGCCCTCGGCGACTGCTCGCCCGGCCGGCCCCGGTGGGGCCGTCTACCCCGTCGGGCTGCGCCTGCTGGACCGGCGGGTGGTGGTCGTCGGCGGCGGTCAGGTGGCACACCGCCGGGTGGCCGGGCTGCTCGAGGCGCGGGCTCGGGTGACGGTGGTCAGTCCCGAGGTGACCCCCGCGCTGGAGGCGCTGGTCGCCCCCGGGTCGCTGACCTGGCTGCGCCGGCGCTACGAGCCCGGTGACCTCGACGGCGCCTGGTACGCCGTGGCCGCCACCGACGACCCGGGTGTGAACGCGGCCGTCGCGGCGGAGGCCGAGAGCGCCCGCATCTTCTGCGCCCGGGCCGACGACCGCGCCTCCTCCAGCGTCTGGACCCCGGCCACCGGCCGGCACGGCGACCTCGTCGTCGGCGTCCACGGCGGCGGCGACCCGCAGCGGGCGATCGCCGTCCGCGACGCCGTGGTCACCGGGTTGACCGACGGCACCGTGCCCGACCGCATCTCGCGCGAGGCGGCCGCCGGCCGCGCGGGCGCCGTCGTGCTGGTGGGCGGCGGCCCGGGCGATCCCGCGCTGATCACCGTGCGCGGGCGCCAGGCGGTGGCGCAGGCCGACGTCGTCGTGGCCGACCACCTGGCACCGCTGGCCCTGCTCGCCTCGCTGCCGGAGGACGTCGAGGTCATCGACGCCTCCAAGCTGCCCCGCGGGCGGTCGATGGCCCAGGAGCAGATCAACGAGCTGCTGGTCTCCCGCGCCCTGGCCGGCAAGCGGGTGGTGCGCCTCAAGGGCGGGGACCCGTTCGTGTTCGGCCGCGGCATGGAGGAGGTCGAGGCCTGCCTGGCCGCCGGCGTGCCCGTCGAGGTGGTGCCCGGGGTGACCAGCGCGATCGCCGTCCCCGCCCTGGCCGGCATCCCGGTCACCCACCGCGGGATGACCCACGAGTTCGTCGTCGTCTCCGGTCACCTGCCGCCCGGTCATCCGCAGTCGCTGGTGGACTGGCCGGCGATCGCGCGGCTGCGCGGCACCGTCGTGGTGCTCATGGGGGTGGACACCGCACCGGCCATCGCCGCGGCGCTGGTCGAGCACGGCCGCGCCCCGTCGACGCCCGTGGCGGTGGTGAGCGACGGCTCCACCCCCACCCAGCGCACGGTGCGGACCACGCTGGCCGGGTTGCCCGCGACCCTCGCCGCCGAGGACATCCGGCCGCCGTCGGTCTGGGTGGTGGGCGATGTCGTCTCGCTCGCACCGGGGCTCGGAGCCGACCCGGCAGGGACGGCCGACACTCCCCGCTGATCCCGGGGCGCCCCGGGATCAGCGGACGACGGTCGCGAAGACCACCGTGTTCTCCGTGCTGGTCCCGGCGTCCTCCACGAACTCCCCGCCGCAGGTCACGAGCGCGACGTCGGCTCCCGCGGGGTGGCCGTTGAGGGTGTCGGCCAGCGCGGACGTGGCCTTGTCCAGGCCGGTGACCGGTGATCCGAGGACCTGGAGGCGCAGCACGGCGCCGTTGCCGTCGCGCAGGCTGACCTCGTCCCCGGGCCGCAGGGTGTGCAACTGGTCGAAGACCGCGCCGCCGCTGTTCTGCTGGTGGCCGAGGATGACCGCCATCTGACCCGAGCCCGGCTGCGGCCCGTCCGACCACCACGAGGTGGTCTCCATCGACTCCGGCACGCCGTAGCCGGCGACCGGCTGCCCGGTGAAGGGGTTCTCGTACTGCACCGTGCCGCGGGACTCCACGACGGTGTCGACGTCGATCGCCGGGATGGTCAGCCGGGCGGGCTGGATCGCTCCCGCGGCGACGAGCTCCCCGGCCGGCACCGCGGCGTCACCCGCGACCGGTGCCGACGCACCGGGGGCCGGCCGCGGAGTGGTCTCCGCGTCCGGCCGCCCGGCGACGACGAACAGCAGTGCGAGGCCGGCCGCCAGGACGACCAGGAAGGCGCCGACGGCGCGGAGATCAATCCCGCGTACGAACCGCACGGCCCCGCATCCCGTATCCAGCAGCGCCGGCCGCCACGAGGACCAGCCCGCCACCCAGGGCGGTCAGCGGCACCGAGACGTCATCGGCTCGCGCCGTGTCCGCACCGGTCGGCGCGTAGCCGGGGTAGGACACCGGCTGGGCCACCGGCTGCGCCGCGGGCGGGGAAGCCGCCGGAGGCTGGTTCGTACCACCGCCCACCGGCGTCACGGGGGCGGGCTCCTCGGGCTCCTCGCCGGCCGGCGGGGTGGGCACACACTTCTCGAGCGATGCCAGCACCAGCTCGAGGCCACCGATGATGTCCTCGGACGGACCGGCCTCCCCCTCGCCGGGGGTGAATCCGGTCAGGAGGTCCTCGATGAGCGTGGGCAGCGCGGTCGGGTCCGCCTCGCTCAGCTCGACCAGGAAGGCCTCGAGCTCTGCTGCGTACTCCTCGAACTCGAGCAGCGCCGCCAGGCCCGCTCCGAACTGCTCGAGTCCGGCAGACACGCCCTCGATGCACTCCGCGGAGAAGCCCGCCTGCGCGAACAGTGCCTGCAGCTCCGCGGGAACCTCGAACGGCGGGGGCTCCTCGGCGTCGTCCGGCGCAGTGACCTCGGGGTCCGTGGCCTCAGGGTCGTCGGTCCCCGGCTCCAGCGGGTTCGTCACGGGCAGATCGCCGGTCGCCTGTTCGACGACGTCACCGAGGGCGTCGGTCACCGGGTTCGCCGGGACCTCGGGTTCCGCGTGGGCGAGGCCTGTCGGGACGAGCACGAGTGCAGCGGCCATGCCGGACGCCACCAGGGCACGACGCCCATGACGCGGAAGGGTGGAGGTGCGCAGAGACAAGTGTGACTCCCGGTTACGAACAGGTGAGTGAGCGCCCTCACTGTCCGAAGGGTCTCCGACCCTCGCCAGTCCGGACCTGCGCTTTCGCCCCGGAGCAAGGTGCGTCGTGACCCAGCGCACGCGAAGTGGGACGGACCGTTCCCACTCCCGCCGCGCGACGGCGCTCCCCGGACCACGCGATCTCCACGTCGATTACGTGGTTGTGCTGTCGATGTAGCACTCCTACTATCAGCCGCATCGACGAGAGGGGCGGCGCATGAGCTCGACAGCCGACGATGCGGTGATCTCCGTCCGCGGGCTGCGGATGTCCTACGGCTCCCACGAGGTCCTCACCGGCGTGGACCTGGACGTCCACCCCGGCGAGGTGGTCTGCCTGCTCGGGCCGAACGGCGCAGGCAAGACCACGACCATCGAGGTGCTGGAGGGCTTCCGGCTGCCCTCCGACGGTCAGGTGCGGGTGCTCGGTGAGGACCCGGCCACCGCCGGCGACGCGTGGCGGGCGCGGGTGGGCGTGGTCCTGCAGTCGTGGCGCGACCACGCCCGGTGGACGCCGCGCGCCCTGCTCACGTCCCTGGGCGGCTACTTCGCCCCCTACTCGACACCCGAGCGCGCGCGCCCCTACGACGTCGACGAGCTGCTGGTCACCGTGGGTCTGGGCGAGCACGCCGATCGCCGGATCGGCACGCTGTCCGGCGGCCAGCGGCGCCGCCTGGACGTCGCCGTCGGCATCATCGGCCGGCCCGAGCTGCTCTTCCTCGACGAACCGACGGCCGGCTTCGACCCCCAGGCCCGGCGCGACTTCCACGACCTCGTGCACCGGCTCTCCGACCTGGAGGGGACCACCATCCTGCTGACCACGCACGACCTCGCCGAGGCCGAGAAGCTGGCCGACCGGATCCTGATCCTGGACGACGGCCGGATCGTCGCCGACGGCAGCGCCGAGGAGCTCACCCGCCAGGTCGCGGGGACGTCCGAGGTGCGCTGGGCCCGGGGACGGGAGCGGTTCGTGCACCCCACCGACGACGTCGTCGGCTTCGTGCGGCGGCTGTTCGAGCAGGAGGGCGACGCGCTCACCGACCTCGAGGTCCGCAAGGCCAGCCTGGAGGACACCTACCTGGCGATGGTGCAGCGCTCGCAGCCCGACGCCCCCTCGACCGCACGCCTCCAGGAGGTGACCTGGTGAACGCCACCCGCCATGCGATCGGTCTCGGCCTGCGCCGCGGCTGGACGGAGTTCCTGCTCAGCCTGCGCAGCCCCCAGGACCAGGGCTTCTACCTGTTCACCGCCGTCGGCACGCTGGCGTTCCTGTGGTTCAACCGCGACAACGAGCTCGAGGGCACCGCGCTGCTGTACCCCACCTACGCGCTGCCGAGCATCCTCGGGGCGCTGCTGGCCTTCGGGGTCGTCATCGGCCCCGCGTTCGCCCTCGCGATGGAGCGCGAGGACGGCACGCTGCTCCGGCACAAGGCACTCCCCCACGGCATGCAGGGCTACGTGACCGGCCAGCTCACCTACCACTCGCTGAGCCTGTTCCCGTCGCTGCTGACCATCCTCGTGCCGAGCTTCCTGCTCTTCGACGGGCTCATGCACGGCGGCGCCGCGGGCTGGCTCACGGTGGCGTGGGTCGTGGCGCTCGGCCTGCTCGCCACCCTGCCGCTGGGGATGATCCTGGGCTCGATCGTGCCGAGCACGCAGAAGGTCGGCACCTGGGGAATGCTGCCGATCATGGTCCTCACCGCGATCTCGGGGATCTTCTTCCCCATCCAGTCGCTGTGGGGATGGGTGCAGGGCGTGGCCCAGGTCTTCCCGACGTACTGGATCGGGCTCGGGCTGCGCTCGGCCTTCCTCCCCGACTCCGCGGTCACCCTCGAGCTGGGCGACTCCTGGCGCACCGGCACCACGGTCGCGGTACTGCTCGCCTGGGCCGTGGTCGGCGCCCTGCTCACCCCGCGGGTGCTGCGCCGGATGGCCCGGCGCCAGTCCGGCTCGACGGTGGAGGCTGCGCGCGAGGCCTCGCTGCAGTGGGTGCGCTGACCCGGTGACCCCTGATGCCACGGGTGAGCGCTCGGGCGACGCCGTGCACAACCGGATCGCCCTGCTGCGCGCCGAGCAGCAGGTGACCCGCCGGGAGCTCGCCGATGCCCTCGGCGTCCACTACCAGACGGTGGGCTACCTGGAGCGCGGCGAGTACAACCCGAGCCTGCACCTGGCGCTGCGCATCGCGGAGTTCTTCGGCGTCCCGGTGGAGGCGGTCTTCTCCACGCGGCCCTTCCCCCGCATCACCGACCTGCACCGGACGGCCGCGGAGCCGCCGCGCACCGCCTAGCGGTCAGATGTTGGCGCCGTCGGGCGGCGGGTCCGGTGGCAGGGGCGCCGCCATGCCGGATCCGGACGACGCCGGTGCGCCCATGCCCAGTGTGTAGGCGGTCATCGACAGCGAGCCGTAGGCGTAACCGTCGACCAGCACCTCGGCGGGCCTCCCTGCCTCCCGCGCCAGCCCCGCCAGGTAGAGCAGCGGCAGGAAGTGGTCCGGCGTCGGGACGGCGAGGCCGAAGTCCCGGTGCCCGTCCAGCCGGGCGACGCCGGCCGGATCCGTGAGCATGTGCTCCTTGGCCTGCTGGTCGAACCGCTGCGCCCAGTCGAAGCCGGCGTCGGGCATCGCCCGGCTCACCCCGCCGAGGTTGTGTACGACGTTGCCGCTGCCGATCACCAGCACCCCGCGCTCCCGCAGCGGGGCGAGGGCCGCGCCGAGCTGGAGGTGGTAGTCGAAGGACTTCAGCGCGTTGAGCGACAGCTGGACCACCGGGATGTCCGCCTCAGGGAAGGCGTGCAGCAGCACCGACCAGGTGCCGTGGTCGATCCCCCAGCTGTCGACGTCGGCGCCGACCCACGTCGGGTGCACGACCTCGACGATCTCGTCGTACAGCTCGGGGAGGCCGGGCGGCTCGTAGCGGACGTCGAAGAGCTCGCGCGGGAACCCGTAGAAGTCGTGGATCGTCCGCGGCCGGGGCATGGCGGTCACGGCCGTCGCCTGCATGTACCAGTGCGCGGAAATCACGAGGATGGCCCGCGGGCGGGGCACCGAGCGGCCGAAGGCGCGCCAGGCCTCGGTGTAGCGGTTCTTCTCCAGGGCGTTCATCGGGTTGCCGTGACCGATGAACGCGGCCGGCATCACCGTCATGCGACCCTCCCCGGTCGACGCGTCCCCGATCATGCCCCGGCCGCAAGTCATCGCGCAGCTCAGCCGAGGGCCCGGTGCACCACGAGCGCCGCGCCGAACAGCTGGATGCCGCGGGAGGACCGCGGGTCGACGCCGGTCAGCTCGGCGATCCGGTCCAGGCGGTTGTCGACGGTGTTGGCGTGCACCGCGAGCACCCGGGCGGCGTCCCGCCGGTTCAGGTCGGCGTCGAGGAACGCGACGAGGGTGGGCAGCAGCTCGCCGTGCCCGGACAGCGGGGCCAGCACCGCCACCAGCTCAGCGGCGCTGTCGACGGGGTGGGTGAGGTGGTACTCGAGCAGCACGTCGGACAGCCGGTGCACCCCCGGACGGCCGGCCACGACGGCGATCCGGTCGGCCCGTGCCGCGGCCGCCGGCACGCCCGCGGGCGAGGACGCCGACGCGGCCCCGACGACCGGTGCGCCCGCGTCCACGGCGGGGAACCGGCGCGCCAGCTCCTCGACCGGGAAGGACGCCGGCAGGAGCACGAACCCGCCGAGGTCGTCGCGCAGGCTCAGCGCCCTCCCGTCGGCGCGGGGGGCGGCGTGCCCCAGCACCCACCGCAGCGCGGCCCTGGCGGCGGCCGGGTCGCCGTTCCCCGCACCCCGCACCCGGAGCACCAGGTAGCCGCTCTCCAGCGGCAGGCCGTAGCGGGCCGCGACGTCCGCCGGCCCCTCACCGCGGAGCAGCGCCCAGGTGAGCTCGCGGACGGCGACGTGCTGGTCACCCGCGCCGGTCAGGTACGCCTCGGTCACCTGGGTGACGGCCGCCCCCACGGCGCGCAGCTGCTCGCGGGTGAGCCGGAGCAGCGCGGCCTCCTCACCCGGCAGAGCCGCCTCGGCGAGCGCGTCGACCACGACCTCGGCGCCGACGGAGTAGGTCTGGACGAGCGCCGCCAGCGGCACGCCTTCCTCCGCGCGCTGCACCGCGCGCCGCCGGGACAGCCCCGTGTCCCGGCCGGGCAGGCCCTGCGCGTGCTCGAGGAAGGCGCGGATGGCGGACCGCGCCGTCGCGGCGACCTCGACGTCCTGCACCTCGCTGGGCAGCCGGTCGAAACCGGGCACCTCGGCGCGGATCCGCTCCACGACGCGGCGGGCCAGCCGCGGGACCTGCGGGACCAGCCGCGCCGCCAGAGCGGCGGCCTGCTCGTCGGCCCCGGCTTGTGACATGTCACAACGGTAGCGGTCCCCGGCTGGCCCTCCGGCCGGTTGCCCGTCCCGCTCCGGGGCGCCACGGTGGACGGCATGACACGCTCCCTCACCGACTACGCCGACGACGTCTGGAACGGCGCCGCCGACGACAACATCGCGCAGAGCGGCTCGGGCGGGAGCGGCGTCCTCGACGTCGCCGACGGCGTGGGCTTCCACCCCGGCTTCGGCAACGTCATCACCTTCCGGGCCGGCGGTGAGCTGGTGCTGTTCGACAGCGGCAACCCGATGGGCGCCCCGGCGCTGCACTCCGCGATCCGGCGGTGGAGCCCGGATCCGGTCAGCACGGTCGTCTTCTCGCACGGGCACATCGACCACGTCTTCGGCGTGGGCCCCTTCGACGCCGAGGACACGCCCCGGCCGACCGTCGTCGCCCAGGAGCTCATCGGTGACCGGTTCGACCGGTACGTGCTGACCAACGGCTACAACGCGGTCATCAACCAGCGGCAGTTCCAGGCGCCGCAGCTCACCTGGCCGACCGAGTACCGCCGCCCCGACGTCACCTACCGGGACGGCATGACGCTCACCCGCGGCGGGCTGACCATGGAGCTCTTCCACGTCCAGGGCGAGACCGACGACGCCACGGTCGGCTGGCTGCCCGAGCAGCGCATCCTGTGCCCCGGCGACATGTTCATCTGGGTGACGCCGAACTGCGGCAACCCGCAGAAGGTGCAGCGCTACCCCCGCGAGTGGGCCATCGCGATGCGGCGGATGGCGGCGCTGGGCGCGGAGACCATGCTGCCCTCGCACGGCGCGCCGATCTTCGGTGCCGACCGCATCCGCCAGGCGCTCACCGAGACCGCCGAGTGGCTGGAGAGCCTGGTCGAGCAGACCCTCGACGGCATGAACGCCGGGGCCCGCCTGGACGAGCTGGTGCACGCCGTCAAGCCACCGGAGCACCTGGCCGACCGGCCCTACCTGCGGGCCCGGTACGACGAGCCGGAGTTCATCGTCCGCAACCTCTGGCGGCGCTACGCGGGCTGGTACGACGGCAACCCGGCCAACCTCAAGCCCGCCCCCGACCGGCAGCTCGCCGCCGCGGTGGCCGAGCTGGCCGGCGGCTCGACCGCCCTGGCCGACGTCGCCCGCCGCTACGCCGACGCCGGCGAGCTGCGCCTGGCCGCGCACTTCGCCGAGCTGGCCGTGCAGGCCGACGACTCGGACACCGCCGCCCACGCCGCGCGGGCCGAGGTCTACGACGCCCGGGCGAAGGCCGAGGAATCGCTCATGGCGCGCGGGATCTTCACCTGGGCGGCGGCCGAGTCGCGCAAGGTCACCGAGGGCACGGGACCGCAGGCCGGACCCTCGGCGCGGCTCCTGGCGCCGAAGCAGGACTAGTGGGGCGCTGGCCGGCGCGGGTCTACGGGGAGGGCACCGAGCCGGATCCGCGGTTCACCTTCGCCAACGAGCGGACCTTCCTGGCCTGGCTGCGGACCGCGCTGGCGCTGGTCGTCGCCGGCGTGGCGGTCGACGTCCTGGCCGAGTCGGGGGACGCCGACGCCGACGGGTACCGCCCGCTCGCGGCCGCGCTCATCGTCCTCGGCATGGCTGCCAGCGCGGCCGCCTTCGCCCGGTGGATGGCCAACGAGCGGGCGATGCGGCGGCGCGAGCCGCTCCCCGGCCTCGGCCTGGGGACGGTCCTGGCCGGGGGCATCGTGGCGATCGCCCTCGGCCTGGTGCTCCTGATCCTGCTGTGAGCGCACGATCCGCGCGCCTCCCACCGTGGGACCCCGGCCTGCAGCTGGAGCGGACGACCCTGGCCTGGCGCCGGACCGTGCTCTCGGGCTACGGCGCGTCCCTGCTCATCGGCCGCCTGCTGCTGGACCGCTCGCCGGTCGTCGCCGTGGCGCTCGCCGCCTGCACCACCGCCCTGGTCGCGGTGATCGGTGCCCGCGCCGCGCTGCGCTCCCGCACGGCGGACGCCCGGCTGCGCCGGAAGGAGGCGCTGCCCGATGCCCGCCTGTACGTGGCGGTGGCCGCACTGATCCTGCTGGTCGGCGTGATGGCGCTGGCCGTGGTCGTGCTGCGCCCCTGACCCGCCCTGCCCGACCTGGTAGGACGACGGGATGAGCAGCGACGACGACGTCCGCGGCGCGGTCCGCGCCTGGCTGGCCGAGCACTGGGACCCGGCCCGGGACCGCGCCGGGTGGCTCGCCGCCGTGGTGGACGCCGGGTACGCCGTCCCGCGCTGGCCCCGCGCCGCCAACGGCCGCGATCTGCCGGACGCGCAGGCGCGCATCGTCGAGGCCGAGTTCGCCCGCGCGGGCGCCCCCGGCAGCGGCCAGGACCGGACCAACCTCTGGGCCAACACCCTGCTCTCCCACGGCACGGCCGAGCTCCGCGAGCGGCTGCTGCGGCCGCTGCTGGAGAACCGGGTGCGGATGTGCCTGCTCTACAGCGAGCCGGGGGCCGGGTCCGACCTCGCCGGGGTGCGCACCAGCGCCGTGCTCGACGGGACCGAGTACGTGGTGGAGGGCCAGAAGGTCTGGACGTCGAACGCGGCCGGCGCCGACTACGGCATGCTGCTCGCCCGCACCGACCCCACCGCACCCAAGCACCGGGGTCTCAGCTTCTTCTTCCTGCCGATGGATCAGCCCGGGGTGCAGGTCCGGCCGCTGCGGCAGATCACCGGAGAGGCGCACTTCAACGAGGTGTTCCTGACCGGCGTCCGCGTGCCGGCGTCGAACATGCTGGGTGAGCCCGGGCAGGGCTGGCGGGTGCTGCTGACCGCGCTGGCCTACGAGCGGGTCGCGCTCGGCCAGGCCAACCTGGGGGCCATGACCCGCGCGAACGGGCGCGCGGAGGCCGACCTGGTCGAACTGGCGCGGCGGCACGGCCGGGACGGCGACGTGCTGCTCCGCCGCGACATCGCCCGGGTCGTGGCCCTGCGCTCGGTGAACCGCTGGAACAACCAGCGCGCGCAGGCGCAGGCCGAGCAGGGCAGCTCCTCGCCGCTGGCCTCGCTGGGCAAGCTGGCGATGTCGCGCATCGTGCACGAGACCGGGCGCGTGCAGTCGGCGATCGTCGGGCCCCAGGCGCTGCTGGAGGGGCCGGACCACCCCGACGGCGACGACGCCAACTTCGCGTCGATGAACGCCTACTTCACCTCGATCGGCGGGGGCACCGACCAGATCCAGCGGAACATCATCGGCGAGCGGCTGCTCGGCCTGCCCCGGGAGCCGGAGATCGACCGCGACGTCCCCTTCCAGGACGTACGGCACTCCTGAGGGTGCTCACGGCGCCGTTCGCCTCACCAGCGACGCGCCGCTCGCTCCAGCAGCGCGCGCCGCTCCCCCGGCGGGCGGCGCGGGCAGGACGTGCACATCGACCCGGACGGCAGCTCGTAGAGCAGGCAGCACGAGGCCCGGCGGGTGAACCGGGCGCCGCCGACGTCCTCGTACCGCGGCACCGGCAGCGGGGCACCGATCGCCTCGGCCAGGGCGCGCGCCCGATCCGTCGACGCGGCGGGATCACCCGCCGCCCGGCCGAGGTCGAGCAGCCGGTTGGCCAGGGAGTCGGTGGCGATCGCCCACAGCGGGCGCTCCCGGACACCGCCGGCCTCGGCGACCGCCGCGACGACCGCGGCCAGGGACGCGCGCAGGTCGTCCGCCGGGTACGGGGCGCCCGCGGTCGCCAGCGCCGCGATCGGCACCTCCCCCGGCAGCAGGGCCACGGTCAGGTCGGCCAGCCGGGCCGAGAGCGGGATGCCGGCGACCAGGCCGGCCAACGGCGGCGTCACCAGGACCGAGGAGGCCGAGTACCACCACACCGTCGCGAGCACCCGGCGGTCGACCGGCCGCCGCGGTGCACGCGCCTCGAGCACCCGCGCCGTCCACGCGGGATCCGCCAGCCGGTCGGCCGGCACCAGCGCCGCCCCTGGCGGGACGAGCAGCCCGAGGGCCCCGGCCCCGGGGAGCCGACGCACCACGGCGTCCTGGTCCGGGGTCTGCACGCGGCCAGTCTGACCGGCCGCCGCACGGAACCGGCCGCCCACCGTCCCGGGGATCACCAGGGCGCCCGGAACCCATACCGTGTGACCCGAGCCACGTCGCGTCGCCGGGCTCCGACGACGCCGGACCGCGGAGGTAGCGCATGAGCGAGACGAGCCAGCCCACCGAGAGCCGGACCTTCCCGCCGCCCGAGGCCCTCGCCGCCCGGGCCAACGTGGGCCCCGGGGTGTACGAGGAGGCGGCGGCCGACCGGCTGGCCTTCTGGGCGCAGCAGGCCGGGCGGCTGTCCTGGGACCGGCAGTGGGACGAGGTGCTCGACTGGAGCAACCCGCCCTTCGCCAAGTGGTTCGTCGGCGGGAAGCTCAACGTCGCCTACAACTGCGTCGACCGGCACGTCGAGGCCGGCCACGGCGAGCAGGTCGCCTACCACTGGGAGGGCGAGCCCGGCGACACCCGGACGATCACCTACGCCCAGCTCAAGGACGAGGTCTCCCGGGCCGCGAACGCGCTGACCGAGCTCGGCGTGCAGGCCGGCGACCGGGTCGCCATCTACCTGCCGATGATCCCCGAGGCGGTGATCTCGATGCTGGCCTGCGCCCGCATCGGCGCCGTCCACATGGTCGTCTTCGGCGGCTTCTCCGCCGACGCCCTGGCCAGCCGGCTCGACGACGCCGGCGCGGTCCTGGTCATCACGGCCGACGGCGGCTACCGGCGCGGCGCCCCCAGCGCCCTCAAGCCCGCGGTCGACGACGCCGTGGGCCGCTCCCCCGGCGTCCGCAACGTGCTCGTGGTCAAGCGCACCGGCGAGGACGTCGAGTGGACCGAGGGCCGCGACCTGTGGTGGGACGACGTCGTGGGCCGCCAGTCCCCCGACCACACCTGCGAGTTCTTCGACGCCGAGCACCCGCTCTACATCATGTACACGTCCGGGACGACGGCGAAGCCGAAGGGCATCCTGCACACCTCGGGCGGCTACCTCACGCAGGTCAGCTTCACCCACTGGGCGAGCTTCGACCTCAAGCCCGACGAGGACGTCTTCTGGACCGCGGCCGACGTCGGCTGGGTCACCGGCCACAGCTACATCGTCTACGGGCCGCTCTCCAACCGGGCGACGTCGGTGATGTACGAGGGGACGCCGGAGACCCCGCACCGCGGTCGCTGGTGGGAGATCGTGCAGAAGTACGGGGTGACCATCCTGTACACCGCGCCCACGGTGATCCGCACGTTCATGAAGTGGGGCGAGGACGTCCCCGCCGGCTTCGACCTCTCCACGCTGCGCGTGCTGGGCTCGGTCGGAGAGCCGATCAACCCCGAGGCCTGGCTCTGGTACCACCAGAACATCGGCGGGGGTCGCTGCCCGATCGTCGACACCTGGTGGCAGACCGAGACCGGCGGCCACATGATCAACCCGCTCCCGGGCGTGACGACCCTGGTGCCCGGCTCCGCGCAGGTGCCTTTCCCGGGCATCTCCGCCAAGGTCGTCGACGACGAGGGCAACGAGCTGGCCGACGACTCGACCGGGCTGCTCGTGCTCACCGAGCCGTGGCCGTCGATGCTGCGCACGATCTGGGGCGACGACGCCCGGTACGTCGACACCTACTGGTCGCGCTTCGGGACGAACGTCTACTTCGCCGGGGACGGCGCCAAGAAGGACGCCGACGGCAACATCTGGCTGCTCGGCCGGGTGGACGACGTCATGAACGTCTCCGGCCACCGCATCTCCACGACCGAGGTGGAGTCCTCCCTGGTCGGCCACCCGTCGGTTGCCGAGGCCGCGGTCGTGGGCGCCAGCGACCCCACCACCGGCCAGGGCATCGTCGCGTTCGTCATCCTGCGCGAGAGCGGCGTCGACTCCGGCGACGAGCTCGTGCAGACGCTGCGCAACCACGTCGCCCGCGACATCGGCCCGATCGCCAAGCCCCGCCAGATCATGGTGGTGCAGGAGCTGCCCAAGACCCGCTCGGGCAAGATCATGCGGCGGCTGCTCCGGGACATCGCCGAGAACCGGGAGCTGGGTGACGTCACCACGCTGACCGACTCGTCGGTGATGAACCTGATCAAGGAGAAGCTCCCCGCCGCGCCTTCGGAGGACTGACGGAGGACCCGCTCGCCCCCCACCCTTCGCAGGCTCAGGTCGGGTCCCTGCGAGGGGGCCGGGGGTGCGGGGGCGCGCGCCCGGCCGTCGTGCGGCACCATTTCCTTGATCAGCACGACCCTGACCAGCTGTACCGATCGAAGGAGGAGCCCCCGTGGCCCACAGTGTGTCGCCGGCCCCCCGGGACTCGACGGCCGGAGCCGACGAGCCCTCCGTCGGGACCCTCGTGCAGAGCGCCATGGCCGACATCTCCACGCTCGTCCGCAGCGAGATCGAGCTGGCCAAGGCCGAGGTGGGCCGGTCGGCGAAGAAGGCCGGCATCAGCGTGGGCCTCTTCGGCGCCGCGGGCGTCCTGGCGGCGTTCGCCGGCATCTACCTCTTCGTCACGATCGCCGAGGCGCTCACCGCGCTGGGTCTCCCGCGCTGGGTCTCCTACGGCATCGTCACGCTGTTCTTGCTGGTCCTGGCCGGTATCTGCGCCCTCATCGGCAAGCGGATGATCTCGAAGATCGAGAAGCCCGAGCGCACGCTGGAGACCCTCTCCGACCTCCCCGAGGTGCTGCACCGCGAGGCGCCGGGCCAGCGGCACCGGGCGGTGCCCGAGGTCAGCAACGGCCGGGTCGTCCTGCGCGGCAACGAGTCGTACAAGGTCTGAGCCCCCGGTGACCGTCCCTCCGGGCGGGCAGCCGGACGCCACGAGCGTCCTGCTGCCCGGACCGTGGGCCCACCGCGACATCTCGGCCAACGGCATCCGGCTGCACGCGGCCGAGGCCGGCGACGGCCCGCTGGTGCTGCTGCTGCACGGGTTCCCGCAGTTCTGGTGGACGTGGCGGAGCCAGCTCACCGCCCTGTCCGGGGCCGGGTTCCGGGTGGTCGCCCCGGACCTGCGCGGGTACGGCGCCAGCGACAAGCCCCCGCGCGGCTACGACCTGCCCACCGCCGCAGCCGACGTCGCCGCGCTGGTGCGGGCCCTCGGCGAGCGGGACGCCGTCGTCGTGGGGCACGACTGGGGGGCACTGGTCGCCTGGACCATGGCCGCGCTGCACCCGCGCAGCGTCCGCCGCCTCGTCGTCCTCTCCATGGCCCACCCGCGCCGGCTGCGTGCAGGCATGACCGATGCGGCCCAGCGCCGGGCGTTCCGCTACTTCCTCGGTGCGCAGCTGCCGCGGCTGCCGGAGCGCCGGCTCACCCGCGACGACGACGACCCGGTGGCCGAGCTGCTCCGCGCCTGGTCGGGCCCCGGTTGGACGCGCACCGCGGACTTCGCCGAGTCCGTCGACCGGTACCGCGCCGCCGCTCGCATCCCGCAGGCCGCCTACGGCTCGATGGAGTACTTCCGCTGGGCCGGACGGTCGCAGCTGCGCCCGGACGGCCTCCGGTACGCCCGGCGCATGTCCGCGCCGATCTCGGCCCCGACGCTGCAGCTGCACGGCGCGCTGGACAGCTGCGTGCTGCCCGCGACCGCCCTCGGATCGGGCCGCTACGTCGCCGGCGCCTACGAGTGGCGAGAGCTCCCCGGCTTCGGCCACTTCCTCCCCGAGGAGGCCCCCGACCAGGTCAGCACCGCCATCGCCGACTGGGCCGCGTAGCGCAGCGGAGCCGCCCATGGCGACGCCATGGAACGGCCCCCCTTCAGGGCCCCGCCGCGAGCGGAGCGAGTGGTGGGGGGGAAGGGGGGTCCTCTTACTCACTCGCAGGGGCCGGTGTCGGCCGCTGTCCGCGCTTCCTCGCCGAGCCTGGCCGCGTCGCCGACCGTCCGGCCGGTGAGTGCGTAGCCGGTGTTCGGATCGTCGATGGCGGAGGCGAAGACCACGCCGAGCACACTGCCGTCGGGGGCCAGCAGCGGTCCACCGGAGTTGCCGGCCCGCACGCTGCCGAACAGCGAGTAGACGTCGCGGACGACGGTCCCGGTGTTGCGGAAGTTGGGCCCGCTGATGTCGTTCTGGTCGCGGATCCGCGCGGCCCCGACGAAGAAGGGACCGCCGCCGGGGTACCCCATGATGATCGCGTCGTCCCCGGCGACCGCCGTCCGATCCGTGAAGAGCAGGCGCTCCTGCGGCAGCCCCGGCACGGCGAGGACAGCGACGTCGATCGCCTCGTCGACGTACACCGGCGTCGCGTCGTAGCTCTCGCCCCCGGCCTCGACCGTGGGCTCGGTGACCCCGGCGAGCACGTGGGCGTTGGTCATCACCCGCTCCGGGGCGTAGACGAAGCCCGAGCCGTCGATCTGCCGGGAGCACGAGGGCGCCACCCCGGTGATCTTGACCACCGAGCCGCGCACCTGGGCGACCACCGGGCTGCCCTCCAGCGCCGGGTCGGGTGCCGGGACGTCCCGGACCTCGGTCGGGGTGAGCGGGTCGAGCACGTCGGGCAGGCCGCGCCGGTCGATGGCCTGGCGGAGGTTGTCGTAGACCGATCGCACCCTGGCGGGCACGGTCTCGTCGACCGCCTGGACGAGCGCCGACTGGCGCACCTGCCCGGCCACCTCGGGGAACGGCGAGGTGGCCAGCGGCGAGGCGACCATCCAGGCGACCAGCAGCACGGCGGCGGCGGAGACGACCGCGCCGGCGACCGAGTCGACCATCTTGGCCGGTTCCCAGGTGACCTTGCGGCGCACGGCACGGCCGATCGCACCGGCCAGGATCTGGCCGAGCAGCGCACCGGCGAGCACGACCACGAGAGCGGCGAACACCCGCGTGACGCTCGAGCCCTCGATCCGCTCGGCGACGGGACCGGACAGCTGCGCGCCGATGACGGCGCCACCGAGGAAGCCGGCGATGGAGGCGGCCGACACGAGCAGGCCCTGCCGGAAGCCGGACAGCGCAAAGGCGAGCGCCAGCACGATGAGCACGACGTCCACGAGTGACACGGTCAGCCCTCCTGGCTCACCGTCATGGTGCCCACCTGGCCGAGCTGGGTGTGGAACGTGCAGGTGAACGGGTGGTCGCCGGGCACGGTGACCTCGAAGTCGATGGTCATCTCCTGGCCGGGCGCCAGGTAGTCGATCCCCGCCTCGATCGGCTCCGGACCCTTGCCCTCGTCGAACTCCAGGTTGTGCGTCATCTGCTCGGCGGCGTTGACCAGCGTCAGCCGCACCTTGCCGGGGGCGACGGTGAAGCGGGCCGGGGTGAAGACGTAGTCGTCCTGGGTCTGCAGGGTGATCTCCTGGACGCCGTCCTCCGCGACGGTGACCGTGCCGACGTCCGCCCCCGACGGCGACGACGGCGGCGTTCCGCCCGCGCCGTCCGACCCGCTGCCACCGCACCCGGCCAGCGCGCCCGTCGCGACCACCGCGGCGGCGCACAGGGCCGCCGCCCTCTGCCGCACCCGCCCGTTCATCGGGGCGGAACCGTACGCGTCGGGGGCCCGTCCGGCGCGGGATCGGCGACCGTCGGCGCGGCGGCGTCGCCGGCCGGGTCGTCGTCGTCCCCGCTGCCCGGGAGCGTGTACGGGCTCAGCTGCGCCTGCCCCAGCGTCCGGACGTCGGCGGTGTCCCACGGCCGGGAGAGGCCGGCCGCCTCGAGGATCGTGTCGACCAGCCCCGCGGTGAAGCCCCAGATCTCCATGTCCGCGACCGCGAAGGCCGGGCCGACGTACCCGGAGGGATGGCGCAGCCGGTACCGGTTCGCCGGGTCCACCAGCTCGGCCAGCGGGACGCGGGCCACGCGGGCCACCTCGTGCGGGTCGCCCACGCTGACGTCGCGCGGGTCGTCCCACCAGCCGACGACCGGCACCACGAGGCGGTTGGACGGCGGCAGGTACAGCTCCTGCAGGGTGGCCAGGACACGGACGCCGTCGGGGTCGATCCCGGCCTCCTCCTGTGCCTCCCTCAGGGCGGTGCCGACCGGGAAGTCGTCGCCGCTCTCCACCCCGCCACCGGGGAAGGCGGGCTGCCCGGCGTGGCTGCGCAGGTGGGCGGACTTCTCGATGAACAACAGGTCCGGGCCGGTCGGGCCCTCGCCGAACAGGATCAGCACCGCCGAGCGCCGGGCGGTCGCCGACGGCTGCGGCATCCGTCGGGCCAGCGGCAGGTCGTGGGCCTGGTCGAGCAGCCGCTCCAGGTACTCGGGCAGCCCGTCGGTGCGCGCGTCCCCGGTCCGGGCGGTCACAGCTGTACTCCCAGGTGCTCGGCGACCAGGCCCCGCAGCTCCTCGGCGGAGCCGACCTCACCCAGCTCGGTGTGCACCAGCCCGCCGTCGGCGTCCAGGAAGTAGGTGAAGGGCAACAGGTTGAGTCCCAGCTCGGCCATCAATTCACCCTCGCCGTCGAAGGCGCTGGGGAACCCGATGCCGAGGTCGTCGGCGAAGGACTCCGCCTGCGGCCGGCCGTCCTTGCTGATCACACCCAGGACCCGCACCCGGTCGCCGGCGTCCTCGGCGAACTGCTGCAGCACGGGCAGCTCCGCGCGGCAGGGCGCGCACCAGGTCGCCCAGAGGTTGACCAGCGTGGGCACGCCCGGGGCGCGGCCCAGGTCGAGGGTTCCCCCGGCCGGGCAGTCCAGGGACAGGGCGGGCATCAGCTCGGCACCGCGCGCCGGGGTGTCGGGCTGGTCCGGGCACGGCACGAGCACGCTCGCCTGCGGCTCGGACCCGGGCTCCTCGGCGTCGTCGGTGCACCCGGAAAGGGCGAGCAGTGCCACGGCGGCGAGCGCCGCGCGCCGCCTCACTCCGTGTCCGAGGCGGCGGGGGTCTTCACGAGCTTCGCCGCCGCTTCCGGGTCGACCGGGCCGATCCCGTAGGAGGGGCACCACTTCGCCAGCCCGCACGCACCGCACGCGGCCTTCTTGGCGTGGCAGACGCGGCGGCCGTGGAAGATCACGCGGTGGGAGAAGTCGGTCCACTCCTTCTTCGGGATCAGCTCGGCGATCTGCGCCTCGACCTTGACCGGGTCCTCCTCCTCGGTCCAGCCGAAGCGACGGACCAGCCGGCCGAAGTGCGTGTCCACGGTCAGGCCGGGGACGCCGAACGCGTTGCCCAGGACGACGTTGGCCGTCTTGCGCCCGACGCCGGGAAGGGTCACCAGGTCGGCCATCCGGCCGGGCACCTCGCCGTCGAACCGCTCGACCAGCGCCTGCGCCAGCCCGAGCGCGGAGTTGGCCTTCGCGCGGAAGAACCCGGTGGGCTTGAGGATCTCCTCCAGCTCGGTCCGGTCGGCGCCGGCCAGGGCCACCGCGTCGGGATAGCGGGCGAACAGCGTCGGCGTCACCTTGTTGACCGTCTTGTCCGTCGTCTGCGCCGACAGCACCGTGGCGACCAGCAGCTCGAAGGCGTTGGTGAAGTCCAGCTCGCAGTGCGCGTCGGGGTGGATCACCGCCAGCTCGCGGGCCATGCGCCGCGCCCGGCGGGTGCGCCCCAGCGGGGTCTCGCCCGGGTCGAACGGGGACGCCCCCGTGCGGGCGGCCACGGTGGGCCGGCGGACCGGGGCCGGGCGCGCGTAGGCCGGCGGAGGAGCGGGGGCGGACACGCGACCGAGCGTAGGCGGCCCGGCTGACAGCGACCGTCCGTGTCATCATCGATCCCGGTCGGGCTCCGCCGGGGAGACCGCACGTCGCGTCGCAGGAAGTCGAGGAGGTCGCCGTGGTCGCACTGAGCGTCATCCTCTTCCCGCCCCTGCTCATCGCGTTCCTGCTCGTCATGGAGCGGGTCGAGGAGCCGTTGCGCCGGCCCGCCTCCCCTCGCGAGGTCGGCGAGTTCCTGGACACGGCCAACGCCGACGAGGTCGACACCATGACCCACTCCGGCCTGCGGCGTGCGCTGTTCCGCTGGCGGCGGCGTCGCCGCTCCCGGCGCACCACCAATCCCCCGTTGGTCTAGGCGCGTCGTCCACCCCTGTCGACGGCCTTTCTGCAGGGACCCGCCGCGAGCGTGCGAGTGGTGGGGGGCAGGAAGGTCCTTCTTCTCGCTCGGAGGAGGGACGTCGCAAGCCACCGAACGGGTGACCCGTCGCACAGCCCCATAGACTCCCTGCGGACACGGGAGCTCTGCGTCCCGTCATCGGCAGTGGGAAAGGACGTGCAGTGGACGAGGTGCTGGCCCAGTCGGGGCTCTTCCAGGGACTCTCGGAAGACGCGGTGGACCCCGTCCTCAGCCGCCTCGAGATCGTCACGCTGCCCCGCGGCCGGGTCGTCTTCAACGAGGGCGAGCCCGGCGACAGCCTCTACATCGTGATGACGGGCAAGATCAAGCTGTCCCGCCGCGCTCCCGACGGCCGCGAGAACGTGCTGGCCGTCATGGGCCCGTCCGACCAGTTCGGCGAGCTGTCGGTGTTCGACCCCGGCCCGCGGACGGCGACGGCGACCGCGGTCACCGACGTCCGGCTGGCCCGCATGCCGCAGTCGGTGCTGCGCCCCTGGATCGAGGCGCACCCGGAGATCGGCGAGCAGCTGCTGCGCGTGCTGGCCCGCCGCCTGCGTCGCACCAACGACTCCGTCGCCGACCTGATCTTCACCGACGTCCCCGGCCGCGTGGCCAAGGCGCTGCTGCAGATGGCCGACCGCTTCGGCAACCGCGAGAGCGACGGCCTGCGCGTCAAGCACGACCTGACGCAGGAGGAGCTGGCCCAGCTGGTCGGCGCCTCCCGCGAGACCGTGAACAAGGCGCTGGCCGACTTCGTGCACCGCGGCTGGATCCAGCTGCAGGGCAAGTCGGTCGTCGTCCTCGACGAGGACCGGCTCCGCCGCCGCGCGCGGTAACCACTCCCGAACGCAGGAAGGCCCCGGAACCGTCACGGTCCCGGGGCCTTTCTCCGTCGTTCAGTTCTTCTTCGGCACGACCAGGGGGACGCGGTCGCCGTTGGGGAGGACGGCGAAACGGCCCTCGGGCGTCTCCTCGAACCCCGGCATGATCGGCTCGAGCGGGTCCGGCGGGGAGCCGGCCAGCGCCGCGGCGACGTCGGCGAACCGGCCCAGCTGGGACAGCGTGTGGGACGTCGGCGGGAGCATCGGCCGGTCGCCGGCGTGGTGCTCGGCCAGCGCAGCGGCGGGTGCGAGCCAGGCGGCCTCGTCCGCCTCGCCGGAGACGTCGCGCGCCTCCTGCCCGGCCGGCAGCGCCGCCACGAAGAACTTGGTGTCGTAGCGGCGGGACTCCATGGGCGGGGTGATCCAGTGCGCGAACGGGCGCAGCAGGTCCGACCGCAGCACCAGCCCGCGGCCGGCGAGCAGCTCGGTCAGCGACAGGTCGCGACTCAGCAGCGCCTGGCGCTGCTCCTCCCAGTCGTCCCCGGAGACGTCCGGTACGACAGCGCCCTCCGCGGGGCCGGCCAGCAGGACGCCGGCCTCCTCGAACGTCTCCCGGACGGCGGCGCAGACCAGCTCCCGGGCAAGGCGCTCGTCGCAGCCGAAGGCCGTGGCCCACTCCGCCGGCGAGGGGCCGGCCCAGCCGATCTCGGTGTCCGCGTCCCGCTCGTCGACCCCACCGCCGGGGTAGGCCGTCATCCCGCCGGCGAACGGCATGCCCTTGGTGCGGCGCAGCAGGTACACCTCGAGGCCGGGCGCCCCGTCGCGGACGATCAGGACCGTCGCGGCATGGCGGATCTCGTCGCTCACCGGAGTTCCACGGTGAGCTCGACCTCCACCGGTGCACCCAGCGGCAGCTCCGCGACGCCGATCGCGCTGCGGGCGTGCCGGCCGGCGTCCCCGAAGATCTTGGCGAGCAGCTCGCTGGCGCCGTTGACCACGCGGGGCTGGCCGGTGAAGCCCTCGGCGCTGGCCACGTAGCCGACGACGCGCACGACGCGGGCCACCTCGTCGAGGCCCACCAGGTCGTCGATCGCCGCCAGGCCGTTGAGCGCGCACACCTTGGCGTCGGCCGCCGCGGCCTCGGCGTCCACCGAGCCGCCGACCTTCCCGGTGCGGCGCAGGCCGCCGTCGACGAACGGCAGCTGGCCGGACGTGAAGACCAGCGAGCCGGTGCGCACCGCGGGGACGTAGGCGGCGACCGGTGCGGCCACCGGGGGCAGCCGGATGCCGAGCTCGGCCAGCCGCGCGTGCCAGCCGCCAGCCGGGGTGGTCACGCCGGGCGCTTGAGGTAGGCCACCAGCTGGTCCGAGCCGCTGGGGCCCGGCAGGACGGTCACCAGCTCCCAGCCGTCCACGCCCCAGGAGTCGAGGATCGCCTTGGTGTTGTGGATGAGCAGCGGGATGGTGGCGTACTCCCACCGCTGGCGTGCCGATTCGGTCATGCGCGCGACGCTAGCGCAGCCCCCGGGGTGACGTGCTGGAACGGCCTCCCTGCAGGGCCCCGCCGTGAGCTTGCGAACGGTGGGGGGCAGGGAGGTCCTTCCACTCCTACGCTGGAGCGGTGAGCCCTCTCCCCACGTCCGCGCGCCTGCACGTCGTCACCGGCAAGGGCGGCACGGGGAAGACGACCGTGGCCGCCGCCCTCGCCCTGGCCCTGGCGGCCGACGGGCGCTCGGTGCTGCTGGTGGAGACCGAGGGCCGGCAGGGCATCGCCCAGCTCTTCGACACCGCCCCGCTGCCCTACGAGGAGCGCCGGGTCGCGGTCGCGCGCGGCGGCGGCGAGGTCAAGGCGCTGGCCATCGACGTCGAGGAGGCCCTGCTGGACTACCTCGACATGTTCTACAACCTGCGCCGCGCCGGGCGGGCGCTGCGCAAGATGGGCGCCATCGACTTCGCGACGGCGATCGCGCCGGGCCTCCGGGACGTGCTCATCACCGGGAAGATCAAGGAGGCGGTCACCCGCCGCCACGACGGGCAGAACGTCTACGACGCCGTCGTCGTCGACGCTCCGCCCACCGGACGGATCACCCGCTTCCTCAACGTGACGAACGAGATGGGCCAGCTGGCGCGATCGGGGCCGATCAAGACCCAGAGCGACGGCGTGATGGCGGTGCTGCGGTCGCCGCAGACCGCCGTGCACCTGGTGACGATCCTCGAGGACATGCCCGTGCAGGAGACGGCCGACGCGATCGACGAGCTGCGCAAGGCCGGCCTGCCGCTCGGCTCGGTGATCGTGAACCTGGCCACCGACCCGGTGCTCCCGTCCGACGACCTCGCGCGGGCCGCCTCCTCCGGGCTCACCGGTGCCGACCTCGCGCCCGCGCTGGCTGCCGCGCACCTGCCCGCCGACGCAGCGGTCGCCGACGCGCTGGCCGCGCAGACGGTCGAGCACGCCCGGAGGTGGACGGCGCAGGACGCGCTGCGCGACGACGTCGACGCGCTCGGCCTGCCGACGGTGGAGCTCCCCCTGCTCACCGGCCCGATGGACCTCGGCGCGTTGTTCGAGCTCGCCGGCCGGCTGGACGAGCACCTGCGCCGTGAGGTGGCCGCGTGAGCGCCGCGCCCGTGCCCCAGGACCCGGCCGCCCGCTCCGGCCGCACGCGCCCCGCGGCGCCCCCGCTGGACCTCGGCGCGCTGATCGCCGACCCGGACACCCGGATCGTGGTCTGCTGCGGCGCCGGCGGCGTGGGCAAGACGACGACCTCGGCGGCCCTGGCCCTGGCCGCCGCGGAGGCCGGTCGCAGCGTCGTCGTCCTCACCATCGACCCGGCCCGGCGGCTGGCCCAGTCCCTCGGCCTGACCGAGCTGGACAACGAGCCCCGGCGGGTGGAAGTACCGGGGGCCGAGGGCGAGCTGCACGCGATGATGCTGGACATGAAGCGGACGTTCGACGACATCGTCGTCGCGCATTCGACTCCCGAGCGGTCCCAGCAGATCCTGGACAATCCCTTCTACCAGACCCTGAGCTCGTCGTTCTCCGGAACGCAGGAGTACATGGCGATGGAGAAGCTGGGGCAGCTCCGGGCCAGCGAGCAGTGGGACCTGATCATCGTGGACACCCCGCCCTCGCGGTCGGCGCTGGACTTCCTCGACGCCCCGAACCGGATGAGCCGCTTCCTCGACGGCACGATGATCCGGCTGCTCATGGCGCCGAGCCGTACGGGCTTCAAGTTCGCCAGCGCGGGCTTCCTGCTCTTCAGCCGGATCGTGTCCAAGATCCTGGGCGGCCAGCTGCTGCGGGACATCTCCGCGTTCGTGGCCGCCCTCGACACGATGTTCGGCGGCTTCCGCGAGCGGGCCACCGCCACCTACGAGCTGCTCCGCCGGCCGGGCACGTGGTTCGTCGTCGTCGCCTCTCCCGAGCCCGACGCGCTGCGGGAGGCCTCCTACTTCGTCGACCGGTTGTCCGCCGACGACATGCCGCTGGCCGGCCTGGTCGTCAACCGCACCCACCCGCCGGCAACGGCGGCGCTGTCCGCGACCCGGGCCGCCGCGGCCGCCGAGGCGGTGCTGGAGGCCGGCGGTCCGGACGCCGACCTCGCCGCCGCTGCGCTGCGCGTGCACGCCGAGCGGATGACCCTGGCCGCCCGCGAGCAGCACCTGGCCGACCGCTTCACCAGCGCCCACCCGGAGGTGGCGGTCCGCACCGTGCCCGCGGCGGCCGGCGACGTCCACGACCTCGACGGACTGCGCACCATGGCCGCCGAGCTGACCGGCGACGACGCGGACACGCCGACCGGCACGCCGCGGACGCGGATCCTGCCTGCGCGCCGCGGCTGACCCGGGCTCGCGCGGGCCCGCGCGCCGTACATTGGCAGCGATGTCCGAAGACGCCCGCCTCCGCACCCGCATCATCGGGAAGCTCGCCCTGACGATCGTCGTCGCCGGGGTGCTGCTCGCCGGTCTCCTGCTGCCCTGGGTCGGCGGTGGCGGGCTCGTCGCCCGCAACTCCGCCAGCCTGCTGGACGCGCTGCCCGTGGAGCTCACCGACGCGACGCCGGTCGGCATGTCGAAGGTGGTCGCCGCCGACGGCACGCTGATCACCAACCTGTACGAGAAGAACCGCACGCCGGTGACCTCGGACCAGATCGCCGACGTGATGAAGCAGGCGCTGGTCGACATCGAGGACTCGCGGTTCTACGAGCACAACGGCCTCGACGTGCAGGGCACGATGCGCGCGCTGGTGAGGAACCTGGCCGCGGGCTCGGTCCAGGAGGGCGGCTCCACCCTCACCCAGCAGCTGGTGAAGCAGACCCTGCTGCAGACGGCGGACTCCGCCGAGGGCCGGGACGCGGCCACCGAGCAGACGCCGGCGCGCAAGCTGCGCGAGGCCCGGCTGGCGCTGGCGCTCGAGGAGACCTACGACAAGGACGAGATCCTCACCCGGTACCTGAACATCGTGTACTTCGGGAAGGGCGCCTACGGCATCCAGGCCGCCGCCCAGCGGTACTTCAGCGTCGACGCGGCCGACCTCACCCTCCCGCAGGCCGCCATGCTGGCCGGCCTGGTGCAGAGCCCGTTCTACGACGACCCGATCGACAACCCGGAGAAGGCGCAAGTCCGCCGCAACCAGGTGCTCGCGCGGATGCTCGACCTGGAGCACATCACCGAGCAGGAGTACCGGGACATCGCGCCCACGCCGGTGGCGATCACGCCCGGACTCGCCCCGCCGAACGGCTGCATCGACGCCTCGATCGGCGCCTTCTTCTGCGACTACGCGCTCAAGCACCTGACCCAGGACCTCGGGCTCACCGACGACCAGCTCAAGAACGGCGCTCTCACCATCAAGACCACGCTGCTGCCCGACCTGCAGCGCTCCGGTGACCAGGCCGTGCTGCAGTCCGTACCGATGGGCGATCGGCTCGCGGGCATGTTCACCGCCATCGAGCCGGGCACCGGCAGGGTGCTGGCCATGAGCGTGAACCGGCGGTACGGCTGCGAGGGGCCCGAGTGCGAGGAGGTCGTGCTCAACACCGCGGCGAGCAAGGGCGCCGGCTCCACCTACAAGACCTTCACCGCGGCCGCCGCGCTCGAGGCGGGCATCCCGGCGAACACGACGATCACCACCCCGGGCAACCGCTACACCTCGCGAGTCTTCCGCGGCCCCGCCTGTGGCGCCGAGGACCGCAACGGCACCAACGAGTCCGGCCCGTACTGCGTGCGGAACGCGGGCAACTACCCCGCCACGCTCGACATGGTCGGCGCCCTGGTCCGCTCCTCGAACACCTACTTCCTGGCGTTGGAGGACCGGCTCAGGACCGTCGAGGGCCCGGTGCGCATGGCCGAGCGCATGGGCATGACCTTCGGTCGACCCGGTCAGCAGAAGACCGCCGACGAGATCATCGACGGGAACTTCGGCTCCTTCACCTTCGGCGCCGAGGCCACCAGCCCGCTGGACCTGGCCAACGCCTACGCGACCCTCGGCGCCGAGGGCACGAAGTGCACCCCGGTGCCGGTGACCGAGGTGCTCGACCGCAACGGGGAGCCGCTCACCCAGGACAACGGCGAACCGGTCGTCAGGGGCGACAACTGCACCCCGGAGTCGATCCCGGCGAACATCGCCAACACGCTGAGCACCATCCTCGTCGGCGACGTCGCCACCCCGGCGGGCACCGGGACCCGGGCGGCCATCCCCGGTCGGACGATCGCCGGCAAGACCGGCACCTCCCAGGGCCGCGACTCGGTCGCCTTCGTGGGCTACCTGCCCGAGTACTCCGCCAGCGTCATGGTGTTCAACCCCAAGGAGAAGCAGGACGTCGGCGGCTTCGGCGGCAACCTGCCCGCGACCATCTGGCGCAACGCCATGGCGCCGTTCCTCGAGGGCAAGGCCACCACGGCCTTCCCGCCGGCCGACCCTAAGCTCATGGGCCCGCCGAAGCCGGCGCCGCGACCGCAGTCGCCCCGCCCGCCGCGCGACACGGACGATGCGGACGAGCGTCCGGCCGACGAGACGCCCGCCGAGGACGGGCCCACCGAGGAAGAGCCGGCGGGCGAGCAGCCCACTGAGGAGCAGCCGGCCCCCGAGGCGCCGCAGGAAGGCACTCCTGCGCCTGCCCCCGGTGGAGGCGCCCCGGGCGGTGGCGGACCCGGCGGCGGCGGAGGCTGAGCGACGGGCCTCAGCCCAGCTGGCGGCGGACCTCCGCGGCCACGCGTGACCCGTCGGCCCGGCCGGCGACGATGCCGTTGGCGGCGCCCATGACCTTGCCCATGTCCTTCATGCCGGAGGCCCCGGTGCGGGTGATGGCGTCGGCGACGATCGCGGCCAGGTCGGCGTCGTCGAGCTGGGCCGGCAGGTAGTCGGCGAGCACGTCGCCCTCCGCCCGCTCCCGCTCGGCCTGCTCGGCGCGGCCGGCACCGGCGAACGCCTCGGCGGCCTCCTTGCGCTTCTTCGCCTCACGGCGCAGCACGGCCTGCACCTCGTCGTCGGACAGCTCCCGGGCCTCCTTGCCGGAGACCTCCTCGGCGCTCACCGCGGTGAGCACCATGCGCAACGTCGCGGTGCGCAGCTCGTCGCGGGCCTTCATGGCGGTGGTCAGGTCGTCGCGCAGCTGCTTCTTCAGGTCGGACACGGGCCCAGCCTGGCACGACGCCCCTCTGGCCCGCGCCCGTAGGCTCCGGCTGTGCGCTGGTACACCGTCCCCGCAGCCGTCTCCGCCACGGGAGCCGGGATGCTCGCCTACGCGAGCCTGTACGAGCGCACCCGCTGGACGCTCCGCCGCTTCGACGTCCCGGTCCTGGCACCGGGCTCCGCGCCGTTGACCGTGCTGCACATCTCCGACCTGCACATGACCGCCGGGCAGCGGTCGAAGCAGGAGTGGGTCGCGGGCCTGGCCGCGCTCGAACCGGACCTGGTCATCAACACCGGCGACAACCTGGCCGGCTTCGACGCCGTCCCCCCGACGCTGGCGGCGCTGGGGCCGCTGATGGAGCGGCCGGGCGCGTTCGTGCTGGCCAGCAACGACTACTACGCGCCGCGGCCGAAGAACCCGCTCAAGTACTTCTTCCCCGGCCACAAGCGGGTGCACGGCGACGAGCTGCCCTGGCGGGACCTGCGCGACGGGATGCTCGACCGCGGCTGGCTGGACCTCACCAACGCCGCGGGGGAGCTGATCGTCGACGGACGCCGGATCGCGTTCGCCGGCGTCGACGACTCGCACCTGTTGCGCGACCGGTACGACGTCGTCGCGGGGCCGGCCGACCCGGAGGCCGACCTGCGCCTGGGCTTGGCGCACTCCCCCGAGCCACGGGTGCTGGACCGGTTCGCCGCCGACGGCTACGACCTGCTGCTGTGCGGCCACACCCACGGCGGTCAGCTGCGGGTGCCCTTCTACGGCGCGCTGGTGACCAACTGCGGCATCGACCGCGACCGGGTGCGCTGGCTGCACCGCTGGGCCGGGCCCCGGCCCGGGCGGCCGAACGGCACCTGGCTGCACATCTCGGCCGGACTGGGCACGAGCCCCTACGCCCCGGCCCGGTTCGCCTGCCCCCCCGAGGCCACCCTGCTCACGCTCACCGCCCGGTGAAGGACCCCTCTGCCCCCCACCGCTCGCACGCTCGCGGCGGGACCCTGCAGAGGGGCCGACAAAGACAGCGCGTTAGACTCGACCAGCGCACCTCGGGGTGTGGCGCAGCTTGGTAGCGCGCGTCGTTCGGGACGACGAGGCCGCAGGTTCAAATCCTGTCACCCCGACCAGCACTCAGGGGCCGCCGATGGCGGCCCCTGAGTCGTTCCGCGCCGAGGAATGGCCGGAGCCGTTCCGGTTGAGCACCTCTCCCCGGGGGCACCGGGGAGCCCGATGACCGAATGGCTGCTCCTCCTCGCCGCGGTGGTGCTCACCGTCTTCACCGGCTTCTTCGTCGCAGCCGAGTTCTCCCTCACCACCGTCGACCGCGGGCGGGCGGAGGAGGCCGCCGCCACCGGCGACTCCCGGGGCCGCTCGGTGGTGCGCGCGCTGAAGACGCTGTCCACCCAGCTGTCGGCCGCGCAGTTCGGCATCACGATCACCACGCTGGTCGTGGGCTACCTCGCCGAGCCGGCGATCGGCCAGCTCCTGCACGGGCCGCTGGAGACGCTGGGCCTGCGCGAGGCCACCGCGACCGGAGTGGCGCTGGCCCTGGCCATCGCGCTGGCCACCACGCTGCAGATGCTGCTCGGAGAGCTCGGCCCCAAGAACCTCGCCATCGCCGACCCGATGGCGGTCGCCGCGTTCGTCGCGCCGGGCATGCGTGCCTTCACCCGCGTCACCGGCCCCGTCGTCGGGGCGCTGCAGCGGCTGGCCAACTGGATCGTCCGCCGGCTCGGGTTCGAGCCGCGCGAGGAGCTGGACACCGCCCGGGGTGCCGAGGAGCTGGTCTCGGTCGCGCGCCGCTCGGCCGAGGAGGGCGACCTGTCCCCCGTCGCGGCCCGGCTGCTGCAGCGGTCTCTCCGGCTGGGCGACAAGCTCGCCACCGACGTGATGACCCCGCGCACCCGGCTCTGGACGCTGCGGTCCAGCGCCACCGCTGCGGACGTGATCGCCGCCGCCATCGAGTCCGGCAACTCGCGCTTCCCGGTGTACGGCTCGGACCTCGACGAGGTGACGGGGGTGGTGCACGTCAAGCACGCCGTCTCCGTGCCGGAGGCCGAGCGCGGGACCCGCACCGCGGGGGAACTCGCCGTCCCGGTGCTCGCCGTCCCCTCCTCGCTGCAGCTGGAGCGGCTGCTGGACCTGCTGCGCGACCAGGGGCTCCAACTGGCGCTCGTCGTGGACGAGTGGGGCGCCACCCACGGCGTCGTGACCCTGGAGGACATCGTCGAGGAGCTGGTGGGCGAGATCGCCGACGAGACCGACCGGCCGCTGCGCACGATGCGCCGGATCGACGGCGACACCTGGGTGGTGTCGGGTCTGCTGCGCCCCGACGAGGTGCTGGAACGCACCGGCGTCGCCGTCCCCGAGGGCCGCTACGAGACGATCGCGGGGCTGCTGGCCGAGCGGCTGCAGCGGCTGCCCGAGCCGGGCGACTCGGTACGGCTGGACGACGCCGAGCTGACCGTCGAGACCGTGGAGGGGCGTCGGGTGGCCCGGGTCCGCGTGCACCGCCTGGAGACCCCGGACGGTGCCTCTCCCGCCGACATCGACGTGGCCGGCCGGTCGCGCGAGGGGGTGCGGGCATGACCGTCGTGAGCCTGCTGATCCTGGTGGCGCTGCTGGCGGGCAACGCGTTCTTCGTCGCCGCGGAGTTCGCCCTGGTCTCCACGCGCGCCGACCAGATCGAGCCGCGAGCCGAGGCGGGGTCGGCCCGGGCGGTGAAGACGCTGGCGGCGATGCGCAACGTCAGCGAGATGATGGCCGGCGCGCAGCTGGGCATCACGCTCTGCTCGCTCGGGCTGGGCGCGGTCGGCGAGCCCGCGATCGCGCACCTGATCGAGGTCCCGCTGGAGTCCGCGCACGTCCCCGAGGGGCTGTTGCACCCGATCGCCCTGGCCATCGCGCTGTCGATCGTGACCGTCCTGCACATGGTGCTCGGCGAGATGGTGCCGAAGAACATCACGCTGGCCGGCCCCGACCGGGCTGCACTCGTGCTCGGGCCCCCGCTGGCCGCCCTGGTGCGCCTGCTGCGGCCCTTCATCTGGTTCTTCAACACCCTGGCCAACGCCTTCGTCCGGCTGTTCGGCGTGCAGCCGACCGACGAGGTGGCGGCCAGCTTCGACCAGGCCCAGATCGCCTCGATGGTCACCCAGTCGCGGCGCGAGGGCCGGCTGGGCAGCGAGGTGGGCGAGCTGGCCGCGGGCGCCCTGACGTTCGAGCAGCACGAGATCGACGCCGTCCTGCTGCCGATCGAGGACGTCGTCACCGTGCCCCGCAGCACGACCCCCCGTCAGCTGGAGGCGGTGGTGGCCGAGCACGGGTTCAGCCGCTACCCGGTGCGGGGCGAGAACGGCCTGCTCGGCTTCGTGCACGTGAAGGACGTCCTGGACGCCGAGGCCCGCGACCGGCCGATCGCCGACGAGCACCTGACCCCGTTCGTCGAGCTGAGCCCCGGCGCTGCCCTGCCCGAGGTGCTGGCCACCATGCGCCGGGAGGGCACCCACCTCGGCCGCGTCGTCGTGGACGGCCGCACGACGGGGCTGGTGGCGCTGGAGGACGTGCTGGAGCAGCTGATCGGCGACGTCCGGGACGCCGCCGTCGACCGGAGCGGGGGCGGGGACCTCGTGGACTCCGCCGAGCAGGGCGCCGCCGCGACGGGAGCCGGCGCCGGGGGAAGATGACGGGGTGAACGAGCCTGCGAGTGGAACCGATAGACAGAGCACCGCCGAGCAGACGCCCGCCCCCGCCCTTCCCCCCGAGGTCACCGCCCGCTGGCAGGCCCGGTTCCGCGCACCGCGTGTGTCGCTGCCGGACTGGGCGTTCGACGCCCCGCACCGGAACCTGTACTCCTCCGATCTCAGCGGCGTGATCGAGCAGTACGCGTGGGACCGCTCCACCGGCACGCATCGCCAGGTCACCGACCGGCCCAACGGCACGCTCATCGGCACGCTGAGCCCGGACGGCGAGACGATCTGGTGGTTCGCCGACACGGACGGGGACGAGTTCGGCGTCTGGATGACCCAGCCCTTCGAGGGCGGTCCCGACACCCCCGCCGTCCCCGAGGTCGGCCCGGCGTACCCCGCGGGGCTGGAGATCGGCGACGAGCTGGTCGCCATCGGCCGGTCCACCGACGACGGCAGCGAGCTGTGGCTCGCGCCCCGGGGTCAGGCCCCGCGGGTGATCTACCGGCACCCCGACCCGGCCTCGGTGGACGCGCTCACCCACGACGGCGACCTGCTGGTCATCTCCCACTCCGAGCACGGCGACCCGCGCTACCCGGCGCTGCGCGTGCTGCGCACCTCGGACGATTCCGTCGTCGCGGAGAAGTGGGACGGCGAGGGCCGGGGCCTGCACGCTTCGGAGTTCGCCCCGCTGTCCGGCGACACCCGGCTGCTGGTGGGCCACGAGCGCCGGGGCCGCGAGGAGCTGCTGATCTGGGACGTCGCGGCCGACACCGAGACCGAGATCGTCCTCGACCTACCCGGGGACGTCACGGCCGGCTGGTACCCCGACGGCTCGGCGCTGCTCGTCGGGCACGACCACGCCGCGCGCAGCGAGCTGTACCGCTACGACCTGGCCAGCGGGGCGCTGGAGAAGCTGGACACCCCGACCGGCGTCGTCCGTGGAGCAACCGCCCGGCCCGACGGCACGGTGGAGCTGGCCTGGTCCAACGCCGAGCTCCCGCCGGTCATCCGCCGGGCGGACGGCCCCGTCGTCCTCTCGGTCTCCGACGAGGAGCCGCCGGCGGCCTACCCGGTCGAGGACCGCTGGGTGCCCGGCCCGGGCGGGGACGTGCACGCGCTGCTGGTGCGGCCCGCCGGCGAGGGCCCGTACGCGACTGCTTTCCTGGTGCACGGCGGTCCGGAGTCCGCCGACGACGACTCCTACCGCGCCCGCCGGGCGGCCTACGTGGACGCCGGGTACGCGGTCGTGCACGTGAACTACCGCGGCTCCACCGGCTACGGGTCTGCCTGGCGGGACGCGCTGACCGGCCGGCCCGGGCTCACCGAGCTCGAGGACATCGGCGCGGTGTACGACGCGCTGGTCGCCGAGGGCGTCGTCGATCCGGCGCGCGTGCTCCTGACCGGCGGATCGTGGGGCGGGTTCCTCACCCTGCTCGGCCTGGGGACGCAGCCCGAGCGGTGGGCGGCCGGTATCGCCGAGGTGCCCGTGGCCGACTACCTCGCCGCGTACGAGGACGAGATGGAGGGCCTGCGCGCCTACGACCGCGCGCTGTTCGGCGGGTCACCCGAGGAGGTGCGCGACGTCTACGTGCGGTCTTCGCCGATCACCTACGTGGACGCCGTCGCCGCGCCGGTCCTCGTGGTCGCCGGGGCCAACGACCCGCGCTGCCCCATCCGACAGATCGACAACTACCTGACCCGCCTCGAAGAGCTGGGCAAGGAGCACGAGGTGTACCGCTTCGACGCCGGCCACGGCTCGCTGGTGATCGAGGAGACCATCCGACAGGTGGAGGTCGCGCTCGACTTCGCGCTGCGCCACGTGAAGCCCTGATCCGCTTTTCCGCGGTAAAGCGGAACGCTTTACCGCGGAAAAGCGGGATCAGCGGGAGGCGGCGATGAGCTCGGCGATCTGGACGGTGTTGAGGGCAGCGCCCTTGCGCAGGTTGTCGTTGCTGACGAACAGCACCAGCCCGCGGCCGCCCTCGACGCTCTGGTCCTGGCGGATGCGGCCGACGTAGCTGGGGTCACGGCCGGCTGCCTGCAGCGGGGTCGGCACGTCGGAGAGCTCCACGCCGGGCGCCGCCGCGAGCAGCTCGGTGGCCCGCTCGACCGAGATCGGCCGCTCGAACTCGACGTTGAGCGACAGCGAGTGGCCGGTGAACACCGGGACGCGGACGCACGTGCCCGACACCCGCAGGGCGGGGAGCCCGAGGATCTTGCGGCTCTCGTTGCGGAGCTTCTGCTCCTCGTCGGTCTCGAACGTGCCGTCGTCGACGACCGAGCCGGCCATCGGCAGCACGTTGAACGCGATCGGGGCGACGTACTTGACCGGGTCGGGGAAGGCCACGGCGGACCCGTCGTAGGCGAGCTCGTCGGCCTTGTCGACGACGGCCTTCGCCTGCGAGTGCAGCTCCTGCACGCCGGCGATGCCCGAGCCGGAGACGGCCTGGTAGGTGCTGGCGACGATGCGGACCAGGCCGGCCTCGTCGTGCAGCGGCTTGAGTACCGGCATCGCGGCCATGGTGGTGCAGTTCGGGTTGGCGATGATGCGGCCGGTGGCCTTCGCGATGTCGCCGGGGTTGACCTCGCTGCAGACCAGCGGGATCTCCGGGTCGCGCCGGAACGCGGAGCTGTTGTCGATCACGATGACGCCGGCCTCGGCGAAGCGGGGGGCCTGCGCGCGGGAGGTCGTGGCGCCCGCGGAGAACAGGGCCACGTCCAGACCCGTGGGGTCGGCGGTGGCGGCGTCCTCGACGGTGATCTCGCCGTCGCCCCAGGGCAGGGTGCTGCCGGCCGAGCGGGCGGAGGCGAAGAACCGCAGCTCGCGGAGCGGGAAGTCCCGCTCGGCGAGGATGGAGCGCATCGCCGCCCCGACCTGGCCGGTCGCGCCGACGATGCCGACCCGCAGGCCGCTGTCACTGAACGAGCTCATCGCCCGGTCCCTCCGTAGACGACAGCCTCGACGTCGGAGCCGAGGTCGAACGCGTCGTGCACCGCGCGGACGGCGATGTCGACGTCGGTGTCGCGGCAGACCACGGAGATGCGGATCTCCGAGGTGCTGATGAGCTCGAGGTTCACGCCGGCGTCGGCGAGGGCGCCGAAGAACTTGGCCGAGACGCCCGGGTGCGACCGCATGCCGGCGCCGACCAGCGACACCTTGCCGATGTGCTGGTCGAAGCTCACGTCGGTGTAACCCACGGTGTGCTTGACACGTTCCAGGGCAGCGAGGGCCGTCGGGCCGTCGCTCTTGGGCAGCGTGAAGGAGATGTCGGCGAGCTTGCTGGCCTCGGCCGAGACGTTCTGCACGATCATGTCGATGTTGATCTCGGCGTCGGCCAGGACGCGGAAGAGCTGCGCGGCCTCCCCCGGCCGGTCCGGGACCCCGTAGACGGTGATCTTGCCCTCGGAGCGGTCGTGCGCGACGCCCGTGATGATCGCCTGTTCCACCGGGAGGTCCTCCATCGAGCCGGACACGATCGTGCCGGGGAGCTGTGAGTAGGAGCTGCGGACGTGCACGGGGATGCCGTAGCGGCGGGCGTACTCGACGCAGCGGAGCATGAGCACCTTGGCCCCGGACGCGGCCAGCTCGAGCATCTCCTCGTAGGTGATGGTGTCGAGCCGCTTGGCGTTCGGGACGATGCGCGGGTCGGCGGTGAAGACGCCGTCGACGTCGGTGTAGATCTCGCAGACGTCGGCGTTCAGCGCGGCGGCGACGGCGACGGCCGTGGTGTCGGAACCGCCGCGGCCGAGCGTGGTGATGTCCTTGGTGTCCTGGCTGACGCCCTGGAACCCGGCGACGATCACGATCGAGCCCTCGTCCAGCGCCGAGCGCAGCCGGCCGGGGGTGACGTCGATGATCCGGGCCTTGCCGTGGCTGCCCGTGGTGATGACGCCGGCCTGCGAACCGGTGAAGGAACGCGCTTCGTAGCCGTGGGTGGAGATGGCGATGGCCAGGAGCGCCATCGAGATCCGCTCGCCCGCGGTCAGCAGCATGTCGAGCTCGCGACCGGGCGGTTCGTCGGTGATCTGACCGGCCAGGTCGAGCAGCTCGTCGGTGCTGTCGCCCATGGCGGAGACCACGACGACGACGTCGTCGCCGTTCTTCTTGGCGGCGACGATCCGCTCGGCGACACGCTTCATGTGCTCTGCGGAGGCGACGGAGGAGCCGCCGTACTTCTGGACGACGAGGGCCACGGGGTAGCAGGTTACCGGCGGGGGCCGCGCACCCGGCGGTTGCGTCCGGCTTTCCCGCGGTATGGGATCACCCGGTGGACGACCCCAGCGAGTGGCTGCTGACCTCGGAGGAGCGCGGCAATCCCGCCAGCGGGCTCCCGGCGTGGACGGAGGGGAACCTGGTCCGCCCCTTGGTGCACGGCGTCACCTACTTCGACCGGCTGGTCGAGGAGGTCGAGAAGCTGGGCGAGGGCGACCGCGTCTGGTTCACCGACTGGCGGGGCGATCCCGACGAGCGGCTGCGCCCCGACGGCCCCACGGTGGACGAGCTCTTCAGCGCCGCCTCGCACCGCGGGGTGGACGTGCGCGGCCTTGTCTGGCGCTCGCACGCCGACGCCATGTCGTTCAGCGCGGAGGAGAACCGGTCCCTGGACGTGGAGATCGAGGAGGACGGCGGCAAGGTCATCCTCGACCAGCGGGTGCGCCGCGCGGGGAGCCACCACCAGAAGATCGTGGTCATCCGCTGCCCGGCGGACCCGTCCCGGGACGTCGCCTTCGCCGGCGGGATCGACCTGTGCCACAGCCGCCGGGACGACGCCGAGCACGGCGGGGACCCGCAGGCGGTGTCCATGTCCGATGCCTACGGCCCGACCCCTCCCTGGCACGACATCCAGGCGGAGATCCGCGGGCCGGCCGTCGCCGTCCTGGAGACCGTGTTCCGCCAGCGGTGGGCCGACCCGACCAACCCGGACAGCGGGAATCCCATCTCGTACGTCATCGACCGGCTCCGGCGGGCGCGGCTCGACGCCGATCCGCTGCCGCCGGAACTGCCGGCGTCGCCCCCGTGCGGCCCGCACCTGGTGCAGACGTTGCGCAGCTACCCCAAGATCCGGCCGCCGTACGACTTCGCCCCTGACGGCGAGCGGTCGATCGCCCGCGGCTACTCGAAGGCGGTCAAGCGGGCCCGGCGGCTGATCTACCTGGAGGACCAGTACCTGTGGTCGGCCGAGGTGGCGCAGCTGTTCGCGGACGCCCTCGAGGCCAACCCGGACCTGCACCTGGTCGTCGTGGTGCCGCGACTGCCCGACCAGAGCGGGTCGTTCAACGCGACGCCCCAGTACATCGGCCGCCGGCAGGCGATCGACCTGTGCGTGAAGGCCGGGGGTGAGGAGCGGGTGCACGTCTTCGACGTCGAGAACCACGCGGGCACCCCGGTGTACGTGCACGCCAAGGTCTGCGTCGTCGATGACGTGTGGGCCAGCATCGGCAGCGACAACTTCAACCGCCGGTCCTGGACGCACGACAGCGAGCTCTCCACCGCCGTGCTGGACACCGCGCGGGACCCGCGGGAGCCCACCGATCCCGGAGGCGCCGGCGACGGCGCGCGCATCTTCGCCCGGGACCTGCGTCTGGAACTGGCCCGCGAGCACCTGGACCTCGCCCCCGACGGGAGCGAGGACCACCTGGCGGTCGACCCGGGGCGCTTCGTGGCGACGTTGGAGTCGCGCGCGGAGGCCCTGGCGGACTGGCACGACGGTGGCCGGCGCGGACCCCGCCCACCCGGCCGCCTCCGCCCGCACCGGCCCGAGAAGCTGTCCCGGTTCACGCGGCTGTGGGCCACCCCGGTGTACCGCCTCCTGGTGGACCCGGACGGTCGCCCCCTCCGCCTGCGCATCCGCAAGGAGTTCTGAGCGCGAACGCGGCGGGGCCCCGGGGCGGCAGGTGCCCCCGCACAGTCGGTCTCTGCCCAGCACGGTGGGCAGAGACCGACTGTCCACGGGCACATGTCCCGTCCCCTCCTCGCGCTGTGCCCCGCACTGTGGGCAGAGGCCGACTGTCCACAGATGGACGCCGAGAGGAGCTCGCACGTCCCGGTCGACGGACGATCGGCCGCGTGTCCGCCGCCGCCTTCGACCTCGCCGGTGCTGTGCGGCGCATCCGCCGGCGTGCCGACTGCTCCCAGCGAGAACTGGCCGCCGGGATCGGTGCGTCCAAGTCGGCGATAGCCGCGGCCGAGACAGGGGCAGCGGGGCTCGACGCCAGGCTGCTCGCCTCGGCGGCGCACCTCGCCGGACTGCGGCTCGCACTGCTCGATGACGCCGGCGCGGAGGTGCACGGCATGCACCCGGACGGCGTGCGGGATCGCGGTGGGCGGCGATTTCCGGCCCATCTGGACACCGTGCTCAGCGAGCAGCGCGCGTCGCGGTGGGAGCACCGGCCGGGCCTTCGGCAGCCGACGTACACGTTCGACCGCCGGGACCCGTGGCAGGCCGCGGAGACCCACGCACGGAGCCGGCCCGACCACCTCCTGCCGCACCCGGGCGACTCCCCGGAGGAGCGGGCGGCGGCCCGGCGACACGCCGCTCGGGAGCGTGCCCGGGACGAGCGGGACATACGGGTGGCGGCCGGGGAGCGGCGCCCGGCGGAGGCCTTCACCTGCAGCTGCCCACCGGCGTGCGACGAGCTCGAGGACTGGTCCGGCCGACCGGTCCATGCCGACGACTGCCCGTGTCGCTGCGACGTGGGCTGACCCGCTGCTACCGTGGGCGCGTGCGCGGCAGCCTCCTGCTTACCCGCCGCGGCGAGGCCCTCTCCTAGGTCGGCCCCCTCGCCGCGGTGTCTGCCGTGACGCTGCCCTCCATGACGGAGCGCGTTCCCGGCGCCTGCTGACCGCCCCACCGGAGCTGAGTCCAGCCCGCGCCAGAGGAGCCCTGTCCAGTGAGCACGAACCCGCGCCCCGCCCATCCCCATGTCCGCCATCCGCAGCAGCCCTCGCGGATGCCCATCCACCGCTACGCGCCCTTCACCCCGGTCGTCCTGCCCGACCGGACGTGGCCGGACACGGTCACCACCCAGGCCCCGCGCTGGTGCGCGGTCGACCTGCGCGACGGCAACCAGGCCCTGATCGACCCGATGACCCCCGACCGGAAGCGGCGGATGTTCCAGCTGCTGGTCGACATGGGCTACAAGGAGATCGAGGTCGGCTTCCCCGCGGCCAGCCAGACCGACTTCGACTTCGTCCGCCAGCTCGTCGAGGAGGACCTGGTCCCCGACGACGTCACCATCCAGGTGCTGACCCAGGCGCGCGACGAGCTGATCGAGCGCACCTTCGAGTCCCTGCGCGGCGCGAAGCAGGCGATCGTGCACCTCTACAACTCCACCAGCACCCTGCAGCGCCGCGTCGTCTTCGACTCCGACCGCGCCGGGATCATCGACATCGCCGTGCACGGGGCCCGCGTGGTGCGGAAGTTCGCCGAGCAGATGGGCGACACCGACATCCGGTTCGAGTACTCCCCCGAGTCCTTCACCGGCACCGAGCTCGACTTCGCCGTCGAGATCTGCGACGCCGTGACCGACGTCTGGGAGCCCACCCCCGACCGGCCGACGATCCTGAACCTGCCGGCGACGGTCGAGATGGCCGAGCCGACCGTCTACGCGGACCAGATCGAGTGGATGCACCGCAACCTGGGCCGACGCGACTCCGTCGTCCTGTCCCTGCACCCGCACAACGACCGGGGCACCGCCGTCGCCGCCGCCGAGCTGGGCTACCGCGCCGGCGCCGACCGCATCGAGGGCTGCCTGTTCGGCAACGGCGAGCGCACCGGCAACGTCGACCTGGTCACGCTGGGCCTCAACCTGTTCAGCCAGGGCATCGACCCGCAGATCGACTTCTCCGACATCGACGAGATCCGCCGCACCGTCGAGTACTGCAACCAGCTGGGCGTCCACGAACGGCACCCCTACGGCGGCGACCTGGTCTACACCGCCTTCTCCGGCTCCCACCAGGACGCGATCAACAAGGGCTTCAAGGCGCTGGACGCCGACGCCGCGGCCGCCGGCACCACCATCGACCGCATGCCGTGGGCCGTGCCGTACCTGCCGATCGACCCCAAGGACGTCGGCCGCAGCTACGAGGCGGTCATCCGGGTGAACAGCCAGTCCGGCAAGGGCGGCGTCGCCTACATCATGAAGACCGAGAACCACCTCGACCTGCCCCGCCGGCTGCAGATCGAGTTCAGCGCGGTCATCCAGCAGCACACCGACGACGAGGGTGGCGAGGTCACCGCCGCGCAGATGTGGGCGGCGTTCTCCAACGAGTACCTGCCCGACCCCGACGCCCCGTGGGGCCGGTTCGGCCTGGCCGGGCACCGGCACACCGCGAACGGGGACCAGTCCGACGAGATGGTCGTCGAGCTCGTGGACGCAGGCGTCCCGGTGACACTGGAGGGCCGGGGCAACGGGCCGATCGCCGCGTTCGTCGACGCCCTGCACAGCGTCGACGTCGACGTACGCGTGCTCGACTACGCCGAGCACGCCCTCTCGGCCGGCGGCGACGCGCGCGCCGCCGCCTACGTCGAGTGCGCCGTCGGCGACCGGGTCCTCTGGGGCGTCGGGATCGACGCGAACATCGTCACCGCGTCCCTGCGCGCGGTCGTCTCGGCGGTCAACCGGGCCCAGCGCTGAGAAGTTCGTCGTCAGGGCGTCGGAGAACCCGGCCTCCGGACGACGGAGGGACATGAGCAGCCCGGGATCGCGCGCGGTGGCACCACCGCCCGATCCCGGGCTGCTGTCGCTCTACGACCGCGCGCTGCCGGAGGTCTACGGCTACCTGCTCGCACGCTGCGGCCAGCGGGCACTCGCCGAGGACCTCACCGCGGAGACCTTCCTCGCCGCCGTCCGCGCCGAGGCCGACGGCGCCGCCCCCACCACCGTGCCCTGGCTGATCGGCACCGCCCGGCACAAGCTCGTCGACCACTGGCGGCGCCTGGAGCGCGAGCAGCGGGGGCTGCGGCTCCTTGACGGCGGCGACCAGCACACCGAGGACCCCTGGGACGACGAGCTCGACAGCCTGCGCGCCCAGCAGGTGCTCGGGCAGCTCTCCCCTGGCCACCGCGCCGCACTGACGCTGCGCTACCTCGACGACCTGCCGGTGTCCCAGGTCGCCGGGCACCTGGGCCGCACCCTCCACGCCACCGAGGCGCTGCTCGTCCGCGCCCGCACCGCCTTCCGCCGGCTCTACGAGTCCACCGAGCAGCCGGGAGGTGCCCCGTGACCGATCCCGAGAGGGCTTTCCGGTCCCTGGCCCGCCCCGTGACCCCCGTCGACCCCGAACCGGGGTACGCCGCCGCGCTGCGCGACCGCCTGCGCCGCGCCCTCCTCCAGACCCCGTCCACCGAACCCAGGAGCCCCGCCGTGCCCGCACTCATCCCCTACCTCGTCGTCCGGGACGCCCGCGCCGCGATCGACTTCTACGCCGAGGCGTTCGGCGCCCGCACCGTGGGCGACCCCTACGTCGACGGCGACCGCATCGGCCACGCCGAGCTCGAGCTGGCCGGCGCCACCCTGTACCTCGCCGACGCCTACCCGGAGTACGGCCTCGAGGGGCCGGGCGAGGCCAAGCCCCCGGTCTCGCTGCACCTGACCGTGCCGGACGTCGACGCCGTCATGGACCGGGCCGCGGCGGCCGGGGCGACCGTCGAGCGTCCGGCCACCGACGAGCCCTACGGCCGGGGCGGACGGCTCATCGACCCGTTCGGCCACCGCTGGATGGTGCAGTCGCCGCAGGGGTAGGACCACCGGCTCAGTCCGGCGCGAGGTCCCCGTCCTCGCGGCGGCTCTCCACGAGGGCGCGCGCGGGCTCCTCCGGTGGGGCGTCGGCCGGCTCGTCACCGCGGTACAGCCGGTCGGAGGCCTCGCCGGTGCGCAGCTCGTCGACGAACAACCGGTCACGGCGGACGTGCCGCCGCCGGTAGGCGACGCGGCTGATCATGTGCGCGCTCACCGGGGCGGTCAGCATCTGGAAGACCGCCACCAGCAGCAGCATCCAGGTCGCCGACCACCCCTGCAGCCGGATGGCGGCCCCCACCATGATCAGCAGGACCCCGAGCACCTGCGGCTTCGTGCCGGCGTGCATCCGGGTGAGGACGTCCGGAAAGCGCACCAGGCCCAGCCCCGCGGTCAGGCAGAGGAACGCCCCGAGCAGCAGCAGCACCACGGCGAGGACGTCCGCGGCGGTCTGCACCTCGCTCATCGGTCGGCCTCCAGGCTGCGGGCGATGCGTTCCTCGCCCGCCTCGGGCAGCCCGACGTCCTGCCCGTCACCGGTCGAGGAGACGAGCATGCCGCCGATGTACCGGGCCACCGAGACCGACCCGACGAACGCGAGCAGCGACACCACGACGAGGACCGGGACGACGGTCGGGTCCCGCTGCAGGCCGGCGTGCACCGCCAGCCCCGCGGCGATGATCACCAGCAGCGTGTCGGTGGCCACCACCCGGTCCAGCAGGGACGGCCCGATGCCCAGCCGCACGAGGGCGAGCAGCGCACCGACGCCGAGCAGGCCGTAGGCCAGCCAGTAGACGACGGTCACGGTGTCCTCCTCCCGGTGCCCGCGACGCCGGTGCCGGGCGCGGAGTCCAGCGACGCGATCTCGTCCGGCGACCCGAAGGCACGCACCACGCGCTCCTCCTCGGCGAGCACCGCGTCGCGCTGGCGCTCCACGTCGCTCTGGTCGCGCACGTGCAGGATGTGCAGCGCGATGGTCCGGTGCTCCCGGTCCAGGTCGATCACCATCGACCCCGGCACGAGGGTCAGCGACTCGGTGAGGATGGTCAGCAGCAGGTCCGAGTCGGTGCGCAGCTGTACCGTGATGATCGCGCTCCGGTCGATGCCGGTGGGCCGCACGGTCTGCCACGCCACCAGCGCACCGGAGCTGACCAGGTCGACGACGAAGTGGACCAGGAACCGCACCAGGGCGACGGGGCGCACGCGGGCGCCACCGACCACGGGCGGCAGGGGCAGCAGCAGCGTGACGCCCAGGGCGACGAGCACGCCGCTGATCAGGTTGGCCCACGACCACGTCCCCCAGAGCAGGTTCCACACCAGCACGAGCCACAGCAGCAGCGGCAGCTGGTGCCGCAGGTGGTGCCCGGTCACCGGCGTCGGCTCGGCGCTCACTCCACGTCCTCCTCACCGAAGACCGCGGACATGTAGGGCGTCCGGTCGAGCAGGTCGCCGGCCGCGCGGTCGGCGACGGCGTACAGCGGGCCCGCCACGGCGGTGAGACCCACGGTCACCACGACCATCGCCGCCGTTGCCCCGACCATCACCCGGGGCAGCGGCTGCAGCGGCCGCTCGCGACCGCCCTCCGGCTCGTCGCCGAGGCCGTCGGTGGCCGGCGTGGACGCCGTCGCGACCGCGGTGTGCCGCTTCCAGGCGGCCTGCCGGGCGGCCTGCCGGCCACCGCGAGCGGAGGACGCCGACGAGCCGCCGGGGCCCGGACCTGCATCCGCACTCCCGTCGGTCTCCCCGCCGTCCGCATCGGTCCCGGCGGCGCCGGGTGCGTCGGCGGCCACCGCGGCCGGCACGATCTCCGGGCCGGCGTCCGCCGCGGCGGCATCGTCGGTGTCGTCCTCCGGCGCCTGCGTCGGGGGGCGCCAGAAGGCGCGGTTCCACACGCGGGACATGGCCAGCAGGGTCAGCAGGCTGGTGACCGCGCCGCCCCCGACCAGGACGACCGGGAGCCATCCGCCGTCCGCGATCCCGGCCTCGAGCAGCCCCAGCTTCCCGATGAAGCCCGAGAACGGCGGGATGCCCGCGAGGTTCATCGCCGGGACGAAGTACAGGATCGCCAGCAGCGGGGACCCCACCGCCAGCCCGCCGAGCCGGTCGACGGAGGTGGAGCCGCCCTGGCGCTCGACGAGCCCGGCGACGAGGAAGAGCGTCGTCTGGATCGCGATGTGGTGGACGACGTAGAAGATCGCCCCCGCCAGCCCCGCCTGCGAGGCCAGCGAGATGCCGAAGATCATGTAGCCGATGTGGCTGACCAGGGTGAAGGACAGGATCCGGCGGATGTCGGTCTGCGCGACCGCACCGAGGATGCCGATGACCATCGTCGCCAGGGCCGCCCACATGAGGACGTCGTCGAACGCGTCGCCGGGGAACAGCAGCGTCTGGGTGCGGATGACCGCGTAGACGCCGACCTTGGTGAGCAGGCCGGCGAACACCGCGGTGACCGGCGCCGGCGCCGTCGGATAGCTGTCGGGCAGCCAGGCCGACAGCGGGAACACCGCGGCCTTGATGCAGAACGCGATCAGCAGCATCGCCTGCAGCAGCAGCTGGGTGCCATCGGGCAGCTCCTGCAGCCGGACGGCGAGCTGGGCCATGTTGACCGTGCCGGTCGCGGCGTACACCAGCGCGATGGCGGCCAGGAAGAGGATCGAGCTGAGCAGGCTGACCACGATGTAGGTGATGCCCGCACGGATGCGCGGCGCGGACCCGCCCAGGGTCAGGAGCACGTAGCTGGCCGTCAGCAGGATCTCGAAGCCGACGTAGAGGTTGAACAGGTCACCGGCCAGGAAGGCGTTGGCCACACCGGCGATCAGCACCAGGAACGTCGGGTGGAAGATCGAGATCGGCGTCTCCTCGTCGCCGTCGGCAGCGCCCTGCCCGACCGCGAAGATCAGCACTCCGAGCGCGACCGTCGCCGCCACCACCAGCATCAGGGCCGACAGCCGGTCGACCACCAGCACGATCCCCAGGGGCACCGGCCAGCCCCCCACGGAGACGGCCGCGGCGCCGTCGGCGTCCGCGAGGACCAGCAGCGCGACCGACACGACCAGCACCGCCGAGAGCACCAGGATGCTGAGCACGCGCTGCGTCATGGGGTGCCGGCCGCCGACGAGGAGGGCCACCGCGGCCCCGAGGAGCGGCAGCAGCACCGGCAGCGGGGTGAGGACGCTGATCACCGCTGCTCCCCGCGCGTCGGGGGCAGGTCGACGTCGTCGGACGGGATGCCCGCGTAGTCCCGGGCCAGGACGCGCTCCACGTCCTCGGCCGGCATCGAGTCGGCGTGCATGGCCGGCCGGTCCTCGGGCGCCAGGTCGTCCGGGTCGATCTCGTCGGCGTCGGTGGACGAGCGGCGGGCGACGCGGCGGTCCTCCTCGTCGACTCCGACCACCTCCTGCCGCACCAGGCGCCAGGAGCGGTAGATGAGCGCCAGCAGGAAGGAGGCGATCCCGAAGGTGATGACGATCGCGGTGAGGATCAGCGCCTGCGGCAGGGGATCGCTCATCTCCCCGGGCTCGGCGTACCCCAGGATCGGGGCCAGCCCGGAGGGTCCACCGGCCGACAGCAGGAGCAGGTTGGTGGCGTTGCCCAGCAGCAGGAAGCCCAGCAGCACGCGGGTGAGGCTGCGGTCCAGCAGCAGGTAGACGCCGGCGGCGTACAGGCCGCCGATGATCACGGGCAGGACGACGGTGGGGGTCATCGGACGATCACCTCTCCGGGGCTCACGTCGATGGGGTCGTCCTCGTCGGCCTGGCGGTCGAGCTCGGCGCCCAGGCTGCGCAGGATGTCCAGCACCAGGCCCACGACGATCAGGTAGACGCCGATGTCGAAGAACAGCGAGGTCACCAGCTTCACGTCGCCCAGGACCGGGAACGTGTTCTCGAGGATCGCCGTCTGGAGCACCTCGGCCCCCAGCATGAGCCCCACGACGCCGGTCCCGCCGGCGAACAGCAGTCCCGCTCCCAGGAGCAGGCCGGGATCGACCGGGGCGGCCTCACCCAGCTCGTACCGGCCGCCCGCCAGGTAGCGCAGCACCAGCGCGAGCCCGGCGACCAGACCGCCGGCGAAGCCGCCGCCCGGTTCGTTGTGCCCGCTGAACAGGAGAAACAGCGAGAACACCAGGATCGTGTGGAACAGGATCCTGGTGATCACCTCGAGGATCACCGACCGCCGCTCGGGCGCGAGCGCGGCCGTGGCCGAGAGCCACTGCCCGCGGGGAGCGCGGCGCGAGGAGCGCTCCTGCCGCGCCAGCTGCACCGGGTCCAGGCGGTCGACGGCGCCGGTCCGCCGGCGCAGGAAGACGAGGCTGGCCACGCCGGTGGCGGCGACGACCACCAGGGACAGCTCGCCCAGGGTGTCCCAGGCGCGGATGTCGACCAGCGTCACGTTGACGATGTTCTGACCGCCGCCGAAGCGGTACGCCTCGTCCGGGTAGGCCACGGACACCGGCGTCGCGGTCCGCGCGCTCATCGCCACCGCGCCGGCCGCCGCCATGAGCACGCCGACGGCGACCGCGATGACGCCCCGGCCGGCCCGCTCCCGGGGGCGGTGCCGGTCGGTGATGTCCTTGGGCAGCTTGCGCAGGACCAGCACGAAGACGACGAGGGTCAGCGTTTCGACGAGGAACTGGGTGAGCGCGAGGTCGGGTGCGCCCTGCAGCGCGAACAGCACCGCCAACGCGTAGCCGGTGACGCCCACGACGAGGACCGCCGACAGCCGCTGGCGGATGCGGAGGGCGAGCACGGCGGCGATGAGGGCCACCGCCCCGACGAGCGCCTGGATCGGGCTGTCCCACGCCCGCCACTCCCCCGGCCACGGCGCCCGGAACAGCAGGACCGAACCCGGGAGGGCGATGACGACGACCAGGATCGTGCCCAGGTAGGCCGGCAGCGAGCCGCGCTGCGTCGTCCCGGTGACCAGGACCGACAGGCGGTCCAGGCCCTGCAGCGTGTTCCAGTAGCCCTCGTCGGCCGACGCCCCCACGGCCACCCGCCGCTGGAAGCGGTTGATCGGTGCGCGCAGGGCGAAGACCGCGTAGCCACCGAGCAGGGTGACCGCGGAGAGCGCCAGCGCCGGCTGCAGCCCGTGCCAGAGCGCCAGCTTCTCCGCCTCGGGGGCGATCAGCGGCAGCTCCTCGGCGTAGCCCGCGGCCAGCGGCTCGAGCAGCGGGCTCGCCGGCCCCAGCACCAGGCTCGCCAGCGCGAGCACCGCCGGCGCGGCCAGGAAGAGCGCGGCCGGCGGGTGGACGAGCTCGGTGTCCGCGCACCCCGGCTTACGGGTGAAGGCGCCCCACAGGAACCGGAAGGTGTAGGCCGCGGTGATCACTGAGCCCAGCACCAACCCGGCCAGCTCCAGCAGCGCGGTGGTGCGGTCGGGCAGCCCGCCGTCCAGCAGCGCGGTGAACGCCGCCTCCTTGCCGACGAAGCCGAGCAGCGGCGGAACGCCGGCCATGGAGGCGCCGGCGAGCCCGCCGATCACGGCCAGCACGGGCAGCCGGCGGCCCAGCCCGGACAGCACCCGGAGGTCGCGGGTGCCGGTGGCGTGGTCGACGACGCCGACGGTGAGGAAGAGCGTGGACTTGAACAGGGCGTGCGCGACCACCATCGCCAGCCCGGCGGCGGCCATCTCCTGGCTTCCCGCGCCGACCAGCACGACGAGGAAGCCGAGCTGGCTCACCGTGCCGAAGGCCAGCAGCAGCTTGAGGTCGTTCTGCCGGATCGCCCGGTAGCCGCCGACCAGCATGGTGGCCAGCCCCAGCACCAGCACGAGCGGCCGCCACCCGGGCACCTCGGCGAACCCGGGGGCGAACCTCGCCACCAGGTACACGCCGGCCTTCACCATGGCCGCGGCGTGCAGGTAGGCGCTGACCGGCGTCGGCGCCTCCATCGCGGCGGGCAGCCAGAAGTGGAACGGGATCAGCGCGGACTTGGTGATCGCCCCGACCAGCACCAGCACGGTGCCGGCGATCAGGAACGGCCCGTCGCCGGGGTTCGCGACGACCTCGGACAGCAGGTAGCTGCCGCTGGTCTCGCCGATCATGAGCAGCCCGATGAGCATCGCCAGGCCGCCGGCGGTGGTCAGGATGAGCGCCTGGCTCGCCGCCCGCCGGGCCGCCAGGCGGGCGCCCGAGCCGCCGATGAGCAGGTAGGAGAAGACGGTGGTCAGCTCCCAGAACACGTAGAGCAGGAGCAGGTCGTCGGCGAGCACCAGGCCGAGCATCGAGCCCGCGAACGCCGTCATGACGCCGGCGAAGCGGCCGATGCCCTCGTCGTCGGGCTCGAAGTAGCGGGCGCAGTAGAGCAGGACCAGCGCGCCGACGCCGGTGACCAGCGCGGCCAGCGTCAGAGACAGGGCGTCCAGCCGGAACGCGAGCTCCAGGTCCAGGGTCGGCACCCACGGCGTCGTCTCCCGGACCTCGCCGCCGCCGGTGACGGTGCCCACCTGCGTCATCACCCAGGCGAAGCCGGCCGCGGGGACGAGCGCGAGGACGAGGAAGGCCTGCCGTCCCCACCAGCGCACGAGCAGCGGAGCAGCCGCCGCGGCAACCAGGTGGGCGATCAGCAGTGCGAGCACGGGTCTCCGGGAGTCTCGAGGGGCTCGGGGACGACCACAGACGTCGGGGGACACCGGCGGTGCCCATCAGGTTACCGGGCACCCGCCCCGTGCCGCCGGTCGCGACCGGGTAGGGGCCTCAGCCCTCGGCGAGCTCCGAGGCCGTCAGCCATGCCTCCTCGACCTCGTCCTTCTCCGCGCGCAGCGCCTTGAGCTGCGCATCGAGCTCGGCGGCCTTGGCGTAGTCGGTCGCGGCGGCGGCGAGCTGCTCGTGCAGCTTCTTCTCGTCGGCGTCCAGCTTGAGCATGCGGCGCTCGAGCCGGCCGACCTCCTTCTTCGCCGCCCGCGCCTCCGCGGCCGAGACGGCGGGACCGGCGGTCGAGGGCGCGCCGACCGGGCGGGGACCCCCGCTGCCGGCTGCCGTCGTCAGCGGTGCACCGCCGGCCGCCCGCCGGCGCAGGTACTCGTCCACCCCGCCGGGCAGCTCGGCGAGCGTGCCGTCGCCCAGCAGGGCGACGACCTTGTCGCACACCCGGTCCACGAAGTACCGGTCGTGGCTGACCACCAGCACCGTGCCGGGGAAGCTGTCGAGCAGGTCCTCCAGCGCCGTGAGGGTGTCGATGTCCAGGTCGTTGGTCGGCTCGTCGAGCACCAGGACGTTCGGCTCGGCCATGAGCAGCCGGAGCAGCTGCAGCCGCCGCCGCTCGCCGCCCGAGAGGTCGCCGACCGGCGTCCACTGCCGGTTCGCCGCGAAGCCGAACCGCTCGGCCAGCGTCGAGGCGGAGATCTCCTGGTTGCCGATCCGCGCGATCCGGGCGACGTCCTGGACGGCCTCCAGCACCCGCGCCTTCGGGGGCAGCTCGGTGACGTGCTGCGACAGGTAGGCCGGCGCGACTGTCTGCCCGACCACGATCGACCCGGCGTCGGGCTTCGTCTCCCCCACCAGCAGCTTGAGCAGCGAGGTCTTGCCCGCGCCGTTGACCCCGACGATGCCGATCCGGTCGCCCGGGCCGACGTTCCAGGTGAGGTCGCGGAAGAGCGTGCGCGGGCCCTCGTCCGTGGGGACCGCGTAGTCGACGTGCTCGAGCTCGTAGACGGTCTTGCCGAGCCGCCGGGCGGCGAAGCCCTTGAGCGCCATCGCGTCGCGCGCCGGAGGCTCGTCGGCGATCAGCGCCTGCGCGGCCTCGATGCGGAACTTCGGCTTGCTGGTCCGGGCCGGCGGGCCGCGCCGCAGCCAGGCCAGCTCCTTGCGCACCAGGTTCTGCCGCCGCTCCTCGGTGACCGAGGAGATCCGCGCCCGCTCCGCCCGTGCCAGCGTGTAGGCCGAGTAGCCGCCGTCGTAGGCGTGCACGTTCCCGTCGGCGACCTCCCACGTCGTGGTGCAGACCTCGTCGAGGAACCACCGGTCGTGGGTGACGACGACGAGGCCGCCGGCGCGCTGGTTGACGTACTCGGCCAGCCAGGCGACGCCCTCGACGTCGAGGTGGTTGGTCGGCTCGTCGAGCACCAGCAGGTCCAGCGGCCGGATCAGCTGGGCGGCCAGCGCCACCCGGCGCCGCTCGCCACCGGACATCGGGGCGACCGGCGCGTCCAGGCCCATCCGGTCGAGCTCCAGCCCGGCGAGCACGCTGCGGACGGCGGGATCGGCGGCCCACTCGTGCTCGCTGGCGAACATGGTCGTGGGGAGGACGACGTCGCGCACCGTCGTCCCCTCGGGCAGGGTGCCCAGCTGGTCGAGCACGCCCATGGCGAGGTCGCCGCGGCGGGTGACCCGACCGGAATCGGGCTCGTCGGTGCCGGTCAGCAGGGACAGCAGGGTGCTCTTGCCGCCACCGTTGCGGCCCACGACGCCGATTCGCTCGCCCGCGGCGACGCCCAGGGAGACGTCGTCCAGGATCACGGTCGTGCCGTGCGCCTTGTGCACCCGCTCGAGGTTGACCAGGTTCAGGGGTGCGCTCATCGTCCCCAGTATCCCCCGGCCCTGGTGACGGGATGGAACGGCGCCCTCCAGGGGCCCGCGACGAGCCCGCGAGGCGTGGGGAGCAGGGCGGTCCTCCTAGGGGACGACGACCTCCGCGTCCACCGAGTCGCTGTTGCCGCCGAAGTCGGTGACCGACAACTGCGCGTACAGCGGGGTGCCGCTCGCCAGCGTCTCGAAGTCGTACTGCAGGTTCGGCAGGTCGGCGAACAGCCCGACGTCGGTGGCCGGCTCCCACGACTGCGTGCCGTCGGGGGTGACCACGAGCAGCTTGGGCACGATGATCCCGGCCGGGTCGGCGGTGAGCTCGCCGTAGGTGCCGGCCTCCGTGTAGCCGTAGTAGGTCTCGTTCAGCACGTCGCCGGACTCGGGGTCGAAGGTGATGCTGAGCGTGACGTCGCGGTACTCCTCCTGCTCGCCGGGCTCGTAGTACGCCAGCGGCACGTCGATCGTGGCGACCTCGGCCTCGTCGTCGTAGGTCAGCGTGAGGTAGGCGTACGAGGTGTCCTCGCCGTCGCTGATCGTCATGACCGTGAGGTCGTAGATCCCCAGCACGTCGCCGGAGCCGTCCTCGGCGACCTCCGCCTGCTCCTCGCCGAAGAAGGTGATCGAGCCGTCCTCGCCGAGCTCGCCGTAGCTGATCGCGGCCGACACCACGGCGTCGGCGGCCGCGTCGTCGAAGGTCGCGGAGAAGTTCAGGCCGTCCTCGTCGAAGACCACCTGCGCGCCGCCGTCACCGGCGAAGGACGCCCGCCGGTCCTCCGGGAGCTCCTCGCCGGCGCCGAAGTAGCTGGACAGGAAGCCGCCCCAGGCCTGTGCGCTCTCCACCGAGGCGTAGTCCTCGTCGAGCAGGTCCTCGGTCGGCGGGAAGTAGATGGACAGCCCGCTGGCGCCCAGCGCCGCGGGCCCGGCCACCTTGTAGGGGACGGCGTCGTTGATCGCCCGGATCAGCGCGTCGGCCTGGTCGGAGACGTCGAGGGCGTCCGCGCCGATCTCCGAGGCGAGCAGTCCGAGGTCGGCCATGTGGGTGTCGACGGTCGGGTCGGGGTCGCGCCCGAAGGAGAGCACCTCGGCGCGCTCGCGGCCGACGACCGGGGCGACGTCCGCGGCCCGCTCGCTGAGGGCCTCGCTGAAGTCGGCGACGGCGGCGTCGACGTCCCCCATCCGGTTCAGGTCGACCATGGAGAGGGTGATGTCCGCGCCGGTGCCCTCTGCCTCCGCCTGGGCGGCGAAGCCGTCGACGATCGCCGTCCCCAGGGTGTCGACGTCGACGTCCGGGTCGTCCGCAGCGACCTGGAAGGCCCGGTAGTCCCAGCCGTGGCCGGGCTCGAGCTCCTGGCTGGCGATCATCCGGTCGGCCAGGGGCGCCATCGTGCTGGCCGTCTCGTAGGTGGCCATGAGGCAGGCGTCGAAGCCGAGCAGGTCCAGCTTGTCCAGCCCCGCCTGCTCGAGCCCGTCGCCGATGCCGCTGCGCAGCTCCTCGAGGGTGAGCGTGCTGTTGCCCGAGCCCTCGTCACCGCCCAGCCCCGGCCAGGAGGCGCCGTGGTCGCTGATGACCAGCGCGTAGTGCTCGGCGGGGTGGTCGGCGATGCCCTGGGCGATGAAGTCGGCCAGCGGCGCCGGCTCGCCGGTGTCGACGTCGCCGAGCTCCTCCAGCTCCTCGGCGCTGCCCTGCCCGATCGAGACGTACTTCGCGCCCACCCAGTCGTCGATGCCCAGCATCGGATCGCTGCTGTAGTCCTCGGCGCGGTCGACCATGGCCGCCACCTGCAGGTTCTCCCCCGAGCCGACCTCGGCGAACTCCGCCAGGTCGGCGAGCAGGTAGGGCTCCAGGTCGGTGTCGGCGATGGAGTAGACGAGCACCGTCCACCCCTCGCCCTCGGCCGCCGCCTCGCGCACCTCCGGCTCGTCGGATCCGCTCGTGCACCCCGCCGCCACCAGCACGCACGCCGCCGCACCCAGGACAGACCACCGACGCCGCATGAACCCTCATCCCCGTCCGCCCGTACCGGACCGGCCGGGCACCCGCGGCATCCTGGCAGGTGGCGGGGCTGTAGTCACTCCATCCCGGCGCGGGATGCCGGATCGTGCTCAGGCGAGCCGGGTGACCTCGACGGTGACGGTGTGCCCCTCGCTGCGGGGGCCGGAGAACAGCCCCTTGAACGGGGGGACGTCGCCGTAGTCCCGGCCGCGGCCGAGGGTGACGTGCCGGTTGCCGATCGGGACGGAGTTCGTCGGGTCGAAGCCGTTCCAGCCGCCGTCCCACCACTCCACCCAGGCGTGGCTCTCGCCGGTCACCACGGCGCCGACCTCGCCGTCGGGCCGCGGGTGCAAGTACCCGGAGACGTAGCGGGCCGGCATGCCCAGCGCGCGCAGGATGCCGACGGTGACGTGGGTGATGTCCTGGCAGACGCCCTTGCCCGAGCGCCAGGCCTGCATCGCGTTGGTCTTCACGTTCGTCGAGCCCGACAGGTACTCCATGTGGTCGTGCACGAACCGGCACACCAGCGGGCCGGCGTCCTGCGGCCGGCCGTCGCCCACGAGCTCCCGGGCGGCAGCGACGACGTCCTCGTCGATGGCGGTGAGCACCGTCGGGGCGAGCAGCTCGCCGAACTGCTCGCGCACCTCCCGGCCGGCCAGGGCCGCCCACCCCAGCCGGTCGTGCGCGGCCAGGTCCGGGCCCGCCTCGACGATGGAGGTGCCGGTGACCACGAGTTCGGCGTGCGGGGTGTGCAGGTCGAAGGCGGTCACCGTCGAGCCCCAGTAGTCGCGGTAGGGGTAGGCGGTGGCGCCGGGCTCGATCTCGACCCGCGAGCGCAGCGTCGTCTGCCGGGCGCTGTTCTCCGGTGTGAGCCGCGCCTCGTTGTAGGACGAGCGCACCGGTCCGTTGTAGTGGAAGCGGGTGCGGTGCACGATCTGCAGCCGCCAGCGGGAGCCGGGGGTGCGCGCGACGGGCGCCTGCGTCTGGAACTGCGTCACCCTGCCTCCTCCGGCACCCACACCTGCGGGGCCTGTTCGGTGAAGAACCGGTGGGTCACCGCGGCGCTGGCCGCCGAGGAGGTGCGCTGCAGCTCCTCCAGCCGGGCCGGCAGCTGCGCCAGCAGATCGGGCGTGCTCATGAACTCCAGCATCGTGCGGGCCCGGCCGACGATGCGGTGGGCCTCACCGGCGACACCGACCCGGGCGGCGTCGCGGACGGTCGAGCGCTGCAGCTCGGCCAGGCACGCCTCGGCCTGCTCGAGCGAGGCGAACACCGAGCGCGGGAACAGCCGGTCCAGCAGCAGGAACTCCGCGGCCCGGCTGGAGTCGACCACGCCCCGGTAGGTGCGCAGGTAGGGCTCGTAGGCGCCGGTGGAGCGGAGCACCAGCGTCCACGACGGCGCCGCGTCGCCGGCCAGCACGCGGGTGGACAACATCCGCGAGGTCATGTCGACCCGCTCCAGCGAGCGGCCCAGGATGAGGAACAGCCAGCTCTCGTCGCGGCTCATCGTGGCGTCGGCCAGCCCGAAGACCATGGCGGAGCGCTCGCGGACGAACCGGAACAGCGAGTGCGGCCCGTACCGGCGGGCCATCGTGCGCTGCTGCGGCAGGGCGTTGTGCGTGACGTTCAGCGACTCCCAGATCTCCGCGCTGAGCACCTCGCGAGCGCCTCGGGCGTTCTCGCGGGCGGCCGACAGGGCGCCCACGATCGAGCTGGGGCTGGACCGGTCGAAGGCGAGGGAGGCCAGCACCCGCTCGGTGTCGGCCTCCGGCTCGGGGACCGGGGAGCCCATCAGCGCCAGCAGGTTCGCGCACGCCCGTCGCTCGTCGATCCACGGGTCCTCGACCAGCCGCTGGGTGTGGACGTCGAGGATCCGGGCGGTGTCGTCGGCGCGCTCCACGTAGCGGCCGATCCAGAACAGCGACTCCGCGATCCGGCTCAGCACGGCGCGACCACCCCCGGGGCCACCATGGCCAAGGTGGCCCCTTGCTGCTGTTGCTGGGACTGGGCCAGGGCGTTGTCGTTGACCGGGCCGGGGTCCGGCACCGGCGGCTCCTCGGGCAGGTCGGCGGGGGTGAACTCGACGGTGGTGAGGTCCCGCGCCGGCTCCTCGACGTCGCCGTCCACCGGCCGCGGGCGGCTGAGCACCCAGGTGTCCTTGGAACCGCCGCCTTGGCTGGAGTTCACCACCAGCTCCCCTTCGGGCAGGGCGACCCGGGTGAGACCGCCGGGCAGCACCCACACCTTGTCGCCGTCGTTGACCGCGAACGGCCGCAGGTCGACGTGCCGCGGGGCGATCCGGCCGCCCACCAGCGTCGGGCAGGTGGACAGGCCGATCGGCTTCTGCGCGATCCAGTCGCGCGGGGTGGCGCGGACCTTGACGGCCAGCTCCGCCAGCGTCTTCTCGTCGGCTCGCGGCCCGATGACGATGCCCTTGCCGCCCGAGCCGTCGACCGGCTTGAGCACCAGCTGGTCGAGGGACTCCAGCACCCACTCGACGGTGTCCCGGTCGTCGAGCCGGTAGGTCTCGGCGTTCTGCAGCACCGGCTCCTCGCCCAGGTAGTACCGGACGAGGTCGGGCACCCAGGTGAAGAGCAGCTTGTCGTCGGCGACGCCGTTGCCCACGGCGTTGGCGATGGTGACGCGACCGGCCCGGGCGGCGTTGAGCACCCCGGCGCAGCCGATCACCGAGTCCGGGCGGAAGTGCACCGGGTCGAGGAACTCGTCGTCGATGCGCCGGTAGATGACGTCGACGCGGCGCTGGCCGTCGGTCGTCCGCATGCTCACCTGGTTGCCGGCGCAGACCAGGTCGCGGCCCTCGACCAGCTCGACGCCCATCTGGCGGGCCAGCAGCGCGTGCTCGAAGTAGGCGGAGTTGTAGACACCGGGGGTGAGGACGACGACCGTCGGGTCGGCGACGTTCGAGGGCGCGCTCGCCTTCAGCGCTGCCAGCAGCCGGGTCGGGTAGTCGTCGACCGGCTGGATGCGGTGGTCGGCGAACAGCTCGGGCAGCACCTGGCTCATCGCCGCGCGGTTGGTGATGACGTAGCTGACCCCTGACGGGGAGCGCAGGTTGTCCTCCAGCACGCGGAAGTCGCCGGCCTCGTCGCGCACCAGGTCGATGCCGCTCACGTGCACGCGGACGCCGTTGGGCGGGACCAGCCCGTGCGCCTGGCGGTGGAAGTGGGCGCTCGTCGTCACCACGCTGCGGGGCACGACCCGGTCGGCGAACACCTGGCCGGCGCCGTAGACGTCGGCGAGGAAGGCCTCCAGCGCGTGCACCCGCTGGGCGACGCCGCCCTCGATGACGTCCCACTCGTCGGCCCCGATGACCCGCGGCACGATGTCCAGCGGGAAGGGCTGCTCCTCACCGGCGTGGGCGAAGGTCACCCCGGCGTCCCGGTAGGTCTGGCTCAGCAGGTCGGCCCGGGCGGCGAGCTCCTCGCCGGCGATCGGCTGCAGCGAGGCGAACAGGCCGGAGTACGGAGGCCGCGGATCCCCGACGGCGCCGAACATCTCGTCCCACTGCTGCCCCAGGAGGTAGCCGTCGAAGAGGTCCGCCATGGGCGAGAACCTAGTTCGGGGATGTGTCCCGCGCGTTTCGGCCGGTGGCGACGGCGGTGGCGACGGCGAGCCAGGGCCGCAGTGAGCCGTCGGACAGCAGCCGGCCCACCCGGCCGGAGTTCTGCTGCGCCTGGACGAACGCCGGATCCTGCCCGTGCCGGCGCTCGACCTCCGCGTCGACGGCGTCGGCCGCGCGGGTCCACTCCTCCGGACTGTCGGCGAGGTCGGCCTCGGTCACCTCGAGCACCTCGAAGCCGGCCGCGGCCAGGAGCTCCCGGGTCTCCGCCTCCGACGGGAACTCGTTGCCCTCCGGTGCCGCGGAGGTGAGCGGGCCGTCGGCGACGAACACCAGCAGGCCGAGCCGGGCGCCGTCGGTGAGCACCCGGCGCAGCTCGCGCAGCGCACCCGCCTTGTCCGAGGTCGTGCAGAGGACGCCCAGGCACACCGCGGCGTCGAACGACGCGTCGGCGAAGGGCAGCTGCTGGCCCATGGCCACGACCGAGCGCAGGCCGAACAGCCGCCGAGAGGCCCGCACCGCGGCGGCCATCGGCTCGGCGCAGACCGGCCGCACGCCCCGCTCCGTGGCCAGCCAGGCGGCCGGCCCACCCACGCCCGCACCGGAGTCGAGCACCCGGCCGTCCGGGCGGAGCGCCAGCCGGTCGGCCAGCCAGCGCAGCGCGCCCTCGCTGCCGCTCCCCCGGCAGCCGGCCGGGATCGCGGTCTCCGCCCCGAGCGCCCGCACGGCCTCCTCGGTCCAGCCGGCGACGGTGTCGAACTCCGCCTCCATGGCCTCGCTCTCGAGCTCGGTCACGCCCTGCCCCTCAGTTCCGTCGCGACCGCTGCCTTCACGCGCGCACCGTCGTCCTCACCCCGGCCCGAGCCCATCCCGGACAGGTTGACGCCGACGACGCCGTCGACGGCCAGCAGAGCCTGCGCCTCCTCGACGGCGGCCGCGATGCCGGCCGCACGCGGGTCGGGCGAGGCCAGCACCCGCTCGACCCGGTCGTCGTCCAGCTGCAGCCCGGGGAAGCGCTGCAGCACGCGGGCCGAGCGCTCGTCGGTGTAGACGGCGACGCCCGCGACGAACGGCAGCGTCGCCCCGGCCGCCCGTGCCGCGGCGACGAAGGCGGCCGCCCGCGCCGGCGTGCGCACGTGGTTGAGCACGCACAGCTGCGCCCCGGCCCGCTGCTTCACCGCGACCCGGGCGGGACGCGCGGCGACCGGCGGCGCCTCGGGCGACTCCGGCACGGCGACGGCCAGGCCCGCCCCGGCGGCGAGCGCGGCCAGCCGCGGGCCGTCGAGGTCGAAGACCTGGCTGGACCCGGGCCGGACGCCGGGGCCGCGCGCGTCGCCGGTGACGCACAGGACGCCGTCGACGCCGAGGGCAGCGAGCCCGGACAGCTCCTGCTCGAGCACCACGCGGTTGCGGTCGCGGCAGGCCAGCGTCGTCCAGAGCCGACCGCCCGCGGCGTGCACCCGCGCGGCCATCATCGTGGGCGGGACGTCGGGGCGGTTGGCGTGCTCGCCGGCCAGCAGGGCGTCGGAGACCGGCGCCAGCACCTCGACGACACGACGCACGGAGTCGGCGTCGTAGGGCGCGGTCGACAGGTCGGTGAGGACGACGGGGCCGCGGGCGGCAGCGGCGAGGAGCGCACTGGTCGCGGCCGGCTCGACGGGCGGGTCCGGCCAGGCCGGCAGTGGGCCGTCGAGGAAGACGCAGCGGTGCTCGGCGGCCTCGCAGCGGCCGTCGGTCCGCACCCCGCCGCACGGGCCGAAGACCATGCGCTTGGGGCAGCCGAGCCGGGGTGGGAGGAGGTCCGGCACCGTCCAGCCGTGTCCGCTGCGGCTGCCGGTGAAACCCGGTCGGGGACGTCGGAGCGCGCTGCGGGCCTCTCGGCCTGCGGATCGGTGGGACGCAACCTACCGTCGGAGCGTGCCTGCGCCCGACGTCGCGTGGTCCGCGGTCGAGGCGCGGGCCCGCACTGCCGCTGCCGGACCGCTCGTGCGGACCGGGGAGGACGCGCTGCTCGTCCGCGGCCTCGTGAGCGACTCGCGAGCCGTGGTGCCCGGCTGCCTGTTCGCCTGCGTCCCGGGCGCCAGCAGCGACGGCCACCGCTTCGCCGCGGCCGCCGCGGCCGCGGGTGCCGCCGCCCTGCTGGTCGAGCACCCCGTCCCGGTGCCGCTGCCGCAGCTGGTGGTGCCGTCGGTCCGCGCCGCGCTCGGGCCGGTCGGTGCGCTGCTGGCCGGCGACCCGTCGGCGGAGCTCCGGATCGTCGCGGTCACCGGCAGCAACGGGAAGACGACGACCAGCACGCTGATCCGTGGAGTCCTCGACGCGGGCGGGTGGCCGACCGGGGTGGTCACGACCGTCGGCGCGAGGTTCGGCGACCAGCTCCGCGACACCGCGCTCACCACCCCCGAGGCCCCCGAGCTGCAGGCGACGCTGCGCTGGATGCTCGAGGAGGGCGCCCGGAGCGCGGTCGTCGAGGCGTCGTCCATCGCCCTGGACATGGGCCGGCTCGACGGGCTGGCGTTCGAGGTGGCGGTGTTCACCGGCTTCGAGGAGGACCACCTCGACCACCACGGCACGCTGGAGCACTACTGGGCCAGCAAGGCGCGGCTGTTCGAGCCCGATCGGGCGACAGCCGGCGTCGTCGTGGTCGACGAGCCGTGGGGGCGGCGGCTGGCCGACCAGGCCCGCATCCCGGTCGTCCGGGTCGGGACCGCCCCGGGCGCGGACGTGCGGGTGCTCGACTCGCTCAGCGACGCGTCCGGCACCCGCGTGCTGCTCGCCGACGGCGACGGGGTGCACCTGCTGGCCACCTCCCTCGTGGGCCGGATGCACGTCACCAACATCGCCGCCGCCTGGGCCGCCGGGCGCCTGCTCGGCGTGCCCGCCCCCGACGTCGTCGCGGGCCTGGCCGCGGTCGTTCCCCCGCCGGGGCGGAACACCGTGCTGCGGACCCCTGGTGCTCCGCTGGTGGTCGTGGACTACGCGCACACGCCCGGGGCACTCGAGCTCGCGCTGGAGACCGCGCGCGGTCTGGCCGACCCCGGCGGGCGGGTGCACCTCGTCCTGGGAGCCCGGGGCCGGCGGGACCGCTACAAGCGCCAGGGCCTCGGGACGGCGGCGCGCGCGGCCGACGAGGTGTGGCTGACCAACGAGGGCAGCCACGGCGAGGACCCGGCGGCGATCGTGGCCGAGCTGCGGACGGGGCTGCTGGGCGCCGAGGCGACGGTCCGGACCGTGCTCGACCGCTACGAGGCGATCACCTCCGCGGTCTCCGCCGCCCGGCCCGGCGACGTCGTGCTGGTCGTGGGCCGGGGACACGAGACCCGGCTGCAGGACACCGCCGATCCGCGCGACGCCGTCCACTTCGACGACACCGAGGTCGCCCGCGCCGCCCTCCGCCACGAGCCGGATGCCGTGCTGGACGAGCGCGAGGCGCAGGCCTCCTGACCGCGGGGTGCGCGCCCGCCGACCGCAGGGAAGAGAACGGGGCCGGCGCAGGTTGGCGGTCTCACTAGTTGAACTCTCAACCGAGGAGGCCGGCATGCCTGCCGTCACCGTCGAGGACACCACCACCCTGGCCCGCGTCCCGCTCCCGGCGCCGGGCACGGTGCGCCGCCGGACCCGATCGGTCACCACGGCCCCGTCGGGCTTCGAGGGCGAGGGCTTCCCGGTCCGCCGCGCCTTCGCCGGCGTCGACCTCCGCGACCTGGACCCGTTCATCCACATGGACCAGATGGGCGAGGTGGAGTACGCGCCCGGCGAGCCCAAGGGCACGTCGTGGCACCCGCACCGCGGCTTCGAGACCGTCACCTACATCATCGACGGCACCTTCGAGCACGCCGACTCGCACGGCGGTGGCGGCACCATCAGCAACGGCGACACCCAGTGGATGACCGCCGGCGGCGGCGTCCTGCACATCGAGAAGCCGCCGGAGGCGCTGGTCCTCAGCGGCGGGCTCTTCCACGGCCTGCAGCTGTGGGTCAACCTGCCCATGGCGCAGAAGTGGGTGGAGCCGCGGTACCAGGACCTGCGGGCGCAGGAGTCGGTGCTGCTGGCCAGCGCCGACGCCGGTGCGCTGCTGCGCGTCATCGCCGGCGACGTCGCCGGTGCCACCGGCCCCGGGTCGACCTACACCCCGATGGCGATGGTGCACGCCACCGTGGCGCCGGGCGCGACGCTCGACCTGCCGTGGCGGCCGGACTTCAACGCCCTGATCTACGTGCTCTCCGGCGCCGGTTCGGTCGGCATCGACGGCGCACCGGTGCGCACCGGGCAGCTCGCGGTGCTGGGCCCCGGGGACACCGTGACGATCCGCGGCGCGGAGCACCAGGAGTCGCGCACGCCGGCGCTCGACGTCGTCGTCCTCGGCGGCGCACCCATCCGCGAGCCCATCGCGATGTACGGCCCGTTCGTCATGAACACGCGCCAGGAGGTCGCCGACGCCTTCGAGGACTGGCAGAAGGGGCGGCTCGGGTCCATCCCGGCCGCCTACGGACGCCGCGAGCCGGTGCCGCACGGCGCGGTCAAGGGCGAGACCGGACAGGCGACCCCGCCGGCTCCCCGAGCCTGAGCTCCGCACATGCGGTTCCCGGTCCCCCGGCGGCCACCCGCCGCCGGGGGACCCGGCACGTCACGGCTCAGTCGCCGGACACCTCCATGACCGAGAACGCCGCACCCCACGGGTCCTCGAGGACGGCGAACCGGCCGAACTCGGTGTCCTCGGCAGGGTGCAGCACCTTCCCGCCGGCACCCTCGACGGCGGCGACCGCGCCGTCGGTCGAGGCGACGGCGAAGCACACCGTCCACCCTCGCGGCAGGCCCGGCTGCACTTGGCCCAGACCACCCAGCGGGCGGTCGCCGGTGCGGAAGGTCGCGTACTCCATGCCCTCCATCGCGTCCCACTCGAACCCGAACACCGCGGTGTAGAACCGCTGGGCGCTCGCCGGGTCGTCGACGGCGCTCTCGTTCCAGACCAGGGTGCCCGGCTCGTTGTAGCGCTGGACGCCGGTGTGCTCACCGGCCTGCCAGAGCCCGAAGCCGTGCCCCTGCGGATCCAGTGCGATGACCATCGTGCCCAGCGGCCCGATCTCCATCGGCTCCACGACGACCGTGCCGCCGGCGTCGCGGATCCGGCCCGCCGTCGCCGTGGCGTCGTCGGTGGCGAAGTACGTCGTCCAGGCCGGCGAGTCGCCCTCGGCCATCAGCGGGCCGAGACCGGCGACCTGGGAGCCGTCCTTCTCCGCGTTCGCGTAGCCGCCGTACTCCTCGTCGCCGCCCGTCCAGGTCCAGCCCAGCAGGTCGCCGTAGAAGGCCTTCGCGCCGTCCATGTCCCCCGCGCCGTAGTCGATCCAGCAGGGGGTGCCGGCCGGCCAGGCGGTGTCTCGTGTGGGCATCTTGCTCCTCCTCCGATTGTGAGGAGGGTCACGCTGCCACCGGGGTCCGACACTTCCCAGGACTCCCGGCACGCGGGCTCAGAAGCGGCCGCCACCGAAGCCGCCGCCACCTCCGCCGCCTCGGCCGCCACCGCCGCCGAATCCCCCGCCGCCAAACCCGCCGCCGCCGAACCCACCCCGGCCCCCGCCGGCCAGGATCCCGCCCAGCACGAGGCTGCCCAGGTCGACGCCGCCGCGGCGGTACCCGGGGCCGTAGCCGCCACCGAGACCCCCGCCGAAGCCGCCGGGGCCGCCACCCCAGCCCTGCAGGTCGTCCTGGGCCCGCTCCAGGGCCGAGCGCGCGAGCGACGTCGCCTGGTGCGCCTCCTGCAGCGCGGCCACGGGCTCGTCGCGTCCCCGGTCGACGGCGGCGTCGAGGTGCCGCTGCGCCTCGGCGAGCCGGGTGCGCGCCTCGGGACCGATCGCCCCGCGCCGGGTGGCGATGAAGTCGGCGGCCGCGTCGATCTCCGAGCGCGCGGTCAGCACGGCCGACTCCAGCGCCCCGGCGGCCCGGCGGCGCTGCGTCTCCGCGTCGCGGGCGACCGACAGCGCCTGCTCGAGCGCGATGTCGGCCTCCTCCAGCTGCCGCAGGGCCGCCAGCGGGTCGGGGCGTCCCACTGCCGTCAGCTCGTCGGCCGCGGACAGCGCGGCCTCGGCGCGGGCGATCTGCGGGCGCAGGCCGCCGCTGTTCCCCGACGCGGCGAGGGAGCGGGCCTCGGCGAGGTCCTTCTCCGTCTCGGCCCGCACCGCCGCGACCCGTCCGCCGGCGGCATCGAGGTCCGCACCGAGCCGGCCGACGGCGTCGAGCAGCGTGGCGGTCTGCGCGACCGCGTCCTCGGCCGCGCGGATGTCGCCGACGGCAGTCCCGGGCTCGGCCGAGGCGAGGGCCGCGCGGGCCTCCTGCACCTCCCGCTCGGCGGCGGCCAGCCGGGCGCGCGCCTCGGTGACGTTGGCCGCGACCGGGGCGACCGCGGTGGCCGCGAAGCGCTGCTGGAGCTGTGCCAGCCGCTGCTCCTCCTGCGGGATGCGCGCCTGCAGCCCGGCGATCCGCGGGGCGAGGGCGTCGAGGACCTGCGGCGCGGTGTTCTCCAGGTCGCGCAGCTTCGCGAACGCCCCGGCCTGCTCGTCCAGCCGTGCTCCGGCTGCCTGCGTCAGCTTCAGCATCTCGCCGAGCATCTGCCGGGTGGTCGGCTCGTCCTCCGGGATGTCGTCGTCGAGCTGCTGGCGCAGCGTGAACGCGCGGGAGAGCTCGTCCCGCGAGGCCGCCAGCGCCCTGTCGAAGCCGGTCACCGCCTCCTCGCCGTACTGGGAGCGGGCGTAGTCCAGGTCCAGCTGCGAGGTCTTCACCGCCTCGTCGAGCTCGAGCAGCGCGGAGCTGGCCCGGAACTGCAGCTGCTCGGTGGTCTCGCCGGCGTACGGATCGGCTTTCTCCAGCCGCTGCACCGGCGGGGGCAGGGCGTCGCGCTTCCGCCGCCGGTTGCGGCTGACCAGGTAGGCGCCGCCACCGACGACGGCGATCGCCCCGAGGACCAGCAACGCGCCGCCGCCTCCGGAGCCACCCGGCGCCTCGCCCGTGCGCATGGCGTCCGCGAACGCCACCGCACCGGCCCCCCAGTTGCCGTCGGCGAACTCCGGCTCGACGACCTGCCCGGCCAGCGTGTTCATCTCGTCGCGGGTGACGTCGGCGCCGTCGGGCACGAAGAAGCCGTACTCCCGCTCCTCCTCGGCGACCGCCAGCAGGGCGTCGTTCCCGCCCAGTCCGGACAGGGAGTAGGTGTCCTGCGTCCACTCGTCCGCGGTGCCCGGCTCGAAGGAGTCGACGAGGACGACGAAGAGCTGGATCCCGTCCTCGGTCCGCAGTTCGCCGATGGCCTCTGCGAGGTCGTTCTGCTCACCGGCGGTGAGCGCATCGGCCCGGTCGTCGATCTGCTCGCCGAGCCGGAAGGGTTCGTCGGCGAGCGCCGGTGCCGCACCCAGGGCGAGCAGGGCGGACGCGCCCAGGACCACGAACAGCCGGCGCAGGGCCACCTCGACACGGATCACCGATCGACCGTACCGGCGACGCGGTGGGTCCGGCGGCCGAGAGCTGGGTAGGGGCGCCCGGCAGGTCCCCACCACGCCGAGGAGTGCCCGTGCCCGACGACGACCGGATCCCCGCCACCGACCTCCCACCGGGGGCGGTGCGCCGGGTCGGCGACTGGGCCGTGGGCAACCGCGGCGCCGGTCCTGACGGCGGGGACCGGTACTTCGCCGTCTCCCGCCGCTGCCGGCACCAGCTCGCCGACCTCTCCGAGGGCGCCGTGGATGCCGACGGCTGCCTCGTCTGCCCGTGGCACCAGAGCCGCTACGACGTCCGCACCGGCGAGATGGTCGAGGGGCCGCGCGGCTTCCTCGGCTACCACGGGCCGACGCCGGGCTACACCCAGCTGGTGCGGTTGCTCGGCGCGGTGGCCCGGCTGCGCGTGCGCCGCGCCTCACGGAGCGGCGACGACGTCGTCCTGGACTAGTAGAAGGACCCCCCTGCCCCCCCACCGCTCGCAGGCTCGCGGCGGGACCCTGCAGCGGGGCCTTACGTTCTTTCGATCGGCTGGTCGATGCCCTGCACCAGCGCGTCGGTCTCGACGGGCCCGACCCCGGTGGCCGCGACGTGCACGCCCTGGATGGCCGCCACCTCCTCCGGCGCCTTGGGCCGCAGGACGCCGTCGCGGATCTCCTCCGCCCAGTGGCAGCTCACGAACCGGGCCGGCGCCAGCTCGCGCAGCACCGGCACCTCGTCGTCGCAGCGCGTCTCCTGCCGCCACGGGCAGCGGGTGTGGAACCGGCAGCCGTTGGGCGGGTTCGCCGGCGACGGCAGGTCACCGGCGAGCAGGATGCGCTCGCGGCTGCCCTCCACCACCGGGTCGGGCACCGGCACCGCGCTCATCAACGCCCGCGTGTAGGGGTGCAGCGGCTCCTCGTACAGGTCGTCGGCCGGCGCCTGCTCGACCAACGAGCCCAGGTACATGACGCCGACGACGTCGCTGATGTGCCGGACGACGGCGAGGTCATGGGCGATCACCAGGTAGGTCAGGCCGAGCCGTTCCTGCAGCTCCTCCAACAGGTTGACCACCTGGGCCTGCACGGAGACGTCGAGTGCTGAGACGGGCTCGTCGGCGATGAGGAGGTCGGGCTCGAGGGCGATGGACCGGGCGATGCCGATGCGCTGGCGCTGGCCGCCGGAGAACTCGTGCGGGTAGCGACGGAGCGCGGCCACCGGCAGGCCGACGGCGTCGAGGAGCGTGCGGATGTGGGCGGCGATGCCCGCGTTCCCGCCGTCCAGCCCGTGCGCGCGCAGCGGCTCGGACAGCAGCGACTCGACGTTCTGGCGCGGGTCCAGGCTGCCCAGCGGGTCCTGGAAGACCATCTGCATGCGCCGGCGCATCTTCCGCAGCGGCTCGCCCCTGAGCGCGGCGACGTCGGTGCCGTCGAAGACGACCGAGCCCGCCGTCGGCTCGACCAGCCGGAGGATGGCGCGGCCCAGGGTCGACTTGCCGCAGCCCGACTCCCCCACCAGGCCGTAGGTGGTCCCTCGGTCGATGGAGAGGTCGACGCCGTCGACGGCGCGGACGTGGCCGACCGTGCGGTCGACGAAGATGCCGCGCTTGATCGGGAAGTGCACTTTCAGCCCCTGCACGCGCAGCAGCGGCTCCCCGCGCTGGTCGGCGGGGGTGGCGGTCGCGGTCATCGGGCTGCTCCGGGGGCGGTGGCACCGGCGGGAGCCGGCGGGTACTCGATGGGGTGCCGGCAGCGCAGCTCGCGGCGCGGGCCGTCGGGGACCAGCTCGACGGTGCTGCCGGCCACCTCGGTCAGGCAGTCGTCCTGGGCGCTGTCGCAGCGCGGCGCGAACGCGCACCCGTCGGCCCAGGCGATGGTGTCGCGCGCGGAACCCCGGATGGGGGTGAGTGGTGCGCCGCGCGGGCTGTCCAGCCGGGGCACCGACGCCAGCAGCCCACCGGTGTAGGGCTGGCGCGGGCGGGCGAACAGCTCGTGCCGGTCCGCCGTCTCGATGATCTTCCCCGCGTACATGACGTGCACCCGGTCGCAGAGCCCGGCGACGACGCCGAGGTCGTGGGTGATCATCACCAGGGCGGTACCGCTGTCGACGACGAGCTCGCGGAGCAGTTCCAGGATCTGCGCCTGGATGGTCACGTCCAGCGCCGTCGTCGGCTCGTCGGCGATGAGCAGCCGCGGGCTGCAGGAGAGCGCCATCGCGATCAGCGCACGCTGGCGCATCCCGCCGGAGAGCTGGTGCGGGTACTCCTTGAGCCGGCGCAGCGGATCGGGGATGCCGACCCGGTCGAGCAGGCGGGCCGCCTCGTCGACGGCTTCCTTGCGGGTCATGTCGCGGTGCTCGAGGAGGACCTCGGTCACCTGCGTGCCGATGGGCACCGTGGGGTTGAGCGAGGAGAGCGGGTCCTGGAAGACCATCGCCATGTCGGCCCCGCGCAGGCCACGCAGCGTCTCCGCGTCAGCGCCGACGAGTTCCTGTCCGTCGAGCCGCACCGATCCGCTGACCTGCACGTTGCGCTTCGGGAGCAGCCCCATGACCGCCAGGGACGTCACGGACTTGCCGCACCCGGACTCACCGACCAGTCCGATCGTCTCGCCCGGGGCGACGGAGAAGCTGACGCCGTCGACGGCGCGGGTGTCGGCCTCGCCGCGCCGGGTGAAGCGGACGGCGAGGTCGGTGACCTCCAGGACGGGCTGGTTCCCCAGCCCGACCGGCGGCGCGGAGATGCTGCTCGATCCACTGCTCACCCCGCTCACCTCCGGAACTTCGGGTCGAGGGCCTCACGCAGCGACTCACCGAGCAGGGTGAAGCCCAGCGCCACGACGATGATGCACAGCGCCGGGTAGACGGCGAGCTCCGGTCGGATCGACAGGAATGCCTGGGCGTTCGCCAGCATCGCGCCCCACTCGGGCCGGGCCAGGTCCGGGTCCCCCAGGCCGAGGAAGGACAGCGCCGCAGCCTCGATGATCGCCGTCGCCAGCGACAGCGTGGCCTGGACGATCACTGGCGAGAGCGAGTTGGGCAGCACGTGCCCGAAGACGATCCTGCTCTTCTTCACCCCCAGCGCTTGCGCGGCCAGCGCGTAGTCGCTGTTGCGCTGCGCCAGCATCGACCCGCGCAGCAGCCGGGCGAAGATCGGTACCTGGGTCACCGCGATCGCGATCATCAGCGCGTACTGGTTCTGGCCCAGCAGCACCGAGATGCTGATGGCCATCAGCAGGCTGGGGATCGACAGCACGATGTCGATGAACCGCATGACCACGGTGTCGACCCAGCCGCCGAACGCGCCGGCGAGCACGCCGAAGGCCATCCCGACGACGACGCCGAGCACGGTCGAGACGACGCCGATCATCAGCGACTGCCGCGAGCCCCAGATCAGCCGGGACAGGATGTCGCGGCCCAGGTTGTCCACGCCCAGCGGAAAGCCCTCGCGCGCGCCGGGGATGTTGCCCGGGCGGATCTCCGACAGCAGCGTCTGGGCCAGCGGGTCGCGCGGCGCGAGGAAGGGTGCGAACGCCGCGACGACCAGGAAGGTGATGACGATGACCGCGCCGATGATCGCGACCGGGTCGCGGCGCAGCCGCCGGAAGGCGCTGCGGGTGAGCGAGACACCGCCCTCGCCCTCGGGCACCGCGCCCGCGCGCGCCGCGAGTTCGTCGATCCGCCGCCGCTTCACGTCCCCCATGGCCGTCATCGGACGCGCACCCGGGGATCGAGGAGACCGTAGGAGATGTCGACGAGGAGGTTCACGAGCACGTAGACCACCGCGAGGATGAGGATGAAGCCCTGCAGGACGGCGAAGTCGCGGGCACCGATCGCCTCGTAGATCGCCGAACCCACACCGCCGAAGGCGAACACCGACTCGGTGAGGACGGCGCCGGAGAGAAGCAGACCCGTCTGGAGGCCGATGGTCGTCGACACCGGGAGCAGGGCGTTGCGGATGATGTGCCGGCGTCGCACGGTCGCCGTCGCCAGGCCCTTGGCGTTCGCCGTCCGCACGTAGTCCTCGTTGACGACGTCGAGGACCGAGGCCCGGGTGATCCGCACGATGATGGCCAGCGGGATCGTGCCCAGCGCGATCGCCGGCAGGAGGAGGTGCTTCACGGCGTCCCAGGCGGCGTCCCACTCGCGGGTCAGCAGACCGTCGAGCACGTAGAAGTTGGTGATCCGGGTGGCGTTCATGCGCACGTCCTGGCGCCCGGATCCGGGCAGCCAGCCCAGCTCGACGGCGAAGCCGAGCCGCAGCAGGTAGGCGAGGAAGAAGACGGGGATCGCCACGCCGAGCAGCGAGGCGATGACCGAGGTGGAGTCCACCCAGCTGCCGTGCCTGCGGGCGGCGAGGTACCCCAGCGGGATGCCCAGACCGATCGCGAAGACCATCGCGAACAGCGTGAGCTCGATGGTGCCGGGCATGCGCTCGAAGAACTCGGTGGTCACCGATCGGCCGGTACGGGCGGAGGTGCCGAAGTCCAGCCGGACGGCACGGCCGAGAAAGCGCAGGTATTGGACGACCAGGGGCTCATCGAGGCCGAACAGTTCGTTGTAACGGGCGATGTCCTCGGGCGTCGCCCGCTCACCCAGGGCGGCCTGGGCAGGGCCGCCGGGCAGGGCGCGGAGCCAGGCGAAGAGCAGCACCGACAGCCCGAGCAGGATCGGGATCAGCTGCAGGAGCCGCCGGACGATGAAGCGGAGCACGCGCTCGGGTCCCTCTCACGGATCGGGCCCGCCCACCGGCTCGCGGCCGGCCCCCTTGCAGGGGCCCGCCGCGAGCCTGCGAGCGGTGGGGGGCGAGGGGGTCCTTCCTCAGTCCGTGAGGGACACCGTGGAGAAGACCTCGGCGGTCAGCGGGCTGGGCTCGAGGCCCTGGACCCGCTCCGAGACCACGAGCGCAGGCGGGGAGTGCGAGATCGGCAGACCCGGCAGGAACTCCATGATCCGCCGGTTGGCCTCCTGGTAGTCCTCCGTCCGGCCGTCGACGTCCGGGTTGGTGTCGCCTTCGTCCAGGGCCGCGAAGATCTCCTGGTTGTCGAAGGCACCGAACTCCGCCTTGGCGAGGCCGTCGGCCTTGGCCGCGAAGAACGTCCCGATGAAGTTGTAGGCGTCGTTGTAGTCACCCGTCCACCCGAGCAGGTGGATGTCGTGCTGCAGACCGGCCTGGACCGCATTCAGGTAGTCCGGGTTCCAGGGCAGCGCCGTCGCCTCGACCGTGAAGCCCGCGTCGATCAGGTTCTGGTTGATCACCTGGAAGATCGCGGCCGGGTCCGGCAGGTAGGGCCGGCTGACGTCGGTCGGGTAGAAGAACTTCAGCGTCGTCCCGGTCGCACCGGCCTCGGCCAGCAGCTCCTTGGCCCGCTCGACGTCGTACTCGTAGGTGGTGACGTCGTCGGCCCAGCCCTCCACCGTCGGCGGCATGAACTGGGTGGCGACCTCGGCGCCCTCGGGCAGCTGGGAATTCACGATCGTCTCCCGGTCGATCGCGTGAGCGATCGCCTGGCGGACGCGGACGTCCTTCAGCGCCGGGTTGGCCGTGGTGCCCGGGACGTTCCCATGGTTGATGCCCAGGTACAGGATGTTGAACGGGTCGCGGACGAGCACCTCGCCGTCTTCCTGCAGGGTCTCGTAATCCGCCGGTGCGACGAAGTCGTAGGCGTCGATCTCGCCGGCCTGGAACTCCTGGCGGCGGGTGTTCCCGTCGGAGATCGTCCGGAAGATGATCTCGTCGAGCTTGGCCTTGTCACCCCAGTAGTCGTCGTTGCGGACGATGGTGACCTCGCCGTTGCTGCGGTCCCAGCTGTCGAACTTGAACGGGCCGGTGCCGACCGGGTGCTCCAGGGCGTACTCGGAGTAGGTCAGCGCGTCGTCGTTGCCGCCGAGGTTGTCGGCGTCGTACTCCTGCAGGGCGTCCGGGCTCTGGATCGAGAAGGCCGGGAGGGCCAGGGCGGAGGGGAAGCGCGAGGTCACCTTGGTGAGCCGGATGACCGCAGTGCTCTCGTCGGTCGCCTCGCAGCTCTCGAAGATGCTGGGGGTGTCCGGCGTGCTGGCGAATCCGCCGAACACGTCCTGGTAGTACGGCGTGGCGCTGGGGCTCTGGGCCAGGCCCTCGAAGTTGTACCAGCGGTCGAAGTTGAAGCAGACCGCCTCGGCGTTGAAGTCCGTTCCGTCGTGGAACTTCACGCCCTCTTCCAGAGCGAACGTGTACTCGAGGCCGTCCTCGCTGACATCCCAGTCCCTCGCCAGCTCGGGGACCGGGTCGGTGCCGCCGAGCTCGTTGCCGAGGAGACCCTCGTGGATCTGACGGGCGACGCGGAAGGTCTCGCCGTCGCTGGCGAAGGCCGGGTCGAACATCTTGGGGTCACCGGCCGCGCCGAAGACCAGGGTGCCGCCGGTCTCGCCGCCGCCACCCCCGCCCTCGTCCTCACGGTCGCTGGAGGCGCAGGCCGACAGGGAGACCGCGGTGAGCGCGGCGGCTGACGCGGCGAGCAGACGGGTGGTGGAGCGACGGGTCATCGCGGAAGACCTTCCTTCCCGGCCCGCGGAGGGCCGGACGAGCTCCGGAAAGGGGCGCCGAGGACCGCAAGGGCTCCACGGACGTTTCCCGGACACTAGGGCGCGCCAGTCCATGCAGGTGAGGCACGGATCTGCATCGACACCGATCCGTGACCTTCGCCCGCAGCACCCCCGTCGCGCGAAGTGGCCGCCGGGCGCTCACCGGGTCGACACCCAGCGGTCGCCCGGGCGTCACCCGCCGGTCGACGTCAGGCGCTGATGGTGCGGCGCCCCTCGAACGCGCGGCCCAGCGTGACCTCGTCGGCGTACTCCAGGTCGCCGCCCACCGGCAGGCCGCTGGCCAGCCGGCTCACCGTCAGCCCCATCGGGCCGACCAGCCGGGCCAGGTACGCGGCGGTCGCCTCGCCCTCGAGGTTGGGGTCGGTGGCGATGATCATCTCGGTGACCGCGCCGTTCATGAGCCGGGTCATGAGCTCCTTGACCCGCAGGTCGTCCGGGCCCACGCCGTCGATCGGGCTGATCGCGCCGCCGAGCACGTGGTAGCGGCCGCGGAACTCCCGTGTCCGCTCGATGGCGACGACGTCCTTGGGCTCCTCCACGACGCAGAGCACGTCCTCGGAGCGGCGCGGATCACGGCAGATCCGGCACTGCTCGGCCTCGGCGACGTTGTAGCAGGTCACGCAGAAGCGGACCTCGGCCTGCACCCGGTTGAGCGCGGCGACGAGCCGGCCGACGTCGGCGGACTCGGAGGCGAGCAGGTGGAAGGCGATGCGCTGCGCGCTCTTCGGCCCGACCCCGGGGAGGCGGCCGAGCTCGTCGATGAGGTCCTGGACGGCACCCTCGTACACGGTGTTCCTCGTTCCCTGCGGTGTCGGTGCTCTCGCGGTCGGGCGCGGTCGGTCAGAGGCCGGGCAGGCCCAGTCCGCCTCCGCCGCCGAGACCGCCGGCCAGCGGGCCCATCGTCTCGGCCGCGAGCTGGTCGACGGCAGTCCTGGCGTCGCGGACGGCGGCCACGACGAGGTCCTGCAGCGTCTCCAGGTCGTCGGGGTCGACGGCGGCCGGGGAGATGGTGAGCGCGGTGAGCTCGCCGTCCCCGGTCATCGTCGCCGAGACCAGCCCCCCGCCGGCGGTGCCGGTGACCTCACGGGAGGCGAGCTCCTCCTGCGCCGCGACGAGCTGCTGCTGCATCTCCTGCGCCTGCTTCATGAGCTGCGACAGGTCGGGCTGGCCTCCGGGGAACATACGTCGAGAGTAGGCCCAGGATCCGACGTGCAGCGGCTCGCCGACGACGGGTGGGACCGGTGAGGCGGCCGCCTCAGGAGTCGATGGGCTGAGCGCCGAGCTGGGTCTTGAGCAACTGCAGCGCCGCCTGCTCGGGGTCCACCGCGGGCACGTGCTCCCGTCCGCCCTCCGACGACTCCTCGGCCGCCCGCTGGGCCATGAGCTCGCTGGCCTCGGCCGCCTCCGCGACGCGCGCCGCCTCGCGGGCGTCCTCGCGGCTCACCTGCGGCCCTGGCGCGGCGGTGCCGGCGACGACGACCTGCACCTTCCAGCGGACGCCGAGCAGCTCCTGCAGCGCGGCGCGGATCACGTCCTTGTTGAGGTCGTCCCCGAGCATCTTGGCCAGCGCCGGCGAGGTGGCCTCCAGCGTGAGGACGCCGCCGGCGAGGTCGTGCACCTGGGCGCTCTTGAGCAGCGCCTCGGTGGTCCGCTTGTGGCCGCGGACGACCTTGAGCAGCTCGGGCCAGACCCGCCGGACGTCGCTGGTGTTCAGCGTCCCCTCGGACTCCGGTGGGTTCGCCGACACCACCGGCGTCGGCTCGCCGCCCCGCGGCGCGGGCGAGGACTCGGCGGCCGGACGGGGCGCCACGGAGGGCCCGGGCTCCTGCACCCGCGCGGCGGCGGCGCGGACGGCCGCCGGCTGAGCCGGGTGCGGCCAGTCCTCGTCGTCGGTGGGCTCGGGCGGCAGCGGGATGTCCGGCTCGTCCGTGGCCGCCCGGGGACGGCCCGGGGCGGTGGACGCCGGGCCGGTGGTCGCCGGTGCCGGCGTGGGCGCGGGTGATGCCGAGGCCCGTCGCGCGGACCCGGGCTGCACCGTCTCCGGCCAGTCGTCCGCGGCGGCAGCCGGCGCGGACGCGGCCGGGGCCGCCGGCGCGGGGGCAGCCCCCTCCCGGCGCTGGGAGGGCCGGACGTAGCTCATGGCCGCAGGAGCCGCGGCCGGCGGTGTGGCCGCGGCAGGCGGTGTGGCCGCGGCCGGCTCGGGGCGGGCCGGCTCCGGCGCGGCCTCGCGGACCGGCTCGCGCGCGGGCGCCGGGCGGGCCGCGGCGGCGCGCGGCGCCTCCTGCGGCACGACCTCGGCCGGCGGGCGTCCGGCGTGCTCGCCGGCGATGGACATCCGCCGCTCGAGGCGCTCGAGCCGCTGCAGCGTGGCGACCGCCGAGCCGTCGGTGCCCGGCAGCAGCATGCGGGCGCAGACGAGCTCGAGCAGCAGCCGGGGAGCCGTCGTCCCCCGCATCTCGGTGAGGCCCTCGTGCACGGTGTCGGCCATCCGCGAGAGGGTGGCCGACCCGAGCGCCTGGGCCTGCTGGCTCATCAGGTCGATCCGGTCCGACGGCGAGTCCAGCAACCCGTTGCCACCGGCGTCGGGGACCGCGTCCAGCACGATGAGGTCGCGCAGCCGGTCGAGCAGGTCGGTGGCGAACCGGCGCGGGTCGTGCCCGGCCTCGACCACGCGGTCGACCGCACGGAACACCCCGGCGGCGTCGTGCGCGGCCAGCGCGTCGATCGTCTCGTCGAGCAGCGCGTCGTCGGTGACCCCGAGCAGGCCGACGGCGCTGCGGTAGGTGACGCCCTCGGGCCCGGCACCGGCCAGCAGCTGGTCGAGGATCGACAGCGAGTCCCGGACCGAGCCGCCACCGGCACGCACGACCAGCGGGAAGACGGTCGGCTCGACCGTCACGCCTTCGGCGACGCAGGTCTTCTCGAGCAACCCGCGCAGCGTCGTCGGCGGCACGAGGCGGAACGGGTAGTGGTGGGTGCGCGACCGGATGGTGGGCAGCACCTTGTCCGGCTCCGTCGTCGCGAAGACGAAGACCAGGAACTCCGGCGGCTCCTCGACGACCTTGAGCAGGGCGTTGAAGCCCTGCGAGGACACCATGTGCGCCTCGTCGACGATGTAGACCTTGTACCGGCTGTTGACCGGGGCGAAGAAGGCGCGTTCGCGCAGGTCGCGGGCATCGTCGACACCACCGTGGCTGGCCGCGTCGATCTCGATGACGTCCAGCGAGCCGGGGCCGTCGGGCGCCAGCGCGACGCACGAGCCGCAGACGCCGCAGGGCGTCGAGGTGGGCCCCTGCTCGCAGTTCAGCGAGCGGGCCAGGATGCGGGCCGACGACGTCTTGCCGCAGCCACGGGGGCCGCTGAAGAGGTAGGCGTGGTTGATCCGGCCGCCGTCGACCGCGTTCACCAGCGGCGCGGTGACGTGCTCCTGCCCGACCACCTCGGCGAAGGTCGCCGGGCGGTACTTCCGGTACAGAGCCAGTGCCACGCCGCGAGGTTACCCAGGCCCACCGACGCCGCGGTCACGTCGCCGCGGCGTCCACAGGAGTCAGCGCGCGAGGCGCAGCAGGAACTCCACGGCGCCGCGGTCCTCGACCCGGACGAACCCGAGGTTCGGCGCCTCGACGCCGTGGTCGGCGAAGACCAGCGGGACCGAGCCGGAGACGTCGACACCCTCGGGGGTACGGACGACGGACAGCTCCGCCTGCACCTCGCGCGCCGTCCCCTTGACCGTCAGCTCGCCGGTGACCGGGACGGTCACCGGCGTGCCGGTGAGCTCGGGCAGGTCCACGGGGCCGGTGACCACGAAGGTGGCCGTCGGATAGGTGCCCACGTCCATGACGTTGTCGCGGAAGTAGCCGTCCCGGCGGCTGCTGTCGGTGGTGACGCTGGCGATGTCGACGGTCACCTCGGCCGAGCTCAGGTCCCCGCCCTCGACGACGACCTGACCCGTGACCTGGTCGGTGGTCCCGGCCACGGTGACGTCGGCGCCGTTGAGCACCTCGTCCACGCGGTAGCCCGCGCTCGAGCCGGCGGCGACCGTCCACGTGCCGTCGGTCTCCGGGGTGAGCGCGACGCCCTCCGGCTGCGCCTCCACGGTGCGGGCCGGGGGCGCGTCCTCCTCCATGGCGGCGTAGATCAGCGGTCCGCCGATCAGGCCCAGCACGAGGAGCGCGAGGCCGCCCCCGAGGATCCACCGGACGCGACGACTCATGGCCCACTCCCCTGCTTGACGGTTCATGCATCGAAGCGCACGAACCTGACAGGGAGCTGTGAACCGCGGCACGTCCACGGCGCGACCGGCTCCGGGCGGAAAGAAAGGGACCCCCCGCGCACCCGCCAGAGCCCGCTTATCCTTGCTGCCTTCCGGCCCTGGGGAGGTTCACAGGGTGACGCCACACGAGGGGTCGGATCCCACTGTAGAGCACACCCGGGAACCTTCCGGGCACCACCGCAAGCGATGGGCCCGCCGCCGTCCGGGAGGACGGGGCGGGCCCGGTGCGGCGGAGGATGGGAGATTCGAACTCCCGAGGGGTTGCCCCCAACCCGCTTTCCAAGCGAGCGCCATAGGCCACTAGGCGAATCCTCCAACTGCGGGCCCGATGCTACCGGGCGACCGCCGGAACCTCGGCACGGCTCTCGGAGACCGGCCCGGCGGAGCCCCGTCCGGTCGGCGGGCCGCGCCGGACACCCCTTCTGCTCCCGGGGGTGGTTGAGTGTCCCGACCTGCGGGCATGCCCGTGCGGATACGAACGACCAGCCCCCGGGAACCCTCCGCGGAGGCGACCCGAGGAGGAGGCGGACATGAGCGAGGACACGCAGGTACGACCGGACGTCGTCGAGGCGATCGTCGGCGTCCTCAAGGGCGGCGACGCGGCGGCGCTGCCGGAGGGGGCCACCGCGGCCGAGAAGGCGGCCGCCAAGGACTCCTACCTGTCGGAGTTCGTCGCCGAGCGCGGCAAGCGCGACCGCCAGTCGCAGGCCTGGGAGCTGCTGCTGACCCGCAGCTACGACGAGCCCCCGACCTGGGGCCGGATCTTCGACGACCTCGACCCGGCCGTGCACACCGAGCTCGGCGAGCTGTTCGACGCCCTCCCCGCAGGCGCCAAGGAGGAGTACGTGCGCCGGTACGGGGAGCCCTCGGGCGTCTGACGACGTCTGCCACCGATCCGCCGATGTCCCCCTCCCTCACCGCTCCCGGCCGGCTCGTCGCCGGCCGCTACCGGCTGCAGTCGCAGATCGGTGGCGGCGGCATGGGCGCGGTCTGGCTGGCCCGCGACGAACTCCTGGGCCGCCAGGTCGCGGTCAAGCAGGTCCTGGTCTCCGAGGCCGACGAGGCGCTGGCCGATCAGCAGCGGCAACGGGCCCTGCGGGAGGGCCGGATCGCCGCCCGGCTGAGCCATCCGCACGCGATCTCGGTCTACGACGTCGCGCAGGAGGGCGAGACGCCCTGGCTGGTCATGGAGTACCTGCCCTCGCGCAGCCTCTCCGAGGTGGTCGCCGCCGAGGGCGTGCTGCGCGTGGACCAGGTGGCGCAGATCGGCGCCCAGGTGGCCGACGCGCTGACCGCCACGCACGCGGCCGGCATCGTCCACCGCGACGTGAAGCCGGCCAACATCCTCATCGGCCAGGGCCCGGGGCTCGAGGGCCTGGTCAAGATCACCGACTTCGGCATCTCGCACGCCCACGGCGACGTCACACTCACCCAGACCGGCCAGATCACCGGCACGCCGGCGTTCCTCGCGCCGGAAGTCGCCCAGGGCTACGAGATGGGCGAGGCGAGCGACGTCTACTCACTGGGCGCCACCCTCTACACCTGCCTCGAGGGGCAGCCGCCCTTCGGCATGGAGGACAACGCGCTGGCCATGCTGCACAAGGTGGCCGGCGGGACGATCCGGCCGCCGGTGCGCGCCGGCTCCCTCACCGGCCCCCTGACGCGGATGCTGGCCAGCGACCCGGCCGCCCGGCCGACGATGGCCGAGGTCCGCGACGAGCTGGCGCGGCTGGCCGCGGGTCGCAGCGGCGACACCACCACGGTCCTGCTGGCGCGGACCGACCTGCGCCCGGCCGGTGGGCGGCCGCGCACCGAGGTCTTCCCCGCGGCGGGCGCAGCAGCTGCCGGTGCCGCGGCAGGTGCGGCCGCAGCGGGTGCCGCCGCCGCGGACGAGGCGCCGGCGAAGGCGCCCCTGCCCGCGCCGCCGGTGCGCTCGGCAGCGGCACCGCGGACGGGCACACCCCCGGAGGCCGCTGCACCGTCACCTCCCCCGGCCTCGGCACCGCCGGCCGAGCAGCCGCCCGCCGCTCCGCCGGCCGCCGACCGGCCCCGCGTCCAGCCCGCGCCGGGACGGACCGGACGGCGACGGGCGATCTGGGTGGCCGCGGCCCTCCTCGTCGCGGCGCTGGCCGCGGTGATCGGCTTCGTGGCCCTGCGCCCCGATGACCCCGACCGCACCGGGACGCAGGCCGACGACACGACGTCCTCGCCGACGTCCTCGCCGCCCTCGAGCCCGGCGCCGGAGGACGAGGAGACCGGGGAGAGCCCGGCAGGCGGGTCGACCGGCGCCGAGGAACCGGACAGCGGGAGCACCGGGACCAGCGCTGCCGATCAACCCACGTCGCAACCGCCCCCTGGGCCGGAGCCCGTGAGCGACCCGCTGAGCGCGGCCAACATCCAGGCCTTCCTCGCCGACTACCACCGGCAGGTCATCCAGGACCCGGCATCCGCGTACGACCGCACCGGCCCGACGCTGCGCGCCAACATCGGCAGCCGCGAGGACTACATCGCGTACTGGAGCCAGTTCTCCGACGTGAGGGTCAGCGAGGTGCAGGCGACCGACGGGCAGACCCAGGTCACCGGCCGGCTCGACTGGACCTTCACCAACGGTGAGACGAGATCCGCGCTCCGCCGGTTCACCCTGATCGAGCAGAACGGGCAGCTGATCCTCGACAGCGAGCTCGACCCCTGAGCGCGACCCTGACCAATGACGGAGCCCCCGCCTCCCGTTCGGGAGAGCAGGGGCTCCGGTCGCGCTGGCGGTGGCGGTGGGATTTGAACCCACGGAGGCTATGAACCTCACACGCTTTCGAGGCGTGCTCCTTCGGCCGCTCGGACACGCCACCGCCGAAGAGACTACAGGCCCCGCTGGGCCCGGAAGAACGCACGTAGCAGCGTGGCGGACTCCTCGGCGCGGACGCCCGCGGTGACCTCCGGCCGGTGGTTGAGCCGCCGGTCACGGACGACGTCCCACAGCGATCCGGCCGCGCCGGCCTTGGGGTCGTCGGCCCCGTAGACCACCCGGTCGACCCGGGACAGGACGGTCGCGCCGGCGCACATGGTGCACGGCTCGAGGGTGACCACCAGGGTGCAGCCGGTCAGCCGCCAGCCGTCGCCGTGCACCTGCGCGGCCGCGCGCAGCGCCAGCACCTCGGCGTGCGCGGTGGGGTCGCCGCGCTTCTCCCGCTCGTTGGCCGCCTCGGCGAGCACCGCGCCGTCCGGACCCAGGACGACGGCGCCGATCGGGGTGTCGCCCCACTCCTGCGCCGCGGTCGCGAGCTCGAGCGCCCGCCCCATGGCTGCGTCGACGTCGAGCCTCATGACGGCGGCCTGCGGACAGTCGGCCTCTGCCCACCGCTGTGGGCAGAGGCCGACTGTGCCGGAGGACGGTGCCACGCCCGCGTCATGCCGCAGGGCCGACCAGGGGGAAGCCGACCAGCCCGGAGAGCTCGGCGATCGCGACGTCCGGGTCGACGACCTTGATGGTCGAGAAACCCAGCGCCCGCGCCGGCTTGAGGTTGATGCCGAGGTCGTCGAGGTACGCGCAGTCGGCGGCCTCGATGCGCCGGCCCACGGCCTCGGACAGCCGGACCAGCGCCCGCTGGTAGATCTCGGGCTCGGGCTTGCGCACGCCCTCGATCGACGACTCCACGATGACGTCGAACATGTCGAGGATCTCGTCCATCCGCCCGCCCCGCTCCATCGGGGAGACGTTGTTCGACACCATCCCCAGCGGCAGCCCGTGCGCGCGGAGCCGGCGGATGGCCTCGACCATGGCCGGCCGGACCTCGCCACGGAGAGCGGCCAGCACCCGGCTCGCGTCGAGCCGGTGCCCGAGCGCGGCGGCCTCGGCCTCGAACGCTGCCGAGAACCCCGCCACGTCCAGCTCGTTGCGCTCGAAGCGCGCCCATGCGTTGGTGTCCGGATCGGTGGAGTTCAGCTGCCGGATCAGCCCGTCGGGCAGTCCGGCCTCGCGCTCGTAGGCGGCGAACGCGATCATCGGGCTCTCGGTGATCACCCCGCCCAGGTCGAAGACGACCGCCGACACGGTGCCGCTCACGAGTTCACCGCCGCGGCCAGCTCGTCGTCGAACCCGAGGCGGGCGGCGATCCGCTGCACCATCTCGTCGGCCCACAGGTCGTCAGCAGTCACGATCGTCCTCAGCTCCTCGGCGGGCAGCCCGTCGTCGGCGAAGACGTCCATGTCGCCACCGGGCCAGCCGCTCTCGTCGTCGTCGAAGGCGCCGTCGGTGTCGACGCCGATCCCGTACCGCTCGACCACCTCGGCGGCCAGCACCCATTCGAGCATCGTCGCGTCGGAGATCAGCGCCCGGACCATGCCACCGGGCCCGTGCCGCAGGACGACGAAGTAGAGCCGGGAGTCAACGACCACCACGAACGGTGGCGGCCACGCGCCGGCGTCGCCCAGCGCACGCTCGAGCACCGGCAGCTCGTCACCCGCGTCCTCGGCCAGCAGGTCCACCCGCCAGCGCGCGCCCGCTCGCGACACCCGCACCGCGTAGCTGGCCGGGCCGGCGGGCGCGCCGTCCACCGCGCTCACCGCCGGGACCGCCGGGTCGGGCCGTCGAGCAGCAGCAACTGGGTCATAGCCTCTGATCATGGCCGATGCCGAGCGTGCCGCGACCACTGCTGCCGGACGGGCGCCCTCGTTCCCCGTTCCGACCATGCCGGCACCGCCCGTCTCGGTGGTCGGGCTGGGGCAGCTGGGCGGCTCCCTGGCCGCCGCACTGGCCGCCGCGGGCCGCCCCGTGTCCGGCTGGGACACCGACCCGGCGGCCCGCGACGCGGCAGCCGCACGCGGGGTGCGGATCACCCGCGAGCTCACCGGCGTCGTCGTCCTCGCCGTCCCGCTGCCAGCCATGGCGACGGTGCTGGACGGGCTGGTCGTCGACCCCGGCGCGACGGTCACCGACCTCGGCTCGGTGAAGGGACCGGTCCTGGCGTCGCTCGGCGGGCAGCTGGGCGGCCGGTTCGTCGGCGGGCACCCCATGTGCGGCACGGAGCGGTCCGGGCACGAGGCCGTCGACCCGGGGCTGTTCGCCGGAGCGCGGTGGGCGCTGTGCGTGGAGCCCGGCACCGAGCTCCCCCGGTGGCTGCGCGTCGCCGAGGTGGCGCTGGCCGTCGGCGCCGAGGTCGTGCCGGTCACCGCGGCCGAGCACGACGCCGCCGTCGCCGCGATCAGCCACGTCCCGCACCTGCTCGCCGCCGCCCTCGCCGCCGCCGCCGCGGAGGCCGGACCACTGGCGCTGGCGCTGGCCGCCGGCAGCTTCCGGGACGGCACCCGGGTCATCGGCAGCGACCCCGCCTTCGTCACCGCGATGGTCGAGGGCAACGCCGCGCCCACGACCGCGGCGCTGGACCGGGTGCTGGCCCAGCTGCAGCGCCCGCGGTCGGAGCTGGTGGCCGCGGGGCACGCCGTCGTCACCCGGCCGGCCGGCCGGCGCCCGGTGCGCATCCCGCTGGAGCGGGCGGCGCTGCTGTCGGTGGGTCGCGCCGGGGGCGCGGTCACCCGGCGGCTGGCCGCGTTCGTGGAAGGCTGGGTCCCCGACGCGGGCGACTGACCGTTTCGTGTCGCCGCGAGGGGGCAGGCACCCGTGCATGGACGAGACCGACATCCTCAGCCGCATCCACTCGCTGGTCGAGGAGGAGCACAAGCTCCGCGACAGCAGCGAGCACACCGACGAGACGCGCACCCGCATGAGCAAGCTCGAGGCGGACCTGGACCAGCTGTGGGACCTGCTGCGCCAGCGCCGGGCCAAGCGCCAGTACGACGAGGATCCCGACGAGGCGCAGCCCCGCCCCGAGCCGCAGGTGGAGAGCTACCTCCAGTAGCCGCTAGGCCGACCGCTGGGTCGGCCGCCCGTGCTGCGCGCCGAGCAGTGCCAGCTGCCACTGCAGGCGGGCGCGCGGGTCGGCGACCTTGCGGCCGGTGACCTGCTCGATCCGCCGCAGCCGGTGCATGACCGTGTTCCGGTGGCAGTACAGCTCGTCGGCCGCGCGGGTGGGCGAGCCGTCCGAGGCGAGGAACGCGGCGAGGGTGTCCAGCAGGACCTCGCGCTCGTCCGCGGGCAGTGCCAGCAGCCCGCCCAGCGTCTGGCCCACGAGGCGGGAGCTGATCTCCGGGGAGTTGCTCAGCAGCGCCTCGGGCAGCCGCTCGTCGATCGTCACCACCCGGCGGGTCGTCCGGGGCAGCGTCCGGGCGGCGGTCTCGGCCAGCCGGTAGGCGGAGCTGACCGCCCCGGCGCCGTCGACCGGCGCGGAGACCCCCACCGGGCCCGTGGTCAGCGCCTCGAGCCGGCCGCGGATCTCGGCAGGGCCGAGGTTCCCCAGCGCGATGAGGCCCACCTGCGCGCCGGAGCGCGTGCCCCACACCGAGCGCACGCCGTGGCGGAGCAGCTCGGGTCCCACGCCCTCGAGGCCCGGCTCGCCGTTCTCGGTCGGCAGCGCGACGACGGCCATGAGCCGGCCGTCGAGCGACATGGCCAGCATGTCCGCGGCGGTGCGCACGAACGACGGATCGTCCCCGCGGCCGTCCAGCAGCCCGTCCAGCACGCGACGGCGGGTCTCCTCGTCGACGCCGGCCAGCCGGCGCTGCTCGTCGCGGTAGCCCTCGGCCAGCGCCGCGCACTCGCCGTCGTTGGTGCGCCAGACCGTGCCCGCCACCTGCAGCAGGAGCGTGTCGTGCCGTCCGCCGGCCTGGGCCGAGACCTTGAGCAGCGCCTCCCAGGTGACCTGGCCGCCCAGCCGGTAGGCGCGCAGCACCGCCTCCAGCGGGATGCCCTGCGTGGCCCTGCGGCGACCGATCTCCCGGGCCCCGTGCAGGGCGGGGCGGTCGGCCACCGGGGCGCCGACCAGGGCCAGCAACCCGTGCTCGAGGTTGTCGCGCGTCGAGCGGCGCAGCTCCTCCTCGGACCCGGCGATGAGGTCGCGGTAGGCGGGCTCCGTGCGCGAGAGCACGTCCACCATGCGATCGGTCATGGCGTCGAGCTGCTCGAGGAGCAGCGGGGCGAGGTCGACCAAGTGGGAGGTGACCTCGGTGTCGAACGCCTGCACTCGATCTCCTTCTCCGGACGCCGGACGGACGTGACGTACAGCACAACACGCGGTGGCCGGGACTGTGCGGTCAGCCCATTGTGACCCTCGGCACGACGGAGGGGGTGAGGCGGACGCTTCCGTGACCTAATCGTCGCCGACGAGTGCGTGAACACTTCGACTCCGAAGTGTGTGTGCCGTGACCGGCGGGGTAGGACGCCCGCGGTGCACGCGCCCCGCCGTGCCCCGGGGTGGACGAGGGAGAGTCATGGCACAGCCGGTGCGAGGAGCACGGACCATCCGTCGGGCCGTCGTGACCGGCGGTGCCGGGTTCCTCGGTTCGCACCTCTGCGAGCACCTGCTCGACCGCGGCGTCGAGGTCGTCTGCCTCGACAACTTCCTCACCGGGTCGCCGGAGAACGTCCTGCACCTGATGGAGCGCCCCGGCTTCCGCCTCGTGCGCTGCGACGTCACCGACTACGTGCACGTCCCCGGCCCCGTCGACCTGGTGCTCCACTTCGCCTCGCCGGCGAGCCCGCTGGACTACCTGAAGATGCCGATCGAGACGCTCAAGGTCGGCAGCCTGGGCACCCTGCACACCCTCGGCCTGGCCCGCGAGAAGGGCGCCCGCTACGTCCTCGCCTCGACGTCGGAGGTGTACGGCGACCCGCTGGTGCACCCGCAGCCCGAGGAGTACTGGGGCAACGTCAACCCGGTCGGCCCGCGCGGGGTCTACGACGAGGCCAAGCGGTTCAGCGAGGCGCTCACCACGGCGTACCGCAGCTCCCGGGGCACCGACACCGGCATCGTCCGGATCTTCAACACCTACGGTCCGCGGATGCGGTTCGACGACGGCCGGGCCATCCCCGCCTTCGTCGGCCAGGCGCTGTCCGGCCGGCCGCTGACGGTGGCCGGCGACGGCTCCCAGACCCGCTCGATCTGCTACGTCGACGACACCGTCACCGGCATCCTGGCCATGGCGTTCTCCGGGCACGCCGGGCCGGTGAACATCGGCAACCCCGACGAGCTGTCGATGCTCCGGCTCGCGGAGTGGATCGTCGAGCTCACCGACTCCGACTCCTCCGTCGAGTTCATCGACCTGCCGGTGGACGACCCGAAGGTGCGGCGTCCCGACACGACCCTGGCCGAGAAGCTGCTGGACTGGCGGCCGCAGGTGCCCTCCGAGGAGGGCCTGCGCCGGACGGTCGACTGGTTCGCCGGTCAGTTGTCGGCGCGGGAGGCGCGCGTCGGCTGAGCCGCTCCGGCCGGGGGTCTGGCGTACCCAACTACTCTGTCGGTGCGGACCGGGGGGCCGCCGTCCGTCCCCGAGCGATGACAGAGAGCGAGCATGGGCCGCCACGCTGATTCCAGTGCCACCCGCCGCCGGTTTCCCGCCGCCCCTCTCATCGCCGCCGGTGTGGTCGTCGTGCTGCTCGCCGTCGGCCTCGTGTGGTGGCTCGCGGCCGGCGGCGACGACGACGCCGCGGCGTGCGACACGACGTCGACGGTCGCGGTGACGGTCGCCCCGGAACTCGTCTCGCTGACCGAGCAGCTCCTCGCCGAGCCGGGCGCCCTCGGGGACGACGGGTGCGTCACCGCCGAGGTCACCCCCCAGGAGCCGCTGCAGACCGCCGGCGCCCTGAGCGCGTTGGACCCCGAGTCGCTGCCCGACGTCTGGCTGCCTGACTCGTCGCTGTGGGCCTTGCGCGCCGGCGACACCGAGCTGACCGACGAGGGGTCCCTCGGCTCCTCCCCCGTCGTGCTGGCCACCAGCCGGGCCGTCGCCGACGCCGAGGGCTGGATGGACGAGCCGCCCACGTGGGCGGAGGCGCTCACCACCGACAAGGACGTCGCCGTGCCCGATCTCGCCGGCAGCGCCGAGGGGATCGCCGCGCTCACCGCTCTCCGCGGCTCGCTGGGCGGCGGAGAGGACGCCGACAACGGCGTCGTCGAGGTGGTGCTGTCCGCGGCGCGCTCCGGCAGCTCGGAGGAGGCGCTCGAAGCCGGCGGCCAGGGCGCCGAGGACGCCGCACTGGTGCCCGTGAGCGAGCAGACCGTCTACGCCGCCCACGCCTCGAACAGCGACTCCTCCCTCGTCGCGGTCTACCCCTCCGAGGGCTCCCCGGTGCTCGACTACCCGGTGTTCCGCGTCGCGGCGGGCGACGGCCAGCAGCAGCAGGCCGTGGACGCCGTCGTCGCGGTGCTGACGTCCGAGGAGGCACGGACCGCCGCCATGGAGGCCGGCTTCCGCGGCGCCGAGGGCGACGCCCCGCCGGCGGCCGGCGAGGAGAGCGGCATCCGCGAGGAGGCCCCGCAGCAGGTGGAGCTGGACCCAGCCGAGGTGGGTGGCCTGCTCGCCCGGCTGACCAGCCTCGCCGCGCCGTCCCGGATCCTGGCCGTCCTGGACGTCTCGAAGTCCATGGAGGCCCCGGCCGGCAACGGCACGCGCGCCACGCTGGCCCGGGACGCGGCGCGGACCACCCTGTCGCTGGTGCCCGGCGAGTACGCCCTCGGGCTGTGGTTCTTCGCCTACCACCTGGCCGGCGACCAGGACTGGACCGAGCTGGTGCCCATCCGCAAGCTGGACACCGAAGTCGACGGGCAGACGCAGCGGGCGATCCTGGACGCCCAGGCCGCCACCCTCCCGGAACGGCTGGCCCCCGGCGGCACCGGCCTCTACGACACGACGCTGGCCGCGGTCCGCGCCGCCCGGGCCAACTACGACCCGAGCGCGGTGAACAGCGTCCTCCTGATGACCGACGGGACGAACGAGGACGACGACGCCGGCCTCGCCGAGGAGGCTCTGCTGAGCACGCTGACCGCGGAGGCCGATCCCACGCGGCCGATCAAGGTCATCGGCGTGGCGCTGGGCCCGGACGCGGACCTGTCGGCGCTGGAGCGCATCGCCGAGGCGACGGGCGGCGCGGCCTACTCCGCCGTCGACCCGACCGACCTGCAGACGGTGCTCTTCGACGCCCTCCGCCAGCGCGACTGAAAGCCCCCTGCTTTTCCGCGGAAAAGCAGCCCGCTTTACCGCGGAAAAGCAGGGGGGAGGTCGTCGAGGGCGGCGAGGACCTCGTCGATCGTGACCTTCCCCAGCGCGGGGTCGAGGTCGGTGCCCCACGGGTCGCCGGTGCCGTCCCCGTGCCAGAGCACGCGGTGCAGCGCTCTCCCGTCCGGTGCCGTGCGCGCCGGCGGGCCCCACAGCGCGGGTGACACCGGGCCGAACAGCACCACCGAGGGACGGCGGTAGGCGGTCGCGAGGTGGGCGACGCCGGTGTCCCCGCACACGACCAGGGCCGCGGCCGCGACGACGGCGGCCAGCTCCATCGACGTCGTCCGGCCGGCCAGCACGGCGTCCGGGCCGAGCCCGGCGGCGTCGGCCACCGAGCCTGCCAGCTCCACCTCGGCCGGACCGCCGGTGATCCGCACGTCGTGCCCGCGGTCGGCGAGGTGGCGGGCGACGGCGGCGAACCGCTCGGGCGGCCAGCGCCGGCCGGGGTAGGCCGCGCCGGGGTGGACCACGGCGGCGCCGCGCACCGGAGGCGGGACCGGCGGGACGGCGAGGTCGAGCGCGTCCGGGTCGGCCTCGACGCCCAGCCCCTCGGAGACCAGCCGGCACCAGCGCCGCACCTCGTGCTCGTCGGCGTACCAGGTGGGTCCCGGGTAGCCGGGGCTGTCGAAGGTGAGCAGCCGCGCGGGCTGCAGATCGGCCACGACCACGTGCGAGGCGGGCCCCTTGCCGTGCAGGTCGACGGCGAGCTCGGGCGGCGGACCGGACCAGTCCAGCGGCTCGAGCTCGCGGGCGGGGAGCACCTCGCCGACGGCGTCGATCAGCCCGGCCAGCGGTGCCAGCGCCGTCGTCGTCGCCAGGACCAGCCGGTTGCCGGGGACGGCGGCCCGGACCGCCCGGATGGCGGGCACGCCGGTGAGCAGGTCCCCCAGCCCCAACGGCCGCAGCACCACGGTGACGGGCTGGAACGGCCCTGCTGCAGGGGCCCGCGCCGAGCCTGCGAGGCGCGGGGGGCAGCAGGGTCCTTTCATACGCGGGAGCGCTCGACCAGGGCGGTGGTCGAGTGGCCGTCCAGGTACGGGAGGACGACGGCCTGCCCGCCCCACGTGCGCAGGACCGCGGCCTCGGGCAGGTCGGCGCCCGCGTAGTCGCCGCCCTTGGCCCACACGTCGGGTCGCAGCCGCTCCAGCACCGCCGAGGGGGTGTCCTCGTCGAACACGACGACGGCGTCGACGAACTCCAGCGCCTCGAGCACGCGGGCCCGGTCGGGTGCGCTGTTGAGCGGGCGCGACGGGCCCTTGAGCCGGCGGACGGAGTCGTCGGAGTTGATGCACACGACCAGGCAGTCGCCCAGGCCGCGCGCGGCCCGCAGCGTGGCCACGTGCCCCGGGTGCAGGAGGTCGAAGCACCCACCCGTGGCGACGACGGTGCCCCCGGCGGCCCGCACGCGGGCGATCACGCCCTCGGCACCGGGCTCGGCGGCCACGTCGGGGGCCTCGATCTCGGCGTCCCACGCGGTCGCTCCACCGCGGGCGACGAAGGCTCCCGCGAACGCGACGGCCGACGACACGGCCTCGCCGGTCACCGCACCGTCGGCCAGCGCCAGCGCCGCGGCGGCCGCGAACGAGTCACCGGCGCCGCACGGGTCCCCGCCGGTCACCGGCACCGCGGGAACGACCATGGGCGCGCCCGGGCCGTAGGACAGCAGCGCACCGCGGGCGCCCATGGTCACCGCGACCGCGCCCACGCCCCACCGCTCGATGAGCGCCTCGGCACGGGCGCCCACGGCGGCCAGCCCCTCGCCGGTCACGTCGGTCACCACGCGCGCGGCCTCGGCGGCGTTGGGCGTGACCAGCCGGATGCCCCGCACCGGCTCGGCGCCGCGGGGGTGCGGGTCCCAGACCACGGGGCCGCGGGCGGCGGCGAGCGCCTCCCGGACGCTCGCGTCGGCCGTCGTCCCCCGGCCGTAGTCGGCGACGAGCACGGCCGCGGCGTCGCGGATGGCCTCGGCCGCCTCGGCCGGCAGCGCGCCCAGCGTGGCCACGGGCGCGCCGCTGTCCAGCCGGGCGACGGAGTGGTCGCCGACCCGGATGCGCTGCTTGACCGCGGTGCCGCCGCCGGCCGGGATGGCGATGAGCCGCACCCGCCCGTCGAGCAGCTCCCGGAGTCGGCCCGCGCCGTCGTCGGAGTCCAAGGGCGCCACGAGGACGACCTCGCGGGAGGTTGCGGCGGCCGCGATGACCGCGGCCAGCGCCGCACCGCCGGGCCGCTCGCGGCGCTCGACGTCCTCGACCACCGGCACCGGTGCGTCCGGGGTCAGCCGGGAGGCGCTGCCCACCAGGTCCACGTCGAGCAGGGCGTCGCCGACGACCACCAGCGGCCGGGCGGAAGTGCGCCGGGTCATCGGGCGGCTCCGAGCGTCGGCCCGGTCGGCACGCGCGAGGGCTCGGCCAGCACGGCGGCGTCGAAGGCGGCGCAGACCAGGTGCAGCGCGACGAGGTGGCACTCCTGGACCGTCGCCGTCCACGGGGAGTCGATGCAGACCGCGTCGTCGGCGACCGCGGCCAGCGGGTTCGGTGCCGGGCCGGTCATCGCCAGCGTGGTGATCCCGCACTCCCGTGCCCGGCGGGCCGCGGCGACCGCGTTCGGGGAACGGCCCGACGTGGACAGCAGGATCAGCACGTCACCGGGGCGGCCGTGCGCCTCGACCTGCCGGGCGAACAGCTCGTCGGCCGGGTAGTCGTTGGCGATCGCGGTCAGGGACGAGGTCTCGGCGGTCAGGCAGATCGCGGAGAACGGGGGCCGGTCGGCGCGGTAGCGGCCGACGAGCTCGGCCGTGAGGTGCTGCGCCTGGGCGGCGCTGCCCCCGTTGCCGGCCGCGAGCAGCCGACCCCGGCTCTGCCCGGTCAGCACGCCGGCCAGCAGCCGGCCCCAGTCGTCGAGGACGTCGAGCTGGCCGTTCAGCGACCCGAGCGCGGCGCTCAGCGAGGCCACGTGGTCGGCGCCGGTGAGGTGCGTGCAGGTCGCCGGGTCGGGGACCTCCACGGCGACGTTCTCGAAGAAGGAGTGCGGGTTGACGCTCATCGGGCGATCTCCACGGGACGGCGGCTGGCGAGGACCTGCCGGTAGACGGAATCGGTGTCGGCCACGACGCGGCTCCACCGGTAGCGGTCGCGGGCCCGCTCCACCCCGGCAGCGCCGTAGGCGGCGCGGCGGGCGTCGTCGGCGAGCAGGGCGGCGAGCACCTGGCCGAGGCGCTCGGGGTCGCGCGGCGGCACCAGGTCGCCGGTCACGCCGTCGGCCACGCTGTCCTGCAGCCCGCCGACGGCGGTGGCGACCACCGGCCGGCCGCAGGCCATGGCCTCCAGCGGCGTGATGCCGAACGGCTCGTACCAGGGCACGGCGAGGACGACGTCGGCCGAGCGCACCCAGGCCGGGACGTCGGCGCGGGCCACGGAACCGGCGAAGACCAGCCGGTCGGCCACGCCGGCCTCGGCGGCGATGCCGCGCAGCCGGCGCACCTCGGGGTCGGCGTCGATGCGGTCGGTCGGCGGACCGCCGACGACGACGAGCTCGGCGTCGGGGACCGCGCGCAGCGCCCGCACCGCGTCGTCCTGGCCCTTGCGCTCGACCAGCCGCCCGAGCACCAGCAGCCGCTTGCGCTCCGACCGCGGCGCCATCGGGCCGTCCGGGGTGAACACCGAGGTGTCGACGCCGCAGGGCACGATCGAGACGCGGTCGGTGGTCAGGCCCAGCCGGCGGAGCTCGAAGACCTCGTCGGTGCAGGTGGCCACCACGTGGGCGACGCTCCGGCACAGCGAGCGCTCGAGCTCGATCCGGTTGGGCGGCGAGGTGTCGGCGTCCCCCTGGTGGCGGCGCTTGACCGAGCCGAGGGCGTGGAACGTCTGGAGCACGGGGATGTCGCCGGCGGCGGCCACGGAGGCCAGCCCGCTCATCCAGAAGTGCGCGTGCACGAGATCGGGTGCGTGCGCGCCCCATGCGCGACGGAGGTTGGCGGCGAACTCGGGCATGTGCCGGAGCAGGTCGTCCTTGGGCAGCTCGTGCGCCGGTCCTGCGGGCACGTGGACGACGTTGTAGCCGTCCTGCGTGACCACCCGCTCGGGCAGCGACTCGTCGTCCCGGCGGGTGTGCACGGTGACCTCGTGCCCGCGCTGCGCCAGGCCGGCGGCCAGGGCGGCGACGTGCACGTTCTGCCCGCCGGCGTCCACGCCGCCGATGGCGGCGAGCGGGCTGGCGTGCTCGCTGACCAGGTCGATCCTCATCGCGTCACCTCCGTCAGGAGTGCATCCCAGTCGCCCAGGAAACGGGCCAGCCCGTAGCGCTCGAGCGCCGCGGCGCGGGCAGCCTTGCCGGCCAGCCGGGCGGCGTCCTCGTCGTGCAGGAAGTCCCGCACCGCCGCCCAGAGCCGCTCCGGCCGCGTGGAGATCACGCCCGCCTCGGCCGGTACCGCCTCGACCACCTCGGTGGTGGCCAGGGCGACCACCGGCATGCCCAGGTGCATGGCCTCCAGCAGCGAGAGCCCGAGCGAGGTCCAGCGCACCGGGTGCACGTACACGCGGCGGCGGGCCAGCTCGGTGTGCATGGCGGCCTGCGGCGGGTCGTCGAACAGCGTGACCCGCTCGGGGTCGAGGCCGTACTGCTCGTGCAGGCCGGCCAGCCCCATGCCGAACACGTCGACCGGCGCGACCCCGGCCAGGCCGGGCAGCAGGTCGGCGCCGACGGTGCGGCCGCGGCGGACCGGCTCGTTGGTGACGACGGCGGCGCGCGCGAGCTCACCGGTCCAGTGCTCGCCGGGGTCGACGATGCCGTGCTCGATCACCGTGGTGGGCGCCCGGCCGTTGTCGTAGAAGAGCCGGTTGAAGTGGGTGACGTGGGCGATCGGGATGTCGGTGCGCTCGGCCATCGGGTGGCGGGTGTGCGGCACCGGGCCGTCGTCGGGCTCCAGGCCGGGGGCGTTGTGCTCGAGGAAGACCGCCGGCAGGTCGCGGCCGGGTTCGGCGCCGAGCCACTCGCGGACCAGCTCCAGGTCGCGGGTGCGCTGCAGGACGACGACGTCGGGCTGCTCCTGACGCAGCTGCTCGGGCGTGACCTCGCGGGCGTTCGCCGGCCAGTCCCAGGTGCGGGCGCGGCCCAGGCCGTCAGGGCCCCTGCCGTCGACGACGGGGATCAGGTAGTCGTGACCGCCCTGGAGGAACGCCGTCGTCCAGGAGCCGTGCACGTGCCAGACCAGGATCTTCACGGTGCCCCCTGAGAGGTCGCCGCCGCCTCTCGGGGCGCGGCGGGAGGTGGGGCGACGGCCGGCTGCTGGACCGTGGCGAGCTTCTCGACCGCGGCGACGACGTCGAGCGCCGTCACCGAGGTCAGGCAGGGGTGGCCGGGCACGGGGCACTCGCGCGCCCGGGTGTCGCGGCAGGGTGCGGACTGGTCGCCGAGCAGCACGGTGGGGACGCCGTAGGGCGCCCACCGGGCCGCGGGGACGACGGGGGCGAACAGCGAGACGACCGGCGTCCCCACCGCAGCGGCCAGGTGCGCCGGGCCGGTGTTGCCGACGACGACCGCGGCCGCGCCGTCGAGCAGGGCGGCCATCTCGGCGAGCGTCGTCCCGCCACCGAGGTCGACGCCGCGGCTGCCGGCGACGAAGGCGGTGAGCTCGCGCTCGGACGGGCCGCCGGTGACCAGCACCCGGTGCCCGGCGCCGGCCAGCGCCTCGACCGCCTCGGCGCACCGCTGGGCCGGCCAGGCGCGCGCCGGCACCGACGCGCCGGGGTGCACGACGACGTAGCCCGGCTCGGGGTCGACGTCCGGCAGCGGGCGGCGGACGTCGAGCCGGCCGTCGTCGCCCAGGGGGAGGTCGAAGCCGGCCGCGCGGGCCAGGGACAGCGCCCGCTCGGGCTCGGGCAGGTCGTCGTCCACGCGGTGGCGGACGTCGAGCAGGGAGCCGGGGTAGTCGACGCTGATCGCCGAGATCCGGGGGACGCCGGCGCTCCGGAGCAGCAGGGCCAGGGGCAGCGGCGACTGGTGGAACGACGTGGACACGATCGCCTCGTCGGGGGCGAGTGTCCGCACCCGGTCGGTGAGGAGGGCGAGGTCGTCGGCGTCCACCGGCGGCGGGTCCCCGAGGATCCACGGGCAGGCCCAGGTCCACACCTCGTCGACGCCCGGCAGCAGCTCTGCGGCCGCGGCACCGGCCGGGCCGGCCAGGAAGACCACCCGGTCGGCGCCGTGCGCGACGGCGCGCACCATCGGCCCCTGCAGGAGGACGTCGCCGGCGTTGTCGAGCCGAGCGACGAGGACGGTGCGCGGGCGGGTCACCACCGGCCACCCAGGACGGCGTCGACCGCGGCGGTCAGCGTCGGCGCGACGTGCGCCGCGGCGGCCACCTCCGCCTTCCGCGTCACCGGCGTCGGGACCATGATCCCGGTCGCCCCGGCGGCGGCCGCGGCGTCGACGTCGGCGGAGATGTCACCGACGACCACGCAGCGGGCGGGGTCGACGTCGAGCTCGGCGCAGGCCGCCTTGACCATGCCGGGCGCCGGCTTGCGGCAGTCGCAGCCGTCGTCGGGGCCGTGCGGGCAGACCTGCAGGGTGTCGAAGGGGCCCAGCAGCTCCTCGAGGCGCGCCATGCAGGCGTCCACCTGCTCCCGGGTGATGATCCCGCGGGCCACCCCGGACTGGTTGCTGACCACCCCGACCTTGACCCCGCGGGCGCGCAGCGCGTCCAGCGACTCCTTGGCACCGTCGACCGGCTTCACCAGGGCCGGGTCGCCGTTGTAGGGGTAGTCGCGGACGAGGGTGCCGTCGCGGTCGAAGAGCACGAGGTCGGGCAGGCCCGTCCAGCGGGGCACGCCGCGGTGCTGCACGACGCCCTTCAGCCAGTGCCACGTCGCCAGCGGCGGGATGGCGGCGCTGGTGGCGATCATCGTGGTCACCTCGTCGCGGGTGCGCGGTCCGGATGCGATCCGCGCCCACGCGAACTCGGCCGTCCCCGCGAGCCAGCCGGCGGCGGCCAGCGCTGCGGCCCTCGGTCGGCCGGCGAGAGCGAGCCCGACGGCGGCCAGCGCGGCAGCGGTGACGGCGGTGTGCTGCGGACGGCGGCCCAGCGCGGCGTCGGCGCGCTTCCGCCAGTCGGGTCCGTGCAGCCGTCGCATGAGGACGTCGTCGGCGTTGCCGGCCTGCACGCGCACGCTGACCCAGTGGTCGGTGGGCCGCACCGGGTGGGTGATCCAGCGCTCGCCGCGGACCAGCCGCGCTCCGGTGTCCATGACCCGCAGGGCCAGGTCGCTGTCCTCGCGGAAGGCGCGCGGGAAGCGCTCGTCGAAGCCGCCCACCGCCGACAGCGCGGCCCGCCGGTAGGCCAGGTCGGCGGTGATCCAGCTGGAGGTGGCCAGGCCGGCGGTGCCGCGCTCCCAGTCGGTGGGCCGTCGGTCCTCGGGCAGGGGGACGCGGACGCGGCCCTGGCTGCCGGCGACGTCGGCGGGGAGGTCGGCGAGGTCGGTCGCCAGCCGCTCGTACCAGTCGGCGTCGGGGACGACGTCGTCGTCGAGGAAGGCGATCCACGGCGTGCGGGCGCTGCGCCAGCCCAGGTTGCGGGCGCGGGCCGGGCCGCCGCCGCCGGTGCGCACCACGCGGACGGGCGGCAGACCGGGGCGCTCCGGGCGCAGCGGCTCCCCGGTCGGGCGGTCGTCGACGAGGATCAGCTCGGCCGGCCGCGGACCCGGGGCAGCGGCGAGCGCATCGAGGAGCACGTCGAGCGACGGCCGCCCGATCGTGGGCACGACGACCGTGCACTCCGCGAGCATGATCGCGTCCTGCCCGGACCGGATCGGACAGAAACACTACGGGCTTGAAGTTCTTCGCCCGTCCACCTGACCGGGGGGCGGTCAGACGGCGCCGGGCTCCAGCTCCGCCACGTCGTCGGCGAAGGCCAGCCGGGCGCCGGTGCGCTCCTGGAGCTCCGCGCGCTCCAGCCCGGCGACCACCTCGCGCACGACCAGCCCGTCGGCCGTCACGTCGATGACGGCGAGCTCGGTGTAGATCCGGTCCACGACGCCGGCCGCGGTGAGCGGGAAGGTGCACGCGGGAAGGATCTTGGGTCGGCCGTCCTTGGTGGTGTGCGTCATCAGCACGAGCACCCGCTTCGCCCCGACCGCGAGGTCCATCGCGCCGCCCACCGCCGGCGGGTGCCCGACCTCGTCGGTGGCCCAGTTCGCGAGGTCCCCCGTCGCCGAGATCTGGAAGGCGCCGAGCACCGTCACGTCGATGTGGCCGCCGCGCATCATCATGAACGAGTCGGTGTGGTGGAAGTACGAGCCGCCGGGCACCAGGGTCACCGGCTGCTTGCCGGCGTTGATCAGCTCGGGGTCGCCCTCCCCCGGTGCGGGCGCCGGGCCCATCCCGAGGATGCCGTTCTCCGAGTGGTAGACGATCTCCTTCTCGGGCGAGACGACGTCGCCGACGAGCGTGGGCATGCCGATGCCGAGGTTGACGTAGGCGCCGCTGGGGATGTCGCGGGCCACGCGGCGGGCCATGTCGGTCAGCGAGAGCCGGGGTCCGCTCATCACACGCCCACCTCCACGACCCGGTCGACGAAGATGCCGGGGGTCACGATGCACTCGGGGTCCAGGTCGCCGAGCTCGACGAACTCGCGCACCTGGACGACGGTCAGGGTCGCGGCGGTGGCCATCGTGGGGCCGAAGTTCCGCGCCGCGGTGGAGTAGACGAGGTTGCCCCAGCGGTCGGCCTTGCGGGCCTTGATCAGGGCGACGTCCCCGTGCAGGGGTTCCTCGAAGACGTGCCGGCGGCCGTTGATGATCCGCACCTCCTTTCCCTCGGCGAGCAGCGAGTCCGCACCCGCGGGGGTGAAGAAGCCGCCCAGGCCCGCGCCGGCCGCGCGCATGCGTTCGCTGAGCGTGCCCTGTGGCACCAGCTCCAGCTCGATCTCGCCGGCCCGGTAGCGCTCCTCGAACCAGATCGAGCCGCTGGTCCGCGGGTACGAGCAGATGATCTTGCGCACCCGGTGCTCGCGGAGCAGCGCCGCGACGTCGGAGTCGCCGCTGCCGGCGTTGTTGGTGACCAGCGTCAGGTCGCGGGCGCCCTGGTCCAGGACGGCGTGCACCAGCTCCACGGGGATGCCGGAGTTGCCGAACCCGCCGACCAGCACCGTCGCGCCGTCGCGGATGTCGGCGACCGCCTCGACGAGCGACCCGACCCTCTTGTCGATCAACTACCGCTCCCCGTCCGCTCGTGCGGGACCCGCGCCCGGCTCGCGCCCACTCTGCACCAGTCCCGCGCGGGGCCGCGGCTCAGGGCCGGTCGCCCCCGGCGCGCGTGCTGCCCCCGCCCGTACCGGGCACGCCGTCGTCGTCGGCTCGGCCGTCGGTCCGGCCGCTGGTGGCCGCCACCCCGGCGGTGCCCTCGGGCTCGGCCTCCAGGCCGGTCGCCCTCAGCTCCTCCTCCGCGACGCCCGGGAGCTGGCTGCGCTGCCGGCGGCGCCGGATGCCCATCACCGAGCTGTACAGGACGACCAGGGCCATCACCGCGAACAGCGTGCCCGACATCGGCCGGGTGAAGAAGATGCTGAACTCCCCGCCGGAGAGCAGCATCGACCGGCGGAACGACTCCTCCAGGATGGCGCCCAGCACGAACGCGAGCACCAGCGGACCGGGCTCGAAGCCGGTCTTCTTCATCAGCCAGCCGATGATGCCGAACACCAGCACGACCCACATGTCGAAGACGTCGTTGTTGACCGAGAAGACGCCGGCCATGGTGATCAGCAGCGCGAACGCGGCGAGGATGCCCGCGCGGACGCGCAGCAGCTGGACGAAGAACCCGACCAGCGGGATGTTCAGCGCCAGGAGCATCAGGTTGCCGATGAACATCGAGGCGATGACGCCCCAGAAGATCTCCGGGTTGTTGTCGATGAGCTGCGGGCCGGGCGTGATGCCCTGGATCAGCAGCGCACCGTAGATCAGCGCCAGCACCACGTTGGGCGGGATGCCGAGCGTGAGCAGCGGGACGAACGCCGAGGTGGACGACGCGTTGTTCGCCGTCTCGGGGCCGGCGACGCCCTCGATCGCGCCCTTGCCGAACCGGCTCGGATCCTTGGCGCGGCGCTTCTCCATCCCGTAGCTGGCCAGGGAGGAGATGACGCCGCCACCCCCGGGCAGCACGCCGAGGAAGAACCCGAGCACCGATCCGCGGGCGATGGCCCCGGAGGAGTCCCGGAAGTCCCGGCGGCTGGGCCAGATGTTCTTGACCTTGCTCTTGATCTGCTCGGCCTTCTCCGTCTTCTCCAGGTTGTAGAGGATCTCCCCGACGCCGAACAGGCCCATGGCCACCGCCACGAAGTCCAGACCGTCGAACAGCTCGACCTGGTCGAAGGTGAACCGGCTGGTGCCCGTGACCAGGTCCCGCCCGATGGTGGCCAGCAGCAGGCCGAGCGCCGCCATGCACAGCGCCTTGACCGGGTGCTTGGTGCCGAGGTAGGTGACCAGGAGGATGCCGAACGCGGTCAGTGCGACGTACTCGGGGTCGCCGAACTGGACCGCCAGGTCGGCCAGTGGAGGTGCCAGCAGGATCAGGCCGACCACCGACAACGTGCCGCCGATGAAGGAGCCCACCGCAGCGATACCGAGCGCCGGCCCGGCACGGCCCTGCATGGCCATCTGGTGGCCGTCGAACACGGTGACCACCGAGGCCGCCTCACCGGGCAGTCGCAGCAGCACGGAGGTGATCGTGCCGCCGTACATCGAGCCGTAGTAGATGCCGGCCAGCAGGATGACCGAGGAGGTCGGCTCCAGCTCGTAGGTGATCGGCAGCAGCAGCGCGATGGTCGCCGTCGGCCCCAGCCCCGGCAGGACGCCGATGACGGTGCCGATGAGCACGCCGAGGAAGACGTACAGGATGTTGGTGGGGTCCAGCGCGACGGAGAAGCCTTCGCCGAGGCCGTCCATGATGCCCACGTCAGCCTCCCAGCACGATGTCGTCGGGGAAGGGCACCCCGAGTGCCTCGACGAAGACCAGGTGGAACACCACGGCGCCGATCACCGCGAGCGGCACCGCCCAGCGCCAGGGCTCCCGGGCGAAGAGGCGGAGCCAGATCAGCAGCATCAGCACCGCCGGCACCAGGAAGCCGATCTGCTCGAACAGCACGATGAACACGCCGAGGCTGACCAGTCCCAGCGCGATGCCGACCGTTCCCCGCGTCCACGGCTCGTAGTCCGCCGGGTCGTCGATGAACAGCAGCACCAGCGCGGTCAGCGAGAGCAGGCTCGCGACGATGAACGGCCACAGTCCGGGGCCGGGTGCGCTCAGCTCGCCCAGGGACAGGTCGCGCGCCTGCAGCATGGCGGCGACGCCGAACAGCAGCAGCACGAGCGGTGCGATCCGGAAGAGGTGCTTGGACATCGATCTCCTGGTCGACTGAGCGGGGGATGCCGGGTGCCGCGGGCCCCGGAGGACCCGCGGCGACCGGTCAGTCCTGGAGGATCGGACCGTAGACCTCGACGATCTCGTCGATCCGGCTCCGGAAGGCCTCGGTGCCGATGAACTCGTCGGGCACGTACTGCTCGCCGAGCTGCTCGACCGTCTCCGGCTTCTCCAGGCACGTGCTCACCGCGTCCTCGAGCGTGCTGACGACGTCGTCCGGCGTCTCGGCCGGGGCCGCCAGACCGAACACCGACACGCTGTTGGTCAGCTCGGGGAAGCCCACCTCGGCCAGCGGCGGCGCATCGATGTAGTCGACCGACTCGGGGGTGCTCACCGCCAGCGGCGTGAACTCGCCGGCCTCGATGTTCGACAGCACGTCCTGCGAGCTGTTGATGAAGACCGCGTCCACGTTCCCGCCCAGCAGCGCGGCGGTCATCTCGGCGTTGCCCGAGAACGGCAGGAGGGTCAGCTCGATGTCGTACTCCTCGGCCATGCGCTTCAGTTCCATGGCCTGGGACGTGGTCGTCCCCGGGACGCCGACGTTCAGTTGGCCGGGGTTCTCCTCGGCCGCCTCGAAGAAGGCCTCGGCGTCGGCGTACTCGGAATCCGCCCCCACGGCGAGGACGGACGGGATCTCGGTGACCGCGGCGATCGGGACGTAGTCGTCGTTGGTGTACCCCACGTCCTCGCCCTGCAGGGGGTTGGTGGCCGACGCGGGGACCGCGATGAGCGAGAGGGTGTACCCGTCGGGGTCCTCGGCCAGCATCGCCTGCATGCCGATGGAACCGGAGGCGCCCTCCCGGTTCTCCACGATCACGGTCTGCCCGAACTCGTCCTCCAGGCAGGTGCCGATGGTGCGCGCGGCGAGGTCGGTGGGGCCTCCGGCCGCGTAGGGCACGTAGAGGGTGATGTCGTCGGTGGGGTAGTCGGTGGCGGCCTCACCACCACCGCCACCGCCGCCGCCGCCCTCGTCGTCGCCACCGCAGGCGGCGAGCATGAGCACGGAGACCGCGATCAGGGCGGGTGCGGTCCGTCGGATGGGGCGCATGGGAGTCCTCCAGGTGCTGGGCGTGCGATCGGGAAATCGAGAGGGTGGTCTCAGCCGAGGATCGGCTCGTAGACCTCGTGGGTGCGCTCGAGGATGTCGGCCAGCTCGCCGGCGTCGGCGAACTCGTCCGGCACGTAGTCCTCGCCGATGCCCTCCCGGACCTCGTCCTGCTCCAGGCACGAGCGCAGGGTGTCCTCGAGGGTGCTGACGACGTCGTCGGGGAGGCCGGCCGGGCCGGCGAGGCCGAAGGTGGAGCCGGAAAGGGTCAGGCCCTCGAAGCCCAGCTCGGTGAAGGTGGGCACGTCGGGCAGCCACTCGAGCCGCTCCTCGGACGAGGCGACGAGGGGCACGAAGTCGCCGGAGTCGATGTTCGCCGTGACGTCCTGGGAGGCGTTGATGAGGACGGCGTCGATGTTGCCGCCGAGCAGCGCGGCGGTCATCTCGGCGTTGCCGTCGAACGGGACGACGGTGACCTCGACATCGTGGTCGTCGGCAAGCCGCTGGAGCTCGATGCCCTGCGGGGTCGAGGCGCCGGGGACCCCGACGTTCACGGTGCCGGGCGCGGCCTCCGCCGCCTCGACGAGGTCCTCCGCCGACGCGTAGGGCGAGTCCTTGCCGACGGCGAGCACGGAGGGCACGTCGGCCATCACGCCGATCGGAGTGATGTCCTCGTAGGTGTAGCCCACCTCGTTGGCCAGCGGCGTGAGCACCATCGTCCCGGCGGTGACCAGGGACAGCGTGTACCCGTCGGGCTCGGCCTGGACCAGTTCGCTGGTGGCCAGCGCGCCCGAGCCGCCGGGCAGGTTCTCGACGACCACCGTCTCACCCAGCTCGTCCTCGAGGCAGCTACCGACGGTTCGGGTGGTCAGGTCGGTGGGGCCTCCGGCGGCATAGGGGACGAGCAGCCGGATGTCGTCGCTCGGGTAGTTCGCGCCGCCGTTGTCGCCACCGCCACCGCCACCGCCGTCGTTGCCGCAACCGGCGAGCGCCCCGACCGCCACCAGGAGGAGTGCCGGAGCGGTCCGCATGGTGCGTCCCATCACTGTTCCCCCCCCTGGCTCACCCTGATCCATCAGGGCCCGCTGTGACCCGGAGCACCATGCAAGCACAGGCCGGTGGCGCGGACAGGGCCGGGGAGCAACGAAGCGGCAACGATGCGAACCCGCCGGTAACCGTCGCGTGCCGGCTCCGGATCAGCGCCGGGAACGCGCGGCGGACGACACCCGCGCCAGGGCGTCGGTGACGACGGCGGCGTCGTCCCCGAGCAGGGTGAGCAGGTGGGCCACGAGCTCGTCGTGCGTGCGCGCCGCCTCGGTCACCCGGGTGCGCCCGGCGGGGGTGAGCGTGGCGTGCAGCACCCGGCGGTCGGCGTCCCCGCGCTCGCGCAGGACGAGGCCGTCGGCGACCAGCCGGCTCACGGTGCTCGTCACCCCGGGACGGGACAGCCCCAGCGCCTCGGCGACCTCGCTCATCGAGGCCCGCTCCCCCGGCGACTCGGCGATCCGCCGCAGCGCCTCGAAGCCGGTGAGGGAGATGTCGTGCTGGCGGTGCAGAGCCGAGTCGACCCGCCGCGTGATGCGGTCGTGCACCTGGACGATGCGCAACCACGTCTCGGCGGGGCGGGGAGCGACTCCGGGAAGAGCGGCGGGGTCCCGCGGGATCCCGCGCGCGAGCGCGTCCTCGGACCGTGGCACGGCAGCGGGATCCCCCCATCGGGGAGCCCTGAAACCGTCGCCGCCGCGTCGGCTCGTCAGCGGCCGGGTCGGCGCCGGGCGGCCGCCGACACGAGCGCCGCACCGGTGGCCGTGAGCGCGCCCGCGGCCGCCAGCAGCGGGAGCGACGACGCCTCGCCCGCGCCGGTGTCGGACACCGCGGCGGCCACCTGCAGGGGCACGGCGGCCGCGGACTCCGGGCTCCCGCCGACGACGTCGAGCGCCGCCGGACCGGTCGCGGTCCGCTCGGGGATGCGCACCTCGGCGGTGACCGAGCCGTCGTCGGCGGCCGTGGCCGAGCCCAGCACCTCACCGCTCCCGCGCAGCGCGATGGTGACCCGCTCGCCCGGCCGGTAGCCCTCCACGCGGATCCGGACGGTCCCGCCGGCAGCCACCGACGTCCCGCTCGGGGAAGGCTCGGCCACCGACGACGACGAGGACGAGGGCGGGGTGGTGGGCGCCGTCGAGGGCGAGGGCCGGGTGGTGGGCGACGGCGCCGTCGAGGGCACCGGGGACGACGGCGCGGGCCGCGGTGGCGTGGAGGACGGCGGGACCGGGGGCTGCGGCGTCGTCGTCGGCTCGGGGACGGGCTCCGGCTCGGGCGTCGGCTCCGGCGTCGGTTCCGGCGTCGGGGACGGCGGTGGCGCGGTCGCCGCGTCGCAGTCCTCGGCGGTGGGGCGGGTGAACGTGTAGTCGGCCAGCTCGTCCACGGACGTCGTCCCGGAGCCGTCCTGGGCGGCGTACTCGAGGCGGGCGTCGATCGTCTCGCCCGGGGCGACGTCGCCGGTCCGCAGCACCACGGCCTGCCCGGGTTGGAGCAGCGCCTCGGCCTCCGGTTCCGGGCTGCGGGTCGTGGTCAGCCGGACCGAGTACGGCAGCGTGCCGGCGACGACCTCGACCACCAGACCGCCGGGGCGGCAGCTCGGCCCGTGGGTGACGCGGGCGTCGGGACGGGTGGCGTCGTCGATGGCCGCGGCGGGCCCGGCCGCCCCGACGGCGACGCCCAGCAGCGCGAGCACGAGGCAGGCGAGGGCGCCAGCGGACCGTCGGGTCCGCAGTACCGCTCGTGGCGCCGTCGCGGCGGCGCCCACCTGGATCGCCCTGATGCCCGCTCCCCGGTCTCGATCCGTGTCGGTTCCCCATCGTGCCGAACGTCACGCTTCGTCGCCACCCCGTCACCGGACCTCTCACCGCCGAGCGGCGTGTCGCCGGTGTGTCGCGTCCGCGTCCTCGACACGGCTTGACGCTCCGGTGTGGCCTGGGTCACAGTGGTTCCGGGCGGGGGCAGCCGGCAACGAATGGCCACCCATCGCTGGGTGGACCGACCAACGCGGCCAGACCGCCAGGACCGGCCCCCCGCCCCCACACACACCGCCGGGCCGGAGCGGGAACCCCCGGAGCGGTGCGAGGGTGGGGCATGTCCTCCCCCGAACTCGCCCGTCGCCGCTGGGACCTGCTCGTCGTCGGCGCCGGGACGGCCGGCCTGATCGGAGCCCAGGTGGCCGCGTCGCTCGGCGCCCGGGTCCTGCTGGTCGAGCGTGACCGCTTCGGCGGCGACTGCCTGTGGACCGGGTGCGTGCCGTCCAAGGCGCTCCTGTCCGCCGCGCACGCCGCGGCCGGAGCGCGGGACGCCGCGAAGTACGGCGTCCACGTGGGGGACGTGCAGGTCGACGGGCCGGCCGTGCTCGCCGCCGTGCGGCAGGCGATCACCACCATCGCGCCGGTCGACTCACCGGAGGCCGTGCGCGCCTCGGGTGCTGAGACGGCGACCGGCTCCGTGCGGTTCACCGGGGCAACGGGCGCGGAGGTGGACGGCGTGCCCGTCCGCTTCCTCCAGGCGCTCGTGTGCACCGGCTCGGCCCCGGCCCTCCCCGAGGTCGCCGGCCTGGCCGACGTCGAGCCGCTGACGACCGACTCGGTGTGGGACCTGCCCGACCTGCCGGACCGGCTCGCCGTCCTCGGTGGCGGGACCAGCGGCTGCGAGCTGGCGCAGGCCTTCGCCCGGCTCGGCGTCTCCGTCACCCTGGTGGAGGCCGGCGACCGGCTGCTCGCCGGCGAGGACCCGAAGGCCTCCGAGGCCGTGACCGCAGCCCTGCGCCGGGACGGCGTGGACGTGCGCACCGGCAGCACGCCGGTCCGGGTCACCGGCGACCCGACCGGTGGCCGGCTGCACCTGGCCGACGGCGGCACCGCCGACTTCACCCGGCTGCTCGTGGCCGTGGGCCGCACGCCGCGGACCGGGGGCCTGGGCCTGGCGGCGGCCGGGGTCGCCGTGGACGAGCGGGGCTCCGTGGTCGTGGACGACGCGCTGCGGACGACGAACCCGCGCATCTGGGCCGCCGGCGACGTCACCGGCCACCCCGCGTACACCCACGTCGCCGGGGTCCACGGCAACCACGCCGCCCTGAACGCCGTCCTCGGCCTGCGCCGGCGGATCGACCTGGCGGCGGTGCCGCGCGTGACCTTCACCCGCCCCGAGGTCGCCACGGTCGGGGAGCCCACCGCGGACCCGGGTCCCGACCGCCGGGTGCACACCCAGCCGCTGCGCCGGGCCGACCGGGCCATCGCCGAGCAGGCGACCGACGGGTTCACCCGGCTGGTCGTGGACGGCCGGCACCGGCTGAGGGGAGCGACCGTCGTCGGCCCCCGCGCCGGGGAGGCGCTCGCCGAGCTGACGCTGGCGGTGTCGCGCGGGCTGACGACCTCGCACCTCACGGGCGCGATGCACCCCTATCCCACCTACGCCGACCCGCAGTGGAACGCCGCGATCGCCGACTTCCGGGGGCGCCTGACCGGCCGGTCCGGGCGCGTGGCCCTGACGGCATTGCGGCTGGCCCGCCGGGCCCGGCTCGCCATCGACGACCGGCGGACCGGGCGTCCGACGGGCGCCGGCTCCGGCCGTCCTCAGATCGCCATCGCTGCCAGCACGTCGGCCTCGGCGCCGGAGCCGGCGGACCCGCTGGAGCTGATGCGGCCGGACTCGAGCACGTAGTAGGTGTCGGCGGCCCGCAGCGCGAAACCGATGTGCTGTTCCACCAGGAGGACGCCGAGATCCCCGCGGCGCGTGAGGTCGAGGATCGTCCGCTCGATCTCGGCGACGACCGAGGGCTGGATCCCCTCGGTGGGCTCGTCCAGGATGAGCATCCGCGGCTCGGTGATCAGCGCACGGGCGATGGCGAGCTGCTGCCGCTGGCCTCCGGAGAGCAGTCCCGCCCTCCGGTCGAGGACCTCCAGGAGCGCGGGGAACCTCTCCAGAGCCTCCTCGACCAGCCGGCGGCCGTTGCTCCGGCCATCCGCGACCACCTGCAGGTTCTCCATGGTGGTCAGCTGTCCGAACGAGTGCTGTCCCTGCGGGACGTAGGCCAGGCCGCGTGCGACGCGGGCGTGCGGCCGGAGCGCCGAGATGTCCTGCCCGTCGAAGGTGATCGCCCCCGCGGTGATCCTGAGCAGACCCATCACGGCTCGCAGCAGTGTGGTCTTCCCGGCGCCGTTGTGGCCCATGAGCACGACGATGCCGTCCTCGGGGACGGTCAGGGACGCGCCGTGCACCACGGTGCTGCGGCCGTAGCCGGTGTGCACCTCGCGCAGCTCCAACATGTCAGGCCCCTCCGATCTCGGCGGTGTACTCCGCTGCGGCAGTGGTGCCCAGGTAGACCTCCTGGACCCTGGGGTCGGCCTGGACCTCCGCGACCGAGCCCTCGGCGATGACCCGGCCGCGGGCCAGAACGGTCACGGACGTCGCGAACTGGCGCATGAAGTCCATGTCGTGCTCGACCACGACGACGGTGCGCTCGGCCCCGATACGGCGGAGCAACTGGCCGGTCTGCTCGCGCTCCTCCTTGCTCATGCCGGCCACGGGCTCGTCCAGCAGCAGCACGTCTGCGTTGCCGACCAGGAGCATGCCGATCTCGAGCCACTGCTTCTGGCCGTGAGCGAGGATCCCGGCGCGCACCTCGGCCAGGCTCGCCAACCCGATGGTGTCGAGCACCTCGGCGATGCGCGGTTCCACGCCCGGGCGTCGCCGGAGCATGGTCCACGGCGATCGCCCGGCGCCGGCGGCGATGTCCAGATTCTGCAGGACGGTGAGCTCCTCGAACACGCTCGCCGTCTGGAAGGTCCGCCCGACGCCGGACCGCGCGATCTGATGGGTCTTGCGGCCGAGCAACTGGGTGCCGGACTTGTTGACCTTGCCGGTGGCCGGAACGAGGCCGGTGATCGCGTCGATGACCGTTGTCTTCCCCGCCCCGTTCGGGCCGATGAGGAAGCGCAGGTCGCCCTGGAGCAGTGTCAGGTCGACGTCCTGGACGGCCTTGAACCCGTCGAAGGTGACCGACAGGCCGCGGACCTCGAGGTACTCGCTGCCCATGCCCGCGTTGCCGCCGAACAGCGGGTCCCGCTCCGTACGGGTGGACGGGGTGTGGGTGCTCATGCCACGGGCTCCTTCTCCGGCTCGGTCGTGCGGACCGACGCCGGCTCGTCCGGTTCCTCGTGGGGTACGCGTTCCGCCGGTCGGCCCCGTCGCCGGAGCACTCCACCGAGGGATGCCAGTCCCCCGGGCAGGAAGCCGACCACCACGATGAACAGCGCCCCCTGGGCGTAGACCCACGCCGAGGGGAAGCTCTCCGACAGCGACGACTCGGCCCAGGCGATGCCGATGGCGCCGAGGACGGGGCCGAGCAGCGTGTCCCGGCCGCCGATGGCCACTCCGATGAGGAAGGAGATGGACGGGACGATGCCGACGTCCGACGGCGAGATGATGCCGACGAGCGGGACGAACAGCGCCCCGGCGATGCCGGCGAACGTCGCGGCGACGGTGTAGGCGACCACCTTCACGTTGGCCGGGTCGTACCCGAGGAAGCGCACGCGCTCCTCCTGGTCGCGGACCGCGACGAGCAGCTCGCCGTACCGGCTGCGCATGAGCTGCCGCACGACGGCCACGACCACGAGCAGCGTGCCGGCCGCGATGAAGAACAGCAGCCGCCGGTTCGCCGGGTCGGAGAGGTCGAAGCCGAAGAAGGTGCGGAACCGGTTGAGGCCGTTGCTGCCGCCGAGCATCTGCTGGCCGACGACCCAGGTCGCGAGAGCCGCCGCCAGCGCCTGGGACAGGATCGCGAAGTAGGCGCCCTTGACCCGGCGCTTGAACACCATGAGGCCGAGCAGCACCGCGACCGCCCCCGGCGCCAGGAGGACGACGAGCAGCGTCACCACCGGCGAGGCGAACGGCTGCCACCAGCCGGGCACGTCCCGCACCCCGGCGATGGACATGAAGTCCGGGACGGCGTCCCCGCGGACCTGGGCGTCGGCGAGCTTCAGGTGCATCGCCATCACGTAGGCGCCCATGCCGAAGAACAGCCCCTGACCGAGGGTCAGCATGCCGCCGCGGCCCCACGCCAGGCCGATGCCGGCGGCCACGATGGCGAAGCACAGGAACTTGCCGAGGAGGCCCAGGCGGAAGTCGCTGAGCACCGCCGGGGCGACGGCGAACAGCACGACGGCGGCGAGCGCGAAGCCGGCGCCCGTGCGCAGTGGGCCGGGGACGGCCGGCCAGCGGCGGGCGGGTGCGGCGGGGGTGGTCGTGCTCATACCAGGCTCCGGGTCTTGAGGCTGAACAGTCCCTGCGGGCGGAACTGGAGGAACACGACGATCACCACGAAGACGAGGACCTGGGCGACCGACGCGGTGGTGGAGTACTCCAGGAACGACTGCAGGAGGCCGAGGACGAAGGCGGCGATGAGCGCTCCACGTAGCTGGCCGAGACCGCCGGCCACCACCACGAGGAAGGCGTTGATCAGGTACGACTGGCCGACGGTGGAGCTCGTGGAGCCGATGAGCGTCAGCGCCACACCGGCCACGCCGGCGAGGCCCGAGCCGATGAAGAAGGTGGTGAGGTCGACCCGGCGGCTGGAGATCCCGCTGGACTCCGCCAGGTCGCGGCTCTGCATGACCGCGCGGGTGCGGCGGCCGAGGGCCGTGTACTGCAGGGCGGCGGCGAGCGCGGCCAGGCAGACCAGCGCCAGCACCAGGATGAACAGCCGCGTCCGGGGGACGACGGCGCCGAGGACCTCCACCGAGCCCGAGAGCCAGGACGGCGTCCGCACGTTCACCGCCGGCGCCCCGAAGACGTCCCGCGCCACCTGCTGCAGGACCAGCCCCACCCCGAACGTGACCAGCAGGGTGTCCAGCGGCCGGTGGTACAGGTGGCGCAGCAGGGTGATCTCGATGATCACACCCATCGCGCCGCCGACGAGGAAGCCGAGGACGAGGGAGATCAGGAGCGAGGCACCGGCCGAGGCGGTCGCCTGCTGGACGACGTAGGCCGTGTAGCTGCCGGCCATGATGAACTCGCCGTGCGCCATGTTGATGACGCCCATCTGACCGAAGGTCAGGACCAGGCCCGTGGCTGCGAGCAGCATGATCGAGCCGGTGCTGAGCCCGGTGAAGATCTGTGAGACCACCACGTCCATGGGGGCTCCTCTCTGCCGGTGGACCGTGCGGGGCGTCGGGGACGCCCCGCACGGTCCCGGAATCAGTCGGCCAGGCCCTCGGCCCAGTCGTAGGTGGTCAGGTACGGGTCGGGCTCGATCGCCCCGTCGGACTCCCAGACGGAGACGATCTGGCCGTCGGCCCGGATCTGGCCGATCCGCGCGGTCTTCGAGATGTGGTGGTTGTCGCCGTCGACGACGACGGTCCCGCCCGGTGAGTCGTAGGAGACGCCGTCAGCTGCCTCCTGGACGTCCGCGACGTCGAAGGAGTCGGCCTTCTCGACCATCGCCTTCCACAGGTGGACGCCGGTGTAGGCCGACTCCATGGGGTCGGAGGTGACGCGGTCGGCCCCGTACTCCGCCCGGAAGGCCTCCACGAAGCTGGTGTTCTCCGGCGTCTCGAGGGTCTGGTAGTAGTTCCACGACGCCAGGTGGTCCCGCACGTTCTCCACCCCGACGGCGGCGACCTCCTCCTCGCCCAGGCACATCGACATCACCGGCATGTCCGCGGCGGTGAGGCCGGCGGCGGTGAACTCCCGGAAGAACGCCACGAGGGAGTCGCCGACGACGACGTTGAAGACCGCGTCGGCGTCCGCGGTGCGGATCTTGTTGACGATCGTGGAGAACTCCGTCGCCCCGAGCGGCAGGTAGTCCTCACCCTTGATCTCGATGCCGTTGGCATCGGCGTAGGCCTTGACGATGGCGTTCGAGGTGCGCGGGAACACGTAGTCGCTGCCGACCAGGTACAGGGACGTGACGCCCTGCTCCTTGAGGTAGTCCAGGGCCGGGATGATCTGCTGGTTCGTGGTGGCCCCGCTGTAGAAGATGTTCGAGGAGTCCTCCAGGCCCTCGTACTGCTGGCCGTAGTAGAGGAGGCCGCCGTTGTCCTCGAAGACCGGCAGCATGGCCTTGCGGCTGGCCGAGGTGTAGCCGCCGAAGACGGCCGCGACGCAGTCCGACGTCACCAGCTTCTCGGCCTTCTCGGCGAACACCGTCGGGTCGGAGGCACCGTCCTCGGCGATCAGGTCGAGCTGCTTGCCCAGCACGCCTCCGTCGGCGTTGATCTCGTCCACGGCGAACTCGATGGCGTCACGGATGACGGTCTCGTTGATGGCGGTGGCCCCCGAGAGGGAGTTGATGGCGCCGACCTTGATGCTGTCGCCGCTCGTGTCCACGCAGGACTCCGCGGGCGCGGCGCCGGCGCCGTCCTCACCCACGCGGCTGCCGCAGGCGGTGAGGACGAGACCGAGGACGGCGGCGGTGGCCGGCAGCACTGCACGGCGGCGGACTCTGGGCATGGTGGAGCCTCTCTACGGGGGGAACGGGACGGGAGGCCGCCGACGCAGGTGCGCGCCGGCGGAGGATCAGGTGCTGAACAGCCGGGCTGCGGTGGTCTCGTGGCGCATGGCGTACACGTCGAGTTCGGGCGTCACCGCCGAGATGCCGTCGATCGGCGTCTCCACTGCCGCGCCGGCCAGTTCGACGAGCAGGGGCGCCCCGGCGAAGAGCCGGCGCTGGGTCTCCAGCGGACCGATCCGGCCGAGCCGCACCCCGGCGGAGAGCATCCCCGAGTAGGCCGAGCGCAGGTGGCCCAGCACGGCGCGGGCGAGGCCGATGGACAGGCCCCGGTGGACGACGCCCTCGACCACGGCCAGGTTGCCGGGCGTCTCGCCTGCGGCGACGAGGCCGAGGAACTCGTCGTGGTCCAGCGGCGCGAGCGTCCGCCGGGCGGCCAGGGCGAGCTGGCGGCCGCAGGACTCCGAGGCGGTCCGCGCGGCGGCACTGAGCTTGTGCGCCCGCACCAGGCGATCCAGCCGCACGAGGTCCGCTGTCGACCCGGCCCGGTACGCGTGCGCGACGCAGACCGCGTCGAGCGTGCCGACGTTGTGGCGCAGGTGGGCCTCGATCACCGCCGCGATGACCTCGGCGCCGGCCGCCGGGTGCGCTGCCAGCCAGGCTTCCAGGCCGTTCGAGTGGACGAAACGCCCGGACGGGAACGCGCTGTCGTGCAGCTGGAGCCACGCCAGCTCGGCGTCCCACCGGTCAGGGGGCATGGTGGTGCCCGTGCGTCGCCGATTGCCCGTGGTGGTCGGCCGAGGTGTTGGTCCACCCGTGGGCGGCCAGCGCAACCGTGTCGACGCGGCCGTGCAGGTGCAGGTCCTCGAGCAGCTTCCGCGCGGTCCCGGGACCCGTGAGCAGCGGCGTCCGCAGCTCTGTGGCCGACACCTCGAGCGGCGCATGCTGGTTGCCGAGCAGGTAGCCCAGGAGCAGGGCACGGCGCACGGCGTCCGCGCCGGTGTTGTCGGCGAAGGGCAGCACGATCGCGTCCTCGGCCGGGCGCCGGACCACGACGACGGTCGCGCCGTCCTCGACCAGCACGGCGCCGTCGGCCAGGAAACTGCCGCGCGGCAGCCGGACGACGACGTCCCGGCCACCGGCCGTGCGCAGCGCCTGGCGGTGCTTGCGGGCGTCACCCCAGGGGACGTCGACCGGGTCCACTGCCCGCCCGGCGAAGGCGTCGTCGGTGACGAAGCCCAGGATCGCGGTCACCTCCACGTCAGAGCCTTCCGCTGAGTTCGTCGCAGCGCTGCAGCCGTCTCCGGGCGGCAGCCCGGAGAGCCAGCTGCGCCCGCCGCAGCGCAGGGGCGTGCCGAGCCAGCAGACGTACGGAGGCGCCGACGTCGTAGGGCAGGGCGCTGGCGGCGCCGGTGACGTCCGGCAGCGCGAGGAGCGCCTCGGTCAGGTGCGCGGCGAGGTCCGACCCGGCTGCGGCCGGAGCCACGACCACCATCGACGCCACGTAGTCGTACTCGCCGAGGAGACCCGCGATGCGCGGATCGGCCCGGCCGGGCGTGACGTCCAGGACGTCGCGGGCGCACAGCGCGCCGTCGTGGTGGATCGACGTGGTGGCGCGGTACGAGCCGTAGGCGAAGCGCTCGCCGTGGCCGATGCGGCCGGCCGCGAGGGCTTCCCAACCCACGTAGGCCGATCCGTCGGAGACCTCGACGTGGGTGTCCTGCGCGTGCCGGGACGCTGCGTGCGGGATGACGCTCTTCGGGAAATGTTCGATGAACGCGTCGCCGGTCAGGTCGAAGCGCATCGACTGCCGGGAGCTCCCGTCACCGGCGAACACCTGGGTGGCCGACTGGTGGGTCAGGTGCAGGCTGGTGCCCGGTCCGGCGGCGACCGCGGTGCTGAGGTGGTCGCCGGGGAAGAGCCCTCCGGTCGGGTTCTGCACGCACAGGAAGGCCATGCCGGGGTCACCGAGGTCGAGGTACATCGGGACGGTGACGCGCTGCGGGAACTCCTGCAGTACCCGGGCCAGTTGCGTCCTGCCGCTCCGCCCCCGGACCAGATCGAGCTCGAGCCGGCTCGCGGTGGCGGTGGGGATGGCGGTGGGGGTGGCGGTGGCGGTGCTCACGTGAGCACCCCGAGCGTCAGGGCGTCGCGCACGATCCGGTCGAACGCCTCGTCGAGCCCCACACCCGAGCGCAGGTCGGTGAAGATCGTGGGCTTTCCCGGGCGGGCGACGGCGACGTCGCGGCGCATGAGGTCGAGGTCGGCGCCCACCAGCGGCGCCAGGTCGATCTTGTTGACCACCAGCAGGTCGGCCTGGAGCAGCCCCAGGCCCTTCTTGCGCGGGATGTCGTCCCCGGCTGCGGTGTCGATGACGAAGACCCAGTAGTCGACGAGATCGGACGTGAAGGTGGCCGCCAGGTTGTCCCCGCCGGACTCGATGAGGACGACCTCCAACCCGGCGAACCGTCGTTCCAGGACGTCGATCGCGGCCAGGTTCGCCGACGGGTCCTCTCGGATGGCTGTGTGCGGGCACGCCCCGGTCTCCACGGCCATGACGCGCGCCGGGTCGATGAGCCCGCTGCGGCGGACGCGCTCGGCGTCCTCCTCGGTCATCAGGTCGTTGGTGATCACCGCGGTGTCGATGCCGGCGGTGGCGAACATGGGCAGCAGGCGCTCGAGGAGGCGGGTCTTGCCCGACCCCACGGGGCCGCCGATGCCGATGCGGATCGCTCCAGTCATGGGAACCCCTACTTGATCGTGTACTTGCGCCCGAGCGGCACGGTGGTCATGGGAGTGCTGGTGCACAGCTCGCCGTCCACCTCGACCCGGTAGGTGTCGGGGTCGACGGTGATGTCGGGGCAGTAGTTGTTGTGCAGGAGGTCGTCCTTGCTGAGGTCCCGGGCACCCACGCACGGCAGCAGAGGGGTGTCGAGGCCCAGCCGCTCGGCGAGGCCGCCCTCGATGGCTGCGGCTGCGGCGAAGGTGACGGAGACGTCGGCGGGCGCCTTGCCGTACGCGGGCCACTGGGCGCGGTAGCGGAGCGGCTCGCAGGTCATGAGCGAGGCGTTCGCCTCCCCCATCACCGCGAAGGCAGGGAAGCCGCCCTTGAAGACCACCTCTGGCTTGATCCCAAAGAACTTCGGCTCCCAGAGCACGAAGTCGGCGAGCTTGCCCGGCTCCAGCGACCCGACGGTGTGGTCGATGCCGAACATGCGCGCAGGGTTGATGGTGATCTTGGCCAGGTAGCGCAGGATGCGGGCGTTGTCCGCACCGGTCCCCAGGTCATCGGGCAGAGCACCCCTCGTCGCCCGCATGTGAGAGGCCAGCTGCCACGTCCGCGGAACCGTCTCACCGATGCGGCCCATGCCCTGCGAGTCCGAACCCATGGCGGAGATCGCGCCGAGGTCGTGCAGCACGTCCTCGGCTGCGATGGTCTCGCGGCGGATGCGGGACTCCGCGAAGGCCACGTCCTCGGGGATCCGCGGATTCAAATGGTGGCAGACCATCACCATGTCGAGGTGCTCGTCGAAGGTGTTGACGGTGTACGGGTTGGTGGGGTTCGTCGACGAGGGCAGGCAGTGCCGTTCACCCACCACCCGGAGGATGTCCGGCGCGTGGCCGCCTCCGGCGCCCTCGGCGTGGTACGCGTGGATGGTGCGGCCGTCGATGGCGCGCATCGTGTCCTCGAAGAAGCCTGCTTCGTTGAGGGTGTCGCTGTGGATCTGCACCTGCAGGCCCAGGTCGTCCCCAGCGTCCAGCGAGGCACGGATGGCGGCCGGCGTGGCACCCCAGTCCTCGTGGATCTTGTAACCGATGGCGCCGGCCATCCCCTGCTCGATCAGCGGCGCGACGTGCGCGGCACTGCCGTTGGCGAGGAAGCCGAAGTTCATCGGGAAGGCCTCGACCGCGCGCAGCATCCGCGCCAGGTTGGTCGGCCCGGAGCTCGTGATGCCCACGGTGACCGGGCCCAGGCCACCGCCGATCATGGTGGTGATCCCGCTGGCCATGGCCTCCTCGACCAGACCCACGCTGTCGAAGTGGACGTGCACGTCGATGGCGCCGGGCGTGACGATCATTCCCTCGCCGGCCCGCACGTCGGTTCCGGCGCCGATGACCAGGTCGGGATGGACGCCGTCCATGACCCTGGGGTTGCCGGCCTTGCCGATGCCCGCGATCCGGCCGTCCTTCACGCCGATGTCGCACTTGCGGATACCGAGCACCGGATCGATGAGGAGGGCGTTGGTGATCACGAAGTCCAGCGCCCCGTCGGCGGTGGTCGCGGAGTTGTGGACCCCCATGCCCTCGCGCATGGTCTTGCCGCCTCCGAACACCGCCTCGTCGCCGTACACGGTGTCGTCGGCCTCGACCCGGGCGAGCAGTTCGGTATCGCCCAGGCGGACCCGGTCGCCGACCGTCGGCCCGAACAGCTCGGCGTAGTGCTGGCGGGAGATCCGGATGCTCACAGCGCGCCCTCCGTCGTCGGGACGCCGGTCGGTCCGGCACCGAGGAAGCCGTCGGCCGCGAGGGCCGCGAGAAGTCCTGGAGGAGCTTCCGTCGCCAGCGCCGAATTGGTCATCTCGTTCATTCCGTACACCTCGCGAGTGCCACCTATCGAGGTGAGCTGGATCTCGCGTTCCTCACCGGATTCAAAACGGACCGCCGTTCCCGAAGGAATGTCCAGGTGCATTCCATAGGCCGAACGTCGATCGAAGGACAAAGCCCGATTGGCCTCGAAGAAATGGAAGTGCGAACCCACCTGTATGGGCCGGTCACCGGTGTTGGTCACGACCAGGGTCAGCGACGGGCGCCCGGCGTTGAGGGTGATCTCCCCGTCGCCGACGAGCACCTCCCCCGGCGTCGGGCCGAGCTCCTCGGCGCCGACGGCGACCCCCGGGCGGATGGGTTCGTGGATGGTGACGAGCTTCTGGCCGTCGTCGAAGAAGCCCTCCACCTGCACGGTTCCGACCAAGGAGGCCACACCCGGCAGCAGGTCGTCCTCGGTCAGCAGGTGCGCCCCGATGCGGGTCGCCTCGGAGACGGTCACCCCTGCGCGGGCGGCCTCGACGACCTCGTCGGCGATGAGCGCGCGGGCCTCGGGACAATTCAGCTTCAGCCCCTTGTCCCGGCGCCGACGCGCCAATTCCGCGGCCAAGAACAAGAGGAGCCGATCCTCTTCCTTGGGGGTGAGATGCATCCGGATCCTCCTCGTGTTCCGTCTGCGGGAGGCCCGCATGCCGTTGAACAGGAGGAATCATGGTTGCACCGCAGGAGACGGAGCAAGGTGATCGATCAAGGTTGACGGGCTCGTAACGGTGCCGACACAGAGCCTCTGGAAATGGTCCTCTGCTAGCACGAAATGGTCCGCGCCGCGCGGCGATCGAGGTGAGCCCGGTCACCTCGGAGGCGGCCGGCGATGCCGCGACTCCCAGATCGGCCCCTGGACCGGGGGCACCGCTACCGCCCCCTCCACGACGCGATCTGCGCACCCGCCCCGTGGGCGGGTGCGCAGATGGCGGCTCGGCAGCTCAGTCGGTGGCGACCAGCTGGACCACCTCGTCGTCCCGCCGCGCACCAGCCTGCGCCGGGATCCTGACCGCGGGTGCGGGCACCGGCGTCGGCACCGTGTCGTGGCGCAGCGTGGGCAGCCACTCCAGCCAGCGCGGCAGGTACCAGTTGCGCTCGCCCAGCAGCTGCATGACCGACGGCAGCAGCACCGCGCGGACCACCGTCGCGTCCAGCAGCACCGCCAGCGCCAGGCCGACGCCCATCTGCTTGAGGCTGGTCAGCGAGAGCGTGACGAAGGTCAGGAAGACGAACACCATGATCACCGCGGCGCTGGTGACCACCCCGGCCGACGACGTGATGCCGGAGCTGACGGCGTCCCGGGTGCTGTGCCCGCGGTCCCGGGCCTCGCGGATCCGGCTGAGGATGAAGACGTGGTAGTCCATCGACAGCCCGAACAGGATCACGAAGAGGAACAGCGGGATCCAGTTCACGATGCCGCCGGTGCTGCTCAACCCGATCAGGTCGGCGCCCCAGCCCTCCTGGAACACCAGCACGAGCACGCCGTAGGCGGCGGCCACGCTGAGCAGGTTCAGCACGACGGCCGTGGCCGCGATGACGACCGACCGGAACGAGACCAGCAGCAGCGCGAACGCGAGCACCAGCACGAAGGCGAACACCAGCGGCGTGCGCTCGCGCATGAGCTCCTCGAACGCCACCCCTGACGCGGTGCCGCCGGCGACCACCACCGTGGTGTCGTCCAGCGTGCCGACGGTCGCGGGGATCACGTCGTCCTCCAGGGCGGCGAGCGCGTCGCGGGACACCTGGTCCTCGCCGTCCCCCGCCAGGGGCACGGAGACGACGGCGACGGTGCCGGCGTCGTCGGTGACGACCTCGATGGGCTCGAACATCCGCCCCGTGGCGAGCGCCTGCTCGCGCAGGTCCGCGATGGCGGCGGTGACCTGCGGAGCGGTCACGTCGTCGGCCTCGATGACGACCTCGGCCGGGGACGGCCCGCCCGGGAATGCCTCGGAGATCCGCTCGTAGGTCTGGATGACCGGCAGGTCCTGCGGCAGGTCGGTGACGCTCTCGTTGCGCAGGTCCATGCTCAGCGCGGGCAGGGCCAGGCCCAGCAGCGCGGCACCGGCGACGACCGCGGCGACCAGCGGCCGGCGGAGGACGACGCCGAGCACGGCCGGCCAGAAGCGGCCCGGGCCCGCGGTGCGGCGACCGACGATCGGGATCCGGCCCTTCTCGACCTTGTCGCCGAGCCAGCTCATGAGGGCCGGCAGCACGGTGAGCGAGCCGAGCACCGAGGTGGCGACGACGAGGATCGTGGCCGAGCCGATGCCGCTGAACACCGCGAAGCCGGTGAGGAACATCCCGGACATGGCCACGACGACCGTGATGCCGGAGATGAGCACCGACCGGCCGGAGGTGGCAGCGGCGATGTCGAGGGCGTCGACCGGGCCGGCCCCGCGGGCCCGCTCCTCGCGCTCGCGCTTGAGGTAGAAGAGCGAGTAGTCGACGCCGACGGCCAGGCCGATGAGCAGCATGACGATCTGCGCGCTGTCGTCCACGCCCCAGATCTGGCTGGTGAACCCGAGCAGGCCGAGCGCACCGATGAAGGCGCTGATGGCGAAGACCAGCGGCAGCAGTGCGGCGACGAGCGCGCCGAAGGTGAGCAGCAGGACCGCGAGCGTGATGGGGATGGAGAGCAGCTCGGCGCGCTGGAAGTCGTCCTCGAGCGTCTCGCCGAGGGCCAGGTCGGCGCTCGTGCCACCGAACTGCTCGACCCGCACGTCGCCGTGCTGCGCCGCGACCGCGGCGACGGCGTCCATGATCGGCTCGATGCGGTCCTCGGCCGTGTCCGGCGACCCACGGATGTCGAACGTCACCAGCGCCGAGCGTCCGTCGGCGGAGACCAGCGGGGCGCCGGCGAGCGGGCTCGCCACGTTCTCGACCTCGGGGGCGTCCTCGAGGGTCGCCACGAGGTCGGTGAGCGCCGCGTCGGCGGCCGCCTGCGGCGTGCCCTCGTCGCGCTGGACGAGCACCATCTCCGACGCCGGCTCCTCCCAGCCGGTGCGCTCGAGGATCTCCTCGGCCTGGGCGGGGGCCCCGACCTCCGTGTCGGCGCCGCTCAGGTCGCCGCGCGGCAGCAAGCTGCCCACCACGACAGCCAGCACCACGAAGGCCAGCCACCCGAACACCGCTGTCTTGCGGTGCCGGGCGCTCCAGCGCCCGATCCGGCCGGCGATGTTGCCGGACATGTCCACAGTCGTCTCCTGTCGTCGTCCCTGGTAGGTGCGGTTCGACCCTCCCGGCCCGGAGCGGCCCGGCCCATCCGGCGGGCTGGCCGGTACGGATCGGGCCAGCCCGACCACCGGGGGTCGATCACCCGGCGAGCAGCCTGTCGGCGGGCGGCCGGCGGAGACATCGGGGAAACCACCCAGCCGCCCCCCGTTCCTGCAGGTCGGCGCATCGGGGACAACACCCGGGTGAACAGCTGAAGCGCCCTTGAGGTCGCCGGCGGGTGTCGGCGATGCTGGGCGCGTGACGGACCTGTCGATCGGCGAGCTCGCGGCCCGCGCCGGGGTGTCGGTGCCGACGCTGCGCTACTACGAGTCGCGCGGGCTCATCACCTCGGTGCGGACGGCGGGCAACCAGCGCCGTTTCGAGCGCTCGATGCTGCGCCGCCTCGCCGTCGTCGCGGCCGCGCAGCGGATCGGGCTGTCGCTGGAGGAGATCGGCGCCGCGCTGGCCTCGCTGCCGGGGGACCGCACGCCCACCCGCGCCGACTGGAGCGCGTTCGCCTCGCAGTGGCGGCAGGTGGTCGACGGACGGATCGCCGAGCTCCAGGCGCTGCGGGAGGACCTCGACGGCTGCGTGGGCTGCGGCTGCCTGTCGATCGACCGCTGCGCGCTGGTCAACCCCGGGGACGCGGCCGCTGCGGAGGGCGCCGGGTCGCGGTGGGTGCGCGCCGCCCGCCGTCGTCCCTGACCTGCCCCGGGACGAGCAGCTGGGACGAGCAGCTGGGACGAGGAAGCCGCAGCATTTCGCAGCCGCTCACCGATCCGGGACTGCAGCTAGGCCTGCCTGCTGTCCCCTGGTCCGGTGGAGCGCCACCGAATCTCCGTTCCGACGCCTCTGAACGACGTCGAGGATCACGGCCACGACCGTGCACACGGCAAAGACGGCGACCGAGGTCCTGTTCGACCGCTCACCGCCACCCAGGGAGACCCAGTAGAACGCCGAAAGGGCGGCACAGGTGGCCAGGACGGCGGCTTGCATTACGACGACCAGCCAGCCCTTCCCCGGTGGCGTCGGTGTTCCACCGATGAAGAGGCCCCACGTACTCCAGATCGTCACCGCCCCCAAGGAAGTCGTGATGAAGATGCTGTCGAGCTCCGGGTCGTCGCGGAAGACCCACAAGACGATCGCGTTGCTCAGGACCAGCACTACGAAGATCAGCAGATGCACGAGTGGGTGAGCCGCCCAGCTCCCAGCACCGCCGGAACCACCCTTGGCCTCGGGCCGGGACACGGTCCCGACGGCGTCCGGTCGACGCCCGACGATCGCGAGGACCAGCAACAGGGCTACGGCGAGCGCATCGCCGATGACTGACCTGCGTCGAACCTTCCCCATGGGGTCCACGTCGACACGGTCGCGCGCCCTCTTGAGCATGGACGACGAAGCGGCCCCGCACTTCCGTCGAAGTGCGGGGCCGCTCGGTGTCTCAACCAGACGTGCACCCGAAGGGATTCGAACCCCTAACCTTCTGATCCGTAGTCAGATGCTCTATCCGTTGAGCTACGGGTGCCTGTGTTCAGTTGTCGTGCGCGGAGGCTCCGGGATTTGAACCCGGGATGGGGATTAACCCAAACCGCATTAGCAGTGCGGCGCCATAGACCGGACTAGGCGAAGCCTCCCGGGGTCCGAGTTCCCTCGTAACCGCCGACGGACAGACTACCAGCGCCCCGGACGTGGTCTCCACGGGGCCGGTCCCCCGCGGGAGCCGCCGCGCAGTGCCGCAGCCGCGGTGCACGACGGCTGCGGCGACCGCACGGCGGCTCCCGCAGGAGGTCAGGCGGCGACGGGCTCGCGGAGGCCGTCGCGCGCGCCCACGCCGGAGCGGCGTCCCGGCACGAGGGTGATCGCGACGGCGGCCGCGGCACCCACGGTGGCCAGCACGAGGCTGCCGCTGACGCCGGAGGGACCCTCGATGAGGGCACCACCCAGGGCCGCACCGATGGCCGAGGCGCCGACGGTGATGGTGGACAGCCAGGTGAACGCCTCGGTCGTGGCGTGCACGGGAGCCATCGAGCCGACGAGGGTGTTCTGCACGGTCAGGGTGGGGGCGATCGCCGTTCCACCCAGGAAGAGCAGCACACCCAGCGCCCACGGGCTGGAGATCCAGGCCAGCGGCGCCAGACCGATCGTCACGCCGAGCAGCAGCAGCCGGTACTGCCGGGGCAGCGACATGCTCAGCACGCGGGCGCCGAACCACAGCCCGCCGATGGTCGAGCCGAGCGCCCACAGCGCGAGCAGCACACCGGACAGACCGGGTGCGCCGATCTGGTCGGCGAAGGCCGGGACGGCGACCTCGAGCGCGCCGAACCCGAGCATGAGGGCCGCGCCGCTGAGCAGCAGCCGCGGCATGCCCGGCGTCCGGACGGTGGAGAACATGCCCGAGCGCGCGCCGGCCACCGGCACGTAGGCCCGGGTGGCCGCCGACGTCGCGATGCCCAGCGAACCGCCGACGGCGAGGACGCCCGCGACCCCGACCGCCAGCGCCGGCGAGGCGAGGACGGCGAGGGCGGCGACCAGCGAGGGGCCGACGACGAAGACCAGCTCGGTGGCAGTGGCGTCCAGCGCATAGGCGGTGGGCCGGACGCGCGGGTCGACCCGCGACCACAGGGCGCGCACGGTGCCGGAGACCAGCGGGGTGGCCGCACCGGCACCGGCGGACGCGGCGATGACGGCGGCGTTCGGCGCCCCACCGAGGACGACGGCGATCAGCAGCGCGAGCAGCAGCGGATAGGCGCCGGCCTGCGCGAGCAGCACCGAGCGGGGGCCGCGACGGTCGGCGAGGCGGCCGAGGATCGGGGCCATGACCGCCGAGGCGACCCCCAGCGTCGCCGCCGCGAGCCCGGCCACCGCATAGGAGCCCGTCTGCTGCTGCACCATGAGCAGCAGCGCCAGCGGCACCATGGCCGAGGGCAGCCGGCCGGCGAACCCGGCGAGGAGCAGGACGGGGGCGGAGGGAAGCCGCCAGACAGGGAGGTAGGCGCGCACGACAGAGCTCGTTTCAGACTTGCAGGTGAGGAATCGGTAGGGGGTCAAATCTCGTTGACCACCTACGCAAGCGACGTTAGCACGAACCGGTAGGGAGTCACATGGATTACGACACCTACGGGTCGACGGCGGTGGAACTGGCGATCGCGCTGGCCAACACCGAGCGCGACGACCCGGAGTGGGCGCGCGCCTTCCTGGGCTCCCACGAGGAGTGGTTCACCGCCGGCACGTCGTTCGACCTCTCCCCCGGCAAGACCCACCGCGCCGCCGCCACGGCCGAGCTCGTGCGCTCCGTCGCGCTGGCCGAGTCGCAGGCCGACGTCCTCGACCGGCTCAACGAACTGCTGGCCCTGGCCCGGCCGCGGCCCTACGCCACCGATCACGACGGCTCGCTGCACCTGCACTTCGCGCGTCAGGACTCCCCCGCGCTCGAGCAGCTGACGACGACGGTGGCCATGGGTCTGTCGCAGGTCGTCGTGCAGCACGGCTGGCAGCGCCTCGGCGTGTGCGCGGCCGAGAACTGCGACGACGTCTACGTCGACACCTCGCGAAACGCCAGCCGCCGGTACTGCTCCAACACCTGCGCCAGCCGCTCGACCGTCGCCGCCTACCGCGCCCGCCAGAAGACGGAGGAGTAGCCGGCCCCTGCAGCGGCTCGTCCAGCGCGGCGCACTCGCGCGCACCCTCCGGATGGGGGAAACGCCCTAGAGTGACGGCATGCGCGGACGCGGGCGGTGGATCGTGCTCGCACTGGCCTGTCTCATGGTCGCCGCGGTGGCGCTGCTGCTGGTCGACCGGCGGCCTCCCGCCCCGGAGATGAACGAGACGAGCGCCGCTCCGTGCGAGGAGCCGCTGTCCGCCGGTGGCGCGGTGGCCCTCGGCGACTCGATCACCTTCGGCTCCACCCTGCCGCACGCCGAGGACTCGTGGTTCGAGCAACTGGCCTGCGCCGAGGACCCCCCGATCCGGTACGCCCACAACGCCGGCATCTACGGGAACACGACGGAGCAGATGCTCGCGCGCCTGGACGGTGACGTGCTGGCGCGGGACCCCGACACGGTCTTCGTCCTCGGCGGGACGAACGACGTCCTGAGCGGCATCCCGCAGGCCGAGACGATCGGCCACCTGCGCGAGATCGTCGAACGCAGCCGGCAGGCAGGCGCCGACGTGTACCTGGGAACCATCCCGCCGCAGGCGGTCCCCCTCGCCATCGAGACGACCGTGGATCTCAACGAGGCCATCGTCGCGATGGCCGAGCGGGTGGACGTGCCGGTGCTCGACTTCCATGCCGCGTTCTTCGACACCGACGGCAGGCACCACGACGGGCTCTTCTCCGACATGGTGCACCCGTCGGTCACCGGCGCCCGGCTGATGGCCCAGGTCGCCCGCGAGGCCCTCGCCTGACACGACGGCGGGACCTCCCGCCCCCGACGGGGGACGCGGCGCGACGCGCGCTGAACTAGCGTCCGCCCGTGGCCCTCGACCGGAACCTGGACGCCCGCCTGCACGCGTTCGTCCGGGGGCTGCCCAGCTCGCCGGCCGACCGGTGGCTGCTCCGGCTGACCCGCTCGGCCAACCACGGCCGGCTCTGGCTCGTCCTCGGTGGGCTGCTGGCCCTCCGCCGGGGTGCGCTGCGCCGCGGCGCGCTGCGCGGGATCGGCTCGATGGCGATCACCAGCGCGCTCACCAACGCCGTCCTCAAGACGCTGTTCCGGCGTGGCCGGCCCGAGCAGCCCACGCAGCCCAGCGAGCGGACGCTGCGCCGCACGCCCACCTCGTCGTCGTTCCCGAGCGGGCACGCCGCCTCCGCCGCGGCGTTCGTCACCGGGCTGGCGATGGAGTCGCTGCCCGCCGGTGCCGCGATGGCTCCGGTCGGACTCGCCGTCGGCTACTCCCGGGTGCACGTGGGCGTGCACTACCCCGGGGACGTCGCCGCCGGGTTCGCCGTGGGGGCCGGCGTGGCCGCCGCGACCCAGCACTGGTGGCGGGTGCGCCCGAAGGAGCCGGCCCGGGTGCGGCCGTCGTCGGAGGCGCCCGCCCTGCCGGAGGGCGAGGGCCTGGCCGTGGCGGTGAACCCGCGCTCGGGCCCCGACGACTACGACCCCGCCGACGACATCCGCCGCCTGCTCCCCCGCGCGCAGGTGCTCGAGCTGTCCGAGGACGCCGGTGTTGCAGAGCTCCTGGGGACGGCGGCGCGCGACGGCGCCCTGGCGCTCGGGGTGGCCGGCGGGGACGGCAGCGTGGCCGCGGCCGCCGCGGTGGCGCTCGAGCACGGGCTGCCACTGGCGGTCATCCCGGCAGGCACCCTCAACCACTTCGCCCGCGACGTCGGCCTGCTCGCCCCGCAGGACGCCGTCGACGCGGTGCTGGCCGGCGAGGCGGTGACCGTGGACGTCGCCGACGTCAACGGGACGCCGTTCCTCAACACCTCGAGCATCGGCGCCTACCCGGAGATGGTGCGCCGCCGCGACCGGCTCGCAGGAAGGCTGGGCAAGTGGCTGGCGCTCACCGTCGCGGCAGCCCAGGTGCTGCGCACGGGCACGCCGGTGCAGCTCGACGTCGACGGGCAGCGGCTGCGGGTCTGGATCCTCTTCGTCGGCAACTGCCTCTACACCCCGCGCGGGCTCTCGCCGGCCTGGCGTCCGCGGCTGGAGGACGGGCTGCTCGACGTGCAGTACCTGCGGGCCGACCTGCGCTTCGGCCGCACCCGCGCGGTGCTGGCCACGCTGCTGGGCGTGAGCGAGCACAGCCGCAGCTACGGCAAGTTCCAGGCGGAGGAGCTGACCGTGGTCTCGCGGTCCGGTCCGCAGCGGGTGGCCTACGACGGCGAGATGGGCCAGCCGGCCACGGAGTTCCGCTTCGGCAAGCGCGCCCCGCTGACCGTCTACTGCTGCCGCGACAGGTGACCGGCTCCGGTCCCGGTCGGCGCTGCGGCGCACCGGCAGCAGCTCGACTCCTGGTCGCGGTGGTCGTCGTCGCTGCGGGCTGCTCCTCACCGGACACCGCCACGCCCTCCACCGGGGACGGTTCGGCGGAACCGTGGCGTCCGTCCGCGGGCACCACGTGGCAGTACCAGCTGAGCGGACGGGTGGACGTGTCCGCGGACGCCGCCGTCTTCGTCGTCGACGGGGCGGACACCACGGCCGACACGGTGCGGGAGCTGCACGACCGGGGGCGCCGCGCGGTCTGCTACGTCAACGCCGGCGCCTACGAGGACTGGCGGAGCGACGCTTCTCGCTACCCCGCCGACGTCCTGGGGGCTCCCCTGGACGGCTGGCCCGGGGAGCGGTGGCTGGACATCCGGCGCACCGACGTCCTGCTGCCCCTGCTCGCCGCGCGCCTCGACGTCTGCCGCGCCAAGGGCTTCGACGCCGTCGAGGGAGACAACGTCGACGGGTACGCCAACGAGTCCGGATTCCCGCTCGGGGCCGGGGACCAGGTGGTGTTCAACCGCGTCCTCGCGGACCTGGCACACGAGCGCGGTCTCGCGATCGGGCTGAAGAACGACGTCGAGCAGGCCGCGGAGCTGGAGCCGTCGTTCGACTTCGCGATCAACGAGGAGTGCCTCGCGTTCGACGAGTGCGACGCCTACGCGCCGTTCGTCCGCGCCGGCAAGGCGGTGCTCAACGTGGAGTACTCCGCGCCCTCCGAGGACGCGTGCGCCCGGGCCGGCTCCCTCGGGCTCTCCACCATCGTCAAGGAGCTGGACCTGGCCGCGCCCCTGCGCCGCTGCTGATCGAGCCGCCCGTCGACTCGTCGAGGGGCGGACCCCGCCGGTGATCACTACGGTCGGTCGCAGGGATTGCCCGCGCTCCGCGCCGGGCACTGCACGCCCCGACGTCCACCGAGGTACAGAGGGAAAGAGGTCACCATGCTGGTCCGCCGGATCGCCCGGCCCTTGCTCGCCGCCCCGTTCATCTACGGCGGCATCAGCACCCTGCGCAAGCCGCAGGACCGCGTCCCCGGGGCCGCCCCGGTCGTGGAGAAGATCGCAGAGGCAGCCGACGCCCAGCTCCCGGTGCAGGTGCCCCGCGACGTCCAGCAGTGGGTGCAGGCCGACGCCGCCGTCAAGGTCGCCGCCGGCTCGCTGTTCGCGCTGGGCAAGTTCCCGCGGCTGACCGCGCTGGTCCTGTCGGCCTCCATCGTGCCGACGACGCTGGCCGGGCACCGGTTCTGGGAGCACGAGGACCCGACCGAGCAGTTCGGCCAGATCTCGAACTTCCTGAAGAACACCGGGCTCCTCGGCGGCCTGCTGCTGGCCGCCGTCGACACCGAGGGCAAGCCGTCGGTCGGCTACCGCACCCGGCGCGCGGCGAAGAAGGCCGCCGCCTCGACGGAGAAGAGCTTCGAGCAGGCCTCCAAGCGCGCCGCCAAGGCGCAGAAGAAGGCCGAGAAGCAGCTCAAGAAGCAGCGCTGAGCAGGGTCGAGCACTGAGCACCCCGCTGGCGCCCGCGGCCGCGCTCCGGAGGATCGCCTTCCTCCTGGAGCGCGCCCGCGAGCCCAGCTACCGGGTGTCGGCGTTCCGCACCGCCGCGGCCGTGGTCGACGGCCTGGGCGAGGACCAGCTCGACCTCAAGATCCGCACCAACACGCTCAAGGACCTCAAGGGCGTGGGCCCCAAGACCGCCGCCGTCATCGTGCAGGCGCACAAGGGGCAGGTCCCCGAGTACCTCACGAAGCTCGAGCAGGACCTCGCCGAGCTCGTCCCGATGGCCGACGACGTCGCCGAGTTCCGTGCCGCCCTCAAGGGCGACCTGCACCTGCACTCCGACTGGTCCGACGGCGGTTCCCCGATCCGGGAGATGGCCGAGGCCGCCATCGCGCTGGGCCACGAGTACATGGCGCTGACCGACCACTCCCCGCGGCTGACCGTGGCCAACGGCCTGTCGCCCCAGCGGTTGGAGGAGCAGCTGGACGTGGTCGCCGCGCTCAACGAGGAGCTCGCCCCGTTCCGGATCCTCACCGGCATCGAGTGCGACATCAACGTCGACGGCTCCCTCGACCAGACCGACGAGCTGCTCGGCCGCCTGGACGTCGTCGTCGCCAGCGTGCACTCCGACCTGCGCGCGGACTCCACGGCGATGACCGCGCGCATGCTCACCGCCGTCGCCAACCCGCACACCGACGTCCTCGGGCACTGCACCGGCCGGCTGGTCATCGGCCGCCGGCAGCGCAACGGCGAGCAGAAGCCCCGGCCGGAGAGCACGTTCGACGCCGAGGCGGTGTTCAGCGCGTGCGTCGAGTTCGGCACCGCCGTCGAGATCAACTCCCGGCCCGAGCGGCTCGATCCGCCGCGGCGGCTGCTCACCCTGGCCAACGAGCTGGGCTGCGAGTTCTCCATCGACACCGACGCGCACGCCCCCGGCCAGCTCGACTGGCAGTACAACGGTGTGGAGCGGGCGATCGAGTGCGGCGTCGACCCCGAGCGGGTCATCAACACCAAGGCCGCGGACGACCTGCTGGCCTGGACCGCGGGCTGACGGGCAGGTTCCCCGCCGGCCGAGGTCGAACGGTGGGACCGGTGGTGCGCGAGCGCCGTCCGGGACGAACGGTGACCGGATCTCCACCAGACCGGCGGAGTTCCGCATACGGTGTCGCCGACCGCGGCCGAACCCGAGCCGCTCGCGCGCCGATCGCTCCTGCCGACGGCCGACCGTCCAGGAGCTGTGCATGTTCCGCACCGCCCGTCCACGCCGCAGCGCGGCCGCCGTCCTCGCCGTCGTCGCGGCCGTCATGGCGTTCAGCGCGCCGGCCGCGCACGCGCAGACCTTCACCTCGGCGGCCACCGGCAGCCACGACGTGGGCGGCGCGATCCTGACGAAGTACCGCGCGCACGGCGGCCCGGCCGGCCGCCTCGGCTACCCGGTGACCGACGAGCTGGCCACGCCGCGGGTCCACGGCCGGTTCAACGCCTTCCAGGGCGGCTCCATCTACTGGACGCCGAGCACCGGGGCGCACGCGGTGTGGGGCAAGATCCTGCAGCGCTGGGGCGGACTGGGCTGGGAGGGCGGCCCGCTCGGCTTCCCCACCACCGACGAGCTGACCACCCCTGACCGCGTCGGCCGGTTCACCCTCTTCCAGAAGGGCGCCATCTACTGGACGCCCGCCACCGGGGCGCACCCGGTCTACGGCGCCATCCAGCAGCGCTGGGCCTCGCTCGGCTGGGAGACCGGTGCACTGGGCTACCCCGTCACCGGCGAGTTCGCCATCCCGGGCGGCAGGGCGCAGGACTTCCAGTACGGCTCGATCCGGTGGTTCCCGAAGACGGGCACGACCGTGGTCGGAGCGCCGGCCCTCGGCTTCGCGCCGCCCGGCACCCAGGTGGTCACCGTCGCCGCGCCCTCGGCCACGTCGACGACCGCCACGCTCACCGCCTGGGAGCGCGTGGGCAGCACCTGGCGGATCGCGGTGGGCCCGGTGACGGCCCGGATCGGCTCGGCCGGTGTGGGTGCGGCCAGCGAGGGGTCGACCCGCACCCCGGCCGGCACGTTCCGGCTGACCGAGGCCTTCGGCCGGGCCGGCAACCCCGGCACCGTGCTCCCCTACCGCCGCGTCGACGGCGACGACTGGTGGGTCTCCGACGTCACCAGCCCCCGCTACAACCAGTACGCCCAGTGCGCGCCGGGCACCTGCCCGTTCGACGAGCGGGCCGGCGAGAACCTCTACGCGCAGGGCGCGGTCTACGACCAGGCCGTGGTCATCGACTACAACCGCGAGGGACGGCGCGGCGCGGGCTCGGCGTTCTTCCTGCACATCGCCAACGGGAAGGCGACGGCGGGCTGCGTGGCGATCGAGCGCCGGGCGCTCGAGAAGCTGATGCGCTGGCTGAAGCCGGGCGCGAAGCCGGTCATCGCCATGGGAGTCGGCTGACGGCCGGCCTATCCACCGCTGCCGGGCATCGCTCCGGTGTCGGAGAGCTCGCGGGCGACGTCGACGAGCTTGCGGTTCTTCTCCTGCGACACCTGGGACAGCACCTCGAACGCCTGGTCGGCTGTGAGCCGGTAGCGCTCCATGAGGATGCCCTTTGCCTGCCCGATGAGGTCGCGGTTGCTCATCCCGACGCGCAGGTGCTCCTCGTGCTCGGCGCCGGCCAGCGCGACAGCGGCGTGGCCGGCGAACATCTGCCCGATCTCCTGGCACTCGTCGCCGAAGGCTCCCGGGATCCGTGAGAACAGGTTCATGGCACCGAGCTGATCGCCCACCACGAAGAGCTGGAAGCAGATCATGCTGCGGATGCCCTGGTCGGCGGCCTCCGCCGCGAATTCACGCCAGCGGTCCTCGGTACGCATGTCGTCGACCCGGACGACCTCGTTCTCCCAGATGGCGTCCATGCAGGGGCCCTGCCCGAGCCGCTGCTGCAGCGCGTCCAGCTGCCGTGGCAGCTCACTGGTCGCTGCCCGCGGCTCGACCTTCCTGCGGCCGATCACGTAGCTGATGCTGCACTCTTCGGCGTTGGGCACCGTAGCCACCGCCGCCGCGGTGATCGCCTGCAGCGTGGCCTCGACATCGCCGTGTTCCTCCTGGAGCTGACGGGCGACCCGGCTCATGGCATCTCCGAGGTGACGCCTCGGGTCCGCGACCAGCTCGTTGTCGGTCATGGATGGACCCTAGTGCCGACCGGCTGCTCGAGAGCCGCGCGTTGCGGCTGATCACCGGCGGCGCGAGCCCGTCCCGTCGCGGTTGGCCGGGCGACCACGGGGCACTCTGCCGGGCACCCCCTGTGAGCCGGTCCCGGGGAGCCGCAGCGGCCACGTCCCGCCAGTCCAAGTCCGGGCTGGCGGGGCCGCCACGACCCGCAGCCAGGAGCGGCGCGGGGGTGTCGTCCCCGCCTGCACGTGCGGGTACGGTGACGGCTGTACCGCTTCGGCGGTTTCTGTGGGTCATACAGCGGCCTAGGGAGTTCTGCGCCGTCTTCATCCGGCGCACTCCGGACCAGGGCGGAGCCCTGGGTAGCCGGACCCGACTGGCAGGGCCCGCAGTGAGTATCGACGACCCCTCCGTCCAGCGACCCTCCGTGGACCCGCGCGATGCCTTCGCCCAGCTCGGGCGGATCTCCTTCGAGGACACCTCGATGCACGAGCTGCTGCAGCGGGTGGCCGAGCTGTCCAAGCAGGTGATCCCGGGGGTCGCCGAGGCCTCGGTGAGCCTCATCGCCGACGACAAGCCGACCACGCCGGCCTTCACCGGGCAGCTCGCGATCGACCTGGACGAGTCGCAGTACGCCCGCGGCTACGGCCCCTGCCTGGAGGCCGCGGTCGGGCAGGAGATCCGGGAGATCACCGACGCGCGCACGGAGACGCGCTGGCCCGAGTACACGCCGGTCTGCGTCGAGCGTGGCTCGCTGAGCTCGCTGTCGGTACCGGTGCCGGTACGGGAGAACATCCAGGCAGCGCTGAACCTGTACGGGCGGCAGGCCCACGCGTTCGACGCCACTTCGCAGGCGACCGGCCGGGAGTTCGCCGCCTACGTGGCCGTCGCGGTCCGGAACATGCACCTGTACGAGACCACGCGCGAGTGGGCGACCAACCTGGACGCGGCGATGCGGAGCCGGGCGGTCATCGAGCAGGCCAAGGGCATCCTGATGAGCCAGCGGCGCTGCGACGCGGCGGAGGCGTTCAGCCTCCTGGCGGAGGCCTCACAGCGGTCGAACCGCAAGCTGCGCGACATCGCCGCGTCGCTCGTCGCCGGCGTCAGCGGTGCGCCCGCCCCGCCGGGGGCGACGGCGGGTCCTGAGCCGGGGGCACGGCCCGGGTCGTGGGGCCGCTAGCGTTGCTGCGGTGCACCGGCCCTGGCTGACCGCGGGATTCGTGGCCGCCGCCCTCGGTGTGGTCGCGTTGACGTTCGGCCCTTCCCCCGCGGACCTGCTGTTCACCCTCACCCAGTCCGTGCCCGGGCTCGACGAGCTCTCGTCCACGACCGTCGAGATGGCCGCCAACGTGCTGCTGTTCGTGCCCGTCGCGCTGCTCCTCGCCGCCGCGGCCCCGCGGCTGTCCGGGGTGCTCGTCTGGCTGCTCTGCACCGCGGCCTCGGCAGGGGTGGAGGCGGCGCAGCTGGTCCTGCCCGGTCGGCAGACCAGCGTCCGGGACGTCGTCCTCAATTCCGCGGGCGCCGCGATCGGCGTGCTGCTGCACGCCCTGGTCGGCCGCCGGCGGTCGCGTTCACCCGGTCGAGCCCGCCGTTGATCCACCTCGGCCCGCAGCCACTACCGTGGCTGACCGACCGACCGGAGGGCAGACATGCGGGACGACGTGCAGCTGGACCGACCGCCGCGCGTCGTCCCCCCGGTGCTGATGTACCACTCGGTCAGCCCGGCGACGACCCCCGACCCGAACCTGCTGCGGGTGCACCCCGACCGGCTGGACGCCCAGCTGCGCGCGCTGGCCAGGATGGGGCTGCGCGGGGTCTCCCTGCGCGAGCTGGTCGAGGCGCGTGACGGCGGTGAGGGCGCCCGGATGGTCGCCCTCACCTTCGACGACGGGTACCGCGACTTCCTCGAGCACGCCGTGCCCGTCCTCGACCGGCACGGCATGACCGGCACCGTCTACGTCGTCGCCGGCCGGCTGGGCGGCGAGAACGACTGGGACGAAGGGCCGCGCCTGCCCCTGATGGACGCCGACGAGGTGCGGGCCGTGGCGGCCGCCGGTCACGAGGTGGGCAGCCACTCCTCCAGCCACGCCCATCTCGCCGGTCTGGACCCGGCCGCGCTCCGCGAGGAGGTGGCCGGCAGCCGCCTCGCGCTGGAAGAGGTGCTGGGCCGGCCGGTGCCGGGGTTCTGCTACCCGTACGGCGACTTCGACGCGGCGGCGGCGCAGGCCGCCCGGGACGCCGGCTACGACCACGCCTGCGTGACCCGGGACTACTCGGTCGCCGACCGGTTCACCATCCCGCGCTTCTACGTCGGCCAGCGCGACAACGGCCCCCGCCTGGCGGCGAAGCTGGGCCGTCACCTGCTTGCCCGCACCCGCGTGCGATGAAGGTGCTGCACGTCATCACCGGGCTGGCGGCCGGCGGCGCGGAGGTCCAGCTGCGCCTGCTGCTGCAGCACACCCGGCACGACGCCGACGTCGTGGCGCTGTACAACGCCGGCTCGGTGGCCGAGCAGTTGCGTGCGGACGGCGTGCGGGTCACCGATCTCGGCATGCGCAGCAACACCCAGGTCGGCGCGGTGCTTCGGCTGGCCCGCCTCGTCCGCCGCGGCCGCTACGACGTCGTGCACACCCACCTGTTCCGCGCCGGCCTGTACGGCCGGCTCGCCGCACGGCTGGCCCGGGTGCCGGTGGTCGTGGCCACCGAGCACTCGCTGCTGGACGACCAGTTGGAGGGGCGGCCGGCCACCCGCGCCGTGCGGACGCTCTACCTGGCGGCCGAGCGGCTGGGGCAGCGGACGGTGGCGGTCTCGGCGGCGGTCCGGGACAACCTGCTCCGCTGGGGCGTCGCCGCCGACCGCGTCGTCACCGTGCCCAACGGCCTGGACGTCGACGCGCTGGCGTTCGACCCCGCGGCCCGCACCGCGGTGCGGGCCGACCTCGGGATCCCTGCGGACGCGCAGGTGGTCGGCGGGGTGGGGCGGCTGCACCCCGGCAAGCGGTTCGACCTCCTGCTGGACGCGCTCGCCCCCACGCTCGGGCCGCACCGGCACCTGCTGGTCGTCGGCGAGGGCGAGCAGCGGGAGGCGCTGACCGCCCTCGCCCGCGACCGCGGCGTCGCCCCGTGGGTGCACCTGCCCGGGGAGCGCCCGGTCGCGGACCATCTCTCGGCGATGGACGTCCTCGCCTCGCCGTCGCGGTACGAGACGTTCGGACTGGCCGTGCTGGAAGCGCTCGCGAACGGCCTACCGGTGGTCTACCGCCGCTGCCCCGCACTCGACGAGCTCGGCGAGCGGGTGCCCGGCGCCCACCAGGCCACGGACGACGACCTGCGACCCCTGGTCGACGAGGTCCTCGGCCGGCCGGCGCAACCGCGCCTGCTGCCGGCGGAGCTGCGCCGGCTGGACGTGCGGACCGTGGCGGCACGGGTCGACGACGTCTACGAGAGCCCGTCCCGAGGCCGACGGCGCGGGCGATGACCCTCGAGGAGGACCGGGCCACGAGCGCGGGGGGAACCGCTAGCGGGGCCGCCGACGCTGCCCGGCTGCCGTCTCTCCCGCGGCGCCTGGCCTTCGTCCGGCTGGCCCTCGCGGGACAGGTCCTGACCTTCGCCGCCATGGTCGTCCCGATCCTGCTGAGGCGGTCGGACCAGGTCCTGATCCTGGTGTTCGCCTCGGCGATCACGGTGCTGCTGACCAACGCGGCGATGCTGGCCTACCCGTTCCTCTACCCGGTGGTCCGGGGACCCCGCATGGCCCGGGTGGCCACCGTCTGGTCGCTGGTCTCGCTGGCCGTGGTCTCCGCGGCGGTCGTGCTGGCCACGCCCCTGGAACCGGTCCTCGACCTGCCGTCGGGCACCTTCCTGGCCGCCGCCGTCCTCACCGGGACCCTGGGCCTCTACGACATGAGCGTGACGCGGGTCGTGCGGGCCGACGACACCACCGGCATCGGGCTGGCCCGCCTGTACTACGGCGTGGCCGTGCTGGCCTTCACGCTCGTCACCAGCATCGGCCCCTTCGGCCCGCTGGCCCTGACCTTCGGCACGAGCCTCGCCTACGTCGTCGCCGCCGCCGGCCTGGCGGTGCGCCGTCAGCACTGGGGGCCGCCGCTCCCCCGGGCCTCGCGGTCGACCCGCCGTCGGCTGCGGCGGGCCTACCTGGCCCGCAGCGCGAGCCCCGCCGTCGCCAGCCTGGCCGGGGGCTGGACGGTCTTCCTCCCCGGCCTGGCCATCCCCGGGCTGGGGGCGGCCGCCGAGCCGTGGGCCATCGTCAGCCGCATCTGCGGCGGCTTCGCCACGGTGCTGTACACGATCGTGGCCCCGCCGTTCGAGGCCCGGCTCAGCCAGGCGGTGCGCGAGCGGAGGCCTGCGGAGTTCGCTGCCGCCCGCCGCCGGGCCCTCCTGCTGAGCACGGCGGTGGCGGTGCTGGCCGTCGTCACCGGCCTGGCGCTCGCGGCGTACGCGACCGAGCGGGACGAGGTCGCCGGGTGGTTCCTGCCGCTGGCCGTGGCCACCCTGCTGTTCTGGGGCCCGCTCCTCGCCGGGGCCACGATCAACCGGCTGCCGAACTTCCTCGGGCGCGACCGGTCGCGGCTCTACTGGGACGCCGGCCGGGCCGTGCTCGTCACCGGCGCGTTCCTCGCCACGTCGGGGGTGACCCGGCTGGTCGTGATGGGCGCCGTGCTGACCGTCTCGGCCGTCCTGCTGCTTCCGATGAGCCGGTGGCGGACGGACCGGCCGCAGTCCTGAAGGCCGGTCAGCCGCGGATGCGCCGCACGGCGCGGTCGCGGAGCTCCCGCACCCAGGGCGCCTGCTCCTTGACCCGCCGCACCGCCGCCGCACGGGCCCGGACGAGCGCTCCGTAGGCCAGGCCACCCGGTCCGGGCCGGGACAGCAGCACCCGCTCCTGGACGACCGGCTCGGGCCGCCACCGGAACTTGTAGTCCTCGAGCCCGCGCAGCATCGAGTACCGCTCGGCGCCCCGCTGCACGGCCAGTCCGGCGTCGTGCTCCACGAGCAGCGCCGCGGTGTCCATGTCCTGGCGCAGCTGCGGCGAGATGCCGGCCAGGTAGTAGGAGACGGTGTCGTGGCCGAGCAGGAGGATCTGCTCCACCCGGACCTCCCCGGCCGAGCTGTACTCCGCCAGCACGGCCGTCCCGTCGTCGACCATGCGCGTCAGCGCCGTCACCAGGTGGTCGCGGAAGCGCTCCGTGCGGTGCTCGGGCGTGCCGCCGCGACCGGCCCACTGCTCCTCGTGCAGCCGGAGCAGCCGGCCCACCGCCTGCGGGACCTCGTCGGCAGGCACGTTCCGGACCTCGATGCCGGCCTGCTCGACCTTGCGGAGCTTCCGCCGCATGGTCTTCGCGGTCCGGGGCGGCATCCGGTCGAGCAGGTCCGGCAGCGGGAGGGCGGGCAGCTCCAGAACCGTCGAGGCCGGCAGCCGGCTCGCCCGTCCCGGCCAGGTGTCCGCCCATGCCCGGGCGACGGCGTCCGGCCGGACGTCGGGCAGGTCGATGACCTGCCACCCGGGCTCGGCGAGCAGCACCCGGCCGAGCGCATCGAGCGCGCCGGGCTCGTCGGCCGCGACGAGCACGTCGGTGTGGTCGCTGATCGCTCCTCCCAGGGGGGCGAGGACCCGCCAGGGACCGCGGCGGTCGCGGAAGAGGGGTGCCGCGGCCACGAGCCGGGCCTCGCGCCGGACCTCGGCGACGAACAGCTCACCCGCCGGCACGTAGGCGCGGGCCCAGGCGCTGACCCACGCGTGCGTCTGGAACGGGGTCGCACGAGGCGAGACGGCGTACAGCCGGTCCCACTCGTCCGCGAGCGCCGCCAGCTCCGCGTGGGTGCGGAGGACGCGTGCCTCCAGCCGGTCCACGGAGGGCAGGCTAGCCGCGTAGCCCACCGGCTCGTCCGGCGGTCCGGTCAGTCGCGCCGGCCGGTCATCGCCTCGCGCAGCGCGACCTCGCTCTCCGTGCCTGCGATGGAGAACCCGTCGTCGGGGTCGTCGAGGGTGGTGTAGACGGTGAAGCCCCGCAGCCACTCCCAGCTGGCCGCCAGCCGGAGGGCCTCCGTCAGGTACTCGGCCCGCCGCGGTTCCGGCACGAAGTAGAACGTCCCCGGGGTGGTGCTGTACCCGAACTCCCCGACGACGACGTCGCGCCAGATCCCCTCGTCCTCGGCGACCTGCGCGCGCAGCCGCTCGATGCCGCGGAAGGTCATGTCCTTGGTGCCCGTCGCGGTCTGCACGTCGGCGGATCCCGCGGACCGGCCGGGGTCGAAGCCCCTGCTCTCGTCACCGGCATAGGGGTGCACGCCGAGCTGGTCGTAGAAGAACCGGTTCTCCGCGTTGCCGCCGCGCTCCACCAGGGCCGCGGTGAGCCGGCTCATGTAGCCCAGGTCGTTGTTGCTCAGCACGCCGCCGATGATCTGGGCGTCCGGCTCGACCGCCTCCACCGCCTCCCACACGGCCTTGAGCAGGTCCGCGTAGGCCGCCGGGTCGGGCCCCTGCTGCCAGAAGGGCTCGTAGTTCGGCTCGTTCCAGACCTCGTAGCCGGCGACGTCGGTGCCGAAGCGGGCGACCAGCTGGGCGAAGAGGTCGGCCCAGCGGAGGGCATCGGCGCCCTCCGGCCCGAACCACCGCCCGCGCTCGTCCATCCACACCGGCGTGCTGTTGACGTGCAGGTTGACGGCCAGCCCGAGCTCGCCGGCGCGCGCGACCACGGGCTCCAGCGGCGCGGTGTCGCACTGCGGCGTGGTGCACAGCCAGCGCAGGTCGGCGGTGACCTGGATGCCCGCGGCGCCCTGGTCGGCCGCCGCCTCGACGTCGGCCATCGCGGTCTCCAGCGTCTGCCGGCGGCCTCCGGGCAGGTCGCCGGCGACCGGCACGACGCTCAGGAAGATCCCCGTCGACACGGGTGGGTCGGGCACGTCCGCCACCGGGTCCTGCCGCACCGTCACCACCACCGCGACCAGGGTCAGGGCCAGCAGGAGCCCCGCTGTCCACCACACCATCCGGGGTGTCGGGCGCACAGCACGGTGTCGGCCGGTCACCCGCACGGGGGAGAACCTCCTGGACGCCTCGCCCGCGCCCCGGATGGGTGCGATTCGACTGCCATCATGACCACAGTTCGCCAGGTGGCGCCGTCGGCCCCGCTGGAACCCCGTCGCGAGGAGGAGGGACGACCGTGGCCCCGACCCGCCGTTTCCTCGCGCGACCGAGCACCTGGCTGGCCGCGGCTCTGCTGAGCACCTCCCTCCAGAGCGCGTCCGGGCCGGACGGCCCGCCGGTCTCCGTCAGCGACCTGGTCGTGGCGGTGGCGGTGGTCCTGGCCGGGCGCGAGCTGCTCCACGGCGAGGGCCGCGCGCGGGCGCGGTCGGTACCGGCGATCGGCTTCTGGGCCCTGGGCCTGGTCAGCGCGGTCACCGCCCTGGCGGCGCAGAACTTCCCCGACAACGTCGTCGGCGGCGTCCGGTTCGTCCAGCTCTTCTGCCTCGTCCCGCTCACCGTGCTGCTGGCGGTGCGCAGCCGGACGGACGCGCAGATCCTGCTGGGCGGGCTGCTCGGGCTGGCCTTCCTGCAGGGCGGTCTCGGCGTCGTCCAGGCGGTGACCGCGACCGGCGCCGACATCGACGGCGAGTCCGTCCGGGCCGTCGGGACGTTCGGGGCCTACGACATCAGCGCGATGGCCGAGATCACCGCGCTGGGCCTCGTCGTGTGCCTCGCCCTCGGCGTGGTGCTGACCGGGCGGGCGCGCTGGTGGGCACTGGGCGGCGCGGTGTTCCTGGCCCTCCCGCTGGCCTTCTCGCTCACCCGCGGCGCCTGGGTCGCGGCGGCGGTGGCCGCGATGGTGGTGGTCAGCCGCGGCCGGCCGTTGCGGATGCTCGGCGCCCTGGTGGCGGTGGGCGCCGTGGCCGCCGGGGTGCTGCCCGTCCTGGTGGCGCGCGGCGGCGAGCTCGCCGACCGGGCGACCAGCCTGGTGGGCGGGACGCCTGACCAGTCGCTGGTCGACCGCTTCGCGCTGTGGGAGGCCGCCCGGCAGATGGCGTTCGACCATCCCCTCACCGGTGTCGGGCCGCGCGCGTTCGCCGAGCACCGCGACGCCTACGCGGACCTCTCCCTGCTCGGGTCGAGCGACATCGCCTTCGGTGGGGACTTCGAGCAGGTGGCGCTCGAGTCGCCGCACAACTTCTACCTGCTGGTCGCCAGCGAGCAGGGTCTGGTGGCCGCCGGGGTCTTCGTCGTCGTCTTCCTGGTCCTGCTGGCCCGCGGGCTGGTCCGCTCGGCCCGTCCCCGCTCGGACCTGAGCACCGCGCTGGCGCTGACCGGGGCCGGGGTCCTGGCCTACCACCTGACGAGCATGCTGGCGGCGGACCTCGGCGGTCCCGGGTCGCTGTTCGTGGCCGTCGCGCTGGGCCTGGCGGGCTGGGCCGCGGCCGACCACGACCTGCCGGACGACCTGCCCGACGACCCGGTCGGCGAGCCGGCCCCGGAACCCGCACCGCAGGAACGGGTGCTCGAGGAGGTGCCGGCGTGAGCGCACCGGTTCCCGGCGCGACCGGACGGTTGCCGGACTCCGGGGTGGCCCGCCGGCGCTGGTGGTGGGTGCCGGCCTGCGCGGTCGCGGGGCTCGTCGTGGGCCTCGTGCTGGGGTTCGCGCAGTCCCCCACCTACGAGTCGACGGCCTACCTGACGGTCACGGCGGACGACGTCGACGACCCGAACAGCGTCGCGCGCAGCACGCAGGCGCTCGCCCGGCTGGCGACGTCGCCGAGCATCGTCGGTGAACCGCTGCGGGAGGCCGGCCTGGCCGAGCAGGCGGACGATCCCCGGCTGTTCGTGCGGGTCCAGGCCGCTCCGGACGCGCCCCTCATCAGCGTCACCGGGACGTCGGACGACCCGCGCACCGCTCAGCGGACGGCGGACGTGGTGAGCCGGGCGCTGGTCGGCGTCGACGCCTTCGACCCCTACGACGTGACCACCATCGGGCCGGCGCTCCTGCCGGACGACCCGACCACACCCGGCTGGCTGCTCCCCGCGGGCGGCGCGGGCATCGGGGCCGCGGTCGCGATGGTGCTCGCCACCACGCTGCCCGGCGGCAGCAGGCGGCGGGGCGCGGTCGTGCAGGCCCCCGTCGGCGACTAGGCCGGCGTCGGCCGCGCCCTGCGCCGGGCGCGGCGGTCCACCAGCTGTGCCGCGCCCGCACCGGCGAGCAGGCCGACGACGACGGCGCCGCCCACCAGCGGGACCGTGGGGAACTGGTCCGGCGCCCCTGGGGGGCGGGCATCGGTCACCTGGTCGAGGGTGTAGCCGGAGATCGGGTGCAGATCCGACTCGGCGAGCAGCTCGGCGGCCACGGCATTGGCCCAGGCGGCCGAGGTCTCGGGATCGCCTGTGGTGGCCCGCACCGTGACCAGGGGAGCGTCGTCGTCGGACGAGCCGATGGTCAGTCCGTCGTCGAGCGCCGCCCGGCTCACGTCGAGCCGTGGAGCCATCCTGTCGCGCACGGTGTCGGAGTCGGCGATCCCCACCCAGATCGAGGTGATGGGCAGCGAGACCTCGTCGCCGGGGTCCTCGGGCAGCACGGCCACCAGCGCCTCGGACGTGTACTGCGGCGATCGCTGCGCCTCGTAGGCCAGCACCCCGGCGCCGAGCGCCACCGCGCCGAGCAGCGGGAGCACCACGTACGCCGACCGGGAGGTCCGGCGGCGGGACGACCACGCAGCAGGTGCCGGTGCGCGCCGGTCCGCCGCGGTGGGCAGGGCTGCGGCCGGACTGCGGGTCCCGGCGGCCGTCGGCGGAGCGGCCTGTGCGGGAGCCGTGACCGGGGCCTCCTGCTGCGCCTCCTGCTGGGCCGCCTCGGACCGGGCCTGCGACCCGCCCTTGCTCTTCACCCGACCCAGCCTAGGGCGGTGTCCGCCCAGGTCAGGTCCGGGTGCCCGATCGGGTGACGCGTGCGCCGCCCCGGAGGCGACGACTGCGGGGCACACAGCGCTACGAACAGTCACATCTAGCTCTGTCACACCGGGTGACGACGGGCCGTAGGACCTCGACTCCAGGCCGTGTGGTCGGTCACTCCGCGAAGGGTGACGGGGACTGTGCGGCGCCGCGCCCCCATGATGGCCGAAAGATGCAGGTCACGAGGCACCTGCCGGGCGTGGGAAGGGGCGTGCGATGAGCAGTGGCCCGTTCCCACGGTCGCCGCACACCGCCCCTCACGGCAGCCGTCGGGGTGCCGGCCTGTCCTGGTCCGCACGGTTGGGGCTCGCCGTCCTCGCTCTCGTGGGCTTCGCCGTGCTCCTCACCGCCCTGTCGTCCGAGGCACACGCCGGCAACGACGACCGCGGGAGGTCCGCCGGCGCTCCGGGCCGCGTCCAGCACGCGGCCGAGCCGACGCCCGAACCCCCTCCCTCGGAGCCGATCGGCCCCGATGCGCCACCGGCGTCCGAGCCCGACGCTCCCCCGGCCACCGGAGCCGGCGGCGCGAGCGGCGGCGACGGCGAAGGCGGCTGGAACGGCGGCGGGGGGAACGGCGGCGGGGGGAACGGCGGCACCGGCGGCGGGGGGAACGACGGCGGCAGCGCTTCCGGCGGTGACGGCGCCGGACCGGGCGACGTCCCGCGGGAGCCGGTCGTCGTGGAGCCAGGGTCACGCCCTCCGCCTCCGCCCCCTCCCGCCGCAGGCACCGGCGCCGAACCGCAGGCCCCCGCCCGCAGCACGGCGAAGACCCCCACCGCCCCGGTCGGCAAGACGGTGACGACACAGCCGCTCGACGTCGCCGACCAGGCAGCGGCCCCGCCCGCCGACGATGCCGATGAGGCCCCTCCCGGCATCTCCGCGAAGAAGGCGGTCGCCAAGACGGCGGTCGCCAAGACGGCCGCTGCCCAGCCCTCCCGTGCGCCCGCACCCGAGACCCGGGCGGAGCCGGCTCCCCGGCCCGTCCCGCACCTCGAGGACCCGACGTGCGAGGGGGACGGGCTCGTGGACGGGTCGGGCGGGCGCGCGACCTCCGTCCCGACGTCCCCGCCGACATCCCGATCCTCCGGCACCCCTCCGGACGCGACGCTTCCGTCGCCGCCGGTCGATCCGCCGGCACCCGTCGTCCCGCCGGCCCCCTCGCCGCCCGCCGCGCCCGCGCCGTTCCACGCGCCGGCCGGCTCGTGCGGTGTTGCCGCGTTCGGAGCCGCGACGGGCGGCGCGCACGACGGGCACCACTCCCCGCTCGTCGTGCTCGGCGACGCGGTGACCGCTTCGCTCGCCCGCGAGTCCGCCCGCGCCGTGTCGGGCACCGCCGGTCATGTCGTCAGCCGCGCCGACGACGCGGGCGACCGCCCGGACTGACCGCGATCCTCGACTGACCGGCGCCTCTGCGCGCGCCGGGACCTCCGCACCACCGTGGCACGCCCGGCGTGCCCATCAGCCGGACCACCGCGTCCGCAGCTCACCCGCTCGTCCAGCGCTCGATGCCGAGGACTCCCTGCGATGACCAAGAGCCTGAAATCCCTGCAACCACGCGCAGAGGCCTTTCCGCTGACCGGGGCGGAGGCGCCGCCGCGCGTCGCTCCGCCGTCCGTCACGCCGCTCGACTGGGCGCAGATGACCGACCCCGTCCCGGCGACGCCCCGGCGCTGGGCGCGGATCACCCGCTTCAGCGTCCGGCCTCTCCTGGTGACCCTCGACCTGGCCGCGGTCGCCGTCGGCGTCGTGCTGCTCGAGCTGGTTGTCGGCGGCCTCGGGTTCAGCACCCCGGCGGTCAAGACGCTGTGCTTCGGCGCCTTCTTCCTCCTGGGCCTGTGGGCCGGTGGCCTCTACCGGTCGCGGCTGTCGCTGTCGGCCCTCGACGACCTGCCCTCGCTGGGGGGCCGGGCCCTCGCCGCGGCCGCGCTCTCCGCCGTCGCGCAGATTGCCTGGGCGGAGCTGACGTCCGGCGTCTACGAGGTGAACTGGTCCTACCTCGGCGGCGCGATGATCGTGACCGTCGTCCTCGTGCTGTTCCGGGCGGCCGGCTACGCCGCCGTCCGCCGGCTGCGGACGCACCGGCTCGTCGCGCACCGGACCCTCATCCTCGGCGCCGGCCGGGTCGGCAACCAGGTCGCCGAGGTGCTGCGCGCGCACCCCGAGTACGGGCTGCACCCGATCGGCTTCCTCGACGCCGACCCGCCGGAGACCTCGCAGCCGCGCCTGCTGCCGGTGCTCGGCGGTCCGGAGGTCCTGTCGCAGGTGCTGGTGCAGGGAGGGGTGCGCACCGTGGTCGTCGCCTTCTCCTCCATGAAGGAGTCGCAGATGGTGAGCCTGATCCGCACCTGCGACCGGCTGAGCTGCGAGCTGTTCGTCGTCCCCCGGCTGTTCGAGCTGCACCAGGTGGAGAGCTCCATGGACACCGCCTGGGGGTTCCCGCTCGTGCGGCTGCGCCGGGCCACCTACCGCAGCCGGGCGTGGGCGATGAAGCGGTCGATGGACGTCCTCGTCTCCGGTCTGGCCATCGGGTTCCTCGCTCCGGTGCTGGCGCTGGTGGCCCTGGCCGTCCGGCTCGACGGGAAGGGCGGGATCCTGTTCCGCCAGGAGCGGGTCGGCGTGGACGGGCACCACTTCGAGCTGCTGAAGTTCCGGTCGCTGCGCCCGGCCACCGAGAGCGAGTCCCAGACGATGTGGAACATCGGCGAGGACCCGCGGGTGACGCGGGTCGGGCGGTTCCTGCGCAAGACCTCGCTGGACGAGCTGCCGCAGCTGTTCAACATCCTGCGCGGCGACATGAGCCTGGTCGGGCCCCGGCCGGAGCGGCCGCACTTCGTCAGCCAGTTCCGCAGCCGCTACCCGAGCTACGAGGCGCGCCACCGGGTGCCGTCGGGGCTGACCGGGTGGGCGCAGGTGCACGGGCTGCGCGGAGACACCTCGATCGCCGAGCGGGCGCGCTTCGACAACTACTACATCGAGAACTGGTCCCTCTGGCTGGACGTGAAGATCATCCTGCGCACGTTCAGCTCGGTGGTCCGGGGCGCCGGTCGGTGACGGCCGCAGCGCCGCACGGCGTCGCCGGGACCCGCGTGCTGCACGTCGTGCAGAAGTTCAGCAGCGGTGTCGGCTCGGCCATCGCGCAGTACACCCGGTCGCTGCCCGAGGTCGAGCACCACCTGCTGTCGGGCACCCCGGTGGACGGCGAGGGCGACCTGGCCGACCAGGCGGACTTCGCGAGCACCACCGAGATGACCGGCTCGCACCGGGCGAAGGTGCGGCGCGTGCGCGAGGTGGTGCGGGCGCTGCGCCCGGACGTCGTGCACGCGCACTCCAGCCACGGGGGCGTCTACGCGCGCCTCGGGGTGTCGCGCACCGGCCACCGCGTCGTCTACACCCCGCACTGCTACGCCTTCGAGCGCCGCGACGTCTCCGCGCCCGTGCGCGGCGCCTTCTGGCTGGCCGAGGCGCTGCTGGCGATCAACACCACCGCGTTCGCGGCCTGCGCCCCTCGCGAGTGGCACCTGTCCGCCTGGCCGACCCGCCGCGCACCGCGCTACCTGGTGCCGAACATCGCCCCCGACGTGGTGCCGTCCCGGCCGGCCCGCGCGGACGGCGACCTGCTCGTGGTCGGTGGCGGGCGGCTGTCCGCGCAGAAGGACCCTGCCTTCTTCCTGCGGTTCGTCGGGCGGCTGCGGACCCGCGTGCCCCACCTGCGTGCCGTGTGGCTCGGGGACGGCGACCCGGCGGGACGCGCGGCACTGGAGGCCGGGGGCGTCGAGGTCTCCGGCTGGCTCCCCCGCGCGGATGCGCTGCCGGCGCTCGCGGCGGCGGACCTGTACGTGCACTCCGCGCTGTGGGAGGGCTTCCCGCTGATGGTGGCCGAGGCGACGGCGTTGGGCGTGCCGACGCTGGTGCGCCGGCTGCCGAGCTTCGCCGACGTGCCGTCGCCGCTGACGCTGGCGGGCGAGGACGACGTGGGGAGCGCGGTGGCCTGCCTGACCGATCCGGCGGCCGCGCGGGCGAACGTGGCCCGGTGGTCGGAGCACCTGGAGCGCAACACCGCGGCCGAGCAGCGGGCCGCGCTCATCGCGGTCTACGCCGGCGGGCCGCCGTCGTCACTGGCTGCTGCCCGCCCATGACGCAGACGGCATCGACCCCGCTCGCCCTCCGATGGGAGTATCGGCACGTGTCCGTCCCGAAGAGTCTCCCGCGGCGCTCCGCCGGCCGCGCGCGCAGCGGAGCGGGGCGCCCGGCGCCGTGGCACTTGCACTGGTTCCGGTCGGCGGGCGCCGACCCGTTCAGCAGCGCGACGCTGTACCGATGCCGCTGCGGGCAGGTCCGCCCCGGCTTTTGAGCCGGCGGCTCAGGGAGCGGCCGCGCTCTCCGGCGGTGCCGCTGTTCAGTCAGTACGCTCCCGACCCGCGCCACACTGCCGCGACGGTCTTCCAGAGAATCATGAAGTCGAAGGTCAGGGACCAGTTCTCGACATAGCGGACGTCGAGGCGCACCGAGTCATCCCAGGACAGGTCCGATCGGCCGCTGAACTGCCACAGGCCGGTCAGCCCGGGCTTGACCAGGAAGCGGCGGTGCATGTCGAAGCCGTACTTCTCGACCTCGGTGGGCAGAGGGGGCCGCGGGCCGACGAGCGACATGCTTCCGCGCAGCACGTTGAGCAGTTGGGGTAGCTCGTCCAGCGAGTAGCGCCGCATGATGCGGCCGATCGGCGTCACCCGGGGGTCGTCCCTCTTCTTGAACAGGACGCCGTTGCCGTCGGTCTCCGCGGACAGGTCGTCGACCATGCGGTCGGCACCGACGACCATGCTGCGGAACTTCAGCATCGAGAAGGTCTGACCGTCGCGCCCCACCCGCTCCTGCCGGTAGAGCACCGGCCCGCGGCTGGTGGCCTTCACCGCCACGGCCAAGCCGACGAGCACCGGAATGAGGACCAGGACCCCGATACCGGCTGCCACCTTGTCGAACAGGCTTTTTCCGAGGCGGCGGATCCCTGCCAGCTCCGGGCGCTCCATGTGCATGAGGGGCAGCCCGCACACCGGTCGGATGCGAACCCGCGTCCCGACGATCTCGGTGACCGCCGGTGCCAGCAGGAGCTCGGCGTCCGTCTTCTCGAGGGCCCACCCGAGCCGGCGCAGCGCCGCTCCGTCCAATTCGGGACACGGGAGCACAGCGACCGTGTCGATCTTGTACAGCCGGACGGTGGCGGCGACAGCGGTCAGGTCTCCGAGGATCGGCAAGCCGTGGAAGGCGTCGGCCGCCGGCCGGTACTGGTGTTCCGGTAGGCAACAGCCGATGACCCGGTAGCCGTGGAAGCTCTCTCGAACCAACTGCTCGCCCAGTGCGGCAACGGCGTTGCGGTGCCCGACGAGCAACGTGGTCTGGAGGCGTTCCCCTCGTCGGCGGGCCCGGTGCAGCAACAGACGCTGCGTACACCTGTGCGCCAGCGTCAGGGAGAGAGCCATCGGGACGGCCAGCACGACGAATCCGCGTGCGACGTCGAGCCGGAAGGCCCAGGAGGCGGTCGCGAGCGTCGCCAGGAGCATCATGGCCGCGAAGAAGACCCGGCGGAACTCCTCGGCGCCCACCCAGAGGAAGCGCTCCTCGTAGGCCCGGGCGATCAGGATCGAGCCCAGCCAGACGCTCGGCAGCGCGAGACCCGCCACCGTGGACGCGGCCGGTGTCTGTGCGGGTTCCGGGCCGAAGCGCACCAGCAACGCAGACAGGCCGGCGAGCGCTGCGCAGACGAGATCACCCAGGACGAGGCGACGGACATACGACGTCCGCCAGGCGCGCCGGGCACCGGTGCTCTCTTGGCCGAGACGAGCAGCGTGCCAGGCCCATCCCAGAGCTGCAGCGTGCGACATCCCGTCCGAGCGGCTGCCGTCCGTGTCGCTGCGAACATCCAGCATCGGACTGACACCCCCGTGCGCCGGCGACGTACACCGGGTACGTCTCAGTGGCCCCGAGCCTCAGCGACCGCTCGACCGAGGTTGAGCGACCGTACTGCCTCGGCAGGCAGATGGGGAGGGGGTGGCTATCCGGCCCGGCGCCCCAGGGCGCGGTAGCTCCAGCCGGCCGCCGTCCACGCGTCGCGGTCCAGGGCGTTGCGACCGTCGAGCATGCGCTTCTGCTTCACGACCTTGCCGAAGACGACGGGGTCGAGCTCGCGGTACTGCTTCCACTCGGTGAGCAGCAGCACCGCGTCGGCGCGGTCGGCGGCCTGCTCGGCCGTGTCGGCGACGTCGAGCTGCGGCCAGCTGCGACGGATGTTGTCCCCGGCTGCCGGGTCGGTGACCTGGACGACGGCGCCCTGCAGCTGGAGCTGGGCGGCGACGTTGAGGGCCGGGGAGTCGCGGATGTCGTCACTGTCGGGCTTGAAGGCCGCACCCAGCACGGCCACCCGCTTGCCGAGCAGCGAGCCGTCGCAGACCTCGCGAGCCAGCTCCACCATGCGGATGCGGCGGCGCATGTTGATGTTGTCGACCTCGCGCAGGAACGTGAGCGCCTGGTCGGCACCCAGCTCACCGGCACGGGCCATGAAGGCGCGGATGTCCTTGGGCAGGCAACCGCCGCCGAAGCCGAGGCCGGCGTTGAGGAACTTGCGGCCGATCCGGTCGTCGTAGCCGATGGCGTCGGCCAGGAGCTTCACATCGGCTCCGGTGGCCTCGCACAGCTCGGCCATGGCGTTGATGAACGAGATCTTCGTGGCGAGGAACGAGTTCGCCGCGGTCTTCACCATCTCGGCGGTGGCGTAGTCGCTCTCCACCTTCGGGGTGCCCCGCTCGACGATGGTCGCGTAGACCTCGTCGAGCAGCGCCCGCGCGGTGGCGCCGTCCGGGCCCGAGGGGAGGCCGTAGACCAGTCGGTCGGGGTGCAGCGTGTCCTGGACGGCGAAGCCTTCGCGCAGGAACTCCGGGTTCCACGCCAGCAGGGCGCCCGGGACCTTGCTCGCGACGAGATCGGCGAGCCCTGCCGCGGTACCGACGGGGACCGTGGACTTGCCGACGACGAGCTCCCCCGGCGCGAGGACGGCGAGCAGGGACTCGACAGCGCCCTGCACGTACCGCATGTCCGCGGCGTACTCGCCGCGCTTCTGCGGGGTGCCCACGCAGACGAAGTGGACCGAGGACCCGGCCGCGTCCGCGAAGTCAGTGGTGAAGCGCAGCCGCCCCGTCGCCAGGGTGCGCTCGAGCAGCTCCTCGAAGCCGGGCTCGTAGAAGGGGGCCTTGGCGTCGGCGAGCATCGCGATCTTCGGGGCGTCGACGTCGATCCCGACGACCTCGTGACCCAGTTCGGCCATCGACGCCGCGTGGACGGCGCCCAGGTAGCCACAACCGATGACCGAGATCTTCACGCGTGCTCCGCTTCTCCGGACGTACGCCACGGAGATGCCCCCCGCAGCAAGGGAACCGTAAAGGCTCGCTCGGCGCGGGGCCAGCGTCTCGTCCCGTGGTCTCACCACGACGGTGGATCCCGACCCGAGCACGTGCGTTTGCCGGCTGGGCGACCAGGGCACAACCCTGTGTGATCAGCAGGACCGTTCGTGCCCCTGTCCACCCCGGATCAATGACGATCCGGCTCGGCTAGAGGAACACTTCATGACCGCAGTGGTCGTCCTCGTCCTCGCCTGGACGTTCCTGGCACTCGCGACGGCGTTCGTCGTCGGCCACGGGATCCGGCTCGCGGACGCCTGCGTGCCGTTCCGCAGGTGCAGCGACGACAAGGAAGCGCCGGCGTACGAATCGGCCACCGGTCGCCGGCTCGTGGGCACTCACTCGTAGCTGGCGCGGAGCGGGCTCTCACCGGTCGAGGAGCCGGGACCACGCCGGATTCAGCTGCGGAACTCCCGCGCGGTGCGGTGGATGGCCAGGGGCTCCGGTAGGGCGAGCGAGTGGGCGTCCGCGGAGCGACGCAGGGCCCAAGCTGCAGGCAGCACCAGGCGCGGCGCGACACCGATCAGCACGGCCATGAGGAACGCGACACCGGCGAGCGCCTCGCCGGACTCCTCGACGTACGTGGCCACCGCGAGCCAGTCGCGCCCGTAGGAGGCGGCTTGCGAGGAGAGCGCCGACAGTCCGACCGAGGCGAAGGCGAACAGAGCGAGGACGCCCAGGACCCGACGGCGGTCGCGGCGCTCGGTGCGGCTGAGGAACCACAGACCCGCGACGACGACGGACGCCGCTGCGGCGCTGAGGAGGAGGGCGCCGACGTCGCCGGCGCCGCGGGTCAGTGCCCCGACGGCGTCGGCGTGCACCGTGCTGCCTGCCTTGACCGAGGCGATCGCCCCGCTGATGAGCGCCACCCCCATCCACCAGGCGCGGCGCCCCGGCATGCGACCGGCTCCCGCGACGGCGGCGATGGCTGCGGCGGCGAACATGGCCGCGACGAACATGCGCGGAAGTGAGTAGGCCCCGTCCATCGACATGATCTGACCGGTGGTGCCGCCGACGTCGTTCAGCCGGACGAGGTAGCCGCCTGTCTCGAGAGCGACGGCGAGCGCGGCGAGTGCGATGCCGATCGGAGGCAGGGGCACCGCCCGGCGCCGAGCACGGGGTGCGGGCGCGGATCGCGCCACGACCGGCGCGGAAGTACCGGAGTGGAGATCCGCGGTCGTCAGGACGCCCGTGGCCGCGCGGCGGTCGGCGTGGCGGATCCCCCGACCCAGGACGAGCGCCACCGGGACGGCCGCGATCGTCCACGCGACCAGTCCACCCAGCACCCACAGCCACCACACGCGCTGTTCATCGGCAGTCGGGCGGTACTACTTGACCGTGCGGTGGTCCTGGCTTCGTGCCGGTCGGCACGGCGAAGGCGCGGCCGCTGCTAGTGGGCCGGATCCCTCCTGCGGTGCAAGAAGCTCGTGGCGGCCCGGGCCAGCCGGCGCAGCGGCCTCTGCTGCCGAGCGCGCTCGTAACGGCAGGAACAGAAGCCGGGCTCCTCGAGACAGTCGTCGCACCACATGAGAGTTCCTCCGAGTCAGGTCAGGACCCGGCCGGTGTCCGGCACCGGGGCGGACCAAACCGCCGTCACTCGGACGGACTACCTCCCCTGGAGGGGGTCAGGCGCCGTCGTCCTCGGGGAGTTCCTGCTGGTCCAGCCGGTAGCGGGTGGCTCGGTCGGCGCGCTTCCGGGCCCGCGCGTCCGCCGCGACGGCGCCGAGCACCACGCCGGCGACGGCCGCGAGTGCTGCCCAGCCGATGAGCAGCCATACCCACCAGCTCATGTACGCAGCGTGGTCCACCAGTCACACAACGGCAACATCAGTCACCTGGCCGTGTGCGACGGGTCAGTCGAGGTCGGCGAGGTACTCCGTGAGGGCGGGCCGCCAGTCGCGCGGGCTGAAGCCGGCCGCGGTGATGCGGCTCAGGTCGAGCACGCTGTTCAGCGGTCGCGGCGCCGTGCCGGGCTTGTCGGCGAAGTACTTCTCGGTGCTGATCCGCGTGACGTCGTCGGCGGACCGGCCACGAGCCTGGAACACCGCAGCGGCGACGTCGGCCCAGGACACGGGCTCGCCGGCGTTGGTGAGGTTGTAGGTGCCGAAGGGCGCGCGGGTGTCCAGCAGGTGGGCGATGCCGGCGGCGAGGTCGGCGGTGAAGGTCGGGCGGCCGATCTGGTCGTCGACGACGGTGGGCGAGACGCCGCGGTCGGCCAGGCCGGCCATGGTGCGCACGAAGTTGCCGCCCTCGCCGGCCACCCAGGTGGTGCGGATCAGGTAGTGCTTGGTCACGTGCCCGGCGTGGGTGTCGCCGTCGGCCTTGCTGCGGCCGTAGACGCTCAGCGGGTTGGCCGGCCAGTCCTCGGGGTGCGGGCCGTCGTGCGTCCCGTCGAACACGTACTCGCTGGAGACGTGCACAAGGACGGCGCCGCAGGTGCGCACCGCCCGGGCGAGGTAGCCGACGGCGTCGGCGTTGACGGCCCGGACGGCGGCGTGGTTGGCCGGGTCCTCCGCTGCGTCGACCGCCGTCCAGCCGGCGGCGTTGAGGACGACGTCGACGCCGTCCCAGCGGTAGTCGCGCACGGCCGCGGGGTCGGAGACGTCGAGCTTCGACCGGTCCAGGGCGATTGCGTCGGGGAACTGCCGCTGCAGCGCCCGTCCGAGCTGGCCGTTGGCCCCGAGGATGAGGGTGGTCACTGGCCGGCGGCCGCGTACTGCGCCTCGACCGCACCCTTGAGCGGGCGCCACCACGACTCGTTCTCGCGGTACCAGTCGATGGTGGCGGCCAAGCCGTCACGGAAGTCGGTGTAGCGCGGCGTCCAGCCGAGCTCCGCGCGCAGCTTGCCGGCGTCGATGGCGTAGCGCAGGTCGTGCCCGGCGCGGTCGGTGACGGAGTCGAAGGCGTCGGCCGGCTGCCCGGTGAGCTCGAGGATGAGGCCGAGCACCTCGCGGTTGTTCTTCTCGCCGTCAGCGCCGATCAGGTAGGTCTCCCCCGCCCTGCCTCGCTCGAGGATCAGGTGCACCGCGGCGTTGTGGTCGTCGACGTGGATCCAGTCGCGGACGTTTTCCCCGGCGCCGTACAGCTTGGGGCGCAGGCCGGACAGCACGTTGGTGATCTGCCGCGGGATGAACTTCTCGACGTGCTGGTAAGGCCCGTAGTTGTTGGAGCAGTTGGAAATGGTGGCGTGGATGCCGAATGAACGCACCCAGGCGCGCACCAGCAGGTCGGAGCCGGCCTTGGTCGCCGAATAGGGGCTGCTCGGGTTGTAGGGCGTCTGGTCGGTGAACTTGGCCGGGTCGTCGAGCTCGAGGTCGCCGTAGACCTCGTCGGTGGAGATGTGGTGCAGCCGGACGCCGTGCCGGCGGACGGCCTCGAGGATCGTGAACGTGCCGACCAGGTTGGTCTGCAGGAACGGCGAGGGGTCGCGCAGCGAATTGTCGTTGTGCGACTCGGCGGCGAAGTGGAGGACGACGTCGTGCCGGGCCACGAGCTGGTCGACGAGGTCGGCGTCGGCCACCGAGCCGTGGACGAACTCGATGTCGCCGCGCACGGGGGCCAGCGAGGCCTCGTTGCCGGCGTAGGTGAGCGCGTCGAGCACGGTGACCGAGTGCTCGGGATGCTCGCGCAGCGTCTGGTGCACGAAGTTGGCACCGATGAAGCCGGCACCGCCGGTGACGAGCAAGCGCATGTCTGACAACCCTCCGCTGTTGCGCGGCAGCGCACGCTGACGCGCTCGACACGCCATTGGCCGCGCCGCGATTCTCGACGCTAGCGGGCTATTGCCAACGACGTCAGTCGGCACTGCCCCTTAGGGGTGCAGTTGCGCCTTGCGGACCTCCTTCGCTACCCGCAGTGACCGCCACCCCCATGGGGTGAGCAGCGCTGCCGCCGGCCCCGTCACTGTCCGTACCGTCCTAATCCGGCCGAGCGGAGGGGTGGTGGGGACGTGGGTGACGAAGGACGCGAGCCCGGCCACCCGGCCAGTTTGGAAGCGGACGTCGCGACGGCGGAGCGCCCCGCACCGGACGTCGACACGCCACTCGATCCCGCGCCGCGCGAGCACGAGGGTGGCCGCCGGCGGTTCGGGCGGCTGCGGAAGTTCCTGATCGTCCTCGCAGTGCTGAGCACGATCTTCGCGCTCGTGGCCGCCGGTGGCCTCTGGTACCTCACCGACCGCTACGGCGGCAACATCGAACGGGTCGGGGACGTCTTCTCGGACCTCGACGACGCCAGCCGCCCCGCGCCGGCCACCCCCGCGCAGGCCGCCGGCGACGAGCCGGTCACGTTCCTGCTGGTGGGGTCCGACACCCGCCTGGCCGCGCAGACCGGCCAGGACCCGGGTGGGCGCTCGGACGCGATCATGCTGGCGCGCCTCTCGGCCGACCGGGAGCACGCCCAGCTGATCTCTATCCCCCGCGACTCGTGGGTCGACATCCCCGGCCGCGGCCTCAACAAGATCAATGCCGCCTACGCCTTCGGGGGCCCGTCCCTCCTCATCGAGACGGTCGAGCAGCTCACCCAGGTGCGCATCGACCACTACGTCGCCATCGACTTCCTCGGCCTGATCGAGGTCACCGACGCCCTGGGGGGTGTCGAGGTCGAGGTGGCGGAGACGACGACGAACGGGCCCTACACCTTCTCCGCGGGCACCAACGTGCTCGACGGGTTGCAGGCGCGCTGGTACCTCGCTCAGCGCTACGGCCTGCCCGGGGGCGACTTCGACCGGGTCCGTCGTCAGCAGCAGTACCTGCAGTCGGTGTTCGACAAGCTGTTCAGCACGAACACCTTCACGGATCCCGGTCGGCTCGACAGCGCTCTGCTCGCTTTCACCGGCGCCGTGTCCGTGGACGACACGCTCGGCAATCGCGACCTGCTGGGGCTGGCGTTCTCGATGAGGGATCTGCGGCCCGAGAACGTCGCGTTCTTCACCGCGCCGGTGCTCGGCACCGGGCGGGAGGGGGCGGCGAGCGTCGTCTACCTCGACGAGACGGCGGGTGAGCGGATGTGGGAGTACCTCCACAACGACTCGCTCGCGGAGAACGTGGACGAGTTCTCCCAGCAGACACTGCCCGCCGTCCCGCGCTGATGCGCGGAACCACCTGCTGACACCACACGTCTCACGCGTCCCAACTTGTGGGGCGACCCGGCGCGCCTGTCCGGTCATGGGCCGGCCGGTCGCAGGGTGACGAGGTGATGTTCCTGCTGGAGTCGACGTGGCTCGCTTTGACCGTCTGGGCGAACGAGTACGGCGCGCTGCTCAGCGCCGTGGCGCTGGCCGGCGTCCAGAGCGCCGACCGTCACCGGACGTCAGTAGGCGCCTGACCCCCGGAGCACCGCGCCGACGGTCTTCCACAGGATCATGAAGTCGAAGGTCAGCGACCAGTTCTCGACGTAGCGGACGTCGATGCGCACCGAGTCGTCCCACGACAGGTCCGAGCGGCCGCTGACCTGCCACAGGCCGGTGAGGCCGGGCTTCACCAGGAACCGCCGGTGCATGTCGAAGCCGTAGCGCTCGACCTCGGTCGGCAGCGGTGGTCGCGGGCCGACCAGTGACATCTCACCGCGGATGACGTTGAACAGCTGGGGCAGCTCGTCGAGGGAGTAGCGGCGCAGCAGCTTGCCGACGCGGGTCACGCGCGGGTCGGCCTTCATCTTGAACAGGACGCCGTTGCCCTCGTCCCCGTGGGAGAGGTCCTTCACCATGCGGTCGGCCCCGGCCACCATGCTGCGGAACTTCAGCATCGAGAAGACCTCGCCGTCACGGCCCACGCGCTGCTGGCTGTAGAAGACGGGGCCCCGGCTGGTGACCTTGACGGCCAGGGCGATGCCGAGCAGCACCGGCAGCAGGAAGAACACGCCCAGCGAGGCGGAGGTCCGGTCGAACAGGTTCTTGACGATGCGGCGGGCACCCGTGAGCTCGGGCCGCTCCATGTGCAGCAGCGGCAGCCCGCAGACCGGGCGGATGCGCACCCGGGGGCCGACGATCTCCGTCACCGCGGGCGCGAGCAGCAGCTCGGCGCGCGTCTTCTCCAGGTCCCAGCCCAGCCGGCGGAGTGCGGGGCCGTCCAGCTCAGGGCAGGGAAGAACAGCAACGGTGTCCACCTCGTACTTGGCGACGACGGCGGCGACCTCGTCGAGTTCGCCCAGCACCGGCAGGCCATTGAAGGCGTCGGCAGTCGGGTCGTACTGATCGGCCGGCAAGCAGCAACCGATGACTCGGTATCCGTGGTGCGCTTCCCGCTCCAACTGCTCGTCGAGAGCAGCGACGGCATTGCGGTGACCGACGAGGATGGTCGTCTGGAGGCGCTCACCACGGCGGCGCGCCCGGTGCAGCATCTTCCGCTGCACGTAGCGCTGTAGCAGCGTGAAGACGGTGACGAGGGGGACGGCGACGATGACGAACCCTCGGGCTACTTCCAAACGGAACGCCCAGGAGACGGTGCCCACGGTCGCGAGCAGCATCATCGCCGCGAAGAAAACCCGACGGAACTCTTCAGGCCCCACCCAGAGGAAGCGCTCCTCGTAGCTGCGGGCGACGACCATCGCACCCACCCACACCACGGGCAGGAGTGCCAACGTCCATACAGAGGCGTAGCCAGGCGCCGCCGTGTCAGCGGGGGCGAAGCGCACCGCGAAGCCGGCAAGCGCGGCGAGGAGCGCCGACAGGGCATCGGTGACGACGAGACGCCGCACATAGTCCGCTCGCCAGACCCGACGAGCCTCGGTTCCCTCGCCGCGGAAACGCGCCGCGTAGGAGTACCAGCCGCGAGTGCTGGCGGAGCCGGAATATCGGACGGAATCGTCACGGATCTCAACGAACGAAATAGTCACACCCCCGTGTGCGCCCCATGAATACGAACTCGCTGCGCCACAGCGTCGCCGGAGCTGTGAAACTTCCGAGTTCAATCAACGGCGAGAAGGTACCGCTCGGAGAGCCTTTGCGGGAAGGGCGGAATCAGGCATGCGGCCTGCTACACGGGGAATCCGCCATGTCCCTGACGCTATGCGTTCCGCTCGCTCCGTTGCGGTGAGGACGATGGTGCCAGGTAAGCCTGCGCCTGCAGTGCGTACAACTCCGCGTAGCGCCCGCCTAACGCCACGAGTTCTTCGTGCGTCCCACCCTCCACCACTCGGCCGCCTTCCATGACGTAGATGACATCGGCGAGCTGGACACTGGAGTAGCGGTGCGAGATCAGAACCGCGGCTCGGCCGCCCAGCACTCCTCGGACGTCGGCGAACAGCTCGTGCTCTGCTCGAGGATCTAGGGCCGCGCTCGGCTCGTCGAGAATGACAAGAGAGCGGTCGCGGTAGAGGGCCCGGGCGAGGGCGAGCCGTTGCCATTGGCCCCCAGAGAGGTCGGCGCCCTCCTCCAGTTCGATTCCCATCACCGTGTCGAAGCCGTGCGGGAGGCGATTTACCGCGTCCGCGATCCCCACCCGCTCGACGGTGCTCTCGATCCTTCCCCTGTCGATGGGAACGGTCGTGTCGGAGATGGCCACGTTGTCCGCGACGCTCATCTGGTACTTCAGGAAGTCCTGGAACAGGATGCTGCAGCTCGCTCGCCGGTCGTCTCCGTCGAGCTCGCTCCCGTCCCACAGCACACGGCCGGCCTCCGGCGCGTACAGGCCGGCCATGATTTTGGCGAGCGTCGTCTTACCCGAGCCGTTTTCACCCACCAAGGCCACGACCTGACCTCTTGGCACGACCACGGTGACGCCGTCAAGTGCCGGCCGCTCCTGTCCCGGATAGGTGAAGGACGCCTCTTCCACCACCAGGGAGGTGGACAGGTCGTGCCGGGTGCCGGCGCTGCGGCCGGGCGGGTAGTCCTCGTGGAACTTCGCGAGATCCAGGAGAAACGGGGATGCCTCCATGAGGGAGCCGAAGGACCGGAACACCTGGCTCAGCTGCCCCCCCAGGATGCGGGCGGCAATCGCTGCAGCGCCGGCGTCCGGCAGGCTCAGGCGGCCCGCGGCAGTGAGCCAGACCACGACCGCCAGCGCCCCGCCCAGCGTGAGAGCCGAGGCGACGAGGCCGGCGAAGGCATACCGCCGCCGCTTACGGACATGCTCCTCCAGCAGAGACAGATACTGCGCATCGTCCTCAGCGTGCCGTCGCAGGAGCTCCGTCGTCGCGTCGAACGCCCGCAGCTCGGCCGCCGTGAAGCGGTAGCTGAGCAGCAGCTTGAGGTAGCCCCGGCGCTGACCAAGGAGGGTCACCCGTCGGGCGAACGCGAATTCCAGCACGCTCGTGCGACGGGCGACGACAATCGTCGGAATGCCCCCGAGCAGCAGGACCGGGAGCATGAGGGGAGCGATGGCGACCAACGCGCCACCCATCGCTACGACCCCTATTCCACTGCCGCCGAGAGCCAAGAGGCCAGACACGACGGTCGGCGGGCGGCCGACGGCGTTGGCCCTCACTCGTTCCAAACGGTTGAGAAACGCATGCGATTCGTACGTGACCAGATCGGCCGACGCGCATGAGTCAAGCAAGCGCCTCCAGATGGTCTGCGTCACCCGCTCTCCCAGAACGCGCTGCTGTAACGAGAGCAGGACGGGAACAGCAGCCGAGACCGCGGTCGTGAGCGCTAACAGAGCTAGCGGTACACCTAGAGCGGTGACCGGAGCCCTCTCGACGAGAACCGTCGTGAGCGCGAGGTGACTGGCCAGGACCAGCCCCAACGCCGACATCGCGCCGACGAAGGTCAACGCCGCTGCGGCGAGCGTCCCCCGCCGGTCAGCCGCATAGACCGTCCCGACTGCACTCAAGAGGGGGAATTTCTCCGCCTGCAGCCGACGTCGGAAGGGCGGCATAGGCCGGGATCATAGGGGGTTCGCTTAGCCTGCGGTCATGGGGTCCGCATTCGCCACACCGGTCCCGACCGCGCTAAGAGTCGGGATCGTGGATCGACGTCCCATTGTTGGAGAACGCCTGAGGGTGGCGCTTTCGTCTGACGATCGACTCCAGGTCGTGGGGGTCTTCACCGACTGGCGGTCGACCGAAGGGTGGCGATCCGACGTAGACCTGTGGGTGAGCTCGGAGCAGGGCGGCGGAACTCTGCCTCGATTCAGCGCCGAGGAGTACGACCTCGGGGAGGTGGAACTTCTCTGTGACGCCGTCCACGCGGCCTCTAACGACACTACGAGGGACACTGCAGCGCCCTCCGAGCCGGCTCACCGCTTGCTCTCGCCCCATGAGTACGCAGTTCTTGAAGCGACCGCCTCAGGTCTGACCGCTGCTCAGACGGCAGAAAAGCTGGGAGTGTCCGTGCGGTCGGTAGAGACCGCCCGTCGGCGGACGATGGAGAAGTTGGGCGCCACGTCTGGCCAGGAGGCAGTGCGACTGGCTCATGAGATTCGCGGCAGCGGACGGGTCGTGAGGCGCAGCGCTACACGGCCCGAGGCAAGCCGATGACCAGCCGGCCTCCGACGACACCGGCTCCTCGTGGTGAGCACGGGCTTGCGGTGGTCGTTGCAGGCGGATCGACGTTGGTCCGATCGGCGCTTCGGAGTTCTTTGCGCGCATCCGCTGGCGATTCGGCGACGATCTCCCACGTAGGAACCGCCGAGGAACTGCTGAGGGCGTGCAACCAAGGGTCTCAGGTGGTGGCGCTGTGCGCCCTTGACATCGACGGAGTACCGTTGCTGGCCGTCATGTCCCAGCTACTCTCCGCGAGCGCGCGAGTCGTCATTGTAGGAAGTCAGGAATCTGCTTCCTTGGTGCCCGAGCTGCTTCTGCGCGGGGCGGCCGGTTTCCTGCCCCTGGAGACGACCGACCCCCGGCAATTGTGGGAAGCCGTAGAGGCTGCCGCCTCCGGCGGCGCGACGCTGCATCCAGCGGTCGCCATGCTCGTTCTGGAGCAGTGGCGAGCGACCCGGAGTGACGAGGCGCCCCAACTGACTGCGAAGGAAATGGAGGTCTTGCGGGCGATGATGGCTGGCACACCAGCGAAGTCCATCGCCCGGGATCTCGGCCTTTCGGTCAAGACGATCGATACGCACCGCTCCAAGATTTTCTCGAAACTCGGGGTGCGTACCGGCGCTCAAGCAGTTCAGCGGGCCCTCGAACTGGGCCTCAGCTGAAAGTAGTCTCGAGCACGGCCTTGCATGCTCGCCGTTGCCCAGTCCCTTTGGCCGGGCAACGGCGAGCGGTGCATCAGCTGAGCGGGCCGCTACCGGGCTCACCGATCGGCGTGCCATCAGGGACGCCGGGGATACCGATGAGGCCGGTTCCATCATTGGCACCCAGAGTCTTGTTGACCTGCAGGGTCATGTCGTGCAGTGAACCGATCGTGGTGATCGACGGCGCTTCGTAGTTCTCCATCAGGCACTTCCCGTTGCTAGTAGGTGAGATCAAGTTAGATTGCCGACGATCGAAACGCACCGGGCAACTTCCCCTAGGGTGGCGCCCTCGACGAAGGGCCATGAGGTGCCTACGGGCTGCTACGGATTCACCATGCCGGACCTCTCCGAGGCGTCAGCGCTGCTGCGACCAACGCCGAAGTCGGCCCCCGTCCTGCGAGTGACCCAGGCGAGGGGACCGTCCATGCTGGCAAAGGACACGTCGACTGATGACCGCACCGCGTACCGGCTACCCAATGGCCTGGGAGATGTGGAAGTGGATCGTGCCAGGCTGTCAGCGCATTTCAGGACTACGACGCCTCTCCCCCACGACCATCTTGTACATCCGCACATCGCACGCGTTGCGGCCATCATGGCTCGATGGCTGGGCTGGCAGACGATTCATGCCGGCGCATTCGAATACGGCGGGGGTGCGTGGGGGGTACTGGGCGAGCGAAACGCAGGCAAGAGTTCACTCATGGCCCAGTTGCATGTTCTCGGCCTCCCCATCATCACGGACGACGTAGTGGTCGTGCAGGACGGGATGGTGATCCCCGGGCCAGGACTGATCGATCTCCGCGAGGGTGCAGCGGCTCACTTCGGGTTCGGTACACCCTTGGGAGTCGTAGGCCGGCGAGCGCGCTGGCGCGTGCCGATTCCTCCGACAGGAGCAGCGCCCTTGCGTGGGTGGATCCTGCCGACGTGGGGCGAGGCTGCGGTCACCGTCTTGCCGCTTCAAATGCGGGTGCCGCTCCTCGCCTCGAATCTGGCCGTCCCTCTGCCGCCGACTGAACCGGCGAAGTTCTTCAGCCTGGCCGGTGTTCCGATTCTTCACTGGAGCCGCCGACAGGACTGGTCCACGATGGAGAGCTCGACCTGCGAGCTATTGGACGCGCTCAGTTCCTGAAGCTGACGAGGGCATGACCGTGGCTGCCCATGCGGCTTGGAACAGGGGATAGCTGCGCGCATCGGGGTCCTCCGTGCGCCAGATGTCGCGCAGTACCTCGACATCCACGTACGAAGGATCGACCCCGGACCCGTCCCAGTCCTTCGCGAAAGACCGCGTTTCCGGACCCAGGAATGCTCCGTTGAACGAGGCTTTGCCAACCCTTACGAGCGTCTGCTCCGGCAGGACGTCGGAGAACAGACCGATCATGCTCTGGGACCGGCTCCGAGGACCGTTGCGACCCCGCTCCCGTGCTACAGCCGTCAGGAAACGTGGGTCGGCAAACGGATGAAGAATGGATGCGCCATAACCGCTGGCAAGAAGTCCTAGGCTCTGCAGCGTGGTGGACATGTATCGCGATGACCACCACCACCGGATCGCCTTGCCGTGATGGACGGGTTCCGCGACGCGCAAGTCCTCCCAAGCTCGTCGGACCGCCCGTTCGGCGTGTGGACGAAGCCATGGACTGGGGGCGCTAGGGTCGGGGCGGCGCGCCAGCACCCTCCGTCTCAGTGCTGGAGGCCCGATCGCACCGGCGACTTCGATGAGATCACCACGGCGGGGGCGCACCTGGCGACTCAGCACTCTGTTGAGGCGCTCCCAGGCCCATCCAGGTGACATGATCTCGTCGCCGCCGAAGCCGGTCACCAACGTGCCACCACGAGCTAGTGCGGCAATGGGCGCATGAAACATGGTGTTCGCCGGCCAGAGCACCCCGTGTCGGCTGATGAGGTCCCGCGCCAGAGGGCCGACGACGTCGAGTTCAGTGGTGAGTTCGAGTCGCTCCCAGTCAACGACTTTGGCTTCGGCGATGACCATCTCCTGCCACCGCGACTCTTCCGCCGTATCCACGCCGGTGAATCGCTGACTGACCGCTATCGGGGGAGGTAGGCCTTCCCTTCGTGCGACGGCTGCGGCCACGGCGAGGATCGCAGAGGAGTCCCGCCCTCCGGAAAAGCTGACCACGCACGGCGGGTGACGAAGCGCCTCGAGGATGACCTCCTCAAAAGCCTTGCGTGCACTCGGCGAACCTGCCGGCGCCCTGGGAAGAGGGGGGGTGTTGCCGATTCCCAGCGCGAATCCTGCTGCAAGTTCCAACGGAGACAACTGCCAGGGGCGCCAGGCTCGCGCGGACGTTGTCACCGAGGCTCCAAACGGTGCAGTTCCCGATAATTGCGAGCGACGTGGTCACCCGACTCGATGTCAAGCCAGGCATGCGCCTTTACGTCGGGGCCATCCTTGGCTACGCCGATGATGATTTCGCAGGGCACGTCGTGGTGGGCCAGCCATGACTGCAAGACCAAGGACCGTTCAAGACAGGTGGGCGAGGTCCGACGCAGCACCGCCTCGACACCCCGACGGGCGCCTGAAGGCAGTGGTGGCGGCGCAACGACGGTCGCCCTGACACCATCCCGGGCCAGCGCTCTTGCCGCCCTGCGGAGACTGATCCAGGCCCAGAGCCCAGCCCGGGCGGACGCCACGCTGTACCGGCCGACAAGTGGGGCCCGCCTGTAGGCCCGCCACTCGTCCAGCCCGTGCAAACGGGACGGATAATTCGACGACGTCATTCCTCGAGCAGGCCCCGGGTCCGCGCTTCCCCTAGAAATGACTTGACATCCGCTGCCGCGCGTTCGTGGTCGAGCTCATACCTGCTACGGAGTGTTTCGATCAACTCCGCCTCGGTCGCTCCATCCACGAGCCGAGTCCAGAGCGCCGCTCCAGCCGGGTTGACCCCGAGATAGTCGGACGACTGGAGGTCGAGCGCGATGACTTCACCGTCGGCCTCGTGCCACGTCACCGCCCCCTGGCGCAAACGGATCGACTTGCCCGTTCCTTCACTCACCTGATGCTCCCTTGTTCGCAACGGCCCTGCGCGCGACCACCCAACCGTATCCACCGGGGGTGGTGCCCCACTCGACTAGCTCAAGTCCGGCGGCCGTCAGCTCTTCAACGACTTGAGACCGCGTGAAGTGATGCGCGAAGTTCGGCACGAGCGCATCTCCCATCAAGGGCGCCGGGCGGCCGAGTAGTCGTCGGACGAGACGAGCCACGCGATAGGCGATGTGGAACGGCCGGCGGTCGCCCTGCATGGTGAAGAAAGAAACCGCTACGACACCGTCTCCACGGGTAGCGACTGACGCCTGCCGCAAGAGCGCGACCCGCGCCTCCCTGTAAGGGATCAGCATGTACGCGCCCCAACCGACGAGCACTCCGTCGAAGGACTCCGCTGGCGCGGACCATCCGTCGCGCGGACTGAACGAGACCCGACTGCCATGCCCGTCGGCCATTGTCAGTTGCGCGCCCACTGCTACCAACTCGGCGTTCGGCTCGAATCCCTGCACGTCGTATCCGGTGGCTAGCAAAGCCAAGACTTCCCGTCCTCCTCCGGCCCCCAGCACCGCTATCCGGCCACCGTTCAGGAAGTGACTGTCGACTATGCGCCTTTCCCATTCGAACAGTCCCCGCCTGTTATACGTCTCGGTGCGATACATGCCCTCGCCGTCGTAATAGGCCCTATCCAGGACGCCCAACTGTTCAGGAGTCAGCGTTCCTAGCCAGACGCCGTCCCAGACGCCGTGCAGATCTTGTACGAGCCGCTCGATCCGCCGCTCCCCCGTCAGGTAGACCCGGAGCCACAACGGCCGCGCGCTCACGTCACTTCCCAGTCGTGCGCCAAGACTGCGTCCAGGAATGCGGCCCTCCCCGCTCCCCCCCCAGAGTCGTACAGGACGGACTCGGGGTGGGCCGGGTTAAGAGTGTTGTTCTCGTCTGGCCACGTTCCCCGGCGCGCACGGGCCACCAGCCGGCGAGCCAACTCTGTAGAGGCAGATCTGCTGTCGGAGCGGGTGGAACGCGCGTACATGCGCGCTATCGAGCCGTCCGGGCCCGCGCCGAGCAACGGAGCAAAGCGGTCAACGGCCTTCCCGACCCACTGCCACGTGCGCGGTCCACCGAGTGACCGCAAGTCCGCGTGAGACACGCGTGGGACGTCGAGCGTCGCGCGCATGCGATGCAGCATCACGGTGACGGGCAGAATGGCGTGGTGTTCGGCACTCCGAACGGCGAGAGCGGGCCAAGTGAAGCGGCCCGCGAGCACCAGTTGTTCGAGGTCCTTCATCCAAACGAGGCGGTCTCCTCCTGAGCGGGCTGCGTGCACAGCCGTGTGCACGACGGTGTCGAGGGGGTCCAGCGTCTGGAACTCCGCGTCGGCGATTCGGACCGGCTCCGCGCGCTCAAAGAACGAACGCGCAACCATCGCGTAACTCTCCCGCGTCGCCAGGTCATTCGTAAGGTCCCAATGAAGGTCGACGAGAACGCCTCTCGGCGAGAGCAGGTGCACTTCACCCGACATGGTCTGCAATAGGTGCGTCCAGTTCCGGTCAAGGAGCCTGTAGCCCGCCTCGGACAAACGTTCCAATGAGAGGGCGAAGTCAGCGGGACGGACGAGGATGTCTAAGTCGCCATAAGCTCGCAGCTCCGGTCGGCGGTAATAGCCGCGAGCCAAAGCCGGGCCTTTCACGACCAGCCAAGGAGTCTCGCGCAGCGCTGCCCCGACATGCCTGCACTCACCTTCTACCTGAAGACTTCGAAGGTGATCCATGCGGGTCAGTGCGCGCAGCCGCCTGCGAACATCAGGATCGAATGCCGAAGAGCCTGCGAGGCTTGTCAGTACGGGTGCGACAACCCGGTGCCGCAGCGCTAGGTCGACGAGTCGGCTTTGATCCACGGCCGGGAGGATGGCCTCAACGTCGGACGGAGTCTCGGTCCAATCGTGCTCGCGAACACAGCCGGTGAGCACGCGCTCAACCGCGCGCACGCGCGCGATCCGCTCACGCATCGACCGATGCAGAGGCCTCACCGGCTATCCTCCCCCCGAATCTACTAGGTCGTCGAACTGACGCTACGAGTTCGCCCGACCCATGGTTGCCCGGAGTCGTCGCTAATGGTCGGATTGGCACTGCCGCCTACCTTCGTTGCCACTCGCAATGAGAGGACGTCATCACAGTGGAATAGGCCAGGCTCACCATCACCAACCGCGCCGCCACTCCGTACGACGTCGCCACGCCTCGGTCCATGCATCTCCCAACGACCGACCATGCCGGTCTGGAAACACGCCAAGGCGTGCGGCCGCTGAGCGTAAGGCGACGCCGACGATAAGTAGCCGCGTGCCCACCCAGGCGCGAAGAGGAGACCACAAGGTCCGCACGTAGGTGACCTTTCCGCGATGAAGAAGCACAAGCTTGCCTCCTGCCGAGGATGAGGCGCCTACTTCATGCTCCACTACGGCGGAAGCAACATAGAGCGGCTTGAAGCCCTCCCTGCACGCGCGAGCGCACAAGTCAGCATCCTCGGCGTACATGAAGTAGCGCTCGTCGAAGCCGCCTAGCCTTGCCCAGGCGTGCCGACTGATCATGAGCGCGCCGCCGCTGAGCATGGGCACGTGCCGAGTCGTGGTGCGATCCCAACCTGGAAGGCTCTCAGGATCCGCTCCACGCCGACCAGCGAGAATTGTTGAAAGCCCACTGGCGAAACAGGTCAGTGACCATATTGACATTTCACCCTGAGCACTTGCGGTCACGGTCCGACCGTCGGGAGTGATCGTCTTGGCACCGAACAAGTGCGCTTGCGGATGCTGGGACGCAACCCGAAGAAGCTCGTCGACCGCTCGGGAGTCAACACGGGTGTCCGGATTGAGGAACCAAAGGTAGCGCCCACTACTGAGCGCGCCTAGACGGTTACAAGCTGCCGCAAAGCCGAGATTGTCGCAACCTTCCACCACCCGCACCGACGGGAAGCTACGGGCACGCGCGACCGTGTCGTCCTTGGAAGCGTTGTCGTACACCAGAATCTCACCCCGGACCCGGAGGAGGGCCTCCTCCAAGGCCGTCAGGCAAGCCTCGATATGCGGTCCGCTGTTGTAGGTGACGATGAGCACCGATACGTCGGGAGTCATGAGACTCTCCGTTCTGCCCGCGCCCAAGAGTGGTGGTCGGCAGACTTGATCCGGCGGCGCGCACGCAGACGTACGAGCAAGGACACCCCGAGGTACAACGGCAGGGCTGCGATAGCCGTTGGGTCACGGAGGACATGCCGTGCCTGCACTGGTATTGGTGGCCTGTGCGGGCCGACTTGCTGCAATGGGCTGTGATCCATGTTCCCCACGACGATGCGGGTTCTCACCTTCACTAGCTCTCGGAGGTTTCGGGGCGGCCAGACCTTGACCTCCGCTTCGGCCACGCGCTTCTCGGCCGCCTCGAAAAGACCATGCACAAAGCGATCATCCCCGATAACGTCAGGGAAGCGCTCGAAGCGAGCACGTCCAGCCTGATTCAGCGCATATACGCCGCTACCGATACTTTCCCTGCGCGCTGCTTGTAACGCCTCCCACGCACGCAAGAACCACTTGACAGGGCGGGTCGCGCCATTCACCTGCAACACTCGACGCGGAGAGGCGAGGAGCGGGTCCCGCGAGTCCAGGCATGCGATCACGGCCCTCGCCGCTTGAAACGAGAGCTCAACATCGGCATCCAGGTAGATGCGGGGGAAGGTCGACGTCATGTCATCGCCGGCGTTCAGCGCAGCCGTCTTCGATCCGACGGACAACTGCCTCAACCGAACCCGCTGCCCGTAACGAGCGACAACTTCGGCCGTGCCGTCAGTGCAGCCGTTCGCGACCACGATGACCTCGAGGACACCAGGGTCGGCACCCTCCAGCAAGGTGTCGAGGCACCGACCGATGACCGACTCCTCCTGGTGCGCAGGGATGATGACCGAGGCCATGGGGGCTATACCAGCTGACACGAGCTCATTCGATCACGAACCCCGCGTTCGCACCGTCAGCGACCAACGGCAGTTATGACGTAGGCGGACGCAGAACCTGGCCGGCATCGCCTCCGCTCCCCCTGCGTCACTTAGGGTGAGGCAGTTCATGCCCGCAGCACCAGGAGTCGACTGTGACCACATTGCTCGTCGCTGCGACCGGGGGGCACCTTGCGCAGCTGTATCAGCTGCGACCTCGACTGGTCGCCCCAGGTTCCCCCGTCGTCTGGGCAACATTCGATTCGCCCCAGAGCCGATCGATGCTGGCCAGCGAAAGCGTCGAGTTCGTGCCGTACACGGCTCCACGCGACTACCGCAGGGTCGCCGCCAACGTTCCCCTCGCCATACGGATCCTGAAAAGGCATCAGATCGACGCCGTAATCAGCACGGGCTCCGGCATTGCGCTATCCTTCCTCCCCGCCGCCCGAGCCATGGGCAGATCAGCGCACTACATCGAGAGTGCCGCACGAAGCGAGGGACCGTCCCGCACTGGGCGCATCCTCCAGCGGATACCCGGCATTCAACTGTCGGCGCAGTACCGCTCGTGGGCAAGACCGCCCTGGGACCTTAGTGTTTCGGTCTTCGATGATTTCGTGGCCACACAGATGACTGAGCAGCCCATTCATTCCGTGGTGGTCACGCTAGGTACTATTCAGGGCTACGGCTTCCGACGACTCCTCGAGAGGCTCGTGACCATCATCCCAGCCGACTGCGACGTTCTGTGGCAGACCGGGGAGTCGGACGTTGACGGCTTGCCGATTACCGCCCATCCGTACTTGCCTCAGCATGAATTGCACTCCGCCATGGCGCAAGCAGACGCAGTGATCGCCCATGCAGGCATCGGTAGCGCCTTGGGGGCGCTTAATGCGGGGCGCCGACCCATCTTGGTCCCTCGCCGATCCGCTTACGCGGAACATGTAGACGACCATCAGCTACAGATCGCGAGGGAACTCCATGGCCGAGATCTAGCGCTCTATCGAGAGGCGCTGGACCTCAGCTGGGAAGACGTTCGGTCCGCCGCCAGATGGCGCGTCGCCCCACCTCCCAGCACGTAGGGAGGACACGCGATAGTGGCGCGGTCACTCCGCACGGCTTCGATCACTTTTGCGGCTTGGCCATCGCGTTCGGCTGCCGGAGCAGGCCCCGGTAGCCGATCCTAATGCATTTCGCGACTACGGGCTCCACTCCGTGTAGTAGCTTTCTTCATTAATCAGGTACCGCACGGTAGGCACGGGAACGTGCCGAACGTCGTGACGCCTGGAGAAACGGTAGATGAACTCCCAGTCTTCCTTTGGAAGGGTCCGCTTAGTACGCGGGATGCGGCTAAAGTGGAGCGAGGGACGTCTGCGCACCAGGACGGCGTTGATATCGAGGTAGTTCGAGTCATCCGCCAGCGCCTTGCGATCAAAGTCGCGTGTGAGGATATCCACCAACGTGCCGTCAGGTAGGTGCCGCTGCAAGGCCGTATACACCATGTCGACATCCCTCCCGAGCGCCTCGAGTGCAATCTCGAGATGATTCGGCATCCACTCGTTGTCGTCATCGAGGAAGGCAACGTACTTCGACTGCGTCAACGAGATGCCCACGTTTCGTACGAGTCCCAGGATGGCCGTGTTGTGGCTCAGGGAGACGGCTCGCAGTCTCGAGTCCTCCGGCAGCTTAGGCAGTCCTCCTCCATCGTCCACGACGATGATGATTTGGTCGTCGACAGTTTGCGAAAGAGCCGACGCGACGGCCCGCTGCAGCAGGTCAGGCCGCTTGTAGGTCGGGATAACAGTTGCCACCGTCGCTGGCCCGAAGTCACGGACCTGCTCGGCCAGTCGACGCGTCTCACGGGCTTCCGTCGCCCGCGCGGCCAGAGTCCCGCGGACATGCACGACTCGATTGCGGGCTTCGAAAAGAGGCCAAATACCGATGTGGCGGCGAAGAGCACGACGTACCGAGGATCCGACGCTCGCCAGTTGCACCATTGGGCTCCCAACCAGTCTGAATCAGGCATGCGCAGGCAAGCCGACGCCCAGACTAGCCGCGGGATCAACCGGATCACTCACCGACTACGGTATGCCGTGCCGACGGCCTCGCCCCTGTCGTCGGCGATGCATGTTCGGGGCACGCTGGCTACCAAGTCAGGGGATGCGGGCAGTCTCGGCTCATCGTGGGTCTACGGCGGGCTCCCTGCGTCACTGGCCCGTCAGTTGACTGCTTCGGACAGCGCAGCGACATCAACACGTGCCTCCCCGGCACGCAGAGAACTACAGTGCGGCATCGTGACACCGCCGATTCAACCCCATGCCCGCTGAGACGGAGGCGCCCGCGGGCCTGAAGCGGGCTGCCTCGTGGTCGCTGGTATTGAACGGCGGTCGCGCCATAATCAGCACGCTGGTGCTGCTGGTCCTGGCTGGCATACTCGGGCCGAGGGACTTCGGAACGGTGGCCATCGCATCGCTCTTCGTGCTGCTGTTTCAGGTGGCATTCCAGCAAGGCCTCGGGCCAGCCCTCGTCGCCCGACAGGTCGTGGATGAGCAGGTGCTTAATGTGGCCTTCCGGCTTGCACTGGTCGGCAGCCTGACGCTCGCGGCTGTCACGCTAGTCTTGAGCCAACCCATTGGACTGCTCTTCGGTAGCAAAGAACTACCCTCAGTCCTCTGCGCCTTGGTGGTGACCCTGCCGCTGCTGGCAGTCGACCTAGTTCCCGACGCCTTGGCACGCCGGCGGTCGGACTTTCGCTTGCTCGCGGTCCGGGGCCTCGCCGGACTCCTTGTCGGCGGAGTTGTCGGTGTGTGTGCGGCCGTCGCCGGCGCGGGTGTGTGGGCTCTGGTGGCTCAGCAACTCGCTGGGGCGCTTGTTTCAACAACTGTCCTGCTTGCGCGGTCGCCTTGGCGCCCCTCAATCCACGGCCCGGGCCCTTGGCGCTGCCCCGATATCAGAAAGAGCCTCCTGGCGTACTCGACCCGGTCGAGCGCAGCAGACACCGCACAACTGCTCATCGGGAATCTCGACACCCTGCTTGTGGGCCTGTTCATGGGCACACGGTCTGTGGGGTTGTACCGGCTCGCGAGCCGTATCGCGTCCATGGTTTTGGACGTATCGGTACGAAGCGGGCAATCGGCCGTATTGCCGGACTTGGCACGTCTCCAGGGCGCATCCCGAGACGATTTCCATAAGCGCGTTCTCAAGATTCAACGGGGCACATGTTTGCTCGCGATGCCCCTCTTTGGCATCCTGGCCGGCGCAGCGCTGCCAGCACCGCGGATGCTTGGGGAAGCGTGGAAGGACGCGGGCTTGCCGCTCATGGTGCTTGCACTGAGTGGATTGGTTGCTGTGCTCGCCGCCATTGCGCCACCGCTCCTGCAGGCGGTAAGCCGCCCAGGCCTACTAGCGGCGGTGAACGGTCTAACACTGCTAACGACGGCGGCTGGCATTGTCGTCATCGGCGTGATGGCCGACCATTGGTCCGTCCCCACTCAGTTGGCCCTTGTTGCTAGCGTCCGGCTCGCAGTGAGTGCGTGCATCGTCGTGCCATTGTCCCTCTGGGCTCTCACCATAAGCACTGGACTCCGCTTGCGTGAGGTCTGGAGTGAGTCTCTGCCGGGCATCTGCGCCGGGACAGCTGCTCTCCTCGCCGGGCTGGCCGTCATAGCGTCTCCCTTAACTGACCTCGGACATCTGCATGCCACCCTCGGTGCGGGTGCCTGCAGCGCCGCAGCGGGACTGACGTGTGTCGCATGGTTCGAGCGAGAGAGGCTGACTCCGCTCCTCAGAAGGCGCGGACATTGACGGTTCAGGAGATGCCCATTGTGCCAACAGCGAGTTGTCCGTTCACCGGCCGAGTGTCGAGAGCTGATCAATCGCCGCGGCAGGCTGCTTGGAGGTCCCGACGGCTCTCCGCGCGCGCAGATGACCGAAGGGCATGCAGTCCGCTAGCAGCCAGTTGCGCGTCTTCCAGGCACCCAGAGTGCGGCGGCCGAGGGCCAGCCGCTACCCCCGCATTGCAGGGCTCAGCCCGGGAGAGCGGCGCTTCGGTGAGCGCGGTGCGGCAGGGCGACGGTCTGGGCTTGACAGTATCTCGCTGAAGGCCAGTTCGAGCGGCATCTGTTCCCGTGCCGGGAGAAGCGGCGCTCCCAGTCTGACCAGGGCCGTCGAACCGCTTGCGGCTAAGATGCGCACTCGAATCATCAATCAGAATCCATCCGGAAGGCGGACTGTGGATCTCGCACAGCTTCTCCGAGCCGTTCGGCGGCGGTGGTACGTAGTCCTGCCCTTGACGCTCATCACGATCGTCCTTGCCTTCGCCGTGCGAGCTGGTGTCCAACCTGGCTACACCGTGACCGGCAGCGTGATCGTACTTCCTCCAGGCGCGGCGCGAGTGGCCACGTCCGAGGGCATCGGGATCGAGCCAGTCAATCCCTTACTCAACTTCAACTCCTCCACCCAGATTTCGTCGCAGGCGCTCGCCATTCTCGCCTCGGGGCCCGAGTTTCGAGAGCGCGCTGCAGCCGGATCAACGCTTGCAACCTACTCAGTCGTCGCCCGAGAGCGACAGCCAATAGTCGACATCCTGGTAGAGTCGAAGAGTCGCGAAACCGCGCTGGATACCGCCTCCCGTGTCATCGTCGGTCTGGGGCAGGAACTGAGCCGCCAGCAGCCACTCCCAACGCCGGAGTCTCAGTTAACAATCAAAACACTGGCACAACCTAGCGTCGCCGCGGTAGATAACTCTCGACTGCGCTCTCTTGTTGTAGCACTCGGGGCTGGCCTTCTCCTGACGCTCGGATTGACGGTCCTGGTCGACGCTCTTGCAATCAGACGGGGGCGACCAGCGGGGCGTCGACACGCATCCACGTCCACCAAGTCGGACGAGCTCGGGCAGCCTTCAGCATCCCTGAATGGACAGAAGTCGCCGGGCGACAAGGAGGCTGGCCAGAGTTCCCCTGACATCACTCCGCGAGACGCCCGATAGTGTCTCAGGTCAGACAGTTTGTAGCACGTCATGCCCGACCGTCGCCCGACTACCTCAATGCCGGCAACTTGATTGTCGTATTCATTTGCCTGCTGTATATCCTTCCTGCACGTCTCGTCTTCCCTGGAATGGGAGGCGCCGGGCGGCCAGCAGTGGTTGCCGGTCTCGGACTCCTGCTGTGGTGGCTCCTAACGCGACTGCATCCAACACTCATTATTCGTACGGTGCAGCCGGTGCGATGGGTGCTTCTCGTCCTCGTCATTACCTTCCTAGCGGCATATATTGCTGGATTCGATAGAGGCTTATTGCCCCTCGAGGCACGGAGCGCCGATAGGTATCTCTTGACCCTCGGGTCATGGCTAGGGGTGGCCTTAATAGCTGCCGATGGGTTGCGGAATCGCAAGGACGTCGACCGCATTATCGGCGCTCTAGTCGGATTGAGCGCCTTCAGTGCCGCGCTGGGAACACTGCAGTTTTACGGATTGGACTTGTCACCATATATCCAAATACCGGGTCTCGTATACAATCGGGAGCTCGTCGGCCTAGGCTTGCGTGGTGGCCCTGGATTCAGTCGCGTCTACGGAACGCAGCAGCACTACATCGAGTTCGGAGTAGTGCTCGCCATGGTGCTACCGCTGGCAATCCATCGTGCAATCACCGCGACCACAACCCGTTCAATACGGCGACGCTGGATCATAGTGGGAATCCTCGCCGCCGCAGTTCCGTTCTCAGTGTCTCGGGCGGGGTTCCTGGGGTTGACCATAGCCTTTGTAGCGCTGTGCTCGGTGTGGCCTCGCGCCTTTCGTATGAAAGCGATCCTCGTCGCCGTCATGGCGCTCGGCCTGTTCCGTGTCATTAATCCCGGGGTTCTAGGGACGATCAGATCTGCCTTTCTGAACTACGGTAATGACCCGAGTATCATCAATCGCCGTGCGGACTACGCTGCGACGAGCTCCTATATTACGGATCGCCCGTGGTTCGGACGTGGTCTGGGTAGCTACGTCCCTGAAATCTACCGCGTGCTTGACAATCAGTTCTTATCTTCGCTTCTAGACGTCGGGCTTGTCGGCACTGTGGCGTTGACCGCTGTATACCTGGGTACGTATGCCCTGGGTCGAGTCGTGCGCAAGAACGCCACTCGCACGGACGACGCGCACCTCGGACAAGCTCTGGCCGCCAGTGCCCTCGTGGCACTAGTCACCTCGCTCACCTTCGACGCATTAGCCTTCCCTACGTTCGCCGGACTTCTTTTTCTGCTTTTCGGTCTATCAGGAGCGCTATGGCGAATAGCTCTGATGTCACCAAGAGTCCCGTCGGACCGACAGGAGCCCCTTGTCGCGCCCGCCTGGAAGGTCTTGGACGATGGGCTGCGAAAGACGGAGTAGAAGGGCGCAGAGCCACACACCGCGGCGGGAGTGCGCGCGCACGATAGTGGTCTACGGGGTTGGCTGCGCGTATAACGGGCCTGTGTTTTGCGCTGCGAACCTTCAGCGTTCGGCGCTTCCGGCGGCCGGCATCCTGATCGTCGACCCTCGAAGCATCCGCGTACTCGAAGTCGCCTGTCTCGACCCCGTCAACAGCCTCTGAACCAGAATGGCGAAATTCTCGGCGACCACCGACCGCTTTGGAACGTCCTTTCGTCCCCCAGTGCGCTGCCCTGATGATGCGATTGCTCTAACATGCACGCCTAGCATCACAATGCTTGTTGCGCCGATGAAGCGATGCGCTCAATGGCGCGTCCGCACACGAGCCCAAGGTTCTGCGTACGCTAGCGTGGATTCCCTAAGTGGATGCCACCCAGAATTGTCTTATCTAGGTGTACCTCTAGTGGCCTCGCCCGTCAAACGCACCCAAGGGTCGGATCGAAATATGCGCCTCGCGCTCACGCTAGCCGAGACCGCTGACTGTGGCCGCCGAACAGTGCGCATGGCCATCGGCCCCCCGCGACAACCATCGTCGGGTTGCCGCGGCCGACGCCGGACTGAGGGCCGCTTTCGGTGTTCGCGCGCGTACGCAACCCGGATAGGTTCAGGGGTCGCCCCGCCGCTCGACCGGTCCCAGGCGCTCGAGCTTTCAACTTCGCCGCAGTTGGCGGCATTGCTTCAGTGCTGCGAACACTGCTTCGGCGTCTGATGCATCACCGGATCACAAGACGAAGAAGAAGAAGAAGAATCCGACGAACATCGCCGCAGCCATATACGTCCACACCAAGGTGCGAGCGCTTGCGACGCGCGCCCGATCGGCGTGCTCCTGGTCAAAGCCATCCGTCACGAAAGTATGGTCCCACATCGGAACGGTACGTCCTCCCGTCGGCAGCGACCCGGATGCCGAGGTGGCGCAGTTGGCCGTCCAGAGCAGCGTGCCCCCCGGTCAACGTGAATGCGCGATCGTCAGCCTTGAGCGTGCCGCCGCGGCGTTGACCACCTGGTCGGCCGCGCCGTCGGGCCCTACGGCCGGGTGAACCTGTAGCCGCCTCACCCCTCGTCCGTCACATTGGCATATAGATTCGCCACAGGAGCGCGCTCAGGGAGTGACGAAGCGAACCCCGCCGTCCTTGCCCGGTGCACCGGCCGCGCGTGCGGCCATGCGGGCCCGCTGCGGAACCACGATGTACTTCGGGTCCTTGGTGCTTGCGATGCCGGCCTCGAAGACGCCGAAGCGGGTGAGCAGCGAGCCCGCCGCCAATAGCGCCCCTGACGTAACCGCCCCCCACCGGCGGCGCCCGGCCACCACGGCCAGCCCCAAGCCCATGGTGGTGCACGCCTTGGCCGCGCGCATGAACTGGCCCGGCCGTCCCTCGTGGTACGGCTCCGCCACGACGCTCTCACTGCCCTCGATGCCCCGGATCACGGCGAGTTCGATGCCGGCACCGAGAATCGCCATCTTCCGCGCGGGCTCGGCCTCCCCCACCGGCGTGAACGCCATGCAGATTCCGCCACCAGCGGCCATCGCCGACCCGCCGAACACGAACGGCAGCTTCGTGTGGAACTCGTGCCACGACGGCACCGCCGTGTTGGCCAGCAGCACGCCGGTGTAGGTTGCCAGCGGCCCGCCGAAGATCGCGGAGACAACGCCGCCGAACCGCTTGAGCCGCGGGAACCAGCCCAGCAGCTCCACCGCCGCCGTCGCCCCGGCCGCCGCGCTGAACGGCGCCAGGATGTAGGTGCCCACCGACAGCGGCGAGGTCACCTTCAGCACGCGCAGCATGTGCAGGAACCGCTCGGGACGGCCCAGGTCGTGGATGAGGAAGACCACCGACAGGATCGATCCGCCGCCTGCGGTGAGCCGGGCGGCGCGGGTCAGCGCCGGCCGGTCGGTGACGTCGGCCAGGGCGCCGAGAATCGCCGAGGACCCCGCCGCCCCGCCCAGGAACAGGTAGAGCGGCACGTCGGGCGACTTCCACACCGGCGTCTTGACGATCTGCCGGCCGTAGTACGAGGTGAATTCGACGTCGTCAACCATCGCGACCTCGCCGCGACCCCGACCGCCACCACGCCTGTGGCGCCTCTTGGTCGTCTGTTGCGTCGCCGGCCCGCGGTCGGCCTGGCGCCACCCGGCGCCCGGGCTGGTGATCCCGCCGGTCATGAGCGCCGCGAACCGAGGATCGCCGTGACGGCTACCCCGACCATCATCACCGCGGCCTTGCCGGCCGCCTTCCACATGGCCGGTAGGTCACGCGTGGTCACGATCGGGTCCGGCGGCAGGCCGTAGACCTCCGGCTCGTCGAGCAGCAGGAAGAACGCTCCCACTCCCCCGACGCCGTCGCTCTCGTCGCGCCCGTACAGCCGCGCCGTCTCCACGCCCTGACCCTTGAGCGTCTCCAGCCGCGCGTCGGCGCGGGCCTGCAGCTCATCCAGGTCGCCGAACTGGATCGACTGCGTGGGGCAGGCCGTCGCGCACGCCGGCTGCAGCCCGTCGGTCAGCCGGTCGTAGCACATCGTGCACTTGAAGACCCGGCCGTCGTCCTTGCGCTGGTCGATGACGCCGTAGGGGCAGGCGGCGACGCAGTAGCCGCAGCCGTTGCAGATGTCGCCCTGCACCACCACGGTGCCGAACTCGGTGCGGAACAGCGCTCCGGTCGGGCAGACGTCCAGGCAGCCGGCGTGCGTGCAGTGCTTGCAGACGTCGGAGCTCATCAGCCACCGCACCTGCTTGTCCGCCCCGCTCTGGCCGGTCTGCGGGTCGAACTCGCTCAGCGCCTCGGCGTTGAGCACGCTGCTCTGCTGGGCGTTGGCCAGGCTGACGTCATCCCCCGAGACTGCCGGGGACGGGCCGTGGTCGTGCCGGTCGTCGCCGGGCCGGCCAAAGGTCGGCATCGGTAGGTCGACCGCGCGGCTCTGCTCGATGAAGGCGACGTGCCGCCAAGAGTTGGCGCCCAGCTGGCCGGTGTTGTCATACGACATGCCGGACAGACCGAGGGCGTCCTTCACGCCGTGCGAGTCGTCCATCGGGAGCGTGTTCCACTCCTTGCAGGCCACCTCGCAGGCCTTGCAGCCGATGCAGACCGAGGTGTCGGTGAAGAACCCGACGCGCGCCGGGTGCTCCTCGACGTAACCGGACTGCTCGGTCACGTCGGGCACCGGGCCGTACAGCCGGTTGCCGGGGTCGCGGCCGGTGAAGGCCGCGCTCGCGGAGCTGACCGAGGTCATGCCGCGCCCTTCGCTCTGTTGGTGCCCGTCACAGGTTCGAGCCCTCGCCGGCGTCGGCCTCGACCGGGTCGCGGCCATTCACCCCGACCCGCCCGGATTGCACTCCGGCCCGGCGGCGGTAGTCCTCCACCAAATCGAGCATCGCGGGCCCGCGTGGACGTCGGCCCGGGATGATGTCGGCGGTGCTGACCTTGTCCTCCTGGATGTGCGTGTTCGGGTCCAGCGCGATGCCCAGCAGGTCGTTGGCCGAATCGCCGGTGGAGATGCCCGCGTAGGACCAGTGGTAGGGCATGCCGATCTGGTGCACGACCTGCCCGCCGCGCAGCCGGATCGGCCGCATCCGCTCGGTGACCAGCACCTTCGCCTCGATAGCGGTCCGCGCGCTGACCAGCGTGGCGTACTCGCCGTTGCTCAGCCCGCGCAGCCGGGCCAGCTCGGGGCTCACCTCGACGAAGAACTCCGGCTGGAGCTCCGAGAGGTAGGGCAGCGTGCGACTCATGCCGCCCGCGGTGTGGTGCTCCGTCAGCCGGTAGGTGGTCACCTGGAACGGGAAGACCTCGCTGCGGGAGGGGTTCTCCCGGTTCCACGGGCCGGGGATGCGCTCCACCGTCGGGTTCGCCTGGATCGGGTACAGGGCGTTCTCGACGACGGACTCCACCGGCTCGTAGTGCGTCGGCAGCGGGCCGTCGACCACCCCGGCCGGCGCGAACAGCCACGCCTTGCCGTCGCCCTGCATGACGAACGGGTCGGTGCCGGCCAGCGCGTCCTGCGCCTTGGCGCCGTCCGGCGGCACGTAGTCCGGGCGCTTGTTCTTCTCGAAGTCTGGGACGTCGGAGCCGGTCCACTCACCGGCGTCCTCGTCCCACCACACGTACTTCTTGCGCTCGCTCCACGGCTTGCCCGCCGGATCGGCCGAGGCACGGTTGTAGAGCATCCGGCGGTTGAGCGGCCACGCCCAGCCCCATTCGGAGCCGGCCAGCCCCATCTGCTTCGCCGGCACCCGCCGGGCGGCCTGGTTGACCTCATCGGCGTAGACGCCGGTGTAGATCCAGCAGCCGCCGGAGGTCGAGCCGTCGTCCTTCATCTGCATGTAGGAGTTCAGCGCGCGCCCGTCCGGACCGACGCCGTTGATCTCCCGCAGCACCGCCTCGGCGTCGGGGTCCTGCGTCTCCCCGTGCACCGGGTAGTCCCAGGTGAGGTCCAGCAGCGGGCGGTCGCGCGGGTCGGTGGAGTCCGCCAGCCGCTCCCGCAGCATCCGGCCGAGGTGGTAGTAGAACCACAGGTCGCTGCGGGCGTCGTTCGGCGGCTCGACCGCCTTGTGTCGCCACTGCAACACCCGTTGGGTCTGGGTGAAGGTGCCTTCCTTCTCGACGTGCGTCGCCGCCGGCATGAAGAAGACCTCGGTGCCGATCGTCTCGGGGGCCAGCTCGCCCGTCTCGTGCTCGGGCCCTTCCTTCCAGAAGGTGGCCGACTCGATCATCTGCAGATCGCGGACGACCATCCAGTCGAGGTTGGCCAGGCCGAACCGGTTCATCCGGCCGTTGGGGTGCCCGACCGAGGGGTTCTCCCCGACCAGGAAATAGCCGGAGACCTTCCCCTCGATCATGTCGGCAATCGTCCGGTAGGAGCTGTGGTCGCCGTTGATCTTGGGCAGGTAGTCGAAGGCGAAGTCGTTCTCCGCCGTCGCCGCGTCGCCCCACCAGGCCTTGAGCAGGCTGGTCATGTACGCGCGCTTGTTGCCCCAGAACCCGGCCTTGCCGGCGGCGTCGGCGACGTACTCGTCGAGCGTCGCGTGCTGCATGGCGTGCGGCATCGGCAGGTATCCGGGCAGCAGGTTGTACAGCGTCGGGATGTCGGTGGAGCCCTGAATGCTGGCATGCCCGCGCAGCGCCATGATCCCACCGCCGGGACGGCCGATGTTGCCCAGCAGCGTCTGCAGGATCGAGCAGGTGCGGATGTACTGCGCGCCCACGCTGTGCTGCGTCCAGCCCACCGAGTACACCCAGGCCGTCGTCCGGTCGCGGTTGCTGTTGTCGGTGACCCACTTGGCGACCTGGAGGAACACCTCGGGCTCGATGCCGCAGACCTCGGACACCATTTCCGGGGTGTAGCGGGCGTAGTGCCGCTTGAGGATCTGGAAGACCGAGCGCGGGTGCTGCAGCGTCTCGTCGCGCCTGGGCTTCGCCGGGATCGTCGGGCCGCCGCTGCCGGCCGCCTGCGCCCGGTCGGTCTTCTTGACGTCCGGGTGGTCGTCGGTGCGCTCCTGCTCGGCGGCCTCGGCCGGCTGCTCGGCGCCCGAATGGTTGGGCTCCTCCGGGTCGTACTGCCAGCTGCTGTCGTCGTACATGCGGTTCTCGGCGTCGAAACCGGAGAACAGGCCGTCGAGGTCCTCGGTGTCAGCGAACTCCTCGTTCACCAGGGCCGAGGCGTTCGTGTAGGCGACGACGTAGTCCTTGAAGTACAGGTCGTTGTCCAGCACGTACTTGATCAGCCCACCGAGGAACGCGATGTCGGTGCCCATGCGCAGCGGCACGTGCAGGTCGGCGATCGCGCTGGTGCGGGTGAACCGCGGGTCGATGTGCACGATCTTCGCGCCGCGCGCCTTTGCCTCGCTCACCCACTGGAAGCCCACCGGATGGCACTCGGCCATGTTGGAGCCCTCGATGACGATGCAGTCGGAGTTCGAGAGGTCCTCGAGGAAGTTGGTTGCGCCACCACGGCCGAACGAGGCACCCAGACCGGGCACCGTGGAGGAGTGCTATATGCGGGCCTGGTTCTCGATCTGTATGGCGCCCAGGGCGCTGTACAGCTTCTTCATCAGGTAGTTCTCTTCATTGTCCAGCGTGGCGCCACCCAGGCTGGCGATGCCCATCGTGCGGTTGACCCGCTTGCCGCCGTCCTCCTCCTGCCAGCCCTTGCGGCGGGCCTCGAGGACGCGGTCGGCGATCATCTCCATCGCCGTGTCGAGGTCCAGGTCCTCCCACTCCGTCCCGTACGGACGGCGGTACTTGACCGTGGTGACCCGAGTCGGGCTGGTGACGAGCTGCTTGCTCGCCGACCCCTTGGGGCACAGCCGGCCGCGGTTGATCGGCGAGTCCGGGTCGCCCTCGATCTGGACGATCTTCTCGTCCTTCACGTACACGTTCTGCGCGCAACCGACCGCACAGAAGGGGCACACGCTCTTCAAGACCCGGTCGGCCGTGGCCGTGCGCGACACCGTCGCCTCGGTCGCCTTGCTGCGGGCGGCCTTGCCGCGCCCGAACGGGTCCGAGCCGGTGAGCTGCCGGTACACCGGCCAACTGTCGAGCCAGGTCTTCACCCGGATCATGTTGCCACCGGCGCCGCCATCCGGCGCGACGACCGCTCCCAAGGATCCAACCCGGCGGCCGTCCTCCGTGCGGTGCTTTGCGCCGCAGTCCCGGGACATGTCGTGAGTCCGCGGCAACGCATCCCACCGCAGGTTGAGCCAATCTGCCCCGTATAGGCCGGCGCGGGACTCGATCCCATCTACGAGGTCATCATCGATGAGCTTGCCCCTTCCCCCGCCCGGCGCCCATATTCCTATAGGGCTAGCTCGCTGGGCCCTGCAAGGCGGTCACCGGTGACCACTCGGCGATGAGGGTCATCGGGTTAATACGCCGGACGGAGAAGTTCGGGTCCAGGGCAGAAAAGTCGCGGCGACCGAATAGCCAGTAGTGTTCCGTGTTCCAGAAGCTCTTGCCGGCTTGAGCAAAAGCGGCTGCCTGGCGACTTCGAGGCAGCCAGTGCAGCAACGGCACCTGTGTGTGCACCTCGATGGGGAACCACCGGTCGGGGGTGGTGTGGAACGCGCCCAGCCGGGCGACTCGACGAGATTCGGCGAGCATCAGTTCTGCTCGCCCAGGCCCGCCTACGTGCTCGATCACCGCGTTCGACACTACGTAGTCAAACGATGCGTCAGCGAACGGCAACGCGCAGCCGTCGCCCGCTGACCACGGGCAGCCGATCCGTGGGTCGACGCCCTGGTAGACGAGGGCGTGCGCTTTCGTGAAGGCGGCGACCCCACGCTCGACAGCGTTGTTGGTGTCGACGCCGCCCGCCTCATAGCCGCTGGCGCCGACCAGGAGCACCGACGCTCCCGGCTCGATACGGGCGCGAAGCCACTCCACCTTCTGCGCGCGCGACCGCGCCGACAGGTTGCGAGCCAATAGCCGGTGCGGCTTCATAGCCCGTCGCGACCAGTGCATAGGTCGGGAAGCAACTTGTCCTTGGTGACGAGAGCAGCATTCCCGCAGGGGGGACATTCAAGCCGGGAGGTCCGCTGGTAACCCCCGGTGCCGCGGTACCGCTCGACGAGCCGCCGCATCACATGCGGCCGGTGATGCCGAGGTAGGCGATGACTGGCGCCACCATGCAATAGCCCCCGAGGATCCACCAGGGCAACGAGTATTCGCCGTCAATCATTCTGACCCACCTCGGCTGGTCTGCCTGGCGCTGCGAATCGTCCCTGGTTTCCACCGTTCGAGCCTACCCAACGGTAGGCGACACAGGAAAGGCGCTCAGGGCCCTAAATCGCGGACTCTTCGCGCTGGCGTCCCGGCATACAGGCCGTGCGGTTCGCAGTCGGAGATGACGGTGGCGCCAGCGGCCACCACGCAACCTTCACCGATGTTGACTCCCGGCAAGATTGTGGCTCGAACGCCGATCCATGTGCCGTCACCGACAAAGATGGGGGCGGCCGTGACCGCACCGGCGCGCTGTTCCGGCACTCCTTCGTGGTGGGTGCTGGTGACTAGGACGACGTGCGGGGCTAGATGACACCTGGCGCCAATGGTGATAGGTGCGAAGCTGTCGAACCAGCAGCCGTAGTTGACGTAGGAACCCCGACCGATTGTCACGCTGGGGCCGCTGAACCACGTGCTGGCACTGATTTTGCACTTCGCCAGGTCCAGGCCGGCCAGGCGCAGCAGTCGCCACCGCACCTGCGGCGGCACGATCGGTGAGCCAATCAACCCGTTGACGAGCCTGTCGCGCAGGATCCGGCGCAACTCGGTACCCACGCGCCCCATGAGCGAGACCTTACGGTCAACGCCTGCCCGAGGGCCGAGACTGGGCCGCTAGGGCGCGCCCGCTTAGAGCTTCGAGGCGTGGTGGTCCATTCGGGTGAAGCGCTCTGCCAGCCCGCGATGCCGCCCATGGGGAGTCCCAAGCCGACCTGGAGGAGCCTTTCAAGTGGTGCGACGACTATCTCGAGGAGCTCGGCTTTTGATCTTGCCGTTCGCGACGCACTCGCGAGCAGCGCGAGTTGTTGTTTCGGCCGGCCGGAGTCCCAAACGGCCTATGACACCGCAGGCGAGTATAGGCCGCGATGAGCGGCTGAGAAAACTTTCGCCGCGTGGTCAGACGAGGATGAGCGGCTTCCAGGTGCCGTCCTTGTCCAGGTAGCGGTTGCCTTTCTGGAGGGTAGGGAGAGAGCCCTTGCGGTCCCCGGCGGAGTACTGGACGGCATAGCGCCAGTCGGGGCCGAAGTCGCAGTCGGTGACCTCGAAGGCGCCGGCGACGGCGCCACCGGAGCGCCACGTTATTCCGCCGCCGTTGAGGTAGGAGTTGCGCAGCCGGACGTTGGACGCGCCGCCGTTGGCGTTCTCCGTGAAGAAGGCCGCGTTGAGGGCGTCTCTCCCGTCAGGCCCATGCGCCCAGGGGCCGAGGTCGAGGGTGCAGTTCGCCAGAGTGAGCCCGTCGACGCCGCGGATTTGGATGCCGTCGGCGTGCGCGCCAGCGGCGGGCTGGAAGCCGTGCACCCAACAAGTGTCGAACACCAAGTCGCGGGCGAGCTGGCCCCGGTCGGAGGTGATGTGCAGCCCGTCGTGCGGAAGGTCTCGGATGTCGAGGTTGGAGAAGCGTCCGCCGGTGTGGGAAGACACTCCGAGCCCGCCGCGGATCGTGGACCACGACACGTTCACGGGGTCGCCGGGCAAAACGAGCAGGCCAGCGGCGAAATAGGAGTCGACCGCAGCGCCGCCTGTCATGCGGACGGGCTTGGTGAACCGCTTTCCGACGTGGCGCTCGCCCGGCTTGATAGTGACCAGGTCGCTGTCGGCGAGAGCGCCGACACGGTGCCCCGTGTTCTCGGGGCCACCGCGGGCGCGCTTCGACTGCTGGGGCTCGACTAGATCGCCGTACTCTCGTGTGCCATCAAGATCGGTCGGTGCGGCGGACTCCGACGAGGTCGGTGCGGCGGACTCCGACGGGGTCGGTGCGGCGGACTCCGACGGGGTCGGTGCGGCGGACTCCGACGGGGTCGGTGCGGTGGACTCCGACGGGGTCGGTGCGGCGGACTCCGACGCTGCGGTCGCCCCCGGGCTGCGATTCGGTTCGTCGTCGCTTCCGCAGGCGGTCACCATGAACACCGCAGCAAGGCCCACCAAAGCTATCCGGCGCATGGGGTCATCCCGTCCTCGCGATAGACGGCACCGTACCCATTCCCCGCGGGAAGTACCGCTCGCCCAGAGTAGGCCGCTCAGAGCACCAACCGGCCCGCTGGGTCGGCGACTGCGTCGAGCTTACTTTGGCGGCATGAGCCGTCGGGCGGCGGCGACCACAATGGTCCTGTGGTCGCTGTCGTCGCGGCACTCACGCTGGGCGCGTCCCTGGGTGGGCTCTTCGCCGAGGCGCCACCACGCTTCAGCGCGCCGACAGCCTCGAGTGGACAGCACCGGCGACGTGGGAGGCGTAGCCAACGTGCTGCTGTTTATCCCTGCGGTCTGCTCTGCTGGCTGATGGCTCGAGCCAGCGGGTGGCTGGTCTGGCTGATATGCGTCGCCGTCTAGATTCGCGTGGAAGCGGCACAGCTTCCTCCACCCGGACGGAACGCCACACCGATGGACGTCATCACCAACAGCACCGGAGTTGCGCTGGGGGTCCTGCTGCATGCCGGCTTGCAGCGCCTTCACAAGCCCGGGCGGAAGTCGCCGCAGCGGCAGGCGTAAAACGTGCCGATCGGCCCGTGCTCGGCCCACCAGACTGACGGATTCGCAGTTTCAGTCGTCGAGCGAACCGCTGCGCCTGCGCCATGGGCACTGGATAGCGATCCTTGCGTGCACCTGCATGAACAGCAGACCCGCTGTAAGGGTCTTCGGTCGCAGCGCAGGCCTAGACCAGGACGTCGCCGTCCAGGTCGAGGCCTAGTGCGGCGGCCGCTCCGGCGGCCATCAGCCAGAAGCCGATCGAGAGGTAGCGCCGCACGGCCTCGGCCGGCGGATGCTGCAGAACGTGCTCCACGGCTACCCCCTTCGTCGTTCGCAAGGGGAGAAGCTATGGCTCCCGCGAGGGCTTCGCCCCGCGGCTGATGCGGATGTGACACGAGGGGCACACCGCACCCGACTCGTCACCGTTCCCATCGGGGCACCCCGTGGTCGCCCCGATGGGAACGGTTGGAACGAGTCCCGCCGGGGAGCGCCGGTCCCCCGGCCGGCGCTCCCCGCAGGTCAGCGGGCGCCGCCGTCGCGCTGAGCGGCGGTGAAGACGAACTCCAGCGAGCTGCTCTGGTTCTGCATCAGGTCGCCACCCGTGGTCGGGAAGGAGACCGTGGCCAGCAGGTGGTCGGTCTTACCGGCCTCCAGGCTGAGCGCGCCGGGCAGAACGGTGTTGGTCACGACCGGCCCCGTGTAGAGCTGGTCGGCACCGGGCGCACAGGTCCAGGAGGCACCGGAGCGCACCCACGCGACCTCGCAGGTGTCGATCTTCAGCTGCAGGCCGTGCACCTTCTCGGTGTCCAGCCGGCTGGAGACGGCCGCCGAGGACCCGAGGGTCACCGAGGACAGGCCGACGTCGCCGCCGTTGCGCAGGTCCATTGGGAAGTAGCCGACGTCGCCGGGCAGCATGTTGGCGGTCGTCACCGGCACCGGTGCGGTGGTGCCTGCGGCCGAGACGTCGATGGACAGCACACCGGTGTCCACGCCGGCGTCGACCGCCGAGGTGGTGTCGGTGAACGAACCGAAGGTGCCGATACCGGCGACGGCCGCTGCCGCCCCGACCACGACGATCGAACCGACCACCTTGCCGGCGCTGCGCCGACCGGTGGTGATGGTGTTGGTGCTCATGCTCGGATCCCCCCGGGCTGGCGAGAGCGGCTGTTCCGCTCCTGTCTCGCCATCGACCTTGGGCCCGCATCCGCACGTGCGGCCCGAGGCTTCCGCAAGGAACCCGCAAGATCCGAAGGGCTCAGCCGTCGGTCAGATCCGCCTGCAGCAGCAGGGTGTCCAGCCAGCGGCCGTGCTTGTAGCCGACGCCCCGCAGCCGCCCGGCCTCCACGAAGCCGAACGCGCCGTGCAGCCGCACCGACGACTCGTCCCCGCCGTCGGCGACCACCGCGATCACCTGACGCGCCCCTGCCGTCCGCGCCGCGTCGAGCAGCGCGCCCAGCAGCGCCCGGCCGATGCCCCGGCCGGTCCGCCCGGGCGCCAGGTAGATGGTGTCCTCGACGGTCTGCCGGTAGGCCGGCTTCACCCGCCACGGCGCCACGTACGCGTACCCGGCCGGTTCCCCCTCGTCCTCGGCGACCAGGAACGGCCAACCGACGGCGGTCAGGTCCGCGAGCTTCGCCGTCCACCAGGCCGCGTCCGGCGCCGTCAGGTCGAACGTGGCCACGCTGTGCTCGACGTAGTGGGCATAGATCGAGGCGATCGCCGCAACGTCGTCCGGGGTGGCCGGACGGATGACCGGCGCTGGCGGGGTGTTCACGGCGGGCAACCCTAGGCCGACGCGAGACGCCGCCGAGGGGTCAGAGCCTGTGCTCAGGACGGCGGCGGGTGCGTCCGCCGAGGATGAGGAGGAATCCGACCGCCAGCAGCCCGCTCGCCACGGCGACGTAGGTCACCGGCTGCACGTTTTGCCCCGTCATCGGGAGGCTGCCGTCGGCCGGCTCCGCCGAGGCCTCCGCCGCGGCCACCGTCACGTCCATCCGCAGCAGGTGCGGCTCGCCGTCCGGGTCCACGCCGTAGGCGACCAGCGAGTGCTCCCCCACCTCCAGGCCCGGCGGGACGACGACGGCCTGAGAGAAGGTGCCGTCGGCGTCGGTGGTCACCTGCCCCAGCGTCGTCGGCGTGGAGTGGATGACGATGGTGACCGTCGAGAAGGGGAGGAAGCCGTCGCCGATCACGGTGATCGCCTCGCCCGGCGACGCCTTCGTGATGGGCCCGCGGTCGGTGGTGAGCGTCAGCGGCGTCTCCGGCGCAGACTCCGGGATCTGCGGGGCCTCGACCGCGACGCTGGTCCGCACCGTGGCCGGCGTGCCGGCGACCCCGCCTGCTCCGTACGGCGTCACGGTGTACGTGTACGACGTCCCCGCGACACCGCCGAGCACGCACGACAGCCCTGTCGTGTCGCAGGACGCCGAGCCCGGGTCCGCGGTCACCCGGTACCGCTCCGCCGGCGAACCGGTGGCCGGCGCCCGCCAGCTCACCAGCACAGCGGAGCGCTCGGGCGCCGTGGTCAGGCCGGTCGGGGCTCCGGGGGCCGACGGCGCGGGGGCCTCGGGCGCCGGGGTCGTCGGGGGTGCCGGCGGCAGGACCGGGGTGGACGGAGCGGTCACGGTGAGGGTGGCGCTGCCGACGCCGTTGGTGGCGACAGCCAGGCCGCTGACCGCGGACCGGCCGATCGTGTACGTCCCGGCAGGCGCCGACACGGGCACCGAGACCACGCAGTTGTCCGCGAGCGGCACACGGCCACCGGTCAGCGTGACGGTGCGGCCGTTGGGGGACAGCGAGCCGCCGCAGTTGCTGGTCCGCTCGCCCCCGGCGATCTCCATGCCCGCGGGCAGGGTGAAGGTGTAGCCGAGGCCGCTCACCTCGGTCCGCGTGCTGTTCAGCACGCTCAGGTCCAGCAGCACGGGAGCACCCGCAGCCACCTCCGAAGCGCGGAATGCCGCCGACATGCTCGTGCCCTGGAAACCGACGAACGTCTCCTGGGCGCGGACCCGCGTGCCGGGCCTGGAGCCGAGGTTCCACTGCGTCATGAAGCCGGTGTCGTGTTCGCTCGCCGCGACGGCGAAGCCGACGTTCCCCCCTTCGGCGACGGTGTCGTACGGCGAGTCGAAGGGGCCCGACGTGGCGCCGTCGAAGGGCTTGCTGCCGGGCACCTCGCGCTGCCCCACCAGCTTCCCGCTCCCCGGGTTCACGGAGATGACCGACCGCACCGGCGAGGTGAGCCCGACACCGAAGCCCTCGGTTCCACTTCCCGGAGAGGTGTCACCGCCGCTGTAGAAGCGGACCGGATCAGTGTTCCCGGCGGGGATCGTGAAGGTGTACGTATCGCGGAAGAAGTGGTTCGGGAAGGTGTAGGCGACCCTGCGGTCGACCGTGTACGTCCGGCCGTTCTTCACCGCGGTGTAGCGCAGGTGTGCCGTTGCGTCGCCGGTCGTCGAGGGCAGCCCCTTCGCCGCGGCCCCCGACGTTCCGACGACCGTGACGCTGGTCCACGAGCTCCCACCGCCCGACGCGCCGCTCTCGCCGAAGAGCGTGCCGCCGACGTTGAGGTGCGGACCTGCTCCGGTGAGGCAGCAGTACTGGACCGAGTTGGCGAACCAGATCTGATCGCTGGCGGCGGGGGCCGGCACGCCCATCCGGTGAGCAGACGCGTTGAGCACGATGCGCAGGCCGTCCCGGCCGTCCGACGCCGTGCCGCCACCCGGATTGAGCACGACCTGGCCTGCGCCGTGCTGGTCGCCGGCGGCCTGAGCCGGCGGAGCGGTGGCGACCACAACGCCGGACGTGGCGAGCAGTGCGACGACGAGCACCAGGAGCGCACGCGTTCGACGTCCTCGTGCCGACAGGGAACCACGCGAGATGGCCACGAGCGGACCATAGAGTGATCAGCGACTCACATGGGGTGATGGACGCGGCACCATCGATGTGTCGCCCCATGCACCTCAGCCGCCTCCTGCCCAGCGTGCCGCCGGCACCGCGCCGCCGACGGCTGCCCCCAAGGGGTGACCGCGCCGCCGGGTCCCTGCAGCCGGGCCCCGCGGCTCCCGACAACAAGGGGGTGAGCACCGCGTCCGACCCAGGGCAGTCCCCGGTCAGCTCCCCGGCCGCGCCCCGCAGCGGGCGCACCGGGGCGCTCGGCCTGCCCGCGGCCGTCCTCGGCATCGCCGCGGTGGTGGCCGGCCTGCTCGCGCTGCGCGCACCGGCCGGCGTCGTCGTCGCCACCGGCGGGCTGCTCGCCCTGCTGACCCTCCAGGTCTTCCTGTGGCAGCGCCAGCACCGGCTGTCCGGCGCCCTGCGCCGCAGCCAGGACTCGCTGCGCACGCTGGTCCGCAGCAGCGTCGACCCCGTCGTGATCCTCGACGACTCCCTCCGCATCACCTTCGCCTCCGAGGCCGCAGGCTCGCTGCTCGGTCTCGGCGTCGCCGACCTGGTCGGCGTGCACGTCGCCGACACCGTCCACCCCGACGACCGCGCCGGCCTGTTCGGCGCCCTCGACGGCGACGGCCAGTCCGCCGTCCGCACCGCCCGCATCCGCCAGTCCGACGGCGGCTGGCGGCTGGTCCAGGCCACCGTGCGCGACCTGCGCGCCGACCCCGAGATCGGTGCGCTCGTGCTGCACTGCCGCGACGTGAGCCCGAGCGCCCCTGCCCCCGGCGCCGACTCCGAGCCCCTCGAGCTCTCCCTCACCGACGCCGTCACCGGTCTGCCCAACCGCACGGCCCTGATGCGGCGCCTCGGCGCGGTGCAGCGCGGACCGCGCAACCGCACCTACGCCATGGCCGTCGTCGGCATCACCTGCAGCGAGGTCCTCTCCCCCGGCGAGGAGGCGACCGTGCTGCGGGCGCTCACCTCCCGCATCTCCCGCGTCCTGCGCGGCGAGGACTGGCTCGCGCGCAGCACCGACGGCGACTTCGTCGTCCTCGTGCAGGGCAGCGTCGCCGACGCCGAGGCCGTGGCCGACCGCCTGATGGCCACCGTCGGCCCGCTGGCCACCCCGACCGGCACCCTCCCCGTCACCGCTTCGGCCGGCGTCAGCCAGCTGTCGCCCGACGTCGACCCCGGCGAGGCCCTGCGCCGCGCCGACCTCGCCCTGCGCAGCGCACGCCGCGCCGGCGACGGCGCCGTCCACCGGTACGACGACGCCCTGCGCACGGAGCAGGACCGGCGCAGCGCCCTGCGCGCCGACCTCGACGGCGCCCTGGAGCGCGGCGAGCTGCGGCTGGTCTTCCAGCCCGTGGTCGACTCCGTCCTGCACCGCACGGTCACCGTCGAGGCGCTGCTGCGCTGGCGGCACCCCACCTTCGGCGAGGTCTCCCCCGTCGAGTTCGTCCCGCTGGCCGAGGAGACCGCCCTCATCGTCGACGTCGGCCGGTGGGTGCTGCGCGAGGCCTGCCGCACCGTCGCCGTGCTCGACGGCGGAGGCCCCGGCGCCGAGGCGCTCAACGTCGCCGTCAACGTCTCCGCCCGCCAGGTGCGCAGCGGGGAGCTGGTCCCCGACGTGCTCGCCGCGCTCGCCGACAGCGGCCTGCACCCCTCGCGGCTGCTGGTCGAGATCACCGAGTCGGTGCTGCTCGACGACGCGCACGTCATCGAGGACCTCGCCGCGCTGCGTGGGCTCGGCGTCCGCATCGCCGTCGACGACTTCGGCACCGGGTGGTCCTCCCTTGCCTACCTGGTCGGGATGCCCGTCGACGTCCTCAAGATGGACCAGTACTTCCTCGCCGACGTCGAGCACGACCCGGCCCGCCGCGCCATGTGCCGGGCGGTGCTCCAGCTCGGCTCGAGCCTCGGCCTGCCGGTCATCGTCGAGGGCGTCAACACCGCGGCCACCCTGACGCTGCTGCGCGACATGGGGCACCGCTACCTGCAGGGCTTCCTGCTCTCCCGCCCGCTGGAGGTGGGCGCTCTGGCGCGCGGGATCGAGCTCGCCGCCGACGCACTGCACGCCCGCGCCGCCGGTCCGGTGTCGCAGCCGTGAGCGCCGTCGGCCGCCGGCTCGTCTGGACCCTCGTCCTGGGTCTGCTCGGGCTGGCGCTCGCCGTCCCCTTCAGCGCGCCCGACGGCACCGGCATGCAGTGGGACGAGCTCGTCCTCGGCTGCGTCGCGGTGAGCAGCGGGTGGACGGCGTACAGCCGCATCCGGCTGATGGACCGCGCCGCCGCCCGCCCCTGGTGGCCGACGGTCATCGGCGCGGCGTGCTTCGCCGTCGCCCAGTTCCTCGCCGGTTCCTTCCCCGGGCCCGCGTTCGACGGGTTCGGCGTCGACGACGTCATCCTCTTCGCCGGCGCCACCTCGCCGCTGGTCACCTGCGCGCTGCTGGCCCGCCGGGTCATCCGCACCCGCTGGTCCGCGCTGGTCGTCGACGGCCTGCTCACCACCACCGCGCTGCTCGTGATCACCGAGGTGCTGCGGACGTCGCTGGTCGACCCGGCCGGCGCGCCCGAGGATTTGCGCCCGCTCGTGCTCGCCTACGGCGGCTACACCGCGGTCATGCTGGGCGGCGCCGGCGCCCTGTGCACCGTCTCCACCCGGGCCCTGCGCCGGAGCGCGACCACGATGATCGCCGTCGTCGCCGCCCAGGCCGGCGCCTCCGCCTGCGAGGCCATGGCCATCGTGGCGCCCTCCCCGCTGTGGACCGCGGGCTCCGACGTCGCCGTCGCCCTCGCCCTCGTGCTCTGCCCGCTGGCCGCCCACCTCGCCCCGCAGCGCTTCGCCGACCGCTCCGCCCGCGCCTCCGCCCCCGTGGTGGGTGCGACCGGCATGGCACTGGTCGTCGTCGCGATGGCCGGCCTGCCCCTCGCGCTGGCCCTCGCGGTCGCCGCCGGGGAGCCGCTGTCCGTTGCCACCGAGTTCGGCTGCGGCGCCGTCTTCACCCTCATGGCCCTCCGGATGCTGGTGCGCATCCGCGAGGACGGCCGCATGACCGAGGACCTCGTCCGCAGCGAGGAGGACTTCCGCGAGCTCGTCGAGGCCAGCTCCGACGGCATCGCGATCATGGACGACGAGTACCGCCTGCTGTTCACCTCCCCCGCCGCCCGCACGCTCCTGGGCATCGACGGCAGGGACGAGGAGGTCACGCTGCTCCAGGTGGTCCGCCCCGAGGACCGCGCGGCCCTCCGCGCCGCCACCGAGGAGAGCCCCGCCGGCTCCGGCCCCCCGCTGCACCTCGGCGTCGTCGGTGCCGACGGCGAACCGCGCGAGCTCGAGGCCACCTCCTCCGAGCGGCCCGGCAGCGGGCGGCGCGTGCTGTACCTGCGCGACGTCACCACCCGCCGGCGCCGCGAGCGCGAGCTCGAGCGCATGGCCTACACCGACCACCTCACCCGGCTGCCCAACCGCGCCGTGCTCTTCCAGGAGCTGGGCGCCACCACCGCCGCCGAGCGCTGCCTGCTGGTGCTCGACATGGACGGGTTCAAGGCCGTGAACGACGGCGCCGGGCACGAGGCCGGAGACCAGCTGCTCGTCGAGGTCGCCCGCCGGCTCAACACCGTGGTCCGGGACACCGACCTGGTCGCGCGCCTCGGTGGCGACGAGTTCGCCGTCGTCCTGACCGGCGGCCTCTCCGAGGCGGAGGACGTCGCCGCCCGCATCGTGCAGGTCATGGCCATGCCCCACCGCGTCGACGGCGCCGTGTACGCGGTGGGCGCCAGCGTGGGCATCGCGGTCCTCGGCCCCGGCGGCGGCCAGCTCGCCTTCCGCGAGGCCGACGCCGCACTGCGCTCGGCCAAGGCCGCCGGCAAGGGCTGCGTCCGGGTGGCCCGCGAGGACTCGTCCGACGCCGCGCCGACGCACGACTTCTACGACCGCCGGGCAGAGGGCGCGATGCGACTGCGGCTGGACGGCGCCTTCGGGCCCGACGGCCACCTCGAGCTGGTGCACGCGCTGCCGGTGTGGGGCCACGCGGAGCTCGGCGTCCTTGACGGACCCGACATCTGGGCCGCCTCGGAGCGGCACGGCCGCAGCAGCGACCTGCAGCAGTGGCTCATCCACGAGGCCTGCGCCGCGGCGGCCGGCCTGGCCGACTCCCGGCTCGGCGTCGTCGTCAGCCTGCCCGCCGGCCACGTGACCGTCGCCGGCCTGGCCGAGCAGGTGGCCACCGAGGTGGCCGACAGCGGCCTGGACCCGGCCCGCCTGGTGGTCTCCTTCACCGAGGAGACGCTGCTGACCGCCCCGGCCGCACTGGTCGGCGAGCTGGAGGCCATCCGCAGCACCGGCGTCCGGCTGTGCCTGGACGACTACGGCATGGGCTACAGCCTGTACGCGCTGCTCGCCCGGATCTCCCTGGACCTGGTGCGCATCGACCTGCCCCGGCTGGCCGGCCACGAGGACGCCGGCCGGGCGATGCAGGTGCTCGCCGCCATCGTGCGGACCACGGAGCACTTCGGCATCGACGTGATCGCCGGTGGCATCGGCACGCCGGAGCTGCAGGGCGCCGCGGTCGCCACCGGCGTCCAGCTTCTGCAGGGGCGCGCGCTCCCGCACGACCTCGCCCTCGACGACGTCGTGAGCCTGCTCGCCCCCGCCTGACCCTCCCCCAGGGCCATCGTGGCCATCCTGGCCCTCGGAAGCTCGCACGACGGCGGCCACAAGGGTCATGGTGGCCATGGTGGTCTCAGGGTTCGCCCGCGTTCTGGGTCCGGGATCACCCCCGTTCGGGGCGCGGACGCTGGGAACCGTCGGCGCCGCCCCGAATACTGACCGGGTGGGCGGACCCAGGCTGCACTTCCTCGGCCACTCGACGGTGCGCGTCGAGCTGGCCGGGCGCACCGTGCTGACCGATCCCCTGCTCACCGCCTCGGTCGGCCCGCTGCGCCGGGTGGTGCCGGTGCCCGACCCGGCGCTGTGGGCGGACGTCGACGTCGTCCTGCTCAGCCACCTGCATGCCGACCACCTGCACGTGCGCTCGCTGCGGATGCTGTCCACCGGCGCGCGCTACGTGGTGCCGCGCGGCGCCGGGGCGTGGCTGCGGCGGCACGGGTTCCGCCGGGTCGACGAGCTCGCGGCCGGCGAGACGCTGGCCGACGGCGCGCTGCGCATCACCGCCGTCCACGCCGAGCACAGCGGTCACCGATGGGGCCCGCGGTTCACCGGCGGCCCGGACGCCTCCGCCGTCGGGCACCTGCTCGAGGGCGCGGGCAGCACCGTCTACGTCAGCGGGGACACCGCGCTGCACGACGGCATGCATCTGCTGGCCGAGCGGTCCCTCGACGTCGCCGTGCTGCCGGTGTGGGGCTGGGGCGCCGACCTGGGCCCCGGCCACCTCGACCCGACCGAGGCCGCGGAGGCGGTGGCCCGGCTGCGCCCGCGGTTCGCCGTCCCGGTGCACTGGGGGACGCTCGCCCCGGCCGGCACCACCCGGCTGCCCACTCCCCTGCGCGCCCGCATGCGCCGGCTGCTGGTCGAGCCGCCGCTGACCTTCGCCCGCGAGGTGGCGGCGCGCGGGCTGCCCACCGAGGTCGTCGTCGCCCGGCCCGGCGAGCCGGTGCCCCTGCTGCCGGGCGTGACCCCGTGACCGTCCTGGGCGCGGCGGCCGAGGCCTCGTCGGTCGGCTATCCGCTGCTGTTCGGCGGCGTGCTGCTGGGCTCGGTCGTGCCGGTCGTGCCCACCGGCGCCGTCGTCGGCTCCGCGGCGGCCTTCGCCATGACCAGCAACGACCTCGGCCTGCCCACCGTGCTGGCGCTGGCCACGCTCGCCGCGCTGATCGGCGACCTGATCACCTTCGCGGTCTGCCGGTTCGGCGGGCCCGCGGCCGTGCGCTGGGTCGCCCGGGGGCAGCACACCGAGCGGCTCGAGGAGGTGCGCGAGCAGTTCCGGCAGCACGGCTGGCAGATCCTCGTGGCCGGCCGGCTGCTGCCCGCGGGGCGGATCCCGGTGCTGGTGGCCGCCGGAGCGCTCAGCTACCCGTGGCGGCGGCTCGTGCCCGCCCAGTTCGTCGCCGCGCTGCTGTGGGCGGTGGCCTACGCGCTGCTCGGCGTGGCCAGCGGCGGCATCTTCGACTCGCCGCTCGTCGCCGTCCTCATCGCCACCGTCCTCGTGCTGCTGGTCGGTGCGGTGCTCAACGTCGTCGCCACCCGCCGTCGCCGCCGGAGGACGCCGGACCCCGAACCGGCCCTCGAGCCCTGCGAGACCCGGTGAGCGAACCCTCCGGCGCCGGCCGCGTCCTGCGGGCCGGCCGGACCCTCGCCCGCGTCCTGCTCACCTGGGCGCTGGCCACCGGCGCGCTGATCGCGCTCGACCGATGGCTGGACGGCTTCGCCATGCGCTCGTGGTGGCACCCGCCCGTGGCCGCCCTGCTGCTGGGCCTGCTGACCGCCGGGGTCTGGCCGCTGGTGCTGCGGATCGCGCTGCCGCTGGCCTTCTTCACCCTCGGCATCGGCGGCTTCCTGCTGCTCGGCGCCGGCGTGCTGGGTGTCTTCACCGCGATCCCGGGCGTCGAGGTGCACAGCTTCCGGACGTCGGTCGTCGTCGCCGTGGCCATGGCCGGGGTGTCCGGGGTCATCAACAGTCTGCTCGCCGTCGACGAGGACGAGATCTTCTTCCGCCGGGCCCGCCGCCGCGCACCCGTGACCGCGTCAGCCGAGCCGCTCCCCCCGGGCGTGCTGTTCCTCCAGATCGACGGGCTGGGCTACGACACCGCCCGCCGCGCCGTGCGGGACGGCTCGATGCCGACGCTCGCGGCCTGGCTGCGCTCGGGCAGCCACGTGCTCACCTCGTGGCACACCGACTGGAGCTCGCAGACCGGCGCGAGCGTCTGCGGGATCCTGCACGGCTCCAACTTCGACGTCCCCGCCTTCCGCTGGTACGAGAAGGAGACCGACCGGCTGGTCCAGGTCTCCAACCCCCGGGACGCCGCCGAGATCGAGCGCCGGCACTCCGACGGACGCGGGCTGCTGGCCGGGGACGGCGCCGGCCGCGGCAACCTGTTCACCGGCGACGCGCGCTTCGTCAGCCTCACCATGAGTTCGCTGTCCCTCGTCCCGGCCGAGGCCCGCCGAGGACGCCGCAGGCGCGGCCGCGTGGGTTCGGGCTACTACGCGTACTTCGCCAAGCCGGGAAACGCCGTCCGCACGCTGGGCGTCGCCCTGGTCGACGTCGTCCGCGAGCTGTCCGCGGCCTCCCGGCAGCGGCGGGCCGACGTCCGGCCGAGGGTGCCGCGCGGTGGGCTCTACCCACTGGCCCGCGCGGGGACGACGGTGCTCGCGCGCGACGTCGTCGTCTCGGCGCTGCTCGAGGACATGCTGGCCGGGCGTCCGGTGGTCTACGCGGACTTCCTGGGCTACGACGAGGTCGCGCACCACTCCGGCGTCGAGCGCTTCGACACCCTCGAGGTGCTGCGGAGCATCGACCAGCAGATCGGCCGGTTGCACCGCGCCAGCGCGCTGGCCCCGCGCCCGTACGCCCTGGTGCTGCTCTCCGACCACGGGCAGACCCAGGGCTGGGCGTTCGCCGACCGCTTCGGCCACTCGATCGAGGAGCTGGTCGGCTCGCTGTGCGGGAACCCGGTCGAGAGCCGGCAGCGGCACCTGTCCGGGCCCAGGGACAGCCGGCGGGCCAGCGAGGGGTGGCAGGTCGGGGCGACGCTGGCCGAGGAATGCGGGCCGATCGCCCGCCGGCTGCGGCAGCGCGCCGACGAGGCCGCCGACCGCACCGCATCACCGCTGACGCCCGGCGACTCGGCGGTGCCCCAGGTCGCGCCCGGCGTCGTCTGCGCCGTCTCCGGCCACACCGCGTCGGTGTCCTTCCCGGGCATCCCGGGGCGCGCCTCGCTCGAGGAGATCGAGCAGCGCTGGCCGCACCTGCTGCCCGGGCTGGTCGACCACGACGGCGTCGGCTTCGTGCTGGTGCACTCGGCGGAGTCCGGCCCCGTCGTCCTGGGCCGGGAGGGGGTGCACCGGCTGCGTTCGGGCGAGGTGCTGGGCAGCGATCCGCTGCTCCCCTACGGCCCGCACGCCGCCGCCCTGGTGGCCCGGGCCTCGACGTTCCCGCACTGTCCGGACCTGGTGATCAACAGCCGCTACGACCCCGACACCGACGAGGCGTCGGCCTTCGAGCCGCACGTGGGCTCGCACGGCGGGCTCGGCGGGCCGCAGCAGCGCGGCTTCCTCGCCCACCCCGCGTCCTGGACCGCGCCGGGCGAGGTCGTCGGGGCCGAGCACCTCCACCGGGTGCTGCGCGGCTGGCTCACCGACCTCGGCCACCCCGAGCCCACCGGCGAGGGCGCCGCCGTCGGCGAGCAGAGCCTCCGCGCGCTGGCCGACGACCTGATCGGGCACCGCCCGGTGCCTACCATCGAGCCGTGAGCACCCCGGCCGACGGCGAGACGACGGCGCTCCGCCGTCCCGACCCGGTGCGGTGGATCTGGTACGCGCTCGGAGGTCGGCTCTCCCGGCGCTACAGCGCCTGGGTGCTGCACGACACCACGACGCGCACCTGGGTGCTGCGGCACATGGCCCGCGCCTTCGTTCAGATGATGGTGCCCATCGGAGCGGTGCTGATCTTCCTGCCGGGCGAGTTCTGGATCCGTGGCATGGCTGCCCTGGGCGGGCTGCTCCTGGGCATGTTCTATTCGGTCGCCTACATGCCCGAGGCCGCCGAGCACCGGGTCAAGCAGGCCGGCTACCCGGTGGGCACGGCGACCGCCGTCCGGGAGGACGCCGCCCGGGTGCGCGAGGCCGAGGACAGCGTCCGCCGGCGGGCGGCGGCCGCCAAGCGGGCCGCCCGGTACCGCGAACGCCAGGGCCGCTAGGGCTCTCCGGGCGCCGGTGACGCCGGGGCGAGCGGGCCGTGACGGCCGGGTGAACACCCTCACAGGGCAGTGGTGCGAAGCCCCATCGTGGTCGACAGTGAGGCGATGCGACCCGATGCCCGAGCCTGGTTCCACGGCCGCACCACGTCCGCCCGCGCCCTCGATGCCATCGACGTCGACGAGCTGATCGCCGCCAAGCGGCGCAGCGGATCCCGGGTCAGCGTCGTCCTCCCGGCCCGGGACGAGGAGGCGACGGTGGGGCTGCTGGTCGCCGACATCGCCGAGCGCTGGATGCGCCGCGTGCACCTGGTCGACGAGCTGGTCGTCGTCGACTCGGACTCCACCGACGCCACCGCCGAGGTCGCCCGGGCCGCGGGCGCCGACGTCGTCGCCACCGCCGACGTGCTGCCCGCGCACGGCAGCCGGCCGGGGAAGGGCGAGGCGCTGTGGAAGTCGCTGGCCGTCACCACCGGCGACCTCGTCGTCTTCCTCGACTCCGACCTCAAGGGCGACGTCAGCCACTACGTGCCGGGGCTGCTCGGTCCGCTGCTCACCGACCCGCACGTGCAGTACGTGAAGGGCTGCTACACCCGGCCGCTGGAGATCGACGGCGTGAGCGTGCCCTCCGGCGGCGGGCGCGTCACCGAGCTGGCCGCACGGCCGCTGCTCAACGCGCTGTGGCCCGAGCTGGCCGGGTTCGTGCAGCCGCTGGGCGGCGAGTACGCCGGCCGGCGGACGGTGCTGGAGCAGGTGCCCTTCGCCGGGGCCTACGGCGTCGAGATCGGCCTGCTGGTCGACCTGCTGGACCTCGTCGGGCTGGGCGGCCTCGCCCAGGTCGACCTCGGCGTCCGCCGGCACACCTCGCAGAGCCAGGAGGCCCTCGGCGCGATGGCCGGGCAGGTGGTCTCGACGGTGCTCGCCCGCGCCTCCCGGGCCGAACCGTCGCTGGCCGCGGGCGGGCTGCTCACCCAGTTCCGCCACGACGGCGGCCGGTTCGTGCCGCGCAGCACTGCGGTCGCCCTCGACGAGCGGCCGCCCATGGCGACCGTGCCCGAGTACCAGGCGCGCGCGGCCATCCTCGCCGGCTGACCCGCTGACCTGCGCCGTCGGCGCTCCTGTCGCGGGTGCGACGGCGGCCGGGGCAGGATTCATCCGTGCTCGTCGCTCCTCCCGCCCCCCTCCGTTGACCGCCGTCGAGGTCGTCGCCCACCGCGGCGCCACCGCCGAGGCGCCCGAGCACACGATGGCGGCCTACCGCCAGGCCGCCGCGGTCGGCGCGGACGCCGTCGAGTGCGACGTCCGCCTCACCCGGGACGGCGTCCTGGTCTGCGTGCACGACCGGCAGGTCAGGCGCACCTCCAACGGGCGCGGCATCGTCTCCGCGCTGCACCTGGCCGAGCTCGAGCAGTTCCAGTTCGGCGCCCGCCGCCCCAAGGGCCGCAGCCGGTGGGCCGACGACGAGATCCTCTCGGTGACCGACGAGCCGGACCTCGAGAACGGGCTCGTGCTGACCTTGGATCGGCTGCTCGACTACATCACCGCGACGCCGGGCTCGCTGCGGCTGGCCATCGAGACCAAGCACCCCACCCGGCACACCCGCAAGGTCGAGGAGGCCCTCGTCGACTGTCTCCGCCGGTACGGGCTGCTCGGCAACGGGCGCCCGGTCGAGTGGGCCGGCCGGCCCGCCGTCCGCATGATGAGCTTCTCCCAGCTCGCCGTTCGCCGGATGGCCGATCTCGCGCCGGGCATGCCCACGGTGCAGCTGATCGGCAAGCGGCTGCGGCCGGTGCGACGGGAGCTGCTGCTCGGCAACGCGACCGCGATGGGCCCCGGGATCGCGCTCATCCGTGCCGACCCCGCCTTCGTGGCCGACGCGCACGCGGCGGGCAAGGAGGTCCACGTGTGGACGGTCAACCGGCCCGCCGACATGGATCTGATGCGGGAGCTCGGCGTCGACGCCGTGATCACCGACCGGCCCGACGAGATGCTGCGCCGCCTCGGCCGGGACGCCGCCGCCTCCTGACCTGCTTTTCCGCGGTAAAGCAGCCCGCTTTTCCGCGGAAACGCACGCTCAGAGCAGGTCGATGTCGTCCAGGGCCGCGATGAGGTCGGCCGGGGTGTCGTGGATGCCGAGGGCGCCGGCGTCGCGCAGCTCGTCGTCCCCGAAGCCGCCGGAGCGGACGACGATCGCCGGCATCCCCGCGTTCTTCGCGGCCTCCACGTCGTAGACCGAGTCGCCGATCACCACGCTCGGGGCATCCAGCGGCTCCCCCAGCTTCTTCAGCGCCACCTGCAGCAGGTCGGGCGCCGGCTTGGTCTGCTCCACGTCGTCGCTGGTGGTCCACGCGTCGGCCAGGTCGCGGGCGTCGAGCAGGTCCAGCGCGCGGTCGACGTGGTGCGGCTTGCCCGAGCTGGCCAGCACCACCCGGTGCCCCCGCTCCTTGAGCGCCACGATGAGCTCCCGGGCGCCGGGGAGCAGCGCCGTCTCGCCCATCATCGGGTCGACCTCCTCCACCCACCGCTCACGGGCGGCGTCCCCGATCCGCGCCTCGACGTCGTCCCCGCCGAGCGCCGACACCAACTGGTCGCCGCCCATGCCGATGAGCCGGTGGATGCGCCAGACCGGGAACGTCTCGCCCAGCGACCGGAGGGCCCGGTACCAGGCGAGGGCGTGCTGGTAGTTGGTGTCGACCAGGGTCCCGTCCACGTCGAGGACGGCGATGCGCGGAGAACTCATGGCGCGGGAGCTGCCCACGCTCACCACTCCTCAACCGACCCCCTGCTTTTCCGCGGTAAAGCGGAACGCCTTACCGCGGAAAAGCGGAGATCTCAGTCGGCGTGGACGAGCAGGCCGCGGACGATCTCGCCGGCCGCCTGGTCGCGGTAGCCCTGGTTGAGCTCGTCCAGCGAGTAGCGGCGGGTGATCAGCCGGTCCAGCTCGAGCCGGCCCTCCTCGTGCATCTGCAGCAGTCGGGGGATGTCGGTGCGCGGGTTGCAGGAGCCGTACAGCGAGCCCTGGATCCGCTGCTCGTAGACCGTGGCCATCGGACCGTTGAGGGAGAGCCTGCCGTCCTTGTTCTCGTCCGGCAGGGCGGTGAGCACCATGGTCCCGGCCTTGCCCAGGCACGTCATCGCGCCGGCGTAGGCCTCCGCGGTCAGCTTCCCCACGGTGAGGATGACGACGTCGGCCCCCGTACCCCGGGACAGGCTGCGGGCGAGCTCCGCGGCCTCCTCGGCGCCGGCCACCGTGCGGGTCGCGCCGAGCGACTCGGCGAACTCGCGCTTCATCGCCACCGGGTCGACGCCGATCACGTGCAGCGCACCGGCGTGCACCGCGCCCTGCACCGCGTTGACGCCCACCCCGCCGAGACCGACCACGACGACGGTGTCCCCGGGCCGCACCCCACCCGAGTAGACCGCCGACCCCCATCCGGTCGGCACGCTGCAGGCCAGCAGCGCCGCCGTGTCCAGGGCCACCGACGGGTCGATCTTCACGCAGGAGAACTCGCTGAGCACCGAGTGGCGGGCGAAGGCGCCGACCATGCAGAACCCGCCCAGCGGCTGCCCGTCCAGCCGGAAGGGGAACGTCCCCGAGGGGAGCTGGCCGGTGCCGATGGTGGCGCCCTTGTCGCACAGGTTGGACTTCCCGCGGGCGCAGTACCGGCAGTGCCCGCAGGCCGGCAGGAAGCTGGTAATCACGTGGTCGCCCGGAGCCACGGAGCTGACCCCCGCCCCCACGGCCTGCACGACGCCGGAGCCCTCGTGCCCGCCGACGATCGGGCGCACCCCGGGCCCGTGGCGGAGGTGCTCGTCGGAGTGGCACATGCCGGCGAAGGCCATCTCGACCAGCACCTCACCCGGCCCGGGGTCGGCCAGGTCCAGCTCGACGATCTCCCAGTCGGCTTCCGGCTCCCGCATCACCGCTGCTCTGGTCCGCACCGCACAACTCCTCACGTCCCCGGAAACCCGCCGTCGCCCATCCTGCCCGTCCGGCATGGCGCTCGTCGGACCCGCCCGACCCGCGGACGGCTCACCGGTGCGGCACGATCGCGCAGGTGCCCACGGCTGCGACCCCTCCCTCGCCCTCGACCGAGGTCTGCCCGGGCTGCGGCGCCGTCCTGGCTCCCGTGCCCGCCGGGTCCCCGACGCGTCCCGGCGCCTCGCCGTCCTGCGCCCGGCTGTTCGAGGTGACGCTGCGGGGACCGCGTGAGGAGGCGTCCGCCGACGTGGCAGCCGCCGCCACGGCCCGGCTCGCCGACGCCGCCTACGCCGCCCAGCACCCCGTCGCGGGCGAGCCAGCCGCGGTCTCCGCCGCCCTCGAGCTGCTGGAGCGCGAACTGGGTGGCGCCGGCCGCGCCCGCCGGTCGGAGCCGCCCGCGGTGTGGACGACGACGATCGCCGACGTCGCCGCGGACCTGGACGTCATCGACCTGGGCGTCCTGGTGGAGTCGTGGGCGCGGGCCGTCCTCGCGGACTGGACCGCCCCGGCGCGCTGACGGGAGGGGGGATCCGGCTCTCACCAGTGACGATGCGCCGAATACTTTCGGTTGCTAACATTCGCACAGTGAGTGATCTCGGGGACCGGCGTGCGCAGAAGAAGGCTCAGACCCGGGAGCTGGTCCGGACCACCGCGCACCGCCTCTTCGCCGAGCGCGGGTTCGATTCGGTGACCATCGCCGACGTCGCCCGCGAGGCCGACGTCGCCGTGCAGACGGTCTTCAACCACTTCGCCACCAAGGAAGACCTCTTCTTCGACGGCCGGGCGCCGTGGGTCCAGGGCGTGGCTGACGCCGTGCGCCACCGGGCACCCGGGGTCGGCCCGCTGTCGGCCCTGCGCGCCCACCTGCTCGAGTTCATGACCCTCCAGCTCAGCTCGCTGACCTGTCCCGACGAGCGCTGCTACCGGGAGACCCTGGAGGCGTCGGAGACGCTGCGCACCTACGAGCGCACCCTGGTGTTCGAGGCCGAGCACCGACTCTCCGACGCGCTGCTGGACGCCTGGCGGACCCCCGTCGAGGACGGTGAGCCCACGCCGGTGGACCCGGCGATCACCGCGCCGCTCACCGCCGCCATCTGGTTGGCCGCGGTACGCGTGCTCATCGTGGAGAACCGGCTGCGGGTCGCCGAGGGTCTGGAGCCGACCGAGGTCGCCTGCACCGTCGAGGTGCTGGGCGACCGGCTGCTGGGCTACATGCAGGCTCGCTCGGGCACCTTCCACGGGCTGGTGGACCGGTCCCTCACCGGCGCGACCGAGGACCGCCGGGCCGTCTGACGCCGCGCCGTCAGACGGCGACGGGCATGTCCTCCGGCTCGACGAGCGGGCAGAGCACCTCGTCGACCACGCGCTCCACCTGGTCGGCGACCATCGCGCCGTCGCCGGCCGCGGTGAACCGCTGCCACCAGAAGGCCTCGAGCACCGAGTACAGCAACGCCAGCCGGTCGGCGTCGATCTCCTCGCCGCGGGCCTCGGCGCGCCCGCCGATGGCCGCGACCGCCGCGGTCAGCGGCTGCACCAGCGCCTGCTCCAGGCCCGCCCGGAGCTGCTTGTCGTAGCGGGCGGCGCCCAGGATGCTCGCCGCGGCGCGCTCCTCGCGGTCCAGCGGCGTCGTCCACCGGTCGGCCAGCGCGCGCAGGTCGCCGCGCACCGAGCCGGTGTCCTCGGGCGTGGTCACGAGGCGGAACCGGCCCACGGCTGCGTGGGCCAGCGCGGCCATCGTGGGCCACCGGCGGTAGATGCCCGCCTTGCCGGCGCGCGCACGGGCCGCGACGCGGTCGCTGTTGAGCCGGCCCCAGCCCTCGTCGGCCAGGATCTCGACGGCCACCGCGAGGAGCTGCTCGGACAACTCGGCGCTCAGCGGGCGTCCCGGTGTTCCGCTCACGACGGGCCTCCGAGCTGGCTGATCATCTGCACCGCGACATACTGGCCCCGGCAGTGGAGTCACCACAATGACCTCGCGCCCGACTATCGCGGGTAAGTGAGAATCCGCGACACGTCCGGGTGGCTCCGGACCTCCCGGCAGGCGCTCAGGCGCCGGCGGCGGACTCCACCTGCACGCGGATGCTCGCGCCGTCCCCGGAGAGCCGGCCCTCGCTGCGGGCCTGGTCGACCATCGCGTCCCACTGCGCGCTCCAGTCGGCAGCCGTGGCCCGCGGCTCGGCAGCGGCGCGCAGGGCGGCGGCGTCCAGCTGGGCGGTGCCGGCGTCCTGCATCCGGCCGAGGCCGGAGCGCTCCAGGACCTCCGCCGCCTCCTCGTCGGTGACCTGCCCCAGGGCCAGGACGCACCGGCTCAGGTCGTCGATGTCGACCACCCGCGCCTCGGGCCGCTCGTCGGCGCCCGTCACCACCTCGACGATCATTGCGATCTCCTCATGGGGCCATCATGGCCATTCTGGCCGCTAGACATGCCAGGGGAAGCGGCTGAAGTCCGGGTCGCGCTTCTCCAGGAAGGCGTCCCGGCCCTCGACGGCCTCCTCGGCCATGTAGGCCAGCCGGGTGGTCTCCCCGGCGAACAGCTGCTGGCCGACGAGCCCGTCGTCGATCAGGTTGAACGAGTACTTGAGCATCCGCTGGGCGGTCGGGCTCTTGGCCACGATCTTCTTCCCCCAGTCCAGCGCCGTGCGCTCCAGCTCGGCATGGGGGACGACGCGGTTGACCATGCCCATCGCGTGCGCGTCCGCGGCGGTGTACTCCTCGCCCAGGAAGAAGATCTCGCGGGCGAACTTCTGCCCGACCTGCCGGGCGAGGTACGCCGACCCGAACCCGCCGTCGAAGCTGCCGACGTCGGCGTCGGTCTGCTTGAAGCGGGCGTGCTCGGCGCTGGCCAGCGTGAGGTCGGAGACGACGTGCAGGCTGTGCCCGCCACCGGCCGCCCACCCGGGGACGACGCAGATGACCACCTTGGGCATGAAGCGGATGAGCCGCTGGGCCTCCAGGATGTGCAGCCGGCCGCTCGAGCCCTGGGCGTGCTCGTAGCCGTACTTGCCGCGCACCCGCTGGTCGCCGCCCGAGCAGAACGCCCAGCCGCCGTCCTTCGGGCTGGGGCCGTTGCCGGTGAGGATCACGCAGCCGACGTCCGTGGACAGCCGCGCGTGCTCGAGTGCGGTGATCAGCTCGTCGACCGACTGCGGCCGGAACGCGTTGCGCACCTCCGGCCGGTCGAAGGCGATGCGGACGACGCCGGCGTCGACGGCCCGGTGGTAGGTGATGTCGGCGAAGTCGAAGCCCTCGACCGGCCGCCAGGCGGAGCTGTCGAAGATCTCGGAGACGTCGTCGCGGGCGCTCATGCAGCGAACCTTACGAAGCCTGCACCGACGGCGGCCGCTCGGCTCACCCGCCGAGCAGCCCGCCGGTCACGCCGCCGACCGCGTCCTTCAGCGGCTCGGTGACCGGCGCCAGGACCTCGCACAGACAGTCCGCGGGCGGCGGGGTGGGCTTCGGCGCGGGCTGAGGTGCGGGCTGCTGCGGCTGCTGCTGGACCGGCTCCTGCTTCGGCGGCTGCTGCTGCGTGGGCTGCTGCGGGGCCGGCTGCTGCTGGTTCGAGGACGCCGGCGGGCTGGAGGGCAGGACCTGGATGGGTGAGGTCCCCGGCTGCTGCCACCCGGTCCCGGCGCTGCCGGCCTGGGGCGCGGTGCCCGACGTGCCCCCGTTCGTCCCCGCGGTCCAGCCCGGAACCGTGCTCCCGCTGCCTGCGGACCCCGCGTCGGTGCCGGCCGAGCCGCCGCCCGCGGCCGCCGGGCCGGAGGGGCTGGTGCTCGCCGCAGGGTCCAGCCCGGGCGCCCCCGGGACGGGAGGAACCGCTCCGTCCGGCAGTGGCGCCGCGGTGGGCGCCACGCCGCCGTCCCCGCCGTCGGTCCCGACTGCATCGCCGTCGCCGGAGCCGCCGCCGTCCGGGTCCGCCGGGGTGTAGACCTCGGCCTGCCGACTCGCGCTGTCCGGCGAGCCGGGCGACAGCACGATGGCCACGGGCGCGGCGATCAGCAGGGCCGCGCAGACCAGCGCCAGCAGCAGCAGGGCCCGGGCGCGGCGACGGTCGCCTGCCGCCGTCCCCGTCGCCGTCGACGTCGCACCGCCGGCGCGCACGGGCGACGTGGCGGGCTCGGGTGCGGCGTGGCGGGACAACTCGGCTCCTCGGGGACGTGCGGCTGAGGGGCCCCCTGCCCACGCGCACGCGCGGCTATTCCTCCGCCCGGCGTGTCCCTTCCGGATCCGGAACAGCGGCGGTCAGCAGGGGGCGCAGCTGCGGCAGCGACGCCGCCAGCCCCGGGTGCAGGTCGACGGCGTCCAGCCCGGCCAGCGGCCACCAGGCCACGCCGTCGCTCTCGCCGTCCAGGCGCAGCTCGCTCGGGTCGATCGGCCGGGCCGGGCGCGCCAGGACGGTCGTGTAGGCCCAGCCGCCGTGGTCGTCGACCGACCGGGCACCGAGGACTACGTCGTCGGGGCTGAGACCCAGCTCCTCGCGCACCTCCCGCAGCGCGCCCACGTGCGCCGGCTCGCCGGCGTGCAGCGCGCCGCCGGGGGTGCCCCACGTACCGCCGTGGTGCGACCACAGCGCGCGGTGCTGCAGCAGCACCTCCGGGCCGTCGGCGCCGTCGCGGTGCAGGAAGAGCCCGGCCGCGCCCGCCCGGCCCCAGTGCTGGTGCCCCAGGGCGCAGGAGGTCCAGCCGTCGGTGGACGAGAACACGTGCCCAGTGAACAGCACCACGACGGGACGGTCCGGGCGGAGATGTCGCAGCCGCCCTCAGGAGGTGGGTGCGGTCCCGGTGTCGCTGTCGAAGAAGCCGGTGAGCCGGGCGATACGGCCCGCCGGGTCCAACTGCACGACGTCGAACCCGGTCATGACGGTGGCGCCCTCCGCATCGGTCAACGACCACCGGAAGAAGGCGCTGTCGTGGTGCCGCACGGGCTCGCTGGTCACCTCGATGCGCCCCCCTGGCATGGCGGTCAGGAACTGCCCGATGTGATCGGAGAGCGCCTCCCGCCCCGGGACGACCGCCAGCGGGTCGCAGTACACGGCGTCCGCCGCCCACGCCTGCTCCAGCAGGGCCAGTCGCGCCGTCGCGTCCGGCTCCACCCACGCGGCCCCGTAGGCGGCGACGGACTCCAGGGATGCCTCTGCGGTCATGCCTTCTCCTCGCGGGGGACGGGCACGCCGGTGAGGCCGGCGAGTGGAACGGTGCCGTGCAGGCTGCCAGAGCTGGGCGCCGTCGGAAACCGCCCCGGGCGAGGACGTAGGTTCAGGGCGACAACGTCAGCGCCCCCCGACGGAGGACCTCTCGATGAGCACCACCACGACCATGGCCGAGCTGCCCGGACTCGTCGGCACGGAGCTGGGCACCAGCGAGTGGTACGAGGTGACCCAGGAGCACGTGAACCTGTTCGCCGACGCGACCGGCGACCACCAGTGGATCCACGTCGACCCCGAGCGCGCCACCAGGGAGAGCCCCTTCGGCGGGCCGATCGCCCACGGCTACCTGACGCTGTCGCTGCTGGTCCCGCTGTTCGGCGGCGTCCTGCGCGTGACCGACACCGTGATGGGCGTGAACTACGGCCTGAACAAGGTCCGCTTCCCCTCGCCGGTGCCGGTGGGCTCCAAGGTGCGGCTGACCGCGACCCTGGCGGGCATCGAGGACATCGCCGGCGGCAAGCAGCTCACCTTCTCCTGCGTCATCGAGCGCGAGGGCGGCGACAAGCCGGTCTGCATCGCCGAGCCGGTGTACCGCTACTACGGCGGCTGACGAGGGACCCCGTCCCTCTCGACCCTCGCACGCTCGGGCCGAGCCTCCGGACGGGGCCGAAGAACGATATGGAAGGTCGGTCTTGATGCGCGTCGCCGTCTTCACCGGGTCGCACGCGGGGCCCGAGAACCACGCCCGGGCGGCGGCGGAGTTCGCCACCGGGCTGGCGCGGGCCGGTGTCGGAATCGTGTACGGCGGCGGCAAGGTCGGGCTGATGGGCGTCGTCGCCGATGCCGCACTGGCCGCCGGCGGCGAGGTCGTCGGCGTGATGCCGCAGCACCTGGTGGACGACGAGGTCGCGCACACCGGCCTGCCGCGGCTGGAGGTCGTGCAGACGATGCACGAGCGCAAGGCCGTGATGGCCGAGCTGGCCGACGCCTTCGTGGCGCTGCCGGGCGCGGCGGGCACCCTCGAGGAGCTGTTCGAGGCGTGGACCTGGGGGATGCTCGGCCTGCACGCCAAGCCGACGGCGCTGGTCGACGTCGACGGGTTCTGGCAGCCGCTGGTCGGCCAGCTGCGCCGCATGGTCGACGACGGCTACCTCGACGCCGCCCGGCTGGACGCCCTCGGCGTGGTGCACGATGCCGCGGAGCTGCTGCGGTTCGTGGAGGGCTACGAGCACCCCGCACGGAAGTGGTCGGCCCCGTCGTCGTCCTGACCTGACGCGCAGGGACTTCCTGCACAGAAAGTCCCTGGCGTAGGCCGGACTTCCGGTACCGAAAGTCGCTGGGGTTGGCGCTGGCGGGCCCTGCCGGCCGAGGAGCGCGCCCTCAGCGGGCACTGAGGGCGGGCTCCTCCACGGGCCGGGTGGGCGTCGATTCGTCATCGGCGCCGGCCGATCGGCTGCGCCGGCGGGTGCCCAGCACCCGGGACAGCGCGGTCCGCTGCCCGAGGGCCCCCGTGAGCCGGTCGAGGTAGATGGCCAGCAGGACGACGGCGAGACCGCCCTCCACGCCCGCGGCGACGTCGAGCTGCGTCACCGCCCGCACCACCACGGCACCGAGCCCGGCCGCGCCGAGCAGGCCCGCGGTGACCACCATGGACAGCGCCAGCATGATCACCTGGTTGATGCCGGCCATGATCGAGGGCAGCGCCAGCGGCAGCTGGACCTCCCGCAGGATCTGTCCCGGCCGGGCGCCGAAGGCCTGCGCGGCCTCGACGACCTCCCGGTCGACGTGCCGGATGCCGAGCTCGGTCAGCCGCACCCCCGGCGGGATGGCGAACAGGATCGTGGCCACCACGCCGGGGACGACGCCGACGCCGAAGAAGAAGACGGCGGGGATCAGGTAGACGAAGACCGGCGTCGTCTGCATGAAGTCCAGGACCGGCCGGACGGCGATGCTCACCGCCCGGTGCCGGGCCGCGAGGATCCCGACCGGGATGCCGATGGCCGCCGCGATCACCGCCGCGACCAGCACGAGCGCCAGGGTCTGCATGGTCTCGACCCACAGCTCCAGCGAGACCACGAGCAGGAACGCCGCCACCGCGTAGAGCGCCAGCCAGGGGCCGCGGACCAGCAGCGCGATGACCGCGAGGACCACCACCCAGACGACCGGCGCGGGCGAGGCCAGCACGTCGGTGAGCCGGTTCACCACCGTGGACATGACCTCGGAGATGGCGTCGAACAGCCACGGCACCGTCGCGAGGAGCCAGTCGATGGCGTCGGCCACCCACCGGCCGATCGGCACGTGCGGGATCACCGGGCACCTCCACGGACCGGGACGGCGGACAGCGCGTCCAGGACCGCGGCCCGCGGCACCACGCCGAGGAGCCGGCCGTCGTCGTCGACGACACCGAGCGGCACGGGATGGCGGCCCAGCAGGTGCACGAAATCGACGACAGGGCGGTCGGCCGTCGTGCTGGCGTGCTCGGCCACCACGGACCGGTGGTCCAGGGTGGCGATCCCCTCCTGCAGCGCGCGGGCGAGCAGGTTGTCGCGCGCCACACCCACCACCCGACCGTCGTCGTCCAGGACGTAGACGCCGTTGGCCTCCGCCGTCCCCAGCGCCCGGAGCACGTCGGCCGCCGGGTCCCCGAGGTGGGCGGTCATCCGCGGTTCGCGCATCAGGTCGCCGGCGGTGAGCACCCGCGTGCGGTCGACGTCGGAGGTGAAGTCGGCGACGTAGTCGTCGGCGGGCGCGGAGATGATCTCCGGGCCGGTGCCGAGCTGGACGGTCCGGCCGTCCTTGAGCATGAGGATGCGGTCGCCCAGCCGCATGGCCTCGTTGAGGTCGTGGGTGATGAACACGATGGTCTTGTGCAGCTCGGACTGCAGCTGCTCCAGCAGGTCCTGCATGTCGCGGCGGATCAGCGGGTCCAGCGCGGAGAACGGCTCGTCCATGAGCAGCACCTCGGAGTCGGCGGCCAGCGCGCGGGCCAGGCCCACGCGCTGGCGCATGCCGCCGGACAGCTCGTCGGGCCGGGCCTCGGCCCGATCGAGCAGCCCCACCGTGCGCAGCGCCCAGTCCGCCCGCTCGCGCTGCTCGGCGGCGCCCACCCCGCGGATCTTGAGCGCGTACGCGGCGTTCTCCCGCACCGAGCGGTGCGGGAGCAGCGCGAAGTGCTGGAAGACCATGCTCATCTTCTCGTTGCGCACCTGCCGCAGCTGCTCGTCGTCCAGACCGCGCAGATCCCGGCCGTCGACCTCGACCGTGCCGGCGCTGGGCTCGATCAGCCGGTTGAGCAGGCGCACCAGCGTCGACTTGCCCGAGCCCGACAGCCCCATGATCACGAAGAGCTCACCGCGTCCCACGGAGAAGCTGACGTCGTGCACCGCGAGCGTTGCCCCGGTCCGTCGCTGGATCTCGTCGCGACCGAGCCCCTCGGAGGCCAGCCGCAGCGCGTCGGCCTCCCGGGCTCCGAAGACCTTGGTCAGCCCGGTCACCTGCAGCACCGGGGTCACGGTCAGCCGATCCACTCGTCGATCTCGTCGCTGTGGTCGTCCACCCACTGGCGCGCGACGGTGCTCACGTCCTCGCCGTCCACGTCGACGGCCTTCTGCATCTCCTCCATCTCCTCGACGGAGATGCGGAGCTTCTCGAGCAGGGCGACGAAGTCCGGCGCCTCCTCCTGGAGCTCCTTGCTGGCGGCGATGTTGGCGCTGTAGGAGGGCATCGCGCAGGCGCCGTCGCCGGTCGTCAGGCACCCGTCGCTGTAGGGCGTGGGCTCCTCCAGCTGCACCATGTCGTACTGCGCGAACACCGCGGCCGGGTGGTACAGGTACAGGACGATCGGCTCCTCGCGGCCGTAGGAGTTCTTCAGCTGCGCGAGCTCCGCCGCCTCGCTGGAGACGACCTGCTCGAGCGTGATCCCGTAGCCGTCGAGACGCTTCCGGTTCTGCTCGGTGGTGATGTATCCGGGGTCTGCGTCGTAGAACTTGTTCCCGAGCTCGTCGGCGTAGTCGTTCAGCTGGTCGACGCTGGTCAGACCCTCAAGCGGCCCGCCGGGCTCCACCGCGTAGGCCGGGACGAACCAGCCCTGCGCGGCCTCGCCGTAGGTCTCCGACACGATGTCGACCTGCTCGGCGGCCTTGTCGGCGAGCTCCTGCTGGTTGGGGAGCGCGACCTCGGTCAGCAGGTCGATGTCCCCGCGCTGGGCGCCGGTCCAGGCGGCGGCGGGGTCGAGCTGCGTGGTCGCCAGGGAGGCGACACCCAGGTCGGGATGGTCGGCGGCGATCTCGCTGAGGATGCCGTTGGTCAGGCCGGCGGCGGTCCAGCTGAACTGCGCGGCCTGGACGGTGATCCCGTCGCCGCTGCCGCCGGCGCCCTCCTCGGCGGTGCAGGCGGCGACCGAAGCGGTCAGGAGGGCGGCCAGAGCCACCGCGGACGCCCGGGGGCGGAGGTTCGTGGGCAGCATGGATCTTCTCTCGTCGAGGCGCCGGAGCCTGCGGCAGCCGGTCGTCGTTCATCGCGCGGAAACCCTCCGGCTCCACGGGGGAAGCCTGCAGCATGCCGCGCGTTCGGCACAGCGTCTCGCGTTTCGGGCGCACATGCAGGTCAGACGCGTACCGGATCCTCCGCCCGGTCACCCCGAAGAGTGACCGGGCGGAGATGTCGTCGCAAGACCCCTCGACCCCCGCACGCTCGGGGGAGCCTTGGGACGGCGGCCGGGGCGAGAAGCCGTAGCGTCGGCGCGGTGGAGCACTGGGACGTCGTCGTCGTGGGCGCCGGGCCGGCCGGTGCCGCATCCGCGCTGGCCGCCCGCCGGGCCGCGCCGGCCACCCGCGTCCTGCTGCTGGACCGCGCCGACTTCCCCCGCGACAAGGTCTGCGGCGACGGCATCGCCCCCGAGGCGCTCGACGTGCTGCAACGGCTCGGCGTGGAGCCGGCAGTGCTCACCGACGGCTTCGCCCCCGTCCCGCGGCTGGGCATGCGCTCCCCCGGCGGAGCGGCCGTGGAGCGCACGATGCACCGCCCCGCGCACACCGTGCCCCGGCAGGTGCTCGACGCCCGGATCGTCGACGCCGCCCTCGCCGCGGGCGCGGAGCTCCGCCGCCACCAGGTCCGGCGGCTGACCGACGACGGCCGACGCGTGGTGATCGACGGCGAGCTGAGCGCCGACGTCGTCATCGGTGCCGACGGCGCGGAGTCCGTCGTCCGCCGGGGGCTGGGCCTGGCGCCCAACCGGCCCGACCGGATGGCGGTCGCACTGCGCGGCTACGCGCCGGAGCTGCCCGGCCAGCGCGGGGTGCAGGTGATCGCGACGACCGAGCAGCGGTGGCCGGCCTACGCGTGGTCGTTCCCGCTCGGCGACGGCCGGGCCAACGTCGGCTACGGGGAGCTGGTCTCGGCCGGTGCCAGCCGGACGGCGCTGACCGAGGGCCTGCACCGGTTGCTGCCCGGCGTCGAGCCCGACGGCCTGCGCGCGCACCGGCTGCCGCTGTCCACCCAGCGCCCCCGCCAGCCCGACGGTCGGGTGCTGCTGGCCGGCGACGCCGCGTCGCTGATCAACCCCCTGACCGGCGAGGGGATCTTCTACGCCGTCCTGTCGGGTGCCCTCGCCGGCGCCGCGGCGGTCGCCGGCGCCACGGCGGGGCAGGCCTACCGGCGGGCGCTGCACCGGCGGCTGGGCCGGCACCTGCGGCACTCGTCGGCCGCGTCGCTGCTGAGCCGGTGGCCGCGGATCATGGACGCCGCCTTCCGGGCGGCCGCGGCCGATCAACGCGTCTTCGACGACGTCGTCGACCTGGGGCTGGCCGACGGCCGGCTCACCCTGCCGACCCTCGCCGCCGCGGCCCGCCGCCTCCGCTGACGGACCGCCGTCCCGGGACTTCCGGTACAGGAAGTCCCGGGAGGTCCGGGGACTTCCTGCACCGGAGGTCCCCGGGGTCAGCGGGAGACGGGGAGACGGGTGAACGCCGACGTGCGGGCGGTCCCGTCGTAGCCGCCACGCGGGGCGCCCAGGCCGAACAGCGCGCCGACGGTCGGTGCGACGTCGAGGGTGCGGGCCGGCTCGCTGCGGACGACACCGCGGCGCACCGCCGGGTGCCCGCCGGAGACCAGGAACGGGATCGGCTCGGTCACGGGGTGCCCGTGGTTGCCCGGGATCGGGTTGGACAGCGCAGTGGTGTCGCTGAACCGCCAGCCGGCCCGCGCGAAGCAGACCAGGTCGCCCGCCTCGGCGCCGAGGCGCAGCTGGTCCGGACGCTGCACCGACAGCACGCCGGGGTGGGCACGGACCAGGCGGCGGATCTCGTCCAGGGCGGCGGTCCGGCGGTTCGCCCGACCGGTCCAGTACAGCAGGTCGGCGCCGCCGTTCTGGGCGATCTGCAGGTGGTCCCGCAGGTCCGGGCGGCCGCTGAGGATCTGCGCCACGGACACGACGTTCGTGACCAGCGACCAGTCCATCGAGTGGTCGGCCAGGGCGATGACGACGCTCCGGTTCCAGCGGCCGGTGCGCCTCAGGTGCTCGACGAAGCGGCCGACCTGCAGGTCGCTGGACACCAGCGCCGCCGTGCGGGCCGCCTGCAGCACCGGTCCGGTCAGATCGCTGTGCCCGACGCGGTCGACGTCGCCGAGGTTCACGAACAGCAGGTTCGGGTCGAACCGGTCCACCATCGCGATGGCGGCGTCCACGGTGAACGCGTCGGGGGCGTGCCCGGTGACCGGCAGCACCGGCTTCGGCTCCCAGCGGTGGGTGGCCCGCCCGCCGAAGATGCCGAACAGGTACTCCTTGGACAGCACCGTCCCGGTGGTGGCGCCTCGCGCGTTCAGCCGCTCGATCACCGTCGGGAAGCGCAGGTCGCTCGGCCGGTCGAGGTCACGGACCACGCCCTCGCGGCGGTCGAACACCGAGTTGGCCGGGACGCCGGACCGGTCGGGCCGGACACCGGTCATCATCATCACGTGGTAGGGGATGGTCTCCATCACCGGCAGCGACCGGGCGTTGGCGAACCAGGTGCCCTCCCGCCGCAGCCTGGACAGCTGCGGCATCAGCAGCGGCTCGACCTCCGCCGGGTTGGCGCCGTCCACCACGAGCACGTAGACGCGCAGGTCGGGACGCCGCGTCGCGAGGGCCGGCTGCGCGCCGACCGCCGTCGACAGCACGATCGCCGCACCTCCGGCGGCACCGACCTGGAGGAAGCGACGCCGGTCGAGCTGCGTCGTCCGCGGGTTCACACGAGCCTCCTCGGCGCCGGCTCGACCTTCTGCGTCCCCGCGCGCACGCGGTAGGACACCGAGTGCACCGCCGCCGCGTTCGGGTCCGTGCGGTCGGTGAGGACGTACCAGTCCATCTGCGCTCCTGCCGGGGTCACCTGGAGCACGGAGAAGCCGTGCGAGTCGAAGTCCAGGTACCTGATGTGCGGGTTGCTCGCCTTGAACGCCGTCTCCACCGCCCGCGACGTCGTGCGCGGCGGCGAGTTCGTGATGTCGTCGAGGTTGTCGCTGGTCACCGACGTGCAGACGAGCTCGACCCCGACGCTGTTGCCGTTCACCGGGTACGTCAGGCCGTCGATGGGCAGGTCGCAGGCCCAGCCGGAGTGGATGTCGCCGGTGAGGAAGACGGTGTCGCGGATGCCGCGGTCGCGCAGGTGGCCCAGCACCCTCGCCCGCTCGACGGGGTAGCCGTCCCACTGGTCGACGTTGTACGGCACCCCCTGCACCGGGGGCAGGGGCGCGTCGACGAGGGTGCTGATCCCGTCGGCCAGCCGGGTGTCCAGCGCGTTCGGGAACCGCACGGGCGTGATCATCACCGGGTTGCCGACCAGCTTCCACTGCACCTGGCGGTCGGCCAGGCCGTCGAGCAGGAACCGGAACTGCTCGCGGCCGGTGATCGTCCGGTCCGGGTCACCCAGCGCGGGGTCGACCGGCGAGCCGACCTGCTCGTCGCGGTAGGTGCGCAGGTCGAGCATCGACAGGCTCGCCAGCCGGCCGAACCGCAGGCGGCGGTACAGCCGGCCGCCCGCCTCGTAGCGCACCGGCATCCACTCCGCGTACGCCCGCTGCGCGAACGACCGGCGCCGTCGCCACTCCCCCTCGGCACCGGCCGTGTGGTTCTCGGCCCCTCCGGCCCAGGCGTCGTTGGCCGACTCGTGGTCGTCCCAAGTCACCACCCATGGCGCCACGGCGTGCAGCGCCTGCAGGTCCGGGTCGGTCTTGTACTGGCCGTGCCGCCGCCGGTAGTCGGCCAGCGCGGTCATCTCGCGCGGCGGGTCGTGCGGGCGGACGACGACGTCGCGCGCCTGGTACTCCCCCGGCGCGTACTCGTACAGGTAGTCGCCCAGGTGCAGGACGAGGTCGAGGTCCCGCCGCTCGGCGAGGTGCCGGTAGGCGGTGAACCAGCCCGCCTGCCAGTTCGCGCAGGACACGACGGCCATGCGCAGCCGCGGAGTTGCGGCGGAGTGCGCGGGCGCGGTGCGGGTCCGGCCGACCGGGGACGTCGACCCCTGGCAGCGGAACCGGTACCAGTACCAGGTGCCGGGGGTCAGCCGCGTGGCGTCGACCTTGACGGTGTGGTCGCGGTCGGGTCCGGTGCGCACGGTGCCGCTGCGCACGATCCTGCGGAACTGCGCGTCGGCGGCCACCTCCCAGGTCACGTCGACGACCGGGCCACGGCCGGTCCCGGGGTCGTCGCCGGGCCGCGGGGTGACGCGGGTCCAGAGGACGACGGCGTCGGGCAGCGGGTCACCCGAGGCGACGCCGTGGTGGAAGCGCGGCCGGGACTGCCCGGGCGGCGTGCGCGGCGGGGTCGCCCCGGCCCGGGAGGGGACCGCGGCCACGGCTGCTCCGGCACCTGCGGCGGCGCCCAGCTGCAGGGCTGTGCGTCGGGGGAACGGTGCGGACGGCTCGGTCACATCCTGACCATCGAGGGTCGCGACCTCCGGTGACGGCGTTCTGCGGACTGTTCACCGACCGTTCCCCGACGGGTCGACGGGCGCGCCGTCCCCGGCCCACCCGGGAGGAGAGGCTGCCGGCGTGACCCAGGTCGTGGTCCCCAGGTCCACCCGTCTCCTCTCCCTCGCCGGCGTCGTCGCCGGCGCCACCGCCGAGAGCCTCCTGATCCCCGGTGGGGCACGGCGCAGGCAGCGCCTGCAGATCTGCACCGCGGCCCGGGTGCTCACCGCCCTGGGCGCGCGGGTGCGCGTCGTCCTCCCACCGGTGCCGTGGCCGCGCGCCGGCGGTCTGCTGGTGACCGGCCACGACGCCGGCCGGCTCGGCGACCTCGCGCTGCTCACCTCGGTGCCGCGATCCCTGGCCGGCTGGGGGGAGCTGGCCGACCGGGTGGTGCCCGTGCCGGGCACCCGCACCCCGCCGCGTCCCGGTGGCACGGTGGTCTGCCCCGTCACCGTGACCTGCCGGACGGCGGACGGCCCGCTGTCCCGGCTACCTCGCCGGCTGGACGAGGTCGCCGCCCTGCGCGGCCTCGTGTTCGACGTGTGGCTGCTGGACGCGGTCCCGTCCGACGCCGCGGATCAGCTCGGTGGCGCAGGGATCGGCGGGTCCACGATGACGGCCGTCGGCGGTACCGAGGGCGCCGGGACGGCGGAGGCCGCGTAGTCCTGCGCGGTGAGCGGGCGGTCGGTCAGCTCGCCCGCGGGCAGCGGCGCCTCGATCGGCTCGCCGGCCAGCTCGAGCAGGACCGACTCCACCCCCGGGACGCTGGTCGCGGTCAGCACGATCTGGGCGACGGCCCGGCGGCCCGAGACCCCGGCGGGTGCCTCCGCCAGCTCGTCCAGATCGATCGTCGCGGTACCGCCGTCCAGGTCCGTCACGCCGAGCCGCACCTCCGGGGGCAGCGCCGTCGACAGCTGCTCGTCGCGCTCGTCCCTGGTCGGCCCGGCGGCCAGCTGCTCCAGCAGGGAGCCCAGCCGCTCGCGGCGGGTCCTGCCGCTCACCTCGCGCACCCGCGGCACCAGGGTGTCGGCCGCGGTGACCCAGTGGACGCGTGAGGCGTCGGCCGTCGCCTCCGGCGGCGACGTGGACGTGGGCGCCGGGCTGGGTTCGGCGAGCCCGTAGGGCACGTCCGTCGGTGCGATGGTCGACGGCTCGCCGCCCGTGGGCACACTGCAGCCGGCGAGGACGGCGAGGACGGCGCAGAGGCCGACGCGGCGGGCGGTCACGGGCCCTCCGCCGGCAGGGAGAGGCAGAACCGGGCGCCACCGTCGGGGCCGTCGGCGACCCACGCCGCACCGCCGTGCCGTGCCGCGGTCTCGGCCACGATCGCCAGCCCGAGGCCCGCGCCGGGCAGCGAGCGGCGGGCAGCTCCGGCACCCCGGGCGAACCGCTCGAAGATCCGCTCGCGGTCCTCCACCGGCACCCCCGGACCGGCGTCGTCCACGGCCAGCACGACGGCGTCCTCCCGCCGTTGCACCGCCACGCGCCGCGGCCCGCCGGCATGCCGGTCGGCGTTGTCGAGCAGGTTGCGCACCGCCCGCTCGAGGCTGTTCTTGTCGGCCCGCACCACGGTCCCCTCGTCCGGATCGCCCTCGAGCAGCCCGCCCGGCCGCCCGGTGGCCGTCAGCACCTCGCGGGCCAGCGCCGTCATGGACACCGGCACGCTCGTCCCGGCGGTCGCGTCGCCGTCGAGGCGGGCCAGCTGCAGCAGGTCGTCGAGCATCCGGCGGAACCGGCGCAGCTCGCCCTCGACCAGGGTCAGGGCCTGACCGGCTCGCGGCGAGAGCTCCGCGCGGCGGGCGCCGAGCACCTCGACGCTGGTGACGAGGCTGGTGAGCGGGCTGCGCAGCTCGTGGCTGACGTCGCCGACGAAGCGGGCGTCGCGCTCGATGCGGGCGGCCAGCGCGTCGACCATGCTGTTGAACCCCGCGACGATGGCGACCAGGTCGGGGTCGTCGGTCGGCGGCAGGCGGGTGGCCAGCTCGCCCCCGGCGATCCGCGTCGCGGCACCGGCAACCTGCTCGAGCGGCTGCACCGCGCGCCGGCTGGCCCACACACCGAAGCCGGCACCCGCCGCGGTGGCCGCGACCGCCGAGGCGGCGAGCACCGCCGACAGCGTCGCCAGCACCTGCCGCAGCTCGGTGAGCCCACCGACCCCGTAGAACTCGACGCCCGCCGAGCTCAGCGGCACCCCGACCACCAGCGCCGGCCCGTCGGGGGCGTCGATGCGCACCGTGCCGGCCTCACCGCCGGCGACGATGTCCTGCAGGTCCCCGGGGACGTCCCGCGCGCCGACGTCCAGGGTGGATGAGTACCAGTCGTCGCCGCTGCGCAGGACGACGTCGGACCCGCCGGACGGCACGAGTTCGGCCAGCAGGTCGCCCACGTCGGTGCCCGCGGTGGCCAGCCGGCTGTTGAGCACGTTGGCGTCCGCGAAGGCCTGACGGGTGAGTGAGGCCTCGCGCTGGTCGAGCAGGTAGCTGCGGGCCAGCAGGAAGGTCGCGGTCACCAGCACGACCGACACGAGCAGCGTGACCGCGGCGAACCCCAGGACGATGCGCGCCCGGAGCCCGCGCGGCCCGAGCGCCAGCCTCACCGGGGATCCAGCCGGTAGCCCAGTCCCCGCACGGTGATCACCAGCTGCGGCGCGCTCGGATCGGTCTCCACCTTGGTGCGCAGCCGCCGCACGTGGACGTCGACGATCCGCTCGTCGCCGAAGAAACCGTGCTCCCACACCCGCTCGAGCAGCGCCTGCCGGCTGAACACCCGCCCCGGGGAGGCGGCGAGCTCGCACAGCAGCCGGAACTCCGTGAGGGTGAGCGGCACCTGCGTGGCGCCCCGGTGCACGGTGCCACGGGCCTCGTTGAGGACCAGTGGAGCCGCCGGGTCGGAATCGAGCACGACCTCCTCGGGGCTGCGCTCCGCGGCGCCGCTGGCGGCCCGCCGACGCAGGGCCCGCAGGCGGGCGGTGATCTCCTTGACCTCGAAGGGTTTCGTCACGTAGTCGTCGGCGCCGGCCTCCAGCGCCGCCACGATGTCGTCGGTGTCGGCCCGCGCGCTGATCACGATGATCGGCAGGTCGTGGGCCCGCCGGACCTCGCGGATCACGGCGTAGCCGTCCATGGAACCGAGCATCAGGTCCACGACCATCAGGTCGGGCGCGGCCACGGCGACCGCGCGCACGGCATCCTCGCCGGACACCGCCTCGGCGACGTCGTACCCCTCGTCCTCCAGCGCCCACCGCAGGGCGGTGCGGATCGAGTCGTCGTCCTCGACGACGAGCAGACGCAGGGGCACGTCGGCCATGCTGCCACCGCCCCGGGACGCCTCCCCGCGGCGGCGGGATCCGTCATGGGATCGCAAAGCAGCCTCCCAGGGAATCGCAACGTCCCCGCGCGACGCTGGAGCCCATGCGCCCACCGGCGTCGTCGAAGGAGCCGCACATGACCGCCACCGCCACCGCCCGTCGCGCCGACCCGGTCGGGGTGTCCCCGGACGAGGTGACCATCCACCTCGAGGACGCGCTGTTCGCCGACGGGCTGGCCGACGTCCGATGGCTGCTGCACGACGCGCTGCTGGCCGGCGCGCGGGTGCTGGTCGTCGACCTCACCCGGGTGCAGCACCTGTCGAGCACCGCGGTGGCCAGCCTGCTGTGGGCGCACCGCATCTGCCGGGCCCGCGGCGGCTCCGTCGTCCTGCGGGGCGCCAACCGGCGCACCCTCGACCTCCTGCACCGCACCGGGCTCGAGCGGGTGCTGCAGCTGGACACCGACCGCGGACGGGGCGTGGCGTGATGCTGTCGGAGACGGTCGACCGGCGGATCGGGGTCATCCGGGCCAGCGGCCACCTCAGCGCCCAGGGTGCGGACCTGCTGCGCGGCACCGCCCGCGCGCTGCGGGAGGGCGGGCACCGCCGCGTCGTCCTGGACCTCGCCGGGGTGCAGGCCGCGGACGACGACGGTCTGGCCGTGCTCCGCCGCCTGCGCACCCGGTTCGCCGAGGACGGCGGTGAGCTGGTCCTGCAGCACACCCGCCAGCTGAGCGCCGACCCCGTCTGACCGGACGGCCCGTCCACGGAGCGGGCCGGTCCGGTCAACGCAGTGCGGTCACCAGCGCGCAGGCTGTCGAGCCGGCTTCCTCCACCACGAAGCCCAGCTGCTCCAGCACGTCGAGGATCGCGGCGTTCATCAGCCGCTGCACTGCCTCGTCGGCGGTGGCGCCCCGCGACTGCTGCAGGCTCATCCGGTCGTGCGGGCGCCAGCTGACCAGCAGCCCGCCGGCGTCCTGGTCCGGAACCAGGCAGACGCCGCCCCCGGACTGCGCGGCCCCGGCGTCGTGCAGCGGCAGCCCCGCCTCGACCAGCGCCGCCGCGACCTCGACGACGAGGGTGGTCAGCGGGTCGGTGTCGGTGAGCAGGTCGTCCCACTCGGCCGGCAGCCGGTCGAGGTGGCGGCCCAGCTCACCCAGCCAGGCGCGCTCCTCCGGGGAGGGCTTGGGCTTCACCGTGCCGTCGGTGCGCCGGGTGCCGAAGACCGCGACGGCGGGGAGCTCGTCGGCGAAGGCGGCCCAGTCGGCGTCGACCCGGTCGGGGAAGGGGCCGGCGACCACCTGCGCGGACTCGCCCACGAGCCACCAGGTCGGGCCGCCCTCGGCGACCGCTGCCGGCGCGGGGCGGACGGCGACGCTGCTCGCCTGCCCAGCGCGGGCCGGGGCCGCCGCCGTCCCGTTCGACCGGCCGGGAGCACGACGGCCGGCGGGGTGGTTCGCCGAGCGGGGTGCGACCGAGCGCTGGGGCTGCCGCGCCCCGTTGCGCTCGAACTCGTACCTCGCGGTGGAGCTGGCTGCGAGAACCACGACCACCGCCGTGAAGACACAGAAACCCAGCACCACAACTGCCGGCCACACCAGCGTCGCGCCCATGGTCACGCGGGTACTCCTCAGCGCCTACGCCGCGACGGGGAAGTGTCGCGGACAGGGCAGACGCTAGGGCTCCCCGGGTTCTCCATCGGCTGTCCGGGACGCGCATGTGACCGCCCCGTCACCTGATCGTTGTGGGAGCCCCGCCGAGGGTGTGGTGACCCGTCCTCCGAGGCGGCGTCTTGTCGACAAACTGCCCCCTGACCAGCGTGAAAAGCCTGTTTGCGGCCTCGGTGACCCCGATCGGGGTCCCGCGCGTGGCGTGTCGGAGATCTCGCGCCCGGCGTGGCGGCGTCCGGCGTCCGGCGACCGGGTGCGCGGATGCGTCACGGGGACGACGGGGACGACGCATCGGCGCGCCCCGTCGGCGCCGTCTCTACCGTGGGCCGGTGCAGGCGCTGCGGATCGGGACGTGGAACCTCGCCTCGGGCCGGGACGGGAGTGGCCGCTCGGCCGACGCCGCGACACTGCGCGCCGCCGTCGCCGGGGTGGACGTCGACGTGCTCGCCGTCCAGGAGGTCGACGTCGGCCAGCCTCGCTCGCACGGCGCGGACCAGCCGGCCGAGGTGGCCGCCGGCCTGGGCGCCCGCGACTGGCGGTTCGCCGCCGCCGTCGCCGGCACGCCCGACCCGTTCCGCAGCTGGACGCCGATCGAGCCGCCGGTGCTGCGCGGCCCCGACCAGGCGCCGTCCGGGCCGCACTACGGGATCGCGTTGCTCAGCCGGCTGCCGGTGCGACGGTGGTCGGTGCTGCCGTTGGGCGCCGGCCGGGCAAAACTGCCGCTGCAGGCACCCGACCCGCGGACGGGGCGGAACCGCTGGTGGTGGTTCCCCGACGAGCCGCGGCTGGCGATCGCGGCCGAGCTCGGGCACTGCACCGTGGTCGCCACCCACCTCTCCTTCGCCCCGCACACCGCGCTGCGCCAGCTCGTCCGGCTGCGCCGCTGGTGCGCCCGGCTGCCGGGCCCGGTCGTGCTGGCCGGCGACCTGAACCTGGTCGGCCCGGTGCCGGCACGGGTGTTCGGCGCCGCGCGGCTGGTGAGCGCACCGAGCTACCCGGCGACGGCGCCGCGCGTGCAGCTCGACCACGTGCTCGGCCCCGCCGGCCTGGATCCGCAGCGTCCCGGGGCCCACCGTCTCGCGCTCGGGGACCACCGGCTCGTCACCGTGACGGTGCACCCCCGCTGATCGGCGTGCGGGACGGCGGGCTCGCAGCGGAGGGCGTGGGATTCGAACCCACGATGGGTGTTACCCCATAGCGGTTTTCAAGACCGCCGCCATCGGCCACTAGGCGAGCCCTCCTGGCGGCACCGAGGCTAGCCGGTGCCCCGGACCGGGCTCAGGACGTCGGTGCGACTGTCGTGCGGAGCGTCCGTCCCAGGGTGAGGACCAGCAGGCCCGCCAGCACGACGACCAGCAGGCCGGTGCGGAGCTCCGCGAGGTCGGCGAACAGGCCGACCAGCGGTGGCGACACGAGGAACCCGATGCGCAGCAGCCAGTTGACGGCCGTCAACCCGACTCCCGGTCGTAGCCCGGGCAGGCCGTCGGCCGCGGCGTAGACCGCGGGTACGAGCGTGGCCACGCCCACCCCCGCCAGGGCGTACCCGAGCAGCGTCGTGGGGACGGTGGGGACGGCCAGCATGAGCCCGAAGCCCGCCGCGGCCACCGCTCCGCCGATCCGGGCGACCCGGCGCTGACCGAACCGGTCCACCACCCGGTCCCCGGTCAGCCGGCCCAGGGTCATGGCGACCTGGAAGGCGACGAATCCCAGCCCGGCGACCGCCGCGGTCGCGGCGAGGTCGTCCCGCAGCCAGATCGCGCTCCACGAGGAGGCGGAGTCCTCGACGAAGGCCGCCGACGCGGCCAGGGTGCCGAGCACGGCCAGCGCGATCACCGCGCTGCGCCGGGCACTGCGGCCTCCGCCGGTCGGCTGATCCGCCGCCGGCTCGGTGATCGCCTCGTCGTCCCGCCCGGGGAGCATCCAGCGGGCGGTGAGCAGCGCCACCAGACCGAACACGACCGCCATGGCGCCCAGGTGCCGGCCCAGCGGGATGTCCAGGCCGGCCGCCGCCGAGCCCAGCAGTCCTCCGGCGACCGCGCCCAGGCTCCACAGTCCGTGCAGGGCGTTGAGGATCGACCGGCCGTAGCCCCGCTGAACCCGCAGGCCGTGAGCGTTCTGGGCGACGTCGACGATCGCGTCCATCCCCCCGACGACCAGCAGGACGGCGGCCAGGGCCGGCCAGTTGGGAGCGACCGCGACCGCGGCTACACCGATGGCCAGGACGACCGAGCCGTAGGAGGCCACCAGCCCCGAGCTGTACCGGCGGACCAGCACCGCGGCAGCCGGCCCCAGGATCAGCGCACCCAGCGGCACCCCGGCCAGCGCCAGGCCCAGGGCGCTGTTGGACAGGCCGAGGTCGTCCCTGAGCGCGGGCAGGCGCGGCACGAGGTTGGCGTAGAAGATCGCGTTGAGGGCGAAGCAGACGGCCACCGCTGCCCGGGCGCGACGCAGCTCGCGGGTGGGGGTGGTCGAGAGGACTGCACTCACGGATCGAGCTCCAGGACGCAGGCGAGCACGACTCGGGTCTGCTCGGGGGTCGTCGGGGCGGTGGTGAGGATCGCGTGCATGGTCAGGCCCTCCATGACGCCGTCCAGGGCCCGGGCGACGGTACCGGCGATGCGTACGTCCGTACGCAACCACTCTGGCTCAGGACGTCGGTGCGAGGGCCGCCCGCCACGCGTCCCCGGCGGCGGCCGCCGGCAGCGGCCGGGACAGCAGGTAGCCCTGGGCGAAGTCGCACCGCTGCTCCCGCAGCCACTGCAGCTGGGACTCCTCCTCCACGCCCTCGGCTATCACGGTCAGCCCGAAGGTGTGCGCGGCGCTGATGACCAGCGCGACCAGCTCGGCGTGGCCGGACGTGCCCGAGGAGATGAAGCTGCGGTCGATCTTCAGCGTGTCCACCGGCATCCCGGAGAGCTGGCCGATCGATGTGTAGCCGGTGCCGAAGTCGTCGATGGCGACCGCGACGCCCAGCTCGCGCAGCGCGACCAGGTGCCCGTACGCGGCCGGCTCGTTGACCAGCACCGTCTCGGTGACCTCGACGATCAGCAGCTCGGGCGGCAGGCCCGACGCCAGTAGCGCCTCGGTGACGTCGCGGACGACGCGCGGGTCGGCGAGATGCCGCCCGGAGACGTTCACCGCCACGGTGAGCCCCGCCGCCGCCGGATCCGCGGCCCGCCATTCGGCGACCTGACGGGTCGCCTCGTGCAGGACCCAGCGGTCCAGGTCGCAGATCAGCTTGCTGCTCTCCGCCACGGGGATGAAGTCGTTGGGCGGCACCAGGCCGACGCCGGGACGGTTCCACCGCACCAGCGCCTCGAAACCGTCGAGCCGGCCGGAGTTCAGGTCGAGGACGGGCTGGTAGTGCACCTCGAACTCGCCCCCTGCCAGGCCTGCGGCGAGCGCCGTCTCCATCTCGGCGTGGGCGGACAGCTGGGCACGCAGTGCCTCGTCGAACAGCTCGACCCGTCCGCGGCCGCGCTCCTTGGCGCGGTACACCGCGGCGTCGGCCTCGGCGAACAGCACGTCGGCGTCGACGCCGGCGTCCTGCGTGACCGCGATGCCGACGCTGGCACCGACCCGCAGGTCGGCGCCCGACCGGCGGATGGGCCGGCTGACGGTGCCGATCAGCCGCTCGGCCAGCTCCACGAGGTCGCGCTCGTCGGTGACGCCCTCGACGAGGACGACGAACTCGTCGCCACCCAGCCGGCAGACGACGTCCCCGGGCCGCAGCGCGGCACGCAGCCGGTCGGCGATCACGCGCAGCACCGTGTCACCGGTGGCGTGGCCGTGCCGGTCGTTGACCGCCTTGAACCCGTCCAGGTCGACGAAGAGCAGGCCGGTCATGCTGCCCGCGCGCCGGCCGCGGTGCAGCGCGGAGACGGTGAGCGTACGGGCCTGGGTGCGGTTGGGCAGGTCGGTGAGCGGGTCGTGGGCGGCCTGGTGCGCCAGCGCCGTCTGCAGCTCCTCGCGCTCGCGGACCGAGTCCACCAGCTGCTCCACCGAGGCGTGCAGCAGCTCGCCCAGCGGACCGGGCAGCGGCTCGGCCAGCACCGGGGCGGTGAGGTCGCCGCGGGTCATGGCACCGGCCTGGGCCTGGATGCGGCGCAGCCCCGCCACCGTGGCAGCCAGGGCGGCCGACACGGTGCGGGCCTCGCGCGGCCCGGAGGTGGTGATGTCGACCAGTCTCCCCTGGCTGATCTGGGCGGCCTGGTCGGCGAGCAGCCCGAGAGCACGGGAGACGGTGCGGCCGACGAGCACGGCGCCGGCCACGGCGACGACGACCAGCCCGAACGCGACCGACAGCAGCAGGTTCCGCCGTCCCGTGGCCGTCTCGCGGTCGGCCGTGGACAGCGTCTGCGCCTCGCGGACCGCGCTGCCGAGCAGGTCGGTCAGCAGAGCGTCGCGGCCCGTGCCCTGGTTGACGAGGTCGATCAGCTGCGGCACGGACAACGTCGCGGCAGCCGCCCCATCGGCGTGCTCCGACAGGACGCCGTCGACCGCCACCACCTGGGGCGAGGAGGCGATCTCCCGCCACCGGTCCGCGAGAGGGGGCTGCGACAGCTCGGCCAGGTCCTCCGTGGCGTGCACGTAGTCCGACCAACTGTCCTCCCAGTCGGCGTGCTCCGCGCTGGACTCGCCCAGCAGCTGCGCGCCGATGAACTCGGGCACCAGCCGGCTGGCCAGCGTGGCGACCTCCGCGAGGAGCTGCACGTCGCGGGTGGCTGCCATCGTCACGACCGGCGCCTGCTCCGCTGCGGCGGCCCGGGCGGCGCGCCGCTGCGCGCCGGTCAGGTCCTCGGCGAGGGACATGAAGTCCTGGTACAGCGCGATGGCGTCCGCGTTGTTGCCGTCCGCGGCGGCGCGCACCCAGGCGAGCCGGCGCGTGGCGGCCGCGACGGCCGGAGCTGCGAGGGACCCGGCCTCGAACTCGTCCAGCACCTGGTCGGTGAGGGCACGGCTGTCCAGCAGCAGCCCGCGGGCCGCCTCCCGCAAGCCGAGGAGCAGGTCCTTGTCCGGGCCCACCAGCGCGGCGTTGTCCGGGTTGTCGACGATGACCAGCGTCAGCGTGGGCACGATCTCGCGGACGACGGCGCTGCGGGCGGCGTGCAGCCGGGCCAGGGCGCCGATCGCGGCCTCCGAGCGTGCGGCGCTGCCCGCCTCGTCGACGGCGATGCGGACGATGGCGCCGGTCAGCGCGACCACACCCAGCAACGGCAGCACGACCAGCGCCGTCAGGTACGCCCACAGGGGCGTACCGCGACGGCGTCGGGCCGCACGGGACTGGAACCGCATGAGATTCCTGGTCGGCTCGGGGAAACGCCTTCTTGAGCGGATCTCCCCCCACAGAGGCATCCCGGGGCCCGCCCGCCGGCCCGATCGGGGCCGCCCGACAATGGGCGTCTCGCCGTGCGCCGTGCGGCCGGACGGGGGGCACGTGTCGCAGGGGGCACCGGGAGACGCCGGGACGGAACGCGGGGCGGCGCGCTGGTGGTGGGTGATCGCCCCGGCCGCGGTGCTCGTCCTGGTGGCGCTGTGCCTGCGGGCGCCGTTCGCCGCGGTCGGCCCGTTGCTCGGCCAGCTGGGCGACGAGCTCGACCTGTCCACCGGGGCCCTCGCGGTCGTCACGGCGCTGCCGCTGGTCTGCTTCGGGCTGGTGTCGCCGTTCGCGCCGGCGCTGGCCGCCCGGTTCGGCGTGCACGGTGCGGTCCTGGTGGGCGTCGCGCTCATCGCCGTCGGCGTCCTGCTGCGGGTGGCCGGCGCCCCGGGGCTGTTCGCCGGCACCGTGCTGCTCAGCGGCGGCATCGCGGTGGGCAACGTGCTGCTCCCCGCCGTCGCCCGTGCCGAGTACGGCGCCCGCGCGGCCGTCGTCCTCGGGTTGATCACCGCGGCCATGTCGGGCTCGGCGGCGGTCGGCGCGGGCCTGGCCCGGCCGATGTCCGCCGCGGCCGGCGGCGCGAGCGCGGGCCTGCTGCTGTGGGGCGTCCTCGTGCTGGCCGCCCTGGTGGCGATGGTTGTGCTGACCCGGGCCCGACGGGGCGCCCCCCGCCCCGACGACGCGCCGTCCGGGGCGCGCACGGCGATCCTGCGCGACCGCGTGGCGCTGGCCGTCACGCTCTACTTCGGGTTCCAGTCGCTGTCGTTCTACGCGATGCTCACCTGGCTGGCCGACGTGCTCGAGGCGGAATCGGGCGTCTCCTCCGTGGCGGCCGGTGGGCTGCTCGCCGTCGCCACCGGGCTGGCCGTGCCGCTGGCGCTCGTCGTCCCGGGGCTGGCCGGTCGGCGCCCGGGCCAGCAGGGATGGGTGCTGCTGGGCGCCCTGCCGGCCATCGCGGCCATCGTCGGGCTGCTCGTGGCCCCCGAGGCGGCACCGCTGCTGTGGGCGACGCTCTACGGGATCGGCAGCGGCATCGCGTTCCCGCTGTCAATGATGCTGATCGTCGCCCGCAGTCGCGACGTCGCCCAGACCGGCCGACTCTCGGCGACCGCGCAGAGCGTGGGCTACCTGCTGGCCGCGACCGGGCCGCTGGGCGTGGGGCTGCTGCACGACGCCACCGGGGCGTGGGGGCCGGGGCTGGGGCTCATGCTCGCCGCCGTCGTCCTCCAGCTGGTGGTGGGCCTGGCCGCCGCCCGCCCCCGCCTGGTGAGCCCCGACTCCTGACCTGCTTTTCCGCGGAGAAGCAGCCTGCTTTTCCGCGGAAAAGCGGATCAGGGGGTGGCGGTGACGCCGTCCGGGGTCGTCGCCGGGGTGCCGACGACGCCGTGCAGGTGGCACGCCGCCTGCTGACCGGGCGCGCCGACCGGCTGCAGCGCGGGGTCGACGTCGTCGCAGGGCTCGAACGCGTACGGGCAGCGGGTGCGGAACCGGCAGCCGCTGGGGACGGCGGCCGGCGAGGGGACGTCGCCGGTGAGCACGACCCGCTTGCGCTCCCGCTCGAGCTTCGGGTGCGGCAGCGGTACCGCCGAGAGCAGCGCCTGCGTGTAGGGCATCTGCGGATCGGTGCCGACCGCCTCGGCCGGCCCGATCTCCACCACGCGCCCGAGGTACATGACCGCGATCCGGTCCGAGATGTGGCGCACCGCCGACAGGTCGTGGGAGATGAACAGCAGCGTGAGCCCCAGCTGCCGCTGCAGCCGGCGCAGCAGGTTGAGCACCTGCGCCTGCACGCTCACGTCCAGGGAGGCGATCGCCTCGTCGCACACGAGGAAGTCGGGCTCGCCGGCCAGCGCGCGGGCGATGCCGACGCGCTGCCGCTGGCCGCCGGAGAACTCGTGCGGGTAGCGGCCGGCGACGTTCGCGTCCAGGCCGACGAGCTCGAGCAGCTCGGCGACGCGGGCGGCCTTGTCGCGGCCCTTGCGCAGCCCGTGCACCTCCAACGGCTCGCTCACCGTCTGGGCGACCGTGCGACGGGGGTCCAGCGAGGCGAACGGGTCCTGGAAGACCATGCCCGCGCGTCGGCGCAACTCCTTGATCCGGCGGCCCTGCAGCCCGGTGATGTCGGTGCCGTCGAAGGCGATGGAACCGCCGGTCGTCGGCACGAGCCGCAGCAGCGCGTTGCCCAGCGTCGACTTCCCGCAGCCGGACTCCCCCACCAGGCCCAGCGTCTCGCCCCGGTAGATGTCGAGGTCCACGCCGTCGACGGCCCGCAGCACCCCAGCCTGCGCCGTGCGGAAGCCGCGCCCACCGGTGGGGAAGTGCACCTCCACGCCGCGGGCGGACACCAGCACCTCGCCGCTCACCGGAGCCTCCCGCGGGGACTTTCGATACCGGAAGTCCCCGGACTTCCTGTACCGAAAGTCCCGGAGACGGCGGTGCTGCCCGCGCGGGCAGGGCTCTCCGTGCACCAGGTGGCGGCGCGGTGCGGCAGGGCCACGTCCGACGAGCCGATGATCGCCAGGGGCGGCTGCTCGGTCTCGCACCGCGCGTCGCCCCGCACCGGGCAGCGCGGCCAGAACACGCAGCCCTTCGGCAGGTCGGTGGGCGCCGGCGGCACCCCGGGCACCGTGGCCAGATCGGGGACGACGCCGTCGACGGCGGGCTGCGCCAGGTCGGGCAGGGCGCCCAGGAGCCCCCGCGTGTACGGGTGGGACGGGTTCTCCAGGACGTCGTCGACCGTGCCGTCCTCCACGCACCGGCCGCCGTACATGACCAGCACCCGGTCGGCGATGCCCGCGACGACCCCGAGGTCGTGGGTGATCCAGACGACGCCCATGCCGCGCTCGGCCTGCAGTCCCTCGACCAGGTCGATGATCTGCGCCTGCACGGTGACGTCGAGCGCCGTCGTCGCCTCGTCGGCGATGAGCAGGGCCGGCGAGTTGGACAGCGCGATCGCGATGATCACCCGCTGCCGCATGCCGCCGGAGAGCTCGTGGGGATAGCGGTCCAGCGTGCCGGCCGGATCGGGCAGGCCCACCTCGCCGAGCAGGTCCGCGGCCCGGCGGCGGGCGGCGGCCTTGTCCAGGTCGGTGTGCGCGCGGATGCCCTCGACCAGCTGGCGGCCGATGGTGAGCACCGGGTTGAGCGAGGTCATCGGGTCCTGGAACACCATGCCGGCGCCCGGGCCGCGCACCTGCCGCAGCCGCTCGGGCTGCATGGTCAGCAGGTCCTCGCCCTGCAGCAGGGCCCGCCCGGTCACCGTCGCCACCCCCTGCGGCAGCAGGCCCAGCAGCGCGAGCACCGACACGCTCTTGCCGCTGCCCGACTCCCCGACGACGGCGACGGTCTCGCCCGCGCCGACGCTGTAGGACAGCCCGTTGACGACGTCGGCCGGGCCGCGCGGGGTGCGCAGCCGCACCCGCAGGTCCTCGACCTCGAGCACCGGCGCGCTCACCTGCCGCCTCCGGCCATCAGCGTGCGCTGCCGGGGGTCCAGCACGTCGCGCAGCCCGTCGCCGAGCAGGTTGAAGCACAGCACGGTCAGGAAGATCGCCATCCCCGGGAAGAAGGCCAGCCACCAGGCGATGTCGATGAAGCCGCGGCCCTCCGCGAGCATGAGCCCCCACGAGGGGTTGGGCGGCTGGGTGCCCAGGCCGAGGAAGGACAGCGCCGCCTCGGCGAGCACCGCGAAGGCCAGGCTGATCGAGGTCTGCACGATGATCGGCGGCGCGGCGTTCGGCAGCACGTGCCGGGTGAGCAGCCGGAAGTCCGACGCCCCCACCGAGCGGGAGGCGCGCACGTAGACCTCCTCGCGGACGCCGAGCACGCTGGCCCGTGTCACGCGGGCGAAGATCGGGATGTAGACGATGCCGATGGCCAGCGCGGTGTTGCCCGACCCGGGGCCGCGCACGGCCAGCACGGCGATCGCCAGCAGCACCGCGGGGAAGGCGAAGAGCATGTCCATCACGCGCATGAGGACGTCGTCGACCCACCGCCCGTAGAACCCGGCGAGCAGGCCGATGAGGGTGCCGATGACCAGCGCGATCCCCACGGCCAGGAAGCCGACCCGCAGCGAGACGCCGGCGCCGAGGATCACCCGGCTGAGGATGTCCCGGCCCAGGTCGTCGGTGCCGAAGGGATGGGCCCAGCTCGGCGACTGCAGCCGGTCCTGGACCGAGACCTCGCTCGGGCCCTGCGGCGCCAGCGTCTCGTCGAAGATCGCCATCAGGACGATCCCGACGAGCACCAGGCTGGCGACGGCGGCGGTCGGGTTGCGGGCGAGCAGGCCGAGCGTCTCCCGCCACCGCGGCCGGGCCGGGCGCAGCGCCGTCGGCCCCGGGGAGGTGCCCTTGGCGTCGCCCTGGCCCGCGACCGGCGCGTCCGGTGGCGGGACCGGAGCCCCGGTCATGGGAGCAGGCCTCGGCTCTGTGTCATCGCCGGATCCGTGGGTCGATGGCGGTGTAGAGCAGGTCGACGACGAGGTTGATGACCAGGAAGACCACCGCGAACAGCAGGATCGCGCCCTGCAGGACCGGGTAGTCGCGGGCCTGCACCGACTGCAGCGCCAGCTGTCCCAGGCCCGGCCAGGAGAAGACGATCTCCACGACGACCACACCGGACAGCAGGTAGGCCAGCTGCACGCCGGTGACGGTGACCAGCGGGAGCAGGGCGTTGCGCAGCACGTGCCAGGTGAACACCTGCCGGGCAGGCAGCCCCTTCGCCTGCGCCGTACGCACGTGGTCGGCGCCGATGGCCTCCAGGACGCTGGACCGGACGAACCGGGTGATCACCGCGCCCGACACCGTGCCGGTGACCACCGCCGGCATGACCAGCCGCTGCAGCCAGCCGAGCGGGTCCTCGCTGAGCGCGACGTAGCCGCCCGAGGGCAGCCAGCCCAGCGTCCCGGCGAAGACCAGGATCAGCACGATCGCCATCCAGAAGTCGGGCACCGAGATGCCGAACTGGCTGATGACCGTGGCGAACCGGTCGATGATCGACCGCGGCCGCAGCGCCGAGATCGTGCCCAGCGGGATCGCGATCAGCAGCGCCACCAGGATCGAGGCGAGGGCCAGCGTGAGCGTGGCGGGCAGCCGCTCGGCGATCAGCGAGGTGACCGTGTCGCCGCTGCGGAAGCTCACCCCCAGGTCGCCGGTGACCGCCGATCCCAGCCAGGTGAAGAACTGCTGCACCAGCGGCAGGTCCAGGCCGGACCGCTCACGCAGTGTGTCGTAGGCGTCCTGGTTGAACCGCGTGCCCAGGGCGAGCCGCACCGGATCGCCCGGGACCAGGTGGACCAGGGCGAACACGATGACGCTGACCCCCGCCAGCACCACCACCGACTGTCCGGTGCGGCGGAGGAGGTACCCGGTCAGGGCAGCTCCACGTTCTCGAAGTTGATCGCCTTGTCCGCCCGGATCTGGTAGCCGGACAGCCCCGGAGCCCAGGCCTGCACGACGTCGGGGTTGTAGAGGTACAGGTAGGAGACGTCGTCGACGATGATCTTCGCGGCCTGGTCGTAGATCTCCTTGCGGGCCTCGTCGTCGGTCTCCGTGGCCCCCTGCTGCAGCAGCTGGTCGACCTGCGGGTTGCTGTAGCCCTGGTAGTTGTTCGGCCCGTCGGTCTGGTGCTGCTCCTGGTAGTACGCCGCCGGGTCCAGGTTGCCCAGCCACCCGAGGTAGAAGGCGTCGTAGTCGCCGGCGCCCTGGCGGTCGAGCCAGGTGGCGAAGTCCAGCTGCTCGATCTGCACGTCGATGCCGACCTCGTCGAGCTGGCTGGCGATCACCTGGGCGGCGGTGACCGTCTCCGGGTACTCGTCGGTGACCATGAGGCCCATCGTCAGCGGCGTCGTGACACCCGCCTGCTGGAGCAGCTGCCGCGCCTGCTCCGGATCGCGCTCGAACGGCGAGTAGTCGAGGTGGAAGAAGCTGTCCTCGGGGATCGCGGTCTGGTTGGGCTGGGCCGCGCCGAACCACGCCGCCTCCGCGATCTCCTCGCGGTCGAGGGCGAAGGAGATGGCGCGCCGCACGTCGCGGTTGTCGAACGGCGGGCGCCCGTAGTTCATGGACATGTACCAGTAGTCGACGCTGGGCGTCGTCTCCAGCTCCACGTCGTCGTCGCCGCCGAGCGACTCGATCTGCTGCGGCGGCACGTTGTCGGTCCACTGCACCTCGCCGTTCTGCAGCGCGGTGAGGGCGGCGGCCGGCTCGGTGATGTACTGGAACTCGACGCCGTCGACGCTGGGCGCCCCGTCCCAGTAGTCCTCGTAGGCGGTGAGCACGGTGCTGCTGGCGTCCGAGCTCTCCAGCTGGAAGGGGCCGGTGCCGTTGGCCTCGGTGGTGAGGTCGAGGTCCTCGGCGGCGTTCTCCGGGAGGATCGCCATCCCCTTGAACGACCCGATCCGCTCGAGCAGGTTCGGCGTCGGCTGGGACAGGGTGAGGACGACGGTGTCCGCGCCGTCGGCCTCCACGGACTCGACGTTCTGGAAGCGGAAGGAGTTGCTCAGCTCCTCGTCGATGATCCGGTTGTAGGAGTAGACGACGTCGGCGGAGTCGAACTCGCTGCCGTCGTGGAAGGTGACGCCGTCGCGCAGGGTGAACCGCCACTCCAGGCCGTCGTCGCTGGTCTGCCACTCCGTGGCCAGGCTCGGCTGCATCGTGAGGTCCTCGGGATCCGGCACGACGAGGGTGTCGTAGACGTTCTCCAGCACCTGGAAGCTCGCGTACGCGGTGGTGACGTGCGGGTCGAACTGGTCGGGCTGGGCGCTGACGGCGGCGACCAGGGTGTTGTCACCGCCTCCGCCTCCCCCGCCGGTGTCCACGGAGTCACCGCCCCCGCAGGCGGTCAGCGCGAGCGCACCGGCGGCGGCGAGGGCGAGGGGGCGGGTGGCGCGCACGGGGGCCTCCGAGTGGGTCGAGGTTCGTCGTCCGCCCTCGACCCTTCACCCGTCCGCGCAGGTCGGCCACCCGAAGTCGCCGCGCGCGGCGATCGTTGCCATCTCGCAACAACCCTTCCGCCGTGCTTCGTCCAGGAGCCGCGCCCCCCTCCCCGCACAGAAGCGTCCTGCTTTTCCGCGGAAAAGCAGGACGCTTCTCCGCGGAAAAGCGGGGATCAGTCGACGGTGACGTCGTTGAACGGCAGTCGCGGCTCGACCCACGGGAAGACGACGAACAGCAGCAGCGCGACCACCGCAGCGACGAGGACCAGCGAGAGCACCGTCCTGCTCGCGGTGCCGCCGGGGAGGTGGCGCCAGATCCAGCCGTACATGTGGGTCTCCCGGCTCAGCGGTTCTCGTACAGGGCGTCGGGGCCGTCCGGGTACTCCGCCTTGCTCAGCGCGCCGCCGTCGAGGCGGGCGTGGACAATCAGCCGCTGCCGTGCGGAGTAGCGGGGATGGCAGGTGGTGAGCGTCAGGTAGGCGCCGCTCGGCGCTGCGCCGGCGGCGTTCGGGGTCGGTGCGACGACCTCCACCGCGGACGGGCTGACGACGTGCATCCCGGGGATGCCGCTGGGGTCGGCGTCGACGTCGCCGGTGGCCTTATCACCCAGCACCCGGTAGACGAACCAGCTGTCCGCGGTCTCCACGACGATCGGGTCGCCCGGCTGCATCGCGTCCAGCTCCAGGAACGGCGAGCCCTTGCCGACCCGGTGGCCGGCCAGCGCGAGGTTGCCGTCCTCCCCGGGCATCGCGGAGTCCACGTAGTGGCCCGGCCCCTGGGAGAGCTGCTTCTCCTCGGTGCCCTCCAGGACGACCCGGGTGTAGTCCTCGCCGAGCCGCGGGATGCGGAGGACGGCGAACGCGTCACCGAGCTCGACCCGGGTGATCGAACCGCGCCCCTCACCCGGGGAGGGCGCGGGCGCGGACTCCCACTCCTCGCGCAGCTCCTCGGACAGCTCGTCCTGCCGCTGCGCGGTCAGCAGATCGGTCACGTAGACCTCGTAGACGACGAACAGCAGCAGCACCACGCCGGCGGTGACCAGGAGCTCGCCGGCACCGAGGGCGACGGTGCGCCAGAACCCCCGACCGGGCGGGACGACGGCCTGCTCCTCGTCGCGGTCTCCTCTCGCGAGGGGCGGGAGGTCGGGCACGCGCTCCCAGCGGAGGGTCCGATCGCCGAGCTCGTCCACGTCCGGGTCCGCCATGCCACTCCCCCGGTCGTCCGCCACTGCGTCCGACCACGATCCGACCGGCCTCCGAATGCTAGGCGAGGGCCGCCCGGACGCCCGCTTTTCCCGCCCGAGCCGGGTGTCGCACGCACAGGAGCCCGGACCACTCCTCGCGGAGTGGCCCGGGCTCCCGGGTGTGCTGTGCGGATCAGGCAGTCGTGCGGCGACGCGCCGCGAACAGCAGCCCGCCGCCCATGGCGAGGGCCGTGAGGCCACCCAGGGCCGGCAGCGTGACGCTGGCACCGGTGTTGGGCAGGCCGGTGCCACCGGCGACGGTGATCGCCTGCGTCAGGTGGTACGGGTTGCCGTCGGCGTCGACTCCGGCTGCGACCAGGGTGTGCGAGCCGGCGGCCAGGCCCTCCGGCAACGTGCCGGTGAAGGTGAAGGCGCCGTTCTCGTCGGCCTCGGCGGTGCCCAGCACGGTCGGGGAGGAGTAGACGACCACGGTGACCGTGGAGAAGGGCATGTAGCCGGTGCCCGAGATGGTGATGCTCTGCCCCGGGTCCAGCGAGGTCGAGGAGCCGGCGTTCGTGAGCGGGCCGTCGGAGGTCGGGACCGTCGCGGGGAAGGGCGCGACTGCCTCGACACGACCGGACTCGCCCCGGTTACCGGCGGCGTCCAGAGCGGTGACGGAGAACGTGTACGTGCTGCCGGGGAACCAATCGGTGTCCGTGACGGTGCAGGTGAGCACCGTCGCGGCGGTCGTGCACAGGTTGTCGCCGTACTCACCGCCCGAGAAGCCGACGTCGTACCCGTCCACTGCAGGCACGCCGGCCACGGGCGCCGGAGCGGTCCACGTGATCGTCGTCGAGGCTGCACCGAAGGTCACCGCGACGTCGCCGGGCGCGCCGATCGGCTGGTAAGGGGTCACGGACTGCCCCGCGGTGGCGTCGCTGCTGACGCCGTCGACCGTCACGCGCACGCGCACGGAGTAGGTCTTGCCGTTGACCAGACCGGTGATCGTCGGCTCGATCTGGAAACCACTGCTGGTGGCGAGCTTCTTCCACGCGCCACCGTCCAGGCTGTACTCGTACACCGGCGTGGACGAGGTCTGGGGCACGTAGCCCGCCCAGATCTGCATCATCGCGGACTTGTTGCCGGCGCTGATCCAGTTGACCGTCGGGGTGCCGGGTCGGTCCACCTCGGGGGCGGGAGCCGCAGGCGCCGTCGTGCAGGTCACGGTGCCGCTGATGGAGCCCGCGCCGGTGTTGTCGTCAGGGCCCTCGACCATCTTGGTGCCGGCCCACTTCGAGAGGCTCTCACCGTCGAGCCCACCAGCGCCGTTGTTGCCGGTGTTGCCGCCGCCGTTCCCACCGAACGCCCCGAGGAGCGCGGTGTCGCCGTGCCGGCCCACGAGCGAGGCGCCGCCGCCGCCACCGCCGTAGACGGAACCGTCGTAGCCGCCGTCGACGCCGTCGTAGCCCCATGAGGAGCCGTTCGCGCCCCCGCTACCGATCTGGCCGAACGTCGCGGCGCCACCCCTCTTCCCGGGGAAGAGGTCGTACACGTCGCCGGCGTGGACCTCCGTCGTGACCGCGTAGCGGCCACCCGGTGCACCTGAGATCGACGAGCTCGCGTCCGCGCCTGCTCCGCCGGCCCCGCCGACCAGCACCCAGTCGACGGTGCACGTGCTGCCGGAAGCGGCTTCGATCTCCAGCTGCTTCAGGTCCTTGTAGGTCTGGCTGCCGCTGGCCGCGGTGGTGAACGTGAACGACGTCGTGGCGGCCGAGGCCGTGCCGGTGACGCCGAGCACGGCGGTGGACATGCCGATCGCACCCACGGCCACGAGGCCGAGTGCACGACGGGGTGAGGACGTGAGGTGCACGTTCGCTCCCTGATGGGTCCCGGATCGCCGGGGCGGTCGCCCGGCGACCCGGACGGCGAACCAGACCACGCAGGAACCGGCCGAACCCGTGCCGCCACGCACGCCTCCACCAGTGGTGCGGCCCGTGATCCGATCGTTACCTCGCGGTGAAACTGCAGGTCAGCACACCGGGCAATGCAGTCGAGAAGCGACGAGACGAGCCCTTGGTTGTTGTGGACAACCGTTGCTGGAACGCCCGGGGCCCGAACCCGGCGACCCCCGGGACGAACCACGCCGTGCGGTCACCGCCCCGCGATGTGCGGCGTGGACGGCGACCACACGGCGTGGTCGAGGAAGCGCGAGGTCAGCGGATGTGGACGCCCGAGATGGTGCGGGCGATGACCAGCCGCTGGATCTCCGAGGTGCCCTCGAAGATCGTGTAGATCTTGGCGTCGCGCGCCATCCGCTCGACGGGGTAGTCGCGCGTGTAGCCGTTGCCCCCGAGGATCTGCATCGCCTGCTCGGTGACCCGGACCGCCGTCTCGCCGGCGACGAGCTTCGACATCGAGCCCTCGGCGGCGGTGAACTGCTGGCCGTTGCGGGCCATCCACGCGGCCCGCCACACCAGCAGCCGCGCGGCGTCGATCGAGGTCTTCATGTCGGCGAGCATGAAGGCGATCGACTGGTTCTCGATGATCGCCCGGCCGAACTGCTCGCGCTGCTTGGCGTACTCCAGCGCGTAGTCGTAGGCGGCGCGAGCGACGCCGATGGCCTGCGCGCCGACGGCGGGACGGGTTCGCTCGAAGGTCGCCATCGACGGCTGCGTCCGGCCGGTGCGAGCCCCCTCGCGGGCGCGGGCGAGCCGCTCGTCGAGCTTCTCCCGGCCGCCGAGCAAGCAGTCGGCGGGGATGCGACAGTCCTCGAGGACGACCTCGGCCGTGTGCGAGGCGCGGATGCCGTGCTTGAGGAACTTCTGCCCCTGGTACAGGCCCTTGGTCCCCGGCGGGACGACGAAGCTGGCGTGCCCGCGGGCCCTGAGCTCGGGGTCGACGACGGCGGTGACCACGTGGATGTCGGCGATGCCGCCGTTGGTGGCCCACGTCTTGGTGCCGTTGAGCACCCACTCGTCGGTCTTCTCGTCGTACACCGCCCGGGTGCGCATGGCACCGACGTCGGACCCGGCGTCGGGCTCGGAGGAGCAGAAGGCCGCGAGCTTGGGCTCCGACTCCGTGCCGAACATGGCCGGCACCCACTGGCCGACCTGCTCCGGGGTGCCGTTCGCGCTCACCGAGGCCGCGGCCAGGCTCGTGCCGACGATCGCCAGCCCGATCCCGGCGTCACCCCAGAAGAGCTCCTCCATGGCGATCGGGATGCCGAGGCCGGACTCCTCGAAGGACTGCGTGGCGAAGAAGTCGATGGAGTAGAGCCCGATCTTCGCGGCCTCCTGGATGACCTCCCAGGGGGTCTCCTCGCGCTCGTCGTACTCGTGCGCCGCGGGGCGCACGACGTCCTCGGCGAACTGGTGCACCCACTTCTGCAGCTCGATCTGGTCCTCGGTGAGCTCGAACGAGACGGCCATCAGTGCTTCTCCTTGAGGGTGCGGATCGAACCGATCAGGTGCTCGGTACCGCTGGTCGCGCTCCGGACGGCGACGTCCCAGCCCCCGGTGACCTCCGCGGTGGAGAGCGCGACGGTCGAGGGCAGGAACAGCGGCTTGCGGAAGGCGACGTCGACCTCGAGCGCCTCCGGCAGCCGGCCGGCCAGCGCGCCCAGCACCCGGGCCTTCACCCACATGCCGTGGGCGATTGCCCGCTTGAAGCCCAGCGCCTTGGCCGTCAGGCCCGACAGGTGGATCGGGTTCACGTCACCGGAGACCTTGGCATAGCGGCGTCCGGCGTCGTCGGGCACCCGCCAGGTCGCGGCCGTGCGCTCCAGGGAGCCGACGGCGACGTCGACGTCGGCCTCCGGTGCGCCGTCCGGCGCCTTCGCCCCGCGCGACAGGTACGTCGAGCGGGACCGCCACACAGCCTGCCCACCGACCGCGGCGCTCGCGCAGAGGTCGACCGTCGCGCCGCTGCGGTGCGCCGCGAACCGCTCCGCCCAGACCTCCAGGTCGAGCGCCTCGTCGGCGCGGACGCCGCGGAACACCTCGATGCGGTTGCGCACGTGCACCAGGCCCACCGTCGCCAGCGGGAAGGCGCGGTCGGTCATCAGTGCCATCTGCAGCGGGAAGGCGAGCATGTGCGGGTAGGTCGCGGGCAGCACGTCGGCGAGCGGCATGCGGCAGACCCGCGCGTAGTCGGCCAGGTGGTCGCGGTCGACGGTCACTCCGTGCCGGGCCAGGCGGGTGTCCGGCAGCTCGCCGCCCCGCCCGCGGGAGGTGAGTGCGGCCTTCGCGTACAGCGACGCCAGGCTCGGGGCGGCGTCCAGCACGGTGGTGGCCATCAGGCGCCCAGCAGCGACTGGCCGCACACCCGCACGGTCTGGCCGTTGACGCCGGCGCTGGTCGGCTGCGACAGCCACGCGATCGTCTCGGCGACGTCGACCGGCAGCCCGCCCTGCTGCAGCGAGTTGAGGCGGGCACCGACCTCGCGGGTGCCGAAGGGCATCTTCGCCGTCATCTCGGTGACGATGAAGCCCGGGGCGACCGCGTTGATCGTCGCGCCGCGCTCGGCGAAGGCCGGGGCCCACGCGCGCACCATGCCGATGACGCCGGCCTTGGACGCCGCGTAGTTGGTCTGCCCGCGGTTGCCGGCGATGCCCGACTGCGAGGAGACGCAGACGACGCGCGCGCCCGGGTTGAGCACGTCGCCGTCGAGCAGCGCCTGGGTGATGTCCAGCTGCGCCTGGAGATTCACGGCCATGACCGAGTTCCAGCGGGCGGCGTCCATGTTGACCAGCAGCTTGTCGCGGGTGATCCCGGCGTTGTGCACGATGACGTCCACGCCGCCGTGGCGCTCGCGCAGGTGCTCGACCAGGCGCTGCGCGGCGTCCGGCGCGGTGATGTCGAGCTGCAGCGCCGTCCCGCCGATGCGATTGGCCACCGCGGCCAGGCTGTCGCCGGCGGCCGGGATGTCGACGGCCACCACGTGTGCGCCGTCGCGGGCCATGACGTCCGCGATCGAGGCGCCGATGCCGCGGGCGGCACCCGTGACGACAGCGACCTTGCCGGCCAGCGGCTTCTCGGCGTCCTGTCCGGCGGGCACGTCGGCGGCCGACAGCGTGACGCCCTGCCCGTCGACGTAGGCGGAGCGGCCGGAGAGGAAGAACGCCAGCGGTCCGGCCACGCCGGCCTCGGCACCCTCGGGCACGTAGATGGCGTTGGCCGTCGAGCCGTCGCGCAGCTCCTTGCCGATCGAGCGGGTGAGCCCGTCGACGGCCTGGCGGGCGGCGGCCTGTGCCGGGGACTCGGCCTCGGCGGGCGGGTCGGTCAGGATCACGACCCGGCCGTTCGAGCGCAGCCGCTTGATCGCCGGGGCGAGGAAGTCGTGCGCCGCGGCGAGGTCGGCCGGGCCGGACACCCCGGTGGCATCGAGGACGACCGCGCCCAGCTTCTCGCCGGCGGCGTCCCCGTCCGCGACGACCGGCGACAGCACGGTCACCCCGGCGTCCCGGAGGACGGCGGTGACGGTGTCGCGCAGCCGCCCCTGGCCGGCGGAGCCGACGACCGCGGGGCCGTCCAGCAGCGGGCCGCCGGGCTCGTAGCGGCGCAGCACGCCGGGACGGGGCAGGCCGAGCTGCTTGGTGAGGGTGGTGCCGACGCCGGAGTTGGCGAAGTTGGTGTACCAGTCAGCCACTGGAGGTGTCTTCCTTCCGAGATCCCTGCTTTACCGCGGAAAAGCAGGCCGCTTTACCGCGGTAGAGCAGGACGTGGGGGTCAGGACTCGAGGATGGCGACGACGCCCTGGCCGCCGGCGGCGCAGATGGAGATCAGGCCGCGCTTGCCCGGGCCCGCCTCGTGCAGCATCTTCGCCAGCGAGGCCACGATCCGGCCACCGGTGGCGGCGAAGGGGTGCCCGGCCGCGAGCGACGAGCCGTAGACGTTGAGCTTCGACCGGTCGATCGAGCCCAGCGGCGCGTCGAGGCCCAGCTTCTCCTTGCAGAACGCCGGGTCCTCCCAGGCCTTCATCGTCGACAGGACCGTGGAGGCGAAGGCCTCGTGGATCTCGTAGAAGTCGAAGTCCTGCAGGGTCAGGCCGTTGCGGGCCAGCATCACCGGCATCGCGTAGACCGGCGCCATGAGCAGGCCCTCGCCGCCGTGCACGTAGTCGACGGCCGCGGTCTGCGCGTCCACCAGGTGGGCCAGCACCGGCAGGCCCTTCTCGGCGGCCCACTCGTCGGAGGCCAGCAGGACGGCCGACGCGCCGTCGGTGAGCGGCGTGGAGTTGGCCGCGGTCATCGTGGCGCCCTCGCCCTTGCCGAACACCGGCTTGAGCTTGGCCAGCTTCTCGAGGCTCGAGTCGGGCCGCAGGTTGTTGTCCCGGGTCAGGCCGAGGAACGGCGTCACCAGGTCGTCGAAGAAGCCGCGCTCGTAGGCGGCGGCCATGTTGTGGTGCGAGCGCACGGCGAGCTCGTCCTGCTCCTCGCGGCCGATCTCCCACTCCTTGGCGGTGATCGCCGCGTGGTCGCCCATCGCCAGGCCGGTGCGGGGCTCGGCGTTGCGCGGCATGTCCGGCACCAGCTGGCCGGGGCGGATCTTCGCGAGCGCCTTCAGCCGGTCGCCCATGGTCTTGGCGTTGTTGAGCGAGATCAGCACGCGGCGCAGGTCGTCGCCGACGGCCAGCGGGGCGTCGGACGTGGTGTCGACGCCGCCGGCGATGCCGGACTCGATCTGCCCGAGGGCGATCTTGTTGGCCACGAGGACCGCGGCCTCGAGGCCGGTGCCGCACGCCTGCTGGATGTCGTAGGCCGGCGTCGTGGCGGCCAGGGTCGAGCCGAGCACCGACTCGCGGGTCAGGTTGAAGTCGCGGGCGTGCTTGAGGACGGCGCCGGCGACGACCTCGCCGACCTGCGCGCCCTGCAGCCCGAAGCGGGCGACGAGCCCGTCGAGCGTCGCGGTGAGCATGTCCTGGTTGGACGCCTGCGCGTACGCCGTGTTGGACCGCGCGAACGGGATCCGGTTCCCGCCGACGATCGCCGCCTTGCGGGTTGCCGGCTTCGAGGTGTCAGCCATGGGGACCTCCGGGGTTCGGGTGAGTGGCCGGTACTCAGAGTACGCGGTACTGTTGTTCACATGAAAGCCGAGGCGGTGAGACGCTCCTCGCACGTGGGCAGCGACCCGCACGGCGAGGCCGGGACCACCCTGCGCGCCTCCGGAAATGTGACGCAGCGGCGCGACCGTCGCGACTCGAGATGGGACGAGCACCGCCGCGCGCGGCGCGAACAACTCGTCCAGGCGACACTCACCGCCGTCGGCAGGCACGGCGCCGGCGTCGGCATGGACGAGATCGCCGCCGAGGCGGGTACCAGCAAGACCGTCGTCTACCGGCACTTCGCCGACCGGTCGCAGCTCTACGTCGCCGTCTGCAGCGAGGTGGCCGGCCGGCTGCTCGCCGAGCTGCGGACGGCGATGCGCAGCAGCTCGCACCCGCACGAGATGACCGCGGCGGCCATCGGCACGTACCTCGCTTTCCTGGAGGCCGAGCCGGAGGTCTACCGCTTCGTCGTGTCCCAGCACCCGGTCGAGGGCGCCGACCCGATCGCCAACCTGGCCGACCTCGTCGGCGACCAGGCCGCCGCACTCATGGCGCTGGCCCTCGAACAGGCCGGACGCGACCCCGGCCCCGCCGACGCATGGGGCCACGGCCTCGTGGGGATGGTCCGCTCGGCCGCCGACTGGTGGCTGCGGGCCGGGCGCCCCATGCTCCGCACCGAACTGGCCGCACACCTGACCGATCTCGCCTGGGCCGGACTCTCCGGCGTCGTGGCACCCGCGCACCCGTTGGAGGCACAGTGACGAACACCCTGAACGCCGCGGTCGACCCGGAGGTCCTCCGCGAGGTGCTGGACGGCCGCTGGGCGCACGTGCGCCGCGACGCCCGGGAGAACCTCGACGACCCGGACTTCCTGCCGGTCTACGGCGAGACGATGGCCGAGGCCCGCGAGCGGGTGACCCGCGCGGCGAAGAAGCTGGCCGACTCCGGCCGCGTCGTCCTGGGCTTCCCGAAGGAGTACGGCGGCCAGGACGACTCCGGCGGCTCCGTCACCTCGATCGAGATGGTCGCGTTCAACGACCTGTCGATCATGGTCAAGACCGGCGTCCAGTGGGGTCTGTTCGGGGGCGCGCTGCAGCTGCTGGGTACCAAGCGCCACCACGACGAGTACCTGCGCGACGTCATGAGCTTCGCCCTGCCCGGCTGCTTCGCCATGACCGAGACCGGCCACGGCTCCGACGTCCAGCAGCTGCGCACCACCTGCACCTACGACGCCGCCACCCGGACGTTCGACCTGCACACCCCGCACGAGGCCGCCCGCAAGGACTACATCGGCAACGCGGCGAAGGACGGCCGGATGGCGGTCGTCTTCGCCCAGCTGGTCACCCAGGGCAAGAACCACGGCGTGCACGCCTGGCTGGTGCCCATCCGCGACGAGCAGGGCAACCCGATGCCCGGCGTCACCATCGGCGACGACGGACCCAAGGCGGGCCTGCCCGGCGTCGACAACGGCCGCCTGAGCTTCGACCACGTCAGCGTGCCGCGGGACATGCTCCTGGACCGCTACGGGCAGGTCGCCGAGGACGGCACCTACACCAGCTCGATCGAGAACGAGACCCGCCGCTTCTTCACCATGCTCGGCACGCTGGTGCGCGGGCGGGTCAGCGTCGGCGGCTCGGCGGGCTCGGCGACCAAGCTGGCCCTGGACATCGCCGTCCGGTACGGCGAGGCGCGTCGCCAGTTCGCCGCCCCCGGCGAGGAGCGCGAGATCGTCATCAACGACTACCTCGTGCACCAGCGCAAGCTGCTGCCGGCGCTGGCCAAGACCTACGCGCTGCACTTCGCGCAGGGCGAGCTGGTCGAGACCATGCACGACGTGCAGACGGCGGTGCACGTGCACGGCCAGGAGATCGACGAGCAGGCCCAGCGCGAGCTCGAGTCGCGGGCCGCCGGGCTCAAGGTGGCCCAGACCGCGCACGCCACCCAGACCATCCAGATGTGCCGCGAGGCGTGCGGCGGTGCGGGCTACCTGCAGGAGAACCGGCTGCCGCACCTCAAGGCCGACACCGACGTCTTCACGACGTTCGAGGGCGACAACACCGTCCTGCTCCAGCTGGTCGCGAAGGGGCTGCTCACCGGTTACCGCGACAACTTCGGCTCGCTGGACGGCTGGGGCCGGGTCGGGTTCGTGGCCGACATGGTCCGCGAGACGGTCCTGGAGCGGACGGCGGCCCGCGCGCTGATCGCCCGGCTCGTCGACGCCGTCCCCGGTGTGGACGACGTGCCGATGCTCGACCGCGGCTGGCAGCTCAAGATGTTCGAGTTCCGCGAGAAGCACTCCCTGGAGGGTGCGACCCGGCGGCTGCGGAAGAACTCGACGACCGAGGGCATGGCGCCGTTCGACATGTTCAACGACGTCCAGGACCACGTGCTCAAGGCGGCCCAGACGCACATCGAGCGCATCGTGCTGGAGTCCTTCGTCGCCGGCGTCGACCGCACCGAGGAGCCGGCGGCCCGCCAGCTGCTGGACACCCTCTGCGACCTCTACGCGCTCTCGACCATCGAGGCGGACAAGGCCTGGTTCCTGGAGCACGGGCAGCTCACCCCGGCCCGCGCCAAGCTGCTCACCTCCACGGTGAACCAGCTGCTCCGGGAGCTGCGGCCGCACCTGGTCACGCTGGTCGACGGCTTCGCCATCCCGGACGGGTGGAAGGCCGCGGCGATCCTGGTCGAGGAGCCCGCCCGCCAGGAGGCCATGGCCGCCCGGGACGCCGAGCTCCGCGCGCAGAACGGCCAGAGCACTCCGGAGGGCACCGCCACCGCCGTCGACGTCCCCCCGGGCCAGTGAAAGGACCACCCTTCACCCCACGCCTCGCAGGCTCGGCGCGGGCCCCTGAAGGGTGGCCGGTTCCAGACCGTTCCGGTTGACCTGCCCCTCGCGGGCTCGGGTCAGGTCAGCCGGACGGCGAGGACGGCGACGTCGTCCTCGGCGTCGGGCAGGAACATCCGCCGCAGCACCCGGTCGCACGCCTGGTCCAGCGGCAGGCCCGCGCACTCGCCCAGGACCCGGAGCAGCTCGTCGGTGCCCGCGTCGATGTCCCGGTCCCGCCGCTCGACCAGGCCGTCGGTGTACAGCAGCACCGTCGTCCCGGGCCGGAGGACGGCGGTCCGGTCCTCACGGTCGGAGTCCGGGTCGACGCCGAGCAGCAGGTCGGCCGTCGTGCCGTCCAGCAGCCGGGTCCCTCCCGACGCGTCGAGCAGCACCGGTGCCGGGTGTCCGGCGCTGGACCAGCGCAGCAGCATCTCGCCGCCGTCGCCCGGCTCGAGGTGTGCCACGAGCGCGGTCGCCATCGTGTGCACGCCCAGCCCGTCAAGCGCCCGGTCGAGCTCGGTCAGCACCCCGGCCGGCGACCCGCCGCTGGAGAAACTGATGCCGCGCAGGAGGCTGCGCACCTGGCCCATGGCGGCGGCCGCCCGGGTGTCGTGCCCGACGACGTCGCCGATCGCCAGCACGGTCGTCCCGGTGGACTGCCGGAAGGCGTCGTACCAGTCGCCGCCGATCTCGGCGCCCGCGGCGGCCGGCACGTAGCGCACCACGATCTCGCAGTCCGGGATCCGCGGTGGCTCGGTGAGCATGCTCCGCTGGAGCGCGTCGGCGAGCGCCCGCTGCTGGCCGTAGAGGCGGGCGTGGTGCAGCGCCATGCCGGCGCGGCGCCCCACCTCCACCGCGGTCTCGACGTCCGCCGGCGGGTGCGCCCCCCGCTCGGCGCCGTTGAGCAGGCACAGCACGCCGACGGTCTGGCCCCGGATGGTCAGCGGCACGGCCGCGGCCGACGACGGCGCCAGCGCCAGCAGCGCCGCGCGCGCGTCCGGGTCCGTGAGCGAGACCGCCATGCGCTCGGGCGTCAGGCTCGGGATGACCAGCGGCTGCCCGGTGCGGAAGACCACCTTGGGTGCGCTCTCGGGCGTGACCGCCTGCAGCATCATCCGCACGTAGGCCGCCACCTGCTCGTCCCGGCCGGGGTCGCGGTGCGCGCTGGCCGACTCCTGCAGCCGGCCGTGCTCGTCGGTGGTGACGATCCAGCACCAGTCGCCCAGCCTCGGGACGACCAGCGAGGCCAGGCGCTGGAGCTGCTCGCCGATGTCCAGCGTGCTCGACAGCACCCGCCCGGCCTCGGCCAGCAGCGAGAGCCGCTGGTTGGCCTGCGTCATCGCCCTCACCGCGCTGTCGCGCGCGGCGTCGGCCCGCAGCCGCGAGATGCTCACCGCGATCTGCGCGGTCAGCCCCTCGAGCAGCCGGAGCTCGTCGGCGTCGAAGGTGTGGTCGGTGGTCCAGTAGGCGACGAAGCTGCCCAGCACGCGGCCCTCGACCACCAGGGGCAGCGCCGCGAGCGCCCGCAGGCCCAGAGCCTCGGAAACCCCGGCCATCGCCGGGAAGCGGACCACGCCCTCCTCGGCGGTGGCGAGCAGCACCCACTCGCCGGTACGGGCGGTGTACTGGGTGGGCAGACGGTCGTCGAGCTCGATGAGCAAGCCCTCGGCGGCCTCGTAGCCGGCGTCGAAGGTGTCCACGATGCGCTGACCGAGGTACAGCCGCGCGGTCGCGCCGTCCGGCTCGTTCACGGCCACGCCGCCGGACACCGCACCGAGCACCTCGGCGCCGCGCAGCGTGATCTCCGCGAGCTGCCCGATGCCGGTGGCATTGGCCACCTCCGCGGCCACCGCGGCGATCGCGGCCGTCCGCTGCACCGCCACCAGCTGCGACGTGGCCTGGTCCCGCGCGTCGGTCACGTCCAGGACGGTGCCGATGATCCGTTCCGGCTCCCCGTCGGCGTCGGAGAGGACGCGGCCCCGGCACACGATCCAGCGGATGCCACCGCCACGCCGAAGCACGCGCAGCTCGATCGTGTACTGCGCCCGGGCGTCGATGGCCTCCTGCATGATCTGCCCGGCCGACTTCCGGTCGTCGGGGTGCACGTACTCGGACATGAGCAGGTCCATGGGCAGCCGCATCGCCCCCTCGTGCCCGAAGATGGCGGCGCTGCGCTCGTCCCAGTCCATCTCGCCGCGCCGCAGGTCCACCTCCCAGATGCCGACCGAGCTCGCCTCCAGGGCGACGTCGAGGCGCCGGCTGGACGACGTGACGGCGGCCCTGGCCGCCGCGAGCTCGAGTTCGGCCACCACCGAGCTCGCCAGCTGCCGCAGCAGCTCCGCCTCGTCACCGGTCCACGGGCGCGGCTCGGGGTCGTAGAGGGCGAGCACGCCGACCACGTGCCCGGCCGCCGTCGTCAACGGAGAGCCGAGGTAGGCGCCCACCTGCCCCGCGGTCACCGCGGGCAGGCCGGCCGTGCGGTCGTCGGCCCGTGCATCGGGGACAACGAGCGGGCTGCCGCTCGCCACGACCATCGCCGACAGCGGACCGGTGAGCAGCGCCGGCCCGCCCACCACGCCCGGCGGCAGGCCGTGCCCGCCCACGACGAGGTCCTCGTCGGTGAAGAGGGTGACCTTCGCGTGGCCGGCCCCGACCAGGCGGGCGGCCAGGCCCGACAAGCGGTCGTAGGCGGCGGGCCCCGAGACCTCGGACAGCAGCCGGCGGGCGGCGGCGATGCGCACCGGGTCGCTGAGGGCGTCCTCGACCGCGGCGGTCACCTGCGAGCCGGGCACCTCGGGCTCCCCTCCGGCCGTGGTGACGGCGCCGGGACGGTCACCGCCAGAAGCATGCTTGCACGGCTCCGGCCGGGAAACGGGACGGCGCCGTCCGTGGCGCCCGCTCCCCCGCCGGGGTGAGGCGGGCCGCTCCCCTCAAGGACGGCGCCGGTCCGTCCGATGGTCAGGTCATGCTCGGCACACGCACGGGTCTGCCGGACTGCCGTCCGCTGCTGGCCGACCCCGACGACCTGACGCTGGCGTTCCAGCCGATCGTGGGGCTCGAGACGGGCACGGTGGCCGGGTACGAGGCGCTGGCCCGTTTCCCGGGTTCCGCCGGCCCCGACGTGTGGTTCGCCGCCGCGGCCGAGGCGGGGATCGCCGCCGAGCTCGAGGCCCTGGCCATCCACAAGGCGCTGGCCGTCGTCCCGGCCCTGCCCGACGACACGTTCCTCACCGTCAACGTCAGCCCCCACCTGCTCGGCGCCCCACCGGTGGGGGACGCGCTGGCCACCCGCCCCGACCTGCACCGCGTCGTCGTCGAGCTGACCGAGCACACGCCCGTCGACGACCTCGCCGCACTGCGTCGGCAGACCGACGCGCTGCGCGGCCGCGGCGCGCTCATCGCCCTCGACGACGCCGGCAGCGGCTACTCCGGGCTGCAGCAGATGGCCGCCCTGCGCCCGCAGCTGGTCAAGCTCGACCGGGCGCTGGTGGCCGACGCCGACGCCGACCCCGTGCGCATGGCCCTGGCCGAGATGGTGGGCGAGTTCGCCGGCCGCATCGACGCCTGGCTGCTCGCCGAGGGCATCGAGACCCAGGCCGAGCTGGCCGCCTTCGCGCAGCTCGGCGTCCCCCTGGCCCAGGGCTGGCTGCTCGGCCGCCCCGGACCGACCTTCGCCCCGCTGGCACCCGAGGTGACCCGGCTGGTCCGCGCCCAGGTGGCCCGTGCCCGGCTCACCGAGAGCGTGGCGAGCCTCCTGCGGCCGGTGCGCCAGTGCGCCCAGGGCGAGGACGTGCCCGGCATCCCGCCGGCGGTGCTCGTCGGGCAGCACGGCGAGCCCGCCGCGCTGCTGCTCAGCGACCCGCGGACGGCGGAGGTCTACACCACGCCGGTGTCGCTCCGGGTGCACCCGTCGACCGACATCCACGAGACCCTGCAGCGCGCCTTGACCCGCGCGCCCGCCCACCGCTGGGAGCCGGTGGTCTGCACCGATCCCACGGGCCACGTGCTCGGGATCCTGCGCATCGAGGACCTCATCGCCGCGGCGCGGACGGCCCGCTGACCCCCACCGGACCCCGGCCAGTCGCACACCGATCCACCGACGAGGAGTCCACACATGAAGCGCTTCGCCTGCGGCGACGTCATCCCCGGATGCGGCGCCACCTTCACCGCCCAGGACGAGCAGGGCATCTTCGCGCAGTGCGTGCCGCACGCCGCCGCGGAGCACGGCATCGACGAGGTCGGCCCCGAGCTGCAGGCCACGGTGCGCAGCCTCATCACCACCGTCTGAAAGAGGACCCCTCCCTCCCAGCCCTCGCAGGCTCGGGCCGAGCCTCCGGAGGGGGCCTTCCAGGCTCCGGCGTCGAGCTCCGGCGCCGGACCCTAGGCAGCGCTGGCCGTGTCCAGCTGCTCACGCTGGTCGTCGGTGAGCACGAGGTCGCGCATCGGCAGCAGGTCGGCCAGCTGCTCGACCGTCCGGCCCGACGCGATCGGCGCCACCACCGTGGGCCGGTCGGCCAGCCAGCGCAGTGCCACCGCCGGCACGGGCACGCCGTGCTCCCGGGCGACGGCGCCCAGCGCCGTCAGCGCGCGGTCGCCGCGCTCCCCCACGTAGGCCGCCGCACCCTTGGCGCGCGGTGAGTCGATCTGCTCCCCCGCCCGGTACTTGCCGGTGAGGAAGCCCTTGGCCAGCCCGAAGTAGGGCAGCGTCCCGATCCCCTGCGCCTGCACGGCGTCGCGCAGCTCGCCCTCGAAGGCCTCGCGCTCCATGAGGTTGTAGTGCATCTGGAGCGCGGTGTACCCGCCGACGCCCAGCCGCCGCGCGGTCTCCTGCGCCTCGGTCAGCCGCGCCGCCGAGTAGTTCGACGCCGCGACGTACCGCACCTTGCCGGCCCGCACGAGCTCGTCGAACGCGGTGAGCGTCTCCTCCAGCGGCGTCGTCGCGTCGTCGTAGTGGGCGTAGTAGAGGTCGATGCGGTCGGTCTGCAGCAGCCGCAGCGAGCGCTCGGCCGCCGAGCGGATCTCCCCCGCCGACAGCGGGTGCTGCTTCTTCCCCGGCGAGGCCTTGGTCGCGACCACCACCCGGTCGCGGGCACCTCGGGCCGCCATCCAGTCGCCGAGGATCTGCTCCGACGCTCCGTTGCCGTACATCTCGGCGGTGTCGACGAACGCCGGCTGCGGGTTCACGGCGTCGAGGAACCGGTCGAGGACGGCGAAGGACGTCGGTGCGTCCGCGGTCCAGCCGAACACGTTGCCGCCCAGGCACAGATCGCTCACGGTCAGGTCGGTCCCGGGGATCTGCGGCATGTCCCCACGCTATGTGGGCCGGAGCACACCTGCGCGCCTCAGGAGCTGTGGCAGGTGTGACCTGCGAGCCATCCGGCGGCCAGAAATCGCCGCCCACTGGCGGATTGTCGGGCCGACATGGCAGCGTGCCCCGGGTCCGGCTCTCGTCTGGCCGGACCCGGACCCCTGCGCCGTGTGGCGTGGACCCGGACTCCCCACGGCGCAGATCGCGCCCGGGGCGTCGGCCAGGTGTCGAACCGAGGCACCTGCCACCCCCCAACGAAAGGATGCTCATGAACAAGGCTGAACTGGTCTCCGCCATCGCCAAGCGCGCCGACGTGCCGGCCTCGACCGTGGACGCCGTCATCGCCGGTCTCCAGGAGGAGCTCGTCGACGCCATCACCCGCGGCGACAAGGTCGCCGTCTCCGGCCTGCTGACCGTCGAGCGCACGCAGCGCTCCGCTCGCACGGGCCGCAACCCGCAGACCGGCGAGACGATCGAGATCGCGGCCGCGAACACCGTCAAGGTGACCGCCGGCTCGAACCTCAAGAAGGCTGCGAGCGCCGTCCCGGTCTCCTGACCTGAGCGCTCCGCCGACCGCCGTCGGGCGTCGCGCCGCACCCGTGTGGTCCGGGCCACAGTGCCATGGGTCAGGATGCGGGTGCAGGCGCCGCCCGACGGCGGTCGGCGCACAGGGCAGCGGAGGTCCACGTGGGCAGTGATCTGACGGTCAGCACCGACCCGGCAGAGGTCGGCTTCGACGCCGGACGGCTGGAGCGGCTGGACCGGCGGCTGTCCCGCTGGGTGGACGACGGGCAGCTGCCCGGCTTCCTGGTCACCGTCGCCCGGCACGGCAAGCTGGTGCACGTCGGCCGCGGGGGCCACCGCGACATGGACGCCGGCCTCCCCGTCGAGGACGACACCCGCTGGCGCATCTTCTCGATGACCAAGCCGGTCACCTCGGTCGCGGCGATGATGCTGTACGAGGAGGGGGCCTTCGAGCTCACCGACCCCATCACCAAGTGGCTCCCCGAGTTCGCCGAGACGCGCGTCTACGTCGCGGGCTCCGCGCAGAAGCCCGTGACCGTCCCGCAGATCGAGCCGATCCGCGTCTGGCACCTGCTCACCCACACCTCCGGCCTCACCTACGGCTTCCACCACGCCCACCCGGTGGACGCCATCTACCGCGCCATGGGCCACGAGTGGGGCAGCCCGCGCGGCGCGGACTCCGCCGAGGTCTGCCGGCAGTGGGCCTCGGCCCCGCTGGTCTTCCAGCCGGGCACCGAGTGGAACTACGGCGTGTCCACCGACGTCCTCGGCCGGCTCGTCGAGGTGATCTCCGGCCAGCCGCTGGACGAGTTCTTCGCCTCCCGCATCTTCGCCCCGCTCGGCATGCAGGACACCTCCTTCGGCCTGCGCCCCGAGGACGACCCCGAGACGCTGGCCCGCCTGTACCTGGCGACGCCGGGCAAGCCGGGCGGGCCCTCCTCGGGCATGACGTTCAGCGAGGCCATGGACCGGGGCGCCCACCGCAAGCCCGACTTCCTGTCCGGTGGCGGCGGGCTGGTCTCCACGGCGGGTGACTACCTGCGCTTCGTCGAGATGCTGCGCCGCGGCGGCTCCTACGACGGCGGGCGCCTGCTCAGCTCGCGGACCATCCGGCACATGCGGACCAACCACCTGCCCGGCAACGCCGACCTGGTGACCTACGGCCGGCCGCTGTTCGCCGAGACGCCGATGCGCGGGGTCGGCTTCGGCCTGGGCTTCTCGATGGTCCTGGACCCGGCGGCCTACGGCGTGCTGTCCAGCCCGGGTGACTACAGCTGGGGCGGCGCGGCGTCCACGGCGTTCTACGTCGACCCGGTCGAGGACGTGACGGTGCAGTTCTTCACCCAGCTGCTGCCCTCGAGCACCCTGCCGATCCGCAACTACCTGCGCCAGCTGGTCAACCAGGCCCTCGTCGATTGATCCACACCCCCGCTTTACCGCGGAAAGGCGGCCCGCCTTTCCGCGGTAAGGCAGGGGGCCCGAGGCTACGGTCGGCCATGGACATCGACGGACGTCGCCGGCTCTCCCCCGGCTCCACGCTCGTGGCGCTCGGGCTCGGTCACGCGGTGTGGGGTCTCGTGGCGTACGGCGAGCCGCTGCGCGACATCGTCCGGGCCGGCGTGGTGCGCGCGGTGGGGGACGGCATCTTCGACACCGAGGACGCCCGCGGCGCCCGCGCGGCCGGCTTCTGGTTCATGTTCGCCGCGCCGCTGGTGTCCGGCTTCGGCTACCTGACCGAGGCCGCGCTCCGGGCCGGTGACGGCCGCGCCGTGCGGGTCGCCGGCGGCACCACCCTGGCCCTGGGCGCGATGGGGACCGCCGTCATGCCGCGGTCGGGCTTCCCCGCCGCGGTGCCGATCGGCCTGTGGCTGTTGCGCCGGGGCCGCGCCCTGGACGCCTGACGGACGCCCCACCCTGCTTCTCCGCGGAAAAGCAGTCTGCTTTTCCGCGGAAAAGCAGACCGCTTTTCCGCGGAAGAGCGGGGTGGGTCAGACGTAGCGGCGGTAGACGACGGTGGCGACCATCGCGGGCTTGGTACCGCCCTCGATCTCCATCGTCACACCGAGATTCATCGCGACGCCGCCGGCGAACGGGGTCGCGGACTCCATGGTGGCGCCGGCCCGCACCCGGGCGCCCACCGGCACCGGCGAGGGGAAGCGCACCTTCTCGGTGCCGTAGTTCACGCCCATGCTGAAGCCCGTGATCGTGACGATCTGCGGCACGAGCGAGGGCAGCAGCGACAGGGTCAGGTAGCCGTGCGCGATCGGGCCGCCGAAGGGGCTGTGCTGCTTCGCGCGCTCCGGGTCGACGTGGATCCACTGCTGGTCACCCGTGGCGTCCGCGAACTGCTGGACCTGCTCCTGGGTGATCGTCACCCAGTCGCTGTAGCCGAGGTGCTGCCCGACCAGGCTCTGCACGCCCTCGACGCCGTCGACGGTGGTCTGCGCCATCTGCTCGTCCCTCCACTGGTGTCTGGTTGGCTGACTCCACCACACCGGGCGAGCGTGCGGAGGAACGGGTTGCTGCGACTGGGTGCGCTGGACGTGCCGGACGGCGCCTTCGTCGTCATGGCGATCGTGAACCGGACCCCCGACTCGTTCTACGACCGCGGCGCGACCTTCGAGCTGGCCGCCGCCGTCGAGCGGGTGGACCGGGTGGTCGCCGAGGGCGCGGACATGGTGGACGTCGGGGGCGTGAAGGCGGCTCCGGGCGAGGACGTGGACGCCGCGGAGGAGATCCGGCGCACCGTCGACCTGGTCGGCGCCATCCGTGCCGCGCACCCGGCGCTGCCGATCTCGATCGACACCTGGCGCGCGGAGGTGGCGCGGGAGGCCCTCGCGGCAGGCGCGGACATCGTGAACGACGCCTGGGGCGGGGTGGACCCCGAGCTGGCGGCCGTCGCGGCGGAGACGGGGGCCGGCATCGTCTGCACGCACGCCGGCGGGCTGCCGCCGCGCACCCGCCCGCACCGGGTGCAGTACGACGACGTCGTCGCCGACATCGTGGCGCGGACGACGGCGCTCGCCGAGGCGGCCGTGGCGGCGGGGGTCGACCGCGAGCGGGTGCTCATCGATCCCGGGCACGACTTCGGCAAGAACACCCGGCACTCGCTGGAGGCGACGCGGCGGCTGGACGAGCTGGTCGCGACCGGCTGGCCGGTGCTCGTGGCGCTGTCGAACAAGGACTTCGTCGGGGAGACCCTCGGCGTGCCCCTGGAGGAGCGGCTCACCGGCACCCTGGCGTCGACGGCGGTGAGCGCCTGGCTCGGCGCCCGGGTGTTCCGTGCCCACGACGTCGCCCCCACCCGGCAGACGCTGGACATGGTGGCCTCGATCCAGGGCACCCGGCCGCCGCTGCGCACCGTCCGCGGCCTCGCCTGAGCGTCACCACACCCGGGCCCCAGCGGTCGGACCCGCAGCGGGTGGCCGCTCCACGACTCACCGGCGGTGGTCACGGCAGCAGCAACGGGCGCGTGTGACGATGCCTCGTCGTCCCCTCAGCCACCGCGGCCAGGAGAAACGGAGACCACGGTGGTCGAGCCCACTGCGATCAGACCCATGAACCACCGCCTGGAGCTGCTCGACGTGCTCCGGTTCGTCGCTGCGATGGCGGTGCTCTGCTTCCACTACCTGGTCAGCGGGATCGGCAACGGCAAGGTGGCGACGCTGGACTTCGCCGGCCCGGTCGACGTCGCGAAGTACGGCTACCTCGGCGTCGACCTGTTCTTCATGATCAGCGGGTTCGTCATCAGCTACTCGGCCCTCGGCCGGACGGCCCGCGAGTTCGTGGTCGGGCGGGCGGTGCGGCTCTACCCGGCGTTCTGGGTCGCCGTGGCCTTCACCAGTGCCCTCACGCTGGTCATCGGCACCGACCGGCTCGCGGTGACCGCCGAGCAGGTCGTCGTCAACCTGACCATGTTCCCCACCGAGCTGGGGCAGTGGGCCGTCGACGGCGTGTACTGGACGTTGCTCTACGAGCTGTACTTCTACGCCCTGGTGGCGGTCGTGCTGCTCGTCGGCGCGGGGAAGCGCCTGGACCTGGTCCTGGGCACTTGGGCGTTCGTCATGCTCGCCATCCGGCTGCTGGCGCCCGAACACGCGGAGCACCCGCTCGCCGGCGGCTTCTACGCGCTGTTCGCGGTCGGCGCGATGGTCGCCAGCATCCGGCGGTCAGGCCCCGGCGTCTTCAACGTCGCCGCCCTGACCGCGGCGGTCCTGGTGGGCTTCCACCACACCATCGTGGACGAGACGGCGAGCCGCGCGGCCAGCACCGGCTTGGAGTACTCGCAGCCGGTCGTGGCCGCCGTCCTCGTGGTCAGCCTGCTGTCGGTCCTGAGCACGTGCCTGCCGGCGGTGGCCCGTCTGCGTCTCCGGCACGCCGCCCTGCTCGGCGCGCTGACGTACCCCGTCTACCTGATCCACGCCCACTTCGGTTACATGGTGTTCTCCCGGTTCGGGACCGAGGAGAACCGGTGGTGGCTGTTCGCCGGTCAGGTCGTCGCGGTGCTGGGCATCGCCTGGCTCATCCACGTCGCCGTCGAGCGACGCAGCTTCTGGCGACCGGCCTTCGACCGGACCCTGGGAGTCGTCGTGGGGGCGCCGGCCGCCCTCGTGGACGTGCTGCGACACCCGGCCACGCCGCCGGCAGCGACGGCCCCCGCCGAGCCCGCCGAGGCGACCGCCCGCGGGGACGCCCCTGCGCTGACCGGCGGGCCCACTCGCTAGCTTCGCTCCCATGTCCGCCACGGGATACCTGACCGCCGACGAGCTCAACGACCTCCTCCCGGGCACTTTCCCCGGGCTGCTGGGCATCGTCGTCGACACCCACGAGCCGGGCCGGCTGACCTCGCACCTCGACGTCCGCCCGGAGCTGCTGGCCCCGAACGGCTACCTGCACGCGGGCACCGTGGTCACCCTCGCCGACACCAGCTGCGGACTGCCCACGCGCGCGCTGCTGCCCGAGGGGTCCTCCGGGTTCACCACCATCGAGCTGAAGAGCAACCACCTGAGCACCGCACGGGAGGGCCGCATCACCTGCGAGGCCACCGTCGCCCATGCCGGGCGGACGACGCAGGTCTGGGACGCCGTGGTGCGCAACGCGGAGTCCGGGAAGACGATCGCCCTGTTCCGCTGCACCCAGTCGGTGCTCTGGCCCCGCTAGACGCCGCGATGCCGCGGCCAGCCCCCTGGTGACGGCCGACACGCCGGATGTGAGACTGGCGCCACACCAGCATCGAGGAGGAACCCCGTGGCACTGGCCAGCCCGTTTCCGGACGTAGAGATCCCGAACAAGTCGGTCCCCGAGGCCGTCCTGGCAGCAGGCCGGGAGCGACCCGACGCACCCGCACTCATCGACGGCCTCAAGGGCGACGTCATCACCCACGGGCAGCTGGCCCAGTACGTCGACCGGGTCGCCGCGAACCTCCACGCCCGGGGCCTGCGCAAGGGCGACGTCGTCGCCGTCTTCTGCCCCAACACCCAGTGGTTCCCCGTGGTCTTCCACGGCATCGCGGCCGCGGGCTGCGTCATGAGCCCGATCAACTCGCTCTACACGCCCGACGAGATCGCCTTCCAGCTCAAGGACTCGGGCGCCAAGATCCTGATCACCATCTCGATGTTCCTCGACCGGGCCACGGCCGCGGCCGAGAAGTCGCCCGTCGACGAGATCGTCGTGCTCGACGGCGCCGAGGGGCACGCCAACCTGTTCGACCTGCTGGGCGCCGATGCGCCGAGCGTGCAGGTGGACATCGACCCCGCCGAGGACCTGGTCACCCTGCCGTACTCCAGCGGCACCACGGGCCTGCCGAAGGGCGTCATGCTCACCCACCGCAACCTGGTGGCGAACGTGACGCAGTGCCTGCCGCTGCTCAAGACGGGCGCGGACGAGCGGATCATCGCCGTCCTGCCGTTCTTCCACATCTACGGCCTGACCGTGCTGATGAACCAGGGCCTGGCACTCGGCGGCACGGTGGTGACGCTCCCCCGGTTCGAGCTCGAGGACTTCCTCCGCACGATCCAGGACCACAAGATCACCCGCGCGTTCGTCGCCCCGCCCATCCTGCTGGCGCTGGCCAAGCACCCGCTGGTCGACCAGTACGACCTCAGCTCGCTCCAGTCGATCCTGTCCGGCGCCGCCCCGCTCGACGAGCAGCTGGCGCTGGCCGTCGAGCAGCGGCTGCGGGCGAAGGGCGGCTCCGTCACGGTGGCCCAGGGCTACGGCATGACCGAGCTGTCCCCGGTCTCGCACACCACCCCCGACCCCGACGCGATGCCGCCGGGCTTCTCCGGCGAGGTGCCCAAGGGCTCGGTCGGCTTCGCCATCCCCAACACCGAGTGCCGGCTGATCGACCCGAGCACGGGCGAGGACGCCGCACCGGGCGAGCGCGGTGAGCTGTGGGTGCGCGGGCCGCAGGTGATGAAGGGCTACCTCAACAACGAGGAGGCCACCCGCTCGACGGTCGACGCCGAGGGCTGGCTGCACACCGGCGACGTCGCGATCGTGGACGACAACGGCATCTACACCGTCGTCGACCGGGTCAAGGAGCTGATCAAGTACAAGGGCTACCAGGTGGCCCCGGCCGAGCTCGAGGCCGTGCTGATCAACCATCCGGAGATCGCCGACGCCGCCGTCATCGGCGTGCCGGACAAGGAGAGCGGCGAGGAGCTGCCGAAGGCATTCGTCGTCCGCGCCCAGGGCTCGGAGCTCACCGAGGACGCCGTCATGGCCTACATGGGCGAGAAGGTCGCGCCGCACAAGAAGATCCGGTTCGTGGAGTTCATCGACCAGGTGCCGAAGTCCTCGGCCGGCAAGATCCTCCGCAAGGAGCTCAAGGCCCGCGCCTGACCGGAGTGCACCGGGGCGTCCTCCGGGGTACTGGACGACGACGACCGGAACCCGGCCGCCGCGAATCCCGCGGCGGCCGGGCCCCGGATGACGTGAGGACCTCCCCGATGCTCCCGCTCTACTGGCTCACGGTCCAGACGGTCGGCACGGCCATCCGCGGCGGATGGCGACCCGAGGTCAGCGGACTGGAGCACGTCCCGGCCGACGGTGGCGTGGTCCTCGCGTCGAACCACCTCTCCTTCGCCGACCAGCTGTTCCTCGGCGCGGTGATCCCCCGCCACGTCGCCTTCTGGGGCAAGAAGGAGTACTTCACCGGCACCGGGCCCCGCGGCGCGCTCAACCGCGGCCTGATGCACGGGCTGGGCGTCATCCCGGTCAACCGGGCCGGCGGGGCGGCGTCGGACGCGGCGTTCGAGTCCGCGGTGCCGGTGCTCGCCCGCGGCGGGATGGTGGCGGTGTTCCCGGAGGGGACGCGCTCCCCGGACGGGCGGCTCTACCGGGGCCGTACCGGTGCCCTCCGGCTCGCCCAGAGCTGCGGGGTCCCCGTCGTCCCGGTCGGGATCTCCGGCACCGACGAGGTGCAGCCCCGGGACCTGCTGGGCCGCCACCGGCCCCGCGTGGCGATCAACTTCGGCCCGCAGATCGACGTCGCCGGCGCGGACGTGCGCACCGCCACCGACGCCCTGATGGCGTCGATCCAGCGGCTCAGCGGCCAGGAGTACGTGCCGCGCTACGCCGAGAAGAAGAAGGCCGCCTGAGCTACACCCGCGAGGTCGCCGACCGGGCGTCCTCCCCCACCGTGGCGGGCCTGCCCCGCGCGGCCACCGGTGGGATCCCGGTCACCCGCCGGTAGGCGCGGGAGAACGCCGCCTCCGAGTCGTAGCCCAGCCGGCGGGCCACCTCTCCCACCCGGGCTCCGCGGCCCAGCTCGACGGTGGCCAGGTGCATCCGCCACCGGGTGACGTAGCGCAGCGCCGGTTCCCCGGCGAGCTCGGTGAAGCGGGCGGCGAAGGTCGACCGCGACATCCGCGACTCGCGGGCGAGGCGCTCGAGGGTCCACGGCGCGCCGGGATCGCGGTGCACCAGCGCGACCGCCCGCCCCACCTGCGGATCCCGCAGCGCCCGCAGCCAGCCCGGGCCCGTCGCACCGGTCTCCAGCCAGCCGCGGATCGCCTGAATCACCACGACGTCGGCCAGCCGGGTCACCACCGCCTCGGCGCCGGGCCGGTCGTGCCGCACCTCGTCGGTGATCATCCCCAGCAGCACCGACAGCCAGCCGCCGCGTGCCGCGTTCCCGGCATCGATCAGCAGGACCGGCGGCAGCAGGTCGAGCAGGTGCGCAGCCCCGGGTCGTTCGGGTTGCAGGACGCCGCAGACCAGCTGCGTCGCCGCACCCCCGCCATCGAGGCGGAGCACCGAGTAGTGCTCTGCGAGGTAGTCCTGCGGGAGCAGGTCGGCTCGGCCGGTGATCGCGGCGCCCGGGCCGCTGCGCAGCAGGTGACCCCTTCCGTGCGGGACCAGCGCCAGATCACCGGCGCTCAGCGCGTGCACCTCGCCATCCACCTCGAGCAGGCAGCTGCCCTCGGTGATCACGTGGAAGGTCATGCAGGCGTCCAGCGCGGGCATCTCCACGCCCCACGGGGCCGTGCCGTCGGCGCGCGAGTAGAACGTGCCGCGCATCCGCAGGTCGCCGAGCACCCCGCCGAGCGGGTCGACCGGCTCCCAGGGGATGACCGGCTGCGCGTCCATGACGCCATCCTGCTGCGTCGGCTGCGTCCGTCCACCCGCGCGGGACGAACGGTCATGCTTTCGGGATCTGCGGCCATTCTGCGCACCGTCCGTCCGCGCCACGGTGGATCCCGTCGGCAGCCGCCGGCGACCACCGGAAGAGGAGCAGGTCATGAAGGTGCTGGTCGTGGGAGCAACAGGTGGATCGGGCCGGGCGGCGGTGACGGCGCTGGTCGCGGACGGGCACGAGGTGACCGCCCTGGCCCGCCGGGCGAGCGCGGTGCTCGGCGGACAGGCCGGTGTGCGGCCGGTCGACGGCGACGCCACGGTCGCGGCGGACGTGGACGCCGCCGTCCGGGGTCAGGACGCCGTCGTCGTGGCGCTCGGCATCACGGAGAGCCCGATGCGGGTGCGGCTGCGGGGCCCGGCCGGGACGCCGCTGGACGTGCGTTCGCGGGGCACCGCCACCGTCGTCGCGGCCATGCGGGAGCACGGCGTGCGGCGCCTGGTCGTGCAGTCCTCGTACGGGGTCGGCGAGACGCGGGACCTGCTGCCGCTGTCCTCCCGGCTGGTCTTCGCACTCCTGCTCAAGCCGCAGATCGCCGACCACGAGGTGCAGGAGGACGTCGTCCGTCGCAGCGGGCTGGACTGGACGCTGGTGCAGCCGGTCTACCTGACCGACGGCGACGAGCCGGCCGCCCGCTCCACGGACGGGACGGTGGAGGGCATGAAGGTGTCCCGCCGCGCCGTCGGCGAGGTGCTCGCCCGGCTGGCCACGGGTGCCGACGACGTGGGCCGTTGCGTGTCGATCTCCGGCGCCGTTCCCGGCCCCGTCCGGGGCCATAGGGTCGTCGCATGCGTGCGGTGACGATCAGCGAACCCGGGAGCCCCGACGTCCTCGGCTGGTCGGAGGTCCCCGATCCGGTCTGCGGCCCGGGCGAGGTGGTCGTCGACGTCGCCGCCACCGCGGTGAACCGGGCCGACCTCATGCAGCGGCAGGGCTTCTACCCGCCACCCAAGGGCGCCAGCGAGATCCTCGGCCTGGAGTGCAGCGGCGTGATCAGCGAGGTCGGCGAAGGCGTCGTCGGCTGGTCCGTGGGCGACGAGGTGTGCGCGCTCCTCTCCGGCGGCGGGTACGCCGAGCGGGTCGCCGTCCCGGCCGGTCAGCTCCTGCCCCGGCCCTCCGGCGTGGAGCTGGCGACGGCGGCGGCCCTGCCCGAGGTCGTCTGCACCGTCTGGTCCAACGTCTTCCTGCTGGCCGGACTGAGCCGCGGCGACAGTTTCTTGGTGCACGGCGGGTCCAGCGGCATCGGGACGATGGCCATCCAGCTGGCCGCCCGCGCCGGCGCGCGGGTGTTCACGACCGCGGGGACACCGGCCAAGCTCGACGTCTGCCGGGAGCTCGGCGCCGACGTGACGATCAACTACCGCGACGAGGACTTCGTCGAGCGGGTGCGCGCGGAGACCGATGGCCGAGGCGTGGACGTCGTCCTGGACAACATGGGCGCGAAGTACCTGGACCGGAACATCGACGCCCTCGCCGTCGGCGGGCGCCTGGTGATCATCGGCATGCAGGGTGGCGCCAAGGCCGAGTTGAACATCGGCAAGCTGCTGTCCAAGCGGGGGGCGGTGCACGCCACCGCGCTGCGCTCTCGCCCGGCGACCGGCCCCGGCGGCAAGGCGGAGATCATCGAGGCGGTGCGCCGCGACGTGTGGCCGGACGTGGAGCGCGGCACGATCCGACCGATCGTCGACCGGCGGCTGCCGATGTCGCGGGCGGCCGAGGCGCACCGGGCCGTGGAGGCCAGCGAGCACGTCGGCAAGGTCCTGCTGCTGCCCGGCAACTAGCGGAATCCCTTCACCTGGGCACTGGGCGGGGGCGCAGCGCGGCGACCGCGTCGATGACCTGCCCGACCTCGTCCGGGGTGTTGTAGTGCATGAGCCCCAGCCGCACGGCGCCGCCGTCCTCGGTGATCCCGAAGGCGTCGAACAGCTCGCGGGCGTAGGCATCGCCGTCCCACACGCAGATGCCCTGGCGGTTGAGCTCGGCGGCGACCTGGCGCGGGCGCATGCCCTCCACGCGGAACGCCAGCGTGGGCGTCGTCCGCTCCGGGCGGCCCAGCACCTGCACGTGCCGCATCGCGCGCAGGGCCTGGTCCAGCCAGCTGAACAGCTCGCCCTCGTAGCGGGCGACCGCGCCCATGGAGGCCCGCAGCCGGTCGCGCCGGGAGCCGGTCGTCTCGCCGCTCAGGCCGGCCAGGTGGTCGACCGCGGCCGAGACCCCGGCGTACAGCTCGTAGGGCGCGGCACCCGCCTCGAAGCGCTCGGGGACCTTGTCCGGCATCGACCGCAGCTTGTCGGGGTGCAGGTGGGCCAGCAGCTGCGGATCGGCGACGACGGCGCCCACGTGCGGCCCGCACCACTTCGACGCGGACAGGGCGACGAAGTCCGCGCCCAGCGCGGTGCGGTCCAGGTACATGTGCGGGGCGGCGTGCGACGCGTCGACGTAGACCATGGCCCCGACCGCGTGCGCCCGGTGGGAGATCTCGGGCACCTCGGGGCAGGTGCCGATGGCGCTGCTGGCCGCGGTGAGCGCCACGAGGCGGGTGCGGCGGTTGACCAGGTCGTCGTACTGCCAGGCCGGCAGCTCGCCGGTCTCGATGTCCACCTCGGCCCAGCGCACGGCGACGCCGCGCTCCTCGGCCAGCTGCACCCAGGGCCGGATGTTGGCGTCGTGGTCGAGCCGGCTCACCACGATCTCGTCGCCGGGCCGCCACGCCTTCGCGATGGCCCGGGCCATCGAGTACGTCACCGCCGTCATGCTCGCGCCCAGGACGACGCCGCCCGCGACACCGCCCACGAGGTCGGCGACCGCCGAGCGGGCACCCGAGACCAGTCCCTCCGCCCGCGCGGAGGCGGCGAACACCCCGCCGCGCTCGGCCACGGGCATCCGCAATGCGTGCCCGACCGCCCGGGCGACGTCCTCGGGCAGCAGCGCGCCGCCGGGCCCGTCGACGTGCACGTAACCGTCGGCCAGGGCGGGGAAGAGGCCACGAACCCGAGCGACGTCGAGCCGGGCCTCCATGCTGCGCACCCTAGTTGGCCGGGGCTCCGTACCGGCGGCCGCTCCGGCCCCGGTCGACCGCGCGTTCGGCGATCAGGATCGAGGGGCAGGATGGAGGCATGACTGCACCCGGCAACGGCAGCGAACGTCCGCAGCAGGTCGTCGTCGTGGGGCCCGACGGCCAGCCCGTGGGCGCCCTCCCGATGGGCCTGTCCCAGGACGGGGACGACGGCGACGGCGGCGCCATGCAGGTCAGCGAGATGGTGGAGCAGCCGGCCAAGGTGATGCGGATCGGCACCATGATCAAGCAGCTGCTCGAGGAGGTGCGCGCAGCGCCTCTGGACGAGGCCAGCCGCAACCGGCTGCGCGACATCCACGCGTCGTCCATCCGCGAGCTCGAGCAGGGCCTGGCCCCGGAGCTGCGCGACGAGCTGGAGCGCATCACCCTGCCGTTCAGCGAGGACCAGACCCCCACGGACGCCGAGCTGCGGATCGCCCAGGCGCAGCTGGTCGGCTGGCTGGAGGGCGTGTTCCACGGCATCCAGACGGCGCTGTTCGCCCAGCAGATGGCCGCGCGGGCCCAGCTGGAGGAGATGCGCCGCCGGGCGCTCCCGGGCGGCCAGGGCGCCGCCGCCCAGCCGGACTTCCGCCCCGGTGGCGGTCAGTACCTGTAGGAGGACCGTGAGTCACGGTCACGGACGGCTGGGTCGCACGAGCGGGTGAACCGGCCGGTTCCGCTGCCTACCGGGGAGCCGTCGGGGCCACCGTGCTGCTGCAGCCGGATCCGCCGGCCTTCCTCAGGAGGCACCGTGAGCACCGACCAGCAGTACGGAAGTCCCGCCACCGCAGGCTCGACCAACGGCCTCAGCACCGCCGGTTTCGTCACCGGCCTGCTGGGCGCCCTGCTGTCCTGGTTCCCGATCGCCGGGATCATCCTCGGCATCCTGGGCGTCGTCCTCGGTGGCGTCGGGGTCTCCCAGGGCAAGCGCACCGGCGCCAAGACCGGACTGGGCGTCGCCGGCATCGTCCTCGGCGCGATCGCCATCGTCATCGCCATCGTCCTCATCGCGGTGGTCGCCTCCGACGCCTGAGCGTCCCCCGCCCGAACGCGAACGGCGCCGCTCCCCTGTCGGGGAGCGGCGCCGTTCGTCGTCGGTTCTTCGTTCAGACCTTGAAGCGGGCGACGGCCTCCTGCAGCTCGCCGCTCATGCGGGCCAGGTCCGCCGAGGCGGCCTGGGCGTCGTCGACCCGCTGGTTGGTCTCCTGCGTGCCGGCGGCCAGCCCGGAGATCGCGGCGGCGATGCCCTGGGTGCCGTTCGCGGCCTCGGCCACGTTGCGGTTCATCTCGTTGGTCGTCGCGGTCTGCTCCTCGACGGCCGCGGCGATGGTCGCCTGGAAGTCGTTGATCTCGCCGATGACCGAGGAGATCTGGCTGATCGCCTCGACGGCGCCGGCGGTGTCGGCCTGGATGGCCTCCACCCGCTGGGAGATGTCCTCGGTCGCCCGGGCGGTCTCCTGCGCCAGCTCCTTGACCTCGCTGGCGACGACGGCGAAGCCCTTGCCCGCCTCACCGGCCCGCGCGGCCTCGATGGTGGCGTTGAGCGCCAGCAGGTTCGTCTGCTCCGCGATGCCGTTGATCAGCTTGATGACCGTGGCGATCTCCTGCGAGGAGTCGCCGAGCTTCCCGACCGTGCGGGTCGTGTTCTCCGCGACGGCCACGGCCTGACCGGCCACCCGGGCGGCCTCGGTCGCGTTGTGGGCGATCTCCCGGATCGCCGACTCCATCTGCGAGGAGCCGGTGGCCACCGTGTCGACGCTGGACGCGACCGCGCCGGCCGAGGCGACGACGTCGTCGGCCTGCTCCGCGGCGGTGCGGGCGTTCTGCGAGATGCCCTCGGCGGCCGCGTTCAGCTGCTGCGAGGCGGCGGCCAGGCGGGTGGAGGAGTCACCGACGAGCAGCAGCACGTGGCCGATCGCGTCGAGGGTGTCGTCCAGCGACTGCGCCATCTCGCCGAGCTCGGCGCCACCGGTACGGCCGGCGCGCACGGTGAGGTCACCGGCGGCCACCTGGCCGAGGATCTCGCGGATCCGCTGGACCGGGCGGGTGACGCCGCGGGACACCACGATGGCGAGCAGCACCGAGATCGCCAGGCCGACGGCGATGATCGCGAGGGTGAGCGAGCGGCCGGTCGTGTAGGCGCCCTCTGCCTCGTCCGCCGTCGCCTGCGCGCTGGCCGCCGCCGAGGCGGTGGCCGCGGCGATCGACTCGGAGATGACTGCTTCCTGCTCGTTCATGCCGGTGAGCAACTCGCCCAGCCGGGCCGCGGGGGTCGGGGGAGCGCCATCGGCAGGAGTACCACCACCGGTGAGCTCGGCCAGGTAGCCCAGGTAGGTGTCGACGGCGGTCTCGAAGCGGCCGAACTGCTCGCGGGTCTCGGCCGACAGCGGCATCGCGGCGACCGCGGCACGCTGCTCGACCATCTGCTGCTGGAGCTCGGTGGCCCGCTGCTTGGACTTGGCGCGGGAGTCCTCGGGCAGGGCGGCGATGTTGGCCCGCGCGGTGGAGGCCGACATCTGCCACCAGTCCACCTGCAGCCGGCGGAGGCCGTCGAGCGGCACGGCGCCGTCGTCGTAGACCTTCTGGGCCTGGTCGCTGATGACCGACATCCGCTGGATGCCGAAGGCGCCGACGCCCACGGTGGTCAGCGCGACGACGAGGATGGCGCCCAGCATCCGGCTGCGCAGGCCGAACCGGGAACCGCCGTCCCGCGTCCCGGATGCCTCGGACGGGCTCCCGCCCGCCCCGGCTGCGTGGTCGTCCACCTGCATCATCCCTGCCCGCTTTCCCTACGACTGGCCAACCGTGGCCCTGCGTCTTGCCTATCGGCGGAGTCGCGGAGAAGTTGAGCGCAGCGGTCAGAGGGAGGCGAGGAAGGCGCCCACGCCGTCCTCGTCGTTGCCCCCGGTGACGTCGGTGGCGACGGCGAGCAGGTCCGGGTGCGCATGCGCCATGGCCACCGCGCGGCCGCCACCGTCGCGCACCCACTCGAAGGCGGCGATGTCGTTGGGCATGTCGCCGAAGACGACGACGTCCTCGGGGCCGACGCCGTGCCGCGCGGCCACCGTCGCCAGCCCCGTGGCCTTGGTGACGCCGGGGGCCGAGATCTCGGCGAGGGCGTCGGTGGAGGAGTGCGTGACCGTCGCCCGGGCGCCGACGACCTCCTCGATGAGCTCGACGAAGGCGTCCGGCGTCATGGACTCCGACCGGGCCAGCAGCTTGGCCGCCGGCGCCGCGGTCATCTCCTCCAGCGTCGCGACGGCGACGCCGGGCACGTTGACGTCCCACCGGGGCCGGTAGACCGGCTCGTGACGGAACTCCCAGCCGTACTCGACGGCGAACCACATGGTGGGCTGCCGTTCGCGGAGCGCGTCGGTGATGTCCCGCAGCGCCTCGGGCCGCAGCGGCTCCTCGTGCAGGATCTGCATCGGCTCCAGGTCCAGCAGTACCGCGCCGTTGCAGCAGACGGCCGTCCCGGTGCCCAGGACGTCCCGGATGCGGTGCATCCAGCGCGGCGGGCGGCCGGTCGCCAGGACGAACGGCACGCCTTCGGCGCGCCAGCGGGCCACCTCCGCGACCGTCGCCTCGCCGACGGTGTCGTCGGAGCGCAGCAGGGTGCCGTCCATGTCGCTGGCGATCAGCCGCGGCTTCCAGTCAGACATCGCGCAGCACCGCCTCGAGGTAGCGGGCGACGCCGTCGACCTGGTGACCGCTGGTGGCACCGGCCGCCAGCGCCTTGACGCTGGGGTGCGCGTTGGCCACGGCCACCGCCCGGCCGCCGGCGTCCTGGACGGCACCGAGCATCGGCAGGTCGTTGGGCATGTCGCCGAAGACCAGGACGTCGCCGAATCCCACGCCGTAGCGGTCGAGCGCCAGCTGCAGGCCGCTGGCCTTGGTGATGCCGGGCGGGAGCACCTCGATGAAGCCGAGACCGGCGTGGGTCAGCTCCGCGTCGGCGGGGTCGACGACGTCCCGGGCCACGGCGAGCAGCCGGTCCTGGTCCAGGGTCGCGGAGCGCAGGAAGACCTTGAGGACGGCGCCTGCGGGGAGCACGTCGTCGCGGGACAGCAGCGAGGCCGGTTCGGGGTAGGGCCAGTCGAAGCCCTGCTGCACCCGCAGCCGCGCGTGCACCTGGCCCTGCTCGGCGGCCTCCTCGACGGCGAGGACGACCTCGCCGGCGGCCCGCTCGATCTGCTCGATGACCCGGAGCGCCTGGTCGCGGGGCAGGGCGACGGCGCGCAGGACCTCGTCGCGCTCGAGGTCGACGACGAACCCGCCCTGCGACAGCACGGCGATGCCGCGGTGGTCCAGGGCCGCCTTGACGCTGTCGAGCAGGCGCGGGCCGCGGCCGGTGACGCCGACGACGGGGATGCCAGCGTCCCAGCATGCCTCGAGGGCGGCGCGGGTGCGGGGGCTGACCACGCCGTCGGCGTCCAGCAGCGTGCCGTCGAGGTCGCTGGCCACCAGCTTCGGCCGCCAGGCACCGAGGTCGCCGAGGTCGACCACCCGGTCGGCGCCCCCGAGCACCCCGTGCGCGCGGATGACGCGCGGCGGGCGCTCGGTCATGCGGTGGGCACCGGCGCGACCAGCGTCATCCCCGGCGTCAGCGCCTCGACCCCGCCCAGCCACGGCCGCAGCGCGACCGGCACGTGCACCGAGCCGTCGGCGCGCTGGTGGACCTCGAGCAGGCAGGCGATGGTGCGGGCGATCGCGCAGAGGGTGCCGTTGAGCGTGGCCGCCGTCTGGTTCTTCCCGTCCGCGTCGCGGTAGCGGATCGTCAGCCTCCGGGCCTGGAAGGTGGTGCAGTCCGACGTGCTGGTGAGCTCGCGGTAGGTGCCCTGGGTGGGGAACCACGCCTCGATGTCGTACTTGCGGGCGGCGCTGGTGCCCAGGTCGCCGGCGGCGATGTCGACCACCCGGTAGGGAAGCTCCAGCGCCTGGAGGAACTCCTCCTCCCACTGCAGCAGCCGCAGGTGCTCGGCGGCCGCGTCCTCGGGTGCACAGAAGCTGAACATCTCGACCTTGTCGAACCAGTGCACGCGAATGATGCCGCGGGTGTCCTTGCCGTAGGAGCCGGCCTCGCGACGGAAGCAGGACGACCAGCCGGCGTAGCGCTTCGGGCCCTTCGACAGGTCGAGCACCTCGTTGGCGTGCATGCCGGCCAGCGCCACCTCGGAGGTGCCGACGAGGTACAGGTCGTCGCGCTCGATCCGGTACACCTCCTCGTCGTGCTCGCCGAGGAAGCCGGTGCCCTCCATGGCGCTGGGCTTGACCAGCGCGGGAGCGATGACCGGGGTGAAGCCGGCCGCCACGGCGCGGCTGATGGCCAGCTGGGCGAGGGCGAACTCCAGCAGCGCGCCGGGGCCGGTGAGGAAGTAGAAGCGCGAGCCCGACACCTTGGCGCCGCGCTCCATGTCGATCGCCCCGAGGGCCTCGCCGATCTCGATGTGGTCGCGCACCGGGAAGTCGTAGGTGGGCACCTCGCCGACGGTGCGCAGCGTGACGGCGTCGTCCTCACCACCGGGCGGTACGTCGTCGTGGACGACGTTCGGGATGCGCAGTTGCACCTCGCGCAGGGCGGCGTCGGCCTCGCGCTGGGCCTCCTCGGCCTGCTTCACCTCGGCGGCCAGCGCCTTGGCCCGCTCGAGGACGGCGGGCCGCTCCTCCGGCGTCGCCTTCTTGACCGCCTGGGAGGCCGCCTTCTGCTCCCCGCGCAGGTCGTCACCGCGACGGGCCGCCTCGCGACGGGCGGCGTCGGCGGCCAGGAGCGCGTCGACCGCCGACTCGTCGGCACCCCGGGCCCGCTGGCTGGCACGGACGAGGTCGGGGTTCTCGCGCACGAGTCGCAGGTCGATCACGTGCCCGATCGTACGGAGCGGCCCCGCGTGCGCGCCCAAGGTCAGTGCTGCGCCGCCAGCAGGGCCGTGACAGCGGCCTGCACCCGCTGGCCCTCCTCCTGCAGCTGGCCCAGCGCCCGGTCCAGCTCCGCAGAGGCTCCCGTGCCGGTCTGCAGGAGCTGGCACAGCTCGGTCATCCCGACCGCGCCCATCGCCGCACTGCTGCCCTTGAGGCGGTGGGCCAGCCGGGGGACCGACCGCTCGTCGTCCTCGGACCAGGCCCCGGCCTCCGCGGCGTCGGCCAGCGCCGCGAGCGTGTCCGACAGTCCGTCGGCGTAGGTCCCGTACAGGTGCGCGAACGCGTCCTCGCCCAGGTCCCGCAGCTCGTCCACCGTCTCGACGTCCAGGACGCCGGCCACGGCCGCACCGTCAGGGACCTCGCCGGACCGCGGCACCGGAACCGCAGGAGCCGACAGCGGCGTGGGGGCCGCGGGCCGACCGTCCACCGGCGCGAAGCGCCGCAGGGTCGCGTCCAGCGTGGCCAGCCGCACCGGCTTGGTGAGGAACTCGTCGGCGCCCGCGCCCAGGAAGGCGGTGCGGTCGCTGGCGAGCACGCTCGCGGTGACGGCGACGATCCGCGGCTGGGCGATCGGGAGCTGCCGGATGACCGTCGTGGCGTCCACCCCGCCCATCACCGGCATCTGCGCGTCCATCAGGACGACGTCGTAGGCCTGTCGCTGCACCGCCGCCACCGCCTCCTGCCCGTTGGCGACGCGCTCGCAGTCGTGCCCGAGCTGCCGGAGGTAGAGGCCGATCAGGTGGGCGTTCACCTCGTGGTCCTCGGCCACGAGGACCCTCAGCCGCCCTCCGCGGGGCTGCTGGGCGGGGCCGCTGGCCGCTGCCGGGTCCGGCCGGCCACCGGCCTGGAGGCACGACCGCAGGGTCTCGAGCAGCCGCGCCGGCCGGACGGGCTTGTGCAGACGGGCGTCGAACAGCGTCGTACCGGTGCTCTGCAGGGCCGTCGAGCTGCTGAGCAGCACCAACGGCGTCCCGGCGGCTGCGGGGTGGGCGCGCAATCGGGCGGCCAGTTCCTCGCCGTCCATGCCCGGCATGTGGAGGTCCAGGAGACAGGCGTCGAACCGCTCCCCTGCGCCGATCAGCGCGAGCGCCTCCTCGCCGGACCCCACGAGCACCGCGGCGGCGCCGAGGCGCTCCAACTGGTGCTCCACGATGCGCAGGTTGGTCTCGTTGTCGTCCACGACCAGCAGCCGGCGGCCGGCGAGGTCGGAAGAGGCGCCGTGCTCCTGGGCGACGCCCGCCGGGGTCAGCCGCACGCTGACGGTGAAGGTCGAGCCCGCGCCGAGATCGCTGTACACGGTGATCCCGCCGCCCATGGCCTCCGCAATCCGCTGGCTGATGGCCAGGCCGAGCCCGGTGCCGCCGTAGGACCGGGTGATGGAGGCGTCGCCCTGGCTGAACGACCGGAACAGGCGGTGCTGCTGCTCCGGCGCGATGCCGATGCCCGTGTCGATCACCGAGACCCGGCACAGCAGCGTGCCGTCGTCGTCGATCGCGCCGTCGCCGGTGAGGACGACGACGACCTGGCCCTGCGCGGTGAACTTCACGGCGTTGCCGATCAGGTTCATCACCACCTGGCGGAGCCGGGCGCTGTCACCCACCATGCGCCAGGAGCAGTCGCCGGGGATGTCGACGAGGAGGTCGAGCCCCTTGCCGGCCGCCTGAGGAGCCAGCAGCTGGGCGACGTCGTACACGACCTCGTCCAGCTGGAAGGGTGCCTGCTCCAGGTCGAGCTCACCGGCCTCGATCTTGGAGAAGTCCAGGATGTCGTTGATCAGCGTGAGCAGGCTGTCGCCGCTGCGGGACACCGTCTCCAGGTGGCTGCGCTGCTCGGCGGTGAGCTGCGTGGTGAGCAGCAGGTCGGTGAGCCCCAGGACGGCGTTGAGCGGGGTGCGGATCTCGTGGCTCATCGTGGCGAGGAAGGCCGTCTTCGCCTGCCCGGCCCGCTCGGCATCGTCGCGAGCGGCCATCAGCTCGTGCTCGCGGGCCTCCACCAGGAGGTTCCGGTCGTGCAGCGCCTGCCCGAGCACGTTGACGTCCCCGGCGATGTCCCGCAGCTCCTCCGGGCCGTTCTCCGGAGCACGGCGCTCGACGTCGCCGGCGGCGAGCGCGGCGAGCGTCTCCCGCACCCGCTGCGTCGGCGGGATGAGCGTCTCGGAGAGCTTCCGGTTCGCCCGGCGGACGGCGACCGCGACGGCCCCGGCGACCGCCAGGCTGAGGGCGGCCCCGGCCACGACGACGCCGCGCTGCAGGGCCGTGGCGTCGCGGCGCTGCTCCTCCACGAGGACGCGCGCCTCGGCCTCCACCCGGCGGTAGGCGTCGAACCGGAGCTTGTCGCGGTTGAGCAGCGCGTCGAGGGCGATCATGTCGCCGACGGCCGGCTGAGCGGCCAGCACCGGCTGCGCCCACTCGTCGAGGAACCGCTGCTCCGCGGCCGCGAGGGCGGCAAAGGCGTCCGACAGCTCCTCGTCATCGCCTCCGAGCCGCTCCAACGTGGCGTCGGCCTCCGCCAGGTCCGCCGCGCCCTTGACGTAGGGCTCCAGGAAGCGGGCCTCGCGGGTCACGAGAAAACCCCGCAGGGCCGTCTCCTGGTTGAGCATCGCGATGTGCCCGTCCTGGAGCGCGCTGAGCATGTCGTTGGCCCGGTCGACTCGCTCGCCCAGGACGGTCAGCACGACGACGGCGAGGCCGACGGTCGTGAGCGCCACGGCCGTCAACGCGGCCAGACCCACCGTCAGCGGGCGGCGCAGCAACGCCCGGAGCGGCCGTGCGTCGCTGTGGTCACCGCGGGAGGTGGAGAGGGGCACTCCCGGCTTTCGGCCGCGGACCGGCGGGTGTGAAGGCGAGCGGCCGCTACAGCTTGCGTCGCGTCGTGCCGATGCCGGTTGTGCCCCACCCTTCCCGATCGGAGCCCCATGAGCCACGTCCTCGTCGTCGACGACGACCCCGTCATCGCCGATCTCGTCGCCTTCCGGCTGAGCCGGCTGGGCCTCCAGGTGTCGGTCGAGCGTGACGGCGAGGCCGGCCTGGCCGCGGCGCGGCAGCTGCGTCCCGACCTCGTCGTCCTGGACTGGATGATGCCGCGGATGAACGGCCTGGAGGTGTGCCGCGCGCTGCGCGAGGACGCCGACGCCGACCTGGCCCGCACCCCTGTCCTGCTGCTCACCGCCAAGGCCCAAGAGCCCGACCTGGAGCGCGGGTTCGCCGCCGGGGCCACCGACTTCGTCGCCAAGCCGTTCAGCACCCGCGAGCTGGTCAGCCGGGTCACCGCCGCCCTGCCCCCGGGCAGCGTCTCCGCATGACCGTGCCGCTCGGCGGCGCACTGCTCGCGGGAGCGGCGGTGACCGCGCTGATCATCGTGCTGCTCGTCGCCGTCGCCGCCGTCCACCTGGTCCGCAGTCGCCGTGCGGAGCGCGACGAGCTGCGCAAGCGCCGGCTCATGCCGCTGGTGCACGCCGTCCTCGACGATGATCCCGTCGACTCCATCCCGCTGCCTGACGTCCTGGCCGCGCCCGCCGAACTCGACGCGATCGTGCTGGACCTGCTCCCCCAGCTCCGCGGCAGTGACCGGGAGACCCTCCGCGGGCTCCTGGCCGAGCGTGGCGTCGTCGCCCGGGCCGTCACCGACCTGACCGCCCGCAGGTCCTGGCGGCGCGGTCGGGCCGTCTCGCTGCTCGGCTCCGCCGCCGGCACCCACCACGTCGCCGCGATGGCCGCCCTGCTGGCCGACCGGTCCCTGGAGGTGCGCTGTGCCGCCGCCCGTGCCCTCGGCAAGGCCGGCGATCCCGGTGCCGTCGGCCACCTGCTGCACGCGACCGCCGGTGAGCGCGCGTTGCCCAAGGGGGTCGTCGGCATGGCCCTGCTCGACCTCGGCACGACCGTGCTGCCGGTGCTCCGCGACGCCCTGACGGACGAGCAGGGAACCGCCCGCGGGCTGGTCGCCGAACTCCTCGGCGTGCACGGGGACCCCTCGGCCGCCCCGGCGCTCGAGGACCTGGTGCGCGACGCGGGCGAGGACCTCGGAGTCCGCCGGAGCGCGGCCGTCGCGCTCGGGCGCATCGGCTCGCCGACGTCCACCGAGCCGCTGGTCGCCGCCCTCACCAATTCGACCGACCCCCGGCTCCAGCGCACCGCTGCCGAGGCCCTCGGCCGGATCGGCGACCCGACGGCCACCGTCCCGCTGCTCGCCGGGCTGGCCGACGACGACATCGCCGTCCGCGCGGCCTGCGCCGACGCCCTCGCCGCACTCGGTGCGGAGGGGCGGGCCTCCCTCGAGGAGGTGGCCGACGGTCCGGGCGCCGCGGCGCCGGTGGCCCGCGCGGCCCTCGACGAGCTCGACGGCCCGGTACGCCGTCCGCAGCAGGCAGGTGCGGCATGAGCGAGGTCTTCACCGACATCGTGCTCGGCGCCAGCTGGACCGTGCTCGGCTACACGCTGCTCATGGACACGATCATGTTCACCCTGGTGCTGCTGGGTGCCCGCCGGGTCGCCGAGGCACGCCACTGGAAGGGCGCCGAGGGGCACGGCGAGATCTTCGCCAGCCCGCTCACCCCCGCCGTGTCGCTGCTGATCCCGGCGCACGACGAGGAGGCCGGCATCCTCGACACCCTGCGGGCCGCCCTGGGCCAGCGGTACCCCTCCCTGGAGGTGGTGCTCGTCGACGACGGGTCCACGGACCGCACCTTCGAGCTGGTGGCCGAGCGCTACCGGCTGACCGAGATCAACCCCCGGCGCACCGCGTCGCTCCCGGTGAACGGGGAGATCCTGTCCGTGCACAGGGCCACGACCGGCGATCCGCTCGTCGTCATCCGCAAGTCCAGCGTCGGGCAGAAGTCCGACGCCCTGAACGCGGCCCTCAACCACGCCCGCCACCCGCTGGTGTGCATGCTCGACGCCGACTCGCTGCTGGAGGAGGACGCCCTCCTGCGGGTCGCCCGGCCCTTCGTGGAGGACCCGGACAACGTCATCGCCGCCGGTGGGGTGATCCGCGCCGCCAACGGCGCGCTGACCGACCGCGGGACCGTGGTCGAGCCGCGGCTGTCGAGGAACTGGCTGGTCCGGATCCAGGCCGTCGAGTACCTGCGCTCGTTCCTGCTCGGCCGCACCGGCTGGGCCGACGCGAACGCCCTGCTGATCATCTCCGGCGCCTTCGGGCTGTTCCGCCGCGACCTGGTGGTGGAGATCGGCGGGCTGGACCACCGGTCACTGGGCGAGGACGCCGATCTGGTCGTGAGCATGCTGGCCCACCAGCAGCGGGCCGGGGCGCCGCACCGCGTCGTCTTCGTGCCCGAGCCGGTGTGCTGGACCGAGGTTCCCGAGACGCTGCGCGTGCTGGGCCGTCAGCGCCGGCGCTGGTCGCACGGCCTCGCGCAGCTGCTGTGGAAGCACCGCCGGATGATCGGCAACCCGCGCTTCGGGGCCGTCGGCACGATGGCCCTGCCGTTCTTCCTCGTGTTCGAGCTGCTGGGCCCGGTCGTGGAGATCTTCGGGCTGGCCAGCGTCGCCCTGGCCGCCGGGCTCGGCATCCTGGACCTCGGGATCGCCGCGGTCATGGTCGGCCTCGCGCTCGCCGTCGGCACCCTGCTGTCGACCACCGCCATCGCCGTCGAGGTGCTGACCTACCGCCGCTACCGGCGGGGCCGGGACCTGCTGGCTCTCGTCATGGCGGCCGTCGTGGAGAACGTCGGCTACCGGCAGGTGCACGCGTGGTTCCGGCTGCGCGGCCTGATGGCTGCGCTGGCCCGCAGGAAGCCGGTGTGGACGGCGATGCCGCGGGTCGGCTTCTCCGGCGACCCCGCACCCGCCGAGCGGCTGGTGCCGCTCGGCTGACGGGAGGGCGCCACGACCGTGTGCGGTGGCATGTCAGCGGCGGCCGACCGCCTCCATCGCATCCACCCACGTCTGCACGCCGGCCTTGAGCCGCTCGGCGTGGTAGACGCGGTTCCAGCCAGACCAGGTGAACAGGCCCAGGTCGGTGCGCTTCCCCGCGGTGGCCACCGCGATGCCGATGCCGGGAACGGTCACCGTCGCGGCTTCCTGGCCCGGGCCCGTCGGGGGCAGCAGCGCCTGCAGGCTGGACGGATCGGCCATGCCCAGCAGCGCCCACGGCAGGCGGAGCGTGAGGGTGCGCCCGGAGACGGTGAAGGTGTTGCGGCTGTCGTAGCCGGACGCCTGCGGGTCCGTCGGGCCGGAACGGAGAGCGCCCACGTCGAACAGTTCCGCGGGGAACTCGACGCCGGTGGTGGGCACCGTCAGCGGCCGGTTGGTGCTCAGCTGCGAGGGCACCCAGGCCGCGGTGCCCCGGTCGGGCAGCTGGTCGGGGCCGAAGTCGAGCAGCACCGGGTCCAGCGCGCGACGGGTGTACATCTGCCCGCGGGAGGTCGTCGCGTCGATGACCACCGCGTAGTCGGCTGTGGCGTCGTCGACCGCATCGGCCGGGTCGCCGGGCAGCTCGCCGGCGCCGCCGTCGACGACGTCGAACGCCAGCGTGACCGGGGCGGTCGGGGCGGTCGGCAGCCTCAGCGCCAGGGTGACCCACGCCGGGTCGTGGGAGACGGTCAGCTGGGCTCTGTCGCCGGTGAGGGTCTGCGGCGCGCTGTCGGGAGCGGACAGCGGGTCCTGGGCCAGCACCCCGAACCACTGCTCGTTGGTCAGCGGGTCGTGCCACAGCTGCCGTCGGTCGGCGGGCAGCTGCCGGGGCAGGGTGTTCCAGGTGAACTTGAACCATTCGTCGGCCCACGCGAACAGCAGGCCACCGGCCAGACCGAGGTCGTGGATGGTGTGCAGCATGGCGGCGTTCATCGCGTTCGCCTCCTGCTCGGAGTGGTCGCCCTGATGCCGGCCGTTCGTGCCGGCGTGCGCCGACCCGAGAGCCGAGGGCACGCCGAACTCCGAGATCATCACCGGCATCCCGGCGTGGTGGTCCCGCAGCGACCGCAGGTACGCCGCGTAGGCGTCCACGGCGCCGTCGCCGGCCGGGGCGTTGAGGCCTGGCTCATGCCGGAGGAAGTCCGGGTAGTAGGGGTAGGCGTGGTAGCTGGCGAAGTAGCCGCCCCGCCACGCAGCCGTCGGCTGCACGTGGTTGGCGTCGACGTTGGACAGATCCTCATCGGTCAGCGGCTCGTCGGGGTGGCGCAGCGGGTCGGTGGTGGGCCAGTTGGTGAACGCCAGCGGCGCCAGCGCGCCGCGGCGGTGCAGCTCGGTGGCGAGGGTCTCCATGCGGGCGGCGATCCACCGCTCGGTGGGCGTCGCATCGACGGTGCTGGTGAAGAACTGCCCGGCGACGGCCGGAGCGGTCACGTTGCGGGCATCGGAGACCGAGGTGGCGTTCGGGTCCCATTCGACGCCGGCGATCCAGCCCGCGGTCCACGGCGACACGTCCGCGGTCCATGTGCCCTCGGCGCGACCGGGGGTGTCCGGGCGGGAGAAGTCGCCGTGCACCGCGGCGACTGCGTCGACGAGCTCGGCGTCGAAGGCGGCCGTGGGTGCGGCGTCGTAGAGGTCCTGTGTGTCGACGTAGGACTCATCCGGCAGGTACACCCCGGCCATCAGGTACAGCGGCGCGTCGGGGTGCGCCAGGTTGTAGCGGCTCAGCTCGGTGTAGAACGCCGGCGGGTGGATGGTGTAGATGCGCACCACCCGAACGCCCATCTGGCCCATGAGGGTGAACCAGCGGCGGTAGGTGTCGGCGTCGATCGACAGCTCGCCGGGCTGATGTCCGGGTGTGGTCGCCCCGAGGTTGACCCCGGGCAGGAAGGTCACATCGCCGTCGGCGGTGTGCAGCCGGTACTCGCCGCCGGCGGTCTGGGCCACGGCGCTGCGGCCATCGCCGAGGTCGGCCGGTGCCGGAGCCCAGGACTCGCCGCCGGTGGGCACCGGGGTGAAGCCCAGCTCGCTCGACGCACCGGACGTACCGGGGGTGGTGCAGGCGGCCAGGCCGAGGACGAGGCTTCCGGCCAGCAGCGCGCCCGCGGCCCGGGTGAGGCGGCCCGTCACGCCGGCAGCCAGTGCTCGGCGCAGGCGAGGGTGAGCTGTCCACCGGCTGGCGTCGGCGCCCGCAGGAAGCCGCACCGGCCGGCAGGCGCCAGCGGAACGGCGGCGGCGGTGTGCGCCGGGCAGGTGACCAGCTCGTACCCGCCGGCGAGGACGGCGACGACGGCGGTGCCGCGGCGTCGTCCGGACCTGCGCGCGAGCGCCATGGCGCCACCACCGTCCGATCGCGGTCTCGACGAGGGCGTTCTCGCCGGCGGCCCGCAGAGTTGCGCCTGTCGGAACGCACCGTAGCGGAACAAGTACGTTCTGTACGACCCTTCCCAGCGGCAGGTGTTGCCGAAATGGACGCACCCGATAGGCATCCCGGCGTCCGGCCCGCCCGCACCGGCCTCCCCGGGCTCGGGTTCGGGGACAATGGCGTCATGCGCTTCCTGCAGCGGCCCGATCACGACCTCACCTACGCCGACGTCTTCATGGTGCCCAACCACTCGACGGTGGGCTCCCGGCTCGAGGTCGACCTGACCACGCCGGACCGCGTGGGCACCACGATCCCGCTGGTCGTCGCCAACATGACGGCGATCTCCGGACGGCGCATGGCCGAGACCACGGCCCGCCGGGGCGGCCTGGCCGTGCTGCCGCAGGACATCCCCGTCGACGTCGTCGCCGAGGTCGTTTCCTGGGTGAAGCAGCGGCACCCGGTCTACGACACCCCGATCACGCTCTCCCCCACCTCCACGGTCGGCGAGGCGCTGTCGCTGCTGACCAAGCGCGCGCACGGGATCGTCGTGGTGGTCGAGGGCGGCTCCCCGGTGGGCGTCGTCACCGACGGCCAGTGCCAGGGCGTGGACCGGTTCACCCAGCTGTCCGAGGTGATGACCCGCGAGCCGCTCACCATCCCGGCCGGCACCGACCTGCCCAAGATCTTCGACGTCCTCTCCGGCGAGCGGGTCAGCGCCGCCCCGGTGGTGGACGGCGACCGGCTCGTCGGCGTCATCACCAGGAAGGGCGCGCTGCGCTCGGCGATCTACACCCCGGCGCTGAACGGGTCCGGCGAGCTGCTGACCTCGGCGGCCGTCGGCATCAACGGCGACGTGTCCGGAAAGGCTTCGGCCTTGCTCGCCGCGGGCGTCGACGTGCTCGTGGTCGACACGGCGCACGGTCACCAGGTGAAGGCGATCGAGGCGCTGGCCGCGGTGCGCTCGGTCGCCGGCTCGGTGCCGGTCGTCGCGGGCAACGTGGTGACCGCGCAGGGCACCCGCGACCTGATCGAGGCCGGTGCCGACGTCGTCAAGGTCGGCGTGGGCCCGGGCGCCATGTGCACCACCCGGATGATGACCGGCGTCGGCCGCCCGCAGTTCTCCGCCGTCGAGGAGTGCGCCGCCGAGGCCCGCTCGCTGGGCAAGCACGTGTGGGCCGACGGCGGCGTGCGGCACCCGCGCGACATCGCCCTCGCCCTGGCCGCGGGCGCGGCGAACGTGATGGTGGGCTCCTGGTTCGCCGGCACCTACGAGTCGGCCGGCGACATCCACGACGACGGCTCGGGCCGGCTCTACAAGGAGAGCTTCGGCATGGCGTCGGCGCGGGCGGTCAAGGCGCGGACGGCGACGCAGAGCGGCTTCGAGCGTGCGCGGGCCGGCCTGTTCGAGGAGGGCATCTCGTCGTCCCGGATGTACCTGGACCCCGCCCGCCCGGGCGTCGAGGACCTGATCGACCAGATCGTCGCCGGCGTGCGCTCGTCGTGCACCTACGCGGGCGCCCGCACGGTCGACGAGCTGCACGAGCGCGCCGTGCTGGGGGTGCAGAGCGCGGCCGGGTACGAGGAGGGCCGCCCGCTGCCGACGTCCTGGTGACGCCCGCGTGAAGCCGCTCCCCCTTCCGGTGTTCGAGGCGCTGGTCGCCGACGCGCTGGACGAGGTCCCGCCGGAGCTGATGAAGCTCATGGACAACGTCGTCGTCCTGGTCGAGGACCGGAACGCCGAGGAGCCGGACCTCCTCGGGCTCTACGAGGGCTACGCGCTGACCGAGCGAGGCTGGGAGTACGGCGGGGCGCTGCCCGACCGGATCATGATCTACCGCGAGGCCATCTGCGACATCTGCGAGACGGCCGAGGAGATCGTCGACGAGGTCACCATCACCGTCGTCCACGAGATCGCGCACCACTTCGGCATCGAGGAGGAGCGCCTCCACGAGCTCGGCTGGGGCTGACGTCCCGCTTTTCCGCGGTAAAGCAGCCCGCTTTTCCCGGGAAAAGCAGGGACGGGGGCGGCGGGTAGCGTTTCGCGGCGTGCCCGACAACATCGCCGCGACCGGCAAGCTGCCGATCAAGATGCTGCACGACCGCATCCTGGTCGCGCTCCGCAAGGAGGACGGCGACCGGCGGTCCAGCGGCGGCATCCTGATCCCCGCGACCGCACAGGTGGCCAAGCGGCTGGTGTGGGGCGAGGCCAAGGGCGTCGGGCCGTCGGTGCGCCAGGTGAAGGTCGGCGACCAGGTGCTCTTCTCCCCCGAGGACCAGCACGAGGTCGAGGTGCACGGCGAGGACCTGATCATCCTGCGCGAGCGCGACGTGCACGCCGTCGCCGCCGAGCGCATCGAGGAGTCCACGGGCCTGTACCTCTAGGTCAGACCTCCCCGTCCTCGCACTCCCCGGTGTCCCGGAGGCTGCGCGCCTCGGGGCACAGGAACCGCTGCCAGTCGGAGCTGCGGTAGTGGTCCCGCCGGTGGTCGAGGAAGGTCTCCATCCCGCCGCCGGGTAGCGCCCGGTGGTAGAAGAACACCGGACCGCTGTCGACGCCGTACCCCTCGACGAGCAGCTCCGCGCCCGCGCCGGCGGCGAGCGCCGCCTCGAAGCAGTCGACCGCCGCCCCCTGCGGCTGGTCCTGCCCGACGTACTGGGGGGTGCGACCGCAGTCCGGCAGCACGGGCCGGTCGGCGAAGGCGTCCGGAAGACGGATCGGGGCGGGCGCCAGGGCGTACCCGCCCCCAAGGCCGGCCAGCACGAAGGCCATGAGGCCGACGAGCCACTGCCAGAGCCATTCGCCGGGCACGTGCCCACCCTCCCTTCCGGGGCGCCGTGGATCTCGCAATCGTGCGAGCTCTCCGGTTCAGCCTCGCAGCTGGCCACCCTGGAAGTACTGCACCCACACGCCCCGCACCAGCTGGACCTCGCCCACCGGATAGCCCAGGCGCCCGTTCTCCCAGCCCTGCGCGGCCCACCTGTCCCGGATGGTCCCGGAGACGCGCACCGACCCCGACCCGAGCGAGAAGTACACCGATCCGCCCTGGAAGTGCTGCCCGCACCCGCCGTTCCGCAGTCCGCAGATCGGATTGCCGACGGGATAGCCGAGCGGCCCGTTCTCCCAGCGGTCGCGCTCCCAGCGGTGCCAGATGGGGGCCTCCGGGGTGTACCGCCCGTACATGAACCAGGCTCCGGTGGCGGGAGACCAGTAGATGGTTCCCTGGGCGAAGTGCTGGCCGCAGCCCCCGCCGCGCAGTCCGCAGAATGCGTCGCCCATCGGGTAGCCGAGGCGGCCGTTCTCCCAGCCCTGGCGAGCCCAGGCGTCACGGATTGCGCCGGAGACGATCCGCCCTGGCGCAACGTTGCTCATGCGGTAGATCGACCCGCCCTCGAAGTGCTGCCCGCACCCCTCGAGAGCCAGCCCGCAGAACGCATTGCTGACGGGGTAACCGAGCGCACCCCGTTCCCACCCCTGGGCCTTCCAGACCGGGGAGAGGTAGTCCTGCACCGTGAACGCCGGACGGCCGGGCACCCCGTAGATCGACCCCTGCTCGAAGTGCTGGCCGCACCCGCCGTTGCGCAGGCCGCAGAACGCGGCGGACGTCGGATAGCCCACCTGGCCGCGCTTGCCCTGGGAAGCGCTCCACCGGTCCCACATGGGTCCTCGGCGGATGGCGTGGGCGACGGCGGTCTCGGCGGACCAGACGATGGAGCCGCCCTGGAAGTGCTGCACGCAGTCGGCCGGGCCGTCCGTGCACGTCTGCTCGCTGGTCGGATAGCCGAGCAGCCCACCTTCCCAACCGTGGGCACCCCATCGCTGGATCACGTCCCCGTACACGGCGTGGAGCCCGCTGCCCGGCGACCAGTAGATCGAGCCGCCCTGGAAGTGCTGGCCGCAGCCGCCGCCGCGCAGCCCGCAGAAGGTGTCGCTCACCGGGAAGCCGAACGCGGAACGCCGGAGTGCGTGGCTCGGCCAGTCCCGGAGATCACGCCACCCGACGTAGAAGTCCGGCCGCGTGACCGCGCGCGCTCCGGTGGTGGCCGACCAGATGATCTGACCGTTCGCGTACCTCTTGATGCAGCCCGGGAGTATCCAGCCGGAGCACGTCGCCCCGACGTCCGACGACGGGCCGAGCAGCCCGGCGTCGCCGCCCAGCTGCGTGTGCTTCTGGTCGATCGCCGCGCGGCCCTGACTCGACAGGTCCTGCACGGGCGCCTGGGCGCGGGCCGTCCCCGGCGTGACGAGGAGCGCCAGTAGGACGGCGACGACCGCCATCACCGCGGCGTGGAAGCGAACCCTGCGACCTGCGCCCACGCCGACTCCCCCGTCGCGTCCGAAGACTCGTCTGCTCGGGCGGAACGTAGCGGGCTTCGGGCCGGCCGGATAGCCGACTGAGGATGCGAAACGAGGTGGTCCGGAACAACGTCGACGACGCCGGCGCACGACGCGCGGAGACTCCCTGCCGCGGGCCTTGCCTGCGAGCCTTGCGGCCAAGACCATTCCGCCATGACACGCGTGGCGGCCCGGCCCCGTTCCTGGGCCGTAGCCCTGTGGGCGCTGTTCGTCGCGGCGTCCGCCACGGTGGCCGCACTGCCCGACGACCCGGGGACCATCCCGGGCGCCTGGCTGGCGATCCTCGCGGTGCTCGGGGTGCTCGCCTTCCGCGGCAGCAGGACCGCCTACGCCGTCCTCGTCGCACTGAACGGGGTGCTGCTGGCCACGGTGCTGCTGCTCGCCGCCCCGCTCCCGCCGACGCTCTGGGGGTTCTACGCGCTGGTCGCCGCGGCGCTCACCGCCCTGGTGGGCATCCCCCTGCTCGTGCGCTCACGCTCCGCCGTCCAGCAGCTCACCTGACGCGGCTGCGCCGGATGTGCACGAATCGTCGCCTCCGCGCGCGCGAGGCAGCCGTTCGTGCACGAACGGCGGTCAGGCCGGCGGCTCCGCGCGGGGGTGGCGCGTGATGACGGCGGTCATGTCCTCCAGCCAGCGGCGGACGACGGCCAGCTCCTCGTCGCTGTAGTCCTCCATCGCGGCCACCAGGTCCCGGGCCAATCCGCCGAAGTGCTCGGCACCGGCGGCCATCGCGGACTCCGACATCTCCAGGCCCACGCGCCGCCGGTCCTCGGGATCGCGCACGCGCCGCACGTGACCGGCCCGTTCCAGCCGGTCGACCAGCGCTGTCACCGAGGCCGAGCGGAGGTCGACCGCCTCGCCCAGCCGGCCGGCCGTGAGCGCCTCCCCGCGCCGGGCGGCGTCCATGATCGCGACCAGCGCCCGGACGTCGGTGCGGTTGAGCTCGTGCACGTCCGCGAACCGCTGGCCGACCGCGTCGAGCTCGACGTTGAGCCGGCGCAGGAGGAGGCCCAGCTCCTGGCGGGCACGGGTCGCCTCGTCGTCCACCCGGCACCTCCCACTCGCACGTCGTCCCGCTCCGCGATAATGTCTCGACGATCGAGATAATCGACCGTCAAGGGACATCATGCCTCGCCGCACCCGCATCCTCCGCTGGCTGATCCCGGCACTCGTGGCCGTCGCCTGGCTGGTGATCGCCGGCCCGCTGGGCTCGTTCAGCGGCAAGCTCGGCGAGGTCTCGGAGAACGACTCCGCCGCCTTCCTGCCCGACAGCGCCGAGTCCACGCAGGTCACCGAGCTGCAGCGGCGGTTCCAGACGGAGCGGGCACTGCCGGTCATCCTGCTGTGGGAGAGCGACGACGGCGCCCTCGACCCCGCCGCCCTGACCGAGGCGCAGCAGCGGCTGGACGACGCGGTGGGCATCGCCGAGGACGCCGGCGCGTTGAAGGGCGAGCCGTCGCCGGTCATCCCGTCCGAGGACGGCATCGCGGTGCAGGCGGTGCTGCCGTTCGACCCCGACCTGGGCGATGCGCTCCCCGAGATCATCGGCGAGCTGCGGGACCTGCCCGCGACCGACGGCGCGACGCAGTACGTCACCGGGCCGGGCGCGGTCTTCTCCGACTTCGCCGAGGGCTTCTCCGGCATCGACGGGCTGCTGCTGCTCGCGGCGTTCGGCGTCGTCCTGCTGATCCTGCTGGTCGTCTACCGCAGCCCGCTGCTGCCGCTGCTGGTCATCGGCACCGCGGCCATGGCGCTGGTCGTCTCGCTCGCGGTCGCCTACTTCCTCGCGAAGCAGGGATGGATCGACGTCAACGGCCAGAGCCAGGGCATCGCGTCGATCCTGGTCGTCGGCGCGGCCACCGACTACGGCCTGCTGCTCGTCGCCCGCTACCGGGAGGAGCTGCGCCGCGAGGAGTCGAAGTACACCGCGATGCGCGTGGCGCTGAAGCAGTCGTGGGAACCGATCCTCGCCTCCGGCGGCACGGTCGTCCTCGGCGTCCTCTGCCTGCTCTTCTCCGACCTGGGCTCCAACCGCGGCCTCGGGCCCATCTCCGCGGTGTGCATCGCCTTCGCCATGCTGGCCGCGCTCACCTTCCTGCCCGCGCTGCTCGTGCTGCTCGGCCGGGCCGCGTTCTGGCCGTTCCGGCCGAAGTTCGGCGAGGAGCACGTCCACGGCCGGGGCTGGGAGCGCATCTCGACGTCCGTCGGCCGCCGCCCGGGCCGGTACCTGCTGGGCAGCGCCGGCGCGCTCGTCGTCCTCGCGCTGTTCCTGCCGACGTTCGACTCCGCCGGCATCCCGCTGTCCGAGGGCGTGAGGGGCGGCTCGGAGTCCGGCGAGGGCCAGGAGGTGCTGGCCCGGCACTACGAGGCGGGCGCCGCCAGCCCCGCGGTCGTCATCACCCCGGCCGACGGCTGGCGGGAGGTCGCCGACGCCGTGGCCGGCACCGACGGCGTCGCCGGGGTCGAGCCCTTCACGGGGGACCGGCCCGGTGGCGACCCGCTCGAGGTGGACGGACTGGTCCGGCTCGAGGCGACCCTGACCGACGCCCCCGACAGCGAGGCGGCGCAGAGCACCGTCTCGGACCTGCGGACGACGGTGCGAGACCTCGACCCCGATGCCCTGGTCGGCGGCACCTCCGCGCAGGACCTGGACACGCAGGAGACCGCCGCCCGCGACCTGCTGGTCATCGTCCCGCTGGTGCTGCTGGTGATCACCGTCGTGCTGGGCCTGCTGCTGCGGGCGGTCGTGGCGCCGCTGCTGCTGGTGGGCACCGTCGCGCTGAGCACCGCTGCGACCGTCGGCGTCGCCGCGCTGGCCTTCGAGCACCTCTTCGACTTCCCGGGCAGCGATCCGCAGGTGCTGCTGATCGGCTTCGTGTTCCTCGTGGCCCTGGGGATCGACTACAACATCTTCCTCATGACCCGGGCCCGCGAGGAGTCGATGCGGCACGGGACGAAGGACGGCGTGCTGCGGACCCTCGCGGTGACCGGCGGGGTGATCACGAGCGCCGGGCTGGTGCTGGCGGCCACCTTCGGCGCGCTCACCGTGCTGCCGCTGGTCATCCTCATCCAGCTCGGCTTTCTCGTCGGCTTCGGCGTCCTGCTCGACACCTTCGTCGTCCGCACGCTGCTCGTGCCGGCCGCCGTGCGGCTCGTCGGCGACAAGGTCTGGTGGCCCAGCGAGCTCGCGAAGGGCCCGACCAGTTGATCATCGTCGTACGGCTGACCCCACCGGCATGTCGGCCAGCCACATCACGATGATCAACTGAGACGGGCCGGGGACGTCAGCCGGCGACGACGATCCACACCAGCAGGACGACGCCGATCGCCACCCAGATCAGCGGCACCCGGTTGACCCAGCGTGCGGCAGGGTGCCGGCGCAGACCGAGGAGCACCCAGGCGGCGACCGTCGTGCCGAGGGCGACGAAGGGATACGCCCACCACGCCAGGATCACGAAGACCGCGAAGACCGACTCCCAGTTCGCCAGCCCCATCGTGCCGCCGATGGCCAGCAGGAACCACGGCAGCAGGTAGACCAGGTAGCAGCCCTGCAGCACGGCGAGCTCGATTGCCGTCCGCCGTCGCCCTGCGTCCGGCACGGGCACGTCGTACCGGCCCACCGGCGTCGGGTGCATCACGGCGGCGGAGCGTAGCGGCGGGTCAGCCCCCGAGGTCGCCGGCGCGCACGCGGGCCAGCCACCCTTCGGCCTCGGCGAACGCGTCGTCGGCCGACTCGTCCTCCACCGCCCGGTTCTCCCGCCCGTCCGATCGCGGATAGGAGCCCAGGAAGCGCACGTCCTCGCACACCCGGTGCAGAGCGGCCAGCGCCTCGCCCACCCGGCGGTCGGCGATGTGCCCCTCGCAGTCGAGGAAGAAGGAGTAGACCCACAGCCGGTCGCGCAGGGGCCGCGACTCGATGCGGGTCAGCGAGATCCCGCGGACGGCGAACTCGCGCAGCACGTCCAGCAGTGCACCCGTGCGGTCGGTGACGACGGCGACCAGCGAGGTCTTGTCGTTGCCGGTCGGCGCCGGCAGCGGCCCCGGCCGGGCGACCAGGACGAAGCGGGTGACCGCGCCCGCGTGGTCGGCGATGCCCTCGGCCAGCGCATCCAGGCCGTAGCGCTGCGCCGCGATCGCCGCGCACACGGCCGCGTCGTACTCCCCCGCGGCGACGGCGGCCGCCGCCCCCGCCGTCGAGCTGGCCGGGAGCGGCGTGATGCCGGGCAGGTTCGCCTCGAGCCAGCGGCCGGTCTGGGCGAGCGCGTGCGGGTGGCTGGCCACCGAGCGCACGTCGGCCAGCGTCGTCCCCGGCCGGACGGCGAGGGTGAAGGCGACCGGCAGGAACACCTCGCGCGTGATGACCAGCGGATCGCCGTCGGCCAGCCCGTCCATGGTGGCCGGCACCGAGCCCTCCACCGAGTTCTCCAGCGGCACGAGACCGGCGTCGGCGTCCCCCGATCGGACGGCGGCCAGCGTCGCCGGGACACTCGAGCGGGGGTTCCGCGTTCCCTCGCCGGTGTCGATCACGCTGCTCAGGGCGGCCTCGGCGAAGGTACCCTCGGGGCCGAGATAGGCGAACCGCGTCGGAGACGTACTGGGCTGCATCCCGGGCATCCGACGAGGGTAGTGCGGGCGGGGCGGCTGGTAGGCGACCCGGGGGAAGCTGCCTCGCTGACCGGCAGCCCGACCCCGGGTGCCCGGACGACGACCCGCAAGTGGAGGTGGCGTGCCCCCTGCCTCGGCTGCCGCTGCCTCCTCCGGCCCCTCACCGGCCGAGCTGGCCCGGCTCCAGGCGGCGCTGTGGAGGCTGCTGGCCGTCGGTGACCGGGACGACGACACCTTCCGGGGGCTGCTCGACGACGTCGACGACGCACTGTCCGGCGCTCAAGACCCGTACTGGTCCGCGTGGCGCTCGGCGCTGGCCGCCCGCCGCAACCTGACCGACGGCGAACCGGACGCTGCCGCGGAGTCCGTCGCCGCCTCCCGCGAGGCGCTGCACGCCTGCCTGCCCTCGGCGTGGACCGCGCTCACGCTGGCCTACCTGGCCCACGTCGAGGTGACCGCCGACCGGGTGGACGCCGCGATGCTGATGGCGGTCGACGCCAGCCTGCTCACCGAGGAGCCCTCGGCCGAGGACCCCTCCCGCCCCCTGCTCCAGGCGCACCGCTGGCTCTCCCTCACGCTGGCCGGCCTGGACCTCGAGGAGCTCGCCGTCGCGCACGCCGGCCGGGCGCACGCCGTCGCGGCCCTCCTCCCGGACCTCGACGACCAGTGGCAGACGCTCCTGCTCAGCGCGCAGCGGCACGCGGAGCTGGCCCAGACGCTGCACCGCCGCGGCGACGAGGAGCGGGCGCGCGAGCTCGCGGAGGAGGCCATCGGTTGCGCCATCGCCGCCCGCGAGCTCGACCGCGAGCCCGCACCGGCCGAGGCCGACCTCCTCGACGTCGTCCAGGCGTGGGCGCTGACCTGCGCCGACGACCTCGACGGCGCGCTGGGCCCGCTGCGCCGCGTCCACCGGCACGTCCAGGGTGACGGCGGCCTGTGGCTGCGCGGCTACACCGATCTGGTCCTGGCCCGGCTGCTGGCCCGGCTGGCCGCGCGGGACGACGACATCGAGCGTGGCGAGGAGGCCGTCGGCCTGCTGGTCGACGCCGCGGGTGCCTTCGCGGCCTCCGGCGACCGCCGCCGCTACCGCCAGTGCCTGCTGGAGCTGGGGCAGAACACCGCCGACCTGGGCCGGCCCGCCGAGGCGCTGCACTGGCTGGAGGCCTATCGCGCCGACACCGGGCGCGCGCACGCCCGCGGTCGCGAGCTGTGGGCGGAGATGTTCGTGCGCCGGAGCCGGCTGCGCGAGGCCGAGCGGCAGGCCGCCGTGCTGCGGCGGCACGCGCTCGAGGACCCGCTCACCGGTCTGGGCAACCGGCGCAGTGCCGAGCGCCGGCTGGCCGGGCTGCGGTTCGGCGAGGAACCGCTGTCGCTGGCCGTGGTGGACGTCGACCGGTTCAAGGAGGTCAACGACGGCGCCTCGCACACCCAGGGCGACGTCGTCCTGCGCCGGGTCGCCGACCTGCTCCGCGAGCACAGCCGCACCGACGACGAGGTGTTCCGCTGGGCCGGCGACGAGTTCCTCGTGCTGCTGCCGACGGCGACCGAGGCGCAGGCCGTCGTCGTCATGGAGCGGCTGCGCGCCGCCGTCGCCGCGGCCGACTGGTCGGACCTTCGGCTGACCGAGCCGGTCACCGTGAGCGTGGGCGTGGCCACCGCGCCCGAGGTGGACGAGGGCCACCCCGAGCCGGTGGTCGGCTGGCGCGCGCTGTTCGACACCGCCGACCTGCTGCTGTTCTCCGCGAAGCGCAGCGGGCGCAACCGGGTGCGCGCGCCCGGCGGGTCAGCGGCCCCGGTTCCCGGCGAGGACGACGCGTGACCGCCTCCCCCGGATGGGACGGATGGGGCACGACGGACGGGGGGCGGCGCGTTCACGAGAACGTGCTCGACAGCGCCGGGGGGGCCGTGCACAGTGCGCTCGTGCCACCCGGAGCCCTGCACCAGCGGGTGACGGCCGCCCTGGCGAACTGGCGGCTCGACGACGCCGAGCAGCTGCTGTCCGGCGTCGACTCCGAGCCCTCGCCCTACCAGGCGGCCGAGCCCGACCCGGTCACGCCCGGCTCCTCCGACCTGGGCCGCGCCTGGGCCGACACGCTCCGCGCCGAGCTCCTGGTCCGCCGGCTGCGCATCGCGGGCTTCACGCTGGTCGGCGAGCCGGTCACCACCGGCGGGCCCGAGTCCGAGCGCGAGCCGGCCCTCGACCTGCACGCCGGCGTCGCCGAGCTGATCGACGGCAACGGGACGTCCGGCCGCGGCGGCGACACCGACCTGCGCGCGGAGTCCGCTTCCCGCGCGGCGCTGGCCATCGCGCTGGTCCGGTCGGCCAAGGCCGCCTTCGACGCCACCGACGACGACCTGCAACGGGCCGCGGGCCTGGCGCGGCACGCGCGCATCGAGCTGCTCTCCCGGCGGATCGACGCCGCGATGGACGAGGCGGTCGAGGCGGCCAGCCTGCTCGACCCGGGCCTCCCGCCCAGCCGGCTGCTCGTCGACACCCTCGGCACGCTGGCCGGCGTCCTCGCCGACCTGGAGCTCATGCCGCTGGCCCTGGACTTCCAGCGCCGGGCGCACGAGGCAGCGCGGGCCGCCGCGGCCGACCCGACGCTGCTGGGGCGGGCGGGGGACGACGACGTGGCCGGGGACGCCGAGGTCCTCGTCGCGGTCGCCGCGACCCGGCTGGGCGAGCTGTGCGCGGAGCTCGGTGAAGGGCTGCTCGACGACGGGCTCCCCGAGACCGCGGTCCCGCACTTCGCCGAGGCCCGCGCGCTGGCCGAGGAGGCGCTGCAGCTCCTGCCCCCGGAGGCCCCCGGCGTCGTCGCGGCGCAGATCGTGCACGGCTGGGCGCTGGTCGGGCTGGGCGAGCACGCCGCCGCGACCGGTCCGCTGCGCGCCGCCGTCCGCATCACCTCCGCCGCCGACGACCGCGCCCAGCGGGCCGCCGCCCAGCTGGCGCTGGGCCGGACGCTGCGCCGGCAGGGCGACTCGGCCGGCGCCGACGAGCACCTCGCGTCCACGCTGGAGCTGGCCACCGACCACGGGCTGCCCCGGCTGCGCCGCGCCGCCCTCCGCGAGCTGTGCACGCTGCACGCCGAGCTGGACGACGCCGGCCGCGCACTGCCCTACCTGCAGGCCTACCTCGCCGACGAGCTGGACCGGGTGGACGAGCGGCGCACCCGGTGGGTGGAGCTGTTCGGCCGGCGCAAGAGCCTGCTCGAGACCGAGCGGGCCGCCGGCCAGCTGCGCCGCCAGGCCTACGAGGACCCGCTCACCCACCTGCCGAACCGGCGCTACGCCGAGGCCCGCCTCGACGGGCTGCTCGCCGGGGGCGGCGTGCCCGCGCTGGCCGTCGTGGACGTCGACCGGTTCAAGTCCATCAACGACGCGATCGGCCACCCCGGCGGCGACGCCGTGCTGCGGGCGGTCGCCGAGCTGCTCATCGCCGGCGTCCGCGACACCGACGAGGTGTGCCGCTGGGCCGGCGACGAGTTCGTCGTCCTGCTGCCCGACACCACCGCCGAGCAGGCCGAGCGGGCGCTGGAGCGCACCCGCCGCAAGGTCGCCGGCTACGACTGGGCGTCGCTGGGCCTGAGCACGCCGGTGACCATCAGCGTCGGCATCGCCTCCGCGGCCCGCGGCGACGACCGGCGCACCCTCTTCGCCGCGGCCGACGGCGTCCTCTACGACGCCAAGCGCAGCGGCCGCGACCGGGTCGTCCGGCTGTCCGGCGTGACCCAGAAGCGCGCCGGCGGCAGCGCCCTCGACGTCCTGTTCGGCGGCTCCGCCGGGCCGGCTCCCGCCGGGGACGACGTGGTGGGGGCTGCCGGGGACGACGGCTTCACCCCGCTCGTGGGCGAGGCGGTGCCACGGGCCGCGACGCCGGCCGACCCTCCGCTCGGCGTCGACCGTCCCGGAGAGCCGATCCTCGGTCCCCGTCCGACCCCCGAGCCGGAACCCGCACCCGCTGCCGCGACCGAGCCCGCACCCGCCGTGCGCCGGGCCGCCGTGCCCGAGCCGGAGGTCGTCTGGGCGACCGGGCGCACCACCGAGCAGGTGCTGGCGCTGGTCCGCGAGGCCCGCCGCGGGCACCCCGACCGCCCGGCCCTGGTGCTGCGCGCCGAGGCCGCGACGCTGGTCGCCCTGGCCACCGAGCACGACGCGTACACGACGATGGACGCCGCCGCGGGCGCCGCCGCCGTCGGCCCGCTCCCCGAACCGGTCGGCCGGGTCGCGGTGATCGGCGCCGGGGGCGCGGACACCTCGGTGGCCGCCGAGGCGGCGTTCGTCGCCCGGGTCGCGGGCAGCGAGGCCGTGCGCCACGAGGACGTCGCCGGCAGCCGGGCGCGCGCGCTGCTGGCCGATCCCGGCCGACTCGCCGACGCCGACTGCCTGGTCGTGGTGGCCGGGCGGGATGCGGCGCTGGTCGCGACGCTCGGGGCCCTGACCGACGTCCCGGTCGTGGCGGTGCCGACGTCGGCGGGCTCCCCGGCGGGCATGGGCGGCCTCGGTGCGCTGCTGACGATGCTCCACTCGGCCGCGCCGGGCGTCTCGGTGGTCGACGTGGACAACGGGTGGTCGGCCGGGGTCTTCGCCGCCCGCGTCGCCCGCCGCGCCGCCCGCTGACCCTCGAGCTCCCTCCGCCCCCGAAGTTGATCATCGTCGATCGGCTGCCCCCTGCGGCGTGTCGCACAGCCGGATGCCGATGATCAACTTGGCGTCGGGGCGGAGGTTGCCGCGCCGGCTCGTCCAGCTCTTCCTGGGCCTGGCGCTCTACGGCGTCTCGATCGCCGCGCTGGTGCTCGCCGACCTCGGGCTGATGCCGTGGGACGTGCTGCACCAGGGGCTCGCCGGGCTCGTCGACTGGTCGCTGGGCACCGTGATCATCGTCGTCGGCGTGCTGGTCCTCCTGGCCTGGATCCCGCTGCGCGAGCGGCCCGGGCTGGGCACCGTCAGCAACGTCGTCGTCGTGGGGCTGGTGGCCGACGCCGTGCTCGCCGCGGTCGACCCGCCGTCGTCCCTGGCGGTGCGGATCGCCCTGGCGGCCGGCGGCATCCTCGTGAACGCCGTCGCGACCGCCGCCTACGTCGGCGTGCGGCTGGGCGCGGGCCCGCGCGACGGCCTGATGACCGGTCTCGTGCGGCGGACCGGCCGCTCCGTCGGGCTGGTGCGCACCTCGATCGAGGTCGCCGTCGTCGTCTCCGGCTGGCTGCTGGGCGGCACGGTCGGCGTCGTCACGGTCGTCTACGCCCTGGCGATCGGCCCCCTCGTGCAGCCGCTGCTCCCCCGCCTGACCGTCCTGCCGGGCGGCCCGCCCGACCCACCCGAGCCCACCGCGAGCTGATCACCCCGGCCGGGCGCGCAGTCCGGCGGTCACGACGGGGACGACGGCGAGCACGAGGACCGCCGTCGCGGCGGCACCGCCCAGCGCCCACGCCGCGAACACCAGCACGCCGGCCAGCTCGACGCCCAGGCCGGCCACCGAGGTGACCGTCGCGCGGTGCGGGCCCTCGATCCGCTCCTGCAGCCGGGCCTCCGCCGCGACCAGCACGGCCAGGTAGAGGCCGTAGGCCAGGGCGAGCGCGGCCACGGTCCCCGGCGCGGGCAGCACCGCGGAGACGGCGAGCAGCAGGGCGGCCGACGCCAGGAGCGCGGGCAGCACGCCGTCGGGCACCTCGTCGGCCCGCCCACCCGCTGCCGCCCCGGCCGCCCCGGCCAGCGCGATCGCCAGGACGGCGAACGGCACGGCGCCGGTCGGCACGCCCCGGTCGGCCGCCAGCACCGGGAAGTACTCCTCCATCGCGTCCAGCCCACCGACGAGGGCGACGGCACCGACGGCGATCCGCAGCGGCGCGTGCCGCGCGACCTGCCCGGCGGCGGCCCTCAGCGTGGCCAGCAGCGCACCCGCCCGCTCGCGCGGCGGCTCGGGAAAGCGCAGCGCGAGGGCGCCGGCGGCCAGGCTGATCCCCGCGCTCGCCCAGGCGACCAGCCCGAAACCGCCGAGGGCGTGCAGCGCGGCGGCGGCGAGGGCCGTGGGCACCTGGGCCAGCAGCTCCACTGCGGTCATCCGGCCGTTGACGCAGGGGAACGCCTCCTCGGCGCCCACGTCGACGAGGCCGTCGTAGACCAGCGCCTCGGCGGTGCCCGAGTACAGCGCGCTCGAGACGCCCCACAGCGCGAAGCCGGCCGCGAAGCCCGCCGTCCCGGGTGCGACCGCCCACAGCCCGAAGGCGGCCGCCTGCAGCACCGCCCCGCACACGAGGACGCCACGGCGCGACCACCGGTCGGCCAGCGCGCCGGCGGGCACCTCGGCCAGCACCGCCGCGACCGACCAGACGGCGAACAGCCCCGAGATCTCCGCCGTCGACAGGCCGGTGTCCAGGAACAGCAGCGCGTACAGCGGGTACAGGGGCACGAACTCGGACAGCGCGGCCCAGCTCACCGCCAGCCGGGCCAGGGGCCGGGCCGCCGGTGGGAGTGCGGAGGAGTCAGGAAGTCATCGTCGGCGCATGGACGGCACCGTAGCGCCGCGGTCCCGCGCCCGCAGCCGGGTTCCGCGCGCGCACCGGTTAGGCTGGCCGGCGAAGGGGAGTAGCCCCCCGTCCGCTGGTCGACATGCTGGCGCGCCCGCTCGCGGGCCGCCCGGTCAGCGGGTCCGCGCCCGGCGCGGATGGGCGAGACCTTCGATCGCAGCCATCAGTGCTGCCGGTCGGAGGCTGCCCTGGTCCCGTCTGGCGGCGCCCAGCGGAAGTAGGAATCACGTGGTCATCTCGGTCGTCCTGGCCGCGTTCGTGCTGGTGCTCCCCGTGGAGCTGCCGGACAAGACGCTGTTCGCCAGCCTGGTCCTGGCCACCCGGTTCCCCCCGCTGCCGGTCTTCGTCGGCGTGGGGACGGCGTTCGGGCTCCAGGTCGCGATCGCGGTCACCGCGGGCTCGCTGCTGTCGCTGCTGCCGCAGGCCCTGGTCTCCGGCGTCGTCGCGGTGCTGTTCCTCGTGGGCGCGGTGATCCTCTGGCGGAGCGCCACCAGCGGGCCCGAGGACGCCGACGACGCAGGCGAGGGCAAGGAGGGCAGATCCTTCCTCCGCGTCGCCGCCATCTCCTTCGGCGTCCTGTTCGCCGCGGAATGGGGCGACCTGTCGCAGCTGGCCACCGCCGGGCTGGCCGCGCGCTACGACGAGCCGCTGTCGGTGTTCGGGGGGGCGTGGGCGGCGCTGCTCGTGGTCTCCGGGCTGGCGGTGTTCCTGGGCAAGAACCTGGCCGACCGGCTGCCCATCGCACTGATCCGCCGGGTGGCGGCCGTCCTCTTCGTGGTGTTCGCGGCCGTCGCCGTCGTCGAGACGATCCGCGCCCTCACCTGACCCGCGGGCTCAGCCCAGGCCCGACAGCCAGTCGGCGACGGCCCGGCCGAGCTCGTGCGGGGAGTCCTCCGGCACGAAGTGGCCACCGGCCACGGTGACCTCGGTGAGCGCCGGCCACGCGCGGACCCGCTCCCGCTGGCGGCCCACCAGGACCGACCCCGGGTCGGCGTCGACGAACAGCTTGGGGACGTCGCTGCCGGCCAGCCAGGCCCCGTACTGCTCCACCCGCTCGACGACGTCGGCCGGATGCCCCTCGATCGGGAGCTGCCGCGGCCACTCGAGGGTGGGCCAGCGGTCCTCGCGCGCGGCGAACGGCTCGCGGTAGCGGTCGTGCGCCTCGGGTGTCAGGCCGCGGGCCACACCGCCGGGCAGGAGGAGCTCCACGAAGAGGTTCTCGTCCAGCACCGCGGCCTCGCCCTCGGGCCCGCGCATGCGCCGGAAGACGCCCGCGGCGGGCCACTCGTCCCAGTCGATGGGCGCGACGATGGCCTCGGTGAACGCGATGGCGCGCACCGCCCCGGGGTGCCGGGCGGCCCAGTCGAAGCCGAGCCCCGAGCCCCAGTCGTGCAGCACGAGCGTGACCCGCTCGGTGGCGCCCACGGCGGCGAGGAACGCGTCCAGGTAGGCCGAGTGCACCGCGAAGGAGTAGGTGCCCGGCCCGGGTGCGGGCAGCCTGGCCGACTCCCCCATGCCGACCAGGTCCGGCGCCAGGCAGCGCCCGAGGTGCTGCACGTGCGGGATGACGTTGCGCCAGAGGTAGGACGACGTCGGGTTGCCGTGCAGGAAGACGATGGGGTCGCCCTCCCCCACCTCGACGTAGGCCATCTCGGTGTCCGCGACCTGCACGCGCGTGCGCAGGAACGGGTCGACGGGAGAGACGTCCTCGGCCATGCCGCGATCGTCACACGCACGACGCCGGGGTGCAGCCGGCCCTAGGGTGAGCGGCCATGGAATTCCGGACGACGGTGACGCTGGGCGGGAAGACGGCCACGGGCCTGCAGGTGCCCGACGAGGTGGTGACGGCGCTCGGGGCCGGGAAGCGCCCGCCCGTGGTGGTCAGCGCCGGCGGGCACACCTACCGCAGCACCATCGCGCCGATGGGCGGCGCTTTCTGGATCCCGCTGGCCGCCGAGCACCGGAAGGCCGCGGGGCTGACCGCCGGCGACGAGGTCGACGTCGTCGTCGAGCTCGACACCGCGCCGCGCGAGGTGACGCTGCCCGAGGACCTCGACGCAGCGTTCGACGACGGCGTCCGGGCGTTCTTCGAGGGCCTCGCACCCAGCCACCGCAAGGAGTGGGTCCGCTGGGTCGAGGAGGCCAAGAAGCCCGAGACGCGGGCCGCCCGCATCGAGAAGACCGTCGAGTCGCTACGGGCGGGCAGGAAGACCCGCTGAGCGACGCGGCCGGCTATCGCGACCGAGCAACGAGCACGCGGAAGAGGTTCCGCAACCGGTAGCCCCCGTGCTCGCTGCGGTACGGCTCGAGCCGCTCGAGCACGGTGGCCCGCAGGATTGCCGGGTCCACCCGGCGGGCCACAGCGCGGGCCGGTACGGAAGCGAGCAGCGGCACCAGCAGTTCGTCCTCGTCGGCGTAGTCGAACGGGACCACCACCTCGGCCTGGCGCTCGACCGACAGCCCGGCGCGCTCGGCCATCGCGCGCAGCCGGGCCGGCTCGCTCACCGGGGAACCACGTGCCGGCCGGCGAGGGCCGAGCCAGGGCGCGAACGCGTCAGCGAGGACGCGCACGTCGCACTCCCGCTCCCGGCCCCATGCCGTGGCCGCGACCACGCCGCCTGCGCGTCCGGCCCGGTGCAGCACCGCGACGGGATCGGCGACGTGCATGAGCAGCTGGACGGCGGCGACGACGTCGAACCGGCCGGCCGGCGGGTCCTGCGCGTGCCGGACGGTGAAGGTGCCCTCCGGCACCGTGGCGGCGGCCAGCGCCACGGCGTCCGGGTCGAGGTCGACGCCGGTCACGCGAGCGCCGCGGTCGGCCGCTGCCCGGGCGAACAGCCCCGCGCCGCACCCGAGGTCGAGCACCCTGGTGCCCGCCCCGACGGCGGTCGCGTCGAGGACGGCCGCGTAGAGCGGCGCGCCCCAGCCATGTGGACCACCGACGTTCACCGGGTCGACGGTAGCGGCGGTGCGAAGAACACACTTGACCCTGACGCAACGTCAGGCGGTTGCCTTCTCCTCATGACAGGAGGGAGGACGCGGTGAACGTGGGTGAGGTCGCGGCGCTGGCGGGCGTCACGGTGCGCACGCTGCACCACTACGACCGCATCGGGCTGCTGTCGCCCTCCGGCCGCACGACGGCCGGCTACCGGCAGTACTCGACGGCCGACCTGGACCGGCTGCACCAGGTGCTGCTCTACCGCGAGCTCGGGTTCTCCCTCGAGGAGGTCGCGACCCTGCTCGACGACCCGTCCGCCGACCCGGCCGACCACTTGCGCCGCCAGCACCGGCTGCTGCGGGACCGGCTGGAGCGGACGACGGCGATGGTCGCGGCCGTGGAAAAGGAGATGGAGGCACGGAACATGGGGATCGCACTGACCCCGGAGGAACGGTTCGAGGTGTTCGGGGAGCACGACCCGGAGCGCTACGAGGCCGAGGTGCAGGAGCGCTGGGGTGACACCGACGCCTACGCGCAGTCCAAGCGGCGGACCGCGGCCTACACGAAGGAGGACTGGATCCGGATCAAGACCGAGGGCGAGGACCTGATGGCCTGCATGGCCGACGCCCTGCGCGCCGGCGTCGCCCCGGACTCGGCGCAGGCCATGGACCTCGCCGAGGAGCACCGGCAGCAGATCGTCGCGACCTTCTACGACTGCCCGCCGGAGATGCACGCCGCCCTGGGCCGGATGTACGTCGAGGACGAGCGGTACACGGCCACCTACGAGCAGGTCGCGCCCGGCCTCGCGCAGTGGGTGAGCACCGCGGTCCAGGCCAACGCCGCACGGCAGAGGTGAGGGAGCTGCCACCCGGGCTCCGGCAGGCCCGGGTGGCAGCTCCGGTCCGTCACCGTGAGTTCGACCACCCGCACGAGCCGTGAGCGGGCTCAGGCCTCATCCTGGGTCGAGATGAACCGCATCCTGGCGCTGCTGCGCGAACCCGGGGTCCAGCGAGGCGTGCGCGCGGCGGTCGCCGCGGGGTTGGCGTGGCAGGTGGCCATGCTGCTGCCGCCGATGCTGTCGGACTACGCCTACTACGCGCCGCTGGGCGCCGTCATCGCCGTGCTGCCCACGATCGCCGACTCCGCCAGCGCTGCCTGGCGCAGCGTGCTGGCGATCCTCACCGGGTTCGCGCTGTCCGTGGTGGTCTACGAGCTCACCCAGGCGGTGCCCAACGCGCTCACCGTCGCGGCGATCGTCGCCCTGGCCGTGCTGGTCGAGCAGCTCAAGCTGTGGCGGGAGCAGGCCAGCTGGGTCAGCTTCGCCGCCGTCCTCATGCTCACCGTCGGCCTCGACGACCCCGACACCTACGTCCTGCGCTACGCCGGGCTCACCATGCTCGGCGCGGCCATCGGCGTGCTCGTCACCACCATCCTCTTCCCGCCGCTGCAGCTCACCCGTGCCGTCGAGCAGATCGGGCTCACCCGCGGGCTGCTGTCCCGGCACCTGACCGACATCGCGGCCACCCTGCGCGACGGCCGGGTCCCCGACCCCGACGAGTGGACCGACCGCAACCGCCGGCTCGACCGCGCCCTGGATCGCATGCGGGTCGCCGCGACCCGGGTGGAGCGCGCCCGCCGGGCCAACCCGCGCGCCCGTCGCTGGCAGGGACGCGCCTCGGAGATCCGCGAGGAGGCCCGCGCCGTCGACCGCGTCGCCGTCCTGGTCGACGACCTCACCTCGCTGGTCGTGGAGTTCCACCCGCACCGGCGCGGCATCGACCAGGTCGACGGCGGCACCGGCTGGGTGCTCGCCGACACCCTCGACAGCCTCGCCGGCGTCGTCTGCACGCCGTACCACACCACCGACGGCTCGACCCCCGACGAGCGCGACGAGCAGATCGCCCGCGCCGTCGCCGCGCTGCGGCGCCTGGTCAGCCTGCTGCGCGAGTCCACCGTCGAGGACGACGAAGGTTTCTTCGCCCTCGGCGCGGTGGCGGTCGGTGTCCGCCGCAGCCTGGCCGCGCTGCAGGCCGAGGAACCGCGGGTGCCCGTTCCCGCCTGAGCGCGGTCAGACGCGGACGAGCAGCTCGCCGTGCATCATCCCGAGCCAGCCGTCGTCGGCGTCCCGCCACTCCCGCCAGGCGTCGGCGACCGCCTCCAGCTCCGCGTGATCCGCGATCCGGTAGGCGACCGCCTGCTCCGCGAACGACGACGCCGTCGCACGGCCGGCCCACGAGTTCCCCCACCACTCCCGCTCCTGCGGCGAGGCGTAGCACCACGACGACGTCGTCGCGACGAGGTCGCGCAGGCCTGCGGCGTGCGCCCACGAGATCAGGCGGCGGCCGGCGTCGGGCTCGGCGCCGTTGGCGCGGGCCACCGCGGAGTACAGCTCCAGCCACCGGTCCAGCCCCGGGTTCTCCGGGAACCAGGTGACGGCGGCGTAGTCGACGTCCCGGACGGCGACGACGCCGCCCGGCCGGCACACCCGAGCCATCTCACGCAGAGCGGCCACCGGATCGGTGAGGTGCTGCAGCACCTGGTGGGCGTGCACGACGTCGAAGGACGCGTCGGGCAGGTCGAGGGCGTAGACGTCGCCGACCGCGAAGGTCACCTCGACACCGGCGCGCTCGGCGGCGGAACGGGCCTCGTCCAGTGGGTCGGCCGACGCGTCCAGCCCGAGCACCCGCCCCGGTGCCACGCGCCTGGCCAGGTCGGCGGTGAGGGTGCCGGGCCCGCAGCCCACGTCGAGCAGGTCGGTGCCCGGACGGAGATGAGGCAGCAGGTAGGCCGCGGAGTTCTCGGCCGTGCGCCAGCGGTGCGACTGCAGGACGGGCTCGGCGTGCCCGTGCGTGTACGTGTCCACGCACGTAGTCCTACTCCGCTGTCCCACTGAGCGAAACAGCCTTCTCGCACAGTGGGATGCGGTCAGTCTTCCTCGGCGAGTACCTGCTCGGCCACCGGCACCGCCCGGGCGCGGTCCGCGGGCACGAGCCCGAAGCGCGTGCGCCGGTCCAGCAGGTCCGCGACGGTCCGCGCGCCCTCGTGGCGGACCGCGAACCGCAGCTCGCCGACCGTCTCCGGACGGCCCGCCACCACGAGGTCGGGGCCGAGCGCCTCCACCTCCGGCGCCTCGGTGCCGTAACGGGCGACCAGCCGGGCGGGGGAGGGCAGCGCGTCCAGCACCGGCCGTGGCGCCGCTCCGACCAGGGGAAGGCGGGCCGTCGTCGAGCGCGCGGTCCCGCCGAGCCGGGCGACGACGGCGTCGACGGTCTCCTCGGCCATCGCGCGGTAGGTGGTGAGCTTCCCGCCGACGACGGAGAGGACCGGTCCGTCCCATGCCAGCAGGTGCGTGCGGGAGAGGTCCGCGGTGGCTGTGGCCGGTCCCCCGGGCCGGTGGCCCGTCCCGGCCGACTCGGGCAGCACCAGCGGCCGGTAGCCGGCGTAGGCGCCGACCAGGTCGTCGCGGGTGAGCGGCTCGGCCAGCACCTGGTTGACCGTGTCCAGCAGCTGCTGCACCTCGGCGTCGGAGGGCTGCGGGTCGTCGTCGGGCACCGGCCCCTCGACCGGCTCGTCCGTGATGCCCAGGTAGACCAGGCCGTCGGCCTGAGGCAGGGCGAAGACGTACCGCGACCGCGAGCCCGGCAGCGGCACGGTGAGCGCCGCCGACGGCGAGCCGAGCCGGTCGCCCCGCAGCACGAGGTGGGATCCGCGAGAGGGCACCAGCCGGATGCCCGGAGCCAGCCGCTGCGCCCACACCCCGGCCGCGTTCACCACGGTCCGCGCCCGCAGCGTCAGGACCGCGCCGTCGACGGCGGCGTGCACCTCGGCGGAGCCGGACGACGGCGTCGTGGCGCCGTCGACGGCGGTCACCGTCGCGCCGGTCAGCACCCGCGCCCCGTACGCCGACGCGGTCCGGGCCAGCGCCACGACCAGCCGGGCGTCGTCGCTGAGCTGCCCGTCCCAGAAGACGACGCCGCCCCGCCCGGGACGCACCGCGGGCACCATCCGGCCGACGTCGTCGGCGCCCACCCGTCGGGTCGCGGGCAGCGAGCCGCGCCCACCGGCGACGGAGAACCGCACCAGGTCGCCCAGGTGCCCGCCGAGTCCGCCGAGAGCACTGACGTCGCGCCCCGCGGCGTCGGGGATGAGGAACGGCAGCTGCCGGACCAGGTGCGGAGCCGTGGCGCCCATCAGGACGGCGCGCTCCCGGGCGCTCTCCCGCGCCAGCGCGATCTCGCCGTGCGCGAGGTAGCGCAGCCCGCCGTGCACGAGCTTCGAGGACCAGCGGCTGGTACCCGCGGCCAGGTCGGTGCGCTCCAGGAGCACCACCGACAGCCCCCGGGCGGCGGCGTCCAGCGCGACCCCCGCGCCGGTCACGCCACCGCCCACCACCACGACGTCGACCAGCGAGCCGGCGACCTGTTCCAGGTCCCGCCCGCGCAGCGCAGGCGACAGGGAGCCGATCACGGTGATCCATCCCGCAGGGGCACCGACAGACTGTAGCCGTGGCCGAGCAGCCGGAACTGACGATCCAGGGATGGGGCCCCCACCCCACCGGGGGCTCCACCGACGCCGCGGGCGACCGCGCACCCGGGCTGGAGGCAGTGGTCCCCAAGGCGGCCCGCCGCCATCTCGCCAAGGAGCTGGGGTGGACGCCGCGGCACACGCCACCGGTGCCCGTGGCCGAGATCCGGCTGGCGCCCTCGCGGCTGCCCGCGCCCGCGCGCCTCGCGCTGGTCGAGCTGCTCGGCGAGGAGAACGTGCGCACCGACCGCGAGTCGCGGCTGCTGCGCGCCGGCGGCAAGAGCTACCTGGACCTGCTGCGCCGGCGGGCGGGGGACGCCACCGACGCACCCTGCGCCGTCGTCCTGCCCGGCACGACGGAGGAGACCGCGGCGCTGCTGGCCCTGTGCAGCGAGCACGACGTCGTCGTCGTCCCCTTCGGGGGCGGGACGAGCGTGGTGGGCGGGCTGGCCGGCGTGGACCCCGACGACCGGCCCGCGGTCGCCCTCGACCTGCGCCGCATGGCCTCGGTGCGGGAGCTCGACGTGCCCTCGTCGATCGTCACGGTGGGGCCCGGGATGCGCGGCCCGGCCCTGGAGGAGGAGCTGGGCAGGCAGGGCCTCACTTTCGGCCACCTGCCGCAGAGCTGGGAGTTCGCGACCGTGGGCGGGTACGCCGCCACGCGCAGCTCGGGTCAGGCCTCCACCGGGGTCGGGCGGTTCGACGAGCTCGTCACCGGCCTGACCCTGGCCACGCCCTCGGGCGTCCTCGAGCTGGGCCATCCCCCGGCGACGGCCGCCGGGCCGGACCTGCTGGGGCTGGCGCTCGGCTCGGAGGGGACGCTCGGCGTGATCACCGAGGTCAGCCTCCGGGTCCGGCCCAAGCCGACGACGACGTCCTACGAGGGCTGGTCGTTCCGCACCTGGGCCGAGGGCCTGGCCGCGCTGCAGCGCCTCGCCCGCCACGACCTGCTGCCCGACGTCGTCCGCCTCTCCGACGTCGACGAGACGCGGGCCAACCTGCTCATGTCCGGCAGCGCCGGTGCGCGGGTCCTGCGCGGCTCGCTCAGGGCGCGCGGCCGCGGGGAGGGCTGCCTGCTCGTCGTCGGCTGGGAGGGCCTGCCCGACATGGTGCGGGCGCGTGTCCGGGCCGGGTCCGCGCTGCTCCGGGAGGGCAGGGGCGTCCGGCTGGGCCGCACCGTCGGGGAGTCGTGGCGCAAGCACCGGTTCGGGGCGCCCTACACCCGCGACACCCTGCTCGACGCCGGGCTGCTGGTGGAGACGCTGGAGACGGCGGCCACCTGGGCCGCGCTGCCCACCGTCTACGACTCCGTCCGCCGGGCGCTGCGCGACGCGCTCACCACTGGCGGACGTCGTCCCCTGGTCATGACGCACCTCTCGCACGGCTACCCGACCGGCGCCTCGCTGTACTTCACCGTGCTCGCCGACCGGGACGAGGAACTGCCGATCCAGCAGTGGCTGGGTGCCAAGCGCGCCGCGACCGACGCGCTGCTGGCCGCCGGCGGCACGCTCACCCACCACCACGCCGTGGGCGCCGACCACCGCCCCTGGCTGGAGCGGGAGGTCGGCGCGCTGGGCGTCGAGGTGCTGCGGGCGGTCAAGACCAGGCTGGACCCCAAGGGCATCTGCAACCCGGGCGTCCTGCTCCCCGACTGAAGAAGGACCCCGCTGCCCCCCACGGCTCGCACGCTCGCCGCGGGCCCCTGCAGCAGGGCCGAACGCCGCGGACCGGGGTCAGGGGTCCGCGGCGCTCCCGTGGGGATGGCCCGGTCCGGGCTCAGAAGGCGTGCCCGAAGGAGAAGACGCGGTCGGGGTCGACGGCCGCCTTCACCTCGGCCAGCCGCTCGTACACGCCGGGCGGGTAGGCCGCGGCCACCTCTTCGGGTCCGGACACGTCACCGAGGAAGTTGACCAGGGAGCTGGGCGCCTTCCACGGCGCCAGGGCGCCGAGCACGGCCCGCCCGACCGCCGGCACGATCCCGGCCAGCTCCGGCACACCGGGGCCGAGCGCGAACATCGAGAACGCGGCGTCCCGGCCCGGCACCGCGTTCGGCACCTTCGCCGACCGGCCCAGCGCTCCGCCGAGCAGCCGGATCTCGACCATCGTCAGCGGGATGTCCGCCTGCGGCCCGGCGGCGGTGAGCAGCGCGTCGACAGCCTCTTCGGGCAGGTCCGTCAGCAGTTGACCCTTCTCCCACGCCGGCATCGGGTCGACCGGGTCCATGTGGATGGAGTCCATCTCGTCTGTCCGGATCGGCCCGATGAAGCCGAGCACGACCCGCCCGGCCTGTGCCATCGGGGCGACCAGCCGCTCGCCCTCGTCGACGTCGGCGCCGCAGTACGCGTACCGGAAGTGGACGACGGTCTGCCCGCGGAGCGGCTGCGGCACGAACTCGAAGTCGGGCACCCGCATGATCGCGATGGAGGTGCTGACCTCCTCCGGCATCCCCGGCGCCCAGCGCCGCCAGGCGTGCAGGACCGCGGCCATGTCGGCGGCGGCGAAGAAGATCCCCCCGGCGTAGAGGCCGCCGATCGGGACCAGCTCGATCTCCAGGGCGGTCACGATGCCGAAGTTGCCCTTGCCGCCGCGGACGGCCCAGAACAGCTCCGGCTCCGAGTCGGCGGAGAGGGTGCGCTGCCGGCCGTCGGCGGTGACGATCTCCACCGCACGGACGGCGTCGGCGGCGAAGCCGTACTTCCGGCCGAGCGAGCCGAGCCCGCCGCCGAGGGTGTACCCGACGACGCCGACGTCGGACGACGAGCCGCACAGCCCTGCCAGACCGAACTCGGCGGCGGCCTCCATGACCCGCTGCCACTTCACGCCGGCCTCGACGCGGGCCGTACGCCGCTCGGGGTCGATGAACAGGCCCTGCATCCGGCGGGTGGTGACCATCATCGAGCCGGCCGCGTTGCGGACGGGCCCGTGCCCGGTGGCCTGGACGGCGACGTCGAGGTCGTGTGCGACCGCCCAGGAGACGGCGGTGGCGACGTCGGCGGCGCAGGTGGCCCCGACCGCGATCGCCGGGGTGTGCTGCACCGCGACGTTCCAGGTGGCCACCTCGGCGGCGAGGCCGTCGTCGCCGGCGGCGTAGACCGGGCCGTGCACGACGCCGCGGAGCTCGTCGACGTCCGCGGCAGGGAAGGGCGGCACGCGGGTGTCGACGGCGACGGATCCGTCGGTCGGCATCTCCCGCAGGACGACGGGCGACTCGGGCTGACGGGGCTGGGGGAGGGACATTCGGTTTCCTTCTCGCGGCCGCGGCGGAGCCGCGGGACGGGGTGCCGCGTCGGCCGCGGCTGGAGGGACGCACGAAGGGTGCGGCGCCCCGCTTGACCGCTCCTTGCAAGCCACTAGGACGGCGACTTGCAGCCCGCGCGCGGCCAGGGGTACCCGCGTGGCCGGGACGCGAGGAACATCTCCCGGCGTGCGCTTCCGAGTCCTCGGCCCGCTCGAGGTCAGCGGTCCGGACGGCGAGCTCCTGGACGTGGGCGGGGCGAAGCCACGGGCCCTCCTGACGCTGCTCCTGGCCGAGGCCGGCCGCGTCGTGGGCATCGACCGGATCGTGAGCACGCTGTGGGGCGAGGAGCCGCCGCCGACGGCCACCGGCACCCTGCAGGCCTACGTCTCGCACCTGCGTCGGGTCCTGGAGCCGGACCGCGCGCCGCGCGAGGCGCCGACCGTGCTGGTCACCCGCCCGCCGGGCTACCTCGTCCGGGCCGGCGCCGCCGACCTGGACCTGCTGCGCTTCGGCGAGCTGGTCGAGGGCGGCGACCGCGCGGTGGCCGACGGCGCCCCCGAGCGAGGCGTCGCCCTGCTGGACGAGGCGCTGGCGCTGTGGCGCGGCGAGCCGCTGGTCGAGCTGGGCGACCTCCCGGCCGCCGCGAGCGACCGGCTGCGGCTGACCGAGTTGCAGGTGCGCGCCCGCGAGCGCCGCTGCGACGCCCTGCTTGCCCTGGGCCGGCCCGAGGCGGCCGTCCCCGACCTGCAGCACCTCGTCGCCGCGCACCCGCTGCGCGAGCGGCTGTGGGCCCGGCTCGTCACCGCTCTCTACGCCGCCGAGCGGCAGGCCGACGCCCTGGAAGCCTGCCGCCGGTGCACCGAGCTGCTCCGTGACGAGCTCGGCATCGACCCCGGGCCCGAGCTGCGCGACCTCGAGCAGGCCGTGCTGCTCCAGGACCCCCGGCTGCTGGAGCGGCTCCCCCGGCCGGTGCTGCCCGCCGCGCCCGCGCCGGCACCGAGCACGTCCGTGGACGCCCTGGTGGGCCGCCGCACCGAGCTCGACCAGGTGCGCGCCGTCGCCGAGCAGGTCGCCGGGGGCCGGTCGGCGGTCGTCGTCGTCGAGGGCGAGGCAGGGATCGGCAAGACCCGGCTGACCGAGGCGGTCGCGGACGGCGCCCGCCTGCTGGGCTGGCCGGTGGCGTGGAGCCGCTGCGCCGACGACGCGGGCGCACCGGCGCTGTGGCCGTGGACCCAGGTGCTCGAGCAGCTGGGGCAGCCCGAGCTCGACCCCGCCCGCGCCACCCTGGGGGACGACGCCGACGCCGCCCGCTTCCGGCTGTTCCAGGACCTGCGCGCCCGGCTCACCGCCGCGGCGACCCGCCCGGTGCTCGTCGTCCTCGACGACCTCCAGGGCGCCGACACCACGTCGGTCGCGCTTCTCGGCCTGCTCGCCCGGCACCTGCCGCGAGCGCCGGTGCTGCTGGTCGTCACCGCGCGCACCGTGGGGGAGGAGCTGCCCCCGGCGGTCGCCGACTGCCTGGGCCGGCTGGCCCGCGAACCCACCGCCACCTGCCTGCGGCTGCGCGGACTGGACGCCGAGGACGTCGGCGCGCTGCTCGCCGCCCAGCTGGGCTCGCCGGGGGACCGCGCGCTGGCCGCCGCGGTGCACGACCGCACCGGCGGGAACCCGTTCTTCGTCGTCGAGCTGTCCCGCTGGATGATCGGCGCCCACGACCGGCACCTGGACGACGTCCCGGTGCCCCCGTCGGTCGGGGAGGTGCTGCGCACCCGGCTGGACAGACTGCCCGAGGGCACCCGCGAGGTGCTCGAGCTGGCCGCCGTCGCCGGCCGGGAGGTGTCGCTGGACCTGCTCGAGGCGGCCGGCACCTCGGCGGAGGAGGTGCTGACCGCGATGGACTCCGCCGTCGCCGTCGGCCTGGTCGTCGAGGCGGCCAGGCCGTGGAGCTGGCGGTTCTCCCACGCGCTCGTGCAGGAGGTGCTGGCCGGCGACCTGTCCGCGGTGCGCCGGGCACGGTTGCACGCCCGGATCGGCGAGGCGCTGGAACGCCGGATCGCCGGCTCCACCGACGACCGGCTGGTCGAGCGGCTCACCCACCACTTCGTCGCCGCGCTGCCGGTGGTCGGGCCCGGACCAGCGCTGCTGTACCTGGCGGCGGCCGCGCGGGCCGCCCGGGCGCGCCTGGCGCACGGGGAGGCCGCGGCGCACGGCCGGCAGGCGCTGGCGCTGCTCGATCCGCTGGCGCCCGACGCCGCCCGCACCCGGCACGACCTGCTCACCGCCCTGGGCAACGACCTGCTGCGCAGCGGGCAGCTGACCGAGGCGCGCGGCGTCGTGGCCGAGGCGATCGGGCTGGCCCGCCAGCTGGACGACCGGGAGTGCCTGGCCGAGTCCGCGGCGGTCTGGGGCAGCGTGACGCTGTGGAACTGGCGCCCGCACGGCGTGGTCGACGCCGACATGGTGGGCGTCCTGGAAGACCTGCTCTCCGGGCGCGGGGACGACGACGACCCGACCACCGCCCGCCTGCTCGGCACCCTGGGCGTGGAGCTGGCCTTCGGGCCCGACGACCGGGGGGTGCAGGCCGCCCAGCGCGCGGTGGAGATGGCCCGCCGGATCGGTGACCCGGAACTCCTGGGCCGCACGCTGAACAACTTCTGCCTGGCGGTGTGGGGGCGGCCGGGTGCGGCGGAGCAGCGGCTGGCCGCCACCGACGAGGCGCTGGCCCTGGCCGGGCGGGGACTACCGCGGCGCACCGAGTTCATGGCGCACCTGCACCGGGCGGCGATCCGGCTGCACCTGGGCGACCTGGCCGGCTTCGAGGCCGACCACGACCATGCGCGACGGTTGGCGGTCTCGCTGAGCGGCCCGGAGGTGCGCCCGCACGTGCTCTGGCAGGCGGGCGGCCTGGCCTGGCTGCGGGGCAACGCCGCCCGCGCGGAGGAGCTGACCACCGAGGCCTACGAGCTGTTCCGGCAGGTGACCCCGCACGCGCGGCACGCGTACGCGGCACACCAGTTCACCCTGCGGCGGGCCGACCACCGCGAGGCCGCCGCGCTCCCGCTGCTGGTCGAGACCGGCGACGAGGGCAACCCGCTGCTGCAGGAGATGGCCGTGCTGGCCGCGGCCGAGTCCGGCGACGTCGCCGAGGCCCGGCGGCTGCGCGCCCGCTGGGGACGGACGCTGGTGCGCGACTGGGCCAGCGACGTCGCCCTCTACCTGCAGGCCGAGAGCTCGCTGTGGCTGGGCGACGAGGCGGACTGGGCCTGGGCGGCGGAGTCGCTGCTGCCCTACCGCGGCCGGCAGGCCGTGCTCGGGACGCCGTCGCTCAGCCTCGGCGCCTACGACGAGCTGCTGGGCCGGATCGCCGAGCGCCGCGGGGATCCCGACGGCGCCCGGCGCTGGTGGGCCGACGCGCGCGGGCAGGGCGTGCTGATCGGCTCTCCGCACCAGGTGGCCCTGGCCGAGTCGCACCTCGCCCGCGTGCCCGCGCCGGTCTAGGCGGCGCGGGCGACGCCGGATCCGCACGCCGGGGTGGGACCATGATCGTGATGCGCCCTCCATCCGCCGCCCAGCAGCCGCCCGTGCACGGTGCGGCGGCTGCCGGCGGCCCGGCTGAGCGGCTCCGGCCGTGACCCCGGACGAGCCGCGCCGCCTACCACCCCACCTGGACCCCCGCCGTGCGCCGGCCCCCCGGGAGCCGCGGAGGCCCACCGGCGGGCCGCCGCGGCGGCCCGCGGAGGGGACGGCGCGGGCGACGACGGTGGCGCGCTCGGCCGCGGCGGTGCTCAGCGGGCTCCTGCTGCTGGGCAGCGGGTGGGGGTGGCACCTGGTCCGGGTCGCCGACGCCAGCATGCAGCGCACCGACGCCATCCCCTCCTCGGGCAACGAGGACGCCGCCGGCGACGCCGGCGAGGCGATGACCCTGCTGCTGGTCGGGATGGACGTCCGCACGGGGCTCACCCCCGAGCAGAAGGCGGAATTCAGCACCGGCGATGCCGATGGGGTGCTGAACACCGACTCGATGATGCTGGCCCACGTCCCGGCCGACGGGTCAGCGGCGTCGTTCGTCTCCCTGCCACGCGACACCTACGTCGAGATCCCGGGGTTCGGGGAGGGCCGGCTCAACTCCGCCTACGCCCGCGGCTTCGCCGAGGCCGAGGGCAGCGACGCGGAGCGGCGGGCCGCAGGCGCGCAACGGCTCGTCCAGACCGTCAGCGGGTTCACCGGTCTGCAGATCGACCACTTCGCCGAGATCGACCTGCTCGGCTTCATCAACCTCAGCACGATCGTCGGCGGGGTCGAGGTCAACCTCTGCCGGGCCACCAGCGACCCCCTCTCCGGCGCCGACTTCCCCGCCGGCGTGCAGACGATCGGCGGCGAGGACGCGCTGAAGTTCGTCCGCCAGCGGCACGGGCTGCCGGGGGGCGATCTGAACCGGGTGGTGCGCCAGCAGGTCTACATCGCCGGGATGCTGCGCAACATGCTCTCCACCGACACGTTGCTCGACCTCGGCAAGCAGCGCGACATCGTCGAGCAGATCGGCAGCAGCATGACGCTGGACCGGGGGCTCGACGTCTTCGACCTGGCCGCGCAGCTGCAGGGCGTCCAACCCGGGGACATCACCTTCCAGACCATCCCCGGCCTGACGCCGACGCGCATCGACGGCGCCGACGTCCTGGAGCCGCCGGCCGCGGAGGAGGTGCGGAGCTTCTTCTCCACGCTGGAAGCGGAGCCCGCCGAGGAGCCCGCCGCGCCGGAGGAGCCGGACGGCTCGGTCGACCCGGGCTCGGTCACCGTGCAGGTGCTCAACGGCTCCGGCGTCTCCGGCGCCGCCTCGACCGCGGCTGCCGCGCTCACCGACGCCGGCTTCGGTGCGGAGGCGGGCAACGCCGGGCCCACCGACACGACGACGGTCAGCCACCGCACCGGGGACGAGGCCGCGGCCGCGCTGGTCGCCGCCCAGGTGCCGGGTGCTGCGGTGACCGTCGACGACGAGCTGCCGGAGGGCACCGTCGCGCTGGTGATCGGCAGCGACTTCACCGCCATCGGGCAGGCCGTCGCGGCACCGGCCCCCAGCGGGGACGAGGGCCCGCCGGCGCGCACGGCCGACGACGCCAGCTGCATCAACTAGCCCTTCGCAGCCTGCCCGACCGGCGGCCCCCCTGCAGGGCCCCGCCGCGAGCGTGCGAGCGGTGGGGGGCAGGGGGGTCCTTCGTCAGGTGGCGATGCCGCCGTCCACCGGGATGATCGTGCCGGTCAGGTACGAGCCGGCTCGCGAGCTCAGGAACACGGCGATACCGGCCATGTCGTCGGGGCGACCGATGCGTCCGAGCGGCACCCGCTTGGTCATCTCGTCTCCGGCAGCGGCCAGCGTGGCGGCCATCATCTTCGACTCGAACGGCCCCGGGGCGACGGCGTTCACCGTGATCCGGCGCGGCGCGAGCTCCTTGGACAGGTTGCGGGTGAGCTGGTGCACCGCGGCCTTGGACGTCGAGTACGAGTACGTGCGTGCCGCGGAGGGCTGCAGGCCCGCGATGCTGCCGATGTTGATGACCCGCGCCGGATCCTCGTGCGACGCGGCCTTCTCCAGCAGCGGCAGGAACGCGCGGGTGACGAAGAACGGCGCCTTCAGGTTCAGGTCGAGCACCTTGTCCCAGGCCGACTCGGGGAACTTCTCCAGGTCCTCGCCCCACGTGGCGCCGGCGTTGTTGACCAGGATGTGCACCTGCTCCTCGCGCTTGCCGACCTCCTCGGCCAGCCGGATGCACTCGGCCTCCTTGGAGACGTCGGCCGGGATGGACACGACCGTGCCGAACTCCGACAGCTCGGCGACGGCGGCGTCCCCGGCGTCGGCCTTGCGGGAACTGATGTAGACGCGGGCGCCGGCCTGGAGCAGGCCACGGGCGATCATCATGCCGATGCCGCGGGTGCCCCCGGTCACCACGGCCACCTTGCCGGTCAGGTCGAACAGGTCCACGCCGCACCTCCGTCGTCGGGCACCCGGCTGCGCTGCCGGCCCGTACCGCACCCTAGCCACGCCGCCCGGAGCCCTCCCGCGAGCGCCCGCGCCAGGACGCTGTGCCAGCCTCGGCGCATGACCCCGTCCCCGGCCATGGGCGCGACCAGCGAGGTGGGCGCGCTGCAGACGGTGCTGCTGCACCGGCCCGGCAACGAGCTGCGGCGGCTGACCCCGCGCAACAACGACCAGCTGCTCTTCGACGGCGTCCCCTGGGTGGACCGCGCACAGGAGGAGCACGACGCCTTCGCCGAGGCGCTCTCCGCCCGCGGCGTCGAGGTGCTCTACCTCGACCGGATGCTGGCCGAGATCCTGTCCTTCCCGTCGGCGCGCGCCGAGCTGATCGGGGCCGCCGTCGACGACCCGCGGCTGGGCGCGAGCCTGCAGCGCGCCGCCACCCGCCACCTGGCCTGGCTCGCGCCCGAGGACCTGGCCGCCACCCTCATCGCCGGGCTGGCCCACGACGAGCTGCGCGGCGGCCGCGGGCTGGCCTACGAGGTGATGGACCGCTCGGACTTCGTCGTCCCGCCGCTGCCGAACCTGCTGTTCACCCGCGACTCCTCGGTCTGGATCGGCGACGAGGTCGCGGTGACCTCGCTGGCCATGCCCGCCCGGCACCGCGAGAGCACGATCACCGCGGCCGTCTACACCCACCACCCGCGCTTCGCCGGGGTGGAGCAGCTCTACGGCGCCGGCCTGGAGCACCTCGAGGGCGGCGACGTCCTGCTGCTGGCACCGGGCGTGCTCGCCGTCGGCGTCGGGGAGCGGACGACGCCCGGCGGCGCCGAGCGGCTCGCGCGGCGGCTGTTCGCCCGCGGACTGGCGCACACGGTCCTCGTCGTCCCCATCGCCCAGCAGCGGGCCACGATGCACCTGGACACCATCGCCACGATGGTCGACGTCGACGCACTGGTCATGTACCCCGCGGTGGCCGACTCGCTGCAGGCCTGGACGGTGACCGCCCCCGACGGCGTGGCCGACGACGCTGACCCGGTCGAGCTGTCCGTGGCCGGGCCGCGCCCGTTCGTCGAGGCGGCCGCGGCGGCCATGGGCATCGACCGGCTGCGGGTGATCGACACCGGCCTGGACCCGGTCACCGCCGAGCGCGAGCAGTGGGACGACGGCAACAACACCCTCGCCCTCGCGCCCCGGCTGACCGTCGCCTACGAGCGGAACACCGTCACCAACGCCGCGCTCGAGGCCGCCGGCATCGAGGTGGTCCGGATCGCGGGCTCGGAGCTGGGCAGCGGACGCGGCGGCCCGCGCTGCATGTCCTGCCCCGTCGCCCGCGCCGACCTCTGAAAGGACCCCGCTGCCTCCCACCGCTCGCACGCCCGCGGTGGGCCCCTGCAGCGGGGCCGGTCAGCGGATGGTGATCTGGCGGGAGAGCAGGCCGGCGCGGGCGCGGCGCTCGTCGGCGTCGAGCGGGTCGGTCACCGTCAAGGCCTGCTCGAGGCGGGCCTGCCACTGGGTGGCCGGCTCGGTCCAGTCCTCGGCGGGGGTGTCGGCGGGGAGGTCCCACACGGGGACGACGAGGCCGTGCGCCCGGAACGCCCCGGCGTAGCGGGTGCCCTCGCCCAGCAGCATCGGCTCGCCCGCGGCCCGCAGCCGGGCCAGTGCGTCGAGCAGCTTCTCCTCGGGCTCGGGCCGCACCCAGCGCAGGTGGGACCGCTCGGCGCCCGGACGCACCCAGTACGCCGCCTCCAGGCCGGCCAGCCGCACGGTCGGGAGGATCGCCTCGTTGGCGTGCTCGAGGCCGGCCTTCGCCGCCGCGTTGGGCTCGGTGCCCTCCAGCCAGAAGCCGAAGTCGTCGTGCACGGTGACCTCGAACGGCGCCGTCGTGTCCAGCAGCTCCTGCAGCCGGGGACCGGCCGAGCCCGCGCCACCGATGGGGCCCGGGTCGACCGGGGCTCCGGCCGGCGCCTCGAGCGCGGCCGCCAGCGCGGTGCCGAGGTCGCGGCTCACGTCGTCCGAGGAGCTCTGCAGCTGGACGCCGAGCATGATCTCGCCGTTGGCCCGGACCAGGGCGGGGGACCCGCCGGGGAGCACGCTGGCCAGGGTCACCTCGCGGCCGTCCTTCGTCCGCAGCGTCGCCGTCGCCGCCGGGACGAGCTCGCGCAGCGCGACCCAGTCGGCCTCGCCGGGCAGCCCCTCGAAGGAGCGGATGACCGGGGGCGCGTAACCCGAGCCGTGGCAGTGCTTGTAGCGGCGGCCGGAGCCACACGGGCACGGCGCCTTGGGGTTGATGCCCTCCGACTCGGCGGCGGGGGCGGAGGAGCGCTTGCGGGAAGCCATGCGGGCCAGCGTATGTGGCTCCTGCATACGCTCGTCGCCGTGACCCTGGCCGCCCCCGTACCGCTCGACCTCACCGACCCCGCCGTCGTCGCCGACCCCTACCCCGCGTTCGCCCGGGCGCGGGCCGAGGCGCCGGTGCAGTGGCACGAGGACATGGGCCTGTGGCTGGCGTTCACGCACGCAGAGTCCAACGCCGTGCTGCGCGACCGGCGGCTGGGCCGGATCTGGTCGGACAAGGCACCCGCGGAGCGGTTCGAGAGCTTCAACCTGATCCACCGCAACGCCATCCTCGAGATGGAGCCGCCCGAGCACACCCGGCTGCGGCGGCTGATCAGCTCCGCGTTCGCCCGCGGGCACGTCGAGCGGCTGCGCCCGTGGGTCGAGGACCTGGCGCGGACGCTGGTCGACGAGCTGGTCGAGCGCTCGGGGGGCTCGGAGCCGGTCGACCTGCTGTCGGGCATGGCCGAGCAGCTGCCGGTCGCCGTCATCGCCGAGCTGCTGGGCGTCCCCCAGGTCGACCGACCGCTGCTGCGCCCGTGGTCCAACGCGATCGTGAAGATGTACGAGTACGGGCGGACGGCGGAGACCGAGGCGTCCGCCGAGCGCGCGGCCGAGGAGTTCGTCGCCTACCTGCGCGGGCTGGCCGCCGAGCGGCGCACGAACCCCGGCGAGGACCTGGTCAGCCACCTGGTGAGCCTGCGCGACGCCGACGACCGGCTCACCGAGGACGAGCTGGTCACCACCTGCATCCTGCTGCTCAACGCCGGCCACGAGGCGACGGTGAACGTGAGCGGCAACGGCACGCTCGCCCTGCTGCAGCACCCCGACCAGCTGGCGCGGCTGCGCGCGGACCGCGCGCTCCTGCCGACGGCGATCGAGGAGTTCATGCGCTACGACTCCCCGCTGCAGCTGTTCGAGCGCACCGCCACCGAGGACGTCGAGATCGGCGGGATCACCGTCGAGCGGGGCCAGAAGATCGCCGCCCTCCTGGGTGCGGCCAACCGCGACCCCGCCGTGTTCGCCGAGCCGGACACCTTCGACGTCGGCCGGACGGACAACGGGCACATCACCTTCGGCGCCGGCATCCACTTCTGCATCGGGGCGCCGCTGGCCCGCGTCGAGCTGCAGGCCACGTTCGGCGCCCTGCTGGACCGGACGACGACGGTCGAGCTCGGTGGTGACCCGGTGCGCCGTCCCGAATTCGTAATCCGCGGCCTGCGGACCCTTCCCGTCGTCCTCGGCAGATGAGGAGTGTTGTTGGAGAAGTAGCATTCAAGGAGAGCCTGCGCTGAGTCGATAGCGAGGTCGTGCTCGACTTTCTTAGCGATGTGTTCGGCGGTATCGAGGCGAACGTCGCGATCTCATTAGCCAGCTTGCTCTTCACAGGCGCGGCGGTGCTGTTCGCAGCCTTGACGCTCAAGCACGCCAAGCAGAGCGAGGAGCGAGACCGAGTGGCCGCCGTCCTTGCGGAAATAGTTACTGCGGCCGAGAGCGTGGTGGCCCACATGGAAGCCCGCCCATCGCTGCGCATCAGGAGCGGGGGCCACTACGAGCGGGAGAAGGAACTGGCCGAGGATAGCTTTCGTACGTTCCGGAACCAGTCGATGAGGTACCGGCTCATGCGTGGCACCGTCGGCGAGGTTGATGAGTGGATTCTCGACGTCGGAAACAACCTCATCGAGTCGTACCTGAAACAGGACGACGACGATGCGCAGGCAGCCTGGCCCTCCCGAGGTGTCGTCAGCGGCATTGAAGCAGACCTTCCGCGCTCCGAACGCGCCCCAGAAGGCCTGCCCCGCCTTGGTGCCTGGTGGGACGAGCGCGTCGGCCAGGGTGATGGCGTATACGCAGCCGAGATGGTCTGGGAGTACCAAATCGGGCGCCTGCTCAAGGACTACATCGAGAGCTACCTGGTTCCTTATGGCCGCTGGGTCCTTCACGGCCGCGAGCCTGAGGTTCCGTCCGCCACTCCGAACCGCGCCGCTGCAGGTATCGCCTCATAGGGCCTCCGCTAGATCGTGAGCGCCGTCACTGGCAGGATCCGGACCATGCGCGGCCTGATGCAGGACAGCCCCCTCACCATCGACACGATCTTCCGGCACGCCGAGCAGCACTACGGCGACGTGCCCATCGTGACCAACAGCCCCAAGGGCGTCACCCGCTCGACCTACGGGGAGTGGGCCGACCGCACCCGCCGGCTCGGCGGCGTGCTGGACACCCTGGGCATCAGCGCCGACGGCCGCGTCGGCACCTTCGGCTGGAACAGCCAGCGGCACCTGGAGCTCTACTTCGCCGCGCCCTGCACCGGCCGCGTCCTGCACACGCTCAACATCCGGCTGTTCCCCGAGCAGCTGACCTACATCGCCAACCACGCCGAGGACGAGGTGGTCTTCGTCGACCGCTCGGTCTTCCCGCTGTTCTGGCCGCTGGTCGACACCATGACCACCGTCCGCCACGTCGTCGTGATGGAGGACGGCGGCGACGCCGAACTGCCCGACGACCCGCGGATCAGCGACTACGAGACCCTGCTGGCCGCCGCCTCGCCGGTCGAGTTCGACGTCCGGGACGAGTCCCTGGCCGCCTCGATGTGCTACACGAGCGGCACCACCGGCAACCCCAAGGGCGTCGTCTACTCGCACCGCTCGACGGTGCTGCACACCATGGCCGCGCTCTCGCCGAACGCCTTCGGGCTCAGCGTCCGCGACGTCGCGATGCCGGTCGTGCCGATGTTCCACGCCAACGCCTGGGGCATCGCGCAGGCCGCCCCCGCGGCGGGCTCGGCGCTGGTCTTCCCCGGCCCGATGATGCAGCCCGAGGCGCTGGCCAAGATCATCGTCGACGAGGGCGTCACCTTCACCGCCGGCGTCCCGACCATCTGGCAGGGCGTGCTGCCGCACCTCGCCGGTCAGCCGCACAAGCTCCGCGAGATCGGCTGCGGCGGCTCGGCGGTGCCCAAGGCGCTCAGCGAGGCCTACCGCGAGCAGGTCGGGCTGCCGATTCTGCAGGCCTGGGGCATGACCGAGACCTCGCCGGTCGCCTCCTCCGGCGTGCTGGCCAAGCGCCTCGAGGACGCCGACGACGACACCAAGGCGACCGAGCGCGCGCGGGCCGGCATCCCGCTGTTCGGCGTCGAGGCCCGCATCGTGGACGCCGACTCGCTGGAGCCGCAGCCCTGGGACGACACCGCCACCGGTGAGCTGCAGGTCCGCGGGCCGTGGTGCGCCAAGGAGTACTACAACCCCGACGCCGGCACCGTCCTCTCCACCGAGGACGGCTGGATGAAGACCGGCGACGTCGCAGCCATGGACCGGTACGGCTCGATCCGCATCGCCGACCGCACCAAGGACCTCATCAAGTCCGGCGGCGAGTGGATCAGCTCGGTCGACCTGGAGAACGCGATCATGAGCCACCCGAAGGTGGCCGAGGCCGCGGTGGTCGGCGTGAAGCACTCCAAGTGGGACGAGCGCCCGCTGGCCTGCGTCGTCCTCAAGCAGGGCGAGACGGCGACGGCGGAGGAGATCCTCGACCACCTCAAGCCGCTGGTCGCCAAGTGGTGGCTGCCCGACGCCGTCGAGTTCATCGACGAGGTGCCCAAGACCAGCGTCGGCAAGTTCTCCAAGAAGGACCTGCGCGCCAAGTTCGCGGAGTACTCGCTCGAGTCCTGACCAGCGTGGTCATCGCCTGCGTGCGCGCGGCGGCGGCGTGTCACCCCATGTCGGGAGCGCGCAGGCGATGATCAACTCGTAGGAGTCGCGCACCGGTAGCCTGACGCCCATGCAGCTGCTGTGCCCCAAGTGCCACAACGTGATGGCGCAGTACGAACGCAACCGCGTCCTGGTCGACCAGTGCACCGAGTGCAAGGGTCTTTTCCTCGACCGCGGCGAGCTGGAGAACCTGATCGCCGCCGAGCGCGCCTACCTCGACGCCGAGGAGGGCCGCCCGGTCCCGCCCCCGCAGGCTCCGCGCCCGTCCATCCCGGACCCGTACGACCGGGACCCCCGGAACTACGGCCAGCACCGGTACGACGAGCGCTACTACGCCCGCGGCTACGACGAGAAGTACGCCAAGAAGAAGCGGCGCAAGAGCATCTTCGAGGAGCTGCTCGACTTCTGAGCGCCCAGCGGGACTTCCTGCACAGGAGGTCCCGAGGCGTCAGCGGACGAAGGGGGCCTCGCCGGTCTCGCTCACCATGGGCTTGCCGGCGGCCTCCCAGTCGCCCATGCCACCGGCGACGTTGACCGCGTCGTAGCCGTTCTGGTTCAGCCACGCGGCCACCCGCGCCGAGCGACCGCCCCCGCGGCAGGTCACGTAGAGCGGGTCGCCCTCGGGCAGGTCGTCCAGCCGCGACGGGATCTGGCCCATGGGGATGTGGGTCGCGCCTTCGACGTGGCCGTGCACCCACTCGTCGTCCTCACGGACGTCGAGGATCACGGCGTCCTCGGGCAGTTCGCTGACAGAGACGGTCGGAACCTGCTGCGGCATCACGCGTTCCATCGTGGCACGGACGCGCGGACGGGCGGGCCTGCGAGGATGGCCGTGATGACCGTCGCCCCCGCTCCCGTGCGCGAGCCCGCCTGGTCGCTGCCCCGCACGGCCATCGGGCTGTGGGTCACCGAGAGCCTCATCGGCGTCGTGATCACCGCCCTCGTGGTCGGGGCCCTGCTCATCTGGGTGCCGGCCGACCTCGGCGGGCCGGTGCCGTTCCTCCGCTGGGCGGTGCCGGTGGTCGCGGTGCTCGACGCGCTGATCGCCGTCTTCGTGCGCCCCTGGCTCAAGCACCGGGTGTACCGCTGGGAGGTCACCCAGGACGCCGTCTACACCCGAACCGGCTGGCTCAGCCAGACCTGGACGCTGGTCCCCGTCTCCCGCATCCAGACCGTCGACGTCACCCGCGGCTTCCTGCAGCAGCTGTTCGGGCTGGCCACGGTCGCGGTGTTCACGGCCTCCAGCCAGGGAACGGTGCGCATCTGGCACCTCGAGCACGGCGTGGCCCAGCGGGTCGCCGACGACCTCGCGGCCCGCGCGGAACGGACCCGGGACCAGGCCACGTGAGCGCCCCGGGCGAGCCGACCGGCCCGGGCGAGGTACCCGTCCCCGGGCAGACCTTCTGGCCGCCGCAGCCGCGCCGGACCTCGCCGCGCATCGTCCTCGTGGACACCGCCACGTTCCGGCAGGCCCGGCAGCTGGTCCCGATCGCGGTCCCGGCGCTCGCCGGCATCGGGCTCGGCGGCGGGCGCTGGACCGTCGTCGCCCTCGTCGTCGCCATCACCCTGGTGTCCCTGGCGACGGCGGCGCTCGCCTGGTGGCGGTTCAGCTACCTGGACGGGCCCGCCGCCGTCGTCGTCACCCGGGGGCTGGTGTCGCGCTCCACGCGCACGGTGCCCAACGACCGGATCCGCGGGATCGAGATCGAGGCGCCGCCGATGCACCGGCTGCTCGGCCTGGTGCGCGTGCGCATCGACGCCGCCGCCGGCGGCTCCAGCAGCGCCGGACGCGGAGCGGGCAAGGACGAGGAACTCCTCATCGACGGCGTCCCCCGCGCCGAGGGCGAACGGCTGAGGACGGCGGTGCTCACCAAGCGCAGCCGCGTCCCGGTGCCGACGGCGGACGACGTCGACGGCGCCCCGGCCCGGCCGGATCCGGAGCCCGAGGAGGAGTTCGCCCGCTTCGACAACCGGTGGCTGCTGTACGCACCGCTGGTCGGCGGCTACCTCGCCGTCCCGGTCGCCGCGGTGGGGGCGCTGTCGCGCATCGTCGACGAGGTGCCCGACCGGCTGCTGCCCGACGTGGACGGCCCCGCGCTCGACCCGTCCGTCGTCGCCGTCCTCGCCGTGGTCGTGGCACTGGTGGTGCTGGCGGCCGGGGCGGTGATCGGCGCCGCGGTCGTCAACTGGCGCTTCCGACTGGTGCGGCGCGGCGGCTCGCTCATCGCCGTCCGCGGCCTGCTCACCCGGCGGCACACCGAGCTGGAGATCGACCGCATCCGCGGGGTCGCGGTGGCCGACGGCGCCGGCATGCGGCTGGTCGGCGCGGCCCGGTTGAACGGTCTGGTCACCGGCCTCGGTGACGCCCAGCGCCGGGGCCAGCTCCTGCCGCTCGGCCCCCGCGCACAGGCGGAGGCGCTGAGCCGCCGGCTGGTCGACGACCCCGGCCCGCTCACCCCCCATCCCGCCTCGGCGCGCCGCCGGCGCATCGCGCGGGCGATGGCCGCCGGCCTGCTCGTGACCGTCGCGGGTGCGGTGCTGACCGTCACCAGCGGCTGGTGGCCCCTCCTCGTGACCGGGGTCGTCCTCACCGTCCTGGGCGTGCCGCTGGGCCTGGGCCGGTACGCCTCGCTCGGGCACGCCACCGGGCGCCGGTCCTTCGCCGTCCGCGTCGGCTGGCTGGTGCGGGAGCGAGCGGTCCTGGAGCGCCGCGCGGTGGTCGGCTGGGAGGTGAAGCAGTCGTGGGCGCAGCGCCGGGCCGGGCTCGCCTCCGTCGTGGCCTGCGTCGGGGCCGGCCGCGGCGGCTACATCGCGATGGACATGGCCGCCGACGACGTCGCCGCCTTCGCGGTGGCGGCGTCGGAGCCGTGGGCGGAGCAGCTCCTCCCCGTCCCGAGGGAACCGGATCGGGCGATGAGGTGAGGTGAACCTTTCCTTCACGCGCGCGTGAGGATCACGACTGCGGGTAGCCGGTCCAGCGATGAGGTCGTGCCCCGGTCACCCCGCCCAGCCGCCGGCCGCACGGGTGTGCCCGGTGGAGCCCTTCTCCAGCCCGACCCGCCCGGCCAGCGCTGCGGCCTCCACCCGCGTGGTCACGTCGAGCCGGCGCAGCAGGTGGGCCACCAGCCGCTTCGTCGTCCGCTCCGAGACGTGCAGGGTCGTGGCGATGTCCACGGTGCTGGCGCCCTCGGCGATCAGCCGCCACAGCCGGCGCTCGTCGGCCGTCAGCTGGTCGGCGATGGTCTGCTCGCCCGCCGGGGTGGCCTCCTCCAGCAGCTGGCGCAGCAGCGCCTCGGGCACCACCGACCAGCCGTCGAGGACGGCGAGCAGCGGCCGCACCAGCGACTCGGGGTCCGCCGTCTTCGGCAGGAAGCCCGCGGCGCCCGCGCGGAGGGCCTCGATCGCGGCGTCGGCCTCCGCCAGCCCTGACAGCGCCACCACCCGCACCATCGGATCGGCCCGGCGGATCGCCGCGATCGCTCTCGTGCCGCCCGGCGGTGGCATGTGCAGGTCGACGATCGCCACGTCCGCGTGGTGCCGGCGCACCAGGGCGGCCGCGGCCGAGGCGTCGTCCGTCGTCCCCACCACCCGCACCCTGCCGCCGCTCAGCCCCGGCAGCAGCAGGCTCAGCCCCCGGGTGAACAGGGGGTGGTCGTCCACCACGACCACGTCCACCGGGGCTCCGCGTTCAGCAGCGAGCGCGCCATCGATCTCCGACATCAGTCTCCTGTCGGCCGTCGTCCACCGGCGTTGCTGACCGGCTCCACCCTGGAGTGCCCGTGACCCTTGCTGCTGACGCACCGATCTCGCATCCCGCCCGTGAACTGTTCGCCGACCTCGCGCGGGTGCTGCGCAGCTACCTGCCCCGCCGCCGCCCGGTGGACGCCGAGGAGGAGCCCACCCCCGAGGACGCCGTCCTGCGCGCCCTCTGCCACGACATGCGCAGCCCGCTGGCCTCGCTGGAGGCGGTGCTGGGGTCGCTGGACGGACCGCCCGACCGCGCCCGGGAGCTGCTCGACCTCGCCCGTGCCCAGACGGCCCAGCTCTCGTCCATGCTGCGCACCGCCGACGCCACGGGCGGAGCCGTGCGGCGCACCGGGCCGCGGCTGCTCCGCGACGTCGTCCTCGCCTCCGTCGCCGCCTCCGGTCTGCCGCGGACGCTGCTGACCGCGGAGGTCCTCGACGGGGCCGGCGAGGTACCCGTCGCCGACGCCCGGGTGCAGCGCATCCTGACCAACCTGCTCGAGAACGCGCACCGGCACGGCGGGGGCCGGCCCGTGCGGCTGGAGGTGACGCTGCGCGGGGGCTGGGTGCGGCTGTCCCTCGCGCAGACCGGCGTCCCCGTCGACCGGGTGGTGGGCCACCTGCGGCAGACCCGGCCACCGGTGGACCTGACCGGGCTGGGCCTGTGGTCGGTCCAGCGGCAGACCCGCGAGCTGGGCGGGCGGCTGCTCTGGTCCGCGGACGGGGACGTCTTCACCCTCACCGTGCAGCTCCCCGACAAGTAGGCCCCCCGGGGCCAGGGGACGGCACGGGCGGGCCAACGGGGGCGGGCAGATCCCTGGTGTCACCGCATCGGCGGTGGCGCGACGACGCACCGAGGGAGAGCCCGTGTTCACGCACACCCACGCCCTGCAGTACGAGGCCAAGCCCGACGGTCCCGACCCGGACTTCGCCCGCAAGATGCAGGAGGTCCTCGGCGGTCAGTGGGGCGAGATGACCGTCGCCACGCAGTACCTGCTGCAGGGCTGGAACTGCCGTCTGCCCGGCAAGTACAAGGACCTGCTCCTGGCCATCGGCACCGAGGAGCTGGCCCACGTCGAGATGATCGTGACGATGATCGACCGGCTGCTCGACCACATCCCGCTCAAGCCGGACGCCGCCGACCGCACCAAGGAGGCGGCCGCGGGCTACGGGCAGCACAACCCGCAGCACCCGATCGTCAACGGCGCCGGCGCCTCGTACATGGACTCGATGGGCAACCCCTGGACCGGCGCGTACGTCACCGCCAGCGGCAACCTCTACGCCGACTTCATGTACAACGCCACGGCCGAGATGCAGGGCCGGCTGCAGGTCGCCCGGCTCTACAACATGACCGACGACCCCGGCGTCAAGGACATGCTCCGGTTCCTCATCACCCGCGACCACTACCACCAGCAGCAGTGGCTGCACGCGCTCGAGGAGCTCAAGGAGGACGGCCTCGAGGGCGTCCCCGTCCCGGAGGCCTTCCCGCTGTCCGACGAGGTCGCCGACCTGGGCTACACGTTCATCGACGCCTCCGACGGCCCGCTGGCCGCCTCGGGCCGCTGGGCGAACGGCCCCTCCTACGACGGTCGGGGCACGTACTCCGCCCGCCCGATCGAGGCCACCGCCGACGCGCCGATCCTGCCCCCGGGTGACCCGCGCCTGTACCCGACGCCGCAGCAGGACGCCCAGACGATGCTGCAGAAGGCCAAGGACATGCTCAAGTAGGCCTCCGGGTCTGCTCCACCGCTCCACCGCGCCGTCGCCGCGCCGGCGACCGGACTCCCGAGTTCCGGTCGCCGGCCGGCGGGACGCCCTCCCCGGAGGTCCTGCCGTGCACTTCCACCTTCCGCACCTGCCCGTCCCGGCGGTGCTGCTCTCCGTCGTCTACACCGCCGCGATCGCGGTCGCGCTCGCCCACCCCGGCGAGCACACCCTCGCCGGCCTCGTCGTCCTCGCGGGGCTCGTCGCCCGCTGGGCACTGCGCAGCCGGCACCGCGCTCCCGCTCCGGTGGCCCTCGCCGTCGCGAGCACCGCGGGCACCGTGGACGCCGTCCTCGCGCCCGAGCCCGCCGCCGCCCCGGCCCCCGCTGCCGCCGCCTGATCAAGAACGCGCGAGGCGCGCGCCCCCGACAGGGGACGCGCGCCATGCCCGGCCCCGACCCGGGTCCCGCCCTGAGCCTGCGAAGGGTGGGGAGGTCGGGGTCCGCTTTCAGTGCTGGACGGCCTTCTCCGCCCCGATGCCGGTGAACGCCCGCACCTCGAGCTCGGCGTTCTTGAGCTCGTCCGGCTTGTCCTTCGACAGCCGCGAGCCGAGCCAGCCGAGGAAGAACGACAGCGGGATAGACACCAGCCCGGGGTTGTTCAGCGGGAACCAGGAGAAGTCGACGTCCTGGATCAGCGACGTGCTCTTCCCGGTCAGCTCGTTCACCGGGGCGCCGGAGACCACCGGCGAGAAGATGATCAGCCCGATGCAGGCGATGAGCCCGCCGTAGATCGACCACAGCGCGCCCTGGGTGGTGAAGTTCTTCCAGAAGAGCGTGTAGAGGATCGTCGGCAGGTTCGCCGAGGCCGCCACGGCGAAGGCCAGCGCCACCAGGAAGGCGATGTTGATGCCGGCCTGCAGCGCCAGGATGCCCAGCCCGATCGAGATCGCCCCGATGACGACGGCGGTGATGCGGGCGACCCGCACCTCACCGTTCGGCGGGACATTGCCGCGCTTGATCACCGACGCGTAGACGTCGTGCGCGAACGAGGCCGACGCGGTGATCGTCAGGCCCGCCACCACCGCGAGGATCGTGGCGAAGGCGACCCCGGCGATGATGCCCAGCAGCACCGTGCCGCCGAGCTCGAAGGCCAGCAGCGGCGCTGCCGCGTTGACCGCGCCAGGGGCGGCGAGGATCTCCGCCGGGCCGACCAGCGCGCCGGCGCCGTAGCCGATGACCAGGCTGAACAGGTAGAAGATGCCGATCAGCCAGATGGCCCAGACGACCGAGCGGCGGGCGTCCTTGGCCGTGGGCACCGTGTAGAAGCGCATGAGCACGTGCGGCAGGCCCGCCGTCCCCAGCACCAGCGCGAGGCCCAGCGAGACGAAGTCCAGCTTCGACGTCTCGGTCAGGCCGTACTGCGCCCCGGGGGCCAGCACGTCCCGGCCCTCGACGGCGAGGTCCTGCGCGCCGCCGAGCAGCGAGGACAGGTTGAAGCCGTACTCGGCCAGCACCCACACGGTCATCACGAACGCGCCGGCGATGAGCAGCGTCGCCTTGATCATCTGCACGTAGGTCGTGCCGCGCATGCCGCCGACCAGCACGTAGAAGATCATCAGCGCGCCGACCAGCGTGACCACCAGGGCCTCCGCGGCGTCACCGCTGACCCCCAGCAGCAGCGCCACCAGGCCACCGGCGCCGGCCATCTGCGCCAGCAGGTAGAACAGCGACACGGCCAGGGTCGAGATGGCCGCCGCCATGCGCACCGGCCGCTCCCGCATCCGGAAGGCCAGGACGTCGGCCATGGTGAACCGGGCGGTGTTGCGCATCAGCTCGGCCACGAGCAGCAGCGCCACCAGCCAGGCGACCAGGAAGCCGATCGAGTACAGGAAGCCGTCGTAGCCGTAGACGGCGATGGCCCCGGCGATGCCCAGGAACGACGCCGCGGACAGGTAGTCGCCCGCGATGGCCAGGCCGTTCTGCGTCCCGCTGATGTTGCGGCCGGCCGCGTAGTAGTCGGCGGCGCTCTTGTTGTTGCGGCTGGCGCGGAAGGTGATGAACAGCGTCACCAGGACGAAGGCGCCGAAGATCGAGATGTTGACGGCCGGCTCGCCGATCGTGTCGTCGGCGGCGAGGAGCTCACGCACGGGTGGCCCCCTCGGTCGAGGTCGGGCCGGTCGCGGAGGTCTGGCCGGACGCGAAGTCGTGGCGCTCCAGCCGGTCCCGCATCTCGTCGGCGATGGGGTCGGTGTTCCGGTTGGCGTGGGCCACGTACAGGTGCGTGATCGCGAACGTGGTCACGAACTGGGCCAGGCCGAGCAGGATGCCGAGGTTGACGTTGCCGAAGACCTCGGTGGCCATGAAGTCCGGCGCGTAGGTGGAGAGCAGGACGTAGAGCAGGTACCAGGCGAAGAAGGCGAAGGTCATCGGGAAGGCGAACCGGCGGAACCTGCGCTTCAGCTCGGCGAACTCGGGTGAGTTCTGCGCCTGCAGGTACTCCTCCGGCGTCAGCAGACGCCGTTCCGTGGGCTCGGTCAAGGTGCGACCTCCTGGTCAGAGTGGTCGGGCGTCACACCCGGCAGATGTGAGCCCCGTCACGGTAGGAGGGCGCCCGGCTGCGTGCGATCCGCGGGACGGCGGCTGCGCCGAGCGGTCACCGGCATTCGGTGTACGGCAGGTCCGGCGGGACGAGCGGTCAGGCCGCCCGCCGCCCATCGGGCCGTCCGATCACCGGGGCGGGGCGCCCCTGTCGAGCTGCACCGACTCGGGCGTGTGCAGCCGGACCATCGTCCGGGCGGCGTGCCGCGGCACCCGCCGCGGAGTGGCCAGCGACGCCCCCACCATGGTGAGGAACGCCAGCGGGACGGTCCATGCCGCGGGCTGGGCGAGCAGCGCACCCGCCCAGCCCTCCGGCCCCACGCCGAGCAGGGTGGCCAGCACCGACCCACCGGCGCACCCCCCGCCGATCAGCATCCCCGCGATCGCCCCGACGTCGGTGAGCCGGCGCCACCAGATCCCCAGCACCAGCAACGGGCACAGCGTGGAGGCGGCGAAGGCGAAGGCCAGGCCGACGGCCTGGGCGACCCCCACCCCCTCGGTGAGCACGGCCAGGCCCAGGGGCACGAGGACGGCGACGACGGCACCGGCCTGGAAGGCCCGCACCCCGCCGAACCGGTGCCCCATCACGTCCTGGCTGATCACCCCCGCCACGGCGACCGTGAGCCCCGACGACGTGGAGAGGAAGGCGGCGAACGCCCCCGCCGTGGTCAGCGCCGACAGCAGGTCCCCCGCCGTGCCGCCCACCATGCGCGCCGGGAGCTCCAGCACCACCGACTCCGCGCGGCCGTCGGCGACGAGGTCCGGCGCGTAGAGCCGGCCCAGCCCCCCGTACACGGGGGGCAGGAGGTAGAACAGCCCGAGGAGGGCCAGCACGAACAGCGTCGTCCGGCGGGCCGCCGCCCCGTCGGGGTTGGTGTAGAAGCGGACCACCACGTGCGGCAGGCCCATCGTGCCCAGGAACGTGGCGATGATGATCGAGTACGTCGTGTAGACCTCGTGCTCGGCCCCGGCGAGCGGCGACACCCACGAGTCGCCGCTGCCGACGACGTCTCCCACCTCGACCGACGCCGGGGAGACCGCGCCGTCACCGAGCCAGATGGCGGCCATGAACAGCAGCGGGAACAGCAGGGCGGTGAGCTTGAGCCAGTACTGGAAGGCCTGCACGAAGGTGATGCTGCGCATGCCCCCGAACAGCACGTTGACGAGGACGACGGTCGCGACGAGCACGCCTCCCAGCCAGGGCCCGGTGCCGGTCGTGGAGGCGAGGGCGAGGCCGGCGCCCTGGAACTGCGGCATCAGGTAGAGCCAGCCGATGGCCACCACCAGCAGGGCCGACAGCCGGCGCACCCCGCGCGACTCCAGCCGGCTCTCGGCGAAGTCGGGCAGCGTGTAGGCACCCGAGCGGCGCAGCGGCGCCGCGACCAGGACGAGCAGGACGAGGTACCCCGCCGTCCAGCCGACCGGGTACCAGAGCATCTCCGTGCCGAAGGCGAGCACGAGACCCGCGACGCCGAGGAAGGACGCCGCCGAGAGGTACTCCCCGCCGATCGCCGAGGCGTTGAGCCCCGGCCGCACCGTGCGGGAGGCGACGAAGAAGTCGCTGGTCGTGCGGGAGAAGCGCCAGCCGTAGGCACCGACCGCCAGGGTGACCACGAAGACCGCCGTCACGCCGAGGACGCTGTAGCCGGCGGCGGTCATCCGCGGTGGTGGGCGCCGCGCGGCACGCGCCGGCGCGCGGGCCGGGTGCTGTGCCGGATGCGCGACCCCGCGAGCTCGGTCACGTGCGGTCCAGCACGTCGGTGAAGGCCCGTTCGTTGCGCTCGGCGGCGCGGACGTAGAGCCAGCCCACCAGCAGCAGGAACGGGTAGACGGCGAACGCCAGCAGGAACCACGGGAGCGGGACGGCCAGCACCTCCACCGCGGAGAGATCCGGGAACAGCCAGAACACCAGCGGGATCCCGCCGACGAACACCGCCAGGGTCGCCAGCGCCAGCAGCGCGAGCCGCAGTTGCGAGCGCAGCAGCGAGGACATGTACACCTCGCCCAGCCGGGTCTGGGCGTCGATCTCCCGGGCGGCGGGCACCCGCTGGGCGCGGGCGGCGCTCGTGCGGGGGCTGGTGACGCGGACCCGGCGGGGCGAGCTCTCCGACACCGGTCACCCCCTGCCCGGGGTGCCCGGCCGCGCGCGGCGGACCAGCAGGTCGCGCAGCTCCCGGGTGTGCCGCCGGCTCACGCCCAGGTGCGTCCCGCCGACGACGACCGTGCACCGGCCGGCGTCCATGCGGACCTCCTGCACGTGCTGGAGGGCCACCAGCAGCGACCGGTGGATCCGCACGAACCCGGCGTCCTTCCACGCCTCCTCGAGCGTGGTCAGCGGCACCCGCACCAGATGGCTGCCGGTCGGGGTGTGCAGCCGGGCGTAGTCGCCGTGCGCCTCGACGTACCCGACGCTGGACCGGGGCACGAACCGGGTCACCCCACCGAGCTCGACGGCGATGTCGTCGGCCGCCGACGGCGGCCCACCCGCCCGCGCGCCGACCACCCGGCGGACGGCTTCGGCCAGCCGCTGCTCGCGCACCGGCTTCAGGACGTAGTCCACGGCACCCAGCTCGAACGCGTCCACGGCGTGGTCGTCGTAGGCGGTCACGAAGACCACGGGCGGCGGTGCCTTGAACCGGGAGAGCACGCGGGCCAGGTCGACCCCGCTGAGCCCGGGCATCCGGATGTCCAGGAAGACGGCGTCGACGCCGCGTTCCTGGAGGAGGCGCAGCGCCTCGGTCGCCGAGTCGCAGGTCAGGACCGCCTCGATGCGCTCGTCGCGCTCGAGGAGCCACCGCAGCTCCTCCAGCGCCGGTCGCTCGTCGTCGACCACGAGGACGGTCAGCCGGTCACTCACGGGCGCACTCCCGGGGCGAACTTGGGAACCCGCACGATAACCTTCGTCCCCGCGCCCGGGCCCGTCTCCACGACGAGGCCGTAGTCGTCGCCGAACGCGGTCCGGAGCCGCGCGTCCACGTTGCCCAGGCCCACGGAGTCGACGGACTCGTCGCCCGCCAGCGCCCGCCGCACCTTCTCCGGGTCCTCCCCGACGCCGTCGTCCTCGACCGAGATCAGGCACTCTCCCCCGTGGTCGGCCGCGATGATCGTCACCGTCCCGACGCCCTGCTTGTGCTCCAGCCCGTGCCGGACGGCGTTCTCGACCAGCGGCTGGAGGCAGAGGAACGGCACGGCGACCGGCAGGACCTCCTGCGCCACCCGCAGCGTGACCTGCAGCCGGTCGCCGAACCGGGCCTTCTCCAGGACCAGATAGCGCTCGATGGATCGCAGCTCCTCGGCCAAGGTCGTGTACTCGCCGTGCCGGCTGAAGGAGTACCGGGTGAAGTCGGCGAACTCCAGCAGCAGCTCCCGGGCCTGCTCCGGGTCGGTCCGCACGAACGACGCGATCGCCGTCAGCGAGTTGTAGATGAAGTGCGGGCTGATCTGCGCCCTCAGCGCACGGACCTCCGCCTCCATGAGGCGGGTGCGCGACGCGTCCAGCTCGGCCAGCTCGAGGTTGCCCGACACCCAGCGCCCGACCTCGGCCACGGCCCGGACGAGCCCGGCCGACGCCGACGCGGTGAACGCCTGCAGGGTGCCGACCACCCGGTCCTCGACCACGAGCGGGCTCACCACGACCTGCCGCAGCCCGCAGCCGGCGTCCGAGCAGGCGAAGTCCGCGCGGTCGCGGACCACCGTGTTGCCCGACTCCAGGACGATGGCCGCGAGGGCCGCCGCGTCCCGCTCGTGGTGCCCGAACCGGCCGTCCCAGGCGAGCATCGCCACGGTGTCGGTGAGCGCGACCGCCGGGACCCCGAGCAGGTCCCGCAGGTGCCGGATCGCATGCTCGGCGGAATCGGTGGTGAGGCCCCCGCGCAGCGCCGGCGCGGTGAGCGAGGCGGAGTGCAGGGTGCGGAAGGTCGCCTGCTCGGCCTCCGTCCCCAGGTGGCCACGTCGCAGCCAGCGCAGCGCGCCCGGCATCGGCAGTCGGGGCGGCACCTCCCCTCCTCCCGCGGTCGGACCCGGCCGTCCTCCCGGGTGGGGACGGTGGACAGCGCACCGTAGATGGCGAGAGGTGGCTCACACCACCCGCCACGGCCGGACCGGCCCGAGACGTACGCGGGTCGCTCCGCGGACGTAACCGCCGTGCAATCCCGGGCTGGTGCACTGCGGCATGGGTACGAACGGTCGGGGATCGTCGGGTTGGTTCGCGGTGGCCCGCGCCGCGGAGGTCGGGACGACGCCGGTCCCGGTGGCCGCCGGCGGCCGCCCCTACGTCGTGGTGCGGCTGCGGCCGGGCGGGGAGGTCAGCGCCTTCCCCGCCCGCTGCCCCCACCGACTGGCTCCGCTGACGACGGCGAGCGTCGTCGACGGCCGGCTGCAGTGCCCGGCCCACGGATGGCGCTTCGACCGCGACGGGCGGTGCGCCGAGATCCCCTCGCTGGGCCAGGACGGCACGCCGCCGCCGCGCGCCGATCTGCGGGGGCCCTGGGCGGTGGAGGAGCGGTACGGCTGGGTGTGGATCGCTCCCGAGCGCACCCCGTCGTCCCCCACCCGGCCGGCGGCCCTCCCTGCCCTCGAGCCCGCCGGCGAGGCACACCGGCCGCAGGGTGCGGTGTTCGCCAACCTCGACCCGTCGCTGGAGCACGCCTGGCACCCGGTGGCCCTGTCCCGCGAGCTGCGTACCGGCGGCTGGCTGCAGGTCCGGCTGCTCGGCCGCACCTGGACGCTGTTCCGGGAGGACGGCGTGGCCCGTGCCGATCCCCCGGCGTTCGGCGTGCGCGAGCGGCTCGGGGCCCTGTGGCTGGCGCCGGCCGACCCGGCCGACGTCCCCCTCGAGGTGCCCGAGGCGGACGACCGGTCCACCGTCGGCGGCTGGGTCCCGCCGCTGCGCTCCCCCGGCCCCGCCGGCCCGCTGGCCGACACGTTCCTCGACGCGACGCACGGCCCCTTCGTGCACCCGACGACCCTCGCGGCCGTGCCGGAGATCGGGCCCTGCGAGCTGATCCGCGAACCCGGCGGCTTCCGCAGCGTCCAGGAGCAGGAGGTGGACAACCCGCTCGACCCGGAGGTCGCCGCAGGCAGGCGGCCCCTGCGGCAGCGGCGGCGCACCACCTACGTCTACCGGGCGCCCTTCCAGCTCCGGCTGCGGCAGGAGTTCCTCGACACCGGCGCGACGACGACGCTGCTGTACCTGCTGCAGCCCGAGGACGCGGACTCCACCCGCATCTACGTCCGCCTGATGCTCGCCGCCGGGCCGGGACGACGGCTGCCGGCGCCGGCCACCGTGGCCGAGCAGGTGGCGCTGCAGCAACAGGTGCTCGAGGAGGACATCCGGTCCCAGGCGGCCCTCCAGCTGCCCGGGCTGCCCCTCGACCTGCGCGCGGAGGTGCACGTGCCCGCCGATGCCCGCGGCGTCGCGCTGCGCCAGGCGCTGTGCGACTTCATGGAGCTCGGCGCGCGGAGGCCGCACGCCGCCTGACCGTCACTCTCCGGGCAGCGGCGCTCCGCAGGCGGGGCAGGTCGTGGGCGGGTCCTCGTCGGCGAGCCGTCCGCACGCCGGGCAGACCCGGCGCAGCCAGCAGGCCGGGTCGCCGCCCTCCTCCTCGGCGTCGGTCATGCGACCAGTCTGGTCCGCACGTCGCGATCAGACCTGGGGTGGACGCGCGGTTCCGTCCTGGGGACGACGAGATCGGGCGCCCCGCTCCCTAGGCTCGGCAGCGTGGACGGTGCCCTGGACAACCCGGCGGACCGGCTGCGCCGTCACCCGTTCGCCTTCGACGCGGCGCTGGCCGCCGCGGTCTGGTTCTGCACCGTCCTGCTGCCCTCCACGGCCTACTGGGAGAATCCGGCCGGCGCCTTCCTGATCGGCACGCTGCTGACCGTCCCGCTGGCCTGGCGACGGCGGGCACCGGTCCCGGCGGCCGCCGCGGTGGTGGCCGTCGGCCTGCTCGAGCTGCTCGTCGTGCCGGAGTTCCTGGCCGCCAACGTCGCGGCGCTGATCATGGTCTACGCGCTGGCCGCCTACTCGACGCGCTGGGCGGCCCAGGCGGGTCTCGCCGTCGGGCTCGTCGGCGCGGGCCTGGCCGCGCTGCGGTACTGGGGCTACGGGATCGCCGACTCCATCGTCCCCGTGGCCGGCGCCATCGGCGTCTCCGTCGTCGCCGCGTGGGCGCTGGGAAACCTGCGCCGGGCCCGGCTGCAACAGCTGGCGGCGCTCGAGGAGCGGGCGCAGCTGCTGGAGCTGGAGCGCGACCAGGAGATGCGGCTGGCCGCCACCACCGAGCGGGCGCGCATCGCCCGCGAGCTGCACGACGTCGTCGCGCACTCCCTGTCGGTGGTCATCGCGCAGGCCGACGGCGGCCGGTACGCGGGCAAGGCCGATCCCGCGGCGGCGACCGAAGCGCTGGAGGCCATTGCCGCCACCGGCCGGCAGGCGCTCACCGACATGCGGTCCCTGCTGGGCGTGCTGCGCGAGGGCGGTGGCGAGGAGTACGCACCGCAGCCGGACGTCGCCGCCATCCCCGCCCTGGTGGAGGACGTGCGGGCCAGCGGGCTCGACGTCGACCTCATCGTCGAGGGCGAGCCCCAGCCGCTGGCCGCCGGGCCGCAGCTGGCCGCCTACCGGATCGTGCAGGAGTCGCTGACCAACGTGCTCAAGCACGCCGGTCCGGCCTCCCGCGCCTGGGTGCGGCTGCAGTGGCGGCCCGACGCGCTGGAGCTGTCGGTGCTGGACGACGGCCGGGGCGCCTCGTCCGCCATGGTGTCCTCCGACGGAGGCGGCCAGGGGTTGCGCGGCATGCGCGAGCGCGCGGAGCTGCACCGCGGACGGCTGGAGGCCGGGCCTCGGCACGGTGGCGGCTTCGGCGTGCACGCCGCCCTGCCCTACGGTTCTCGTCGATGACCGGACCGATGAGCGAGCCGATCCGGGTGGTCCTCGTCGACGACCAGCAGATGGTCCGCGCCGGTTTCCGGATGGTCATCGACTCCCAGCCCGACCTCACGGTGGTGGGCGAGGCGGGCGACGGCGCCGCGGCCGTGCAGTTGCTGCGGGGCACCCCGGCCGACGTCGTCCTCATGGACATCCGCATGCCGGGCACCGACGGCCTCGAGGCGACGCGGCAGGTGACCGCGCTGCCGGAGGCACCCCGCGTCGTCGTGCTGACGACGTTCGACCTCGACGAGTACGTCGTCGCCGCCATCGGCGCCGGGGCCAGCGGCTTCCTGCTCAAGGACGCCCCGCCCGAGGAGATGCTCGCCGCGGTGCGCACCGTGCACGCCGGCGACTCGGTGATCGCGGCCAGCTCCACCCGCCGGCTGCTGCAGCACGTCGCGCCGATGCTGCGGGGCGCGTCGTCGTCGGCCCCCGGCGGTGGCGACGACGCCGCTTTGGCCGAGCTGACGCCCCGGGAGCGCGAGGTGCTCGTGCAGATGGCGCTGGGCGCCTCGAACACCGAGATCGCGCGCAGTTTCGTCGTCAGCGAGGCGACCGTGAAGACCCACGTCGGGCGGGTGCTGGCCAAGACCGGCTCCCGCGACCGCGTGCAGGCCGTCGTCCTCGCCTACCGGATCGGCCTCGTGCAGCCGGCCGACCTCCTCCGCGACGCCTAGCCTGCTTTTCCGCGGAAAAGCAGGCCGCTTTTCCGCGGAGAAGCAGAACGCTTCTCCGCGGAAAAGCAGGCGGCTCCGCCCAGGGGATGACGGCGGGGTCCGCCCGGGGGAGCACGGACGGCGACCGGAAGATGGCCCTCCGCTCCGACGCGGGAGGACGGCCCCGGGCGGGAGCGTGATCACCGTTGCCGCATCCCCCCGCACCGGAGGTCCGAAGTGTCCGTTCCCCTCATGACCGTCCCCGGCGAGCCGCCCGCCGCCGCCCGGACCAGCGCCGCCGTCCGCGCCGCCGGGCTGCGCAAGACCTACGGCACCGGCGAGACGGCGGTGCACGCCCTCGCCGGCGTCGACGTCGCCTTCGCCGCCGGTGAGTTCACCGCGATCATGGGCCCCTCCGGCTCGGGCAAGTCGACCCTGATGCACTGCCTGGCCGGCCTGGACACCGCGACCGCCGGCGAGGTCTGGCTGGGCGACACCCCGCTCACCAGCCTGCGCGACGACCAGCTGACCACGCTGCGTCGCAAGCGGATCGGGTTCGTGTTCCAGTCGTTCAACCTGCTCCCGGTGCTCGACGCCCGCGAGAACATCGTCCTGCCCATGCAGCTGGGCGGCCTGCGGCCCGACCCCGCCTGGTTCGACGCCGTCGTCGCCCGGCTGGGCCTGCGCGAGCGCCTCGGCCACCGCCCGCACGAGCTCTCCGGCGGTCAGCAGCAGCGCGTGGCCATCGCCCGCGCCCTGCTCCCCCGCCCCGACGTCGTCTTCGCCGACGAGCCCACCGGCAACCTGGACTCCCGCTCGGGTGCGGAGGTGCTCGGCCTTCTGCGCTCCAGCGTGAAGGAGACGGGCCAGACCGTCGTCATGGTCACCCACGACCCGTCCGCGGCCGCCTACGCCGACCGCGTGGTCCTGCTGGCCGACGGCCGGCTGGCCGGCGACCTCGCCGACCCCACCGCCGAGTCGGTCCTGGACGCGCTGCGCGGGCTGGGGGCCTGACGATGCGCACCGTCGTCCTGGCCCAGCTCCGCACCCACGCGGCACGGCTGATCGCCTCCACGCTGGCCGTCGTCATCGCCGTCGGCTTCGTCGTGGCCACCCTCGTGCTCAACGAGACCTCCCGCAGCACCGTGCTGGACACCGTCGGCGCCCGGTACGTCGACGCCGCAGCCGTCGTCACCTCCGAGGGCGGGTCGCTCGCCGGCGACGTCGCGACGCTGGAGGAGCTCAGCTCCGTCGGCGCCGTCGCCGCCGCCTACGAGACCAGCGTCTCGGCCGCCGTGCCCGGGCGGCCCGGCTCGCAGTACCTCTCCGTGCAGTCGATCGCCGACGCCCCGCAGCTGCGCTGGGAGCAGCTCTCCTCCGGCCGGCTCCCCACGGGGACCGGCGAGGTCGCCGTGACCGACCGCGCCCGGGCCGAGGTCGGCGACGTCCTCACCGTCTCGGCGTACGACGCCGGGGGCCAGGCGACGACGTCGGAGGCGACCGTCACCGGCATCGTCGACCTGCGCGGCGACCCGGAGGCCGGCCTCTACGCCCGCGGCTTCGTCACCGAGGCGCAGGCCAGGGACTGGGGCGCCACCGGCCCCCTCGAGCTGCGAATCGCCGCCGGCCCCGGCTTCGGCACCGACGAGGTGGTCGCCGACGTCACTGCCGCGGTCCCCGGCGACGTCGCGGTGCGCACCGGTGAGGAGCAGGCGGAGAAGGCCGCCGCCGCCCTGATGGGCAACGCGACCGCACTCGCCTCGGTGCTCCTGGTGTTCGGCACGATCGCCGTCGTCGTCGCCGGGCTGGTCATCGCCAACACCTTCGCCGTCCTGCTGGCCCAGCGGACCCGCGAGCTGGCCCTCCTGCGCTGCGTGGGCGCCACCGCCCGGCAGGTGCGGCGCAGCGTGCTCGGTGAGGCGCTGGCCACCGGGCTGGTCTCCTCGGCCGTGGGTGTGGCTGCCGGCATCGGGCTGGCCGCGCTGATCTCGGCCGTCGCGGGCAGTAACTCGGCGATCCCCCTCTCCGGCGTCGCCGTGCCGCTGTACGCCGTGCTCGCCGGGATGCTGGTCGGCACCGTCGTCACCGTGCTCGCGGCCCTGGCCCCGGCCCGGGCCGCCACGAAGGTCGCCCCGCTCGCGGCGCTGCGGCCGGTGGACCCCGCGCCGCTGCGGTCCCGCCCGGGGGTGCTCCGGCTGGTGCTGGGGCTGCTGTTGGCCGTCCCGGGCACCGCCCTGATGGTCGGTGGCGCGGTGATCCAGGAGGTCCTCGTCGCCCTCCCCGGCGGGGTTCTCAGCTTCCTCGGCATCGTGCTGCTGTCGCAGCGGGCGGTCCCGCCCGTGGTCGCGGCCGCTGGCCGGCTGGCCGGCCGGCTCGGCGGGGTCCCCGCCCGGCTCGCGGCGGGCAACGCCACCCGCAACCCCCGGCGGACGGCGGCCACGGCCACCGCGCTGCTGATCGGCGTGACGCTCACCAGCGCCTTCGTCGTGGGTGCCGCCTCCACGCGGGCGACGGCGACGGCCGGCCTCGACGCCGAGTTCCCGACCGACGTCGTCGTCCAGAGCTGGTCCGACGACCTGCCCACCTCGCTGCCGGGGACGCTCGCGGACCTGGACCAGGTCGCACGGACCGCACCCGTGACCGGGGCGGACGTCACCGACCCACTCGGCGATCCCTTCTACGCGCACGGCGTGGACGCCGCCGCGGCGAGCACGGTGCTGCGCTCGACGGACGAGATGCTGCTGCCCCGGCCGGGAGAGGTCGTGCTGCCGGAATGGGCCGGGGAGGCCTACTCGGTCAAGGACGGCGACACCCTGACCCTCACCGGCGAGGGGCGCTCGCTGCCCCTCCGCGTCCTGATCACCGGGGAGGACCAGGCACCCCTTCTGGACGCCGGCGACCTGCGTTCCCTCGCCGGGGACACCGGGCTGGCCGAGGTCTGGGTGATGCTCTCCGAGACCGACCCCGACGCCCAGGTGGCGGGGGTCGACGAGGTGACCGACCTGGTGGGCGAGGTCGCCCCGGACGCGCAGGTGACCGGGCTGGTCACCATGCGCATCGAGCTCGACGAGATCCTCGACGTGCTGCTGCTCGTCGTGACCGGGCTGCTCGCGGTCGCCGTGGTCATCGCGCTGATCGGGGTGGGCAACACCCTGGCGCTGTCCGTGGTCGAGCGGCGCCAGGAGAACGGCCTGCTGCGGGCGCTCGGTCTCACCCGTGGCCAGCTGCGCGGGCTGCTCGCCTGGGAGGCGGTGCTCGTGGCCGGGGTGGCATCGGCGCTCGGGGTCGTCGTCGGCGGGTCCTACGGGCTGATCGGGGCGGCCTCGGTGCTCGGCGAGGTGGGCGACATCGTGCTCGACGTCCCGTGGCTCCAGGTGGGCGCGATCGTCGTCGTCGCCACCCTGGCGGGGCTGCTCGCCTCGGTGCTCCCGGCCCGCCGCGCCGCGCGGACCTCCCCGGTGGCCGCCATCGCCGCCGCCTGATCCCTGCTTCTCCGCGGTGAAGCCGGCGGCTTCACCGCGGACAAGCAGGGTGATCGTGGTGTGACGTTCCACGGGAAACCTCGGACGGCACGGCTCCGGCTGGGATGCTGGAGCCGTGCCGTCCCGCCTCCTCCGCCGCGCCGCCCTCACCGCCGCCGTGCTCGCCGGACCGGTGGGCTGGATGACCGCCGCCGCGTGGGGCCTGCCCACCGCGCTCGGAGCGCACCGCCGCCGGCTGCGGCCGGTCGTCGCCGGGTCGCCGCACTTCTCCGACGGCACCTTCCACAACACGCTGCCCACCCCGGCGCTCGCCCCGGCCAACACCCGTGACGGCCTGCTGCGCCAGTGGCACGAGGAGCGGCACGTCGGCCTGCCGGGCGGGCCCATCCCGCTGGCCCGGCCCGAGCTGCCCGCCGAGGCCGCCGAGCTGGCGGTCACCTGGTTCGGCCACGCGAGCGCGCTGCTGGAGATCGACGGCCGCCGGGTGCTGGTCGACCCCGTGTGGGGCCACCGCGTCTCGCCGTCCCCGGTGTTCGGCCCGACCCGGCTGCACGAGCCCCCGATGCCCGTCGACGAGCTCCCGCGCATCGACGCCGTCCTCATCTCGCACGACCACTACGACCACCTGGACCTGCCGACGGTCCGCGCCCTCCTCGCCACCCAGACCGCCCCCTTCGTCGTCCCGCTGGGCATCGGCGAGCACCTGCGCAAGTGGCACGTGCCGGAGGACCGCATCGTGGAGCTGGACTGGGACGGCACCCACGACGTCGCGGGCCTGACCCTCACCTGCACCGAGGCGCGGCACTTCTCCGGCCGGTACTTCCACCGCAACACCACGCTGTGGGCCTCGTGGGCGATCACCGGCCCGCGGCACCGCGTCTACTTCGGAGGCGACACCGGGTACACGCCGGCCTTCGCCGCCATCGGGGCGCAGCTGGGCCCCTTCGACCTGACGCTGCTGCCCATCGGTGCCTACAACGACGCGTGGCACGCCATCCACATGGACCCCGAGGAGGCCGTGCGGGCGCACGGGGACCTCGGCGGGACAGTGCTCCTGCCCATCCACTGGGCGACGTTCAACCTGGCCTTCCACCGCTGGGCCGAGCCCGTCCAGCGCCTGCTGGCCGCCGCGCGTCCGCGGGGCGTCAGGGTCGTCGTGCCGCAGCCGGGCGAGCGGATCGACGTGCTGGCTCCCCCACCGCTGCGTGACTGGTGGACGGCGGTGGGCTCGGCAGCCGACGACGCGGAACCGACCGGCACGGCCGGCGCCAGCAGCTCCGTGCTCGCCCGTGCGCTCACCCGGCTCACCGCCCTGCTGCCCGGGGCATGAACAGCTAGCGCAGCAGCTTCGACATCCGCCGGTCGGCCAGCGGCTTGCCGCCGGTCTGGCAGGTGGGGCAGTACTGCAGCGAGGTGTCGGCGAAGCTGACCTCCCGCACGGTGTCGCCGCAGACGGGGCACGGCAGACCGGTCCGGGCGTGCACCTGCAGCCCGGAGCGCTTCTCGCCCTTCATCGTCGCGGCGCGCTGCCCCACCTGGCGCTCGAGCGCCTCGGTGAGGGTGGCGCGCACGGCGTCGTAGAGACGGACCAGTTCGTCGTCGCTGAGCTTGTCGGCCATCTTGAACGGGGAGAGCCGGGCGGCGTGCAGGATCTCGTCGGAGTAGGCGTTGCCGATGCCGGAGATCAGCGTCTGGTCGGTGAGCGCGCCCTTGAGCTGCCCGGACCGGCCGCCGAGCAGGGCGGCGAAGGTCTCGCGGTCCACCTGCAGCGCGTCGGGGCCCAGCCGGGCGACGCCCGGCACCTCGGACGGCGAGCGGACGACGTAGATCGCCAGGCCCTTGCGGGTGCCCTGCTCGGTGAGGTCGAAGCCGTTCCCGTCATCCAGGTGCACGCGCAGCGCGAGCGGGCCCTTGCCCGGCTTGGGTGGGGCGGTCGGCAGGTTCTCCCGCCAGTGCAGCCAGCCGGCGCGGGCCAGGTGCACGACGAGGTGCACACCGGAGACGTCGAGGTCGAGGAACTTGCCGTGCCGGCGGGCGCGGGTGATCTCCAGTCCGCCGAGCGCCGACAGCGGCGGGTCGAAGGTCTTGATCGCCTGGACGGCGGCCAGATCGGCGCGGGTCAGCACGCGGCCGACCGCGCTGGCGCGCAGGAAGGCGGCCAGGGCCTCCACCTCGGGCAACTCGGGCACCCGACCATGATCGCGCGGATCGCCCGCCCCCGCCGTCCCCCGAGCGCCGTTCGTGCACATACCGCCCCATCGGAGGACGCCGAACCGCCGTTCGTGCACATACCGTCCCACCGGGCGGGGGACGGCCATCGTTCCTACGCTCGGCCGGGTGTCGACGACGCTGCTCTGGTTCCGGCGCGACCTGCGCCTCGGCGACCACCCCGCGCTGCTCGCCGCCCACGACGCCGCCGGCCCGGACGGCGACGTCCTCCCCGTCTTCGTCTTCGACGACCGTCTCTACGGCCCCTCCGGCGAGCCGCGCCGCCGCTTCCTGCTCGACTGCCTGTCCGCACTGGACGAGGACCTCGACGGCGCGCTCGTGCTGCGCTCGGGGAATCCCGCGGACGTGCTGCCGGCGCTGGTGCGCGAGGTCGGTGCGACGTCGGTGCACATCAGCGCCGACGCGGGGCCCTACGGCCGGCGCCGGGACGCCGCGGTCGAACAGGCGCTGGGCGACGTCCCCTTGGCGCGCACCGGCTCGCCGTACCTGGTGACGCCGGGCCGGGTCACCAAGCGCGACGGCTCCCCTTTCCAGGTCTTCTCCCCGTTCGCCCGGGCCTGGCGCGAGCACGGCTGGCGCGCCCCGGCGCACTTCCCGGACGGCGCCCGCTGGCGCACCGGCGTCCGCTCGGACGACCCACCACCGGCCCCCGAGCTGCGCGGCGTCGTCCTGCCGCCCGCCGGCGAGCGGGCCGGCCTGGCCGCCTGGGCCCGGTTCCGCGACGAGCGCCTGCTCGGGTACGCCGAAGGGCGCAACCTCCCCGGCACCGACGGCACCAGCCGGCTCTCGGCCTACCTGAAGTACGGCTGCGTGCACCCGCGCACGCTGCTGGCCGACCTCGCCGCACAGGACGACGGCGGGGAGGCGGTGCGCCGCTACACCGACGAGCTGGCGTGGCGGGACTTCTACGCCGACGTGCTGTGGCACCGCCCGGAGTCGGCGCGGGAGTACCTCAAGCCGGAGCTGCAGGGCATGGGCTACGACAGCGGCCCCGACGCCGAGGCGCTGGTGCGCGCCTGGGAGACCGGCCGCACCGGGTTCCCCCTCGTCGACGCCGGGATGCGCCAGCTGCTCGGCGAGGCCTACGTGCACAACCGGGTGCGCATGATCGTCGCCTCGTTCCTGGTGAAGGACCTGCACCAGGAGTGGACCCGTGGCGCCCGGTACTTCATGCAGCACCTGGTCGACGGCGACCTGGCCAGCAACCAGCACGGCTGGCAGTGGGTCGCCGGGACCGGCACCGACGCCTCGCCCTACTACCGGGTGTTCAACCCGATCACCCAGGGCAAGAAGTTCGACCCGGACGGCACGTACGTGAAGCGGTGGGTGCCGGAACTGCGCGACCTCGACGCGGAGCACGTGCACGAGCCCTGGACCGCCCCGGGCGGCATCCCGGCCGGCTACCCGGAGCCCGTTGTCGACCACGCGCACGAGCGCCAGGTGTCGCTGGACCGCTACGCCCGCGTCCGGGCCGGCTGATCAGTCCCGGCGCAGGGCCGGGGCCGTCAGGTCGAGCGCGCGACCGGCTGCCGCGTCGGCCGCCAGCGCCCGCCCCCAGGCCGCCAGGCCACGGACGTCGACGCCGTGCGGCGGTGCGTCCGCGTAGGGGATGACGTTGCCCACTCCCCGCTCCAGCAACGTCGTCGCCCCCCGGGCGTTTCCGCGGGCCGCGTGGGTGAGCCCCACCGCCAGCTGTGCCAGCCCGCGCCACAGCTGCCGTTCCTCGGGCACCGACGACTTCCACGCATCCTCGAGCACCTCGTGCGCGTGGAAGGGGCGGCCGGCGTCGAGCAGCGCTTGCGCCTCGGCCAGCGCGACCAGCGGCTCGCGCACGATCCCCTCCGGCGCCCGGGGCTCCCCGACCGCGTCGTGCGGCAGGGGCCGGCCCAGCGCGTCCCGGGGCCGCGAGTTGCGGGCCCGTCCCTCGTCGTCCCGATCGCGGCTGACCACGCGCCCATCCTGCCCCCGATCAGGTAACGGAAGAAGTTCGGATTTCAACTGCATCCGTGTCCAAGGGGGGCCGGGAAGAGGGGGCACAGGCACCTCCCCCCTCCGGAAGGACGACCCATGAGCACCCTGCGCACCTTCGGCAGCGCCGCCGGCGCGGCTGCCGTCGTCGGCGGTCTGGTCCTCGTCGCCACCCCGGCGACCGCGGCGGACACGGCGACCGTCTCGATCCTGCACGGCGTCCCGAACACCCCCGTCGACGTCTACGCCAACGGCGAGCGCCTCATCGACGACTTCCAGCCGGGCACCCTGACCGACCCGCTGACGCTGCCCGCGGGCGCCTACGACCTGGCGATCTTCCCGGCCGACGCCCCCGACGGCTCCGGCGAGCCGCTGCTGAAGGCCGACGACGTCGCCGTCCCGGCAGGCGCAAACGCCACGGTGGTCGCCCACCTCGGGAAGGACGGCTCCCCGACCCTGACGCCGTTCGTCAACGACACCTCCGCCGTCCCCGCCGGCCAGGCGCGGGTGACCGTCCGGCACGCCGCCGCGGCCCCCGCCGTCGACGTGCGCGCAGGCGGCACGCCGGTCGTGCAGGCCCTGACCAACCCGAACGAGGCCACGCTCACCGTGCCCGCGAGCACGGTCAGCGCGGACGTCGTCCTTGCCGGTACCGACACCGTCGCCATCGGCCCGGCCGACCTGACCCTGGCCGAGGGCACCTCGACCGTCGTCTACGCGTGGGGGAGCGGCGAGGCCGGCTACGACCTGGCCGTCCAGACGATCAGCGGCACGCACTCCTCGCCCAGCGGCGTCCCCGGCGGCTCGGCCGGACTCGCGGACGACAGCAGATCGCTGCCGATGGTCGCCGCGCTCTCGGTCGCCGGCCTGGCCGTCGCCGGCGCCGGTGCCGTCCGTCTCGCCCGCACCCGCGGCTGACCGGAGCAGTTCCGTGCGACCCGCCGCCGCCTCCGCCGTCCTGGGCCTCGCCCTGGCCGTCGGCGCCCCGACCGCCTGGGTGCTGAACCGGCCGGAGGCGGCGGCGGGCATCCCCGTGGAGCAGGCCCTCCCCGCGCCGGCCCCCCCGGCCGGCGCGGGGGCCCTGCCCGCCATCCCTCCCGTCACCACCCGGGACGCCGCGCCCGCGGCCGCACCGACGGCCTCGGCACCGACCCGCATCAGCGCTCCGTCGCTGGGCGTCGATGCTCCGGTCGACGCCGTCGGCATCGCCGCCGACGGCCAGATGGAACTGCCCGAGGACGTCTCGAGCGTCGGTTGGTACCGGTTCGGCCCGGTGCCGGGCACCGCCGGCTCGGCGGTCCTCGCCGGGCACGTCGACGACCGGGTACAGGGCCCCGGCGCCCTGTACCCGTTGAAGGACGCAGCCGTCGGCGACGAGGTGGTCGTCACCGACGCCGCGGGGGCGTTGACCCGCTGGCGGGTGGTCTCCCGCGAGGTCATCACCAAGCAGGCTCTCCCGGTGGAGCGGATCTTCGCGCGCGACGGGGCGCCGCGGCTGACCCTGATCACCTGCGGCGGCCCCTTCCTCCCCGAGTACCGCAGCTACCGCGACAACGTCGTCGTGGTGGCGGAGCCGACGCCGTGAGCGGGGCACTGGCCCTCCAGCGGCCCGTCGTCGGTAGCGTTCGGTCCGTGGATCACGTACCGGGGACGCGCAGCGGCGTCGACCCGGACGACGCCGAGATCGGCCACCGCTTCGCCGCGGGCGAGGAACAGGCGCTCGCCTGGGCCTACGAGCGGTGGGCGGGGCAGGTGCACGGCATGGCGGTGCGCGCCTTCGGGCCGGGGCCGGACGCCGAGGACGTCACCCAGCAGGTCTTCATCGCCGCCTGGACCGGGCGCGCGCGCTTCCGCCCCGACGACTCACCCCTGCCGGCCTGGCTGGTCGGCATCTGCCGGCACAAGATCGCCGACGCCTGGGGGCGCCGCGACAAACAGCGCCGGGAGGCCGAGGCCGCGATGACCGAGGCACAGGCGCGGCCGGGTGGCCCGGTCACCGCCGGCGTCGACACCGCCGCGACCGACCGCGTGCTCCTGCTGGACGAGCTGGACCACCTGGGCCAGCCGCAGCGGGGCATCATCGAGCTCGCGTTCTTCGAGGACCTCACCCACGCGCAGATCGCCGAACGCACCGGCCTGCCGCTGGGCACGATCAAGAGTCACATCCGGCGCACACTCGAGCGCCTGCGGAGCCGCTTGGAGGTGGACGGTGCAGCACTGCACGCCTGAGCAGCTCGCCCTCGCGGCCCTGCGGGAACCCCTGCCCGCGGCCGACGCGGCCCATCTCGAGCGGTGCGACGCCTGCCGCAGCGAGGTCGCCACCCTCCGTCGCGCGCCCGACCTGCTCTCCGTTCCGCAGCTCGCCGCTCCCGGCGCCTCCGTCCCGCCCCCGCCCCGGGTGTGGGACGCCATCGCCGCGGCCACCGGGGTGAGCGCCGTCCCCCAGACATCCGGCACCCCGGCGACGCCGCCCGTCGTCGTGGCACCGCCGCTCCCCGCGGAGCCGGCGGACGACGCCGACCGCCCGGGCGGCACCGTCGTCCCGTTCCGCTCGCGTCGGCGGCCGCTGCTGCTGGCCGCGGCCGCGGTGGTGGCCGGGGCGGTCGTGGGCGCCGGGGCCGTCGCGGTGGTCCAGCGGGCGGACGGCGACGGCGAGGCGGTCACGACCGTGGCGCTCGCCCCGCTGCCCGATGCCGAGGCCTCCGGCGTCGCCGACGTCGTGGTGAAGGACGACGGGTCACGGGTGCTCGAGCTGGAGCTGGAGGCGCCCGCCCTGGAGGGCAGCTACTACGAGGTCTGGCTGATCGACCGATCCGTCGACGGCATGTTCTCCCTCGGCGTGGTCAGGCCCGGCACGCAGACCGTGGAGCTTCCTGCCGGGCTGGACCTGGCCGAGTTCCCGCTGGTCGACGTCTCGGTGGAGCCGCTGGACGGCGAACCCACGCACTCGGGTGTCTCGGTCGCCCGGGGGGGATCTCGACGCCTGAGCGGAGCGCTCGCCTAGCGTTGACCTCCGTGACGCCGTCCCGCTCCGTCCTCCTCCCGCACGACGACCTCGGCGCATCGTGGCGCCAGGCCCGCCCGCGTCCCGCCGGCCGGCACCTGGACAGCGCGGCGAGCAGCCGGCAGAGCTCCCGCGCGCTGGAGGCCGCGGCGCACCACGCCCGGCACGAGGCGGAGCTGGGCGGCTACGTCGCCGCGGCGGCCGCGGAGAACCTCCTCCAGCAGGGCAGGTCCGTGATCGGCGGGCTGGTCGGCATGGCCGCGGCGGACGTCGCGTTCGTCGAGTCGGCGCGGGCCGGGCTCACCGCCCTGCTGATCGGCTGGCGGCTGCCCGCCGGATCGCGGGTCGCCTGCCTGCCGGGGGAGTACGCACCGAACATCGCCCTCCTGGGCGCGTTCGGGCTACGCCCGGAGCCACTGCCGGTCGACGGCATCGGCCGGGCCGACCTCGAGGGCGTGGAGCGGCTGCTGCGCACCGACCCACCGCGGTTCGTGCACCTGGACCACGTCCCCAGTCACCGGGGGATCCTGCAGCCGGCCGCGGAGATCGCCGCGCTGTGCCGCGCCGCCGGGGTGCCGCTGGTGGTCGACGCCGCCCAGTCGCTGGGCCACGTGGACACCGACGTCGGTGCCGACGTCGTCTACGGCACCTCGCGGAAGTGGCTGGCCGGTCCCCGCGGCGTGGGCGTGCTGGTGGCCCGCCCGGCGATCGCGGCCCAGATGACCCCGGCGGCGCCGCAGCCCGCGGACTCACCGCCCATGCAGGCGTTCGAGAGCGGCGAGGGTCATGTCGCCGGCCGGATCGGGCTGATCGTGGCGGTCGGCGAGCACCTGGCCGCCGGTCCGGACCGCGTGCGCGCCCGCCTCTCCGGCGTCGGCCGGGCCACCCGTGCGGCGCTCGACGGCGTCTCCGGCTGGACCGTCGTGGAGCCCGCGGACGAGCCGACCGCCACCACGACGCTGCGCCCGCCGGACGGCGTCGACGTCGTCGACACCCGGGCACGACTGCTCACCGAGCACGGCATCGTCCTCACCGCGATCGGGCCCGAGCGGGCACCGGGGGAGATGACCGGCCCGGTGCTGCGGGTGTCCCCACACCTCGACGTCACCGCGGACGACCTCGAGGCCCTGGCCGCGGCGCTGTAGCCCCGAGGGGCGTCACTCCGGGGGTTCATCCTCCATCGGCTCGTCGTCCACCTCGACGCCGATGCGGGTGGTGCCGTCGGTCGACGTGACCGTCACCGTGACGCCGTACTCCACGGGGTCCTCGCCGCCGGTGAGGGTGCACCGCGTGCTCGCCCCCTCCTCCTTGGGCAGCTCGTCGGAACAGGTGACGTCCGGGCGGGTGCCCACCTGCTCCTCGAGGGCGTCCTCGGCCGCCTCGGCGACCTTGGCAGCCGACAGCGTGTCGGCGGAGAGCACCACGGAGCCGCAGGCGGGGAGCGTCAGCGTCGCGCCCGCCAGGAAGGCCGGCAGGAGACGACGGGCCAGCAGGGGACGACGGGCCACGGTGCTCCTCTCGGGGGTGCGGGCCTCCGACCCTAGTGCGGACGGCGCGCCTCCTCCGCGCGACGGGGACTTGCCCTCGGCGCAGCTCGGCTTCTATGGTTCATTACATGAGTAACGAACCCAGGGACCTACGCCCTGGAGTCGGCCCGTGAACGAGGACGCCGGGCCCATCTTCCGCCAGGTCGCGGCCGAGATCGAGAACGCGATCGTCGACGGCTCCCTCGCCGAGGAGAGCCAGGCGCCCTCGTCGAACGAGCTGGCCGCCTTTCACCGCATCAACCCCGCGACCGCGGCCAAGGGCCTCAACCAGCTGGTCGCCGACGGGGTGCTGACCAAGAGACGAGGAGTCGGGATGTTCGTCGCCACAGGCGCCCGCGAGCAGCTGCTGAAGCGCCGGCGCACCGAGTTCGCCGACCAGTACGTCCGCCCGCTGATGACCGAGGCGCACAAGCTCGGCATCAGCCCCGCGGAGCTCACCACCATGATCCGACACTGGGAGGACCCGCGATGACCCCCGCACCTCTGCCGGCGGCGGCCACCGTCTCCGGCGTCACGATGCGCTTCCGCAACCACGTCGCCCTGGACGACGTCTCGACCGTGGTCGCGCAGGACGCGATCACCGGCCTGCTCGGCCGCAACGGCGCCGGTAAGACCACGTTGATGCAACTCCTGACGGGACACCGCGTGCCGACGAGCGGCCGGGTCGAGGTCTTCGGTCGACCCCCGTACGAGGACGACGACGTCCTGCGCGACATCTGCTTCGTGAAGGAGGGCCAGCGCTATCCGGAGCAGTTCCGGGTGAAGGACGCCCTGTCCGCCGCCGCCCTGGTGTTTCCGAGCTGGGACGCCGAGCTGGCCGCCTCCCTGATGGAGGACTTCGACCTGCCGCCGAAGCGGCCGGTGAAGAAGCTCTCCCGCGGCATGAACTCGGCCGTCGGCATCATCATCGGGCTCGCGGCGCGGGCTCCCCTGACGCTCTTCGACGAGCCCTACCTGGGCCTGGACGCCGTGGCACGCCAGCTCTTCTACGACCGCCTGCTCGCCGACTACGCCGAGCACCCCCGCACCATCGTGCTCTCCACCCACCTGATCGAGGAGATCGCGGCCCTCCTGGAGCACGTACTGCTCATCGACCGAGGGCGGGTGGTGCTGGACGCCGACGCCGAATCGCTGCGTGGCAGCGCGCTGACGGTCGCCGGTCCCCGCGACCGGGTGGCTGCCTTCGCCGCGGGACACGAGCTCCTGCACACCGAGACCCTGGGCGCTTCCAGCCGTGCCGTGGTCCGGCTCCGGCCCGATGCGGACGACGACGCCGCGGCCGCCGGGCTCTCCGTCGAGCAGACGAACCTGCAGCAGCTCGTGGTGGCGATGAGCCTGCGCTCGACCGAGGCGTCCACCATCCCGTCCCGCCTCGAGGAGCTCTCACGATGACCCGCGTCCTGAAGGCCGCGCACCTGCACCTGATCCGCCCGTCGGTGATGCTCGGCATCCCTGTCCTGGTCGTCGCGATCAGCTTCGCGCTCAACGTGGCGACGTGGCACCTCACGCCGGCTGGTGAGGACGACGGCGGCTTCAGTGGCGGGGTGGCCGCCCTCTACATCACGGTGATGGTGGTCTACGTCCAGGCGGTCACCCAACTGCTGCCCTTCTCGATGGGGGTGAGCATCAGCCGGCGCACCTTCTTCCTGGGCACGGCGCTCATGGCGGTCGTCCAGTCACTGGGCTACGGGGTGGCGCTGTCCGCACTCGTCAGCATCGAGAACGCCACGGGTGGCTGGGGAGAGAACCTGGACTACTGGGCCCCCGGGATCTTCGAAGTCGGCAACCCGATCCTCCAGGTCTTCGCCTCGGCAGCCCCCATGCTGGCCTTCGCCTTCCTCGGCGTCGGCATCGGAGTCGTCTACCAGCGGTGGGGGCAGGTGGGCACCTGGGGCCTCGTCATCGGGGCCGTCGTCCTCTTCGGAGGCCTCGCGCTGCTGCTCACCTGGCGGGACGCCTGGCGCGACGTGGGCGACTGGTTCGCCGATCAGTCCGTGGCCACCCTGACCGTCGGCCTGCCGCTCGCCGTGGCCGCCGTCGCAGCGATCGCCTCCTCCCCCGGGGTGCGACGCGTCGTCCCCTAGCCGCCGTCCAGTCAACAGCCGAGCCCCCGTTCCGTCACGTGACGGAGCGGGGGCTCGGTCGTTCCAGCACCGCCCATGCGGGACTTTCCGTACCGAAGTCCCACTCGCCGCGGCCGGCCCGGCGGCCCTGAACGGACTCGGCCGGTGCAGCGTGAGGGTGCGGTCGCCGTCCTGCTTGCCCGCGGTAAAGCAGAGGAGGGACGGCGACGTCCTGCTTTTCCGCGGTAAAGCAGAAGGGGGGACGTCGGCGGCGGCGGGTGTGGTCTGGGCATGC